>NZ_LT799418.1:2325147-2382281 GCF_900162725.1 Parabacteroides sp. Marseille-P3160 | reverse complement strand
GATATATGAAACATGAGAACCAAACGCTGATCGATCTTGCCAAAGCGCGTACGGCGGCTGTTTCCGCCAACAGTATCGACGAAAAAATTGTGGCTGAAAATAAGCTGTCTTCCGCGCTTGCCGGACTTCGCGTCACGCTGGAAGCCTATCCGGAGCTGAAGGCGAACCAGAACTTCATGCATTTGCAGGAAGAGATCTCCGACGTGGAAAACAAGCTGGCTGCCGTCCGCCGTTTCTTCAATTCGGCTACCAAGGAATATAATAATGCGGTGGAAGTCTTCCCCGCCAACCTAATCGCCGGAATGTTCGGATTCAAACGGGAACCGATGTTCGACGTCGGCGAAAACCAACGCGCCGTCCTGGACAAGGCTCCGGAGGTAAAATTCTAACAGTCATAACCGTTCATGAAATATCTCGGCATTCAGACCCAAATACGGCGGAACAATCAGCGTTCCGCCCTGTTACTCATTCTTTTCCCGGTTTTATTGGTTGCGCTGAGCTGGCTTTTCTTTTTCCTGCTGGAACTGCTGGTCGCCTCCAATTCGGAACGGCCGGATCAGGGCGTGAACATCGACGGGGTCAACTATCTGTTCCTGAATGCCCTGCCCTTTGTCGTCCTGGCTTGCGGACTATGGTTCGTCATTGCCTATTTCTCCCATACCTCGATGATCAATAAGGCGACTTCCGCCCATTCGCTGAGCCGGAAAGAGAATATGCGGGTGTATAACCTAGTGGAAAACCTCTGCATGTCGCAGGGGATGACGATGCCGAAAATAAACGTGATCGAGGATGACTCGCTGAACGCCTTCGCCAGCGGAATCAACGAAAAAACCTATACGGTCACACTCTCGCGCGGAATCATCAACAAACTGAATGACGAGGAATTGGAAGGAGTAATCGCCCACGAACTTACCCATATCCGGAACCGGGATGTACGGCTGCTGATCGTTTCGATCATCTTTGTCGGCATCTTCGCCTTCCTGACTGAAATGGCGATGCGTTCCGTACGCTACGGAGCCTTGTCCGGAGGCGGGAACAACCGGAACAAAAACAACAATAACATCATTATTATCCTGCTGATCCTCGTATTGGCAGCAATCGGCTATCTGATCAGCATGGTCATGCGGTTCGCCATCTCCCGGAACCGGGAATACATGGCCGACGCCGGAGCGGTGGAGATGACCAAACGCCCGGAGGCGCTGGCTTCGGCGCTACGGAAAATCTCCGGGGATCCTCGCATCGAGGCGGTAACCCGCGAGGACGTCGCCCAGCTGTTCATCGAAAATGCATTGGATAAAAAGCCATCCTTTTTCGGCAAACTATTTGCCACCCCCCCGCCGATCGAAGAGCGGATCCGGGTATTGGAAGCCTTCTGACCGTCAGGCCCGCTCGCTGAGCTCCAGCCAACGCATTGTCTGGGCGTCAATCAGGTCGATCAGTTCGGCTATCCGTTTCGACTTTTCCAACAAATCGCCGGGTGAAAGTGCGCCGCTGCTCATCTTTTCTTCGATATGCGCCTTTTCCTCCTCCAAAAGAGGGATGGAGGCATCCAGGGCATCCAGTTCGCGGCGTTCGTTGAAAGTCAGCTTCTTCACTTCATTCACCGGACGGTTGTTCGGTTTGGCCGGAGTCGCCTTGGTAACCGTCGCGGCTTCTTCTTCTTTCTTCAGGCGTTCCTGTTCCCCTTTGAATTCGCGGTAATCCGTATAATTCCCGGGAAAATCCTTAATGACCGCATTCCCTTCGAATACAAGGATATGATCGACAACCTTGTCCATAAAATAACGGTCGTGCGACACGACGATCACACAGCCCTTAAAACTCTGCAGGTATTCCTCCAGCACATTCAAGGTCACAATATCGAGATCATTGGTCGGTTCGTCGAGCACCAGGAAGTTGGGATTCCGCATCAGCACCGTGCATAGATAGAGTCTGCGCTTCTCGCCCCCGCTCAGTTTGTAGACATAGCTGTGCTGCTTTTCGGGAGGGAAGAGGAAATAGTTCAGGAATTGGGAAACGCCGAGCGTCTTCCCGTCCCCGAGGGTGATGTATTCGGCAATGTCCTGCACGACGTCGATGACCTTCATTTGTTCGTCGAATTGCAGGCCTTCCTGGCTATAATATCCGAAGTTGACCGTTTCGCCGATATCGAAATGCCCCCGGTCGGGCGCCACCTCTCCCATCAGCATCTTAATAAAGGTGGATTTTCCGGTTCCGTTGTTTCCGACAATACCGAGCTTCTCATAACGGGAGAACACATAATTGAAATCCGAAACGAGCCTTAAATCGCCGTAACTCTTACTGACATGCATCGCTTCGAATATTTTCGAACCGATATAGGAAGCTTTGACATTCAGGTTTACATTACCGGCGTCCTGCGCCTGCCGGGCTTTTTTCTGAAGGTCGTAGAAGGCATCGATCCGGTATTTGGCCTTCGTGCCCCGCGCCTGCGGCTGGCGGCGCATCCAGTCCAGTTCGGTACGCAAGAGGTTTTTGGCCCGGTCGGTCTCCGCATTGCTTGCCTCTACCCGCTCCTGCCGTTTCTCCAGGTAATATGCGTAATTGCCGTCATAGCGGTAAATCCGCTGATTGTCTATTTCCAGTATTTTATTGCAGACGCGATCGAGGAAGTAACGGTCGTGCGTCACCATCAGGAGGCTGATGGTGGAACGGCTTAAGTATTCTTCCAGCCATTCGATCATATCCAGGTCGAGGTGGTTAGTCGGTTCGTCGAGGATGATCAGCTCCGGTTCCGTAATGAGGACATTAGCCAGGGCGACCCGCTTCAACTGCCCTCCGGAGAGCTGGTCGATCCGTTGGTCATAGTTTGTTATCTTTAATTGGGAAAGGATCTGTTTGGCTTTCCGCTCGTAATCCCAAGCCTTCCCATTGTCCATCCGCATAAGGATCTCCTCCAGGCCGGAGGTATCGCCCGAAGCCATGGCAGCTTCATAGTCCGCAATCAGGAGGATGGTTTCGTTCGGGGAATAAAAACAGGCCTGCAGGACGGTTAAAGAGCCGGGATAGTAAGGAGTCTGCTCCAGGTAGCCGACACGCAGGTCATTCCGGAAAACGACCGAACCGCTGTCATAATCCTCCTTTCCGCCGATAATATTGAGCAATGTAGTCTTTCCGGCTCCGTTCTTTGCAATCAACCCGATCTTCTCACCCTGCGCAATCCCGAAAGTAATCTCCTCAAATAACAGTAAGTCGCCAAAACTCTTTGTCAACTTATCAACCTGCAAAAAACTTATCATCTTCTTTTCATTCTTTATCCTTAGTGCAGACAAAGATAATAAAACTAACCGGAGGAAAGATTTCTTCTTACCCTGCATAAATATTATTTATCCGAAGTTATTTGTTCCGGTCGGAGAAATCTTACATATTTGTAAAATAGAAACTAATACGGACACAAAGAGATGGATTGTACGAATTGTTATTGTTATAATATACAAAGTCCCCGGAAGGAGGATGAATATCGTTCTTGCCTGAAAAAGACGGGAGAAGAGATATTGAATTTATTTGAGGAGCTGGAAGTGCCGGATAAGGAGCAGGCGGCCCTACTCAGAGTGGCAAACCAAGGTTTTTGCTGGCAAAAGCTGAAGGATCTGCTGCAGCTCATCCGGTTCAGGAACCAGGATAGGCAACCCGAACCTACCTTGAAAATGTAAGAGAAGCCTTCGGCGGAAGAACGGATTCTTTCCCGGATATTATGCACGGTACACCACAATAAAAAAGAGGACATTATCCATGTCCTCTTTTTTGCTTCTTCAATGAAGGATAAGAATCAATACCTCCTTGAGCTATAGCCGCCGCGACGATCGTTACCGCCGCCACGGTTTCCACCGAAACTGCGGTTATCTCTGTTCTCTCTCGGTTTTGCAATGTTCACGGTGATTACTTTGCCGTCATATTCAGCTCCGTTCAACTCGCTAATTGCTTTATTTGCTTCGGCATCATTCGGCATTTCTACAAAACCGAATCCTCTGGATTTTCCAGATTCTCTGTCCAAAATTACTTTAGAGGAAGAAACCTCTCCGTACTCTGCAAACGCATCTTTTAAGTCAGCGTCATTTACGCCCTCGCTCAAATTTGAAATGTAAATGTTCATTATAAAAAAATAATTGATTAATAATCAGATGAGGGATTACTGCATACGTGCAGACTTTACTTAATTTTTCAAATTAAAGGACAAGAATGTGTCTGTAATAAAATCTCAAATGTTGAGGCAAATGTAAGACAAAAAACGGACAAACAACGATTCTTTGCTTTACAATAAAAAGCGGCTCCACTTTTTTATGATTTTTTAACCCAGTCAATAACCTGCCGTAAATTGTTTCCTCGAAAACTTCTTGTTTTCCAGTTCGTCCACGATTACGACGGCCAGGTCTTCAACGGATAAAGTGGAAGTCCCGTCTTTTCCGATCACCGGCGTGTCCTTTCCGAGGCGGTACTTGCCGGTCCGTCCGGTCGTAACCTCCGGGTTCATTTGTATGGCGGGAGAGAAGAAGGTCCAGTCAAGGTAAGTCTCCCTTTTCAATGCTTCAAAATAATCCCTCGCAGCCGTAGCGCCCGGTTTTATTTCTTTTGGGAAATCATCCGAATCGACAAGCTGCTTTCCTCCTTCTACATAGAGGCTGCCGGCTCCGCCAATCACAATAAAACGTTTGATATTGGCCCCCTTAACAGCTTGCTGTATGGACTCGTATCCTTTCAGGAAGTCCTCATAAATATTCGGATTCCCCCATCCGGGGTTATAAGCGCTGATAACCGCCTTGCAATCTTTCAAGGCCCGGGCCAATTCCTCCGTATTTAACACATCGACGCTGACGGATGTAAGATTAGGCGATTTTACGTCGATCTTATCAATATTCCGGGCAATAGCCGTCACCTGGTATTTTTTTCTGCTTAGTAATTCTTTTAAAATGTGTGAACCTACAAATCCGGTAGCTCCAATCAATGCGATTTTCATGTTGATTTTTCTTTTTTTATTGATTAAACACTCTTATTTCCTTTATCTATACGACATTGTGAAGTCATTTGTAATTCTCTTTTACCACACCTCCTTTTCATTTTTGATAAAATGAATAAAACTTTGGATGATAAGCAAATAATTTAGCAGATATTAGCAAATCTTACTATCTTTTGGAACAAGGTGCCATGAAGTATAAACCATATATTCCGTTCCTCGCTCATCATTCCTCGTTCATAGTTCCTCGAACGGGATATAATGTGTATTTTTGCAGGCAAATTGAAAACTGAATCGTGTTGGCAAGAAAAAGAAAACCGTTACCTCTGTTGGAAGGAGTAACTATTACGGATGTAGGCGCCGAGGGGAAGGCGATCGCAAAAATAGATGAATTGGTCGTTTTCATCCCCTTTGTGGCTCCGGGCGACGTAGTCGATCTTCAGATCACCCGCAAAAAGAAGAATTATGCCGAAGGTAAGGCTGTCCGCATCCGGTCTTATTCCTCCCTTCGCGCCGAACCGTTCTGCGAACATTTCGGCGTCTGCGGAGGATGCAAATGGCAACATCTCCCCTACGAAGAGCAGCTGAAGTTCAAACAAAAGCAGGTAATCGACAACCTGACGCGAATCGGAAAAGTCCCTTTGGGGGAACAATATCCGATTATCGGTTCCGAAAAAACAACCTTTTACCGGAACAAACTGGAATTTACCTTTTCGAACAAACGCTGGCTGACGGAAGAAGAGAAGGATACGGATGGCGGCGGCCGACAGATGAACGGCGCCGGGTTCCATATCCCGGGCATGTTCGACAAAGTGCTTGATATTCACAAATGCTGGCTGCAAAGCGATCTTTCCAATCAGATCCGGTTGTGCGTCAAAGAATATTGCCTCACACATGAAGGCTATCCGTTTTTCGATCTCAGGAACCAGGAGGGATTTATCCGTACGCTGGTGGTGCGCACTTCCTCGACCGGAGAACTGATGATTATCGTCGTCTTTTTCCATGAAGACACAGCGCGCCGTGAGGCCCTGTTGTCGCACGTGGCCGGACGTTTCCCGGAAATCACATCCCTGATGTATGTCATCAATGAGAAATGCAACGACACGATTACAGATCAGGAAATACGGCTTTTCAAAGGAAAAGACCATATCATCGAGGAGATGGAAGGGTTGAAATTCAAGGTCGGACCGAAATCGTTTTACCAAACCAATAGCGAACAGGCTTACCGCCTTTACCAGGTAACCCGTGAATTTGCCGGGTTAAGCGGCGGGGAAACAGTCTACGACTTGTATACCGGCACGGGGACTATCGCCAATTTCGTTTCCCGCCGGGCCAAGAAGGTCATCGGGATCGAATATGTTCCGGAAGCCATTGAAGACGCCAAAATCAATGCCTCGCTCAACGGGTTGGCAAATACCGAATTCTTTGCCGGCGACATGAAAGACTTGTTGACCGAAGAATTTATCCGCCACCACGGCCGGCCGGACGTAATCATCACAGATCCTCCCCGCGCCGGTATGCATGACGATGTGATCGGAACCATCCTCTTTGCCGAACCGGAGCGGATCGTGTACGTAAGTTGCAATCCGGCGACGCAAGCGCGGGATCTGCAATTATTAGACCGGAAATACGCCGTAAGGAAAGTGCAGCCGGTCGATATGTTTCCCCATACGCAACATGTGGAAAATGTAGTCTTACTCGAAAAAAAAGCGTAAGCGATGAAGAAAGCCGCCACCTCCCTACTCTTTCCGCTTCTACTTTTTCTGGGATGCACTCCCCAGAAGCAGCAGGAACAAGTAGACCTGCCGCAGATAAAGTCGAAAGGAGAAATTACGGCGGTTACTTTGTACAGTTCCACCTCCTACTTCCAATACAAGGCCGAACCGATGGGATACGAGTATGACCTGATCCGGGACTTTGCCGAATCGCAAGGCCTGAAACTGAATATCAAGGTGGCGGAAAACAGCATTCGCCTGGTGGAAATGCTTCAAAACGGAGAGGCGGACGTGGTAGCCTACCCGATCCAGATCGAAAATAAACTGAAGGAAAAGGCGCTTTACTGCGGGCTGGAAAGGCAATCTACGCAAGTCATCGTCCAACGGGCCGACCGGGGGGACACGATCCTGACGGACGTGACCCAGTTGATCGGCAAGGAAATTTATGTCAAAGGCCATACCAAGCAATATGACCGGCTGCTCAACCTGAACGTCGAATTAGGCGGAGGATTGCTCATAAAAGACATTGAAAAAGACACGGTTACGACGGAAGACCTGATCGAGATGGTATCCAAGGGTGAAATCCCTTATACGGTCAGCGACGACGATATCGCCCGCTTGAACAAGACTTATTACTGGAATATCAACGTCGATTTACAGATCTCCTTCTTCCAGCGCTCTTCCTGGATTGTCCGGAAAAGCAGCCCCGAACTGGCGAAAGCGATTAATGCCTGGGCCTCCGACCAGACCCACCGCAAGCGGTCCGACACAGCCAGCAAACGCTATTTTGAAATGAGCAAACGCGCACTGGAATATTCTACGCCGGAAATACGAAACGGAAAGATATCCGCCTATGATTCTTCCTTCAGAAAGCACGCCCATTCCTTGGGATGGAAATGGCAGTTGCTGGCCTCCATAGCCTATCAGGAATCGCATTTCAACCCCCAGGCCACTTCATGGGCCGGAGCGCAGGGGATCATGGGGATCATGCCGCGGACGGCGCGTGCTTTGGGCGCCTCCCCGGGCGATCTGAACGAAGCAGATGCCAGTATCCGTCTCGGCGTGGAATGCCTGCGCCGCTTCCGTAACGGCTTCAAAAATGTAACTCATCCCGAAGAAAAGATAAAATTCACCCTTGCATCCTACAATGCCGGTATCGGGCATATCTACGACGCCCAGCAACTGGCGCGGAAATATGGCCGGAATCCTTATCTGTGGGAGGATGTTTCCGAATATGTGCGGTTAAAAAACGATCCGGTCTATTACAACGATCCGGTTTGCAAACACGGATACCTGCGCGGTTCCGAAACAGTCAGCTATGTGAAGGAAGTGATGGCCCGCTTCCGGTATTACCGGAAGCAAGTACCACACTGATTCCTATTCAAACACATAGACCTCCGAAGGAGTCGTCCGTTTCAGCGCGACCAGATTCACGTCTTTGCCCACGCGGATTCCTTCCTGGAAAAGGCGTATGTCGATTGTCTTGAAGGCAAGTTCGGGATGATTGTTTTCCCGGCTCAAATGACAAAGCCAGATATCCTTCAGCTCCGGAGTATAATGGGTAGCCAGGAACTCGGCCGCTTCACGGTTACTCAGATGGCCGGTCGGGCTGGAGACCCTCTCTTTAAGGAAAACAGGATAACTGCCGAACCGAAGCATCTCTTCATCATAGTTCGATTCGATGATCAGGTGGTTCGCCAGGCAAAGGTAATGGCTGACCGTATCCGTAATATGCCCCACATCGGTAGCAATAGTAAAACGGTGAGGCCCGTATTCGATGTAATAGCCCACGTTATCGCTGCTGTCGTGGGGAACTTCAAAAGGGGTGATATGAAAATCGCGTATCATAAACGGAACTTCTTTTTCGATTATTCTACGCGACCCATACAATGTTTCTTCTACATACCGGCTCTTCTCTATCCCCTTATGTACTTTTTCGGTTGCATATACGGGGATATTCCATTTCTCCCCCAGGCAACCTACGGTTTTAATGTGGTCGGCATGGTCATGCGTAATTAATACGCTAACGATCTTTTCAAAAGGAATATCTCTGTCTCTCAGTATTTTCCTGATTGAACGGATTCCTATGCCGGCATCAATGAGAATGCCATAATCGGGAGTTCCCAGATAATAGCAGTTTCCGCTGCTTCCACTTGCTAAACTTAGAAATCTTAGTATCATATTTATATTACTTGCATCATTCTCTTTGAACCGTTTCCTTAGCGATTACTGCCAAAGCCCGGCAATGTTACCTCGCCGATCAAGGAACAGTTCATATGTTCTTTCACCTCTTCCGGCGACAAATTGTGCCCGAAAAGAAACATCAGCTTGGCTACGGCCGATTCGGTCGTACTATCGAAGCCGCTGACAACTCCCACGTCCAACAACTTATGCCCGGTCTCATACCGGTGCATTTCCACCACGCCGGCGCTGCACTGGGTGACGTTCACGATCACCAATCCCCGGCCGACCGCCTCCTTCAGCATGTTGATAAACCAATCGCATGAAGGAGCGTTTCCGCTACCGAAGGTTTCCATCACCACTCCCTTCAAGTTCGGGATCGTCAGAATGCTTTCGACGACATTAGGGGAAATACCGGGAAATAATTTGAGGATTGCGATATTCCGGTCTAATAAATAGTGGGCCTTCAAAGGCTTGCGCGATGCGGGACGGTAAATCTGAGCCGTATCGTATTTTATATAAATCCCGGCCTTTGCCAGCGAGGGATAGTTGTATGAACGAAAAGCATTGAAATTATCCGCATTGATCTTACTCGTCCGGTTGCCGCGGAATAATTCGTTTTCAAAGAAGATGCAGACCTCCGGCACAACCGGCAGCCCGTTTTCTTTGGCGGCGGCAATCTCGATCGCCGTAATCAGGTTTTCCTTACCGTCAGTCCGGATCATGCCGATAGGAAGTTGGGAACCAGTCAGAATAACCGGTTTACTCAGATTCTCCAGCATAAAACTGAGTGCGGAAGCGGTGAACGACATTGTATCCGTTCCATGGAGAATGACAAAGCCGTCATATTTCTGATAATTATCCGCAATGATCCGGGTAATCTTCATCCATGAATCGGGTCCCATATCGGAAGAGTCCAGTGGAGGATCGAACTGAAGGCTGGATACCGAATATCCCAACCGTTTTAATTCCGGCACATGATTCATTAAATGCTGAAAATTGAAAGCTTCGAGCATTCCAGTTTCCGTATTCTCAATCATACCGATTGTTCCACCGGTATATATTAACAATATGGAAGCTTTTTGTTTGTTGTTGTCCATCTCTTTTTCGCCCAAATTCTTTGCAAAGTTACTAATTATTCTTCACCCTTCAGTACCGGAACGCTGATATGATAACGAACAGCGAGTACGCGTGTGACGAAAACACTGAGAGCCGCAATAAACTGTGTCATCGGGAGTGAAACCGAAAAATGGAGGCAGACAATGTAAACAATGCCCCCCAGGACGCAAGCCAATGCATAGATATCCTTCCGGAAAAGCAGCGGAATCTCATTGATCAGGATATCCCGAATCATCCCGCCGAAAGAGCCTGTAATCGTTCCCATCACGATTGCCACCCACATCGGAAAGCCATAGTCCAGGGTTTTGGCTATGCCTACGACCACAAAAAGCCCCAATCCGATGGCATCAAAGATAAAGACTGTATTGGTAATCCGGATTACATACTTCCGGAAAATAATCACAAAGAGCAGCGCCAGCCCGGAAACGACCAAGTAAGAAATGTGTTCCATCCAGAAAGGCGTTGAATTGAGCAGTATGTCGCGAATCGTTCCCCCTCCCACTGCCGTTACCAGTCCGACCACGTAAGCGCCAAACCAATCAAATTGTTTGGCCGAAGCCAGCCGGATGCCGCTTATGGCAAAGGCGAAGGTTCCGGTATAGTCGCAAAGTGTAATAAAATCTATCATTATGTTTTTTCCCGCAAAAATACGTATTAGTTTTCATTGCCGGATGAAAAAACGCTTCCGGCTTCAGGTTTTACAATGATTCGTTAGTGCATTTAACGGATATTTATTATGTTTGCGTTAAGTTATGACGAACAAATTAGTACAAGCAATGAACAGAGCCTTTTTTGCAGCCTTGATTTTGCTCTTTACCTTGCCGGGTGTCAGTCAGGCCCAAAATCTCCCATTGCCAAAAGAAAAATCCCATATTTATTTGGCCGACAGCATCCAGCTATCGGTTAAAAGGCCGTGGAAAGCGGCTGCCGAAATACTGGGTATCAATCTCTCCGTCTGGGGATTCAATCATTTCATCATGAATGAAAACTTTGCCAAGATCAATATCCATACGATAAAAAATAATCTGAAAACATTCCCGGTGTGGGATACCGATAAATTTTCAACGAACCTGGTAGCGCATCCCTATCACGGTTCGCTCTATTTTAATGCGGCGCGCAGTAATAACATGAATTTCTGGCAATCCATTCCTTTTACCTTTGGAGGCAGCATGATGTGGGAGTTCTTTATGGAGAACGAACGCCCTTCCATGAACGACTTGCTGGCGACGACTTTCGGAGGTACGGAGTTGGGAGAAATTACATATCGCCTTTCCGATCTGTTTATAGACAACCGTACGAGCGGCTCCGAACGGATCAAAAGGGAAATACTGATCGGCCTCATTTCCCCCATCCGGGCATTGAACCGGTTGATGTCGGGCGAAGCCTGGAGATACAGTCCGTCCGTCGGGCGCTCCTTCAGCAACGTGCCTGTTTCTCTCCAGGTGGCTGTCGGCCCGCGTTTCCTGGCGGAACAGGAGAATTCGAAGCAGGGCGAGCTGAGTGGCAACCTTTCCTTTTGGTTGAATTACGGAGATCCGTTCGATGACGATTCATATTCTCCTTACGAGTGGTTTCGCATCCAGGCCGGCTTCGACCTTTTCTCGAGCCAGACGAAGATCAGCGAAGTGAATGCCGTCGCCGCTCTTTGGGGGAAAAACGTATGGAACAGCGGGACACGCGCGCTGACATTAGGCGTGTTCCAACATTTCAATTATTACGATTCACAAATCAAGACGAAAGAAGGGAAACTGGTAGCTCCCTATAAGATTTCGGAAGCGGCAGCCATCGGCGGAGGTTTGCTATACAACCGGAAAGCCCAGCCGGATGACCGTATCGATATTTATGCCGCCTATTACCTGACCGGAATCGCCCTGGGAGCCAGTACCAGTGATTACTTCATGGTGGATGAGCGGGATTATAACCTGGGCAGCGGATATAGCGCCAAGGCGTTCACCGGACTTCTGTATAAGAAGCAATGGGGACTGATGCTGAACCTGGAAAACTATCATATCTTCACATGGAAAGGATACGACCCGAACCTGGATCTATCCACCGTAGACTTTAACAAACTGAATACCCAGGGGGATGCGGGTAATGCACGGTTAGCCATCTTTACGACACAACTGATATACTACTCGCCTAAAACCTGGCAGATCAGCCTATCGAACCGTTACTTTTCCAGAAGGACGCATTACAAATACCATGAAGATATCGATTACTCGACCTCTGACATCAGGCTGAGCTTCGGCGTGCACATTTAATTCTTCCGCTCCAGTTCCTGCAGGCTTTCCATTTTCTTCCGTTGCAGGAATTCATAGATTCCTTCCAGATGCTCGGTCACTTTCTTATTTCCGAATTCGTACACTTTGGTTACCAGCCCGTCCAGGAAGTCACGGTCATGGGAAACGACCAGCAGCGTACCATCGAAGTCCTTCAATGCCGCCTTCAGAATATCCTTGGTCTTCAAGTCCAGATGGTTGGTCGGCTCGTCGAGAATCAAAAGGTTAACCGGTTCCAACAGGAGCTTCAGCATTGCCAGGCGGGTACGCTCTCCACCGGAAAGCACCTTCACCTTCTTTGCCGATTGTTCCCCTCCGAACATAAAGGCGCCCAGCATATCCTTGATCCGGTTCCGAATGTCTCCCTTCGCCACGTCGTCGATCGTTTGGAAGACCGTCAGGTTTTCATCCAGCAAGGAGGCTTGGTTCTGCGCAAAATAACCGATCATCACATTATGGCCGAGCGTCACCGTCCCCTCGTGCCCGATCTCTTTCATAATACATTTCACCAAAGTGGATTTTCCCTCGCCGTTCTTGCCGACAAAGGCAATCTTATCCCCGCGCTCGACCGTCAGGTTGGCATTCCTGAAAACCGTATGGTCGCCGTATTTCTTCGTGACATCCTCCGCGATTACCGGATAAGAGCCGGAACGGGGCGAAGGCGGAAACTTCAGCCGGAGGGCGGAATTATCTTCTTCATCCACCTCCACGAGTTCCAACTTCTCCAACATCTTTACGCGGCTCTGCACCTGCAGGGTCTTGGAATACGTGCCTTTAAAGCGCTCGATGAACTCGCGTGTTTCGGCAATCATCTTTTGTTGTTCGTCAAACGCCCTCTGTTGTTGCTCCCGGCGTTCCTTGCGTAATTGCAGGTAACTGCTGTAATTCACCTTATAATCATAGATCCGCCCCATCGTCACTTCGATCGTTCGGGTGGTGATATGATCGACAAAGGTGCGGTCATGGCTGATCACCACCACGGTCTGGCCGGTATCGATCAAGAAATCCTCCAGCCACTGGATCGACTCGATATCCAGATGGTTCGTCGGTTCGTCGAGCAACAGAACATCCGGTTTCTTCAACAACAGCTTCGCCAATTCGATTCGCATGCGCCATCCGCCGCTAAAGCTGCCGGTCTGTTTCGAAAAATCCTCCCGTGAGAAGCCCAAGCCCAAGAGCGTCTTCTCCACGTCGGCGTCATAGTTGATCTCTTCTATGGAATAGAACTTTTCGCTGAGTGCGGAGACCCGTTCGATCAGTGCATAGTAGTCCTCCGAATCATAATCCGTCCGCGTTTCCAGCTCTTTATTGATTGCGTTGATTTCGGCTTCCATTTCATGCAAATGGGCAAAAGCCTGCGAAGCCTCCTCGAAGACGGTGCGTCCGTCCTCTGTCATCAGATGTTGCGGCAAATACTCTATTATGGTGTCTTTAGGCGCCGAGACTTTTCCGCGCGTCGGTTCCCGCACACCAGCAAGGATCTTCAATAAGGTAGACTTACCCGCCCCGTTCTTTCCCATCAGGGCAATCCGGTCCTTTTCATTAATCACAAAAGAAATATCGGAAAAGAGGGCTGTCCCGCCAAATTCCACTGTTAGTCCGTCTATCGAAATCATCTGTCCTGTTTGAAATGAGCCGCAAAAATAGAGAAAAGATTTGGGAATTCATCCGTTGTTTTCCCAAATGAGTTTGCACTGGCATAAAAGGGCCTGATTCTACCTCAATTTAATAATCGGGATGAAACTTTCCGCCAAGAGAAGCAAAATGCTCAAAAAATATCCTGTATATTTGTCTAAAAGAGCAAAGCACAAGATGAGTCAAAAATATCCCTCGGTATTATTGGAAAATGCAGTAAATGAACTTTCTTCCCTGCCCGGGATAGGGCGTAAGACCGCCCTTCGGCTGGCGCTGTACATGCTTCGGCGGGATCCGGGGTATACGGAACAATTTGCCGCCTCGCTGGTGGCGCTCCGCAGGGACGTGAAGTATTGCCGTGAATGCCATAACATTTGCGACAGCGATCTGTGCCCGATCTGCTCCGATCCGGGACGCGACCACAGCCTGGTCTGTGTCGTCGAGAATATCCGGGAAGTTATGGCGATCGAGAATACGGCGCAATTCAAGGGCGTCTATCATGTCCTCGGGGGAATTATCTCACCCATCGACGGCATCGGGCCGGGCGAACTTCAGATCGAAAGCTTGGTACAACGGGTGGCCGCCGGTGGCATCAGCGAAGTGATCCTCGCATTGAGCACGACCATGGAAGGCGATACGACCAATTTCTTCATTTACCGTAAACTTTCCCCCTTCAATGTAAAAATCTCCGTCCTGGCCCGGGGCGTGGCGATCGGAGACGAAATCGAATATGCCGACGAGATCACTCTCGGACGCTCTATCATAAACCGTGTCAGCTTTAATGATTCCATCAAAAACAACCTTTGACAAGAATGCTTATGTATGAAAAAAAATTATCCGTCATCATTGTAAATTATAATGTAAAGTACTTTCTGGAACAATGCCTTTACTCCGTCCGGGCCGCTTCGCAGGGATTGGACGTGGAGATATTCGTCGTGGACAACCATTCGACGGACGGCTCCGTCGAGTATCTCCGCCCCCTTTTTCCGGAGGTTCTTTTTATCGAAAACGAGGAGAATCCCGGTTTTGCCAAAGCTAACAACCAAGCGATATGCCAATGCAAGGGGGAATACGTACTACTGCTGAATCCCGACACGGTTATCGGGGAAGAAAGCCTCCGTACACTCTGCTATTTCATGGATGAACACCCGAAAGCCGGAGCTGTGGGCGTTATGATGCTGAACGGTTGTGGGGTTTTCCTTCCTGAAAGCAAGCGGAGCTTTCCTACTCCATGGATCGCCTTCTGCAAACTCTCCGGGTTATCCAAGCTCTATCCGAATTCCAAACGTTTTGCGCAGTACAGCCTGCCTTATCTCAACAAAAATAAGCAGCACAAGGTGGAAGTCCTTGCGGGAGCGTTCATGTTGGTCCGCCATGAGGCGCTGGATAAGGTCGGTTTGCTGGACGAAGCCTTCTTCATGTACGGCGAAGATATCGATTTGTCTTACCGTATCATAAAGGGCGGATACAAAAACTATTATATTCCTGAACGGATCCTGCACTACAAGGGGGAAAGTACGAAACACGGAAACTATAAGTATATAAAAGCCTTTTACGAGGCGATGCTGATTTTCTATAAAAAATATCATCCGAAATCGGGCGTCGGAATGATGATCCTTATCCGGACAGCTTTGGCATTGAAAGGGATTTCCTCCTTTCTATTCGGACGGAAAGGAGTAAAGACAAAGCCGGTACGCGTCAAGCATCGCCGGCTGTTGATCCTTTGCGAAGAGGCTCATTTCGAAAAGATACAGACAGAAGGCCTCCGACTAATGCCTGAGCTGGAATTTATCAACTTATGGAATCTGGATGAAGAACGGGCTATGGACGCCATCAACCGGCGAATGCAGATGAAGGGATTTACAGATATCGCTTTTTGCTATCCGGATGTCTCTTTTGAGCGCATGCTACTGTTTATGGACAGCTTTCCGAACAAAAAGACAAATTTCCACATTTATAATAATCACAACGACCGGTGGGTGTCGGCCGGTAAATAAAGTAAAGAGTATGCTATTATTAGAAGATGAAACCATTCGGCTCCGGGCCTTGGAACCGGAAGATCTCGACCAGCTCTATCGCTGGGAAAACAATTCGGATCTTTGGGAGTTAGGCAGTACATTGTCTCCCTATTCGCGCTTTCTGCTCAAGAGTTACATCGCCAACTCCCATCTCGATATCTACGAACAGAAGCAGTTACGCCTGATGATCGAACTGCTGCAGACAAAAGAGGCAGTGGGCACGATCGATCTCTACGACTTCGATCCGCGCCATCGCCGCGCCGGCGTCGGGATCCTGATCGACGATACTTTCCACCGGAAAGGGATAGCGGGGAAAGCGTTGCGCCTGTTGAAGCAATATGCTTTCTCTTTTCTGAATTTGCATCAGTTGTATGCCCATGTCCCGGTGACAAACGAAGCCAGCCTACACCTCTTCGGCAAGGAGGGCTACCGGATCACCGGCGCGCTTTCCGAATGGCTGGCGACAGCACAAGGATATGTGGACGTAAACGTCATGCAATTGTTTAATGAAAACAGATTATGAACCGGGAAGATCAATTGAGTTCCGGGTTCTTGGGGTAATTAACCCAGGACTTGTATTGGTCTCCCAACAATTCAATGGAATTCCGCCAGTAAGATTCACCGTCGGCTAATAGGATGTCGTTATTCGAAGAATTACTGACCAGCCATGAGTCTTCCTGGACCTCCCGGATAAGTTGGGCTTCAGACCAGCCCGAATATCCGAGAAAGAATTTCACTTTCCCCTCGATTGCATTTCCTTGGTGGATGTATCTTTTCAAGGCGTCGAAGCTACCGCCGAAATAAATATTTTCATTAATATTTACAGCGCCCGGAATAAGTACAGCCCCCAATGAATGGATAAAAAACAAATGATGGGAACTCACCGGCCCTCCCAGATAGATCGGGAGATCCGGCATATTCTTCAATTCGGCAAAAAAAGTGTTGACAATCAAATCCGTCCTTTTATTCAGTACAAATCCCATCGATCCTTCCGATGTATGTTCAACAAGAAGAACTACCGCGCGCTGGAAATAACTATCCCTGAGGAAAGGTTCGGAAATAAGAATCCTCCCCTTTCCCGGATCAATATCATTATGCTTGATTTTAAATATGTTCCGCTCTTGCGCCATTGATAAATATTTGTTAATTCAATGCCCAATATATTGGTAATATTCCGAATAAACAAATCTAAGCGGCAATAGATCTGTTAAATAAACAAAAGAATCCGATCTGATTAAGTTAATTCTTCATCTGGTCCAATTGAAACAAACGAAGGCGTTCTTCCAGTAATTCGTATTGGTGAGGTTTAATGAAAGAAGTACAGGCACGCAACCCTTCCTGATGGCTTCCAGTCGTACTTAACGAGATCGCACTGATTCCGTAAAAGATAAGCTCTTTCATTAATTCCCCACCAGTCATACCCGGATATCTGATCGTGAAATAGAATCCGTCTGCTATCGGTTCATCCAGGTCATGATCATATACAATCTCAAAACCGTATTTCGTGAAAATCTCCTTCAGCCTCTTGGCTCTCCGTCCGTATTCTTTGGTTTCGGAAACAAAATCGAAAGTTCCGTCGGAAGCCGCTTTGAATAGGGCAGCAAGCGCATATTGCGCCGAATGGCTTGTCCCGGAAGAAAGGGCATACAGAACGCGATGAATGTATACCGTACCGAAAGTCCCCCCTCCGTAACGCTTCACCAGGCCCGGATAGGCACGATGATAGAGCTTATCGGCAATCACAGTCACCCCGATCCGCTGCCCGGCATAGCTAAAAGCTTTCGAACCGGAAATCTGGAGCACGTAGTAATCCGTATAGTTTGCCACGCTCGGCTGGTAAGGAGGCTGGAAAGGCGTACCTAATTCCTTGCGGAAATCCATGGCAAAATAGGCCAGATCCTCTATGACAATGGTATCATAACGGGTGGACAATTCTCCGATAATCTGCAGTTCTGCATCTGTCAGGCAAAACCAGGCCGGATTATTCGGATTCGAATAGATCAAAGCCGCTATCCGGCCGGTATTTAAATAGCTTTCCAGTTTAGCGCGAAGTTTCTCACCGCGGTACTCATAGACATCGAACGATTCATAATGATATCCCATGACTGTGATCTGCTGCTTTTGCACAGGGAATCCCGGATCGATAAAGAGAATGGTATTCCTCCCCTCCACGCACTGCCCGCAAGTCAGGAAAGAAGCGAAAGTCCCTTGCATGGATCCGGTAACAGGCACACAACCCTCCGGCTTTACATCGACATTAATAAAAGCTTTGACAAAACGGGACGCCTGTCCTTTCAGTTCATCCAGTCCGTTGATGTTAGGATAGATGGAAGCTATACCCTCTCTCAAAGCCTTTATTTCTGCTTCCACTCCTATCATAGCGGCAGGGAGGCCGGGTACACCCATCTCCATATGAATAAACTCGGTTTGTGTTTCTTTTTCTAATTGATTGGAGATAGCAACGACTTCCCGTATGGTTGCATTTCCGAAATCATTCAGTTGGTAGCTCTCGATCACCCTTTGGGCTGTTTGATAATCAATCGGTGTTTTTTTCACGACTTCTTTGTTTAATTCAAGGCAAAAGTAAAAAAAAACCCTATGTCCGGTTTAAAAAAATACAGAAAGTATTGCAAATCCAAAAATAGGCACTATCTTTGCATCGCGATTGAGAGAAATAGCAAAAACAAAAGAAAATTGGTTCGGTAGTTCAGCTGGTTAGAATACCTGCCTGTCACGCAGGGGGTCGCGGGTTCGAGTCCCGTCCGTACCGCTGGGAGCCTAAGACAAGAGGCGCCAACAGTAAGACAAGTCCTTCATATTCAGTGAATATGGAGGACTTTTTCTTTTTATCCTGTCTTAGTCGAAAGCCAAGAAAAAGACAAAAAAAGACAAAGCATCTAACCCAATTCGTACCCCTTTTTTAAAAAAGGTGCAGGGGGTACGAAAAATCACTTTATAGGGGGTACGATTTGTCCTAAATTGGCAGTATGTTGTCGCCATTTGGCAGTGTGCATAAAACTCATTTACAGATAGTTATAAGTAATTTTGTAACATTAAAAAATGAGTTTATGAAAAGTACATTTAAGATTCTTTTCTATTTGAAAAGAGACAAAGAAAAATCAGATGGTTCAATACCTATTTTTGGGAGGATTACGATTGACGGACAAGCAAGCCGTTTTAATACTAAATATAGTATTAAACCTGAATTATGGGACACGAAATCTTCTACTATCATTGGCAAAACAAAAGAAGCCCTTGAAATCAATTCTGTTTTAGAAGCTATTAAAACGAGTGTTTATAATGTATATCACGAATTACTTACCCGTGAAAACAATGTAAATGCCGAAAGGGTAAAAAATATCTTTCTCGGTCTTGAAATAAAACATCAAACTGTTCTCGAACTTTTCCAACGCCACAATGAGGATCTTGCCAAATTAGTCGGCATAAGTAAATCTAAAGAAACACTCCAAAAATATGAAGTTGCCTATAGACGCATGGCTGGCTTCATCAAGGAGTATTATAATGTATCAGATATTTCTTTGAAAGAAGTAAATCATATGTTCCTGCATAATTTCGAGATTTACCTGATGACTACCTGTAAATGCAAAGAAAATACGACTGCAAAATTCCTACAACGTTTCCGAACCATTATTATCATGGCGAAAAACAACGGTTGGATACATATTGACCCGTTTGCCAATTTCAAGATACGATTCAAAAAAACGGATCGTGGCTACTTAACACAACAGGAGATTGATATAATTATGTGTAAGAAATTCGCTTCCGAACGTCTTGAACGAGTAAGGGATATATTCATTTTCAGTTGCTTTAGCGGACTTGCATACATAGATGTAAAGAATTTGCGCCAGTCAAATATTCGTACTTCTTTCGATGACGGATTGTGGATTATGGGCAAACGAGAAAAAACAGGCGTAAATTATAATGTGCCTTTACTTGATATCCCAAAGCAAATTATAGAGAAATATTCGGGTAAATTGCCAGATGATAAAGCACTTCCGGTAATGAGTAATCAAAAGATGAATGAATACCTCAAAGAAATCGGAACAATCTGTGGAATTGATAAAAATTTAAGCTATCACCTTGCAAGACATACGTTTGCGACTCTCACGCTTACAAAAGGTGTATCTATCGAAAGCGTGTCAAAGATGTTAGGGCATACTAATATCAAAACTACCCAAATTTACGCACGAATTACTGATGTTAAAGTCAGCAATGATATGGCTTCTTTTGCTGAAAAACTGGAAGAAAAGAGAACCAAATCTAAATCTAAATTAGATCAACTCTTTGAGTGCCTTTCACTACGTGAAAAAATGGCTTTATTTAATCTTCCCGGCACTTTGTCTGATGATCCCGAAAGATTAAAGCGAATATCCGTCATGTGGCACAGCCTTTCGGAAGAAGAAAAATCCTCTCTCTGGTCAAACACCTTTGAAAGTGAGAATAATTTAACTTTCAAACCAATGAAAGCTAAAACCCAGGTCGCTGTTTAACCCATTAAATATATTTATCATGGAATTACAGATTATTCAAAGTAAGATTTATGAAATCCGGGGTATGCGTGTCATGTTAGATTATGACCTCTCCGAGTTATATCAGGTTGAAACAAAAAACCTGAAACGTTCTGTCCGGCGGAACATAGACCGCTTCCCACCCGATTTTATGATAGAACTCACAAAAGATGAGTACGATTTTTTAAGGTGCAATTTTGGCACCTTAGAAAATCAAGGTCAAGGACAACACGTAAAATACTTACCCTTTGGTTTTACAGAACAAGGTATAGCCCAACTTTCAAGCGTTCTTAACAGTACGCTGGCCATTCAGGTTAATATATCTATCATCAGAGCTTTTGTCGCCTTACGACAATATGCACTGGGATATGCGGAATTAAATCGTAAACTGGAGGAATTTATGGTGGAAACAAATATGCAGTTCAGTGATATTTACCAGGCTCTTACCGAACTGGCATCACAAAAAGAACTGGAAAATAAACCCCGTAAACGTATTGGTTTTAATGTTCAACACAATGAAGAATAATATAATTATGGAACGAGGATATATAAATATTAAAGAAAACAATGAAAATCAACTGATTGTTGAAGCAAAACTTGTAAATTGCACCCTATGGGTAACGAAACATCAAATTGCCGACTTATTAAATGTATTCGTCAATACGATTGGTAACAACTTTCGGAGTATATTCAAATCCGGGTTACTCCATGAGGAAGATGTTACCCGAATACATAAATTTGAGAGCAATGGGCACCCATGCGAAACGGTACTGTATAATCTGGAAGCACTGATATTTGTCAGCTACCGTGTAGCATCTTTTGAAGCAAGGGCTTTTCGAGAATGGGTAATGAAAGCACTAACCGAATATACCCGGAATGATAATAAAAAGACAGCCGAAGTTCTGATAGTATATAACCTGCATTCTGAACTTCCGGCTATTTCAATGAATTAATAAACGTTTAATACATTCAGATATGAAACACGTATTTTATTTATTTATCGCTGTTTTAATGGTTTCCTGCGGTTCCAACTCATCAACGAGTAATTACGAAAAAATCATTACTGATAACCTGTTAAAAGGGAGCGACACAAAAGAAAATCTCAACTTCAAAATTGTGGAGATTAGCGAAACCGGCAATGTTACGGTTGCCGACAGTATTGCTTATTTAACTGATGAGTTCAGAAAAGACAAACAACTTATCATTGATCGTGTTGCACTTGCCCTTGAGAAGACTAAAGAATTAAAGTCTTATCAATCAACAAAGCATAATCATGAAAAATACAATACTGACATTGCTGTTATGAGTGATCGCATAGATTCGCTTAGAAATCTTACTCCCGATAACTTGAAAGGTTATGATAGTAGGAATCCGGCAGATGTTCTTGCCGTAATCGTTAGATGTAAATATTCATTGGTTCCTCCCGGTGGAACAGCCGTTGAAGAAACATTCGATTTTTACTTATCTCCCGATGGAAGCAAATACTACGGTAAAACCAGAGCCAAGTAAAAAGTATATATCACAATCCAAACGGAGCCTGTATCATATTGGTACAGGCTTTTTATATATATAGCTTTCCTTTCTGTGGGGAAAGTTCTGCGTTTTATGATGATAAACGCATAGCAGACAACTCGATTTCCTTTTTTCTATACTTCCCTCGATATAATTTCTTCCTCATTTAGCTATGTATGCGGAAAGCGGCTCGGAGTGAACGAGTATCAGGCGCGAATTTATCTCATGTTTATTGGCTGCACAAGATCAGACGTGTTTTCAAAAAAATCTTCCTCGATTCAAAATCTCTTTTGTGATAGATTTTAAGAAATTATCCGGCAATAATTATAGCCTCTTTTCTTAAAGAAATGTACCTGTACCCCTATCAGGTACAGGAAAGCGAGTGTATTTTTTTGAAAAATCTTGATGCTGCCAAAAAGCACTACGTGAGTAAGGCACCTGAAACTCGATCACACCTCACCGGCTCCGATACGGCATAAAAAAAAAGTCAGAAATTATGAGAAATATAGAAAAAAATAGGAAACAACGACCGACAGCCTACCTTCCAATTAGCATAAAATTGGTTTTAAAAATCGTTTTGGCGGTTTTGGGCTTCTGTGTGTGGGGAACAGGGTTTATTTGGGCTTTAGTGGGCTTGTATCTCTTTCTTCCTGTTATACGGGGTATCCTCTCCTTCTTCGTGGGCATGGGTGCTATAATTCTCTTTATTCTCGCAATGCTGACCTTTTTATAACCCATTAAAATTTAGAGTTATGAGCAAAGTATTTTTATTAGGAGCAAACAAGGAAATTGACAGGGCTAAACAAGTAGTAGAAGTCAATCAGGTTATCCAAATGGAGGGGTACAGCTACGACAGATATGTAGTCTATGACATCGTTAAAAACGATTGGGGAGTACATTACAAGCTGATTAACCTACGGGGAAAAATCTTTCAAACGGCAGACATAATCAGACCATTGAAAGAAAAATTCGGTATCGGTTACTATTACGACAGCGAAAACCCTGAATTTATGGACGGTTTTGAAGTGGCGATACTCCTTCAGGAAGCGAAAGAAAAAGCCAAAGCGGAAGCGGACGAAGCCGAAAAAGAGAGAATAAGAGTAGAAGAAGTTAAGGTAATAGGGCGTAAACGCTTTGCCGATATATTTCCCGAAGATGCTTTAGGCGTTATAGTGGCACGGCTGAAACAGAACGAAAGCGACAGCCAAACCGACTATTACGCAAGCAGTAACCAACGCACCGTTATTTTAGGCTTTTCCAAACATAAGAGGGACATCTTTTCCGAAATGCGTAAACACGCATCCAATTTCGAAGAAACCACCTATTTATCAGAGTTTAACGAAGATTACGAACATAGGGAAAAATACTCTATGGGTGCAGGGTATTATTTAGGCGAATATAGGCATAGCGGTTGGATAATTGAAAAAGTAGGCGTTTGGAAACGTGAAAACACAATAGAGGAATTTGCCTATACCGCAGGGAACGAAGATAATATACATATCAGTAAGACCGACAGCACACCCCCAAGCAATCCACAGGGAACAAGTACGGGTAATTGCACAGTAGTAGAATATTCAGCCAAAGCAGTTGCAGTTTTCGGAGAAACGAAAGCAATTAAAGACGAACTCAAAGCAATGGGCGGACGCTTCAACAGCCGATTAACCTTTAATGGTAAGAAGTTGGCAGGGTGGATATTTCCGAAATCACAGGAACAACGGTTAGCTTATTATTTCGGATTGGATTAAGTAGTAACACGGGGCAGTAACCCTGCCCCACAATACCAAAAAACATGAAAGCATCAAATCATTTCAAAAACGATATAAAGGCATATTTAGACCAACGGGCAGAAACAGATGTATTGTTCTCATTCCAATACTCCAAACCCGAAAAGAACATTGACGATTGTGTTACATACATTCTCAACAGCGTACAAAAAACAGGCTGTAACGGCTTTGCAGACGAGGAAATTTATAGCATGGCAGTACATTTTTACGATGAAGATAATATCGAAGTAGGCAAGCAGATAAACGCCCATGTAGTCGTAAACCATGTAGTGGAACTGACCGCAGAAGAAAAGGAACAAGCACGTAAGGATGCCATACAAAAGGCACAGGACGAAGCATACAGGAAAATGATACAGCCTGTTAAGAAAACCAAGAAAGTAGCATTAAATCCTCAACCCAGTTTATTTGATTTTTAAAATATAGACCTATGAAACCGCAAAATAAATTTCAAGCACAAGTAGTTGAAGCGAGTAGAACTCTACCACAAGTTACCAAAGAGCAAGTTAATTGGGGGTATGAAAACGGCATCGACCATATCGGGCACAGAACCGAAAAAGGGGTAATTACCTGTACTAAATGCGGTCATTCATGGCAGGGAGCAGGGTATTTGGTTACCACCCTTACCGATTGTGACTGTCCGAACTGCAAAGCCAAGCTAAAGGTAGAAACCACCAAGAAACGAATGTTTAACAACCGTTATTATATGACCATTATTACTACTCACAAAGGTTATCAGGTTTTACGTTCCGTAATGTTGTTCTATTCGGCAAAGATAGGAGAAGCAACCAAATATGACTATTCGGAAGTTATGCAACGGTGGATTGCTCCGGGCGGTAAACATTGCACATTGGCAAAACTCCGTCAGACAATGGGCAACTGTTACATTGATTCATGGATATATCACACTGACATAGAATTGCGTAGCGAAAGCACCAATAACAAGTTTTATATAAATGTCTATGACAAAATTCATACAAGCGTTATTTATCCACAACAACAACTCATTCCCGAACTGAAAAGAACAGGCATTAAAAAGCGAAATTTCAATCAAAAACCCTTCGATGTGTATAAGGCATTATTGAAAAATAGCCGAATGGAAACCCTGTTGAAATCAGGACAATTAAGCCTGTTTAAATCATTCCTGAATGATGCTTACCGCAAGGTAGATAATTACTGGGCATCTATCCGCATCTGCATCCGTAACGGATACAAAATCAAAGATGCAACATTATGGTTTGACTACATTGATTATCTGCGCTTTTTCGGTAAAGACTTACACAATGCAAAGTATGTTTGCCCGTCAGACCTGCACAGGGAACACGACAGATATATGCACAAGAAAGCAAAGGCAGATGCACAAAAGGAAATAGAAAAACTACGGGAGAAAGAAGAAGCATTCAGGCAAGCAAAAGCCAAGTTTTTCGGGCTTACCTTTTCCGATGGACTTATACAAGTACGGGTACTTGAAAGTATAGAAGAAATACTATTGGAGGGTAAATTGATGCATCATTATGCTCAGTATATGGTTATGCGTAGCCATTTAGATAACACGCAGAATATAAATCCGATATACTCCAAACGCTACGCATAATATTTTAAAACTTTTTCAAAAAGTCAATAAGGTTACCGTCTTTATTCCAATCTGGCAGATCGTAATCAGGAATGTTATCCGGAAAAGTTCTTTCGAGAAGTTTACGCTTAGCCTCAATATCCAATGTGGCATAAATTTCAGTTGTCTGAATGGAAACGTGACCTAACCAGTCTCTTATCACAACCATAGTATAGCCAGCTTGAAGAAGGTGCATTGCTTTGCTATGTCTGAGAACATGAGGAGTAACCTTCACCGGCATATTATTGTCTTCAACTAGGTCTGCATATTTCTTCAAAATATGAGTGATTCCTCCTCTACTTAATGCTTGCCGACGTTGATTATAAAACAAAGGATGGTCTAATCGATGTGTGGCAGTTAATTTATTTTCTTCTAAATAGTTAGCCAATAATTTAACAGTATTTCCAACAATGGGAACAATCCTTGTTTTGTGTCCTTTCCCAGTTAGAGAGATTGAAGCAGGGGACTCTAATCTAATATTTTGAACCTTCAAGTCGCAGAGTTCCTGAACGCGGGCTCCTGTGTCATAAAGAACGCTAAGTATAACGGCATCTCTTCTTTCTCCTTTCTTGCTCATATCTGGTTGTCTTAACAAAGAACTCACCTGAGATACAGTAAGATGATTTAAAAGAGGCTGAACATTTTTCTTAAAGGGTATCTGCATCACTTGTTGACAACTCAATAGCTGTTTAGGATCTTGCATCTGAAGATAGCGGAAAAATGAATGAATAGCTGCAAGGCGCTGATTTCTGGTGGCATTGGAACTTTTTCTTTCTTTTTGTAGCCAATCAAGATAATCACGGACAGATTTGTTATTGATATTTTTCAATCTTAACTTTTCAGGAGAAATGGATAGCTGATCATTGAAGAAAATCACCAGTAACCGAAAAGTGTCGCTATAAGAGGAGATTGTATTCTTACTTAGATTTCGACATCCAATTAAAAAATCCGTAAAAAAATGCTCAAGATGATTGGCAAAATCAGTCGTATTTTTCATGACTTATTGTATTTTGTGATGAGTTGAATGGAATAATAGCTCCTAATGTTTGTTCTATATTGGATCTGATATCCTGAACCAAATCGTAGCTTAGGTGTAGATAATAAGCGGTATCTCGATAGTAGGTATGCCCCATATATGCCTGAAGAATTGGAAGGTATGCATTCGGATCTTTCCCTTCTTGCATCCATTTACGTAGACAGTTTACAGCAAATGTATGACGCAACGAATGAACACAAGGAGCTCCTCGTTCGCCAACTTTTGTTCTTCCATGATGTGATATTCCCGCTTTCCATAAGAATCTGCGAAGATTCCTATTTATATTTTGGCTTGTCATGGGATTGTTTTTGAGTCCAGGGAAAAACCACGTCTGTGGCGTAGAGAAAACATGAACCTTTTGAGAGTACTCCCTAAAATGATTAAGTAACTCTAAAGACAATGGTATTTGCCTACATTTTCCTAATTTGGTTTGTGTTAAAGTCAAAATGCCGCGCTCCAGATCAACATCCTGCACTTTTAATAATCTGGCTTCTGTCACTCTGAGACCACAACAATATAAAAGCCGGAAGAAAATCGGCATTACAATGTGCCGTAAAGGAACTTCATAACAAAACAAGCAACCGTTATCGATGGTAGCAAACAAACGTTTGATCTCTTCATCACTGAAAATATAAGGAGTATATTTCACTTTTTTAGCCAGCACCCCTTTTGGCAGTATGTATGCAGATTCTCCTTTACGTACAATGTATCTCGCCAACTCGTTGAGTGGAGAGAGCCGAGTTTCTTGAGTAGAAGGATGTTCACCGCGATTAACGGCTACCCAGTGAAGAACAATTTCCTTATCGAGGATAGTCGCATTTGGATAATTTTTTAAGCAGAACTGGTCAAAACGTTTTAACATCATTGCTTGAGACTTGTACTTATATCCCAATGTCTGCTTTTGTTCAATGAGACCTATTATATCTTCAGAAAAACCAGAGTAGTAGATATTATTCATAGATTATCAATATTTAATGTACATTCCTTTAGCAGATTCAAGCTACTCTTGAGATAAATCGCAGTAGTGGTAGGGTCTACATGTCCCATCAATTGAGCAATTTCCTCAATTGGAACATGCCTTTCCATTAAAGAAGTAGCATAAGTATGGCGCAAAGAGTGCATACCGAATTTCTTATTTTGGGGCATTGATATATGTGCCATTTTCATATACTTTTTTATCATATCCAGCAGACGGCTTGAATCTCCAAAAGGGCAGATTGGTGCTGTGTGCCGGACAAACACATTCTTATCCTCACAGTTAGGGCGACCTTTTTGGATGTAATCAATCAAAGCCCAGCCTATTTCTCGTGGCAGAGGGTAGGTTACGGGTCTTCCTGTCTTCTTTTGGATTATTTCAATCCGATTTTCATCCCATTTAATGTCATTAAACTTTAGAGACTTTATGTCTACACATCTCATCCCAATCCTACTGGCTAACAAAATGATCGCGTAATCTCGCTTGCCGGAAGGATTACCTCGGTCAATAGTATCCAGCAATTTTTTTAGATCTGCGGGATCCCAAATTGATGGAATACGGGCTTTCTGCGGTATTTTTACAGTTGGCAAAGAACTGGATAAATCCGTATTCGTATACCCTGAAGCTTTGAGAAAGCGCAAGAAAGCTCGTATTCCACAAAACATAAATTCAACCATCTTTGGGCTATAACCAAGAAGTGTTTTTACGTAATCTACAAGTATGCCGGGATTAATGTCTTTAGCTATGAGCTCTCTTGATTCAATGAATGAAAGTAATTTACTTACTGTGCGTATATACCCTTTTGTTGTAGATGTTGCATAGTCCATAGAAACACAATTTGTGTGAAATTCGGTCAATAGTTCGAGATGAAATGCGTTGTTTACAGTGAAACGTGTTCGTATATGGCGATGCAATAGTGTACCATGTTGGTGGAAATCACATAGCATCTTGATAGAACGGTAAAGCCAGGTGTTACTTGGAGTGAGTTTGTCTGCCCTTTCCTTTGTGAAGAAATCGCATTTCCCTTCAAGATACTCCATCGCCGTTTTCATCGAAAAATATTCTTCTTGTTTAGTTTCAAAGAACATAACCAATTTAGCCCAATTCCTTCGGTGTTGAACCAATGATGTTTTTTTGTACTGCATTCTGGCAAGCTCTTTATTCAAAAGGCTTACTAATTCTTTTGGTTTAATTTTTTCCATCTTAATTGAGTTTAAAATACAACTAAGTATACGGAAAACATAGCTAATTCAAAATATTATGCACAGTGTATTTGCTTTATTTTATTAGTAAGCAGCGTGTTATCACAAATGCTACGCATAACCATATACTGAGCATAATGGTGCTTATGCATCACTATTCATAAGCACCATTGTGTAGGCGGTTACTATTCAAAAACAGATTCCCTGATACTCTCTGCCTGTATTGACGGCAAAAAAATAGAAACCATCGAAATATCCCTTTCAAAATTGCAGGTTATCCAATCGAGGGGGGTATGCAACAAGAATACAAAATACCACAATCAAATTATCAACCTTGTAGAGAACAATATACCTCTCATAGAAAGCAGATTAGCAGCATAAAATCAATTTTAAACAGTAAACAATATGAAAGCAACAGAAGTAAACGAAAATTTAATTGGGAAGTATTGCCACATTTCGGGCGACTTAGAAAACGGATATTTTGACGGAAAACCGTACATCTGCCACGAGAGTATCACACGAGTTATCACTCGCATAACTGACACACATATCATTTGCGAATGTGGCAGAAAATTCTTAAAAAACCAAAATTTAGAGATTGTAGAACGCTAATAAATCATAGGGCGGAGCAATCCGCCCACAACAAAAAAGAATATGAAACAAGATAAATCAATAACAATCGCATTTTCAGGACATAGAAGCAATCGTATTACTATGGATATGGATAGTCTTGCCAAACAGGCAGAAAAGACAATCACAGCCTTTTATATGCAGGGGTACAGGCACTTTATGACAGGTATGGCAGAAGGTTTTGACCT
Source organism: Parabacteroides sp. Marseille-P3160 (assembly GCF_900162725.1). GTDB lineage: Bacteria > Bacteroidota > Bacteroidia > Bacteroidales > Tannerellaceae > Marseille-P3160. Next base: position 2,352,899 of record NZ_LT799418.1, on the reverse strand, counting down.
TCTGACGGCAGAAGCCGTTTTGAAGATAAAAAATCTTCATACCGACATAAAGCTGATATGTGTCATTCCCTTTTCGGGACAGGCTTTAAGGTTTTCCGATGAAGATAAAAAACGGTATGGAATCATTTTTCAGCAATGCGATGAATCCATATTGATTACCGACCGATATTATAAAGGATGCTTTCACCGCCGTAATGATTATCTGGTAGATAACTCCGCATTCCTAATTAGCTATTTTGACGGAGAAAGCAAAGGCGGTACATATTACACCGTAAATCGGGCTAAGTCCAAGAATATAGCAGTCATTAACCTGATGGACTACCAACGGGCTAACGAATGGTGGAATAGTGCCACAAGTGAAGAAAAAGACCTGTTTTCAGGCTATTCTACCGAAACGGAACAATCCTTATTTTGGGAACAGCTACACGAATCAGACAGAAGCAACATTCATCAATACTACCAGTACCAAACGGGTAAAATCGAATTACAGGAAGATGATGCCAACAGCCTGTTAATGGAGATTATATGCGAATTGGCAGACATCGCACTGGAAAAGGAATATAGTATGCCCCGTGAAAAAATGTGCGACAGGCACGGCTCATTCTTAGAAAAGTATCAGGACAGTTTTAATAACTTGTATGATAATATTGAGGACAGAATAGTAAGCTACGATTTTATAACAGAATAAATATATACGGATATGAAAACAAATTCAATCAATCACAACGGCTGTTCCGTATGCGGACAGGGAAAAGAGAACTATACAACGTTTCGTTTTGCACACCGCCCGAAACAGACATTCTATCAGTACGATTACAGGCACACAGACGGGGAGTTATTTTCAATAGTCGCACCGACTTTGGAGGAATGCCGTACCCGTCGGGATGAATGGCTAACTAAGAAAAGTAATAACAACTAATACCCAACATCATGGCACAGGAAAAAATGGACGATTGGATGCAAGATGCGAAAGACCTTGCAAAAGCGGAACGGGAACTCAAAATAGAACATTGGGTATATATAACCTTTGAAATAAGGGACGAGGATAGAAACCGTGAAATACTACATATAATCGACATACCCCGTGCCATGTTAGACCGTTGGCGGTGGGTAATCGAATGGCGCAGGGCAAAGTTAGTATGCAAATATCCCCGTAAGCATATTTGGGTATATCACTGTGCATACGACAAGCGGACGGGCTTGCAGACGGGTTTTGATTTTTTGTTAGGCAAAGTAACTTCGGCAAAGGCACAGATAACTAAGGTAGAGAGGGCAATCGCCAAATATACCGACTATATGACACACAACGACCTATTTTTTAATATAGATACGGATGAGAAGTTACTCAAATCTAAATCCAAATTGGAGCAAAAAAAGAAGAATTATAATGAAGCGTATGCCATTTTACAGGCAGAAGTCATCAAGCATAAACAGAACAGCACCATGTATAAATTATTTATAGGATTCAAGAAATTAGGCGAGTTTGCCTCTATCATGGAAGCCAAGAAACACGCGGATAATAGCGGATTATCAGGTACTTTTAACCTGATTGGCGACCGCTATCGGGATAGTTGGTATGTTTTCCCGAACTTCAAAAATGAGTAGATATGATAATACGGGCGGAAACGCCCGTTACTATTCTTATGAGATTTCCAAATTATTTTGAAGAAAATATTAAAACTTGCGAAGAATTAATTCTTCGCAAGTTTTAATATCCTTATTGCCCCTCTGATAACAATAAGAAAGACGATACTACCGATAATAAGGTCTGGTATCTGATTATTTAATTGCCATACCAAGAATCCTGCAAGAATTACCCCTGCATTTATAATCACATCATTAGATGAAAAAATGATACTTGCCTGTATATGGGCATCTTTGCTTTTTGTCCTTTGAAGTAAAAGCAAACAAATGACATTGGCAATCAAAGCAAGTATGGATACACCTATCATCGTTTGAAAGACAGGCATTTCTTCTGCACCTGTAAACCGCCTGATTACCTCTATAAAACCGATTGCAGCCAAAAATATCTGGAAATATCCGCAAATCATGGCAACCCGCTTTTTACGGCTTACGGCTGCACCTACCGCAAACAAGCTTAATCCATATACAAAAGCATCGGCAAGCATATCAAGACTATCCGCAACCAATCCCATTGATTTGGATATGATACCCGTTGACATTTCAATCAGGAAAAAACCGAAGTTAATAGCCAACACAATCCAAAGGACTTTACGCTGTTTACTATCTTCCTCTGCCTTAAATTCGCCTGTCATTTCAGCACTTTCAATAAAGCGTGAACCGAGATTCAAGGTAGCAAGCTGTTGTTCGATTATTTGATAGTCGCCTGTATGGTAAACAGTCAATACCCTGCCTTTCAGGTCAAATTCCTGTTTGGCAATACCCTCTACGTTTTGAAGTTTCATCCGAATGAGGTTTTCCTCACTCGGACAATCCATTTGTTCAATTTTAAAAATTGATTTATTCATTTTACAATTTAAATATTATCCCGGCATTCAGAACAAAACCGTCCAATGGTGCGTAAATATCCCGGAATTCGGGCTTAGTCATCGAACCTGTATGAATGGTGTCGAACCTTGTCTGCCGTCTGTCGGTAAAGTTCTCAAAGTTAGCATATATTGAGAATCTTTCCCAAATCCGTTGCATCATTAATCCGCAGATAAGGTAATCTTTTCCCTTTTTTCCGTCATTCAAGTTTTGTTTTCCTGTATAGTAGGCTTCTAATCCGATTTTCCATTTATCTTCCACCTCATACATTAATACAGAATTGATTTTATGTTTCGGTGTAAGGGTTTTCTGATAGCTTCTGCCGTCTTCCTTAACTTTAGCATCCGTATAGGTATATCCGAGAAATAAACCAAAGTCCTTATATTTTATTTTCATATTGGTTTCAGCCCCTTTGCTGTCCACATGACCGTCTATGTTGTTAAACTGCCAACGGTTATTATCCGCAGCTTGCAGTTCAAGCGGATTTTTCAGGCAAGTATAAAAGAATAACTGGTTTATACTTAAATATACTTGGTCGTCAAACAAACCTGTTTTATAAGTGAAATCCACATTTGCCCCGTAGCTTCTTTCCAGTTTGTTATTATCATCATCTATCGGCAAGACATTCTGAAACTGTATGCGTTCGCTATCTTCCGAAAAAATGGTAGGTGCTTTATATCCGAATCCGCCACCTACACGGGATGAAAATTTATCCGTTATTTTGAAATGTGACGATATACGGGGCAGTACTGCAAAACCGTAATCGGTAACATAGTCGGTACGCAATCCGGTTTCAAGGTTCATCCAGTCCGTTATTTTCGTATTGTTTTGTACAAATAAGCCTAAAGTAGTCATATTGTAGTCTCGCAAAGGAAAATCGGTCAGTTTCCTTTCGGTAAATTTATCCGTCCATATATTTGCACCGGCTACCCATTCTGTCTTTTCTTTCGTATGTATATAGGATACTTCCGAGAAAGACGATAGCTGCTCTCCGTCAAATTTAAAATCGGGAATCTCAATCTTACGGCTGAAATAGGTTACACTGTTTTTTACATTCAATCTGTTTTGTTTATCAAAACGGTGTTCAAATGTAAGTTGGCTTGAATGCCTCTGTGTCTTGTTTCTTTCAAAATAAGAATGTTCTTCATCCCCTTTATCTTTTAAATATCCCATATCACCACCTAAACGGGTTTCTATCATGGAGTTTATACCGAAATTTAAGTCTGTATTTTCAGACAGGTATAAGAATAGTTTTGGATTCAATACAAACCTATCGAATTTTGGTATTGCTGTAAAGCCTACATCTGACGGGTCATAAGCCCAGTTACGGTTATACGATGCAAATACGGTAGTACCTACTTTATTGAATTTCTGACCGAAAAAGCTGTTTACATCAAGTCCTTTGCCTGTTGTCCCGTTCAGGTGTATTGAAAAATCCCTTTCTTTTTCAGGTGTTTTCGATATAAGGTTTACCAAACCCGCAATCGCACCGCCACCGTATAAGGTAGAAGAAGAACCTTTTATAATTTCAACCTGCTTTAAATCGAGAGGCGGTGTCTGTAATAAGCCTAATCCGCTTGCTGCACCCGAAAATACAGGAAAACCGTCTTTTAATATTTGGGTGTATCTACCGTCCAAGCCCTGAATACGGATAGATGAATTACCCGATATGGCAGATGTTTGTTGCGTCATAATACCCGTGCTTTCATTCAGAAGCATACGGATATCTCCGGGTTTCATAACCCCTTTTTCGCCTAATTCTTCGGCATTTATAAATTCAATGCGTGTAGGAATATCTTTAAAAGTACGTGTTCCCCTTGTCGAAGAAACAACTATTTCCTGCAATGTTTCTTCGTCCGCTTCAACCCTGATAACAATAACTTCATCCGAAGCCAAAGGGAATGTAAACTCTTTGATGGTTTTTTCATATCCCACATAAGTAATTTCAAACTTATGTTTTCCATCAGGAATATTGGAGAGAACCGCCAAACCTTCGGTATCGGAAGATGTACCGTTCGTTGTGTTTTGTAGCACAATATTAGCACCTATTAATATCTCTTTGCTATCACAATCTATTAATTTGACTCTAAGTGTGTTTTGTGCGAAAATATTGGAAAAGCTGAATGCTAAAAATAACATCAGTATAATTTTTGTTTTCATTTTTATTCTTCTTTTTAATCTTCAATTTGAAATGATATAGGAGTTACGATACTACAAATAATGTATTATCGCAAAAAACGCAGGGCATATTCTAAATGTCCTGTAAAATTAAAAGTTGATTTATGCTTTTGGCGGTTGCCAGATTGAAGATTTAAAATCAGGAAGATTATTTCTTAATATATATTCTGATTCGCAATCAGATGTTGAGCCTAAAGTTATAACTATTGGATTATAAAAACGAGCTTCCGGGAATCCGTAACAAGTATTACAATGTAGAAAAGGAGAACAGCAACTATTATCGGTGCAATCATCACAACTATTGCCTATATCATTGCTTATTTCAGCATATATAGATAAACATTTATCCTCTAAACAACAAGGCATTACTGATAGCAGTAATACATATATGGATAATATGAGGGATAAATATTTCATGTGGCAAAGGTAAGAAAATCATATTAACAAATAGTCAGGAATTTAATATTTTTATAATCAGACACCACGTTACTGATTGGAATATTGATTATTATAATTAAATATGTAATGATTGTCATTCTTTATTACAGCAAACATCCGAGCTACAAGCTTAGCTCTGATAGCATTTAATACCGACATTTTATTTTTGCCTTCGCCAACTTTTCTATCGTAGTACGCCCTTAATCCACTATTTTTATTTTGAATAGCAGATAAGGCAGCTAAATGAAGTAGAGATTTTATACTCTTATTTGCTCTTTGGGAAACCCGATTTTTAGAGAACTGACTACTTCCTGATGAGTAACTAAATGGCGCAACACCCGCATGACAACAAAATTTGCGACTATCGGTAAATCGCGTAAAGGCTTGTGTTTCCAATATCATTTTTAAAGAAGTCTTTTTTCCTATTCCTTCAATACTCAATAATAATTTCATCTGATGAGACAACAAAGCATCTTTTGCTGCAATACTCTCAATTTCCGCTTCAATATTAGATATTGCTTTATCCAATTCTTTAATAAGCAGGGATAATCTCTTTAACTTCAACTTATAGACATAATCAGGCATATATTCCTTTTGATCTGATAATTGAGCTTGGTATTTGGCTCTATCAACACATAGCATATTTAATTCTGTTGATAATAGCTTTATTGATTCTATACTTATTGTCGGGTGATTATATATTTTAAGTTTATCTACATAACGATACGCATACAAAGCGATTCGTTTAGCATCTACCGGATCATTTTTCCCTCGTTGTAATCCGGAACTGTATTTTATTTGGGTAGGGTCTTCTAACCAAAGTTTATAGTTTCCAACTTGACAAGAGATTGCTAAAGGATAAATATATAATCCTGTAAATTCAGCACATATTACTATTTGTTCCGCATCTATATTTTGTTCCACACAAATTATAGATAAATAGTTTTCGATACTCTTTTGATGATTTGGAATAACATCTTGTTTGACCACAGAGCCATTCTTCAACACACAACAATCCAAGTTTTTCTTACTCACATCAATTCCAATAAAATAAGAGTCTTTCATGATAAAGTGATTTAATGATTTATAATTTGGAAAGGCACTTGAATATATCCTAAAAACCTTAAATATCTTTCAGATTAAATTCTTATATAGGTCTAATCCAAGACAAATAACAAGTTCGTAATAGTAACATAAGTTATTCCTACTTTCCATGTTGATTTACTTGTTATTTTCCTTTCTTTTTAATTAATAACGTAAATCATTAAATGTTCTTGAAATTAAATGAATAAAATGAGTTCCAAATAGTAACATAGACTTTACATTTCTCTTTTTCCATATGGTTCACTCATTATAGTTTATAAAATAATTACAATGCAAACCTAAGGTTTTCCATGACTTTAATAGCTTTACGGGAAGAAAAAGTAACAAAAAGCCTTTTGAACCTATTTGTTTTCATACATTTGAGCAAATAGGTATCTTTGTATTGAAATCTCAATCGTATGGCTGTAAAAATAGAAAAATGGGTAGTTGCCCAGAAAAAACATAAATTGTCAGACAAGCATGTCCAAATGGCTCGTGAGTTGGGACTGAACCCCGATAAATTAGGAAAAATAGATAATCATAAACAGGAAACATGGAAAGCTCCATTGCCCCAGTTTATCGAAGAAATATATTACAAACGTTTCAAACGGGAAGAACCGGCAACCATCCGTTCCCTGAAAGAAATCATCGCTGATGATAAAGCCAAAAAGGAAAAGAAGAAAAAAGAAAAAGCTAGTCGTCAAGAAAATATCATTTTAGTCAAAGATGATAGTAAAGAAATAGAAAATTCAGCAAAACCAGCTTCCCTTTCGGCAAAACTTAAACTGTATAACGAGAAGCCCAAAGTCAAAGTTAAATTAGAGGGTGGAGAAAGTCCGGATTCTATTCTTCTAAAGGAAGCTCACATTTTTGATGAGGCTTTTGATTTTTATGAAAAAGAAAACGTTACGTTTTCACAGTTGGGATTTATTCTAAAAAATATACATCCCAGATATAAGCCACGTCGTTATGGCTGTAATACATTAAGGGCAATCTATGAAAAATTAGATAAGTACGAAGTTGTACAGGGAGAAGAACTTGTTGTGCGAAGGATACAAGAGAATATAATAGAAACTGAATAAAATCCGCCTGTTGGCGGATTTTATCATTAACCAATCTGTAAATTAACCTCCCTTTTGAAGCGAAACGGGCTGGAAACATAATAATAGCAGTTTGTAGCCCATCCGGTGGTAACTACAATAGAGCCATATCCAAAGATACGACCTGCGACACTCTGTACTACCTGAACACCTTCGCATTTTGCCAGTACCAGCTCGACCGTCCTGCGGCTTATTACACCTGTTTTCAAAATTACACGTTTATTAGTAACGGCGTAAATTGAACCAACCTTAACCAAAACACGCTGCACAAGGGAAACTAACCCCAAGAATAGCAACGTTATCCCTAAATACTGTGTTATTCGGACTTCATCAAAATAACACATAAATCCGATAGCCAATAATATAGCAGGTTGCAGGAATAGAAATATATGTATTCTCGCCCTGTACATTATTTCTTCTCCGGGTTGTAAATATGTAGTAAGAAATCTCATATTATTTTTTCGTTTATGATTTGTTTTTCAATATTTTAAACAGGCAACTGCACCATCCTGTCGGATTCAGGAAGCGTTTACCTTTCCTGATCTCATAGTGCAAATGGCTACCTGTCGATATTCCCGTGTTGCCTACACAGGCAATTTGTTGTGTTATACTTACCGAATCGCCTGTATTAACCATCGTTCTGCTTAAATGGGCATAGAATGAACGAAAATTTCCTGCGTGTTCAACCTCAATGTAGTTTCCATATCCCGAACAAAAACCTTTACGAACTACGACCCCGTTGCCAGTAGCATATACAGGAGTACCTTTTGTTTTAGGAATATCAATCCCAGTATGAAATTTTCGTCTTTTATAAATAGGATGACTACGATTTCCAAACCCCGATGAAATACGCAGCGGTTTCTTAATCGGAAAAATTACCGGATAGTCGGATAACTCATCAATAGACATTTGCAAAGAATCCGCTATCCGCCAGAACTCATTTATAGAATAGACAGGTTTCGTACATTCTTCTATTTCCGATTTTCTGTTTACAGAATCAAACGGCTGCCCTGATACGGGCAAATGCAGCAAAACGGTAAAGAACATTATTAGGTATTTCATAATCAATCTGTAAATACAGTAAGTACCCGAAATAATCCGGGTACTTGCTTATTTATTCAATTTCCTCTCCCCACAGCTCTACGTCTGTCGGGGCATTATTCAACGACCGGGCTATACATAGCCAGCAAAGGACGTTTAACCCTATAAAACTGCATAAAATCATAGACTGATACTTTTTGTAAATCTTCTTTTTCCTCGTCATCATCCCCCCTATCATTCTGCCAACTGAATGTTTTTTGAACCACCTGACCGAATGAATCTTCTACATATACATCGATAACTTGCTGATCCGTGCTGTGTGATGTATAGTAAAGTCGGAATGTCGTTTTATTCAACGGGTACAGGTCATTCGGTAGAAATACCGTGCCTTCATCATTTCGTAATTGACCTTTCCCATCACTTTGGAAATACCTGATAAAGAACTGTGCCTGCTCGTAGTCGCCTTCCTTTACCAGTTGGCACCGAATTTCCGCACTCTCGCCCTGAACGATTTTTTTCTGGACGGGCATAGTAACAAGATCAAATGAATAAGCCTGCTGAACATCCAAATCGTCACTACAGGCACAGACTATTGCCGATAGCAATAGCGTGTATAAAAAATATGCTAAGAATTTTTTCATTGTAATTTCTATTTTAATTGATTATAAATTTGATTCCCAATCCATACTGGAAATGAAAATGCCCCGATGATGTACCCCATAACACCCTTTCACGGGCAGTCAGGAGCAACACAACACGGTCGGACAGATACGTTTCCATTTCCAACGTAATAGCACCCCCGTAGATGAACCGGTCTTTGTTCCGGAGTGTGGAGCCGTCAAAGAGAGTTTTCTCTCCCCAGTTGCTCGTTTCATACCCGGCAAGAGCCGAAGCACCCAAAGAAAAAAGGACTACTTTATTATGATCGGAAAGGAATTTCAGGTAATAACCACCCTCTCCGGTAAACTGGCTGACAGGTATCCTGTCATCTTTGTACGGGTAATATTTATTCAGAAACTCGGCACCGAATACCCACTTATTTGCATGTTTGGTATAGGTGGCCATCGACAGCCCAAAGTAATAGCCCAGTTCATTTTTTTTGTCTGAAGAGTGGAAACCATCCACCATTCCACCTGTTACCTGTATGCCTTGCATACCGGGTAAACAGCGTTGTGCTTGCACTTTGCCCGATATGCCAAAGCATAATATCAGGGCAAAGCACAATACAAACGCGTAATAAAACGTATCCCGTTTCATTATTTCACTTTTAATTCGTTGATAACTTTCGCTCTTATCAGGTCGGCATTTTCAACTGTAAAACTTTGATGCCGTCCACCCTCTTTTTCATTCAATTCGATGATAAGGTGCTTATCATCCGGTATCGTAAACTTCGGCAAAGTAAAAATCACACGTTCAGCCCGTTTTCCACCTATCAATGTCAGGTTATTATGTGCCCGGAGCGGTACGATTACCTGTTCCTGAATGGCTGTACGTTTCGCCAGTTTTTTATCGACAATTTTGAACGTAATAAAATCTACATCAAACGGCACATTGGAACTATTCTTTAGTTGCATGTGGAAATAAAGCAAGCCATTATGTGTATATATTCCTTTGAGTGTGTATTGAATCCCGAAACGTTTGGAGCCGATATGCTTTATTTCCCTGTCATCATTCTTATAGATAGATTTCATAATCAGCTTGACCAGTAACGGCGATTCGCTACCCAGCTCCCTCATATAAATCTCCATAGCGTTGTTCGGTCTGTTCACGGCTTCCCCGTCATGGATAAAGTCGGTCATTTCAACCGACAGTTTAATCGGCTCATCGGCATATTTAATGTTGAACGTATAATATGCACCATCTTCGGTTATTACCGCCAGATTGCTTTCTTTGGAAAAATCCCGGAGGGCAGCTTTTACACGCAGTACATTTTCCGCTCCGTCCGCTTTGGCCGCCAACAGGTCGGCAGAACCTAAGTCCACATAACGGATTGCAGAGGGAAAGATGATATGTACCGTTTTTGAGAATGTAACCTCCAGTGCATACGGTGGTATCATCCGGTTAAAGGTTAGCGGTCTGGTCAGACCGTCAAAATAATCTCCGGTAGAGGGAGAAATGTTTGCTGTTTGTTGCTTTTCTACACTCTGTTTTTCAACATCCTGAGCGTTGGCTGTGAATACGCACCCGATAATAGCGAGTACAAAAAGAATTTGTTTCATACGAAAAATTGTTTTAATTGTTAATTACTTAATACTATTGGATTTTTTAGTGGTGGCTTATGCCCTGTTTTATACCTTTGGAAGAAGTAATACCTGATGATTAGCTTTCAATGTTACTTCCACTTTCCGCATTTTTTTACTGACATATTGCGATAATCCCTGAATGGCACTACGTCCCAAGTCGGCGGCAAGCTGTGAACCTGCATCGTCCGTTATGGTAATGCTACTGCCCATCGACGTACCCATGTTAGCTGCAATTTCTTTAGCTGCGTTCATTTCATCCGAACCAGGAGCCGAAAATCCCCGCAACCCGTCCAAATCGTAAACATCCATTTCAACAGGTATCACATTATCTGCATACTGTATAGATATAATTGTGACTTGAAGCCGCTCCCCACTAATCTTTGCACTCCCCGTCAGGATAGTGTTGGCAGGAATCAGGATATTTCCGGCTCTCATCGGCTCCAGTAAACGCAGTTGCATTTCTTTTCCGTCGGAAAGTTTAATGGTCTGGTAAACACAAGCCTTGATACCGTTTTTCTCCGTTATGGCTTCCTGTCCGGCAGCCGTGATAAATCCCACGTTACGGGGCTTGCTGTATTGTTCCAGAAACTCGTCATTATCCATCGGAGCCGCCAAAAGGGAAACCACATTGTGATGCACCTGTGATACAGGCTTCGGAGTAACTTTTTCACGCAAATTGATGGTGTTATCCCCTGTCTGATGTGTATCGGTCGATACCTGCCCCTGTGCATTGGGCGTGTATTTGGCGGCAATCTGGTAGGATTTCTCTATCAGTTCCAGTTGTTTATCCTCCGCACTTTTCGCAGCTTCGGCTTCTTCCAGTTTGCGTTCCAATTCCTGCATACGCCGATCCATAGCAAGTTGCTGTTCATTGGCTCCGCTTGCGGGTTGTTCATACCAACTGTTTAACTGGCGGTTTACATCCTGATAAGCATGGGCTGATGATTGGATAGGAGAAACCGCACTTCGGGTGTTATCCGGAGAATCGGGAGTAACAGGAGCTATACGTGCCTGACGGTCGTATTCATCCTGCGCTTTGCGGCCGTCATCCTCTCCGATTGAAAAAGCAAAGTCCTGTAAATTACGCCTTTTACTTTCTTCTTTGTTCCGCATGGCTTCCTGTTCATAAGCCGTCCGCTTATCCCCTACGATAGCTTCGTCTTTGGGGATAGGCAGTTCAGGGTTAAATCCGTCGGGTTGCTTTTCATCCTTTCCGCCGGAGGGCGCAAAGATGAGCCACATCGCCCCGATGAACAGCAAGACGAACAACGGATAGATAAGCATCTTTTTCCGCTTCTGCATCTCCTGCGGGGTAAGCTCTTTTTTAGGCTTACTCTCTTTCTTTTTTTCGGTAACGTCCGGTTTCGGTTCGTTACCTTCATTTTCCTTACTCATAATCAAATCTGTTTATTTGGTTTATACTATCTGCTTTTTGCTGATGCTCCAGTTCCAATTGCCTGATATGGTCTATCTGCATCTGTTCCTGACCGTTTTTCTTTCCCATATTATATATGGAAGAAACCGTCATGTAGATGGAACCGGCGCCAAATACAAAAAGCATTACAAGGATTATGATAATCCGTCCGTCGGGCGTTATCTGCCCCAGCAATGACCGCAGACCGTCTTCCATCCAGTCCCTTACGTCTGTAATTTTTTTCTTTATCATGGCTTACCGGTCTATTGTTCGTAAATCCCTGTTTTCTATTATTTCAAAGCGTTCCATAGTGAAACCATGAGGGTTATTGTCCGAACGCACAGAGTTTATCAAGTCGCAGCGTGTAACAAGGCTTCGCTCCGTTACATTACTTGCCCTGATTATCATTTGCCGGGAATAGGTCATCACCTTATAGGGATAAACATCGAGATTACATGCCACAGAATCGATCTGAATAATCTGATTGATATTACCCGACACAATGCGGTTGTAGTAACCTTTTTCCTGCATATCCTGATAATAGCGGAAAGCACTTTTGTCCACCAGAAAGAGTGCCCGGTTGATGTTTGATTCAATGGCGCTTTTATCCGGTGACAAGGTGAAGAACAGTTCGTGAAATCGCTTGATATGCTCACGGGCTTCCACAGGACGATTTTGGCTTAAATCCTGTGAAAGAGCGAGCATAAGCGACTTCCCATCATCCAATACATAGATTTTCTGCCGTTGTGCTTCTGCAAAGCTGAACGAGTTCCATACCGCATATCCGGTAATCCCTGCACACAGCACGACAAACACAATGGCGATAATCCGTATTTGCTTGAAACTTGTTTCAATATTTTTTAAACTTTTGAATTCCATTATTTTTCGTTATTAATGAATTAATTGCCTGCGGTGGCTCACCGCTTACTTACCAAGCAGACGACCGCCAACGTTCCCGGCTACTGATCCCGCAACACCTCCGGCAATTCCACCTGCTTTACTTGCTGTTTTGTTTACCGCACCTCCATATGCACCCGCTCCGCCTGATTGGATAATCCATCCGGCTACGGTCGGTATCGTGAAATACCCGATAATTCCTATAATCAGGAACACGATATACACACCATTAGAGCCGTCGGGGATATAGTTCGGATCTTGCAAGAGGGCTATATCCTGTTCAAGCATCAAAACCTGTATGCGTGCCAGGACAGAAGAAAAAATGTCGGAAATAGGAAGCCATAGATAGACACTTATATAGCGTGTAAGCCACTGGGTGAGCGTTGCCTGAAAACCGTCATAAATGGAAAAGGCAAACGCAATAGGTCCCAGTATGGCCAACACGACAAGAAAAAATGTTCGTATCGTATCTATGACCAATGCGGAAGCATTAAACAGCAGTTCAAAGAAATCCCTGATTACCTGTCGGAACCATGCCTTAATATCATACCAAAGCCTTTCTCCCCACATACAAATTATTTCGGGCGTATCGGTGATGCCGAGGTCTTTCATTTTCTTGTCGTACACTTCATCATCGACAAGCCATGCTTTACCCTCACGCACACGGGCTTCGTATTCCAGATTGTCTTTTTGTTGCTGATAGGCTTTCATATCCATAGTCTGGGATTCCAGAATACTATGAGTTCCTTTAACAATGGGGCTCATAACCGCATTGATAGTTCCTAAAACCAGTGTTGGAAAGAACATAATGCACAGCCCAATGGCGAATGGACGAAGCAACGGAAACACGTCGATAGGCTCCGCACGGCTTAATGCCTGCCATACCCTGTATGCCACATAGAATAAGGCACCCAGTCCTGCCAACCCCTTTGCAACTCCAATCATGTTGCTGCAAAGAGGTATCATGTCTTGGTACAGATTCGCAAGAATCTGATGTAGGTTATCAAAATTCATAACTGATTACATTTATTTGATTACCAATACCTGTCGGCAGGACTGCCATAAAGAGATAATACCCTGTCCGTATCGCCTTTTTCTTTGGCGCGGATGAAAGACACGGAAATACTTTTCTGCGTATAATACTTAGTCAGGTTACGATAGTCCAACATCTTATTATGAATATCGTCTATCGCATCCATCCGTTCTTTGTCCGACAAGGAAAGCCCGTTACTTCCGGTAACAATATTTCTCAAATCCGTTACCAATGCACCCCCTTCCTCCAGTAGTCTGGCATAGCCCGTTGAAATTGCCGCCAGTTCATTCGGGGTAAAGTTCGGATCACCTAACATTTTATTAAATCCGGTCACATAGATGTCGGTAATTTCGCTGACCATTGCAATGGTTTTCTGCACCTTACGTGCATCTTTTATCAGATTGTGGACAGATTTCAGGGCATCGTAATACTCTTTTCCCTGCTGATAAATTTTTACACTTTCCTGTACATTTTTTATCATATTCGTGGCAGTTGTTGTTCCTTGAATCGCAGTGCGTACGTTCTGTACCAGATTGGTCGGATCGACAACCGTCCATTGCGCTTTTGCTTGAAAAGAGAACATAGAAAGTGCCACTATCAGGCACATAAATATTCGTTTCATACTTTTTGCTTTTTAAATGATTATTGATTGTGTGTACTTTAGTCGTACACCCTTTTGTATTCGCCTTCGGTGGTGAGCAGAAGCATATCCCGCTCATCATCGTAGGCAATGCGTATCATGCCGTAGAAATAGAAAAAGGTAATCCCCCAGCTTTGGCACAAAGGGACGGTAAACGCCGTATCTTGTTTGTAAATAAACTGCAACCGGAACCGACTACCATCATAGAATATTTTAAGTCCGGGGGAACCACAGAGGCTAACCCATGTCCCGCACATTTCTCCCATCGGGAAACGGGTATGAACCTGCGGTGCCAAAAGTGGCTTACTGTTTTTCCTTTTCATGGCATCTATCCTCCGTACTCCTGCCGCTTGCTTTCTGCAATCTGTTTAATCGCCAGTTCCATATTTCCGTCCAGTTTTTCTGCAAGCTGCATCACTTCCATTTTCTCCGATTCTTCGGTTGTGTACGTGTAATATTCTTCCAGACTAACTTCTGTGGCATAAACAGCCGATTGTACACCACCCAGACCGAACCAGACTTCTTTGTACTTACGACTGGGCACATTGGACATATTGATAGAGAGTACCTGCGATTTTTCCTTTTCGGTCAATCCGAGCAACGCCTGAATACTGTCAAATTTGTTCATGTATTTACGTTGGTCGAGCAAAATTTTACAGTCACTATTGTTGATAATTGACTCCTTTACGATAGGCGAAGCGATAATATCGTCCACCTCTTGGGTTACCACAATCGCCTCGCCGAAGAACTTTCTCACAGTCTTAAAAAGGTACTTAATATACTCTGCCATACCCTCTTTAGCGATTGCCTTCCATGCCTCTTCAATTAATATCATCTTACGGATACCCTGTAACCGGCGCATTTTGTTTATGAAAACTTCCATAATGATAATCGTAACCACCGGAAACAGAATTTTGTGGTCTTTTATGGCATCTATTTCAAAGGCAATGAAACGTTTAGATAATAAATCCAGTTGCTTATCAGAGTTCAATAGGAAGTCATATTCACCTCCACGATAATACGGCTCCAGTACGTTCAGGAAGTTCGCAATATCGAAGTCCTTTTCACGCACTTTCTTTTCTTCCAGTATCTTTTTATAGTCATCCCGGACAAATTCATAGAACGTGTTGAAAGATGGTTCCAGTTTTCGGTTGCCTTTCAGCTTTTCTATATACTGACTGACAGCATTGGACAGGGCAACTTCCTCCGCCCGTGTCGGCGGCTCGTTATCCCTTTTCCACAGGGTAAGGATCAGCGTTTTTATACTCTCACGCTTTTCAATATCGAAGACATTATCGTCCGTATAAAAAGGATTAAACGCAATCGGGTTCTGTTCGGTATAGGTAAAATATACCCCGTCCTGACCTCCTGTACGGCGATTAATCAGGTTACATAATCCCTGATAGGAATTACCCGTGTCCACTAACACGATGTGCGTACCCTGTTCGTAGTATTGGCGCACCATGTGATTGGTAAAAAAAGACTTTCCGCTTCCCGATGGCCCAAGAATGAATTTATTCCTATTCGTAATAATTCCTTTTTTCATGGGCAGGTCAGAAATATCTACATGGAGCGGTTTACCCGAAACCCTGTCCGCCATTTTGATACCGAACGGACTGGGTGAACTACGGTAGTTTGTTTCTTCCGTGAAAAAACACAAGGCAGGTTCGATGAACGTATAAAACGCTTCTTCAGCAGGAAAATCCCCTTCATTGCCGGGCATTCCTGCCCAGTATAAGGTAGCGGCATCCACCGTATTGTGGCGTGGCTTACACTCCATTAGAGCCAACTGGCTACCTACATCATTGCGGATATGTTTCAATTCTTCCACATCATCACTCCACGCTATCACGTTGAAATGCGCCCTGATTGAAGTCAGCCCGAAGCTATGCGCTTCGTTCAAATACTGGTCGATCCACTCCTTATTTATTTGGTTTCCACGACTGTACTTTGATAGCGACTGCATATTACGGGCACTCTTTTCAAACTTTCGCAGGTTTTCCGCACTGTCCTCAATAAATAAATACTGGTTATAGATATGGTCACATGAGAGAAGCAATCCTACCGGAGAAGCGAACGACAAACGGCAATCGCTTCTATCGGTTGATAATTTTTCATACCGCATATCCGTACCGATACGTCCGGGCAGGTCTTCCGCATCCGAAAGCGTATGCAGACAAATATGTTTACTTCCTATCCGAAGCCCGTCCGCTCCCAGCTCCATATCTTGCAAGCAGGTGGTATCATCCAACGACAAGGCGAAATACTTTTCGATAAGCCCTGCCTTTTCATCCGTTCCTGTAATTTCATCCGATGTGATACGGGTAAGCGCAATAAACCCGCTATCATTCATTATCCGTTCAAACTGCCCGACAGCTTCCAAGAACTTCACACTCGTATCCTTATTGACTTCTTTGGGAATAATGTTTCCACGGCAAAGCGATGAGAAATTGCTCTGCATCCGCATCCGCTCTTTAGTCGTTTTAGTCAGGAACAGGAAACACGAGTGATTCAGGAACGGTCTTTCGTTGAAATGTTTTTCAAAGCTGCGGGATAAGAAACTCATATCGTCCTTATCCGTAGCAGGTTTATACGTTTCACGCACAAACCAATCCTGCTTATGCACCACACAGTATTCAGGAAGGACTTTTACCGCTTTCGCCCAGGATGAATGTATTGCTTCATACTCCGCATTGGTTACGGTAAACAGTTCCGGCAGTTCCACATAATAGGCTACTGTAATATCTGCATCTTTAGAAATAATGCAATCGTGTTCGACAGCCAGCAGGGGGAACTTGTTTTCAATGGTAGATGCTTTCATTATATTACGCATATCCTACCTCCTTTCTTTTCCGTTTGAACAGGCGGTGCGGAGTTTTCCTGTTTATCAGATAGCGGGGATGCTGTTTTACAGCCATAACTTTCATTAAGCCATGCTCCCCGTACTTTTCATTCAGGTTAAAGGTCATCCATACCAATACCGATGCAGCGATTACACCGAAGCCGATGCACACCCATTGATCCACCCCTGCCATATACATAATGACAAAGACAATGAATACGGAAAGCAAGCCTGCGGCAAATATGAAAAGGTATTGTGATTTTAAACCTTTGAACTCCACGCTTTTGCCTATTCCTTTGTTAATATTGAACTCCATAACTCTTTTTCTGTATGAAGTTGATTAAAGGAAGAAGGAGCGTAGGATGGTAGCGGCAACGATAAGAAATATACATGCACCGAACCACGAAGCGGCGGTTTTCGACGTATCGGGATCACCGGAACTGAATTTTCCGTACACTTTTACGCCACCAATCAAGCCGACAACGGCTCCGATAGCGTATATCAACTTCGTGCCGGGGTCAAAATAACTTGTCACCATATTGGTGGCTTCCGTGATACCTCCAATCCCGTTGCCTTGAGCGAATGCACTTGAAACAGCAGCCAAGATAAAGGCTGCCGACATAAGAAATTTTTTCTTTGTCATAATGAGAAATTGTTAAAATGGTATCGGGGTGGATAATCCCGATACCGGGTTGATAAATCTTGTTACTACTGAATTTTTTAGTGGGGGCTATCTTCGTTAGCCGTAATCTCGTTCTTTCATCTTTCTTTGTTTTACATTATTATTAATACTCGCATTAAGCGAAATCTCTGATATTAAAACTGTCTGGAGCCTTCTTTCCGCTTCCGGTAGTTCCGGCTTCCTTATCTTTCCGCTCATAGAAAGCCGAAAGGCTTTCAGCCATAAGGTCGGTAACGATTCGCTTCGCATCGGGTTTACCCGAAATCACCTGTTCAAACATATCGGTCTGCCGCATCTCCAGTAAAGTATCGCCCGCCTTTTGCTTTTGCTCCGGCGTTGCTTCATTCGTCCGGTTCACCGTGCGAACCGCATTTCCCAGATCATCGAACTGAACGCCTGATGCAAGTATGGCTTGTGCCGTGCCTTCCACTTCTTCCGTTTCTTCTTCCTCATCCTCCGGCTCATCTTCGTTTACTTCCGTCACTTCATATTCGAGCGGATAATCTATATCCATCGGCTCGTTATCTTCATCCGGTGGAGTATCGGAAAACGCTTCGTCCAATTCCTCCTGCGGCACCTCTGCCGATGGCTTTACCTCGTTAGCCGAAGCAAATATATTGGGATTTTCTGCCTGATTATCAGATTTTAGCGAGGTGGCAGTGAGTGGCTCCGATTTGGCAGCGAGTGGCGTTGATGCGCTTAAATCAAATCTGCTTTTTCCGACAATATTTTCCTTCAAACGACCCGTTTCCTGAATGGAACTACCCTGACCGACGATGTTCTTTTTTCGCCTTTTCCCTGCTCTTGCCCATAGGAAGTAGATTCCGACAAAAAGGGCATACAACACAATTACAGTTATAAATATCTTTTCCATCCTTACTTTTTGGGGTTTAGGTAATCATCATTGTTATTTTTCTTATACTGTTCTGAAATCTCATCCTGAAAAGTTTCAAAATGATGCTTCAATACATTATCTATATAGCTGAATATGGTAACTTCATTTTTACCTATAACCCCTACAATCTTTGAAATCCGGTTATGGTATTCCTTACGGATACTGACTAATTTTCCTTTTCTTGTGGGGATACCGACATTAACAAGAAACTGTTTTTTATAGCCGGGTATCACAGGCGGTTCGGGTATCGTTTCTTCACCCGGAACGACTATCATTTCTATTTCGGGAGCCGCTTTTTCTTCGTAGTCTTTCTGCATACGTTTCTTATAGCGCATAACTTTTGGCAGAATAATTATCGCCAGTATCACCAAACCGCAGAGGACAATTCCTATCATTGCCTTATCTCCGCTATCTATTAAAAATGGACTTGTTATCATAATTTGATTGTTTTATTGTTAGAAAATTCCTTCGTTATTTTTATTGTACAATTCCGTTATCTCATCCTGATAAGCGGCAAAATGTTGGGACAGTACATTATCTATATAGCTGAATAAAGACACCTGATTTTTACCGATGACCTGAACGATCTTCATAATCTTTTCGTGGTGGTCTTTGCGTATGTAAACAGATTTTCCGGTGCGTGCCGTGATACCTACCTCCTGAATAAACAGGCTTTCATAATCAGGTGATTTACTGCGTTTCCGTTTAGTTTCCTCACGAGGAGATTCTTCCTGAACAACTTCCGTTTTTTCAGGTTCTCCGCTTTCTGCATCCTGTTCCTGTTTCTTTTCGTGTTCAGGAACCAATGCTTTGGGTATGGAACTCGGATTATTCCGCCGTTCCTTATTCTTGAATGAGGATATGACAAAACTGGCATCAATCTCATTCAGGTTTACTTCTTCTTTCTTTTTTGCCATAACCTGTTATTTTAAAGTTTCCAACATTTCATCTATCAGGGCATCGAGGTTGCTGCCCCTTACCAATGCTCTATCCGCAGGGAACAATGTAGAGCGGAACAGGGCTTTATGGTTTACCGACTGCTCCCGGCGGAACCGCTTACTATCGGGCAGGAATGTTTTGAAAAGCGGGAACCCCAGTTTATCAATCACATCCTCATACACTTCGTAGAGTTCGGTTTTCTCCCGTCCATCTACGAGATTCCAAAGTAGGTACAGCCCCTTGATTTTGGCTTTGCCGGGCGTAATCAGGGCATCATTGACCGTAATCACATATTGCAGGGTGCTTTCCAGTACCAATCTGTCAGCACTGATCGGAGCAATAATGTAATCCATGAGAGAAAGTGTATGTACAACCGCCGGATTGTTGATGGTTCCGGGCAGGTCGAAGAACACAAAGTCGGGTTTCAATACTTCAATTACATCCTGTGCATCTTCCATTGCGTTTTCAGGGCTACTTTCGATAACTTCATAAGCCTTTTTCCCTAAAGAAGAAAACTGCTCGTAAGCCATGAGCTTGTAATGGTCATCATCCATCGACATTTGCAAATCACGCTCACGCATTTCCGCAATCGAGTGTTGCGGAAAGTCACAATCAATCACGGCTATGTTGTAGCCACGCACATAGTGCAGGTAGGAAGCTACCAACACCGTAAGAGTTGTTTTTCCGGCTCCCCCCTTTTGGGTGCTGAAAGCCACGTTCAAAGTTTTCTTTTCCATTGTCTGAAATTTTAAATTATTACACATCGTTTGTATCTCTGTCCGGCTGAACAACCGTCTGGCTGTTCAGCCATACGTTTGACCGTTGAGCCGTTTGGCTGTTTGTCCGTTTAGCCAGTCATTTATTTAGTCAGCTATTTGTTTAGCTATTCATCCGGCTATATCTCCATATAGCCGATTGTATGTTTTTATATCCGTACAGCTATCCGGCTGTCTGTTCATACAGTCATTTTCTCTGCAAATAAAAACCTATTTATTAGCAGAATCATCACTTTTTTACGAGGTGGCAGTGAGTGGCGTCGATTTGGCAGCGAGTGGCGTCGATGCTTGTAATACAGTGCGTTACTTTAGCCTGTAACTTTGCTGCATGAAATGTCGTGAGATATCCGACCGTCATTTTCGCTCGTTACCTCGCATTCATATTTGTCCCTGTTCAGGACAGATTTTATTTGCGACATGGCAAATAGCAAGCTGTATTTTTTGCTGCACGGAAACCGTTTTGCTGCAAAAAATGCTTGCCCCTCCGGGGGGCGCAACCTCCGAAGTCGGTTGCTTAGATTGAATCATTCGGGCGATGATTGTAAAGACGGCAAGGGTGCCTAACGACGGATTGTACCACTAAAAAATCCGACGTATGAATGAAAATGCAAAGAATCTCCCCAAAAGGGGAAAAGGGGGTAGAAACCCCAAGACTGATCCGGCGAATTACCGTTATTCGGTAAACTTCACCGCAGTAGAACATGCCCGGTTCCTCACCATGTTTGAGCAATCAGGGCTGCAATCGAAGGCTCGTTTTATCGCTGCCCGTGTATTCGGGGATGAGTTTCGTGTGGTAAAAATCGACCGTTCCGCTATGGAATATGTTACCAAACTCACTTCTTTTTATGCACAATTCCGCTCCGTTGGAACGAATTACAACCAAGTTGTAAAGGAATTGCACAGCAATTTTTCAGAGAAAAAAGCACTCGCTTTGCTCTATAAATTGGAAAAGGCTACCGTAGAATTAGCAGAAACAGGTAAGAAAATTCTGGAATTATCGGAAGAATTTAAGGAACAATGGTCGCAAAAATAAATATCGGTAGCAACCTGTATGGTTCGTTGGCATACAATCAGGAGAAAGTGGACGAGGGTTTGGGGAAGATTCTGGGAAGTAATCTTGTGTTTGAACCTACTGACGGACAATTCAATGTTTCGGAATGTATGAACGATTTTATGCAGTTTGTCCCGGCTCACTTCCGTACCGAAAAACCAGTTTTCCATGTATCAATAAACCCGCATCCTGATGACCGCCTGACAGACGACCAACTGGCGGACATCGGACGGGAATACATGGAGAAATTGGGATATGGCAATCAGCCTTACCTTATTTTTAAGCATGAGGACATCGGGCGGGAGCATATACATATTGTTTCGCTCCGGGTGGATAGTGAGGGAAAGAAAATCGACGGTTACAAAGAGCACGAGCGCAGCAAAGCCATAACTGAAGATTTGGAACGCAAATATAACCTGCATCCGGCGGAGGGACAAAAACGTTCCGAAGGGTGGGAACTTATACCTGTCGATGCTTCAAAGGGCGATTTTAAAAAACAGATTGCATCCGTTATCAAACCGTTGGCTTCGATGTACCACTTTCAGAGTATGGGAGAATATAAAGCTGTCCTTTCCATCTATAATATAAATGTAGAGGAACTGAAAGGCGAGGCAAAAGGTAAACCGTATCGGGGATTGCTTTATTCCGCATTGGATAGTGAGGGCAACAAAGTCGGCAATCCGTTAAAATCTTCCATATTCGGGAAGTCGGTCGGCTATGACGGGCTTGAAAAGCGTATGGAGAAATCTGCCGAACGTATTAAAATTAAAAACCTGAAAGCACATACGCTGAAAGCGGTATCGGAAGCCAAGCAGGGCAGCCAAAGTGAGAGCGAGTTCCGAGCGAAGCTAAGGCAGCAGGATATTGATGTTCTGTTCAGACGAAATGATGACGGACGGATATATGGTGCTACATTTATAGACCATACTACACGTACTATCCTGAACGGTTCACGACTGGGTAAGGAATATTCCGCTAATGTTTTCAATGACCTGTATGGCGGAAAACATGAACAGGTACAAGAGCCAGTCAAAGACACCCGTCTTTCTGATGTTTACAATAATATTCAGCCAGGCACACACCATGATAACAGTTACACTTCGGATAGTGTAACCGGTGGGCTTTTCTCAATCCTTAATCCGGAACCGGAGAACCATCCTAAAGAAGAAATGCCATTACCACGCCGAAAGAAAAAGAAGAAACGCAGGTATGGGAGGCAGATGTAAAGTAAGTATAACAATATGATTTTAAAATGATTGATAAAAGTTCTCATTGCGATATATTTCTTATATTTGCGAACGTACAGTTTTATAAAACTCATTCAATGGAAAGATGTAAATATCATTATTATAAATTATTACATGAAAAACCATGGAATAATATTTTTTTTAATTGGAAAGTGTTTCTCTGTTTGATGCTGCTTTTTATTATAGGTTTCTTCATTTTTAACACAGATTCTTTATCTCTTAACTTCCCTACAGTTGAAAGCCAAATCAAAATTCTAAATTCTGTTCTTGTAATAATTGGGCTGTTTGTTAGTATAGTTTTTTCTTTTTTAATTTTATCTTTTAATGTATCTCATCGTTATTATGGAAGATACGCTATTTCTAATTTTCTCAAGAATAGAAAAGCAAAAGCATCTATAACATTTTTGATATCATCTATAATATTACTCATATACTCATTGTATTATTTGGGAGAGGCAACAAATGCTGACGGATATACTAATTTTTTATTCATATCTTCGATAGTTCTTTCAATTGTAAGTTTTTTCTTTATTTTTCCTGCATTTAATGACGTATTAGAAAACTCCCACAGTAGAAGTAAAATAGATTCAATTTTTGGTTTGATAAATGAAGATAGAATACTTGATGAAATCTATGCTGAAGAAGAAAATAATATTTCTTCTTATTATCATAAAGACCCAATTAATATCATATATGAAATTGGGATAACAAGTATTAAGGATTATGACTACACAAGTTTAGAGATTATTACATCTAAAATTCCTTTATTTTTTAAGCAAAATATCCAGAATAAAGAAGAAAATAAATTTAGTTTGGATTATAGGCGATTGTATTTTAAACTTACTACTTTGTTGTCAGATATTTATGACTGTGCGATTAAAGAGAAAAATGAAAAATATTCATTTTCAATTATTAGGTCGTTGTTTAGTCTTGAGTATTTGATACTTGAAAACATTCATAAAGAAGATTTTTCTCAATTTTTAAATTTTAGCAAGTATAACTATCTTGACTTTAGTATTAATCTGGAAAAACTATTTAACAAAGCGATTAAACACGATGAAGAAGGGGTCTGTGAATATATTATTGACTTATATAATTCTTTCTCAAAGAAGTCAATATTAGATATTGCTCCTAAAAATATTTCTTACTCAAAGACTCTTCATTATTCCTTGACTGAAAAATATGACATAGTTATTGAGCCATTGCGACAAATGAAAAAGTATTCCGAAATGCTTTTAGCCAACCGAAAAGCACATTTATTGAAAGAAGTTTTCAATGTTATATATGTTTTAGAATGTGCGGTAATGGAATTGCAAACTTCAAATGGAATAAAATGTATGTTATATAATATTATTCTTAACTACAAAAAAGATATATTTATTAATTATATTTCGAAAGATGAAGTTGCATCAATAAAGTATTTGTATTTTCCTTTCAAGCAAACAGTTCACATATATAAAAATACAAAGTGTAAAATCCCATTTTTAGGACTTTTGGATATTTTAGATGAATTATTTAATAAAAATAAACTAAACAATCTTGTATTGAATGAAGTGAAAGCAGAAATGTTGCACATAATTAGAGATAAAATATTTTCTGATGACTTAATGAGAAGGGCTATTGAGAAATTTGTATCAATAGGTTCTAAAGTTACCAAAAATGATCCTGATAATAAGAAAGATACATATATGAATCTTCAAGAAAACCTTTGTATTGTTCTGGAATCAGCTATCGAAGAAAAAGTTGATGGAAAATGGATTAATATACTTAAGCAATCTATTGATGGATTTAAGTTGTATAAAAAATTTGAAATCGACTTATCGAAGAAAGGCTATATCAGAGACCGTAGGATTATATAAAGCCATTGACTGCCAAATTACCGCTACGATGAATTCCCGATTCTGATAATCAGAGATACTCTAAAGTAGAAATGCCCTAGCCACATCACAAGAAAAAGAAGAAACGTAGGTATGTGGTATGTAGGCAGATGTGTGTATTATATCAAATCAATCAGTTATGTTCAAACAATTCTTAATGCCGTTAATTGAAGTTTCAGTTTTTTCATTGTCAATAGCTAAGAATGGTTCATTTGTTAAAAAGTTAGGTTGTTTACAGATAAATCCATGAATAATTTTTTGGAGTAATTCTCTTAAAGTAGGTGTTTTAATGTCAGTCAGTTTCTCATGTAGTTCAAACGGAGATTCTAATATATAAGAATTTAGTACTTGATTAACTACTAAGGATTGATTTGGATGAAAATAAGTATCAATATTTGAATCCAAAGAAATTTTAATATCAATCTCGAACTTATTTTTAGACTGTTTGAAGAAGAACAAAATTTCAGTTATTAATGATAACATTTCAGGCAGTAAGTTGATTAAAATTTTGTCGTTAGTATAAACCACCCTTTCAGTTATTAATGATGAATTCTCTATTAACAACGCTTCTCCATGGAAAAAATTCGAAATCCCGCTACCAGATATATTATTGCAATAAAATATTTCTTTGCTTGAGCTTATTGTGCGAAATACCTGATTTAGAGTTGGCAAGAATTGACTTTTTAGAACTGTTGAGGGAAGGAATGTGTTTAATGAAGTATGTATCTCAGGAACAGTGATGTTCTTGTTTTTATTTGACACAATGGATTGCCAACGGTAATAATATGGCATATTACTTTTGCTTGCTCCTTCTGCAATATTAACAAGTACTCTTTTATCGCTGACTTCTTCATTAATCAATTTAATTGTAGCTTGCAGTTCAGAACTAACAAACTCATAAATTGCTTTTATTCGTCTCGGCTCTATTTGCTCAATATCTCTGAGTAAATCACTGAAATCAAGAATATTAGTTTCCGGGGAAAATGTAAAATAAGGTTCAGTTGAAGTTTTCAAGGTGTAAGATCCTTGTTTAGATGTGAGTACAAATATATTTATAGTTTTAAATGTTTCATAATGCTTGTATTTAAGGCAAGTAGTTAAAGTGTCATCTACTTTTTCTGATTTTTTTGTGGATGTTATTTGAAATGCAACTCCTTCTCCTATATCTCCTATGTCAATTCCGGGAAAATTTGATTTGCCTTTATTTAAGTTCTCTAACTCATATCCATAAGTCAAATTAAGAATTGTCCTAATAAAATTCTCAGAATGTTTATTTATATTCAATAATCCTAAAGTGGAACACGTATGAACCTCTGTTCGAAAAGCATTAAGCATTTCTACTATTTTCTCAAAATAAGTCCCTGTCTGTAACATTTGGTATAAATTTAAAAGTCAGCACAAAGATACTTTTTTCATTTCGCATCACATAAATAAACACAGAACTATTTGATTATTAAGTTACATGCTGTCGACAAAAATAATGTAGGAACCTCAGGTGCTGTAAAAAGTATTTTTTTTTGTTTAACGCAAAGATATCTCTGTTAAACACAGGAAAATTTTTGTTTACCGTTTGATATTATGGACATAAAAAAAGCGAAGTCAATTTAACTTCGCTTTTACTGCATTTTTTAATTTTCAAGCCGTAGGATCAATAAAACCATCATCATCGTTACCAGAATCATTATTCCCATTATTATTACCTGTCACTGTATAATCCGTATCCGGTTTCAAATAGCGGGTAATACTTGTATTATTCATAGCATCTTTGAGTGCCGTTCCCGGAGTGAAAATGATACGACGGCGGTAAATTGCATTTGCGTTGGCATCTTCTTCTTTATCCGAAGCCTTTGCACGAATAGCTGGGCGGAAAGTTCCGAACTCTCCCAGCTTTACACTTTTGCCGTCATCAAGGTTATTAACCAACGCATCTACCAGTCCGGCTATTACTAACTGTACAGTACCCCGGTGCGCTCCGCATATCTGCCCGACCTGCGTACATAATTTGCTGAATGATATTTGTCCGGTAACAACCTGTTTTGGTACGAACTTCTCTGTTTTGGTTTGGTCAAACCCGAATACCTGTTTGGCTACTACATACTTTAATCCCATGTGATTTAATTTTTAAAGGGTTATACTATAATTAATTCATAGTATAGATAAATCAGATAAAAAAAGATGAATAACGCCACTCACTGCCAAATCGAAGCCACAAACTACCACATGGCATAAAATCAATTATTTACAAGAACAACCTCTCTAATTTCGCTTCTCAAACATTTAATTTTTTAAGATTATGCAACAAGAAGATGATTTAAGAGGACTTGCTAAGGTCATGGAATTTATGCGGGCAATAAGCATAATATTCGTAGTGATAAACATTTATTGGTTCTGCTATTACGGTTTGCGGGAATGGGGAATTAATATTTCGGTAGTTGATAAGATACTACTGAACTTTGATCGGACTGCCGGACTATTCGGCAATATTCTTTATACCAAATTATTTGCCGTAGTTTTCCTTGCTCTTTCCTGTCTGGGAACTAAGGGAGTTAAAGAGGAAAAAATCACATGGCCGAAAATCTATGTTTTTCTGACAATTGGTTTTATCCTGTTCTTTATGAACTGGTGGATACTCGACCTGCCATTACCCACTTCGGCAACAACAGGTTTTTATATCCTGACAATGTCAGCAGGTTATCTGTTCCTATTGGTTGGTGGATTATGGATGAGCCGATTGCTGAAGAACAATCTTATGGACGACGTTTTCAATATGGAAAACGAATCGTTTATGCAGGAAACACGGCTATTGCAGAGTGAATATTCCGTAAATCTGCCTACAAAGTTTTGGTATAAGAAAAAAGAATGGCGGGG
>NZ_LT799418.1:1981834-2323560 GCF_900162725.1 Parabacteroides sp. Marseille-P3160 | reverse complement strand
ACCTGCCATTACCCACTTCGGCAACAACAGGTTTTTATATCCTGACAATGTCAGCAGGTTATCTGTTCCTATTGGTTGGTGGATTATGGATGAGCCGATTGCTGAAGAACAATCTTATGGACGACGTTTTCAATATGGAAAACGAATCGTTTATGCAGGAAACACGGCTATTGCAGAGTGAATATTCCGTAAATCTGCCTACAAAGTTTTGGTATAAGAAAAAAGAATGGCGGGGTTGGATTAACGTGGTAAACCCGTTTCGAGCCAGTATCGTGTTGGGAACTCCGGGTAGTGGTAAATCATACGCCGTTGTTAATCAGTACATAAAACAACAGGTGGAGAAAGGTTTTTCGATGTATATTTACGACTTTAAATTTCCAGACCTTTCTACAATAGCTTACAACCACTTGCTTAATAATCAATTAGGCTATAAAAAAGTTCCTACATTTTATGTTATCAATTTCGATGATCCGTCACGTTCCCACCGATGTAACCCGATTAATCCCTCTTTCATGGATGACATTAGCGATGCTTACGAATCGAGCTATACAATTATGCTCAACCTCAATAAAACGTGGGTGCAGAAGCAAGGCGATTTCTTTGTGGAATCTCCGATTATTTTATTTGCTTCTATTATATGGTATCTACGCATATATAAGGATGGAAAGTATTGCACATTTCCGCACGCAATAGAATTTTTGAACAAACGATATGAAGATATATTCCCTATTTTAACTTCTTATCCTGAACTCGAAAATTACCTAAGCCCCTTTATGGATGCGTGGCTCGGAGGTGCAGCCGATCAGTTGATGGGGCAAATTGCGAGTGCAAAAATTCCGTTATCCCGCATGATTAGTCCGCAGTTATATTGGGTAATGTCGGGCGACGAATTTACGTTGGATATAAACAATCCTGACGATCCGAAAGTATTGGTAGTCGGCAACAATCCCGACAGGCAAAATATTTATGGTGCAGCTCTGGGGCTTTATAATTCTCGTATTGTAAAACTTATAAACAAAAAGGGACAACTAAAAAGTTCGGTAGTCATCGACGAGTTGCCCACAATATATTTCAAAGGTCTGGACAACCTTATCGCAACTGCCCGAAGCAACAAGGTTGCTGTACTTTTAGGATTTCAGGATTTTTCGCAATTAACAAGGGATTACGGAGATAAAGAAGCAAAAGTCGTGATGAATACCGTCGGAAATATTTTTTCCGGTCAGGTTGTAGGAGAAACAGCCAAAACGCTTTCCGACAGGTTCGGAAAAGTATTACAGAAACGTCAGTCTATGACTATCAACCGCAATGATAAATCGACCTCTATCAGCACCCAAATGGATAGCCTGATACCGCCATCGAAAATTTCCAATCTTACACAAGGCATGTTTGTCGGAGCCATAGCCGACAATTTTGATGAGCGTATTGAGCAGAAAATTTTCCATTGCGAAATTGTAGTGGACAATGCGAAGGTAGCCGCAGAAACTAAAGTATATCAATCCATCCCTGTAATTACCGATTTTACAGACGAAAACGGAGAAAATAAAATGAAAGAGCAGATACAACTTAACTACAACCGTATCAAAGAGGAAACGAAACAGATTGTCGCTGAAGAATTACAACGAATTAAGGATGATCCTGCATTGGCTCATTTATTACAACAGGAATAATTTTATACATATATATAATGTAAGAGCCGGATTTTCGGCTCTTTTTCGTTGGAATTATTTCTTTTGTAAAAGAACTATATTAGCTGTGATTGACTCAGATCAGTTCAAAATCCAACTTGAACGCATTCGGATTTACCAACATTTGATAAACCCGCATATCTGGATTTAATTTTCTGGCTAACTGGATTATCTCTTCTTTATCTTCTCGACTGATATTTACGCCCAAATAAAGAGCGGCAAAACACTCGGTACCGATTGTCGGATAGGCGCGAACTTCTTTCCAATCTATCACTTCGTTCTCGTCTTTGAGTTCATAAGGTAGATGCATATTCATACACATCATATGAGGGCCAAAAATAAATATTCTCACCTCTTGTTCGTGTGCCCATTCTTTGCCTTTCGTTAATATCTGATAAAGAAAAAAATCTTTGTTCCCGGTAAAGAAATCTGGTTTCTCGATAATATTCTTATATTCTACCTCATAAGGTGGAAAAACCATTTTTCCAAGCATATAGTTAATGTATTGTTCGATATTTTGAACATCTACTCCGATGCAAACACCCTCATGCTTGTTGTAGTAACTCCACATCAATATTGAATCAAATACTTTTGAAAGACAACAAATCCATGCTTCATCTCTATTTCTTTCGTATGGATTGATTTTTAACGAAATGGTGTCTTCTTTTCCCCAAGGATAGGCTTGTTCGGGAGTAATTTTAGAAAAATCAATAAGTGCTGGATGACAATCAAACGGATCATTAAGTTTTGTGGCGTTGGTAAACTGCAAATTGCTGTTTGAAAGCATTGCTTTTGCGCCATTGATGTCGAGGTATTTATACAACAACCTCTGCTTTTTTTCTTTTGAATTGGTTTTAGCATCCATCATGTGGTATCTCTTATATAATCAAAAGCAAATGGAGAATAGCTGGATTTACCCGTTGTCCCCCTTCTTCTTTTGTAGTTTGTTAATTACGGCATCGACATTGATATTGTGCTGAAATACAAAAACAAAGATACATCTTCTCCACTGAACTGATTTAAATAATCGTAGTTTTTCTTGCTCTCAGCGCCACTCACTGCCAAATCGGAGCCACAAGCGACCACCTGCCTAAAAATCAACAGCTAACATCCTGATTACCGCTACTTTTATTCTGCATTAATAGTGATGCAGAACTAAAAACAGTTTAATCATGGATGAAAAATTAAATCCGAAAGACAAGGTTCTCCTGATGCGAGATGAAGGAGAAGGCAACAAACTCAAAGTCGTGAAAGGCATCGACAAAAAAGGAAAGATTGATGCCATAGACCCCATGAAGGCGAAGCAAAGTGATTTTATCAAAATTGACAAACACGCCGATCCCCTCGAAAACTTTTTCAAAAACTTCTTTAATCAGGCTAAGAATCCCTCACATACGGGATTTTATGCCGTAACAGTTGATATGCTTGATAAAATCCTGCATATCAAAGAAGAAGATTTGGAAAAGTACCGTATTAATCCGAAGGATTACCTGAATAACGAACAGGAACAATCGACTAAGAAAACAGAAAAAGAAGTAGTGACCGAAAAAAAAGACGAAAAAATGGAAGCGACACCAACAACCGAACAAAAGACCGAATTTAAGCAATTCGATACAAGCCGTATTCCTGAAAGCGAGTATCAGAAATACGGCATTAAACCCGAAAATCTGGAAGGCGAACTCAAAGCCATGAGTTACGGGTATAAATCCCCGCATCTTGTAGATATCAATCCTAATATAGAGGGCGTGGACTATCCCATGCAAGCCCGCCTTTCACTGGAGGAACAACCGGACGGCAGCCTGAAATTTACTCCACATCCATATCAGCAACAGGTTGATTTGGAAAAACCGTTTCAGGGGATCATGCTTCCGAACGATGTAAAAGAAAGCCTGTTAGCAACGGGTAACGGTGGCAGGGTGGTAGAACTGGAGCCGATACCGGGCGAAAAAGTACCGTCGCTTATTTCTATTGACAAGCTGACCAACCGATTGGAAGCTGTACCCCTTGATAAACTCACTGTTTCTCAAAATCTGAAAGGCGTTGAACTATCTCCCGAACAGCAACAGGCACTAAAAGAAGGAAAAAAGGTACTCGTAGAGGGAATGACCTCTAAAAAGACAATCGGAACCGATAATCCCAAAAAGTTTGATGCTTATGTTCAGTTCAATGCAGCTAAAGGCGGTTATGATTTTAATTATGACGGATTAGACCGCAATAAGTACCAACAGAACAATAAACAGGAACAGAGCCAGGGCAGAGAACAGCAAAACCAAGTCCGTATTCCTAAAAAACTTTTAGGCGTTGATTTGGATGAGAAACAGCAGAACTCTCTCCGGGAAGGGAAAGCCGTTTATGTTCAGGGAATGGTGAAAGACGGAAAAGGCGAGCCTTTCAATGCCTATGTAAAGGTCAATAATGAAAAAGGCAAACTGGATTTCTTTAAATGGAATCCCGACAGAGCCAAGAAGCAAGGGGCAGAAGTAACTCCTGCCAACGAAAGCAAAACACAAGTTGCTGTCAATTCACAGGGTAAAACCAATGAAGCGACCAAGCACTCAAAAGAACCCCTGAAACAAGGTCAGCAAAAGCCTACCGAGAATCAGAACAAAGAGCAGAAGCAACAGCAAGGAGTTAGAAAGCCTGTGAAAAAATCCACAGGACATAAAATGTAATATCAACCACTAAAAAATCCAATAGTAAATGAACGTTTTGATTGCTGAAAAACCGTCTGTGGCTCAAAGTATTGCAGCCATAGTTGGAGCGAATAACCGCAAGGACGGTTATCTGGAAGGTAACGGATACGCCGTTACATGGGCATTCGGCCACCTCGTAGGGTTGGCAATGCCACAGGATTATGGTATCACAGGATTTCAGGCTGAAAACCTGCCGATACTTCCCGCAGAATTTAAGTTGATACCCCGTCAAATCAAAGACGGTAAGGGGTATAAGAATGACCCCGGCGTGATGAAGCAACTTAAAGTTATCAAAGAGTTATTTAATAAATGCGAACTCATTATTAATTGTTGCGATGCAGGTCGAGAGGGCGAAGCCATTTTCCGCTACATATATAATTATCTCGAATGCACCAAACCTTTCGACCGTCTTTGGATAAGTTCACTCACGGATCAGGCTATCCGGGGTGGATTGGAGAACCTACGTCCGGGAAAGGAATACGACAACCTGTACGCTTCAGCCAAAGCCCGGAGCCAAGCCGATTGGGTTGTCGGTTTGAACGCTACCGGCGCTTTATCAATATCTGCCGGGTACGGGGTATGGTCATTAGGGCGGGTACAAACACCCACACTTGCCATGATTTGCAGCCGTTACCTCGAAAACAAAGAGTTCAAGCCGCAAACTTATTTTCAGGTAAAACTCCATACGGCAAAAGATGCGACCCAATTCGCCGCTATTTCCACAGAACGATTTGGCACCAAGCAGGAAGCAGACGAAATCTTAAACCGTGTCCGTTCCGCAGAATCCGTAAACGTGATAAGCGTTGAGAAAAAAGAAGCTAATCAGGAGCCGCCATTGCTCTACGATTTAACTACATTACAGAAAGAAGCGAACAGCCGGCATAGTTTTTCGGCAGATAAAACCCTGTCGGTAGCCCAGTCGCTTTATGAAGCGAAGTTCATTTCCTATCCGAGAACGGGAAGCCGTTATATTTCCGATGATGTTTTTGCCGAGATACCTGCCCTTATCGGTCAGCTATCCGGTTACACTCCATTCGGCAGTTATGCAAAATCGTTATCAGAAGCATGTCTGAACCAGCATTCTGTAAAGAATACGAAAGTAACAGATCACCACGCCTTGATAATTACCGAAAACATACCGGGCGAACTATCAGCAGACCAACGTATCATATATGATATGATTGCCGTTCGTATGTTGGAAGCCTTTTCGGGTAAATGTACCAAAGAAAACACAAGTGTTTCATTGGATGCTTCGGGCGTTTCGTTTTCGGTCAAAGGCAGCGTTATTCTTATTCCAGGTTGGCGTGCAGTATTGAATGCTCCAGATGAAGAAAAAGGCGAAGACGATGCTCCGGCACTTCCGTCCCTGTCTGATGGTGATGTACTTCCCATTAAGGGAATGGATTTATTGGAGAAGCAAACCAAGCCCCGCCCGTTACATACGGAAAGTAGTTTATTATCTTCTATGGAAACCTGCGGCAAAGAACTTACTGATGAAGCCGAGCGGGAAGCTCTCAAAGAATCGGGTATCGGAACACCTGCCACCCGTGCCGCCATTATCGAAACATTATTTTCCCGTGAATATATCCAGCGTGAAAAAAAATCCCTTGTCCCGACCAATAAAGGATTGGTAGTTTATATGGCTATCCGTGATAAAAAAATAGCGGACGTAGCTATGACCGGAGCATGGGAAAATGCTTTGAATAAAATAGCAACGGGAGAAATGGATGCCGATACATTTCATCGGAGTATCGAAGTATATGCCGCACAGATTACAACCGAATTACTGGAGAAGAAAATCGAAGGTGGCAATACAAGAGAGAACTGCCCATGTCCTAAATGTAAAAACGGTCAGGTAACCATATTCCAAAAGGTAGTCAAGTGTAACAATGAAGGATGCGGACTGACGGTATTCCGGAACAAATCAGGTAAAGACCTGACTGACGGACAACTGAAAGACCTGCTTACCAAAGGCAAGACAGGAGTTATTAAGGGCTTTAAGAGCAAAGAGAATAAGCCTTTTGATGCTGCCGTAACCTTTGACGGCGAATATAAAACCGTCTTTTCGTTCCCACCTAAAACAGGTTTCAACAAGAAACGGAAATAAAAATGTTATATTTGCCACTAAGAAGTTCATACGCCACAGGTTTGATGAGAAATTGTTAAATCAGGTGCTATTGAATTTTTTAGTGGTGGCACTGGGGAGGGATACCCCGGTGCCTTTTGCATATTCAAATCAACAGTTTCCACTAAAAAATTCATAGTAATGAAATACAATTCAAATTTAGAGCCTGCGGAAATGTCGTACTTCCGGCTCAATCTATTATCTTATTTACGTGATTCCCACCCCGACAAAGCAAATGACCTTTCCTTTATCGCCGGACGTGGGGATATGGCAGCCGAAGCATACAGCGAAGCGGTAAAAAGCGGTTTAGACCATATTCAGGCAGCCGAAATCGCAAATGAAGCCTTATTCAAAGGTTTACACTTTTCTCCTTATAATATGATTGTCGAAATACTTTGGAATGAGTTTTTCGACGAAGTTTCTCCGGGTGAAGCCCAGGCAAAGGCAAAAGAACTAATGCCCGAATGTCAGGCGGTATTTGCTAAATACAACCTCAGTGATGATTATGCCGAAACGACAGAGTACCAGTCGCTTTATACAGAGCTTGTCGGCACAATCCTGATACTGCTCGAAAATGAGTTACAATAAGCGAACTCATTTGCATCAGAACATTGATGCAATAAAGTTAGCGTTAAGGCTCGATAAGGAACAAAAGAAGGCAACTCCCAAAGAACGGGAAATATTCGCTAAATATTCAGGGTTCGGAGGAATTAAGGCAATCCTTAACCCTGCCGACAAACCCGAAGATATTGAGCGGTGGCCTAAGTCCGAAATCGAGCTTTTTCCGTTAGTACGGGAACTTCACGAGGTACTCCGTGAAAATTCCCCCACACCGGAAGTTTACAAACGCTATGTCAGTTCCCTGAAAAGTTCTATCCTGACGGCATTTTACACGCCGAAGCCTGTAATTGATGCGTTGGCAGATGCGCTAAAGGATAGGGGAATAACACCGACACGGTTTTTAGAACCCAGTGCCGGAACAGGTGCGTTTATTTCTTCCTTCAAAGAAATCGCACCCGAAGCTAAAGTAACCAGTTTTGAAAAAGACCTGCTGACAGGTAAAATTCTTTCACACCTCTATCCCGAAGATAAAGTAAGGATTGAGGGTTACGAAAAAATGGAAGGACGTTATTCACAGCATTTTGANGAACACCTGCCACCCGTGCCGCCATTATCGAAACATTATTTTCCCGTGAATATATCCAGCGTGAAAAAAAATCCCTTGTCCCGACCAATAAAGGATTGGTAGTTTATATGGCTATCCGTGATAAAAAAATAGCGGACGTAGCTATGACCGGAGCATGGGAAAATGCTTTGAATAAAATAGCAACGGGAGAAATGGATGCCGATACATTTCATCGGAGTATCGAAGTATATGCCGCACAGATTACAACCGAATTACTGGAGAAGAAAATCGAAGGTGGCAATACAAGAGAGAACTGCCCATGTCCTAAATGTAAAAACGGTCAGGTAACCATATTCCAAAAGGTAGTCAAGTGTAACAATGAAGGATGCGGACTGACGGTATTCCGGAACAAATCAGGTAAAGACCTGACTGACGGACAACTGAAAGACCTGCTTACCAAAGGCAAGACAGGAGTTATTAAGGGCTTTAAGAGCAAAGAGAATAAGCCTTTTGATGCTGCCGTAACCTTTGACGGCGAATATAAAACCGTCTTTTCGTTCCCACCTAAAACAGGTTTCAACAAGAAACGGAAATAAAAATGTTATATTTGCCACTAAGAAGTTCATACGCCACAGGTTTGATGAGAAATTGTTAAATCAGGTGCTATTGAATTTTTTAGTGGTGGCACTGGGGAGGGATACCCCGGTGCCTTTTGCATATTCAAATCAACAGTTTCCACTAAAAAATTCATAGTAATGAAATACAATTCAAATTTAGAGCCTGCGGAAATGTCGTACTTCCGGCTCAATCTATTATCTTATTTACGTGATTCCCACCCCGACAAAGCAAATGACCTTTCCTTTATCGCCGGACGTGGGGATATGGCAGCCGAAGCATACAGCGAAGCGGTAAAAAGCGGTTTAGACCATATTCAGGCAGCCGAAATCGCAAATGAAGCCTTATTCAAAGGTTTACACTTTTCTCCTTATAATATGATTGTCGAAATACTTTGGAATGAGTTTTTCGACGAAGTTTCTCCGGGTGAAGCCCAGGCAAAGGCAAAAGAACTAATGCCCGAATGTCAGGCGGTATTTGCTAAATACAACCTCAGTGATGATTATGCCGAAACGACAGAGTACCAGTCGCTTTATACAGAGCTTGTCGGCACAATCCTGATACTGCTCGAAAATGAGTTACAATAAGCGAACTCATTTGCATCAGAACATTGATGCAATAAAGTTAGCGTTAAGGCTCGATAAGGAACAAAAGAAGGCAACTCCCAAAGAACGGGAAATATTCGCTAAATATTCAGGGTTCGGAGGAATTAAGGCAATCCTTAACCCTGCCGACAAACCCGAAGATATTGAGCGGTGGCCTAAGTCCGAAATCGAGCTTTTTCCGTTAGTACGGGAACTTCACGAGGTACTCCGTGAAAATTCCCCCACACCGGAAGTTTACAAACGCTATGTCAGTTCCCTGAAAAGTTCTATCCTGACGGCATTTTACACGCCGAAGCCTGTAATTGATGCGTTGGCAGATGCGCTAAAGGATAGGGGAATAACACCGACACGGTTTTTAGAACCCAGTGCCGGAACAGGTGCGTTTATTTCTTCCTTCAAAGAAATCGCACCCGAAGCTAAAGTAACCAGTTTTGAAAAAGACCTGCTGACAGGTAAAATTCTTTCACACCTCTATCCCGAAGATAAAGTAAGGATTGAGGGTTACGAAAAAATGGAAGGACGTTATTCACAGCATTTTGATGTGATTGCTTCCAATATTCCATTTGGGGATGTTTCGGTATTCGATCCGCTACTTTCCAACCATGAAATACCCGCCGTCAAACAATCAACACAGGCTATCCACAACTACTTTTTTGTAAAAAGTGTTATGTCGGCCAGAGAGGGCGGGATAATTGCCTTTATTACCAGTCAGGGCGTACTTAATTCGGAACAGAATAAACCGATACGGGAATACCTGATGGACACCTGCGATGTGGTTTCAGCTATCCGTTTGCCGAACAACCTCTTTTCCGACCATGCCGGAACGGAAGTCGGCAGTGACCTGATTGTATTACAACGGAACAATAAAAATATCCTACCCAGTCAGCGACAGCAGAATTTTATCGAATCCCGCAAGTTATCCAATGGCATATCGATTAATAACCTGTTCCGTGATTTTAACAGGGTTATACAAACACGTTCCAAAATCGACACCGATCCATACGGTAAACCTGCGATTGTCTTTACCCACGAGGGAGGAATTGACGGCATAGCTAAAGATTTACGGCAAATGTTGAAAGAAGATTTCTCCCAACATTTGGATTTGCAGCGTTATCAATCCCATGCACAGGAAAGTTTGGCACAACTGCAATCGCGGATAGAAGTAACCGAAGCGATTAAACCTGCTATTGAAATTAAACCGGAACAGTCCAAACAACAGCAAACTTATTCAGGTACTCTTTTCGATATGGACGATCCTGCCATTAAAAAAGAACCGACTCCGGAGGCGAAACCTAAATCCGTTACAGAGCAACCATTAATTACGCTCTATGACCTTTTTGGCTTTACCCAAGAGGAACGCAGTCAGGTAAACAAGCCTAAAAAACGGGGTAGAAAATCCAAATCGCAAGCGAGCAAAGCAAAGGAACCGCCGTTTATGGACTGGCGGGAAGAAATGATAGTAAATGCGCATGAGAAAAGGGAAAAGCTGCAACAGGAAACTGCCGCAGCCTATCCCGTATTTGATGCCCGACGGGAGGAACAGTTGGAACGGCTGAAAGAAGAAGCCGAACGGGAACAGCAGGAACGCATGAAACCTGTTCCTTTCCTATTGGAAGATATACCATCCCATTATCGTGAAGGCTCACTTGTTACCGACTCAACTAATCGTATCGGTTATTTGCGTGATTTGGACGGATTTCAGCCGATGTTCCATCCGCTTCAGCTCACCGGAACACAGGAGGCGAAAGCATCCCTTTATATTGAAGTACGGGACACTTATCACCACCTGTACAGCAACGAAGCGACAAAGTTGGAAGCCAATCCTGCATTAAGGGAAATGCTCAACCGACTGTATGATGATTTTACCCGTCGTTTCGGAAACATAAACGATGCGAAAAATCTTAGCCTTATTAAAATGGATGCCGGAGGAACGGAAATTCTTTCTCTGGAACGGTATATAGATGGTAAAGCCGTCAAAGCCGATATTTTCCAACAACCGGTTGCATTTAATCCGAATGAGATTACCCATGCCGATAACGCACGGGAAGCCCTGACCGCTTCACTCAACAAATATGCAACGGTAAATCTTGAATATATAGCAGGGCTTACCGGAGGAACTTCGGATGAAATACTGGAGGAACTGAAAGGACAGATATTTTTTAATCCGATGATAGGCTCTTATGAAATTAAAGACAAGTTCATAAGCGGTAACGTCATTTCAAAAGCGGAACACGTCGAGCAGTATGTAGAAAACCACCCCGACCATGAAGCGGCAAAAGAATCCCTGACGGCATTACGGGAAGCAACGCCCCGCCCGATACCTTTCGAGGATTTGGATTTTAATTTCGGGGAACGGTGGATTCCGACAGGTATTTACAGCAAATATGCTTCACATTTGTTCGATACCAATGTCTCAATTCACTATGCACAAAGCCGTGATGAGTACAGCCTGAAAGCTGACAGCAAAAACGTAAAAATTTACGACCAGTATGCCGTAAAAGCTCAAAGCCGGACATTTGACGGGGTAGCCCTGATGAAACACGCCCTACACAATACCTCTCCCGATATTACCAAGAAAGTTAATAAGGTAATTGACGGGGAAACGGTAGAGGTAAAAGTGCGTGATGCCGAATCAATCCAACTCGCCAACTCCAAGATTGACGAGATACGGAACGGCTTTACCGAATGGCTGAACGAGCAATCGCCGGAGTTCAAAAACCGGTTGGCGGATAAATATAACCGCACATTTAATTGCTTTGTCCGTCCTGATTACGATGGAAGCCACCAAGAGTTCCCCGGATTGGATTTGAAAGGCTTGGGTATTCCCGACCTGTATAAAAGCCAGAAAGATGCCGTCTGGATGGACAAACTCAATGGCGGGGGCATAATCGACCACGAGGTTGGCGGCGGTAAAACCCTGATAATGTGTGTAAGCGCCTATGAGAAAAAACGATTGGGACTGGTAAACAAACCGCTCATTATGGCTCTCAAAGCCAATGTACATGAGATAGCCCAAACTTTTTGTACGGCTTACCCCAATGCAAAGGTTTTATATCCGGGCAAGGAAGATTTTACTCCTGCCAAACGTATGCGGATTTTCAATGAAATGAAAAATAATAACTGGGATGCTATTATTTTAACACACGAACAGTTCGGCATGATACCCCAGTCGCCCGAAATACAGCAACGGATATTACAGTCGGAACTCGATTCAGTGGAAGAAAATCTGGACGTGTTACGGGCACAGGGCAAAGAGATTTCCCGTGCTATGGAAAAAGGCTTAGTCAAAAGGCAATTAAACCTTGAAGCCAAACTGGAGAACGTAGCCCACCAGATTAAAACCCGCACCGATGATACGGTGGACTTCCGGCTAATGGGTATTGACCACCTCTATGTTGATGAATCACACCGATTTAA
Organism: Parabacteroides sp. Marseille-P3160; assembly: GCF_900162725.1. Lineage (GTDB taxonomy): Bacteria > Bacteroidota > Bacteroidia > Bacteroidales > Tannerellaceae > Marseille-P3160. Next base: position 2,311,294 of record NZ_LT799418.1, on the reverse strand, counting down.
AAACCTGACCTTTACTACCCGCCATGACAGAGTTGCAGGTCTGGGTAACGCCGACGGTTCACAACGGGCACTTAATATGCTTTTTGCCCTGCGTACCATTCAGGACAGGACGAATAAAGATTTGGGTGCGACTTTCCTTTCGGGTACAACCATTTCCAATAGTCTGACGGAGTTATACCTGTTATTCAAGTATCTCCGCCCGAATGAACTGGAACGTCAGGGTATTACCACCTTTGACGCATGGGCAGCCATTTTTGCCAAAAAGTCGATAGATTATGAGTTTTCGGTGACGAATGAAATTGTACAGAAAGAACGGTTCAGGTATTTTATCAAAGTACCCGAATTAGCGGCTTTTTATGCTGAAATTACGGACTATCGTTCTGCGGAAGATATTGGTATCGACCGACCTGTAAAGAATGAAATCTTGCATAATATTCCGCCTACACCCGACCAACAGGAGTTTATTAAGAAGTTGGTAGAGTTCGCCAAAACAGGTAATGCCGAACTGTTAGGACGTCCGAAACTATCGGAAAGTGAAGAAAAAGCAAAAATGCTGATAGCGACGGACTATGCCCGCAAAATGTCGCTCGATATGCGGCTCATTGATCCTGTTAAATACGGCGACAATGTGGATAATAAAGCATCCCATGTCGCTAAAATGGTATCGGACTATTATAAAAAGTATGACGGGCATAAGGCTACCCAGTTCATCTTTTCCGATTTAGGTACTTACAAGCCCGGACAATGGAACCCATGCTCCGAGATAAAGCGTAAGCTGATGGATGACTACGGAATCCCGGCTCACGAAATACGCTTTATTCAGGAAGCCAAAACGGACAAGGCTCGTAAAACCATGATTAAGGATATGAATGAGGGCAAAATCCGTGTTCTGTTTGGCTCTACCGAAATGTTGGGAACCGGAGTAAATGCACAGAAAAGATGTGTTGCAATCCATCATTTAGATGCGCCCTGGCGACCGTCAGATCTGGAACAACGGGACGGTCGGGGCATTCGCAAAGGTAATGATATAGCCAAATTGTATGCTGATAACAAAGTAGATGTACTTATTTATGCCGTTGAAAAATCATTGGATGCATATAAGTTCGGGTTATTGCATAACAAGCAACTCTTTATCCGGCAGTTGAAAAATAACTCACTGGGTAGCCGTACCATTGACGAGGGCAGCATGGACGAAAAAGGCGGTATGAATTTCTCTGAATATGTCGCTATTCTTTCGGGCAACACCGAATTACTGGAGAAAGCACGATTAGAAAAGAAAATCGCTTCCCTTGAATCGGAACGGCAAGCCTTTATGCGTGGAAAATCATCATCCCGCTATAAGTTGGAAGGAATTATGTCTGATGTGGAGAAGAATAACGGATTTATTAACCGTATATCCAAAGATGTGGAAGCGTTCAATTCACGTGTTCAGCAGGCACCTGATGGCACACGGCTCAATCCTGTGCAGTTAAACGGATTGCAGGGAAGTAACCTGAAAGAAGTCGGCTTAAAGCTCAATGAAATAGCGGATAAAGCCGAAACTTACGGATTATATCAGCCTATCGGAACCCTGTACAGTTTTAACTTGCTTGTAAAATCCGAATCAAGTAACAAAGACGGTTTTATTGTAAAACAGAACCGCTTTTTCGTTAAGGGAGAAGGAGAAATTCTGTATAACTACAATCATGGAGTTATGGCCACCGATCCGAAAACGGCAGCGCAGAATTTCTTAAATGCACTTGAAACGATGCCGAAATTGTTGGAAAGGTACCAGGCAGATAATGAAAAACTGCAAAAAGACGTTCCGGTACTCAAAGAAGTAATCGAAGGTACTTGGCGCAAGGAGCCGGAACTGAAAGTTTTGAAAGACGATTTGATTAAGTTAGACCGTGAAATCCAACTTTCACTTACCCCAATCAGTGAAACCGAAGGACAGGCGGAAAGTGTACCTGATAAGACTGTTTCTACCAACAATCAGAACCAGTCGCAAGGTAAATCCGAAGCATCAACTGTTCAGGATGCACCATTGCCCAATACTTTGCAAGGAGTAAAAGAAATAATGGGGGACAGGCTTATTATTGCATCGGTGGGCGGTAGTCCGCCGAAAGTGGAGAAGAAGGAATCATCTAAAAATTTCAAATTGTAAGAGTAAAGCCCGTTCCTGTCATCACGACGGTACGGGCTTTTGATTAACATTAAAAAATCAATATGAACATAAAAGAAATCGAAAACAAAAGTTCTTACGGCTTTTTATTATTGCCCCTTTTCTTGTTAAAGTTTTCCCGGATAAAGATATGTACATCGCTTTCTTTATAGTAGGTCTTATGGTAAACTGTCTGGAAAGGCAGTTCACCTGTACTACGATAACGTTGCAAGGTGCGCTTGCTTACATTAAGCAGCATACATAAATCCTGATTATCAAGCAAAATTTCTCCGTCCAACATATTTCTTCTTTGGCTCATTTTTTCAAGTTTTTTGTCTTGCCTGTCGAAGCGATCCATAATTCGCTCCATCCATGCTTCAAAATTTTCTTTATCTATATACATAATATTCCATTTTTAGATGATATGCCCTATCATAAAGTAGTTTTGATTGGACGGATCTTTTATTATTATTTCTTTTTCTCGCATATATTTAATGTAGCTTTTGGCTGTGCGTTCTTTTACATCCATTATCTGTTGGATGCGGTCGCACAGCTCTATATAGGTCAGATGCCTTTTTGTATCAAATATTTCACGGGCAACCGTCGCCAGTTCTTTCTCTTTTCGTTTTTCTTTTTCCTCCCGTGGCTTTTCTCCGATATATATGTGCATACCCAATTCTTTATCCCATGAAAATTGCATTAATGGAACGTCGAGAGGGCTGCCGTCCCTTACTTTGAGCGCTTTTACTACCGATATGGACGGATCGCTGTCAAGTTCTATACTAAGGATTGCAGCAGCTTTGCGTTGTAGCTCCGAACCAAGATGCCCCCGCAATTTCAAGCCATTGGGTACATAATGAAGTACGCATACGATACAAGTGCGGTATATTCCCGCCAACCGGTATAATTCGTCCATAATCCTGATGCTTTCCACTTCATCATTTGCCGATGATACTAAATCTGCTATCCCGTCAATAACAACCAAGCGAATGCCCTCATATTCGTAATGGTATTTATCCATACTTTGAACAATGGCTTGCAACCGCTCTTTCCGGGACATTCCGGTAAGGGAGAAAGCCCGTAATTCTTCCGGTTTTTTTTCCAGTTTAGCACGTTTCAGAAGATTTGATACATTTTTGAAAAGTTGTACTTCCGATTGTTCCGTATCATAGAGCAAAACCGCTTTATGGTCGGAATTATCCCGCACATCAACGCCTAACGTATCTATTGGACGATTGTCGTTTCTTATCGAACCTGCAATCAGGGCGGCAACATAGTTACTTTTTCCTGTACCCTCGCCACCGGTAATACAAAGTATATTACCCTGTGTGCCCAGTGGTACGTCGCCGGCAGATATAACTTCCTCTGCTTTTGCCGGAGGATTGTTAAAATCAATTTCGCACGATTTCAGCATGGTCATTGTTTCGTTATATAGGTTATCAAGAAAATCGAGAAATAGTTGCCGGAACTCTTTCCGGCTATTGCCCTTACTGAAATAGTCGGTTATATCTTTGTCTTTTTTCTCTCCTGATAGTGGTAGTACAAGCCGTTTAACGCCATATTCGGATAATGCTTTTTCATGCTTTACCGCACTATCCGTTCCTGTTTTGTCCGCATCGTAGAGTAGTACAATATGTTTAAAGCGGAACGTCAGTTTATAAATAATCCCTGCCGGGATTGTAGAAGTTTCACTATTAAAGCAGATAGCGTGGAATCCGTGAGCGGCAAGTGTCATCACGTCTTTTTCTCCGCCAGAGATGAACAATGTATCTCCTTTGGCGGGTAATTGCTCCAGTCCGAAACAGTAATTCTCTCCGATATTACCACCATACAAGAAACGGACTTCCGAAAACGGACGGTAAATCTTCACATGCCTTTTACCCATATATCCGAAAATCGGTTCATTTTCTGATGAAGTATAATAAAATGGCTTATTGTCTTTATTTTCACTCCTGAACTCTTTTAGTGATACTGTTTTGTATAGTTTAAGTATTTCAGGGGTAATGCCTGACTGCATCCAAAAATCCAATTCTTTTTGGGTGAATTTTTGTTGAAGAATATTATACGGTTTGTTTTTTTGCGGTTCCGGTGGAGCCTGTTGCTTGTTTGATGCGATTGGCGGAGTATGTGAGTAATCTGAATCACTCAATCCTAACGCCATATCCCTGTTTATGGTCTTTAATATTTCTACAAAGTCGGCACCATTTCCACAATTCAAGCCTTTTAGTTTTCCAACAAAAAAGAAGCAATCACCACTATAATCGTCATTGCCGAAATCCTTAATCTTATACACTCCATTGCGACGGTCAAAATACACATTACATGACGCTTTACGGTCTTCATACAAGGGATTGAGGAAATTACGCCCTGTTTTCCATTGGACTGGTATATAATGCTTGAAAACATCAAGACCGTTATTTGTTCGTCTTAATAGTTCGTCTTTGTTGAGCATGATATTTATGATTGTTTATAAGGTCATTCATACATTCATCAGTACTGCGGATTCTCTTTTCAGTAAGCATCCGTTTTATTTCTGCAATGGTATAATATGATTTGCCGGAGATAATAGAATAAGAAATCATCCGGTTACTGCGTAAACGTTGAAGTGTACGTTCACTGATTTTGAGGAAAGTGCAAACTTCGTAACTGTCCACCCACATTTCGTCTGGATCGGTAGTATCATCATCCTGATGATCTATAACGAATTTCGCTATGGCATTGATTTTAGATACTAAATCTTTGTATGCTTGGGATTCTATTGTTATGACATCCATAAATGCAACTGTTTGATTTGCTGCAAAGTTGGGAAGTCGAAAAATACTTTTCTGCCAACTTGGTTGATGTTTTTTTTGAGTTTTTTTGACGAGAAATCAACGGTTTTAGTGGATTTTGAATAGGTAGGATAAAGGCAAAAAAAAACTACCAAGTTGGTAGTTTCTATGAAAAGAAAATCTAAGAAGAATCGTCTTCGTCTATTCGTCGTAAGAGATTCTCTATAATTATTTTTAAATATTTAGCCCGTTCCATCTTTCTATCCTTTATTGATATATATGTTCTGTAATATTCTCCTAAGTCAACATTGAACAAAGTTTCTAATCCTATCATTATTTCTTTAATATCGGCTTTTCCTCGGTTTACATATTTACTTGAATCAAATCCATATCCTAATTCTACTAAAGCGATTAATGGCCCCGTCCATTTTAGATCACTGACCGGAAATGAAGATCTATTTTTATTTATTATAATTTGTTTTTCTATCTGATGCATTTTTTTATTGAGATAAATGCGCAGCATTTCATTACAGATAATTTTTGCTACTTTATAATCATATCCGGTTGAAAAATACTTATCCATTATAAAGTGAACGCTGTCTATGCAAAGTTTATACGATTTTTTCTTTCTCAGAAAATAATGTTCGTCTAAATATGTTGATTTTGACCTGTAGTATTGGTAAAAATCTATGTTCCGTTCAAAAAAATAAGTAAGACTCTCTTGTTCATTTTCATAGTAACTTTTTAATGTATCATTACTTCCATTTGGACATTTTAATTCAATTGTGTGTACTTTATTGAAATATAGCAAAAACCCTAATACTTCGGGTTTGATTTCTTTAAAAAAACATATTTCATCAGATGAATCGATTGAGTTTAAAGAAAGAAAATAACTTCTCATTTTTTCCAAACAATCATTCAAGAAATTTATCATCGATTCAGCTTCTTCTATGGAAATATTACAACTTTCCATATCAACCATTTCCAATTCTGTATGTACTACTTTTAATATTTCTGAATTATATTCTTTCATTTTAAAATTCGAAAGATTTAAATTTAAGCATATGAAAGCCAAAAATATACCTGTAATATAATTTTAGTTTTATTATTAAAAACGTCAAAATTATGATAAAGCACACCGACATATATACTCCAATTTATCAGGTTATTTCATATGCCGGTGTGACACTTAACAGAATCAAATAAAAACAATTAAAATTTCCATCAGGTAATGAATAAATAGAATTTATTTCATTCGCAACATTAATGCATTTATAGCGACTATCACTGTACTGACGGACATTAGCACAGCTCCTATGGCTGGACTAAGGATAATACCTACAGGAGCGAGAACTCCTGCTGCCAATGGTATAGCGATAATATTGTACCCTGCTCCCCACCATAGATTTTGTACCATTTTGTTCGATGTGTTCTTTGCGAGCGAAAGAAAATGAATAATGTCATACGGATTGCTTTTTACCAATATCACATCTGCCGAATCTATTGCAACATCTGTTCCGGCGCCTATAGCCACGCCAATATCTGCGCGAGCCAGAGCTGGGGCATCATTCACCCCATCACCCACCATCATAATAGTTTTACCTTTATGTTGGTATTCCAAAATAACTTTCTCTTTGTTTTCAGGTAAGAGGGAAGCAAATACATCGTTAATACCTACTCGTTCGGCAACAGACTTTGCAGAGGCCTCATTATCTCCTGTTAGCATGACTGGGGTAATGTTTTCTTTATGAAGTTCCTCCACAGTCCGTTTTGCTTCCGGTTTAATCTGATCACCTTGAGCTATTAAGCCTGCAACTTCATTATTGATTAAAAGGTAGCTTATGGAATTACCTTTTCCTGCCAAGTCATTAAACAGGGATTTATCATATAGTATTGCGTTTTTATCCAGATATGCAGCAGTGACAATCTTCGCTTCCTGCCCACTTACTGTACCCGATAGACCTGTTCCGCTTATCAGAGTTACATTTTCAGCCTTTGGTATATCTGTTTTGTACTCTTTAGCCTTATCCAAAATACCCACTGCCAACGGATGATTAGAATGCACTTCCATTGCCGCCATTGTTTTCAGTATATCTGCATCACTCCATCTATCCGAAAGACTTTTTACAACAGAAACGCGGAAATTCCCTTCAGTGAGTGTACCCGTTTTATCCATAGTTACAACGGATATATCCTTTGCTTTTTCCAATGCATTGCGGTTGCGGATCAGCAGGCCATGTGTAGCTCCCAATGATGTGGAACGAGCAACGACAAGTGGTATCGCCAGTCCTAAAGCATGTGGGCAGGCAATAATAAACACTGTTACCATCCTTTCCAATGCGATATTTATATCTTTGTCGATAATATACCAAACAATAAATGCAGTGATACCTACTATCAATGCTATATAAAAGAGTCCTTTGGCTACTTTATCGGAAATGGATTCCGCTCGTGATTTTTCTTGTTGGGCTTGTCCTACTAGTTTCATCACCTGTGCCAAATAACCCGATTCGCCTGTGCCTGTCACTTCTATTACGATAGAGCCCGAACCATTGACCGAGCCGCCTATTACGGTTGTTCCTTCGTTTTTCTTTATGGCTTTGGCTTCACCGGTTACCATTGATTCATTAACAGATGTTTCACCGGATATAACTTTCCCGTCGGCAGGCACTTTTTCTCCTGCCTTTACCATTACATGCTGCCCTTCCTGTATTTGTTGAAGAGGAACATCATTAATACTTCCGTCAGGTTGTACCAGATGCGCACTTCCAGGCAACAACTCAGCCATTTTCTGTAATGCGTTTCCTGCATTACCGACCGCCTTCATTTCTATCCAATGACCGAGTAACATAATAACAATCAGTGTCGCCAATTCCCAAAAGAAATCCATTCGGTGGCCCGGCACTTGCAGAATGTAATTGCTAACAAAAGCGTACACACTGTATATGTAAGAAACAGTGATACCCATTGAAATCAATGTCATCATGGCCGGATTTTTCGTTTTTAGTTCACCTATAGCTCCAGTGAGGAACGGCCATCCGCCGTAAAAGTATAGGAATGAAGCTAACAACAGCACTACCCAATATGAACCTTCGAACGAAAGGGTAAAAGGTAGTTTCATCCCCATCATGGGGGAAAACAGAATAATCGGTATTGCTACGATAAGGGAAATCCAGAATTTCTGTTTAAGATTTCCCATATGTGCCATATGTCCTCCTGCATGGTCATGATTTTGGTGGCCATGTTCCAATGGTATAGACATACCAGTATGGTCATGCCCTTGATGCATACTGTTCATTTCTACATGATCAGGGTTATTATTATGTGACACATTTTGAGCAATTTCTATAGTATAATCGCCAACTTTCGATAAGGCATCCTGCAAAACTTCCGTAGGTATGTGTTTATCCATCCTGATGATGGCTACCGGAGGATCAAGAGTAACAGTTGCATGAATGCCTTCAATCGCATTCAGTGCTTTTTCCACACTGGAACGGCAATGACCACATGTCATACCGCCTATTGTATATGTATGTTTCATGTCTGGCTTCTTTTTATAAGAGGAATGCTCAATCGGAGCATTCCCTTTAAATATAATACTCGCATATCCCGGTTATTTATTTACCGTTTAATATATTTCTAACAGGATTTACCTGTATTTACAACAGCCGGGTAGGGCATTATACGTTTTTTTATCTGTTTTATCCTTCTCTGTATCATGTCCCACTTTAGCAATAGCCTTACTTATTGCCTCAATAGACGTTTTCTTTTCGTCAAAGTTAAGGTGTAGTTCTTTCGTCTTTTTATCCCAAATAGCTGAAGACACGCCTTCCACACTTAATGCGGCAGTCTCAATGCGTTTTTTACACATATCACACTTACCCTCTACTTTGAGCATAGCATGGGCATCTTTCACCGCCTCACTTTTTTCATGTTGATGATGTCCTCCATGTCCGGCATGTATTGTATCTTTTTTTTGCAGGCTATCCTGATTGTTAGCATTAAGGCTGTTTACCGATAAAAATGTAATCGCTGCTATAAACAAAATTATTTTTTTCATTTCATTTTTATTTTAATTGATTAATCATTTGTATTTATTTTCTGTATTTGCAACAGTTAGGCAGTGCATCATATGTTGTCTGGTCAGCCGTATCCCTATCCGTATCATGTCCGACTTTGGCAATCGCCTTACTGATGGCATCCATATTTGTTTGATGTGGATCGAAATTCAGGTGTAGTTCCTTTTTTTCTATATCCCACATAGCTGAAGATACGCCTTTGACACTTTTGGCTGCGGTCTCTATCCGTTCTTTACACGTTTCACAAAGTCCCTGTACGCCCAACATGGCATGTTCATCCTGATGATGTTCATTACCCGATTGAGCCACCGTTTCCGTTTTGGCAGTATCATTACTTGATGCGTTTTTTGAGTTGCACGCACTAAAAGACAGGATGCCTAATCCCAATACTATAACTAAAACATACTTCTTCATTTTATTCTGATTTTAAATTATTAATATTCCATTATTTCTATTTTCTATATTTACAGTAATCGGGGAATGCGTCATAAACTACTTTAGTAGCTTTTTTATGCGTTCCTTAGATATTTCACATAGTTTCTGCACATTTATCATGGCATGTTACTTCTGCATAGAAGACATATCATGTCCTTCATGCCCAGTTGAAGTTTCGGATTGGTTTGTACCTGATGAACCACCCGACATATTGTGACCTTCGTGTCCAGTAACAGGACGGGATGCTTCGGTATTCATCATGCTGCGTTTTCCTTCGAGTTGCGCACTGGCATCAATAGTAAAGGCTCCGTTAGTTACAATCTCATCTCCTTCATTTACACCCGAAAGCACAACATACGAATCGCCGAGTGAAGGGCCGAGTTCAATTTCATGCAGCATAAATGCTGGAGACTGTGTATTCGGCTGTTTCACATAGACAATCGAACGTTTCCCTGTCCATAACACAGATGATTTTGGTATGACAACTTCATTATTGAATTGTTTCAATGGGGCTTTGATAATGGCATTGGCATACATTTCTGGCTTTAATTGCATACCGGAGTTGGCTGTTTCTACCCGAATTTTAGCTGTACGGGTCGTTCTATCCAATATCGGATCAATAAAGGATATTCGGCCTGTAAATGTTTTACCGGGTACAGCCTGTAACGTAAAATCAATTTTATCCCCGACTTTAAGGAAGGGCAGATCTACTTCATAGGCATCGAACATAGCCCATACTTGTGACAGGTTGGCTATATCAAAAAGGACACTACCTTGATTAATATAATCTCCTTGGCTCACTTTTTTACTTACTACAATACCGCCAGTATTGGCTTTTATTTCCACCAATGCAGATACATTACCCGATTGCTCTACCCTTGCTATCTGTTCATCTGTCAATTTCCACAGGCGCAGTTTTTCACGTGCCGCCTGAATTAAGGCAGGTTGTACTGATTGCATTTTAGCAGCTTCCAATAATTCCTGTTGTGCACTTAACAATTCGGGAGAGTAAATTGTAGCAATTGTTTGCCCTTGCTTCACACTTTCTCCGGTAAAATTGATAAAGAGTTTTTCAATCCGTCCACTGACATGGGATGTCTGTGATTGTGACAATCGTTCATCAGCTTGTATCGTACCATACAACTGAATGTCTTTTATCGGATTTTGGCGGCTGATTACAGTCGTTTGTATATTAGCCAGAGCGGCAGCTTCTTTTGACAATTGAATTGCTTTTGGGTCAATCGCCTCATCAGCGCTATCTGACGTTTTCAACGGAATCAAATCCATACCGCAAATAGGGCATTTACCAGGTTTATTTTGCCTTATTTGTGGGTGCATGGCACAAGTCCAGATTTGTTCTGTACCTTCCTCGTGTACATGCTCAGTTACTTCATTATGATTATTGGATGAGCCTCCGAATATCAGCCATCCGATAAATAGTCCTGCAATGAGTATCAATCCGTACTTGATATAATTATTATTGATTATCTTTTTAAATTTATTCGTTTCCATAATATGTGTTATTTACGTTTTGTTCTGTATCCTTAAATGAAATCAGCTTTTGGATGGATGCCACCATTGTATTGTAACTTGCGACTGCTTCGGCTTTTTTGAGTTGATAATCCAACAGTTGCCGTTGAACCTGTATGACATTGGTTAGATCGCTTTTTCCTGCAACAAATTCCTGTACAACCAAATTGTAGGTTGTTTCAGCAAGGTCTGACTGTTTTTTATAAAGCGAAATTTTACGGGAAGCATCATCCAATAGGTGCTTTGTCTTATATAATTCAGATTCTATCGCATTGTAAGTATTGGCGTACTTCTCTTTACTGGCTTGCCACCAAAATTTACTTTCGCGTTGTTGTGCCTTATACTTGTTACGATAAAGTGGGATACTAACTGAAATCATCGGCATAATCATATCCTTTCCGTTCATATCGCCCATTCCAAACATCGGATCATCCGTTTTTTTATTAAGCATATATTGTACTCCAATACCGAACATTGGATAACTCATCTTTTTATCCATTTCGGCTTTAGCTTTATAGGCAAGCCCTTCTTCATTAATCATTCCCAGCATAGGGTTCTGATCACTAATCTTTGTCATAGCTTCAGGATCGAAAAGGAATGAGAGTTGCTCAAAGGCTTCGGGTATTTGTATTTCGCTGTCGGCGGAACGGTTCAGTAAAGCATTGAACTTTACTTTTTCCGCTTTTATTTCCGAAAGAATACTTTCTATATTATTATCCAATTCAGCTATTTCCAACTGGATACGTAATACATCGGACATACCTCCCGAAGCCGAGTTACTCATACCTGATGACATACTACTACCTGAACTGCCCATCGAAGACATACTTGTACTCTGAGTGGTTGCTTGAGAACCAGCTGAAGACATACCGCTTCCCATCGAGGACATACTACCTCCACTTCCAACCGGAGGTGTACTGGTCGGCTGGGTTGGGGCAGAAATTGAGTACCCTGCTCCTGAACCAGCTGATGGAGACGAAAATTTACGCAACGCTAATTGTTCCAACTGAGTCAGCAGGGCTTTATTATCCCTGTTATTCATTAATTTCTGTTGAAGGCTGCAAAGGATAAACCACTGAGTGTATATTTCCAGATAAAGGTTATCCCTTGTTTCACGGAATTTTTCGAATGACATTTTTGCCATATGGGTGGCTTCGGTCTGTGCAGCTTTCTTTGTACCAAACCATGGGAACATCTGCATCAGTTTGAACTCGGCAACTTGTTTTCCTCCGATAATATCCATCGGTTCAAGGAAAAAGCCCATTTCAAGTTCAGGGTCTTGATAAGCTCCTGCTTGTGGGATTTTTTGCAGCGATGCCTTATAAACCATAAAATCGGCTTTAACACCGGGGTTATTTGAGGCTGCAATTTTGAGATAATGGCTAAGCGAATCAGCAGTTTGTGCTGAAACTGCACCGGTTGCCATTATCATCATTAATAGCATTGTTAAATATTTGATTCTTATTGTTGTCATAATACAATCTGTTTTTATTCTTTTATTTTACCGTGTTTTTTTATTGCTGATTCACGCCACCAACATTGAAACACTGGAACTACGAACATAGTCATCGACTGGATAAGCATACCCCCAAAAGTAGGGATGGCCATCGGAACCATAATATCCGCTCCTTTACCAGTCGACGTTAGTACCGGAAGTAAGGCAATAAGTGCAGTTGCCGTAGTCATAGCAGCAGGGCGTACTCGTCTTAATCCAGCATGAACTACAGCCTCTCTAATTTCATCTTTGGTATGTGGGTCACGTTCAAGGAAAGTATCATGGATATATGTACCCATTAATACACCGTCATTGGTGGCAATGCCGAATAAAGCAATAAATCCTACCCAGACAGCAATACTCAGGTTTATCTGATGCATTTGAAACAGGTCGCGCATATTCATATCCCCGATTGAGAAGTTCATAAACCAAGGCTCTCCATAAAGCCACAGCAGGATAAATCCTCCGGCAAAAGCTACGATTACTCCGGAAAAGTGGATCAATGATGCTGTAACGGTTTTGAACTGGAAATACAATATCAATAAGATAGCCAGCAAACTTAACGGTATAACAACCAATAGTCGATTAGCAGCCCTTTTTTGTTGTTCATAATTTCCAGCAAACTTATAAGATACACCTTTGGGTAATTCTAACTGCCCAGATGCTATTTTATCTTTAAGTATCTTGTCAGCTTCCTTAACAACATCTACTTCAGCTTTCCCTGCCACTTTATCAAAGATAACATAACCAAGCAAGAAGGTATTTTCACTTTGGATCATCTGCGCTCCTTTGGTATATTCTATATCTGCTACTTCCTGTAAAGGAATCTGGGCTCCGGTTGCTGTAGGTACAATCAGTTTAGCCAATTCTTCGGGATTATCTCTCAATTCCCTCGGATACCTTAAACGCACAGGAAAACGTTCACGCCCTTCTACGGTTGTGGTCAGGGGCATTCCTCCTACTGCCGCACCGATCACATCTTGTAAATCTGCCACGGTAATGCCATAACGCGCCATATTCTGACGGTTTAGTTTTATTTCAATATAGGGTGCTCCGACCGCACGATCATAAAATACAGTAGATGAAAGAATCGACGGAATATCTTTCAAGGCTGTTTCCAATGCTTTACCACCTTGCTCAATGGATTCCAAATCGGGTCCTGATACTTTTAATCCCATCGGCGCACGCATACCTGTCGAAAGCATAACCAAACGGGCTTCTATAGGTTGTAATTTGGGCGAGGATGTAAGTCCGGGCATATGGGTTACGTTCACAATTTCCTGCCAAATATCATCCGCTTTTTTAATGTGAGGGCGCCACTGGCGGAAATAATCTCCTTTGCTGTTGATAACAAGACTATCGGCAGGTAGTAGGCGGAAACCATCTTTTGGATTATAAGTACCTCCACCTTTTAAAAGAAATTCACCATTACTATTAACTTTAAATCGTTGCCGATGCCCATCTTCGTCCAGTATATATTCGCTACGGTAGTTAATCGTATTTTCAAACATTTGGGTTGGAGCCGGGTCGAGTGCAGAATTGACACGTCCCCATTTACCTACGGTTATATCGACTTCGGGGATATTGGAAATACGCTTATCCAGTGTTTCTATAAATTGTAAATTCTGCTCTATACCCGTATGTGGCATGCTGGTTGGCATCAAAAGGAACGAGCCTTCGTTCAGGCTTGGCATAAATTCTTCACCGATGCCAGGGAAACGTTCACTCGAAGCCTGCCAGAAAGTAGTCTGTCTGAAACTCTTCCAGCCTACGGTTTCAAACCCTTTGGCGACAAAACCGAATGTTGTATCGAATCCCAACCATATCATAATACCAAAGAATACCGTAACCAGAGGTATAAGCATAAATTTCCAACGATGTTCCAAGCACCAACGTAAGATACGTTCGTAATAAATTACCAATATCCATAACAAGGCTAAGATTATACTTATAGCTACAAGAACAAATATCAGGTTTAAAAAGAATCCTTCCTGTGGGCCAATAGGTAGCCATTCGATAGTCAGGTAATAGACGGCAACCAGAATGGCAATGCCTATATTTATATAAGTAGGTATCTTCTTATTCGTCCAACGGTTGGCAAGGAAGTTATTTAGTCCGAATAGAGTGAGTGCTAACGCAGCAAATACACCTGTAAAGACAAACAACAGAATACCTCCAGCTATCAAGATAATATTAGCAATTCTACGCATCTGGGCGGAAGTTACTTTAATGGAAAATGCATAATAGGCCAGTGTTGGTAACAGGCTTAGCCCCAGTAGTAATGCTGATACAAGTGCAAAGGTCTTTGTAAATGCTAGCGGATGGAATAATTTCCCCTCTTGTGCCTGCATGGCAAAGACCGGCAGGAAGCTCACAATGGTTGTAAGCATAGCTGTAGTAATAGCCCCCGAAACTTCTCTAACACTTTTATATATCAGATTCGCAAAGGCTTTCCCTTTAGAAATACCTTCATTTTCAGGCATTTCCATATGCCGGATAATATTCTCTACAAAGACGACTCCGACATCTATCATGACCCCGATAGCGATAGCAATACCCGACAGTGCAACAATATTAGCTTCAATCCCTGTATAACGCATGATTATAAAGGTCGCTAATACTGTTATAGGGAGCATGGCGGAAATTACAACTGATGCACGTAGATTAAAGACTAATACTATTACAACAATAATACAAATCAGTATTTCGTGAGAAAGAGCGGTTTCCAGCGTCCCTATAGTTTCTTGTATCAGTCCTGACCTGTCATAGAAAGGAACAACAGTAACTTTCGATATAGTTCCGTCTGCCAGCGTTTTTTGTGGCAATCCAGCTTCCATCTCTTTGATTTTTGCTTTTACATTGTCGATAACTTGCATTGGATTAGAACCATAGCGGGCAACCACAACGCCGCCGACAGCTTCGACACCTTCTTTATCCAGACCACCTCGACGTGTCGCTGGCCCCAGATTGACAAAAGCGACATCTTTTATTTTTACGGGTACACCGTTGCGGACAGTAATAACTGCTTCTTCCAGATCGGAAACATTCTTAATATATCCCAATCCCCTGACTAGATATTCAGCCTTATTGATTTCCACCGTTTCAGCACCAATATCCAAATTGCTCTTTTGCACCGCATTCATCACATCCATGATGGATACATTAAAGGCACGCATGGCATTGGGATTTATTTCTACCTGATATTCTTTCACAAACCCACCAATAGATGCAACTTCGGATACTCCTTCGGCTGCCGAAATCGAATATTTGGCATAAAAGTCTTGAATAGTCCGTAATTCATCGGGGTTCCATCCTCCGGTAGGCTCTCCTGTTTCAGGATTACGTCCTTCAAGAGTATACCAGAATATTTGTCCTAAAGCGGTGGCATCGGGCCCCAAGCTGGGCTGTACTCCTACAGGCAGCGTTCCCGCAGGTAGAGAGTTCAGCTTTTCCAAAACTCTGGAACGACTCCAGTAAAATTCGATGTTATCGTCAAAAATGATATAAATAAACGACATACCGAACATAGAGGTACTGCGGATAGTTTTTACTCCGGGTATCCCCAGTAATGAAGTAGATAACGGATACGTAATTTGTTCCTGAATATCTTTAGGTGAACGTCCCATCCATTCGGTGGCGACAATTTGCTGATTTTCCCCTATATCAGGAATAGCATCCACAGGGACGGGGTCGCGTGGCAATACGCCACCATGCCAATTGAATGGAGCTGTAGATAGTCCCCAAACAATGATGATAACAAGTAATAACAATGTTATAACTCTGTTATCGAGAAAATACTTGATGATTCTGTTAAGCATACTACATATTTTATTTATCAGTTAATAATAATTCGTTCAATTTTTCCCATCCACCTCCGTTATAGACATTTATAAATCCTTGATGTGTTAAAAATGACTTGGCTTTTTCACTTCTCTTTCCACTACGGCAAACTATAACAATAGGTTCTTTTTTTTGTAGGAAAAAAAGAGAATCATTGAATTTATCAAGTGGAATATTTATAGAATTTCTTATATGACCTTCATTATACTCCAGCTCTGTGCGAACATCAAGTATAATAGCGGATTTATTCTCTACCAGATACTTAATATGGGTATAAAGAGGCACTGACGGTTGGGTGACAACCGAATCAATTAGAACTGTATCCGTACTATAATGGGTATATACGGGACGTCCTATGATATAGCCATTGGAGATAGCTATACCAATTAGAAAATAAAAAGGTTTCATTGTTTTTTGATTTGATAAACATTTGTTAATCTTTAGTTATAGATATAAACAACCTTACTACATATTCGGTTTAGGATATGCATAATCAAGCGAATGACTATATAGCCACAAGGTTTATCAAATCAAATACGATAGATGCAAATATAAGTCAACAGGTCTATGTTATGTAAACTAAAACCTCCTGGCGGAAAGTATTGACTTGTTTTTGTTATGCCCTCATTATTTGTAGGTATAAGCAGATTAAGAGCTAACCATACGCTTTCAAATGTTGGCAATACATTATTCAAGTTAAATTGTTGAGCCTGATACTGATAGTCATCCGTGGAAAATTCAATTTTTTGGATGTCACAGCAGTTCTCATGAGATGGTAATATATTATATTCCTGTGCATTTTGGTTAGAATGGCAGGAATCATTTCCCTGTTGTGGCATTTCCATATCTTCACAGCAGGACTCTTCTATTTCATTGTTTAAAACTCCAAAGGAATATAATTCTCCTGCACAAAAATGCATAGCAAGTACGGGATGAGCCCCGATAACCAGCATTAATAGTAACAGAAATATTGATATAACCTTCTTCATTTTTATTACTGTAAAATTTTGCTTATAAAGTAAGCCATCTGCAAAAGTAGATAATTATTTTAATATAAACACAATAAAATTGTTTTTTTTGCTACAAATGATTAAATGTGCAAGGTGCAAGTATCTATATATAGATAAACTTGCACCTTGCATTGCATATAAAATATTATTATTCAGATATTTTGGTTGTTTCAGAAATAGTTGTAACTTTGAACCTGAGTTTTATGCAGACAAATCGGCGTCAAGGGCAGCAAGTACTGCCAGTAATATGCAGCAAGAGTGCAGATTTTACTTTGATTTGTACTTTGAAACTTATAAATGATGATTTTTTCACTTAATATGTGTGGTTTGGTAATCCGAGGATTCGGGTACAGCCTTACCACAATGGAAGTGTCAATAGAGACGTGGAGATTAAAGCGCTGTAATTGAATTAGTTAGCTTTGTTTAACCCAATTCGTACCCCCTAAGATAATTCGTAGGGATGAAGCATTAAAATCCAGTCATTTAAGGTCTTTAGGTGGCTTTCCCGTCCGGACCGCCAAAGAAGTCTCTAAGTTAGTTAATTTTAGCTACTTGGAGACTTTCTCTTTTTCGGTAGGAGCGATATAAGGAGCGACTTTTCAATTATTACAGCTTTCTGACTATAAGGTCAAATGAGCAGAATCAAGACTAATGAGGGAAAACAATTGATAGAGATTGATTGTTATAATAAAGAGACAATATTCTTTCCTTTTTTATATCAACACCATTTTTCGCAGAATCTGATGTTTTTATTAGCCGATCATAACAGATAAGATCGGGAAAAAAGTTTATTTACTTTTTATATAAAAAAACAGATAAATATTACCATCATGAAAATATACATTAGACATATGGTAAGCCAACGATGTAAAATAATAGTAATGCAGGAGTTAAAAAAAATAGGACTCAATTACGTTAACGTAGACTTAGGTGTTGTGAATCTTCCAAAAGATATAACGAGAGAGCAAAAAAACCAATTCAATCTGGCGTTGCAAGGAACCGGATTAGAACTAATAGAGGATAAAAAGGATGTAGTGGTCGAACAGATAAAAACAGCGGTTATTGAATTGATCTATTATTCAGGAAATAAGTTAAAGGTTCCTTTTTCAACCTATTTGAGTAATCGGTTGAAATTAAACTACAATTACTTATCAAATATGTTTACCGAATCGGAAGGTATTACAATTGCTCATTTTATTATTATGCATAAAATAGAATGTGTTAAAGAATTTATCCAATACGATGAACTAAGTTTTTCCGAAATTGCCTTTAGATTGCATTACAGTAGTATTGCTCATTTATCAAATCAGTTTAAGAAAATAACAGGCACCACACTGTCTTATTATAAAGCACATGGACTGAAAAGAACCGTCAATATTGAAAATCTGTAAATTGTGTAATATTCAGCCATAAATATATAACACTTTAGATTTCGGTTATGCATACCTTTAACAGATATGGATAAAATAAAGTATTTGGAGAGCACTACGCTCGACGAAAAACCGTTACGAGATGAATTATTCAATATAGAACAACTCATACAACACGCCAGAGGACTCGCATGCCGGCAACAATTAGCAAACCGGAAGAAAGATCATTTTTTACTGGCGCGGCTCAACTATAATGACAAAGTTCTGCATGAATTCAATAAAACAGAACTTATTCTCAAAAAACCTTATAATGTTACTCCTGCAACGACATGGCTAATTGATAATTTTTATCTGATAGAAGAACAAATACAATTGGCACGGCTGCATTTCCCGCAAAGATACAGCCAGGAATTACCTTGTCTGGCAACAGGACTCCATCGCAATCTACCCCGTATTTACAGTGTCATCTTGGAGCTTATTTCCCACGTAGACGCACAAATAGATGAGGCTTCTCTTCAGGCGTTTATTGGTGCATACCAAACGGAATCCCCACTGAAATTAGGTGAGCTTTGGGCAGTCCCGATTATGCTCAGATTAGCATTGATCGAGAATTTGCAGCGGATTGTAATACGCTTACAGGAAAATCAACTACACCGTGATAAAGCAAACTTGTGGATAAATAAATTACAATTGATGGCAACAAAAAGGCCATCCAGGTTAATCGAAGTAGTATCGGATATGTCGAAATCCGATATTCCTCTCACCAGCGCTTTTGTTTCAGAGTTTTGCCAGCGGATGTCATTGAATAACCCGGCTTTACATATCGCACGTAATTGGCTCGAACAACGATTGTCCGAGAATGGATTGTCTATTGAAGAGTTACTACATGCCGAAAATCAAAATCTGGCTGCCGACCAGTTATCGGTAAGTCACAGCATCAACAGTTTTCGAACGCTAAGCGCTATCGATTGGAAGGATTTTGTTGAATCATTAAGTTTTGTCGACAAAATCCTTCGAAACGATCCGGCCCGGATTTATCCCATGATGGACTTTGCCACCCGCGACCACTACCGCCATTCCATAGAGCGGTTTGCAAAAAAGAGTTCGTATTCTGAAATGGAAGTCGCCCGAGAAACAATTAAGCTTGCAGAAAAAGCGGAAAGACAAGAATGCCATACTCGGAATGCACATGTCGGGTTCTACCTGATAGACGATGGGCAAATAGAGCTTATGCGTGTACTTAAAATAAAGAAAACATTGGGTTCTATTACTGAGCATATCATTTATAAGTATCCTCTTTTTTTCTATGCAGGAGGCATCCTGCTTCTCTCTCTAATCGGCAGTGGAGTTTTCATAAAAATATTATATTCTCAGGATATCTATCTGGACATTTGGAAAATGATAATTTTATCACTCATTTTTCTTTTATGCGTCAGTCAGTTAGTTGTAGATTTAGTGAATTGGCTATCCATGTTACTCATTAGCCCCAAGGTACTTCCCCGGCTCGATTTCTCAGAAGGCATACCAACCGAAAATACAACGATGGTCGTTATTCCGACGATGCTTTCAAGTATTGATTCTATAGAGAAACTTATAGATAATCTGGAACTTCATTATCTGTCTAACCGCGATGCTAATCTACATTTTGCTCTGCTCACGGACTTTCTTGATGCAGAACAAGAGATAATGCCTTTTGATGAGAGTCTGCTTGAGCGAGCAAAAACAGGCATTGAAACTCTCAACCGACAATATACAATATCGGGTAACGGTTCCATTTTTTATTTGTTTCATCGTCCTCGTCTTTGGAATAAATGGGAAAACAAATGGATGGGATATGAACGGAAACGGGGAAAGCTTATGGATTTCAATGAGTTTCTAAGAGATAGTTCTACAAATGCGTTTTCTGAGATCGTCGGGGATACGGCTATCCTGTCTTCAATAAAATATGTAATCACTTTAGATACTGACACTCAATTGCCTGGCGATTCAGCCTATAAATTGGTAGGAACTATGGCCCATCCACTCAATCATCCGGTATTTGACACAAAAAAGAATATTGTTATCAAGGGCTATGGTATTCTTCAACCGCGTGTTTCCATAAACTTAGAAAGTAGCCAAAAATCTATATTTACCCGTCTAGCATCAGGAGATATAGGCATCGACCCATACACACGCGCTATTTCGGATGTATATCAAGACATTTTTCGCGAAGGCTCTTATGTTGGAAAAGGTATTTATGATGTGGATGCATTTGAACAGGCCTTAGCTGGTCGCTTTCCGGAGAATAAAATACTTAGTCACGATCTGTTGGAATCGGCATACGTTCGGTCAGCTCTTATCAGCGACGTTGAAATGTATGAATCCTACCCTCCGGGATATAATTTGGATGCCATTCGCCGCCATCGCTGGATTCGTGGGGATTGGCAGATTATACAATGGCTATTTCCCCGGGTTCCTACTTTAAATCGTAAATGGGAGAGAAACCCTATTTCCAGGTTGGGAAAATGGAAATTATTAGATAATCTCCGCCGTAGCTTGATACCTCCAGGACTATTATTGCTGTTAGTTTCATTCTATTATCTTTCTCCTAAAGCTATCTGGTTGGTTCCTCTATTGATACCTATTATAGTCACATTGCCTCTTGCAATGTCATTATTGACCAACATAATTTATAAATCTAAAGAACAATCATGGTATTTTCATTTACGTGAGGTTTCACAAAAAGGAGCTCGGCAGTTTAAGCAAATATTACTCTCACTGATACTTTTACCATACGAAGCTTACCTAAATTCTACAGCTATTCTGACTAGCTTATGGCGTTTATTGGTAACTCACCGCCATTTATTGAAATGGAAAACATCGATAGCCTCCGAGCAAGCAACAGGTAATTATTTATCCAGCTTTTATACATTGATGTGGTTTACTCCGGCTTTAGCTGTCGTTTGCATTGTGCTGCTGTCCATTTTCAACCCCTTATTATTGCTCTATTCTTTTCCTATTTGGATTGTATGGCTAATAGCTCCTTATATTGCATGGCTAATCAGTCGTCCTATAAAAAAACAGAGTCCGGACTTTACAGCTAAACAAACGCTCCTTTTACATCGTATTGCCCGCAAAACATGGTATTTCTTCGAAACGTTTGTTACCGCCAGAGAAAACTGGTTACCACCCGATAATTTTCAAGAAATACCTGAACCTGTTATAGCTTCACGGACCTCTCCCACCAATATCGGATTAGCATTATTAGCTAATCTATCAGCATATGACTTCGGATATTTATCTGCCGGAAAGATGTTGGAACGTACCCAACTTACGTTTATGACAATGAACCGTCTGGAAAAATATAGGAATCATTTCTATAATTGGTATGATACGCACACGCTGCAGCCTCTTTTCCCGCTCTATATATCAAGTGTAGATAGCGGAAACCTGGCAGGGCATTTACTTACATTAGGACAAGGCATCAGAGAATTGGAAGATAGTCCTATATATACATCCGGCATTTTCAGTGGATTACTCGATACCGTACGTGTAATAAAAGAATATGCTGTGCAAAATACGCTTCTCCTGCAGCTTGAAACGGATTTGGAAGCCAAACCCCAAACATTGCAAACCGCATTTGCCTTTCTTCAGTCTATAAGTTCTCAAATAGATAAGATAATAAGATCATTTGATTCCGGAGATGAGGAATTACAAAAATGGGGGCGAACATTGAAAGACAACTGTGACGACCATATCAATGAATTATTATATATCGCACCTTGGATTCAAGGACAGTATACATTACCCGAAGAGGGTATTACAAAGAATTTGGATTTCCTCATTTCAAAAATAAAGACCCTCGATTACCCTCTCACATTAAAAGAGGTTTCTGAATTAGGGCAAACTATCTGTCCTTTAATTGAATTGACATTAACAGAGCTTACAGAATATCATAGTCCTTCGATTAAAAGTTTGACCGCATGGCTATTCTGTATACACAAAGCCGCCGATCATGCTACCGAAAGGATAGGACTCATAAATTTATTAGCACGGCAAAGTGAATCTTTTTCCCAAATGGATTTCACATTCCTCTATAATACATCAAAGAAATTGTTTACGATCGGATATAATTTGGCGGAACAACGCAGCGATACAGCTTCATATGATATGCTGGCCTCGGAGGCCAGATTATGTAGCTATGTGGCCATTGCTCAAGGTCAGATACCCCAGGAGCATTGGTTCTCGTTAAGCCGGTTATTATTTATAACAGAAGATAAGCCGGTCTTATTATCATGGAGTGGTTCTATGTTCGAATATCTGATGCCTTTGTTGGTAATGCCTAATTTCGAACAGACTTTACTCGATAAAACCTATGAGGGAGTAGTACAAGTTCAAATAGAATATGGTAAAACGCTCGGGGTCCCATGGGGTATTTCAGAGTCCGGATATAACCGCACCGATACCCATCTCAACTATCAATATAAAGCTTTCGGCATTCCCAGTTTAGGCTTGAAGCGCGGATTGTCGAAAGACTTGGTTATTACCCCATACGCTACCGTCATGGCTTTGATGGTTGCACCAATCAAGGCATGTGAAAATATGGAACGTCTCACAGCAACCGGACATGAAGGCCTTTATGGTTATTATGAGGCTATCGATTATACTCCCTCCCATCTGCCGCCTAATGAGTCGAGCGTAAATATACATTCGTTTATGGTACATCATCAGGGAATGAGCTTACTTGCGCTGACCAATCTGGCAAAAGACAATGTGATGCAACGGCGTTTTATGTCATGTCCGATACTGAAAGCCAACGAGCTATTATTACAGGAACGCGTTCCCCGCAGTATATCTGCCAATATAATTTCAGATGATTCCGAATACGAGATAAAAGGAACCCATCCGTTACTTTCCGACACGTCTGACACAATACGCCACTTTAAAAATATGGATATTGCTCCGGAGATAAATCTATTATCCAATGGGCATTATCATATTATGGTAAATAATGCCGGAGGAGGATATAGCCGATGGAACAATATAGCTGTTACTCGTTGGCGGGAAGATGCGACAAGCGATAATTTAGGACTATTCGTCTATTTGAAAGAGCGAAACAGCAGCGAATTTCATTCCATCACCTATCAACCGGTACACTCCACTCTTTTGGATAGGGAAGCTATATTTACACAAGCATATTCCGAGTTTCATCAAAAAGGGTCGAAGTTAGAAACACATATGACCATTTGCATTTCACCCGAAGATGATATCGAATTAAGACGGATCAGATTGATCAACCATTCACATACGGCCCGGACAATAGAGTTGACAACTTATAGCGAAGTGGTCATAGCGCCTCAAGCCGCGGATGAAGCACACCCGGCTTTTAGCAACTTGTTTGTGCAAACAGAATTTGTCCCGGATTTATCCGCCTTGCTCTGTACCCGGCGTGCCCGTTCGGAGAATGAGTATCCACCCTGTTTAATTCATTTATTGCTCGTTGATGATCATCAGCAAAAAGATATTTCTTGCGAAACGGACAGGGCTTTATTTATTGGTCGGGGATGTTCTTTGAACAATCCTTTGGCTATGCAACATTCAGGGCCTTTATCCAATAGCTGTGGTTCTGTCCTGGATCCGGCTATTTCTTTACGACGAACGGTGACTGTACCGCCCGACTCTGAGATAACTGTCTGCGTCCTGCTCGGAATGACAGAAACGCGTGAGGCCGCCCTGGCATTAGTTGACAAATATCAGAATATCCGGATGACTGAGCGTGCCTTTGAACTAGCCTGGACTCATAACCAGGTTGTACTTCATCAATTAAATATTACCGAAGCAGAAGCACAACTATATAGTAAACTTGCCGGTTCTTTGGTTTATGCAAATTCATTAAGACGGGCTTCACAGACTACACTAAAGAGTAACAGACGGGGACAAGATGGCCTTTGGAGTTATAGCATTTCGGGAGATGTGCCTATCGTTTTAGTTCGTATCAGTGATCTTTCCGGCATAGAATTGGTCAGGCAAATCGTATTGGCACATGCCTATTGGCGTATGAAAGGTTTGACAGTAGAATTAATTATAGTAAATGAAGATGTTTCGGTGTATCGCCAATCAGTACACGATGAGATTGTGAACCTGATATCATCGGGTATTGAAGCCCCATTATTAGAAAAGGCAGGAGGAATTTTTGTTCGCCGGATCGAACAAGTGCCACACGATGACATGTTGTTATTATTAGCTGCTGCACGTATCGTTCTTAGCGACGAACAAGGAACATTCTCCATGCAATTAGAGTCGTTAACGATAGATGAATTACAGGTGCCTGTTTTACAACCTGTAATTTTACCTATATCAACGATAGAAAAACAACCATCAAAACACAAGTTAATTTTCGAAAACGGTTTAGGTGGATTTACTTCCGACGGACATGAATATGTTATCACCCTTCAACCCGGACAGACAACTCCTGCTCCATGGTGTAATGTATTGGCTAATGAGCAGTTCGGTACAGTGGTTTCTGAGAGCGGAGGTGCATATACATGGGCTGAGAATGCCCATGAATTTCGACTTACCCCATGGAATAATGATCCTGTAAAGGATGCGTCAGGCGAAGCTTTCTATATTAGAGACGAGCGATCCGGACAATTCTGGTCGCCGACTCCGTTACCGGCAAAAGGTAGAACTCCTTATGTAATCAGACATGGATTCGGATATACTGTATTTGAACACAGTGAAAATGGAATAGAATCGGAGCTGACCGTATATGTTGCAATAGACGCCCCTGTCAAATTGAATGTATTGAAACTGCGTAATGTATCCGGAAGAAGCCGGAAAATCTCCGTTACGGGATATTACGAATGGGTGTTGGCTGATCTGCGCCCGAAAAGTTTATTACATATCCAGACGGAAATAGATGTAAAAACCGGAGTCTTTTTTGCCAGAAATTTTTATAATATCGGCTTTGCCGGTCAGATAGCCTTTCTTGATGTGGGTGAACCCCGTACATTAACAGGAGACAGGACTGAATTTATCGGGCGAAACGGTAGTTTATCACAACCGGCCGCAATGAAACGAACGCGTCTGTCGGGTAAAGTCGGTGCCGGTTTAGATCCTTGTGGGGCTGTGCAAGTGGTGCTTGAATTAGCGAATGGACAGGAACGGGAGATTCGTTTCAGACTCGGTTTTGCTCACAATAAAGACGAAATGAGAGATTTGGTTTCACGTTTCAGACAAACAGGCGCCGCTAAAGAAGCGCTTGGTAAAGTCGGGGCTTATTGGAATAAAACATTAGGCGTGATTAATGTCGACACTCCCGATCCGTCGGTAAATGTGATGGCTAACGGATGGCTGTTATACCAAACAATAAGCAGCCGGATATGGGCCCGTTCAGGATATTATCAGTCGGGAGGAGCTTATGGTTTCCGCGATCAACTTCAAGATGTAATGGCGCTGGTACATGCCGAGCCTATGATGATTCGCAAACAAATACTGAGAGCTGCCGGCCGCCAGTTTAAGGAAGGAGATGTACAGCATTGGTGGCATCCGCCTTCGGGTAGAGGTGTAAGAACACATTTCTCGGACGATTATTTATGGCTTCCGTATGTTGTGAGTCGGTACGTAACGAGTGTCGGCGACACTGATTTACTGGATGAGAACGTACCCTTTATCGAAGGACGGCTATTAGGGACGAATGAAGAATCTTATTACGATTTACCCGGACGTTCCGGGGAATGGGCTACGGTTTATGAACATTGTGTAAGAAGTATAAAGTACGGATTAAAATTTGGAGACCACGGATTGCCATTAATGGGATGCGGCGATTGGAATGACGGCATGAACCTGGTAGGAAAAGAAGGCCGGGGCGAAAGTGTCTGGCTGGGATTTTTTCTATATGATGTTCTTCTGAAATTCTCTGAATTGGCCGTATCCCGCAATAATGGTTCTTTTGCCCGGTATTGTATTGATCAGGCGGAAATACTTCGTGACAATATTCGAAAGAATGCTTGGGACGGAGAATGGTACCGGCGTGCTTATTTCGATAACGGGATGCCTCTCGGATCGAGAACCAATGAGGAATGCCGTATCGATTCGTTACCCCAAAGCTGGTCGGTTATCAGTGGTGCGGGAGATCCTGAACGATCTGCAGCAGGAATGGCTCAGGTGGATATCCAATTAGTACATTATAAAGATAAATTAATCCAGTTATTTACTCCGGCATTCGATCAATCGAATCTTAATCCCGGCTATATTAAAGGATATATACCCGGCGTTCGTGAAAACGGGGGGCAATATACACATGGAGCTATCTGGGCGGTACTTGCTTTTGCCCTTATGGGTGAAACCGAAAAAGCATGGGAATTATTTGACCTTTTAAATCCTGTGCAGCACGGAAATTCCGCCGAACAAATCGCTGTTTATAAGGTCGAACCTTATGTGATAGCCGCTGATATTTATGCTGCCGAAGGATATCCGGGCCGTGGCGGCTGGACATGGTATACAGGTTCTGCGGCTTGGATGTACCGCCTTCTGGTAGAAACTCTTTTAGGTATCAATTTAGTTGGTGATAGGTTAGATTTATCTCCTCATTTACCGAAAAAATGGGATCGCTACAAAGTACATTATCGTTATAAAGAGACTGTGTATCATATTACTTTCTCTCGCATATCGGATTCATCATCTGCTCACATTACACTTGATGGGAAAATATTAGATCGCAAAAATAGTTTACCTCTTATCAATGATAAGATCGAACACTCTGTAGAAATGTGGATTGAATAAAGAGGATGCCAAGGCCATAAAAAAGACATACAAGAAATAAATACGCTCATTAAGTAGAATAAAATAGAAGGATGAAGTTTCAAAATTTCGTCAGTAAAAAGTCATAGAGATACGAATGCACAAATACGGAATCCGCACTTTGCAAATAAAGCAAAAGATACTACCTTTATGCACGTCCGAATCCGGGGATTTTGAGAAAGATGCAATCGGATGGACTGAAAGGAACTTCAGGAAAAAAACAATTAATTTAGGACAATTATGGGTATCATAAAGTCGGTAAGGGGATTTACCCCCCTCATTGGAAAAGACACGTATGTGGCTGATAATGCAGTAATCATCGGGGATGTAGAAATCGGGGAAGGCTGCAGCGTATGGTTCGGCGCCGTTCTACGGGGAGACGTCAATTCAATCCGCATCGGTAACGGAGTCAATATACAAGACGGTTCGGTATTGCATACATTATATGAGAAATCAGTGATCGAGATTGAGGATGATGTTTCAATCGGGCATAATGTGACAATCCATGGGGCAAAGATCTGCTCCGGCGCACTGATAGGCATCGGTTCGATCGTGCTGGATCATGCCGTGATCGGAGAAG
The DNA here is from genome assembly GCF_900162725.1 of Parabacteroides sp. Marseille-P3160. Taxonomy (GTDB): domain Bacteria; phylum Bacteroidota; class Bacteroidia; order Bacteroidales; family Tannerellaceae; genus Marseille-P3160. The sequence continues at coordinate 2,283,260 of NZ_LT799418.1, read as the reverse complement.
GCGCCATTATTGCGGCCGGATCGGTCGTACTCAGCGGTACGATCGTCGAGCCGGGAACCATCTATGCCGGCGTTCCGGCCAAATTCATTAAGAAAGTCGACCCGCAACAATCCAAAGAAATCAATCAGAAAATCGCACGGAATTATCACATGTACGCCTCCTGGTACAAGGAAAGACCCGGACTATAACGGGCCGGGGCAAAAGGGAGAAAAAAGAAAGAAAAAGAGTTACCTTTGTCAGGCAAAACAAGGTATATTTCTATGATCGACTGGAAAAAAACATTCGTTATTATATGGTCGGGACAACTTTTATCCATTTTAAGCAGCTCCATCGTCGGCTTTGCCATCGTTTTATGGTTGAGTTTCGAAACCCGCTCGGCGGAGGTTCTTGCCTTTAGTACCATTGCTGCTTTGCTGCCGCAATCGTTGCTAGGGCCGATTGCCGGCGTTTATGTCGATCGATGGAAACGGAAGCGGGTGATGATCCTGTCAGACAGTTTTATTGCTTTCTGTACCATCATTCTTGCTGCCCTTTTTTATCTCGACGTGGCAGAAATATGGCAGATCTACCTCCTGTTGGCCATGCGTTCCATAGGCTCGGCGTTTCATTCGCCGGCGATGCAAGCCTCTATCCCGCTGATTGCGCCGAAAGAGGAATTGGTACGCATTTCCGGCATCAACCAGATGATCCAGTCTCTGTGCAATATTGCAGGACCGGCCTTGGGAGCCTTGCTGATCACCTGGATGGATATGAGTTTCATCCTGATGCTTGATGTTGTGGGCGCAATCATAGCCTGCCTAGGACTGTTGCTGGTCGTCATCCCCGATCCACCGAAAGAGGAAATACAGGAAAAGCGCCAGGTCTTCCGCGAAATGATCGAAGGCATACGGGAAGTAACGCAAAAGAAAGGATTGAAATGGCTTTTTATCTTTTCCATCCTCTGTACGTTCTTCCTCATGCCGGTCGGAGTCCTTTTCCCTCTCATGACGCTGAATCATTTCTCCGGGACAGCCTTCCAGATGAGCCTGATCGAAGTGGTCTGGGGCTCCGGCATGCTGATCGGCGGTATGGCCCTGGGGCTGAAAAAGGTGAAATGGAATAAGATCGTACTGATTAACCTTTCCTACATTATTCTGGGCTTATCGTTCGCCTTTTCCGGCCTCCTGCCGAAGGAAGGATATGCCGGATTCGTCGTCCTGACAACCATAGGAGGAATCGCATCTTCCATCTATTTCTCCATGTTTAATACGGTGATACAAACGAACATCAAACCGTCGGCCCTGGGGCGTGTGTTCTCCATGTTTATGAGCGTTAGCATCCTGCCCTCGATGATAGGACTCCTTAGCACCGGTTTCCTGGCGGATTCTATCGGTATCGCATCCACCTTTCTTATCTGCGGAATTGTCGTCACCTTGGCCGGAGTTATTTCATTCGGAGTACCTTCCATCATGCTACTGAGCAAAGAAGATAACGAACGTTGACCATTGGATTATTCAACAAGAGCATCTATCTTTGTACGTCTTAAAAAAAGAAAGAATATGCATAATTGGTTTGAATGTAAAGTTTCATACGAAAAGGTAATGGAAAACGGGATGCAAAAGAAGGTATCGGAACCCTATCTGGTCGACGCCCTCTCATTCACGGAAGCGGAAGCAAGGATTATAGAAGAGATACGTCCGTTCATTACCGGAGAATTTACCATAGCGGATATCAAACGCGCCCGCCTCTCCGAATTGTTTTTCAATGAAAACGGAGACCGTTTCTACAAATTCAAGATCTATTTCATCACGCTCGACGAAAAGAGCGGAGCGGAAAAAAAGACAGCCGCCCAGATGCTGGCGCAGGCATCCGACCTGAAAGACGCCATTCAAGTACTGGAAGAAGGAATGAAAGGTACGCTAGCCGACTACGTCATCGCTTCCGTAACGGAAACGGCGCTGATGGATGTATTCCCGTTTACGGCGGAAAGTTCAAAGACAGAGGAGGTGAAGGTGGCATCATGAACATAGCTGAGAATATCCGGAAATTAAGAAGTTCGATCCCCGGCGGAGTCAGCCTGGTCGCCGTCTCAAAGTTCCATCCGGAAGACGCCATACGGGAAGCTTACGGAGCCGGACAGCGTATTTTCGGGGAAAGCCGGGTACAGGAGCTGGTAGAGAAAAGACCGGATTTGCCTGCTGATATCAAATGGCATTTCATCGGCCCTTTGCAAACGAACAAGGTGAAAGCCATCGCTCCGTTCATCCATACTATTCAAAGCATCGACACCGTCAAGCTGCTGAAAGAGGTCGACAAGCAGGCCGCACGGAATGAACTGATAATCAATGTATTGCTGGAGATCCATATTGCAAAGGAAGAAAGCAAGCACGGGTTCAGCCGCGACGAATGCCTCGCCTTGTTCAACGAACCTGTCGGGGAAGCCTATCCCAACCTTCATTTCTGCGGATTAATGGGAATGGCGACCAATACGGATAATATGGAACAGGTGCGGCAGGAATTTCACGACCTGCACCAGTTCTTCGAAACCGTAAAGAGCTTGCCGGGCGTTACATTGTCCCATTTCCAAACCCTCTCCATGGGAATGACACATGATTACCGGATTGCGATCGAAGAGGGAAGTACCATGATACGGATCGGAACAATGCTGTTCGGCGAACGGGAATATTGATCTTTGTTAACACTCGGGGAAAGATGCCCGGATTTCATCGGAAGAATATAGAATATATTAATTATTTTTGTGAAAAAAAGTAGGGATGATCGATATGAAAACTAATTACGGTGGGCTCATGCTTCGGAATCCATTGATTGTGGGTAGTTCCGGACTGACCAACAACCCGGAGCGCATCAAGGAGTATGAGAAAGCCGGCGCCGGTGCGGTTGTATTGAAATCTCTTTTTGAAGAACAGATAGAGATGCAGGCCTTCGAGGCCATACATGAAAATGAATATCCGGAAGCAGCGAGATACATCAATACCTATGTCAAGGCAAACCAGGTGAGCTCTTACCTGGAGTTGATAAAGAAAGCCAAAACGGTGTGCACCATTCCCATCATTGCCAGCATCCATTGTTATAAAGCGGACGCATGGACCGATTTTGCCCACCAGATGGAGTTAGCCGGTGCGGATGCACTTGAACTGAATGTATTTTTCCTTTGTACGGATCCGGACACGGACTATGATGCCACATTGGATCTCTGCGTTTCCATCCTGAAAAAAGTAAGGGAAACGGTTTCCATTCCGATTTTCATGAAAATCGGGAAGAACATAGGCAACATTCCCCGCCTGGTGAAAACCCTGAAAGACAACGGCGCTGATGCCGTCGTCCTGTTCAACCGCTTCTATCAGCCGGATATAGATATCAATACCCGGCAGATCGTGTCGGGAAATGTATTCAGTAATCACTCCGACCTGAGCGAAACAATCCGCTGGACAGCGATTGTCAGCGGAATCGTACAAGGAATCGACATCGCCTCCTCTACCGGAATCCTCGACTGGGAAGATGTCATCAAATGCCTGTTGGCCGGCGCTTCGGCCGTTCAGCTCTGCAGCGCTATCTACACCCACGGTGCGGAGATCATTTCCCAGATGCTGGTATGCATCGAAGAATGGATGCATCAGGCAAAATACGAATCCTTATCGCAATTCAAAGGCCAACTGAGCTTCCGGAATGTTACGGACCCTTCTGTATACGAACGTTCCCAGTTTATGAAATATTTCTCCGACAGAGACTGATTCCACCCATAGGGAAAGATAACAATAACGAAATCGGGCGGCAATTTATTCTCTTGCCGCCCGATTTGTCATCAATCCTATTTATTCGGAATCAGTTAAACTCCTGAATTTTATATTTACTTTTGGCTGTATACACACGGCCGAAGAGATCGGTTCCGCGTACTTCAATCTGATGTTCGCCTACCGAAAGATTGGTCGGTATATTGGCACGCCACAAGTGACGGCTTTTCTCCGGATTAGATGGCCTGCGGACAGGCCTTAGCTCTTCGATAAAGTCCCAATCCTGCACATAACGATAGTAAGCGGGATCGTAATCCTCCACTCTCTTCATCTTTCTCCATTCGCCATCATCGACACGACACTCAACGAGGTCATTCTCGCTTCCCATAAAGAAATTGGCATAGATTCCGGAAGATACTCCTTTCTTGGAGGGTACTACTTTCGGATTGTAGATAGAAATCTGGTAATCGGCGGGCTTGCCGGCTACTTTATAGTCAAGCGTATATTTATTGCCCTTGATATTCAGAAAGGCATATCCCTTCGGCGTACCGTCGCGCATGGTAGAAACAGGCAATCCTTTATCATCCAATATTCCGGAATACCAGTCCCCGCAGGTAGTTCCTACGTTGTATTCATGAATGGGTTTCTCCCGGTTTAAGCCTTCCTCTTTTCCGGCAAACCCATGACACTGTACATGCGTATGGGCGGAAAAAACCAAAACGTCCGGAAATTTACTCAAGAGATAATATAGCTGGTTGCGGTCGTCTTCCCGGAAAGCCTCCTTAAAAGTAAACAAAGGAATATGCATGGAAATAACGATCAGTTGGTCCGGACTTACATGGGCCAGATCATTCTTCACAAACTCCAATTGGTCATCCCTTAATCCTCCAGTATAGCCTTTGCCGGAAAAAGGATTCGGATACAAGACATCATCCAGGACAATAAAATGGACTTTCCCGTAATTAAAAGCATAATTATTGGGGCCGAAGCTTGCTTCGAACGACTCGTCCGACTGGAAATCGGACTTTGCATCGTAATTCATATCATGATTGCCCAGTACATTATACCAGGGCAGGCCGATCTGTTTGATGGCATCCTTATAGGGAGCGTGCAATGTCAGGTTATCTCCGACCAGGTCTCCCATCGTGATTCCAAAACTGATGTTCGGGATGTCTTTCACTTCATCTACAATACCCCGGATAAAGTAATCAATCTCCTGATTCGTATAAGTTTGCGAGTCTCCGAAAATAAAAGAAGTGAAGTTTTCAGGTTCATCGTACTTGATGATGGCAAAATCCACCGACTTCGGCAAATCCCCCGTAGGGCTTACTCCTTTGTAAAAAGACGAAGGAGAACCCGCCGGCTTATGAATATAATAAGATTTGGGAAGGTTGAATTCGTCCAACGCTATTTTATACCCGGAGGGTTTGATCACGAAAATGATGTTGTCGTTCCCAACAGGTAATTCATACGCGCCGGAAGCATCCGTAAGCGTTACATTCACCCCATTGGAGACAGCCACATTAGGCACGCCTTTTTCCTGGCGCTCTTTCTTCCCGTTTTGATTTTGATCTTCATAGACATAACCCTTCACTAGGTTTTGTCCGATTAAATTGCTACTTATGACAAGTAAAAGAATAAATAACTTAAGCTTCATTTCTATTAATTTTTATTTTCTGCTATTTTCAAATCCTTTGTCGCTTCCAGTTCTTCTATACCCCCCATCGGAAAGAAAACCTTTAATCCGGTAACCTGATCCTGCTTGTCGCGAAGGAAAATAACGGTTCCGCCATATTGAGGAATACCGAAAGAATCTTTCTCAACAGGAACCAAAGATACGGAACCTAACGAAACAGAGGCATTCAATGTATCACGAAGCAATGTAATCACCGCATCATCGACCACAGCGCCCGCCGGAAAAATATATTTTCCGGTATATTCCGAAAGGTTCGACTTCTCCGACTTCTCCGATGCAATTAATTGTGCAAAAACAATTAAATTCAGCAATAAAAATAATACTAATTTTGTTTTCATACTTCAATTATATAAATAATAGATTATAATTATCCGCATCGTGTCCTACGTGAAAAATCAAGTATACTGAGTGAATAAATCGAGTATACTCGATTTTATAATTCAGTATACTGAATGGATGCATTGAGTATACTGAATTTTTCAGGGATCTAAATGCCTTTGCCAGGACATTATGCGGATAATCATTTAATAGATTATCAAAATCCAATTTTTACTTGCATCCCGAACTGATTCGGACTACCCCCGATAAAGGTGGGCATACCAATCGTATTCCCACTATTCCCCGCATCGATAATATATTTCTTATCCAATGCATTTTTCCCATACATGCTGATTTCGTAATACAATCTTTTTGCCTTAAAGCCTACACCCGCGGTATAATTAGCCAACCCATACCCTTCCTGGCTCAGCAATTCTGTATTCTCATCTTCAAAATAAACCTTAGACTTATAAGAATAAGAGGGGCGTAAGAACAATACGGTCGCTCCTTTTAATGGAATATTAGCATCCAAGCCGACGGAGAAAGTATGTTTCGGCGTCAAACGGAACCGGTTTCCGGCATACTCCTGTTCGTTTCCTTCTTCATCCCTGTCACTGAACTTGCCATCGATATAAGCATAATTGGCAAAAGCATTTACCCCCGGAAGAAAAGAATAACGCAAGCCGGTTTCGATACCGAAGCTATGTGCTTTCCCGGCATCATCTGCCTGGTATTGGGGAGCGAGACTACCTTCTACGGTCTGAAGCGAAGTCGTCTGGAAATGATTCCAGTCATAATAAAACATCGTAAAATCATACTGAAGCTTTCCTCCGGCGACATGTCCTTTGATTCCGGTTTCATAATTCCAGATTATCTCCGGTTGCAGGAAAGTCGTCTTTGCCGGAAGGATGCTTACCACACCGGGCCTCCGTCCCCTCGACACGATGGCATACAGATTGTTCCGCCCGAACATATAATTCAGGGCAAGTCGTCCGACATAAGAAAAATAGTCTTTTGAGGCTGAGATCTCACCGTTCGAGATCGGATTTAATAAATTGTCGGTTTGGGTCATTAACATGGCAAACACACTGGGCTGGCCCGAAGCGGCTGCTTCATAAAATCCCTTCTGCTTTTCATAACTTAAACGAATACCGGCTGTAATGCCTAAATTCGGCGTTATTTTATAGGTCCCATCCGCAAAAAACTCTGCAGCATGATTGATGCCGGTGTTTTTGGAAGATTCTTCGTGATACGAATTGATATTTTTATCAGATAAAAGATCAACCATTCCGATCAATTGCTTCTGTGTGGTTTCCGGCACTTGGGCTAACGCCAGGATTTGTTCTAAGGTAAGCGGCATGCCGATTTGTGAACTAAATACATCCTCCAACGTTTTACGCACATTCGGCGTCTTGGCAACATAGTTGGGAACTCCGTCCGTCAAAGGAGGAACATCCGGAAATAAAAGATTCGCAATAGCCCCGACTTGTTCTTCCGTCATTCCCGGTATTGCCGAAAACTGTTCCGTCAGGTTTTTTTTCAGCATCGGGGAAATATAAGCCGGATAGAGGCTTTGCTCATTGATTCTCATCGGCACTTCCTGTGAATTCTTCTCATAGAAATAACTCGCTCCGAGAAACCCCGAAAAATTGTCTTTATTATCATAATTGAAACGGAACTCCTGACTCAATTGGGTTCCTTTGGCAATTTCGGATACCCATAAGATCGGCGCTGCTGTCCCGTCGGCATCGAAAGATTCGTCCGAATCGAAAGCGCGAAAACCGGTAATTGATGAAAATTTCCAATCGGAATTCAGCGTATGATCGATCAGCAAACCGACCCCACCCACATTTCGCTTAATATATAAGTCTTTCCCTTTTTCCAGGTCGGCCATCGTATTGGGATCCGTATCTCCGCCTTTCGGAGCATATTGTCCGTTCTTGAAGGAGGTGCCGGGATAATCATCCCGTTGATAATCTAAGATCAGGTCGGCAAAAGTATTCTCGCCGGCAAATAAACGGGTAGAGTTACGAAGCGCCCAAACACCTTTCCCGTTCAGATCTCCACCGGAGCGGTTCTCAATAAATCCGTCACGATCGTTATAATAAAAAGCAAACCGGTTCAACAATTGATCTTTTAGGATAGGCGTATTAATAAATCCGGTCAGCAGTTTCTGGTTATATGATCCATAGCCTAAAGTCGCTTCCGCCGCCCATCGGTTGATAGGTTTCTGGCGCACAATATGTAAGGCGCCGATTTCCGCTCCACGCCCGAACAAGGTTCCTTGCGGACCCTTTACAACTTCTATACGTTCCAGATCAAAAAGCTCGACGACCGATCCGCGGGAACGGGAGATAGAAATACCGTCCTGAAAAACGGAAACACGAGGCTGCGACCGGGAATCTCCGTCGTCGGAAGTAACCCCGCGAATTACATAACCCGGATTGTTCGGACTTTGCAACTGCATTTGCATGCCGGGAATATATTCGGACAATTCATCCAACTGCCGCACATTCAAATGCACCAAGCTTTCCCCCGACAAAGCGCTGACAGGAACCGGAATTTCAATGCTACTCTGATTCCGTTTCTGCGTACTGACAATGATTTCATCCAGGTTCCTTGCCTGTTCTTCCATAATGACTTCCATGTACTCTTTGGCCGTCAATTCTCTCTGCTTGTAACCCAACAGAGAAAAAACAAGGATATCATCCGGTTGAACATTTTTTAGTTGGAAAGTACCGTCCGGGTTGCCAACGATACCAATCGTTGTCCCTTTTTTTACTATACTTACGCCCGCAATCGCTTCGCCTTTGGAATCCGTCACTCTTCCCGATAGGCCCTTATCCTGAGCCGTAACATGCAAGAAGAAAAGAAAAAACAGACTAAAAAATAAACCTGCAATTCTCATTATTCTGATTTTTTAAAGTTATACAAATAAACAAACAGAATATTAAGGGGATATGAACCAACTGTTACGTTTTGGCTGCTTTTTGCCGTCTAAAATGTTACCTTTTTACTTTAGTACAAAACATGTTTTTTTATTAACTATCCTGATTTTTGAGATTCATTCCTTTTTTTGTAGTTTTGGAAGATTAACTAATAAATCAATGATATTATGAAGGAATTAAAGATGTTTATTGACGGACGGTTTATTGAAAACACATCCGGTAAATGGATTAATGTATTGAACCCTTCCACGGAAGAGGTGATTTCCCTGATGCCCGACGGAACGGTAGAAGATGCGAGAAAAGCAATCGACGCTGCGGAAAAAGCCCAGCCGCAATGGGAAAAGACACCTGCCATAGTACGTGCCGGTTATCTGATTAAAATAGCGGAAGGCATACGCAGACGCGCAAAAGAAATCACAGATATTATTGTCCGTGAAGGAGGAAAGACACAAGGATTGGCAAGTGTGGAGACTTACTTCACAGCCGACTACCTTGAATATATGGCCGGATGGGCCCGCCGGTATGAAGGCGAAATCATACAGAGCGACCGCCCGAGGGAGAATATTTTTATTTTTAAAAAGCCGATCGGAGTAACCACCGGTATCCTTCCATGGAACTTTCCTTTCTTCCTGATCGCCCGGAAGGCAGCGCCGGCATTGGTTACCGGAAATACAATCGTGGTAAAACCCAGCCAGCTTACCCCCCAGAACGCTTACGTGTTCGCCCAGATAGTAGAAGAGGTGGATCTGCCGGCCGGCGTATTTAACCTGGTCAACGGGCGCGGCTCCGTCATCGGGCAGGAATTGGCGGGCAATCCGAAAGTCGGCATGGTCAGCCTGACCGGCAGTGTAAGCGCCGGAGAACAAACCATGGCGGTCGCTGCCAAGAACATCACCAAGGTCTCCCTGGAGCTCGGTGGAAAAGCGCCTGCCATTGTACTGCCGGATGCCGACCTGGATCTGGCAGTCAAAAGCATCATCGGTTCGCGTGTCATCAATACCGGACAGGTATGTAACTGCGCCGAACGGGTATATGTCCATAAAGACATCAAGGCCGCTTTCCTGGATAAATTGGTAAGCGGGATGAAGAATGTAAAAGTCGGGAACCCTTCGGTTATCTCCGATCTGGATATGGGGCCGCTGATCGAGGCCAACGCCCTGAAATCGGTTGAAGGCAAGGTGGCGCAAGCTATCCGGGAAGGAGCCGGATTACTTTGCGGAGGAAAACGCATCGGGGCAAAGGGATATTTCTTCGAGCCGACTGTTTTGGATAACTGTACGCAGAAGATGGAGATCATACAGGAAGAAATCTTCGGCCCGGTACTTCCGATTGTCGAGTATACAACAGTAGACGAGGTCATTGCCATGGCCAATGATTGCGAATACGGCCTGACATCGTCCGTTTATACCCAGAGCCTGGATACGGCATTCAAGCTGATCCGTTCCCTGAAGTTTGGGGAAACCTATATCAACCGGGAGAACTTCGAAGCCATGCAGGGATTCCATGCCGGATTCCGCAAGTCGGGCATCGGCGGCGCCGATGGCAAACACGGACTGGAAGAATATTTGCAAACCCATGTAGTTTACCTCGAAACAAAAGAATAAAGAAAGCAGTTATATATAGGGCAGACGCATCATCTGCCCTATCTTGTTATCAATATACAAAAACCAATAAGAAAAGAATGAAAGTAGGGTTATTTGTCCCCTGTTATGTAAATGCTGTTTACCCGGAAGTCGGGGTAGCAACTTACAAACTATTGGATTATCTGGGCGTTCAAGTCGATTATCCACTGAAACAGACCTGTTGCGGACAACCAATGGCGAATGCCGGCTTTGAGGACAAAGCCGTCCCTCTGGCGGTTTCGTTTGAAAATTTATTCAATGAATATGATTACATTGTCGCACCGTCGGCAAGTTGTGCGGCATTCGTGAAAGTAAACTATCCCCGGTTGTTGGAGAAGGGCGGGCATCTATGCCGGACAAGCGATAAGATCTATGACGTTTGCGAGTTCCTGCACGATATCCTGAAGGTGGACAAATTGCCGGGAGAGTTTCCTCACAAGGTAAGCCTCCACAATAGTTGCCACGGCGTTCGCGAACTGCACCTCTCTTCCGCCAGCGAGCTGAATATACCCCGTTATTCGAAAGTCAAAGACTTGCTTTCCTTAATCAAGGGCATCGAACTATTCGAACCGCCTAAGGTCGATGAATGTTGCGGTTTCGGCGGAATGTTCGCCGTAGAAGAAAGCGCAGTCTCCGTCTGCATGGGACGGGATAAAATCAGTAATCACCTTTCTACCGGGGCGGAATATATTACCGGGGCGGATAGCTCCTGCCTTATGCACATGCAGGGGATTGTCAACCGGGAACATTTGCCTATCCGATTTATTCACGCAATCGAAATATTAGCATCCGGATTATGAGTACCCTACATTCAAAAGCGGCGGAACGTTTTATCGCCCATAAAGAACAAGAAGCCTGGCACAACGAAACACTCTGGTTGGTGCGGGAGAAACGGGATCGGATGGCCACCCAACTTCCCGAATGGGAAGAACTGCGGACACTGGCCGCCGACATTAAAATGCATACGATCACCCACCTGGACAACTATCTGGAACAATTTGCAGCTAAGGCGGAAAGCAACGGAGTCATCGTCCATTGGGCCAAAGACGCCAGTGAACATAACGGAATCGTCCTCCGGATCCTGGCGGAACACGGAGCAAAGAAATTAATCAAAAGCAAATCGATGCTGGCCGAAGAATGCCATCTCAATCCCTTTCTGATAGAAAAAGGAATCGATGTAGTTGAAAGCGACCTCGGTGAACGTATCCTTCAGTTACTGCACGAACCGCCAAGCCATATCGTCATGCCGGCAATCCATCTGAAACGCGAAGAAGTCGGCCGCTTATTCGAAAAAGAAATGCATACGGAAAAAGGAAACAGCGATCCGACTTATCTGACTCATGCGGCCCGAAAGCATTTGAGAAATGAATTCCTGACCGCGGACGTCGCCATGACCGGCTGCAACTTTGGCGTTGCGGAAACCGGGGATATGGTGGTCTGCACCAATGAAGGGAATGCCGACATGGGAACCTCGTTCGCCAAGGTACATATCGTAACAATGGGGATCGAAAAGGTGATCCCGGATTACCAGGCGCTCAGCGTATATACCCGCCTGTTGGCACGTTCGGCTACGGGCCAGCCTGTCACAGCTTATACGTCGCATTACCGTAAGCCGCAGGAGGGCGGCGAATTGCATCTCATCCTCGTGGATAACGGACGGAGCGAAATCATCGGCAATGAAGATCATATCCAAACCCTGAAATGTATCCGTTGCGGGGCTTGCATGAACACTTGTCCGGTCTATCGCCGGAGCGGCGGCTATTCTTATACTTACTTTATTCCCGGGCCGATTGGGATTAACCTGGGAATGCTCAGGTCGCCTCAGGAATACGCCGACAATGTATCGGCCTGCTCGCTCTGTTTCTCCTGTAACAACGTTTGCCCGGTGAAAATAGATCTGGCCGACCAAATCTATCGCTGGAGACAGGGCCTCGATTCCATCGGTAAAGCGGATCCGATGAAGAAAGTCATGTCCACGGGCATGAAGTACCTCTTCTCCCACCCCGCAATATATAATACGGCATTGAAACTGGCGCCCATTGTCAATCACTTCCCCCGGTTTATCATCTATAACAGGTTGAACGAATGGGGAATCCGGCGCGAGCTACCCCGTTTTGCCAATGAAACATTTACTTCTCTTTGGAAAAAGGGCAAGGTGAAAAAACAAACAAGAACAAAACCGATAAGCAAATGAGCAGTAAAGACGAAATAATAGCAAAGATCAAACGAAACATCCAAACGACTTACGAGCGCCCTTTTTCTCGGATAGAAGGCATCCGGTATCCTGACAAAACAGCGCAGTTCTTGGAAGTCAGCCAAGCCGTCGGAGGAGAAGCTCTCTTTCTGGAAGAGGGACAAGACCTGAACGAGCTCTTGAGCCGGCTTTTTCCCGAGGCCAAACGAATCGCATCCAACCTACCATTCATCCGGATAGCCACGGTCAATCCGGACGAACTGGAGAGGCCGCAGGATTTGGACGGAACGGATCTGGCGATTATACAGGGCGAAATCGGAGTGGCGGAAAACGGTTGCGTCTGGATCCCACAGAACGTTAAAAAGAAAGCCGTCTATTTCATAGCCGAGCAGTTGGTCATTCTTCTGGATCGCAACAAGATCGTAAACAATATGCACGAGGCATACGCCCAGTTGCCTTTCGGTGAAGCTCCTTTCGGCGTCTTTATCTCCGGCCCGTCGAAAACGGCCGATATCGAACAGGCGTTAGTCGTCGGCGCGCATGGAGCCAGGGGGCTGACCGTTATCCTGATTTGAATTGCAACAATCCTGAAAATCAGTAGCCGGGAGTGTATTTCTTACTGTTGGCCGAACGGTATTCTCCGGGCGTGAGCCCGATTGCCGCTTTGAATAGGCGGTTAAAGTAAGAAATGTTATCGATCGACAAGTCCAAGGCGATATCGCGCACCGCCCGGTCGGTCGTAAGGAGGAGAAGTTGCGCTTTTTCTATCTTCTTAGTAATAATATAATGTAGGGGGGTGTTTCCCATCTCTTTTTTGAACAGGCGGATCAGGTGGTCGGTCGTAATGCAGGATATGTCGGCCAACTGTTCCAAACGGATATTCCTGCCGATATTCTCATGGATATGACGCAAGCACTTGCTGATGCGGGGGTCGGAGCTTTCCATCTTATCTTGGCGCAGCGCTAAAAAGCGGGACATGAGTTGGGATAGGATCCCCTGCGTTTCTTCCGAAAGATGCAAAGGCATCTTCTGGTTATCCGCTGCATAATAAGAAAAAGTCGGCAGGTTATCGTATACCTGCGGATCGATATAACGGAGAAACCGGTCGGGATGGATCTCTTGCAGGCGCCGGATGAGCGACAGATCCAAAGGAGTGGCTTCAATTTCCACCGGGAAGCGGTAACGATCGAAAAAAGATTCCCGGTTTGGTTCGTTTTCATAGAAATGAATATAATAAAGGGAGAAGAAACTATCGCATTCGTCATCATGAAGCGTAAAAGGCGGAGTCAGGTAAAGATGATCCGGTTTCAACCGATGAGGCTCCCCATTGATAAAAGTCCGCGCCTCCCCGCCTTTCACATAATAGATGCGGGCAAACGGGCTATATATTTTCTTCCAGTTCCAATTAGCTTCCAGTTCGGAATAACCAATATTCAACAACATTATATTCATACGCGTATATTTAAGAACAAATCGGTTTCATGCCATACCCGAAAACGGTAAATATACTTATTCATAATCATATAAAAGAATAGAAAAGAGGAAAAATCGAAATCGTGTTATCTATTGGTCGAAATAGTGACAGTCCGTTCTTTTTTTTATAAATAGTTTTGTTAAGTACTTCTGAAGAAGCTCCTTTTTCAGATAAGAAGATAAACGAAAGCATAAGATTAACCTATAAGTTGAAGGATTATGAATACGAAACGATTTCAGGGAGACTGGCCGAAAATAGGGATCCGGCCAACCATCGACGGGCGCATGAAAGGTGTCCGCGAATCGCTCGAAGAGCAAACGATGGGGATGGCGCATAGCGTCGTAAATCTATTGTCAAACGAATTAAAATATCCGGACGGCACGCCGGTGCAATGCGTCATTGCCGACTCGACCATCGGGCGAGTGGCTGAAAGCGCCGCCTGCGCCGAAAAATTCAAGAAGGAAAATGTAGGAATCACGATCACCGTTACCCCTTGCTGGTGCTACGGAAGCGAAACAATGGACATGGATCCACACACGGTGAAAGCAGTATGGGGATTCAACGGCACCGAACGTCCCGGAGCCGTCTATCTGGCGGCGGTTCTGGCGGCCCATACACAAAAGGGCCTGCCGGCATTCGGTATCTATGGACACGACGTGCAGGATGCTTCCGTGAAAGAGATCCCTGCCGACGTAAAGGAAAAGCTGCTCCGTTTTTCCAGGGCCGCGATGGCGGTTGCCATCCTGCGAGGCAAATCCTATCTCTCCATCGGCGCCGTCTGCATGGGAATCGCCGGATCGATCGTGAATACCGATTTTTTCGAAGATTACCTCGGTATGCGTTGCGAAGGAATCGATGAAGTGGAAATTATCCGGCGTATGACCGAAGGGATCTATGACAAAGAGGAATATGAAAAAGCGCTGGCATGGACCAGGGCGAATTGTATCGAAAACGAAGATACCTGTAACCGGGAAGATTTAAAGAAAAGCCGGCAAGCGAAAGACGCCGACTGGGAATTTTCGGTCAAGATGATGCTGATTGTACGCGACCTGATGCAAGGTAATCCGAAACTGAAAGAAATGGGCTTCGGAGAAGAAGCGCTGGGCCATAACGCCATCGCCGCCGGATTCCAAGGGCAACGCCAATGGACCGACTTCTATCCGAACGGCGATTTTACCGAAGCGCTCCTCAATTCTTCCTTCGATTGGAACGGCACGCGCGCGCCTTATATCCTTGCTACGGAGAACGATGCCCTGAACGGCACCGCCATGCTGCTCAACCATCTTCTTACCAATACTGCCCAGATCTTTGCCGACGTCCGCACCTATTGGAGTCCCGAAGCCGTGGAACGGGTAACGGGCAAGAAACTGACAGGCGTTGCCGCCAACGGAATGATCCACCTGATTAATTCGGGAGCCGCTACACTGGACGGCTCCGGGCAACAGGCGAAAGACGGCCAACCGGTGATGAAACCTTTCTGGGAGATATCGGAGGCTGAGGTAAATGCCTGCCTGGATGCCACCCGTTGGGTTCCTGCCAACCGAGAATACTTCCGGGGCGGAGGCTTTTCCTCCAAATTCCTGACCAAGGGAGGCATGCCCTGCACAATGGTCCGCCTGAATCTGGTAAAAGGATTGGGTCCCGTACTCCAACTGGCCGAAGGTTGGACGGCGGACATCGATCCGGAAATCCATAAGATCCTGGACGAACGTACGGATAAGGGATGGCCAACCACCTGGTTCGTTCCCCGCCTGACCGATTCCCCGAACTTCAGGGGAGTTTACGACGTAATGAACAATTGGGGAGCCAATCATGGCGCCATCAGCTACGGACATATTGGTGCGGATCTGATCACGTTGGCTTCCATGCTGCGCATCCCCGTTTCGATGCACAACGTAGACGAAAGCCAACTCTTCCGCCCGTCGGCATGGAGCGCTTTCGGCATGGACAAGGAAGGAGCCGACTACCGCGCCTGCCAAACCTACGGCCCACTCTATAAAAAGTAAATAGTACGCCAACTATTTTCTATATCAATTACATTAAACCCGGAAGCGGACAGGTCTTACTGCCTGTCCGCCTTCCCTTTTGAGCCGTCCAAGATGGGAAGAACCAATCATTTATGTTATATTTACGCCATTTCAACAGATAGTAATCTTAAATCAATGAACCGATGACACAAAAAAACAGCCGTCCGGCTTCCCTTCTCAGAGGAAAGGAAGGACAGAATTACCTGTTTCCTTTCGTTCTCGTGACCAGCCTTTTCTTTATGTGGGGATTTGCCCATGCCTTGCTGGATGTACTGAACGCCCATTTCCAGGAAATATTAAGCATATCCAAGGCGAAGTCCGCACTGGTACAGTTTTCCCTCTACGGCGGATATTTCGTAATGGGTATCCCGGCGGGACTACTCATCAAGCGCTTCGGATATAAGAAAGGAATTATTTTCGGGCTGCTTGTATTTGCTCTTGGCGCCTTCCTGTTCTATCCGGCGACATTGATCAAAACTTTTCCGCCTTTCCTTATTGCCCTCTTTGTCATCGCCTGCGGGCTGACTTGTCTCGAAACAGCCGCCAATCCTTATACAACTGTCCTCGGTCCGCCGGCATCGGCCGCCCGGCGCATTAACCTCGCCCAATCGTTCAACGGCCTGGGATGGATACTGGGGCCGCTTTTGGGAGGAATGTTCGTCTTTTCAGGAGGAGATCCGTTCACCTCATTAGCAAAACCGTATATCGGAATCGGGATACTCGTCCTGCTCATCGCCGTTCTTTTTATCCGTACGCCCCTACCTCAACTTAAATCCGAAGCGGGAAGTGTGAACGCATCAACCGGAAAGAGCCGATACAGTGATCTACTGAAGCATCCGCTCTTTCTCTTTGCCGTCATTGCCCAATTCTTTTACGTTGCCGGGCAGACGGGAATCGGAAGCTATTTCATCAACTATGTCGTTGAAGTGCGTCCCGACATCAGTCATCTGCAAGCCTCCCAGATTCTTGCTTTCGGAGGAATGGGCCTGTTCATGGCCGGCCGGTTGACCGGCAGTTATCTCATGAAATTCTTCAATCCCAAAAAACTGCTCTCCATCTATGCCGCCGTCAATGTATTGCTGATGGTGCCCGTAATGATGGGCTGGGGACTATTTTCCGTCGTCTGCCTTTTCTCCTCCTACTTCTTTATGTCCATCATGTATCCCACGATATTTGCCTTAGGGATAAACGGACTGGGAAATAACGTAGAGAAAGGCTCTTCCGTCATTGTCATGGCGGTAGCAGGAGGAGCCGTTATCCCTATGATTATGGGAAGAATCGCCGACCTGTACACAATGAGCGTAGGATTTGCGGTTCCCCTGATTTGTTTTGCCGTAATTTTGATCTTCGGGCTTAGCAAATTAAAGAACTAAACCTTTCTTCTTTCAAGAATTATGCTAATCTTTGTACCGCTTTAAACGTACAAGATCAGATATGTTAAGAGGTATAAAGGCCATGATGCCCGTTAAAAAGCCTTATAAGATAGGCTTGGCACTCAGCGGCGGAGGCGCTAAAGGATTCGGACATTTAGGCATTCTTCAAGCATTAAACGAGCGGGGAATTTTTCCGGATGTGATAGCCGGAACCAGTGCCGGCGCCTTTGCCGGCGTACTTTATGCGGACGGGAACGACCCGGAGAATATCCTGACTTTCTTCAAGAAAAAAACTTTTTCCGAATTCGCCAAGCTCACCATTCCCCAAGGCGGTTTCCTCAACACCCTTCCCTTCCGCGCCTTTCTCGAAAAACATCTGAAAGCGCGTACATACGAAGATTTAAAGATACCGCTTTATGTGGCAGCGACAGACATCGAGCGTGGAAAGTCCAAAATCTTTCATTCGGGGGAGTTAATTCCCTCGATTGTCGCCTCCTGCTCCGTCCCGATCATCTTCTCCCCAGTGGAGATCGACAAACATTATTATGTCGATGGGGGACTGTTCCGCAACCTGCCCGTTACGCCCATCCGAAAACTTTGTGAAAAAGTGATTGCGGTCAATGTCAGCCCGATAGCCTATTCGGAGTTCAAGCCCGCAATCAAATATGTAGCCGAACGCACTATTCATTACATGAGCGCCTCCAACACATTATACGACAGGGATCTCTGCGATTATCTCCTCGAATCGAACGAACTGTCCGATTACACGCTTTTCGACCTGGAACATAGCAAGGAAATTTTCCAAAAGGGCTATGAAGTAGCAATAAATTATATGGAGCATGAAAAAGATCACTTCAAAAAAGACTTCCCCTCCTTTCATTAAATTCTTTGTATAAGGTACTTATCGATTATTCCGTACCAAGGTCGAACAATAGGCAGGACATATATTCATATGAAAATATACATGTTGCAATACTCAAATGCCAACATACAGATTACGCTTTCGATTGCATCCGTTCGCAATGTCGGACAGCGGCTCCGGGACGATCCGTTAATCAGTAGGGATAATCAAATTCCATAAAACGCCTTGAGGGTTTGAATCAGGAATAAAAGATCCTCTTCCGTATGACAGGCGTTTAAAACAATACGCGTCAGATTAGCTCCCTCCGGTTTAGGATATGGAAACGAAGAAAGCAAGATCCCCTTATCCAGGCAATATTCAGCCACTCCATCATCTTTTAAAAGAAAAACCGGGTAATCATAGGTCAAATCCGTAATGCCGGACGGAGCATGCGCTTTAAAAAAGGTAATATTACGGGATAAACACTCCATCGCTTTCTTCCGTTCGGATCCCGTTTGCATAAAAGCGAATAAATAGGCCGGAATAATCGGGGAACTTCCCGTATAAAAAGGCGAATGCCGGAGCTGTTCCAACAAACTCCGGCGTCCGAAAATCACTCCGCCCGGGATTCCTAAGGCCTTGCCGATTGAATCGACAACAACCGTCTCAATCCGGCTTGAACGCAAGGGCGGAAGAAGTTCGGAGATGCCTTTATGTTCTTTCCCAACCACTCCGATACCGTGTGAATCATCAATAATAACCGTAACATTTTTATCGGGATGGATCCGGTTCAGCCAATCAAACGGATAGATTACCGCACTTAAATTGGACAGGGAGTTCGTAAAAATTATATAATGCGCTTCATCGGTCGTATTTATCAGCTGAACCGTTTCATCGGCCCAACTTTCAAACGATTGCCCGTTCGCCTTGCGTTCCCCCTGCCCCCATAACGTCGGGTGAACATCCGGCGAATAAAACATACGCCCCTTATTAAAATAATAATCAACCAACAACCGGCCGGCCAAGTATCCGGAAGAAAGCGTCATGCAATCTTCGAAAAGAAATTCTTTCGCCATAAATCGCTCAAACCGATCGTATATATCCAACCGTATATTCGAACTTCGGGATACGGCGAAATTGGAGCCGTACTGATCTAAACCCTCCTTGATTTTGTCGTGAAAAGCTTTATTATCCGCTAATCCGAGATAAGAAGTACCTGAAAAGAAAAGAAGCGTTTGCCCTTCTACCGCCACAATACGCCCAGGGCAACCATTTGCATACACATTCATAAATAAAAACATTCAAATGATACTAAAAATATGCCAAAGATACAAAAACGACATATATAACACTCCTATCCTATCATTTTATCCAAACAATCTTCTTAAAGATGTTTTTCCGACAACAGGAATAATGAAACGGAAAAATATCTAACTTTGTCAGGCAGAAACATTTTCTGCGGAAAATAGGTATTAAAAAAGAATTCTGACAATGAGTATAACGATTTTGGGTATCGAGTCTTCCTGCGACGATACCTCGGCGGCAGTAATACGGGACGGCGTACTTCTCTCAAACGTGATTGCCAGCCAGGCTGTACATGAAGCATACGGAGGAGTGGTTCCCGAGCTAGCCTCACGCGCGCACCAACAAAATATTATTCCGGTAGTGGGCGAGGCCGTCAAACGAGCCGGCATCGATAAGACCGAATTGAATGCTGTTGCTTTTACGCGCGGCCCCGGCTTGCTGGGCTCCTTGCTGGTCGGCACCTCTTTCGCCAAAGGATTAGCTACTTCGCTGGATATTCCGATGGTAGAGGTTAACCATTTACAGGCGCATGTGCTGGCCCATTTTATCAAAGAAACACCGGAAGACAAGAATCAACCTGATTTTCCGTTTCTTTGCCTTCTGGTTTCAGGGGGGAACTCGCAGATCATCAAGGTGAACGCTTATAATGAAATGGAAGTGATCGGGCAGACGATTGACGATGCGGCCGGCGAAGCCTTCGATAAATGCGCCAAAGTAATGGGATTAGGCTATCCCGGCGGACCTATAGTCAACCGCCTGGCCAATGAAGGAAATCCGAAAGCCTTTGCATTCAGTAAACCACATATCCCAGGATACGATTATAGTTTCAGCGGATTGAAAACTTCTTTCCTGTACCGGCTTCGAGACGAGTTGGAAAAAGATCCCGGTTTTATCGAAAAGAACAAGGCTGATCTCTGCGCTTCTCTGCAGGCAACCGTGATCGATATCCTAATGAATAAGTTGCGAAAGGCAGCGAAGGACTTCGGGATCTGTGAAGTAGCCGTAGCGGGTGGAGTGTCGGCCAATACCGGTTTGCGGGATGCCTTTCATGAGCATGCGGAGAAATTAGGTTGGAAGATCCATATTCCTAAATTTGCATTTACAACGGATAATGCAGCTATGGTCGCCATGACCGGCTATTATAAATATCTGGATCAGGAGTTTTGTCCGATGGACGCCGTTCCTTTCTCCAGAGTGGTTATTTAATCAAATAGAAAATGAAAGTAGAGATTATAACGATCGGCGACGAATTGCTGATCGGACAAGTGGTGGATACGAATTCGGCATGGATCGGACAGGCTTTGGGTGACCTGGGTTTTCAGGTGGTTTACCGGACAGCGATCGGTGATGTAGAACAAGATATTCTGGACGCCTTCGAAACAGCGTTAAAGCGGGTGCCGATTGTATTGGTTACGGGTGGAATCGGCCCGACGAAAGACGACATTACGAAGAAAACGCTTTGCAAATTTTTCCATACGGAACTGGTTTATTCGGAAGAGGCCAACCGGAATATGGAGGAGCTTTTTCTCACCAATGGTCGTAAAATGAATGAGCTTACACGCACCCAGTCTTACGTACCGAAAGATTGCACTGTCATCCAAAACCGGGCGGGAACCGCTCCCTGCACGTGGTTCGAGCGCAACGGTAAAGTACTGGTTTCGATGCCGGGCGTACCGAGCGAAATGAAATGGCTGATGACTAACGAAGTCCTTCCACGCTTGAAAGAAAGGTACAACCGGGACTTGTATATCAAACACCAGACTTTCTGGATTAGCGGCTATACGGAATCGTTATTGGCCTTGACCCTGGATAATTTTGAGGCCACCCTCCCTCCTACGCTAAGGCTGGCTTACCTGCCTCAGGCCGGGATCATTCGTCTCCGCCTTTCCGCCTATTGCGAAAGCGAAGCCTTAGCCGAACAGGAAATCGAAACGGCCAAAGAAAAACTTCATACCTTGCTGAACAGCCATATCATGGTGGAGGCAGACAAGGCGATTGAAGTTCAGATCGGCGAACTGCTACGCGAAAAGCAGTTGACCCTCGGTACGGCGGAGAGTTGTACCGGAGGAGCGATTGCAAAATTGCTGACCTCCGTCCCCGGTTGTTCGGATTATTTCAAAGGGAGCGTTGTCTCCTATGCCAACGAAGTCAAAGCGCAGCTCTTAGGCGTTTCGACCCGGGATTTGGAACTCCACGGAGCTGTAAGTCGCGAAGTGGTAGAGCAGATGGCCAAAGGAGCCTTACACATATTGGATTGTGATTGTTCGGTAGCCACTTCCGGAATCGCCGGACCCGGCGGAGGAACGCTCGAAAAGCCGGTCGGCACCGTTTGGATTGCCGTAGCCTATAGGGACCGGATCATCTCCGAGCGTTACAAATTCGGGCTTGTGCGCGACCTCAACATCCAGCGGACAACCAATGTCGCCCTCTTGATGCTGTACAGTTTGATCCAGAAGGATGAACTCTACAAAGAAGTTCATAATCCGTAAAGGCAAAAGAGACTCCTTTTACAGAAGATAGTCCGTCTTTTTATTTATGCCGGCAGTTATCTATAGAGCATCATTCTCCCCCAAAGAATCTGCGGGGTAAAAAAATGTTTTAATTTTTATGTTATAATTAAATATTTCACTACCTTTGCAGCGCTTTTCAAATAGAAAAAGAAAGCGGAGCAGAAGGAGAGATGGCAGAGTGGTCGATCGCGGCGGTCTTGAAAACCGTTGAACTGAGAGGTTCCGGGGGTTCGAATCCCTCTCTCTCCGCTGAAAGGTCTGGACAAAACCAGACAATAACAGTACAAAAACCTACAAGTCAATGATTTGTAGGTTTTTTTGTTTCCAATATGTCCGTCATAAAAGACACGAAAAAGCCCCCAAAAGACACAAATTTGTGCCTAAATCGTTACCGATTCCGTTCCGGACAAAAACGGTAACGATTTGTCCAAAATTGACCTCTCGCTGCCCTAATTTGTACAGCCTGTATATATCTCACAATTAATATATTAAAAGTAATTTTGCAACATTGAAAAGTGAGATTATGAAGAGTACATTTAAAGTCCTTTTCTACCTGAAAAAAGGGTCGGAAAAGCGTAATGGAGAGGTGTCGATTATGACAAGAGTTACCGTTGATGGAAAAGTTTGCCAGTTCAGTACGAAACAAAGCATCCTTCCTGAGAACTGGAATGTGAAAGCAGGAAAAGCCACAGGAAAGTCTGCCGGACAAATCAACAAGCTGCTGGACGACATCAAAGCTTCCCTCAACCAAATCTACCACGAGCAACAGCGGCGGGACAACTACGTTACTGCCGAAAAGGTAAAGAATGAGTTTCTGGGTCATTCAGAAAATCATGCGACATTACTGGACCTGTTTGGTAAGCACAACAACGATGTGAAACAACTTATCGGCATATCTAAATCCGCATCTACTTATCAAAAGTATGAAGTAACCCGGAAGCATCTTGAGAACTTTATTAGACACAAGTACAACTTGTCGGACATTGCACTGCATGAGATAAACCTAATGTTTATTACCGATTTTGAAGTGTATCTTAAAACGATTTGCAAGTGCAATTCCAACACTACAGCCAAATTCATGCAGTTTTTTAAGCGCATCGTTCTGATTGCCCGCAATAACGGAATCATTATTGGAGATCCTTTTGCGAATTACAAAATCCGGCTGCAAAAAGTGGATAGAGGCTATCTTACGGAAGATGAAATCAAAAAAATACTAGAACTCAACCTTGTATCCGAAAGGTTGGAACATGTCCGTGATTTATTTATCTTTTCTTGTTTTTGCGGTTTGGCTTACATAGATGTGGCAGGTCTTAGAAAGGAGCATATCCGCAAATCGTTTGACGGCAACCTTTGGATTATGACCAAACGGGTGAAGACAGGCACAGATGTCAATGTCCCGTTATTGGATATTCCCAAAATGATCCTAGACAAGTATAAAAACAAGCTCCCAAATGGAGAAATCCTTCCAATAATCAGCAACCAGAAGCTAAATTCGTACTTGAAGGAGATTGCCGACCTGTCCGGAATCAGAAAGAACCTTACTTTCCACCTGGCAAGACATATAATCTCGCCTTTGGAGCTGAAAACAAGCCAGTTGCAAAATGATTCTTGCAGACAGGTAACGATTTAGAAACGAGCGAACTTCATTGATTCACTTAGTTTTTGCATAAAATAAAGAGCGCCTTAACTTGGTGTAAAGTTACTAAATAATACGTATATTTTCACTGCTTCTACAATATATTCTTAACTACAAAAAAAGGTAAATACTTCCATTTTCAGAAAAGTCCTTTTCATAAAAATGAAAAACATTCATTCCTAAACTATATTTTAACAACTTCTGAATATATTTTTATACTGAGAAGGAGATTCCCCTGTATGTTTCTTGAAAAACTTGCCAAATACTGATTGGTCGGAAAAATTAAGGGTTTCCGATACTTGTTGAATATTCATATCCGGTTTCCGAAGTAACAGTCTGGCTTCCGTTATTAAAGCATGATTTATCCACTTTATCGCTGAACGACCACTGTATGTCCGCATTATTTTCGACAGATGGTCAGCAGTTATATTCAGTTGGGAAGCATAAAAAGAGACTTCATGTTCTTTCTTGGCATAGCGGGAAAGTAATTTTCGAAAGCGCAGACTAACATTTTCTGAATGGGTTATTTCAGGGTACTCTTCACCTCGTTTCTTCCAAACTCCATTATCCAGTTCCAGCATCAGGTTTGAAAGGTCGTTTCGGATAATAAGTGAACGATAACGATGCTCCTTATCCGTAATATATTTTTGTATTCTATGGACGATACCCAATATCGTATCTGTTTCTTCTTCGTTGAGTTGATTTAGCGGATATGCCCGTTTAGCATACTCGGCACTATCAGACAGCAAATGTGTAATTGGTGTTACTATTTCTAAAAGTAAATCCTGTGATATTATTATATGAAAACCCTTAAAATCTTCACTGAACGTAATATTGTCAATAATATTCTCAATATGCATTTCCAACAGCATGTTTTTCTGAAACGAATAGGAAACGTAATCCATCACGACTTCTATTTCTCCCTGTAAGGGCAAAATCATTGAATGGGCATTGAGCCGCATCGGTTGAAAGGGAGCTTTCGGAACATCCCCTTTCATTTCAATGACAACAAGTTCATTGCCAAATGTTTCTTGTGGCAATAAGAGATTGATAAATTCATCAAGACCAAGGTCAAGGGTATCTTTCATTGTAATCATAAGTAAATGTTACAAAGATAAACATTCAACTAACAAAATAACGGTTATATTCCTTTTTTTGACATTTTGAGTTATTAATATCACCTGAAATAACGGATATAGACCAATATTGGACGGATTAAACTCTGTTAATTGCTATCATAAAAGCAGAACTTTGCAACGGATTTTTTTAAGTAGAATCATTATTGGTATTGCCACAGATAAAGGTAGAACATGTTTAGAAAAAAATAAAAAATGAATAAAATTTCAATCAAAGGAGTGTATTTGGCATTCCTGACAGTAATGGGCATGATAGCTGTTTCATGTAGTCAAAAAGCTCCCAATTCGGTAAATAACGAATACAATTTATTAGAGGTATCTCTTACAGATAAATCTCTGTCCACGAAT
The DNA here is from genome assembly GCF_900162725.1 of Parabacteroides sp. Marseille-P3160. Taxonomy (GTDB): domain Bacteria; phylum Bacteroidota; class Bacteroidia; order Bacteroidales; family Tannerellaceae; genus Marseille-P3160. Next base: position 2,258,101 of record NZ_LT799418.1, on the reverse strand, counting down.
TATTCGTCAACAATACGAGGTAAACAGGATGTCGAAATTCGACCCCAAGTTTCAGGACTGATTACTGAGGTTCGTGTTACCGAGGGAGAAATAGTGAAAAAAGGACAGACTTTATTTGTCATTGACCAGGTTGCTTATCAGGCAGCATTGGAAACGGCAAAGGCAAGCGTCAGTGTGGCTCAATCGAATGTGGCGACGGCACAGCTTACTGCCGACAGCAAGAAGGAGTTGTATGCCCAAAATGTGGTATCGGAGTACGAAATGCAAACAGCCCAAAATTCTCTGAGAAGTGCAGAAGCCGAGCTGGCACAAGCACAGGCACAGGAAACCAATGCCCGCAACAACCTCTCTTTTACGCTCGTAAAAAGTCCGTCTGACGGCATAGTCGGGACGCTTCCCTACCGGGTGGGTGCATTAGTCAGTTCTACCATCACCAATCCGTTGACGACCGTCTCGGACAATGCGGAGATGTATGTTTATTTTTCCATGTCGGAAAACCAGATTCTCTCGCTCTCCCATGACAACGGTTCTCTTGGCAATGCTGTGAAGGCAATGCCGGAAGTTGAACTCAAACTAAATAATGGAAATACATATGCTAAAAAAGGACGTGTTGAAAGCATCAGTGGCGTTATCGACCAAAGTACAGGTTCGGTCAGCGTCCGTGCCGTCTTTCCAAACGAAGAACGCATTCTGCTGAGCGGCGGTTCGGGTAGCGTGGTCTTTCCTTATAAACGAAAAAATGTCATCGTCATCCCACAGGCAGCCACTTTCGAGACGCAAGACAAAGTTTATGTCTATAAAGTAATTGATGGAATTGCACAATCAACATTGGTAGAGGTTTTCTCCATTAACGACGGACAGGAATATATTGTGGAATCGGGATTGGCTACTGGAGATATCATCGTTGCCGAGGGAGTGGGCCTGTTGCGAAACGGAACTCCCGTATCACCCAAAAAAGAACAAAAAGGAGAATAAATTATGACACCAAAAACATTTATAGACCGACCGATACTTTCGGCGGTTATATCCATCGTTATCGTTCTGGCTGGAGTGATAGGACTTGTGACGCTGCCTATCGAGCAGTACCCGGATATTGCTACACCGACCATACAGGTTACCGCTACCTATACAGGGGCTAATGCCGAAACGGTTCAAAATAGTGTAATTGTCCCGTTGGAAGAAGCCATAAATGGCGTTGAAGACATGATTTATATGACTTCTACGGCGAGCAACATGGGGAGTGCCTCTATTACCGTTTATTTCAAACAAGGCACAGACCCCGATATGGCAACAGTCAATGTACAGAACCGCGTATCAAAAGCTACCGGACAACTGCCTTCGGATGTAACGCAAGTCGGGGTTTCGGTCAGCAAACGCCAATCAAGTATGATACAGATATTTACGATGTACAGTAGCGATGATGCCTACGATGATATATTTATATCGAATTACTTGAAAATTAATGTCATTCCCCAGATACTCCGTATTAGCGGTGTCGGTGAAGCGTCATCCCTCGGTGCGGATTACAGCATCCGCATCTGGATGAATCCGGAAGTGATGGCACAGTACAATCTTGTTCCGTCGGATATCAGCAATGCACTCGCTGAACAGAACATCGAGTCTCCAACCGGATATATGGGTGAAAATTCCGACAACACCTTTCTTTATACGATGAAATATCGCGGACGTCTTGAAAAAACCGAAGAATTTGAGGAAATTGTCATCCGTTCATTGGCTGACGGAGAAGTTTTAAGACTAAAAGATGTCGCTGTTATAGAATTGGGTGCGGATAGTTATGAGAAGATTGGGGAGGCCAATGGTCATCCCGGCGTGAGCTGTATCGTATTTCAGACAGCAGGCTCAAACGCGAATGAAATCAATACCGAACTCGACAAATTGCTTAAAGAAATAGAGCCTGATTTACCTCCGGGATTAAAAATATCAAAAATACTGAGTACAAAAGATTTTCTGGATGCGTCGATATTCAATGTGACAGAAACCTTGCTGATTGCTTTCCTTTTGGTTGTGCTTATTGTTTACCTGTTTTTACAAAATTTCCGTGCAACACTTATTCCGGCCGTTGGGATTTGTGTTTCCATAATCGGAACATTCGCTTTCCTTTCCCTGTTCGGATTCAGTATCAATTTACTCACACTGTTTGCATTGGTGCTCTCTGTCGGTATTGTGGTTGATGATGCCATTATTGTAGTGGAGGCTGTACAGACCAAATTCGATGAGGGGCATAAGTCTCCTTATCTTGCCGCAGTCAAAGGAATGGAAGAGATTACTTCGCCGATTATAGTTACCACACTCGTTTTTATGGCAGTATTTATCCCTGTATCGTTTATGGGAGGTACTTCCGGGGTGTTCTTTACACAATTCGGTCTTACAATGGCCGTCGCCGTAGGTATATCGGCGGTCAATGCCCTTACATTAAGTCCTGCACTATGTGCGTTGCTTCTCAAGCCAAATCTGGAGACAAACGGGAGTAAAAAGTCACTGAAAGAACGTTTTCATACTTCGTTCAATATTTCGTTCCAGAGGCTGACTAAACGATATATGGGCGGTTTGAAATTCTTTATGCGCCATCGGTGGATTACTCCCACTTTGCTTGTCGGTTCCGTTATTATACTTGCTATATTAATGAATACGACTAAAAGCGGCCTTGTGCCTGACGAAGACCAGGGTGTGCTGTTCGTTTCGGTAAATACTGCTCCGGGAAGTACAATCAATCAGACAAAAAAGACTGTGGATAAAATAGAGGAACGTATCAATTCTATTCCGCAGGTGGAGTCATATAGTAAAACCGTAGGTTATGGATTCGGGGCAGGAAGCGGACAGAGCGCCAATACAGCCTCATTTTTCATACGGCTTAAAGACTGGAAAGAGCGTAAAAACAAGGAAGACAGTAAGGATGCCGTTTCTGCGAAGATATACGAATTGACAGCAGACATTAAAGATGCAGAATTGTTTGTCATGTCTCCTCCCATGATTGCCGGTTACGGTTCGGGTAGCGGAGTGGAACTTTATGTGCAGGACAAAAAGGGAGGCAGCCTTACGGATTTTTACAATGTTACTCAGGATTTCATTACCCGGCTGAATGAGCGTCCCGAGATAGGTTTGGCTTTTTCGTCATTCAACATAAATTATCCGCAATATCTGGTTGAAGTGGATGCAGCCAAATGCAAACGTGCCGGAATTTCTCCCGATGAAGTTCTGAATGTCCTTTCCAGTTATTATGGTGGAACTTATGCTTCGGATATTAACCGTTTTTCTAAAATATACAAAGTGATGATACAGGCATCTCCCGATAGCAGGTTAAACACGGAGTCACTGAATAATACGTTTGTACGTGTAGATGATAAAATGGCTTCGTTAAGCCAATTCGTCACACTAACAAAGACATACGGTGCAGAATCTTTGACCCGGTTCAATATGTTTAATTCCATTTCCATCAATGGTATGATTGCCGAAGGCTATAGTTAGGTAGATGCAATTAACGCTGTTCGGGAAACTGCAGAACAGTATCTTTCGACAGGATACGGCTATGAATTCGGAGGTATTACAAGGGAAGAAGCCGGAAGCACCAGTAATACGGTTATTATTATCTGTATCTGTATCCTACTTATATATCTGATACTGTGTGGCCTTTATGAGAGTTTCCTGATACCTGTCGCTGTATTGCTTTCTGTTCCGTTGGGACTTACGGGTAGTTTCTTTTTTACGAAAATAGCGGGACTTGAAAATAATATTTACCTGCAAACAGGGGTAATCATGTTGATCGGTCTATTGGCGAAAACGGCTATTCTGATAACCGAATATGCCTCAAAACGCAGGAAGGAAGGGATGAGTATTTCGCAAGCGGCCCTTTCGGCTGCAAGAGTTCGTTTCCGCCCTATTTTGATGACTGTACTTGCGATGGTATTCGGACTCCTGCCCCTGATATTTTCATCGGGTGCCGGTGCCAACGGGAATATATCACTGGGAGTCGGAACTGTCGGTGGATTGATTGTCGGTTCATTGGGATTAATATTTATTGTTCCCACAATGTTCGCTCTCTTCCGAATGTTGGACGAAAAAATTTCACCGTCGAAAGTTCCCGGTAAACAAACTAAAAAGATTGAAGAATGAAAAAGATAATCATTATAGGGGTTGTGGCCATTTCAGTTAGTAGCTGCAATGTGTACAAAACATACAACAGACCGGATGTGACAACAGACAATTTATATGGTGAGTCTCTGAATACGACCGATACGGCAAGCATTGCTTCGCTTAGCTGGCGGGAGCTATTTACCGATTCACACCTACAAACGCTGGTTGAAGAGGGATTGGAGAATAATACAGACCTTCAGATTGCCTACCTTCGTATTACGCAGGCACAGGCAACTTTACAATCTTCCAAGTTGGCTTATCTTCCTTCCGTTTCGTTTAATTCGGAAGGAGCATTGAACAGTTTCGACAGGCAGAAAGCATCGAAAAGCTATCAGTTAGCTGTATCATCAAATTGGGAACTGGATGTTTTCGGAAAACTAACAAGTGCCAAACGTGGTGCGAAAGCTGCTCTTGAACAGAGCGAAGCCTACAGGCAGGCTGTACAAACGAATCTGGTTTCTACAATTGCAAACAGCTATTACACGTTACTGATGCTTGACAGACAGTTGGAGATTACGGAACATACGCTCGACAGTTGGCAGGAAACTATCCGTACACTACACGCCTTGAAAAAAGCGGGTTCGAGCGATGACGCGTCAGTGGCACAAGCCGAGGCAAACAAACTCTCTGTTGAGGCTTCCATGCTTTCGCTTCGCCAACAAATCACGGAAACGGAAAACGGCTTATCTTCCTTGCTGGGCAAAACACCGCAACAGGTTGTCCGAGGCAAGCTGGACGACCAACAGTTTCCACAGGAAATGTCTGTTGGCGTTCCATTGCAACTACTTAGTAAGCGTCCCGATGTGCGAAATGCAGAAATGTCATTGGCACAAGCGTTCTATTCAACCAACGAAGCACGAGCTGCATTCTATCCAAGCATCACGTTGAGCGGAACGGCAGGATGGACGAATAGCGGAGGTGGGATTATCGCCAATCCGGGAGCCTTGCTGTTGGAAGCGGTTGGTTCCCTTACGCAACCGATATTTAATCGCGGGACAAACAAAGCCCGACTTAAAATTGCTGAAGCACAGCAGGAAGAGGCAAAGCTGGAGTTTAAACAATCGATACTTGATGCCGGTGCGGAGGTAAACAACGCACTCACACAATGGCAAACTTCACGCGGCAAGATTGAGATAGACATTCAACAGATAGCCTCGTTGGAAAGAGCCGTCAAAAGTACGCAGTTAAAGATGAAATACGGGAACACGACCTATCTTGAAGTGCTCACAGCCGAAACATCGCTTCTTGATGCCGAGCTCACACTCGTTAACGATAGGTTTGACGAGATTCAGGGAGTGATTAACCTGTACCATGCTCTTGGGGGAGGATACTAAGGGAATATTTATAGCAATTAAATCAAATAGTTTAGTAAAGTGGGCGGACTACATAGTTAATAATACTGTTTACATTTGCAATGAATAAAAGCAACAAATTCTGAAATAGAATAATGCAAATAAAACAGATTGGAATTTATTAATCCATAAGACAAAAAACGTATGACCGAAAAAGAAAAATGTCAATCAGGTCTTTTGTATGATGCAAATTATGATCCGGAGCTTCTTGCAGAGAGAGTTGCATGCAAAGAGAAGTGCTACGACTTTAATAATCTACGACCTTTACAAAAGAAAGAACGTGAAACCATAGTCCGCCAGTTATTTGGTCGAACAAGTAATAGTTTTACAATAGAATCACCCTTTCATTGCGATTATGGTTATAATATTGAAATAGGGGAAAATCTCTTCATCAATATAAACTGTATCATCCTTGATGAAGCAAAAGTTATATTGGGGGATAATGTGTTTATTGCTCCCGGTTGCGGGTTTTATACAGCCGGACACCCTTTAGATGCAGAGCGGCGTAATAAAGGATTAGAATTCGCTTATCCAATTTCAATCGGAAATAATGTTTGGATTGGCGCACATGTCTGTGTATTACCGGGTGTTACTATTGGAGACAATACGGTTATAGGAGCAGGAAGTATAGTTACCAAAAGTATTCCGTCCAATGTTTTAGCTGTCGGAAATCCATGTAAGGTAGTCCGGGCTATCACTGAAGGAGATAGACGGAAATATACATAGTTGAGAAGAATGAAGAATGAAAATAAAAAAATAATTTACTGCTTGCCGCTTAGCATTTTAACGAACTGCTGAATGTGCTGAGAAAAGCAATATGAGGTCAAAAGAAAAGTATATGTGGACATAGTCGTCCCAATTATTATCGGGAACTTTGTCGCGATAATAATTCAAATTCATAATTATTAATAAAGGAGAAATAAATGAAATACATAGTAACAGGAGTGGACGGAAAACTGGGTGGAAGAGTCGCAGAAAATATGCTGAAAGAGGTAGGTCCTAAAGACTTAATTTTTACTTGTCCAAATATTGACACATTAAATCCGGAAAAAAAAGAGCGTTGGCAGGGGCTTGGAGTAAGTGTAAAACAGGCTAATTATGATCATGTCGAAGAAATGACAGAAGCGTTTGCCGGAGGAGATCGAATTTATATTGTTTCCGGGGTGTTGATTGGCGACATCAGGGTGCGGCAGCATAAAAATGTGGTGGATGCCGCCATTGCAGCCGGGGTAAAACATATAACATATACTTCCTGCTTAGGTGCCAGCGATCCGGCATACAAGCATGTATATGTAACACCGGATCATACCACAACTGAAAAGTATATTAAAGAGAAAGCGGCAGAAACGGGTATTTCATATAACTTCATGCGGGATAATCTGTACCTGGAAAACTTTCTTACAACTTCTGTAATTCTGGCTTTAAAGGCAGACAAAAAGTGGTATACTACGGCAGGTGAAGGAAAGGCTACCTTTATAGCAAAAGATGACTGCGCAGGGATTGCCACAGCTTTGCTGCTGGGAAAGGGAGAGCACAACGCGGCATATAACGCATGCGGATCCGAATCAATTTCCGAGAGAGATATTGTGAATTTAATCAACGAACTATCCGGTTTGGAAATCGAATATTGCCCTGTCAGTCATGATGGGTTTTTTAAACGTTTGGATGAACAACATATCCCCAGAGACAGCAGCGGTGACTTTTCCAAATCTCCGGTTCCGTGGTGTGGAAACGATATGGTTACAAATGAAGCCAGCATAGCAGAGGGGCTGGCGGATGTGAAAAGTGATGCTGTGGAAAAACTGACCGGTCAAAAACCAAAAACCGCGCGAGAGATTGCACAGAATTACAGTTATATTTGGGAGCAGAACATCACAAATTGGAAAGATATCAAATAACTTCTAAAATAAAGGAAAAATGAAAATGAGAACCATTCGTAGATTTTTAACAACTCTGTCGCTGCTGATCATTTCAGCAGGCGGAATACTTCCCGCATCGGCACAAAGCGCGGCGCACAGCCAAGACGCGAAAAATAGCGGAAATATACCGGAAGCAGTTCCATCCGAAGGGATTAAAAACTGGCTTTCCGATCATCCGTTTAATCTTGTGAAATACTCTTTGCCGGACAACATACTGGAAGAAGAGGTATTTATCCCCATGAGAGACGGAATAAAGTTGTGCGCGACCGTATTTCGGGAAAAAGGTGGCGCTCCCGTTCCGGCTATCACCACAGCCACTCCGTATGGTAAAGATAATTTCAACCAATGGGATTTATTTCGGGACCCGCCGGTAGGAACTGTACCGGGTGGCGGAGGTTTTTATATGGGAGATGTAAGAATTTCAGACCGAACTCCTTTTGAGGCGCCCGATCCCGGTTTTTGGGTGCCGAACGGCTACGCCGTAGTGATAGTAGACCTGCCCGGAGTTGGAAAGTCGGAATCGAATCCGTCGGCAAACATCAGCCACCACGACAGATGGATAGATATAATGAACTGGATAGAAAAACAGTCGTGGAGTACTGGAAAAGTCGGAATGAGCGGCGTGTCTGCGCTTGTTGCTACGCAATGGATCGCGGCGATGTCTCCGGCGCCAAAACAGCTGAAGGCATTTATCGCCTGGGAAGGAATCAATGAAAACGGCCCGGGTGGAGGATATGGCGGCATTCCGGAGAAAAATTTCGCCCCCTGGATAGCGAAAGACCTGCGCGGTCCATACATAAACCCGAACACTGCCGAGCCGGAACTTGGACCGGACGACTGGGATTTCAATGTTTCGACCATAGAAGTTCCCGCCCTGATATGTGCAAGTTTTTCCGATCAGGAATTGCATACTTGGGACACTTTCAACGCGTTTACCCGGATTCAGTCAAAAGATAAATGGCTGTATAATCACCGCCGGCAGAAGTGGGCGGTCTATTACAGCGAAGAAGCGCTCAACTTGCAGAAACGTTTTATGGACAAATACCTGAAAGACGAGCAAAATGCGATGGACGGCGTACCTCTTGTCCGCTTGGAAATAAACAAAGACCGCTTCAATTACAAAGTGGTTGAGACAACCGATTGGCCCGTACCGGGTACTGAATACAAGAAATTGTATCTGAATGCCGCAAATGCATTGACATCCAATCCTACGGATCAGTCAGCTACCGTTGCTTTTAATTCATCTCCTGTCGGAAATTCGGAAAATCGGGCTGTATTCGATTATATTTTCACTCAAGATGTAGATATTGTCGGTTATATGTCGGTGAAACTATATATAGAAGCAATAGATGCCAATGATGCCGATTTATTTATTGGAGTGGAAAAGTTAGATAAAAATGGCGATAAAGTCTATTTTTTCAGCAGTTCAGGCGGTAACGCCAACGGTCCTGTATCAAGAGGTTGGCTGCGCGTATCAAAGCGTGAACTGAATACAGAACGTTCCACTCCGTGGCAACCTATATTGTCTATGCAGAGTAATCAACCGCTAAAACAGGGGGAAGTTGTTGAGGTAAACATTCCTATAATGCCATCAGGAACTACATTCCGTGCCGGAGAAACCCTTCGTCTTGTTGTACAATCCTGGTCAGTGCCTGGACAATGGGAAGGTGGAGAAACTCGTGATTGGGATACAGTATCTGCTGAAGTAAAATTGCATATAGGCGGGAATTATAATTCATATCTTCTTATTCCTGTTGTCTCTTTTTAGCATTCTGCCTGTGAAGTTTAATCTGTGAAAATTAAGTTCTAAGAGGCGATAGTATTGTAATAAATAAATTCTATAACGTATTGAAAAACACCGATTTCCGAGGAATACCGATAGGTAGCAGACTCTTGCTGGCACGGAGTTTCGACTCCGTGCCATATAAGAGTTTGGTTTTCAAAATAAGGCATAGGTTTGGAAACCTGCGACAACGGGGCTGTTTTCGAAAAATACATTATATCTTTATAGATTCAAGGATGGATATTTATAATTTTTATTTATAGTTAATTACCTCAATTTTTAAGGTGTAAAATCTACACTTTATGTTTTCTAAATTCTAAAGGAGTCATCCCTGTGTATTTTTTAAAGTAACGGGTAAAATAAGATGAATTAGGAAAATTTAATTCATCGGATATCTGTAAAATACTCGCATTGGTGGAATTCAACATAATCTTGGCTTCTTTGATGATAAATTCACAAATCCATGCATAAAGTGTCAGCCCCGTAACTTTCTTAAGAATCTTTGTCAAATATTTGGTTGACAGGTATAGTTTGTCCGCATAAAAATCCGGTTTCCGTTCTTTCCTGTAGAAAGTGTGTAGTAATCTGAAAAAGTCGTCGGTTACTTGTTCTTGATGCGTACTCTTAACATTTACTGTTTCTAACGAATAAATATAACTGGCTTCTGCTACCAATATGTAAAGGCTTGCTTTGATAATATTTATTCTGGATGGATGTTTATCCCGCTTATATTGATCCTGAATATTTCCGTAATACTTTTTAAATAAAGTAAAATTGTTCTTATTAAGAAATATACACGGAAGCCTTTCCATTTTTTCAGCCACATTAGGTTGCAGCATCAATGGGAAGTCTGCCATAAAGTCAAGCTTAAAAGTGATACGTTCAAATTGGAACTCGTCTGATTGCTCCGAAAAGGTATAGGATTGGAATGGGGCAATGGAAATGAACATTTTTTGGTGGGCGGAGTAATTTTTCCCATTTGTATGAATTATCGCCGTCCCGGATAAGATGAGAATAAATACGAGTCCATGCATTGGTGTATGTGGAAACTGTTGCTCTGCAAATTTGGTATCATTCCCTACCAATGATATCGAAAAGTTATCAATGATATAATTATCAATTACTTCACAAGTTATTTGTTTTGTTGTTTTCATATTTTCACCAATATGCAAAGATACTAAAAAAGCCCATATAAGGATATATTGAGCGTATATGTGGACGATATAAATCAAAAAAATATGATGAATTTTGCACGATTTATTAAATATAAAAGATATGGGAAGATTAAATAATACCAATTCACAAGCTTATCTATTGGCTCTGGTTGCTTTGCTGGCTGCAATAGGGCCTTTCGTTACCGATTTTTATTTGCCGGCTTTTCCTCAAATGAGAGAATTTTTCGGAGTAAACGCCTCGATGATACAATTGAGCCTTACAGCCTGTATGGTAGGTCTTGCTCTAGGACAACTGTTTATTGGTCCGTTGAGCGATAAATATGGAAGGAAATTACCACTGCTGGTAAGTATTTCAATTTTTATTGTCTCGACCATAGCCTGCATTTTTGCATGGAGTATCGAATCGTTTGTCGTGTTTCGCTTTATACAGGGACTTTCAGGGTCGAGTGGAATTGTAATATCAAAGTCGATTGTGGTGGACAGTTATGAGGGGAAAAAGATGGCTGATTTCTTTTCCATGTTATCGCTCGTACAAGCCATAGCGCCTATTTTTTCGCCTATAATGGGAGGACTTCTGTTGAACGTAACCGACTGGCGGGGTATATTCGTCACGCTTGTTCTTATCGAAATCATAATGTTGTTTTTTGTCGCGCGTTTCAAGGAGTCTTTGCCGGTTCAGAAAAGAAGTACAGGAAAAATACTGAATACATTTAAAGGATACGGTATTGTGTTGCGCAATAAAAAATTTATGAGTTTTACCATGGTTCAGTTTTTTGCCATGGGAATACTGTTTGCTTACATTGCTTCATCACCATTTATCTTTCAGCAGTCTTATGGTTTGTCTCCACTTCAATATAGTCTGTGTTTCACGGTTAACGGATTGGCCATTATGTTGGGACATGCGGTAGTTACCAAATTTTCAAGCTCCGGAAAAGCATTGATTACAGGAACACGATTGATCGTGCTTATGGGAATACTGCTGGCGTTGACGTTGACATTACAATTACCTTTACTCGTACTTGAAATCGTAATGTTTGTATTCCTTATTGCGGTGGGTATGTTGCTGCCTACTTCTTCCACTTTGGCGTTAGGGCTTGAACGAAACAATTCGGGAAAAGCATCTGCTGTTTTAGGATTTCTGGGTTTTCTTGCCGGGGGACTGGCATCGCCATTGACCGGATTGGGTAATATATTGTATTCAACAGGGGTGATAATTCTTTTCTGCTGTTTATGTAGCGCATTTTTTGCATACAAAGCAATCGGGAAAAGAGAAAAAATAGCAGAAGCATCTACTACCAATGAAGATGCGTAAGAATATTAGTAATTAAAATAATTAGATAATTATGGAAAATAAAATCGTTTCATTGGCAATTCATAGGGAAACTAAAGCCAATATAATGAGAGACCTTTTGGAAAATAACGGAATCAAGGTATTTCTCAAAGAAATCCAATCCGACACATTAAGTTTTTCCGTAGGGATATTTGAAAAAGATATTGCGAAAGCTCTGGAAATTATTGAAGACAACCGGCTTTTTAATTACAGTAATAAAGAAATAGCAAAGATTGACGACGGCAGAAAACGAATCCTGGTTCCGGTAGATTTTTCGAACGATTCGTTAAAAGCCTGTAGATTTGCTTTTAGCGTTGCCAAATCAATCGGAGCCAAAGTTAAAATCCTCCATGTTTTCGACAGAGTATATCCTGTGCAGATACCTTTTATAGGAATGACTCAAGAAGACAAAGAAAAAAATGAGGATTTGCTGACTAAATCACGTAAGAAGATATTGGACTTATGTAATAGTATTGATAAGGAAATCTCAGAAGGAATATTACCTTCCATTAATTTTTCTTATGCGCTGCGAGAAGGAGACGCGAGGGGTGAAATAGACGTTTTTATTGATGAATACCAACCGTCATTGGTTGTAATGGGGACACGCGGCGTAGGTGCAGGAAGCAAGTCCTCCGACTATATCGGAAGTAGTGTTACCGCCGATATAATTGAAACAACTAATGTCCCGATTATAGCCATTCCTTATTCATCTTACATCAATGATGTAAAAGATATAAAACACCTTGTTTTCTTGGTAAACAATCTGAGTCAGGAATTAACTTTTGACAATCTGGTGCATTTATTGAATTTAAATAATCCGTTCAAAGTTACAGTTGTTCACCTCAATATAGCCGGAGAAAGTATCATCTGGGGAGAATCCGAAATTCAATCTCAAAGAGATATAATTCAAAGACAATATCCTGGTCGAAATATTGAATCCAAATTGGTTGAAACCACGGGTGTTATTGAAGGCATAGATGATTTGTTGAAAGATATTAAAGCGGATATGATTGCTTTAAACACGAAGGAACGAAATATCTGGGGGCTTATATTTAAGCCAAGTACTTCCCGGAAAATCATATCCCAAATAAATACAAGCATAATGATTCTTAGAAATTGATTGAACATGTAAAGCATAAAACGATACTTTTTTTGATAAGAACAAATTATTCACTATCAAATTTTATGCTTACCTTAAGTTTGCATGAAAACGTTTAGATGAAATAGGAATGATAGTTTTGTATAAACTGAATTAGTTGAAAGAAAGGGAGGCAAAGTGTGAACCAATTTATGCGCTGAATTGATGCTTCATATTCATAATCGGACTCTTTACCTTTCCTTGAACTGAGACCTGAATAAGAATTTAACCTTTTATTGTTAAGGTAGCTAGGGTAAGTTCAAGTTCCTTTCCTTCGATTGATGTTCAAAAACAAAAATATGGAAAATTTTTATTTTATCGGTGTAGATGTATCTAAAAGAAAATTAGATTTCTGCGTAATGCTCCAAGGTAAGGTTTTGCGAGAGGATCAAGTCAGTAATCATCAACAAGCAATTAAAGCTTTGATTAATGAGTTTAAAAATGATTTAGGAATGGATAACAACCAGTTTTTGATTTGTGCTGAACACACGGGACAATACACATATCCTCTAATATGCGCCTGTAAATTACACGAATGCAAACTATGGTTGGAGAATCCATACCAGATCAAATATTCTTCTGGTATGCAACGCGGTAAGAACGACAGGATAGACGCAAAACGTATTGCTCTTTATGCATCTCGTTTCGGCGATAAGGTTCGCTATTATGATGGCCCAACCGAGCAGATAGAACGCCTTAAGCAATTAGAACGAGAGCGTGATCTTTACACCGGACATTTAGCTGCGTATAAAGCACAGCTAAAAGATCAGAAAGATTTTATGCCTGAAGATATTTATCAAAGGAAAGCTAAACGGCTGGATAGTGTAATGAGGAATCTTCAAACAGTAATTGCGAGCATTACGACTGAAATGGAGAACATTATTCGTTCGACGGAAGTATTGTATAGGCAGATGCAACTGTTGATGTCAGTGGATGGTGTAGGTAAAGTTGTTGCTCTAAATATGATTATTGAGACTGGTGCTTTTACTCGTTTTAATGATTCAAGGAAATTCTGTTGCCATGCAGGAGTAGCTCCGTTTTCATACACGTCCGGTAGTAGCCAACATTCGAAAAACAAAGTCTCACACAAAGCCAATAAATCCATAAAGAGACTATTACATTTGGCAGCTGTGTCTGTGATACATAAAACCGGGGGACAACTTAAAGAATATTATCTGCGAAAAGTTGATGAAGGGAAAAATAAAATGCTAGTAATTAATGCGCTAAGAGCTAAAATCGTAGCACGGATGTTTGCAGTTATAAAAAGAAATGAATTTTATGAACCTATTTATATCTAAAAAACTTGCAAAAATCATAAGAATATGAATGATTTATTTATTTCGAGATTTTTCGGCCTATTAACCGAATCCTCACCAGTATCAAACGAAGAAATGAAAACCGCTTATGAACATTTTCTGAAACAAGTATTAACTTTAGATCAATCCGAAACTGATTATTCGGTAATCTTTCGGACACTGAATTTGACTCGTATAGAGCTTAACTCGTTACAGGCGCAGATTTTATACGAGGAGGGAAAAAAATGCCCCCAAATTTACTTATTTAAAAAGAGCATTAGCTTTTGTCATTTCGGAATTAAGACTCTTAAATCTCAAAATTCTCTATCCCGAACAGTTTTGTCAATCTGAATCACGACCATCCCAACACAATCTACACATAATCCCCAAGTCGAAAGGCTTGGGGATTATTGGTATGGCCGAAATTGTAATAAGTATCTTTCTGTCGAAAGAAATCAAAGACAGAAATGGCAAACCCGCTTCACTAATTCAGCTAGCAAATGTTTTTGAATACGTTTTCAATTTCAGTTTCGGAAGTATATACGATAAACGTGCAGAAGTATATAACCGTAAGGCTTGTAATCTTACGAAGACATTAAGTTTTCTAACAAATGTCTTAGAACGAAGTAGAAATAACAAACCGTCTGATAAAAATGAAAAAAAATGATTTTTCAATCAGCTGGATATTAGATGATTATTTGTTTATTATCGGGTAGTAGTTAACTACTACCCCTGTTTTTGCATGTTTAATCAGTCGATCTTTGTACCAAATCAATAAGTTGCGGGTATGAAAATAGTAACTATAGAATCAGAAGCTTATAAAAAGCTGGTGCAAAAAATCGAATGGATTTATTCCTATACAAAAAAGAGAGAGGAAAAGAATGCAACCTTGCAAGCCAACCCGTCTGAGGTTTGGCTAGACGACCAAGATGCTGCCGCTATATTGCGGGTAAGTAAACGTACCATGCAACGGCTACGCAGTAACGGAGAAATAACTTATTCAATCAGAGGCAATAAAGCGTGGTACGCGCTGGCAGAGGTTAAACGTCTGTTATCCGGTCGTGTAGTAAGAAACGATAAACAGGAAGGAGGTAAGCCATGAGTGAGGACGAAGGATTAAGAAATTGGATGCGGGAATGGTTCGAGCAATTCATGGGGCGTTTTGACCGACTGGATAAGTTTATGGATATAATGAGCGGGCGACATAATGTACTGAACGGCGAACGGCTTTTGGATAATCAGGATTTGTGCCAACTGCTGAACGTTAGTAAGCGGACTTTACAGCGTTACCGTTCTGCGGGCGAATTAACCTATATAACCATTCATCACAAAATATTTTATACGGAGAAAAATGTAGAGAAATTCATACGTGACCATTTTGCCAAAGGTGATAATAATAGTGAAACAGAACTTGAACCGGAACCATCTGATTAGCTTTTCTGATTTATCCATTGTTTATACCCCGTACTGTTGTGAAATAGAGCGGGGTTTGTTATTATAGGAGGCGAAAATAATGACTGACACCCAATTATTTACTATTTTTGTAAATGAAGAATCGAATTATAGTTATAAGATATGGGACGTTATGATCGTTCAATAAAAATCGCATTTGACAAAACATCAGGAGAAATCCTTGATGCGGATGAAGTCTTTGATATAACTAAAGATGCCTTTCAAATAAGAAAAAAATATCACGAAAAGAACCTCATACTTTCTTGCTGTGAATGCGAACAGGATTTAATGGTTTCAGGAAGCAAATATGACAGATTACACTTCAAACACAAATCGGGACATGGTTATTGTATTTTAGCTGACGGAAAACTTACACCGCAGGAACACGAAAGATTTACAGAAATTTTAAAATCCAAAGAAAGCGACAGGCACAAAGAACTTAAAACCAAAATCGGAGAACTTTTAAAAAGTGTACCAGATGTTGATGTGAATACTATTTCTATTGACAACAGGTTTATTGTCAAAGAAGATGGTAAAAGAAAACCTGACGTTTATTGTAAATTTCAAGATAAAGAACTTGTATTTGAAATCCAATTGTCTGATTTATCTCTTGGCTACATTTTAAGCCGTTACAAGTTTTACAAAAAGCATGGAATGTATCTGATTTGGATACTTGATAATTTTGACATACATAATCAAGGGACATTAGAGCGAGATATAAAGTATTTGACGGAATATGAAAACTTCTTTAAACTTGATGAAAAGTCTGATACACTTAGACTTGAGTGTGAATACAAATTTCCATTTTTGACAGATGACAATAGGGTTCTTACGAAGTGGCTTAAAAAATCTGTTTCATTAAGCGAGTTGAAATTTGACAACGAAGTTTTTCAAGCATATTTTTATGATTTTGGTGATAATAAAGCAAAAATCGACACTCTTCAAAGACAAAAAGCAGAAGAAATTAAGGAAAGTGAAAGAAAGAGGCTTGAACAAAAGAAACTTGAACGGGCTGAAAGAAAAGCGGAGAATTTAGTCACTAAAATTGCTGACTTCCGAAAACGAAAAATGCTAATCTTCAATTCTATTTCAAGTGAAGTTCGTGAAATGAACGATTTTGAAATAGGAATTCTAAACAAAGTTCTGAACTTAAAAGGAAAAATAACTGCCGGGAAACCTCCCTTAATTAAATGGATAGATGAAGCCCAACAGAATGATGTTGCTTTTCTTGAATTTATTCTAAAAACAAAAGAAATTGAACTTGACATAAATACGGTTGATAATACTGGTAGAACCCCATTGCAGGCGATATTTCAGAATAAAAATATTCACAAAACATTACCAGTATTATCTTTATTGCAAGTCGGTTACAAGATGACTGAAAACGATCATTTAACCCTTTCTGAACTACTTGAAAAACAAAAAATATCAGTTACAGATTTTCACATTTTCAAAATCTGCAATAACCTAACTGATAGAAATCTTGTTCCTAATGCATATCAATTTTCAAAATTGCTTTTTATCGTAGAATCTGCACGTCAGAATGAGTTGATAGCATTCAATTTCACTGGAAATAAATGGATTTCTTTTGCGAACAACGCAATTCAGCATTACAGTGAATATTGGGAGTATATTGAATTAGCATTTAAGCGATTTGGGCTTTGGGATAGACTAATTCAACTTGACACAAAAGCGACTTTCCAGAAAAAAGTTGAGCAATTTTATTCTAATATCCCAAACCAAAAATATGATTTTGACGAAGTGTTTAACGACCTTTATCCCGAATTGGAATATACACTTTGACAAATCTTAGATTGACAGGCAAAAAAGGCGGATTGTTCCGCCTTGATAACCGTTTCCGGTTAGGTCATGAACGCCGGAATACGTAACCGTCATCGAACCAATAGTCGCCTATAAATAAGTCATGGGCGAACTTTTCATAGTCGAAGTAAGTTTTCGCAAATTCTGGCAACTCGTAGCATTCTTCAACGACTTCATACGCATAATCTTCTTCATCCTTGTATGCACCCTGAAAGTCATCCTCGAAAGAGGAAATAAGGTCGTTTATATCTTTGGAACTAAGGTCGTAGCTTTCGTGGTTCAGCCAGACCTCGAATGCCTCTTTTTTCGTATCGTCCATATCGTCTATGGCTTCGATAATTTCAAATATGTTATCGGACAACCAGCTTTCCCCGATAAGAGCTTCGGGTATATATTCCCAATCCTGAAACATTAATTCCGGGTCTTCCTCGTCCTTGTGTAACTCGCGGCAAGCCTCGTAAAATTCTTCTTTATCGGAATAATCCGAAAGGTCTAACCACTTACCTTCTATTGAACCTTCATTATACTTAGCGTAAGTTCCTACATAAATCCGTGCTTCTGATATATTTTCCATAACCTTAATTTTTAATCGGCATCTGCCGGGTTGATTTTTTATTCAGGTGCATTCCCGGTGTAGGGATTAGGGATGTCAAGTATTCATGGACAAAATACAACCTGCAAGCGTGGAGATTTTTCCGTGAACCTGCAAGGCTTGTACTTTACTGCCCGTTAAGATTCCGTAAACACCTTTGCGCCATGATAGAAAATAACCCACCGGGGCAGTTGCCGTATGTGTTAAGGTGGAAAATGAAAGAAGCCGGATTTTTAATGCTTACGCCTATGAATTGAAGGTGCTTACTTAGAAGTGGTTGCCTGCCGTAACCGATAAGGAAGATAAAAGGTGCTGCCGATTCGACCGGACGAAAGGAAGAACCGTTAATAGTATAAGATTGGGAATATCCCGGTTTGTAGGGGAAACGATGTCGCTTTATATGTAAATGCGAGCCTTTAATATGGACGAAAAAAAGGCATCCGAAGCCTTGCCCCGGATGCCCACCACTAAAAGATCAATGTTAAACGACTATTCCGAATCGTAAAACAAAGTCTTTCAGTGGCAAAGATAATGAAGATTTTACTTAGATCGTCGTTTTTTGCTGCCGCCTTTATTTTGCGGGAACTCAAAGACTGTTTTATAGTCCGCATCGAACTTGATTGCTGCATCGAATGTGCTTCCGGTCTTACTGCTTACAAAACCTTTAATAAGGGCGGTCTTGCCGTTCATCAAAAGGTCTGTCAGTTGCCCGTCCGTCAGTTCCTTTTTAGCAATGGAACGCCACACGGTAAGCCCGCAGGATTCATTCTGACACTTGGCGACTTTCTGATAGATAACCACATTTCCGCTCTTACACTTCGGGCAAGGGCATGACTGGCGATTATTCTGCTGTTCAAAAGTCATATCCAGCAATTCAGACGTTATCTGTGAAGCATAGACCTCTATTGCTTTATGGAATGTAGAGGCATCCATATTGCCCGATGCAATCTTATTCAGGGCTTGCTCCCATTGTCCGGTCATGGCAACGTCCGCAATCTTCTTATCCTTTACCGCCAGATAGACCACCAGCCCTTTGTTTGTCGGGACAAGAGATTTTTTCTCGCGTATAATATATTCACGGGAGAATAGCGTTTCAATAATGGCGGCGCGGGTAGCAGGTGTTCCGATACCGCAGTCTTTCATCACCTCGCGTTCTTCTTCGTTTTCTACCTCTTTGCCTGCGCTCTCCATCGCCGCCAGCAATGAACTCTCCGTGTGAAGTGGGCGAGGCTTGGTCTGCTTCTCCTGAATCTCGCAATCGCGGACAGATAGACTATCTCCTTCAATGAGGGCGGGTAAAACTGCCGTATCGTCCTCATCGTTTGGCTCGTCCTTAGAGTTAAATACTGACCTCCAACCGGGGACGAGCGTAACGCTTCCTTTGCAGGAAAAGTGTACGCCGCCCGCGTCAAGCGAAACGGTGGTGTTCTCTTTGATGCAACGTTCGCCGAAGGCTTCAAGCATACGCCCGGCAACCATATCGTAGATAAGCTGTTCATCTTTGGATAATCCCGAAACGGGATCTTCCGTAATAATCAGCGCATGGTGGTCGGTGACTTTACTATCGTCCACCGAACGGGTATTAAGCGTAGTGTCAAACCTACTGTCGATATACGCTCCGAAATCGGGATGCGAACGAAGCATAGCGATCAGGTGCGGAATTTCCTCCAGCACATCTTCGGAGATATAGCGGCTGCCTGTTCGTGGGTACGAAATCTTTTTTACTTCATATAATGCCTGTGCAATCGTCAGGGTCTTATCTGCCGAAAACCCGTACTTGCTGTTGGCTTCTTTTTGAAGTGTGGTAAGGTCGTAAAGTAAGGGCGGTTCCTGTTTGACCTCCTTACACTCCACTCTGGTAACTCGTACCGCATCGACAGCTTTGACCTGTGTCGTTACTTCTTCGACATTACTTCTACTATCGAACTTATCTACCGAATGAACGGCAAACGCCACAGCATCTTTCGCCGTATGCAGCTTCAGACGGAAATAGGTTTGCGGTTTGAAATCCTTATTTTCAAGGTATCTGCTGCAAATAATCGCCAGTGTCGGGGTCTGTACCCTGCCAAGCGACCAAACGCCATAACCTGCCGAAATAGAAAGTGCCTGACTTGCATTAATGCCGACAAGCCAATCGGCGGTACTGCGGGCTTTCGCCGAAGCATAGAGGTTATCGTAATCGCTTCCCGGACGTAAGGTTTGGAATCCATCACGGATGGCGCGGTCGGTAAGTGAGCTTATCCAAAGCCGCTGAAAAGGAAGAGTGCAGCCCAAATATTCATAGATAAAACGGAAAATATTTTCGCCCTCTCTACCTGCATCGGTACAATTTATAACTTCATCCCCGCTACTGAACAATTCCCTGATTACTTTTAGTTGCTTCATTACGCCGGGATCGTTCTTATACTCCTTGCCCTCTTTTACCTGACGGGGCAACAGCTTAAATTCTTTCGGGAGTATCGGCAGGTTCTCACGCTTAAAGCTCTCGATACCGTAATGTTCCGGCATGGCAAGCCCGACCAAATGCCCGAAAGCCCATGTAACGGCATACCCGTTACCCTCTATATAGCCATCTTTTTTATTGTTTGCGCCGACTATGGCTGCTATACTCTTAGCCACAGACGGTTTTTCTGCAATTATAATTTTCATTTTAACATTGATTTTTTAGTGGTTGATAAAACAGATTACATCTTGCGCCCCTTGCCTTTCTTCGGGGCGGCAGGAGATTGTTTTTGTTCCTGCTTCTGCTCTTTTTTCTCCGCCTGCTTTTCGGTGGGCTGCGACTGACCTTTCTTTAGCGGTTCGGTCGAATGCTTGGTCGCTTCGTTGGTCTTACCCTCGTTATTGACTGCGACTTGCGTTTTACTCTCTGCGGCGGGTTTAACGTTCTGTGTATTCTGCGCCGCCTGCTTTGCCTCGATAGCCCGTACCTGATCGGGGTGCTTGGTGGTATGGCGAACCTTACCCCTGTTTTCGTCAATCCATACCCACGCATTGTACTTCTGTCCTTTCTGGTCGGTGGCTTCGACCTTTTGCACTCCCGAAGCATCCGGCTGTTGTTTGGGTTTCTGTGCTTCCATGTCCTTGACAAAGACAGGCTCTTTGTTACACAGCTTGTCGAAATCTTCACGGGAAAGTTGTACGCCGCCCTGCTTGGAATAGACCCATATCTCACCGAGTTTGCGGGCTTTAGGCATTTTCTGTTCCTGACCTTCTGCCTGCCCCTCGCTCTGCTTGGCTCGCCGTTCTTGGTTGAACTGCTGGCGTTGTTCATCGCTGAACTTGAAATCGAAATTCTTGCTTACAGCGTTGTACTGCACGAAGCGGTCAATCTTCTGTGGCTGTTCGCCCTGCTTCGTTTTCTTATCCATACCCTCAATCCAAACGGCTTTACCCTCTTTCAGTCCTTGTTGTTGTTCATCGGAAAGCGGGGCATTTTTCAAGGTCTGCGGAATATAAATATCCTTCAACGCCATAGCCTCGAAACGATTTGTTAGTTTATCAAGGGAGATAAGCGAAGGTACTTTCTCGCCTCCGGCTACGGGTTCAAGGTCGAACACACGCCCGCCGTGTCCTGTCTTTTGGAACTGTTCTTTATCCTGATCGGTAAAGACAACTCCCATGAATGGCTTTTCAAAGTCGGGTTGCTCCTGCTTGGGATGGGTGGCGATTTTGATGCTGCCGTCCGGCTGTTGTTCCAGCGATAAGCGGGCTTGCATGGGAAATTCCTGTCCGTCAACGGCAGGCTTAATTTCGACCAGACCGGGCGATTTATGCCCGTAAACCATTGCTTTGAAGGCATCTTGCAAGTTCTCACCGGAAAGCCCTAATTTTTCAACCTCTTTCCAGTTGAGCTTATTGAGGTCTAAAGGTTGATACTTTCCTGTAAACTCTACCTCTATGCGTATCTTACCGTCAAATTTGACGCGGTACGGGTCGAGTGCCTTGTCTTTGTGGTCGATACGGATAAGTTTGTCGAGGAAAGCCGCAACCTTATCTACCGCAGACGCGGTAACAGCATAAACACCCGTGTGCGATGGGTGGCTGAACTGTGCCGAAAACTTCTTGAAGAAATTCTCCAACGCATTGCCGTTGGTGTCGATCTTCATAAACCGGTCGGCGTTCTCTTTCTTGGGATCGACCGTTTTTAACTTGCCGTCCTGTTCTCCTGCGATGGCTTTTAACTTGCCATCTTCGCCCTGTGTCAGAAAGACTTTAGGTTCTTCATTTTTTACTTTTTTTTCGTCCATAATAAATATGTTTTTATTCTGCATTAATATTAATGCAGAACGAAAGTAAGCCTAACTAATGGACTGATTGCAAGGTTTTAAGACGGTGGATGCTTGTGTCCGGGGTTGTCTGGGGTTGTTTTGAAATCGGGGTGTTTTTGCTTTCCGTTTTTGTCCTTTAAGTCGAAAATGCAGTTGCAGTTTTTATTGTTTAATATGCTTACAGTTTATACTAAGCCCAAGAATATGTTAAAGAACAATTAAATTCACTATCTTTGTGGTTTATAACATATTGTATTATGATACATCCATTCTTTAATGTGATAGTCCATAAGGACGATGAACTTCCGAACTTACATGGAATATGTGCGGGTTTTGAAAATCGTCTATGGAGAAAAGACCAATTAGTCGATTACCTGTTTGAGTATTTACCGGAATTCGCTTTAACGCATACGGAGTTTTCAAACCTTAATGGAGAAAATGCTGTTGCAACGATACGACAAGTCGTAGCCAATATATATCAAACTAAAAAGTTCAAAAGCAGAGGTGAGTTTGGAGAACTTTTACTGCATGCGATTATTAGAGAAACATGCGATACGATTCCAGCAATAAGCAAGATATATTATAAGGATGGGCCAAATGATACCGTCAAAGGCTTTGATGCTGTTCATGTTGTGTTAGCAGGAGAAGCGTTAGAATTATGGTTAGGAGAGGTTAAGTTTTATCAAAGCATTTCAAGTGCAATTCATGATGTTGTGGAAGAATTGAAGCAGCATATTGAAATTAGATATGTAAAGAACGAATTTGTAGCTATTGCAAATAAAATTGATAACACTTGGCCTCATGCCGAAAGACTTAAAGCCCTTCTAAATCCTCATACTTCTTTAGATGATGTATTTTCTAATACTTGCATCCCTATTCTACTGACCTATGATTCAGCAACATTAGCAAAGCACAATCAAAAATGTGACGAATACATAGCAGAAATCTCTGATGAGTTTTCAAAATTTCATAAAAATTTTAGTGACAAATTAGGTGATTTCCCTTTAACAATACATTTGTTTCTGCTACCATTAAATACTAAGGAAGAGTTAATGAAATCATTAGAAACTAAGTTGAAAACATGGCAGAACCTATGACCACACAAGAACTCCGGACTATATTAAGAAAGGAATTGCCCACTGATATAGATAAATTCCATTTAATAAAACAAGTTGCCGCATTTGTAATGACTAACCAAGTTGTTGGTCAAGAGTTTATTCTGCGTTTATTAGCAAGAATAAATGAATTTCAGGGATTAGAACCCATGATAAGTGGGTTAATAAGACAGGTTGGGCTTTTCCCGTACATGGATGAAGAGAATCTATCTTTTAAAGATGCTATTGCTCATGAATTACACCGTCCTGTTGGATTCAGCGAAAATATAGTATTTCATCATGCTCAAGCCGAAGTGT
Organism: Parabacteroides sp. Marseille-P3160; assembly: GCF_900162725.1. GTDB lineage: Bacteria > Bacteroidota > Bacteroidia > Bacteroidales > Tannerellaceae > Marseille-P3160. Next base: position 2,234,409 of record NZ_LT799418.1, on the reverse strand, counting down.
ATTACGCTCTTCTTCGAGGAGAAAATATTGTTTTGAGTGCGCCAACAAGTTTCGGCAAAAGTCTGATTATAGATTCCGTTATAGCTTCTCAAAAGCACTCAAATATAATTATTATTGTTCCTACAATAGCCTTAATAGATGAAACTCGAAAGCGATTATCCAAATTCAAAAACTCATATAAAATTATCACTCATCCAAGTCAATCTTTTGGCAAACGAAATGTCTTTATACTTACCCAAGAGCGAGCAGTAGAAATAATTCCAAAAATTGATGTGGATTTCTTCGTTATAGATGAGTTTTATAAACTTAGTCCTCAAAAAACGGACGAAGAAAGATGCCATGTTCTGAATCAGGTTTTTTATACGTTAGTAAAAAAAGGAGCGCAGTTTTACCTTTTAGGACCTAATATTGAAAGAGTCACAACAGCTCTTTTAGATAATGTTAAATTTAAGTTTATTAGAACAGATTATAAAACCGTTGTTTCCGAACGACATCCAGTAAGAATTAAAGAGGGGCAAGGATCAATAGACCGATTAATCGAGATAAGTTCATCTTTGGATGAACCAACTCTAATATTTTGTCAATCTCCCGCAAGTGCAAATAAAGTAGCAAATGCGTTTTTAAATAGTGGAAAATTTGAAAAAATAAAAGAGAATGATGATTTGGCTGATTGGATAAAGAGTAATTATCATTCACAATGGATTCTTCCCAATTGTTTAGAGCATGGAATAGGTATTCATCATGGTAGAGTTCCTCGTGCAATTGCCCAAAAATGCGTCAAGTTGTTTAATGAAGGAAAAATTAAATATTTGATTTGTACTTCAACTCTAATAGAGGGGGTTAATACTAAAGCAAAAAATGTTATAATATATGATAACAAAATAGCTCGTACAAAATTTGATTATTTTACATTCAACAATATCTGTGGCCGTTCAGGTAGAATGTTCTCCCATTTTATAGGGCATATATATCTTTTTCATGAACCGCCCGCAGCAGAATTACCATTAGTCGATTTTCCGATTTTCTCTCAAAATGATGATGTTCCAGAAAAGCTTTTAATTAATATTGATGAAGACGATTTGAAAGAAAGTTCAAAACAAAAATTAAAGAAATACTTTGAACAAGATATATTATCGAAAGACACATTGAAAAAGAACTCATATATAGATTTAGATAAGCAATTAAAGTTGGCGGGTATCATTCATAATAATATCTCTAAGATATATCGTATTATGAAATGGAATCAATACCCTACAAACGATCAATTAAAATTAGCCTGTATGTTAATCTGGGAGTATTTCATAGCTTCAAAGAAAAGAATATATGGGGTAAGTTCTGGAAAGCAGTTACATTTTAGAATTAACCAATTTAGAGAGGCTGGAAGTATAAAAAACTTTATTGACACCATTGTTAATGAAGTAGATGGTAATAAACCTGATGAAGTTAATGAGGCTATCGAACTATCTTTTGATATTCAACGACATTGGATAAACTTTCAATTTCCTCGTTATTTAATGAGTTTAGGTAATATTGCTAATGATGTTTTTGAGAAGCATAATCTTGCTGCTTGTGATTATTCATACTTTGCCAGTTTAGTTGAATGTTATTTTATATCTCCTTATGTTGTACCAATGGATGAATATGGATTGCCTATTCAGGTCTCAAAAAAAATAGGAGATATAATTCCGATTTCTTCAAATATAGATGAGGCATTAGTACAATTATCGCGTTTTAACCCATCTCCCCAAAGATTCTCTGGAATTGAAAGAGAGTTTATTGGAGAATTTCAAAAATATATATAAGAAAAGAGGCTGTCATACAGCCTCTTTTCTTATATTCCTACTCCTCCTTCGGCAACAAATGCCGCAAATTCTCATCATTACGAATCCGCTCCAATTCATCAACCACAATCTGTTTTGCTTCTGCTTTGATGCGGTCGTAATTCTCCTTAATCATTTCTTTCATGCGATCCACGCCGTTTTCATCTACAAAGTTGGTGATAACAGGGATTTTCTTGTACTCCTTCGTTTCGGCGGCTACCCGCTCGTTATGGACTACGATTTCACAGTGGAAAATCTTCTGCTCTATCCGTTCATCAAAATTGTCCGCCACCGCACCCACGAACATACCTTGTGTAAGATTAGAAATTTTGGAAGGCGGTATGAGGCTATCCATTTGGGTAGAAATCGAGGTCGATTTATCGTTGCGGTTTATTGTCATGGATTGCCGCTTTTGAAGGACTTTCCCGAAGCGGTCGGAAAGTGTTTTCGCCGTATCGCCGACTACTTGTCCGGAAAAGATGTTACCTACCGTGTTCATCACTACGGCGGCTTCTTTATCGCCGTAATCACGCTTTAGCTGCGAAAAGTCCTGAAAGCCCAATAGTACGGCAACCTTGTTGCTTCGTGCGGTGGCTATCAGGTTATCCAGTCCTTTGAAATAGATAGTCGGCAACTCGTCAATGATAACCGAACTTTTCAGCATCCCTTTCTTATTAATCAGCTTCACGATACGGGAATTATATAATCCCAATGCCGCACCGTATATATTCTGGCGGTCGGGATTGTTCCCCACGACCAACATTTTAGGGTCGTCCGGATTATTAATATCCAGCGTAAATTCATCGCCCGACATCACCCAATATAATTGTGGGCTGATCATGCGGGAGAGCGGAATCTTCGCGCTCGCAATCTGCCCCTGCAACTGGTCGGCAGCACCAGATTTCCACGCATCCATGAACGGAGAAAGGTAGTTTTCGAGATCAGGATAAGAGGTCAGGATCGGGAAAATATCTTCGTAGCTTTTGTTCAAAAACTCAATGGCATGGGGAAAAGTACAATACTTCCCATCCTCGTAAATCCGCAAGTACCATATAATAGCGGCGAAAAGGATAATCGGGGATTCCACGAAGAAATCGCCCTGCTTCTGCACCCACGTCCGGTTCAAGTTCAGCATAATCGTATATGCCGATTCGTAGGCATCCGAAATATCATCCATGAAAGAAGGATTAATCGGATTGCAACGGTGCGAACGGCTCGGATCGTCGAAGTTAATCACGTAGAAAGTCGGAACTTTCTCGTAGCCTTCGCGGTTGTTTAACAGGTGGTTATAAGCAATGGTCGAAAGGTCGGGAAACTTAAAATCATAAATATAGCCTGTATAACCTTTCTCAATTTGCTGCTTGATGAACTGGTTTACAACGGCATAAGACTTACCCGAACCCGGAGTACCTAGAACGATAGCTGCCCGGAATGGATTTACAACGTTTATCCAACCTTTCCATTGCTTCTTTTTATACCAGAACTTCGTAGGCAGGTTTACCGAATAATCATTTACCATCAGCTTAGTTTCCTGCATGAACGATTCGTTTTCCGTATTGAAAACATCATCAAACATATTGTTTTTGAGTAGGCGGCTTATCCATGTACCCGCCATCAATAGCAATATGTAACCTACTGAAATGCTGAAAATGTAAAACCCGGCATTGGCTACTTTGGGTAACGGCAATGCCAACAGCCACCAGTTCAAAAAGAACAGGACAAAACCGATACCGAGGCACACATAGATTTTCGTCCATGTAATCTTTTCCTCTTTTACTCCCTTTGTTCCCAGACAGGATAGGGCAAGGAACACTACGGCAAAGATTTTGGTTATCAGAATTGAGCCAAACAGTCCTGCCGTCCGTTGGAAATTTATCAGGATTTTATCGACCACCCCGATATTGATTCCCCACTCGTGCATTGCTTCATAGCAGAACCAATACACATTTATCACTACGAATAGTATAGAGAGCGCACGCATAAAGTCCATTACTTTAGCCAATCCCCTCAGGTCATCTTCATTTTGCATAATCGTAAAAATTAAATTGTTATTATTTCAAATTTTATAGCTGCCTGCCATACCTGCGCTTTTTCTTCTTCCTGCGCTTAATGGTCGGTTGGTTGTTGTCCTGCCCCTGCTGTTCGGGGGTAAGGACAGATAACAAGCTGCCCGCTGCATCTTCGACTGTAGAATGTCCGGCTTGCGGTTGTTTGTCGGTAGCGGATTTATCAGTCTGTCGTAAATTATCGGACTGCTTCGGCTGCTGTGTTTGCAGATCCTCGCGGGGCGAATCATCTGCGAACCGTTCGTTAAGGACATTCGCCGAGAACTCCTTACCCAGACGCGAACCGTTCAATACCGCCCGCTCGTTGTGGTCGATAAACGTAGCCCCGAAAATGCGCCCTTCATCATTCCGACGAAGTACCAAGTCAATACCTTTCTTCTGCAATGCCGCCCGGAACTCGCTTTCGGTGCGGGTACTGTTCAAGGCTTCGGAAACCACTGTACGGGTACGGGCTGTAACGCCGTCCGCCTTAATCGTTTCTTTCGATTTACCGAACTGCTTTTCCAATGCTTCGATACCGAGAGCTTTGCCGAACAGGGAGGATTTCAAGGGCTTACCGATACGGTTGCCCTCATCGTTCAATGCTGAATATACCAATCCCCTATAAGGCTTGCCTTTATTCTCCCCTTTGATTTCCTCTACGCCTACATTATATAAGGATAGCAGGGCGCGATATTCGCCGAGTGTCTGGAAACGGTACATTCCGGAAAGCGGCTTGATAACGTTTGCCACCTGTTTTTTTAAGTTCTCATGGCTAACGTTTACCGGGGCAAGCTGCCACGCCTCGCCCTGCTTCTGACCTTTGGCGGGAATCAGATTGTATTTCCGCTCCAAATCTTCTACAATAGCCGCACTGCGCCGTTTTTCCATTTTGTCGGAAACGGGCCTGCCGTTAGGCTGCACCCGTGAACCGACAATGTGAATATGCTGTCGGTCGATGTCCTCGTGCTTAAAAATTATATAAGGCTGATTGCCATAACCGAGGCGTTCCATGTATTCACGCCCGATGTCCGATAGTTGCTGATCGGTCAGCTTATCGTCGGGATGTGGATTCAGTGAAATATGGATTGCGGGGTTTTTGGTGGTGATATGTGAAGGCATAAACCGCTCAAAATCCTGCATACAGGCAGAGGTGTTGAACGCTCCATCAGCAGGTTCAATCACTAAATTAGTCGCCAAAACCTTACCTAAACCCTCGTCCACTTTCTCCTGATTGTAGGAAAGTGCGCCGTACAGGTTGCTCCCGTGAGAAATTTTCGCCACCATTTTTTAGAGGTATTTCGCCTTAAACTGCTCGCATAGCTGCATCACTTCGCGCCCGATTCCCGCCAGTTCTACGGTCGCTTTCTCCAATTTGTAGAGCAATGCGAGTGCTTTTTTCTCCCCGAAATTGCTGTGCAGTTCTTTTACGATCTGGTTGTAATTCACGCCAACGCTCCGAAACTGGCTGTGTAATGCGGTCAGCTTTGCGGTAAATTCGACAGCCGATGCGTCCGTTTTTACTACCCGGAACTCATCGCCAAAGATGCGGGCTGAGATAAAAGCAGACAGTGATTGTACGCCTGACTGCTCGAACATGGCAAGAAATCCGGCGTGCTGTGTATCCGTCAGGTTCACCGTCAGCCGATGTTTCGCCGGGTCGTTCTTCGGTGGTCTGCCCCCCTTTCCCCGTTTGCGGGGTTCTCTTTTTTCTTCGTTCATAACATTAATCTTTTAGTGGTTATATGAACGCTACGGACGGCTCATGCCGACTTAATTTTTCCCGACTTCGGAGAGGAAAATCCCCTCTGGAAGAGCAAGAGGTTGATGCTGCAAAAAACGTAGTTTGCTGCAATCAACACATCTTGCTATTTGCCAAAATGCAAATACGTTTTGCCCGCAAGGGGCATCTTTTCGTCCCGAATTTTTCGGGATGTAAGACTGCCCTTCGCCGGGCAATTTATGAGTGCCGAGCTTATCTTAAAAATCGGCATGAATACCCCGTAACATTTCATGCTGCAAAGTTACGGTGATTAAATAATATGCTGTATATCAATAAGTATAGACAATGCCGGACAGAAGCTACCACCCCTCGAAAATATAGTTCAAGTATGAAAAAGAAGGCGTTTATTTGCCGTCAAAATGGATTTGAAGCCTCGTTGATTTATGAATTTACAGAGGTAAAAAATCAACGATTTGAATTTGCACTGTCGTGCTGTCGTACTGTTGTAAATAAGTGCTGTCGTAGTTGTTTATCGCTTTGCATTTTTAGTCCTGTGACTATGTATTGTAGTAAACAATCAAATAAGCGGGGAACTATCAATACAATTCAATCCTCTGATACGAAAGCATTGTAGTCAGTAAGCATATCATCAAATACCAACTGAATAAAAACAGTACCGAATTAGAGGTACGGATAATTCAATAAATAACAATTAAAACATTCAGAACAATGAAAAAGGAAGTAAGTAAAAAAGAGCCGAAGTATGTAGCATTCAGCACACAGAAAGGTGGAGCAGGAAAAACTACCCTTACCGTTTTGGTCGCAAGTTACCTGCATTATGTAAAGGATTTCAATGTTGCAATCGTGGATTGCGACTACCCGCAGCACTCCATCGCGGAGATGCGGGAACGTGATTTCAAAATGGTGGAACAGGACGAGTATTACAAAGGGATGGCTTATGAGCAATTTACCCGTATGGGAGGTAAGAAAGCCTATCCCGTGATTGAGAGCAGTACGGAAAAAGCGTTGAGCGATGCCGATACGCTTTGTGAGCAGGGCGAATATGACTTTGTATTCTTCGACCTGCCCGGTACGATGAACAATCGTGATTTAGTCCTCGCCCTTGCCAGCATGGATTATATCATTGCTCCGATTGCCGCCGATAGGGTGGTAATGGAAAGTACACTTAACTACATGATTGTCGTAAGGGACAATATCGTGAATACGGGTAAGTCCAATATCAAAGCTATACGGCTTTTATGGAATCTGGTCGATGGCAGGGAAAAATCCGAATTGTATGAGGTGTACGAAGGGGTTATCAAAGAGTTGGGGTTTATAGCCCTTAACACCTTCATCCCTGACAGCAAACGTTTTCGTAGGGAGCAGTCCGTCAATCACAAAGCCCTGTTCCGTTCAACATTATTCCCTGCGGATAAATCCCTTGTCAAAGGCAGTAATATAGATGCCCTTACCGATGAGCTTTTGGAATTGATAAATGGGTAAGCTATGGCAAAGAAAGTAGATACATCAGGGTTTGACCCCGACTTTATCATAGGTCAGACCAAACCCGACAACAGGGCAAATCCGCAGGTTATCCAACCCGCTGAACCTGCGTTGGAAGATAGCCCGCCGGAACAGCCGAAAGAAAAAGAAACGCCAAAGCGTAAGCGCGGCGGGCAGGCAGGATATAAAGAAACCTTTTTGAAGCGTAACGAAATCAAAACACGGCAGTGCGTCTATATCAGCTTCGATGTTCATGCGGTTATCACAAAACTTGTCAGGGCTTTGGTCGATGCCGGAAATGATATTTCCGTAGGCGGGTATATAGATACGGTGCTTAATGAACACCTGCAACTCCATAAGGAAGAAATAAACGAGGTATATCGGCAACGCCCGGACGATTTACTGTAAATGAAAAAGCTATGGAAAGATATATCATTTCAGCCATTATGCTGTACGCATTAGTTGTTGTCCTATACCTGCTCCGGGAACGGATGCAGAAACGGAAAAAGAACGCAGCGAAAAATCCCGCTTTCAACCCGTTTCGCTCTGCTCCGAAAGAAGATATAGTCGGCAAAAGCAAATTTGACCTTAGACAATCCCGGACAGTAGCTACCACGCTGATTCATAACGAAAAACGGATTGAAAATGAGCCTATATTTGCTGACGAAAACAAAAAAGATGCTCCGGTAATACCCCCTTTGGTTGAATCGGAAACAGTCGTATCAAGCGAAAATATGACGGACGAAAATTCAAACGAAATCAATTTAGTAATTGAGAACACAGCCCCCGAATTTGAGCCGGAATATGAAGATATAGACGAAGAAGAAACAGAGGACGAAGATACCGAAGGGGTCGCCGGGGTTTCGATGGCACTTGGACTTGGCTTTGACGAACTGGCGGGCATGGTGCGGACGGTAGAAACTGCCAACGATGCAACATCCGAAGAAAAAGAAGAAGCCGGGCGGATATTGGTAGAAATACGGCAGACCGAAATGTTTGAACAGGTCGCAGGCGATGAACCGAAAAAGAAAGTGGTGTCTGCACTTATGGACGATTACTTTTCCGCTTTCCATAGAAAGAAACGGGAGGCGGGAGAAACAGACGAACCAGCGGTAAAAGCACCGAAAAATTTTGATGTTCGCAGCTTTGCGTAGGATGTGGAACAATTAAAAAAACGAAGCAAAATGAAAGAACGGGATTACGGTTAGCTATGGATGCCAACCACTAAAAGATTGAGTTAAACAACATTATTCATTTCCGGTACAGGGGGCTGTTCCACCCCCTGTACCATTAATCAAAAAATCGTATGACAAAGAAAAAAATTCTTATGTCGGCAGCCTTCATTTTCGCTGCCGCATCATCCGCCCTTGCACAAGGCAACGGTATCGGAGGTATTACCGAAGCTACCAACATGGTAACTTCGTATTTCGATCCCGGCACAAAATTGATTTACGCCATCGGAGCCGTTGTCGGCTTGATCGGCGGAATCAAAGTATATAACAAGTTCAGTTCCGGCGACCCCGATACATCGAAAACCGCCGCCTCTTGGTTCGGCGCGTGTATCTTCTTGATTGTCGCCGCCACCATCCTACGCTCCTTCTTCCTGTAACCCATTTCAAAAACGATAAAACGAAATGGAGCATAATATTAATAAAGGCATTGGCAAGAGTGTAGAATTTAAGGGTTTGAAGGCGCAATATCTGTTCATCTTTGCGGGTGGTCTGTTGGCTGTATTCGTAGTTTTTGTCATTCTGTACATGATCGGCATAGACCAATGGGTATGTATCGGCTTTGGCGTTATTGCCGCATCCGTTTTGGTATGGCTGACTTTCAACCTGAATGCGAAATACGGAGAACACGGATTAATGAAAGTGCTGGCAAAACGGCAGCACCCGCGCTACCTGATAAACCGCAAAAATTCCCGCCGCTTGTTCCAACGCCCTAAAAAGAAGGAGGTGCGCGATGCGTAATATATTGAAAGCGGCGACCATCGAAAGCAAGTTCCCGCTACTGGCTGTGGAACACGGCTGCATCATCAGTAAAAACGCGGATATAACGGTAGCCTTCCGTGTCGATCTGCCGGAACTGTTTACCGTTACCGCCCTAGAATATGAAGCCATACACTCGGCTTGGGCGAAAGCGATTAAGGTTTTACCCGACTATTCAATTATTCAAAAGCAGGACTGGTTCGTAAAGGAAACCTACAAACCGGAAACGGATAAGGAAGATATGAGCTTCCTGTCCCGCTCGTTTGAACGCCACTTTAACGAACGTCCCTACCTGAACCATAGCTGTTTCCTGTTCCTGACAAAAACGACTAAAGAGCGAATGAGAATGCAGAGCAATTTCTCATCGCTTTGTCGTGGGAACATTATTCCCAAAGAGGTAAACAAGGACACGGCTACACGGTTTTTGGAGGCGGTCGGGCAGTTCGAGCGAATTGTAAACGATTCGGGATTTATAAGCCTTACCCGCCTTACTTCGGACGAGATCACGGGAACGGAGAACCAGCCCGGATTGGTGGAGAAATACTTTGCCCTCTCGTTGGACGATACGACTTGTTTAGAGGATATGGAACTTGGAGCGGACGGTCTGCGTATCGGAGAAAAGAAAGTATGCCTGCATACGATTTCCGATGTGGAGGATTTGCCCGGAACGGTCGGAACGGATATGCGGTATGAAAAGCTATCGACTGACCGGAGCGACTGCCGACTGTCGTTTGCAGCACCCGTAGGGTTGCTGCTCTCATGCGACCATGTATATAACCAGTACATTTTTCTGGACGATTCGGCGGAGAACCTGCGGAAGTTTGAGAAGTCAGCCCGCAATATGCAATCGCTATCAAGGTACAGTCGTGGAAACCAAATCAACAAAGAGTGGGTCGATAAATACCTGAACGAAGCGCACAGCTTCGGGCTTACTTCGGTACGGGCGCATTTCAATGTGATGGCATGGTCGGAAGATGCGGAGGAACTAAAGCATATCCGTAACGATGTCGGCAGCCAGCTTGCCTTAATGGAGTGCAAGCCCCGCCATAATACAACGGATGCGGCTACGCTCTATTGGGCTGCCATGCCGGGCAATGCGGGGGATTTTCCGAGTGAGGAAAGTTTTTATACGTTCATCGAACCTGCCCTGTGTTTCTTTACCGAAGAAACCAACTATCAAAGTTCGCTTTCTCCTTTCGGCATTAAGATGTGCGACCGTGTGAGCGGTAAACCGCTTCATGTGGATATATCGGATTTACCTATGAAACGCGGGATTACCACCAACCGAAATAAATTCGTGTTGGGGCCATCCGGTAGCGGTAAATCCTTTTTTATGAACCACCTCGTCCGCCAGTATTGGGAACAGGGTACGCACGTTGTCTTGGTCGATACGGGTAACTCCTATCAGGGATTGTGTGAAATGGTGCGCCGGAAAACCAAAGGGCAGGACGGCATCTATTTTACATACACGGAAGAAAATCCGATTTCTTTTAATCCTTTTTACACAGACGATTACAAGTTCGATGTAGAGAAAAAAGACAGCATTAAAACATTGCTTTTGACCCTCTGGAAATCCGAAGATGATAAGGTCAGCAAGACCGAAAGCGGCGAACTTGGTAGCGCGGTATCGGCGTATATCGAGCGTACCAGGGCTGACCGCTCTATCGTACCGTCCTTTAATACATTTTACGAATATATGCTNGGATTAATGAAAGTGCTGGCAAAACGGCAGCACCCGCGCTACCTGATAAACCGCAAAAATTCCCGCCGCTTGTTCCAACGCCCTAAAAAGAAGGAGGTGCGCGATGCGTAATATATTGAAAGCGGCGACCATCGAAAGCAAGTTCCCGCTACTGGCTGTGGAACACGGCTGCATCATCAGTAAAAACGCGGATATAACGGTAGCCTTCCGTGTCGATCTGCCGGAACTGTTTACCGTTACCGCCCTAGAATATGAAGCCATACACTCGGCTTGGGCGAAAGCGATTAAGGTTTTACCCGACTATTCAATTATTCAAAAGCAGGACTGGTTCGTAAAGGAAACCTACAAACCGGAAACGGATAAGGAAGATATGAGCTTCCTGTCCCGCTCGTTTGAACGCCACTTTAACGAACGTCCCTACCTGAACCATAGCTGTTTCCTGTTCCTGACAAAAACGACTAAAGAGCGAATGAGAATGCAGAGCAATTTCTCATCGCTTTGTCGTGGGAACATTATTCCCAAAGAGGTAAACAAGGACACGGCTACACGGTTTTTGGAGGCGGTCGGGCAGTTCGAGCGAATTGTAAACGATTCGGGATTTATAAGCCTTACCCGCCTTACTTCGGACGAGATCACGGGAACGGAGAACCAGCCCGGATTGGTGGAGAAATACTTTGCCCTCTCGTTGGACGATACGACTTGTTTAGAGGATATGGAACTTGGAGCGGACGGTCTGCGTATCGGAGAAAAGAAAGTATGCCTGCATACGATTTCCGATGTGGAGGATTTGCCCGGAACGGTCGGAACGGATATGCGGTATGAAAAGCTATCGACTGACCGGAGCGACTGCCGACTGTCGTTTGCAGCACCCGTAGGGTTGCTGCTCTCATGCGACCATGTATATAACCAGTACATTTTTCTGGACGATTCGGCGGAGAACCTGCGGAAGTTTGAGAAGTCAGCCCGCAATATGCAATCGCTATCAAGGTACAGTCGTGGAAACCAAATCAACAAAGAGTGGGTCGATAAATACCTGAACGAAGCGCACAGCTTCGGGCTTACTTCGGTACGGGCGCATTTCAATGTGATGGCATGGTCGGAAGATGCGGAGGAACTAAAGCATATCCGTAACGATGTCGGCAGCCAGCTTGCCTTAATGGAGTGCAAGCCCCGCCATAATACAACGGATGCGGCTACGCTCTATTGGGCTGCCATGCCGGGCAATGCGGGGGATTTTCCGAGTGAGGAAAGTTTTTATACGTTCATCGAACCTGCCCTGTGTTTCTTTACCGAAGAAACCAACTATCAAAGTTCGCTTTCTCCTTTCGGCATTAAGATGTGCGACCGTGTGAGCGGTAAACCGCTTCATGTGGATATATCGGATTTACCTATGAAACGCGGGATTACCACCAACCGAAATAAATTCGTGTTGGGGCCATCCGGTAGCGGTAAATCCTTTTTTATGAACCACCTCGTCCGCCAGTATTGGGAACAGGGTACGCACGTTGTCTTGGTCGATACGGGTAACTCCTATCAGGGATTGTGTGAAATGGTGCGCCGGAAAACCAAAGGGCAGGACGGCATCTATTTTACATACACGGAAGAAAATCCGATTTCTTTTAATCCTTTTTACACAGACGATTACAAGTTCGATGTAGAGAAAAAAGACAGCATTAAAACATTGCTTTTGACCCTCTGGAAATCCGAAGATGATAAGGTCAGCAAGACCGAAAGCGGCGAACTTGGTAGCGCGGTATCGGCGTATATCGAGCGTACCAGGGCTGACCGCTCTATCGTACCGTCCTTTAATACATTTTACGAATATATGCTGGGCGACTACCGCCGGGAACTGGAAGAAAGGGAAATCAAGGTAAGCAAAGAGGATTTTAACCTCGACAATATGCTTACCACCCTTCGCCAGTATTACCGGGGCGGGCGTTTCGACTTTCTGCTCAATTCCGAGCAAAATATCGACCTGCTGAATAAAAGCTTTATCGTCTTTGAAATTGACAGTATTAAGGAGAATAAGGAACTATTTCCTGTGGTGACGATCATTATTATGGACGCGTTTATCCAGAAAATGAGGCGGTTAAAAGGTGTGAGAAAGCAACTCATTGTTGAGGAAGCATGGAAGGCTCTCTCATCGGCGAATATGGCTGAATATCTGAAATATATGTATAAAACAGTCAGAAAATATTTCGGGGAAGCCATTGTCGTAACGCAGGAGGTGGACGATATTATCGCTTCGCCCATTGTCAAAGAGGCGATTATCAACAATTCCGACTGTAAAATCCTCTTAGACCAGCGAAAATTCATGAACCGCTTTGATGTGATCCAGTCGCTTTTAGGATTGACCGATAAAGAGAAAGGGCAAATCCTGTCTATCAACATGGCGAATCATCCCGGCAGATTTTATAAAGAAGTCTGGTTCGGGCTGGGTGGCGTTCAGTCGGCGGTATATGCTACGGAAGTTAGCGGCGAAGAATACCTGACTTACACAACGGAGGAAATCGAAAAAATGGAAGTTTTCAAAAAGACGGACGAACTCGGCGGGGATTACGAACTGGCGATTAAGCAGATTGCCGAAAGCAAACGCGGATAATTATTAACCGGGGCGTTTGAGCCCCATAACCACTAAAAGATCATGTTAAAAAGATTCAGTAACGAGCAACTGGAAAAGTTGCTCATCCACACGGTAGGGATAAACAGTATCCTTACCGAAGTTCTGCTCAAACAGCAGGAAGAAACGGAAGTCATCGGCGACAACGCCCATATCGACATCCTTGTTATCGACCCCAACGGTAGAGGTAAACGCTCCGTAAGAGAGGCTGAACCCCTCAATCTTGATGTGCTGTGCGGCGATTGGAAAAGTTGTAAAAAGAAACCGGATTTATTGATATTCAAGGCTGAACCGGGCTATATGATAGCACTCGGCAAAAAGCCTGAAAACGGTATGGTCGCCGATTGCTACCTGATCCAAAACTTTCAGGGAAACCTCTGTTTCTATGCGGGAGATGGTGCGGTTATTCTTTCCTACGACAAAGAGGGAGATACGATTACACTCTTTCCGGGCGGCGAGTACAATCGAGTGGAAGAAACGAAAAAGTAAGAAGGTACGCCATGTTCAGCAAATGTAATGCAGCCGACCCTTGTGCCGCACATCAGGATTTTCACCTGTGGGAGATTACGGGACGTTGGGTAAGCCCGGACGGTGCGCCTGCGGTAACTATTTACCGCAACACTTCCCGCAAGCGGGGAGGCATCCAGCTCCGTCTTACTTACAACAACCCGCAGGTGGTCTGTGATTGTACGATGTACTGTGTGTTCGGTCTGTATTACATAGACCTGTACGGGCGTATCGGGATTGCCTACGACCGGGAGCGGGAGGTACTCTTGCTTTCCGCTTTCGGCGAATATATCCGGACAGAGGATTAGCCCGAAAGGGCTATCCACTCTCTCGGATAGTAAGACAAATAAATAAGTAATAAACAATTAAAAATTCATAGCAATGAAAAAGATTTTTTTAAGCCTTGTATTAGCCGTTAGTTTCTTCGGCTTTGAGGCAAAAGCACAGTGGGCGGTAATCGACCCGACGAACCTTGTTCAAAACATTTTGACGGTTGGTAAGACCGCAACGACAGCAACCAATGTAATCAACTCCTTTCAGGAAATGCAGAAAATCTACAATCAGGGCAAGGAGTATTACGACAAACTGCAATCGGTACATAATCTTATCAAGGATGCCCGCAAAGTAAAGGAAACGGTAGAGCTGGTAAGTGAAATATCGCAGATATATTCTACCAACTTCAATAAAATGCTGACGGATAAGAATTTCACGCCCGCAGAACTGGAAGCCATATCAGACGGATATACCAAGATATTGAAGGAGAGCGGCAACCTGCTTTCCGATATAAAGAATATCGTTTCAGCCTCCAACGGGCTTTCCATGACCGATGCCGAGCGCATGGCAATCATAGACCAGATACATACTAAAATGGTGGAACATCGCAACCTTGTGAGCTACTTTTCCAAAAAAAGTATCTCCGTTTCATTTATCCGCAGTCAGGAATCGGGCGATATGGAGCGGGTACGCTCCCTGTATGGTGATCCATCCGAAAGATACTGGTAAGCCATGATGTTGTTAGCAATAGATTTCGATAACCTGCACCAGCTTCTTAGGAATCTGTATCAGGAAATGATACCCCTTTGCGGCGACATGATCGGTGTCGCTAAAGGGATAGCGGGTTTAGGTGCGCTGTTCTATGTGGCTTCCCGCGTATGGCAAGCCCTCTCACGGGCAGAACCGATAGACGTATATCCACTGCTACGTCCCTTTGTGATTGGCTTGTGCATTATGTTCTTTCCGACTTTTGTACTCGGTACGATCAACGCTGTTATGTCGCCTGTGGTAAAAGGAACGCATACCATTTTGGAATCGCAAATAGAGGATGTGCAGGCATTACAGGCGGAGAAAGACGCGCTGGAATATGATGCGCGGGTACGCGAGGGCAAAGCGTGGTTGGTCGATGACGAAGTGTACGACCAAAAGATGAAAGATTTGGGGATATGGGAAATGGGGGAGATAATCAGTATGTGGGGCGAACGCAAATGGTACGATATGAAAATGTGGTTTCGCCAGTTAGTCCGGGATTTCTTCGAACTGCTGTTCAATGCCGCTGCCCTGACGATTGACACGTTGCGTACCTTTTTTTTGGTGGTGCTGTCAATCTTAGGGCCGCTGGCATTCGCACTCTCTGTTTATGACGGTTTCCAATCCACGCTTACCAACTGGCTTTCACGGTATATCAGCGTGTACCTGTGGCTACCCATTGCCGATTTGTTTTCGGCGGTGCTTTCAAAAATTCAGGCGCTCATGCTGCAAATGGATATAGGGCTACTCAAAGACCCGTCCTACGTACCGGACGGCAGTAACGGCGTGTATATAATCTTTCTGATTATAGGCATTATCGGGTATTTCTCTATCCCGACCGTTGCAGGCTGGGTCATTCAAGCCGGAGGCGGTAGCGGTACACGCGGGGTAAATGCGGCTGCGAGTAAAGGTGCTGCCCTTGCCGGAGGTGTAGCCGGAGCCGCTGCGGGCAACGTAGCCGGACGCTTATTAGGTAAATAATAAAAAACACTCAAAAAATTATGGAGTTCAAAAGTTTAAAGAATATAGAAACATCATTCAAGCAGATACGCCTATTCAGTATCGTGTTTCTGGTACTGTGCGCCGCCATTACGGGTTATTCCGTATGGTCGTCGTACAGCTTTGCCGAAGCGCAACGCCAGCGTATCTATGTGTTGGACGAGGGCAAGTCTTTGATGCTTGCCCTCTCGCAAGACCTTTCGCAGAACCGCCCTGTCGAAGCACGGGAACACGTTAAGCGTTTTCACGAACTGTTCTTCACGCTCTCGCCCGACAAGAAAGCCATCGAAAGCAATGTAAACAGGGCTTTGTTTCTTGTCGATAAAAGTGCTTTCAAATACTATCAGGACATGGCGGAAAAAGGGTATTATAACCGTATCGTTTCGGGCAATATCAACCAGATTGTGCAAGTGGATAGTATCGCCTGCAACTTCGATGTGTACCCTTACACGGCGGTAACGTATGCCCGGCAAATGATTTTACGGCAAAGTAATGTTACAGAACGAAGTTTAATTACCCGCTGCAACCTGATTAACTCGGTACGCTCGGACAATAACCCGCACGGTTTCACTATGGAGAAATTCGAGATTGTGGAAAACCGCGATATACGGGTAACGGAAAGGTAGGTGCGCCATGATACGGAAAATCATCAATCGTATAAACGAGTGGCTGGAAGACCGCTTGCGCAGCCTCGTCAGACCGTTAAGCCCAGATGCACGGGTAATCGTAATCGTTACTATGCTGATTGTATTCAGCGGGCTGTCTATCTACATGACCGTTTCTTCCATTTACAATTTAGGTAAAGACAAGGGCGAAAAAATGCAGATAGAACAAATAGAAACTCTGAAACTGCAACAGCAGCAAAGGGACAGTATTAACAATCAAAACAAATTTTATAATGGAACAGGAGAATTTGAATAGAGGAACGCCACCGCCGGAAACGGCGGCTGTTCCCGAAGTACAACCATCCGCGCCGGAAGCGAAAAAAGAGCCTCAAAATCCTATGAAAAAGGAACTTACAATGGCAGAGCAGCAGAAGCGTAAAAAGATGCTGATAATGCCGCTTTTCTTCCTGATTTTCGGTGGTGCGATGTGGTTGATTTTCTCGCCATCGGAGAAAGACGAAGCAAAGGTCGAAGGGTTGTCCGGTTTAAATGCCGAACTACCCATACCCAAAGACGAGGGAATTGTTTCGGACAAGCGCGATGCTTACGAGCGGGAAGCCATGAGGCAAAAGGAACAGGAACGGATGCGCTCTTTGCAGGACTTTTCGACCATGTTCGACCAGAACGAAAAGCAAAAACAGGAGGAATTAATCACTACTCCCGAACCTGTCGGGAATAATGAAAGCAGTTCCCGGCGGGCAGGCAATACCGTACAATCTTCGGCACACGCCTATCAGGATATAAACCGCCAGTTAGGGGAATGGTACGAAGAACCTGCCGAAGCGGACAAACAGGCGCAACTTGTCGTAGAGCAGCGTATGAATGAACTCGAACGAAAGTTGGAAGAAGCCGAAGCGCGTAAAGCCGCTGAGGACGAACAGACGGCACTACTGGAAAAGTCTTACCAAATGGCGGCGAAGTATATGCCGCAGCAGGCAGGACAAACCGAAAGCAACAATACTGCTGTTCCTTCAACGAAAGACAAAGTAAATGTTCAACCCGTAAAACAGGTGCGCAAAAACGTAGTATCGTTGTTGGCCGCACCGATGTCGGACAAAGAATTTATCGAATCATTCAGCCAGCCCCGCAATATGGGATTTCTCACTGCCGCCGGAAACGAGGGAGTGAAAGACAAAAACAGTATCCGTGCCTGTGTGAACCAGACCGTAACGCTGACAAGCGGACGGGAAGTACAAATCCGGTTATTAGAACCGATGCAGGCGGGAAATATTCTTATCCCGGCTAACAGCATCGTAACAGGTTCATGCAAGATTGCGGGCGAACGACTCGATATAGCGATTAACTCCATTCAGTACGCCGACAATATTATTCCGGTTGAAATTTCGGTGTACGACACGGACGGTCAGCGGGGCATTTTCATTCCCAATTCGGACGAAATAAAAGCGGTCAAAGAGGTGGCTTCCACGCTGGCATCGTCAGCCGGGACAAGCATTATGATTTCAGACGATGCGGGTTCGCAGCTTGCCGCCGATATGGGAAAGGGACTTATACAGGGAGCAAGCCAGTATGTGAGCAAGAAAATGAGCGTGGTTAAGGTTACGCTGAAAGCGAACCACCGCTTATTGCTCCTGCCAAAAGAAAATTAAAATCCACTAAAAATCAATGTTTAACGAATTCTTAAAATTAAAAGTATGAAACGAATCTTTTTAATGCTCGCCTTTGCTGTGAGCGTATTTGCAGCCAATGCACAGGAAGTAATCGGAGAAACGGCCACGGTAGTACAGACCAATCCTACAATGGGCGACTACTATCAGGGCTTTACCCGTCCGCTGACGTTCGATAGGATGATACCGCCGTATGCGCTTGAAGTTACTTTCAATAAGACTGTTCACGTTATTTTCCCCGCACCAATCCGCTATGTCGATTTGGGGTCGGCAGATCTTCTCGCGGCGAAAGCGGACGGAACGGAAAACGTGTTGAGAGTGAAAGCCGCTTTGCGGGATTTCAGTCGGGAGAGTAATCTGTCCGTCATTACAGAAGATGGAAATTACTATACGTTCAACGTAAAATATGCCGATGAACCTGTGAAACTTTCCGTTGAAATGACCGACTTCCTGCACGATGGCGAGGCGGTAAACCGTCCGAACAATGCTTTGGCGGTTTATATGCGGGAGTTGGGACAGGAATCGCCCTTGCTTGTCAAGCTGATTATGCAGTCCATATACAAAAACAACGATAGGGAAATAAAACATATCGGCTCAAAACGTTTCGGAATACAGTACACGCTCAAAGGGGTTTATACCCATAACGGCTTGTTGTATTTCCACCTGCAACTGAAAAACTCGTCCAATGTGCCGTTCAATGTCGATTATATCACATTCAAAATCGTGGATAAAAAGGTAGCCAAACGCACCGCCATTCAGGAACAGGTGATTTACCCACTCCGGGCGCACAATAACCTTATGTTGATAGGCGGTAAGCGCACGGAGCGAATGATATTTACCCTGCCGAAGTTCACTATCCCCGATGATAAAATGCTGGTCGTGGAATTGGGCGAACAGGCAGGCGGACGGCATCAGCGTTTCACGGTTGATAATGCCGATTTGGTGCGGGCAAAGGTTATTAACGAACTGAAAGTGAAATAACCATGAAGCGACTAACAATCATATTAACGCTTGCTCTATGCTTCGCCTTTTCGGGCCGGGCATACGCCCAACGTTGCTTACCGGGTATGCAAGGCATACAGGTAACAGGCGGCATGGTGGACGGTATTTATTCGTCCGAAACCAAGCATGAAACGGGCTACTACGCAGGTGTGGCGATGGCTACATACGCAAAGAACGGCAACAAATGGATATTCGGTGCGGAGTTTATGGAACGATACTACCCGTACAGGGAAACACGCTTACCCCTCACACAGTTTACCGCTGAAGGCGGCTACTACCTGAAAATCCTATCCGACCCGTCAAAGACCATTTTGCTGTCGTTGGGTGGTTCTGCCCTCGCAGGTTACGAAACATCGAATTGGGGCGAAAAGACCTTGTACGATGGTTCTACGCTCAAAAACAAGGATGCTTTTATCTACGGCGGAGCTATCACGCTGGAATTGGAAACTTACCTTTCCGACCGTGTTGTGTTTCTTATGACAGGTCGCCAGCGTGTCCTTTGGGGCAACTCTACGGGGCATTTTCATACGCAGTTCGGTATCGGGCTGAAATTTATTATCAATTAGCCCCATGAAAGAGAATGATGAATGGTACACACCTATTGAGATTATATGTTCTCTGGGTGAATTTGATTTAGACCCTGCAACCTCCTCAGAGGCATACGGTTTAAATCATTCCGCAAAGCATATTTACACAGTAAAGGAAAACGGTTTGAAACAAGACTGGATGGGGAGAGTATGGCTTAATCCTCCTTATTCCAATCCTTTGATTCAACAATTTCTTACCAAAATGGCAGAACATAATAACGGAATCGCTTTAGTTTTTTCCAAGATTGAAGCTAAATGGTTTCATGATATTGTTTTTCGTCATGCTACGGCTGTGAAATTTCTATATGACCGCATTCAGTTCTACCGACCTGACGGAACAAAGGGAACACAACCAAGAAATGGCTCTATGCTTTTGGCTTATGGTAAAGAAAATGCGGAGATACTTTTAAATAATGCCCTAAAGGGGAAATTTGTATTCTTATAAATAAAAATAATTAAAATGAAAAAAATAAAGAGTTTTTTCGGGATAACAGCGTGGCTGGTGGCGATGATGCTACTGGCCTTAGCCTGTAACGACAATATGGATATTAATAAGGTGTACGCATTTGATTTGGTTTGTATGCCAGTTCAGAAAAAAATCGTTCAGGGAGAGGTGGCGGAAATCCGTTGCCGGATTGTAAAAGAGGGGGATTATCAGGATACACGGTATTTTATCCGTTATTTTCAGCCGGATGGCGTGGGAGAGCTTCGATTGGATAACGGAACGGTTCTTCTTCCGAACGACCTTTATCCGTTGGATAAAGAAACGTTCAGGATGTATTACACTTCGCACTGTACCGACCAGCAGGCAATCGACGTGTATATCGAAGATAATCACGGACAGGTCGTGCAAAAGTCGTTCAGCTTTCAGAATGATAAGGGAGAGGACGAAACGGAAGATGGTAATGATACTGTGTAGTTATATTATATTCAACGTCCTTTGCTGGCTATGTATAGCCCGGTCGTTGATGAACGCCCCGACAGACGTAGAACTGTGGGGAAAAGAAGTTGAATAAGTAGAAGTACCCGGAGCAATTCGGGTACTTACTGCATTTATAAATTGGCTATGAAATACATAATAATGACCCTTACCGTTTTGCTGCATTTGCCCGCATCAGGACAGCAAAAAGTTTCTCTTAGACAATCGGAAATAAAGCAATGTATGAAACTTGTTTACTCCGTAAAAGAGTTTCAGCACATTGCCGATTCCATGCAAATGACCATTGAGGAACTATGCGACTATCCCGTGATTTTTCCGATTAGGAAACCGGAGCGTATTTCATCGGGTTTCGAGATACGCAAACATCCGATTTACATGGTGTGGAAATTCCATACAGGGATTGATATTTCAGGCGTAAAAGGCACTGCGGTATATGCCACAGGTAACGGAACAGTAATTCGTAAAGGCTATTGTTCGGGTTATGGAAATTATATTGAGATTCAGCACGCTGGCGGTTTTCGTTCATTCTATGCACATTTGAGTAAAACGATGGTAAATGTTGGCGATTCGGTAAGTATCGCTACACAGATTGCCTACATAGGCAATACAGGGGTTGCAACTGGTAGTCACTTACATTACGAAATTCGGAAAGGTAATTACTACCTGAATCCGACCGGATGGTGCAACCTGCTGTTTGTAATAAAAATACAGGCGGAAAAATACCAGAGTAATTAATGAAACTTCTTTTTTGCGAAAATTCAACAGATTATGAACTATATAAAGCAAAACTTACAACCCGGAGAAGAAATAAAATATGTTGCAAACCTGCATTTTTTCCTGTTCATCCAGCCGATTATATTGCTGCTTATCGGTGCTTTACTGGCATCAAGTCCTAAAGAAATATCAGCGATGACGCACTATGC
Organism: Parabacteroides sp. Marseille-P3160; assembly: GCF_900162725.1. Lineage (GTDB taxonomy): Bacteria > Bacteroidota > Bacteroidia > Bacteroidales > Tannerellaceae > Marseille-P3160. Next base: position 2,212,737 of record NZ_LT799418.1, on the reverse strand, counting down.
GGGTCTGTTGATTTTATTTTTCGGGGTTGTGTCGCTCGTGCAAAGGCTACTTGTAAAAATAGGCTCAGCTTATGCCGTTACCAATAAGCGGGTAGTGCTTAAAACAGGCGTAATCAGCCGCCGTGCGGTCGATTTGGTATTGGCAAAATGTGAGGGATTGCACATAAAACAAAGCATTTTAGGCAGAATATTCGGCTTCGGCACAATAACCGTTACAACGGGAGGCGTAACAAGCTCATATCCGTTTATAGCCAATCCGCTTGCTCTCCGGCGGGAGATAAACACACAGATAGGGTAAACAAAACACGAACAAACAACTTTGGGTAAGTTGTTGAAAAACATCTGACAAACAGTTTCGTCAGGTGTTTTTTTATGAGTATTTTTGTGAAAAATATAATTATGAGTTTAGAAACAAAATCAAAAGAATTAAAGAATCTTGTGTCAGCTTATCCGACAGACTGGTTCTTAGGAAATCTGTGCCAATTAATGAGTTTTATAGCAAATGGTATGGCACAAGATCAATTAGGGAACTTATCTTCTCCCTTACGTCAATTATATTTTTTGGCTGGACTCCATATTACGTCTTTGCCGCAAAAGATCAAAACTCAATATACGGAGGAGGAATGGGATAAGTTTGTTGATCTGCTCAATGATATTGAAAATGAGTACAGTAAATTGTTTTTTCCTGAGCCAGACGAAGTAATTGATGAGGAATGGAAGAAAGTTAGAAGTGTTGCAATGCCTTCTTTCCTTTCTTATTTTAATCAGGGGCCGCTGAATTATGAAGAACAAACTATAAATTGGATAAAAGATTTATTTTCCCATTTAGATGCTACAATACAAAAAGAAACTGGCTTAACAACCGATGATTTCCTTACTTTCTATGATAATTTAGACAAATTAGTTCAAAAAAATTTCGAAAGCCATTCTTTAGGTTCTGCCCCTTTAAGAAAAGATTGGGATAAATATACAAAATTGAAGATGGCAATTCCTGAAGAAGTTCCCGAAGAAATCAGAAATATCGGTAAAGAAAAAGAAGCTTTATATATCTCTGTTGCGGATCATGGAATTATGAATAGATTTTATGCAGAGGAACTGGTTTCTGATAATTTAACGATAGACCAAGTGAATAAAGTATTGTCTTTGTTGTCATGTAAAAGAGACGAAACGGATTATTTATATTATACTTCCACTAAGCCAGGAAATCCTTTGTACGAAAGACCTATTATTTCTTTAGATGAGAATATGTTTCAAGTCTTTGAAATAAAACAAGTAATACATTCTATTGAATACTTATTAGAATCAATATGTAGTAAAGAAGAAAAGTCTAAAACAGCATATATTGACAGAAAAGGGAAACTGTTGGAAACGAAAATAGTTGATTTATTTAAACTTTTCTTTAAAGATTGTGAGGTTTATACGGGTTATTATGTAGATGGATGTGAACAAGATATTCTTATTTTATGGAAAGAATATGCATTTATAATTGAAGCAAAAGGATACAAATTGAGAGAGCCACTTCGTGATCCTGACAAAGCCTTTGTTAGAATCAAAGATGATTTTAAGGGTTGTATCGAATATGCCTACACACAAACAAAAAGAGTTGAAGAAAAATTTGTAAATCAAGAACCCTTAAAAATATGTGATAAAGACGGTAATCTAATAAAGGAAATTGATACTCAAAAATATGAAAATAACGATTTTTCAATTATTGTAAATCTTAAATCATTCGGTCAGATTCAAAATGATTTATCCACTCTATTACCGGTTGACAAGGAATGTAGTGCTTATCCATGGGCTGTAAAATTAGATGACCTTGAAACATTTCTTTTAATGCTAATTGCAAAGAAAAAAGATCCAATGTCTTTCATTAATTATCTTATAATGAGAGAAGAACTTCATGGTAAATTGATTTGCTCCGATGAATTAGAGATTTGTGGTGGGTTTATTTCAGGTAAAATCAATGATAAGGTTATCGAGAAAAATGACAAAATAGTAACAATGCCTGATTTAGCTAACATTTTTGATGAACAGTACAAAAAAGGACTTGGATTTAAAAACGAAAAACATTGGAATGAGAAGCAAGAAGGCAAAACATTGTTTCTATAAATAGGTTCTTTGGTGCTTTTATCGCATATAATCAAATAAAAATATAGGACATGAATCTTCCAAAGCATACTCAATCTAAGAAAAAGGGCAGAGATGGGCTAAACATTGTTACAAAAATTGTAGAAAAGGAATTTGATTGGATAGTCCGCCCAAATCATCAGGAAGATGATTATGGAATAGATGCTTACATTGACATTACTATTGATGGCTATGTTACTGGCAAATCTATTGCGATTCAAATAAAATCGGGAGAAAGCTATTTGAAGGAATTAAATAATGACTTTTGGAGTTTCATAGGAGAAAAGAAACATTTAAACTATTATCTAAATCACGATACCCCTGTACTAATCGTGTTGGTAGATTTAGATAAGGAGATTGCATATTGGGAAGTCTGTAAAATTGAATATATAAGTCTAAATGAAACAAGTTGGTCGATGCCAGTACCTAAGAATCAACAAATAAATATTCATCAAAAGGACGAGCTTCTAAAATATATATCTAAAAATGTTGATTATGTATCTCAATTAGAGCAATACTGGAATGACAATAAATCATTGTCAGAATATGCGCGGATTTGTATTTTTGCGGGGAAAGAGGATATTGAGCAAATGAACTATCAACCACTAATTGACCTCATAGAACGAATTTGTGCTAACAAACTTCATCTTTCTCGTTATAAAGCAAATGTTGAAATAGGAATACATGGTTATGATTACGACGAAAGAGAATTATATCAGATAGATGAAGTGAAAAATTGGGCGATAAATATATTTAAAAATGTCCCCGGTTTATCCTACTTTTTAGTAAATGATGCAAACGCTCAATTTCTAAAATTATTTCTATTTTCAATGATTACAATAGTTAAATCAAGTAGTCAGCTGGAAAATAGGAGATTTTACATTGAATATGAATCGAAAGAGTTAGAAAAGGTTTTCAATATTTTATTTGCGGACTTAAATGATTTTACAGAAGCATTTAAAATAGACCAAGAAATTAATAAGCAAATGTCATTCTCTATTGCAGAATGTATAACAGGGGATGAAATACCCTTTAAATGATTGCATATCGGCTTTTTGCTTCTTTTTCTCCCGCATAAAGCCCTGCTAATGGCTCATGGAAAAAGAAGTCCGGGCAAAGTTCCCCCTGCCCGGATATAAGTTCTTAAAGTCGTCTTCAAAGGCATTTATAGCCCATTCTCAACCATATACCGCAGTCTCCCGGCTACCCACTCAATAGAGGGCTTTCGTGGATAATGAAACGTCCTACGGGCGATGTTCTCAATAATAACAACCTCCTGTCGGAGTTGCACCGAATTACATTTGGGGTCTATCTCATGCAAAAGTTCTTCCAGTTCATAAAACTGCTCTTGCGTAGCTATAATCGGGTTGCCGATATATGAGTCTATCCTCATACTTCCCCTATTTTATCCACTTTGCACTCAATTATAACTACTTCGGCATTATGGGTATATAAGCCGTTTTCTTTGGCGTGGTCGATTGCCTGTACTTCGGAAGAGAATGCGCCAAAAAATACACGGCTTGCCCTTGTCTTGTATATGTCCGTTTGGAATAATATAAATACTGTCATAATGATATTTTTATAGGGCGAGATTGCTCCCGCCCTTATTAATACTTGGTTTATACTGCCACCGCCTCCGCTTTGGATTGCGCTTTGGGTACTCCGACAATCTGCACCTTATCTGCTTGCGGGGTCGGTTTCGCCTCTTTCTTTTCGGATTTTGTCGCTTGGGACTGTTCCTCGCCTTTCGGGGCGGTGGTTTCCGACTTCGGGGCGGTGGTGTTCGCTCCCTTTTCGACTGCTTTTCCGGCTGTTTTAGAAGTTTTCTTCGTCTTGGTGGTCTGTTCTGTCTTTTTTACTTTGGCATCGGCTTTCGCTTTCTTTTCAGCCTCTTTCAGCCCTGCGATACGTTCGTCCAATCGGGCGTTTTTCTTGCCGTATTCCTCTTTGTGAGTGCTTACAATTTCCTCCGTCTTTTCGGGCAGATGTTGTTTTGAGAATGCCAATAACATACCGCCTTTTTCATCGCCTACGGTTCTTGTGCCGTCCGTAAGGTGGCTATACAGATAATCACGGCGTACAATGGTTTTCTGTTCTTTGGTCAGCGAAGATGCGATTTTGAGTTTCTTATCATCCGTCAGATAGCCGTAATAGTCATTTTCTTTCAGTCCTACGGCTTTGTAGCTATGACGGCGCAATTTAGACAGCATAAAGAAATATATTACTGTTTCTTCATCGGCGGTAAATGCCGACTGTGGTATCTGTTCCGTGCGCAAAAGTTCCTTTAAGCCCTCGGCGGTCTTTTCGTCTGCCAATTCGTTATTACGCTTTTTCTTGGCGGTAAGGTCGGAGATTAACTGCTCGTTGGTCTTGGTGTCTTTGGTAGCTACTTCTTTGTAGTACATTCTTACGTTACTATCGCCGATTTTAGCGTACACACGGATTTTGCCCTGCTCTTTAAGCGTTTCGAGGTCTTGGCTCTCTTTTTCGTACCGTTCCTGTTGCTTACCGTATTTTTCCTGTGCCTTGTCGTAATCTTCGGGCTTTTTGTACTCGGAGGCTTGCGGTTCGGTTGGGGCTGTGGGGTATGAATTAAGGTTATACGTTTGCACGTTCTTAAACTCGTAACCGCCCTTTTTGATTATTTGGGTTGCCTCGTTGTCGTGGCTGTACTGTTCGCCGACAAATGTAAGTTTCGGGTCGGCAAGGGCTACGGCTTGCGCCTGTTCTACAAGGTATGCCGTTTGCTTGTCCGACAAACATTTTTTGTTGGTACACTTGCCACAACCGCCATTCTCGGCGAACAGGTCAAAATTGCTCGAATTGTGAATACATTTCAGACACCCCGTTTTGTCGAAACTGTAATTATCAAGGTTGTTCGTATAACAGTTCCGTATCTTGCCCTCCAACGCATTGGCGGAGATATGACACCATTCGCCTGCGCCGTCTTTGCCTAAACGGTCGTTCAAAATGTCCTCCTGTATCTTCTTGTCGTATTTGCTTATAACTATCCCTGCCGATGCGGTCAGCTTGCCCTCTTTTACGAGATTGGCGATGCCTTTAACGAGGTCGCAAAGTTTCAGCGTTTGATAGATATGCTTTTCACTCTTACCGTATGCTACTGCGAGGCTTGCAATGTCGTACCGCTTTGTGTCTATCAGACGTTTGTAAGCCTCTGCCGCCTCCATTGGTGGCACATCCTCACGCTGTAAGTTCTCAGAGATTGAAAGGTCATACGCCTGTTCGTCTGTTACCTCCCGAACAATACATGGGATTTCGGCAAATTTGAGCATACGGCAAGCCCTGAAACGGCGTTCCCCGCAAATGATTTCATAATGTTCGCCCTTTTCTCCCTTACGTCGTACCGTAATGGGTTGTATCAGTCCATGAACGGAGATACTTCGCGCCAACTCTTTCAGAGCATCGGCATCGAATGTTTTTCGGACGTTGTAATTGCTCGGCTCTATCAAGTCCGAAAGAATGTTTACGGCTTTGCGTTCGCCGTTGTCGGGTTTGCTAACCACTACTGCGGTTACTACTTCGTTTGCTTTCTCTGTTACTGCTACGGCTGTGCCGTTGTTCTTTACTGTTGTCATAATCGTAATTATTAAAGTGATTTACTATTGTTTGTTTTTAGGTTATTGGCACAAATGGGGCAAATAACAAGGATTTCCATAATGTCGTTATCCTCTTTGTCGGTTACATCGAAACTGGCTCGAACGCTATCGCATCCGCATTTTCGAGGGTTATGCTCAAATGAAAAACTATTATTAGGATAGTTGTTTGCGTACTCGTTTAACGAGCCTAACGAATTGAAATACTTTGGTTTCATGTCTTTTCAGTTTTAGAAAATTAATACTATCAAAAGGAGGATAAAGCCAACGATAACGGCAAGAGAAATAAGGCAGGATAAAACGCCTTTAATGATTGCCCATACTAAATAAATCCCTGCGACAACCGCCACGAACGACCAACCCCAGAGGGCAAAACCCGCCACTGCAAAAGTTATTTTCAAAATCGAACCTATGCTGATTGGAAGGTTTGAGAATCGTTGTTTCCTGTTTTTTTCTGCTGTTCGTATCATAATTCTGACTTTTTTTTAGAACGCTATGCCGTATCGGAGCCGGTTATGAGTGATCGAGTTTCAGGGGCAGAGAAAGGTAGTGTTTAGCCGATGCAAGTTTTTCGGGAATAAATACGCTCGCCGGAACGGAAAGAGGAAGATTTTTCATGAAACCGCCTGCGGCTTGAACTTGCTTCGGCGTGAAGAACACGGAAATACTTTCGCGCATGAAATCGAATCACTTCATCGGTACAGTCGGCATTCCGCTGAAAGAGGAAGAAGTTATAAGATACGGGCAGTAGAAAAAATCACCGATTACTCTTATCAGTCTAAAGCAGGAGTACAAAAAGTAGCATATTTAACCGCTGCCAAAATCAGTTTGCACTTTAAGTATAGACAAGTGCAGACGAAAGCTACCAGCGCGCAAGGGATTGATATATGTTGTATTTTAATGACTTACCTTTGTTTTCCCGTAATCGTAGTATTAACGATTAAAAATAAAATGATATGGAAATAGTCAATATAGAATCCGGCACATTCGAGGCTATGATGTCGCGTTTTGAATCCTTTACGCAAAAAGTGGAATCATTATGCGGGCAACATCATAAAGATAAAGACCTGAAAGACTGGTTGGATAATCAGGATGTATGTTTAATTCTGAATATAAGCCAGCGAACATTGCAGACCTTACGCGATACCGGAAAGCTGGCATATACCCAGATACACAGGAAGATGTACTACAAGCCGGAAGATGTGGAAAAGGTCATTAACAACTTAAAACCGTAAGTAAGATGAGTAATGAGATTATAACAAGGGATAATGAGCGGATAAAAACATTTTTTCGCTCGCTCGACAGGATGTTAGATAGCATCGAAATCGCTCTGACGGACTACAAGCCGATGCTGAACGGAGAAAGGTTTCTGACCGATGTGCAGGTGGCGGAGAGCTTAAAAATCAGCCGCCGGGCATTGCAAGTATATCGCTCCGAAGGCAGAATGCCTTATATTCAATTTGGGGGTAAAACCCTGTACCGGGAATCCGATATTCAAAAGATATTGGAAAAGAACTACCGAAAAGCATGGGAGTAATTTATTGTTAATCCACTTTGCCACTAATATTAAGCCCCCGAAATCTCTTGATTCCGGGGGCTTAATGCAGAGGGAAGCTACATCGCTTTTCTTCGCTCCATAAGCCTATCCATATCCTCCGAAATTTTATCATCGGTTACTCTGGAATAAATCTGCGTACTGCTGATATTAGTATGCCCCATCATTTTGCTGATACTTTCTATCGGAATACCTGCTGAAAGCAAAAGCGTCCCGAACGTGTGGCGGCTTTGATGATAGCTCAAATTGCCTTTTAGACCCGCCAAAAAACCGATTTCATTGATACAATACCATAGCTGATCCCGATTAGGCAGAGGAAAAACGGGCTTGGTATCATCCTCTGTATTATATAGCGACAGGATTTGCTCGGCAATCGGATGTAAAGGGATAAAGGCTTCAACATCGGTCTTTTTCCGATGGATTCTTATATACTTTCGCCCATCGGCTGTCTTTCCGATATGATGAGGGTATAATCCTTTTATATCCACATAGGCAAGTGCCGTGAACGCAGAAAAGATAAAGGCTCTACGTGTAAGTTCCTGCCACTTATCGGGCATAGGATGCTCCATAATTGATTTCAACACATTTCTGCTTATATGTTGCAACTTAGGAGCAGCTTTCTTTTCATACGGAACATCGGCAATCGGATTGAACCGAAGTATTTCCCGGTCAACGGCAATATAGATAAGTCGGTTCAACCAAGTAAAACAATGGTTGATATGTCCCGATTTATATTCCATGCTTTTTAAGTAGAGTTTGTACCCCTCACCAAACTCTTCGGTAATATCCGTAAAGGCAATATCTTTCAACTTTAGTGTAAGAAGATACCCTCGTAGATTGCTTTGGGAAACCTTTGATTGTCGATAGGTGGATGTTGAGTTTATCTCAACCGAACGCAGCCGAAGTCGTTCCCGCTCTTCTTCACCTGCCTCCAGTAGCATAGTCGGGATGGAGTTTAGTTCTGTGATAGTATTTTTGAGTAGTTCAGCACTGATAACGCCTTGTTCTTTGAGGATTTTCTCATAGGCTTGTTCAATCCGCCCGCGAAAAGCCATCAGTTCATTATTAGCCCTTTCTTCTTTAATCCTGCCTTTGCTACTATTCCAATTATCGGGATTACAAAAGATGCCTGTCGAAATAGCCGTTTGCATGTTATCAACAGTAATGCGACACATAACAGCCGTCGTTCCGTCTGTTTTAATCTTGTTCTTATTGATGTAGAATAATATTTTGAATGTACTTCGCATAATATTTCTATTTTAAATGGTTAAAGAACTAATTTTAAATCTTGGGTTTCTTCAATATACCTATCCATATCCTCAAAGAGTTTCTTCGGAGTAACACGGGCATATATCTGGGTGGTTTTTATATCCGAATGACCGAGCATTTTGGAAACCGTTTCGATAGGTACGCCAGCTTCGAGCGTAATTAAACTCGAAAACGAGTGCCGTCCCATGTGGTAGGTCAGTACCGGAATATCGAGCATCTGGCGTATGCTTTGGAGATTCCATTTCAGCGTGTTGTACTCCATCTTAGGGAATAATGTCTGCCTTGACTTGTTTCTGTACTTCTCGATTAACCCGATAGCTTCGGGAAGCAACTTTACCCTGCAAAGTTTACCGTTCTTGCCTCGCTGATATTTGAGCCACAGGTCGCCCGCATCATCTTTGGATAGATTTTCGTTTGTGATGGCTACCACATCAACGTAGGCAGTCCCGGTATAGCAGGCGAAAAGAAACATATCGCGGGTGGTAATATGCGACCATCGATGTTCTTGAATCTCCAAATCCCGTATTTTCTCAAATTCTTCGCGGCTAAGGGCTCTTGGCGGATTCTCTTTCTGCTTTAGCAGCGGATAGTTAGCAAAGTAGTGTTTATCGGAATGCCCTTCTTTAAAGGCTATTCGGCAAATCTTTTTCAGTAATGCCAGATAATGTCGGGCAGTTTCCACACTCAACCCTCTATCAAGAATTATATAATCCTGAAATTCCCGGATGAACTGCTCGTTAAGCTGGCTGAATGCAAGGTCTGACGAGTTGGAGTTTTTCTTGATAAACTCTGCCAACCGTTTTCGGGTATAGAGGTAATTAGGCAGGGTACGGTGTGATACATCTATACCGACACGCGCTTTCACGTCTTCAATATGACGGTCGAAAAGCCGCATCAAAGTCATTTGTGTTGCCATTCCACCCTGAAACAGATTTTTCACGGCTTCGGCATCGAAGGGTTGCTTTCGTTCAATGAGTGTATCGTAAGCCTCATTGACAGCAAGGAGTAATTTATCCAACTTTGTGTTGGTAGCCACTGCCTCACGGCTTTTCCCGTCCAGACGGCTCGCGCGTAGATTCCACAGCGAGAGAGTACAGGAAAGTTTGGAACTGAACTGTGCCATTGACTGGCCGACAGTGATACGCCCCATAATCGGGGTCTTACCCGACTTGTCGGGAGAACTCTTTTTCAGGTAGAGTAATACCTTGAATTTTTCTTGTTTCATAACACTTATAATTTAATGGGCTTTGCTGTCAAAAATCGACAGCAAAGTTACCTGTTATATAAGTGCTCTTAATTACGCAAAATACTGTAAACCAACACATAATACTCGCGGTTAAAAATCATCGGTCTGCTTCCGGTTACCTATTTTTATTTGGTAACAGGCAGGCTAACGATTTGGTAACTGAAACACCTCGTAAATCTGCTTTGGTTTGAATATTTCAGCTTACCGCAAATCTTCACAAATCAACTCATGTCAAACGTGTTAGCTATTCTACTTCTTATATCATCTTACCCTTGCTATTCTGCTTTTTATCCACTGCGGACGGCATACGTTTGCCACCACTACCACATTAAGTAAAGGTGTTCCCATCGAAACTGTCTCAAAAATGCTAGGTCATACCAATATTGAAACAACACAAATCTATGCCCGTATTACTAATAGCAAGATTAGCAGCGATATGAAAGGGCTCTCAGAGCAATTTTCTGGCATTGAAAAAATTTATAAAAAGATAGCCCAGTAGTTACCGATTTGCCAAGAGTAATGAATCGGTAACGAAATAGGTAACGATTTTCAATATAAAACATTAAAAAACAAAAGAATATGGAACTTCTTTCAATCGAAAATAAAATCATTAAAGTTCAAGGAAAACAAGTGATCCTTGATAATGATGTTGCTGACTTGTACGGGGTGGAAACAAAGCGTATCAATGAAGCAGTCAAAAATAATCCAGATAAATTCCCGGAAGGTTATATCCTGTATTTGTCTATGAATGAAGCAAATTCTTTAAGGTCGAAAATTTCGACCTTAAAGAATTTAGGGCGTGGTGAACATTTCAAATACTCGCCAAAGGCATTCAGTGAGAAAGGGCTGTATATGTTGGCGACTATTCTGAAATCGCCCAAAGCAACGGAAACGACCATTGCCATCATTGAAACTTTTACCAAAGTCAGGGATTTGTCCCGCACAATCTCCCAGCTATCGGAACAATCAGAAAAAGAACAGCAAAAGTCAATGATGCAGAAAAGCGGGGAACTAATTTCTGATATATTAAGTGATGATTTTCAGACAGTAGGAACGGAAACAACGATTGAATTTAATCTCTCGGTTTTGAAGGTTAAGCATACCGTGAAGAAGAAGCCGAAAGGTGATCAATAATAATAGTAACAAGAAATTCGAGTTGACCACTTCTTTTTATATTTGACTTGAAATTTGGGAGATTAGAAGGCCAATATCATTGCTTTCTTCTTCAATCCATTCATTGGATTTCATTAGTTCTAATATAAAATCTTTTTGTTCCTTTGAGTATTGATTTGGATTCAATCCAGAAAAAGAAAGATCGTTTCTCCACTGACTATTGTGATAATCAGATGTAGCTACAATACTTTCTTTTTTACCGTTGGGGGTAATTAGTATTAATGATGATTTTTTATCAGAGATACATTCTATTCTATTTGCGATACGTTCATAAATTTTTAATCCATCATAATCCCAATCGCATAAGTAATATATTGGAAGAGGAATATTGGATATATTTTCGAAAGGTTTTGTATTATTTCCACCGGCACACCAAAGTTCCACGTTATTTTGACGAGCAATGGTAAGTGTTAAAAAATACATATTCTCGCAAATGATAATAAATTTAGGGTTTAGGCAGGGTACACGATAAAATCCTTGATTTTCATTTTGTGGAAATTCTTGTACCCCAATAATTTTCAAGACTGCTCGTTCCAATGCACTATCTTTTTGAATGTATTTTGATGACTTAAAGAATAGATTTGATATACCTTTTCTACTTTCTTCTCCTTTTTCAATCTTATCTTTCAGCTCATATAGGATAGATTCTGATTGATTCATTGTTATTAATGCTCTAATCTCGAATTCAGAATAGTTCGATTGAGCATTCAATATCTCATTTTCTGATAAGAATTTCTCATAGGTAATATAAAGATGTTCAAAACCTTGTTTTGTGTATTCAGCATTAAATTTTGCTGTCGGAACAATTATTTTCTTGGTTCCTTTTTGTGCATAACCCAAACATTTGTCAGGATAAGACAATAAATGCTCGATGTAAGGCTGTTCATGTATCTGCAAATGAGTTTGCCTATCATGATATAATTGATGTAATGCTTTTATGTCACGCCATGTCAATTGCTTATTCATCCTGCATAGAACTTAAAATTGGACTTGCATATTCCGTCGCTTCTTCTCCTTCATTGAAAATCGCAAATGTGCCGATTCTAACGCCATCAACCAGACCGTTTAACATGTATTGATAACGTCCTTTTTCACTTGAATCATCCAAAGGGTGTCGAGAAATAACAACAAGTTGATAATCGGACTCCTGTGCTATTTCCTCTAACATCTTAAAATTACTTCCGATATTTTCTGTTTCATCTATTGGCATAATTCGTAATCCCTTTGCCAATTTTCCACCACTTACTTTCTTTTCAATAAGCGATAAGCGAGCTATACAAAGCAAGGCGATTGCAGCATAAGTCTGACCGGTACTGCCAGAATTGATAGTGCCGTCATTTTTCCTCATGCTAAAATCAATATTAAAATATGATTTTGGATTCAATAGGTATTTTACATCTATTCGTCGAGCTTTCCCGCCACATTGCAGGTATGCCTCTCTCATCATTTCCTCTATACTGATTTTATCTCCCAATGATGCAAATAAATCTGTATAAGTCGCTTTTTCTTCCAAACGGGTGACAAAATTATCTATCCATTCTATTGGATAGGCGTCTGAATAGTTATGTTTAATATTTAAGGAAATACCCTGAGAAATCTGGCCATTACGGGTGAAGTAGTTGGATATTTCTGCTATTTCTGTGAGGTATTCAATGCTTTTATCTCTAACCTCAGAAAATATTTCTTTTAGAATATTCAGTTTCACATCACTGAATTCAGTATATTTATCTGTTATTTCTGTCAGATATTCCTTTATTTGTTGCAGTACATTTATTTCGTTATTTATAATCCTACGAGTAAGAATGTCAGGAAGTATTTCTTTTGATAGAGCAATAAAATCCTCTGAGCCTTTGAAACGTATTTGACTGGACTGATGTACATGTTTTTCTACAATGTAATCGTAATGTACCCTATATGAATCTATTATTTTATTCAAAGCTCTGTATTCATCATCCGGATTAAGATATTGGTTTTTGTAGTTATCCAATACGATATTTAATTTATCGTTTGATAAATTTTCGTATTTAAGCAAATATTTTGAATATTCGGATTCTTCTGTTTTCAAGTCCTGATTTATTCTAATAATATTTTGTTTTGCCACTTTCCGTTCGGCCAGTTTTTCACTTTCGCTATAATTAAGATTGTCACATGATGTGTCAGTTAGCTTTAAATACCAGTGAAGTTGGTGCTCTAAAGTTTCTTTCTCTTGTTTTTTTTCGTTTTCTAATTTTGATAACGTATTAAGCAATTGAGCAGAATTTAATTCCGTTTGTAATTTATCATGTCGAAGGAACTTTGCTATGCCTGCTAAATCTTTGTTTATCTGCTCTTTTAGTCGGTCGGATTGATTTATGGTTGTTAAACATCCATCAATATCCAATTTCCATTTCTTTATATCTTCAGCATAGAAATAGTGTATCCAATAAGATTCAAATTCACTTTTTGTCTTATCCAAATCTTTGTCAATTTTGTAATTTTCAACAATTTCTTTTTCTCTGTATACTTTTACAGATTCATTGCCTATGTTATTAAATACTAATTTGAGAGCGGATAAATCTTTTTTCTGTTTTTCTAATCGTTCTAACTCACTTTGCGATTTGTTGTAATATTCAGCAAAATATTTTTCTATTTGTTTTGTGTCGTCGGTGTCAAAAATTTGTGTTTTGACATACGAAATATATTCATGAATGCCATTTAATTTTATCCAGAATCCATCATTGCTTTTATTCTCAGAATTCAAATGATAAAATAATTCTTCAGGTACAGGCAAATACTTTGCGTCATCATTAAAGATTTCGGGCTTTTGCGTCGTCAAATCTTTAAAATGGACAAGAACACTTTCTTGCTCTCTGCTTAAAGCCTGTTTATTTTTCAGCGCCCAATTGGATAGAGAATAGGGATTACTTGTATCTGCAAATTTTGATAATGCCTTTTGCTTTTTAATTTCATTGTCTATTTTTTCTATCTTTTGTTGATAAATATCTTCAATATCATCATATAGAATCCAATTGGAAGATAAGAATTTAGGCATCAATTTTTGTGCATTTATGGCTTTCTCTAATGCTTTTATCTTGCCACGTTTTTCGTTGTTTCCCAGTTGAACGTAAAATTTAGTTTTCACTTTTTCTACGGTTTGATATTTATCAACCCAATGCCCTACCGTCTCTATTTCTCCATACAATCGCTCGATATGATTAATAATATTTGATTCTGTAGATTCTTCAATCAAATTATATTTGGAACATTCATGTGAAATCTCATCCAACTTCGTGTTTAAAACTTTATTGGCGTCTTCTATCTCTTTAAGTTTCTTGTCTGCATTTTGTATTATATCCAAATGCGAATGAATTTCGTTAAAAAGAAGGTCGATATTTTCCTTTTTTTCTTTTAATCTGTTTGTCCTAATATTGACAATACAACCAATAGCCTTTTTTATTTTCTGTTGGCTATCGGATATCTCTTTTTTTTTGTTTTTTATATTGCGAAAATGGTAAACTGATTTGGATTTGTATAATTCTATTTCTGCTTTATGCTTCTCTTCTTTCAGCAATTTTAGCTTTATTAAATCCTGTTCTTTTGCTGAAACGTTTTGTAGGATTTCCTTATGTCGCCGATGCCCGTCCAAGTCTGCTTCAATATTATCTAATCGCTTCTGAAAATCTTCATGTATTTCTGTTTCTTTTTTGTCATCAAAGAAAAAATACTTCAAGGATTCCGAATCGTGTTTGAAATCACGTCCTCTAGCAAATGAGCGAAGGATACGCGCATAATTTTTAAGACGTGTCTTGTCCGTTATTTGAATCGGTAATAATTCATGCTCCATCAAATAGTCGTGATAGGCTTTTTGCGTTACCCTTTGACAATTAAATTGGTCTTCTAATCGCCTCGATACAGCATCAATATCTTCGACTATTTCTCCATTTAATATATCTCGAAAGGATATTGGACTTTGCAGTGGTGTATATGCATCTTTTCCATATCCACCTTGAATAATGAATGGGTCTGGATTGAGGGTTGCCGTGGAAATAAACATGCCAAGTACAATGTATTTATGTGTTTCAACTTCTACATTAATAAAGACATACCCGTAACGACCAATAGGCATTGTTTTAGCAAGCCTTTCGTCTGTACCTTCTGTTGCCGATAAAAATTCGCTTCCAACAAAAATCAGTTGCAAAATGTCGGCAATCATTGATTTTCCAACACCACTGTCCCCTGAAAAATCAGTTCGGAAATTGTGAAAAAGATAATCCGTATGGAAATGATGCTGAATACCGACTGTAGATAGACTATGTATTCGGGGAAGTTGCTTTGCCATGATTGCCTTTAATTATTTCGTCAATATTCATAATTATTTCTTCGTACAAGGTTAATAATCTCTTGCAAGATGGCATTACCTCGAACATTTGAGTCTCTTTATCAAGAGTTACCCACCCAATGTCGTTGAATTCGGAAAGAGTATTCCGAATAACTTGTTGAATGGCTTTTTCATCGGCATCAATCGATATATCTTCATTGTTTTTAGCAAACAACCTTAGCAAGTTCCCTTTATACTCATCATAATCCTCAAATATGCGCTTAACAAAAGCATCAATCGACTGTTGATATTCTGAGGTTGGGTCTATGATGCAAATTCTTACTAACAAAAATCCAACTATCAGGTGAGCATCTTTGAGCCTTCTTCTATTAAATTCAGGTATATTTCCGCGACTGATTCTCCCGTTTTCATCTTTACGGAAATCAATAAAAAAGTATTGCTCATTATCTTGTCCTTCATCAGATAAATACAACTCAAAAAAATCAGTATAAAACTGGCGTAGGCTTAAATAGTTATATCGGGTAAACCCAAAAATTCCTTTAGGCTTACTTTGACGCTGGATATGTACTCCATTTTTCAAGGCATAATCCAAGGGGGCAAAAAACTCTTTGGCATCAGGATGCTCTAAGAATTCATATTTCACTTTCTTTTGTATATCGTTGTCTTCCATACGGCAATAGTTGGATATAATGAATAACTTACTTTCTCTTTCTGGTGGATTTCCACTTGATGTATTTTACTTTTAAAATATTTCTCCATCGCACGGGAAGCAAAACGAACAGCTACGTTTATATCTCCATGCTCTTTTTCCATTATTTCAAAAAAATACATCGAAAAATCCACTTCTTTTGAAGTATTTAACTGGTATTCAAGGTCTTCAAGATACAGTTTAATGCGCTTGAACATGGCTGTTTGCTCATTACATCGCCTTAATTCAAGCAGCGAGGCCTCTTTGTTGGTATCCGGAATAATAACTTTGGTAGTCCGCTGCGAAGGAATTTGCTCCAGACTCCAATTCTCTTTTATTATTAGAAATTTTTGTATTTTATCCGGCAATATACATTCATTGTAAATATTGCTTGGTAAGCAAACTTCTCCGCCTTTAGTTAATTGGGAATTATCTAAGGTGTATTTGAGAAGCAGTTTAAATTTTCTATAAAAATCCTGTTGGTTGACGTTATTGATATATTCATCCAATTTTGGTTTCATTCCATCAATCTTTCGCCCAATGATTTGTAGTTTATTCCTTATTCCTTTGAAATATTGGATGACGTCTGTTGTTTCTTTGAAATAAGCAATGCCCTTTTCTTCTTTTTGGAAATTAATCATCCAATCCTCTATTTGTCTTGAACTACGAAATGCGATATTCAATTCTCGTGTCTGTACTCCTAAGCCAGACAGTATATCTACAATATTTTTGAGCGAGGATAAGTCATAATCGTCATTCTGGTTTATTTCTGCACGAAATTCCAGAATTGCCTTTGCCACTTTCCTATCTAAGACAGAAGTTTGTGCGCTAACTTTTCTCCGATATGTATCAAACGTATATTCATACCATTTGGGAAATGGCTCATCATCTAATTTGTTTAGAATGAATTTGAAATCTTCTTCTATTTCAGTAGGATTGAACGTATCTGATAACACCTTGGCAATTTCGCCACACAATTGTTCTGCATAAGGACGGAAGCTATAAACATTTTTGTTCTCATCTCTCCACAGGAAAAATTTTTGCAGAGACCTTATGGTTTGGTTAAATTGTTCTGTTTGTTCCGTTTTTATATCGTTTTTCCTGACATATCTTATCGATTTAAGAATATCATCTTCTGTAAAAGTCGTGTCAAGTTCTTTATTTTCGATGCGCTGATATAAATGAAAAATTACCAACATGATATTTCTGTTGGGCAACAAGTTATTGTATTCTTGCTTAACTTCATTATATAGATTGAATGCATCCATATTAAGAATTTAAAAATTATTACTTCTCAAATAATTAATTATTGTTGTTTTACTTTTCCAAACGTTTCTAATTCAATGTATTTTGCATTAAATCTATCGGAAGGGATTTTCTTTTGCAAAAGATTATGAAAGTTTTCATCATGTGTTGCTAAAACAATTTGTTTTCCCAGATTGACAGAAATACTTCTTAATAAGTCAATGGTTGAAAGAATGTTTATGCTATCCATTGATTGAATAGGGTCATCAATAAAAATACAATCAACAGAATTGCCATCATTATCTTTTGCATTTAATGCTTTTGCTAAGAAAATGCTTAAGCTCAAGATATTCAATTGGGCTGTACTAAAATATAGTGTTGGAACGATAGATGCATTACCATTTGTGCCCGTTACAAATACGTTTAGCCGTGGTTTGTCGGTACTGAAATCACATTTGAATTTGATTTCTTTATATACCGGATGTGGGTCTATTTTTTGATACAGGGAATTAATCAATTTCCCGTGAAAGAATGATTCAATTTGTTTATCAATAAATTCCGAAAGTAAATCTCGTTCTTGTTTCAATTTAGGATATACAGATTTCTCTAAGAATGATTTTTCTTCCAATATTGCATTTTCTTTTCGCTTGAATTCTTCATGTTTTAAAAATGGCAATACGCTTTCCTTATACACTTTTGTCTTCTCAAATGATTGAATAACATCCTCTTTTTGAGAAATTTTCTTTTTGTAAATAGAATTTGTATCATCCAATAACTTTCTTAATTCATCTTTGGTTTTATTGAGCAAATTTATTTCTAACTCCGATTTTAGGAAATATTCAAAAGACATGATTTTCTGATTCGTCAATTCTTTTTCGATTTCAATTTTCTGAATACCTGAAAGTACAGCTCCCTCCTCGTTCTTCTCTAATGCCTTTTGATACTCTGAAATTAATTTGACATATTTTTCTATCTCATCTTTTACTGTGTCTATCTTTGTCTGAAAATCCTTTTGTCGTTTGTCAAACTCAGGAACAATACCATTATCTCCGACTTGATTTTCAGACATAAAATTGATGATCCTTACATAAGCGTCAGTTTCTTTTAGTTCATTCAGTTTCGCTTTAGAATAAGGGATTTCGTGCTCATTTATAACCTTTCTCCGTTGCTCTAATGGCTGACATGTTGTAAGGATTCCTGCTTGACTTGCTTTCAACTCTTCTGATATCCTTGATGATTCTGTTAGTTTATTACCAAGGTCTTTCTTAATAGCTTCAACATCATTATCGCCTAATTCTTTCAATAGCTTATTGATTTCTGCATCCAAATTTTGAGCTTTCAATTTGTATCCTTCAATTGTTTTTGCTAATTCACTTTTGGCAATTACCTCTTTGGATTGATTTTCTTTCAGGCTATAAAGAGTAGGATTAATAGTATTTAGAATGACATTCTTTTCTTCCTTTTGTTGATTTAATAAACTTTCTAACTCTTGTTCATTTTTAGTTTTTAATGATAAAAGATTTTTCATTCTTTCGGATAAGAATGTATTCTCAGAAATATTTTGAATCAGTGTTTCAAATTTATCATGGTTGTGTTTACAAAGAGGACAAACTGATGATTGGCTTTTGCTAACAATATCGGCGCCTTTGCTTATTAATTGTTCTATATCGGCATTAAGTTTATTTGCATTAGCTATTTCTGTTTCGGTTTTGCTTAAATCTGTTTTTAAATCAGTAATCAAATTAACTCTTAATTTCAATCGTTTGATTGCTTCATAAAAAGATTTTGTTTTTTCATTTTCAGGAACCTGAAAATCATCGGTTGATATTTGATTTACTATTTCATTCCAATCCTTAATCTCTTTTGTTATTATGCTTATGCGTTCTTCGTGTTCAGAATTTGTTTTTGTATAAGAATCTATAAGTAAAGTCAAGTCTTTCTTTGCTGTATTTTTCTCATCTAACGATTTTAATAATTCAGGAATTGTAGCCAATTTAGAAGACAATTTTTGACGATTTTCTATTTCCGAATTTAATTTTACACTGATTTCATTATGAGTATTCAGTAGTGGTTTGAGTTTGGCATCTATCTCTTTTAGTTCTTCATTTCTTTTGTCTACCGAATCGTTTATGGCTGTCAACTCTTTGTTGACTTCCTGATATTTGCGGTATATGGCCAATAACTCTAAGAATTCTAATTGCGCTTGGCTGATTTTATGAAGTTCTTCTTCTTTATTCTTTTTTACCCTTTCTGCTTCATGGAGTTGTTCAAATTGCTTTTGTATCTTCTTTAAACCTATCAATTTTTCATTGGATTGTTTAAGCTTTCCTTTGTTGTCAAAATATAATTCAATATTTATATTGCTAATATTATCTCCTGTAACTGCAGAGTCAATTGCGGTTATCTTTCCTTGCAATTTGCTTACTTCATATTTCAAATCAGTGATGCGCCCATTGATTAAATCGGAGAGTTGCTGAATATGTTTCTCGGTATAATCGAATCGAACAGATGGAATTTTTTCTCCCTTTGCATTTAACTTTTCTATCTCAGAATTAATTTTCGATAATATTTCAGCGTCAAAGTCAAAATTGATCTTCGACTGTAACTCTTGTAGCTCATGTTCCAATCCATTTATCTTGTTAGTATTATGTTTAATAAGCTCAATTATCGTATTATACTTATTATCAAGATTTACATCGCCAAATGATTTGATAAACTTTGCGTACCGAATGTTTGCATCATCTTCTTTTAGAAATGCGTCAATCCATTCTTGAGATAACAAGACATGTTGAAAATATTCACGTTCCTTAATTGTTTCTTTTTCTTCGAACTTAAAATCACGTTGATTTGCCCTTAATCTGCCAATTTTCTGCTCAAAAGGTTGTTCTTGTAACGTAGTATGAAGCCTAACAATACTCTCGGTATTAGTATTGGCAAACTGGTTTCTTATGATGTAATTTGTCTCCTCGGCTTTTGCCGAATTTTTATTATCGTCTTTTCGTCTAAGAAAACGGCTGATATTATTCGTAAATCCCCATTCAACAGCATCATAAAATGAAGTTTTTCCGAAGCCATTCGGTGCATAAATTGAAATAAAGTCAGCAATTTCATCTGATTCTGTAGTGAAATCAAATGTTCCATCTTTTACTTCATTGTAAGCTCTAAATGCTTGTATTTCTACCTTCTTGAATTTCATTGCTTATTTCTTTAATGATTTGTTGATATAAACCGTCAAGTTCTTCTTTGTCTGTACCTCGTCCGGATATTTTTAAATTACTATTTTCAATCAATTGATATATTTTAGAATTAGTTGAATAAGTTGAATCTATGCTAGTAGATTCTATAATCTCAGCTGGCTCGGATATATCCAAGTCGCTATTAACAATATGCTCCCATATTAATTGAGATATTAAATCTGCATTTATGCTATTAGACATCTTATCTTGAACGATTTTACGACTTGAAAATTTATCATTTTCAATTTTATATTTCAGTTGAGTACTGACCTCTTCTTTGACAATAAATAAAATGTAGATATTCCAGCATTCAAAATCTCGTCCTTTGTCTTCAATCTTTGACTGGTAATATGAAGCTATTGTGCCAGTGATAGATTCCCAATTCTGGCTCAACATATTTTCTGAATCAAAAATGAAAGAGAAAACACTAACAGTACCAATAAATTCAATTTTTGACAGCAATGGATTGAATGTCGGATACAACTCATCGAGAAAATCGAGCTTTTCAGTTATTAATGATGTTTTCATATTCTTGTTTCAATTTTTGGATAAGTTCATTCTCGTTGACATTGTTAAATTGAATATAATCTTCAGCCTTATCCACAATACATTTTTGTTGAAATGCATAGATATGCATATGCTTGAAGCTTTCAAACGGGTGATTGATGCCATCATCTATATTCATTTGCTTTTTTTGAATACTTTTCGATACATCAGGAATTATTCCTTTTCCGAGTACAGATATTTTGGGCTCAGTTTCATTTGCAAAAATTAAACATCCCCCTTTTTTTAATCCTTTATAATCTGAACGAACAATATCTATCATTAACTTACTCCAATCTTCCTTAGATGAAGAATAAATTACGCGATATCGATTGAATATATTATCCAGTTCTTCTTCCGTATTAGGATTTAAACCTACTATTTTCAATACAATAAGAAACTCCAACCAAGCCGCCCATAGCCCTTGATTGTAGTAACTCGAATGTTTCTCACCATAAACAAGTAATCGTTCTCTCAACCTTTTTTTGATAATATACGGTGTCAGAGGATTTTTTGCAATCTCATCAGTTATGTCTCGCAGAAATTGTTTTGTATATTCAATATCCTGAAAACATCCTTCGAGCTTCATGATTTGCTCTTTAAGGAAAGCGAATGATTTATAAAATGGAGGGCATAATGCGGACAATTGTTGTTGGTGTGCATTTATTATTTCGTCAAATAAATAGATAGGAGAGAATTCTATGCTTCCCAACTGTTCATTTTCAGCATCTACCATTTTGTTTTGAATTCCTGCCAATAAAATATAATCACCAGAGATTTTTAATATTCCACCTCCTGAATGACCTACGATTTCCTCATACCCTGCATTACCAGGAACTTTCCCCTCTATGAGTTGATTCGCTCTCAAGCCTTGGATGGTTACATTTTCATCACATCTATACCAATTTGCTTTTATATCTGGATTTGCATTTCTTCGAGGCTCAGGATAACCAACCAAAAGGTATCCTATTCTTTCATTCTCAAAATCATCAATTCTGATTATGTTATCTAAATCATGAATTTTTTCAATCTTTATAATTGCTATATCTCTGTTAGGATGAGGAAAATAGTTTTCATTCTCAACTAAGTCTTCAAAAGGAATTTCAATTTTATTCCAACTATTATTATTCAATTTGAATCTTGTAAATTGGGTAATTTGATTATCAAAATTAGCTATATTATGTTTTGCCGTTAACACAT
Source organism: Parabacteroides sp. Marseille-P3160 (assembly GCF_900162725.1). Lineage (GTDB taxonomy): Bacteria > Bacteroidota > Bacteroidia > Bacteroidales > Tannerellaceae > Marseille-P3160. The sequence continues at coordinate 2,190,523 of NZ_LT799418.1, read as the reverse complement.
AAGAGTATGTATTATCCATTGGTTGGAAGATACAGCCGCTTCCACCATTTACAATTATAATGTACTCTTTGATAGCATCAATACTCATATCTTTATATATTCTGAGGCTTCTACAATAGAAAAATTCGGATAGTCTAAAAAATCCTGTTTTGTAAAAATATTGGACATTAATTTCGGATAATTAAAATATAGGTTAGCATGTTCCTTATTTTTTATTATCCTGGCCAAGCATCGTTTATCCGGTAATTTATGTTTGCTCCCATTTGAACTAATCAGAAAATTATCGGATCGAATGAGATTTAACAATTCAATACATGTATTTGATTTACTCCCGTGATGGGACAATTTCACAAAATCTACTTTTAATGGATTTTTGGGTGAATATCCTAAACTTACCATACTATCAATAATTGTTTGAGGATGTGCATCACTTAAAAACAATATATTTTTTCCCTGTTTTTCAACTACAAAAGCAATGGCGCTTCCATTGTGTATAGAATCATCTTCTTTGAAAGAATCTGAATTGATAAGGTCAGATAGGCTTGATGAATAATCGCTTGTGCGGGAAGTATCTGATATCGGGTACTCTTTTTTCCATTTACACAAAAGCAATTGCAGTTTATCTTTGGATGGCGATAAAATAGTAAATTTTAAGCCGGATATACTTAACTCATCCCCACTTTTAATAATTCGCCTATCCCAAATATTATTATCTTCAATGAAGTCCTCAAAAGCAACGCCTTGTGCAATACTGGTATTGCTACAAGAAATATCTTTTATCTTCAAAAGGTTTTCCTCGATTTCTTTTTGCTGAAAATATTCGAATATAAGCCTTCCCGAATTAAACCAAACCTTTTTCACTAAGCCTTTGGCATCCGCATCTTGCTCAAACCACCTCAAAATTCCACCAATATGGTCATCATCAACATGGGTTAGAATAAGCAAGTCAATAAATTCGTTTTGGCTCTTTATGTGCTCAATCAGTTGCTTCAACTCCCCAGGTTCTGATTTTCCCTTTTTGTTTTTATATGAATACGTTTCACCCGTTCCACCATCAATCAGAATATTATAAAACCTCCCTTTTTCATCTTTAGTTCTAAGATGAATGGCGTCTCCGTTATTTGCCTGTAATAATTTGAATTCCATAGATATTATCTTTTTGTAGAGACTAACAAATCCTTCACATCAATTTTCAACGCGTTGGCAATCTTTACCAATGTTTCAAGAGAAGGTTGTGCTTCGTTAGTACACCAACGAGAAACAGTCGCTTCATTCTTTCCCAACGTTTCCGCCAACCACTTTCCAGTTTTATTCTGTTCTACAAGTACGATTTTTAGCCTATTTATCTTTCTCATCAGTCAAATTATTGATGTGTTTTGCAAATATAATGATTTGTATTATGCAATAGACCTTTAGTCTTCAATATTTTATGTAAATAAAGATTGGGAATAGAAAATGCAACTATTTCTCAAGTCTCAACAAATGTAAGAAAGCCTTATTCACTTCAATTAGCTCCAGTTCTTCTTTCGCAACCTTGAGACTTTCTACTTGGTTGGTTTGTGCTTTAGATTAATTATACTGTTCAATAGGCTCATCAAACTTGTTGGACACTCGTTCGACAAACAGAAGCAGATAGCAGAAAAAAACGAAGAACTAATATATTGCGAATAGGAAAAATATCTACTTTGCCATTTTCTTAATATTAAAGTCATTTCTCCACTAATTTTTAGGCAAAGATACAAGAAATCACCCACAAGTAGCAAGGTCAGGCACTGCGTGTTTGCACTGGCAATCTCCACACCTGCGGGTAGTATTCCCACTGAAAACCTTGCATGAAGTGAATGAATTTCCTGTGAACGTGAAAGCAAAAAATTAATGTTTCATTTTAAATTTTGCTTGTCATGAAAATAGATTATTTCAAGATTCCAGAAATCAAAGTGTCCTATAAGGATAATGTGAACACAACCGAACGTTTCCAGATTAAATGTTCTGAAGATACAGTACAAATTTTCAAGATTGCATTCGGGGAATGTATGCAACACCATGAAGAGGCCTATGTTATTTTCATGAACCGTTCTAACCGGGTATTGGGGATTTCCAATATTTCAAAATGTGGTGTGGCCAGTACATTGGTTGATATTAAAATCATTATGCAAACGGCATTGAAAGTACATGCTTCTGCTATCATCTTTTCACATAATCATCCGTCGTCCATTTTGCGACCAAGCCAGGAAGATATTCGGTTAACAAAAAAGCTAAAGGAAGCTTGTGAGCTTCTGGATATTTCTTTTCTGGATCATATCATTATGACCGAAGAAGATCATTACAGCTTTGCTAATGAAGGGCTTTTATAGCCCTTCTTTTGTCGAAATCAGATCTTATCCTGCTTCTTTTATTAACCCCTCCCATAGGCAGTCATTCCATCGGGGGCGGTTGATCATTTCCATTTCTATATGCAAAAGTATTTACGGCTTCTTAACCTCTTTGAAAGTTCAAGCCCTAAAGGGTTTGATGCAAAAATCTTCCTGCTTCGCTTCGCTTGAGCGTATTTTTCCACAAAAACTTGCAAAGACTAAAGCCTACACTTTCTGGCATATATGAAACGAAAACGACCGACCCTACGGAAAGACGCATATAAAAAAAGTCGGATTTACGAGAAGCAGGAAAAAAAGTTATGAAACTCAACTCCCTCACCTCAAGAATCCGCATATATCTAAAAAATCAGAAGTTATGGAAGCAACAAATTTAAGCGAAGCAAGGATTTATGTAGGTACATATGCAAAGTACAACGATGGCTCAATCGAGGGCAAATGGTTTGACCTTTCCGACTTTTCGGACAAAGACGAGTTTTACGAAGCTTGTAAGGAGTTACACGCAGACGAAGAAGACCCGGAATATATGTTTCAGGACTGGGAAAATATACCGGACGAATTAATCGGCGAAAGTTGGTTGTCAGAAAATTTCTTCGACATCCGGGATGCAATGGACGATTTAAGCGAAGACGAGCAGGAAGCGTTTATAGTGTGGTGTAATCACGGTTCACACGACCTTTCAACTGAAGATGCAAACGACCTTATTTCTTCTTTCAGGGACGATTTTCAAGGCAAATACAACGATGAAGAAGATTACGCCTATGAAATTGTAGAAGAGTGCTACGAACTGCCAGAATTCGCAAAAACATACTTCGATTACGAAAAGTTTGCCCGTGACCTGTTCATGGGTGATTACTGGTTTGAAGATGGTTTTGTTTTCCGGGCTTCCTGATTGTTTTGTGGGCGGGTTTCCCCGCCCACAAAACAAATTATAATGAAAGCAAGCGGTTTATTCAGGTTATTGTTCCGGGTGGGTTTACTGGCTTTAGTAATTTATTTTCTGTGTACTTCGGCGGGTATATGGGCGGTATTGATAATAGCGTTTTTCGTTATCCGCTTTATCCTGCGGTTATTCCTATCCGTGTTATATAGCCTTTTGATGGCTGCGATTTTCATTGCCTTATTACTCACATTATTAATATAAAGTTTATGGAATCATTAAGTAAAAATGGCGTATCTACAACTCAAGAGCCGGGACAGGAAAAATATATAACGTTCATTGCCGGGACGTTCAGGGGTACAGAATATTTCCAGTATGATTATCGCCATACAGACGGAGAACTTTTCTCTACGGTAACGAAAACGCTGGAAGAGTGCCGGAAACGGCGGGACGAATGGCTGTTAAGAGATAGATAAATGGCGGGTGGAGTTTACCGCCCGCTACTTTTTCCATGAGTTGATGCGGAGAAAAAGTAGCAAAAAGCCGATATAAAAATCTGAATTTTATTTATAGATAATAGTTTGTAACTACCTGTTTATGATGTCTGTAAATAAGTCATTCTTGTTTTTTAATCTAATTTTTGCTTCGCAGTTATGTTCTTTTTTTATTAAATTTTGAATGGTTAAATTATCTAATAGATTATAATGGATGACTAATTGCTTCATTTTGGGGAAGCTAAAACATTCATAAAACAAAATAAGCAGTTCGTCTATGGACATTTGCGCTTGAATGAATTGAGCATACTGTTTATATTCTTCATGTACCTCCTGTTTTTTTTTATTTGATGCTTTTTTCCCTAAAGAATATATTTTTTCATCTTCGTTTGTTTTTATATATTTCAGAATGTTGTATAAGTGTCTAAAATAATAACCAACAACTTCGTATTTATAAAAAAAATATGCGTATCCAAAGCCTAATTGCTTGTCAATAGGCAATTCTTTGTATGTGTTATAGGCTTTATCGCTAATTGAATATTTGTCATTAATATAGGCGTTTCTAAAAGGTTTTCTTGTTTTGTGAATTAATTCATCTTGTTCTTTTTCAACTTCAGGAGGAATATTCCAGCCAGTGTGTATTTCCCCTTGCAAATCTGTTTCGGCATTATAAGCATCTTCGGCGTTATAATTATTAGTATATCTATCACTGTCCAGAGACTCAAAAATTAGTATTAATTGATATCTAGCTGACTTAAAGAATTGTATTCCTTTTCGTTCTCGATTGTTTGACTGATTGTTGATTGTAGCTATTTCTTTATCAATATTAGTCTTCTGGTCTTTTCTAGTGATTTTAATTTTGTTATTAGTTTCGGGATATTCTTCATAAACAAAATTGCCTAAGTAGGAAAAATGACCTGCTATCTTTTCAAGAATCTCTCTTTGAACTTGCAGTAAATTGAAAAAAGTTGTTTTGAATTGTTCATTAGAAGATATTTCTTTTTGTTTTTTATTAAAAACGATTTGTTCCCACAAGGTGTAAAAAAGTAAAATAACACTTAGTATGCCAATTATAGGGGCTGTAATACCTCCAATTGTATCACCAATTTGTCCAGTTTCTCTAAAATCCAAACAAGCTAGTCCTGTTCTTGTAAAAACAAAGGGAGCTATTAGTGCGAATACAATCCCAATAGCTATCATTATGATTATAATTTTCTTCATAACTATTATTTTTAGTTCCGCAAAAATACCCATAAAAAAACACCTGACAAAATTACTTATCAGGTGTTTTTCAACAGGTTGTCTAAAGTTGCTTATTCCTTTTGCTCTTCTTTCACATTCTCATTATTGAAAGCAAACGTTAGCTGTACCACCTGCCCGAAGCTGTCTTCAATATATACGTCAATTTGTTGTTGGTCGGTGGAAGCGGAAGTATAGTACAGGCGGAACGTTTCACCCGGAAGCGGGTATAAATCATTTGGAAGGAAAACCGTTTCATCCGCCATCCGCAGCGCTCCTTTACCATCCGGTTGAAAATATCTGATGAAATACTTCGTTTCTTCGTAATAGCCTTCCCTGTTAAGTTGAAAACGTATTTCTGCTGTTTCGCCTATCTTAATCCGTTTCTGTACGGGCATCGTTGTTACTGTGAACGGGTAAACCTGCTGAATATCCAGCTTATCATTACAAGAAAACACCAGCAGCATTGCTCCCAGCAAGTACACCCCCATTAATATGTTTCTGATTATCTTTTTCATATTGCACTAATTTATTATGAATTTAAAACCGACCCCGAACTGTGTATGAAACTTTCCGATGGAAGAACCGAACAGCACACGTTCACGAGCATTGATAAGAAAAACCACCCTGTCCGTCAGGTAAGTTTCTATTTCTAAAGTACTAGCTCCACCATAGATGAAGGTATCTTTATTTAGTAGTCTAGAACCATCATATAATAGCTTATTTCCCCAGTTGCTTGTTTCATATCCGGCAAGAGCCGACAACCCGAAGGACAAAAAGACCGTTTTCCGGCGGTCATAAAGTATTTTGATATAATACCCACCTTCGCCTGTAAACTGGCTTACAGGCACGGTTACATTCTTATATTCATACTCCTTATTGAAGTATTCCGCCCCGACTACCCAACGGTTTCCGTTTTTGGTATAAGTGGCAAGCGCAGCACCGAAATAGTAAGCCGATTCCGGTTTGCCGGGCTTCTTAAAGCCGTCCGCCATCCCGCCCGTGAATTGGATTCCCTTTTGTCCGGGCAGGTAACGTTGTGCGTGTGCCAGGTTAAAAGTCTGGCACAAACACAACACTGCTATAACACAGATTAACTTCTTCATCTTATTTGATTTTAAGTTCGTTAATCACTCTGGAATTCACAATGTCCGAACTTTCGATACGGATATTTTGGTGACGGCCACCGTTCTTTTCGACCAGCTCTACCACCAGTATTTTATCATCCGGGATAGTGAACTTTGGTAAAGTATAGACCGTGCGGATGGTGGACTTTCCTCCTATGGTAATCACTTCGTTAAAACTGCGTACAGGATACAAAACCGATTCCTGAATGGCGGTACGTTTTGCCACTTGCTTATCGACAATCTTAAACTTGATGAAGTCAGTATCAAACGGTATGTTGGAAGAGTTCTTTACCTGCGTATGGAAATAGAACATTCCGTTATGCACATAAATCCCCTTGACTAAGAACTGTATCCCGAAACGCTTGCATCCCAAATGCCGTATCTCCCGGTCATTGTTTTTGTAGATGGACTGCATTATCAACTTCACCAGCAAAGGCGATTCGTTTCCCAGTTCCCGAAAATAAATGTTCATCCGGGTTTGGGAGTAATCGGTTATGCTTTCATTTTCAAGGAAATCTTTCATTTCGATGTTTAGCATTTCCGGCTCTTTGGCATATTTGGCGTTGAATGAATAAAAGCTGCCATCCTCACATATCACCGAAAAGTTGGTTTCACCCGGAAAATCTTCAGTCGAAGCTTTGACACGGATCACATTTTCCGCTCCGTCCGCTTTTCCTGCGATAATGTGGTTGGAACCCAAATCCACATATTTCACAGCCGAAGGGAAAATGATATGTACTGTTTTGGCAAACGTTACCTGAACTCCATAAGGCGTAACCATTTGCCCGTAAGGAAGCTTTTGGGTGATACCCTGAAATAAATCGTTGCTTTGTGCTTTGATCGTCACTACACAGAAAATCAAGGCGAACATGATAATTATCTTTTTCATTATAAATTGATTATTAGTTGCCGTTGGCAGATCGATAGCTACTTCCCGGCTCATTAGTAATTGATTTTTTAGTGATTGTCATTGTTTGGAATATAGCATTACCTGATAATTGGCTTTCAAGTTTATTTTTACCGTCCTGAATTTTTTAGACAGGTATTGCGATCCACCTTGCAATATCCCCCTTGTAAGATCAGAAACAATGGCAGCTCCGGCATTTTGATTGACGGTAAAACTTGAGCCAAGTCCCACACCGATGTTCGCCATGCCTTCGTTCAGGGCTTGCATTTCCAATGAAGATGGAACAGATATGCCCTTTTGTCCGTCCGAATCATATACCGCCAATTCTACCGGAATGATATTGCCATTATACTCCATCGAAGAAATAGAAATATCCATTCGCTCGCCTTGAACCCTTGCATTCCCAGACAAAAGTGTATTTTTGGGTACAATGATATTCCCGGCCTGCAAAGGCTCTAACAGGCGAAGCCGCACACTCTGCCCGTCCGTTACAGATTGGTTTTCATGAATACAGGCAAGAATGGTATTTTTTCCCATGGACAATCCACTCCCCACTACCGTATTAAATCCGAGATTCCGTGGCTGGCTGTATGCTGTAATAAATTCCTTATCGGCCATAGATGTTTGCAGCCCCGATACGGTTGTTTCTGTAACAGCTTTTACGGGTAAAGACTGAACCTTTCCCTGCATGGGTACGCTCGGCGTGATCTGTTTTATTGTTTTTTCTTGGGTCTGGCCGTTGTTCATGTATTTTGCAGCCAGTTGATAAGACTTTTCAAGTAGAGCCAATTGTTCATCTGCTGTATTTGTCCCCTTGTTTTCTTTTTCGTATAGCCTGTTTTCCAGTTCTTCAATTTTCCGGGTAAGTACCTCTTCCTCTTTATCTTCTTTGGGCGTTTCATAAAAACTCCCCAACTGACGGTTTATGCCTTGATACGCATAAGCTGAGGACTGGACATAAGAATTTCGAGGCGAAGAACCGTCCGAATAATTTCGACCGGCAGTGAGCGGTTGCTTATCCGACAAATCTGGATTCATGCTTGGATTATCCACCGTTTTACTTTCATCGCCCAATATAAAGCCAAAATCTTGCAGAGAGCGCATTCGTTCATTCTGCTTGTTTTGCATTTGTTCTTGTTCATAAGCCGTTTTTTTATCTCTGATAATACCGTCTTTTTGGGGTAAGGGTATATCCGCATTGAAACCACTTATCTCATTCGGTTTCACTTCATTATTCGGTGAAGGGGCAAATATCAGCCACATACAGCCGGCAAATGCAATTCCCATCAATGGAAAAATGATAAGCTTCCTCCGCTTTTGCATCTCCTGAGGGGAAAGCGGTCTCTTTTCCTTCTCTTCACGTTTATTCAAATTCTGATTTTGTTCCATATTCTTTTAATTGATACTGGTTAATATTGTCTTTGCGTTGAAGTTTCAAGCGTTCAATATGCTTAATCTCCATAAAATCTTTTTCGGCACTCTTTTTACCCATATTGTATATGGACGAAATCGTCCAGTAAATCGAGAGGATACTACCCCCGATAATGAAAATCACAATAATGACAATTCGGGTATCTTTTGACAACCTTTCACAAGCATGGCGGAGCTTATGATCCAACGAGCCTCTAAGATTCGTGAATGTTTTCTTTACCATAGCTTACCGTTTTAATACCTGTAAATCCTTGTTTTCCGTAATTTCGAAAGCTTCAATAGTAAAACCATGCGGGTTATTATCGCTCCTGACAGAGTTCAACAACCGGCACCGGGTAACGAGGCTTCTTTCGGTAACACTACTCTCCCTGACAATCATTTGCCTGGCGTATGTCGCCACATGATACGGGTATCGATCGAAGTTGCAAACCACACTGTCCACTTGAACCGTCTGATTGATATTCCCGGAAATAATTCGGTTATAGTACCCCTTTTCGGATAAATCCTTATAGTAGTTGAAGGCACTTTTATCAGCCAGAAAAAATGAACGTTGAATATTCGATTCAATAGCGTTCTTATCCGGCGAAAGGGTAAAGAAGAGTTCATGGAAACGCTTTACGTGTTCCCTGGCTTCTACCGGGCGGTTCTGCGATAAGTCCTGTGAAAGTGCCAGCATAAGAGATTTGCCTCCATCAAGGACATATATCTTTTCACGTTGTTTTTCTACAAAACTGTATGATTTCCAAAGGGCATATCCTACAATTCCAGTGCATACACAGACAAATACAATTCCAAACAAGCGTATTTGTCTAAAACTACTTTCTATATTCTTTAAACTTTTAAATTCCATTTATTTACTGTTTTATTTCTTGATTAGTTTTCCTGAGATATTTCCGGTGGCTGCCCCTGCCGCCGCACCTGCAAGGTTTCCTCCTGTACTTGCTGTTTTAGAGAGATTCCGGTTCATACCACCCAGTCCGCCAGCCTGAATAATCCAGCCTGCTACAGTTGGAATGGTAAAGTATCCCACAATTCCGATAATCATAAAGATGATATAAACCGTATTGGAACTATCAGGGATGAAATTCGGATCGGAAAGGGCTTCTATGTCCTGTTGAAGCATCAGCACCTGAATGCGGGCAAGAATAGAACTGAATAAATCCGATACGGGAAGCCATAGATAAACGCTGATGTAGCGTGTTATCCATTGTGTGAGGGTGGACTGGAATCCATCATAGACTGATATGGCAAAAGCTATTGGCCCAAGTATTGCCAATACGATCAGAAAGAAAGTTCGTATCGTGTCAATGACAAGTGCTGCGGCCTGAAAGAGGATTTCCAGCAATTCCCGGAACCAGTCCTTAACCATTTTCTTGACGTTGTATGCACTCCTGTCCATGTACATCCCCATCATTGTCGCCAAATCAGAAGGAGTCCATCCCAAGTCTTCCAATTGCTTGTCGAATACTTCATCAGAAACCAGGTAAGCGGTTTCGGGATTTCGTAACATGGCTTCATATTCCAGCTTATCTTTTTGTTGACGGTATTTGTTCATATCAAAAGTTTGCCCTTCAAGTAGGGTGTGTGTGCCTTTCACTACCGGAGACATTACGCTGTTGATTGTCCCCAAGACAAACGAGGGAAAGAACATAATGCACAGCCCGATAGCAAAAGGACGTAGAAGCGGATATACGTCTATAGGTTCAGCTCTTGCTAAAGCTTGCCATACTTTCGCAGCCACATAGAACAATGCACCCAATCCCGCCATGCCTTTGGCTACTCCTGTCATGCTACTGCACAGAGGCATCATATCCTCATATAGATTTCTCAGAATCTCGTGCAGGTTTCCAAAATCAACGGCTAGCAAGTTCATGATTACCAGTATCTATCGTTAGCATTTCCATATAAAGCCATTACCCGGTCTGTATCGTTGATTTTCTTTGCCCGTAAGTAGGAAACAGATATGTTTTTGCGGGTGTAATAAGCAACCAAGTTCCGATAATTCAGCACAGAGCTATATGCTTTGTCTATCCTTTCCATGCGTTCGGCATCACTCATGGAAAGTCCGTTGATATTCACTACGTTTTTAAGTTCTGTAAGCACATCCGAACTTTCTTCCAATAGTTTCGCATAACCGAAAGCAATCGCATTCAGTTCTTCCGGACGGAAGTTTTTATCGGAAAGCATTAATTGAAAATTTGTAACGTATATATCCGTAATGTCACCGAGTAGAAGCACCGTTTTCTGCACTTTGCGGGCATCCTTTACTAAGTTGTTTACCGCTTTTAGGGCATCATAATACTCCTTTCCCTGTTCGTAGAGTTTGACGGTTTGCTTGAAATTATCCAGAGTATTGCTCACAGTTTTGGAAGTCTGTGCAATTTGGTTAGTTGTATTCACAATACTTTGAGCCAGGTTTGTCGGGTCAATTACGGCCCATTGGGCGTTAGCCTTACCTGCGAAAAAGCACAGAACTGCTATTAACGCTATTATCTTTGTTTTCATTGCTTTATTATTTTTGATTGATATTAATTCTGATTGCGCTTACTTTCAGCAAGCTGTTTAATGGCAAGTTCGATATTGCCGTCTAATTTCTCGGTAAGTTGGAATAGCTCAAGCTTTTCACTCTCTTCCGTTGTGTAGGTATAATATTCTTCCAAACTTACTTCCGTAGCATATACAGCGGATTGCGTACCACCCAGCCCGATCCATACTTCTTTATATTTACGCCCCGGATGGTTTGCCATGTTGATGGAAAGCACCTGTGCCTTTTCTTTTTCCGTTAGCCCCAGGAGTGCTTGAATACTATCGAACTTATTCATATACTTCCGCTGGTCTAGCAGGATTTTACAATCGCTGTTATTGATGATGGATTCCTTTACAATCGGTGAAGAAATAATATCTTCGACCTCTTGAGTAACCACAATTGCTTCCCCGAAAAACTTGCGGACGGTCTTGAAGAGGTACTTAATGTACTCCGCCATTCCTTCCTTTGCAATGGCTTTCCATGCCTCTTCGATTAGTATTAATTTTCTGACACCCTTTAGCCTACGCATCTTATTGATAAAAACTTCCATGATAATGATGGTGACAATAGGGAACAGAATTTTATGGTCTTTAATATTGTCCAATTCAAAGACGATGAAACGTTTCGAAAGCAAGTCAAGCTGTTTATCCGAGTTTAGCAGGTAATCATATTCTCCACCTTTGTAGTAAGGTTCAAGCACATTCAGAAAGTTTGCCACATCGAAATCTTTTTCACGGACTTGTTTCGATATCAATATTTCTTTGTACTCACCACTTACATATTCGTAGAATGTATTGAAGGATGGTTGGATGCCACCTTTCAGCTTATCTATGTATAAGTTTACAGCATTGGAAAGAGCAACTTCTTCCGCTCGTGTAGGAGGTTCGTTGTCGCGCTTCCAAAGCGTCAGAATAAGCGTTTTGATGGATTCCCGCTTTTCAATATCGAAGATGTTATCATCGGTATAGAATGGATTGAAAGCTATGGGATTCTGTTCTGTATAGGTGAAATAAACTCCATCTGAACCCTGCGTTTTACGATTTATCATTTCGCACAACCCCAAGTAGCTGTTTCCGGTATCCACCAAAAGTACGTGACTACCTTGTTCGTAGTATTGCCGTACCATGTGGTTGGTGAAAAAGGATTTTCCTGACCCCGAAGGTCCCAGGATGAATTTGTTACGGTTCGTGATAATCCCTTTTTTCATCGGCAGGTCGGAAATATCCACATGAAGCGGTTTACCCGTCAGCCTGTCCACCATCTTAATCCCGAACGGGGAAGGCGAAGACATGTAATTGGTCTCTTCTGTGAAGAAGCACAAAGCCTGTTCGATGAAGGTGAAGAAGGATTCTTCCGAAGGAAAATCGCCTTCGTTGCCAGGAATACCAGCCCAGTAAAGGGTCGGGGTATCCACAGTATTGTGGCGAGGTTTGCATCCCATTAAGGCAAGTTGGCTCCCGACATCATTCTTGATATGCTTGAGTTCTTCCCGCTCGTCTGACCAGGCCATCACGTTGCAATGGCAGCGAACGGAAATTAACCCCTGACTGTGTGCTTCGTTCAAGTATTCTTCAATCCATTCTTTGTTCACCTGATTGGCACGGCTATACCTTGACAACGAATGCATATTACGGGCTTGTTTCTCAAAGCGTTTCAGGTTCTCCGCATGATCATCTATGAAAATGTATTGATTATACACATGGTTGCAGGAAAGCAACACTCCCACAGGCGCAGCGAACGACAAACAGCAGTCGCTTCGGTCGGTGGACAGCTTTTCATAACGGGAATCGGTTGAAATCTTACCGGGCAGGTCTTCTACGTCTGAAAGGGTATGCAAGCATAGAATATTGTCGCCTATACGTACATTTTCAGCATTAAGTTGAATATCTTTCAGAGTAGTAGTGTCGCTTTGCGACAAGGAAAAGTATTTCTCAATAATACCAGCTTTTCCCGGTGTTCCTGTAATTTCATCCGAGTTGAGACGGGTAAGAGTGATAAATCCCGAATCGTTCATAATCCGTTCAAACTGTCCGACTGATTCCATAAATTTCTGTATTGCTTCCTTATCCTGAATTTCTTTTGGAATGATAAATCCCCGGCAAAGCGTATTAAAATTGCTTTGGATACGGCTTCTTTCTTTCGTTGTTTTTGTCAAAAACAGGAAGCAAGTATGATTTAAGAACGGCCTTTCGTTGAAGTGTCGTTCAAAACTGCGAGATAGAAAACTTAAATCATCCTTTTGAACCTCCGGCATATAAGTTTCCTTGATAAACCAGTCTTGCTTATGGATGATCGAATAATTAGGCAACACCTTGATTGCTTTATGCCAGGCTGAATGTATCGCATCATATTCGATTCCGGTAACGGTGAAAAGTTCCGGAAGTTCTACACGAAAGGCTACTGTTATATCTGCATCCTTACTGATGATGAAATCTTGTTCAGCTGATAGCAAAGGAAACTTGCTTTCCAATGTGGCTGCTTTTAATATATTTCTCATGCGTTTCTCCTCCTATTATAAATGAATAATCGAGAAATAGCTTTGCGGTTGATGATATAACGGGGGTGATTTCTGCGTGCGAAAAGTTTCATCAGTCCGTAAGTCCCGTATTTGTCATTCAGGGTGAAAGTCAGATAGACAAGCACCAAGGCGGAGATACATCCAAAGCCGATACAAATCCATTGGTTGATACCAACCATGTAGATCACCACAAAGGCCACAAAGACGGCAAGTAGTCCTCCGGCAAATATGAAAAGATACTGACTGCGAAGCCCCTTAAACTCTACGGGACGACCTATTCCCCTGTTGATTGAATAACCTGCCATAGTTTTTAAAGAAAGAATGAACGCAGGATAGTGGCGGCAACGATAAGAAAAATACAAGCGCCGAACCAGCTTGCAGCAGTCTTACCCGTATCAGGGTCACCAGAACTGAACTTGTTATAAACTTTTACACCACCGACCAAGCCAACTACAGCCCCGATGGCGTAAATCAATTTTGTAGCCGGATCAAAATAACTGGTAACCATATTGGTTGCTTCAGTGATACCTGCTGTTCCGTTACCCTGTGCAAATGCCGAAGTTGCAGCCAAAACAATGGCTACTGAAAGAAATATCTTCTTTTTCATTTTGAACTTGATTTTTATTGCCGGAAGCAAGCGGATGATCCACTGTCCGACTGGATTAATAACTGAAAGTTTTTGTGGTTTGGGCCATAGACCTTTTTGTAATGTTTGTCAGAAGCTAACCATAGTCTTTTTCTTTCATACTGATTTGTTTTAGAGGTTCTACATATAGTCGTTCATGTCGAACGCCTGTAAATCTTCAGGGCTGGTTTCGTTTGGCGGGGCGATAAATACTGCATCGTATTTACCCAGCATTTCCGCCACCCGTACCATGCCCCCGTTTATCTCTTCTATCACTGTATCGTACAGACTGGTTTGTTGCATAACGGCGAGCGTTTGTAGTGCTTTACGTTCCTCTTCTTCCGGCGATTCATCTTGATGGATAACCCGGACAGCCTGTGCCATTTCTTCAAAGGAGATTCCCCGTGCCGATTGACCTTCTCCAGTTATGGAAAGTGCTATGTCACTATCGTCAAATTCCAATTTTTCCCCTTCCAATTCTTCTTTTCGTACGTGCTCCTCAAACACCATTTCAAACTCAACATCCATCGGCAATGGAGTATCTTCCGTGTCTTGCAAGGCAAATGTAGAAGTATTATTAACCCCTTTAGAAAATTGTCTTTCAGTGGCTTTATATGACGTAACTTGTCTTAAGCGAAAGGTAGATTCACCTATGATTGACCTTTTCTCATGATTGATCTCCTCCTTTTGCAAAGGCATCTTTCTCCGTCCTTTTCTGAGCCACCAAAACAGAATGAGGTAATAAATAATTATTCCTGCAATTATTATTTTTAGTATCATATCGGTCTTTCCAGAGTTTTTCTATACAATTCGTTGATTTCGTCCTGATATTGCTCGAAGTGATGCAGGATAATCGTTTCTACATAGCTGCTTATAGTCGCTTTGCGCTCACCGATAACCCTCACAATTTTCATTAGCTTCTCATGTGTGGAACGGCTCACATAGATAGGCTGGCGGTCGGGAAGTTCTATTTTCTGAAAGTAGATTTCCCGATAATCGGCAGGGGTACTTTTCTTCCGGCGGGTAGCTTCCCTGATGGTTTTTTCTTCCGGTTGCCGGACAGGTTCTTCCATAGCTTCCTGTATTATTTCCGGTTTATCCGGCTCTTTACTTACGATTTTAGGTGGAATTTCCTGTTTCACGGGCAAACCCTGTGAAATAATCTGCTTCATAAAATCTTCATCCACCTGTACTTTTTCCTGCTTTGCCATGTTAGTATAGTTTTATAATGTATCCAACTTCAGCCACCAGTTCTTCAAGGTTACTGCCTTTTATCATTCGCTTATCAGCAGGGAACAGCGTGGACCGGAAGACAGAAACCTTTTCGCCTGACATTTCCTTTTTGTATCGTTTTGTATCAGGGATAAAAGTCTTCATAAGGGGAAGTCCCAGTTCGCTAATGGTATTTTCATAAATACTGTACAAGTCTGTTTTCTCACGCCCATCAACTTGATTCCAAAACAGGTGTAAACCCTGTATTCGGTAAGCATCATTGTTTACCAGCAGATTGTTTACCGTCATGGCAAATGACAGACTGCTTTCCAATACTACCCGGTCGGCGGTAATCGGCGTAAAGATATAATCCATGGAGGCCAATGAATTGATAATCCCTTCACTGTTCACCGTTCCGGGAAGGTCGAAAAAGACTACATCTATTTCGAGCGGTTCGGTTTTCAGATATTCTTTGGCCGTGGTGATAGCATTTTCTGGTGTGCTGCACAAGACCGGATACGCTCTCTTTCCCAATACCTTGAATTGGTTAAAGGCTAGCAGCTTGTAATTCGTATCACTATTGACCTGTTCACCGTCCCGTTTACGCATGGCACTGATGCTGTGTTGTGGGTAATCGCAATCCACAACCGCTACATTGTAACTTTTCAGATAGTACAGGTAGCTTGCTACTAGCACAGTGAAAGTAGTCTTGCCGACACCACCTTTTTGGGTGGAGAAGGCAACGAATAATGTTTCTTTTTTCATTTCTTTCAGTCTTTATTGTTTTACTTCATTATTGATTTACTGCTTTATCGCAGTATCTATTCCTGTCATTCAACCAATGAATATGTATTTATCCCTGCATAGAAATAAGGAAGTATCCATTTCCTTACATATTGTCTTATTGATTGCTTGAAACATTGGTTTCACTATTTCTTGATTTCTTGATTTCTTGAAATCAATAGACCGGTGTTTATTCATATCGATGATTCTATCGGTATTTACCGCTTTACTTCTCTATTTCAACCCAGTTTTCGAGAACAAATAAATGAATAAAAACTACCCCTTTTTGAAAGTGCCTTACGATGGCTTTGAATGGCTTCGCTTGTCCTATAATGCACTATTTTACAACATAATTAATCCCTGTTACTTTGCAACGGAATCCTGTTTAAACGGACAAAAAACATCCGATTGAGCAGCTTTCCGGAGTTCATTTATCTTATGGCTAACCGCTAATCCGTCTACAGGCGGATTTTATTTGCGTCAGGCAAATAGCAAGGTGTGTTCTGCGCAGCTTGAAATTCTTTCAGCAGCTTAGAACCCCTTGCCCGGACAAGCCTCGATGGGTTGTACTCCGAAGTCGTAAACCTTTTAAAGAATAATGGTATGGGAAAAGAAAAAACGAATGTGCCACAATCCGGTGGCAAAGGACGAAAGCCAAAGGCAGACCCGGCAGTTTTCCGGTATTCTATCAGTTTCAATTCTGCCGATCACGCCCGTTTTTTGGCTCTCTTTGAACAGTCCGGTATGCGGACAAAAGCGCATTTTATCACAGAAAGGATCTTTGGCGGTTCATTCAAGGTGATAAAAATTGATAAGGCAGCAGTCGATTATTACACACGCCTAACAACTTTTTACGCTCAATTTCGGGCAATCGGCGTAAACTATAATCAGATTGTGAAGGCTCTGAACTCCAATTTTACCGAAAAGAAATCCCTTTCTTTTCTCTATAAATTGGAAAAGGCAACCGAAGAACTGGTGGGATTAAGCCGAAAAATTATCGAACTCACACAGGCATTTGAAGACAAATATTTGAGTAAGTGAGAACAGGGGAAGCTTGCTTACTATGTCGAACGAGAAAATATTATGTAAATGGTTGCAAAAATAAATGTGGGAAGTTCGCTTTTCGGTGCGCTGGCGTACAATCAGAATAAGGTTGATGAAGAACAAGGCAAGGTGCTTTTCAGCAACCGGATGTTTGAAAGTGAAGACGGAAATTTCAACATCCAGCGTTGCATGGAAAGTTTTGAAATGCAGCTACCTCAAGATATCAAGACTGAAAAACCAATTATCCATATATCCCTGAATCCGCATCCGGACGATAGACTTTCGGACGAACTGTTATCGAAAATAGCACAGGAGTACATGGAGAAGCTGGGCTATGGTAATCAACCTTACATGGTTTACAAGCATGAAGACATCGACCGTCATCACCTACATATCGTATCTCTGCGGGTGGACGAGAATGGCAAAAAACTGAATGATAAGTTTGAACACCGCCGGAGCAAAGACATTACAAGGGAACTGGAAGAAAAGTACGGTCTGCATCCTGCCGAAAAGAAGCAACAGCAGGAACACTACCAGTTCCAAAAGCTCGATTATGCTGCAGGTGATGTAAAGCACCAGCTTTCCAATACGGTTAAAGGCGTTGTAAATACTTACCAATTCCAAAGTATCGGAGAACTTAATACCCTGTTATCATTATATAATGTACGTGCGGAAGAAGTCAAAGGTGAAGTCCGGGGCAAGGCTTATAATGGTATTGTCTATTCCGCAACCGATGATAAAGGCGAAAAGCTGGGTAATCCCATAAAGTCTTCCCGGCTGGGTAAGTGGATCGGTTATGAAGCATTGGAACGCAGGATAGGACAAGCAGCAACCAAATGGAAAGACGGCAAGCTGAAAGCCAATATCAAAGGTCGGGTAAGCGAAGCGTTGAAAGCTTCCGGGTCAAAAGAACAATTTGAAAAGAACCTGAAAGATAAAGGAATAGAAGTCGTATTCCGGCAGAACCCAGAAGGGCGCATATATGGTGCAACCTTTATCGACCACGAAAACAAAGCTGTCCTGAACGGCTCTCGTTTAGGAAAGGAATTTTCAGCCAATGTATTTAATGACCTGTTTAGAGAATTCCATGCAAACGAGGGACACACAAAACAGGCTGTTCCAAAAGAACCATTCATACCTTCGGCAGAACCATTCGTGCCGTCAGAACGGCAATCTGAAAACGGGAAATCTATAATCGGAAGCCTTTTCAGTATCCTGCCCGATGGCAGCGATTCATCGGCAGGGAATGATAAAACCCCGCCAACTCCTAAAAAAAAGAAAAAACGCCGTTACGGACGGCAGATGTAATAACAATCTAAAAAGCAACCAATTATGCAGAATGAAGATGATTTAAGAGGGCTTGCCAAAGTCATGGACTTTATGCGGGCAATCAGTATTTTATTTGTGGTAATCAACATTTACTGGTTTTGTTACCAGTCGATAGTAAACTGGGGTATCAATATCGGCGTACTTAATAAAATACTGTTAAACTTTCAGCGAACCGCAGGGCTATTCAGCCATATCCTTATAACGAAGGTATTTGCAGTGATATTTATTGCCTTGAGTTGCTTAGGAACAAAAGGAGTAAAGGATGAAAAGATTACGTGGGGAAAGATTATCGCTTTCCTGATAGCCGGATTTATCCTGTTTTTCCTGAACTGGTGGATGCTGTATTTGCCATTACCACTTTCGGCAAACGCTACATTTTATATCCTGTCAATGACTGGCGGGTACTTATGTTTATTGGTCGCTGGGGTATGGATGTCCCGGCTACTCAAAAACAACATGATGGACGATGTTTTCAATTTGGAGAACGAAAGCTTCATGCAGGAAACCCGCTTGATGGAGAATGAATATTCAGTGAATCTTCCATCACGTTTTTGGTATAAGAAGAAACAACATAAGGGATGGATAAACGTGGTAAACCCATTCCGGGCTACTATTGTGCTGGGAACTCCCGGTAGTGGTAAATCTTATGCTGTGGTTAATAGTTACATTAAACAGCAGATAGAAAAGGGTTTTGCGCTCTATTGTTATGATTATAAGTTCCCGGACTTATCGGAAATCGCATACAACCACCTGATGAATCATTCGGATGCTTATAAGATAAAGCCCACATTCTATGTTATCAATATTGACGATCCACGCCGAAGCCACCGATGTAACCCTATTAATCCGACATTTATGACGGACATATCGGATGCTTACGAATCGGCATACACCATTATGCTGAACCTGAACCGAAGCTGGATTCAGAAGCAGGGCGACTTCTTTGTGGAATCCCCAATTATTCTACTGGCAGCAATTATTTGGTTTCTCAAGATATACAAAGGCGGACAATATTGCACTTTTCCTCACGCCATTGAATTTCTAAATAAAAAGTATGCAGATACATTTACTATTTTGACTTCTTACCCGGAATTGGAAAACTACTTAAGTCCATTTATGGATGCGTGGCAAGGTGGAGCGCAAGATCAGTTACAAGGGCAAATCGCATCGGCTAAGATACCGCTATCGAGGATGATAAGCCCGGCATTGTACTGGGTAATGACAGGTGATGATTTTACACTGGATATAAACAACCCAGACGAACCGAAGATCCTTTGTGTCGGTAACAATCCCGATAGGCAGAATATTTATTCCGCCGCTTTGGGACTGTACAATAGTCGTATAGTGAAGTTAATTAACAAGAAGGGACAGCTTAAAAGTTCGGTTATTATTGATGAGTTGCCGACTATTTATTTTCGTGGATTGGATAACCTGATAGCGACTGCCCGTTCCAATAAGGTAGCAATCTGTTTGGGCTTTCAGGATTACAGCCAGCTAACGAGGGATTATGGCGATAAGGAAAGTAAGGTAATCCAAAATACAGTCGGAAACATCTTTTCCGGGCAGGTAGTGGGGGAAACAGCAAAAACATTATCAGATCGCTTCGGAAAGGTTTTACAGAAGCGCCAGTCCATGACAATCAACCGTCAGGATAAATCAACCTCAATCAGTACACAGATGGATAGTTTGATACCTGCCAGTAAAATATCCAATCTTACGCAGGGGATGTTTGTGGGTGCGGTGAGTGATAATTTCGATGAACGGATAGACCAAAAGATTTTCCACGCTGAAATTGTAGTGGATAACGAAAAAGTAAAACGTGAAACTGCCCGCTATGAAAAAATACCGGAGATTATCGACTTTCGGGATGTGGATGGCAACGACTTGATGAAAGAACAAATCCAACTTAATTATGACCGGATAAAGCAGGATGTAAAACAGATTGTCATTGATGAAATAGAGCGCATCAAGAACGACCCGGAGTTGCAGTATTTGGTGAAATCCGAAGAGTAATTTGTAAGTTGTTGAAAACTAAAAGATATTTATGCCATTGAATTAATTAATAATCATTATATTTGCGGAATACATCAATAACTTGATTAATGAAACAGATTAATAGATTGAAAGTAGTATTAGCTGAACAGAATAAAACCGGGAAATGGTTAGCTGAAGTTCTTAGTAAGAATGAAGCTACTGTTTCCCGTTGGTGTACTAATGAAATGCAACCTTCGCTTGAGACTTTAGTGAAAATTGCTAATGCACTGGATGTTGATGTGAAAGAATTGCTCGTTTCCACAAAGAAAAAAGAGAACTGATATGTATTTACATGAATTAAAACTTTGGAATTTCCGAAAATATGGAATTGATGGAGAAGTTTTTGAATCTTCTGAACCGGGGCTAAAAGTTCAATTTAGGGATGGTGTCAATGTCCTTGTTGGAGAAAACGATTCAGGAAAGACAACTATTGTAGATGCCATACGATATGTTCTAAGAACTCAAAGCTTAGAATACATTCAGGTGGAAGAAAAAGACTTTCATCAAAACCCTGTAACAAATCTACGCACCACAGAAATGAAAATCGAGTGTACGTTTAGGGGGTTCTCTGATACAGAAGCAGGACATTTTCTTGAATGGATAGGTTTTGAAGAGAAAGGAGATGGTCAGAAAGAATATATATTGAAAGTTTGGTTGTACGCTCGGATAAAAGATAATTCGATATACCAATATGTTCGGGCTGGAGTTGATATAGAGGGGAGTTATATTGAAGGAGAAGCACGAGACCTGATGCGAGTTGTATACTTGAAACCATTGAGGGATGCTCTTTCAGAAATGACACATGGTAACAAATCTCGATTAGCACAAATATTAAAATCACATTCAATTTTTAAAAGAACAAAAGATGTACACGGAAATGAAATAAGGCATGAACTTGAAGATAAATACAACACTTTAAAAGATAGCATTGATGATTTTTTCGATTTGTCGAAAACAGAAAAAGGAAAAGAAATCACGGAAACAATAAATCGGTTGTTGGGTGAGAAGTTTTTATTAGGAAAAGATGCAAGAACGGCAGGCATTACCCTTACAGGTAGTGACCTTGTAGATATTTTGAAACAATTAGATTTAATTCTGGAAAAAAATAAATCAGGTTTGGGGTCGCTAAACTTGCTTTTTATTGCAGCGGAATTGTTGCTGTTTGAAGACACAAATTCAAGTTTAAAATTGACTCTAATTGAAGAATTGGAAGCTCATTTACATCCTCAATATCAGTTGCGACTTATAGATTTTATTAATACAAATAAACAATATGGTCAGTTTATTCTTACCACGCATAGTACTACATTAGCTTCTAAAATAGATTTGAACAGTCTAATTGTGTGTAACAATAATCATGTATTCCCTATGGGAGAAGAGCATACCACTCTAAAACCGACAGATTATAGATTCTTGGAGCGTTTCTTAGATGCGACTAAGGCTAATTTGTTTTTTGCTAAAGGTGTTATTATTGTTGAAGGTGATGCTGAAAATTTACTTATTCCTACTATCGCTGAAATTATAGGACGACCATTGCACAAATATGGCATTTCCATAGTTAATGTTGGCAGTACAGCATTCAAGCGTTATGCTAATATTTTTGTTAGAAAAGAAATCCCATTGTTTGATGTTAATGTAGCCATTTTATCGGATTTAGACATAAGAAGCCTTGAATATTATGAAGGTTCAGTGCCAACAGTAACTATTGTGAATGATGGCTTTATTAATAAATTGAAAGGAATTACCCAAGATATAAATTATAGTAATATTCCTGAATTTTTCTCTACAAAAACAGAATTTGAGACTTTCATACAAAATAATAAAACTATTGCTCGATTCCCTAATCAACCCAAAGGAAAGCTTTCTATTAAAGAGCAGTTGGTGCAAATATTTGATTCTGAATCACAAACGGAATTGAATGAAACTCTATTAACTTCATTGAGAAAAGAAAAAAAAGAACGAATAGAAAGTCAGTGGAATGATAAATTTCCAGTAAAAATATATCTCCCTGAACACTGGACATTAGAGTACGAAATTGCTTCCAGTAAATTATATAAATATTTATGCCAAGCCATAGAGTTGGCAAAAATTGAAAAATCAAATCCTTATTTCAGCGTAAGTGATGATGATTTTAATTCTATAAAAGCTGCTATCAACAGTTCACATAGTGCAGAGGTTTTAATTGATAAGCAAGAGATTTTTGATGTTTTCCAACCAGTTTGTAATAGTGCTGTCTCGAAGGCAATTGTCGCACAATATTTAGCGCAAATTTTAATAATGGAAAAAGAACTCGGCGTAAATATCGAAGAGGCTATTTTGTCTGATTTGCAGATAAAGTACATTGTAGATGCTATTTGTTATGTGACAGAACCAATAATATCAGAATCTGAAAATCAGGAATAGTTATGACAAAGTTCGCTAAACCGGAAGAAATACAGTCCGCACATTCTATTCTCTTGAAAAATAAACCATATTTTGAGCAGGATAAAATAGACATTATAGAATGTAACGAAAGTCGTGATGTAAAAGCATGCCCCGGAAGTGGAAAAACAACTACTCTTTTAGCCAAGTTGATAATATTGGCTAATCGTATGCCACTACCCGAAAATCAAGGCATATGTGTCCTAACCCATACAAATGTTGCAATAGATGAAATTAAAAATAAATTGGGACATAAAGCAGATATGCTGTTCAGATACCCAAATCATTTTGGTACAATACAGTCTTTCGTTGATAAATTTTTGGCGATACCGTATTTCTCTTCTTTATATCTAAAAAAACCGTCTCAAATCTCCAATGATTCTTATATAAAGAACTTAGATAGAAGTTTTAGGATGAAGTTAAATTCTATAAAAAGCACTAAGAATGATTTATATAAAAGGATGTGGAACTTTTTTTTGAGTAATGATAGTCTTTTAAGGAACGTTCGTTTATCTATAAAAGATTCTGAATTTCAACTGATTGATATAAGCACAAACTCTATAATTAGCTTCAAGAAACCTAAAAAAGGGAAAACATATACGGATTGGAGTAGTTCTGAAAAGGATGAGATGAAAAAACTGATGATAGATATTGTTCTAAATGTCTACAAATATTATTCTTCTATCAGTTATCACGATGCCTATACTCTATCAACAGCTTATATCATAGAAAATCCTAAAATAAAAGAATCCATATCTTCTCGTTTCAAATATCTTTTTATTGACGAAATGCAGGATACAGACAGGCATCAATTAGATATTATTAATTCTATATTTGATTCGAGTAAAACAATTATTCAGTGTTTTGGTGACCATCACCAAGCGATTTTCAATAAAATCAAATCAGAAGAGCTGTGGAAACCTTCCAATACACTGGAAATAAACGGGAGCAAGCGATTTGGAGAGAATATCGCTAAAGTTTTACGCAGTGTGTGTCTTGAAAAAAACGATGCGCTTGTAGCTAATCCAGTCATTAATTCTCTTTTTCCTACTATTATTGTATTTGATAATCCACTAAATGTACTTCCAAAGTTTTGTGAATTACTGCAAATAAATAAAATAGACTCAAAGACAATTTGGGATGTTGCTCAAGAAGAAAAAAAATCCACAGGTGATTTTTCACATAAAATTAAAGCTATTGGCTGGGTTGGTAGCCCTAATAGCCTAACAAGAGCCGCTAATGACCTGACAATTAAATCTTATTATAATAACTTCAATGCTCAAATAAAGAAGAAAGATAAAGTAGATTATGATTCTATCAAGTCATTTCTAAGGAAACAGAATGGGGCAAAGGTTAAAGACTATTCAAACAAAATCATAGAAGCCTTACTTCATGTATTATCAACCGTAAATAAAAAATACTCGAATGGCAAAAGTTCGAGAAATTTCACAAAAACATCCTTATTAGATTATTTTTCAAGTAAATCAATTGAAGAATTTAATATTTTCAACTCCAATATTGCTAGATGGGCGAAAAGCATACATAATAGTGATGGGTTTTGTGATGTGACAATTGCGGAAATTAAATTATTTGTTACCTCGAAATTCTGCCAAATATTTGAAGTTGATTCTACAAATCAATACATATCTAAGTTTCTAAATGATTCTCCAATAAATATTCCGACTGATGATGAAGTAAAAAACAACAATGTTTTTGAAAATAATGGAATTGAAGTGGAAGTCGCCACAATTCATTCAGTGAAGGGGGAAACACATATTGCAACATTGTATCTCGAAACATCATACCAAGGAGAGCATGAAAGTCAGCGTATAATGGAACAGCTAAAAGGAAACTATTATATTCCACCTCGAAAAAAAGATGTATATAAAAAAGAGACTTTGAAAATGACACATGTTGGGATGAGCCAACCTAAATATTTTTTATGTATGGCTATTCATCAAGACAGGTTTGATGATGCACTTGATATACGTAATGGTGGAATGTGGGAAATAGTGAATGCCTAATTATCAAAAGACGCTTTTTTAGGAAATCTCATTTGAGAAATAATCACGCATGATCTCAATAATTTTTTGTGATTTTGATTCTCGTGCTTTTTCTATAATTTCTTTTTCTGAATAATACTCAATTTTATATTTTTTTGTGTTTGAGGATTTTGTTCGCAATAAATCTAATGCGTCATCAGTAAAACCACCAGTTGACCAAAATTCAAAAATAATAGCTTTTTCATTATTCACCCATGCTTTTATCCAGTCATAAATTACTGGTACTTTATGGGTTATCCATTCGTTAATTTCATTGGAATCTATTTTTCTTTTATACCCTTTACACTCTGCAATTATCAATTCTGTTTGCCGAATTGCATATACATCTATTTCTCTGCGTTCTCCCTCTTGCATTATACGTTTCCCTATTTCAATGCTTTGACATAAATTGCTGTGATAATATCCTACGGCTAATTCAAATAAATCTCCTCTTAAATTATTAGTTTTGCCATCAACTAATTTATTCAGTTTTTCAATGAGTTTTACATACTCTTGTGGATTTTCCTTTAATATTGCACCCGCATTTGTGACTGTATTAATTAGGGACTTTAGTAATTCCAAATATTCCTCACCAAATAATTTATTTATTAATCCGACAACTATTCCTTTTTGTTTAAGAAGAGTAAAAGCGTCTTCTTCAAAATAGCCATCTGTCAATAGAAATGGAATGAAATTAGGGACATTTTGAGATTTTATAATTTCTATTTTTCTTATAAAAAAAGATACTTCTTCAATGCCAATTTTTTTACCTAAAAGTATATCTGCGACTACAAAACTGGGAGTTATTTTTTTTTGCGCCTGACTATACTTTGTCGTTCCTGAAACATAAGAAGGAGCAACAAATCCCCATTGCAATTTGGAAAAGGTAGAATGGAATTTCCCCGAAGAATAGGAGATTAAGCCAATATTTTTTGCCCAATCATTAAATTGATTTAGCACAATGCTTTTAGCCAATTCAATTCCTTTATGGTGTCTGAAATTGTTGTTGATGTTTATTTCGCAATTCTGCAAGCTATATAAACCATCTTCTTTTACTAATAGGCGGAATTGGATTAAATCTTTTATGATGACCGAAAATCGTTTATGCCCCTTTAAATTTTGTGTTGGGCTAAAAGTATATGATGCTAACTGATTTTCGTCAATGTACCCATTGTGATATTCAATAGCCTTAATTATAGCGTAATATCTTTTAGCAGACGTTTTGAATGCTTCAATCAGTCCTTCATAATATTCAGGTTTATCATATTGCTTTTGTAAATAGAATAATGTTTGATTATCAGCAAAAAGCCCCTTCAATTTCATTACTGGAGACTTTAAACGCGATAAGCTTTTTCGTATCGCATCATTACTCTTTCCTGATTTGGATAGAATGGATATTAATTCTCCGGTAAGAATAGGTCCTTTTTCTTCTAATATTTCCTCAATATATGTCACACCACACTATTTATATAAAATTACTCTTAAAAGGGCTTCTCGCTTTTTTTAAAAAAATGATTTTCAGCAAGTTATCATGTTTTTCCAAAAAATGAATGTCCAAATGGACAATAATTTGTGTCCAAAACAAATGGTTTGTAAAGATACAAATTTAATTTTTGCAGCTAAAAATAGATGATAGAAAATATTAATATAAGCCAAATAACGCCAACCTGTGCCACCTAACGCCACGTTCCTATATGTAAACTATTTCATCCGTACTTTTAATTCGATAAGTTTTTATTCACCATTAAAAATTAAAGTTATGGATGTAAATTCAAAAAACAAGTCCGGCTCTGATGAACAGATGATGGACATTCTTCTTGTCTTTGACAAGGAAAAGAAAACGATTAATGCCGTAAAGGGTATTGATGAAAACGGGGAACTGGAAACCGTTCCGCCGAAGCAGGAACATAACAACGATTTCCTGAAAGTGGATAAGCAGGGTAACGCACTTGAAAATTTCTTGAAGAACTTTTTCAATCAGCTAAAAGACCCGACCCGTTTCAGTTTCTTCAAAGTAGCTTCTGAAGACACCGAACGGACAGTAAAAATCATTCAGGAGAATATCAAGAACCCGACACCTGCTGCGGATGAGATGCTTGATAAAATTCGTATCGAGCCTAAAGACCTGAAAGTGGAGAATCAAAAAGAATCCACAGTGAAGGAACAGAAGACTGATACGAACAAATATTTCATCGACCCTAACAGAATCAACTGGGATGACCTTAAAGGTCTGGGTATCAACAAAAAAAACAGTTTGAGAAGTCAAAGGCTTTAGAACCTATGCTGCGGGGATATAAGTCGCCTTCTACCCTTCCGATTGAAGCTAACTTCGGGTCAATGGTAATGAAAACGGATGCCCGGCTTTCGTTCCGTCCGGACAGTGAAGGGAATGTGGTATTGGCTATTCATGGTATCCGTAAAGAGCCGGAACTTGACCGTCCGTTCTTTGGACACCAGTTTACCGATGACGACAAAAAGAATCTTAGGGAAACCGGAAATATGGGTAGAATTGTTGATGTAAAAAACTACCGTACAGGCGAACTTGTACCTTCTTTTATCAGCATCGACAAACAGACCAACGAATTGGTATCCATGAAGGCTTCGTCCCTCAGACTTCCTGATGAAATAAAAGGCGTTAAGCTGGATGAAAAACAAAAAGCAGTCCTGATGGAAGGTAAAGCGGTATTCCTTGAAAATATGATTTCCGCCAAGAATAAACAGTTTTCTGCCTTCGTTCAGGTCAATGCGGAAAAACGCAGCCTTGAATTTATCTTTTCCGAAAAAGAGCAAAAGCAAATCCAGCAACAGGGACAACAGCAGAGGAACGACCAGTCCGAAGGGGTGCGTATTCCCAAATCCCTTGCAGGGGTGGAGTTATCCGACAAACAGCAGGCTGATTTGCGGGCAGATAAAACCATCTATGTGAAAGGGTTGAAAGATAAAGAAGGTCAGGAATATAATGCCTATGTAAAGGTAAACCATGAAAAAGGAAAGCTGGATTTCTACAAATTCAATCCTGATAAAGCGAAAGAGAAAGCCAAAGAAATAACCCCAACCAACGAACACAAAACACAGGTAGCAGTCAATTCCGAAGGCAAAACCAATGAAGCAACCAAGAACCTGGGCGAACCTTTGAAAAAAGCTCAAAACCAACCAACCGAAAAACAAGTTGAAAAGCAGGAAAAGGTCAAAGAGTATAAGCAGGCCGAAGCTCCAAAGAGATCAAAGAACCGTAGGATGTAATAATCTGAATTTTCGTATCTTTACCAAAGAAAATTCCATTGTGAATAGATTTTATGTTATCTATTATTGAGATTCTTTTTGTGGTTAACACCCGGCAGGGGCACTGAGTGCTTTTATTTTATTTTGGAAAAAGAGTGGCGTAATCTCTATTATCTTTTTATTTGTTCAAAACTGTGTATTGGCATTTTTTATATGTACTTTTACATAAAGCATTAATTTACAAAGCATATGTGTAATTTATTTGATTCTATTGAGAGAACATATTTAGAAGCTGCAAAGCATAATGAAAATACTTATGACTATTATAATATCAGTGCGAGAACTGATATAACGAAAGTAAGAGATGCTTTGGAAGGCTGGTTTTCTCGTTATCCTAAAGAAGAAAAAAAAGAGTTAAAGAGCAGATTCAAAAAAGATTTTGATTCTGAATTTTATGAACTATTCCTATATGAATTATTTAGCAAATTAGGCTATAAAATTATCATTCATCCTGATTTATGTTCTTCACCTAAAAAACCTGATTTTTTAATTTTTAAAGATGATTTAGAAATATACGTTGAAGCAAAAGTCGTTAAAAACAAGACAAAGGAACAGGAAGCTTTTGAGAGAAAAATAAATGAATTTTACGATAATCTGAATAAATTAAATTCAGAGAATTTCCTTTTACATATTCAATCTTTCAATATCCTTACACAAAAACAACCTAGTACAAAAGGAATAATCACACATATTGAAAAAGAATTAAAGAAAATCAACCCAGACATATTAAGTGATGAAATTGATAAAGAAGGTGTTGATAAATTGCCTGTTATTGAATATAATAATGGAGATATTCACATAATTATAAAACCTATCCCTGTAATACCATCTGCCAGAAAAGAAAAAAAACGTCCGATAGGAATGTATCCAATAGAAACGTTCTGGGGTGGTGGTGAAGAATCCCTCAAAGATTCTATTGAGAAAAAAGCAAAAAGATATGGGAAATTAGATAAGCCATTTATTGTATGTATGAACTCATTAGATATTATGACGTCGGGAAAAATTGATGTTGATAATGCTATTTGGGGGTCATTAGCATGGTCGTGGTCTACAAATCCAGATGACAGGGACGAAAAATGGATACGTCAGATTGATGGTGTATTTTTAGATAAGAAAGGGGCTCGGCTTAAAAATCTTACAGGTGTCTTTGTTTCTAAAATATGTCCTCATAATATCCCTGTTGCTAATTATTGGTTCTATGAACATCCTTTCTCTGAAAATAAAATGGATTTCAATGAAATAGGATTAAAATTTAATTATGTGGAAAAAGGGCATATTATCGATAATACAGGTGATGATTTAGACGCAATACTTGAAATTTCAAAAGATTGGCTTACGTAATATTTACAGTTTCTCAAGAATTAATTTATGAACATCGGTGGCTTTATAGTAGCACCTGCCATCATCTAATTTGAAAAAAGGAAGAATACCTTTTTTCCTGTAGCGTTGGAGTGTTCGGGTACTGACTTTCAAAAGAAACATCAAATCCTGATTATCCAAAAGCTGTTCGCCATCCAAACAATTGCGCTGAGTGGTGAGTCGCTCTATTTTTTTGTCCAGCATATCGAATCTGTCTAGCATGCGTTCCATCCATGCTTCAAAATTTTCTCTATCTATATTCATGGTTGCTGATTATATATGACCTTTGATAAAATAACTCTGGTTTGAAGGGTCTTTGATGATTATTTCCTTCTCCCGCATAAAACGTATATAGCTTTTTGCCGTGCGTTCCTTTACATCCATAATTTGTTGTATCTGTTCGCACAGGTCTATATAGGTTATATAGGTTTGCTGATCGAAAACCTCACGGGCTACGCTTACCAGTTCCTTTTCTTTCCGCTTCTCTTTTTCTTCGCGGGGCTTTTCGCCACGATATAGGTGCATTCCAGCTTCCTTGTCCCAAGAAAAGAGCATCAACGGAACATCTAACGGACTGCCTTCCCTTACTTTCAGGGCTTTGACTACTGAGATAGTGGCATCGCCATCCAGTTCGATGGAAAGGATAGCAGCTGCTTTGCGTTGGAGTTCAGACCCCAGGTGTCCACGAAGCTTTAATCCGTTCGGAACATAGTGAAGAACGCATATAATACAGGTTTGATAAATTCCGGCTAACCGATAAAGCTCATCCACTATGCGAAGGCTTTCCACTTCGTCATTGGCGGAATGCACCAAATCTGCAATGCCGTCAATGACTACCAGCCGGATACCGCCATATTGATAATGAAATTTATCCATGCTTTGAACGATAGCCTGTAGACGTTCTTTGCGGGACATTCCTGTTAAGCAGAAGGCTTTGAACTCATCCGGCTTTTCAGATCGTTTTGCTCGTTTTAGAAGATTAGAAACATTCTTGAATAGCTGTACTTCCGATTGTTCTGTGTCATATAGCAAAACGGCCTTGTTTTGGGTGTTTGGATACACATTGATTCCTAATGTATCAACCTGACTATTTTCAGGTCGGATTGACCCCGCCACTAACGCTGCAACATAGTTGCTTTTCCCTGTTCCCTCACCACCCGTGATGCAAAGAATATTTCCTTGTGTTCCCAGTGGTACATCCCCAGCAGAAATAATTTCCTGAGCCTTTTCCGGAGGATTATTAAAATCTATCTCGCACGATTTCAACATGGTCATAGTATCGCTATATAGAGTATCTAATAAATCAAGAAATAGTTTAAGGAATGACTCTCTGATGTTTCCCAGCCTGAAATAATCGGATATATCTTTCTCTTCTTTCGTTCCTGGAAGTGGAAGTAAAAGTCGTTTTATTCCATGTCCCGATAATTGCTTTTCATGCTTTGCAGAACTTTCCAAACCTGTTTTATCCATATCATAAAGCAAGACGATGTGCTTGAAACGAAACGTTAGCTTGTGTATAATTTCAGTAGGAACGCTTACAGTTTCGCTATTGAAGCATATTGCATGGAAACTATGTGATGCAAGAGAAAGCACATCTTTTTCACCGCCTGTGATAAAGACCGTATCTCCTTTGGCGGGTAATTGTTCCAATCCAAAACAATATTTTTCACCAATATCACCGCCATATAGGAAGCGCATTTTTGAGAATGGCCGATATAATTTGATATAACGTTTGCTTTTGTATCCGAAGATGGGTTCTAAAGCTGATGAAACGATTGAGTAAGATTTTTCTTCGTTGTTTTCACTTTTAAACTCCTTGATGGAACAAACTTTATATGCTTTCAGCATTTCAGTAGTTATACCGTATTGTTGCCAGTACTCCAATTCATTTCGGGTAAATTTCTGTTCCATAAAACTGTATGGCTTGGATTTATTTTCAGGTATAGCTGAAATGGGTGGCTCTGGAATGAACGGTACAGATCTTTCAACATTTTCCAGTAATCCTAACGACAAGTCTTGGTTTATCATTTTTAATATTTCCACAAAATCGCTGGCATTATTACAGTTCAATCCCTTCAGTTTACTTACAAAGTAGAAACAATCTCCACTATATTCGTCATTGCCGAAATCTTTCAGTTTGTAAGTGCTTGCTTTTCTGTCAAAATAGATATTACAAGAAGCCTTCTTGTCTTCGTATAATGGATTGAAGAAATTCCGACCTACACGCCATTGGCAAGGGATGTAATGTCTAAATACATTCAATCCATTACTTGTCTTTTCTAAGATTTCTTCTTTCCTTAACATATAATTTATGGTTCGTTACTAAGTCATTAAGACATTCGGTATTACTTCTAATCAGTCGCTCTTCCAACATTCGTTTTATTTCTCCGATTTTGTAGAAATATCTTCCCCGGATATTGGAATAAGCAATTATTCCTGCTACCCGAAGTCTTTGTAATGTCTTGTCACTGATTTTTAAGAATGTGCAGACTTCGTAACTATCTACCCAAATTTCATCTTCGTTGATACTTTCCGCTTCCTGTTTATTGAGGATATAATCCGCAATAGTATTTATCTTTGCTTCCAGCTCCTTAAATGCTTTTGATTCTATCATTATCACATCCATAATCTATCGTTTATTGATTCTCTGCAAAGATCGGAAGGATTAAAATGTGGATTTCACAAGACGAACCCATGTTGGGTGATATTTTTCTTCTAATTCCTATATCTATCTTAAAAACAAATAATTATCTTTATTATGGCTAAATAGAAAGATTATG
Source organism: Parabacteroides sp. Marseille-P3160 (assembly GCF_900162725.1). Lineage (GTDB taxonomy): Bacteria > Bacteroidota > Bacteroidia > Bacteroidales > Tannerellaceae > Marseille-P3160. The sequence goes on along the minus strand of NZ_LT799418.1, from coordinate 2,158,117 downwards.
TATGATCAAATTCAACCGTTACAAAATACCTTTTATTGTCTATTTAAATAAATAACCCAAGCTGTACACAACTTGGGTTATTTAATGTTTTAAATCAAAATCACTTATTATCCGCATTGTTCATTCGTTTATTAAGAGCAAGTATCAAGCGATTCAAATAAGTTGTTCGTTCTCCTTTTCTCCCCCTGATTTCAACAAATATTCGATAAATATCACCCAACTCAATATTAAACATTTGCTCAAATATTGAAGACAAAATCTTTAAGTCAATATTACCAGAATTAACACTCTGTTCTGCATGAATAGCATAAATTAGCTCTACCAAAGCAGACTTTGTGTCAGTCCATCTATATTTGCCATTTACACTTAAAGCTCCGTTAATAGTATCTTCACTCTGTTTCAGCTTTATTAATTCCGATTTCAGATATGTTGCCAACATATCATTGGCTAATAGTTTTGCTGCTTTGAAATCATAATTGGTAGAAAAATCAGGGTCTCTTTCAAAGTAAAAAGACTCCAGATTCAAACCCGGCTCATGTCTATTCCTTAGAAAATAATATTCGTCCAGAATAGTTTTCCCTAATCGGTAATATTGGATAAAATCGTTGTTTTTGTGGTGAAATAAGTTTATGTATTCCTGTTCCCGTTCAAAATATTCTTTTATTGCTTCATACCCACAGACCGGCTTGTTTAATTCTAAATTGTGTATTTTCTTGTAGTATATCAATTTTGAAAACAATCTGGGCTTTATCTCCTTAAAGAATGTAATCTCTTCATAATATGTATTAAACTTATTTTTAGAAACTAATTGTTTTACTTCTAAAAAACCCTTCTCCAAAATCTGAATAATATGTGGCACATCTCTTATAATATCAGATATATCCAATTCTCTCAACTGAATTTCGCTCTCAATCCGTCTTGATATGTTATCTATTTTTCTAATCATTTTCTGTAGATTTAAATGATAAGATTTTGCATGCAAAAAACAAAATCTCTTTATAGCATGAAATAACTCTTGGAATATGGCATAAGATATCCGTGGTAAACATTTCAATATTCACCAATTCTCTTTAGCAGACATCTGCCTTGAAAGGGTTATCAATGATAGATAGTCGTATCCAAATCTACTTTTATTAGGGTTTTATTATAAAAAATTCTTAGCGTAGAGCTGTCCGCAAGCTGCATCTATTGATGCTCCAAATTGTTGTCTGCGGGTCGCAGAAATACCACGAACACGTAATTCCGAAACAAACTCAATTATATTTTTCTCTGTTGGTGCTTTGTAGTCAGACTTTGCACCCACAGCGTTATTGTAGGCAATTACATTTACATGAAAAAGCTCCGGACGCTTTTGTGACTTCACTAATTTCTCCAATGCTTTTAAATGAATAATAGAATCGTTTACTCCCGAAATCAACAAATACGCAAGATAAACTTTACGATGTGTTTTGATGGTATGTTGATTTAGTATTGAAAGATTCTCTTTCAAAGAAAAACGGTGTTCGAGTGGGATTAATTCCATCCGTTGCTCTGCAAATGGAGAGTGGACAGATAAAGTTACATTGACTTGTGGGTACTCTGTCGTAAGTCTATGCAGGTTTGGCGCAAAACCAACTGTTGATACAGTAACTCTTCGTGGTGAAAAACTGCCATATCCGTCACTAGTCAAAACGTTCAATGCTTCAAAAAAATGAGGGTTAGCCAATGCCTCCCCCATACCCATAAAAGAAATACTGTCGGGCAATTTTTGCCAAAGAGAGTGTACTACTTGCGCACATATCTCATCTGCACTTAAATTACATGTAAATCCGGTAGCTCCTGTTGCACAAAAAGCACATCCTAAATTACATCCGGCTTGTGAAGAGATACAAACTGAAGACCATCCTGCACGATAACGTGAATGAACGGTCTCTACATAGGCTTTGGTCTGTGTTTCAAAAAGGACTTTTTCAACTTGTTCTGCTGATTGAACAAGTACTGGATTAAGGGGCAAAGGTGTTTCTCCGAATCGTGATACTAGTAATTGCCTGACATTTTCAGGCAACTCTTTTACATCTTGAAATTTCTCTGTGCCTCGTTGTAGAGAAGTAACAAGTTGTACAAATCTAAAGAGAGGAACATTTTCCACTTCCATAAATTTGCGAATCTCCGATAAAATAGAACCTGGAGGCAGGTTAGGCAATAATTTAGCCCCAATATTTTTCTTTTGTTTCATATATATTATGTTATAGTTCTAATGCTTTAGTTATACTAACTTCATTAATGAAATATTCGTCATGAGAAATGATTAATACTGTTCCTCGATAGTTTTTGATGGTATTAGTCAGGATTGATAGACTCGATAAATCGAGATTGTTCGTAGGCTCATCCAATATGAAAATATCGGGTATATGATTGGAAATCATCAAGCAACATAAGTAGAGACGCATTCGTTCGCCTCCACTTAATGTTTGGCAACTCTTATCCCATGTTGACTGCGGAAATAATGCCCGATTCAATCGGAGTTTTATTTCGTGATCTGCTAAGTTGTGTTCATTGTATCGTTCGGCTAACTCCAAAAGAGTTCGGGCTTGATTGACTTGCTCATATTCTTGGTCGAGATAGACATAAGAAAAGCTGCTTTTCGTGACTTCGCCTTGTGTTGGCGAAAGTTCTCCAAGGAGCAACTTGATAAACGTTGTTTTACCACTTCCGTTATTGCCAAGAATATGGATTCTCTCACCACTCCTTATTTCGACATCAATCGGAGATTGCCACAATAATTTATCTTTAGCGTAACCGAAATTTAGGTCTTTGGTAGTAATCAAAACCTTTCCGTCATGTAGTTTTGCATTTTCAAAATTGACTTTTAATTCTGCACTGTTTTTTTGTCGTTCCCGTAATGCGGACAAACGTTGTTGAGTATCGTCAATGATACCGGAATGCTTTACCTTTAATTTTGCAGAACTATTCTCAGCCAAATTGCCACGGGTATTCATAATGATTCGGGCAACACCGCCTTTTTGTTTGCTGCGTTCGCCTTGCGATGCGCGTCTGTCCTGACGCTCTTGAACTTCTTGTGCTTTCTTTCGTGCTACACGAAGTGCTGTTTGCTCGGCATCAATCTGCTGCTCTAATGCACGATCTTCAATCGCTTTTTGCTCCCTGTAAAAGTCATAATTTCCACCATATAGCTTGATTCCTTTCGATGATAGCTCGTAAGTCGTATCCAAAAGGTTTAATAAACTGACATCATGACTGACAACCACAACTGCTGCTTTGGTAGATGTGATGTATTCATATATTTTTTTGTGAGCCGAAAAGTCAAGGTGATTGGTCGGTTCATCTAGTAAAACAATATCCGGCTTATGTAGAGCCAATCCGGCCAATAGAACTTTCGTTTTTTCTCCTCCACTTAATAATGAAATAGAAGAATCAAGAGCCATATCCTGCAATCCCCATAGCTTCAAAGCTGAATGACATTTGTTTTCTACCTCCCAATCATCATTTAAGATGTCATAGTAAGCCTGTTCAGAAGCTCCTCCAAAGATTGCGTTGAGAGCATTTAGTTTTTCTGATACACCGAGAGCTTCGGCAATAGTCTGCTCTTTGATATTTATCTGTTGGGGAACGTAGTACGGCTTCGATTCTGTTCGGATGTTGCCGGAAGATGGCGTAAGTTCTTCTGCCAATAACTTTAGCAGGGTTGATTTTCCTACTCCGTTATTACCAATAAGGGATACTTTCTCGCCTTTTGAAACAGAAAAACTTACAGTTTCAAATAATGTATGCTGATTGAAATAGTGATAAGAAACATCACTTATGATAATGCTCATTTGTTACAATTAATAGTGATTCCAAAGAGGAATCGGATTAAACCGAAATATGTAGAACTCTATGGTGTCGGTTTAATTAAACCAACTATTAATTGTTTATTTTCATCGGAGTATTTTTAAATTCGATTGCAAATGTATGAATAATAGTCGAATAAACCTAACCATTTTTTCAAATTGCCACATATGTGATTATCTCAACAGTCTATAACTCAATTTTATAATGCCGGAAGTATAGGCAATATGTTCTGTCAACCCCCAATTAGATTCTTTAGGTTTATTAGGAAACAGTGGAATGCCTGAACCTAAAATTACAGGGATATAACAGATTTGCATCTCGTCAATTAAGCCTGCATTTAAGCACATGGTAATCAATTCTCCACCACCAGTTAACCAACAATCTTTGCTGTTTCTATTTTTTATGTCAGATATTTGTCCGATAATATTGTCAGTTATAAACTCTATATTTTCACTTGTATCTATCGCTTTATGAGATACCACAAAAGTTTTCTTATCCTTGTATGGCCATAAAATATCCATGCATGATAATTCATGATAGGTTCTTCCTCCCATGATGACGGCATCTACAGAAGCAAGCATTTCATTATACCCATAGTCTTGTTTTGTGTGGTTTGGGAATTCGGTTAGCCAATCTAAATCTCCGTCTGGTCGGGCTATGTATCCATCGAGTGAAGCGGCAATGTAAACTTTAATTTTTCCCATGTTTCTTGATTTTGATGTTTATACTATTGCTCGCTGTACCTAAAAAGAAAAAGCGTGGAACTCACGCTGTCTCGACACGAGGTACTGGTATACCCTAAGAACGAAACAGGCAAGTCCACGCCATACTTTCGTATAGCATGAACATTGCACATTCCATCTCGTTCTTAAGTTGAAAATTACCAGTTTCCGTGTCGAGACGTTCAGCGAACGTTATGTTATATATTTATGAAGTATCTAATATACTCCTTAAAATCTTTATTTTACGCATGCAAATATAATACATAAAATTGATTTATTTACTGTCAGCTTCATCCATTCTCTTGTTCAGAGTCTTAATCAGTCGGTTTAGAAATTCTGTCCTGTTAGTTTTTCGACTTCTGATTTCTAAGTATATATGATAAATATCATTTAAATCGACATTGAATATTCTGCCAAAAATAGTTGCCAAAGCTTTTATTTCGATGTTTCCGGAATTAATGCTCTTTTCTTCATAAATGCCGTATATGATTTCAGTGAGAGCCGTTTTTTTATCCGTCCATTGGGCAAAAGGAATTTCAATATCTGTTGAAAAGTCATTCTCTTCCTGATATTTCAATTTGGATAATTGATAATTTAAGTGTGCAGCTAACATATCATTTGCCAGCAATCTCGCTACTTTGAAATCGAAATGTGTGGAAAATCTTGGATCTCGCTCAAAATAAAAACTCTCAAGATTTAATTCCATATCTTTCCTTCCTCTTACAAAATAATATTCGTCAAAATTTGCTTTACCGGAACGGTAATATTGTATAAATTCTGTATTTCTGTTATAAAACAGATTGATTCGTTCATGTTCTCTCTCTAAATATACCCGGATTGTTTTGTAATTTGAGATGGGACGGTTTAACTCCAACTGATATATTTTACGAAAAAAAATCAACTTACTAAACAATTGAGGTTTTATCTCTTTAAAGAACATTATTTCATCGCGTTTCGATGGAAATGTAAAACTTGATACAATATTCTTAAGATCAATAAAGCCGTTTTCCAATAACAATATAGTAGGAGGGACATCCCTTATAATATCAGACATTTCTAACTCTTTTTCTCGAACAATAGAAGTTAGTTCTTCTGAAATCTGGTATATCTTATTCATCATGATTATATTCGAATTTTATCTGTGATCCAAATACATAGCCAAATACTTGCCTGTTAAAGATACTTTGTCTGCAATAATCTTTTGTGGAATCCCTTCGAATATTATATTTCCACCATCTTTTCCAGCACCTGGCCCCATATCTATTATCCAATCGGCTTGACTGATAACATCCATATTGTGTTCAATAATAATAACCGTATTTTTATTATTAACCAACTTGTTGAATAGCTTTATAAGTTTAGATATGTCTGAGCCATGAAGCCCTGTGGTAGGTTCATCAAAGACATATACATTTCCTTTATTATTCAGTTCTGTTGCCAGTTTAAGGCGTTGGCGTTCGCCACCTGAAAATGTATTTAATGATTGTCCCAATGTCAAATAATCCAAACCTACTTCGCAAAGTCGATTGAGTGGTCCAGTTATTTCATGTTCATTGAAAAATGTATTCGCCTCGCTAATCGTCATTGTCATTATGTCTGTGATACTTTTACCATATAACCGATATTTCAAGACTTCCGGTTTAAAACCACTTCCGTTGCAATGCTCGCAACGTACTTCCACTGCATCTAAAAAGGCGATATCAGTTGATATTGTACCCAATCCTTTACATTCGGGACAAGCGCCATCTGAATTATTACTAAACAATGATTGTTTGACGCCGTTTTGTTTTGCAAATAATCCCCGTATTAGATCCAATATCCCTGTATATGTTGCAATATTAGACCTTTTGCTGCCTCGCAAAGCACTTTGATCTATTACAACTATATCTTTATACTGATTGATTAACGACTTTACAATTGAGCTTTTTCCAGAACCGGCTACGCCTGTAATCACTGTCAGTACTTCTTTGGGAATCTGAACTGATATACCTTTCAGATTGTGGAGTGTGCTATTTTGTATGATAAGATAGTCTGATGATTTTCTGTAGTTGCTTTTAAGCAAATTATTGCAATTAAGATAAATACCAGTTGGCGTGTCTGCTTTTTTCAAGCCGTCAAGGTTACCTTCATAAACGATATTACCACCTTTTTTACCAGAACCAATTCCCATATCGACGATATGGTCAGCTATAGCTATTACATCGGGATCATGTTCTATGATCAATACGGTATTACCTTTATCCTTCAATTCGATTAATAATTTATTTAATCGTTGTACATCATTTGGATGTAACCCAATACTTGGTTCATCGAAAATGTATGTAAGGTCTGTCAGACTGCTACCCAAATGCCGGACAAGTTTTATTCGTTGTGATTCTCCGCCAGACAATGAAGATGTTTCCCTGCCTAAAGTCAAATATCCCAACCCAATGGACAATAAGTTTTCAAGATTTTTAATGATTGAATCCAATAATGGAGTGATAGAGTCGTCTTTTAAGGTTTTAATGAATTCCAGTAAATCGTCAATTTGCATATTGCAACAGTCGGCAATACTCCTTCCTTCAATCTTGCAGCTTAATACCCGAGGATTCAAACGAGTTCCATTACATTCGGGACAGAGGCCTTGTTTTACGACTTCCTTATATCTTGATGCACTCTTGCCTGTAATTTCCTTTGATTCTTTCTTGAAGAAACTGCGTTCAAAACGTGGTAAAATCCCTTCATATATTCCAGTTTTAGGAAATCTCGGGTCAGGATTAGTTAACTTCAAATCGTTTGCATAAACAAGATTATACCACTCATTTTCCGTATAATCCTTTATCTTCTTATTATTGTCAAACAGTCCTGAATAGACATACCGAGTCCAACGCCATCCACCAACTTCAAACGTAGGAAATTTTATCGCACCTTCATTTAATGAACGCTCTTTATCTATCAATTCATTTAAATCAACAATACTTGTTTTGCCAAGTCCTTCGCAGCAAGAACACATTCCTTGCGGATTGTTAAACGAAAAAACAGAGGAATGACCAATGAAAGGTTTTCCAATTCTGGAAAAGAGCAACCTTAAAAGAGAATAAATGTCCGTTATAGTACCTACTGTTGAACGAGCGCTTCCTTCTATTCTTTTTTGGTTCACGATAATTGCAACTGCTAAGTTCTGCAAGCTGTCCACATCTGGTTTGCCATATTGTTGCAATCGATGACGAATAAAACTATCATAAGTCTCATTCAAAAGCCTTTGTGATTCAGCTGCTATTGTATCAAATACTAATGAAGTCTTACCAGAACCCGATACTCCAGTAAATACCGTTATCTTCTTTTTGGGTATTTTAACTGAGATGTTTTTTAAATTATTCTCTCTTGCTCCTTTAACTATAATATCATTTTTGCTCATATTTAAAAATATTTTTTGCAAAAATAGAATATGCTAATTACTTGAGCAATAAGCGATAAATCTTTCACCCGGTGATAAATTTAGCCCTATTTGATTAATAAATGACTATCTTTGCAGACGAATAAACAAAAGATGGATATATGTATGTAAAGAAAAACCCAATGGACTATTCCGATTGTTCAGTGAGGATTGCAATTGATATTTTATCGACAAGCTGGAATGCATGGCTAATATCTGAAATTGACAAAGGGGTTATAAGACCTTGTGATTTACATCGGAGTATAAGTGTCGCACCAAAACGTGTATTGACAAAACAATTGGGCGAATTGGAAAAAATGGGTATCCTACAAAAGAAGGTTTATCCTGTGTTGCCATTAAAAGTGGAATACTCACTGACAGAATCTGGTAAAGAACTGATTCTAATCATTGATAATTTATGGCAGTGGGGAGATAAGTACAAAGCTGACTTTTTAAAGAGGACAGAGATTGATAAATAGTTTTAGTGCAAGGTGCAAGCATATCTATATATAGATACTTGCACCTTGCACTAAGTCAAAACATTATGGGATAGATGTTTTGCCAATTCAGAAAAAGCTTGTATCTTTGAACCCAAGATATATGCAGAAAAGCATAGGTCAAAGGTGGACAAATAGGACTCTGAAACTTGTGCCTAATTCGTTACCGACAATAAGTTTGGAAAATATAAAGTGTTGACTTAAAGTTATATGGATGGGAAGGTTCACCGACCTCTCTCTCCGCTGAAAGGTCTGGACAAAAACAGACAACAAACGGACAAAAACCTACAAGTCAACAACTTGTAGGTTTTTTTATTACCTTTTTGTCCGGGATAAAAGTCAGAAAAAAGCCCCCAAAGGACACAGTTTTGTGCCTAAATCGTTACCGATTCCGTTCCGGACAAAATAGGTAACACCATTGTTTCAAATAATTCAGTGCCAATGGTAAATCATATTTTATCTTAATCCAACATAGAATCCTTTTTTTACTCTTAACTTTTCAAAAAATGTGTGTTATATCCAACAAATTATTATTTCTTTTGTTTAAAATAAAAAGAATTAGTTTATCGAATATTGAATGGGCAATCATATTGACATAAAAATATTAAATGCGCTGCAAAATGGAAATCACAAGGCTTTTGAATCTGTTTTTATTGCCTATTACAATAAAATTAGAATATTTATTTTCGGATATATAAAGTCTGAGGTTGATGCCGAAGAATTGACTGAAGAGATATTTGTTAATCTTTGGATAAATAGAGAAAGTATTGATTTATCTAAATCATTTAATTCATATTTACATACCATAGCACGAAATGCCGCTATCAATTTTCTAAAACATAAATATATACATTCTGAATATATTACAGATGTTTCGATCTCCGGATATACTTCAACATCCGAAGAAGATTTGATTGCAAAGGAATTAGGTCTGTTAATAGATGACGTTGTAAATAAAATGCCACCACAACGCAAACAAATCTATATATTGAGTAGAAATAAAGGATTAAACAATACAGAGATTGCAGATCAATTAAATACTACTAAGCATAACGTAGAAAGCCAATTAAGCTTTGCTCTGAAAGAAATTAGAAAGGTTATTTCTACCTTCTTTTTTACTCTGATTTAGAATTTCTCCCAAAAACTTCATTTTTCCTATTGAGCTTTCTAGCACTTTATTGTATATATAGTAAAGGAAAGCATAATAATGAAAAATTCGCTTATGAATACATTAAAGTCTTTTTGTATGATTACCATATTAGCATTTGCGTGGTATTCGTGTAATAATGAAGAGACAGACTTTGTTCCGTCACAAACAATAGTAATAATGGAGGGAGAAGGCGGTACAAAATTGATCACATTCGAGACTAACGACTGGAGGCTAACGAGCGTTGTAAACAAAAACGGAGGTCAAAAAATATTCGGAAATATATTTGACCAAGATGGGAAACTGATAAAAGAAAATTCACTATTGGAACTTAACGAACTGGGAAAAATAGATGCTTCATGGCTTGATAAAGGATTTAATATTACTCGTAATACCCCTAATTCCCTCCAAATAGAATTATATGAAAATGCAACGGAAGAAGAATTCAGTTTCGCCATAATTATAGAAAATGAAGGTCAAATAAACGAAATAACAGTTGTTCAAAAAATATGTGAGGGTTATACTTTTGAAGGTTTAGAATATTTTTTAGCTGAGAACGATGGAGATACTTTCTATGTAACAGAAAGTAACACCTATACCCATAGTATATCTAAACCGATGGAAATTGAAATTTCTCCTTTTGGAGGTATAAATATTATGAACACATCTTACTTTGTAAGTGATAATTATTATGCTTTTGTGTGGTTTAAAGAGGATCTTATAGAAGTAAATGTACCATCATCTATCGTCGACGATAAAATATATCTTTCGAACGAGAAAAAGATTTATGGGAAAATATCAAAAAATTGGGATGAAGAGTACGGTACTGTTAAAGAGAAACTTTTGATACCGGAGGGTGAAAGTAAGTTTCATGTTGAATTGGAATGGCGTAATCGACAAGTGTCTTATAAACTAACAATGAAAAATAAGCGGACAGGTGATTTGAAAATAGTAGAAGGAAAATGGATAGAAACTACTCCCACGGGGATATATACTATTATTAGAGATTATTAAGATGAAAAAAAATAATCGCATATCAGATATTATTAAAAGATATCTTTCTGCACGTTTTTCTTCTAAAACAGAAGAAAAGGTTCAGCAATGGCTTATAAAAGATGAAAACAGAGAAGAAAAAGAATCTGCATCTTTAGAATATTGGGATAGCTTGGAGGAAAGTTCTAATTCCGAAATATATTCTGCTTTGGATAGAGTTAATCAAAGAATCGGATATACACAAAAACAAACAATTAAAGTTCCTTTATATAAGAGACTAAGCCGTGTAGCTGCCGTTCTTATACCCTTACTTATTATTGCAGGAGGTTATTTCTATTATCAATCTACTCAAAGTGATATAATAGAAATTAAGGTTGCTTATGGAGAAGAAAAACATTTATTTTTACCCGACAGTTCCGAGATATGGATTAATTCGGGTTCGATAGTCAAATATCCTAAAGAATTCAGTGAAAACCAACGTCTTGTACAATTAAGCGGAGAAGCTTATTTTTCGGTGCGGAGAGATGAATCAAAACCTTTTATCGTAAAAACAGAAAATTTATCAGTGAATGTACTCGGAACTAAATTTAATGTCAAAGCCTATTCAAATGAAGAGCGAATAATAACAACATTGACAAGTGGTAAGGTTGAAATAATATTAGAAAAACAATCTCAGATATTAAAACCAAATGAGCAGTTAACTTACAATAAAGTAACTGCCACTACCAACATAAAAGAAATTTCTCCTAAAGAAACCAATGTTTGGCTTACAGGTCAGCTAATATTTAACAATTCGTCTTTGAGTGAAATATTACAAACACTGGAAAGACGCTTCAATATTTCTATAACAAACAATACCGAAATTCCTATAACAAAACAATATACAGTCAAGTTTCTGAAAAACGAAAATCTAGAAGAAATATTAGACATCCTGCATGATGTAGTTGGTTTTAATTATCAAATTGACGGAAATCAAATAGTATTAATTGAAAAGCTGTAGTAATGAAACATTTGATTGGTATAATATTATTCGCCTTACCTATCTCGTTAGTTGCTCAAGAACACAAGAATATTAATTATTGGCTTGATAATATGGTTTTACCATCGGCTGAAACTCCTGCTATGCAGTTGAAAAGCTATGGACTTAACGATAGGCTACTAACGCCGTCTCCTATACATATAGAAAAGCAATTGGTTGATTTTCCAAAACTCAAACCATTATCATATACTAACTTTCTTCAACAACATGATATATGGAAACCGACAAAAAATATTTTATTAGAAAACAATCGATTTAAATCTAATTATCCTTTAACATTCTCAGCTAAAGACATAAAAAACGTTGATTTGAGAATAAATTATCAACTTACAAACCGACTATCGGTAGAGCTTTCGGGATATTACATAGCAGATCGTTATAAGAATCCAACAATTTTGGGTGGTCAATTATATCAATCCGAGATTGCTGCAAATCTATCATATAGCATAACAAAGAATTTGAAAATAAAGACTGGTATGCAATACGTGTACAATCTGGCAACCAGACGTTGGGAGTATATCTATATGACAGGTATTGCTTTTAATTTTTAATATAAGAGAGTCGGGAAGCAGCTTGAGACCCTCTTCCCGACTCCGAAATATCAACACTCATTTTAAAAATTAAGAAAACGAAGTATTAACAATACAAATGTAATATAATGAATCGCATAAACGCACTGAGTAGGACTCTTCTTTTGATAATTTCTTGCTTTATTGTATCCATTGCATTTGCTCAGACTAAAGACAATACTATTTCAATAGAGAACAAGAGTATCTCAATCAAAGAAGCTTTTTTAGAAATAGAGAAGCAAACCGAATATAGTATTGCTTACGAACAATTAGGGACAGATCTGGACAAAAGGCTTTTTCTATCTTTTAAAGGCGAAAAAATAGACAAGGTTATCAGCCAAATATTAAAAGGAACGGATTTGACATATAAAATAAGAGGTTATCACATCATTGTCTCAAAGAAGAAAAAAGAAGATAAAAAGGAGGAACGCAAGCCTATTACTCAAACTGTAAAAGGAATAGTAATTGACGAATTTACAGAGCAAAGCATACCGTATGCATCAGTTGAAATATTAGGGCATCCAGAATTTGGCTCTATTTGTGATAGTTTAGGTTATTTCACTATAAGAAATGTACCTGTCAGCAGGTATAACATCCAAGCAAGTAATTTAGGATTCGACTCGAAAGTGGTCAGGGAAGTGCTTGTCACATCTGCCAAAGAAGTTGTATTGAAGATTTCACTCAATGCCAATATGCATATGTTAGACGAAGTGGTTGTATTTCCCCATGTAGATAAAGAGGGTACAATCAATCCAATGGCTTTGGCTGGCGGGCGTACACTTACAGTTGAAGAAGCAAGCCGATTTGCAGGAGGTTTTGACGATCCTGCCCGTTTGGTTTCCTCTTTTGCAGGTGTAACAAGCGGTGTAAATACCAATGCCTTAACTATCAGAGGAAATAGCCCTCAGTTTACACAATGGAGGATGGAAGGTGTTGAGATACCTAATCCTACACATTATGCTGACATGACAGGTTTAGGGGGAGGTTTACTATCAGGACTTAGCAGCAATGTATTAGGCAATTCCGATTTTTACAATGGTGCTTTTCCTGCTGAATACACCAATGCTTTGGCTGGAGTTTTTGATATACAAATGCGAACAGGTAATAGGGATAGCCATGAACATTCCTTTCAGGTTGGATTGTGGGGACTGGATTTAGCATCAGAAGGCCCTATTAGTGAGAAGAACAGAAGTTCGTATTTGTTTAACTATAGATATTCTTTTTCTGGAATCTCTGACGCTATTAATGGAACAGAAGAAGGTTTAGACTATCAAGATTTGGCATTTAAACTCAATTTTCCGACCAAAAAGGCAGGAACTTTCTCCATTTGGGGCTTAGGGCTGCATGACAAGATATTACAAAAAGAAGAGTCTGACTCAACAAAATGGGAATATACATCCGACAAGCAGAGATCCGATAATCGGTTTACCAAAGGGATGTCTGGCATCGGGCATAAAATATATCTGAATAACAATAGTTACTTAAAATCTTCTTTAGCTGTTACCTATTCGAAGGTACACGCACTGGTAGATCAGATAGATGATAAATTAGAATTTCATCGCATGGCTGATATGAAGAATAGCTATACAGATGTGATTCTAAATTCATATATAAATAAGACATTTAGTGAAAGACATACAAATAGGACAGGTTTTTCTTTAACACGATTGTCCTATGATTTAGATTTCAACTTGAGTGATAAGGCCGGTATATACGAACCTATGCGACAGATAGCGAAGGGAGACGGCAGTGTCTATGTCTTCTCTGCTTTTTCAAATTCAGTATTCAAGCTAACCCCAAATGTTGATGCCAGTATTGGCTTGGCGAGCCAATATTTCAGCCTAAACAAGAATTGGACTTTAGAGCCAAGAGCCAGTATAAAGTGGAAGTTACCCCAAAATCAATCTATCGCTTTAGCCTATGGACTGAATGCCACAAGAGAACGACTCGACTATTACTATGTGAAGCTGAATAATCAATATGTGAACAAAAATGTAGACTTTAGTAAAGCTCATCATTTTTCATTAAGTTATAGTAAACGGTTATCAGATAATCTATTTCTTAAAATAGAGCCTTACTATCAAGACCTTTATAATGTTCCTGTTGAGCCAAATACTTCTTTCTCCATCTTGAATTATAACGCCTATGGATTAGATAAAAAATTGGTCAATGATGGAAAAGGGCGAAACTATGGAGTTGATCTTACGATGGAACGTTATCTCAATCAAGGGTGGTATGCTCTACTTACAGGCTCTCTTTTCAAGTCTGAATACAAAGGAGGAGATAATATTTGGCGGAATACTCGTATGGATCAACGTTTTGTTATCACTGGCTTAGTCGGTAAAGAGTGGACTTTCGGGAAGAGCAATCATAAAACCTTTAGTGCCAATATCCGTCTAACTTATCAGGGCGGAAATCGTTATACTCCAATCGACGAAACAGAATCACAAAACAGCCAGGGAGTTGAACAAATAGACACTAAAGCATTTAGTCTAAGACTACCAAATTCATTCACGACCGATTTAACACTTCGTTATCATGTTAATAAAAAGAAAATATCCCATGAATTTTCCTTTATGATACTGAATGCGAATGGATTCAAACAAACTGGATATGTATATAATTTAGAGACAAATTCAGTAGAAAAAAAGAGATTAGCCCCCATTGTACCAAGTATCAGTTGGAAAATCTATTTCTAAAATATCCCTACAAAATAAGTAGCCACCACTAAAATCATTCAGTATATAAGGATTTCTCATAATAGAATCCATTTTATTCACAAAAAAATAAATATTTATGAATGATTTTATTCAAACAGAGCTATTCAATCTATTGATTGATAACTCAACAGTAACGAACAAAGAAATGGAAGACGCCTATGGTAACTTTCTGAAAGAGGTAAAAGTATTAAATCAACCCGAAATCGATTATTAATTTTTCGATCGTTGAGTCTGATTCGTATTGAGTTCATGTCTTTACAATTACTTTTTCTCTGTTATCATTTTTCGATGTTCACGCCCCCATTTTATCATTTCTTTTATGATGTTTCCAAAAGACTTACAATAGTCTGTTGATTCATATTCCACCATTACGGGAGGCCCCGGATGTACGGTTCTTCTGACAAGATTATTTAATTCCATATCTTTCAGTTCTTTTGATAACATTCTCCTTGTGATACCCGGTATGCTACGTTCAATCTCCTTAAAACGTTTATTTCCATTACAAATAGAATTGATGATAGGAATTCTCCATTTTCCACCTATTACATACAATGTATCTTGCAATGCTCTGTATTCTTCTGATTGATTTCTAATCATATACAATATTTAATTGGTATACTAAATTATACTGGTTACAAATGTATACCTTTTAAGCCATACCTTTGCATAAACTTTTTAAAAATTTATATTATGGAACAACTTAAGAATAAAATCGCTCTTATAACAGGAGGAAACAGTGGGATAGGCTATGCAACGGCGAAAGAGTTTATTTCACAAGGTGCTAAAGTAATTATTACCGGCAGACGAAAAGAGGCCATTGAAAAAGCGGCACAGGAAATCGGCGCAATTGCATTTGTCGCTGATCAAGCAAACTTGCAACATACTGATTTGCTTCGTAACGAAGTTGAAAATCAATTTGGTAAAGTTGATATATTATTTATCAATGCTGGTATTATGGGAACATTGGAACTGATTGAAAATCAAACTGCGGAGAATTATGACAATGTAATGAATATCAATGTTAGAGGTGCATATTTCACGCTGAGTAAATTAATTCCACTTTTAAATGATGGAGCTTCAGTTGTTATGTTGTCATCCAATACAGCCATCATGCACAGTCCTAATTCTTCAATCTACCAAGCAAGCAAAGCCGCATTAAATTCAATAGCAAAAACAGCAGCCGCAGAATTAGCACCGAGAAGAATAAGAGTGAACTTAGTCAGTCCGGGGCCGATTAAAACAGACATCATAGCCAAATCTGGTTTTAACGAAGCTACTGTTAAAAGTATTAAAGACCATTTGGTTAATGAAGCAATTCCGTTGAAGAAAATGGGTGAACCAGAAGACGTTGCAAAACTTGTAAGATATTTATGTGAGGAAAGTGCGAATTATATCACGGGCGCAGAAATCATTATAGACGGAGGAATGACCCTTTAAAAAATGGAATTAGATAAACCGAAAAATCAAAAATAATCACTTAAAGAAAGGAATAGATAAAATGAAAGCTATTGTAATGCACAAACCAGGAGAACCTGAAGTATTAGAATTGGTCGAGAGAAAGGATCCCATACCAGGTATCGGTGAAGTACTTGTCAAAGTAACCGCTGCTGGAGTGAATTTCATGGATACGGGCGTCCGGCGTGGTATGTTCTGGACTGAACCTGATCCCAAAATCATCGGTGTTGAGGGGGCTGGAAGTATAGTAGCCATTGGCAAAGGTGTCGATGATTTCCAGATTGGGCAGCGTGTAGCATGGGTCTATGTCCCCGGGAGCTATGCTGAGCTAATTGCAATTCCAACGTCAGCACTCGTGCCCATTCCAGATGAAATAGACGACCGGACAGCAGCATCTATTATGATGCAAGGACTAACGGCAAGTCATTTCACAACGGACTTTTATCCTATTCAAGTGGATGATATTGCACTTGTTCACGCCGCTGCTGGTGGATTAGGAATGCTGATAACACAAATCGTTAAGCTTAGGGGTGGAACCGTGATTGGACGCGTTTCAAACGAAAGCAAAGTGTCGATTGCAAAAGAAGCAGGTGCAGACCATGTCATTGTTGATTCTGGCGGTAACTTCGCTGATGAAGTTCTCCGGTTGACGGCCGGCGAAGGCGTACACGTTGTTTACGATGGCTCCGGCCCAGCGACGTTTCAAGCTTCGCTTTCGTCTCTCCGTCGATCAGGCACTTTCTGCTGGTTCAGTCCTGTACTCGGTGGCCCCGGAGTGTTCGATATCAGCACTCTGCCGAAAAGTGTCAAAATTGGCTATGCCGCTTTCATGGATCACGTCCATACGCCAGAATTGCTACGCTTGCACACTAAGCAGCTTTTTGATTGGGTTATCGAAGGTAAGTTGAAGATCCGAATCGGGGGCATATATCCCTTGGCGGAGGCCAGTCAGGCTCATGCCGATATGGAAAGCCGTGCCACCATCGGAAAGCTTTTGCTAATCCCGTGATATTGAGAACATCCGTTGTTCATGAATAAAGTCACACAACAAACAACGACCGAACAATAACTTTTGATGCAAGGTGCAAGTATCTCTATATAGATAAACTTGCACCTTGCACCAAGGGCAATCGGCAAAAGCCATGTTGCTGTCGAACTCAATAGGGAGATTAATAAAATTAATCTCCTGATACATTCCCATTACAAAGAAATCTTACACCGAACAGGAACGGTTAATGCCATTGAGGTAAAAAATGCTTTTCAGGGAATCGCTACCGTATAGAAAACCCTACTTGTACACTTCAGGGATATGGCAGAAGAATTTCGCCAACGGATAGACATCGACCATCTAAGCACTTAATTCTTACTTATCTACTGCCCGTTTTCATACGAGAGTCTTCTATTAATTTTGTAGTCAAACAATTACCTTCCGACTAACACAAATATAATAAAAAACGACTTTTTGAACATTATCACCCTCTTATTGATAATGTGGAATGATGTTGATTTATAAATCTTTGTTCCTATATCAAAGACCGAGAAAAGTTATTGGATAACCAAGATCAAACTTTTTCTGCTTTTCTGCATGTAGCAGCAACAGATTCTCCTACTTCCTGCAGAGAGAAGCGGATAAAAACAGAGAAAAATCCGTTTGGGTAGATTTTCTGAACATAAGTTATGATAATGGTGTTTAATGTATTAGTGCTGTCAATCATTTAGAGGTCATTAAAAATATTGGAAAAATGGAAAATATTGAAAATATAGTAACCAACCAGAGAGCATATTTTTTGAGTGAAGCTACAAAGCCTATCGATTTCAGGGTGCGGCAGCTCAAAAAGTTGAAAAATGTATTGAAAGCACACGAGCAGGAAATGATAGAAGGTATCGCCTTGGATTTCAAAAAATCCGAATTTGATACCTATGTCAATGAGCTATCTCTTTTATACAGCGATATCGATGAGGCGATTAGTAAAATAAAATGTTGGACAAAAGTCAAACGGGTATCTACCAATCTTGTTAACTTTCCTGCAAAGAGTTACATTATTCCCGAACCGATGGGCGTATCTTTGATTATTGGTGCGTGGAACTATCCTTATCAACTGTCGTTTGCTCCTATGATCCCCGCAATTGCAGCAGGATGTACGGTGGTGCTCAAACCAAGCGAACTACCCGCCAATACCAGTCGCATTATGGCAAAGATTATCAACGAAAATTTTGCCTCTCAATATATTGCAGTCATAGAGGGAGGTATTCCCGAAACAAAAGAATTACTGGAACAGAAATTTGATAAAATCTTTTTTACGGGAAGTGTTCCCGTCGGGCGTATTGTTTATCAGGCTGCCGCAAAACATCTTACTCCGGTTACACTGGAATTGGGTGGCAAAAGTCCGGCTTTCATTACTGAAAAATGCAATATGAAAATGGCGGTCAAACGATTGGTGTGGGCAAAATTCCTCAATTCGGGACAGACCTGTATTGCTCCCGATTATATCCTGGTGCACCGTTCGGTGAAACAGCAATTTTTGGATACATTGCTTGCGGAGATCAAGGCCAATGAATTTAGTTTTGAAGCCGGAACCTATGTACAGATCATAAATGACAGGAATCTGGAACGTATTGCAGGGCTGATCGATCCGGCAAAAGTGTATTACGGTGGAAAAATAGACAGGGAAAACCGTTACATCGAACCTACGATAATGACCAATGTGGATTTTAACGACAAAGTGATGCAGGAAGAGATCTTCGGACCGATATTGCCTGTCATCGAATACGATAATCTTTCCCATGCCATCGGTTGGGTGAAAGAAAGGCCACGCCCGCTATCCTGTTACGTGTATACCGAAGATAAAACGATCAAAAACAGGGTTTTGAAAGAGGTTTCTTTTGGTGGCGGAGCCGTGAATGATAGTGTGATGCACATTACAAACCCTCACCTTCCGTTTGGTGGAGCAGGGGAAAGTGGTATAGGTTCGTATCATGGCGATACCGGATTTAAGGCATTTACACATTATAAAAGCATTTTGGACAAACCGACGTGGATTGAGTTTAACCTGAAATATTATCCGCATACGCCATTTAAACTAAAGTGGATTAAAAAGTTGTTAAGTTAAATTGTAAATTATTATGGCAAGTATCCAAAGTAAAATATTCCAGATCCTGCTTCGACTGGTCAATATGAAAGGCAGTTGGGAAAAAGAGATGCGCTCGGGGAAAATTGATACCAAAAGCTATCGCCCCGAACCACCCAAATGGTTATTTCAAAAGGTAAACATTAAAACGGGACAAATCAACAGATGGAATGTATATACCTTGTCGCCTTTGCAGAATGCGGCAGAGACGGTCGTGCTTTTCCTTCATGGTGGTGGGTATATCCACGCAGCAGCACTTCAGCATTGGCAGTTTGTTTACAGATTGATAAAACACTCTGGTTGCACCGTGGTTTTCCCTGATTACCCTTTAGCCCCGAAGTATACATACAAAGATGCATTCGAAGTTGTTGAACCTCTTTATAAAAAATTGCTTGCAAGACACGGAGCAAAGAATCTTATAGTGATGGGTGACTCTGCCGGAGGAGGTTTCTCGCTAGCTTTATCACAAAAAATGAAAAATGAAGATATTGAACCACCAATACAAACCATCTTGTTGTCACCTTGGTTGGATATCAGTACATCCAATCCGGAAATGAAAACAATTGACCCCAAAGACGCCTTCCTTGGTATAAAAGGTTTGCAGATGGCTGGTAAAGCGTATGCAGGAGATTTAGATATGCAGAATTATCTTGTTAGTCCGATTAATGGTCCGTTGAAAGGATTAGGCAAAATCAGTATATTTACAGGTACTCACGATATTTTTGTTTGCGATGCCCGAAAATTCAAATCCATGTGCCAATCCGAAGGTGTAGACATCAACTATTATGAATACGAGGGAATGCCGCATGTGTGGATGATACTTGGCTTTCCGGAATCTAGAAGGGCGATTGATGAGATTGTAAGATTGATTAATCGGATTTGATATAATCTCGAAATTGATAAAACAATCATGTGAAGGTTTAATCTGATAATAGTAAATAAATATAAGATAGCAAATGGAGCACATAACAGAATCGAAAATGCTGGAATCGTATTTATATCTATGTCCCCTTATTATTGATGGATTTAGGGGTTGAGTAATCTAAAAACCGGTTGAGATTGTTGTATATAATAAAAACATATGATGATGAATGTATATGATTTTACCGTAAAAGACAGCAAAGGCAATGACATCCCTTTATCAAACTATAAAGGGAAAGTATTACTTATTGTGAATACGGCAACGGCATGCGGCTTTACCCCACAATATAAAGATTTACAGGATTTATATATTAAATATCAGGATAAAGGCTTTGAGATATTGGATTTTCCTTGTAATCAGTTTGGGAAACAGGCTCCCGGGACAAATGAAGAAATTGCCGGTTTTTGCGAAATGAAATACAAAACCACATTTACAACTTTTGCCAAAATTGATGTAAATGGAAATCATGCCCATCCTTTATATAAATACCTGAAAGAAAACGGAAAAGGGTTCTTGGGAGATGCCATTAAGTGGAATTTTACCAAATTTCTGATTGACAAAAAAGGTCATATTGTCCGTCGTTATGCTTCGATAACGAATCCGTCGAAAATTGAAGGAGCTATTCAGAAACTTATAGCGGAATAACAAATGCTGGCAAAAAAACCCACGATCATCGACCTGTCGAAGATTTTCGATATAGACCGCAAACAGACATTGGCTATCACGTCTTCCAAAGCAACAAAAAGGTTTGCAAACTTATAATTTAATTATGATACCTGCATTCATAACAAAACCATCCAATGGTGCGTAAATATCCCGAAATTCAGGTTTAGTCATCGACCCCGTATAAATAGTATCGAACCTTGTTTGCCGTCTATCTGTAAAGTTTTCAAAGTTAGCATATATTGAGAATTTTTCCCAAATCCGTTGCATCATTAATCCGCAAATAAGGTAGTCCTGACCTGTTTTGCCGTCATTCAATTTTTGTTTTCCCGTATAATAAGCTTCCAATCCGATTTTCCATTTATCTTCCACCTCATACATTAAGACAGAATTAATTTTATGTTTAGGGGTTAGGACTTTCCGGTAGCTCCTGCCATCTTCCTTAACCTTTGCGTCCGTGTAGGTATATCCGAAAAATAAGCCGAAATCTTTATAATTTATTTTCATATTGGTTTCTGCGCCTTTACTATCTACATGACCGTCTATGTTATTAAACTGCCAACGGTTATCATCCGTCGCTTGTAACTCAAGCGGATTTCTCAGGTAAGTATAAAAGAATAACTGGTTTATGCTCAAGAAGACCTGATCATTAAACAAACTTGTCTTGTAAGTAAAATCCACATTTGCCCCATAACTTTTTTCCAACTTGTTCTTGTCATCATCAATTGGCAAAACATTTTGAAATTGTATGCGTTCGCTATCTTCCGAGAAAATAGAGGGTGCTTTATATCCGAATCCGCCACCTATACGCGATGAAAAATTTTCAGTTATCTTGAAGCGAGACGATAGACGGGGTAATATTGCAAATCCATAATCTGTAATATAGTCAGTCCGCAAGCCGCTCTCAAGATTCATCCAATCTGTTATTTTTGTGTTGTTTTGTACAAACAAGCCCAAAGTGCTCATATTATAATCACGCAAAGGAAAATCAGTCAACCTTTTTTCGGTAAACTTATCCGTCCAAACATTCGCACCTGCTACCCATTCCATCTTCTCTTTTGTATGTATATAAGATATTTCCGAAAAAGACGAGAGTTGTTCTCCATCAAATTTGAAATAGGGAATCTCTATTTTACGGCTGAAATAAGTTATGCTGTTCTTTACATCCAATCTGTTTTGTTTATCAAAGCGATGTTCAAATGTAAGTTGGCTTGAGTGTCTCTGTGTTTTATTTCTTTCAAAATATGAATGTCCTTCGTCCCCTTTATCCTCTACATACTTCATATCACCGCCCAGACGGTTTTCTAACATGGAGTTCATACCGAAATTAAAATTTGTATTTTCAGACAGATATAAGAATAATTTAGGATTCAGAACAAACCGGTCAAATTTTGGTATTGCGGTAAGACCTACATCAGACGGGTCATAAGCCCAATTTCGATTATATGATGCAAATATAGTAGTACCTGCTTTATTGAATTTTTGACCGAAAAAGCTGTTTACATCAAGCCCTTTGCCTGTTGTCCCATTCAAGTGTATCGAAAAATCCCTTTCCGTCTCAGGTGTTTTCGATATAAGGTTTACCAATCCCGCAATTGCGCCGCCACCATATAAAGTAGAAGAAGAACCTTTTATTATTTCGACTTGCTCTAAGTCAAGGGGAGGTGTCTGTAACAAACCTAATCCGCTGGCAGCACCTGAAAATACAGGGAAACCGTCTTTTAATATTTGAGTATATCTGCCATCCAAACCCTGAATACGGATTGACGAATTACCTGATATCGCAGATGTTTGTTGTGTCATAATACCCGTACTTTCATTCAGAAGCATACGAATATCACCGGGTTTCATGACACCTTTTTCACCTAATTCTTCGGCATTTATAAACTCAATCCGGGTAGGGATATCTTTAAACGTACGTGTCCCCCTTGTCGAAGAGACAACTACTTCCTGTAATATCTCCTCATCAGGTTCGATCCCGATAACAATAGGTCCGTCCGAAGCCAACGGGAATACCAACTCCTTTATGATCTTCTCATATCCTATATAAGTAATTTCAAATTTCTGTTTACCGTCCGGAATATTAGAGAGTATCGCCCATCCTTCTATATCGGAAGACGTACCGTTTGTCGTGTTTTGAAGTACAATGCTTGCACCGATTAGAGGTTCTTTTGTCTCATAATCTATTAGTTTTACTATAAGTATGTTTTGTGCAAAAATATTGGAAAAACCGACGGCTAAAAATAGCATCAGTATAAATTTCATTTTCATTATGATAAATATTTTAAATTGTCAATTGGAAATAGCATGAAAGTTACGATACTACAAAGAATGTATTACCGTAAAAATTGCAGGTAATATTTAGTATAACCTGCAAAAGATAAGTTCATTTATGCTTGTGGCGGCTGCCAGATTGAAGAGATAAGATCAGGGAGGTTTCCTTTAAATATATAATCTGATTTGCAATCAGATATTAAGTTTAATACTATTGTTATTGGATTATAGAAACGCGCTTCCGGAAACCCTGTGCAAGTATTACAATGTAGAAATGGGGAACAACAACTATAGCTGTTATCAGGACAATCATCACAAGTATTGCATGTGTCGTCTCCCGTATTCAGAGTTTCTGTATGTATTGACAGACATTTATCCTCAAGACAGCAAGGCATTACTGATAATAGTAATACAGTTACAGCTAATATAAAAGATAAATATTTCATATCATAAAGATATATCAATTCATATTAAAAATCAATCAAGAGTCTATTTATTATAGCTTGTTATCTTATCTGGAGCTGAAGTATGATGGAAGTATAAGTCATCAAGTGACATGGTTGAAAAAGCAAAGCGACGATGATCCTTTAACAATAAAAGAGATGATGATCAATACTTCGAATAAAATATATAAGTTTGAAGCTGAAATGAGAGAATGATGTATTTTTACTCACAATGGAATATCTAAGAAATTAAAATCGAAAAATAAAGATAGTATGAAAAAATTGACTTTCAGTTTTGTCTTCGTGTGTATGTTTCTCTTATCTTATGCGCAGGATATAAAAGAGACGGTATTGTATAAAATAGTAAGTCCCACGGGATTGGTGCTTGATAATAAGTTAGATCCGGCAAATCATTCGCCGCTTTATCTCGAAAAAGAATCAAAAGCAAAAGGTCAATATTGGCGTTTTGTAAAAAACGGAGATGCTTATGTCATCTATAATCCTTTTTCAGGAAAGAGTTTTGATATAGGAGCATCGGGCGAAAGGAATAATACGCTTTCTGTGTGGGACTATAGTAAAACGAACGAGAATCAGCAATGGAATCTTGTAAGTAAAGAGAATAACCTTTTTGAAATAAAATCGAAAAAAAATAATTTATTTATATCTGCAAAAGATGGAAATACGCGAAGAAACACGCTTTTATTGAAAGCCACCGAAGGGATAACATGGAGATTGAAGGCTACCTCAGAAAAGATGCCTGCGGAAAATATGCATGGAAACCATGAATGGGAAAATGAAGAGATCTTTGGCGTAAATAAAGAACCTGGCCATAGCACCTATATTCCTTTTCCTACAATAGAAAGTTTGAAAAAAGACGAATATTTTGATAAACCATGGTTACAGCCGTCTTCTTCATACTATCAGTTGTTAAGCGGTAACTGGAAGTTCAATTGGGTAAAGCAACCATCAGAGCGACCCGTTGATTTTTACAAACAGAGCTATGATGTATCGTCATGGAAAGAAATAGCTGTACCTTCCACGCTGGAAATGTTGGGATACGGCACTCCTATCTATACAAATATAACTTATCCGTTCAAGAATCAACCCTCTTTGATCCTGCCGCAAAAAGGATATACAAATGAAAAAGAACCGAACCCTGTAGGTTCATACAGACGCAATTTTAGTATACCTGCCGATTGGGACGGGAAAGAGATATTCCTTCATTTCAACGGTGTTTACAGTGGTTTTTATGTATGGGTAAACGGACTGAAAGTGGGTTACAGCGAAGGCGCTAATCTGGATGCTGAATTTAATATCACCAAATACGTGAAGCCCGGAGAAAATATGGTGGCTGTAGAGGTTTACAAATGGACGGATGCCAGTTATATAGAAGACCAGGATATGTTTCGTCTGAGCGGTATCCATCGCGACATTTATGTATATGCCACACCCAAAATGCATATCCGTGATTATTTTCTGAAATCGGAATTCGATGGCGATAATTTTAATGCGGCAACATTCTCTATAGATGCAAGTATAAAGAACTATGGCACAAAACAAGCTAAGAATTCGACAGTTGAAGTTCAGTTGATTGACCCTTCAGGTAAATTAATCAATACACTGACGCAAAATGTAGATCCGTTAAAAGGAAATACAGAGCAATCATACCTTATGAAAACGTCGGTTGCAAAACCGTTGCTATGGTCAGCAGAGAAACCTAACTTATACAGTGTGATTGTTTCGCTGAAAGATGAAAACGGGAATGTAACGGAGGCCATGGCATCCAAATTCGGATTCAGAAAAATAGAGATCAAGAATAAAAGGGTATATATCAACAATGAACAGGTCTTCTTTAAAGGAGTAAACCGTCATGATATGCATCCAAAATACGGAAAATCGGTACCCGTAGAATCTATGATGCAGGATATATTAATGATGAAACAGCATAATATCAATACCGTACGTACGAGCCACTATCCTAATGATTCGAGAATGTATGCCATGTATGATTATTATGGGTTGTATATAATGGATGAAAATGATCTGGAGTGCCATGGAAATCATAGCTTGAGCGACAGAGAGTCCTGGCAACCTGCCTATTTGGATAGAATGACACGTACTATTCAGCGAGACAAAAACCATCCGGCTGTCATCTTCTGGTCGTTTGGCAATGAGAGCGGAGCAGGTTCGAACTTTGTTGCCATGCAAGCATTAGTAAAGAAAATAGATCCTTCGCGCCCAACGCATTACGAAGGATATAACGGGGTGCCTGATATAGACTCGCACATGTATCCGTCTTTGCGGTCAATGAGTGATTTTGACCAACGGGAATCAGACAAGCCTTATTTCTTGTGCGAATATGTCCATTCTATGGGTAATGCTCCCGGAAATATCGCCGAATATTGGGATTATATCGAAAACAAATCGCAGCGCATGATCGGTGCTTGTGTTTGGGACTGGGTAGATCAGGCCTTGAACAAAGTAGGCGAACCCGAAGATCACTACTATTATGGCGGTCAGTTCGGAGAGTCTCCCACCGATGGCGATTTTTCATGTGACGGGCTTACGACCCCCGACAGACGGGTCACTGCAAAACTGATTGAATTGAAGAAGGTATATCAGTATATCAAATTCCGAACATTGGCACTCAATAGTGGCAAAGTGGAGATTACCAATAAGTATGATTTTACGAACTTAAACGAGTTCAACCTTATCTGGTCTGTATTAAAAAATGGCGAAGTGATTGAGTCTGGAAAGATAACAGATTTGGATTTGGCTCCAAACGAAAAGGAAACGATAATTATTCCATATAAAACAAAAGTGGAAGGAGACAATGAATATTTCCTGAATATCCGCTTCGAGAAAAAAGAGGCTACCAACGCATTGCCAGCAGGTCATGTTGTGGCAAGTGAGCAATTTGCATTAAACAGTCGTCCACTGGTTCCCGCCGTAGATTTATCATCTTTAGGACAGTTATCAACCCAATCGCAGGGAGATAATTTAACGATAAGCGGAACCGATTTTAAAACCGTATTCGATATGAAAAATGCAGTGATAGTCTCATTGCAGTACAATGGTAAGGAGTTGGTTCAAAACGGAAAAGGCCTGTCCTTAAACTGGTATCGCAATATAAATAACGACCGGTATGCGGATCAGAATTCTTATGCGACGGCTTACGATGTACAGGTGGGCAGTTATAAAGAAGATGTTACGAGAAAATATGTAACCGTTTTGATAGATATGAAAGCCTCCATACAGTCTCCAACGCCGGTCGTTTTAGACTATACGCTGAAATATACAGTTTATGCGGATGGTACAATCGATGTGGATGCAAGTTTTGTGAAACCCAATAAGGCAGATATCATCAGACGTTTAGGCCTGCAACTTGTGTTACCACAAGATTTTGAACAAATTAATTATTACGGATACGGACCATTGGAAAACTATATCGACCGTATGCAATCGGCTTATGTCGGACTATATGCTACCACCGCTACGGCTATGGGCGAAGAAGAACATTATATGCGTTCGCAAAGCATGGGCAATCGCGAAGATGTACGTTGGGTATCGTTTGTGAACAACAATGGACAAGGGCTGAAAATAACGGCCAAAGACAGATTAGGATTCAGTGCCATGCATTACTCTGATGAGGACATCTGGAATGCGCTGAATGATTTTGCCTTGAAAAGTATTCGCAAACCGGAAATCTACGTCAACTTAGATTGTAAACAACAAGGATTAGGAAATGCCTCGTGTGGGCCTATTCCTTTGGATAAGTATATGATTCCGGTAAATACGCCGCAACATTACTCATTCAGGATCCAGCCGCTAAAATAAGTGTTCTTATTATAAGTTGTAGCCAATTTGTATAACTGAGTTAAGAATTAAAACAGCATCGACACAAGTACGGATGCTCTTTGATAGAACTTTTAATAGAAGTGTTTTAACCATGATGTGGATAAAAAAATAAAACCATTGAAATGACACAGATTAAAATGAAAATTATTTATATAGCTGCAGTAATACTTTTGCTGGGGGAGTCAAATTATTCGAATGGGAAAAATAATTTGAAACAAAAAGGTGTAATAGCTATAAATGCTTCAGATTTTTTGAATAGTATAGGTGCCGTATCGTCTGTAACTCGTAGAGGCGAAACGCTTGAAGGAACGATAGACGCTTTAAAGTATACAGGATTGCGGTGGTTGCGGGCAGGCTACGAAGACAATGCGCCGATTTCTGATTTTTTGGAAGTACATAAGCAAACCGGTGTACTTTTTAGTTATGGCTTACTGAGCGGTCATTCGGATATTCAACGACTATTAAACGGTTCCAGGCAACTGTCCGAAAAAGGTGCATTGCTGGCGTTAGAAGGCTCGAACGAGCCAAATAACTGGAGTTTAGAGTATAATGGAGAAGTCGGTGGTCATGATAAATCGTGGATACCGGTTGCAAAATTACACCGGGATTTGTATGCAGCAGCTAAAAACGACCCGGTGCTAAAAAACTATCCCGTCTGGGCAACAACGGAGATGGGAGCAGAGATAGACAATGTCGGACTACAATTCTTAACAATTCCTGAAGGAGTTAATACACTGATGCCGGCAGGAACAAAGTATGCTGACTATGCTAATTGTCACAATTATGTATCGCATCCCAGTTGGCCGGGTTTACATGATAACCAGACATGGCTGAGTTCCAGTCCTGGTAAAGACTGTCCGGTTGACGGGCTGTATGGCAATTTTGGTTTAACATGGAGAAATAAATTTCAGGGATATTCGGAAGACGAACTCCTCACACTGCCAAGAGTTACGACAGAAACAGGCTATGCTGTTAATGAAAAAGATGGAGTAGATGAAGAAATTCAGGCACGTTTATATCTAAATCTGTATCTATCCCAATACAAACGAGGATGGAAATACACGGCAGTGTACCTATTGAAAGGTAGAGCCAACGAACCCGAACATGAAGCATTTGCATTCTATACGCTCGATTACAAACCAAAGCAGGCAGCTCATTACATGCATAACTTCACAACGATACTTGCTGACAATAAGAAAATAGATAGTCCGGAAAAGTTTGATTATTTTATTCCGAATCAACCGAGCACTACCCATGATTTATTGTTGCAGAAAAGCAATGGTCGTTTCTATCTCGTATTGTGGGGCGAGAAATTTGCAAGTAAAATAGCCGATAATATTAAAATTGAATTAGGTAAGAATTATAAAACCGTAAATATTTATGATCCTACCACCGGAACTAATATTGTGAAAGAATTGAAGAATGTTTCTACTGTAGATATTTCGCTTACAGATCATCCTATTGTTTTAGAAATCCAGAAATAAAAACCACATATAAAAAAATTCCTTGCACTATCGAAATCTTTGTTTATCATAGGTAAAGCAATGGGGATTTTCCATTGCTTTACCTGGATTAAAACAATTCAGGATAATACTCCTTAATTAAAGATATATCATTAATGCTAAGTTCTTCAATAAGTTTGGGTTGGTCTTGCGGACGTAGCCCCTTTTGATTCATGACATTTATCAGGCTCCAGTCTTTCTCCGGCCGTTCGGGTGTGGAATCGATAGGCTCTTTTGCTGTCAGATCATACCGGGTAAAATCAATGACATAAGCAGGAGAACCTTTTTTATGCCAGTCGCGAAGCAATGCCAAACGGAATTTCTTATTCATAAACCATTTAATTTCAAGGTTATTATAGGAATCTCCCAATCCTGATCCTCGTTCAACAAACTTATAATTCCAGTCATTTGTTTTATGCTCAGCCCGCCAAATATTCCCAAACTCACCAAAACTGACGAAATGGGTATCCGGCCATCTTTTTTTAGTATCGGTCACCCACATTTCCATCGCCTTGCAAATAAAATCTTTCCCAAACTCATGTACCATTTGGGCCTCCCAAATATTTGTAACCCAGCCGAAGCCATTTAACTCAAATCCTTTATCAAAATGAATTGCTTGCGTATGCATCACTTCACGATGACCGAGATCAAGCCCCCATCCCTTGTAGGTTTCAATAGGGCCAACCCCACGACGGCTATTATATCCCTCAATTCCATGACCGATTTGCCCGCTTTGCCGCCCACAAATAAAGTCTAGCGTCCAGCCGTCCAGATTCACACAATCAATAAAATCATCTTTTCCTTGTGCCGGTTTGCAGAAATGCTCTATTGAAGGATAAAACGGATAAGAGGGAGATCCGTCTGCTCCGCCCCCATCGATATTATGTTGACTCCAAATGACGGCATGGGCTGTATGAATGTGCTCTTTTTCCGCCAGATATTTAAGATTAGCAGCAGAGAGAAAGCCTCCTATTATTGATTGCGGACGATAATTATTACCAACCATTTTAGAGATAATTTGTATGGCCTCCGACATTTCCCGGTTTATTCTTTCGCGAGGAAGGTACATAGCAGGGAAGTATCCCGGAAAATAAGAAACCTCATCTCCATATTTCTTTTGGCAAGCTACGACATATTCCCGTATCTCCCTGAAATTTTTACGCGGATCTTCGAGTGCATTCATGGTGAAACCCCAGGTTAACCTTCCGTCCGGATTGTTTTTGGCAAAGGCCTCCCGCAGCGCACGTACACCCTCCAATGTATGCCAATCCCCTTCATCGCGGGGATGAAGCTTCACATCCCTTGAAACTTCCCACGGAGTGGTACGAATCATTATACAAAGAGTAACAAAACGATTTCCGTTCAACGTAATGGGTATTTGCTCGTTCTTTACTGGTTTTAAGGAATTTGCAATGCCGCATCCAACCCAAAATAGTGCAACGAATAAAATCAATTTCTGTTTCATAATCGGGTTATTTATTAGTGCAATCGATGGACAGCTCATTTTTTGCAGGAATCAAACGGAAAATAGAATCACCTGATCCATTCTCAATCGAACCCTTGAGACAGCTTATTTCATATTTATAATTCTGGAACTCTGCTTTTATTTGTTTATTTCCAATAGATTGAAATGGCAGTTCTTTCCCTTCGGCCGTCTTGAGTTCAAGCATCCATTTTAGACCTTTCTCTTTCGGTTTACATGAAACATCGAACCGGTCTTCCCTGAATACTATTTTGAAAGCATTTCCATTCTCATCTTTGCATTCGACTTGTAATCTGTCTTTCGATGGCTCCGTTACTACCGGAGCATTCAATCGTATTTCCTCTTTCGACCCATCATTCTTTATTTTCATAATCCGCAGACCGGCTCTGTCTCCAGTCGTACTCCACATAAATCCGTCAACAACAGGAAGTGTATAATAAAAAAATTGACTTCCTATCCCCTCTTTTTCATAATATGCTGATTTGAATTTCTCATCAAACAGGTGTATATCCCGAAAACGGAAAGACTTGTTTTCCCATAATAAATTAACCCGGTAATAACGGCTATTGAACCAAACTGTTTTCCGCCCTTCATCCCGGATATCCTGAAGGGCAATAACTGCCGTAGCAGGAGTCACCGTAAAATGTTCTTTAAACCAACGCCCGGAATGTTCCAACGTTTCAATTTGTATTTTATGGTTTCTACTGAGTGAATCAAAGAGATGAAATTGTCTTGCCAAACCCAGCTTCATCGCTTTCCATGTAAACGAGTTTTCCTGTCCGGCCTGTGCGTAATTGAAAGCCAGGGAAGGCTGATTCACGATCGATTCTAAATAATACCTGATCCAACGTTCATCCATCCCGGACTCCTTATAGACCGGTTCCAAAGATATCACTCCTTGCCTGCTGTTCCCGAGACCTGCATCATACTGATAAATAGGATCACTTCCCAGCATACGGAAAATAGGTACGGGTATTTGGCTTTGCGCATTTTGAGCCGGCATATAAGCATTGACTTTGCTGGGATAATAAGCCTGATTCCAATAACCTCCCCATAAGGTATAGCCATCTGTTCCCACCTGATCTTTGCAGTTGCAGGAAGCAACTATTCCGTATTTCTCATACATATATTCCAAGGTGTATGAATCAATAAACCATGAACCAACCGACTTCGGGTAATATCCGTAAATTTCTTTGAACTTAGTCATATATACGTCTACCAGCTTTTTCCGTTCAAGTCGTGTGTATCCGGTAGTAAAAGCAATATTTGCATGCGAAACCCATGAATGCTCTCCACGCCATTTTATCCCGGCATCCTCCACATGTGGCTGTGTAATTTCCCACCAGGCACCGATTTCACATTGTTCGCTTAGTTCGGATTTCATAAGTTCCTGGTATTTGGGATTTATAAGGGCATCGTATTGGAATAAGAATGTGCCAGGAAATCCATACTTATTCAATAGTTTTATCTGTTCATGTACCGTTTCAAACAAAAGACTGTC
Source organism: Parabacteroides sp. Marseille-P3160 (assembly GCF_900162725.1). Classification (GTDB taxonomy): domain Bacteria; phylum Bacteroidota; class Bacteroidia; order Bacteroidales; family Tannerellaceae; genus Marseille-P3160. The sequence continues at coordinate 2,125,955 of NZ_LT799418.1, read as the reverse complement.
CGCGTTTTCTACCCGGTAATCCGTCTGCCGGATAAAATTGATAATATTAATTATCCTCGGAGAGGCGGATCGTTCTTTTTCTTGTGCCGGTAAGGGCATCGACAAAATAAAGCAACCCGTGAATAACAATGCAATGAGAACTGTAACCTTCTTTAATTTCATAAGGTAAATATATTAGGTCTTTATATTATTTTAAAATTACGCATTAAAAGGGCTCTATCCTATTAAACGATAGAATCATATCAATAAAAAAAAATGTTTGAACCGGCAAGGATTTGTCTCTAAGAGGTAAAGACCTTGCAAGTTTTGTTTTATTCAAGATCCACTGAAAAGAATTCAAAGCAGAAAGAGCTTTTGCAAAAAACATACGCACTTTCCTCCGAAAACGTAGTTGCTTTTTTCCCAAAAATCAACATTATCCAACGATATAGGCATTCCTTCTCTTCATTAATAAGGGATGCGTCAAAAGTCATCGCTTATCAACTAAAAAATTGATAGCTATGAATGAATTCAGTCATAACTATGAACAAACGCAATCATAACTATGAATGCGTACATTCATAGTTATGAATTTTTGCAGGATTTCCTTTTAACACAGCTTCATCCTGATAATCTTAAGGACTAAACCCACAAGATAAGCTTTTTCCCTGACGAATCACCAGCCCGGATTATTGGGTAATAAATTCGGATTCAGGTAAATCTCATTTAAAGGTAATGAATAATAATAGTTTTTCGGGTTTGTAAAGGAACGGTTTGTCTCGCTTTCAATAATAAGGAAACCATTCGCATCTACAATTCCGGGATTACCACTGTTTAGCACATGTTTTTCTTCATATTCAGTACCTTTATATTTAATACCCTTCAAAGCACTTACCAACTCGGTTTCAGCCGTTTTCCAGCGTCTGAGGTCATCTCTTCTAAAACCTTCGAAAGCAAGTTCAATAGTGCGTTCCCGGCGTATTTCAGTCTGCATATCCAGGCCATTCGCTTGTACAAAAGCATTTGTCAGAGGTGGCATCTCTATGCCTTTACGAGAACGGACGACATTAATTGTTTGTTGTAATACCTGATCTGTAATCGCATCATTTTTTTCAAAAGTAGCCTCAGCCAGGATTAGCAAGACTTCTGCATAACGGATTACATGATAATCGTAGGTTGATTCATTAACTCCCGTTTGCGCTTCTCCCATTAATTTCCAAAGTTTATATCCGGTACGTGTTTCCGGCCGGGTAGTAAACTCAGGTGCACAGACTAAATTACCATCCTGTGGACTGATATAAGCGGTGCCGGGTATAAGAAATGTCTGAAACATACGCGGATCACGATCTTGGAACTCATCCGTCATCTTTTGATAACCATGAAAACCAGAGCCTGCATGTTCGATAGGCAAACCGGTTGTTTTAGAAAGATACATACCTGCCAGTTTTTGGGTCGGCGTACCTCTTTGTCCCCAATAGACGCCATGCGCATTAGAATGCATACGAATATCTTTTGCATAACGGCTCGACAAAATATCCTCCGGAGAGTCATCCCCTTCTTCAATGAACAAACGGCGATAGCTTTCCGATCCAGCCCCTTCAAACAAAGCATATTCGTTACTGGCTCTTACTCTTTCGGCCGCTTGTATCGCCTGATCCAATAATTCTTTATAATCAGAACGGTGCTTGTGATACTTAGCCCACGTACCGGAGAACAGGGCGACTCTGGCTTTTAAAGCAAGAGCGGCTCCCTGTGTGAGGCGTCCTTTTTCATCCGTTCCAAGCTCACTTTGCAGCGGTAGTTTACTATAAATATCTTCCAATTCGGAAAGTATAAAATCTTCTACCTGATTTTGCGGATCTCTCTTCCCATATAATTCCGGAGAGTCGATTGTCAACACTTTCGTGATAATTGGAACATCCGTATACTTCTTCATCATTCGCCAAAGTGCATAGGCTCTAAAAAAGCGGGCTTCCGCAACATAACGTTCTATTTCGGAGAAATCCCCCTTATAAGCCTCGCTTTTTTCAATAATCTTATTGCTGTTACGCAAATCTTCCAAGCGTCCGTTCCAACCATCCGAATCTTCATTCTCAGCAGTCAGCGTACCATTACTGACCCTATCACCTTCCTGTCCGTAAGCAATGTCGCTATCCGTATCTTTTGTTTCGAAAGTTTCCATTCTTTCGTATAAAAGATTAGCAGCTTTCATATAGTCGCTGGGGGTTTTCCAAAATTGTGTATCGGTTAAATCATCTTTTGGATACAAATCGATGTCTTGACAGCTTGTCATAAGAAGTAAGGCTGTCGTAATCGTAGATATGATAAATAATATATATTTTTTCATCTTAATATGCTTAATAATGATTTAGAAAACGACATTAACGCCAAATGAATAATAGCGGGCAAACGGATAACTGACATAACTGCCTCCGTTTTCCGGATCCCAACCGCCGGGAGCATTATGGATTTCAAAAAGATCTTCACCACTAAAATAGACTCTTACCTTTTCCATCTTCCACTTCAGTGTGTGTATTTTGGGGATCGTATACCCAATTTGCAGGTTCTTTAATCTGATATAAGCAACGTTATGCTTAGTATTTGTTGATATGGCATAATTATAGTACTTCTTGTTGTCATTTGTTATTGCAGGATATTTGGCATCCGTTCTTTCAGAAGTCCACGTTTTCCCATACCAATATTCAGCGGATTGATACCAGGGAGCATAAAAAGGCATGCTTGCCTCTCCCTCTAAAAACATAGTTCGTTTACCAACTCCTTGGAAAAAGGCGCCAAAGTCGAAGCCTTTATAATCGGCATTCAGGTTCAATCCAAAATTATATCTCGGATTTGTATTCCCTAAATAGACAACATCACCTGATCCCTCTTTTCCATCTCCCAGCACAGTCAGATTGCCGTCTCCATCCAAATCCTTGTATTTAGCGTCCCCTACCTTCACTTCACTTTGAATGATGCCATATTTAGGAAACAGCGCCTTGTAGGCTGCCAATTCTTCTTCGTTCTGAATAATCCCATCGAACACATAACCAAAATAAGAATCCATTGGATAACCTTCGGGTGTTTGATTATTCCCCAGCACAATAAGACTACTTCCGCCGACATCCGTCACTTTATTTTTGGCATCGCTCAACGTAGCCCTTACAGAGTAATTCAACCCTCCGACCTGATCTCTCCATCCCAAAGAAATTTCCCAGCCCTTTATTTCCAGTTTTCCATCATTTGTCGTTGGAGGAGCAATACCTAATGCTGCAGGATAGGCAATAGAAATCAACATATTTTTGTTTGTCTTCCAGAAATAATCGAATGAACCGTACAGCCTGTTATCCAATACACTAATATCCAAACCGAGGTTTTTAGAAACAATCGTCTCCCAAGTACGTGAAAGAGAAACGAGATTTGACTGTTTCGCCATTTGTCCTTTTTGCCCGGTACTGAAGGGATAATAACTCCTGCTTATATTTATTAACTCTATATAGTCATAAGGACCTATATCCGATTGATTTCCCATTTCACCATATGAACCTCTCAACTTCAAGTCATCAAATAGGTTCAGATTTTTAATGAAAGACTCTTCCCCTACTCGCCACACAAGGTTAGCTCCGGGGAAGTATCCCCATCGTTTGCTTGGATCAAAACGGGAACTTCCATCCGCACGTAGGGTTGCTTCTACAAGATATTTGTTAGCAAAACCATAGTTTAAGCGGGAAAAGAATGAATTGATCGTCCAGGCATTTCCCTCACTTGAAGCTTCCTGATCCTGAGGACTACCTAAACCAACCGGCATCGATTCCTGCTGGTCAAAGTTTATTCGTTTTGCCCAGAACTTATCATAATCATTCGATTCACTAGCCGCTCCGGCCATTGCACCAACATCATGCGGCCCGAATGTTTTCTTGTATTCGGCATATAATGTGAAGTTTTTTGAAAGATTCTTCGCATAATTGCGTTCTGCACTATTTGGTTTTCTGGCTATTCTATGATTCACATTATCCCAGTTATAACTATAAAGCATCTTCATTACGGAATACTTATCTGCATCCTCTTTCCGAACAACAGCACGTCCGATAATATTTAAACCTTCAACAACATTCCATTTTAAAGAAGTATTAAACGTGAAATTCCCGGAAGTCAAATTACTTTCTCCTCCGTTTTCCAATACCTGAGCAGGGTTATCAAATCCTTCGAAGGTATAGAAATTGCCGGCCGGATTATACATGGGAGCCCAACTGCGTGTCTTATAAATCAGTTCCCATATATTTTGTCCTTCGCTGATAGCCGACGAATAATTTCTGCTGCTTGCCTCATAGGATAGATTTAAGTCATAATCCAGGTTCTTCAATAATTGGATATTGGATTTGGCACGCACGAAATAACGTTTATTATTATCCGTACCAAATTTCGGCAATCCTTCTTCACGCTGATAGCCGAGCGATAGCAAATAAGAATATTTTTCTCCACCTCCTGTAAAACTGACATTATAGTTTTGAAGATTTCCATTACCAATTATCATTTTGTTCCAATCCTGGTTTTTATAAAACTTAGGATAACCGGACCATCTCCCCCAATTAGAAACAGGTAATACAAGATCACTCCCTTCAGCTATTAGTTTCAACTCATCCTGGGTATACTCAATAGGAAAAGAACCGTCTGTAATTTCCAAAGCCATTAATGCATGTTGATATAGGTTTGCCGGTTTCTTTATTAGAGCCGGTTTCTTAGTCGAATAATAAGCATCTACAGCTATTTTCAACTTTTGGCTTTTAGAAGGATTCTTAGTAGTTATCAGTATAACGCCATCAGCTGCACGAGCTCCGTAAATTGCAGCCGTTCCATCTTTTAGTACGGAGACATTCTCGATATCTGCCGGATTAATCGTACTAAGATCCCCTTCCGCTCCGTCAATCAAAATCAACGGAGAGCCACCATTTATCGAAGATATATCCCGAACTCGGATAGTCGGCTTTTCACCGGGTGCACCACCGCCACGGATGATTGTTAATCCCGGCACTTCGCCTTGTAGGGCGCTGGTTGCATTCGCAACAGGCCTTGACTCGAAAGTCCGGGCATCTGTCGTCGAAACCGCTCCTCCTAAATTCACCCGCTTCACGGTACCATAACCAATTACGACTACTTCATCAAGCAGTTTATTGACCGTTTGAAGTGTTACATCAATTGAAGATTGTGAACCTACCGGCATTTCTTGCGAAGTATATCCGACATACGAATATACAATCACAGCATCATTATTCGAAACACTCAACGAATAACGCCCGTTGATATCAGTTGAAGTAGCATTCGTGGTTCCTTTTTCTACAATGCTGACTCCAATAAGCGGTTCATTCGTTCCGGCTTCCGTAACTATACCGGTTACAAACTTCTTGCTCTGATTAATTCCTTGTTGATCGTTGGCTTTGAAGATTATGATGGTATTATTCTCCACCTCATAGTCCAAATTTTGGTTTTTCAAGGTGATTTCAAGAACTTTTTCCATCGCTGCTTTCTTGACATTCATTGTCACACGCGTATTTTCATCAAATTCATCGTTATTATAAAGAAAAGCGTAGCCGGTTTGTCTTTGGATTTCGAGAAGAACATCCTTTGCAATCGCATTTCTAACATTCATACTTACTACCGTGTTTTGTGAAAAAATATTGGCAGCAGAGATAAAAAACGTGGACAGAGCAATTAAGAATACGGTTAACTTCATGACTCTTAGCAGTTTTCTATGGTAAAAAAAACACATAAAGAACCTTCTTGTGGAAGAATTTTTCATAACTTTGTAAAATTATTAATTTACTGTAAATAAGAATTTGTTTACTGGAAATTTGGAGTCGGGGAATGTTGCCGCATTTTCCGACTTTTTTTTGAGTTTTATTATGATGTATTTTTCATATACCTCTATTTTTTGAATATGATTATCCCATTCTCTGTTCTCTTATAATCGAAATTTCGATGTTTTTTGAATGCATTTAATATTTGTTCCAGACGATTATTTTTGGGAAAGACTCCTGAGAAAGCAAGTGTCTCCAGCTCAGCAGACCCGATTGTTATTTTAACTCCAAACCCACGTTCCAGCTTCTTTACAATATCTGAGAACTTCTCATTTTCAAAATAATATTGACCATCTTTCCACAAAACATATAGCTCCGAATCAACCTCTTTCATGTTTAAGGAATCATCCTTCCTATTATAAATTAATTGCTGATTAGGCTTCAAAATAATAGCATCTTCCTTATCAGAAGCCGGGTGCGTTTTACGCACACTAATTGAACCCTCCAACAAGGTTGTTATAATATTTTCATCATCATCGTAGGCTATAATATTAAAATGAGTGCCAAGAACTTTAATCGCCAAATCACTCGCCTCGACAATAAAAGGATGCTTTTCGTCTTTTGATACTTCAAAATAAGCCTCTCCGCGAAGAGAAACTTTACGGATATCACCATTGAAATAAGCGGGATAAGTTAACTCCGAGCCGGCATTAAGTTCTACAACGGAACCATCCGGCAAGGTTATGATTGATTTAGCTCCAATAGGTGATAATGTTTGTATTTGTGCTACTGCAACAATAGGCACTTTCTCTTTATGAACCGCTACTCCACCGAATATAATAGCAATAATAACCGATGCAGCAGCTATATACTTCCATAGATTGATGCTCTTTTTAGGAACAGTTGCCGTGATTCGTTCCTGAATATCCAGGTAGATCCGCTCTTTGGAATCCAAGGCTTCTTTGTCTATTGCTTCCGGGACAAAAATATTCATCAGATTATCTAACAACATTTTATTTTGCTTGTCTTTCTCCAACCAGCGAACGACTAAATCCCGTTCCTGAACAGTTGGATTGCCATTCAAGAACGAGGCAATGGCTGCTAATATTTCGGTGTCATTAACCATTCATTCTATTTATAAAGATGTTCTTACTAATAAGAGTGGAAAAATAAAGAATACATCTAAAGCATTTTGATTTATTTTTCACTAAAAACACATTTATTGCAGTAGATGACTGGAAATCAACCTTTTTTTAAATCATAAAAAAGAGAGTAAGTAATTTTCCAAGTTGGGTGGTCAATTTTTTGATGGCTAATACTATCTGGGCATTTACCGTTTTCTCGGAGATTGACAGGAGATCTGCGATTTCTCTATATTTTAACCCTTTTTCCCGCGACATTAAGAATATCAACCGGCATCGCTCCGGCAAACTATCAATGGCCTTTTTTATTGCGACTGACATCTCCTCCCTGATTAAGATATCCTCCGGAGTGTCCGAAGACGATGCCTTTTCGTAAGGAAGTTCAGCGAGTTCCATAATGCCTTCATCCAGATTATTCAAATAAGACAAGGCTGTATTCCTGGCCATCCGATATAAATAACCCTCCAAATTCTCAATATTCGGATTATTCTTCCTATTCTGCCAGAAATGAAAGAAAACATCGGACACAGTTTCCTCCCGCATATTCTTATTTTTAATAAAGGTGGAAACGTATCTGTATATCTTTAAATAGTAGAGATCATAGAAAATCCGAAATGCATCGTGATCATCTTCTGCTATTTTCTTGATAATAGATTTGGTATCTTCCGTTCTTTGGTTCATAATCCTATGGATTATATCTTAAGCTCACTTTTTTCCTCCCTGAAGCCTGACAGTCTGCTTTATTTTGCTGTAAAAGTCAGATTTGATCTGACAATAGGGTGCTTTTTCTATATTCTATACAATGGATTTTCTAAGCCATAATTTCTTGGAATAGAACATGAGAGTGGAATCTTAATCTCCCTTGGTCATTCCAGTCAGGTTATCGTTGGCAAGTTACTTTCCTGCAGAACCTGTTCACTTTTCACCTGATGGAGGCAAAGATACAACATTAGCGCCGGGTACAAATAAGAATACAAATTGATTTTGTCAAATGTTGGACTACCTAAAAATCTTATCCATCTTTTTGCCTTTCGCCAATTCATCCACCAACTTATCCAGAAATCTTACTTGTTTTGTTATTGGATTTTGAATTTCTTCTATCCGATAACCACAAATTACTCCTGTTATCAAATGAGCATTAGAATTCAATTTTGCTTCCTTAAAAAATGTATCAAATGTCACTTGCCTATCGATTAGTTCTTGTAGTTTCTTGTCGTCAAATCCGGTCAGCCACTCTATAACTTGATGCAATTCTTCTTTTGTCCTGCCCTTACTCTCAACTTTTGTAATATAGTGCGGATATACCGATGCAAATGTCATTTTTGCTATTTTCTCGTCATGTTCGTACGTTGTATTCATTCCATTTCAATCTTTCCAAATACCCTGTTCTTTTCGCAATGTTTTTATAGAGTTACATCGTATTTCTCTCTGTCTTTCCAACCGAATTTTTAAGCTTCGGGCTTCAATTTCAGAAACATTGTCTATAACACACAAATATATGTAAGTTTTTTTATTCTTCTTTCTTTCCGGTTTTAAAAGAAAAAGTCATCTTTGGGGAAATATTAAATGACGAGAATATGGGAGATCAATTCACCACAATTCGCTTATTGAGCCATCAACTCATTCAGCCGGGATTCGATAAACCGAAAGAGTTAGTCGATTGGATGGGAGCCATTCAAGCGCAAGATTACACTATGGCGAAATGGGCGGTAGGAATCCGGTTGAAGGCGGCTACCGACTCACTTGTTGAAGAGGCATTCAATCGGGGAGATTTCTTGAGAACCCATGTCTTGCGTCCGACATGGCACTTTGTCTCTGCCGCCGATATCCGTTGGATGCTGAAGCTTTCCGCCCAACGGATCAAGGCCTCTTCCTTTTCGCGCGACAGGGATCTAGGGATTACTGAGGATTTATATACTCATGTGAACAACCTGCTTGAAAAAATACTACGGGACAATAATTACCTGACAAGAGAGGAAATCGGGAACCGATTGGAAAAAACGGGCATACTTGTAAACTCATCACGACTGGTTCATTTCATGATGCGGGCCGAAGTAGAGGCAATCGTCTGTAGTGGGCCGGCTAAAGGGAAAAAACAGACTTATGCCTTATTGGATGAACGAATACCGTCTGCCAAAGATTTAGGAAAAGAAGAGGCGCTGGAAAAACTGGCGCGCAAGTATTTCCAAAGTCATTCTCCTGCCGGGCTGCAAGACTTCGTCTGGTGGTCGGGCTTATCCGTCACGGAAGCGAGAGAGGGCATCAAACTGATCGAAAAGGAACTTATAAAAGGTTTTTTTCCCGATCCGAACCTGCTTATGCATCAATCTTTCGCAACAGAGATGAATCTAACTGAATCTATCCATCTGCTTCCGGCCTTCGACGAATATCTTATCAGCTATAAAGACCGGACCACCGTTCTTGATTTGGAGCATCATCCGAAAGCCTTCACTAAAAACGGTTCGTTTTTCCCTGTCATTGCATATAATGGGAAAGTGATCGGGCGGTGGAATAAAGCAGTCCGGAAAAAGCAAACAATCCTCGCTCCGACCTTCTTTACGGACGTTTCCGCCATCGAACGGGCAAAGATTGAAGAGGTCGGAATGCTTTATAGGTATTTCCTGGACCATTGAGCAATCTCGGATATTTTATTCTCGCCTTCTCTTACATGCTTAATTTGATCTCCACGTCAAAGTTGCCTCAGAACATCTTTCGGCCCCATGAGGCTCGGCCTATAAAGTTCCATCCAGATCGGGATTATACCGGATTTCGTACCCAAAAGACCCGTCGGCAGTGCCAGTCCATTCTTATTATTTACGGGAGATAAGAAAAAAATCATGTACTTTTGAACGCTGCAGGACGATTCCCCAAAATGCAGGGAATTTCTGCCGGCAGAATAATAAAGAAACAGTAACGATGAATAATGCTCAATCCGAAGAAAACAGTAATGCCGTACTTTTTGTCATCTGTATGGCGGCCTTCCTGGTGCCTTTCTCCTCATCCGCTCTAAACCTCGCTTTACCGATGATCAACCGCGATCTGTCGCTGAACGCCGCCGCCTCCGGCTGGGTACCGACGGTTTACCTCCTTTCGACAGCTATTTTCCAAATCCCTTTCGCCCGCATAGCGGATATCTTTGGACGGAGGAAGATCTTTATGCTGGGGATTGCCATCTTTACGGCCTTCTCAGTCATGAGCGGATTTGCGACGCATGGGGCCGAACTGATCGTCTATCGTTTCTTCTGCGGAATAGGAAGCGCAATGGTGTTCAGTACGAACATGGCCTTGCTTACCGCCTCTGTCCCACCCCGGAAAAGAGGATGGGCGTTGGGTATCAATACGGCTGTCGTCTACTTTTCTTTATCTGCCGGACCTTTTCTGGGAGGAATCTTAACGCAATACATCGGATGGGAAAGCATTTTCTTTATTACGGCATTGGTCTCCGCTATCGTATATCTCAGCTCGTTCAAATTCCTGAAAAAGGATAAAGAGAATAAAAAGATTCCGTTCGATTACGTCGGAGCCTCTCTTTATGCGTTCGGCCTATTTGCCCTGATCTACGGATTCTCCGGACTTCCCAAACTATTGAATTTCATCCTTGTCTTCATAGGAATCCTTATCTTATATGTCATGGTGCTCTATGAAAAAAGACAGGACAAACCCGTCTTCGACGTCATACTTTTTATGAAAAACCGGATCTTTACCTATTCCTCCTTTTCAGCCCTGATCAACTATTCGGCGACGACTTCGATCGTGTTTCTTATGAGTTTCTATTTTCAAGAAGTAAGGGGATTAACGCCTCGCGACGCCGGGTTGATCCTGATCATCAGCTCGTTGGTTCAGGCCGTCGTTTCATTGCAATCCGGCCGGCTATCAGACAAAGTGCCGGCTTCGAAGTTGGCGACGTTAGGAATGCTGATCATATCAATCGGCCTCATTCTCCTCTGTTTTATCGGGGAAACTACCTCGTATATTTCCATCCTACTCATTCTCATACTGATAGGTGCCGGATTCGGTACTTTTTCATCACCCAACATGAATGTGATCATGAGTTCGGTAGAAAAAAAGGACTACGGATTAGCTTCGGCAACAACCGGGACAATGCGGCTGACCGGCCAAGCATTCAGCATGGGTATTGCCATGATGGCCATCTCTTTCACCGTCGGTAACGTGCAGATTACGAAAGCGGTGCAGCACGAGTTTATGGCTGGCATGAGAATCTGCTTTATTGTCTGCTCCGCCCTCTGCCTCCTCGGAGTCTACGCCTCTTCCATCAGGAACAAGAAAGGAGAAAAAAATTAAAATCCGGTTTTGTTTTTTAATGCTCACCCTTAGATTTATATTTACACATGAGGATATTTCATTTTTGCTTTTTCCGGCATAGAAAAAAGGTAAGTAAGCCAAGCAAAAGATTACTAAATCCTAACAAACATTCTTTTGTGTTATTGATAAACGCAAATGCAATCATCCAGAGGGAAACGGCAATAAATAATATCTGGAAAAAAGGAAAGAATGGACTCCGGAAGCTATGAGCAGGACTTGCGGCATCCTGTCTTTTCTTACTTCTTAAAATAAAGACACCTATCACCACCAAAAGCGTGGAAATATTGAGCAAAACTCCGCAGTAAATCATAATTTGCTCAAACGTACCCGTAAGTAATAAGATAGCACTTAATAAAAATTGAAGCCATAAGGCTCTTTTAGGAATACCATCGGCATCGGCCCTGAAATACCTCCAGAAAGAATACTCGCCGGCAATGCTGGCTGTTACCCGGGGGCCGACCCATACCATTGCGCTGATACCGGAAATGAGCAATAAGGAAATAGCCGCACTAAAAACGTTAGCCCCTCGGGATCCTAACATATGTGTCATACTGATAGTTCCGACATTCAGTTTCCCGGCAAGATCGACATAAGAGGCATGTTTCAAAAATACGAATTGCAGGAGGGTATATAAAACCGCAACAATAAATGTCCCTCCTATTAAAGCGACCGGCAAAGCCTTTCGCGGATTGCGAAATTCTTCGGTAATATAGGCGGCCGCATTCCAGCCCGAATAGGAATAGCTTACATAAATCAAACTTACAGCAAATGCTGCAGAGCCGATCTCTTTCCAATAAGAGGTATCAAAATGAACGGCATTTTCTTTTTCCGCAGGTAAAACAAGGCCAAGACTGACAACTAACAGAATGAAAAGAATTTTTAGCAGTGTACTGATATTCTGAAATGTTGAACTCATCTTCAAATTATAGCAATGAATAAGCGTAATTATGGCAATCAAGGCAATCCCCGTAATCCTGGGATATCCGATATGGATGGGGAAATATTGCGTAAATGCAATTACGGAGAGAGCGATCGGCGCGGCAAAACCGACGGTCTGGGAGATCCATCCTGATAGATACCCGATCATAGGATGATAAATCCGTGATAAAAAAGTAAATTCTCCTCCCGATTTCTTTATCTGGGTTCCGACCTCAGCGTAACTGAAAGCTCCGGCCAAAGCCACTATCCCCCCCAGAAGCCATAATGAAAGTATAGTCACCGTATTACTTAAGGATTCCAATTGAAAGCCCAAACTGGTAAAGGCCCCTGTGCCGATCATATTGGCAACGACAATCGAAATACCTGTAAATACGGTTATTTTCACATTTTTCTTATTCATTAAATGCAGACCTATAATTTTAACCTGTTAAGCTCCCGGAGCAATTGATGCCCCCTGAGCGTGCTGTTTGCATTTATATAATGATCCCTGATCCCCTTGTATTTCTCCAATACATAAGTCGATCTATAATAAAGGGCCGAATCGACAGCGGAAGTCGGTTTATGCTCTTTCGGATAAGCATAGACAAAATAACCGAAGTCACCGGCATATACTGGTATCTGGAAAAAATTCCGAGGTACGACCTTCTTTGCTTTCTTTGATTCGACCGCCGCATCGACAAAAAAATCGACGGCATAATCGGGATAACCGAATAAATAACCGTATCCTCTGTAACGTTCATAAATATCGGCATTTTCTATCACGCTTGCCACGACGACAGGGTCGGTTCCCGGCACCAATCCAAACTGTCCGAAAAAGCTTTCTTTTGCCCGCAAAAGACTGTCCAACGAGCTGACGCGTACGACACTGAGTTGAATAACCCGGATACTGTCCTGGGCCGATTGATAGGGAACTAATATAAAACGGAGATCCGGTAAATTCAATTTATTGACAGCTTGTTGGACGGAGTATAATTTATCCAAGTAAGCGCCCTGTTTATTCCGGTCGACTACATCCCAACTTGTTTTCTTCGTACTATCTGCATTAGCCAAAGGATAGTAAAAAGTAACCAGGGAACTCATCGGCTTGATATTGGTCAATAAGGTATATAGCGCTTCATGGTCCAATCCGTATTGCAAAATGGAGTCAAGAAGATGTTGTTCATAACCTGTAGTGGCATATGGGGTACTTACCGATGTAGCCGGTTGCCGGCTCTTACATGATAAGGCCATGAATAAAAGCACGAAAGAAATAACGAAAAGCGACTTTTTCATTTTATATCTCTTTATTTAGTCAATAACCTGTTAATTGTTTTCTTTATTTCATTGAGGACGATTTGATCCGTTTCTAACCGCAGCAATTGGTCTAACCGTTCGGTAATAAAGCTTATCCGATAGGAATAGTTATACCACCCCAAAGCCTCGGCCGCACTTAAACGCAATTCCGGTTCATAAGTAGAATCCGCCAATACAGCCAATAAGATTTCAGCATCGTCCGAGGCAGGTTCGTTACGGAACCGGGATATCTCCAAAGCCCTGCTTTTGGCTTTGACTGATTTATCCAATATTGAAGAGAAGTCTTTCTTTTTACTCTCGTTTGTCGATCGAATACTCTTTAAGGTATTGTCCAACATATCCTTCGAATAGAGAGGCAGATCTTTCGCTTGCTTTAATAATTCGGCTTCCAGTTTATCTAAGTTCATCATTCGGAAACCGGAAGAAATTTTAAAGACAATACGTTTTGAGGTATTATCATTTAATATAGCTCTCGCTACGGAAGGTAGTAATTTTTCCGAACCGTTTTTTGCGATAAAGTCAAAAGCATAACGCTTTGTCAACTCATAACTGTCTGAAGTCGCGGCAGCAAGTACCTCCACAAAATCGTCATTGTTTAATTGCGACAGTAAGATCAAGGATTCGAGCCGGACAATCATGCTTCCCGATTCAAAATAGGTTTTTCTCAACAAGCCGGAAATGTCCGGATAATCATTTTCATACAGCATCCGCAATGCGATGGCTTGTATATCGACACTATTGTCGGATAGCGCCTTTTTCCAGAATTTCATATCATGCCGATGAACCGTCAAAGCCCTATTTATATCAGACCCATCTGTATTTTTGGAAGCAAACCGGAAAGTCGGGTCACCAAGAATATGCGTTTCCAGGAAATGAGTGTATTTTCCCCATTGGCCGATACGCAAACCATGATCAAGCAATCCCAGAAACTCATCCGGCCATTTGTCCTGAATCGAATTAACCGTATTACCCTGCGTCACAATTGTTTTCCCATCATTGAACAAATAGGCGCCGGCAATATATTCGTCTTCATAAAAAGAACCGTTATAGCAGGCATCGAACATGACAAATCGCGCATTGGGTGATATACCAAGGAGATCCTTCACATTTATGTCAAGAGATGCATTCATGATCGAGTCTTTCGCGATCAATTCCGGATCAAAAGCTTCCTCGCACCACGAACGGGGAACTCCAAGGGATTTAACATAGGATTCGACCGCTTCCTCCTTTGTCTTTCCCTTTTCCACAGCCGATGCGATCTTGCTACGCAGATAGATCTTTATATTTTCTATCGAGGTATTCACATCACTGCCCTCCTTGTACCCGTTGATATACTGCAGGTCGTTAGAACCGTGATGATGGAAGAGCATGATATCCAAGTCGGGACGAAGAATCTCATTCAGCCAATAAGGTTTCATTGGCCAATATAAATCGAAATCCATAAATTTAACGAAGCTGCCGGTATTGAACAGCATCGGGAATTGCTCCCTGAGAGCTAACTGTTCCCCCGACCAGGCTACTCTTGATTCCGAATTATAGCCATGGCCGCGGGCAACCGTAAGATTGTCTATCTTATTCCCTTTCTCTTGGGATTTTATTTCTACGACTTTCTTCAAATAATTGCGTAGTTGTGTATATTTATCCGTCTTTCCTTTTTCCAAAGGCTTGATACGAGCCGTATAAATATCGGAGTGCAGCGCCTGTTTCGAATCGGCGCGCAAGGAATAATAAAAGAAAAGCGGTTTGACCGAATCTTGTTTCAGAAAATTAAACGTCAGGCCGAAATCGTCATAGAAACGATCCGAAGCAATACTGGATTGTTGCCAATCCCGTTTCTGATTCATTTTGAAGGCCGAAGTCAAATGCTGGGCATCCCTTACCATCACAATAGGTATGTCTCCGACGAACACGGCGCCTTCTATCGGATTCTTTTTCAAAGAATATAACCGTTTTAATTCCTGTTTTATCGAATCCGGATGATGCCAGCGGTCTATGACCAAATAGGTTTTAAACCCGTCGGCCTCTACCGATTCGGCATAACTTTCGACCTCCGTTTTTGCCTGATGATAGCTCAGGCTATCTATCACGATGGCAAAACCCCTCCGACTGTCCACTGCGGAGAGAGTTCCGCAATAGACAAGCAGAAGCACAATAACCAATTTATATTTCATTTTCAATCTTTTTTGTTATAACCCGGTCGATTTCCTTTTTTAAAATGTAAATCCCAAAGAAGTAGCAATATTTATCCTATCGGGTTTGTTAAAGTAATTTGTTTGTTGCGTGGATTTTATATAATCGATCCCTGCCGTTAGATAAATAATAGACGGAAGCTTTCCTATTGATGTCCGTTTACTGAACTTAGCTCGTGCCCCGCCTGAATAAAAATCCGATGTGAGATATTCAAAGAGAGGATATGACCATAGATCCGCCAGCTTTATACCGTCAAAGCCGGCCTTGGAAGTAAGGTTTTTCCGATAAGAAACATCCAGATCCAGGCTTAATTGGGATCTGCCGGGAAGCCAAAAAGTCTTTCCCCCTTTTATAGAAGCCTTGAGGTTGGAATACTTTTGCAAATACATATCGGGAAGGAAGTCGGTTTTGCTTTGTTCATAATCGAAGGATGCTCCGAACGAGTAATCTTTAAAGCCCTGTCTCTCTTTTAATCCGGTATATTCCAATCCCGCTTTCGTTACCTTATTCTTATATTTGACGGATTTATTATAAACTTCCCAGATAATAGATGGGTCATTCGGATTGACCGTTTTCTTCTGATCGTACCAAATTCCTTTTGAGGGAGAGTAATCGGCATATATCTTTAGAATATGGGCCATCGCATCCTTTTTTACCGAGAAAATATCCGACAGAGAATAAACGGTCTCTTTATAATCTCCCGATCTAAAAGGGCTCTCGCTGGATCCATCCTCCGAATTTTCAGTCCTGTTCTCGTATCCGATCCGGAGAATGTTCTCAGCGGCATTATTCTTCCAATTCACATATCCATTTCCGCTAAATGCATTCCCCTTATATCGCCGGCTATAAGAAATGCCGGATTCCATATAATAAAGCCCAATTCCCTGGAACAGGAAGAAATGATGTACGATATTTGTTTCTATTACTGAAATCTTGATATCTTCCCGATAACGTTCGTAACCCAAATCCAATCCAAGCCCCCAGGAAGAAGACGGGATACGGTATAAAATACCCGGACGCACGGAATATCGCATGGCATCAATAAGCGGGCGGGGATCATTCTGATCCGCCGAACTTCCCCCCTTATAGTTCATGGAAACTCCCCATTTAAAGTTTTCATTTGCAGAAGAAGCCATCACTCCTTTTATTTCAAAGAGTTCATTATCGTAATCCCCGCCGATGCTATCCCCTAAGATAAACGGATTTCCGGGGGAAGGAAGCAAAACATCCTTCCATTTCTGCCCTTCCAAGCTTGAAATATTATAAAGGAAACTTCCGTAAAAATGAAGTTTATCCACTTGTTTGAATCCTTCCACCAACACCTTTCCCGAATGGACGGACCGGGGATCCGACACGGGTTTATAATCTCCCGATCCGTACCGGTAACCCAATACGGCATCCATCCGGTCGCCTTCGATATCGGCGTAGGCGACCGGGTTAGTCGTTTGAAGCCAAATGTATTGCAAAGGCAACAGGGAATAGTCGGCCGGACCTATAATGCTGTCATTTGACCGGGCATTACAGGCTATGGCTGCAAGGACGGAGATGAATCCCGTCAGAATGATTTTTCCTGGAATAATCTTCATTTAATAACGTGCGTTTAATTGTCTGCCGATGTAGGATGAACAAACGGAGACGGGGTTTGCTCCCTGAGAAAATCTTCCGTCGAGTTATTGGTATCTTTATAAATCACCTTTCCGTCGATGATTTGTTTCACTTTCCGGCGGACACTTTTCCCTGTATAACTGTCATTCGTAAAAGTATATCCGGCATCCAAATCGGAAGGAATTCTTTTGTAGCGCTTGCTCTCATCACTATTCACACACTCTATTGCATCAATTACATAATCTTTGGGAATCATCAGATATTTGAATGTCGATGAACTTCCGGGTTGTAAGGCCAGATTAGTGTCGTCACTGGCAAAAGCGGCAGGATCGACATCCGCCGGGAACCGGAACAAGACCAGAGCTGGCCCGAAAATAGAATACAAGGCATCGAACATGGAAGTCATCGTCGCATGTAGCAAAGTGAGGTTGGGAACGCTCGGGGCATCCGCATCTTTTCCTCCGTTGATATCGCCGACATAAGTCTCCCATGACGCATTTCCTAAATTCACCGGAGAAAGAGGATTACCCAGCGGATCCGTTTTATGGTTTATACCGTCCTGGGCAATGACAATACTCGTGCGAGGTTCCAACGGATGATCTTTTCCCGAGCCCTTTATATAAAAGCTATAACTTCCTACAGGCAATTTGTCCAACAAGTTTCCCTGCTCGTCAACCCATACGCTTGGAGAATTTGATGTTGTCGGATCCAAAGAACCTAT
The DNA here is from genome assembly GCF_900162725.1 of Parabacteroides sp. Marseille-P3160. Lineage (GTDB taxonomy): Bacteria > Bacteroidota > Bacteroidia > Bacteroidales > Tannerellaceae > Marseille-P3160. Next base: position 2,107,971 of record NZ_LT799418.1, on the reverse strand, counting down.
GCCGATATTATCCAGATAGATCGTGTCGTCGGAATTGTTATATATCTCCATGAACTGGTCGGAATAATAAGATCCTCCCGATTCCGTCGGTGAACCGGCATAGTAATATTCTTTGAATACAAGTCCGCCGGAAAGAGTGCTTGCATGAAGATCAATCGTATAGGTCTTATCCTCGGCAACCGTCACATTTTCAAGGATTCCATTAAAAGCGAACTCTTCCGTTTCCTGAGAAACCGTAAAACTATAGATCCCCGAGATCAGGGAAAATTGTGCAACTCCGTTGTCATCCGTAGTAGCGGAAACTTCTGTCCCTGTTGTTGAACTGGCTGCTTTGACTTGAAGGCCGGAAGCCAGATTCTCCGTATACCCGGCGGGATAATTAACCGTTATTTTTACAGCATATTTTTGCGCCTCGTCATCATCGTCACTACAGGATGTAAATGAAAATATGAAGAGCATGGCCGTAAGCAAAGACAAGGTCCCCAAGGAACGCGAAAAAGAACCATTCGATAAAATGTTTCTAAAAGATAATGTTTTCATAAACTATACTATTTAAAATTTATAATTGATTTCTGCTCCAAAGTAAAAGCCGGTATTCCGCCTTACGTATAGCGAAGTCCTATTGCTTCTCTGAGATGGATTCATTTTCAAAAAATTGTTTGTCATAAACGACAAGGTTAAATTCCGCGAAAACTCTTTTGTCAGGCGGAGATTGAACTGTACGGCCGGAGGTAAACTCTCTTCTACAAAATAATAAGAGACATTATAATTCCTTACCATCGCTGCATAGCGGGAATCGCGGGAATAGGCCGGATCCCATTCATATATTTTACCGGTCTTGTCCATAAAGGCTACCGGATCCACATATCGGGTATCCTTCCTGTCTTCCAAGGCGCTGTTCTCGTAAATCCGTTCACCCTCCGAACCGTAATAATAAACCAGCGAGTTTCCGTTCTCGTCTTCCCATTCAACTTTCTCTTTTGTATTCCATATGATCTGGGTCGTTAACGAAACCACCATTTTAAGTTCGGGAACATGCGTGATCATCCGTATATTCGTATTGACCCGCTGGTTAATATCCTTGAATCCTGCAGGCATGATGGCTATATACGGATAAGGCTTTCCCTGGTAAGACTGATTTGTCTGGGAATAACCGGGTAATGTATTGTAGCTTTCTTCATACAGCCATGCACCGTCGATGACGAAGGAGGAGCGTATGGCATCGATCTTACCGATGCTAATAATATACTCCAATCCTTTTTTGATTAAGATCTGGTTGTTGGATGGAGTATAATAGGTATGAATGGTCGTGTCCATCACGTATGGAGCAGGCAGTCGTTCCCCGTTTTCATAATAATAGACTTGCCCATTCTCAAATTCCGGGGTTTTACCGGCGCCCTCTACCGTAAACTTAGGAAAGGAAGAGAAATAGGGTACGCTCTTAAAGGCTAAGCCGTTTTTCAATTTTTCATGAAAACCGGTCAACGAAACGGATACTTTCTGTATATCGAAAGAGAGGCCGATCTCTTTTTTGGTACTGCGCGCCGGCTTTAAATCGGGATTGGACGCATCTTTCACTTTGGTCGATACGACAGCCAGCGAATGATCACCGTCCAGATAATTAAAACTGATATCATCGAAATAGGCATTACCGGGAACGATATAGGACAAGGTAGGCATTTTGGAAAAAAGACCATACCCCAGATTTACGCTCAACCGGTCAAAAAGGGTGTTGTTTTTCCGGTTCAGGATCTCATAGCTTGTATTCAGACGGGGCTCCACAGAAAAATAATTCCCGGGTTGTACATTGGAAAAACGGATTCCCAACTGGGTTATCCATTCGGTTGTTCCGATCGGTTGAATAATTTTATCTTCCATAAAGAAAGCGTAATTCTTTAAAGAGGGAATGTCTTTGTAGGCCCGTGGACGGATACTGGATTCGATGGTAAGCATGGGAGGTTTGGAAAGATCGTATTTCAATCCGTCCCCTCTGTTTCCGCTGAACGAAACGTCTAATCCCGCTTTCAGGGAATTAACGGCATGTCCGAATTGCTTATTCCAATCGCCCTTTAACTTTCCGAAAATATTATAGGGCCTTCCATCGGTCGTATATTCCGTATAAAAAACTCCCGGCAAATATACTTCTTCAAAGATGCCCTCTTCGTATGAGGTCGGATAAGGAACAGCCCCAGTGGAAAGGACTTGCAACTCCTTCGTATAATTTTCAGCAAGGGTATAATCCCCCGAAAAACTATATTCTATATTTGTGATCCACGGCTTGCGCAACATCCACTTGCCGTCGATACCCCATCGGAAGCCCCTTTGAGACGATTTGACCTTTTCATCCCGCTTTAGTTGGGGATCCGATTTTGCTTCATCGATAGAACGGAAATAGGAAAGCCGGACATTGACATCCAAAGGACTTGTTTCATTAAGAAATGTATTCGAATAGGAAGCGGTTCCGGTGAGGCGTTTATATCCGCCCAGATGATAACGGATATCATCATAAGCCTGTGCATAATCCGCTCCTATATTTACAATGCCTGAACGGCCGGATAATTTCAAGCCCTTATATAGGCTCCCCATTTTCGTATTGGGATCTATTTTGGCTTTAGCTGTCCACGGCTGTTCTCCGATCTTGGTTTTGACAATGACGACACCCGACGTAAGGTTCCCATATTCGGAAGAAGGAATCCCTTTGATGACTTCCACCGATTCGATGTTATCTCCCGGAATATCCCTGAGGTCGACGCCTTTTCCCACCGTACCGCTCGGATTCATAGCCGCTCCGGAAGAACTATTGCCAGAACGGGCCGGATAGAAGGTTTGCATATTCGCATCGTTGGAGACCCGGACTCCGTCTACGATGATCAAAGTACCTAACGCACTATTAGCATTTTGGGAAATTTCCCGGATCTTCACTTGTCCGGGTGAAGCCAAACTCGGATTCTCTGTTACCTGACCGGGCAATAACTGAAAAATATCGGTCAGACTCTTGGGTTGGATATGTTCGATCGCTTCATTTTCTATTTTCGAGATGGAACCTAATTTGTTTTCGGTAGCCGTCACATTGACCTCTTTCAGCGACAAACTGAATGGCTGCAACATTTGCGTCCAATCATTGATATCCGAATTGATCTCCTTAACAACTGTAAGTTCCTTATAACCTAATAGATAAAACCGGATAGTATGCCTTCCTCCGGGTATATTATTAAGTACAAACTGCCCGTTTTCATCCGTTCTCGACCAAATATCCAATTCAGCCACGGAGACAAGAGCCATATCAACAGGCTTCCTTTTGATTGAATCCAAAAGAATCCCCTGAATCTGGAAATTCCGATTCTGCGCATTTCCTTTGCTTTGATTGCCAAATATAAAAATAAGCCCAATGAGAAATAGCACTTTATAATAATATACTATCTTTTTTTTCATTCTATAATGATTGTATCTCCCAATAACATAAGGATGGTTCATTAACGACGGTAAAGTTATACGACCTCAATGGCGGATTCAATCCCCATTAGTAGGTATATTCAGAGCAGCGTCTACTCATTTGTTAGTATTAATTAATGTCCATTAGAGATAGCGAATGAGTGCAAGGGAAATTGTGATTCGAACGTTGAATCCGGCAAGTTGATCGAATGTGCTTGGTTTATTGATCCTCAAATAGACGGGGATTGGCCGGAATAAAAAAAGCACCTGACTTCTCAGATGCTTTCCTTTTTTGGTTGCGGAGGCAAGACTCGAACCTGCGACCTTTGGGTTATGAGCCCAACGAGCTACCACTGCTCCACTCCGCGATATTGTTTACGGCTGCAAAGGTAGGGAAAAATGAATACAAAACAAATTTTATACTACTTTTTTTTAATATACTTGGAAGTGATAAAGTTTTTTGAGTACTTTGCGCACAGTTTTAACCAAACTGTGCAAATTTTATGTCGATTACTGTTTCAAGAACACGCAATATGCTTGTCGATGTGGCCAGACAATTGTTTGCCCGCATGGGGGTGGATAATACCACAATGAATGATATTGCTCAAGCCTCTCAGAAAGGCCGGCGTACACTTTACACCTATTTCAAAAGCAAAAACGATATTTATCTGGCTGTGGTTCAGACCGAACTGGATAAATTGCACCAGATGCTGCTCGAAGTTGCCGCCATGACGCTTCCGGCGGACGAGAAGCTGATGACTTTCCTATATACCCGTTTGGATAGTGTAAAATCAATCGTTTTCCGTAATGGAACGCTGCGCGCCAATTTCTTCCGGGATATCTGGCGGGTGGAGAAGGTTAGAAAAAGTTTCGATCTACGGGAGACGGAGATCATTCAGGGAATTTTGGAAGATGGAATAGAACAGGGCATTTTTAATGTACCCGACACAGGAATCACTGCACAGATTCTTCACCACGCCCTCAAAGGATTGGAAGTTCCATACATTCGGGGGCGTCTGGGCGATACGGCCCAACGCAGAAGTGAATACAAGGAAAATGTGATGAATATTATCTTAAACGGAATAAAAATTAAGTAACAACATCTGATGTATATCAATGCAAGCGGATATTATGTACCCGAGAAAAGGGTGCCCAATGATCATTTTTTTGCGTTAAACGGATTAACCGACAAATGGATTGAACAACGCACCGGAATTAAAACACGCTCAAAGGCCAAAGAGGATGAAAATGTGACGACCATGGGACTGGAAGCCGCTCGGCGGGCGATTCCGCATCTTCCTTATGACATTACGGAAGTCGATTTGATTATTTCAGCGACCTATTCCCCTTACGATACTGTCGCGACAGCTGCCCACGTAGCGCAACGCACGTTCGGAATAAAGGAGGCCAAGGCTTTCCAACTCTCTTCCGCCTGCTCGTCTTTCATGAATGCCTTAGAGGCCGTGGAGGGATATTTTGCCATCGGTAAGGCGACAAAGGCGCTGATCCTTTCGGCAGATAAAAACTCAGCCTATTATAATGAAACGGATCCCCAGTCGGGACATCTCTGGGGGGATGCCGCGGCCGCTTTTTTCATTTCCAAGGAGAGATACGCCGACGACGAACCGGAAATCCTCGACATCGTCACCATGGGCCTGGGACCCATCGGAAAGGGGCCGGAAGCCGTCACCCTGCGTCCCAGCAATGGCGGGATCATGATGCCTGAAGGACGGGATGTCTTCATACAGGCCTGCACCTATATGCCACGGAACGTCATGCTACTTCTGAAAAGAAACGGCTTTACGTTGGACGAGCTCTCCTATTTTATCTGCCATCAGGCAAACCGGCGGATCATGGCCAACATTGCAAAGCAGATGGGCTTGCCGGAAGAAAAGATACTACATAATATAGAAGACTACGGAAACACCGGTTCTGTCAGTTCCGCGTTGGTCTATGCCGAGCATGCCTCCCGATTCAAGAGAGGAGACCTCGTTGCGATCACCGTCTTTGGGGGCGGATATTCTGCCGGCGCATGTTTGATACAATTTAAATAATAAAATCATGAAATTATTAGAAGGAAAAGTAGCCGTTATTACCGGCGCTGCACGTGGAATCGGAAAAGCTATTGCACTGAAGTTTGCATCTGAAGGCGCTCAGATCGCATTCACGGATTTAACGATCGATGAAAAGGGATTGGAAACCGAAAAAGAGATAGCCGCCCTGGGCGTCAAAGCGAAGGGATATGCCTCCAATGCGGCCAACTTTGAAGAAGCACATGCCGTGGTTGCTGAAATCGTAAAAGACTTCGGACGGATCGACATCCTTGTGAACAACGCGGGGATTACCCGTGACGGACTGATGATCCGCATGACGGAACAGCAATGGGACATGGTCATCAATGTAAACCTGAAATCCGCATTTAATTTCGTTCATGCCATTACTCCGGTGATGATGAAGCAGAAAGGCGGAAGCATCATTAACATGGCTTCCGTTGTCGGCGTTTCCGGAAACGCCGGGCAGGCTAATTATTCCGCATCGAAAGCCGGAATGATCGGGCTGGCTAAAAGTATCGCCAAGGAACTGGGTTCACGCGGCGTCCGCGCCAATGCCATCGCTCCCGGATTCATCATTACCGACATGACCGCCGCCCTTTCGGACGAGGTGAAAGTCGAATGGGCGAAACAGATCCCGTTGCGTCGCGGAGGTACGCCGGAAGATGTGGCTAACGTAGCGACTTTCCTTGCTTCCGACTTATCCTCTTATGTCACGGGACAGGTGATCCATTGCTGCGGCGGGATGAACATGTAATCCGTATGGAAGTTATCTATGAAGACAATCATCTCGTGGCGGTTAACAAAAACTGCCACGAGATTGTACAAGGTGACAAGAGCGGCGATAAGCCTCTTTCGGAGATGCTGAAGGCATGGCTGAAGGAAAAATACGCCAAGCCGGGTAATGTCTTTATCGGTGTCGTTCATCGCCTGGACCGTCCGGTGACGGGACTGGTCCTTTTTGCCAAAACCAGCAAGGCGCTTCCCCGGCTAAATGAGATGTTCCGCACCGGGGAAATAAAGAAGACCTACTGGGCAATCGTCAGGAATCGTCCGCCGAAGGAGGAAGACACACTCGTCCATTGGCTTGTACGTAATGAAAAGCAAAACAAAAGCTATGCCCATGACACGGAATGTCCCGGCGCCCAACAAGCCATCCTCCACTACAAACTAATTGCCCGATCAACCAATTACTACTTATTGGAAATTGACCTCAAGACCGGCCGCCATCATCAAATCCGTTGCCAACTGGCCCAAATAGGCTGCCCGATCAAAGGAGATCTCAAATACGGAGCCGAGCGTTCCAATCCGGACGGAGGCATCAGCCTCCATGCCCGCAGCGCCGAATTCATCCATCCCGTTTCCAAACTACCGCTACGCATCGAAGCCCCGGTTCCCGACGATACCCTCTGGAGGGAAATCACGGGAAGAAACGATGAATGATGAACAACGAACGGGGGAAGACAGGAAACATAATAGTTGACGAGAACAAATAAAGGGGCTGTCCAAAAAGTCGTGACATGCACGGAAAAAATCCAGTGCACTGAATTTTATAAATGAGTGCACTGGATTACAACATAGAAGTATACTGAATCAATTCATTGAGTGCACTAGATTTTCAAAACGGCGCAGCGCTTCTTAGACAGCCTCTTGATTGTTTTTATATGAGCTTAATTTTAAACGATCAAGGCAATCAACTAGTATGCCGTCTATAATAAGATTGTTTTTATATGAGCAAATCTAAACCCGGTTAGAACTAATGTAGATGCATCACCCCGTAAAATCATAAAGCAAGCTTGTCCACAAAATCACGCTGCGTGTTAAAGTATTCCATGCGTTGCACCTCCCCGCTTTGAGAGATAAGAACCGAATATTTGCGAATAGACTCAATCCATTGCTTTTGCTTTTTGCAAACCAACGGATTACGCGACTCGACACCTTCGACGGTAGAAACCTTCAAATAAGCATACCCGGTGTTGTTATATTCATATAGAGAGAAAGAAGATTCCAGATCCACATTCGATATATACATATGGACTTCTGAGCCGGTATTGGGATATACTCCGGCAACGGCCAAATCTTCCAGATCATTCAACATGGTGATCATTTCCTTTTTCAGGATTTCCACCTCCTCTTTGGTCAGCAATTTCAAGCGATAAAAATAGTCGATCTCATGAAGAAAAGAAATAAACACATTGCGATCCATAATGAAACAGGCTCGGCTCATCGAACGGATATCCGTCGTATATTGCTTTTGTAAGGCAATCACCTCGGGAGACAGTACCAAATCCTTAAATGCGAATGAATTCACCCGCGTTTTATTTTGATAAAGCCAGTGGTATAACCTGAACCGTGCAATATTATCATGAGCCAAAGCAAACACATCAGGTAAGGAATTAATGGCAAAATTAATCATCGATTGCGACGCTTTGCGCATTTTTTTGAGAATTTTCACTTGTCTATCCAGCTTTTCGGCATACCGATCAATCAAATTCTCCGGCTCTACCAAATCTAACTCGTATAATCCGCTTCCTGAATTACTAAGACCCACTATTTCATCAATTGAAAATCCTATTTTTGAAGACAGGGTAGATACTTCATCAAAAGTAAAAGGAACGTCTCCCCGGATTCTCCGATAAATCGCTTCTTTTCCAATACATAAAACATCCATCAAATTCTGGGCTAAATTTTCCCCCTCCGGGAGAGATTCCCTAATAGATGCAATCAATTTTTCATTCAACTTGTTTCTCATTTTTGACATTTTTATAGAGTTTTTTCAATAACCTTAACATTCGTTTCTTATTAAAGCCCAATTTAATATCAAAAGAACTTCCATGGCATACTCAAGCTATTAAGCAAAAAAAGAGCACAAGTATAGGACAATAAATATCATATAAAACAAGCATTAAGATTAATTGCAAAATTATATATTAACTTCTACACTTTGCTTTCTATTTAAATAAGCAAAAAATAAATATTAATACTTGAAAAGACAAATATCTGCATATTTACGCATAAAACAAAATACGAACAACAATATTCCATATATTTTATGAATATAGCGAATAAAATAACCAGTATTATCTATTTACAAAAAACATCAAGAGAAAACATACACGAAAAAAGATAATTTGATTCAGATGAAAGGAGGATGAGATAAAGCCCTGTTAAACGCAAAAAGAATAATTTATTTTGATGAACGCCCCTCCTTTTGAGCCAAATAAGCATCCATATCTGCTTTGGATCGACTTTGGGTAACAATAAAAACACCTAAAAAGACCAATGCAATTGCCAAGCCTTTCATAAGGCCGAAAGTATCCATTCCCCAAAGGACAGCGATAAGGGAGGCAATGATCGGCTGCACATAATTATACATGCATGCAACCGTAGGACGGAGAAGATGCTGCCCGACCGGGATCAGAAGATAAGCCAAAAAGGTACTGCAAAAAACAATGTAACCGACCTGCCAGAAAGCAGACAACGGTACCGTAGCAAAATCGATAGAAGCAATAGATGAATAGGAAAACGGGATATAACAAATGGCGGAATAGGTAAACATCCATTTCATGATAGTTATCGGCGAATAACGGCCGACAAGATCCTTAAAGACGACAATGTAAAAAGAAAAGCTGAATTGGGCGAATAAACAAAGCAAATCCCCCCAAACATTGCTTTGGTTAGCAGACGTTCCACTATGCTGACTTCCCAAAATCAAGAGCAGGGCGCCCGTGGCTCCCACGAAAATTCCCAGGACTTTCTTCCCGGTAATCGGTTCTTTCAAGTAAAGGGCGGCAATCACCATGGCGATGATCGGGGTTGTGGTGGCCACAATGGAGGCATCTATCGGAGAAGTCATGGAGACTCCCCAGATGAATGGCCCCTGATTCAGCACAATACCGAATAGGGCGGCAAAGAACAACTTCATCAAATCCTTATGGTTTACATGCTCCGCCCGCAGGAAAAAGGAAGCAAGCCAAAAAAGAAGCGCAGCCCCCAACATCCGGAAAGTCGTAAGAGAAAGCGCATTGACATTTCCGCTCATCAACACGGATTTCGAAACCGGAGCCATCCCGCCGAACAAGATGTTTGCCGACAACATGGCCCCATGCCCTTTTAAATGTTTAAGATTCATCCTTGTTCCTTAAGCCCTTCTCTTTTCCAGATCATTTTCAACAGATGATCGCCCCAATCCTCAATCGAGTGGATGGCCATCTCCAAAACCGATTTTGCCCCTACTCGCTTGGAATAAAAATTAAACAGATAATAAGGATCGCTGGAATGGTGAAAAACGATTTTCAAATCTAAAGAACCCACATCCCCCCTCAGAATCGATGCTTTTACCAGATAAGCGGTTGTTACCCCGCATATGGAGGCAATCTCCTGCTCTAAAGTCGAATCTTTTCCGGGATAACGGAAAAGCACCTCGTCATCCAGCAACAATTCAAAAGACTCTACCTCTTTGAAATCAAATTCTTTTGTTATAAAACCGGAATCCGTATCAATTAAATACACAATTTTCTGGCGCTCCTCGTCCACACCCAACGTACCGTTCTTTACACGAGTTTTTAAATCCAGGGAAGCGCTCAATTTGTTCCGCCGGTCCAATGCCGCATTTTTTTCTTCAAGCTTGGACTCGGAACGGCTCGAATATTTGATGACAAACACCAGGATTGCCACCATTATGATCACGATAAAAATCCACCAGATCGACATACTCTTTTCGTTTTAGTCATAAACACCTTCTAATCAAAACCTTTCACTGGGAAAAGCCACATTTTATCCTGACTGGCGAACAAGCCGGGATTTTCTCACTCCATCAAGTGCGAAATTAAAAAAAAACCATGGCTCCACAATCATGTACCTCTTTTTTCCTCATTTAATTTAAGAAACCGATCTTCCGGAAAGAAAAAACGCATTGTAAAACTTTTATTTACAATGCGTTTTTAGTATATGCAGTTGTTCTACCAAGGCTCGAACTTGGAATTTCAGGACCAGAATCTGACGTGTTACCATTACACCATAGAACAATTTGTATTAAACAGATCCTCTAAATCGCTGCAAAATTAGAGATTTTTTCTTTTGCAGCAAAATTTTTCCACAAAAAAGGATGCAACAAAAACTACTTTCCATTGTTACATTTTTAGATTGATATAGCTGCCAGGCGCATGCTATAAAAGCATAGAATTTATAAAAGTATAAAAATATTGAAGTATATTTGCAGACTTGAATTATATATCAGCAATATACGAGCAAATTAGAAAGAATGGATCAAACGAGATTATTAGTAGAGACAATTGTTAAGGGATTACAAAATAAAAAAGGTAAAAAGATTGTCACGGTAGATTTAAACCGGATCTCCGGGGCTATATGTCAATATATGGTTATTTGTGAAGGAAATACGACGACCCAAGTATCAGCCTTGTCTGACTCGGTCTGGGATACGGTGCATAGTGATACACATGAAAAACCATTATCTATTGACGGAATGAGAAATGCGCAATGGATTGGTATGGACTATGGCACGGTTCTTGTTCACATTTTCCTTCCGGAACAACGCGTATTCTATAATTTGGAAACTCTTTGGGGGGATTCCAGTATTTCGAAGATTCCGGATATAGAATGATGCTTTGATTTTATAATTATTGACAAATATCTATGGAAAATAAAAATAGCAAGATTCCTAAAAACAACAAACCCAAGATGTTCCGTTTTAACCTCTATTGGATGTATGGGCTTATCTTCATCATGTTGATCGCCTTGTATATGACCAACGATTCTTCTGCAAAAAGAGAATTGGGGTGGACGGAATTTCAACAGTTGACAAAGGAAAATTCATTTGATAATATCGTCGTATTCAATAAAAAAAACCTGTTGGAAGCGACGGTAAAAAAGGAGAAGTATGGACAGATCTTTCAGGAAGACAGTTCCCGCGTGGGTTCTTCCCCCAAGGTTTTTGTAAAGATACCTTCCTCCGATCGTTTTTCGGACTTTTTTGATGCGGCGGCCAAGGAGAACAACTTGACGACACAAGTCAGTTTCGAAGAAGGAGACGACGTCTTCTGGAGCTTCCTTATTTCATTCGGCCCCTTTATCCTTCTGATTGCCGTCTGGATCTTCCTGATGCGAAGGATGTCCGGAGGGGGCGGAGGCGGAGGCGGCAACGTCTTTAACGTAGGAAAAGCCAAAGCGCAACTCTTTGATAAGGATGGAGATATCAAAGTGACCTTCAAGGATGTAGCCGGCCTGTCGGAAGCCAAGCAAGAGGTAGAGGAAATCGTTTCTTTCTTGAAAAATCCGGGAAAATATACCGAACTGGGAGGTAAAATCCCTAAAGGCGCTTTGCTTGTAGGCCCTCCGGGAACGGGAAAAACCTTATTAGCCAAGGCTGTTGCCGGCGAAGCCAATGTACCGTTCTTCTCTTTATCAGGTTCAGACTTCGTTGAAATGTTCGTTGGTGTGGGCGCCTCTCGTGTCCGCGACCTGTTCCGCCAAGCAAAAGAAAAAGCTCCCTGTATTGTCTTTATCGATGAAATTGATGCAGTCGGACGTGCGCGGGGCAGAAATGCCAATATGAACAGCAACGACGAACGTGAGAACACACTGAATCAATTGCTTACAGAGATGGACGGCTTCGGTTCGAACAGTGGAGTCATTATTCTGGCCGCAACAAACCGGGCTGACGTATTGGACAAGGCATTGCTTCGTGCCGGTCGTTTTGACAGGCAAATCTATGTAGAGTTACCGGATCTGAACGAACGGAAGGAAATTTTCAGTGTTCACCTGCGCCCTATTAAGATAGATAGCTCAGTAGATACCGAACTGATGGCCCGCCAGACGCCAGGATTCTCCGGCGCTGATATAGCCAACGTATGTAATGAAGCGGCGCTGATTGCCGCCAGAAGCGGAAAGAAATTCGTTCAGAAAATAGATTTCATGAACGCAATCGACCGGATTGTAGGCGGCCTGGAGAAGCGTACCAAAATCACGACGGCGGATGAGCGCAAAAGCATAGCCATCCATGAAGCCGGGCATGCCTCCTTAAGCTGGTTGCTGGAACATGCGAACCCATTGATAAAAGTAACCATCGTACCTCGCGGGAAAGCGTTGGGCGCCGCCTGGTATTTACCGGAAGAGCGCCAGATCACGACAAAGGAACAACTTTTGGATGAAATGTGCGCCCTATTGGGTGGCCGCGCAGCAGAAGAACTATTCCTGGGACGCATTTCCACCGGTGCATCAAACGATTTGGAAAGGGTTACAAAGCAAGCCTACGCAATGGTTGTTTATTTTGGGATGAGCGACTCGCTTCCGAATTTGAATTATTATGACTCGACAGGACAAGATTGGGGATTCACGAAACCATATAGTGATGAAACAGCCCGGTTAATCGACTTTGAAGTACAGAAAATAGTAAACGAGCAATATGAGCGCGCCAAAAGGATCTTGTCCGATAACGCGGAGAAACACAATCAATTGGCAGAATTATTATTGGTAAATGAAGTGATTTACACGGAGGATGTCGAGCATATTTTCGGAAAAAGGATGTGGGTTTCACGCTCACAGGAGATTTTAGAGCAACAGGAAAAGTTGAATAACGATAAAAAAGAGAACGCCCCTTCCGGGGAAAAGGTGCCTTCGGAGAAAAATCCGGAAAAGGAAAGCTCTGTAAGTAATACCTGACGAGGGCTTTGAGACCGAAAGCAAGGAAGGAGAATAGAGAAACTTCACGGCTCTTTGAATTTGTGAAATCCTTACATTATATAATTGATAGATAGAGAACCATCAAAAAACACAATTTATTTTGAACAATTTTATGATAAGAGCACTTACCGGTGCTGCATTTGTAGTGACTTTGACAGCGGCGATTTGTTTTAATCCCTACGCGTTTCTCCTCTTTTTTTGTCTGGTCATTATCCTTGGTATGAACGAGTTCTACAACCTGGCTCGAATAAAAAGCAAGGGAGATAAGTGGATCGGTATTTTGGGAGGAGTATACCTCTTTACCGCCACTTTCCTCTATGCAGGGCCGCTTGAAGAAGAACTCATCTTCCTGCCCTATATCCTTTTCCTGATGTACCTCCTTATCTCGGAACTCTACAAGAAAGAAGCAGACCCGATTAGAAATTGCGGTTTCCATATTTTAGGGCAGATCTATTGTGCCGGTTCACTTTCACTGCTGAATTTTATAGCCTTCCTGCCCGATGAATTCGGGGAAGTAAACTATTCCTGGGTTTTTCTGATGGCTATTTTTATCTTTGTCTGGTTGAATGATACAGGGGCTTACCTGATCGGGACGGCTTTCGGCAAGCACCGGCTGTTCGAACGGATTTCTCCGCTCAAATCATGGGAAGGTTTTTTCGGAGGTTGGCTGGTCGTCTTGATATTCTCTCTGTTCTGCGCCTGGTATACAGGGATCGAATGGTATATATGGGTAGGCTTCGCCAGTACAGTCGTCATCTTCGGTACGTTGGGAGATTTGAGCGAGTCGCTTTTAAAACGAACTTTCGGGGCGAAGGATTCGGGCAAATTCTTTCCGGGACACGGCGGTATACTGGATCGCTTCGACAGTGTTATCCTGGCCACTCCTGCCGCTTATATCTTTATTGAATTGTTTATTCGAAATTGAAGCTAAGGGTGATCATCCGGGTCGTCGCCTTTGAGAGGGCATTGGTATACTTCTGCATATCCGGGTCGGAAAGATCGCTGCGGTCCTTCTCCAGGACATCGGCCAGGCCAAAGCTAAACCTCAACTCGGGACAAAGCTTAAAATAAGGAAGATAGATATCACAACCGAATCCTATTTCCACACCGTAATCCATACCTTTGAGCATCAGTTCGGTACCTTTTTTACGCCCCAGATCCATTGCGGCATAGACTCCTCCCGTAATGTAAGGCCGGTAATTATTCAAACGAAGAGCGGCGTATTTTATCTGGAGAGGCAGGCTCATATAATTGGAACGCAGGCTCACAGACACATCCTCCGCCTCATTCTCACTATGCTGTTTCCTGAAAATTACTTTCCGGTCACCGAAATTCAAAGTCGGTAAGACCCGGAGGCTAAAATAAGGATTCAGATACATATCACCGATCACTCCCACACTAAAGCCGGGAGTGTAAGTCGGTATTTCGGCAAACCACACTTGCCCGTCTGATGTCACTCCCGAATTAGTCAGCAGCAAATCCTGTGTATGCAGTCCTACGTGAAAACCTAAATGATATAACTTCAAATCAGCATAAGGCTGATTCTTCACCCTCTGCTTCTGCCCCCAAGCAATTGAAGCTGAAATCAAAAGAAGCAATACGACAAGCGATATACGTTTCAATCCACCATTCATACCTACATTAACGAAGGATAAAAAAAAATATTGTCCTTAAAGTGCGGATAAAAAAAAGAAGGCAGAAGTTTTTTTAATGTAAAGAAAACTATATTTTTGTAGGACTAATAGTTATCAATTAAAAATCTTACAACAATGGCTTATTTAATTAGTGATGATTGCATTGCATGCGGTACTTGCATTGACGAATGCCCGGTAGGGGCGATTTCCGAGGGTGATATATATCACATTGATCCTGAAATGTGTACAGATTGTGGGACTTGCGCAGACGCATGTCCGACAGAGGCAATTCACCCGGCTGAATAAAAGAAAGTAATTCGATTTTTTAGAGTCTAAAATCAGGCGAGCCATTCCCTTAAGCGGGGCGGCTCGCTCTTTTTATCTATATGAAGCTCCGTTAAATCTGTTTATTTCAGAGAAAATCCCCTAAAAATACTTTCATTTGATTACTTTTGCGGAATTATTAGGACAAATGATAAAGACGTATTACCATCCCGCAGAATGAAATCTAAAAGAAACTGTTTTGTAACCTATCCATCTTCGGAAAAAATCTATGTTTCGGGAGAAATCAATAAAATCCGTGTTCCGATGCGGCGGATCAATCTTTCCGACACGATTATCCATCCCGAAGAGAACCAGACCGTCCGAAAAAAAAACAGCCCCGTTATTGTTTATGATACCAGCGGCCCTTATTCCGACCCGGATTGCACCATTATCCTCGAAGAAGGACTACCGAGAATGCGTGAAGACTGGTACGTCCGCCGGAAAGACATTGTCCGCCTGCCCGCGGGAACGACTTACGCATCGTTGAAGCATCCGCCTTACCGGGCGAAGGAGGACAAGACCATCACACAACTTTTTTATGCTAAAAAGCGAGTGATCACTCCCGAAATGGAGTTTGTCGCCATCAGGGAGAATCAGCAGGTGGAGGCGTTGGGACTGAAGTCCTATATCACGCCTGAATTCGTACGCAAGGAAATAGCTTCGGGACGCGCCGTAATCCCGGCAAATATCAACCATCCGGAACTGGAGCCTATGATCCTCGGCAAACGCTTTCTGGTAAAGATAAACACGAACACCGCGACTTCCGGCCTTCCGATCCGTGACGAATTGGAAAAAGCAATCTGGGGATATAAATGGGGGACGGATGCGCTGATGGACTTGTCGGCCGATACGGATTCCTATGCCTATCGCGATTATCTGATCCGCACCTGCCCCGTTCCATTAGGAACAGTCCCTGTCTACGAAGCGCTGACCAACGCCGGAGGAGAAGCGCAGCACCTGACTTGGGATATCTTCCGTGAAACCTTGATCGCCCAGGCGGAACAAGGAGTCGATTTCGTAACCATCCATGCGGGGATGCGGCTGGAGGATTTAAAATTGACGGAATCCCGCCTGACGGGTTTTATCTCCCAAGGCGGCTTCATCCTCAAGCAATGGATGCAAACACATCAGCAAGAAAACTTTCTTTATACGCATTTTGATGAGATCTGCGAAATCCTGCGGGCATATGACATCACCCTTTCGCTCGGTAGCGGTTTCCGTTCGGGTTCTATCTACGACGCCAATGACAGCGCCCAGTTTACGGAACTCCGCCGCATGAGGGAACTGACGGAAACAGCCTGGAAGCATTTTGTACAAGTGATTGTCGAAGGTCCCGGCCATGTACCGATGAATAAAATCCAGGAGAACATGAAAGAGCATCAATATTGCTGCAAAGGCGTTCCACTCTTTACTCCCGGCATGATCACTACCGATATCGCCCCCGGATATGACCATATCACGGCCGCAATCGGAGGAGCGCAGGTTGCCTGGCACGGCGCCTCACTTATTGGCGGAGCGACTCCAAAAGAGTATCTGGATCATCCGGATACGGAAGATATATGCGCCGGAGTCGTTGCCCACAAAATAGCCGCCCATGCAGCCGACTTGGGAAAAGGTCATCCGGGCGCCCAAATTCGTGACAACGCCCTCAGCAAAGCGCGTTGCGAAGCAAGGTGGCAAGATCAACAAGCCTTGGCGCTCAATCCGGACCGGGTATGCCAGTTCTATAACGAACGGGGTGTCTCCAAACGCCAATGGAAGAAATAAAGGATCAAGCCTTATTTGTCTTATAGTAGCTCTTATACCAATCGATGAACAAAGGTATCCCTTTCTCAATAGGCGTAGATGGTTTGTAATGGACGCAAGCCTCCAGACGGGAAGTATCCGCGCAGGTGACCGTCACGTCTCCGGGTGGGATGGGTAACAATTCCAGCACAGCCTTGCGCCCCAGGGCTTCTTCCAGCAGATGAATAAAGTCGAGCAACCTGACCGGCTGCGAATTGCCTATATTAAACAGTTGGCAATAGGGCAGTTCGGCATCCTCGCCGGGCGCTTTTCCAAGGAGGCGGATAATGCCCGTCACCGTATCGTCCACATACGTGAAATCACGCAGCATCTCCCCATAATTGAATACACGGATCGTCCGCCCCTCCAGTATAGAGCGGGTAAACAGCATCGGCGCCATATCCGGCCGTCCCCAGGGGCCATAAACGGTAAAAAGGCGGACACCGGTAACCGGCAACCGGAATAAATGGCTGTAGGTATATGCCATCAGTTCATTGCTCCTTTTGGTTGCTGCATAAAAGCTGACAGGATAATCTGCCGAATCGCTTTCAGAGAAAGGGATCTTGTTTTTTATCCCGTAAACGGAGGAACTGGAGGCATAGATCAGGTGCTTCACCTGATGATACCGGCAACATTCCAGCAGATTGGTAAAGCCTACGATGTTCGACTCGACATAGCTCTGCGGATGCTCGATTGAATAACGGACGCCGGCCTGGGCGGCAAGATTGACGACAACATCAAATGCATTTTCCCGGAAAAGGACATTCAGTTTCTCTGAATCAGTCAGATCAAGTTGTACGAAATGATAATTGGAATGCAGCGAACTATCGGTAACCATTCCCGTCCGAATCCGGCTCTCTTCTATTCCGCTTTGGGATAAACGGTCGTATTTGAGCTGCACATTGTAATACGCATTGATCGTGTCAATGCCCGTTATCTCAACATCTTCCCGCCCGGCCAACTGCTCCACGAGATGATAGCCGATGAATCCGGCCGCTCCTGTTATTAATATTTTCATTTCAAATATTTTCTATCCAACCATAAATTACGTGTGTAAGTAATGAAACCGGCGCCCTGCCCAAGTAGCAAAACCGGGTCTTTCCGTATAATCCCGTAGACAAGTATCAAAAGGGAACCGATCAGGCTTAGGGTCCAAAATCCCGATGGGAGCAATGATTCTCCCCGGGAACGGGAATACAGCCATTGGTATACAAACCGGAAAGTGAAAATAAGTTGCCCGATCGAACCGAAGACCAACAATCCAAAGGACACTTCCTTGAACAAGTGATCGAAATTGGCCGTACTATCATACAAGACACAACCAAGCGCAATCACCGGGAGAAGCAGGATAGACCAACGAATGACCGCCGGAATTCTCTCCCATGACTTTTTATTATTCAGGTTCCAAATATAGATATAATAGGAAAAGATTTGTCCCAGTATAATAGCGAAATCACTGCGTAACCAACCGTATATGGAGAAAAGCAAGGAACCTAATAAACTCAATTTCCAATAGATTGTCGGGGATACGACCTTCTTGGCTTTTTCCGACAGGATCCATTGGATGAACATCCTTGCGGAAAACAATCCCTGAGCCAGGAATCCGATGACAAAGTACCAACTGCTATGCTCCACGTTACTCCTGTTCTTTTAGATTATCCGCACTGATCGTATAGTTAATGTATCTTTTCCGCATCCATCGATATGCAAAGCAATCCAGAAAGGGACTGACCAGACGATTCCACAAATGAAATTTGGAAATGCCTTTCAGGCGTTCGAAATGGCGAACCGGAACCTGCTTCACCTTCTCGTTTTGCAATTGGATCAAAGCAGGCAAAAAGCGGTGCATTCCGGTAAAAAAAGGAATCCGCTTCGCCGCATCCGTTCTTATTACCTTCAGCGGGCAGCCGGTATCCTCTACCCCATCATGAGTCATCATCCGACGGAAATAGTTAGCAATCAGAGAAGAGAACCTTTTGCCGAAACTATCTTTCCTCCCGGTACGGATTCCCATCACCAAGGCATAATCCCGGCGAAAGGGAAGAAGCCGCTCGAAATCCTCCGGCAAAGTCTGCAAGTCTGCATCTATATAGCCGGTGTAAGGGGATTCCGCCATATCGATTCCGGCTTTAAGGGCAGCGCTCAAGCCATTATTATGCGTAAAGGTAATATAATAGAAATCCGGATTCTTGCGGCAGATCTCAATGATTCCCTGCAAACTGTTGTCCTTTGAACCGTCATCCACAAAAAGAATGCACGCCTTCACGGAAGCCGCCTCCAGATAACGTCCCAGTTCCTCTTCCAACCGGCTGATATTTTCTTCTTCGTTATAGATCGGTACGATTATACAAAATTCGTACACACTTGTTTTATTCATCTTTATGTCTCTTACTTGATAAGAACTACCTCGCGCACTAACTCTTTATTATATCTTTTGTCTTTTGTCTTTCTCCAATTATTATCGAAAGTATCAATAGGTTTTACCGTTACCCCTTTTCCGGCAAACACGGAATCAGCCGGTTGTTTGCTAAGAAAGACAAAGGGACGACTCACCCGTATCAGGGAATCATTCTTCACATCCAGGGGACGAATCACCCGGTTGGATTCATAAACCCATTCCATCCGAAGCTCCTCTTCCTTATTATAATAGAAAGGAATCCCTTCCAGTTCCTTATGCTCCCTCAGCATCCGGATATTATGCCGTTCCGGATTAATGAACATCTTTCCGATCGGAATCAGGCAAACACTCTCAATCATCATCATACTGAGCACAATCGCACTGAATACGGCCATCACTTTGATGTTCCTTGTTGGCAGGATCGAGCGGAAAATCCATAATCCCAGTCCCCAGCCGAATAAGGCAGTCAGAGTGAGAATCCAGATAGAAAGCTCTCCTTCGCGATAGAAGATAAAGTAAAGGGTGACTGGTAAAGCCATAAGAATGAAGGCAATAATTCCGCTATTGATTCGGAACACCCTCCTTTCTCCGGCCGACCGGAACCCGCGCCAACAATGATAGAAGTAGAAAGCAATCGTCATAGCTCCCGGAATCAGAATCGGCAACAGATAACGGGTCTTTTTTTCCGGTATGACAGATAACAAGATCAAAGAGGAAAGCAACCACACGATCGAAAAAGTATGATCTTTGCGGTATTTCTCTTTCCGACAGGCGAAATAACCCACTAGGGCCGTTACCCAGAACAAAGCCCAGATTCCGGCTTCAGCCGGGAATTGCCAATAATAATACCACGGCCGTACATTATGATTGAGCCAGGAAGATGATTCCTTAGCCGCCACTTGAAGCGCCATATCCCGGTGAAAGAAATAGAGATAAGCCATCCACCAGAAGGCGATTACGGCAAAGAGCAGAACCATCACCACCAAAGGAGCCGCCTTCCCTTTCATGCGGGGACGGTAGGACAAGCCGTAAGCAATCAGAAACGGAAGCAAAAGGGCATAAAAGGAAACAGGCCCTTTCCCAAGAAAAGAAAGTCCGAGGAATATACCCGAAAGCGCAAAAGCTCCCCATTGCCGGCCTTTTCCCTCCAAAGCCGTCACCAGAAAATAAATGGCTCCCAACATAAAACTATGGCAATAGATATCCCATGTAGCCGTACGGCCCATCATCACGGCATTGAAAGATGTCGCCAAAACCAAGGCGGCAAGCAACCCGATCATTCGGTCACGGGTCAGCCGAATAACCAAGAGATACAGAAAAAAAATCATCATGGTAGCGACCAGTCCCGCCACACACCGTTGGGCGACCAGACTTCCGGGAAACAGAAACTCCACACCGGCTGCTATCCAGGTGGGCAAAGGCGGCTTCTCCAAACGCAACTCCCCGTTCAACGTCGGGATCAGGTAGGAACCGTCTTTTACCATCTCCTGTGCCGTCGCTAAATTACGAGCCTCCATCAAATCCGCGGGAACGACCTGATTATTAATAAAAAAAGCGAAGGAACAGACTACAATAATCAGCAGAGAATGAAGAGGGTGAAAAGAGATATGTTCTGTATTTATTCGATTTGTCAGGCTCATCATTTTTCGGATTTTGACGAGCAAAACTAATCAGAAAAAAACAGATTTCCTAACATTTATGCAAGACATGGAAGGTAAATCCGTAAAAACAAAATAGCAACATGATTATTCATGAAAACAATTTATCCTCACTTCACTTGCTTATCTATAAAACTTTACGTACTTTGCGCTACTATAAATCTAAAACACACATAGATATGGAACAGCCGCTTTTGCTCCAAAGGATTTTTATTAAGTCGCAAGCAAGATAAGGCTTAATATCCTGCANTCTTCTTCGTTATAGATCGGTACGATTATACAAAATTCGTACACACTTGTTTTATTCATCTTTATGTCTCTTACTTGATAAGAACTACCTCGCGCACTAACTCTTTATTATATCTTTTGTCTTTTGTCTTTCTCCAATTATTATCGAAAGTATCAATAGGTTTTACCGTTACCCCTTTTCCGGCAAACACGGAATCAGCCGGTTGTTTGCTAAGAAAGACAAAGGGACGACTCACCCGTATCAGGGAATCATTCTTCACATCCAGGGGACGAATCACCCGGTTGGATTCATAAACCCATTCCATCCGAAGCTCCTCTTCCTTATTATAATAGAAAGGAATCCCTTCCAGTTCCTTATGCTCCCTCAGCATCCGGATATTATGCCGTTCCGGATTAATGAACATCTTTCCGATCGGAATCAGGCAAACACTCTCAATCATCATCATACTGAGCACAATCGCACTGAATACGGCCATCACTTTGATGTTCCTTGTTGGCAGGATCGAGCGGAAAATCCATAATCCCAGTCCCCAGCCGAATAAGGCAGTCAGAGTGAGAATCCAGATAGAAAGCTCTCCTTCGCGATAGAAGATAAAGTAAAGGGTGACTGGTAAAGCCATAAGAATGAAGGCAATAATTCCGCTATTGATTCGGAACACCCTCCTTTCTCCGGCCGACCGGAACCCGCGCCAACAATGATAGAAGTAGAAAGCAATCGTCATAGCTCCCGGAATCAGAATCGGCAACAGATAACGGGTCTTTTTTTCCGGTATGACAGATAACAAGATCAAAGAGGAAAGCAACCACACGATCGAAAAAGTATGATCTTTGCGGTATTTCTCTTTCCGACAGGCGAAATAACCCACTAGGGCCGTTACCCAGAACAAAGCCCAGATTCCGGCTTCAGCCGGGAATTGCCAATAATAATACCACGGCCGTACATTATGATTGAGCCAGGAAGATGATTCCTTAGCCGCCACTTGAAGCGCCATATCCCGGTGAAAGAAATAGAGATAAGCCATCCACCAGAAGGCGATTACGGCAAAGAGCAGAACCATCACCACCAAAGGAGCCGCCTTCCCTTTCATGCGGGGACGGTAGGACAAGCCGTAAGCAATCAGAAACGGAAGCAAAAGGGCATAAAAGGAAACAGGCCCTTTCCCAAGAAAAGAAAGTCCGAGGAATATACCCGAAAGCGCAAAAGCTCCCCATTGCCGGCCTTTTCCCTCCAAAGCCGTCACCAGAAAATAAATGGCTCCCAACATAAAACTATGGCAATAGATATCCCATGTAGCCGTACGGCCCATCATCACGGCATTGAAAGATGTCGCCAAAACCAAGGCGGCAAGCAACCCGATCATTCGGTCACGGGTCAGCCGAATAACCAAGAGATACAGAAAAAAAATCATCATGGTAGCGACCAGTCCCGCCACACACCGTTGGGCGACCAGACTTCCGGGAAACAGAAACTCCACACCGGCTGCTATCCAGGTGGGCAAAGGCGGCTTCTCCAAACGCAACTCCCCGTTCAACGTCGGGATCAGGTAGGAACCGTCTTTTACCATCTCCTGTGCCGTCGCTAAATTACGAGCCTCCATCAAATCCGCGGGAACGACCTGATTATTAATAAAAAAAGCGAAGGAACAGACTACAATAATCAGCAGAGAATGAAGAGGGTGAAAAGAGATATGTTCTGTATTTATTCGATTTGTCAGGCTCATCATTTTTCGGATTTTGACGAGCAAAACTAATCAGAAAAAAACAGATTTCCTAACATTTATGCAAGACATGGAAGGTAAATCCGTAAAAACAAAATAGCAACATGATTATTCATGAAAACAATTTATCCTCACTTCACTTGCTTATCTATAAAACTTTACGTACTTTGCGCTACTATAAATCTAAAACACACATAGATATGGAACAGCCGCTTTTGCTCCAAAGGATTTTTATTAAGTCGCAAGCAAGATAAGGCTTAATATCCTGCACCTTCGGTTTTTACCGACTTCTTGATTAGGAAAGAAGCTTTTATACAAGGCTTTTTCCTTCTAAAAACGGATTGATTGTTAACCATTTGCTCTCCACTAAAGAGCATGAATTCTTATCACATGAAAGAAGTAAAAAATATGGATCTTCGAAAATTAGGAATGAAAGAAGACCTTGATTTTCACCGAAAAGTGTATTCGATCGTTGAACAGGCAAACGATCTGGAGTTTCGCCAGCATGTATTTGCCTACCGAGAGAAAATCACAGCGTTCAAAGAAGCGCTGAAGCAAAGGGAAAAGAGCCTGATAACCAAAGAAGTCAGCAGTTTGGAGAAACGCCGCGACCGCGCCTATCGCGCCATAACCTCCCTCGTATCTGTCGGCATTGCTCATTTTAATGCGCAAACGGCCGAAGCAGCGCGGCAGATACAACACATCATCCGCACGTACGGCAATCCGACGAGGCTTTCCCATCAAGAGAAAAGTGACGTGCTTCGCCAACTGACGGAGATATTCGCCGGCGAGGAATATGCCACCGCCCTGGACGCCATCCATGCAACGGAATGGATAGAGGAACTTATCGCGGCGAATGACGCTTTCGACAAAACCTACCTGCAGCGGAGGGAAAAACAAACCTCCTTTGTCACCAGTTCCACTTCGGCAGCGCGCCGGGAGGCCGACCAGGTTTATCACTCATTAGTCAAAGTGATGAATGTGCTGATGAACTTGTCACCGGACAAGGAAAAAGAGCAATTCATTGAAAAACTGAACCAAGTGATCGACCAGACCGCATACAGGCAGGTTACCCGGAAGAAGCGTTCCGTAGCGAAAAAGAGCGATTGACAAATATACTGAAAGCCGAAAACAACATTTCACCGGAAATTCTGTTATTAATACATGAACTAACTAAATTTTAATTTACTTGAATATGAAAACAATCGTATTAATCCGCCACGGAGAAAGTGCATGGAACAAGGAAAACCGGTTTACCGGATGGACCGACGTAGATTTGACGGAAAAAGGAATTGCTGAAGCTACCAAAGCCGGTCATTTATTAAAAGAAAAAGGTTATGTATTTGACAAGGCTTATACTTCCTATCTGAAACGGGCGGTAAAAACCTTGAACACAGTGCTCGACGTGATGGACTTGGATTGGATTCCGGTGGAAAAAAGCTGGCGGTTGAACGAAAAGCATTATGGCAATCTGCAGGGATTAAACAAAGCGGAAACCGCTGCGAAATACGGTGACGAACAGGTGTTGATCTGGCGACGGAGCTATGACATAGCGCCGAATCCGCTACCGGAAGACGATCCGCGGAATCCCAAATACGATGTTCGTTACAAAGGAGTGCCGGACAATGAACTGCCGCGCACCGAAGCACTGAAAGATACGGTCGAACGCATCCTTCCTTATTGGAAAGAGGTGATCTTCCCTTCGCTGAAGTCTACCAACGAACTATTGGTCGCCGCCCACGGAAACAGCCTGCGGGGTATCATCAAATACCTAAAGCATATTCCGGATGATGAAATCGTTCACCTGAATCTGCCGACAGCCGTACCGTATGTTTTCGAATTCAATGACGACTATCAACTGGTAAACGATTATTTTCTGGGTGACCCGGAAGAAATCAAGAAATTGATGGAAGCCGTAGCCAATCAAGGGAAAAAGAAATAATTAACGATAATTATCCCTTAAGGAGACATGAGTCCCGGTCGGAAAAACGGCCGGGACTTTTTGTTTGACTTCTCCCATCGCCGCCCACTCGGCTCCCCTTAAAAGAAGAACCTGAAAACCTAAGCATTGCATGGCGGGATTCTCCTCCAGGCTACTCCCGGCATGGCCCAGCATCGTATGGAAGATACGTCCTTTGCCATACCTGACCGTAAAAACAAGAGGCTCTTCCCTGCCCGATCCTCCGGTTGCCGGATCGGAATAAGCCGTATAAAGCAGCGAATCGAGAACACCTGGTCCACGCATCCGGTCATAAAGTTCGTCCTTGGCATGCAGCCACTGCTCCGGCAATCCTTTCACTATCGGATGATCGGAACGCTTATGTAGTATGTATTCATGCTGTTGCCCGTGCGATCCCCCCGACCCGGCGGATGAATCCCGGACGATTTTCCCGTCTTTCCAATAGACGTAAGGGCCATCTTTCTCATTCCGCCCTTCCCAACCGCCTAAAGCGCAAATCTCATTATAAGCCTTCCAGTTGGGAAAAGCATTGTCGGCCGCATGATAAACGACTACTCCCCCACCGTTTTTCACATACGTCTCAAACCGCCGGTTGGTTTCTTCCGGCCAGGAATCCCCATTATAATCCAGTACAATTAATGGATAAGCTGAAAAATCCGGGTGGAATCCGGACATGTCTTCCCCTTTCGCGGGTGAAACGGCCAGATCGACTGTAAACAAACCGGAGTTTTCAAGTATCTGCTTGATTGCCAAATGACTTACTTCCCAATGATGGTTATTCTGCCCGGTAACCAATAAGACTTTAACAGGCTTTTCCGCACAACCGTTCAGAAAGAAAGACGAAAGAAGAAGGAAGAAACTCCCCAACAAAAACCGTTTCATAATATTTTCGATTTAAAAGAGTTACGCAAATGTAACAGAATTCCGGAAAAACCGTTCATACTCCGCCCATTAATTCACAATAAAATTCGTGGAAAAATGAACCAAGCCGGTTTTCATATCATAAATTCCTCCGACAATGAGAATCTGATGGGCCTTCTCCATCTCTCTTAAAATAGGGCTGCGTTGGCGGATATGTTCAATCGAGTAAGCGACATTGTGACGGCAAACACGTTCCACAAATGCCGGATTAGCCGAAGTTTTCTCTCCGGTAAATCCGACAGAAGCTACTTCCACGACAGGGCGTATTTTGGCTAATAAAGCAGTAATATTTCCCAATTTAACATTATCTATTGCCGATTGGATCGCACCGCAATATTCATGCCCCATGACGACAATCACTTTCGCCCCGGATATTTTACAGGCATATTCCAAACTCCCCAGAATATCTTCATTAACAATATTTCCGGCCACTCTGGCCACAAAGATATCGCCGATCCCCCGATGGAAAATATCCTCTACGGGAACACGAGAATCCAGGCAGGAAAGAACGACCGCTATCGGATATTGCCCGATAGCAGCATCACGTACGCGTTGGGAATTATTGCGAACCGTCAGATGATCCTCTGCAAAATCTTTATTTCCTTCTTTTAATAATTCCAAAACCTCTCCGGGCGAGAGTGCAGCTTGCTGTTCGGCTGTTAAAACCGATGAGCCCAGCAATTTTTTTAAGATATTCCGTTTCATACCGAATGAAAAATATTCGATTTATTTTAATTTGTTCCAGAGCAATAGGCAAATCGATTACAATGATATGTTCCATATCGTTACATCGTCCTGTAACCGGCTTTACTTAAATAAACAAAGTTTGAACAGAAAAGATTAAGGAAAATAGTGCCGGAATAAACCCATTCAAACAAAATCCAAACAGACGGTGCAACGTTGGACAAACGACTCCTGGGCTTCGAAGCCGAAAATTCAATAGCGTAACTTTGTGCCTCACATAAATCTGCATTATCTTTGCGCCCAAAGATTTGTAAAATATGCATAACCTTTATAAAGTTTTTCTCCCTGTTCTTTTCGGTATTTTTGTCATCTCCGGTAGTATTTATTGTCAAGATGATTGGCGCGCTAATATGGATAAGCTCAACTACTCTGCCCGGTATTTCGGGCCGAACGCTTTTCCCTATCCGGAAGTCCAGTCCGGTCTGAACCGGAACCGGTGGGAAATAGAGGCCAGAGGAGAATATCACCATTATAAAGGAGATCAGACGAAAGATTTTTTTGCCCGTTTGTATATTCCGATTGCGGATGGAAAGGTCGCTTTCGAAATCAGCGGAGTAATTGTGGAAGATTACAAGATGACCCCCGAAACGAGAGACGAGCGCATGGCCTATGCCCTTGAATCCCCTATCTCCTGTCATGGGGATGCGATTATAAGTACTTATTTCCAATTGCTACGAAGTAAAAAATGGGTGGATATCCTGGCCAGCGTCAACTTAAAAACGGCCAGCGGAAACCGCCTTGTCGACGCACGTTATACGGATGCCGTCAGCTATTGGTTCGACGCTCATATAGGAAGAAATCTATATCAAAGCACAGACCAGACCTTCTCCCTGCGGGCGCAAATCATGGGAGGATTTTATTGTTGGATGACTAATAACCTGGTACATCGCCAAAACGATGCGCTGGTTTTTGGCGGCGGCTTAACCGGAAAAGTCAGGGCTTTTTCTCTGAACACCGATCTGATCGGCATATATGGATATAAGGGTAACGGAGACCGTCCTCTTTCGCTACGTACCAAACTGGAATATGAATTAAAGAAGAACATCCTCTCCATCCGCTACCGCCACGGGATAAAGGACAATCTGTATGACAGCTATTCCATTGCCTATATCCGTTGCTTCTGAAAGATCAGGTATGCTTCGTCAACTCGAACTGCTTATCTACGCACGGGGGGAGTTCGTGCAGATAATGGGTGACGAAGATCAGTGTCTTTCCCGGACGCGAGCAGAACTGCTCGATGATTTGGATTGCTTCCGCCTTGGCGCTCACGTCCAGCCCATGCAAAGGCTCATCCAGGATAATCAGATCCGGATCCTTCACAAAGGCACGCGCCAATAGCGCCAAACGCTGCTCCCCGGAAGAAAGCGTCAGGAAAAGCCGGTCTTTCAACGTTTCAATGCCGAAAAGCCGCATCCACTCCAAAGTAGCCTGCTGTTGTTCTTCATTACATTTACGATATAAGCCCACCGAATCGAAAAAGCCGGAACCGACGACCTGAAGGGCCGGCACATTCTCGCGATAAAACAAATGCATCTCGGGAGAAACATACCCGATCCGCTTCTTTATATCCCAGATGCTCTCCCCGGAACCGCGTTTCCGGTCGAAAAGATAGAGCGTATTCGCATAAGATTGCGGATTATCCGCGTAAATCAGGCTGAGCAGGGTGGATTTGCCAGCGCCGTTCGGGCCGGATAGCGCCCATTTCTCTCCGTTCTTCACTTCCCAATCCACCTCTTTCAGTATCGTCCGGTTTCCGTAACGAATGGAGACATGCTCCATGCGGAAGGTCAGGTGATGGGAAGAGGCCGGCCTATGGCCTGCCGGTAATTGCGGCGCCTCCTTCCGGGGGAAAAGCTGCCGCTGCAATGCAGGATCGGCCAGAAATGCTTCACGGGTTTCCGATGGATATACACGGCGGTCCTGCATGGGCAGTACATGCGTAATGCTCTCAGGAATATCCGCCGGGTCGGCAAGAAGCAGTAGTATCTGTGTTTTCTTAAGATGGACAGACATAGTGAGCATCTCAACCAGCATATTCCGCGAGGCGGCATCCAACCCGATAAACGGATTATCCAGGATCAATATGCGGGGAGCCGTCAATAGCACCCGGGCGATCAGGAACTTGCGCAGTTCACCACTGGAAAGATAGATCAACCGTTTCGAAAGAAGATTTTCCATGCCGAAAAGGGAAAGCAGCATCCACTGCTGCTCTGTTTCCAGCAACCCGTCCAGCGTCTCCTCGACAGTCTTGATTTCATCCGACTCCGTGGAGTGCCAACGCTGCTGATAATAGGTGTTGCGCCCATCGGTCAACGAATAGATATCTTTAAAAGAGATGCTTTTGACTTGTTGAGAAACCGGCCCTTCAAAACCATAAGTTATTTCACCGCTCTTCAAGGCCAGCTTTTTCTGCAAGAGGTCGGCAAACAGGCTTTTGCCGGAACCGTTGGGAGCAATTATAGCCCATTGTTGTCCGTCCAGGAGCTCCCAATTCAAGGGCTGCTGGAATTGCAACTCCGGCAGACGAAGGACAACATTCGTCAACCGGATCATACTCTTATTTTCTTTCATGATCTTCTTCTTAGCGTACGACCGTACCTCCGCCGGTATGGATAGCGCCGGCTTCCGTAATAACGACCTGCTGAACACCGGCCTCGATCGCTTGAAAGGCATTTTCCAATTTGGGAATCATTCCTCCCTGTATGATTCCTTTTTCCGTATATTCCCGGAAGGCGGCGCGGTCAATCAGCGGAATCACGCTCTCATCGTCATTCTCGTCCCGCAGCACTCCTTTTTTTTCGAAACAGAACATCAGCGTCACATCAAAATAATGCGCAAGCGCCTTGGCCGCTTCACACGCAATCGTATCGGCATTGGTATTCAACAGATGTCCCTTTTTGTCATGAGTCAAGGGAGCCAGCACGGGCACGATATTTTGCTGCAGGAGCAAGACCAATGCGCCGGCATTCACCTCTTTCACATCCCCTGCATATCCATAATCGATCTCTCTTACCGGACGCTTCTCCGAACGCATCCAGTTCATATCCGCTCCGGTCAGTCCGACGGCATTCACGCCGTTCGCCTGCAGGCCGGCGACAATAGTCTTATTCACCAGGCCGCCGTAAACCATCGTGACGACCTTTAAGGTTTCGGCATCCGTAATTCGCCTCCCATTCACCAGATGGCTCTCGATGCCCAGCCGCTCGGCCAACCGGGTAGCCAACCGTCCGCCGCCGTGCACCAACACTTTATATCCCTCTATTGCAGAAAAATCACGTAAAAGATTCCGGAGCGTTTCTTCCTCCTCCACAATCTTCCCTCCTACCTTAACTAAGGTCAGTTTTTCCATTTTCATCCGAACATGTAATTATTTTGGAGTCAAAAGTACGAAAAAAACGAAAGAATGATTACATTTGCACCATTCAATGCGGAAGTAGCTCAGTTGGTAGAGCATCAGCTTCCCAAGCTGAGGGTCGCGGGTTCGAGTCCCGTTTTCCGCTCGAATGATAGATCAGAGGTCAAGCAATTAGGCCTCTGATTTTTTACACCACAATTGTCATATCCTCTGCCTTTTTGTAAGTTTGAAACGACAAAGGAAATCGGCAAGAAAATCAATGGATAAAAGAGGAAATTTATTGCGGAAAAGTAGATGAATACAGTTCTTATTATTGATGACGAAGCAAATATCCGAATGAATGCGTAAATTTGCTGCTATCACACTTCGCTTTTTTTAATCTATCAGTACACTATTAAGCGGTTTCCTTTTCGAATAAGCCTGTTTTTCCCCATACCCTATTCGTAATAGGATTTGTGGTTTTCCCGGTTCTATATCGAGTATCTTAGCCATTTCTTCAGCTAAACCTTTCACTTCACAAGGCTGGTTGCAGTAAGCTGAGGATATCCCTGACGCAGTGGTTTTTAAAAGAAAACGCTGTAATTCCCGTCCCAAATTGATCCAAACATCTATGGCATTTGTTTCTGAGGCAAATAAAACAAAATGAGACGACGATTTTATCTTTTTTTCATCCGACTTATTTTGTGTTTTGGCATTCAACATACTGCCCATTACCGGTTTGGAAATAAAAACAGGTAGATTAGGTGCACCGAACACCGCATAGCTCAAACCATCGTTCGTATCATCCTGTTCCTTTTTATTGTATCTCATCCACGATTTAAGTTCTGACACAAAAGCTTTGTCCTGCATCTGAACAATATTCGCTTTCAAAATACACTTGGTAATGTCGTCATATTCCTTACTTCCGTTTTGCCAGCAATAAAGTTTAATCTTATTCTTGTCTCCTTCTTGTTTAAAAAGTTGCATTATAACCGAATCAGGTATTATCTTTCCATTATAAACACTCCGGTTTGTTTGACGAACAGGTATTTGTCCAAATAACGCGTCTTTCTCGGTTTCGCCTTTCGAAAGGTGGATAATAACAGTAGAATCAACGATTTCCACATTGGTGTTGTATCCTGTTTCTAAGGCGGAAATACAGATATTTTCAGTGGCACACCCCAGGCTTATAAACATTTCACGGTCATCGGAATCGACAACAGCTAATTTCTTTGAATTATTTGCATGGATTTCTATGCAGGTATCCTTTATTTTGAATAACCAAGGCTGTGTGTTATGACCCGATGGGGCTTTAATGGCTTGTTCAACCATAAACAGGAAGTCTTGGTTTTGCGAAAGTAATATTGATGAATTTAATGTAAGCATAATAAGCAATAATATAAAGTTTCGTTTCATGATTTATCTAATTTATTTAATCCAATCATCTATCAGTTTATTGATTACATTTGCAATTTGTTCCCATCCTTTGTCTGTTTGGATGGGAATGGTACAATAGATCGGGCAAACTTCTTCCAACATGGTCAGATAGCTTATGGAAGAGCTTATCAGCAAAGCAAAAACCGCAGTTTCTCCCTTTGTACTTTTGTTTAATTCACTTGCCAATTCTATGAGCTTTACTGCATTTTTTTCTCTTTTTTCGCGCAGAGCTTCTACAATTGAATTATTACTTGAAAGTTCCCACCGATAAAGCCGCTTCAAAAGTTTATCCTGTCTTGACATAAAAATCTGTTCCCTGAAAATCTTTTTCAGGAATGAACCTAAGTCCGCGAGTTCCATATCTGTAGAAATATTTATCCAATAATCTTTTTTAAGGATATATTGTGCTATTAATTCTTCGATAGAACCGAAATAACGATAAATAAGTATCTTGGATACATTCGCTTTTTTAGCAATAGCATTGATACCTATATTTTCAAATCC
Source organism: Parabacteroides sp. Marseille-P3160 (assembly GCF_900162725.1). GTDB lineage: Bacteria > Bacteroidota > Bacteroidia > Bacteroidales > Tannerellaceae > Marseille-P3160. The sequence continues at coordinate 2,076,121 of NZ_LT799418.1, read as the reverse complement.
TTGTTCTTCGATGATTTCCCCTACAGCATCCAACAAGCGATTTTCGGTTGTTGCTCTGTCTTTCAAAATGACGTTATTATTTTCCATAAAAACAATGTTACTATTCGGGAACAAATATATGTAACCATTCGGGAACATCAAAATAATATTGAATTATTTTAGAGAAAATCGATAATCTGGAACAGAATGAATGCCTTGCTGTGTGGAGAGTCTAAATCTTATTGACATTTAAATTACAGCTATTTTTTCAGGTAGCAGTTAATTGTTTTTTTCATATTCTTTGTCTGTGAGCTGCAAAAAAACATATTGGAAAGGCAACGATTTCGCGATGATTCCTATGGCATCATCAATGGTCGGGTAAGCTGCTATTTTTCCGAAACTTTATCCTTCTTTTTTCCATTTTAGTCCTCTTTTCTCCCGTCTCGCTCAGATTTTTAAATTAAAGATGGACATTGCATTGTATGTTTGTATAGCAAAATCATTTAATTATGTAAATCAATAATTATGATAATTTACTGATAGTAAGAGTAATTAAATCTATATTTTGTATTTCCCGGAATAAATAATCAATCACAAAATTTAGTTTGATATGAAAAGAATATCTATTGGAACTATAGTCCTCTGCATAGTTTTGTTACTATCAAATTGCGGAACAAGTAAAACACAACGAAAAAATAACAGAAAAAAAGAAAAGACAGAAAAAAGAGACAAAAATAAATCGGATAGAAAAGACAGGAACAAAGAAGATTTCTATCAAAACAACGGAAAAACAACGAAAAAAAGTACTGCATGTTTGTCCTGTTAAAACGATAAATTATGATAAATATAAATTTCTGTAAACATATTTTGCTTGTCATTTTGTTATTCCTGTTTTTTTCTGGCGCATATGCACAAAGCCGACTTGATACTACTTATATCAAAACAAATAAAAAAACAAGGTTGACTCTGGATTTGCAGGTAGAGACGGCTTCCAATTCAGATTATAAGTTGAAATATGATGATCAGACTTATGAGAAAGGAAAAATGACCGACTTTGCAAAAACGAAAATACGTCTTGGCGTTCCTATCTTGCGAAGTAAACAATTTACCTTTTCCGCCAATGCAAATTACAGTTTTTATCACTTGAATTTCAATCAGAAGGAAGTCCTGAAAGAAGATTTAGGTTTAAATTTTAATGGCGAACATCACGTTTGGGGATTCTCTCCCAATGCGACTTTTCACACAAAGATATTTTCAAAGCCGATAATAACCAATGCCAATATCTCATTTGATTTCTCTGAACAGGGATATGAAAGGATGAAAGGAATTTTTGCTGCTGTAATGCAGGTTAAACAAACTAAATCAACCTCTATCGGTGTGGGAATAATCGGCCTTGTAAATACAACATCCCCTCTTCCTTTTATCCCTGTATTTACTTACCACCACCAGTTTAATCCTCAATGGACAATAGACTTAATGTTGCCGCAAGCTTATTTGAGATATTCTTTTCGGGAAAAGAAAAGGTTGTCGGTTGGTATGTCGGTAGACAATGACTATTTTTTTGTACGACAGCAAAACCCTTTATTACCAGAAAAGTGTATATATAGCAGAAGCCGTTTGACACCTGAAATTATTTACGAACAACCTATTGCAAAACATTTCTACATGACAATACGGGGCGGGGGTAATATTTTCCTTTCAAATCGGTTACACAGTAAAAAGAATTATAAAGATTATATAGAATTTTCACAGCCGATGAATTCATTTCTGAACATCGGATTTTCTTATAACCTAAGCAGATAAATAATATATATGGTGTAGGTTACTGTAAAAGATATCAATAACTTATAAAGAAACTCAGTTGAGATGAAAAAAATTATTCTAAGTTTTATTATTTGTACAACAACAATCGTAGCAACAGCTCAAGATACAACAGCGCTACTTTACCGTTTTACACTGGAAAATTGTCTGGAATATGCATCCAGTTTTAATTACAACCGTCAATCCCAGAAACTGACTGAAAAAGCAAAAGAGGATGCTTACTCTCAATCAAAAATGGAACGGTTACCCAATCTGAGTGCATCATTGAATGAAAGTTTTAATAGCAGCAAGAATAGTGCATCATCTTGGAATGGCTCTTATGGAATAAATACTAACATAACTTTATACAATGGAGGAAGTATCGGCAACACGATTGAACAAAACAGGTTGATGACAGAACAGGCTTCGGCTCAAACTTATATGCTTGATAAGGATTTAACAATAAGTATATTGCAGGCATTTTTGACAGCTCTGGGAAATGAAGAATTACTCAATTACCAAAAATCGGTCGTAAAAACCAGCGAAGAACAGTTAAAACAGGGTGTAGAACAATTTCGTCTTGGCAAAATTTTGGAAAGTGATTACCTGTTGCTTGAATCCCAATACACCACAGACAAAAACAATATTGTCGAAACACAGATAGCCATAGATAAAAGTTTACTTAACCTGAAAAACCTGTTATCAATGTCTCCGACAGATAACCTTCAAATAGTTTCTCCGGATACAGGGATTATTACAGGTATGAGCATGTTACCACCCATAGATTACGTTTTGGAACAGGCATCTGTAACCTTACCAGACTTGGAAATCAGTAAATACAATGTAGAAATAGCTAAAATAGGAGTTAAATTATCTAAGGCAAACTACGCACCGGCAATTAGTCTTTACGGAAATGCAGGTACGGGGCATTCAAGCACTTATTCCCGTTTTGGTAAACAATTGTCAGACCGGTTAAACGGAGAGATAGGCATTTCAGTCAGTATCCCGATTTTTGATAATAACCGTACCCGTTCAAAAGTAAATCAAAGCCGTATAGCCCTGCAACAAGCCGAATTAGAGCAAAAACAAACAGAACTGGATATGATGCAGGTTGTAGCAACAGAATACCAGGATGTTGTTTCAGCCTATAATAAGTATCAAACTTTCAATGTAAAGCAACAAGCCTACTTTAAGAGCTTTGAAGTTTATCTGGCTCTGTTTAACACAGGCTCAATTACTGCCGTTGATATGTTGCAACAACAGAATAATTACATCAGTGCTTTAAACGATTTTATTCAAAGTAAATACGAATTTATATTAAAAAGAAAGATATTGGATGTATACATTGGAAATTCAATCTTAATGTAAAATCAACAATATAGCTTCATGAAACTTAATAAGCAAAATTTTTAATCAAAATAGAAATGAAAAGAAAATCTATCATTATTGGCGTTATCGCTGCCCTCATGCTCATAGTCGTTATCATTTTTATAAAATCAGGGAAGAAAGAAATTCAGATAGATACAATAGTTGTCGAAAATGATACCATCCAGACTGTCATAACAGCCACCGGATATGTCCAACCGGTAGACAAGATAGATGTTGGGACACAGGTTTCCGGTGTTATTGAGAAAATCTATGCTGATTTTAATTCTCAGGTAAAAAAAGGACAATTATTAGCAGAACTGGATAAATCTACTTTAAGAGAAAAAGTGATTCAGGCTAATGCCAGCGTAATAAGTGCGCAAAGCGACCTGACCTTTTCGCAGCAAAACTACAACCGGATAAAACAATTATATGAAGTAAAAGCTGCGACAGAAACATCATACGAAGAAGCGATAAACAAATTGGCACAAGCCAAAACGAGCTTGGATAACGCCAAAGCGAGTTTACATCAGGCACAGGTTAATCTGTCCTATGCAGAGATATATTCGCCTATTGACGGTGTTGTCCTAAATCGTGCAGTGGAACAAGGGCAAACGGTTGCAGCTTCATTTAATACCCCGACTTTATTTACAATTGCCAACAACCTGAAAAAAATGCAGGTAGAAGCAGATATCGATGAAGCAGATATAGGAGACGTAAAACTCGGGCAGGCAGCTACTTTTACGGTCGATGCATTTAGCGATGATATTTTTTCCGGAACAGTATACCAAATCAGGCTTCAACCTACCGTAAAAAATAATGTTGTTACTTATACTGTTATAATCGAAGCACCCAATCCGGAAGAAAAACTATTTCCGGGCATGACAGCCAGCGTTTCTATTGTAACCCATTCAGAAACAGGCTTAGTTATTCCCGTTGAAGCTTTATCTACAACATTTAGCCCTAATATTATGAAAGAGTTAAATATTCAAAATACTGTATCGGCCAAAGGTGTTTGGGTAAAAACATCGGAAGGAATCATACATAAAGAGTTAAAAACAGGTGTTAATAACGGAACTCATATCATTGTCGAAGAAGGCTTGAAGGCCGGGGACAGCATTATCCTTTCGACGTCTTATGAAAAAGAATTAAATACGACATCATCCAATCCTCTAATACCATCCAAACCTCAGAAAAAATAACTATGGGTGAAATAATTAAAATCAAAGAATTACGCCGGACCTTTCAAATGGGTAATGAAGAAATACATGCCCTTAAAGGTATTTCTTTTGGTATAAGTGAAGGCGAGTTTGTAAGCATTATGGGTTCCAGCGGGGGCGGGAAATCTACTCTGCTGAATATTTTAGGTTGCCTCGATCGTCCTACATCCGGCGAATACTATATAGACGGAATTTCTATAAGTAAGAGGACAAGAGCCGAATTAGCCACTTTGCGCAACCGTAAGATAGGATTCATTTTTCAGTCATATAACTTATTAGCACGGACAACAGCGTTGGAAAATGTTGAACTTCCATTGCTCTACAACAATACGCTTTCAAGCAAAGAAAGGAAGGAAAGGGCTATGCATGCTTTGAGTCAGGTAGGCTTACAAGACCGAATGGAACATATGCCGAACCAGCTTTCAGGAGGGCAACAACAAAGGGTAGCGATTGCCCGGGCTTTAGTTAATGACCCTGTTATTCTGTTGGCCGATGAAGCAACCGGTAATCTCGATACCCGGACTTCTTATGAGATTATGAGTTTATTCCAAAAACTGAACTTGAAAGGGAAAACGATTGCCTTTGTAACCCACGAACCGGATATTGCGACTTTTACCAACCGGATAATACAATTACGTGACGGGCATATAATAAAAGACACAGAAGTAGAGCCTAAATTGGCATCCGAAATGTTGGTTGGATTGCCACAAAATGAAGATTATTAAAAAAAGGAAATCATGGATATTTTTAATTTAGTCAAAATAGCATACAAAGCTCTTTTAAGAAATAAAACAAGGGCAATGTTGACCATGTTAGGTATTATTATTGGCATAACGTCAGTAATAGTTATGGTTAACCTAGGGCAAAGTTCAACCCACAGTATCAATGACCAAATATCATCTATGGGGACAAACCTGATAACAATTTCCCGCGTCAGCCAACGGCAGGGGGGAGTAAATATTGGTTCTGGAGATGCACAGACTCTGGTAAATAAAGATGTAGATGCAATTTTAAGTAAGGTGAAATATGTTTCTGAAGCCACACCTGTTGTTAGTGCGAGCGGGCAATTAGTCAACGGTGCCCATAATTGGCCGGGGATTATACAGGGTGGAAACATTGATCTGCTGAAAATAAGAAAACTAGGATTAGCCAGAGGCAGCAACTTTACGAAACAGGATATAAAGAGTGCCGCAAAGGTTTGTATAGTAGGTAAGACGGTCGTGGATAATTTATTTCCGGACGATAAAAACCCTATTGGTAAAAATATCCGTATAGACAGGATCCCATTAAAAATAATCGGAATACTTGAAAGTAAAGGGCAAAATCAAATGGGCCAGGATCAGGATGATATTGTTATTGCCCCCTACTCTACCGTACAAAAAAGGTTTCTGGGTATCAATTATATACATACAATTATGGCTTCGGCAAATTCCGAAAATGTAGCGATTTTAGCTGCAGAAGAAATCGAATCAATCTTACGAAAAGAGCATAAATTAAAAACAGAGCAAGAAAATGATTTTCAGGTGCGTACACAGCAGGAAATTTTGGAAATGACTTCTTCGATAACAGGTTTACTCACCATATTACTGGTAGCTATTGCCTCTATTTCGCTGGTAGTTGGAGGAATTGGTATTATGAATATTATGTATGTGACTGTAACCGAACGTACAAAGGAAATAGGATTGCGTATGTCTATCGGGGCGCAAAACAAAGATATTCTATTCCAGTTTTTATATGAAAGTATAATTCTTTGCCTTATAGGTGGCATAATCGGTATAATATTGGGTTTAGCTTTATCACATATAATTGCCGGAGCACTAAGTTGGCCGTTTATAGTCAGCCTGCCCGCAGTGGGAATATCTTTTTTGGTTTGTACTGTTACAGGAATCTTTTTTGGCTGGTACCCAGCTAAAAAAGCTGCATCTTTAGATCCTATTACGGCTCTGAGATATGAATAGATATGTTTATATTTGCACAAAAGATATTATGCCGAAGTCATTGCCCGATTATAAAACAGCTTTTTTCTTTGCATTAGGGTTTATTCTATTGAATGTCCTTCTCCTGACTATGTATCTTTTCGGGAGAGACTTCTTTCTGCTCTCGGAAGACCAGGCACTCCAATCCGGCAGATTTGGAGTACATATTGTGCTGATTCATCTCGGTTTTATTTTCCTGAATACATATTTGCTTTATTTGCTTAATTTTAAGTTACTAAGGACAGATTTTTCTTCATTAAAGAAATTGGTCTTTATTATTTTATTTACTTTTTCATTAGCGACTGTTTTAAGCTACGCTTGTTCCTGGATACAAATACATATTCAGGAGCCGTCTCACTCCTATAAAATCATACGTGGGGGATTAGTCCGTGATTATGGCATAGCTATTATTGTTATATTTTCTTCGCAAATTCTATATTTGTCGAGAAAACAACAACAAATAGTCTTGGAAAACACCATTTTACAGGCCGAGAATATCAAAACCCGTTTTATTGCTTTAAAGAATCAGGTTGACCCGCACTTTCTGTTCAATGCATTAAATACCCTGAACTCTTTGATTAAAACGGATCCGGATAAAGCGCAGGAATACGTCCAACAACTATCTTCTGTGTTTCGCTATATTTTGCAAAACAAACAGGTTATTACATTGGAAGAAGAATTAAAATTTTGTGATGCCTATTGCCATTTAATGCAAATCCGGTATGGAGATTGTTTGCAGATAGAACAGAATATAGATAAAAGTTATCTGAACTACTATATTATACCGTTGAGTTTGCAAATACTGGTAGAAAATGCGATAAAACACAATGTAATAAGTTTAAAGCAGCCTCTGAAAATTACAATATCCACCCATGAAAACGAAACAATTAGAGTCGGAAATTCTATTCAGATGAAGAAAAAAGCCGAAGTAGGAGAAGGCATCGGACTCGCTAATCTGTCGGAACATTATCTTTTGATGTGGAAAGAAAAGATTACTATTAGTAATAAAGACGGTCTATTCGTAGTAGAAGTACCATTGAAACAATATATAAACTAATGAGAGCTTTAATCATTGAAGATGAATTGATTGCGTCGGATGCATTGCAATCTCTTATTCACGAAATTTATACGGATATAAAAATTGTTGCCATACTCCAGTCTATTGACGAATGTATAGAATGGTTTCAGATGAATGCTATGCCGGATTTGGTTTTTATGGATATTCATTTAGCTGACGGTTCATCTTTTGATATATTTGACAATGTTTCTATTACCTGTCCCGTTATTTTTACGACAGCTTATGATGAATATGCCCTCAAGGCCTTTGAAGTCAATAGTATTGATTATCTGTTAAAACCGATAAACAAAAAAGATTTGGAACGAGCTATCCGTAAATATGAAAATCTGACAGATAGATCCGGTGATAACTCCAAACTGTTTAATAAACTATTGGCTTCTATTAAAGAAAATGAATCTTCTTTTAAATCCTACTTTTTAGTTCCAGAGAAAGATAAACTTATTCCTTTGCCGGTCAATGATATTGCTTGCATTTATATCGATTTGAAGATGATAAAAATTATGACATATAGTAGTAAAATATATTACCTGGATAAAACACTGGATGAATTAATACAACATCTTGACCCTAAACTTTTTTTTCGTGCTAACCGACAATATATTATAGCCCGTGGTGCCATTGTTGACATTTCAATTTGGTTTGCAAGCAAACTGTCGGTAAACCTTAAAGTGAATATTCCGAATAAGATTCTGATCAGTAAAGGACGTGCTCATGAATTTAAAACTTGGGTTTCAAAATAAAAAAGCAAAATGCATACGCTTTTAGAATTTATATTCTTTACTTCATCATTCCTAAATAGTTCCTTGCCTGACACGCAATACTTATACTTGTTAGCAGCCGTTTTCCAATTTATGTTTGACCATGGTTCGAAGATCTTCGACCGGTCAGAGAAAGATCTTCGAACCGCCGGCAAAAGATCTTCGGCCGGCCGGAGAAAATTTACCGGACACTATAAAAAACTAAGTATTAACAGGAAACGGAACTCATTCCAATCTTATTTTTATGAACATCGTCCGGCATAGGAATATTGCCTGTGTTGCATTAATAACTCGACGATAAGAAATTATTGATATGCAAGAACAATAAATTTATTAAATACCCATATAATTATTTCTTTGTTTGTTCAAAAAGCCACTCTCTGATTCCCTCAATATTATACGCAACCTGCCAGGTTCCACGGTGTTCGCTTCCTCCTCTCGTCTGGCTTCGTAATGCTTCGGGAATAGTCGTACCCAGTTTGAATGCTACATATTTGACATTACTGTCTTCGGCAAGCATTTGATTGACTTCCCGTTCAAACTCTTGGGGAGTGGATTGTCCGTCCCAAACGGCGCGGCTCACTCTGGCTCCTGCTTTTTCTAATGCAGTGGTTATGGCATTCATTCCCGGGAAGGCTTTCGTATCCCCTTCCGAAACGGTAATCCAAAGGTTATCATTTGCCATCGGAGCAACCAGACTGGCATCCCATTGCCCTGCCACAAGGTAGGAAGCGGCAAAGAAATCAGGATATTTTATGTCCATTGCAATTGACATCATGCACCCTCCCGACTGGCCTGTAGTATATAGGCGATTTCCGTCAATACTATATTCTTTCATCAAATCTTTGATAAGATCAATAGTCATGTCCAAATGCACTGTTGCCTCCGAGTTATCGTTCACAATTTGCACTTCATATTGCGGCGCCAATACAAAACACGGATGCTTAGCCTGTTCGCCAGGAGTAGCCCATACGATAGCGCCATTACCCTGAATAAGGGTAGTGAGCACGTTAGAACTTGTAGCCCCGGCATCGTGCATGAACAATACCAAAGGATAAGATATTGCAGGGTCATAATCTTTTGGTATAAATAAGTTATATTGCAACGTATCCCCCGTAGGATTATAAGTATAGGTACGTTGGACGAAATCATCTACAACCAGATTGATTTGTCGGGTACTTTCTATATACTCTACCGTGAGAGGAGCGGACATACCGTCCACTGATTTAATAGCTGAAAGTTGCTTGATATTTACTCTGGCGTCCCGGCGAGTCGTTTTACCGGCATCCTGATAAAATGTAGGAGCCAGTTCATCGTCGGGAGAAAGCTCTATAATCACATATTTTCCATCCTTGCCGGCAGAAGATTTTTCCACAGAATCACTGGCATAAACTTTAGTAATGGTTCTGCCCTCTACGGAGAAATCATTTGCAGACAAGCCTGAATTCTTTATCGCTTTATCATATTCTACTATGGCAGCGGTAACTTTCTGTCCATTGCCGAAAACTTCCGTCAAAGCCGTTACTTTTGAAATTTTATTTTGTGCTTTGCAGCAGGTAGCAAATAGAGCAAAAACAAGTATTGCCATAAAAAAAATCTTCTCTTTCATCTTCTTTCTTATAAATTGATTAACAATACAAAAATAATAATTCAGTGTAATATGCCATATGTGTGGAGTTTTATTAGTACCAGGAGCAATCTATTTTATTTTCATAACTACCCCGTACTTCGATAAGAAAAATCTAAGATAATTCTTATTTGTCGACATTCTCACAAACATATAAGTTAGAGACGGTTTTTGAAGATAAAAACGACGAAATCTTTGGTCCATTCAAATTGAACAAGAGTAGATAGAAGGCAAAGAACTGGCATCTTCTCTAAATATTCCGCTTCGCCGGTTAGAGTCCTTTCGTGAAAACGGTAAATAAAAATTGGGCAATACCATGTTAGCTGACGTTTTTTCATTTTTCATTTAGTCTTTTGAGAATTAAAGATAAAAAACTTTTGCCCCCTGTTCTTATGCATTCTTCATCGACTTCAAAACCTGGTGCGTGATTTAGAGCTACAATTCCTTTTTCTAAATTGGAGCCACCCAATAAAAAATAAACACCAGGTATCTTTTGTTGAAAATATGCAAAATCATCATTGAAAAAAGGACACTGGCCATAATCTTTAATAAGCCCCCCTTTTCCATAAATATTTTCAAGCGTTTTTACTGCAAAGTCCGTCAATTCGGGGTCATTTATAACTGTCGGGTTTTCCATTATAAATGAAACCGAGAGCAGTTGTTCTCTATAGCCGCCTACTTCTATTACTTGTTTAATTTGAGGAATGATCTTTCTCAGATTAGCGGCATCCGTTTCATATAAATTTGCTTCCAGAAAGAGCGTGTCATTTCCTGAATAACTGCTGAAATCTTCATCTATTATAAGGTAATCTTTAAAGATTGTGTTAGGGCTTGCAAGTCCAATTTTAGGGTCACCAATATATTGAATTTCCCAGGGTTTGCTTCCGATTTGCGCACGGGATAATGAACTATGGATTTTATTTGTCAGTTCTTTTATTTCTTCATTGGACAAATCATTTTTCAGCTCTATTCTTATTCTTTTTTGGTACGCAAATATTTCATTCTTTTTTACCAGTATTTGTCCAACTGGTAATGCGGTTACGTGTAGCCCATAAATTTCGTCGGGATTTATCTTGGAAAGTAGCCCATTCTCTATCATTTTTTTTGCGCCTACAAATGTTTCTTCTTCAGGCTGAAAAATAAAATATACCGTTCCATGCAAAGATTTTTTATTTTTTGCCAGAACCTCAGCTATTCCTAGTGCAATTGCCATATGTATATCATGACCGCAACCATGCTGAACACCTTTTACTTTAGATTTGAAATCAACTTTATCAGGAAAGTCATTTGGTAGTGCATCCATATCAGCTCTCCAAGCAATTTTCTTGCCTTTTTTATCTCCGTTTAAAATGCCCACAACTCCATAACCATAAATGTCAGTTTTAACTTGAAGCCCCAAGTTTGATAAATATTGTTTTATGATCTCTTGAATATGTTTCATCTCTGGTATCCATAAGTTCTGTTTATAAAAAACAGAGGACAAATAACACTACAGATAAAATACTTTTAATCAAATACATACAAGCTTTATTAAAAGCAACTCTTAATATAAATATTTATTTTTGCAAAAAAATAAACAATTTATGTTGCAATATTAATTTTATACTTATATATTTGCACCACACTACACCACACCATTCATAAATAAGGTAGTGTAAAAGATATGAAAAACTAATTAATTTATTAAGTATGAAAAACTTTAAACTGAAGAATCTGTACTCACAGGCAGAAAGACGCCCTGTTTTATTTGTCTTATTATTTTTTTGTTTTATGTCAACGCTCTCTGTTATAGCCCAAAACAAGACGATTAATGGAAAAGTGGAAGACACAAAAGGAGAAGCCCTTCCCGGTGTATCTGTTTCAATTAAAGGAACAAGCAAAGGAACAATAACAGACCTCGGAGGAAACTACACAATTCAGGACATCCCAACGCCGGCGACACTCGTCTTCTCATTTATTGGAATGGAAACTAAAGAGATAAATGTCGGAAATCAAAGCGTTATCAATATAACGTTGAGTGAAGAGACAAAAGTATTGGATGAAGTAGTGGTAATCGGGTATGGAACCGTACGGAAAAAAGATTTAACCGGGGCTGTTGCTTCTGTACAAGGAAGTGCGTTAAAAGAAAAAGCGACTACTAGACTTTCTGAAGCATTACAAGGAACAATGCCTGGAGTCATGGTTACAAGAACAGGTAGTGCATCAGATGTTTCTGCAACAATAAGAATTAGGGGTATTACAACAATAGGAGACAGTGAGCCATTAATCATTATCGATGGAGTCCCGGGTTCACTTGATTGGGTAAACCCTAATGATGTTGAGAGTATTTCTGTGTTGAAAGATGCCGCTTCAGCTTCTATCTATGGTTCCAGAGCTGCTTCAGGTGTTATTCTTGTAACAACTAAAAGAGCAAAATCGGGTCAACTTAGTATTACATATAATTACGAATATATGATAGATAAGCCAACACGAATCGCAGAATATGTAGATGCTCAAACATACATGAGTTTATACAATGAAATGAAATGGAATGACAATGGTAATAATGCAGGGGGTGAATATCCTGTATATACAAAAGACGTAATTGACAATTATCCATCTCTTCATGCTGAAAATCCAAATCAATATCCAGATAAGGATTGGCTTACTTCAATGCTTAAAAAGTCTGCACACCGACAGAGTCACAAAGTAAGTATTACAGGAGGTACTGAAAAAGTAAAAACAAATATATCACTTGCATATGATCAGACAGAGGGATTATATAAAAATAAGGGATATGATAGGTTTACTGTTAGGGCTAACAACGATATTAATATTAATAAGTACTTGTCTCTGGAAGCCGATATTAGTGCTATCTATTCTGAAAATAAAAATCCACTTTATCCTATTGACCCTAGTGCCGGATGTGCCCCGATTTATCCAATGGAATGGTCAGATGGTCGTGTTGCATCTGGAAAATCCGGCTCTAATATTTATGCCCAACTGAACTATGGAGGATTTTCTGATGGCAAAGCTAATGTGACAAGGGGGAAGCTAGCCCTCAACCTTACACCAATTAAAGGTTTAAAAATATCTGGCGTTTTCTCTCCAGAATATTATACAGCTAAAGGTAAAGCATTTTACAAAAGAGTTCCTTACACAGATTGGGAAAATCCTAATATGACAGTAGGCTATATTGGAATCAGAACTACTAATTATTTATCTGAATCAAGAACTGAAAACATAAAGACTACCACACAATTTCTGATAAATTATGATAAACAGATAGGTAATCATAGTATAAACACGATGCTGGGATATGAAAATTATTATTTCAAGAGTGAGGCTCTAGCTGCAGCAAGGGATCAATATATATTAACGGAATTTCCTTATCTGGATTTGGGGGATAAAAATTATCAGACTAATGGAGGAAATGCTTATGAAAATGCATATCGTTCATATTTCGGTAGAGTTATGTATAATTATAAGAATAAATATTATCTCCAAGCAAATGCGAGGTATGATGGTTCGTCAAGGTTTCATAGGGACCATCGATGGGGTTTATTCCCGTCTTTTTCGACAGGATGGGTTCTTACAGAAGAATCGTTTATGAAAAACATCAAACCTCTTTCTTTTTTGAAATTAAGGTTTTCTTGGGGTACCCTAGGTAATGAAAAGATAGGCAATTACCCCTATCAATCAACCGTTCAATTTGGTAACTCAATCTTATATTATGGGAATAATGCAACAGCTGTTCAAACTGCTGCAATCGGGAATTATACAATAGAAAATATTTCTTGGGAAACAACAGAAACATATGACATTGGGATAGATGCTAATTTCTTTAATAATAGATTGATCTTTAGTGGCGATTATTACAAAAAGAAAACCAAAGACATGCTACTGGCCTTGGCTATACCGGATTATATGGGAGTTAGTGATCCGGAACAGAATACTGGGAAAATGCACACAAAAGGTTGGGAATTTTCAGTTCGATGGAGCGATCAGATAGGAGATTTAGGCTATTCCGTATCCGCCAATCTTTCTGATTCTAAATCTATAATGGGGAATTTAGGCGGTACACAGTTTCTTGGATCACAAGTTAAATATGAAGGGAGTGAATTTAATGAATGGTATGGTTATGTATCAGAAGGCATCTATCAGACCCAGGAAGAAGTTGATAATTCGGCAACATTGAATGCACGTGTGAAACCCGGAGACATCAAATATAAAGATATTAGTGGCCCTGATGGAATACCTGATGGAATAATATCCGCAGAATATGACCGGGTACTATTAGGAGGTTCATTGCCAAGATATCAATATGGTGGAGATATAAGACTTGATTATAAAGGAATTGATTTTTCAATGGTTTTTCAAGGAATTGGGAAAAAAAATTCGCTATTATCTGTTTCAATGATTCAGCCATTTAGGGATCAATTTATGGAAGTTCCTGAATTGTTAACTGGAAATTACTGGAGTTTATATAATACTGTTGAACAAAATGAAAATGTAAAATATCCCAGATTATCTGAAGTTGGAACAACAAACAACTATTCTTTTTCTGATTTTTGGCTATTTAACGGAGCCTATTTCAGACTAAAAAATATCACGTTGGGATATACTATTCCTAAAAATATTGCGGAAAAATGTAGGCTCCAAAATCTACGGGTTTATCTCAGTGCGAACGACTTATTCTCGATAGACAATTATCCGGAAGGATGGGATCCAGAAACATCAAGCTATTGGATAACAAAATCATTTATTTTAGGAGTATCTGTAAAATTTTAAACTTCAAATCATGAAACATTTATTATTTATATTAATCACATGCACGCTATTGAGTTCATGTAGTAATCTGGATTTAAACCCTTTATCTGAAGGATCTAGTGAAAATTGGTATTCAACAAAAGAAGAATTGGACATGTCTGTGGCATATTTGTACCATATTGATTTTTGGCCATCAGATTTATCGTTAGGTAATGTAAGTAATACATATCTTTGGACAGATTATTTTACAGATGATTGGACTGCAAGAGCAACTTTAAGTGACGTAACGGCTGGTACAATAAACAGTCAAACAACTGTTGTCGGAACTATGTGGACATACAGATGCATTGCTGCGGCAAACAGAATGTTACAAAGCATGGATAGGGCTGCGTCATCTGTATCGCAAGATAAATTAAAAATTTACGAGGCTCAAGCAAGGTTCGCGCGTGCAGGACAATATGCCAGAAAGATATTCCTTTATGGAGACGTTCCATATTATACTGGAGTTCTATCAATAGAGGAAGCATTAACTCTTTCACGAACAGACAAATCGATAATCTTGCAAGCAATATACGATGATTATAATTTCGCTGCTGAATATTTACCATTAAGCTATAATAATAATGAATTTAAATACCCCACTAAAGGTGCTGCATTAGGAATGAAAGCTCGAATAGCTTTGCAGATGGGAGATTGGGCCACTGCCCGTGATGCGGCCAAAGCATGTATGGATTTGGGAATATATCAGCTATACCCTGATTTTTATACTTTATTTTTGAATAGTAACAAAAATTCAATCGAAACGGTTTTTGGCACACCAAGATCTATAGAATTGGGTACGCCTCTACCACCTTATCGTATGATGGAGCCTATGCTGCGGTTAGTCGGAGGGGTAAATAATGGTGGTCCTTCATGGGATTTATTTTGTGCTTTTTTATGCGATGATGGCCTTCCTATTGACGAATCACCTCGTTTTAATCCTCAAGAACCATTTAAGAACAGAGATCCTAGATGTACGAAAACAATTGTTGAATTCGGTACGAAGTGGTTGGGATTTCAATATCAACCTCATCCAGACTCTTTACAGGTGCTAAATTACAACACTGGAAAAATGCAAGCCAATAAAGATTCTCGTGCAGTTGATCAATACTGCTCCTATAACGGTTTAGTAAGGAAAAAACATATCGATGACAGCTGGATTGGTTTAAGAGCAGATCCGGATAATGTAATTCTTCGTTACGCAGATGTTCTATTAATGTATGCGGAAGCCAAGATCGAATTAAATGAAATTGATCAATCAGTGTTAGATGTTATGAATAAAGTGAGAGCACGGGCTTATAAAGTCGATTATACACAAACCTCATTATATCCAGCAATCTCTACTACAGATCAAACCAAATTGAGACAAATCTTACGAATAGAAAGACGTATGGAATTTGCGTTCGAAGGCCTTAGATATTTTGACTTAATTCGATGGCGTTTAGCAGAGAAAGCGTTAACAAAACCAATATATGGAATGTTGGAAGTCGCCGAGTTACGGGAAAAGGTCGTAAAACCCGGTCTATGGTTTTTCCCAAGCACTCCTCCTATTGATGAGGATGGTATTGCCGATTTCTCGGAAATGTATAATGCTGGACTGATTCAGAAATTAGCAGAAAGAAAATTTGATAAAAATAGGCAGTATTTATGGCCTATTCCGGCTAATGAGATCATAATCAATAAAAATCTGAAACAAAATCCCGGATATTAATATAAACAGAGAAATTGTTAGGGTGCAATTATTTAACAATAACTTGATGTTTTCTCTACAGCCCGAATAGTTTAACTGATGGTAAAGGGAACATCAAGCTATTGATGAAAAAAATATATAAATATGAAATTCAAATTATTATTATTATTTTTTATGTGCTTTCATTTAACAAAAGCACATTCGACATTTGAGCCTGAAAATAAGATTAACCCCAAGGGGGTTGATGCAACTTTAAACATTGATATGAATGGTTCTGTCATCATAAAAAATATCGAGTGGAACGTACAAAATCACGCTATGTCAGACGGATTTTGTAGAATAAATTTAAGTAGTAGAAAAACAAACAGGGAATACGAGCTGATTCAACATAAAGTTTCTGTAAAAGAATCAGATATGGATTACAGAATTGAATGCAATGACTTCTATATTGAAAATAAAGCACTGCCTATTAAAGTAATATTAGATGTAAAAAAAATAGATAACGCCTTCTCTTTCTCTGGTGAGATACAAAATGAATCAGATGATTGGGTCATTAATAGTATCGATTATAAATTAGCCATCACTGGAGAATCTCCCCAATTATATTGGCCTTATGGGCTTGGGGAATACATAAAAGACCTGAATACTTTAGGTGCAAGACTTCTTCAATATCCAAGTGGACACAACGCTTCTCTGCCTTGGTTTACATTAAACAACGGGAAAACTGGACTTTATATCGGTTGCCATGATCCCGCTCAACAACCAATAAATTTTAGATTAAATCATGATAATAATAAAAATGAGCTTATTGCAGACATCAGCATCTCTCTGCATAAGAGCAATGGCGCAATTCCCAAGATGATCATATATCCGTATGCTGGCAAATGGCACCAGGCTGCTAGATATTATCGCCAATGGTATGATCAGTTTTTTTCGATCGCATCACCTCCCCAATGGGTTATCAATGATACAGGGTGGTTATTGGCTATTTTAAAGCAACAGGATGGTGAGATCATGTGGAAATACAATGATTTGGATAAATTATGCGATATTGCAGAACGGCACAATCTGACAACTATAGGGCTATTTGGTTGGGCGCATGGCGGGCATGACCATCTTTACCCTGATTATGTTCCGGACCACTTAATGGGTGGCAGAGCTGCACTTAAAGAAGCAATAAAGCGGGTGCAAAAGAGAGGACTTAGAGTCATTCTCTACGCAAACGGGAAAATTATGGATACCTCTACGGATTATTACCATGATCTGGGAATAGAGACCATGTTGGTACAAAAAAATCTGAGACCGGACATTCAATTCTATATCAAACAGAGAAATGTGACTCCTGTCATTTTTGCACAAGCGTGTGTTGGGTCGGAAATATGGAGAAAAACGATGGTAGACTTGGCTTTCCAGGCCTTGTCCTTAGGTGCGAACGGCATACTCTACGATCAAATCGGTGTGTTAGAACCTTTACCTTGTTATTCCGATCGACATGACCATATGCTCGGTGAATCGGACATAAAATCACGTGTGGAATTAATAAAGGAAATCAATGAAAAGACGAAGGCCGTTAAATCGGATTTTATTGTGATGACGGAAGGCGTAAATGATGTAATAAGTAAAGATATTGATTACACCCACGGCTTGGGGAAAGCATCCTCTCCCGCACCTAATGGTTTTCCGGAATTGTTCAGGTATACTTTTCCTGAATTTATCTTAACGCAACGGAATCCCAATCCTGCCATAACTCGTACTAATATGAATTATGCTACTGTATATGGGCTAAAGCATGAAATTGAGAGCCGCTATAATGGTGATGTTAAGTATCTGATGACAGGGGTACTTGACATTGACGAATATAGCAATGTGGTTAGTCCTCCGGATTTTGCCAGTATACAACTTGCCATAAACGAGAAAGCGGTAGAATATGTTCATTCGGTTATAGCGTTTGAAAAAAAGAATGCTGATTTATTGATGCATGGACGATTTGTGGATGAAGAAGGAGTCATCATTGATAGCAAGGATGATATTATAGCGAAAGCCTTTCTCAAAGGGAATAAAATGGGAGTTATTGTTTGGAATAG
This sequence comes from Parabacteroides sp. Marseille-P3160, assembly GCF_900162725.1. Classification (GTDB taxonomy): domain Bacteria; phylum Bacteroidota; class Bacteroidia; order Bacteroidales; family Tannerellaceae; genus Marseille-P3160. Next base: position 2,057,756 of record NZ_LT799418.1, on the reverse strand, counting down.
GAATTTAGAGAAAAAAGGGAATTTTAAAATTTCAGCACCTGGTTTTCTGTTAAAATGTGCTTCTGATCCTCGGAGTGATAAAACAGAGGCTTTCTCTCCTATTGACCCCAATAGTATAAGATTATTGATTTTCGAACAATAAGTTTGCTATGCAACAGGTCATTAACAGTCAGAAAAGCTTTCCTGAAAAAACAATATTCAATAATAATATCAATGTAAAACTGTATCTGCCGGATATTAATAGGGGCTATTACAAAGGCACTCGTTTTGATTGGTCGGGTATCATATACAAGATGGAATATAAAAACCATCAGTATTTTAGTGAATGGTTTGAGAAGTATGACCCTAAGGCTCATGATGCCATTTGTGGACCTGTGGATGAGTTCTCTCCAATTGGATATAATGAAGCACATGTAGACGGTGAGTTCCTAAAAATAGGGGTGGGCACATTACGTAAACCTAAAGAAACTAACTATAATAGGTTTAGCCTATATGAAATCATGAATGCAGGAATATGGAATATATCACATGAAGATGCTTCAATTACATTCAGGCATGTTTTGCAAGGTAACCTATTTTCTTATGTCTATACAAAAGTCATTAAACTGCTGAATGATGAATTTCTGTTGGAATATACTTTGGAAAATACAGGAACTCAATTTCTATCGACAGATGTATACAACCATCATTTTTTTACAATAGATCGACATCCTACTGGTCCTGATATCGTTATCAATCTCTCTTTTAATCCGAAAGGGAAATGGCGAGATGCTGACGGCCCTGCTATCATCAGAAATGAAAGGATTGAATATAACAGATGTCTTTATAGAGGGGAATCTGTTTTTATGGATAATGTATACGGGTTTGATCCTGAAAAAGACACCTATTCTTTTAAAATAGAAAATAGATGCTCGCGAGCCGGAGTAAGAATGACAGGAAATCAGAAATTATTGAAAATGGTGTTTTGGGCTTCATCAACAACATCTTGTCTCGAACCATATATTGGCATTAATGTAGCCCCCGGGGAAAAAATTAATTGGATCAACAAATATGAACTTTATGAGTTTTGAGAATTTATTATGAATAAATTGATTAAATCAAATTATAAATGGGAGGTTTTAGCCCTCTTATGGATCGCCTATCTTTTGAATCAGGCGGACCGGCAGGTTTTCAATGTGGTTTTACCATTGATAAAGGCCGACCTGGACTTATCTGATGTCCAGATCGGGTCAATTGCTACTATTTTTAATCTTGCTTATGCTTTGCTGGTTCCTCTTGCCGGATATGTCGGTGATATTTTCAGTAGGAAGTGGATTGTGACAATCAGCATTATATTTTGGAGCATTGCAACCATGTTTACAGGATTAAGCAACGGGGTTCTCTTATTAATCCTGACACGTAGCATTGCAACTGGAGGTGGTGAGGCCTTTTTCGGACCAGCAAACTATTCTTTGTTGGCCCAATATCATGATAAAACACGAGCATTTGCTATGTCGATCCATCAAACAGCTTACTATCTGGGTATTATTCTAAGCGGATATATTGCTGGTTATATTGGGGAAATTTGGGGGTGGAGAAGTGCTTTTTATCTCTTTGGAGCCATTGGCGTTATACATGGAATTGTTTTAGGTTTTCGCTTGAAGGATAAAAAAGAAACGGTTATGGATAAAAAAGAAATAGTAAAGGAAAAAGTTCGTTTTGCAGAAGGATTCGGGATTGTATTTCGAACACCAACAGCACTCGTGTTAACTCTATGTTTCAGCGGATTGATATTTGTACTAACTGGTTATCTAACATGGATGCCCACTTATCTGTATGAAAATTTCCAAATGAGTTTATCTGCTGCTGGTTTTCACTCTATGTTTTACACTCACTTATTCGCTTTTGTAGGGATTCTGCTCGCTGGAAGATTGTCTGATTTTTTTGCTAAAAAGAACCCTTCTTTCCGAATGATAATGCAAGGTATTGGATTATTGATCGCGGTTCCATTCATTTTACTAATGGGTAAGTCTGTTACTTTATTAGTTATTTACATCGGTTTTGCCGGATTTGGTTTTGCTCGTGCTTTTTTTGATGCAAATACATATACGGTACTCTATGATGTGATTCCTTCCAAGTATCATTCTTCTGCTTCAGGGGTAATGATCATGATCGGTTTTGCTGTCGGGTCTTTCGCCCCGATCATCCTGGGATACATAAAATCCGTATTGGGTTTATCATTCGGTATATCGTCATTAGCGATTATCTGGCTTATTTGTGGAATAGGTATGATGATCGCAGGGAAATATTTCTATTTAAAAGACCATAATAAAAAGATACAGTATGAGCAACAATAAACACCGAAAACCCAAAGCCGGCCTCCTGCTTTTGGCTTCACCCCGGTTTAAGAATCTCGGAATAGGACTTTCACGCGGTACTTACGGAGAAAGAAAAACAAAAGAAGTTGAGTCGGTCATCAATTCAGACTCGCTACGATCTTTTCTTGACGTAGTGTATACCGATATCGTATATGAGCGGGAAGACCTCGACAAAGCAATGATTTCTTTTTTCTCGGAAAAGGTTGATTTCGTCATTGCAGAATTTCTCTCATGGTCGGAAGATTTTGTATGGATACGCTTCTTAAGGGATATGCCGGACATTCCTGTCTTGTTTGTCAATCCTGTGAAAGAGAGAATGTCTTTTGAAAATACGCTGGATGAAGATGATTTTATTGATTATCTATGTTCCGGTACGCTGGTAGGTTCTCTGGAGGCCTCCGGCTCTGTTGCACGTATTGAGAGAAAACAACTGAAAGTAATTATCGGCACAAGAGATGAACTCACAAAACAGATACGCCAATTTGCAGTGGCAGCGCGCGTAAAGAAAATTCTATCTCAATCAACAATCGGGCTACTCGCTAATTACAATGAGGCGATGTGGTCAACCTATATGGATCCGTACAACCTTTTTACCCGTGTCGGTCCTGAGATCCGCTTTATTTCCTACTCGACTTATGCCGATGCCATCACTGCAATAAGCAATAAAGAATTTGCTGATTATAAAGGGGAATTACTCACCAAATACAAAATAATGGATGATGTGGAGATGGAAAAATTTGAAGCCTCTGTAAAAGCGTCTATCGGTTTGGCAAAGCTGGCTTCTCAATATAATGTCGATGTAATGGTCTTTAATGATATTGATACGGCGATGTTTAAACTGATCGGATTGAGAGCAGGATTTTATCATCCTTACTTTAATGAAAATCATTCGGTCCTTGTTCCAGAAGCTGATATTGGTGCAGGATTAATCACTTATGTGCTTAAACTGCTTAGCGGAAAGCATGTAAACTTTATTGAACCGTTCCATATTGAATCAGATTTTGGAACTTTCGCCGGAGGACATGCCGGCCCAAATGATCATAATGATCCGGCATATACGCAAAATGTATTGATTGCAAGAGATGTCAGGTTCGCCAAAACCAGTTATAAATATGCCGGAGCTCCGTTTGCCTGGTATCGGATATCCCCGGGAAGAAAAACGATGGCACAATTAGCGGAAGAAAACGGTAAATATAAATTAATCTGCACCCTGGTGGATTCTTTGGAAGGAGAACATCTGCTGGCGACCTATTCACACAGTATTTTCCGTCCGGTTGTTCCGGTAAAGGAATTGTTTGAACGTATCCTGAAGATTGGCACTACACAACACTTTGCCTTGGTGGATGGCGACTTCCGTATCGAACTTTCTATGTTTGCCGAAATCATGGGATTCGAATTTTATGAAATAAAATAGCAATTATCAAAAACATAGAATATGAAAAAGTTACTCAATATAATATTTGATGTTTTAGATTGTAAGGCGTTAATAAATAAATATTTAATTTTCATCTTATTTTGCTAATATATAAAAACTAAATAAAAAGATATGGGGAAAAGGATAATATTACTTATATTTTTTGCAGGTTATTTTATTTCGGGCTTTGCCGGTAATTATAGGCAATCATTAGCCGGATTGTGGGGAATTAAACTAGATCCTAATGATATCGGCCTACAGGAAAAATGGTTTAATAAAACATTTTCCGAATCGTTACAACTACCCGGTTCATGTGAACAAAGAGGGTTTGGAGTCAAAACATCAAACCCGGCAATCGGGCGCTTAACACGAACGGTGAGATATATAGGTAAAGCGTGGTACCGGAAAGAAGTCGATATACCTCAGGAGTGGTTCGGAAAAAGGATTGAATTGTTCCTGGAACGTTGTCATTGGGAAACAAACGTATGGATTGACGGACAGCCGGTGGGAATGCGTAATAGTTTGTCAGTACCTCATTTGTACGATTTTGGGATACTGACACCCGGAAAACATATGATAACCATTTGCGTGGATAATACCTACAAAATTCCTATCGGCACATGGAATCACGGAATTACGGAAGACACTCAGGGAAACTGGAACGGGATAATCGGACGGATAGAACTTCGTGCTACTGATCCAGTCTGGATCAGGAATGTACAGGTTTATCGGGATCATTTACGAGTAAAAGTCGGTAATGCGACAGGGAAGGGTATAAAAGCGACGATACAAAAGACACCTTTTTTTATTCCCAGTGAAGGAGGAGAATTTAAAATTCCGTTCGATATTGCCGGACAAGAATGGAACGAATTTAATCCTGTTATGCAGCAGGTTGAGGTTTTTCTTAAGGTCGGAAAATATTCCGACTCAAAACGGGTAACGTATGCAAATTCCAAATTGGGAATTAAAGACAAACAGTTTACCAATAACGGAGTTCCGTTTTTGCTTCGTGGGCCTGTGGATGAGTGTGTATATCCTCTGACCGGCTATCCGCCGATGGATAAATCCGACTGGCTGCGTATCCTGTCTATCTGTAAGGCTCACGGATTCAATTACCTGCGTTTTCATTCATGGTGTCCACCCGAAGCGGCTTTTCAGGCAGGCGATGAACTTGGTTTCTACTTCCAGGTAGAACTTCCGCTGTGGACAATGGATGCTCCTCATTTTGGTAAACATGCAGAGCGGGATCAGTACATTACCGAAGAGCTCCTTCACATTTTGGAGACATATGGCAACCATCCGTCTTTTGCATTGATGGGAATGGGAAATGAATCGGCCGGAGAGCTTGATCGCTTGGTAAGCCTCGCCCGTAATGTGGACAACCGACGCCTTTACAGGTGTGAAAACGGTGATACGTACCAAAATGGTGATTTCTTCGAAACCGGACAAAGAGGGATTGCGGGTCCGCGGACAGACTGGGATCGTTGGAATTCCTCGCGTGGATGGCTTGCCGGTATAGGAGGCAGTGGCGTCGATAAATCGACAACAGGTTCAGAGGTACCCACCTTATCTCATGAAATCGGGCAATGGGCTATGTATCCGGATTTTTCAGAAATAAAGAAATACACCGGAACATTGCGAGCGTACAATTACGAGGAATATAAAAAGTCACTTATTACCGGCGGAATGTTTGATCAGGCGGATGATTTCTTTGAAGCCAGCGGTAAGTTTAGTGTACTTTTATATAAAGAAGAGATAGAAGCCAATTTGCGTACATTTCCTCATGGTGGGTTTCAATTACTGGAAGCCCGTGATTATCCGGGACAGGGTACAGCCATTGTTGGTTGGCTTGATGCATTCTGGGATTCGAAAGGATTAATTACACCACAGGAATTCAGACATTTTTGTGATTCGAAAGTTGCCTTACTAAGGATGCCTAAGAGAATCTATACGAATCAGGAAGATTTTGTTGCATATTCCGAATTGTCTGATTATACCAACGAATCTGATACGAGAGTAGAACCGGCCTGGTCAATCGTCGATGATGCCGGTCATTCTATTGCAAAAGGATCTTTACCGGTTATTAATATTAAATCCGGAGGTGTTTCGTCTTTGGGTAAGATCGTTGCGTCACTGAAAGGCATTGATAAGGCGACGCGTCTAAAAGTTTCCGTCATTGTCGGGGATGTATCCAACAGTTGGCATATTTGGGTATATCCTGCCGAGCAACCGGCGCCCCCTGATAATGTAAGGGTTGTATATGCTTATGATGAAGCAACCAAAGAAGCTTTGCGGAGAGGGAAAAATGTTGTGTTGTTCTCCGATCCCAATAAAGGTATATATCCGACTAACCCTAAGATGCTTCAACCTGATTCCGTCAGATTGTTTAAAATAAAAAAAGGACAAAGTGCTTTGAAAGGTACATTTTTACCTGCATTTTGGAATTTAAGACTGTTCAATCAACCGGGAACATTAGGTTTGCTTTGCGATGCGTCTCATCCGGCATTGGCTCAATTCCCAACAGAAAAGTACAGCGACTGGCAATGGGCTGATTTGATTGGCCGGTATACGGCTGCCGATTCATTTCGTGCGGCAAACGCTCCCGAGTCGTATTGTCAAGAGTTGGAGAATGTGTGGGGCGACGTTAATGGCCGGTCTAAAGCGATTGTCCTAAACGGTTCGCCAAAGGGTTTCCGCCCTATCGTTCAGCCTATAGATAATTATGAGCGAAACTATAAGTTGGGTGTAATTTTCGAAACAAGAGTAGGAATAGGTAAACTCTTGGTATGCGCTATGGATTTAGATACGAATGCAGAAAACCGTCCGGCGGCACGTCAACTAAAGACCAGTTTGCTACAGTATGCTGCCGGCGATTCGTTTATTCCTGAGTATGAGCTATCCGCAGAGCTATTGGAAACCATTTTGACATATGATGATTAAGGAGATATTCTTTCTTTAGGACGTACCGAATATCCCGTTACTCGTGGGCGCTGTCAAATTAAAAAATCATTCTCGTCATTTTCCGACTAGAAGGAATTTCTTCTTGTCATACGGAATTCGCATCTAACTTTTCTAAGCGCTTTCTCGTTGATCATTTGAGCTGCCAGTTTACCCATCTGATTGAAATCGGTAGAAATAGTTGTTAGCCCGTTTAGTATAATCTCGTTTATTGGAGATTCATTATAGGATATAATGCCTATATCTTTCCCTATTTTATAATTCATCTGTTTGGCGTATCTGACAAGTTCGATCAACTCTATGTCCAACTGACCATTCAAGATCAGATATATTTCTTTCTTCCGAATTATTTCAGGAGTTATACTATGATGAAATTCTACATTAATTTTATTCACAGAGCAAAACTCTTCGACTCCTTTTATAATCAAAGAACCATATAAACTGGTCGGCATTGTTATTACGTTTAATTTAGAAGATCTTTTAAGTTTATCAATTCCCTGCATTAAACCGATATGCACATCTTTTTTAAAATCCTGATAAACAGCGCCAAAATTACCTGGTAGTTTTTCAATATTTACATCTAACAATAATAGCTTCCTGTTTGGAATTCTCTTTAAGGTTTTGAGTAATCTTTTTTGTATATCTTGCATTAATGGAAAGTGAGGGGTAATGACGTAGTAATCAAATAAGTCAAGATTTTCATCAACAAATTGTTCAAAGAGATCAATATCCTGATTATGCAAACGAATAGTTATTTCAACATTACTATCAATATGAGACTCGAAAGAAGAAAAAAGGACCTGCTTATAGGTACTTAATTTGTCAAACAACAATAAAATATTTATCTTTTTATTATCATCAACTTTGGAAATATAGAATCCTTTTCCTTGTGTCGCATGAATAACACCTCTCTCTCGAAGTATAGAATATGCCTTTTTTATTGTTTCCTTAGAAATGCCAAGTTCAACAGATAATTCGTTCATAGAGGGTAAAAGATCATTTTCTTTAAAATACCTCGCATTGACCAAATCTATAATAGATTCTATAATCTGTTTATATACAGGCGTTTTTGAATTTTCATTTATGCAGATTTCAGTCTTCATAATTATCAATATAAATCTTTTTTTCGCTAAAAAGAGCAATTACTATTGCAATATATATTTTATATCTCTATATTTGCACCACACCACACCACACTATATTGTTTACTGTAGTGTGGTGCAAATATATAAAGAACTAATTAATTATTTAGTGCATCAAAAACTTTAAATTGAATAATGAAAGAAAATAACGAAGACTATCGGAATATATTATCAAAAATTGAGACATACACCATCGAATCAAAATAAGTATCAGATTATGAGAAAATTATCGATACATGCTAAATTTATAAAATTTGAATATCAAACAATAATCTAAAAATAACAGACGTATGAGTTTCATGTACAACCCCTACCCTTTTGACGATTTATCTGTAGTCAACAAGCCGGTAATAGAAGAAAACGTAATTAATTCCGTTATATCCGGAACAAATCAGACAGCAGAATATCTTAGTAATATTTTCAGTAAAAAAATCAAGGAAACGCCGGGTAAGAACATAATAGCGGCATTTGACGGCTATATAAGTGCCCAATGGTGTCAAGTAATTAATCTTATTACACAGAGCCTTAAATTGAAGTCTGTTCCTTTGGAAATAATAGACTTTTCAACTGTTCATAAAACCAGTGACGTTTTAGATAAGGAACTGGGTAGCTATCTTGATGTTGATAAGAAAAAAGATCCGGTTTCATTATTTGGTAAAATATTTAAAGGGGGGTATGAGGGTATTATCAACAGAGAAAATCTAAATGTGCTCGAAACAAAACTTAGTGCATCGAAAAGTGAAAAAACAGAACAAGGGAAAATAATTATTGTTTTTGGATATGGATGTACCATTAAACTGCTCAGATCTCTATATGACTTTATCTGCTATTTTGATGTGACGCCGAAGGAAAGTATTTTACGAATCAAACGTGGCTCTTATATCAATATAGGAGATAGAACAGCCCGTCCTGTAAAAGAAACAATACGCCGGTGTTATTATGTAGACTTTGAACAAGCCATCCATCTGAGAGGAGAACTCTTGCAAGAGAAAGTTATAGACTACTATCTGGCATCTGATAAGCCCAATGAGATCCAATTAATACCGAAAGAAGGATTATATGCAATCTTTTCTTCTTTGGTAACATACCCCTTGCGTTGTAAACCTGTTTATTTGGAGGGTGTTTGGGGTGGAACGTATGTAAAGAAATTACGAAATCTTCCTGATACAATGCGCAACTGCGCTTGGGTATTTGACCTAATACCCATGGAAGTCAGTGTGGTGATAGAGGTCGGTGACAAAAAAATAGAATTTCCTTTCTTTACATTCGTACAAACGGAAGGGATCAATCTGATGGGAAAAGATTGTGTTAATAAATTTGGAGGATATTTCCCTATCCGCTTCAATTATGATGATAGCTTCCATAGTAGTGGCAATATGTCTATTCAGGTACACTCCGGACATGATTATAATATCGAAAATTATAATGAATTAGGCAGACAAGACGAAAGCTACTATGTAGTAGCAACAGGTCATAATGCAAAAACATATGTGGGCTTCAAAGAAAATATTGATCCACAAGAGTTCATAGACAAAGTAAAAATCTCCGAAAAAGATTTCACTCCTGTCGATTACGAAAAGTATATACATGCCGAAGCATCCAATCCTGGTTTACAAGTATTATTGCCGGCAGGAACTATTCATTCATCAGGAAGAAATCAGGTGGTACTCGAAATTGGAAGTCTAACAATAGGTTCATACACCTACAAACTTTATGACTATCTGAGGGCTGATTTTGATGGAAAACCTCGACCTATTCACACATGGCATGGTGAGCGCGTTGTTTCTCAAGAAAGAAAAGAGTCTTGGGTGAAGAAGCACTTAGTACAAGCTCCCAAAGAAATAAGAAAAGGAGAAGAATGGGCAGAGTATCTTATCGGAGAACACGATCTTTTGTATTTCAGTTTGAGACGATTGGAGTTTATGAAGACGATTAAAGATAACACTAACGGGGTATTTCATGTTTTGTCATTGGTTGATGGAGAGAAAGTTAGGATACAGTCTGTTAGTAATCCGGAACATTACTATATCCAGAATTTTATGGACATAGTTATTATTCCTGCAAGTATGGGCGAATATGTTATCCAAAACCTAGGCAATCATCCCGTTTGTGTACATAAAACAATGCTAAAAGAAGGATTTTCCAATGATTGAAGAAAACGAAGCATATCTTGTTCTTGATATTGGAGGTACTTTTATAAAATCAGTAGTGCTAAATAAACGCGGAGACATATTGAAAGGTTCTGCTTTCAGAGTTTTATCTCATTCAAGTAAGTCTAAAGAATTAATCTTTCAATCAATTAGCGAATGCATCTCAAATGGTCTGCTTCTGATTGATTCCGTAAAAAAGACGCTTAAAGGGATTGGTATTGCAATCCCTGGTCCTTTTGATTATAAAACAGGTACATTCTTAATGGAACATAAGTTTCAATCTGTTTATGGTGAGAACCTGAAACAATTGATTTATAATATCCCCAACATAGATAAACATATACCTATTTGTTGTGTGCACGATGCAAATGCTGTTTTACTTGGTGAACAATGGAAAGGCAGAGCACAGCCGTATAAGAATTCAGCAGTTGTTACATTAGGTACGGGAATTGGCTTTGCATTTTCTCAGAACACAATTGTTCAGTGTACTCCATTATGTTTACCATCTATAACAATTTATGAAACACCTTATAAAAATGGGATTTTGGAAGATTATGTTTCACAACGGGGAATTTTAGAGATATACAAAGAGTTCTGTAAAAAAAATGTATTAGAAAACATAACTGTATTTGATATAGGAAAACAAGCGGATAATGAAGATAATGCGAGTATCAAAACATTCGGAAGAGCAGCAGAAATTCTATCTGAATCAATTGTTGGTATTCTGCAACAAAAGGAGATAGAATGTTTATTGCTTGGAGGGCAAATCTCCCGTTCATACAGGCATATGGAAGAGATATTAAAAGAGAGATTATCTGGATTAAAAACACTTAAACAAATATCCCCTGTTGATAGTATTGATCATGCTGCTTTTTATGGAATATTATGGAAGTTGCTAAAACAATAATAATACTTCCTTGATCTTTTGAACCGATTTCTATAGGCTTATACACTTTAAGTTAATTATTTATGAAAAACATTTTATTATCAATTCTATTCTTTGGGAGTTTTCTTAATCCTCTTGCCAAGTCAGAAGGATTGAAAGCAAGTTCAGATCAATCAGAATTTGCAGAGACAGATAAAAAAACGATTTATGTCAAAGACTATGGAGCAAAGGGTGACGGTATCACCGATGATACAGATGCCATTCTTAATGCGATATCGAAAATGACCGAAATAGGCAATGGTGCTACATTAATGTTTGAAAAGAACAGAACCTATTATGTTAGAAACAACTCGGAGAATATCAAAGCGATCTTTACCATTGAAGGTGGAAAAGATATGACTATCAAAGGAAGCAATACTACACTTTTGATTGATGGTAAATATAGTTACGCACAAGTCAATTATACTTATAATTTTACGCTAGAAGGTTTCAATTTTGACTATAAAATAAAACCTGCGTTTCGAGCAATAGCCATACCAGGAGGTGTAAACGTTGAAAACTCTACTGCAATTATGATTGCCGACCGAGATATTGGGATGGTAACTGGCGAAGAATATACCCCTTCTGTCACATGGTTCGGAGTTCTTGATAAACCCTTAAGCCGTTATCACATGTATATAACAAAATATAAAATGCTTGATAAGGCCTTTAATAAATTTGAAATTACATTTAACCCCAATGATTCCAAAACACGAGATTGGGTTTCCATGTTAGATTCAACAGCATTGACTGCTCCCACTCCTAAAATAGGACATATGATTGAACGTGCTTTTTCCTTCGTTGGAAATACAAATCTAACAATGAAGAATTGTAATATTTATGCAGTATCACGCTTTGGGTTTGGTATTTTTCGAAATGAAGAAAAATTACTTTTTTCTAACGTGAACTTCAAGCGTGCCCCCAATGCACTAGATCAAAATTTAAATTTCACATCCTGGCGTGACGGGTTTCACTGTAAGGAAAATCGATGTAGGATTATTTGGGACAATTGCAATGCCGAAGCCTTATATGATGATATTATAAATATATCCGCATCAACCCTTTATGTGAAAGATGTGAATGCTAATAAAGACGAAATAGATCTCTTTTGGCCAGAAACCAAAGGAACATATATCCCTCTCAAAACTGGTGATAAACTCACCATTATTAATACTGCTACTGGAATGTTGGTTGGAACAGCAAATGTTGAACGAGTGATTTGTCAAAGAGGGTCTATCAATAAGATCAAATTAGATAGGATCCTTCCTAAACTTACTTCAGGAACAAATATATACATATTTTTTGATAGTATGGTAGCTCCTGAATCAGAAATAAAAAATTGTGATTTTGATGGCACTTTCCGCTTTCGCGGTCCACTTATTGCCACAAACAGTCATTTTTATAATCGTCGTATGTGGATAGACACGTATGAAGCACTTGAAGGTCCGATCCCGAAGAATATTCTTTTTAAGAACTGCATATTCGAAACAGACAATACAACAGAGAAGTTTTTCCACATAACAAGCTATAACGACAAGACTTCTATAGGTAGTTATCATGTAGAGAATGTTTTGTTTGATGGATGCACAATCAATACAAATACGGTTGAAGTCGGCACGGGCGATGATGTCAGATTTATAAACATCAAATAGAATGGGCATGACTCTTCATATGGGGTGGAATAGCTGGAATAAATTTGGATATAACATCAACGAGGAAATAGTTAAGCGTACGGCAGATGCAATGGTTGAAACAGAACTATCTAAACTCGATTAGAAGTGTCCTATTAAAATTGAAACGTTATTAAAAATTGAATAAACTTGGTCCATTGAGATCACATCGTTCTTTGTCATTTTTAAAATTAGTTTTGTTAAAGAGGTTCCTCAAGCAGGTTTTATCTGTAAGTGATATGCTTAAAATTTGTAGAATCTCATATGTCGTTCTATCAAGTTTCAAATCATGCCATATGATTGCTACCAGACAATACTCTATGATTGCAGAGTATATTTGTATTCTTACAGCATTTTCCGTATCACCCCAGAACTTTTTAATTTTAAGATGCTGCTTGAGCCATTTGAAAAACGACTCAATCTGCCATCTGTTTTTATATAGCTCGGCAACTTGCAGCGGAGAGAGTTCTATAGCATTGGCCAGGAACGTAAACTTTCGTTTCTGTTCTTCGTTCCAATAACAGACTTTACGTATCTGCGCTGGATAGTCTTTGGAACTTTTATAAACGGTCAGTTCACCGATGGCATCGAATAATACATTTTTAGGCAATCGACGGTTCCATTTTTTTGCTTTAAACTGCAAATTTGACTTTGCTCTGACGACAAAATAGGAACCGATTGTTTCTTTCCTAAATAAGCTTTTGAAACAATTGTAAGCCCTGTCGAAGATGTAATAAGCACCTATTTCGTAAGGAATCTCATTCATAGCTTTGCTGTCATGTACTGAAGCAGTGGTTATGTGGAAGAATGCAGGTATCTGTGTTTCTATATCATACAATGTATGTACCTTAATGCCGCCTTTTTTCTTACGAAACTTCGCCCACCAAAAGACAAACAGACAAAGATCTATGGTTGTAGAGTCAAATGCATAGACATTTCCACCAAGATTAAAAATCGCTGTCCTACGTTTAGTTCGTGCTTGTTCAACCATGTAATAAGCAGTCCGTTGACTCAGAAAACATCTGTAACAAACTAACTTTCAAATATTTAAAAGAGATTTCACGAGTCTTTAGTGGACACTAATTAAACATTTTATATAGTATAAACATGGAGTAAGAGCTTATTGTCCTTGGGAATAGTATTGGGGCTTTTTAATAAATTGTTCGCATAAAGTGGTCTTCCATACTTTGAAGAAGTAAAATAAAAAAACAGGGAAAAGATTATTCTCTACATAGACGCTTCGATTATAAGAAGAATTGAAAATCCCCCCTTTCCCAAAAATATTTCTCCCTCTTGTTTGTCAGCATGAGTAGAGAGCAATCTCGAAAATGAAACTCAAAAATAATAACTCAAAAATTGAAATGTTATGACAGCAAGAGATTTTGGAATGGGATTCTTTGGAAGAATACCCTTCGGAGCAGATGCAAGAAAAGATTTTTTCGCAAAATGGACGAAAATGACGGATGCGGAAAAGGTCGAATTTATGGACAAACGCATAGAAGCTATACACAACGGTCATTGCGGCAGGAGAGAATTTAGCGTTGCCGCTATCGACCAACGTTGCGAAGAATGGATGAAGAAAACGTCGGAAGAAAAAGAAGCGTTCGTTAAGGAACAGCAGGAAATGATAGCTGCCTTTCATGAACATGCCGGATTCTTCGGACACGGAAGAGGTTTCGACTTTGGATTCAGTTGCGGCGAAGAAAGTACAGAAAAAGACGCGAAAACAAAATAACCAAAGTACAATTGTTTAAACTTCCGAAGGCACAAGGAAAATCATTCCCTTCTGCCTTCATTTCTTGCATGATGCCCAAGGGAAAAACGACAAAAACATTTATAACTTTGGGCAATAATTGAAATACGGATTTACCGGAAGAAAATTATGGAATTATACAGCGTCATCATCATTTTATTGGCCATCGCCATCGGATTATCGCCGGTCGCAACCAAAATCAGGTTGCCTTATCCCGTTTTACTCTTGGCGACGGGTATCGTCGTCGGATTCATCCCCGGCCTCAACGGATTGACGATTAATCCAAATGTCGTATTCCTCATATTCCTCCCCCCGATGCTGTATGATGCTGCATTTCATATCTCATTCAAAGACTTCAAAGCCAACGTACAAACCATATCGGCTTTGGCCATAGCGTTGATTTTTATGACGACCATAGCCATTGCCGTGATCGCGTATTACTGTATTCCCGGAATGACATGGCCTTTGGCCTTCGTACTCGGAGCAATCCTCTCACCCCCTGATGCCATTGCCGCGTCCGGCGTTATCAAAGGCTTACACTTACCGCACCGTCACCATACTCGAAGGCGAAAGTCTGGTCAACGACGCTTCGGCATTGGTCGCCTTCCGTTTTGCCGTCGCCGCCGTAGCAGGCAGTTCGTTTGTTCTATGGAAAGCAGGCATCATGTTCCTGATTTCCCTTGCCGGTGGATTTGTGGTTGGCGTGGTTTTGTGGATGATTTTTGCAGTCATCGTACGAAAACAAAGACAGAACAGCGATGTCATCGTGGGATTGACCATCCTACTTCCCTTTGTGGCCTATCTGCTGGCCGAAGAGATCCACATATCTGGTGTAATTGCCGTTGTCACCGCAGGGCTGATTATCTCAGGCAATAAAGATAAATTTTCCCGGCAGGCGCGCGTACAGTCCAAGTCCGTTTGGGATACCGTTATTTTTATTCTTGGCGGATTGATCTTCATCATGATTGGGTTGGAATTCCCCCTCGTATTGAAAGACATCCCCAGCAATCATATATTATCCCTGATCGGCAGCTCCTTCCTGATATTTTTGACCGCACTCGCTCTCCGTATTTTATTCGTGTTTTGGAATAAGAAAAGTATTGACAACCGCATCAAATCCATGCAAAGACGCGAAGCGGCCATAACGGATCGAATTCGTAATAATATGCAAATGAATGCTCTGCAACAGGGAAATACAGCAACCGTACGGCGGAGATTCGCAGCCATGCGGCGGAATCGCGGAAAAATGTTAAAACGGATCAACTACCTGAAAGAATACAAGCCGTTAAGCCTTAAAGAATGTCTTATTATCGGATGGTCGGGGATGCGGGGGATCGTTTCGTTGGCCGCCGCACTCTCTTTGCCTTTGCTGATGGCAGACGGTACGGAATTCCCCCAACGGAGTATTATCATTTTTCTGACGGTTGTTACCGTCATATTCATGCTGGTGATTCAAGGGGTGGGCTTACCTTTGCTGATCAGGTGGTTGAAAATAGGCGATAATAATGATTGAAAAACTTTTTTGCTTTCCATAAAATATTTTTTCCTCTTGTTTGTCTGCATAAGTAGAGGGTAATCTCTCGCTTATAGTTAAACGTTATTTTGTAAATTGAAGATCTGAAATGTTTTGGAAAAAGAAAGATAGAGGTGTGGCGTTCGTTCATGCCGACAAATGCGTAGGATGCGGAAAATGTGTGAAAATTTGCAGACATCACGTGCTGGAGATGGTGGCGGCAGAAAACGGGAAACGGGCAATTGCCAATAATACGGGCCGCTGTACCGGATGTGGGAAATGTGTTGCAATCTGTCCGCAAAGAACGATTGGAATAAATTTTTAAAAATCAAATGGATATGAAGAAGCATGTATTTACACACGTAATGATGGGGTTGGCCGCGATAGCGGCATTCAGCGCAGTTGCCATGTTGTTGTGGAATTGGCTGATGCCGGTTATTTTCGGATTGGCAGCCATTAGTTTTTGGCAGGCATTAGGCTTACTTGCCCTTGCCCGAATACTGTTCGGTGGATTTGGCCATCGGGGAATGATGGGTGGATGTATGGGAGGTATGCACAGCGGGAATCCTATTCATGACAAATGGATGAAAATGACGGATGAGCAGCGCAAAGAATTTATCAAGCGGAGAAGAGAGCACATGTTTAGGGGTCATTTTTTCGGAGGCGGTTTTGATTTCGATGATGATTCCGCAAAGGATAATGAATAAGAAACCGGAAAAACAAGACGTAGGAAGACTGATTGTAGAATATCAGCCGCGCCTGAAAGCTTTTATCCGCAAAAATGTTGCGAATAAGGAGGATGCGGACGATATTCTACAGGATGTTTTTTACCAATTGGTGAAAACCGTGGACAATACGATGAACCCGATTGAGCAAGTCGCTGCTTGGCTATACAGGGTCGCGAGGAACACAATTATCAACAAAGGAATTAAAAAACACGAAGAAGAACTGCCCGTTTACCGAAATGACGGATCGGACGATGAAATGTTGAATGATTTTTCGAAACTTATGTTCGACAACAACGAAACATCACCTTCGCCCGAAACAGAATACCTTCGGTCGTTGGTTTGGGTTGAATTAGAAAATGCCCTTTCCGAATTGCCTCCCGAACAACGCGAGGTTTTTGAACTGACTGAATTAGACGGGTTATCTGTAAAAGAAATTTCACAAACCACCGGTGTGCCGGTCAATACGTTACTGTCGCGAAAACATTATGCCGTAAAACATCTGCGAAAACGGCTATCCGGATTATATGCCGATATTCTATATTCCTGAAAGACTCAGGTTGTCAGAGCGGAAACGTGTAAATCATGAAAGGGTTTACACGTTTTTTCATTTCACCCCCATCTCCTGAAAATATTTTTGCCGCTCGTTTGTCTCCAAGAATTAGAGGACGACAGTAACATAGAAAAACGTCTTTGAGAATTCAATAAATAATCAATAAAACATCCAAGAAATGAAACACATTTTTTTAATCCTGTTTCTATGCGGAACAGTTCATATCGCGGCAGGACAGGAAAAATCCGGTTCTCCTTTGCGAATGACCTTGGAACAGTGTATCGACTTCGCGTTAAGCAATAGCTATTCCCGTCAATCCGTGAAGTTGCATGAAGAAGCGGCACAAGACCGGTATAATCAATCTAACATGGAACGTCTGCCCGACCTGTCCGCCACAGTCGATGAAAACCTGAACCACTCCAAAAGCAATGCCACAGCATGGAATGGCAGTTACGGGCTTAATTCGTCTCTTATTCTTTATCAGGGAGGCAATATCAGCGGGAATATCAAAAAAAGCAAATTGTCGGCTGAACAGGCCGAATATCTGACCAAACAGTATGACAATGAATTGATTATTAGAATTTTGCAAACCTTTCTTTCGATATTGGGGAACGAAGAGTTGTTGAAATACCAACAATCACTATTGAAATCAAGTGAGGAGCAGGTCACGCTTGGAGGTGAGCGCTTACATTCTGGAGAAATCCTTGAGAGTGATTATCTGCTGCTGCAATCGCAGTACGCCACCGATAAAAACAATATGGCCGAAACAACTATTCAACGCGAAAATAGTTTGCTGGCGCTGAAAAGTTTACTCTCCATCGAACCATTGCAAGCGCTGGAAATTATCTATCCTGACGCAGAGGAAATTGCATGGATGGCTCTGTTGCCCGACGAAAAAATCGTGTTGGAACGCGCTTTGGCAAACCTTCCCGACCTTCATATCAGCCGGTACGATGTGGAAATTGCCGGCACAGCTGTAAAAATAGCAAAATCAGGTCGTTATCCGACCGTCAGTCTGACCGGTAGTGTAGGAGACGGACATTTGGATGGAGTTTCCCGTTTCACTACACAACTTTCCGATCGGTTTACCATACAGGCAGGCATTACGGCAAGTATTCCGATATTCGACCGTAACCGCGTAAAGTCTAATGTTACACAAAGCCGGATTGGACAGTGTCCATAATAATGTGTAAATGTAAAACTACAGGTTGAATAACTTGTAGTTTTTTCATTTATGTATAATTTTATCAAAAGTCATTGTTATGGACATACCAAAAGGTTTTTTAAGTAAGGAGTTCTTGAGCCAATTCAAGACACAAGACGATGTTGAAGCTTTTATGAGTGAGCTTCACGTAAAAGTTTATGAACAAATGCTTCAAGGAGAGATGGATTCTCATCTTGGTTATGAAAAAGGCTCAAAAGAAGGCATCAATACAGGTAACTCTCGCAATGGCAGCTATCCAAAGAAGATTCAAGGCAAGCATGGTGAATCGGTTATTGAAGTACCTCGTGACCGAGAAGGCGAGTTTGAACCTGTAGTTGTTCCTAAGCATCAAAGTCGAGGATTATCCATCGAACGTTTAGTCATCTCTCTTTACGCTAAAGGGATGAGCGTATCAGATATTGAATCAGAGATGCATGAGATTTATGGCGTAAATCTATCAACATCCGCTATCTCCCATATAACTAACAAAGTCAATCAACAGGCAATTGAGTGGCAGAACCGCCCATTAGATAATCTGTACCTGATTGTATGGATGGACGGTATTGTCTTCAAAGTCAGGGACAATGGCAAGGTTATTAATAAGACCGTTTACCTGTGTGTTGGACTTAACAAGAATGGTTTTAAGGAAGTGTTGGGTATGTGGGTCGGCAAGACAGAGTCATCCTCGTTTTGGATGGGAGTTTTGACCGATTTGAAAGCCCGTGGCGTGGAAGATATACTTGTTACCGTAACCGATAACCTGAGTGGATTTACAGATACGATAAAGACTGTTTTCCCTGAATCGACCACTCAGATATGTGTTGTTCATCAAATTCGTAACTCCTGTCGCTATGTTGTCTGGAAAGAGAAGAAAGAGTTTACATCTGACATGAAACTCATTTATAATGCACCAACTAAAGAATCGGCAAGTCAGGAATTAGATAATTTCGAACAAAAATGGGGCTCAAAATATCCCTATGCCATCCGTTCTTGGAGAGCCAATTGGGATGAGTTAACCTCGTTCTTTGATTTTCCATTAGAAATCCGAAAGATTATCTATACCACCAATCTGATTGAAAATCTGAACGGTAAAATAAGGAAATACACCAAAAACAAACTCTCATTCCCCAACGATGATGCTTTGAAAAAGTCTGTATATCTGTCTATTGCTGAGATTGAGAAGAAGTGGACGATGCCTATCCACAATTGGGGGCTGATACTGAATCAATTTTTGGTTATCTTTGGAGAAAGAGTGAACCTGTAAAAGAAAAATTCTTTCAAACTCCCCATCTTTTTTTTGGGGGGGGAGAATTTGAAAGAATTTATATGATAATAATTCAACCTTGTAGTTGACCGTTTACACAATGTTTTGGATAGTCCCCTCCTAATCAGATTCTATAGTGTATTTATCATGAGGATTGCCTAAAATCATCACACCAATACTTTACACCCGTGGGTTGAGTGTAAAGTATTGGAACTTTATTCCCTAATTTATGCAAATACAATCGCAGATTTAACATGTTAAATCTGCGATTATTTTCTTTTGTTATTCTTTCCCAGTATTTCTTCGTTAAATCTGGGATTAAAACAGTTCCTATAAAGCTAAAAACTATAAACTAGATTGGTAATACCACCAATCGAAATAGATAACGATTGCCAAATTTATATTTACCAAAAACTAATTTCTAATTCAGGTTTTTATTTTCTATAGATTCGAGCAATAAAACCACCCCCTTGTGCCATTCTTATTTTTAGTTTTTTACTAGTAGGAACAGAGATAACTTCTCTCTTATAATCTCGGGCTGCTTTATTAGCATTTGCTCCATCTTTGAATATTTCAACTTGAAATTCTCCTGTTCCTAAAAACGACAAATCAAGCTCTAGCTCACGCTCATCCCAATTAGTTAGTGCCCCAACATACCATACTCCTTTTTTTTGGCGGGCAATTGTTACATATTTGCCGACTTCCCCATTTAAAGCGATTGTTTGATCCCATACTGTTGGTATCTGAGAGATGAAATCTAAACATTCTTTTTCTTTCAAATAATTTGACGGACTATCACACATCATATTCAGAGGAGATTCGAACACTATATATTCAGCTAGCTGACGACATCGTGTTCCCTGGCTCATCGGTTCGCTTTCCACAGGACGATAGTTTCCCCTTGTCGCATTGCGCATAGCTCCTTGCGTATAATCTATAGGCCCTGCTACTTGTCTAATAAATGGTATTGTTACATCATAAGTAACCTGATCCATGTTAGACCATTTCATTTGTTCCAATCCGTTTACCCCTTCGAAATTAATTACATTCGGAAAAGTGCGTTGCAAGCCCGTGGGTTTGTATGTGCCATGATAATCGATCAGTATTCTATATTTAGCTGAAATTTCGGCTGCTTTGTAGTGAAAATCAACCATCAGTTGGTCGTCACGATCCATAAAATCCACTTTGAATCCCTTAATCCCCATTTCGGAGTAATGCTTACTAATGCCTTCTATATCTTTGTTCAATGCATAATATCCAGCCCAGAGAATCAGCCCTACGTTACGTTCTTTAGCATAAGCTACCAACTCGGGCAGATTAATCTCAGGTACCACCTCATATAAATCTGCGGTAAGATTAACAGACCATCCTTCGTCCAAAATAATATATTCGATACCATTCTCTGAGGCAAAGTCGATATAATACTTATAAGTTTCATTGTTAATTCCTGTCTTGAAGTCTACACCGTACAGGTTCCAATCGTTCCACCAATCCCAAGCTACTTTCCCTGGTTTTATCCATGAACAATCGCCTATCTGATTTGGAGTTGCCAGTTTATATATCATATCATTGTCAACCAGATCTTTATCATTCTCTGAAACAATTATGGCTCGCCAAGGGAATTTAGTAGCCCGATCGAATTTGGCAATATATGATTCTCTGCTTTGTACTTCTCCTTGCAGCATATTATGACCTCCTTGCCTTATCTCTTTAGGATATGGAGCAAAAACACCGACCAGCGAATTCGACTTATTACCATTATACAAATACATACCCGGATAATTAATCAAATCGGCCTCCACAATACATACTTTTTTCCCGTTGCCCCCTTCTACAAGTAGTGGCGAAAATGCTAAACGATCAGCATCCCACTCTGAAAGTTTATCATGCGTATATATATTCTCGAATGAATTGTAAAATTGATCTTCCAATGAGTTTCCCTTGTTTTTTACATAAGGGATATACGCTTTAGATTCGGCAGGAAAATTGAATACAACTTGTTCATTTTCTACAATAAAAGGACTTTTCCTGATTGTCTCGAAACGGTAGGCAAAACCATCATTATAAGCACGGAAAACAATATTATAATCATTTTTGAATTCTAACGTCAACTCATTATAATTATCTTTAATTTTCGCCTTTTTATATATGGGTGCATCTAAGATCTGATCGACGGTCTTTCTCGTGCTTCCGGATAGTCTGGGGTTCACTCCGAATACTTGATTATCGCTAAAAGTAAGAGAGATAGGCGACTTTAGCAACATAGTTGCTCCTGCATGAGAAACTTGATATTCAATCAATTTACCAACAGCTATATCGGCTTTTAATTTCTTGTCCGGCGATTCTAGGACAAATAGCTTTTGAGCTGAAGTTGATATAACTATGAGTAAAAATGATAGATTCAATAAATTCTTTTTCATATGATTTGATTAATTAATAAACATCATAGACTCTTGATACAATGACTTTCTTAAGAGCCTATGATGTTAATTTTTCACTTCAATCGAATAAGATTTCTTCAGTAATCTTATTATAATATTCAATACATTGTTTTATATCCGGCACATTGTTGTCCCAGTTATATTCATATTCGATAGATAAATATCCTTTGAAATTGAACTTTTTCAATTCAGTGAGCATTCCTTTCATATCCAAAATGCCTGTACCCCATATAACATCATGTTGTTCAGCTTCACCTTCCTTTTTTTTCGCAATATCTTTGAAATGAAGTGACATAACACGTTTGTTTATTTTTTTCAAACATTCGATTGGGTCTAAACCTTCTCTTTTCCAGTGTCCTACATCTGAACATGAACCTATGTTATTGCCGCGATCTCCTATAGCTGCAAGCAATAGATCTGGGTTCCAATAATCGGATGGCTGTGGATGATTGTGTACAGATATTTTAATGCCATATTGCTTAGATAAATTTTCTACAAGATCCCAGTCCTTTAATGCCGGTTCACATGTAATATATTCCATATTCATGTCCTTGGCAAAAGCGAACATTTTTTCCCAATCAGAAGTTTCATTGGTAACAAAGACTCCCGTTGCAATAATTTTCACATCTTTCGATGATGCCAATTCCTTTATTTTCTTACGGGTATCATTATCCAGTTCAAATCCGAATATTTTGTCGCCAAAACCGGCTCCGAGCTTATGTCCCGGATACACCTCAATATATTTCACTCCCAGTTCTTTTGTTTTATCCAAAGCCTCAGCTAAAGTAAAACGATGGAAGCTATATGACTGCACTGCCAGATACCAACCATTTTGCTCAGCCTTTGCTATACCTTTAGCCTGTATTTGATCTTCTTGCTGGCTGTTTTGATCTTGTTTTGATTTTGACGAACATGCCAATAGGGAGCAAGACAGTAGGCAAACTACTATGAATATTATTTTTCTTATCATTTATCCGTTTTTTGATGTGTTTAAACAATATATTCTAATTATTTAGGCATTTCAGGAAGAGTAAACCCGTTCTCATAAGTATGTTTAATCCATTCGTTTGACATATCTAATGCATTGAATTCAGCAAAACGTCTGTCAAAACGAGGATCACCATCTATTACGGTAAAGTCATCAACAGTTACAATTTTGATCTTATCATTTGGCGAGATATTTGTAAACTTCATATTTTCACCATCCCACAATAATTCACGGTTTAATCCATGTATTCCGGCCAGACGTACCGCCAATACTCCCATTACTACCATTTCGTTGAATGGTCCTGAGAACTGGAAGTTGGAGGATGCTTCAGTCCGATTTTCCGGACTCTCTTTACAAGCCCTGATCCAGTCCTGCTCATGGGCATTTGTATTCCATATATCACCATTGCCGCCTTTAATTCGGGGGATAGTAGCTTTAGGCTGGTTGAAATGCTCCATAGCAGAAAGTGGCAATAATGTAGGATTCATACCATAGCAACCTGTCATTATTTTCCCTTTCGACCCGATGAATATAATCCCACCATTCTCATCTCCCATCATTTCCCCATCTTTCAGTTCTTCCGGGCGAGGGGGCATTAACCCGCCATCATACCAATGTACTTTTACTTCAGGCATTGCTACCTTAGGTAGATTGTCGCGGGCAGGGAAAGTATATGTCACCACTTCGGCATGAGGAGGGGAATAAATATTACTCAGTGTAGAACTCCCTATTACGCTTGTCGGGTATTTAAGGTTCAGTGCCCAGTAAAGAGGATCCATTATATGGCAGGCCATGTCACCCAGAGCTCCTGTACCGAAATCCCACCATCCGCGCCAGTTCCATGGGGTATATACCGGATTATAGGCACGTTTTTTAGCAGGGCCGAGAAATAAATCCCAATCCAGTGTTTTAGGCCCTTTTACCAAACCTTTGGGTTCCTGTAGCCCCTGCGGCCAGATAGGGCGGTCTGTCCAGCAATGTACTTCGGTTACTTCACCGATTACTCCTGCCTGTATCCATTCGGCGACTTTTCTGCAATCGTCAAAGGAATTTCCCTGGTTACCCATCTGGGTAGCCACTTTGTATTTTTTAGCCAGTTTAGTTAGCAACCGGGATTCGTATACAGAGTGAGTCAATGGTTTTTGCGTAAAGCAGTGCTTGCCTAATGTTATGCCATGAGCTGTTACTCCTGCATGTGTATGGTCGGGCGTTGCTACCATAATGGCATCTATGGATTTGCCCATCTCTTCGAACATTATCCTCCAGTCTTTAAATTGCTTGGCTTTGGGATAATCGTTGAATGTTTTGGAAGCATATTTCCAGTCCACATCGCAAAGAGCCACAATATTTTCGGTTTTCATATTGGCGAGATTGCGACGACCAATTCCTCCTACGCCGATCCCGGCTATATTCAACTTATCGCTAGGCGCTGTATAACCAAACGATTTACCTAACACCATACTCGGTACAATTGTTAAACCAGCAGCGGTCATGGCTCCGGTTTTTAAAAATTTCCTTCTCGATAAATTTTTCATGTTCAATATAATTAAGGTCACAGACCTATTTGTTAATTTTGCAACTATAAAAACAACAGATAGTTGCAATTTTTAAATGTTCGATTAAATATTAACTGTTACTTATATTTATTTGCTAAGAGACTCTAAGATTTCCTTTCTCATTTTTCTGAAATTGGGGATTGTATTATTGTATTCGGCATAAGATATAACAACCTTATCTACAATGTCCTGAGCTTTTAACGGATTCTTCTCCCTCAACATCTTTAATAATTCATAGTCATAGATGCCATCTCTCATTGCCGACAACCTGATGGATGGATACAATTTTCCATATCCGGGATAAACGATGTAAGAATCGCCTCCAGGCCAGTCGTGAGTAAGGTTGGTCGTTTCCTTATAAGGATCAGCCGCAGTGGTCCATGAATTACCTCCCCAATGCAAATAGCCGGAAGCTTGGTATTTGAAATTAATCCAGTGCATGATTCTCATCTGGATCAGAGGTAACTGGATAAAACGGTTAGCATAATTACCCTGCGGTCCAGTACAAGTGTAGATCCAGACTTCATCTCCTTTGTCTATCAATGGTTTAAATATGGTGTCATAATTAGATCCAAATACATTTACCTGAGGAATCCAAATGTCAATACCATCATCAATACCTTCAGAAGTTAATACAGCCTCTAAGATTTTTACTCCTTCCATATGCTTCCTTACAAAAGTGCTTATTTCCGAATAAGATGCTGCGTTGGCGATAACAGGCTCGTCTCCGATGTGTTGTAGATATCTATCATACCAACCGTTGTCTTCTAAATATTTTCTGAATACAGGCAGAAACTGAGAATAGAATATCTGGCTTCGCTGATCGGAAAGAGGCAAAAGTCGAATTGAAATTTCGTTGCCTTCAAGAATAGGAACATATACTCCGAAAGGAGCTTCTGATTCACCGAACCGATAACCAAGATGTGCACCTTCGATTCTTGTCAACGCCCCTAATTCTTCAAAAATACGCAACTCTTTATCGAAATTATCGAAATCGAAACTATACACCCCATCAGCAGACAGACTGAATTTAATATTATCAAATAGACTTATATAGTGGGTATTATTCTTGTACTCTGCCGATATCTTAGCAAATTCCCGAACTAACTGCCAATAAAAATCAGAATATCTGGTTACCGGAGTTCCATTGTTCATATACGCCAATGTTTGGCTGTCCATAAAGTACCAGTTTGTTGTTGATAGTGAAATGTTATCTACTACCACCGGGTATACTTTAATAAAAAAT
Organism: Parabacteroides sp. Marseille-P3160; assembly: GCF_900162725.1. Classification (GTDB taxonomy): domain Bacteria; phylum Bacteroidota; class Bacteroidia; order Bacteroidales; family Tannerellaceae; genus Marseille-P3160. The sequence continues at coordinate 2,031,897 of NZ_LT799418.1, read as the reverse complement.
GGCTTCTCCTCTGATATTTGTTTCCCATCGATAGATCCGGAAACCCTCATTGTTCCTTTATAGATTCCTGCAGGCGTACTCTTTGGAATTTCGGCGGTTATCCAAAAAGGCTGAGCCTCATAAGACTTAAATCCTGGTTCATCTAACGGGAACATAGGATCAGGATATTGATCGGTGGGTGACTTTATGATTACATTAGATTCTAAGATAAAGCGATTAGTAGATCCTACATACCCAATTTTTTTAATCGTAGCATCTAGACTTGCAGAATGCTCTGTATGATTTATCTTTACATTTATCTGAGGATCTTTTAATTGATCAAAGGGCTTCACTACCAATTGAATTGTTGCGTATTCTCCCTGCGCCACATACAAAGTATCGGCTTGATTTTCTAAAGACTGTTTAGGAAGTACCTTTTCCAGGGGATCTATTTGATAAATATGAAGAACCTTGGCAGGAGTTGAGTCTAGAGTATTGTCACATTGATGTCCATAAGCAAAAAGTGAATTCGTTATTATAGCTAGAAATAGGTACATCAGTCGATATACTATGTTCTTATTTTCGTTACACATAAATGTTTTATTGCTGATTAGTTAATTCAAATAATTATTTACTCACTAAGAGATTCCAATATTTGTTTTCTCATATTTCTGAAATTGGGAATCGTATTGTCGTATTCTGCATTTGAGAAAACAACTTTATTTACGATATTCTGAGCCGCTGCTGGATTTTTTTGATCTAGCATCTTTAACAGTTCATAATCATAAATCCCATCTCTCATTGCCGACATTCTGATAGATGGATACAATTTTCCATATCCCGGATAAACGATGTAAGAGTCGCCTCCGGGCCAGTCGTTAGATAAGTTAGTCGTTTCCTTATAGGGATCATCAAAAGCAGTCCAGGAATTACCTCCCCAGTGTAAATACCCGGAAGCCTTATATTTAAAATTGATCCAGTGCATGATTCTCATCTGAATCAGAGGTAATTGAATAAATCTATTTACATAATTACCCTGTGGCCCGGTACAGGTATAAAACCAAACTTCTTTTCCCTGATCAATCAATGGCTTAAAGACAGACTCATAATCTGACCCAAGGGTATTTACCTGAGGAGTCATAATATCAATACCATTCTGAATGCCATTTGTGGTCAGGATAGCCTCTAATATCGGCACTTCTTTCATGTGTTTTTTTACAAAGTCACTTATTTCCAAGTAAGATTGAATATCCGAATTACCGGGCTCATCTACAATATGTTGCATATATATATCATGCCAACCTCTATCTTTTAAGTGTTGTTTAAGTGCCGGAAGAAATTGATTATAAAAATCCTGACTTCGTTGATCTGAAAGGGATAATAATCTGATTGAAATTTCACTGCCATCAAGAATAGGCACATAGACCCCTAAAGAATTAGTGGGTGCACCAAATCGATATCCTAATTGACCACCTTCTATTCTTTTTAACGCCCCTGCTCGCTCGAAAATTAGTAATTCTTTGTCAAAATTATCAAAATTGAAACCATATTTTCCATTGGAAAGTGTAAATTGAATATTGTTAAACAAGTTTATGAAGTGAACATTATTTTTATATTCGGCAGATACTTCAGCAAATTTGCGAACTAATTGCCAATATAAATCAGAGTGCATATCTACTTTTGTTTTATTATTCATATAGGCGAGTGTCGGACTATCCAGGTAATACCAATTGGTTGTTAATAATGATATTTCTCGGACTGCCACCGGATATACTTTAATATAAAACAACTTTTCGGTAGAGACTGACTTCCCGTCAATAAACCCCGCAACCTTCACTACTCCTTTATAAAGGCCACTAGGTGTTTCCAAAGGAATATGTGTTGTTATCCATAAAGGTTGAACGCTATAAGATTGGTAACCAACCTCATCTATCGGAAATATGGGATCCGGGTATTGATTGGTCGATGACTTTATAATTACGTTAGATTCTAAAATGAAGCGATTAGACGCTCCTACATAGCCTACTCTTTCGATTTTAGCATTCAGGCTTGTGGAATTTTCTGTGTGATTGATCTGAACATCGATGTTACGATTATCTATTTTATCGAAGGGACTAACAACTAATTGTAACGTTGCATACTCTCCTTGTGCTACATGTAGGATATTATCGACATCGACTTCCAAAGACTGGTCAGGGATAACTTTCTCTAATGCGTCTATTTGATAAATATGAAGTAATTGTTCCAGACTCGGAGCAATCAATATTATTGATTTGCTTTTGTCAACCTCAACCCTTTCTGCTGTTTCATTTATTTTAATCGGAAGCGCATATTGTTTCTGGCTAAGATTCAACTTCTTTATTTGATCCCGATACAATGTTGTTTGTAACTGTTGAGCCTTGTCACTGGGCTTAAATTTTACCATTAATTGATTCATATTATAACATGAACCCGGTAAGAGATCAAAATTGGTACTATGAAGCGTATTGTAATCTTTCAGTTCTTTTTCGGATAAAACAGACAGATTTACTTCGATTTCTTTACTTGAATTGCCATCTTTCGCCAATCCTAAATGGAAAATAACCTCTTCCTGCGGAATGTCGACAAAGACATCAGTTACTCCATATTGTGAGAACGAGATTTTTACCGCTTCCTCTGTAATGGGGTCATCTGTATCGCTTTTACAAGAAAAGTTCAGGATGACTGTAATCATCGCTACAAACAAAAACAATAATCTGTTTTTCTTATTCTTGTGCATATTATTCAATTAAAATTATTATTCAGCCCAGTCATTCAATAATTTTTTCGCTTGTTCTAATTCCTGATAAAGCTCAGGACTTTCTTTTTTTGATCCGAATTGAAGAATGATCTTGTTCATTTTCTCTAATTTTTCTTTCGATTCCAGATCGTTCTTCTCTTTCCATTCATCCCGATAAATACGAATCTTTTCTGCATCCTGAATCCCTTCTCTCAGACGTTCGAATCGGACAGAACTACGATCAGGATATACGATGTAGGTATCTCCCGCGGGATAGCGAATAAAACGAGAGTCTTCGAGCGGCTTTTCATTCCATGAGTTGTATGTCCAATGTAGAAATCCATCATAGCCTAAAGCCAAAGAATACCACGAAATATACACTGCATCTGCCGGATTTGAAAAAGTAAATATATTGGGAAATCTATCTCCACAGCAAACATAATAAGCAGACACGAGGCCATTATCGCGCCGGACATCCAGATCTTCTTTCGTGAAAGGAGAGTTAAATCCGAGAGTTAAAGATCTGACAAAAGGATATTTTTTATAGCTCTGGTGATTATCTGCCAAAGATATTCCTAATTCCGGAGCAGCCTTTTGCATGAGATCAACAACGGCTTTCAGGTCTTCCGGAGTACGCTCGTCCATTGCAATATTTGTTATATTAATCCAACCTTTCTGTTTTAAATGAATGACAAAATCTTGTAAAAAGGGAGTCCACATCTCATAGAATTCAGTGCTACCGGGTTTAGCATTTACATTTACCATTTTTCCTGTGGATGCATCATGATAATGTAATTCATTGCCCCATGGAAGCATCGAATAACAATCTATCGTACCTTTTATACCCAAATCTTGCATAAAATGAACCCATTTATCAAAAGCGGTATAATCATATTTCCAACTTCCATCAGTGGTCTTGATCCATGTTATCATGTCGGCATATGCATCATAACATTGATTATTCCAAGGTTCTTTATTTAATGTAGCTGTTATTACTTTCTGACCGGCATCGACCAGGAGCTTCATAATCGGTTTCATTTTTTCGAAATGTTCGTCACTCCAGACTTCCAATCCATTCACACGAGCCACAGATGTAGGATGTTGCCACATATCCAGATGAAATTTCCAATCGGCTGGTAATGGCAAAGTCTTTTTCTTTACTTCTATGGCAATATCTAATTTTTGAAGGTTTTTATTTTTAGATTCGATATTGATCTTTCCTTTGTATAGGCCTGCCTCTGCTTCCCGGGGAATATCTATGGTAATCCAAACAGGACGCACGTTTTTTGGCTCAATGTCAAAATACTTAATATTATCAAGTATATCTGGAGATAAAGAGGAACGGAAATCGTCCGGATTCGCTTCTTCGCATCCTCTTTCAAAATAGTCCGTAATCACGTAACGAACAAAACGAGCCTGAGCTATATTCGTTGGTAAAGAAGATGAGCTTGATTGAAAGCTTTCAAACTCAATATTTACCTCTTCAAATTTTTCTACTGACCAAAGTAATAGTTGGCCAGAAATTCTTTCTCCTTTCCACCCACTTAGTTGCAGAATTTTGCTGGATGGAATATCCGGAGCTACGGATCTTGGATAACGTGTGTCTATGTCCGCAAAAGAAATATTTAATCCGGATGGGACTTTACTCCAATCGGAAAGAGTATCTGCCGTTGGATCGGCTCTCTCTGTAATACTACTATATTCATCTATGTTCTTTACCTGAGAGCAGGCTATAGACTGGAATATAAAGATAAAAAGACTAAAAGATATGATTCCTGTAAAAATATTTTTCATGATAAATGGATATTGCTATTCTCTCTTTTACTTTCTTTATCAGAGAATTTTTCATAAACGAAGATTGGATTCAATTGGATAGCATATCTTTATCAATGATATGCTATCCAATAATTAAGAGTATCTCAAGAAGTCATAAATTGATTATCGAGACATGAACCTTATTGTCATTTTTTCTGTATCAAGAATAATCAAATTGATATCCCCATCTAATATTTGCCAATAGTTATCTGGATACTCTGATGAGCCGGCTACAAACTGATAAACAGTATAGGTTTTTCCTTTCGTAACAGGCACCATAAGCCCATCAGGTGTAGTTAAACCTTTATATCCCCAACCTACTCCCTTTTCTATAGGAAATCTTATTCTACCACTCGGTTTTCCTGCTTCTCCAGCATCTAATGTTTCGTTGAAAACAAAAATATTTGGATTAGCAATACTTTGTGTCATTGATAGCGGATTATCCACATCCCAATCTTTGCCGCCTCCAGGAACCGCTTCCGCAATCATATACACATTGTCATATTTAGGTTTGATAGCTGTTGCTTCGGAATAAAAAACAACTGTTTTTTCTTTGGTATTTATCACCACAACATAAGTTCCGGCATTGGGGATCAGCCATGAATTATCGGGAGTACCCGAAGTAGCCAGCAGTACAGGCATCATAGTTCCATCATCTATGGTAAGGTTTGGAGTACGAGAAGAAACTATATCAGCGGAAGCATCTAAAGAAAGAGGAAACTTAATCTTGCCTTCTTGCAGCAACCCCTTATATGCAAAAACATAAGGATCTTCTATAGCTCTGCTCATTTCTATTTGTCCACCGGGCACTGCTGTTCCAACTGCATACATTTTGTTCGTTTCTATCACTCTAGGAGCAAAAGGAGTGACTGTAACCACTACATCTGATATTTCCGGTTTAATAAAATGAGGACCGGTAACAGTTGCAATTACCCTCGCCTCAATTCGGGCAGATTTTGCCGGTTGTACCTCCCAATAATCGAGAAGAAGCTCATTTAGTTCTCTATGAGTAAAACTTCTTGAGAATACACCTTCAGGCATCTCTTCTGTTTCTATGGCTGTTTGAAATTGATTCTCTGCAATATCTACTTTAAAGAGATAAGACAATGAGGTTCCTTCTCCTCTATTATTTCCTGTATTCCATGTAAAGGTAAGAGCAACTTCTTCCGATTTATCTTCATTGAGAACAATGTTATCGCCCGAAGCACTTATCGTTAATGGGTTATCTGTTGTCTCTCCAGGGTTTAAATTATCATTGTTACTATCACTATCACACGATGCAATACAACACATGAATAGGAGAAGGCTTAGCAGTTTAAATATATTTTTCATTATACTATTTTTTTTATTATACTATTTTTTACCATCCCGGAAGTTGTCTCAGATTTGGGTTCCGGTCTAATTCAGATTGAGGAACAGGAAACCAATAACTCTTGAATTTGCGTGTTTGATATACTTTTCGGACAAAGTAAGCCTCTGGATCATTCTTGTCATCACTATTTTTTGTTCCTGAGAAGTTCATTCCCCAAAAATCTGTATTCAAAGCCTTTTCGGCATCTTTCCATCTTCGGACATCGTCAAAACGGATAACCGCTTCACAATTCAACTCAACTCTTCTTTCCTGATGTATCGCCTTACGCATAGCAGCTTGATCCGTTGGAATAGTAACCTCATCTTGACCATTTCCGTAGAGTGGAATTCCAGCTCTTTCTCTGATTAAATTTAGGTAATTCACTACTTTAGTTTTGTTCGCTCCATAATCTGCTTCATTTAAGGCTTCAGCAGAGGTTAGGTAGGCTTCTGCCAAACGATAAATAATTCCAACTCGTTGTTTAAATGTGTTATTTACAGGATTAGCGTCTGGATCTGTTCTTTTCCTCATTAAATATCCCACAGGAGGAGAATCAGGGGAAGGGCCTCCATCTTTACCATTAAGATAGAAATCGGTAAGACGTCCTGCGCTGTTTATCCAGCTTCCATTATAAAGTACCGAAATATAAAAGCGAGGCTCTCTATTGCAATACATATTGTAGGTTCCAGCCAATGTTATCTTATTTTCATCGGCTAATGCATTTCCTTTTACCTCTTTCCAATGAGTTTTTCTTACTTCATCGCTACTTGAAAATCCTTTTTCGGTATAACCGGATTCCGGGTTGATAACCGGAAGTCCGGATGCGTCATATCCATTGATAGGAGGTAAACCGTTTTTCATAAAAAAGGCATCTACTAATGTTTGAGTTACACTGATAGCTCCAGTCCCGCCAGTCCCTCTTGGTTGTGTTACAATATCCCAATTATTATATTGACAATCAGGCCTAGCCATTAGTATTTCTGTATTACCTTCCAAGAATCCCTTTAACATCACATTCTGATAAGACATAAAAGGGTCAATCTCTCCCGAAGACAAATATTCATAAAACAATTTATGCCCATTTGCCGTCGCGTAATTAATCAGATCCTCAGATGCTTCTGCCGCCCGAGTCCATTTTTGGAGACTCGGAGTTGAATTAAAGATAGGGATACCTTCATTATTAACGACATCTTTCATCGCAGAGTTTCCATTTACTAATGGGCTGGCGGCGAAAAGAAGTAAACGGGCTCTTATTGCTTTGCACATGACAGAGGTTATTCTTCCATATTTCCGATTATCGCTGTAAGAAGGAGGTAAAACATTGGAGGCATCAACCAATAATGTCTCTATCCAGTCTACAACCTTGTCAAAAGGTTGCTGATTAACCAATAACTCATTCATGGAGTTTACATCTTGAGCTTTTTCCAAAATTGGAATTGAGCCATAATAAGTCAACATCAAATAATGATAATAGGCAATTAGGAAACGAACTTCCGCCTTCATATATTCAACCTCAGTATTTTTCAGGTTTTGATCTGGCAATGGCTTTACATTTTCCAAAAAAATGTAGCCCGAACGAATCTGTTTCGGTAAGTGTAGCCAATAGTTTTTATCCCATCCTGTACTTGAGGCACTCCAATTTCCTTGTTGATAGGAGATGGTCCAAAAGCCATACTGTTCCCATCTGGTAGATGGAGCTACGTCGTCTCCTATACTTTCCATTCCATAACTATAAACATCTGGCACACCACTATATATACCAGCGAGCCACTTCTCCACATTCGTTTTGTTTTCAAATACTAGATCCAAACTTAACTGATCATCAGGCTCTTTGTCAAGATAATCAGAGCATGAACTAAAACTGAATATAGAGATGGTTACTAAAATAACCAATCGCAATTTGTTCTTTTTCATATAATATTTTATTATTGTTGATTAAAAACCGATCTCAATACCAAAAGATAGAGATTTCATTATGGGATATTGTCCTCCCTGAGGTTCCTTTATTTCAGGGTCCCAGAGTTTAAATCGAGAAAAAGTAAAAAGATTCGCTCCCCGGAAGAATACACGAACTTTACTTAATAAGGCTTGACTAATAATTTTTTGCGGTATAGAATAACCAACCTCAATATTTTTGACTCTTAACATACTCATATCTTTAAGCCACCAAGTTGATTCTTGGCTATTATTTGTATTTAATCCTAATGATAATCTGGGATAAAAAGCGTCATGAGAAGTGTTTTCTGCAGTCCATCGATCGTTTACATTCGAAAATATATTACCTTTAGCGCCATTACCCGAACCCGGAATGATATTTCTATCCAACATATTATATGTTTTTCCGTTCCCTTGAAGCATGGCTCCAAAATCAAGATTTTGGTATTGAATGTTTAGACCTAATCCATAAACCAGTTGAGGGTCTAGTGTTCCTTTGATAGCTGTCCTATCCAAATCGTCTATTCTATTATCATTATTCAGATCCTTATATTTAATGTCTCCAGGACGCACATTTCCATATGTATGCGCGGGTATTCCATCAGCCAAAATTCCGGCATCAACATCGGCAAAATCCGCGTCTGTAAAAAAACCATCGTCTAACAGACCAAACCATTGGCCTACTGGATGCCCAGTCTCGGCCCTGGTACTCCCAATTATTGAAATCGATTCATCGATTTCAATAATCTTGTTTTTTGCATAAGTAAATGAGCCGAAGAAACTTACAAATAAATCTTTTTTCAGTTGCTTATTTACGCCCAGTGATAACTCTATTCCATGGTTATTGACTTTTCCAAAATTGCTCCATGGAGTCTGGATATAACCTCCTGTGCTAGGAATAGATCGTCTCTGCATGAAGATATCCGATCTTTTATCCATAAAATAATCTGCTTGTAAATCTACCATCCCTTTGAATAAACTAAGTTCGAGCCCCAGATTGGTCTTTTTGACAGTCTCCCATGTTAATGAAGGATTGGCAAAATGACCTTCTGAATATCCCGGCATAGGTGTCGATTTGTTGTGTCCCCAGGTATAGCCGCCTATTTCTTCGATCGTAGCAAGGTAAGCAAAACGACGGTCTTCAAGCTGATCATTACCAACCAATCCATGAGAAAGCCTTAGTTTGAGTTTTGAAATTGTTTTTGAGACCGGATTCATAAAAGGCTCTTCCGATACGATCCAGCCAACAGCTATAGAGGGGAAAAAACCAAAACGCTGCCCTTTTGCAAAATTTTCTGATCCATTATATCCAAAATTAAATTCTCCGATATATTTACCGCCATAGGTATATGATGCTCTCCCTGCAATCCCTTGATTTCTATATGGAATTGCGGATCCATTATCATAATTCGATTGGTTATAAAGGAATAAACCTTCTACTGCATGTGATCCAAATGTCTGATTATATGTGAGACGTCCTTCCAGATAGATTCTTTTACTTCCCCATTCCGACCCGGTTTCATATCCTAGAAAATTACTTCCCGATTCTCGTAGTGCAACAATTAGGTCTCCTTCATCATTTCTCCCCGATGCGACTTGATAGTAATTGGGTTTATTAGAGCGAGTTACTGAGTTGGAAGAGTAACGGTCGAAAGAAAAAATTCCTGTGGCTTTCAATCCGGGTAAAAGAATCTTCAAGTCTTGTTCCAGAGAGAATAAGGTTTCTATTTGACTTGAGCTGCTACGCGTAAATCCGGTTTGAGTTGTTTTGGCCCATGGATTGGATTGTCCCAAGTTAGGAATCTGACCCGAAGAATATTGCTTGGGATGAATAAACGGCGGAGCCACAAAAGCTTCATAATATAAATACTGAATACCTTGAGGGGGAGCTGTTCGTTCTTGTAAATATCCACCTATGTTAAATCTTATCAATGTGGTTGGTGTTAGATTCATATCAACATTAGAACGCACATTGTATCTTTGAACTTTGATTGAGGAGTCCCATTCCTTTCGATTATCTCTTGCCAGAATTCCTTTTTCACCATAATAAGCAGCAACAAAAGAATATCGCAATCTTTCGGATCCCCCGGAAATATCAAGAGTCGTTCTCATATTGGAAGCATGATCCTTTGATATGGCATCGATCCAATCAACATCGGGATAAAGATCCGGATCATAGTTAGATCTGGTTTTTGCAATTTGGTTTGTATATAAGGGTAACATATCACTATCGACCCGAATATCATCCAACACTTGCATATAATCTGCAGCCCCTATAAAATCCGGTAAGCGAACCGGAGCAGTTTGGGCAAATTCACTCTTAACAGTAATAGACGGTTTTCCAATCTTTCCTCTTTTCGTATTAATAAGGATAACGCCATTGGCTCCTCTTACTCCATAAACAGCACTAGCTGCTGCATCTTTTAAAACAGAGAAAGACTCTATTTCTTCGATATCAATATTATTGAGAGATCTCTCGATTCCATCAACCAAAACGAGCGGATTACGAGCCCCTTGAAAAGTGCTGATTCCACGAATCCAAAAACTTGAATTATCATAACCGGGCTCTCCTGATCGTTGCACTCCTATAATCCCCGATACTGTACCTGCAAGATTATTGCTTAAAGAGCGTGTAGTTCCAACCTTTAACTTACCTGGGGTCACTGTTGTTATAGACCCTACAACCGATTCTTTCTTCTGATTTCCATAAGCAACTACTACCACCTCGCCTAAGCTTTCAACATTCTCTGTCATAACGACATTGATAATTTTTCTTGCATCAACGATTTCTTCTATAGTATTAAATCCCACATAAGAGTATTCTAAAACTAAGTTTTTACCAGTTACGTTAATAACATATTTTCCGTCTAAATCTGTAATAACTCCATTTTGGGTGCCTTTGACTTTTACTGTAACCCCAACCAGCGGATTTCCGCCTATATCTGTTACATTTCCTTTTATTGATATTTTAACCTGTTCGCTATCCTTTACTGTTTCAGGACTTGCCTTATGGTCTCCTTCATAGATTACGATCTGTTTGTCAATTATTTTATATGACAGTTTTGAACCGGCAAACAATTCATCCAATATCTGGGATATGCTTTTTGATTTACTTTTGATGCTGGTTTGTTTATCCAAACTAGGTTTTACACTGTTGTTGAAGATGAAAATGAATTCGCTTTTTCTTTCTACTTCATGAAGGACTTCCCTGATTGTTGTGTTTTTCATCTCCAAGGATAGCTTTGTTTCCTGCGAATAGCTGTTCCCAGCAATTGCTGTAAAAATACATGTGAATACCATCGCTAATATTAATCTCATGATTTTTAATACTCGTATTAGATTAGGATTATATTTTTCCTTTGCGTAACTTTGGTGCATAATTTATCTGTTTTTAATTATATTTATAATTCGCGTTGTAAGTAATTAAATTCATTCGTCGGGTGGTAATGCTAATACCGCCCGATTTTTTAGGTTAAATTTTTCTCATAGGCATTTTTCGTTTTTTTATTTAAGGCTAATTATTAAGTTATACTATATTTATTCAAGGTTGAAGTATATGGTTTTACCTTCCTGTCGGTAGTGAGTAGAGGATAGGATGGCAATAGCTTGCATTACGTTGTTTACATCCGGTGACAAATAGATTTTACCTGTGCAGGTTATGTTTTTCAAATTCTCGCTATTTCCGGCATTGAAGGTTATGTTATAATATCGCCCTATTTGTTTCAAGACTTCAGTAATGGGAGCATTATCAAATCTGAAATACCCGTCTTTCCAACTTATATATTGCGAAACATCAACCAGCTCTTTTCTGAAAGAGTTATTTGTCAAGGATACCCGTTCGTTAGGCTGTATGTATACTTCGTCTAGCTTTTCTGATTTAACACCGACGCTCCCTTCTACTAAAACCACCGATGTAGGAGAGTTAGCATAGGTGGAAACATTAAATTTTGTTCCGTACACCCTTACATCAATATCGGATGAATGGACAAGGAACGGTTTACTTTTATCCTTTGCTACCTCGATGTATATTTCTCCGTTAAGATTAATTTCTCTTGTGTTTTTACTGAAGTCGGTCGGAAATTCCAATATCGATCCAGAGTTGAGCCATATTTTAGTACCATCGGATAATTCTATTTGTGAGCGTTTCCCGTAGGGCACTACTAATTTATTCAGAGTCTCATTTTCTGTTAACAACTCGGATACTTCGGTTTGTCCACTTTGAGCGACAAGAATATTTCCTTTTCGATTGATATGGATACTCAAATCGTTTTGGAAGGTTGTGGTCCCCGATGCTGTTACCAAGAGGATATCTTCTCCACTTTCTTCAAGTCCTATTATCAGATTGTCATCGGCAGACGAATAGTCAAATAGATTTATAGGTTTGAATATAGTAAACAGCCCAACGAGGAATATGACACATGCTGCTGCAGCATATCGCCCGAACAAGCGTACTCTCTTTTTCCTTTTTATGGCTTTGGAAGAAGTCTCTTTTATGGACGAGAGTAAACTTGCTCGGGTGATACTGTCCAGTCCGTCACCCTTCGATTGAAGTTTGCTAAAGAGGCGTATTGCTTCTCTGAACTGATTCTCTAACTCTGGATATTGGTTAATGTAATTATTCCATAATAGCTCCAGATCCTTATCTTCGGTAAATCTCCATGTGATAAAATCCTCATCATTAAGGAATTCAATATTGCTCCTGAGCTTTTTCTTGTTTTTCATAGTCATATATAAAATGAGGATTCACCCCCTTTTATATAAAGACGATCTCACTTTCCTTTTCTTGCCAACTTTTTGTGAGAAAGTATATATTTATAGAATTTTAACAACTACTACCCGAGATTATAAGAAAGAAAATAAGGGGTGAAAAGTTTTCACTTTTCAATTTAGCCAATGTCTTCGACATCAGTTTGTGACACGCAGGAACGGTTATATTCATCAAATTGGATATCTCCACATAGTCGTAGCCCTGTATAAATCGAAGATAAATTATTTCGCGCTGACGATTGGTGAGAACATTCAGTATATTATTTATCTTCTTTTCTAGGCTTAGTTGCTCTTCTCTGTCTATCAACTCATCCTCTATTGTTACTTTCAAAGTAAAGGGTATGGGATTCTGAATATATTCGTTATCGAAGTCAATATATTTTTTTTGGGCTTTGTCGATGTCGAGAAGCCTGTTTTTAAGTGACCGAAATAAATAGAATTTTATATTTTGCACATTGTCCAGTATTTTGCTGTTGATACATATTTTACAAAATATATCGTGAATAGCATCCATTATCAACTGGTGATTGAATCCGAGATTCTGTGCATAGCTATATAAATCATCGACATACTGATTGTATAGAGAATCTATATCAATTTGTATATAATTATACTTGTCGCTCTTGTTCGTCATAATGTTCAAAACTATTGCAAAGTAACAAATTTTTGTAATCCATAATATGAAACTTACAATAAATTTCATGCGTTTCAACACAAAGAAACAATATAACTATGCTAATATAGAGCAGAGGAGTGAATTATTTGGAAAAAATTCTAAGGAAAGAATCCTTTGTTTATCTTTGGAATAGATTATTCGGGATATGTAAAGTTGTGCAAATCAAAGCCAAAAGAACCGTTTCTATATCGTTACCTCGCTTGAAAATGCCTCGCTCAACTCTCTAACAGAGAGGCATTAGGCACTATTTAACTGCTATTTATAAAAAATTGCCGATTTGTGCGGCATAAAGAAACAGCTTACGACACACATCTCCCGCCAATGTATTATCAATAAGAATTTGATAAAGGTTATAAACTGTAAATTCCGCGAAGTCCGCCTTGAATCAGAGAGTAGCTCTTTTACGATACAATGCTGCCGTAGTCAGATGAAAGAATTGGCCAAAGTATACAAACTGCAGGATTAGCCTGAAATGACTTTTGCTGAGGATAAAAATAAACTGTCGATAAATGCCGGATCAGGGAATTATTTTGTACCTTTACGACAGATAAGTCGCTCTTTGGATATGGCAGAATAGTGAAGCGAATCAACGAACCTCGCTCGTTTCTTTATCGTTACCTATCAGTGAAAATAATTTTATAAGTCATTTATTTTCAATTGAAAAGATGAAATATTATGTCTTGCTACATGCGTGGTAACGTCCTTGTCAATCCCGCAGAAATCGGTAATTTCTTTCAAGTACGAGTTCATCTTCTGATTACACATAACCGGAAGAAGAATACCTTTTGACTTGCACATTCTATGATTTTCATACCTGCGAATTATTTCCAACGGAATATCAAGTAATGGGATGTCGCACATATTTTCTGTTTTCTCCCTTGACTTGCGAATCCAATAAGTGCCTTCGTTATCCAAAACGATATGCTCCTTTTTTAAGTTGCTTACATCTATGAACGCCAATCCGGTGAAGCAACAGAACACAAACACATCCCGGACTAACGCAATTCTCGGCAGGGTAAATTCTTTGGTTGTGATTATATCCAGTTCCTCTTTGGTAAGGAAAACGGGATTAGTTTTAGCCTGCTTGAACCGCATACCTGCGAAAGGATCGCTTTTCAATAATCCGGTAGCCAAAGCAAGGGTGCTTACCTTTTTGATTACTTTCATATACCGAACGAGGGTGTTAAGGCTTAATCCCTTATCAACTGTCAGGTATAATTCGTATTTCCGAATAAGTTGGGGAGTAAACTCGGTAAAAGTTATATCGGATTTCCCGTACTCTTTTTCAATTACGGTTTGCAGCGATTTATAGCAGTTATCGTATCGGTTAATGGTAGAGTAGGCATAATCCAGCCCGATACGCCGTCGGCAATCCTCGTTATGTTCTTTGAAAAATGTAAGGACGGTTTTCGTTGTTTCCTTATTAAAGAGTTTTTTCAGTAAAATTTCGGGGGTAAAATACTCGTCCTGCAATACCATATTCCGGTGAATTTCATATAGGCGGGTATGGAGGCTACGGATATAATCGTTCAGTTCGTTAGCCTCCCGACTCTTTCCCCGGCACATTCCTAATTTAGCATCCCAGATTTCATCTTTAACGCTGCGGTTAATACGAATGTCGCTGTAAACCCCGTCAATAGTTACCCTAAGCAACACAGGGCATTCTCCGTTTCTCAATTTTCGGGTCTTAATAATGTAGACCAAAACATTCATCATTTCTTGCTTCATAATACCTCTATTTTAATGTTTCAAAATTAAGGAAATGAAACGAGATTGTCGGTATGTAAAATTCGTCAAATCAGCACATTAGATACTATTTCGTTTGCTTTTTTTGCGCCAAATAAAAAGCATATGAATGAACAAAGATAAATGTTCTATAAACCGTCATTTTCTGCCATTTTCGAGGGGTTGCCCTAAAAAGAAAAATCCCTGAAACCATCTATTTTTCAGGGATTTGCTTTGTTTTGCTACTCTTATTAAGTGGTGCCACCAGGAATCGAACCGGGGACACAAGGATTTTCAGTCCTTTGCTCTACCAACTGAGCTATGGCACCAACATTTTTCGTTTGACGGATGCAAAGATAGACATATTCTTTGAATCAGCAAAGGTTTTGCAATTTTTATTGTCGTTTACTCGCAATATAAGAATTAACTGATTGTTGTTTAGTATTTTAATTATTTGGATTCGAGGCATTGATTTCAGTTTATGGACGCTAATTTCTTGTCCCGGGAGGGGCGATACCGAAAAAGGAGGAGGAAAAGAATGCCAATCAAGAGGGCATAAGCGGCAAAGGTGAACCAGATGGATGCCCAATCTTTGCTTCCGGTAGCGCCGGTAAAGTAATCAACCACCCAACCGCTCCCCTTGGTGCCGATTATGGTACCAATGCCATTGACCATTAAGACAAACAGGCCTTGTGCACTGGCACGAATACTTGCGGGAGTTTCCTGCTCGACAAAAAGGGAACCGGAAACATTAAAGAAGTCAAATGCCATTCCATATACAATCATGGATAGAATTAAAAAGACAAAGCCAGTTCCTGGATTTCCAATCCCGAACAGTCCGAAACGGAGTACCCATGCTCCCATGCTCATTGTCATGACAGTTTTGATTCCAAATCTTTTCAGAAAAAACGGAATAGCAAGGATAAAAAGCGCTTCGGACATCTGTGAAATCGAGGTAAGGATTCCTGGATGTTGTACCGCAAAGGAAGAAGCGTAGGCCGGATTGTCCCCGAAGTCACTCAGAAAAGGTTGTCCGAAAGTATTGGTAATCTGTAAGGCAGCCCCCAACAGCATGGCGAAAATAAAAAAGACAGCCATCCTTTTTTCTTTGAATAAAGAAAAAGCATCTAACCCCAGAGAAGCTTTCAGCGATTGTTTGCTTACTTTGTTAGGTTTGCATTTCGGTAAAGTCAGAGCATACAAACCGTATAATATGGAAAAACCACTGGCCATATACAATTGGTTCACACTGGAAGTCCATTGAAGGAGGTCGATCAACCACATGGCAAAGATGAACCCTACCGTTCCCCAGACCCGGATAGGAGGAAAGTCTTTGACCACATCCAGTTTTGCTTGATTCAATGAATAATAGGCAATGCTATTGGTCAATCCCAATGTCGGCATGTACATCATTGTATAGAGCAGCATCAACCAATAAAAATGATCATAATTGCTTATTTGGCTCAATGAGAATAGAAAGGCTCCGCCAATAATGTGACAGGCGGCAAGTATGCGTTCCGCATTAATCCAGCGGTCTGCTATGATTCCGAGCAGAGCCGGCATAATAATGGCGGCAATTCCCATGGTTGAAAAAACACCGGCAATCTGTCCTCCTTCGAAATGAAGTTCTCTCCCTAAATATACACCCAATGAGGTAAGCCAAGTTCCCCATACAAAAAATTGGAGGAAACTCATGATCGTCAACCGACTCTTTATATTCATAGCTCTTTTTTTCTATCCTGCAAAACTATAAATAAAAAGTCACGGACCAAGCAGGCAAGGCTCCAGAATTAAAACTTTTTATGCAAGATGCGGACGGCATTCAAAATAGCCAGCAAAGCGACACCGACATCCGCGAAGACAGCCTCCCACATCGTCGCATACCCCATAGCTCCTAAAAGAAGCACTAAGGCTTTAATCGTGAATGCTAAACAGATATTTTGGAGGACGATACGTCTCGTTGCCTTGGCGATTCGAACGGCGGTCGCTATTTTAGAAGGTTGGTCTGTCTGGATAATCACATCAGCCACTTCAATAGCTGCATCGCTCCCCACACCTCCCATGGCAATGCCGATATCGCTGATGGCCAGCGAAGGAGAATCGTTGATGCCGTCTCCGACAAAAGCAACCACATTGCGGGGAACAGTCTTCAGTTCTTCCAAGTAGGCGACTTTTTCTTCCGGAAGTAAATCTCCATGTGCCTGGTCGATACCTAACCGGGTCGCCAGTTTTCCGGTAATGGATTGTTTGTCTCCGCTAAGTACCATGATCTGCCGGATACCGAGTTTCCGCAACTCACGGATGGCGTCGGCAGCATCCTCCTTCTCTTCGTCGGCAATGGTAATATAGCCGGCATAGTGACGGTCAATAGCAATCAGGACAATCGAATCCACAATCGACCGGATCGAAGTGTCATAGTCGACTCCCTCTTTCTGCATCAGCTTTTCATTGCCTACCAAAAGCTGTTTTCCGTCAACTTTTCCTTTCAGTCCGAAACCTGAAATCTCTTTCACTTCCTCCACGTCATAGATTCTCTTATTTTCTTGTGGATAAGAGGTGATGGCTTTGGCAATCGGATGGTTCGAATGGTTTTCAAGGGCGGCAACAAAACCGATTAATTCCTCTTTGTCATAGGTGGCGGACACAATCTCCTGTACCTTGAAAACACCTTTCGTCAAGGTGCCTGTTTTATCCATGACGACCGTATTCAATTGGGTCATCCGGTCTAAATAATTGGCACCCTTAAATAACACTCCGTGCTTAGAAGCAGCCCCGATGCCTCCGAAGTAGCCTAAGGGGATCGAGATTACCAGGGCGCAAGGGCAGGAAATCACCAGAAAAACCAATGCCCGGTATAACCAAGTCTTAAATGCATAGTCTTCTACCAGAAAAAAAGGAAGAAGAGCGATGCCTAAAGCCAGAAAAAAGACGATAGGCGTATAAATTTTCGCAAATCTCCGGATCAGCAGTTCCGTCTTTGCCTTGCGGGAGGTGGCATGCTGTACCAGTTCCAATATCTTAGCCAAGGAACTGTTGGCATAAATTTCTTTCACTTCTATTTCCACTACATGATCCAGGTTTACCATACCGGCCAATACCTTCTCCTGCCTTCTGACCGTCCGGGGTTTACTCTCTCCCGTGAGGGCGGCCGTATTAAAACTGCTTTTAGGAGAAAGCAGGATGCCGTCCAACGGAACCTTCTCACCGGCTTTTACCAGAATACGTTCACCGACCGCCACCGTTTCGGGAGCCACTTGAAGGTGCTTACCTTCCCGGATTACGGTGGCCGAGTCGGGACGGATATCAAGTAAAACTTTGATATTACGTTTAGCCTTGTCGACCGCTGCATCCTGAAAATGCTCGCCTACGGCATAGAAGAGCATGACTCCTACGGCTTCGGGATATTGTCCGATCGCAAAAGCGCCGAGAGTGGCAATACCCATCAGTGTAAATTCATTAAAAAAATCATTTTTACGTATCTCTTCGACCGCTTCTTTAAGTACCGGCCACCCGACCGGCAGGTAAGCCGCGAGATACCAAAGCCAACGAACCGGATCCGTAAAAAAGAAAGAAGAGCCCCAGTGATCCACTACAATTCCGGTCATTAAAAGAAAAGCGCTCAGTACGCCCGGAATATATTTCCGGAAGGCTTTTCCGGAAGATGTTTCAGCCGACGGATCACTGCATCCGCAACTACATCCGCACCCACACGTATCCTCTTCCGGTTTCAGTTCTGAATTATTCTCCATATTCTAACTCTACTTGTTCCTATTCATCATTACGAATACAAAAGTAGATAAAGAAACATGCAACTAAGTTGCAATCTTGGAACAGAGGTTACAGAGTCCCTTCATCACAAAGTTTTCGTTCTGTACGACAAAGCCCGGCGGCAACTGTACTTTGGGGATCGCGATATGCGTCAGGCAAAAAGTCCGTTTGCACTTCGTGCAGGTGAAATGGATATGAAGATCGTTGATGGAACAGTTGCAACCGGGGCTGCATACCGAATATTTAATCGATCCGGAACCATCGTCTATACTATGAATCAACTTCTTCTTATGAAATAAAGTAATCGTCCGCGAAAGAGTGGATTTGTCTACGGTATCCAGCAAATCCTCCAGGCTGGACAGGCTGAATGCTTCCTCTTGGTTTGCCATCGCTTTGAAAATCAGCAAACGAATTGCTGTCGGTTTAATTTCCCGGGCCTTCAGTCTTTCTATATAATCATTTGCGTTCATATACCTATTCGTTGAAAATAACGGAAAGATAAAAATAATTTTTCGAAGAAGATCGGTTAACCGGATTTTCCGCCGTTTTCCTTTCTCCAACAACCCGTCATTCAATTAAGAAATACCTAACTTTGTACGGTTTCTATGAGACAAACGTCCCTCAATTTTACAAAAAAACAAAATGAAAAAGCAATATAAAAGAGCGCTGACTATCGCGGGAAGCGATCCGAGCGGAGGAGCCGGCATCCAGGCGGATCTGAAAACCTTTTCCGCCTGCGGATGTTACGGAATGTCGGTGATTGTAGCGGTTGTGGATGAAAATACTATCGGCGTTACAGGCGTGCATCCGGTACCGGTTCCGTTTGTCACGGGGCAAATCAGATCCGTATTGGAGGATATTGGTGCCGATGCCGTCAAGATCGGGATGCTCCATTCTTCGGAACTGGTTTGCGCCGTGAAAGAAAGCCTTCAGCGCTATCAAGTCAGGAACATCGTCCTGGATCCGGTGATGGCGGCGACCTCCGGCGACGCATTGCTGCAGGAAGAGGCCATCCGCACCCTGAAAGAAGAACTGATCCCTACGGTGCGCATTATCACCCCCAACATCCCGGAGGCGGAGATCCTGCTGGGGAAGAAGATTGAGAGACAAAGCGATTTGCCGAAAGTTATCAAGGAACTCTCCTTCGGCCGACAGGTTTCGGTCTTGCTCAAAGCCGGCCACCTGGCAGAAGAGCAATTGACGGATGTGTTCTACAACGCCGAAAGCGACGAGCTTCTGCAATTCTCCTCCCCTCGCCTGCAAACACGAAACACGCATGGCACGGGCTGTACTTTTTCGTCGGCCATCGCCTCCTTTCTGGCACAAGGTCTCGGACTGAACGAAGCCGTAGGTAAAGCGAAAAAGTACATGGAGCAGGCGATCCGTGCCGGAGCGGATTATGAAATCGGACACGGACACGGCCCGGTGCATCATTTCTTCCGGTTTTGGGAATAGGTTTATGAATCTTTTTCTACCTTTGAAGCTAAAATATCCTGTTATAAACAGTATAAACAAAAAACAATGAAAACATTTTTAGGAATAGACCACCCTGCCCTGGCAGCGGAAGACGCAACAAAACTGGCACAATGGTATTGTGAAGTATTAGGTTATGAGATTATCGCTCAAACCGACAAACCCATTTATATCATCAAGGCTCCCGACGAGACCTACATCGAGATAATGCCCAAAGACGACCATGAACGTCCGAACCGCACGGTATGTACCCCCGGTTGGTCGCACCTGGCACTCCGGGTAGCCAACCTGGACGAAGCAATTACCTCGCTGGATGCCCATCATGTCAACTGGCAAGGAGCGGAATTCCTGGCTGTCGGAGGCGGACGTATCCGTAACTTCCTCGATCCGGAAGGCAATCTGCTGCAAATCGTACAACGTTAAAGAGTGGGCTCCCCACTCTTTTTTTATTTAGCCTACTACAAGCGACAATTTAGGCATAACCCCAATTGGTTTTTAAGGCTATCGATATTGTTAATATAGCATACTGATTTTATACACAATGCATCAACAAGTCGATTTTCACCCGTGGGAGAAAGACCTTCATTCCTTGGCCAAAAGATCTCCACGCTTTGGGAGAAATTAGATTTCCTACGCGCAAATACGCAACCGCCAGTGGCGAATCAACCAAATATACCTTCCTTTTTATAAAAAAGGGTATATCCGAAATAACTCTTATCTTTGCGCTCTTTACAATCAAAAGAGAATTAAATGAAAAAAAAGATCGGATTATTCTTATCTCTGGCAATCTGCCCTCTAATGTATATCTCCGCAGGAGGTTTATTAACAAATACAAACCAGCATGCCCGGTTCATCCGGATGGTCGCCCTTGATGCTTCCACATCGATCGATGCCGCTTACTATAACCCGGCGGGATTGGTGATGCTGACAGATGGATTTCATTTCGGCTTTACGAATCAAAGCGCTTTCCAGACACGTACAATCACAACGACATTTCCCCTATTCGCTCCTACGTACGGAACGCCTACCAAGGAATTCGAGGGCGAGGCCTCGGCCCCGATCATTCCCAGCCTGCAGGCAGCCTATAAGACCGGCAAATGGGTACTTTCCGGTAATTTGGCCGTTAGCGGTGGAGGCGGTAAGGCTACCTTTAACCACGGATTGCCGTCCTTCGAATCAGGAATGGCGATGGTTCCCGCCATTATCCAACAGGTAGGCGCCGCTTTGCAACCGATGGGTATTTCACTGGGTAGCGACAAGTATTCGGTCGACCAATACATGACCGGCTCTTCCTTTATTTACGGCGCGCAGCTGGGCGGTTCATACGCCATCAATGAGCATCTTTCCGTTTACGGAGGGTTCCGCCTGAATATTGTAAACAACAACTACGAAGGACATCTGAGAGATCTGAAAGTGAACCTGACCTCCAATAACATCGGTTATGTCATTCCCGGCCTGGCGGATTACGACGGTTCGATGGCCAGCCCCGCAACGGTTCTGGAACTTGCAAAAAGAAATGCAACCGAGGAAACAAAACAAAAGATCGAGTTGTTGCAGGCGGCTTCCAAAGATGGTGTCTATCTGGATTGCGACCAGTCCGGCTGGGGAATCTCCCCGATTCTGAGCGCCAACTACCATTGGGAGAAGCTCAATGTAGGAGTAAAATATGAATTCAAAACTCCCCTGAATGTGGAGAACAAAACGAAAATAGATGGCACGGGTATGTTTGCCAACGGAGTGAATACCCCGCATGACATACCAGCCCTGTTGACTGTCGGAGCCTCCTACCAACTGCTGCCTCAACTGTCGTTGAACGTAGGTTATCACCATTTTTTCGACTCGGATGCCAAGATGGCAAATGACAAACAGAAGTATATCAATGGCGGGACGAACGAGTATCTGACCGGTGTGGAATACCGGATCGACCGGATGTTCCTCGTGAGCGCCGGCGGACAGATTACGCGCCAGGGCCTCAAAGACGAGTACCAAACCGACCTGAGTTTCTCCTTAAACTCTTACTCCATCGGACTGGGAGGCGCCGTGAATGTAACGAAGGATATCCTGATCAATGTCGGTTACTTCTGGACGACCTATTCCGACTGGACAAAAGAGATGACGAATTACGGGGGCAGCGGCCTGGCCGGGAAGGATGTCTTTTCGCGTACGAACAAAGTGTTTGCCGCCGGAGTCGACTTTTCTTTCTGATTTTTTATACCTTTGCTTTCCCTTATAGAAAATAGATTTTAGTCATGCCATTAAATGTTCAGAAAAATTTACCGGCAATCGAATTGCTGAAAAAGGAACGGATCTTCGTCATGGACTCGTTACGGGCTTCTATGCAGGATATTCGTCCCTTACATGTGATCGTGCTGAACCTCATGCCGCTGAAGATTACGACCGAGACGGACATTGTCCGTATCCTTAGTAACTCTCCCCTCCAGGTGAAGCTCTCCTTCATGAAGCTCAACGGGCACACGCCCAAGCACACGCCAGTGGAACATATGGATGAATTTTACAAGGATTTCGCAGAGGTAAAGGACCTGTATTTCGACGGTATGATCATAACCGGCGCGCCCGTAGAGCAGATGTCTTTTGAAGAAGTAGATTACTGGAAGGAAATCACGGAAATATTCGACTGGACCCGTACGCACGTCACTTCGACTTTCTATATCTGCTGGGCGGCCCAGGCCGGGTTATATCATTTCTATGACATCCCGAAATACGATCTGCCGCAAAAGATGTTCGGCATCTTCAAACATAAGGTGAATGACATTTACGAGCCGATTGTACGTGGCTTCGACGACGAGTTCTTCGTTCCCCACAGCCGGCATACGGAGATACGGAAAGAAGACGTCGAAAAGAATCCCAAACTGAAACTGATTTCGGAAAGTGACGTGGCCGGCGTCTACCTCGTGATGGCGCGGGGTGGACGGGAGTTTTTCATCACCGGCCATTCGGAATATTCGCCTTGTACGCTGCATACTGAATATCTCCGCGATCTGAAAAGGGGATTACCCGTACAGATCCCTTCCAATTATTATAAGAATGACGACCCTGCCGAAGCTCCGCTAGTTCGTTGGCGCGGCCATGCCAATTTGTTATACACCAATTGGCTGAACTATTACGTTTATCAGGAAACTCCCTACCGGATCGAAGACATTCAGTTTCTTGGAGACCTATAGGATATGGCTTCTTCTCCCCGTTCCATCGAATTATTGGCCCCGGCTAAAGATCTGGTTTGTGGCATGGAAGCCATCCGGCATGGGGCGGACGCGGTCTATATCGGTGCGAGCCGGTTCGGCGCACGGTCTGCCGCGGGCAATTCGGTAGAAGACATTCATCGGCTTTGCGAATATGCCCATCTTTTCAACGCCCGCATTTACGTCGCGGTCAACACGATCCTCAAGGAAGAAGAATTGCCGGAAGCGGAGCGTTTGGCCCTGGAGCTTTACCAGGCAGGCGCCGACGCTTTGATTGTACAGGACATGGGGATTCCGGAGTTGAACCTCCCTCCCATTCCGCTGCATGCCAGTACGCAGACGGACAACCGGACGCTGGAGAAAGTCCGCTTCCTGGAGAAGGTCGGCTTTACCCAGGTCGTCCTTGCCCGTGAACTTTCCCTTAATGAAATCCGCCGGATTGCCGCGCAGACAACTGTCCGCCTGGAAGCTTTTGTCCATGGGGCGCTTTGCGTCGGCTACAGCGGGCAGTGTTACCTGAGCGCAGCACTGAACGGACGGAGCGCCAACCGGGGGGAATGTGCACAATGCTGCCGCTTGCCATATACGATGGTCGATGCCACGGGAAAAACGATCGTAAAGGACAAGCATTTGCTTTCCCTGAAAGACCTGAACCGCTCCGGCCAGCTGAAGGCATTGATGGATGCGGGCGTCTCCTCTTTCAAGATCGAAGGGAGGCTGAAAGACCTCGCGTATGTAAAGAATATAACGGCCTATTACCGGAAAAAGCTGGATCGGATATTGGAACAGGATCCCTCCTATTGCAGGGCTTCAGCCGGACATTCGACCTATAGTTTTGAGCCTGTTCCGGAGAAGAGTTTCAATCGCGGCTTTACCTCTTACTATCTCGAAGGACGGGAAGCAGACGTAACCGCTTTTGATACGCCCAAATCCATCGGTGAACCGATCGGCAGCGTAAAGGAAATTCGCGGCAATTCTCTTACGGTCTCCGGAATAAATCGTTTGAATAATGGAGACGGATTATCCTTCTTTAACGAACGGGGCGAATGGGAAGGCTTCCGAGTCAACAAAGTAGAAGAAGGCAGGATCTTTCCTTTGGAAATGCCCCCACTACGTCCTAAAACGGTTCTTTACCGCACCTATGACCAGGAGTTTGAAAAACTATTGGCAAAACCCTCCGCAGAACGCCGGCTATCCGTTAGGATGGAATGGAGAGACAATCCGTTTGGTTTTACCTTGGTTGCCGAGGATGAAACCGGCGCCCGGGCAATGATTTCACAACCGTTCGAAAAGGAACCGGCGCACAAAGACCAACAGGAAAATATCCGGACACAACTGTCCAAACTGGGCAATACGCCGTTCGAAGCCCGGGAGCTGCTGATCTGCTGTACGGACAATTGGTTTGTACCCTCCTCCTTATTGGCGGAGATGCGGCGGGAAATCGTGAATAAGTTGCTGCAGGTCCACCGTATCCGCTATGTATACGAACGGGTAAAGCCGGTAAAAACCGTTCCGGAATTACGCTATCCGGAGCAGCAACTGACTTATTTGGGCAATGTCTCCAATACGAAAGCCCGCACATTCTACCGGCAATACGGCGTGAACCGGATCGACCCGGCTTTCGAACTTCAGCCGGAGAAAGAAGTCCCGCTAATGTTCACCAAGCATTGTTTGCGGTACAGCCTGGGCTGGTGCCCGACTTATCAGAAACAGCATTCTCCTTATAAGGAACCGTTATTCTTACTATACAAACAAACGCGCCTTCGCCTGCAATTCGATTGCCGCCATTGCCAGATGTTGGTTTATCTTTCTTCTCCCGAAAATCAGAAGGACGAGAAAAGCAACAGCAATAAGAGATAAGAGGTATTTTTCAGGGGATCGGAGGAGGTCACGCAATCCTCCTTTTCTTCCAGGTTCTGTTGTATCGCCATGATACATTGTTTTAATTTATAACGGACAGTCCTTTCGTTGATATCCAGTTCTTTCGCAGCTTTGGATATGGGATAATCCTGCCGGCAAACCAAATCGAAGAGTTTGCCGCTTTCGGGAGACAACTCTTTCAATGCTTCCCCGATGACCTGATTCAATAAAACGGCGCTGCAATCCTCCTCTACATGCGTATAAGAGAACTCGCCTTCTATCTCATCAAGAGATTGGCTATTTGTCCGCAAACGATTCGCCTTAATACATTCCATAACATAAAAGGCAAAATGCTGGGACAGAAAGTTTCTGGCGGAATCGTTTTCGTCAACCATGATTTTCTCCGGTTCCAACCAGATTTTCATCCAGAAATTCTGGGTAATATCCTCGCTTAGCATCACATCCCGGGTATAGCGCCGGATCCATCGTAATAAGATCGCCGCATACTTCATGTAAAAAATATTGAATGATACATTATCTTTTTGAGAAATCGCTTGTAATAATTTCCGATCTGTCATTACCTCTTCATATAACATTCCGGCAGTAAAAGTAGGTAAGCCATGTTGCAATGCGGTTACGTTCCTGTATCAATTCGGTTAATACGCTTCCAAGCCCCGATAATTAACTAAAATCAGAAAAGATAAAAGTTAAAAACAAAAGGTTAACAACCATATTCTACTGGATATAAATACACAAGAGACTCCGTAACCAAAACGCAACAAAAATGAAACATTTTCGTTGCCCGGTTTTACCCGGGAAGTTTCTTTACATAGATGAAAGGGTAGCATACTTAATCATATGGAAGACAAGAAAAACGGAAAAGAGAGAAAAAAAGGCTTGAATTGGGCAATAAGTTTACTCGAAAAATATTTCAAGGGAGAACTTGATGCAAAGTCGACGGAGAAGTTGAGAAAATGGAATCCGGAAGAGATCGGTCCGATCTACGAGGCTTCTGAAGAAGAAATCTACCGGAGTAGGGAAAAAGTCAAAGAAAACCTATTTCGCCGATTAGGCATTGAGGATCCCGATAAGAACGAGGAACCTCAAAACAAACGAAAAGGACGGGCAATCTTCAATCTGTTGAAATATGCTACCGCCGCCGTTATCGCCGGACTTATCATAACGGGAGGATATTTTGCCATGAACCGCTCCGCATTGCCCCCTTCCAATTACCTGGCAAAATCAAACGAGGAGATTGTCATCGAAGCGGGCAAGAGCATCCGCGTCATTACACTTCCTGACTCCACCAGGCTTCATATAAACATCGGGAGCATAATCAGCTACAATAAAAGCAGTTTTAACCATCGGAAGCGCGAAGTCCGGTTGGAAGGCGAAGCCTTCTTCGACGTAGCCAAAAATCCCGACAAGCCCTTTATCATCTATACCGACAAATTAACGACAACAGTGAAAGGAACCTCTTTCAACATAAAGGCTTATAAAGAATTGGAAGAGAATTCCATATCAGTGAGGAATGGCTTGGTAGAAATCAGCGACGGTGAAAAGAAATTAACCTTATTGACTATTAATGAACAACTTACTTATAACACGGCAAAGAATCAATTTAAAACGGAAACAGTCCGCTGGCAAAACGCCGCCGAATGGATACGGGGTGGTTTTGTATTAAACTATGTAGGCCCTCAGGAATTAGCAATGAGGATAAAACAATATTACGGAAAAAATATCGAAATCCGGGATCACGCACTTGACAATATCCGGATGAAATCATCTTTTGCAAAAGGCACCGGATTCGAGAATGTCATCAGGACTTTATGCGAATTATATCATGTAAAATATTCCTGGGAAAACGATAAAATCATCTTATACAAATAACGGATAAATAAGTTAAATGTAAACATATAAGAATTCTCATAACAGGGAAGAAAAGGAACCTCATTACTTCTAAAAACAAAAAATAAGAATATAAAACATTGATTATTAACAAACAAAAGAAAGAAAAATGAAAACAAAAAGAGATGGAAGGTTTTGGTTTAAGGCGCTTCTGTTAAGTACGGCAATCTTTTGGTTATGTACCGGATTATCGGCCCAAACCATCCAGAATGGATTTCCCGCGGAAACCGTGGAGCAGAGGGTGAAAAAATTGGCAGCCATTGGCCAAACCAACATTTCCTTTGATTCCCCACAGATCGGGAACAAACAATTACCTGCGGTGAATGCAAAAGGTAATACGATTGAACAGGCGCTGGAAAAGAGTCTTGCCGGTTCAGGGCTCACCTTTAAAAAGATAGCTGAAAATACATATATCATCATTTCTCTTCCGGTTAAAGCTGCGGCAACGGAAAGGAAAACGAAAATTTCCGGGAAGGTAGTTGACAATAAAGGGCTCCCTATCATAGGAAGTACCGTACAGGTGAAAGAATTGGCGAACGCCGGAACGATGACGGATGCGGATGGGACTTTCATACTCGAAACCATTCTTCCCTCCACTCTTACGATTTCCTATATCGGATATCAAAAGAAGGAGATTCAAATAAAGAATAATTCCCCCTTACATGTCGTATTGGAATCGGATGACCAATTACTCGACGAAGTAGTAGTCGTAGGATACGGAGTACAAAAAAAGGTGAACTTGACAGGCGCCGTTTCTTCTATCGGATCGGATCAATTGGAGCAAAGAACGGTACTTTCTACGTCTGCGGCCTTGCAGGGGCTTGCGCCCGGAGTAACCGTCACTACTCAATCAGGAGCGCCCGGCGGCGACGGAGGACAAATACGAATCCGGGGGATCGGTTCTTTCGGAGGTTCGGACTCTTCTCCCCTTATCTTAATTGATGGGATTGAAGGAAACATAGATATGCTGGATGTAAATCTTATTGAATCTGTTTCGGTTTTAAAAGATGCCGCTTCTTCTGCTATTTATGGCTCCCGCGCTGCCAACGGGGTTATCTTAATAACAACAAAACGAGGTACTATAGACAATGTACTCGTGAATTACAAAGGATATGCCGGTTGGCAGCAGGCAACTCGGATACCGGAAGTAACGGACGGATTGACTTTCATGAAAGTCTTCAACGAAGCAAGCATGAATGATAACGGATACGAATTGTATGATGAAAAAGCAATAGAAGAATATAAGGAAAAATATGCCGCAGACCCGGATAATTTCGATTGGCAAAAAGCAGTCTTATCAGGTTCGGGGTTCTTACAAAACCATTTCGTTTCTTTATGCGCCAACTCCGACAAAATTCATGTCATGCCCTCCTTCGGTTATAGCGACCAACAGGGGATCATCAAAAATACCGGGTTTAAAAGATATATCTTTCGGAACAACATGGATATCGCAGCAACCGATAAATTGTCTGTCAAATTAGATGTCTCCTTTAACAATAGCGACCGGACACAAATTGCAGACGAAGGAACTATTTGGAATTATCTGGGACGAATGCCAACTAACATTCCAATCAAACGCAATGGTTTATGGTCTGAAGGTTGGGTTAACAATAATATTGTAGGATTCATTGAAGAAGGAGGAAACAAAAAGACCAATAATATTGAATTTATCGGCAATTTAAACCTGGATTATTCTCCATTCAAATGGCTCAAACTGAATGGAATCATCGCTCCCAGGTATAAGACACGGAATACACATACATTTAAGAAAAGCCTGATGACTTACAACGATGACGGAAGCGAAGCGGGCGCGTCTAATACTTATACGGATCTGACAGAAACGGCATCCCGCTATTATTATGAAAATTATCAGTTTTACGCTTCTACTTCCCATCAATGGAAAGAACATTCCTTCAACCTGATGCTCGGAACTTCCCGTGAGACGTATGATGAAAAATATCTGATGGGATATCGGCGCGACTATCAATACGACGATTACGAAGTCCTTGATGCCGGCGCTGATAACGAAACGAAAAACAATGGAGGTGCCCGCTATCAATGGGCCTTGATTTCGGCTTTCGGACGCTTCAACTATAGCTACAAAGACCGCTATCTTTTTGAAGCGAATGTCAGACGGGATGGTTCTTCCCGATTTTCTTCCTCCAACCGATGGGCTACTTTCCCTTCCTTCTCCGCAGGTTGGCGTATATCCGAAGAGGCATTTATGGCGGACTACAAAAAGATAATCGACCAATTGAAACTCCGCGCTTCCTGGGGCAAATTAGGAAATCAAAATATTGGAAGCACTTACTATCCTTTTGCCGAAATGCTTGCGGTGGGAAGTATCTCCATGAACGATAATATTTATCCGTTGGTCACACTAAACACCATGTCGAATTCCAATCTGATTTGGGAAGAAACGACAATGATTGATTTTGGCGTTGATGTAAACCTGTGGAATCATTTTTCCATGTCGTTCGACTGGTATCGTAAAAACACCGATGGAATTCTCTTGCGATTAAACACTACCGAATTGTCTGGTCTGAGCGCTCCCTATCAGAATGCCGCTAAAGTAAGAAATACAGGATATGATATCAGTGTAAGCTATGATAACCGATGGGGAGATTGGTCTTTAGGCGTAAACGCAAATTTATCGGACGTAAAAAATGAAATCACGGATATGAAAGGACAGACATCCGGCGATTTACTGCGCCAGCAGGAAGGTTCCCCGCTTAATTCGATCTACGGCTATGTAGCTGACGGGCTCTATCAATCGGAGGAAGAAATCAAGGCCGGCCCGACACAAATCGGTACCCTCCAACCGGGTGACATCCGATACAAGGACCTCGCCGGAGCCTTTGATGAAAATAACAATCCAATACCTGACGGAAAGATCACGGATGCAGACAAAACCATCATAGGAAACACCATTCCCCGTTACACTTACGGTTTCAATCTGAATATAGGATGGAAAGGGATTAAACTTGCGGCCCTTTTCCAGGGCGTAGGAAAAGTGGATGGTTATTTAAATTCGCATTACGTTATTCCCTGTGTAAACTCAAGTGCCGTAAAGACCTGGCAACTCGATTACTGGACGGAAGAAAACCGGGATGCCGCTTTTCCGCGCCTCTCGACCTCATCTACCAACAATACGCAAAATTCAACCTTCTGGATGAAAAGCGCTGCCTATCTAAGGTTGAAAAGTCTGCAATTAGGCTATTCAATTCCTAAAGATTTTATAAAAAAATTGGGAGTAAAAGACTTATATCTTTATGTTGATGCCCAGAATTTATTTACGCTTACCGATTTTTGGAAAGGATATGATCCGGAAGTTTCCTATAATGCAAGCGCGGCAGACGGCGTTTCATTAGGCGCTGCTGCTTATTATCCACAGGTTCAAACCTTTTCAGTCGGTTTAGATATTAAATTTTAAAAAGAAAAATCATGAAAAAAATAGTATTTGAAGTAACATTGCTTTGCTGTTTATTATTAAACGGATGCGATTTGGAACGCCTTCCTTTAAACGGACCGACTACCGGCTCCTTCCCTGCAAGCGAGGAAGAAGCGACAATGGGGTTATATGCCGCCTATAAAGGATTATCCTTACTGGATGCATCCAGTACGCCCATCATTCATGTAATGGACAATATTACGGATGTCGGATATGCCCGGCCGGGAGGGAATTACACTCCTTCTATCACAAGTTCCGTCACGACGGACAATGCATTGGCAACCAAACCTTGGGAATATCATTACAAAACAATTGCCCGCTGCCATTTAGTGCTGGATAATCTGGAAAAACTGAAGTCTGAAATAAGTGAAAACGACTATAACCAGTTAGACGCGGAACTTCGTGTGATCCGTGCCTATTGTTATTCACAATTGATTGAACTATATGGCGACGTACCTCTTGTTATGCATACGCTTACTTTAGAAGAGAATGAGTTTCCCAAAGAATCGATGACAACAGTTCAGCAATGGATTATCGATGAACTGACGGCTGTTGCGGATCATCTTCCCGTTTCCCAGCCAAACTATGGAAATGTCCGCGTAGGAAGCGTGGCCGCCTATATGTTAAAAGCCAGAGTAGCCTTATATAGCAAACAGTATAACGTTGCGGCCGAGGCGGCGGCTAAAGCTATCCAGCTTTCAGAAGGAGTCTATGAATTAACGCCCTTTGACAATTCATCCGCCTATTGCAATCAGACATATGAAGCCGGTGAACCGGAATGTTCCAACATTTTCGGTTACGACGGATATGCAACGAGCAAAGAATGGATCTGGGTCATTGAATATAGCCAATTGATCAGTGGAAATACCCATAACCAAGGATATTATATGGGCTCCCGTCTGGGAAAAGGCTGTGCATATTGGGGTCCCACACAAAACTTTATCGACTCTTTCCAAGACATTAACGGCAAACCGATAGACCAGTCGGAAATCTATGATGCTGCCGATCCTTTCACGAACCGGGATCCGCGACTCGATATGTATTGCGCCCGTCCGCACGCACGACTGATGGGCTTCCAGTTCGAAGCGAATACAAAATACAGCAAAGTTAAGAACTATTGGCCGGTCATTAAAGGAGAAAGCGATGCTCCTTCATCCGTTAGTAATACGGATGCGACCAATGCTTATCGTACCTTTTCCGGT
Organism: Parabacteroides sp. Marseille-P3160; assembly: GCF_900162725.1. GTDB lineage: Bacteria > Bacteroidota > Bacteroidia > Bacteroidales > Tannerellaceae > Marseille-P3160. The sequence goes on along the minus strand of NZ_LT799418.1, from coordinate 2,000,029 downwards.
TACTACTGGAGAAAGCACACGGATAATAAAGATTACGAAACCAATTCGTCAAAGGGTGTTTCCGATTTGAATTGCGGGATCTTCCGTTATGCCGAACTACTTTTAATTTATGCGGAAGCTAAAATTGAAGCTAACAAGATAGACGCTTCCGTATACGATGCCATCGATAAAATACGGACAAGAGCCGGTATGCCGGTTTTGGAACGTAATCTTTCCCAAAGCCAGTTGAGAACGGCCTTGCGCTACGAACGGAAAATCGAATTATGCAATGACGGATTGCGATGGTATGATTTGCGCCGTTGGGATATAGCTGACAAAATTATGAATGGCTACCTTTATTTAAACCGGAGTGGAAATACATGGACAAAAGGGGTGATTACCCGTATTGACGAAAACTATACTCCGATTTACAACCATGAAGAAGCTAAAAAATACTTTACTACTCAAGAAGTTGTCTATAAAAAAGAAAAAGACGAACTTTGGCCGATAGCTCAATCCGAATTGGATTCGAATAAGAAATTAACACAAAATCCGGGATATTAATCAATTTAGACTAGTTAAGATAATGAAAAAGAGAAAGTTTTTTAAATATGTAACACTGGCTTTACTTACGATCGGAGTTGTTAGCAACGCCTTTTCACAGGAACCTTATCAAAAGCCCGAATTGGAACAGAAAGGGTCTTGGTCCGTGATTATGGTACCGGATCTCCAAAACTACGTAAAGCGTGGCGTAAATCAACCCATCTTGGATTTGATGACTGCATGGATTGAAGACAACATCGACTCTCTGAATATCAAAATGGTAATTTGCGTAGGCGACTTGGTGGAGCAAGAAAAAAAGATAATCAGGGATTACGACGGCGACCAGTCTTCCCAACGCCAATGGGAAGCCGTGGCGCACGCTTTTGGCAGATTGGACGGAAAGGTACCTTACATAACCGCTACGGGAAACCATGATTACAGCATCGACAGGGAGGGAAACCGGAGTTCCCGTTTCAGCGAGTTTTTCACTGTAGACAAGAACTGGATGAACCAAAAGACACTCGTTCAGAACAGTACCAATGAAGCCGGTGAATCGACCTTGGAAAACTCGGCTTATGAACTAAAAGATTTAAACGGAAAGGACTACCTGTTCATGACCATTGAGTATGCGCCGAGAGATACGGTGATGGCTTGGGCGAAGAGGATTGCAGGCATGGAACAGTATAAAAACCACCGGATCATCCTGACTACGCATAATTATTTGAACGAAAAGGACGAATATACTTCCGGGGAGGTCAAATGGTTGCTATGGGAACCTTATTCGGTCAACAACATGATTCAGAAATCCCCGGCGATAAAACTGCCGAAATCCAACAATGGACGGCAAATCTGGGAAAAGCTGGTAAAACCTTCTTCCAATATCGAAATGGTACTCTGCGGACACATATCGGGCGAAGGTTACAGAATGGATAAGAATGCAGCGGGAAAATCCGTCCACCAGATATTATTCGACGCCCAATCCATGGGAGGCGGCCACCGTTATGGCAACGGCGGAGACGGATGGTTGAGAATTCTGGAGTTTTATCCGGACGGAAAAACAGTCAAAGTCAAGACCTTTTCGCCGCTCTTCGGTATTTCCCCCACGACACGGGAACATGCCTGGAAAAAAGACAGCCGCAATGAATTCACCCTACAATTCAATTAAGGCAAGATTTCTGTCTGAAGGGAAATGAAGAAAAGGTTCCGTACTTTCAGAACAGTAGCAAACAAGGAAGGAAAGGCTGCCGCAAGGGCGGCCTTTTCTATTTAAAATCAACCAAGGCGCGGTAGACGACGACTTGGGCGCCTTGGTCGAGCGTGAGGGTGAACTCGGCGCCGAGGGCCTGGTTCAAGGTACCTTGCCACCAGTTGGTGAACTGACGGGCGGTTACCTCCCAACGCAAGCCTTGTGTGGTGATCTCTCCGCCGGGATGGAGGGAAAAAAGGGAGATTTGCTGGCCGGGATTGCTCGTTAATGTGGCGGAATGAAGCAGGGGTGTAAAAAGCCCGTAATCCGAAAGCATCTCGATCCGGTCGAACAGCTCTGCATATTCGATCAGAAGGGAGATATTCCCCAGCGTATGGTCTTCCCGCAGGCCGGTAGCTCCCAGGATAAGCGGACGGCGAAATCCCGCCTGCCGTACAAAACGGACAGCTTTCGTCAGGTCGTTCGTTTCCTGGTCGGCGGAAGAATGGATTTTCTCGGCATACAGGTTATGCAACTCCGGCGGGATACTATCCAGATCCCCGATAACGGCAAGTGGCTCAAGGCCTGCTTCATGAATCTTGCAGATGGCGCCGTCGCAGACAATCAGCGCCGTCGCTTTCCGCAGTTCTTCCAACGGAAGCGGCGCCGACGGGAACCGGCCATTCGCCACAATTACACAATCATACGTTGGCTCCATCCGCCTTTTCTCCTTTCTTTTTCCAATTATAAAATCCGATAATAGCCAATATAAAATATCCGAAATAAAGAAACGAGGTCGGATATAATCCTCGCGAATAATAGAGGTAAGCCGAAGCAAGATCGATGACCCACCACCAAACCCAATGCTCCAGAATACGACGCGCCAACATCCAGGTCGCTACAATCCCACCGGCAGTGACGAAAGCGTCTCCAAGGGCAACCGGAGAATCCGTGTACCGGTTGAGCAGAAAATAGATTCCTCCGAATAAGAGCAGCAGGGCGGCTCCGGCGCCCACCCCTGTTTTCAGGTCAAGATGCGTATAGACAATCCCCGCCGACTCCGATTCCGGGGAAGCCTTTTTACGGCTCCATCGAAGGAAACCGTAGAGGCTGATCAACACATAATAGATATTCAACGCCATGCCGGCATAGAATTTGGAAAAGAAAAAGACAAAAACATAAATCAGCGACGTGAGCAATCCCACGACCCACATCACTTTCTTTTGCCTGATCTCCAAATAAAGATAGAGCAATCCGCTGGCAACGCCGAAGTATTCGAGTGTCTGTTCCACCGCGCTTCCTTCCATTAAAAACGAAGCGTAACGCGTCCCATCACATGCGTACCGGCCTGTGTGAAATAGCCGTTATCATTCTTCCGTTCCCCGTCCGAAATATAGGAATAGGTCCAACCGTTCGATTCATACTCTTCATTGAACAGATTATGGATCGTAAAATCCAGGGCAATCTCATTCATAAATGCCGGCTTGAAAACGTATCCCAACCGTAGGCTGCTGATAAAATAGGGATCGAGTGAACGCTCCTTGTTGGAGGTATTGTCCATATATTGGCGGCCTACAAACTGGGAATTGAATCCGGCGCTGAAACCTTTGTAATGCAAGTCGAACAGACTGTTGGCAATGACATCCGGGGAAAAGGAGATGTCGGTCGTCCCCAAAGAATTGGCCTGTTGCGGAAGTGACTCGTCACCGGCATAGACATCCACGTATTCCGTGAAGTTTTTGATCTTGTTCCGGCTCAGCGTCAGGTTTCCGTTCCAATCCAGCCAGGGAGCGATCTTCACTCCCCCTGTCCATTCTACTCCCATCCGATAGCTTTGGTCGATATTGGTAGTCAGAAGTTCGCCTATCTCGCTGATTCTTCCGGACAGGATCAGTTGGTCTTTATAGTCCATATAATAAAGGTTGACGCCGAGACGGAACAATGGATGCGAATAGGTATAACCGGCCTCGTAATCATATAGCGTCTCGTGCGTCGGACGTTCATTGGCCGCCGCCTCAGTAAAGTTATCCCGCCCCGGTTCCCGGTTGGCTACGGAAAAGGAAACGAAAGCGTTATGTCCCCCGGAGGTTAGGTCCAACCCGACTTTCGGATTGAAGAAATTCCAGTTCCGCCGGATATCCACATTATCGCCCGCCTTATCGTCGCTTCCCTTTATCGAATAATCAATTCCGCGGTATTGCAAGTCCAGAAAGCCGCTCAAAAGAGAAGAGAACTGATAATTCGTTTTCACAAAAGCATTATAATCCGTTTTCTTCCCGGTATTCCGGTAATATTCATAATCCGGCTCGGGTAAGGCATTGGCCGCTTTCGCCCAGATCACCCTTCCGAAATGATCGCCCACATACCGGTTGGCAGCCGCTCCGAAAGTGAACTGAAGCGCTTCTTTCCGGTAATTCGCACTGTAGATGGCTCCGTAAAAGTCATTGTCCAGCCATTTCCGGCGTACCAGATCCGTCTTTGCCTTCTCCTGGCCATCGGGATTGATATAAACCGGCAGTTTATAACCACTATATTTTGCATCTTCTTTGTAATCTTCATAATATCCGTTTCCGTCGGTATAATGCAACGTCAGGTTCATGTTCCAATAATCCCCGAGGCGTTGGCTTGCCATCAGGTGGTAATGATGCTGCCAATAATTATCTGTCTGGTTGTTATAGAATTTCGTCACCCCGTTTTCGTCATATTCCCCGCAGGGATTGTAGGTACGATCCGTCTTCAGCGAATCCGCCGGCACGCCGTTCCACGCCTGGTAAGTTTTTTCACTGCTTCCAAAGGTCTGGAACTTGATCAACGTATTCTCGGCATAATAAGCTCCCGAAACGAAATAAGAGCTCATGTCCGCATCGGCCCGGTCGATATAACCGTCCGTTTCCACCTTGGAATAACGGGCGTCAAACACAAAATGGTCATATAAAAGTCCAGTACCTCCTTTGGCGGTATGCTTCCATGTACCGAAAGAGCCGGCTGACAGGGAGTATTCCCCATAAGGCTTCAGGCTTGGATTCTCTGTCTGCAACGCTACCGTCGCGCCGAAAGCAGCCCCGCCATTCGTCGAAGTCCCTACTCCCCGCTGGATCTGTATATTATCGATGGAAGACGCAATATCCGGCATGTTTACCCAAAAGACGCTTTGCGACTCGGACTCATTCAGCGGAACGCCATTTATGGTGATATTGATACGGGCGGCATCCGTACCGCGCACCCGGAAGCCTACATAGCCGATCCCCAAGCCGCCGTCCGAAGTCGTAATGACCGATGGAGACTGGGAGAACAAATAAGGAATCGCCTGTCCGTCATTCCGCCGGTTCAGCTCTTCTTTCGACAGCTCGGAATAGGCGATCGGTACGCCTTTGCCCACCTTCGTGGCAGTAACAACGATTTCATTCAAGGAAACGGTCTTGGGAACCTGTACCGTATCGGCCGGGCTTTCAGCCTGCGCCGTTAAAGTCGCCGTAACAACGGCGATACAACTCATAATAAATACACTTTTCATCCTTCTTGCCTTTTAAATAAAACGATATGAATAGGATAAGGAGTGTTAGGTAGGACATATACACCGGATGGATTCTATCCCTTCGGCGGCATTACCCGCATCAGGTACTATGGGTATAATCTCAGCCCGGGAACGTCCGCAACGCGAATCATTCCGCAAGCACCCCTTGGTATTCAAAAGGCAAAGCTATAAAAAAATCTTAAACAACACAAATGAATGTACACTCCCCATAGAATATTTCTATCGCACACCCAATCCTCTCCGCTTATTTATCATCATAGTGACCATAAGCAGATATAGAACTAAAACGGTTAGCGTTTCACCATTTACCGAATAAACAAATCTATGTTCTTGTGCCATTCTGCGCAACCATTACCCCATTTTTTCAATACCCAAAGGTTTTGGATGTCCTGTGCCTGCATCGGGGCATTCATAAAGTTCTTCAATTAATTATAGAGCCTTTTTGTATACTTATGGTTCATTTATCCTTTTGCTATAATTTCATGTATTATTTCGATAGAAACATGGCATTATTTTTATTAAAAATAAAGTTAGCCAAACGGTTAATTATATATAAATACATTCTATCCGGCATTTTCCTTCTTAAAAAAATATATATTTGAAAGCATTATAATCGTTACAATTACATTTTAATATCATGAAAAAACTAAACTAATTGAAATTGCATGAAGAGGACCTAAGTCTTGTAAACAAATAAAGAAATGGAAAACCGCATAAGTTCCAATAACCATTGGTGGGGTCTACTGCATAAAATGTTTGCAATTAATAAAGTTTTTTCGAACAGATTAAAAATTTTGAAAATGAAAAAAGTAAATGCAATTTCAGCTATTATCCTTTTTATAATGACAGGATGCGGAGGAAACAAAGAATCAAAAGATGATTTCATCACTGTCGATGTGAATGCCAATTATCCGGAGAAGGAACTGATTCTTCAGGATTTTATGGATGTAGAATATGTTGCTCTGGAAACTACGGACGAATTTATTACTCAAGGTATTATACAGGCTATCGGTAAGGATATCATATTGGTAACAAACCGAACCATAGATGGAAATATTTTTGTTTTTGACAGGAAGACCGGTAAAGGCTTAAGAAAGATAAACCGCTTAGGGCAAGGCCCGGAGGAATATTCACAGTTCACAGAGATTGTCCTGGATGAGGATAACAATGAAATGTTTGTCGTGGCCTATAGTGCAAGAAACATACTGGTTTATGACTTAGATGGAAACTTTAAAAGAAGTTTCAAATTCATAGATGACACCAGTTATTATAATTATACATTCAACTATGACCGGGATAATTTGATTTGTTATAAGAGTTATTTACCGGGGATAGAAACCGAACAATCTTCCCATATACTTTTTTCCAAACAAGATGGCAGTATTACGCGGGAAATTCGACTACCTTTTAAAGAGATTGAAACACCGGTTATAATAGAAGGCGAAGGAAATATAACACCCGGTTTTTACCTGACAGTTCCAAGTCATAATGATTGGATACTTATGAGAACCTCATCCGATACTATCTACAACTATTTACCGGATGGCAATTTAAACCCCATTATTGTAAGGACCCCCTCCATACACGCCATGAACCCTGAAGTATTCCTCTTTCCAACTGTTATTACCGACCGTTATTATTTCATGCGAACCATGAAAAAAGAAATTGACTTTACAACGTTTAAAGGATTCCCCGGTATAGATTTAGCGTACGACAAGCGGGAGAAGAGCCTATTCAAATGTATCGTAATCAATGATGATTTTTCAAACAAGCAACAAGTTTCTTTGGGAGAGAAACCCGAAAGCACTGTAAATAAAGAGATCGCAACCTGTAAGTCCTTAAATACCCCTGACCTGATCGAGGCATATGGAAAAGGGCAACTCAAAGGCAAGCTGAAAGAAATTGCCTCGACTTTGGAAGAAGATTCAAATCCGGTGATAATGCTGATAAAACATAAGAAATGATAGAGGATAATTGTACACGAAGCTCGCCCAACGCCTTCGCCGCACGGGACCAGGAGTACCGGAGGAAAAGGGCTGTGCTATTGCTAATGAATGTCCTTTTCCTTTATTCAGATCGGGAATGTGTTGGATAGTAAAAGAAATTGCCATAACTCGAATTTGTTTTTAAGGTTATTGATTTTGTTATTATAGTATACAGATTTTAAGCACAATGCACTGACAAATTATTCTTCTCCCGCCATGCGAAGATCTTTCACTAGCCGGAGAAAGATCTAGAAAATCAGGTTATGGTATCTCCTAACAATATTTAAGACCTGCAAATAATCCTAAAATTTTCTGGGCAAAGCCAGAATAAATGATGGATAATATCCGACCTCTGAGTCTCCTCTTTCAAAAGCGCCAAACCATTTAAGATTCGGTTACAAATGACAGAGAATGGCGGAAAAGGCCTGTGAAATGCATTTTCTTTTCCTATCTTTGGCTTGGTTTTAATTTGAATGTTCATTCTTAATTAGATTGTCATGTTATCTAAGAAACTCTATTTCCTACTGTTTCTTCTCGGTTTTTCGATCTCGCTATATGCTCAAACCATTCATATTGAAGGAATAATACAAGATAAACAATCGGGTGAGGCGCTTGCCGAAGCGACTGTTTACATCAAAGAAACCGGTAATGCCGTGACCTCGGATCAGTCCGGGAAGTATTCCTGCCGGTTAAAAAAAGGTAGCTATACGCTTATCGCTTCTTATATCGGCTATAAAAATGAGGAAATACGGATAAAGGCCGACCGGGACCAGACCGTGCCGATCCTTTTGGAAAGCAGTACTGAACTGCAGGAGGTTATTGTGTCGGCAAAAGCGAAGGATGAAAATGTATCGCGGATCAGTATGGGCGTGGAAAGGCTGACCGCGACAGAAATCAAACGGATACCCGCGCTGATGGGCGAAGTAGACGTGATCAAGGCTATCCAGTTATTGCCCGGCGTACAGTCCGCCTCGGAAGGGGGGTCGGGATTCAGTGTCAGGGGAGGCTCTCCCGATCAGAATTTAATCCTGTTGGACAATTCCACCGTTTATAACGCCGCCCACCTGATGGGGTTCTTTTCGGTCTTCAACAATGACGTGCTCAGCGGCCTTGAGCTTTATAAAGGCGACTTGCCACTGAAGTTCGGCGGCCGCCTCTCGTCTTTACTGGACGTACAGACAAAGACCGACCAGCCGGAGAGGTTTCAGGGAACCGGCGGAATCGGACTGATATCCAGCCGGTTGATGCTCGAAGGCCCGATCGGTGAGAAAACCTCTTGGATGATCGGGGGAAGGCGAAGTTACGCAGACCTTTTCCTTAAATTATCCAATGACGAATCCCAACGGGATGCCGCCCTCTATTTTTATGATGTCAATGCCAAATTGTCCCACCGCTTTTCGGGAAAAGATAAGGTAGAAGGGAGTGTCTATTTAGGCCGGGACTTATTCGGCGCCCAGCCGGGAGAGTTTAAGTACAGTAATGCCGCCGGTTCGCTCTCGTGGGGACACACCTTCTCGGACCGGTTGTTTTCGAAGTTCAGCCTGCACTTGACCAATTACGACTACGGCCTGAAATCCAAACTGGAAGATGCCGAGGCGGCATGGGACGCCAGCATCTTCGACGTCATGCTGAGGGCTGATTTCAACCAACCGCTCAGCGACCTGTGGAACCTGGGTTACGGCGTTTCTACCATCCATCACCATTTCCAGCCGGGAGTGGTCACCATGCCGGACTATCCGGGCCTCAAAGTGGAGGGAAACAATGCACTCGAACACGGGATCTATCTTTCCAATGAGCAGAAATTGAGCGACCGGCTGAGCCTTAAGTACGGCTTGCGGGTATCCGTCTTCCAAAACATGGGGAAAGCCTTGGTCTATAGTTACGATAATGAGTACGAAGTATCGGATTCGACCCGGTATAAGTCGGGGGAGATCTATCATACATATACCGGCCTGGAGCCACGCCTCGGATTCGTTTACAAGCTGACGGACTATTCTTCGGTGAAAGGAAATTATGCCCACAACACGCAATACATGCAGTTGGCTAACAATTCCGCTTCCGGTTCGCCGCTCGACATCTGGTTTCCCGCCAGCCCAAACATCAAGCCGCAGCGGGCGGATCTGTTTTCCCTCGGTTATTTCCATAACCTGAAGGAAAATAGCTATGAGACTTCGGTAGAAGTTTATTATAAAGGCTTGAAAAATGTAGTCGATTTTGCCGAGCATGCGGAACTCATGTTGAACGATAAGTTGGAAGGGGAAGTGCGGACAGGAACCGGGAAGGCTTATGGAGCCGAGTTTATGGTGAAGAAGAATACAGGACGGCTGACCGGATTCGTCAATTACACGCTTTCCCGTTCGGAGCGTACGATTCCGGAAATCAATCAAGGCAAGACATATCTGGCTCCATACGACAAGACGCACAGCGTTAATATTGTGGCGAATTACCAGCTGTCGGAGAAGGTCAGCCTCTCCACTGTCTGGGTGTATGCGACCGGAAATCCGACGAGTTATCCTTCCGGACGTTTCGAAATCGGCGGGGAGTATTTCCCGATTTATTCCGGACGAAACGAATTCCGAAAACCGGACTATCATCGCCTGGATCTTTCGCTGACTTATATTCCCAATCCGAAGTCCAAAAAGCGTTGGCAAGGGGAGTGGAATTTCTCCTTATATAATGCTTACTGGCAGAAGAATCCGTGGATGATCACGTTCGACCAGGACGATGTGAGCGGTCTCCCTCATGCCGAAATGATTTATCTGTTCGGGATCATCCCCTCAATTACCTATAATTTTAAATTCTGACAAAATGAAAAGAAAGATATTCCAACCGGTATTCTATACATTAATATATATACTTCTCACAGGCTGTACGGCCGACATCGATATAAAGACCAATGACTCCGAACCGGTGATCGTCATTTATGGCTTGCTGACGAACGAGTATAAGAAGCAGTCCGTAAGGCTCACGCGCTCCTCGCCATATTTCAGCCAAGAGAAGAATGAGGCGGTTTCAGGCGCCGTCGTCCGTATCACGTCGTCCCTCAATGAGGAATTCAATCTCATGGAGAGCCAGTCGGAGAAGGGCACCTATGAAACGACCGATTCCCTTTCCGCAAAAGCGGGGATAACCTACCGGTTGAATATCCAGGTGGATTTCGACGGGGATGGCATAGTCGACACATACGAGGCGGAAACCGTGATGCAACCGGCTATCAGCCTCGATTCCATCCGGATAAAACCGTTAAGAATCATGGGTGAAAGCTATTATGCACTCAATCTCTATGCGACTGACTCACCTGATGAAGATTATTATATCTGCAACTATTTCGTCAATGATACTTTAAAGACCGATCGGATCAGCCGCTACCGTATGCTAGGCGATGAAATCGTGAACGGGGAATATATAAACGGACTTACGATCGAATATTTCCTCGACCGGAAAGAAGCAAAGAAGCATGAAAATGAGGATAACTTTGACGATCTTATTTTTGTCTCGCCCGGAGACCACATTACTATCGAAATGAATAAGGTGGAGAAAAGTTACTATCTTTTTATCATAGATTGCCAGATGGAAATGAAAGGAGAAAATCCTTTTTTCGGCGGTCCGGCCTCCAATATCAGAACCAATATCAGCAAGGGGGGAACCGGATTTTTCAGCGCTTATACCATCAACCGGATCGAGGCAAGCGTCCCGGCAGATGAAACAAATTAGTTTGTATAAAAAATCAGACTAAGCAACGGTTTATCCTTTACCCAATAGAACCACCTCCTACCAGAGAAAGAAAATGTAACATTTTTGTAACAATTTGATACCTTCAGAAGGGGATTATAAACAAAATGAACCCCATTAACCTTTATTAACTCAAAATATTTTATTATATGCTCTACAACATATTATATTTGTAATGCAAAAAGGTTAAAGCCTTTCAGGAATGTAAAACACAATAAGGATACCATGATAACGCGGGATTCTTATTGTGTTTTTTTTTCTGGAAGATTACAAAAGGTTATTAATTAAAATTTTAGGTTATGAAAAAGGTATTTATTACAGTAGTTGCTCTGTTAGCGTTAGCTACAAGTTCTTTCGCTTCAAACAAGTATGACGTTCTTATCAAGTTAAACGAACCGGCTACCTCAAATGCAGTTGCTCGTTATCTTGGAGTAGGTTTCAATGAAAAAGATCAGTTGAAATCAATCTTCTCGATTTCAGAAGCCAAAATCAAACGCGCTTTGGAAACAAAAGACGAAAAAGCTGCAGAAAAAGCTTTGATTTTCAATCTGGCAAATGTAAAGGCCGTTCTTTCACAGGAACAATACCAAAAGTATCTGACCCTTTTGAATGTAACTGCTCACAATAATAGTTCAGCCAATTTGATGGTAAAAGAGTAAAAGCAGAAGGATCATGGATGAAGAATGTATTAATTCGATAAACAACAGAATAAAGGGTGTTCAAAAAACAATTGAACGCCCTTTAATTTTTATCCCCACCCTGGTCCTGTCTATATTATTTATTTTGTGACTGTATCTCCTTGGGACAATGCCGTTTGTTTCATTTTTTTCTCCAACTTCCCAATCTTCTGTTCCAGTTGTTCGATTTCTTCTCCCTGGTTTTTAATGGTAGTCAGCAGGGAATTCAGTTCTTCATTCTCGATGGAAGACGGGAATTGGGACTGTACACGCAGAATAAAATCGGATAAGACATTCATATAATTATTGAAGGCATCGTATGCATTATCATACGGACAGAAGGCATCGCTCCTACGCGTACTCATATAATAGAAGTGATCGCTGCTCTGCAAATAGATCCAATCCTGCTTTATCCGCCGGTCGTCACAGAGGGCGACCCGTTCGCTGATTTCATTAATTTTGCGGAAAGCTTCCTGCTGCAAAACATTCCCTAACCACGGGCTGCAATCTTTTTCTTCGTTTACCCATGACATCGGATAGGGAACGGAAATACTGTCTACCGGTTTTACAGTAGAGAATATTTCGGAAGGCAACGAAAATGTGAAGCCTTTCTGTTCTGCATAATGGGGTAAAGCCCTGAAAAAATCAAAAATACCGGTCTCGGCAGCATGGAAAGAGCCTAATACATCATAATTCATAAATGCATTGGTTATTTCTTTGGATTCTTGTTGATCGATCCATGAAATATATTTATCCGCCGTCAAAGGATATTCGTTCCAGCTATAATCGGCAAAACGGACGGAAACGTCTTCGCTGAATCGGTCGTTCTTCAACAGCAGTTTCAGTTGCGGTTCTACGCTGGAGCTGTATACATAATTCGGGCTTTTCCATCCCAGGACATGCTTTGCTCCTTCGGTCAACATCCCCTTAAATCCCATGTTATAGATCAACTGGGAAATATCATCCGAATAAATCAATTCCGTATTACGGAATACTCTGGGCTTCACCCCGAAAAGTGCATGTATCTTTTCGCGATGCGCCTTCACTTCCGCCTTAAACTCGGCGGCATTTCCCAAGGAAGAAAGGGAATGGGCGTAGGTCTCGGTAAGGAATTCGATATTTCCCGTCTTAGCCAACTCCTTAAAGCTGTCGATTACTTCCGGAGTATAGACTTCCATTTGCTCCAAAGCCGTTCCCGAAATAGAAAAGGCAACTTTAAATTTTCCTCCGCTGGACTTAATCATATCCATCATCAAACGATTAGCCGGCAAATAACATTTCTCGGCTATCCGGTGGATAATGTCTTCGTTTTGGAAATCATCATAATAGTAATGGTCGTTCCCTATATCAAAGAAACGATATCTCCGCAAACGAAACGGCTGGTGTATTTGAAAATAGAGGCAAATCGTCTTCATCATATTATGCTGTTTTTTTAGTTGTAACTACTCTTCTTTAATACCGCATCGTATATCCGGCGTACCTTTTGCCCGGCATATTCCCACTTGATATTATTCACTTCAGTCCGTCCTTCTTCTTTCAATAATTCATGGAAAGCAGGATAGGTTATCAAACCATAAATGGAATCGGCTATCGCATCGATGTCCCAATAGTCTACTTTTACGGCATATTGCAGAATTTCAGCACAGCCGGACTGCTTTGAAATAATCGAAGGCACGCCGCATTGCATGGCTTCCAAAGGAGAAATGCCAAACGGTTCGGATACAGAAGGCATCACATACACATCGCTTGCCTTAAAGATTTCATACACCTGTTTACCTTTCATGAAACCGGTAAAGTGAAACCGGTCCGAAATATTGCGGGAAGCAGCCAAACGTATCATCTGATCCATCATATCTCCGCTGCCGGCCATCACAAAGCGTACGCCTTGCGTCTTGTTCAGGACTTTAGCCGCAGCTTCCACGAAATATTCGGGGCCTTTTTGCATCGTTATACGTCCTAAAAAAGTTACAATCTTATCCTTCACTCCTTTTTTGTTGGGAATACTTAGGATATCCGTTCCAAGAGGTTCCACCGCATTATGCACAGTCGTTACTTTATCGGGCGACTGGTGATATTTTTCGATCACGGTCTGCCGGGTTAGATTGCTCACGGTAATGATATGATCCGCATGATCCATTCCATCCTTTTCAATAGCATAGACGCTGGGATTAACATTTCCCCGGCTCCGGTCGTAATCGGTTGCATGGACATGGACAACCAACGGTTTTCCACTAATCATCTTCGAATAAATACCGGCGGGATAGGTCAGCCAGTCGTGTGCATGAATGATGTCGAATTGTTCTGTGCGGGCAATCACTCCGGCTACAATCGAATAATTATTAATTTCCTCCAATAAATTATCCGGATATCTGCCGGAAAACTCCAGGCATCCCAAATCGTTCACATGCCGGTAGCTGAAATCGGCATATATATGATTACGCAAATCAAAATAGAGCTGGGGATCCATATATTTGGACAGGCGGCCGGATACATAATCCATATTGACATCACGCCACACAATAGGCGTATTGCATGCGCCTATTATTTTCAGAAAACTCTGGTCCTCGTCCCCCCACGGTTTAGGAAGGACTAACGTAATATCCATATCGGGCTGCATCGACATCCCACGGATCAAGCCATAACTTGCCGTACCCAATCCCCCGAGAATATGCGGAGGAAACTCCCATCCAAACATTAATGCTTTCATTCTTCTTTTTCTTCTTCTGCATTATACTTCCTCAACATATCCACGATCCTAAGCATGGAAGCAATACTCATCAAATAAGAGATTGCTCCCCGCCCGATAAAAGGCGGATTTCCATCAAAAAGCTCCGAAATCGTTCCGATACAATGCAATGACATTTCTTCTTCCAAACTAATCAACATCCGTTCTGCAAATGAGACTCCGCTTCTTCCGTTCAATTGCAGGTAAGAAGACAAATAGGGTCCTAACAACCAAGGCCACGCTGTTCCCTGATGATAGGATAGGTCTCGTTCATATTGAGGCCCGACATAATAAGGACGATATCCTTCGCTTTTGGGGCTTAAGGTACGCAATCCTTTCGGCGTCAACAACTCTTTCGTTGCCACATCCAATACATTCCTTTTCTGGCTCCGGGTAAGGGGTGAATACGTCATGGAAATCGCAATAACCATATTCGGTCGCACGCTCCAGTCCGGGTATTGCCCGTCTACATAATCGAAAAGGTATTTATATTTATTCACAAAAGTCTCAGGAAAGAAACGGTCCAGCGTCCGGACCACTTTATCCACGGCTTCAATCTCTACTCCGCCCTTCATTTCTTTATAAAAACGTAGGGCATTATACCATAAAGCATTCAATTCAACCAGGTATCCGGAACGACAGACGACCGGCTTGCCTTCAATTGTCGAATTCATCCAGGAAGCTGCCTTATCACGTCCTTTGACGTAAAGCAAACCTGTATCCATCAATCGTATATCCGGGTGTCTCTGCTCAAAGAAGAATTGGATTATCTCGCTGACAAGTTCCTCATAACGCCCGACAGCCTCTGCCAATCCGATTCGATTAGCGTATTGCTGCACACACCAAACAGCCCATAAAAGCACATCCGGCTTATCCAACTCACGAATAACCGGATCCAAGGTACCATCTTTAATATAGGTCATCAGTGCAGGCAAGGCGCTCCGCATCAATTTCTCATAGAGTTCCCGGTCGTCTATACACAATGTACAGCCGGGAATTGAAATGAATAAATCCCGCGCCCGGACTTTAAACCACGGATAGCCGGCCAACAAGTAAAATTCGTCTCCTTTAGGATTGAAAAGGAATTGTTCGGATGCATTCTTCAACATATTGAAGAAGCTCGACCGGGGGGTACGTAACTGCAATTCCATTTCGTAGAGCAACTTCATGCGGGTTGTTACCATTTGCTTATCCCCAGCACAAAAGAAGAGAGTTTCTCCTTTTTTGATCGGCACTTCAAAATAACCGGGAACATAGAGATCCTCATGATACGGATAACCCCTCTCCTGCTCTTTCGGATACTCAAGGCCTTTATACCAGTAAGGTTCGAAAACGAATTTGGCGCTTTTGCTGAATTGCATGTATAAATCGGGATAACCTTCATACATGCAGGTCTTGATGCCGTTAGGTATTTCTTCATACGATTGGTTTACCGAGCCGTTTTCATGAGTCAGTTGCTTTACACTGCGAAAAGCAAGAAACGGACGAAAGCGCAAGGTTGTCACCGAATGGGCATCTTCCAGTTTATATCTGATGAATATCTGGTTTTCCGTTCTTGAAAAGACTTTTTCTTTCGATAGAATAACTCCACCCACACGATACAGGGTACGCGGAACTATTTCCGTATTATATTCCCGGATATACTTATGCCCGTTCGGGCTGAAATGGCCTCCGGCATATTTATGTAATCCCAAATTAAATTCCGCTCCGTGTTGGATCACAGTTTCGTCAAAGGAAGACAGGAGAACATGGTTTTCATCATCCAGGCAGGGAACCGGCATAACCAATAGGCCGTGATACTTACGAGTATTACAGTCTACAATGGTAGAACAATGGTAAGCCCCTTTCTGATTTGTACGAAGTACTTCACGCGAAAGTGATTCTTCCAGATTGTTCATTAACGTTTTATCAAATTTAAGATAGCCCATTTTAATTTATTTATTTCTCCGTATAAAGGTCTGTACGTATCAAATGTATCAAATATTAATAATATAGACAATAGAAGTCTCCATTTTCTTTCAATAAATATAGTAATGAAATAAGCTTTCCTTTTTTTAAACAGAATAGAAGGATTCTTTATCCAAATAAAAAAAAGAAAGATCAAAGAAAGTGTATAGAGTAAAAAAAAATAATATTTTAGAAATGAGACAAGAATAAATTTATCAGGGAAGGTTCGACCAATAAAGGAAAACAGAAGCCGTATATTGCGCCGTAAAAGTGGGCATAATGATTGATATTATCTTTCGCTCTTCGTGCCATATATTGACAATAAATAAGATAGAGCACGCCAAAAAGGAGACTGGGTATAGGTAAAACGGCGAATAAAAGAATCTTTCCGAAAGGCTCAAAGAAGATGTATGTAAACAGGACACTTGACACGGCACCGGATGCTCCGATAGAGATAAAGGCGGGATTCCCCTTTTGTTTGATTAAATCGCCGATAGAAGCAACGACCATCCCTCCGAAATATAGCAACAGGTAAACACCTTCACTAAATTCCATAGAAAGAAAAAGCGTTTCAATATAGACGCCAAAAGACCAGAAAGTGAACATATTGACTAACAGATGCATCGAATCGGCATGGACAAACCCATGGGTTATAATGCGGTACCATTCATGGTTCCGAACTACCCTGAAAGGGATTAAAGCCAATTTCTCAAAAAGAGAGCGATTGGAAAAACAAATAAAAGAAACCGCACAGGTTATTGCAATAAGGATATAAGTAATCATAGATCTATTCGCTTTTAAAAATGTAAATATAAGAATCCTGACGTAATATCCCAGAGTCTTCCTTATAAGAATCTCCAAATTATCAAAACAACGGATCTTTCCCGGCTTCCCTCCTTAACACAAAAAAGACCGGAGAAGTTCTTGCTCCTTGCGGAGGGTGAACTTCCCCGGTCTTCAAAAAACGGCGGCGACCTACTCTCCCACTTATGACGCAGTACCATCGGCGCGATCAGGCTTAACTTCTCTGTTCGGAATGGGAAGAGGTGGATCCCTGATGCTATAACCACCTGAATTGCTTCGCTTACGATTCCTTGTGATGCACTCCTGCACACTCGGGCCTCTGAAAGGCCATTCACGTAAGCCTGTCTTTTATATAAACATACCGGACGCAATAAAGTAAATATACAGAGTCTAAAGCCGTCCTTTTTTTTCTTTTCAAAGAAAGTCACGGGCTATTAGTACTGCTCGGCTCGGACATTACTGCCCTTACACCTGCAGCCTATCAAGGTCATCGTCTATAACCACCCTTCAAGGGATATCTAATCTTGGGGAGGGCTTCGTACTTAGATGCTTTCAGCACTTATCCCTGCCAGACTTAGCTACCCGGCGGTGCACCTGGCGGTACAACCGGTAAACCAGAGGTCTGTCCAACACGGTCCTCTCGTACTAGTGTCAGAGCCCCGCAAATATCCTGCGCCCACGATAGATAGAGACCGAACTGTCTCACGACGTTCTGAACCCAGCTCGCGTGCCACTTTAATGGGCGAACAGCCCAACCCTTGGGACATTCTCCAGCCCCAGGATGTGACGAGCCGACATCGAGGTGCCAAACCGCTCCGTCGATATGAGCTCTTGGGAGCGATCAGCCTGTTATCCCCGGAGTACCTTTTATCCTTTGAGCGATGGCCCTTCCATACGGAACCACCGGATCACTATGCTCTAGTTTCCTACCTGATCGAGTTGTCTCTCTCCCAGTCAAGCGCGATTATGCCATTACACTCTACGACCGGTTACCAATCGGCCTGAACGCACCTTTAGAAGCCTCCGTTACACTTTTGGAGGCGACCACCCCAGTCAAACTACCCACCATACACTGTCCTTCT
>NZ_LT799418.1:1979994-1981810 GCF_900162725.1 Parabacteroides sp. Marseille-P3160 | reverse complement strand
CATTCGTACCTTTTTGTCGTTCATCCTCTTCTTTTTCGTAAAGAAAAGACTTCACGGAACTTCGAGTCTCCAGAAAGGAGGTGTTCCAGCCGCACCTTCCGGTACGGCTACCTTGTTACGACTTAGCCCCAGTCACCGGTTTTACCCTAGGACGATCCTTTGACGGTTACGTACTTCAGGTACCCCCGGCTCCCATGGCTTGACGGGCGGTGTGTACAAGGCCCGGGAACGTATTCACCGCGCCATGGCTGATGCGCGATTACTAGCGAATCCAGCTTCACGGAGTCGAGTTGCAGACTCCGATCCGAACTGAGAGAGGGTTTTGAGATTGGCATCCTGTCGCCAGGTAGCGCCCCTTTGTCCCCCCCATTGTAACACGTGTGTCGCCCCGGATGTAAGGGCCGTGCTGATTTGACGTCATCCCAACCTTCCTCACAGCTTACGCCGGCAGTCTTGTCAGAGTCCTCAGCTTTACCTGCTAGCAACTGACAATCAGGGTTGCGCTCGTTATGGCACTTAAGCCGACACCTCACGGCACGAGCTGACGACAACCATGCAGCACCTCGCAATAGGCTATTGCTAGCTACAACCTTTCAATCGTATTCCTAATGCGTTCAAACCCGGGTAAGGTTCCTCGCGTATCATCGAATTAAACCACATGTTCCTCCGCTTGTGCGGGCCCCCGTCAATTCCTTTGAGTTTCACCGTTGCCGGCGTACTCCCCAGGTGGATTACTTAACGCTTTCGCTGTAGGACTTACACTATATCGCAAATCCCTAGTAATCATCGTTTACGGCGTGGACTACCAGGGTATCTAATCCTGTTTGATTCCCACGCTTTCGTGCTTCAGTGTCAGTGATGGTTTTGTAAGCTGCCTTCGCAATCGGAGTTCTGCGTGATATCTATGCATTTCACCGCTACAACACGCATTCCGCCTACAGCAAACATACTCAAGGTGACCAGTTTCAACGGCAATTTTATGGTTGAGCCACAAACTTTCACCGCTGACTTAATTACCCACCTACGCACCCTTTAAACCCAATAAATCCGGATAACGCTCGCATCCTCCGTATTACCGCGGCTGCTGGCACGGAGTTAGCCGATGCTTATTCATAAGGTACATACAAAACGGGACGCGTCCCGCACTTTATTCCCTTATAAAAGAAGTTTACAACCCATAGGGCAGTCATCCTTCACGCGACTTGGCTGGTTCAGGCTCTCGCCCATTGACCAATATTCCTCACTGCTGCCTCCCGTAGGAGTCTGGTCCGTGTCTCAGTACCAGTGTGGGGGACCTTCCTCTCAGAACCCCTATCCATCGATGGCTTGGTGGGCCGTTACCCCGACCAACTACCTAATGGAACGCATGCCTATCTGTCAGCGATAAATCCTTTAACAAATAACCCCAGGTGGGGTCCCTGTTTTATGGGGTATTAGACCGACTTTCGCCGGATTATCCCCCTCTGACAGGTAAGTTGCATACGCGTTACTCACCCGTGCGCCGGTCGCCACCAGAATATTGCTATCCCGTGATGCCCCTCGACTTGCATGTGTTAAGCCTGTCGCTAGCGTTCATCCTGAGCCAGGATCAAACTCTTCGTTGTCAAAATTGTTTTCTTTTTATTTCCTTGGCTCAAAATCCCGTTCTTTACTGTCTTTTCCTTACTTACCTTTTTTGGATGATTGACGGTACAAATTATTGGCTGGTTTTTTTAAAAAAAAAGAGAGAGAATACCTTTCGGGGAAAAGTGATTGACTAATCCCTCTTTTAAAGGAAGACCTCTTTTTTATCCTGCCCTTCTTCTTTTCGTCACCG
>NZ_LT799418.1:1956550-1977849 GCF_900162725.1 Parabacteroides sp. Marseille-P3160 | reverse complement strand
AAACCCTTGTACTACATCTTGTTTTATGATCAGTCTTTCAATGAACTCTTTTGCTTGCGTCCGGCTGGTTATTGTCGAACGTGGGTGCAAAAGTAAACCTTCTTTTTGGCTTGTACAAATCTTTTTACCGGTTTTTTTGAGCTTTTTTTACAAGAAAAAGATAAAGGGATGGGATAGAATGGAATAGAGAGGGACAATAAATCTTCGGGACCGGTTTTCCCGGCTGTTATTTTCAATGTTCTGTTTATTTTATTTCCAATACGACGATCGATTTGGCCGGCAGGCTGACATTCAGTACCCCCTTTTCAATTCTGGAGCCATTGAAGGCAACCGGTTGAATGAGGTTCGGCCGATCGAATGTATTATGATCCGTTATGCTTTTTGTCGTCAAAATCCGGCCGCTCACCTGGGAAGGATTCAGACCGGAAAAATCAATTTTCACCTCACGAGCCGTATCGAGGTCGACATTGGCCAACGTGATATGTGTAAAGCCGTCTTTCCGGGAGGCCGAAGCGGAAACCATCGGGACTTTCCGGTCTCGAATGACACGCGTATCGGCAATCAAATCGATCGGCAGGTAGGTGGCATCCTGGTGAACCCGGTACATTTCGAAAACATGGTAAGTCGGTGTCAGCACCATCCTCTCATTTTCGGTCAAGATCATAGACTGGAGCACGTTTACGATCTGAGCGATGTTCGCCATCTGAATCCGGTCGGTATATTTATTGAACACATTCAGCGTCAAAGCGGCGACCAAAGCATCGCGCAAGGTATTCTGCTGATACAGGAAGCCGGGATTCGTTCCCGGTTCCACATCGAACCAGGTGCCCCATTCGTCGACCATCAAGCCGACCTGCTTCTTCCGGTCATATTTATCCATGATTTCCATATGCTTGTCCAACACCTCTTCAATCTCCAGCGATTTCCCGATCGTCCAATAATACTCGTCATCGGAGAACCCGGTAGCCGAACCCTTGCTCCCGCTCCATCCGGTAACCGTATAATAATGGAGAGACAGGCCCTTCATACGGGTTCCGACCTTTTTCATCAACACTTCCGTCCAGTTATAGTCGTAATCGCTGGCTCCGCTGGCAATCTTGAACAATGTATTTCCATCGAACTCGCGGCAATAGGTAGAATAACGGCGATATAAGTCGGCGTAATACTCCGGCGTCATGTTCCCGCCGCATCCCCAACTCTCATTGCCCACGCCGAGGAACCTTACCTTCCAAGGCTTCTCACGGCCGTTTTTCCGGCGTAGATTAGCCATCGGGCTGTCTCCGTCCGAAGTCATATATTCCACCCATTTTGCCAACTCTTCCACCGTTCCGCTCCCTACATTCCCGCTAATATAAGGCTCGGCGCCCAACAACTCGCACAGGTTCAGGAATTCATGCGTTCCGAAGCTATTGTCTTCCACGACGCCTCCCCAGTTATTATTCACCATCTTCGGCCGTTGGTCGCGCGGCCCGATACCGTCCATCCAATGGTATTCATCGGCAAAGCAACCGCCCGGCCAGCGCAGGTTAGGTATCTGCAGTTTCTTCAAGGCTTCCAGCACATCGGTCCGGTATCCGTTCGTATTCGGGATAGACGAACCCTCGCCCACCCATAACCCACCATAGATGCAGGAGCCCAGATGTTCGGCAAATTGCCCGTAGATATGCTTGCTGATGATCTGTTTCCCCTGGCCGGCATGTACCCGGATGAGTACGTCTTTTTGTTGTGAATAAGCCGACGGCGTAAAAAACAGCAGGACGGCGGAGAATAGTATTACTGATTTTTTCATGATATGGATCTGATTACTTATATTAAGATTAATTTGTCCGGGCTATTTAATGATGGAAACCAATTCGGCCTCCCGGAGGACATACATCAAATGCTCCGAATCGTCTGTATTAATATGTAGGATACCCTTCAACTCGATATATTTGTCGACAGCAATCCGCTTGAATTGGTTGTTTCCCTTCTTTATATTAATCTCCATCACCGTTTCGATACCTCCGCCATCGCAAAAGAAGCATTGATTGGACGGTGTGGCGGAAAGGGCGAACATCGTCCCGTCCATATCGATCGGCACATAAAAACCCCGTATAGTAATAGACTTCTTATTCAGGTTGGCGATCTCCGGAGCAAACTTAGGCAGATCGAAATAGCCATTCAACGAAGCGACGTATCCCTTATGCCAGCGGACCTTACTTAAAAACTGCCAGTCGACAGCTTTCTGGGACCAGCCCGCCGAGGCGGCAAGCAATCCGAATAGGAATATAAATAGCTTTTTTTTCATTCGTTCAATGTCTTATAAATATCTGTCTTTAACGCAATAACCGCAGGCAAAACGGAAGCGGCCAAACCGATGCCCAGGGAAACAAGCAAAAAATACAGGTCCGATGGACCGACCCATCGGGCCAGGTCGTAATGGATGCTGCTTTCCGCATACAAAGCCAGGAACCACATCCCCAGACGGCTTAGCAAGAAACCACAAAGATAACCAATTAAGGCAATTAGAATACCTTCCGCCAATACAATTGAAAATAATTTCATCCGGCTCCCTCCCATCACGCGAATCAAAGCCAATTCATATTTACGCTCCTTCATGGAATGAAACAAGGAGATAAAAATACTGAAGGCGGAAATCAGGATAATGAACCAGGCAATCAGGTTGACCGTCTGTATCCCCACTCCCATCAACGAATACATCCGGTTGATCTCCATCACGGGAGAAGCGGCCTGCATATGGGTCGAAGAATTGATCAGGCGGGGCAATGTGATGACGCCCATCGGGTTCTTGTATTGGATAAGGAGACAAGTGATCTCTTTGTTTTCGGAATGAGCCTCCCCTTCATGCTCATGGCCATGAGCATGTTCCGCTTCATAAGCAGGATCGGAAGCGGATTCGTGCTCATCGCTATGTTCATACCCGGCTTCCCCATCCTCATGTTCCTCCGCCGCATGTCCGTCCCCATGATGCTCATGAATGGCCCAGACGCTCTCCAGTCCGGTGAGGATCAACTGGTCCAACACCGTGCCGGTTTCTTCGTAAATCCCGACGACCTTATATTTATGATCGTCATGCGAATGCCCGGCGTCTTCGATCAGCCCGTGTATCCCGGCGAAAGAATCGCCAACCTTCAAACCGGCCTTGCGTGCTACCTTTGCCCCGATCGCCGCCTCCAAGGGGGCTTTCCATTCCGCCCCTTCCCGCAGCCTTCCTCCATAAAGCGCAGGATAGTCCGGCACGGTGCCCACAATCCGGTAGCCATGATAGCTGTCCCCCAGCGAAACAGGGATCGCTTTCTTTATCAACCTGTGTTTGGACAATCCGGCTGCTTCCTCGTAGGAGATATTCCCGGTAGGCGAGTCGATATGATAAATGCCGGAAAGAATTAGCTGCATCGGACTTCCTTTGGCGCCGACAACCAGATCGATGCCTGCTACGTTCTTATCCATCTGTTCTTCAAAACCGTCCTTGACCAGCAGTAAAAAGGAAATAATCGTAATGCCAAAAGCAAACAGGATCACATTCAGAAGTGAGGACAAGGGTTTGGATTTGATTTGCTTAAAGGATAAACTAAATAGATTCATGCGTCCGGAGCTTTTTATAGTTTAATGATATGGGAAAAGAAAGGGTGCAAGCGATGGTCATGCGTAACGACCAAGAGGCAGGCGCCGGTAGACTCAGCCTGGGATTTCAGAAGGGAAACCGCCTCCCGGCAATTTTCATCATCGAGGCTGGAAGTCGGCTCGTCCGCCAGAATAAGCGCCGGGCGGTTGATGATGGCGCGGGCAATGGAAAGGCGTTGCTGCTCTCCCTGGCTCAGCTCCCAAGGCCTCGACTTTTGCTTGTCTCCAATATTTAACCGTTCCAACAACGCAAGCAGTTCATCCTTCTCCGCCGGTATATCATTCAGATAGCGCGCGATCTGCAAATTCTCCAGTACGGAGAGTGATTGAATGAACTGGGGCTTTTGAAAAACGAGACCGATCTTGCGGCCGCGAATCCGGTCGATGTCCTTATTTCCCATAGAAGTGATATCCTCTCCCTGAATCAAGATCTTTCCGGTGTCTGGCTTTATTAAACCCGCCAGAAGATATAATAAGGTTGTTTTGCCGCACCCCGAAACTCCACTCATCAAATAATGCTCCCCCTGCCGGCAATCCATATCGGGAAAAGACAATATCGGGGAGGATGGATAGGAATAAGTGACGCCTTGCATAAAAATTGCATTTGCCATAATTAACTTTCTATCTTTAATGATAACAACACCTATTAAGTAATAATAAAACCAAATAAGAAATCACTTGGGAATATCTGCAACAATGTTCCAGACAATGTCAGAACGAAGTTAGGCAAAAGTTTCAAAAGTTGCCGTATGAAGGCAAGGAAAATTTCCTTCCCCAAGAGAAAGGCGCCCGGCAATCGTCCATTTCCATAAGAAAGAGAGACAAGGCATAATCATAGAAAAGGAGCTCATCTAAACAAAAAAAGGGGTAGGCGGGGATGAAACGATTCGATAAGGCGAATGATGATTCGCCGAAAGAAGAAATCCAGAAGCATCAATTTATAGAAAAAAAGGTCATATGGATAAAAAAAAACAACTTTTTCTTTGATATAATGAAATAATTTATTAGGTTTGTAGTGCGACTTCGTAGGGCATACGAGGCTTTTCTGCGTAGGCATTAAAAATGTCCTTTTTTCGTTCCATTTTGTCCCAAAAATATTTCTCCCGCCTAATTTCCTTTCTATACTTTTGCATCAACTTTAATAGGATAGTAAAACAGTAAAAATAAGAGATTTCATACACCATTATGTGAAAACAGGGGAAATGACCAAGCAGAAGGGATCGATTGGAAAAAGCTATAACGCAATCAAAATATTCGATGGGTGTTTAATAGACAAAGATAATAAGTTGCATACCTTTGCACCTCGATTTAAAAAAGCGCGTAGCATTAACAGTGTATTCATCCATTAATATACTAACAGACAGTACCCTGCATCTATCACGGCTTTTTTAAACAATTAAAATAATAACAGAAAAATGAAAGCAAAAAATCTTTTTTTAACCGCCTTGTTCGTAGCAACAGGCATTTTGTGTGTAAACAGTGCGAAAGCAGCAGATGTAGAATCGAAGACGGGAACAATTAAATTAAATCTTAAGTTGTATCCCATTCATTCTATAGTTATCAATCCCGGGAATAGTACAGATGGAGTGCTTTTGGAATACAAAAATCGTAATGATTATTTATCTTCAACAGAAAATAACACAATTCAAGTAGCAAATCAATTAACAGTATTCAGTACAAGCGGGTATATTATTAATGTAAAAGCAGATGAGTCGGGATTTAATGCTCTTCCCGACGGAGTCATTGCTCCGGGATTGAATACAATTTCATTACAGGCTAAAAAAACTGATGGATCATACGATGGTAGTAGCATAAAGCTATTAAAAACTGATTTACCGTTATTCGAAAGTGACGATGCAACAGGGGGAAATGGTACAAATATTGACATAACCTATGCTGGTGCTACACAAAATGCTTATTTTCAGGCACAACATTTTAGTAGTACGGACCCTAGTGCTATATCCACTTTTACGACTACCCTTACATATACTTTAGTTGCAAAATAAGTCGAAAAATATATTTAATATAAAGGAGACATCTATAAGATGTCTCCTTTATATTTTAATCTATAAATAATACATGGATTCTAAAAAAATACTTTTTTTTATCTATATCGTTTTATTAAATATATTATTTCTGGATCAAATATATTCACAAACAGGCATTTCCGTATCTCCTCCACGCGTGTACTATCAATTAAATCCCGGGGAAGCAGGTTCCCAAAAGATACTGATAAGCAATATCAGTAAAAGTAATGCACTTAATTTATCCTTAACTTTTGGGGATTGGAAATATGACGATTGGGGGAATAACCTTATGCTTCCATCAGATTCATTATCCAATTCCTGTGCAAGTTGGTTAAGTGTGTCGGGAGGAACTTATATCACATTGGATCCAGGTGAGAATAAAGAAATAGAGTTGACGATGAACGTTCCCCTTCAACCCAAAGAAAAAGAAAATACTCAAACTGCGATGTTCTACGTTACGCAAATGAACCCTGTGGACGGCGTAGATGCAAAAGGAGCCGCCATCAAAATAAATGTCCGTTCGGGTATTAAAATATATCGCAAAGGCAGTGCTCCGGAAATTAAAAAATTGGAAATAGAAAAACTTTCATTCGACAAAGAGAAAAATTCCTTGGCATTGGTTTTTAACAACAAGGGAAATATCTGGATCAACGGTAATGTTAAAACAAGCCTGTTTAATCAAACCATCGGAAAAGAAACGAATCTAAAGTCGATTGAATTTTATACCTTACCGGATGATCATCGAACCATGTACATACCTTTAAACCAGAAATTAGACAAAGGTCAATATATTGCCACCGTCATGTTGGACTACGGAGATGATAATAATATAGAAGCAGCGGAATTGGAATTCGGGTATGAATAAAATATTTATATATATATTATTTTTCTTTTTGCTAAATATCACGACATACAGTCAAGTTGGCTTTCATTGGGATGGAGGTGTAGATTATTTAGCTATAAATTCTTATTCAGGTGCTGTGACTACAAGAGATGCCGCCACATTAAAAATTGACGGTAATGGGAATGTCAATTTTAATAATTGGAAAATATCCGTAAGAGTAGTCAACTATCCCGTGATGAATGGCAACGATGTATTTCCTGCAGACAAGATAAGTTTCTCTCCTATCCGAACATGGGGAGAGTTAGAACCCGGACCTGTACCCACAATCTCACAAATAGGAATGCCTTTATCTACTTCTTTACAGAACGGGAATGGAGAGGTATTTCTTGTTCCAAATTCGAATGCAGCACTAATAAATGAAAACGATAAGCCTCAAGATTATTTTTATTTTGAGATAGCTTTTAATTTAGTAGTTGCCCCCGGTGGATATTTAAATGCCCTTCAAGCATGGAGGCAATATAGATTTACTTTCGAATATACGTTATATGATAATAACAATACAGTAATAGGAAAATTACAACAAGATTTTCTGATACAAGTAGAACCTCTTTCCGGCACCCCTCCTTCGGAGGATCAATATTTCATCCAAATCTCCACTGGAGCTACCAACGGTTTATTGGAGTTTAAAACGATTGCAGATTATATAAACGGAAAAAGCATTACCTATCCGAATGGACTGACTGTTTCGTCAAATACCAACTATCAGGTTACGGTAAGATCCGTCTCTTCCCAATTTTCTTCCGCGACAGGGAATACCCTACCTTTAGGAGTAGTTCATTTGCAGTTAAGTAATAGTTCCCATACAACAAATCCCGTCACACTCTCAACCGGCCAACAGACCCTTTTGCAAGGTTCTTCTACTAACGGTACAGCCGTCGGATACGATATAAAATATTATACGGATACCAACGATTCGCGCTTGTTCAACGCGCAGTCCGATAATTACAGCACTTCGCTTATTTATGAAATTTCCCCCCGATAGGAATGTTTTGTAATATACAAAAAAAAATCTTCCGGACGATTTTCCTGATCTGCCTTCTCTCTTTTAGCAATAGCAAGGCGCAATCTCTGACAGAGGGTGGAATCGATATGCAGATCCGGCAATCGTCCGTGAACGGCCAGATTGTAAGCCATATTATCCAAATAACCAATCCTTCGGATTCTATTTTCAAAGGAATAATCCGTTTGGAGCCGTCTATGGGAATCCGGCCCCTTTCATATGACGCCAGGAGTTTTACCGTATCCCCCCATGATAGCAGCTATGTTTCTTACAAATTGGTGATCAGTAAAAACACCAGTGCGGGAAGCAAAACGATCCGCTACGATCTTTTGAGTGAAAAAAAAGAACTTATGCTTAGCAAGGAAACCGATCTCGAAATAGAAGAGAGGGAGCAGATTTACCTGACAGCCGACAACAACCCTGTGATGGCCATGCATCTGGAGGATTCGGTGCATATCAAAGTCACGGTAAACAATAGCGGCAACAGGGACGAAAAGGTTACCTTGGTTTTCAATGTACCTAATTTACGCGGAGCGCCTTCTTTTACCGAACTGAAGGCAACGGTGGCAGCTGCAGAGCAAAAGCAATTTGTATACAGCTTTATCCCCAGTGGCAACCTTCTCTCCTCCGGACAATTTTCGGTGCATATCACGGCGATGAAGGGCAAAGACAAGTCCATATTCGGTAATAAAACCGTTACAATACAAAATGTTGCTTCAAACCGAAGCTATGTAGATATTAGGCCCAACGTTCCTCAGCTCTCCGGATACGGATCGGACGACAATTCCGTGACCCTGAGCTACCGTCAATATAATTCGTCATCCAATATGCTGCAGTTAAGAGGAGGAGGCTACCTGAACCTGCCAGCGGGCTATTTGCAATTAAATGGAAACGTGTATAAATACAGCTCCCAACAGACTCCGATGATCACCAACACCTCCCTGATGTATAAGCTATACGAAAATGAATTTACGGTAGGAAATGTCAGCGAATCAGCGGAACTGTCGCTTTATGGCAGAGGAGCGAAAGCAATGTTTGCAGACAAAAAAAAAAGCAAAACACTTACATTCGGGGCAATCGACCAAAACTTCAACTTATTTGGTTCCGAGCCCTGGTTTTCCAATTATTACTCGTTCTATGTACAGGGGGCATTGGGGGCCAATAATTATCAAAAAGGAATCAAGGGATCCTATATTTACCAAAAGAATGCTTATGAAAAAGCGGATTACCATGTCGGGAGCCTGCAATGGAGGACTTCTTTTGGAAACGACTGGAATATCGATCTAAAAACACATGGAGCCCTGAGCAGTTACGAGAGTATGAGAAACACCCGGTTTTCGGGAGCTACGGAATTAACGTACCGGGGAAAACTATCCTCCGACCTGACCCTGAACGGATCCGGCTATTACAGCAACCCTTATTTTCCCGGAAACAGAAGAGGAACGATCTCCTTATCGCAAGGGATCGGGAAAAGATTAGGGAAAGAAATGTATATAAGCGGAAGCGTCAGCTACAATAAGATGAATCCGAAATATGATACCTACTCTCCCCAATACCAATCGGAGAACTGGTACGGCAACGCCGGTCTCTCACTGCCTCAAATACACCGGCTCTCCCCCTTCCCTCTCCTACCAATATCAAAGCGAGAGCTCCACTTCCTCCTATCTCGGAACCGGAGCCTCCAACCCAAACATACGCATGGCTTCCAACCGCTTGGGATTGCAATTGAGATGGCAAAGCCCCGACTCAAAACATTCCCTGTATGGAATATTGGAGGAAGGTTTCTTTAAAGATCCCATAGGAAGCGACCGGCTGAAGCAAACCAAAGCCTCTTTGGATTATTCCTACGGATGGCTCCGGTTGGGTACCTCCTATCAAAAAGGAGCTTACTATATCTACGAATATATGATGGCCAAACAAAAGGATACGGAGTTCAACCGTTTAACGGCAACGGCATCCGTCAATAAAAATATTTCGAAGAAAATGTCATTGACCTCCGGTTTGAACTTCACCAAAGATGCTTATCAGGGGAATGTGCCTTCGGCCAATATCAATATCAATTACAACCCAAAGGAGAATTATGCCCTTTTTGCGAACGGCTACTGGTATAAATACCAATTTATGAATATAAACAACAATATATATAATATAGAAATAGGAATCCGTTTCAGTTTCAGCAAGGCACAACCCTCCAGCGGGCGGAAGGGTACGATCACTGCCCAATTGTATTATGATAAGAATGCCAATAATGTCTATGACAAGGAAGACGAGCCGGCAAGCGACTGTGTGGTGAACTTGTCCGACAAAGCCTTTGTTTCCGATAAGGAGGGAAAAATCAAATACTCGCTCGTTCCGTACGGGGAATATACACTTAAGCCCTTGACTACAGGAAACTGGTTTTTCAAATCTCAAAAAATAGAAGTAAACAGTTCGAAGAATAAAGTAGAGATTCCTCTCAGACAAAGCGGCACATTACGGGGTAAAATAAAATACACCTTTAGTAAAAACAGCGCCAGTATAACCCCCAGGTATGAAAGTATCCGGTTTACCATCACCAGTGCGGATAAGACGATTAACCAAACGATCATCACCGACGGCGAAGGTCATTTACTGACTTTTCTGCCTGTAGGAGAATATACGATTACATTGGATAAAAAGACATTGGTGGAAAATACCGATTGTACAGATTATGTCCGCACTTTTAAGATCGAAGCCGGAAAAGTAAATCAAATGGATGTTTTTAATATAGAGACCAAATCAAGGAAAGTGAATATCAAGCGCTTCACGCAGTAAAGTTTGGAAAAATACGACCAGGCATCTTAACAATTTCTTCAAGTCGTTTGGCGAACTTTCTTCCAGTTGAAACGTTTACCATTTGTCAAAGAAATCGGTTCATCAAAAGGTTCGTCAGTAAACAAATACAAATCGACGCTAATCCGATGCCCCAATAGCAAGGCTAACGAAGTGCCTCCGACTAAAACGAATCGGCTAAAGGCCTCATCATTCATAATCCTTTTCAGGAGTTCCAGTGTTGACGGTGCAATTGTTGACGTGTATAACATTTCAGTTCCTCCTTCTTTAAGCCAAAAACATGGCAAACAAAAGCCATATCTTTCACATTCATATAGGGAATCGTTTTGATAGCCTCTATAAAGCCTTGCAAACCATATAAATTGAGGGCGGCATAATAATCATCCGGGCGGCCGCGTTCGATGATCCGTTGGACGACAACATTGCGCATCTCATTCCAATCGATCTCCTCTGTATTATATTCCCATAATAAAGAAGGTCGAATCTGAGCTTCCGAATGGGAAGGATAATCATCAAAAAACATAAAAAACCTCCTATTTATTTCTTTTTGGTACGATTGCTTTTGTAAATATAAACATTTTCTCTTGATCTGTTGCCCTTCTCTATTAATTAAATTTCACTACTTTTACCCCCTTAAATTATTTATTGAATAGAGAATCGTGAAAAAGCAATTTTTATTTTTAGGTTTGCTCATCGCCGGATTTGCTGTGTCGGCACAGGAGAAATTACCCTATTGGAAAGACATTAATATCCTGTCGGTTAATAAAGAAAAGCCGAGGACTACGTTTATGACCTATGATAACCGGCAGGATGCCCTGACGGGAGTTTATGAGAAAAGCAAGTATTACCTCTTGCTCAATGGCGCCTGGAAATTCTACTATTCCGATAGCCACCGGCAAATCCCTGACAACCTGACCGATCCGTCGACCCCTACCGATTCCTGGGCGGACATCAAAGTGCCCGGCAATTGGGAGTTCCAAGGCTTCGGGACACCTATTTATATTAATCACGGATATGAATTCAAACCCCGCTACCCAATCCCTCCCCTCCTCCCGGAAGACATTCCCGTCGGAGTCTATCGCCGGGAGTTCGAGATTCCGGTCCCTTGGAAGAACCGGGATATCTACCTTCACCTGGCGGGCGCCAAAGCCGGCGTTTATGTCTATATCAACGGAAAAGAAGTCGGTTATAGTGAAGATTCCAAGAATCCGGCCGAATTCCGGATCAATGACTACCTTCGTCCGGGAACAAATTCGTTGGCGGTTAAGATCTATCGCTGGTGCACGGGATCTTTCCTGGAATGCCAGGACTTCTGGCGCATCAGTGGCATCGAGCGTGATGTTTTCCTCTGGTCACAACCCAAGACCGCCATCCAGGACTTTCGCATCGTTTCCGGGCTGGATGATACCTACCAAAACGGCCTGTTCAAACTGGAAGTAGAGATAAAGAATACAACTTCCGCACCCGAAGAGGCGACAGTCGATTACGAACTGCTGGATGCGAAGGGGCAAAAGGTAACATCGGCATCCCACGGAGTAAAACTGGAGGCTGACGGCCGGCAAGCGCTTGCCTTCGACGCCTTATTAAATAAGGTAGCCACGTGGACTGCAGAGCATCCCAATCTTTACAAATTGCTTCTAACCGTAAAAAAGGGAAATGAGACGACCGAAATCGTACCCTTCAACGTCGGATTCCGCCGGATAGAGATCAAACCGAGTGAATACGAAGTCAAGGGGGAAAAGCTACGGTTGCTATATGTCAACGGACAGCCCATCAAACTGAAGGGAGTCAACATCCACGAAGTGAGCCAATACACCGGGCATTACGTCACACCGGAAGAGATGCGCCGCAACTTCGAACTCATGAAACGGAACAACATCAATTCCGTCCGCCTGAGCCACTATCCCCAAGACCGGAGGTTCTATGAAATGTGCGACGAATACGGATTATACGTCTATGACGAGGCCAATATCGAATCGCATGGCATGTATTACACCCGCTACCTTGACGACATGCGCAAAGGTTCCGCCGGACACCTGGACGGAAATAAGAAAGGTACGCTGGGGCATAACCCTGATTGGTTGGAAAATCATTTGTATCGCGTGCGGAATATGTTCGAACGGAACAAAAACCATCCATCTGTTACCATCTGGTCGTTAGGAAACGAAGCCGGAAACGGGTATAATTTCTACAATGCCTATGTCCTGTTGAAAAACCTGGACAAAGATTTGATGAACCGCCCGGTATGCTACGAACGGGCGCTTTGGGAGTGGAATACGGACATGTATGTTCCCCAATATCCGTCGGCGGCCTGGTTGGAGGAAACCGGCTCCAAGGGGGCCGACCGTCCGGTTGTCCCGTCGGAATACGCCCATGCCATGGGCAATTCCACCGGAGATTTCCATGGCCAGTGGAATGCCATCTATAAATATCCGCAGTTGCAAGGCGGATATATCTGGGAATGGATCGACCATTCGATTCTGGAGCATGATAAAAAGGGAAAGCCCTACTGGACTTACGGCGGAGATTATGGTGTCGACCAGCCGTCCGACGGCAATTTTGTAGCCGACGGGCTGATCGGGCCGGATCAGAAACCGCATCCCGCCATGGCGGAGGTGAAATACAACCTTCAGAATGTAGGCTTCGAGGCCGGCGACCTGTCCAAGGGAGAGATTAAAATAACCAACCGTTTTTATTTTACGGATTTATCGGCATACCAGTTAAGTTATAAGATTTACCGGAATGAAAAGCTGGTAAAGTCGGCCCCGCTCCCGCTCGAACTGGCTCCGCAGGAAACAAAAACGATCGTCCTGCCGGTCAGCTCCCTGAAGCCGGAGTCCGGCGCCGAATATTTCGCCAACCTGGAAGTACGCTCCAAAGAGCCGGAACCGCTCGTTCCGGCCGGCCATCTGATTGCATACGACCAGTTCATGCTCGCTCCCGGGGCGGAAAAGAAAGAATACAAATCGCCCGCTTCCCCGTCGCTGAACGTGGCGGAAGCAAACGGGATCATTACGGTTTCCTCCTCCAAACTGCGTTTTGTGATGGATACCGGCCGGGGAACCGTTACCTCCTATCAAGTAGACGGCATGGAATACTTCCCCGACGGCTTCGGCGTCCAGCCTAATTTCTGGAGGGCGCCTACCGACAATGATTACGGAAACGGGGCTCCCCTGCGGCTGCAGGTATGGAAAGAATCGAGCAAGAACTTCCATATTGCAGACCATAAGGTACGGAAAGAGGGAAACAACATTCTCCTGACCATCGACTATCTTTTAGCCGCCGGCAATCATTACCTGATGAACTATCTGGTCTATCCGTCGGGAATCGTAAAAGTCTCTTCCCGGTTCACGCCGATCGAATTGGAAGAGGGCAAGATAGAGAAGTCCGAAGCTGAATTGATGGCTACCTACTCTCCGAAAGCGCAGGCTGAAATGAAAGCGAAAAAGAACATACTGGAAGTGCCCCGCATCGGCGTCCGCTTCCGCTTACCCGCCCAAATGGATCAAATCCGGTACTTCGGCCGCGGGCCTGAAGAAAATTATTGCGACCGTTACAGGGGCACTCTAATCGGTTTATACGAAGCCAAGGCGAACGACCTCTATTTTCCGTATGTCCGTCCGCAGGAAAACGGGCATCATATCGACACGCGCTGGGTTTCCGCCACGCAGGAAAATGGCAGGGGATTATTAATTCAGGCCGAAAAAACGATCGAATTCAATGCGTTGAGAAATTCCATCGAAGATTTTGATTCGGAAGAGGCGGACGCCCCTTACCAGTGGAACAACTTCACCCCGGAAGAGATTGCCGGCCGGGACGACGCCAAAGCAAAGAACCGGCGGCCGAAACAGACGCATATCAATGATATCGAGCCCCGCAACTTCGTTGAAGTTTGTGTAGACCACAGGCAACAAGGAGTAGCCGGCTATGACAGCTGGGGCGCACGGCCGATTCCGGAAGCGACCATCTATTCGGATGAAGAATATAACTGGACGTTCACGCTCATCCCCTTGTCGAAAGCCGGGGAAGCCTCATCCAAAGCGAGATTGGCCTACTGATTCACAGAGAGTGGAAAGACACTAAAAAAGGAGCTGTGCCAAAAGGAAATCCTGTAAAAAATTCATAGTTATGAACGCGCGCAGTCATAACTATGAATTCACTCGTTCATAACTATGACTGCACTTATTCACTACTATCATTTTTCCAATTAATAAGCGAGGGCTTTTGGCACGCCCTCTTTTTATTAGTGGAAAGACAGGTTATTTAATCAATACTTTTTGAACCGTATCGTTTAAAGAAACAATATAGAATCCCTTTGGCAAAGCAATGGTTTTCTGCCCCGGACTGACTGCCGTCTGATTGACCAACTGGCCTGTCAGGGTATATACGCGCACATAACCGGATTTCTCCACATTAATATATAGATGACCGTCTACCGCCCATACGGTTGGCGCCGTCAGAAAATCTTCATTGGCAACCCCGCCGCCTTCGATCTTTTCACCTTTAAAGGTAACCGGAACGACTATAGGCGCACCCATCATTGAAGTAGCTACATTCAAATCGACGAATACGCTATCCTGTATAACCGCACCCTTAAAAGTAACCGTGGCGGGCAAAATTTGTCCCATCAAATCGACTGTAAGGTCAATCGTTTTTGTATCCAAAGAATCCACACCATCCAGGTTTTTCACAGGGATGCTATCCAAAACAATATCTCCGACCGGGATGACAAGCTCTCCCATAGTCAAAGTAAAATCTTCCAGGGAAAACTTCACGCTATTCTCCTGTTTGGAAGCAGCGATCGAAACCGTATCCACAGAAACGATAGGATCCCCGCCGAGGGCGATGGAAAGCGTTCCCTTATAGTCACCCAACAGATGTTCCACCGAGGTGGTCTGTGCATTTGCCATTGAAACGGACAGGACAGCCAGAAAGCCGGCCAGCCACAACTTCATCTTTCGTGTAAATAATTGCCTCATATTCATACTTTTTAGTTAATAAAACAAACTTCTTACCTTTTTATAAGATTAAAACTGCTACTTGATTAAAACAATGCGATATGATTTAAAGTTATGTTAAACATTTCAGCAAAAACCAAAAACGGAATGA
This sequence comes from Parabacteroides sp. Marseille-P3160, assembly GCF_900162725.1. Taxonomy (GTDB): domain Bacteria; phylum Bacteroidota; class Bacteroidia; order Bacteroidales; family Tannerellaceae; genus Marseille-P3160. The sequence goes on along the minus strand of NZ_LT799418.1, from coordinate 1,962,374 downwards.
TTACCAATAACCATTCCGTTTTTATTAAGAGCCTAAAAAAACAGCAAAGAATATTCTCTGTATCTTATAAGGAAATATTCCAGTAAAATTTAAACAGGGACAGAAGCTGTTTTGATATGTTTACCCGTCAGCTTCTGGATATCCTTAAGCATGGGACGTTCCTCCTGCGCACAGAAGGAAAAGGCGGTTCCCGTATTACCGGCGCGGCCGGTACGACCGATCCGGTGGACATATGTCTCCGCCACATCCGGCAGATCATAATTAATCACCAACTCCAACTGGTTCACGTCGATTCCGCGTGCAGCGATATCGGTCGCGATCAGGACGCGCGTCTTGTGCGATTTAAAATTGGTCAACGCCCGCTGCCGGGCATTTTGCGATTTATTCCCATGGATCGCCTCGCTCCCGATTCCCGCTCCGCTTAAAGCGCGGGCAATCTTGTCCGCTCCGTGTTTGGTGCGGGAGAAAACCAATACCGACTTTTGCTTCTTCTCTCTCAGCAGATTCACCAACAGGTCCTTCTTCTCCTGCTTTTCAACAAAATAGATGTACTGGTCGATCGTGTCCACAACCGAAGAGACGGGAGTCACTTCCACGCGCACCGGTTGGTTAAGAATCGTCCGGGACAAGGCGACGATCGCCTGCGGAACGGTAGCTGAAAAGAACAGTGTCTGCCGTTCCTTCGGCAACTTGGGCAGAATCCGTTTGATGTCATGGATAAATCCCATATCCAACATACGGTCGGCTTCATCCAGTACGAAGCAACTGATCGTATCCAGGCGGATGAATCCCTGATTCATCAAGTCCAGCAACCGTCCCGGAGTCGCGATCAAGACGTCGACTCCCCGGCGTAGTTCTTCAGTTTGGGGTTTTTGGCTGACTCCTCCGAAGATTACCGTATGCCGTACGGAAGTATATTTGGAATAGTCTTTGAAACAATCATTGATCTGAATCGCCAACTCGCGGGTGGGCGTAAGGATCAATGCTTTCAGCATCCGCTTGGCTCCCTGGTTTTTCTCCAGATAAAGCTGTTGGATGATCGGAAGGGCAAAAGCAGCCGTTTTACCGGTGCCTGTCTGTGCACAACCAAAGACATCTTTCTTATTTAAAACGATCGGAATTGCTTCTTGCTGTATAGGCGTGGGATCTGAGTAACCTTTCTCTTGTAGCGCCGTCAATATAGGCTCTACGATATTCAAGTCTTTAAATGTCATGTAAATAGAACTGCTCATTTAGCAGTCATCTCTAATTAATAATTCACAAATGGTGGGGGAAAAACCGACGGAAAGTAATGCCTTCACGAATTGTTCAGGCACAAAGATACGATTAATTCCTGGTTAAACAATCTGTTCATACAAATACTTAGCGTTATATTATGATAGCGGGACTAAAGTATCGATCAAATGATCTTCAGATCCTTCAGGAAATGAGGGATGCTTTGCTCGAAATTCACCCCGAAGCGCAAATCGGTTTTGGCTTCGGCCGTACGGCCTATGCTTTCTGCGGTGAAATTGACGGCAATCTGAGCAGACTCATTCAACGAAAAGCCATTCAAAAGGGCGGCCAGCAAGGCGCTTCCGAAAACATCTCCCGTACCGTGGTAATACCCCGGAATCTTTTCCGCAAAGGCATAGCCGACCACTCCCGTCGTACGATCATAGGTGGCGGCGCCCAATTCTTTTTCATTCCAGTAAACACCGGTCAGGACGACCTGCTTCGGGCCGATCTTGCTCAGTTCCGACAAAACATGCTTGATATATTCCGGAGTGTAGGGCCCTTCCTTATAGGGCTCCCCGATCAACAGGGCAGCCTCGGTCAGATTGGGCACAATGATGTCCGCCTTTCTGCATAAGTCTCTCATTCCAAGTGCAAAATCCGGAGTAAAAATACTGTATAGCACTCCGTTGTCCGCCATCACCGGATCGACCAGGATCAAATTGTCTTTTGTCTTGAAGTCGGCAAAGAATCCCGAGACGATATCCAATTGTTCGAAAGAACCGAAAAATCCGCTATAAATCGCATCGAATGCGAGGTTCAAAGATTTCCAATGCTTTTCGAAAGGAATCAGGTCTTCCGTCAAATCCCGGTACGTATAACCGGTAAAACCTCCGGTATGAGTAGATAAAACGGCCGTCGGCATCACTGACGTTTCGATGCCGGCAGCGGAAAGGATCGGTAAAGCCACGGTCAAAGAACATTTTCCGAAACCGGAAATGTCATGAATAGCGGCTACTCTCTTTTGCTTTTGCATAATTCTAATAATATTTAAAACCCAACGCAAAGCTATAATAAATATCGGCTGTTTTTCTAAATGGGACCGTGAAAACGCAAAGAAAACTATAAAAATAGCCTATCTTTGTAAGCACACAGAGTAAGCAATCATTCAATAATTATAAGTAGAGCAATAAGGTAATGGAAAATCGTTTTTTAGCACTTATAAAAGATAGCATCCAGCAACATTGGGCTTTACCGGCCTTGTCGGACTCCAATGGAAAGACATATAATTATAAGGATTTTGCAGAAGAAATAGAAAAACTCCACCTATTCTTCGAGCAAGCCGGTTTGCCGAAGGGGGCGAAAGTATCGCTGATCGGGCGTAACTCCTCCCATTGGGCCATTTGTTTCTTCGGAATCCTGGCATACGGGGCGGTTGTCGTCCCGATACTACACGATTTCAAACCGGAAAGCGTACACCATATCGTCAATCATTCCGAATCGGAGGCGCTTATTATTACGGAACAAAACTGGGAAGCGTTGGATGCTTCTTCCATGCCGAATTTAAAGTTCGTTCTTAAAATCGAGGATTTCTCCGTTATCAACAGCAAGGAAACCTCCCTGCGGGAAAAGCAGGCAAAGATAGAAGTGCTCTTCCTTGAAAAATATCCCGAAGGGTACGGTCCCAAGGATATAAGCTTTCATAAGGAAGAACCGGAGGAATTGGCGGTATTGAATTACACATCCGGCACGACCGGCAATACAAAGGGAGTCATGATTCCTTACCGGAGTTTATGGAGCAACACCAAATACGCTTATGATAATATACCCTTCGTCCATGCCGGGGATAATTTCGTTTGCGTGCTCCCGATGGCGCACATGTACGGTTTGGCGTTCGAGGTACTGAACGGGATCAACAAAGGGTGCCATATTCATTTTCTTCCCCGCATCCCGAGCCCCAAAACGCTTATCGATGCCTTTGCCCAAGCCCGGCCGGCCTTGATTTTAGCCGTTCCGCTCATCATCGAAAAGATCATCCGCAACAATGTTTTCCCCATAGTAAACAAGCCCTATATGAAGGTATTGCTGAAAACGCCGTTGGTCGGCCCGATCATCAGAAGGAAAATACGGGAGAAAGTAGACCAGGTATTCGGCAGTAAGTTCGAAGAGATCGTCATTGGCGGAGCGGCTATCAATAAAGAAGTCGAAACCTTCCTGAGATCGATCGGCTTCCGCTATACGGTGGGATACGGAATGACGGAATGCGGGCCGTTGATTGCCTACGAACAATGGAACACCTACAAAGCCGGATCGGTCGGACGGGTTGTCGACCGGATGGAAATAAAGATCGATTCTCCCGACCCGCAGCAAAAAGTCGGTGAAATCCTGGTACGGGGAATGAATGTCATGCTGGGTTATTATAAGAATCCCAAGGCAACGGAACAAGCTTTGGGAAAAGACGGTTGGATGCGGACCGGCGACCTGGGCATTTTGGACGAAGACGGCTTCCTTTACATTCGCGGAAGGAGTAAAACGATGATCCTAAGCTCGAACGGACAAAATATTTATCCGGAAGAAATAGAAGACCTTTTGAATAACAAAAAATATGTCAGCGAATCGCTCATCGTTACCCGGGACGACAAATTAGTTGCCCTCATCTATCCCGAATGGGAAGAAGTTAAAAAAGAAGGCATCGGCGAGGAAGATCTAAAAAACAAAATGGATGAAAACCTGGCGGAACTGAACCAGTCTATTCCGGGGTATTGTAAAATTTCGTCCTTCCAGTTACGGGATGTGGAATTTGAGAAAACACCCAAACGGAGCATAAAAAGATATTTATATCAAAATCCGGAAACAGATTCGTAATATCGTGTCGTTTTATTTCTTATATTTAGAATACGTTTTGCCAAAGAATAAGAGATACACCGTTTTAAATTAGAAAAATAATATGGTTACGACATTGCTGATTTTGCTCCTCTCCACTATCTTTTTTATTCATGGGAAAATACGGTCGGATATAGTTGCGCTTTGCGCCCTTGCTCTTCTGATGATATTCAAGATTTTGACTCCGGAAGAAGCGCTTTCCGGTTTTTCCAACTCGGTTGTCATTATGATGGTCGGGTTGTTTGTTGTCGGCGGAGCTATATTAAAGACCGGATTGGCTAAAATCATCGGAAGCAAGATCCTTTACCTTGCGGGAAAAAGCGAACTGAAATTATTAGTGCTGATCATGCTGGTAACCTCCTTTATCGGCGCATTTGTAAGCAATACCGGCACAGTAGCACTCATGCTTCCGATCATTGTCAGTATGGCGGCGAAGGCAAATATCAGTACAAGCCGCTTCCTGATGCCTCTTGCGTTCGCCAGCAGCATGGGAGGAATGACAACATTGATCGGGACTCCGCCCAACCTGGTTATCGAAGGGATTTTGTCCGGCGCCGGTTTTCACGGCATCTCCTTCTTTTCCTTCACTCCCGTAGGGCTGATCTGCATTGCGACCGGAATGGCCGTACTTATTCCTTTAAGCAAGTTCTTCCTGGTAAAAAAGACAGATATCAAGAAGAACAAGCCGGGAAGTAACCGACACTCGCCGAAGGAGCTGACTAAAAAATACCAGATCATCGACAATCTCTACCGCATCCATGTCGTTAAGAAATCGACCCTACAAAACAAAAGTTTGGCAGAGCTGAATATCACAGATAAATACGGCCTGAATGTGCTGGAAATCCGAAGGAAATCCTCATCCGGCATGTTCATGAAGACTGTGGACCAAAAGCTGGCCGGCCCCAACCTGGAACTGAAAGTAAACGATATCCTTTATGTCTTCGGCCCTTTCGAGAAAGTAACGGAATTCATTCAGGATTACCATCTGGAACTGGCTGAGCGGAAAGAGACGGAATACGCTGATGAATCCTCGCAGGAGAAACTCCGCGTACAAGAGATCGGAATCGCGGAAGTATTGCTTCTTCCCGAATCCAAACTCATCAACCAGCTGGTTAAGGACAGCGGATTCCGTTCCAATTATTCGATCAACGTCCTGGGAATCCAGCGGGGAGGCGAATATCTGCTGAGCAACGTAAAAGACATACGCTTACGCGGAGGTGATATCCTACTTGTGCAAGGCAACTGGGACGACATCGCCCGGCTGAGCCAGGAACAATCCGAATGGGTCGTCCTCGGGCAACCCCTGGAAGCCGCGTCCAAAGTCACACTGGACTATAAGGCGCCCATGGCCGCGGGCATTATGTTTTTAATGATCCTATCTATGGTACTTAATGTCCTCCCTCCTGTCACCTCGGTTATCATCGCCGCCGTACTTATGGTCTTGACGGGCTGCTTCCGGAATGTGGAGGAAGCCTATAAAACGATCAATTGGGAAAGCATCGTCCTGATTGCCGCCATGATGCCGATGTCCATGGCATTGGAAAAGACGGGAGCCTCCGAAGTCATTACCCATGGGCTGGTCAGCGGCCTGGGCGGTTACGGCCCGTTGGTTCTGATGGCGGGACTTTATTTTACGACCTCCCTGCTGACCATGTTTATCAGCAATACGGCTACCGCCGTACTGGTAGCTCCAATCGCCATGCAGGCGGCGCTATCGATAAATGTC
>NZ_LT799418.1:1852496-1954998 GCF_900162725.1 Parabacteroides sp. Marseille-P3160 | reverse complement strand
GCTGACCATGTTTATCAGCAATCCGGCTACCGCCGTACTGGTAGCTCCAATCGCCATGCAGGCGGCGCTATCGATAAATGTCAGTCCCTATGCCTTCCTGATGGCGGTTGCCGTAGGAGCCAGCATGTGTTTTGCTTCTCCTTTCTCCACGCCGCCCAACGCCTTGGTGATGGCGGCCGGTAAATACACATTCATGGATTACATAAAAGTCGGATTGCCGCTACAAATCATTATGGGTGTGATTATGGTCTTACTATTACCCTTTTTGTTTCCTTTTTGAACAAAAGAAGACGAAATTTAGTTTTATAGGTGCATGAACCCAATAATAAAAGAGAAATATTTTTATGTTATCATTTAAACCGATCGAAGTAAAGGACAGGGACATCATTACGTCTTTTACGATCCCGAGCGAATATAAAAACTGTGACTTTTCTTTTGCGAATATGTGTAGCTGGCGTTTCTTTTATGATAGCGAATACGCTATTGTAGACGGATTTCTGGTGATCCGGTTTTGGATAGAAGATAAAGGACGCATCGCTTACATGTTTCCGGTAGGAAACGGCAACCTATCCAAAGTGATCGACCTGATGGAAGCGGACTCTTATGCTAACGGGCATCCGCTCTGCATCCTGGGTGTTACACCGGACTCTAAGCAAACATTGGAAAAGTATCTTCCCGGAGATTTCATTTATATACCGGAACGCGATTATTTTGATTATATCTATCTGCGGGAGGACCTGGCCTTCCTTAAAGGTAAAAAGTTCCAGTCCAAACGAAACCATATCAATAAATTTAAGAACCGTTATCCCTACGAATATATTCCGCTGACCGAAGAGATTATCCCCCAGTGCCTGGAGTTGGAAAGCAAATGGTACCACGCCAACCGGACGAAGGAAGATGTGGAAGATCTGCAACACGAAAACCGGTCGCTCGTTTTTGCCTTGCAACACTTCAAGGAGTTAGGCATTCTGGGCGGAGCAATTGCCATAGAGGGACAGATCGCGGCCTTTACATTCGGTTCTCCCATTAATCATAATACTTTCGGCGTACATGTGGAAAAAGCGGATATCAATTATGACGGAGTCTTCAGCCTCATCAACCAGGAATTTGCATCCCGTATCCCCGAACAATACATCTATGTCAACCGGGAAGAAGATTTAGGCCTTCCGGGCTTGCGGCAGGCCAAACTATCCTATAACCCGGCAATCTTACTGGAGAAAAGCGCCGTAGTCAAACGCCGGGATAATGAATTAAAGGAGACAGCAGATGAGAAAGCAACAGATCATCAACCTATGGCAAAATGTGTTCAATGATCCGCCGGAATTCGTCCGGCTTTTTTTCGATCGTGTATACAAAGAGGAAAACGCCTTAACCCTCCAAAAAGAAGGCCGGATCGTTTCGGCGCTGCAGATGCTTCCTTATCCGATGACATTCGAAAGAGAAGTGATTCCCGTTTCTTATATCTACGGGGCCTGCACAATAGAACCGGAAAGAGGAAAAGGGCACATGGCGGAACTTCTGGAAAGATCATTCGAGACGATGAAAACCCGCGGCATTGCCCTGACCGTGATAATCCCCGCCGAGTCCTGGCTGTTCAACTACTATGACCGGTTCGGATATGCTACTTGTTTCGATTTTTCCATAGAGAGTTTCGACAGAGAGACCCTTCCCTCCCATTCCCTGATTCAGGTAACGATCGAGGGGCCGGAAGAGACGGAGGAAGTAGACTTTTACCTGGACCGGAAACAACGCCAGCGGCCTTGTTATGTTTTGCATACGAAAGAAGATTGGAAAGTCAACCGGATCGATTTACGGGCAAGCGACGGACGGCTACTGGTCGCCCGTCTCGGCGGAAAGATCTGCGGCGCCGCTTTTGCGCTTCCTTCAATCGAAGGCGAAGTCTTTGTACAGGAGATCTTCTATGACGGGGAAGAAGCAAAGGAGGCCTTGTTGCATAAAGCATCGATCCTTTTTCATGCGGAAAAGGCGATTTGCCGCGTCCCGCCCAAGGCGGAAGAATCCACTCCCTTCGGAATGGCCCGGATCATCGACCGCGAGCGGATGATCCGTTTATGGACGGCACGGCATCCGCTGGATGATCCCGCACAGCTACATCAGATGGATACCCCTTCCCTCACCCAGTATTTATTGCAATATCCGCAAAAGAAAGCTTATATGAGCTTGATGATGGACTAATCGAAAAAAACAAACCACAAGCCATCACTACAGGCCGTCCCTTCCGCCGACTTTTGCTTATATAGAGAAAATAGGTAATCTTTTTTGTATTGTGTACTGTAATGTAGGATTTTCATTCCTCACAGGATCTGATAAAAGCAAACCGTGGAAGTCTATTTATTAATTCTTTGCATGCAACATTCCGACCTCTTTTTGCATCTCTATTTTATAAATGCAATCTTATCCGATATCGGCTTTACCTATGGCTTACCGGAGATGGTATGCAAGCAAGGAATAATAAACAACTTTAAAACGGAATATTATGAAATTAATGAATTTATTTTGGGTTTTATGTTTGGCCGTCATTGCGACCGGTTGCGACGATGATAATGACAATGAAGAGAATGTGAATCTTCTGAGAGGGACGACTTGGGAGTGTGTGAAAATAATGGATATCGAAGCGGATACGATTATTCCATTTGCACCCATAAAAGCGGCGGATTCCTATATTCTGAAGTTTGTTGCAGACAGCAGTCAATTTTTCACAAAGGGTGCGGCAAACACTATTGCCGGCAAATACGAATTGGATAAAGAAAATATCCGGCTATCTATTAATACTTTCATGACAACGATAGGAATAATCGGAGGAGATCCTTTTGAGGAGGGGTTCCGGGCTGTTGATTCATACGCCTTAAAAGACGACGGGTTGCAATTGTTTTTCAATAATAAAAAAGGCTGTTTGTACTTTGAGAAGCACTGATTCGTAATACTGCCGTCTATATTACCCGCAAAAAATGGCTTCTCAGAAACATTATGTTTGGGTCGATTACGCTAAGTTTTTAAGTATATTCTTAGTCGTATACTTCCATGCTGCACCCCGGTTGGAGGGATTAGGCGGAGCCTCCTTGCATTTACTAAGGATGCCCTGCTTCTTTTTCCTTGCAGGTTTGCTGTTCCGAGCCGATAAATATCCGACTTTCAGACAATACGTTACCCACCGAAGCAAACAAATTATCCTTCCCTATTTCTGCTTTTTTATCTTATTCTATGCGTGCTGGCTGGTCATCGGCAAAACAATGGGAACACCCGAGTACTTGGCCGTTCCCTTTTATCAACCGGTATTGGAATATCTCAGGGGCGTTCCCCGGTTGATTTGCCTCCCTTTGTGGTTTATCCCTTGCCTATTTGCCATACAATGCACTTTTTATCTGGTTTTTAGGCGGATGAAGCGCCTGCCGGCTACTTTTATTTTACTATTGTTCCCCTTCGTCAACCTGTTTGTCGATTTAGTCGATACCCCTTGTTCGTTGGACATGCTATGTAAGGATATGCCGTTTTACGGGATTGCTTCTTTATACAGAAAAGAAATTTTCCAATTTATGGAGAAAGGGAATCACTTGTTTATCGGCCTGGTCTCTTTAGGCGTTCACCTTCTCCTTTCTTACGTTTTCATCGGCCAACCGACTCACCTCCAGGCGGTATTGGTCGAATTGTTCGGCAGTTTCCTCATTTTACTTCCTGTGTTTATTCTGGTAAAATGGATATCGGATTTCTTCGGGAAGGTAAACATTATTGAGTATATGGCGAATAATACAATTGTGATACTGGCTTTCCATACTTACAGCATTGCAATTATTATGAGAGTGATTATGTGGCATTACAATGTATCAGCCGATTTCTTTGAAGGGAAATACCTATTGAAACTGATCGTCGGCGCCATCGCTATGGCCAGCATGATTATTCCCATCTGGTTTATTAATAAATATACGCCGTTTGTCTTAGGGAAAAAACGTGCATAAGAAGAAAAGAACAGAAGAACTGCAGAAAAACCTCCTTCGACTTCATTAAAGTCATGTAAATAAATTGCTTATGTGTAATTTATATTCCCACTGGAATCATTCGGCGAATTCAATTCTGTATTTTCACGTACTCAATGTATTATTTTATCATGGTGGGCCTGGTGGCTCACCGTGATGGGCCACCAGGCTCACCTTGGTGTGTCTGCAGGCCCACCATGGTAAAATAAAAAAACGAGTACGATGAAAGGGAAAACGCATTATAATATTAAAATAAATTAAAGGCGTATTAAAAGCCCTTCGTTTATTGTTTTCCATTGATTCTAAAAGGCTTACATTTATACGTCAAAAGACAGATTGTCTGTAATAAAAAAAACAGTTTACAATGGCAAATAAAATTCCCCCATTTCTTTTATCCAGGATCGAAACTTTTCTTCAAAACCTTCCGGGGATAATGACGAAAAAAAAACGATCATTAAATTAATTGAAATCAGTTGTTCATTGCTGGCCTTCTAAACGTTCGTTTGTTATAAACCAGCTTTCCATTCAAAACATAAAACGGAATCCTTTTTTACGAAAGCGATCATACTTTTCTATCTCTAAGGATAAAGACTTCTTTAGCTGCATAGACATAAAATCAAGAAAAGGAATGTTATTTCCCTCTTCTTGTGCTTGTTGTAAAGAAAGAATATACTCAGCTCTATCTTCCTTAAAAATCTTGGCTGGAAATAAACCCTGATAGAATTGCAGATAATTCATCAGCAGACGGGAAACTCTGCCATTACCATCTACCCATGGATGGATAGTAACAAGATTAAGATGTGCATTAAAACTTAACTCATACTGTTCATGAAATGAGGCAACCGATTTTAATCTCTCACGGATGATAGAACAGAGTTCTTCTGTTTTAGCCGGAATCTTCAGGTAGTTCATATAAGAATAACCTCCTGTCCCCGCTGTTACGCCGCATAAGCGGTATTCACCTTTTGAAGAATCGAACGACCCCGCCATCGTATGATGTACAGATCCTGTGCTCCTCATAAGCATAGCATTCAGTTCTTGCAAAAACTGTGGCGTAATAGGCACTTTCTTTTTCGCTTCTTCCATTGCAAAATCGTACGTTTTTTTTAAGTCCTCATTCATCAAATGATGAATGAGCGGCTTGTCTTTAGCCGTTACGCCTTCATCAAAAAGAAGTTGAGTCTCCATCTCAGTCAAAGTAGAGCCTTCGATAGCCGTGGAATGGGCAATAAGCGAGTAGAGGTAGTACTTTTCATAGTCTACCGATTGATCAATACCAAGCTTATTAAATTCCCGGTTTAGTTTTTCTATTTCTTTCCATATCCCTTTTTCCATAACTAATAAGCTAAGGCTGATTCCTATTATTACTGTTTACTACAAATGTAATGCTTTTATTTTATGACTGTTTATCTGATTATCAATTCTCCCTTTTCTTTTTTGTTCTATACATAGTATTACTATGTATTTTTTATTATGATTTGCATCATGAATGAAGATTTTTTAAATAAGTGGAAATCTCAAGTAAAAAAAGGTACTTTGGCCTTAATCCTTTTGACTCTACTAAAGGAGCGGGAGAAGTATGGGTATGAATTAATGGAAGAAATCTCTTTTTAGAATATCTGTAGTACGAAAAAATATTTTTGTGTAATACGGATTTTCATAAACATCAGTCCCAATTATTATATTTATTATTTTATCCAATTGTAATGGACTTATATTTGCTGCTCCTATAAAATTGATTTCAGAAGATTGATCTGGCATTATTAGTTTGCCCTGGTACGGTGAAAAACGGATTTCAATACGGTGTAAAACAATTTTCACACCGCCGGCCTTTTATATTCAGCATCTTAGAGATTTAAAGGATCAGAATTGGAAGTAGATGAAGGGCTGGACTCCCGCGCTTTTCATCTGGACGACAATAAATATAACGACTACCAGGTAAAGTGCCTGCATGACTAAAGGCGAACGGATCACTGCATTCTGCACGCCCGCTTCCAGGCGCTTAGGAGTATAATGGAGCAGGTATCCGACCAGCATCAGGATCGTCACGCCTTTATAACCGGTTATAAACTGCACGAATACTTCAGGATGAAAGTTCGTAAAGATTTGTGTCAGCACCTCGCCCGCCGCCTGCATCGTATCCGCACGGAAAAAGATCCAACCGAAACAAACGACATGGAATGTGATAAAGATCCCGAAAAAACGGCGGAAAGGCGTCATCTCGCTTCCCATTTTCTTAAAACCGGAAAAACGTTCCATCACGAATTTATGGATGGCCAGCGAAACGCCGTGGATGGCGCCCCACAGGATAAAACTAATCGAAGCTCCATGCCACAGGCCTCCCAACAGCATGGTAAGGATCAAATTAACGTAAGTACGTACGCGTCCTTTCCGGTTTCCTCCCAGGGATATGTATAAATAGTCTTTCAACCAGGAAGAAAGTGAAATATGCCAACGCCTCCAGAATTCGGTAATGGTCGCCGACTGGTAGGGCGAATCGAAATTGATATGAAAACGGATACCCAGCAGCAAAGCGATTCCGATCGCCATATCCGAATATCCGGAAAAGTCGCAATAAATTTGCAAGGCGTATCCGTAGACGCCCAACAGGTTTTCCAAACCGGTGTAAAGCAAGGGTGCATCGAACACGCGGTCTACAAAATTGAGGCTAATATAATCCGATATGACACATTTCTTGAATAAGCCGCAAATAATCAGGAATAGCCCTTCCCCCAGTTGGGCGCGGGTCAGTACCGGATGGCGATGCATCTGGGGAATAAAGTCGCGGGCGCGTACAATCGGCCCGGCCACCAGCCCGGGAAAGAAGGAAACATAAAACAGATAGTCCACCCAACGGTTCAGCGGTTCTATCTTTTTACGGTAAACATCCACAATATAGCTGATGGATTGAAATGTAAAGAACGAAATGCCGACCGGAAGGAAAATATCCAGTTTCTCATAGTTTAGGCCGGACAGAGCCGGGTTGCCAAATAACTCGCCGAACCCCTGGGCAATCTGGACGATCGATTGGTACAGGAAATTGGTATATTTGAAATAAGCCAGCATTCCCAGATTGATGCACAGGCTCAGGAAAACCAGCCCCCGCCGTTTCCAACGGACATCGGATAAAAAGATGCCGCGGGCAATGAAGAAGTCCAGTGTCCCGACGATGATCAGAAGCACCAACCAAAGTCCGCTGCTTTTATAATAAAAGAAAAGGGAAAAGAGAATGACATAGATAAAACGGGCCAGCGTATGCTTACGCAGAGGAATGTAAATCATCAGAAATGCAATAAACAGGAAAAAGAACAGGCCGCTGCTGAATAACATCGGAGCAGCCGGTTGATAATGCAACAATTCCCACAAGTTATCCAGGGAAAACTGTGTGGAAAGAGATTCAAATAGATTCCTGAAAAATGTAATCATACAGGTATTTAATTAGTTATGGCGTCCTCCTTTTTTTCCTCTTTTTTTAAACGAACAAGCGCTTTATACAACAATTTCCCCTGTTCCTTATATCCTTCCTGCGTAAAATGGATATGATCCGCACGGAAAAGGCCTGCATTCAGCCAAAGTTTGCAGGATTGTTTCCCTCCGGTGGCGGCAAACAAATCCCAGCAGGCGATTCCTTCCGATTGGGCATACCGGGCTATCGCGCCGGCCATCCTCGCCATTGATTCGTTACGCACATACCGGCGGCGCTTTTTGATCCTTATCCGCTTGTAACATTCTGCGGGAGTCGTCAGGAGAAAGACCGTGTTCGGCATTTCTTTCCTCGCCAGGCGAAGAAAAGCATCTATCTGCCCGGTAAATTCCTCCTCGGTAAAGTTGCGCCCGAAAGCCTCATTCGTTCCCAAGGAAATAATCAGCAAAGCCGGCTTCAGGACGGCTAACTGTTTCACATAAGTTTCACTCGTATAGTTCACGTACATGGCTCCGTTCACGCCAATCGTATGGTACAGGAGCCCCGGTTTTCCATTGCTTAGGGAAAAACCGTAATAGCGGTTTGTGAACAACTCGGCCGGAAGCAAGCTGTCGGTGCCCTGTTTGCGGCGGGTGCTTTCCAGGGAGAGGGAAGCCGTGAGGGAAGAAAGGCGGAACGTATCGGCGAGAATATCAGGCGCACAAAGTGTGTCGGCGCGAAAAACCCGGACGGAATCTTTATCGGTACCGTACGGCACCATCGGCATCGATTTTTCCGCCCGGTAAAGTATAGCTTCCTTAAAATCGTAGCCTGCGCCTTTTTCCGGCGTAACTCCGAAGGTGAAGGTTGCCGACGGGGACATGGTTTCGATGCCGATCCCTCCGATGCCCCATGGGCAGGCGGGACTGTTCTGGATGCAGCGCCCGGCTTTCCATTCCTTCACAACGGATCGGATGAAATAGTCCTCAGGCTCATTGCTCCGGGATAACTTAAAGGGAGCGATCCAGCCGCGCCCGGCATTACCGAATTGTTCTTGCAACAACCGCATGGCCTCCCCACTGTAATATCCGGCCTGCAAATGGGAATCTCCCAGATGGACAATCCGGACAACGGTATCCTTCCCGGCCAAAAGCGAATCCAGTTGTGCAAGGAAAGGATCCAGCGTATGCTTCTCGTCCTGAATGTAACAGAGCGAATCGATCGCAAAAGGAAGATGCGTCTTTATCGAATCCATTTTCCGCCAGGAATGGAGAAGAGCGTCGGTTTCCACCTTATCATTGCTTCTTTCCGATGCCAACAGGTTCAATCCCAATAAAAAGACCATCAGCAGGGGCATGGCAGGCATGAGGTATTTATCAATCGGTTGTTTTTTCCATTTCATCTATGATCTCCTTTTCGTGTAAGATTGCTTTAACTAATTTATTTGCAATTTCCCGGCCTCCGCGGAAACTCAAATGGGTATAATCCTTACTCGCCCAATTATTATTTACATAATGGACCATGGAGTTTTCGCCACCCATCGCCCCGAACACATTCCAGAACGGCACTCCGCTTTGTTTGGCCAATTGTCTCTGCGCATGCAAGAGGGAAAGTACCGCCGGCATGGTTTTAAATTCGCCGTCCGCCTGCCAACTCCGGTCGGAAACGCCCAACAGCAGTATATCCGCATTCGGAAAGCACTCTTGTACATGTTGGATCACTTTGAGCATCTTCTGGCGATACCAGTTATAGGACAGCGTTTCTTCATTCACGACATTCAAGCCATATTGCAGGATAATCAAGTCATACGGCCGGACCTTGGCAAAATCATGGCTTGCCTTCACATCCAAGCTTCCGAGTATGGCGCCGGAATTTCCCCGAAGTGAAAAGTTGTCGACCACAACTCCCCGGTTGTCTTCCAATACGAATCCCATGGCCTGAAAGCCTTCCGTGTGGGTAAACGTAAAGCTGCCGCTTGTAAAGGAGCCGTTCATTTGATATTGCATAACCGTTTCTGCCGGGGGAAGCGTCTCGCGGATCGTATCTGCGCCTCCGTTTACAACGAGCGACATCACGGTCGCCTGGTTTTTCGTATAAATAAATTTCAGTTGGGAGGCCTTCGCCAGGCCGGAATATCGCTTAACCGTTTTGAATGAGACCGTCGCCCCCTCCTCCACGGGTTCAAACAGAAGGCAGGGAAGCGTATAAGCGTGGGAATGGTCGGTCAACTTCGACCAGGTTTTCCAACCGTTTGCCTTTTGCTCGATCGTCGGGCGGAACTTAGCCACTTCCGAGGTGACCGGGACGAATCCGATCCCCTCCCCTCCAAACCGGCTTTGTAGCTGCGAACGAAAGTCCGCTACCACAATATCGCCTTCGATAAAAGAATCCCCGAGAAAAGCTACGCGGACCGGACGGTTCAGCGTATTGATCTTATTTAATGCAGCATAAAAACGTTTCAAGCCGGTGTGCCCGGGAGAGAAATCCTCTATACACGTTCCGGCGGAATCCGCCTTACTATCCGAGGCTAATAACGCATAGAGGGAATCGCGCATGGCCAAGCCGGTAGAATCGATCCCTTTTGCCATCATTAATGAATCCCGGATAGCCGCGGAATCCACCTGCAGGGAATCCACTTCATCCAATTGTTTCCGTAACGAATCCAGCGACAAAGCATCGGGCTTCACCCGTAAATCAGACAGGAAATCAACCTTTTTAATCCTAAATCCTCCTACCTCATCAGGCAAATAATAAAGGCCCAGGCAAATGGCTAAAGCGATCAGTAAGATGGCGCGTAAACGGCCAAAATTATTCTTTGCGTCCATTGAACTTTTTCATCCAGGCGACAAAGATAGAGATAATATTCGAATCACTCCAATAATCGGATCATCTCGTTCCAATAAGAAGTATAGACTTTACGGGGAAAGCAATTCCTTTTTATACAGATAGAAGCAGCCATACCAACCACCTCGCCCATCATGCCGGTGCAATGTTGTACGCGTACCGTACCTAAGGCAATATGGGTAACGCTGATATTACGTCCCGCCATAAACAAATTATCGATATTCCGGGAGTATAGGCAGCGGTAGGGAAAGGTATAGACATCATTTAATTTGTCAGGATGAACGGCATAGGCCACAAATTCTTGTTTGGGAAACCTTTTCGAGTTCTCCGGATCGGGATAATGCAAATCAATCCCCCAGGTTGTTGTTATAACGGCATCAGGATATTCCTTTTTCCCGACAACATCCTGCTGAGATAAAATAAGATCCCCCAAGATGCGGTTTGATTCCCGTTTCCCGGCATTATGGGCCAGGTAATCCAACTTGTAGGTTCCATATTGTTCCGGTTTATGAGTTTTTAAATAGGCCCAGTTCCCATAGATTGCCCTGAAATTATGATCTCTGATCTCTTCCGCATGGCGAATGGTATGAAAATTTCCAAATCCCGTTTCCCAATTCCACTCGGAATGGGTTATATCAAAGTGATAATCATCCGTAAATGGCAGCATCCAATCCTCTATCGGAAAAGAACTGAATTCGTTTATATTTGTCGCATACCATTGATTGGAAGTTCCCATCGTTAAAGAATCCGGTTTTTCAGGAGCGTCCGCTTCACCGGTTTCCGCTTTACTTTCACGTCCATAACGATAATCCGCACCCGCCAAGACACCCACCATTCCATCCCCGGTACAATCTGAAAACAAACGGGCGGAAAAAGAGTGTTCTTCCAATGTGTTTAGATTAAGTGCAATAACGGATTTTATCCGGGTTCCTTCACAAATGACCCGGTTAACATGCATATTACTGAAAAGACTTATATTTTTTTCTTTTAATACTAATTCCAATTTCTGTTGATCCCCGTATTCTTTTTCATTCCGGCCCCCTAATCCGGCGATAGAATTATCTAACAAACGAACGATCTGCCCTAATTTCGGATACTTGTTTTGAGTCATATCGCCTACTGTCCCGACTCTGATTTCCGAGCTGCTGTTTCCTCCCAATACAGGACGATTATTGATCAATGCCACCCTGACGCCTAACCGGGCCGCTTGTATAGCAGCGCAGATCCCCGCAACTCCTCCACCGACAACAACCAAATCATAAGTCCCTTCGTTACGGGGAGTTTGGGAAAGAGACAAGGCCGTTTTCCGGAATTTATCCAAATTGCAGTCATCCGGTAATGTCACATCCGGATCTTTACTGAAATAAATGGCATCGCAACGCCCTTCAAAGCCGGTTAAATCATGCAGTCGGATTTCAATCTCTCTCTTCGAAACATGAATCGTTCCTCCTTCGTACCAACGCCAGCCTTTTTCTCCGTTAGCTCCGAAAACAGGCTTAAGCGGTTTCCCATCGATAATTACTTTGAATTTTCCGGGACCAACAGGAAACGGAGCCCAATCTTTTGTGCGCACCCAAACCTTATAATGTCCTTTCTCAGGAAAAATGACTTGCGTTACCGCATCGTCCACCGGTTCACCCAAGCCATGTGCAAGTAAATAAGGGGAACCCATTTGATCGACAAACTGGGCGTCGACCAACCATCCGCCTTTTTCTTGAAACTGCTCTGTCTCGATTAACAGGCCCTGACCTTTCGAGCCTAGCGCAACACCAATCAAAAATAGGACAAATAAGATTATCTTTCCTTTCATAGTTTATCTAATTCTATTCAACTTAACAAAACAAAGGACTGTCCAAAATGATTTTGGACAGCCTTTGCATAAAATATTCAATAATGGTCCAGCCTGTTATTTTTTAATAATTAGGATTTTGAACTAAAGCTTTATTTGTTTCCATCTCAATCCGGGGAATAGGATATAAATAATCCCGTGCGGGATCAAATAACCGGTTTTCTATAACCCGCATCTCAGATTTATTAGAAACATTACGATAATCAGGAGTTCCCCATTGATCTATTGCCGGAGCATTGGAAAGAAGTCCTTTCGGGATACGTCCTAATAATTCGCCCGGCATAACCTTCTCTGCAATCTTCCAACGGCGTATATCAAATAATCGATGCCCTTCCAGTGCCAATTCATATTTACGTTCTTTCCGAACGGCACTCCGTAATTCCGCCTGGCTTAATCCTTGCTTTAAAGCGGGCATTTGCGCACGGGTCCGCACCTGATTTATAGCGTCGTAAACACTATTATCAATTTGATTAGCCTCTATCTTTGATTCTGCATACATCAAAAGGACTTCCGCATAACGAAGCATAATAAAACTAACCGTACTTCGGTTCAAGGCGTCTGCATCTTCCATATAAGTATACTTTTTCCAAATATATCCGGTGAAAGAAGCATACGCATTCAAAGCATCTTGGTTATCCACCCGCGTCGCCGGATTCGTATTATAATTCCAACATTTTATACTATCCCGATGCGTTTCAAACTGATATCCGCCATAGACTTCTCCCGGGACCAGGATCGTTACTTTTAAGCGGGAATCCCTATTGTCAAATGGTTTTAAAGGATCATATAAAGGAGATTTATCAATGGATAACCCATCCGTACATTCATATGAATCAACCATCGCCTGTGTAGGTACTTTGCTGCTATATCCTCTGGTCATCCGGGAATTACAGCCCAAAGCAATATTATGATACCAAACGGTTTTATCTAATTGAAGAGAAAAGATTATTTCTTTGGAGGCAGCTTGTCCCGGATTTGTAAATAAATCCTCATAGTTCTTGTCCAACTGATAAACACCTAACTTCATACATTTTTCAGCCGCATCCGCTGCGACCTCCCATCGTTCGTTATACAAGGCAATCTTAGCCTTGAGGGCTAAAACGGCCCCCTTGGAGATCCTCCCTTTGACCGAAACTTCCGCAGGTAAAATCTCAGACTCGGTTAAATCCTGAAGCATTTGATCCACGACCTGAGATTTAGGAGTGCGGGCAACTTCGGCTTCAGTTAAAGTTTGGGGTTCCAGAATTAAAGGAACATCTCCGTATAATTCGGTTAATAGCATATACCAATAAGCTCTAAGAAACCTTGCTTCCGCCGCAATACGATTATAAACATCCGGATTTGTCACGTCTTTCGCACGAGACATATTTGTTAATAGGAAATTCGATCGTCCGATCGCTTTATAAGCTTGAGTCCATATGGCTAAACTCTGCGTATTATCCGGATCGGCTATTCCTGATCCAAGCTGTTGGACACTCGCTACTGCCCTCTCCCAGGCAATATCGGTATATACATCCATAATAGGATAAAGAGTTATATTATAAGCTGCTTCCGTCCCAAAATAAAGTTGAT
This sequence comes from Parabacteroides sp. Marseille-P3160, assembly GCF_900162725.1. GTDB lineage: Bacteria > Bacteroidota > Bacteroidia > Bacteroidales > Tannerellaceae > Marseille-P3160. The sequence continues at coordinate 1,941,338 of NZ_LT799418.1, read as the reverse complement.
TGTAACATCCGGTAAGAGCCATTTCCAATTCGTTCTCCGTCGCTAAAAATGTTTGATCGGAGGGTGCATCCAATGGATATCGATCCAAACTACAAGAAAATACACCTACAATAGTCAAACAGATACTTATATATTTTATTATCGTTTTCATTGCCTTTCGTATTTAAAATTTAATATCCACTCCGATTGTATATAATTTAACTTGAGGATAGAAACTTCCACGCCCTATAGGAGCCTCCACATCATATCCATCCCAGAAATGGTCAAAAGTCAAAAGATTCTGTCCGCTTACATAAAATCGCAAATACTTCAAATGCATCTTCTTTATAATAGAAACAGGTAATGTATATCCGATTTGCATATTCTTTAAACGCAAATAAGAAGCATCTTTCAACCAAAAGGTGGAATTCTGTTCATTATTCGTCTGGTTAAAAGCAAAACGGGGAAAAGCGGCATTCTGATTTGTCGGAGTCCAATGATCTTTATGCATTTCCATAGCGGTACCTCCCCAATAAAAAGGCATAGTAGCCTGTTGATTCAGATATCCATCCGCCTTGCCAACTCCTTGCCAAAACATCGACAGATCAAAACCTTTATATTCCATTCCGAGATTAACGCCATACGTGTATCGCGGAATTGTACTTCCTATGATTTCCTGATCTTCCGCATTAATCACATTATCCCCATTAAGATTTAAATATTTTATATCTCCTGGAGCTATTTTCCCGAACTGCGCCGGTCCTGTATAGGTTCCATTAGCGTCAAAGTCATCTTCAGTAATATATCCTATCGCCCTGTAACCATATAACGAATTGATGGAATATCCCTCATTGTTCACTGTAAGACCCGTCTTCTTCACGCCTTTCATGTCCAATATTTTATTTTTCACATCGGACAAGGTGAATCCGACATTATATCTAAAATCAGCAATATGATCCTGAAACGAAGCACTCAGTTCCCATCCTTTGTTTTCTACTTCGCCGGCATTCTGTACTGGAGCAACCAATCCTACCGTTTTGGGGATATCTAATGTCATCAAAATATCAGACGTTTTTTTAATATAGTAATCAGCCGTTACATTCAATCTATTCTGAAGAAAAGTCAGATCCAACCCCAGATCAAAAGTGCGTGTCGTTTCCCAGGAAATAAGAGAATTTCCCATATTATCAATAGCCGCTCCCGATGTAGCAACACCACCTAATGCATATGTATTGTAACTTACAAAAGAAGCAAAAGGATAATTACCAATCAAATTGAACTGATTGCCCAGTTCTCCCCAAGATGCTCTCACTTTCAAGTTCTGTACGGATTCACGTAAATTATCCCAAAAAGCCTCTTCTGAGATCCTCCATCCGGCTGAAAAAGAGGGGAAAATTCCCCATCGATGTCCTTTCGCAAAACGGGAAGATCCATCGTAACGAACATTTGCTTCAAAAAGATACTTAGAAGCAAAATCATAATTAACACGTCCAAAATAGGATTGCAATATCCATTGCGTTCCGGATCCGGATGCTTTTTGATTCTCCTTAGATCCGGCATTCAACACCGTATATTGAGGAAAAGTAAAGTTATCTCTATAGCCTGATATCGCATCATCTCCATAATCTTCCTGGGAGAAACCGGCTAAAGCGACTAAATTATGCCTGCCCCATGTCTTATTAAAGTTCAAAAGTAATTTAAGGTCCTTATTCAACGTAGAAGTTCTCGTTTCCGTCAAGGAAGCAATATTCGGTTTTTCATAAGCCAACGTCGAATTCGGGTAATAAGTCTTTATAATAGGATTAAAAACGGAATTCAGTATTTGGACATAATGCAGAGAATAATTGACATCAAAATTTAAAAAATCAGTGATTTTAAAATTCAATCCGCCTGTTGCGGCCACAGAAGGCTTTTGTTCCTTCCGAAAACCTCCCTCTTCAGCCATTGCCGACGGATTGTCGCCATCCCAGCCAATACCTCTTAAGCCTGTACTCAATCTGTTTGGTTGTGTCGCCGGCATACGATTTGCCCAATAAATAATTTCGTCAATTCCGGCACCCGGTTCCTTCGTCTCCATATGTCGCAAATAGATATCAAACTTCATAGACAGTCGATCCGAAAGAGTCATATCCGTATTGAATCGTGCAGTATAACGCTTATAGTCCGTATTTTCGATCAAGCCATCCTGGCTATAATAACCTAAACCGGCCAATACTCTCATCTTCTGTGTACCTCCATTGATTGTCAAAAAATGATTATTTTGAAAGCCACTTCCCGTATACAGTTCATCCTGCCAATTCAAATTAGGATAATTATCCGGATCAGTCACCATATTCTGTTTATACGTTTCAATATATTCTTCACTGTATAAAGGTTGAGAACCCACATTCGTATAAGCTTCGTTTAACATCGTCATATGTTCGATGGCATTTACCGGTTTACGTACATTCGTCCGCTCTTGCCAACCGGCATAACTATTGAGAGAGACAGAGAACTCTCCTTCTTTTGCACGTTTGGTCGTTACCAGAACAACTCCATTGGCTGCTCTGGATCCATAGATGGCAGAAGAAGCCGCATCTTTCAGCACGGAAATAGATTCAATCAAATTCGGATCGACATTGTCAATACTCATTTCGACTCCATCCACTAAGATCAATGGATTGGCGTTGTTCAATGTTCCTACGCCACGGACGCGGATGCTTCCTCCGTCTTTTCCCGGCTGCCCGGACGATTGAGTGACCGTCACCCCTGGTGCAATCCCTTGCAACAACATAGAAGATTGTCCGACTTGGCGTTTGATAAGATCTTGGGAACTAATAGAAGAAACCGAACCTGTTAAATTCACTTTCTTCTGAACTCCATATCCGACAACCACTACATCATCCAAAACCTGAGTGTCTTCTTTTAATGTAATCTCAAAATTCCATTTTTGAGATAATACAAACTGTTGTGATAAATAACCGACGAAAGAAACAATCATTATATCTCCTTCCGAGGCATCTAAAGAAAATTTTCCATCCAAGCCGGTAATTGTCCCTTGTGTCGTTCCTTTTATCTGGACATTAGCGCCAAGAACCGGTTCTCCGAACGCATCCACTACAACTCCGGTTACTTTCCTTTTGCTCTGTTCGATACCAGAAATTACCGCTCTTTCCGGCGAAACTTTTTCTCTCATTTGGCCTGACAAAATGATATGCCGATCTTTAATCGTATACTTTAATCCGGTATCATCGGATATTTCATTCAATATTTCTTCAATCGAACAATTATGTTTGTTTATTGAGATCTGCCGATGATTATCAACATCATCCAAACCGTAAAAGAAAAGAAATTCCGACTGGTCTTCAATCTGCTTAATAACATTTTCTAATGTTCCGTTTTTAACATGAACATTCAGCATCGTTTTTTGTGCATAAGTTGAAGCAACAATTTGAGAAAAGCTGATAATCAGCAATAGCGTAGCTATTTTCATAATTTTTATAGTTCTTTTTAGGTCATCAAAAGCAACTATATGATATTTTTCCATATATTTGATAAGTTTAAGATTAAACATTGTTCCTCTATCAGGAAGTTTAATTGAAGCAACTTCAGAAGAGAAAATCGGGGCGGATTTTCTCTTCTTTTTTTTCTAACTTGTGTTTTTCTTCATAGGCTTTTTCGTTTAAAGTACATGACAATAGACTTATCGTTTTTCATTGATAGTAATCTTTTGTTCTTCTATTTTATAATTTATTGGAATTGACACGTTAATTATTTCCAGAATTTCATGAATGGTTTGTCCCCGATAAAAAGTGCCGGTAAACAAACGATCCGCCAATCGATTTGACTGAAAAGAAAATGAGACATCGTACATTTGCCCTATCCTTTTTAATATTTTCCCCAAACTCTCTCCTGAAAAACTATAGTATCCCTGTGTCCAAGAGGTTACCATAGCCGTATTGACTTGATCACTTATTACCATGGACCTTTCATCCGTCTTATAGGACAATTGTTGCCCGGGAGACAAGACCGGCTTTGTTTCTACCCCGTCGAGCGTAAGGCGTATGCTTCCCTCTAATAAGGTGGTTTCGTTTACATTCTCTTGTGAATAGGCCAATACATTAAACCGTGTGCCTAATGCTTCGATCTCCTGTCCTTTCACCTTGACAATAAAAGGTTTTTCTTTCTGTTTGGCTACTTCAAAATAAGCTTCTCCATCCAAAGAAACAATGCGTTTCTTCTTTCCGTAATCGGAATTGTAGGAAAGGCTCGTCTGATAACCCAATTTGACGCTTGTTCCGTCTGGTAATATCAAAGAGTTCACCATCCGCTCATTTCCCGAAACAAAACAAACGGATTGGGAATTGTCTTCTTTATCCATAAAAAGTAAAAAACAGGTAGAGGTAACCAATACAGCAAAAATCGCCACCCCTGCATAGCGCAAGAACCTATAATACAAATTAATAGGATGAACAGAAAGCTGTCGGCGTTTACAAAGCAATCGCTCCCAACCGGAATGCATATCCGTTACCGGTAAAGGAAGGCAAGCTTCATATATGGCTTTGATCTCAAAAAACAATTCTTTATTGGCTTCGTCTGCATCCACCCATTCAAGAAATGCCTCTCTCTCTTCGAGAGATAAACTTCCTTGCAAATAACCGATAATTCTATTTTCTTCTTTTTCTTGCATTAACAAAGTATAATAAACAGCATAACATTTACGCTTGTTATTATTATAACGAATGAGAATAAAAAGCTACTCACTCGAATCAGAAAAAAAATAAAAGAAAAAAAGGAGAACAATTTTTTCGAAGATATTGGAGAGCCCGATAAAGTAAATTTTCCACCGTACGGACGGAAATAGCCAATTTTTCCGCAATTTCGGCCGTCTTTAGTTCTTCCAAATAAAATAATTTAAAAACCTCTTGTGTCCGTGGAGGAAGTTCCTCTATCTTCCCTATTAAAACAGCCAATAAGTCATTGCGCATAAAAACTTCATCCGAGGCTTCAAAGTAGTCTAATTCATCTAATTTCAGTTGAAGAACCCGTTTATCTATCAATTCCTGTTCCAATGATAACCGCCGAAGATAATCAATGCAAGCATTACGTGTCGCCGTATATAAAATCCGTTTCAAATCTACCTCAGCCAGTTTAAAGAGTTGTTTGTCCCAAAGTTTAAGAAAAACATCATGTACAATATCTTCCGCATGATAAGAGGAAACAAACTTAGCTGCAAAACGAAGAAGCATGGGTGCATATTCCTCATATATATGCTGATACTGTTTTGTTTCGATATGGAATGATTCTCTCATTAGTTAAAAACGGGCAATCTTTTACGTACAAATTAAAGCTTTTTCCTTGAATGATGATGATTAACTTCAGATGAATTTGATTTTTCCAATAAAGAATCCGTCCTTGATATAAAGGAAAGCCGGATTAAATAACTGTTTAAAATAAAATCACCTTTCCACAAAATAATGTAGAAAGGTGATCCACATTTAATATCTCTTTTGAAAGAATCCGATCACAAGATCAAAAAACTTCCGATCGGATTAAGAGCTTGTCTTACTTTTACAAATAAATTATCGAGCCAAATCAAAACGGTCAAGATTCATCACTTTATTCCATGCTGCAACAAAATCCTTGACAAACTTCTCATGGGCATCTGCACTTCCGTAAACTTCTGCAACAGCCCTAAGTTCAGAATCTGCTCCAAAGACAAGATCTACGCGGGTACCCGTCCATTTCAGTTCGCCGGTCTTACGGTCATGACCCTCAAATAAGTCCTTAGAATCCGAAACCGGTTTCCATTCCGTACGCATATCAAGCAAATTGACAAAGAAATCATTGGTAAGAACACCGGGACGATCCGTGAATACGCCATGCTTGGAGTGATCGAAATTAGTTTCCAAGACACGCAGACCTCCAATGAGGACGGTTAATTCAGGAATTGTTAGCGTCAGCAGTTGGGCTTTATCAATCAACAGAGTCTCCGGCAATACACTGTATTTGCCTTTCACATAGTTGCGGAAACCGTCGGCAATCGGCTCAAGCACTTTGAAAGAATTTACATCCGTTTGTTCCTGCAAGGCATCTACACGACCCGGAGCGAAAGGAACGGCGATGTCGTAACCGGCCTCTCCCACTGCCTTTTCCACAGCGACATTACCAGCCAAGACAATAAGATCGGCAAGGGAAACTTTTTTACCATTGAACTGAGCATTGTCGAATTCTTGTCGGATACCTTCAAGGGTTTTCAAAACCTTCGCCAATTGTTCGGGATTGTTAACTTCCCAGTCCTTTTGAGGAAGCAGGCGGATCCGTGCTCCATTGGCGCCGCCACGTTTGTCGGAACCACGGAATGTGGAAGCAGAAGACCAAGCCGTATATATCAATTCGGAAACCGATAACCCGGATCCTGCAATTTTCGCCTTCAATGCGGCAATATCTTTCTCATCAATCAATTCATAATCGGCCGCCGGAAGCGGATCTTGCCAGATTAAATCTTCATTAGGAACTTCAGGACCCACATAGCGGGACTTCGGACCCATATCCCGATGGGTCAACTTAAACCATGCACGGGAAAAAGCCTCTGCAAAGATATCCGGATTTTCATAAAAACGCCGGGAGATCTTTTCGTAAACAGGATCGAAACGCAGGGCGAGGTCGGTAGTGAACATGGCCGGTGCATGACGTTTGGATGGATCATGAGCATCCGGAATAGAGCCGGCACCCGCATTATGTTTCGGCCTCCACTGATGTGCGCCGCCCGGGCTCTTTGTCAGTTCCCAATCATAGCCGAACAGGTTCCAAAAGAAGTTACTACTCCATTTCGTCGGAGTACTGGACCATGTTATTTCCAAACCACTCGTAATCGCATCGCCACCTTTACCTGTACCGAAGTCACTTTTCCAGCCGAGACCTTGATTCTCCAGGCCGGCAGCTTCCGGTTCAGCTCCCAGATGAGTTTGGGGAGCCGCGCCATGGGTCTTACCAAAGGTATGACCGCCGGCAATCAATGCAACCGTTTCTTCGTCATTCATACCCATACGGCCGAAAGTTTCACGTATGTCCCTCGCTGCTAAAAGAGGGTTGGGATTGCCTCCGGGGCCTTCCGGATTGACATAAATCAGTCCCAGTTCGGTAGCGCCGAATGGCTCTTCAAGGCTTCCCTCTTCATCCCGTCTGTCACCTAACCAAACCTTCGCGGTTCCCCAGTTGACATCCTCGTCCGGTTCCCAGACATCCTTACGTCCTCCGGAAAAACCAAAGGTCTTGAAGCCCATCGATTCCAAGGCCACATTTCCTGCCAGGATCATGAGATCGGCCCATGAGATCTTCCGGCCATATTTCTGCTTAACCGGCCAAAGCAATCTGCGGGCTTTGTCGAGGTTGATGTTGTCAGGCCAGCTGTTAAGAGGCGCAAAACGTTGCTGGCCGGAACCGGCTCCGCCGCGACCATCGAAGATACGATAGGTTCCGGCACTATGCCAGGCCATACGGATAATGAGAGGTCCGTAATGTCCGAAATCCGCCGGCCACCAGTCTTGCGAGTCGGTCATCAATTTCCTAAGATCCTCTTTCAGTCCTTCATAATCAATTGTCTTAAATTCTTCCACGTAGTTATAGTCTTTATCCTGAGGATCGGATAAAGAAGAATGTTGCCGAAGGATGTTCAAATGTAACCGATTTGGCCACCAGTCGTTGTTTTTTGATCCACCGCCACCGACAGCAACTTTTTTTGCACCCCCGTGAAACGGGCATTTGCTAATGTTGTCAGATTCTGTTTCCATTTTAATTCGCTTAATGTGTTATACTAATTATATCAGGTAAAAATTAAATCATAATAATATTCTGTTTACAGAAACCTTAACTTCGTAGAGTCGCGCAGTCTTTCCATTTAAAGATCAGCAAATTCACCCTATGGCTCCATAATATCAATAAAAACAGCTTTGATTTCCGAAAACAGGTAAATTCTTTTTCAGAGAATCATTTCCCACAAACCTAATTAATAAAAGCGGGATAAAAAACTCCGAATCATAAAAAAAACTGATAAGAATAAAGAATTTCACTATAATGGAACAAGGAAACAACGGTAGCTGCAAACAAGGAAACGGAAATAGGTTGTCAGTTGAAAGAAGCTACAAATAGAGATGGTAAGAAGAGAATAAATTACTATTTTTGTTCACTCATATTGGAAGCGCAGATCAGTACAAATAGCTAATGAATTAAGGAGAAAATGCAACAAAGAAAAAAATCCGCCCTGAAACACGTATGCCTATGGGCAGTAACCGCAACCCTGTTTGTCGCCGGGAACCATCAGGTTCAAGCGTCTTGCCTGACTTTACAGAGAGACAACACAACCATTGCGGCGGCTAATTACAACAAGACCAACCGTCCGCTTAAAGGGGAACGCCTCTTCACTTCAAAGGCGGTCGAAAAAGAGATCGCGCGCATAAAAAAGATGTTGAAGAATCCCAAATTGGCCTGGATGTTCGAGAACTGTTTCCCGAACACATTGGACACGACCGTCCATTACCGTAAGGTAGACGGCAAAGATGATACGTTCATCTATACCGGAGACATCCATGCCATGTGGCTGAGGGACTCGGCCGGACAAGTCTTCCCTTACGTGCAATTCGCCAACGGCGATCCCGAACTGAAAGCGATGATCAAAGGGGTACTGAGCAATTATGTCAAGCTGATCCGTATCGACCCCTATGCCAACGCCTTCAACGACGGGCCGGGCAAAAGCGAGTGGATGTCTGACATTACGGATATGAAGCCGGAACTGCATGAACGCAAGTGGGAAATCGATTCGCTCTGCTATCCGATCCGCCTGGCTTATGAGTATTGGAAGGTAACGGGCGACGCCAGTGCCTTCAACGAAGACTTTGCCGATATGATCGAGATCATTGTGAAGACTTTTAAGGAGCAACAAAGAAAAGAAGGCAAGGGGCCTTACCACTTTTTACGCAAGACAGACCGCCAACTGGATACGGTAAACAATGACGGATATGGGAATCCGGTAAAACCCGTCGGCCTGATCGTTTCCACTTTCCGTCCTTCGGACGACGCTACCACCTTCCAGTTTTTGATTCCGTCGAACTTCTTTGCCGTAACGTCTTTGCGTGAAGCGGCCGAAATATTAACGAAAGTGAACCGCAACGTCAGCCTGGCGCAGGATTGTACCGACCTGGCACAGGAAGTGGAAGAGGCGCTGAAGAAATATGCAATCTACGATCATCCGAAATACGGTAAAATTTACGCCTATGAGGTAGATGGATTTGGCAATCAATACCTGATGGACGATGCCAACATGCCGAGTCTGCTTTCTCTGCCCTTCATGAGAGCCATGGGGGCAAACGATCCCATTTATCAAAACACCCGCCGTTTTGTCTGGAGCCAAGACAACCCGTACTTTTTCAAGGGAAAAGCCGGCGAAGGGATCGGCGGCCCGCATATCGGCTATGATATGCCTTGGCCGATGAGTATCCTCTCCAAGGCATTCACCAGCCAGGATGATGAGGAAATCAAAGCCTGCGTTAAGATGCTGATGGATACCGACGCTGATACCGGCTTTATCCACGAATCGTTCCACAAGGACGATCCGGCTAAATTCACCCGCGCCTGGTTTGCCTGGCAAAATTCCCTTTTCGGCCAACTGATCGTCGAGCTGGTCAATGAAGGCAAAGTCGACTTGCTCAATAGCATTGAATGATTGATTCTCCATATTGTTTGGAAAAAAGAAATAAATGAGTGAGAATTTAAGGAAAAAACTTACCATTGAACTAAAGAACCTGTCCATCGGATATATTTCCGGAAATAAAAGAAAGGTTGTGTCGGAAGGAATTACGTCGGGAATCTACCAGGGGGAACTGACCTGCCTGCTGGGAGCAAATGGTACCGGCAAGTCGACTTTACTCCGCACCTTGTCCGCTTTCCAACCTAAACTCTCCGGGACGATTTGCATTCTGGGCAGGGACAATTCATCATATTCCGAAAAAGAATTGGCGAAATTGATCAGTGTGGTATTGACAGAGAAGTTAGATATAAAAAATATGGAAGTCCGGGAAGTCGTGGGATTGGGAAGAAGTCCCTATACCGGCTTCTGGGGAAAACTGGAACAAAAGGACGAGCAGGTAGTAGACAGAGCCATTGCTCTGGTGAAGATCGAATCGCTGGGCAAGCGCATGATCGATACACTAAGTGATGGGGAACGGCAGAAAGTCATGATTGCTAAAGCGCTTGCCCAGGAAACTCCGATCGTATTGCTGGATGAACCGACAGCCTTTCTCGATTTCCCCAGCAAAGTGGAGATCATGCAGTTGCTGCATCAATTGTCACGGCAGACGGACAAAACGATCTTCCTCTCCACACATGATCTGGAACTGGCCCTACAGATAGCAGACAAAATCTGGTTGATGGATTCACAGGCAGGCTTGCGGATCGGAACGCCGGAGGATTTGTCGCTGGATGGCAGCCTGAGCAATTTTTTTACACGGAAAGGCATTTCTTTCGACCAGGAAACAGGCCTCTTCAAAATCGAAAACCAATACGACCGACAAATCAAATTGTCCGGACATGGCCAACGTTATCTGATGGCACGAAAGGCCCTGCTCAGAAATGGCATCAACGCGTCCCGGCAAGCCGACTCACCTCTCTCGATTAAAGCCGTAGACAATGGTTTTCTCATCTCCCAAGAAGACAAAGTCTTAGCGACCGCTGTTACGATTGAAGAACTTTTAGCTGAAATTGTTACCCGGTAAACGCTTCCGGGAAGAGGCTACAGCAAAGAAAAACAATATCCCTATAACATATCCTCCCGGTCTGCCGGGAAGACGACACCTAACTGACGGCGCACCTCATCGAGGATCTCCAACGTGATGAGGGAATTTTGCAGGCTGTTGACCGCCGACTCCTTGCGACCGGATAAGATCAGATCGATAAACTCGGCCACTTCGTAATAATATTCGTTCAGGGAATGTCCCGGCGTCAGGTCTTCTTCCCCGCCCCCAAGGCGCGGCGTCCAGGTAATGCGGCTGATGATATTGATACGATCCAAAGTCAGGTTTCCTTCTTCCCCTTGGATTTCGGTCGGCAAGGCCGAGTTGGCGATCTTGCTGTAGAGGACCGTAGCATTCATAGATTCGTATTCAAAATTGACGCCTCCCTGACCGTCAACTCCTGTATACAGGCGGATGCCGGAGGCATGGATCGCTTTCGGCCGGCCGAAAAGGACGACCATCGGATAGATGGTATAGACCCCGATATCCATGATGGCGCCATTGCTTAGTTCGGGCTTAAAGGCATTCAGCACAATTCCTTCTTTCAGCTTGTCATACCGGGAAGAATACTGGCAATAAGAAGAGAAATAACGGCGTATCGCGCCGAGGCGGGACAAATTCTCCTGAACGGCGCGGAAACCGGGAGTCAGGGTCGGTTTCATTGCTTCCATCAGAACGACCCCGTTGGCTTGGGCGGCTTCAATCATCCGCCGGGCTTCGCGTGCATTCGAGGCAAGAGGTTTCTCACACAGGACATGCTTGCCATGCTCCATCATCAGGATGCTTTGCCTGGCATGAAGGAAGTTCGGCGAAGCGATATAGGCCGCGTCGATTAACGAGCTTTCGGCCATTGCTTCCAAAGAAGTAAAGGTATGCGGAATACGATGCTTTGCAGCAAAGGCCCGGGCCGTTTCTTCCGTGCGGGAATACACGGCTGCCAATTCGAACCGGGCGTCTTCCCGTCCACCCGCAATCACCCAGTCGGTGATAAAATTGGTTCCGATCACTCCGAATCGTATTTTATCTGTCTTATTCATTTCTTATGTAAAATCAGCGTTTCGCTTTCGATTGCCAACTCCGGGACGACTGGAGCAAGATTAAGGGTCAGGCAGTACGGCACGCTGTCGGCCAGGCCGTTCCTGCGCAACCGTTCAATATGCTCGGTACGTCCGATATAGGCAAGTAAATCCGCCCGGTTCTGCCGCCACATGTCCAAGGCAATCACGGCGCTGTCTCCGCCCAAACGATAGCCTTTCGACAATAGAGCCTCCGCCAAGGCTCCGCCGAAAAGGGTATCTTCGATATTCACCTTATCTTCCCAACCGGAACAGACGACTACCACATCCCGCTGCGCACGGAGACAATAATCAGCCACCGCCTCCAAGTTGGTAAACGCCCCGGTTATCACGCGGTAGGCTCCGCGCGCTACCGTAATCGTCTTCGTTCCGTTCGTTGTCGTGAAGACGAGATCCTCGCCCGCCACCTTTTCCTGCGTATAGTCAAAAGGGGAATTGCCGAAGTCGGCAAAGTCACATTTCCGTACATTTCGCTCCGCACCGACCAACCAGCCCTGTTCTTTATAAGCCATCGCTTCTTCCAACGTGGCAACCGGACGGATCGTACGCGCTCCGTTCCGAAAAGCCGCCGCCATGGTGGTGGTCGCCCGGAACACATCGACAACAACGGCTATCGCCTCCGGCCGATGATAGACAGGATATAATACCGGTGAAAAACAAACATCTACAATCATTCCGTCTCTCCCGTTTTTACAATCGTAATTGTGATTTTCAATCCTTTTTCCAAGCTCTCCCCCAGGAGGGTTTTCAACGTGGTTGCCAGAAGCTCGTTCTTCGCCTTGAGCAACTCCAGCATGGCTTTGATTTCCAACGAGGAGATATTCCGCACCAAGGTCATCTCTTGCGAAGAGTAAGACGGGACATCGAAAGCATTCACCGGCAGCCCTCCGATCTCCTCGATCGTAAAGGCAAGTTGTTCCCCGTTGAAATTGTAGCGGGTTTCTTTTTCCAATGCCCCCTCGGCGGTAGGTACGGAAACCTTCGCCTTGAATTCCGGATTAAACTGAATTATCGTTCCCGGAAGATTCACTCCGGCCTGCGACAGGATAACGGGCAGGAGTCCGTTTAAATTGTCATTATCCGTCATAAAAGCGCTGACCTTCCAGCTTCCGAGTATTTCGTCGTTTTTACTTGATTCCTTCTCGTCTTCGCAGGATGCGAGCAAAATAGCCGAACACAAGATTGCCGCAAGCGCACTTAACAAATACTTTATTTTTTTCATTTTTACCTAAAATAAAACCTGTTATAATTCCCGGCCGCCATACATCTGCTCATAGTAATGCATATAGCCGCCGCTAGTAATTTCATCCACCCAATCTTGATGTTCCAGATACCAGCGTACGGTCTTGACAATTCCCGTTTCAAAGTCCGTCTCCGGTCGCCAGCCCAACTCGCGGGTGATTTTAGCCGGATCGATGGCATAACGTTGATCGTGCCCCAGGCGATCCTTGACAAAAGTAATTAAATCCTCATTAATCCAATCGATCGACCAGAGACCATCGGAGCCGGGCACTTTCTTTTTCAGTGCCTGACGGTACGCCGGTTCTTCGGTCATCAACCGGCGCATCGTTGTAATCACCGTCCGGACAATCTCTATGTTCTTCCGTTCGTTATGTCCCCCGACATTATAGACCTCACCGGAACGTCCGTGGTGTATCACCTTATCGATCGCCTTGCAATGGTCTTCCACGTAGAGCCAGTCCCGTATATTGCTCCCGTCTCCATAGACCGGCAATGACTTACCTTCCAATATATTTTTAATAATCAGGGGGATCAATTTCTCCGGAAAATGATACGGCCCGTAATTGTTTGAGCAACGGGTGATGCTGACCGGCATCTTGTAGGTCTCATGGTAAGCCTTGACAAACAGGTCGGCGCTGGTCTTGGAAGCGCTGTACGGACTGCGCGGATCCAACGGAGTCTCTTCCGTAAAATACCCTTCGGCACCGAGGCTACCGTACACTTCATCGGTGGAAACCTGATGAAAGCGAACGCCTTCCTTCCAGGTGGGATATCCATTGGCATCCTTGCCGGTAGTCCAGGCGCTGCGGGCGGCATCCAACAGGTTTTGCGTTCCCAGAATATTCGTAACAAGAAAGAGTTGCGGATTTTCGATGCTACGGTCCACATGGCTTTCCGCCGCAAAATTCACAACACAATCGATTGCATATTGTGCGAATAGGGAATCCGCCAGTACACGGTTGCCGATATCTCCCTTCACGAAAGTACAGCGATTGTCTTCCATATCCTTCTCGATAGTCTTCAGATTACCGGCATACGTCAACAAGTCCAATGCGATCACCCGGCAATCGGGATAGGTAGCCAAAAGATACTTCAGGAAATTAGCTCCGATAAAGCCGGCTGCTCCGGTCACTAAATAATTCTTCATAACATACTATTTAGAATAGGTAAAATTATTTTCCGCCTCTCTGAAAAGCGGCGCTTCTCTGTCTTTCCCGGAAAGAATGATTCCGGAAGGATCGGCAATCCGCCAGTCGATACCCAGTTCGGGATCATCGAAACGGATCCCCCGCTCATGCGACGGCGTATAAGGGTTATCCACTTTGTAAATAAAGACCGCCTCGTCGCTCAGTACCTGAAAGCCGTGTGCAAAGCCTTGCGGCATGTATAACTGCCGTTTATTCGTTTCAGACAACTCGACGCTGATATATTTCCCATAGGTAGGAGAACCGACACGCATATCGACCGCCACGTCCAGCACGCAGCCTTTGATCACCCGTACTAATTTTGCTTGTGAGAAAGGGGCCAGTTGATAGTGCAACCCTCGAAGGACTCCTTTAGTAGAGCAAGACTCATTATCCTGAATAAAGGCCACCTTACCGATGGCTCCGTCAAATTCGGCTTGCTTGAAGGCCTCCATAAAATAGCCTCGTGCATCACTGAATACTTTCGGCTCAATAATCCATACTCCCGGAAGCTTTGTTTCGATATATTCCATTGTTCTTAAATTATTCGCAAAAGAATACCGGGCGATCCATCCGCCCGCTGCATCCTTCCTCTGCTTTAAGTTAGCGCAAAGCTATAAATTTAATTGCTTACGGCCTATTTTAAGGTTACCGTTTTTCGATATTTCTCGGCCTTCGCCCGGCAACCGGAAAAGAAAAAGGTCACCTGCGCAAGAAAATTCTTTTCCGCAGGTGACCTTCGGGCGATTTTCAGAATAAATCACTATTCCTCAATCGCTGCTTGTGCGGCCGCAATCCGGGCAATAGGTACCCGGAATGGCGAACAAGAAACATAGTTCAGCCCGACTCTATGGCAGAACTTCACGGAAGAAGGCTCCCCGCCATGTTCTCCACAAATACCGCACTTCAGATTCGGCCGGATGGCACGACCCTTTTCGGTCGCCATTTGAATCAACTGCCCGACCCCTTTCTGATCTAATACCTGGAAAGGATCGACTTTCAAAATTTTCTTTTCCAAATAGATCGGAAGGAAAGAAGCGATGTCGTCCCTTGAATATCCGAATGTCATTTGCGTCAGATCATTGGTTCCAAACGAAAAGAATTCGGCTGAAGAAGCGATCCGATCGGCTGTCAGGGCAGCCCGAGGCACTTCGATCATCGTGCCTACACTGTAATCGATCCGGTCGTTCATTTCCTTAAACAATTGCTCTGCCGTCTCCCTAATCACCTTTTCCTGTTCCAGAAACTCATAAAGGATACCGATCAGCGGAACCATAATTTCCGGGAAGACATGGATCCCCTCTTTCTTCAATTCGAGAGCCGCCCCCAGGATTGCCCGGGTTTGCATTTCCGTAATTTCGGGATAAGTATTCCCCAAACGGCATCCCCGGTGCCCCAGCATCGGATTTTGTTCGCTGAGGGCTTCCACCCTTTCGTGGATATATTCCACCGAGACCCCCATCGCATTTGCCATCTCTTCCTGCCCCTTGAGGTCATGGGGAACGAACTCATGCAAGGGAGGATCGAGCAAGCGGACTGTCACCGGCAGATCGTGCATCGCCCGGAAAATGCCCTTAAAATCGGCCAGTTGATAGGGAAGTATCTTGGCCAGCGCCTTTTTCCGTCCTTCCTGCGTTTCCGAAAGGATCATCTCACGCATCGCCTTTATCTTATCCCCTTCGAAAAACATGTGTTCGGTACGGCAAAGCCCGATTCCCACAGCGCCGAAAGCGCGTGCTACCTCGGCATCGTGCGGAGTATCCGCATTGGTGCGCACCTGTAGTTTTGTATATTTATCCGCCAGCTTCATCAAGTCGGAAAAATCGCCGGACAATTCCGCTGCACTGGTCGCCACTTTCCCTTCATACACTTCTCCGGTCGTTCCGTTGAGAGAAATGAAGTCGCCCTCATGAAGCGTTGTCGAACCTACCTGTAGCGTCTTTTTCTTATAATCTATCTTCAACTCTCCGGCCCCGGAGACGCAACATTTCCCCATTCCCCGGGCGACAACCGCCGCATGGGAGGTCATTCCGCCGCGCGCCGTCAGGATTCCTTCGGCCACAGCCATCCCGGCCAAATCCTCCGGAGAAGTTTCTATCCGTACCAAAACGACCTTTTTTCCATCGTTATACCATCCTGCCGCATCCTCGGCCAGGAAAACGATCTGCCCTGTCGCCGCTCCGGGAGATGCAGGCAAGCCTTTCGCCAGGACTTTGGTCTTGGCCAGCGCCTTCTTGTCAAAAACCGGATGGAGCAACTCGTCCAGCTTATTGGGATCGATCCGCGACAAAACCGTCTTTTCATCAATGACTCCCTGCCTCAGCAGGTCCATGGCGATCTTGACCATCGCCGCACCGGTACGTTTCCCGTTACGGGTTTGCAGGAACCAGAGTTTTCCTTCCTGAACGGTAAATTCCATATCCTGCATATCCCGGTAATGATCCTCCAACTTGGTCTGTATGGCGTCCAACTCTTTATAAATCTCCGGCATGGCTTCTTCCATGGACGGATAATTCTGCCGACGGACGTCCTCCGGAATTCCGGCTAACTGCGCCCATCGTTGGGAACCTATTTTGGTGATTTGCTGTGGAGTCCGTATGCCGGCCACCACATCTTCCCCCTGCGCATTGATGAGGTATTCGCCGTTGAACAAGTCTTCGCCGTTGCCCGCATCGCGGGAGAAGCAAACGCCGGTAGCCGACGTATCGCCCATATTACCGAATACCATTGCCTGCACAGTTACCGCCGTTCCCCATTCCGCCGGAATGCCTTCCATCTTGCGATACAGGATGGCGCGTTCGTTCATCCAGGAATCAAAGACGGCGCAAATGGCGCCCCATAACTGTTCGTAGGAAGAGTTAGGAAAGTCGGAACCGGTCTGTCTTTTCACCGCTTCCTTAAACCGGGCGACCATCTTTTTCAGATCGTCGACATCCAATTCATTATCTAATGCTACGCCTTTAGCGGCCTTGATTTCTTCTATAATCGCCTCGAACGGGTCGATCTCGTCTTTGCCCGTATGTTTCACACCCATTACGACATCCCCGTACATCTGAATAAACCTGCGGTAAGAATCCCATGCAAAGCGTTGGTTTCCCGTCTTCTTCGCCAATCCCTCCACTACATCGTCATTCAATCCGAGATTAAGGATCGTGTCCATCATTCCCGGCATTGAAGCGCGCGCTCCGGAACGGACCGAAACCAACAAAGGGTTCGCCACATCCCCAAACTTAGCGCTCATCAACCCTTCGATTCTGGCGATAGCCTTTTCAACCTCGGTTTTCAACAATTCAATTACCTTTTCTTTCCCCAAGGTATAGTACTCCGAACAAACTTCTGTTGTAATAGTAAATCCCGGGGGCACCGGGATTCCGATCAAATTCATCTCCGCTAGATTCGCTCCTTTTCCTCCCAACAGGTTTTTCATATCGGCCCGACCTTCAGCCTGTCCATTTCCAAAAGTGTAAACTCTTTTATGACTCATAATAATATATTGTAATTTAGGTTTTAGACAATTCTAACGGCACAAAGTTAAATTTTCCGTACATATAAAAAAGCACTTTCCATATGTTTTACAACCAATACGATAAAATAATCTTTAGAAGAAAAATATGGAGAATTTAATAACTGTTTAAAACAGGCTCCGAGGCCTGGCAGATAAAAACAGGAGAAATTTTATAGGGTATCGGGGCGTTGAACGATCTTATTAATAAAGGCATCTGATATGAACCTATTAATATAAATTCTTATGAAAACGACAGTAAATTCAATCATCCGCCTACTACTGATCATTACATTGGTAGCAAGCGTAGGTCCTTCCCTTTCCGCTCAAAAGGAAAACGGCAATGGAAACGGATTTTTCATCATCAGCGGGGTGGTAAAAGACACAAAGAATAAGAAGAAACTGAGCTATGCCAGCATCTCCATCCCCGGCAGCCATGTGGGAACGATTACCAACGAGGACGGCGAATTCACATTAAAGCTACAGGAATGGCCTCCATCGAAAAGAATCGAAGTTTCCCATCTGGGATATTACAACCTGCTCTATCCCATCCAGGAAAATAATCCTGAAAAACAAACGATTCTTCTGACCCCCAATGACAATGTTCTGGAGGAAATCTTAGTCTTGGGCGGGAATGCCCAGGAACTGGTCAACCAGGCCATCGGGAAAATCGCGACAAATTATAGCGGACAGGATAACCTGTTGACCGGCTTTTACCGGGAAACAATCAAGAAAAGGCGTACCTATATTAATGTAGCGGAAGCCGTGATCCAAGTCTATAAGACTTCCTACGAAAAGGGAATCGAAAAGGATCGCGTGCAGGTATTGAAAGGACGCCAGTTGCTAAGCCAAAAGCCTAAAGATACGCTGATCGTCAAACTGCAGGGCGGGCCGAACCTTTCCGTCTTCACGGACGTGGTAAAGAACAGGGATATGCTTTTCGATCCGCTGACGCTCCCCTACTATTCTTTCACATTCAACGAAATCACGATGATCGACGACCGCCTGAATTATGTCATCGACTTCAAATCACAGGCGATCCTACCTTTCGCGCCTTACTACGGCAAGCTATATATCGATAAAGAGAATCTGACCTTTGCACGGGCGGAGATATTCCTCAGCATGAACGACCGCAACAAGGCAACGCAGGCGATTCTCCGGAAGAAGCCGTTCGGCCTGCGCTTCAAACCCGAAGTCGTTTCTTTTATCATCACCTACAAGCAAAGGGACGGAAAATCCTACCTGAACTACGTCCGCAACGAGGTAGAATTCAAATGCGACTGGAAACGCCGGCTGTTCGCTACCGGTTATACCATCCTGGCGGAGATGGTGGTCACAGACCTGGCTGGCCGCCCGGCCACCGAAATTCCAAGGCAAGATGCTTTCAAACCGACGCTCTCGCTTTCGGATCGGGTCAGTAATTTTGCAGACGCAGACTTTTGGGAGAACTACAATATTATCGAGCCGACGGAATCTCTGGAGAATGCAGTAAATAAATTGAAAAAGCAATACCGGTAATTGTTCTCTTTCGTATCTTTGGATAGTACCTGTAAGAGATAATCTTATGCTAATGCTAACAGATGTGACGGTTCTACACAAGATAAAAGAAGGAGACATCCGAACGTTCGAACAAGTCTTCCGTCNCAAAGTTAAATTTTCCGTACATATAAAAAAGCACTTTCCATATGTTTTACAACCAATACGATAAAATAATCTTTAGAAGAAAAATATGGAGAATTTAATAACTGTTTAAAACAGGCTCCGAGGCCTGGCAGATAAAAACAGGAGAAATTTTATAGGGTATCGGGGCGTTGAACGATCTTATTAATAAAGGCATCTGATATGAACCTATTAATATAAATTCTTATGAAAACGACAGTAAATTCAATCATCCGCCTACTACTGATCATTACATTGGTAGCAAGCGTAGGTCCTTCCCTTTCCGCTCAAAAGGAAAACGGCAATGGAAACGGATTTTTCATCATCAGCGGGGTGGTAAAAGACACAAAGAATAAGAAGAAACTGAGCTATGCCAGCATCTCCATCCCCGGCAGCCATGTGGGAACGATTACCAACGAGGACGGCGAATTCACATTAAAGCTACAGGAATGGCCTCCATCGAAAAGAATCGAAGTTTCCCATCTGGGATATTACAACCTGCTCTATCCCATCCAGGAAAATAATCCTGAAAAACAAACGATTCTTCTGACCCCCAATGACAATGTTCTGGAGGAAATCTTAGTCTTGGGCGGGAATGCCCAGGAACTGGTCAACCAGGCCATCGGGAAAATCGCGACAAATTATAGCGGACAGGATAACCTGTTGACCGGCTTTTACCGGGAAACAATCAAGAAAAGGCGTACCTATATTAATGTAGCGGAAGCCGTGATCCAAGTCTATAAGACTTCCTACGAAAAGGGAATCGAAAAGGATCGCGTGCAGGTATTGAAAGGACGCCAGTTGCTAAGCCAAAAGCCTAAAGATACGCTGATCGTCAAACTGCAGGGCGGGCCGAACCTTTCCGTCTTCACGGACGTGGTAAAGAACAGGGATATGCTTTTCGATCCGCTGACGCTCCCCTACTATTCTTTCACATTCAACGAAATCACGATGATCGACGACCGCCTGAATTATGTCATCGACTTCAAATCACAGGCGATCCTACCTTTCGCGCCTTACTACGGCAAGCTATATATCGATAAAGAGAATCTGACCTTTGCACGGGCGGAGATATTCCTCAGCATGAACGACCGCAACAAGGCAACGCAGGCGATTCTCCGGAAGAAGCCGTTCGGCCTGCGCTTCAAACCCGAAGTCGTTTCTTTTATCATCACCTACAAGCAAAGGGACGGAAAATCCTACCTGAACTACGTCCGCAACGAGGTAGAATTCAAATGCGACTGGAAACGCCGGCTGTTCGCTACCGGTTATACCATCCTGGCGGAGATGGTGGTCACAGACCTGGCTGGCCGCCCGGCCACCGAAATTCCAAGGCAAGATGCTTTCAAACCGACGCTCTCGCTTTCGGATCGGGTCAGTAATTTTGCAGACGCAGACTTTTGGGAGAACTACAATATTATCGAGCCGACGGAATCTCTGGAGAATGCAGTAAATAAATTGAAAAAGCAATACCGGTAATTGTTCTCTTTCGTATCTTTGGATAGTACCTGTAAGAGATAATCTTATGCTAATGCTAACAGATGTGACGGTTCTACACAAGATAAAAGAAGGAGACATCCGAACGTTCGAACAAGTCTTCCGTCTTTACTATTCCCCGCTCTGCCTTTATGCGGCCGGCATCACCGGTCGCATGGCTGTTGCGGAAGAGGTGGTACAAGAGGTATTCTATTGTTTATGGCGGGATCGGCAAACGATACAAATTTTCCATTCGATCAAATCTTATCTCTATGTTGCCGTGAGGAACGGTTCCCTGCAATACGTCGAACATTGCGAGGTACGCGAGCGCCATCAGGACGCAATTGCCGCCAAAGAACAGGAACAGGCCTTGTCCACGCCGGAGGAGGTATTGGAATATAAGGAACTGGAGTCGGTGATCTGCCGCGCAATGACCAAGCTGCCCGAACGCCGCCAACGCATCTTCCGAATGCACCGCGATGAAGGACGCAAATATAATGAGATCGCCACCTTGTTGTCCATTTCCATCAAGACCGTAGAAGCGGAAATGAGCAAGGCTTTACAGACATTGAGAAAAGAAATAGACGAATATATTTATATCTTATGATAACAAACAAAAAGACAGATCAGGCATGGGGAACGCTATTTGCCCGTTTGGAAGCGGACGGTCTGCTGGAAACAAAAAAGGAAAGCCGGAGCCGGACATTCAATCGCGTAGGATTGCGGGTAGCCGTTGCCGTCGTTCTTCTTTGCCTCTGCGGTGGAATCGCTTTCCTATATAACCGGAAAGCGGCTAAGGGAACGGACACCTTGTTGGTTCTGTCGAATGAAAATAAGGAAGCGACACTGGTATCTACATTGGAAGACGGCTCCACAATCTATTTGTCGGAAGCGGCTTCCCTCCGGTATCCGAAGCATTTTCCAAAGGAAAAACGGGAGGTCTTTCTGGAAGGGGATGCGTTTTTTGACATTCATCAAAACCGGCAATCGCCGTTCTTCATCGAAACGGAGGACGTGCGGGTCGAAGTCCTGGGTACGGCTTTCAGTATCCGGAACCTCAAAGACAAACCGTTCCGTATCGCCGTCGAACGGGGTACCGTATGCATTACTCGCAAAAAAGACGCTAGGAGCATGCAGGTAGAGGCCGGGCAGACCGTGATCGTCGATCCGGACCGTATCCGGAAACAAGCGAACGAAGCACATATCTTCTTTCGCTATAAAGACCGGCTTTATTTCAAAGACGAAAAGCTGCCCGATCTGATCCGGGTGATCAACCAATATGCCGACGGCCCGGAAATATGCTTGGGGAAAGGGTTGGAGGAACGCCGCCTGAACTATGCCTACGTCGACGATTCTTCGATGGAAGTGACAAAAGTGATTTGCCTCGCACTGGACCTCCGCTATGAACGGAAAGGGGATGAAATATGGATTTTACCGCAGTAACCGAAAGTATTTGCCATGAAACGCTCGATCTATCCTCTATTGACTGTTTGCCTGCTCGGAATCCTGTTGGGCTTCCCGGCAGTGCAGAGGGGATATGCGCAGGAACAGGATCCGCTGAATCAAAAGATCGGGCTGAAGAAGACAAAAGGCTCTGTATACGAACTATTAAAGCAAATCAGCGATCAAACCGGCTATCTGTTTGTCTATGACAGCCGGATCGTGGAAAACGACAAATCCGCCCGGATTCCGAAGGGCGTCTATACGCTTCAGGAAGCCATCCTGACGATTGCCGGAAAAGACATCGCTATCCATATCGAAGGCAAACACATTCTATTATCACACAGCGGGAAGAAGGAACCTGCTCCCGAAAAAACGCTTCTTCCCGAAGAACTCGCCCCCCAAATGCCGGTGGAAGGAAAGCTGATAGACCGGCATACCGATGAGCCGATTGCCTATGCTTCGGTTAGTGTCGATTCGACCTCCATAGGGACAATCACTAACCAGAATGGAGAGTTCCGGCTCCTGCTTCCGGATTCGGTACAGGCGAAACCGACCCTCCTTTTTTCCCATTTGGGTTATATCAGCCGGCGAATCAGCCTTTCTGTCCTGACGGGGCAAAAGACAGTCGTTCCTTTGGACCAAATGGTCATTCCGATACAGGAAGTCGTGATACGGTTCGTCAATCCGTTGCAATTGCTGCATCAGATGATCGAAAAAAGAGAAAAAAACTACGCACACGCACCGGTTTATTTCACCTCCTTCTACAGGGAAGGCATAGAACACAGCCAACGTTTCGTACAACTGACCGAAGCGGTTTTCCAAATTTACAAATCCGATTTCAATTCCAATAGGAAAGATCAGGTCAAGATCCTAAAGATGCGGAAAATAACCAATGAACGGGAAAAGGATACGCTTGTCGCCAAGATGAAGTCCGGCGTCAGCTCCTGCCTGCTGCTGGATTTGATGAAGAACCTTCCGGATTTTATCCAGCCGGCGTTTGAGGCGAACTATAACTACCAGAATACGGACATGACGGAAATAGACAACCGCCTGGTCAACGTCCTCTCTTTCGAGCAGAAAGAGAGCCTTACCGAACCTTTATACCGGGGAAGCCTGTATATAGATGCAACAAACCAAGCGCTTCTGAAAGCCGTTTTCGAAATCCATCCGAAATATATTAAAGAGGCAGCGCAGATGTTGATTGAAAAAAGAAACCGGAATCTTACGATTACGCCGTACAAAGTATCCTATATCATTAGTTATAAGGAATGGAACGGAACTTACTATGTGAATCATATTCGAGGAGACCTGATTTTTAAAATAAAGAAAAAACATTTTCTCTCTTTTCCGTCCACCCTGCATACCTGGTTCGAAATGGCAACCTGTAAAATTGATACGATGGATGTCAACCGCTTCCCACGCAACGAGCAATTGCGTACCAATACGATTTTCTCCGATATTAATTTCACCTATGACGACCGGTTCTGGGGAGATTTCAATATCATCCGGCCGGAAGAGCAACTGAATGATCTTCTCGAAAAAGTCTCTGCTAAAATCGAAGAAATAAGTTATTAATAAGTTGAATTACAATTAATAACAAGGTAAGCATACGAAATATAAAGACGGCCTTTTCACAAAGGCCGTCTTTATAGGTTTTAATAGGTATTAGTCTTTAAGGCAAAAAGATTGTTTAGGTTATCTGATGCAAATATGATGCATTTCTTGATCTCTAACAAAAAAAAATAGATATTATAAAACATATTTGTATGGATTTATACACTTTTTTCGAGAAAAGCCCCTTTTATCTTTTTTTTGTTTATTTTTAATTAAAAGCAACAGAAAAGCAAGCAAAATAAGAGCAGATCATTACCGGAGATAAGTGACTTCCATTCCATGATGACCTTCTGTTATTATCCTGTTCCGGTAAACAGGGAATCCGTTAACAAAAGTCGTTTCGACGGTATGATGGAAAAGCTGTCCTTCAAACGGAGACCAGCCACATTTATAGAACAGATTGTCTTTGCTTACCACCCATTCTTTATGCGGATCGACCAGCACCAAGTCTGCATAATAGCCCGGACGGATATATCCCCGTTCCTTGATCTTAAAAAGTTCGGCCGGCTGATGCGCCATTTTCTGTACGACCTTCTCCGGAGTAAATTCACCCTGCCGCACCAATTCCAGCATGGCAACCAAGGAATGTTGTACAAGCGGTCCGCCGGAGGCGGCTTTCAGGCAGCTTCCCTCCTTTTCGGCCGGCAGATGGGGCGCATGGTCGGTCGCAATGATATCGATCAGATTCAAACGGACGGCCTCGCGCAAGGCATCCCGGTCGGCTTGTGTCTTGACGGCGGGATTCCATTTGATCAGGTTTCCGAAAGCGGCATAATCCCGGTCGTCAAACCAAAGATGGTGAATGCACGCCTCCGCCGTGATCTTTTTTTCGCTCAGCGGGCGCTTGTTATCAAGCAAAGATAATTCCTTGGCCGTCGATAAGTGCAAGATATGCAAATGTGTACCTAAGCGCGTAGCCAGTTCCACTGCCTCGGAAGAGGAGGCGTAGCAGGCTTCCTCACTCCGTATCTTGGGATGGAAGGTAATATCCAGATCCTCTCCGTAAAGACCGACGTAGTAGGCTTTATTCCGCCGGATGATTTCTTCTTTTTCGGCATGGATGGCAATCAACAAGTCCGGTATACCGAAAAAGAGAGACAACGTCTCCGGATTATCCACCAGCATATTGCCGGTAGAAGAGCCGAGAAAGAGTTTCAGTCCGGGGATACGTTTCAAATCCAACTTCCCGATCTCCTCGAAATTCGTATTCGTTCCTCCGAAGAAAAAGGAATAGTTTGCCGCCGAAGTTTCGGCTGCCCGTTGCAGTTTCCATTCCAGATCAGGTAGTGTCGTTGTTTGTGGTTTCGTATTCGGCATATCCATAAAAGTGGTAACTCCTCCGGCCACAGCGGCACGGCTTTCGCTTCCGATGTCTCCCTTCTGCGTCAGTCCGGGTTCACGAAAATGCACCTGATCATCGATACAGCCGGGAAGCAGCCATTTTCCGGTGGCATCCACCACTTCCGCCCGGGTGGCTTCCCCATCGGGAAGTTCTCCCCGCCAAACTTGTTCAATCCGTTCCCCGTTGATAAGGACGGAGCCGGAAAAAGATTCTCCTTCATTAATAATCCGTGCATTGCGGATGATTATTCTGCTCATGCTCTTTGTTTCTTTTGAGGATATTTACGAAAAAAGCTATTCCATTTCAACTCCAATACGCCAAACAAAGCTTCTCCGAAGATGGAAGAGTTCATTTTGGAAACTCCCAGCACACGGTTAATAAAGATAATCGGTACTTCCACAATCCGGAAGCCGCATTTATATGCAGTAAACTTCATTTCGATCTGAAAGGCATAGCCTTTGAAATGAATCTTATCCAATTCAATCGTTTCCAATACTTCCCGCCGGTAACACTTGAATCCCGCTGTTGTATCATGGATATTCATTCCGGTTACCAGCCGCACGTACATGGAGGCATAATATGACATCAGCACACGCCCCAAAGGCCAGTTCACCACATTAACGCCGTTGCAGTACCGGGAGCCGACGGCTACATCCGCTCCTCCGGCGGTACAAGCTTCATACAAACGCGGCAGATCGTTCGGGTTATGGCTAAAGTCGGCATCCATCTCAAAAATGAAGTCATACCGATGTTCTATCGACCAAGAGAAGCCCTTCAGGTAGGCTGTTCCCAAGCCCTGTTTACCGGCTCTTTCGATCAGAAAAAGGCGTTCGGGAAATTCATTCTGTAATGTTTTGACGATACCGGCTGTTCCGTCGGGCGAACCGTCATCGATGATTAGAACGTGGAACTCTTTTTCAAGGGCGAAAACCGCCCGGATAATGTTTTCCACATTCTCCTTTTCATTGTAAGTCGGGATAATTACGATACTATCTGGCATATAAGTGTTAATTTGAAGCGAATGTACAGATTTTTTGCAAATCTCCTTTCCCCGGCCCCACTTCTTTTGCATATTAACCGGAAAGAAAAAGAAATCTCCTGTTTTTGTCCGGTAAATAAATGTTTGCTATCGTTGAAACATTGCAATTAAAATGATCGGGAATGTTAAATAAAAGAGAGCGAAAAGTTTAGTACGAAAAACATCAACCGCTATGAAAACTTATAAATACGAAGCAAGTTGCTTCATATATGCGGCCACAGCTTCTTCATTCCCCGGTTCCGGGCTCCAGGGAGCGAAGTTTTCAGGCAAAAGCGGAGCAAAAGGCCCATTTTTCACCTCATAGATAACCGATCCGGATTCCAGCACCAGTAAGCCATGCCAGATACCGGCCTCGATTTCTCCCCCATATTCCCCCTGATCCGGATCAAGAATCACCGATTCAAGTACTTTCCCCTCGTCATCGAAGATAAAAAGGGCGACTCGTCCGCGCAGCAAAAGGAAGATTTCATTTTTATCGGGATTGCAATGCCGATGCGGACGGATATATGTCCCCGGCTCCATTGCATTCAGCAGGCGATTGACAGGATCATCCAACTTCTCATGAAAGTTGTAGTTCATTCGAAGGCGAGGGGAAACTTTTGCCCTCGCTGTCGTTTCATCCAAAAGAGTGCGATCGATATGTTTCATTTTCAAAAGATTTTGTTTTTAATTCATGGTTTATAACGGGATTTAGCGAGGATATCCTGCGCATCCGCGTTTGCCATCAACGCAGACGGCGCCGCCCCGGTCCGCTCCATGTACAGCGAAACGATCCTCCAACCGAGCCATCGCCCCAGATTGCCCGGCGCATCCTCCGAAAGGAAACGGGCCGGCGCTTCTTCAAAATACTTTGCCGTCGTCAGCAAATCAGGAGTATAGAGCTGCTTTCGCTCGAGGATCGTCCTCCAGAGCGCCCGTTCGTTCTTCGTACACCATTCGCTTTCCGCCGGAGCATAGCCGAAAAGCACATCGGGAGAAGTTTCAGGCAACGCCTGTTGAAGCAGATAAATTATTTTTCCTTCGTATATCATCCGTTCCAGCAATACCGTTTCCTTTCCCTCGAAGGGAAACTCCGAAAGAAGCCATGCCCTCAGATAATCGGGAGCAACATAATCCGGTTTCATTTTACGAAGTTGGTAGTCATAAAAGAATTCCTGATACAAAGGATAAGCCGAGCCGAGATATTTATCAATGGAAAGCGAAAGCAGGCTGTCACCCACCAATACATTCTGATTCAGTCCCGAAACATGCATATAAACGGCTGGGACCTGCAAGGCGGGCCATTCGGCTTTTAGATAGGCAAAAGCGGCGCCCAGCGCCTTTTCAATCGAAGATACATCGGCAAATTTCTCCACAGCCTCCCGGTATAATCCATGAAGATGCGGCTCCGAATAGTAGGAAGCCAACCGGGCATAAGAACCTGCCGAATCGCGTCCGCCCGCCTTAAAGAGGGATTGCTCCAACAGTTGCAGAAGCAAGGAATATTGTCCGGCGAAAGAAGAGTCCTTCGCTATCGAGTCTCCCTGTTCCAGTCGTTGCAACAGTTCCTTGTCAAAACGATGGATCACTACCGGTCCGGCGGAAGCATAGCGGTTCGCATTATTCTCCTGCCCCCGGCAGCCAAACAGACTGAAAAGCAGGAGTGAAACCGTTGCCATCAGCGAAACGCCGGCTTTCAGGATAAAACTTTCCCTTCCCATTTCTTTCCTTTTCAATTGCATATTCTTATCGCTTCAATAAAACTGTCATTCGCAAAGAAAGGTCGAAAAAAACCATCTTCGCATTTACATTCTGCGTAATATGGCGTTCGGCAACCGCCAGCTCGTCCATCAGGTCAAATACATTCCGTTCGTTCACAAAAGGAGAAAATTTCACCGAAAAACCGGCTTCTTCCCTGTTCATATAATTCAGCTCCGGCGCCTGGAAACGGTAGACGAAATTCTCCCGGACCAGCCGCTGGCAATAGGACAGGAAATTCTTCTGGCGCTCCCGCCCGATACTGGCCAGCGTATCCGCCATAGCCTTCATTGCCTTGACATTCCTTGTCCAGGAATTCCGCATCATGCCGATGAACTGCTCCAGGAAAAAGGCATTCTCTTCTCCCGTGCTGATGGCCTCAACGGCTTTCAGGTAATTCCCTTCGGAGAGATGGGCAACTTGCATGGCATCCTCTTTCGTCAGATGAAACCGTTCCTGCATGGCTGCAGCCATCTCCGGAGCAGGAACCGGACGTATATTCAGGCGTTGCGCCCTTGAAAGGATCGTTCCCAGGATGGCGTCCGGCTCGCAGGAAACCATCAGGATTACGGTATGCTCCGGCGGTTCCTCTATAATTTTCAATAACTTATTGGCACATACCTGATGCATTTTTTCCGGCAACCAGATCAGGAGAATGCGATACTCGGCCTCATAGATGCGAAGGCTGACTTTTTTCAGTATCTGGTCGCTTTCCTTCGCATAGATCAACGCCTGCGAATTGCCCGCATCCATGGCGTTCAACCAGTCATCGAGATTGAAGTAGATATGTTGTTGCAGGAATTCACGCCATTCGGGCAGGTAATCATCGCAGACCTCCTTCTTCTTTTCCTTCTTGGCAACAATCGGAAAAACAAAATGCAAATCGGGATGCGCCATCACGTCAAACATCTTGCAGGACGGACATTGGCCGCATGCATCGGTATCCGAACGATGGGCGCAGTTCAGGTAGCGGGCATAGGCAAAGGCCAACGGAAAGGCCCCCGCCCCTTCCTTTTCACAGAAAAGCTGTGCGTGAGGCACGATCCCGCTCTGCGCCGATTCGATCAAACGGCGTTTTATCTCTTCCTGTCCGATGCAATCTTTAAAGTACATACCGGATCAATAAATTTGCCTGGCTATCCGATAGACGCTTTCGGAAGCAAGCAGTGTATAGAAGTGCAAGCTGGGAACGCCATGCGCTATCAGGTCCTTGCATTGCTGGATCCCCCACTCGATCCCTACGTTTTTGGCCTCTTCGTCCGTTTTGCATTTGCGCAATTCGGCTGCCAGCGGCTCCGGAATCTCCGAACGGAATATTTTAGGAAGGACGGTCAGTTGATTTTGCAGGACAATCGGCTTAATACCCGGAATGATCGGCACCGTAATCCCTTCCGCCCGGCAACGCTCCACAAAAGCGTAATATTTGGAGTTATCGAAGAACATCTGCGTGACCAGGTAGCCGGCTCCGTTTTTCACCTTCTCTTTTGCATAATAAATGTCGGATTCCAGAGTGGGCGCCTCCTCGTGTTTTTCCGGATAGCAGGCCATCCCATAGGAAAAAGGCGTCTCGTTCGCTTCGAATAGGGAACTGTCCAAAGCGATACCCTTGTTGAAATTATTCACCTGCTGCTGCAGATCGGTTGCATGGGCATGGAAGAGGGAAGGATCCTGTGAAGAATCGAGATTCTTGGTGTCACCTCTCAACAGCAACAGGTTATAGACCCGGAGAAAATTCAGGTCGATCAAAGCATATTCGGTTTCTTCTTTGGTAAAGCCTTTGCAGATGATGTGCGGCACGGCCAGTATTTTATATTTATTCTGGATAGCGGAAGCAATAGCGACCGAACCGGGGCGCTTGCGAACCTTTACCAATTGCTGTGTTCCGTCGGGCAAGGTCTTATAAGAAGGTTCGCTATGATGCGACGTGATATTAATATATTTCGGGTCGAATTCGATCAACCGGTCGATCACATCATACACCCGCTGGATATTATTTCCTTTCAGCGGAGGAAGGATTTCGAAAGAGAACGCCGTGCGTTTGCTGTTTTTTATCAATTCTGCTACTGTCATAGGGTTTATTCATTCTTTTTTATCAAACGGCCTATTCCTGTCGGAAATTTTGCCGGATAGATCCTCCTGCAAAGATAAAGAAATATCATTGCGTTTTAAAATCGGTGCAAAGACAGTAAGAATATAATTGCTCCCTTTATGGAGGCCAACCCTTTCCCCGCACTCACTATTTATTACATGGGGCTGTCTCCAAAAGTCGCGAATTATACGGAAAAAAGGAGTATACTCGATTTTATCAATGAGTATACTCGATTTTATCAATGAGTCCCTATGTTTGTCAAGTGAATAGCGAAGCTTGTTAAAAAAAGCATAAGCCAAGAGTATTATTATATTTGAGAAATCAAACAACAAACAATAAATACTCAAAGCTTATGCAAGAACAAAGAAAAGAATTAAGTTTTAAAGGAGAAAGCATTTACGTTGGAATAGATGTCCATTTGAAGAGTTGGTCAGTAACAATTTTAACGGAGCATAGTCACCATAAGACATTCAGTCAACCAGCGGAAGCAGCAAAGCTGTGGTCGTATCTGAAAACGTTTTTCCCGGGAGCTACCTATTATTCAGCCTATGAGGCTGGCTTTAGCGGTTGGTGGACCCATTATCAATTAGAGTCTTTGGGGTTGAAAAACCAGGTGATCAATGCAGCCGATGTTCCGACGACGGGAAAGGATCGTTTACAGAAAACAGACTCTGTGGATTCTCGAAAGATAGCCCGTTCGCTCAGGGCAAAAGAATTAAAAGGCATCCATGTACCTTCTCCCGTGACATTGAAGGATCGTTCGGTGGTACGTATGCGCGACTCGGTTGTCAAAGCTCAAAGCCGTTTGAAGCAACAGATAAAGATGATGTTACATTTTTATGGAGTTAAAATACCGTCCTCATTCTCAAAGAATACCAACCTAACCAAACGTTATCTCCACTGGTTACGCACCGAAGCCTCACGGGCAGAAGGGATGAGTACCCAAGCGTTCCTTTTTCTTTTAGATGAATATGAGTCCAAGCGAAAATCATTACTTAGCATTACACGAGTCATCAAGCAATTAAGCAAAGAGGAGCGATATGGTAAAAATATGGAATTGATTCGCAGCGTACCGGGTATCGGCTTGATAACAGGCATCACTTTCCTGGTTGAAATAGAGGATATAGCCCGTTTCAGCAGTAATGACAAATTTGCGGGATTTATAGGCATTATTCCCAGTTGTCATTCCAGTGGAGAAAATGAGAACAAAGGAGAAATGACTCCCCGCAGACAGGCTAGTCTAAGAGCTAATTTAATAGAAAGTTCCTGGGTTGCCGTTCGTAGGGATCCGGCCCTGGCCCTGGCATTTAAACGCTATTGCAGAAGGATGGAAACAAATAAAGCCATAGTAAGAATTGCCAGACGGTTGGCCAATAGAATATATTTTGTACTTTTGAAACAAACGAAATATGCTTATGGTGTATTACAGTAAGGGTAAAGATAAAGATATGAATCTCTGTAAAGACTGCCTCTATGAAAAAAGCGATCACTATAGTATACCTGCGGCTTTTGTCCGCTTATTGAGTCTGTGACGCTTATATCCTGAGAACTGAAAGAGGAAAATGCAGCGAAGATCATTTGTCTGCTGATAGAAGGTTGTTTTTACAGGATTCACATCACTGCCAAGTTGACCCAGCGTGAGTTTTCTTTGCCATAAAGCGATATCTGTAACAAAGAAAGAGGATAACCGAAGTCATCCTCCCAACAAAGTGTTACAGCGTAACGCGGGAAGTTTATTGCTGACAAGTTGCTCCACGGAAGAGCCTGTTTTCTTTTCAACTTCCTGTAAATAAACTACTCAATATAGATTGAGAAAAAAAATAATACTCGAAAAATTTGGATTACAACATAGAAGTATACTCGATATCAAAAAGGAATATACTCAATGAATTGATTGAGTACACTCGATTTTCAGGGCGGCGCAATGCTCTTTTTAGACTCGCAAAATATTTATTAAATACGC
Organism: Parabacteroides sp. Marseille-P3160; assembly: GCF_900162725.1. Lineage (GTDB taxonomy): Bacteria > Bacteroidota > Bacteroidia > Bacteroidales > Tannerellaceae > Marseille-P3160. The sequence goes on along the minus strand of NZ_LT799418.1, from coordinate 1,909,227 downwards.
AAAAAATAGAATTGAATCCGCCGAATATTCCAAAGAATAGGAAAACTTACGGATTTGTAAATCATATTTTTTGTTTATTTGTATTAAAGTTACGCATATGATAAAAAAAAGTCATAATCATTCTGCACAAACACATCTCATTCCATATTAATAAAGCAATGGAAAAAGAAGACAAAAAAGTGAATCAAAGGAACTGGACGATTGTATTTGTCCTTGTCGCTTTCGCCTTTTTCTACGCATGCACCGGTTCATACAGCCATAAAGAGGCATTGCACCGTATTTTGATGTTAAAGGACGAAGATCCTTTAAGGGCATTGGAACTGATTGATTCGACGCTGGCTGCAGGTTCGCTGCCGGAAGAAGATTTTGCCGGATATTGCATGGCGGGTTGCCTTCTTCGGGATTCCTTAGGACAAACGATCTACCCGGACAGCCTATTAAAGAAAGCAGAGTCCTATTTCAAGAAAACTTCCCAAAAAGGAAAAGAAGCGGAGATCCGGTATTATCAGGGCCGGTATTACGCCGATCAGGGAGAAAATGAAGCAGCGATCAAGCAGTATCTGGAAGCCTTGCCTTTGGCAGACGAAGTAAAGAAATACAATCTCGGCGGCTATATCAGCAGTTATCTAGCAGACCTGTACCAAACGGAACTTGCGACCGAACCGGCGCGTAATTATTACGTCCAGGCGGAAAACTACTTTAACAAGGCTGGCAATCGCCGTAGCCGACTGATCACCATCCGTGACCAGGGGGATACCTATACACTCGAACGGAACTACCAGAAGGCTATAGAATTCTATATGCGCGTGGACTCCATGTTGGATAGCGCCCCGGACGACTCGATCCTCAAGTCATCTGTTGCCAACCATATCGGCATCGTATATCAAGAAATGAAAGACTTCACCCGTGCCCGGAATTATTTTAAAAAAGCCATCCGGTATGATCCTTCTAACAGTTCCGCCTATTTTTCCCTGGCCCATATCAGCCTAGAAATAAAAGATCGGGATGAAGCGAAAAGAGAATTAGCGGTGGCACTCGACAGCCTTCCACTTCCGGAGGATCAGGAAATACTTTACAACCGGATCTATGAGGTGGAAAAAGAGGCGGGAAATTACCAATCGGCATTGCATTACCTGGAACAATCGAGACTTCTATTCGATTCCCTTGCTTCAAACAAACATGCCCATCAACTATATGAAATCGAACAGAAATATAACCAGGAGCAAATGGCAAATGCCAATATGCGTCTGAGTTTACAAAGAAACCAGATCCTGCTGTTTGCCTGCATCTTATTATTCCTGCTACTCCTTTCGTTTGTTTTCTATCAGATGGAAATCAACAAACGAAAAAGGAAAAATCTCGAACTACTCAGAATCTCCGAAGCGCAGGGCGCCATTATCCGGGAAAAGCAGTTGATCAACGAACGAAACGAGATAGAGCTAAAAGCGAAGGAACAGAAAATAACACAAGTCCGTCGTTTTGCGGAACTCATCAAAGCGTCGTTATTTAGAAATTCAGTATTATACCGGAAGATCGAATTAATTTCCAATCTTCCGCTGCAAGAGAGGAAAAAGCAAAGCGAATACAAAAGCGCCATCGAAAAGATATTCGGCGGTCCTTTTCTCTCGGAGGAAGATAAAGTAAACCTGAAAGGAATAGCCGATGAACTATACCCCTCTTTTACCGATAAACTTCAAGAGGCTATACCTCACCTTTCGGAAGAAGAGATACTGTTTTGTTGCCTGCTGATGTTCGATCTTTCCATCAGCGATCTTGCCATCATCCTCAACAAGACAGTCAACACGATTAAATCCAAACGCCACCGGATCATGAAAAAAGTCGGCATGACCAACCAAAACCTGAAAATAGAAGATTATTTAAAACACCTTACAGGTCCGGAATCACCCCAACCGGAAGACTGAACGGTTACCTGCATACCATATTTTACAACTGCTGAAATAGTATTTATTTGTTTTACAAGCAAATATATCATATTTCCCTTGTCCGGTCTGCATACCGGAATTCGGTGAGAAAATGTGGTGAGAAAGGAAAACAGGTTCTATTTTTATCCTATGTTTAACTCTTTAAATAATGACATCATGGATAAATTATTCTACTACTTTTTATTATGCGGGGCATTACTTTCCCTGTTTCCCTTTTCTGTTTTTTCAAACAATAAAAAGGCGGCTATACAAGTATTAACCCTGCTCCAGAAGGAACGCAAGTTGAAATCAAGTTTGGTCATACCCTACGAGGTATACGTCCAGAACGAGACGACTCTTCTCTTTTACAACAATGACATAGAGCCCCGGGAAGTTCTGATTCAGATTTCCGACGGCCAAGGAAACCTGCTCTTTGAGATGTATGCTACCTTGACGGAAGAGGAACCGGTAAGCCTTCCACTTCCGGACGGCTATACGGATTTTGTCATTACTTTAGGTGATGATACCCATCTGTTCGAAGCTTATTATTCCAAATAAACATTTTATCCAACGACATGAAACTATTTTTTACATTCATCATCCTAACGATCCCCTTTTTATCTGTCTGGGGGCAAAGCAAGGTGAAGTATTCGTACGACAATGCCGGCAATCGCATTAAAAGGAAAATTATCGTCAGTACGAAATCGGCACCCGAATCCTCTACGGAGCCGGAATATTACTCCGAGATCCTTTCGGAAAAAGAGTTCCGTATCTATCCGAATCCGACCACAGGCTACCTGAAGGTCGAGGTAAACGGATGGGAAGAAACGGATAAAGGTACGATCACTCTATATACTCTCTCCGGACAACAGATTTTACGAGGCCTATAGTTATGCCAACGGAACTTTAACGGAGATAGACGGGAGTGCCTCCGTCTTCTTCGGTGAGCTTGAAGACGGAGGCGGGCGCCCAACGAAAATCTGGACGGGATTTATTCACCGATACTATGATTATAATAGTTACGGCTTGCCGACGGGCAGGAGAGCCATGAATCCGTCGGACGATTTTATAAACTTCCGTTATGTCTTTGATGCGGCGACTTCCAACCTGAGCAGCCGCACCGACGTAAGGCATTCGAAAACGGAGAATTTCGGTTATGACAACCTGAACCACCTGACCTCCTACGCCGGGAAGACGGTGATATTCGACCCGAAAGGGAACCTGACGAGCCGTAGCGACGCGGGAACATTTACCTATGGAGGCAACTCGAAACCGTATGCTTTAACGGAAGCGACGATCATCGGCGGCAGCATTCCTGTTCGTTTACAGGATATTGATTACACTTCCTTCCGGCGTCCGGCGGCAATTGTAGAAAACGGGATTACAGCCTCTTTCGTTTATAACGGAGAGTATATGACCGTGTAAAGATGAGTATAACCAAAGGAGGCGCGAATCAATTGACGCGTTACTACCTGGGAGGTTGCTACGAGATCGACGAGACACCCTCGGGAACGAAGGAAAAGTTATATCTGGGAGGCGATTATTATTCCGCACCGGCAGTTTTAGTCAAAGAAAATGCAAGTGACTGGGATCTTTATTATATTTACAGGGATTACCAGGGCAGCATTACGCATATTGCGAATAGGCCGAGGGAGTAACCGAAGAGTTGAGTTACGATGCTTGGGGCCGTTTGCGTAATCTGTCCACATAGGAGGTATATGCTCCCGGAAGCGAGCCCACCTTGTTTTTAGGCAGGGGCTATACGGGGCATGAACACCTGCCATGGTTTGGCAATATGAATGCCCGGCTGTACGACCCGGCAGTAGGGCGCTTCCTGGCTCCCGACCCGTATGTACAGTTGATCGATTTCAGCCAGAATTACAACCGGTATTCTTACTGTTTGAATAATCCGTTGCGTTATACGGATGAAACGGGTGAATACTTACTGATCGATGATCTGATAGCCGGTTTGATTGGTGGAACCATTAACCTGACGATAAATATTGTCCAAGGGAATGTGACCAGTTTCGGGCATGGAGCGGCTCTGTTCGAGAGCGGATTTGCCGGAGGAGTTCTCACGATCTATGTAGGGCCGGTAGGAGGAGCGGCCGTCACGTCTTTTGCCAACAGCGCGCTGAACCAAGGTTTCACGAATGGTTGGAGCAATATAGATTGGGGACAATAGGCGATGGACGGAATAATGGGCGGTGCGAGCGCTTTCCTCGGAGGCCAGTTGGGTAACCTGTTGGCCAAGCCGATAAGCAGTTTAACATCCGATATAGCCAGCCCGGTTTTACGTGAAGCCCTTAGGCAAGGGGCACTCAATGCGACCACGAGTTTCGGTTTAACGACAGGTATGGCCAAACTGAACGGCGCAAGCTGGAAAGATGCCTTATCTGCAGGAGGAAAAGCCGCGCTTATGAATGGCGGCATCGGAATGATGACCGGAGCCGCTACCGGAATAAAGTCTGCAAGGGAGAATAACCAGAATCCTTGGACAGGGGAAAACAAAATCGATGTAACGGCTAAGGATTTAGGTTTATCCGGAACAATGGAAAGAATTGGGAATGGGGAATCATATCCTCATAGGAATGACGGTAGTGTGTTCGATAATAATAAAAACATACTTCCTGTTCACAAGGGAGGTTATTATAAAGAATATGTACATCCAACTCCTGGAATAAAGGGAGTAGGCCCTCAAAGGATCGTAACAGGGGGAAAAGGAGAATTTTACTATACCCCAGATCACTATAAAACATTCATTAGATTTAAGTATTAAATAAATAAGAATGAAAAAGGGAAGGTTTTATTTTATTGATAATTTTGATAAAAAAAAGAATGATCATTTTTTCTTAGTAATAATAGAAGATGAAAATTTTTCCGAGGAAGAAATATTAAATGAATATTATAGAAAATTGAAACTCCCAGACTATTTTGGATTTAACTGGGATGCCTTGCAGGACTGTCTGCGCGATTTAGATTGGATAGAACAAAGAGATGTTGTTATTTATCATCAACAATTGCCTCGGTTAAATGAAAAGGATCTAAAGATTTATTTAAGAATTCTGGATGATATAGTTGGACATTGGGATAAATTTGAAGAACATAACTTTTATGTTTATTTTAATATAAGCGACTATGATACAATTTGTAAATATATAGGTAATTTCTGATGTTCATTGATTTTAATTGAAATTGTAGAGGGTGTGTCATAAGTTATCGCATATCGACTTAAGAAATTGATCGCTATGAATGAATCCAGTCACAACTATGAATGAACGCGATCATAACTATGAATGTGCGCAGTCATAATTACCAATTTTTACGGGATTCCCTTTTAGCACATCCTCCTTAAAAAGAGAAAGGAGGACAGAAATGAAATAAAAAAATAGCATAAACAGCGAAGATCAGCCCAACCGTTAACATCATTCAGGGGAATATAGCCTTTTTTTGCTCAGGGAGCGGCCGCTACATCTTTTGCCAACAGCGCGTTGAACCAAGGTTTCACGAATGGTTGGAGCAATATAGACTGCAACTCGTTACAAAGCTTTTCAGAGAGGAAGTTCTTTCAGTATCCGGTCGGTCGCCCCGCTGTTTTGCAGAACATAGGAACCAGCCGCTTCGCCGACTGCTTTCCGTATGGAAGGGTTTGTTATCAATTCATCCATTTTCGCAATAAAAGTTTTTTCATCGGCCAGCGAGAAGGCCCCTCCGGTTTCGATCAACGCTTTGGCTTCTTTAAACTTATGGTATTTGGGGCCGAATAAAACCGGAATTCCGTAGACGGCCGCTTCCAAGGTATTATGAATACCTTTGCCGAATCCTCCCCCTATATAGGCGATATTTCCGTACCGATAGATGGAGGAAAGCATCCCGAAACTATCGATAATCAGGCAGTCTTTGTTCTGAACATTGTAATCGTTCGTTTCCGATAAACGGATGAAAGGGCGCCTCAAAAGCGATTCGATATACATCAGATGATCCCGGTGGATCTCATGAGGCGCTATGATCAGTTTTATTTCAGGATGTTCGTTGAAGTAATGAAAGATAAATTCCTCATCTGAGGGCCAACTGCTTCCAACCACAAAGGTGATGCTACTGTCATCCGACTTTCTTCCTACCATCTTCTCTATAACGGGAAATAAACGTGCCTGTTTTTGTACTTCTATCACCCGGTCAAAACGAGTATCTCCGGCAACCGTGACATTGTTAATCCCGAATTCCGCCAATAGTTCCCTGGAACTCTCATCTTGTACGAATAAACGGTCATAGCAATACAAGATTTTCCTGTAAAAGCCCCCGTACCATTTAAAAAAGGTCTGGTCCTTACGAAAAATAGCCGAAATAATATAAACCGGGATGTTCCGGCTTTTTAACTCGCTGATGTAGTTCATCCAAAATTCATACTTGATGAAGATGGCCATTGCAGGGTTCGCCAAATTAATAAATTTATGGACTTTAAAAGGCGTATCAAAAGGCAGGTAGCAGATTACATCCGCACCGCTATAACTTTTCCGCACTTCATAACCGGAAGGCGAAAAGAAAGTGAGTAGTATTTTATATTCGGGATATTCCGCTTTAATCTTTTCCATCATCGGCCGGCCTTGCTCGAATTCTCCTAACGAAGCGGCATGAAACCAGATATATTTCGCATTCCGGTCGATCTTCTCCCGTAATATCCCGTTCGTTTTCCATTGCCCAAAGCGAGTCATACGCGCTTTGCGATGGAATGGAGACAAGAGTTCCACCATCAAAGCATAGAGATGTATCCCTAAAGAGTATAGAGCCCTCATATTTTATTTCAACAAATCAATCGCCCGCTGGATCCGGCGGATCGTCTCTTCCTTACCGATGGCTTCGGTAATGTCGAAGATATGCGGTCCTTTTCCTTCTCCTACCAATGCGAGGCGAACTGCATTCATAATATTTCCCAAATGATATCCATTTTGTTCAATCCAAGCCTTCACTTCAGCTTCCGTACCTTCCAGGTCAAACGGCGTACGAGAGCGAAGGACCTCTATCAATTCGCCCAACTGGGCAGCGCTATCCTCTTTCCAGCGTTTCTTCCGTGTCTTTTCATCGTATTCGGCAGGCGCCACGAAAAAGAAAGAACATTGTTCCCAAAGCTCCCCGACAAAGCTGACGCGTTCCTTTATCATGCCGACCACTTTCTCCACGTATGCGGGATCGGCCTTTATGCCGTGGCTTTCCAGGATGGGAATAAACAAGGAGGCAATTTCCGCATTGCTCTTCAATTGAATATATTGGTGATTAAACCATTTTCCTTTCTCAAAATCAAACTTGGCGCCGCTCTTGCTGCAACGGGACAAATCAAACCGTTCGACCAGTTCTTTCATACTCATGATCTCCTGATTATCGCCCGGATTCCAACCCAAGAGGGCCAAAAAGTTGACAACCGCTTCGGGCAGATAGCCGCTTTCCCGGTAACCGGAAGAGACCTCCCCGCTTTTCGGATCTTTCCACTCCAGCGGAAAAACCGGAAATCCCAAACGATCCCCGTCCCGCTTGCTTAGCTTGCCACCGCCTTCAGGCTTCAGCAACAACGGCAGATGGGCAAACTGCGGCATGGTATCCTCCCATCCGAAAGCGCGGTATAGCAGGACATGCAGCGGAGCGCTGGGCAGCCATTCTTCTCCCCGGATCACATGGGTGATCTCCATCAGATGGTCGTCTACGATGTTTGCCAGATGATAAGTCGGCAATTCATCGGCCGATTTATACAGCACCTTATCGTCAAGGACGGAAGAATTGATCACCACATCCCCGCGTATCAAGTCGTGCACGTGCACTTCCTCATTTGGTTCGATCCTGATACGCACGACATAATGAGTTCCGGCATCGATCAACCGCCGCACCTCATCCACCGGCAGCGTCAACGAATTACGCATCTGCATCCGTGTAGAAGCGTCGTATTGGAAATTGGCGGTCTCTTTTCTTTTGGCGTCCAGCTCGGCCGGCGTATCGAAGGCAATATAGGCCGCCCCCTTATCCAATAACAGCCGGACATATTCTTTATATATCTCCTTTCGTTCGCTCTGGCGGTAAGGGCCGAAAGGACCTCCTATGCCGACGCCTTCGTCAAACGGGATATTCAACCATTTGAACGCTTCAATAATATATTCCTCCGCGCCCGGTACGAAACGTTGGGAATCGGTATCCTCAATACGGAGTATCAATTTACCGCCTGATTGCTTTGCAAAAAGATAATTATATAAAGCCGTGCGCACCCCGCCGATATGTAAGGGTCCGGTAGGACTTGGAGCGAAACGAACACGTATTTGATGACAATTCATAGGTTCTATTTATGATCGTGCCGCAAAAGTAGAGCTTTTTTTTCTGATAGTAAACTTTTTTATGTACATTTCGCCTGCAAATGAAAGAAGGGATGAAGTTTAAAAAACTAAATATTAGGGTTGAAACCCTTATCTATTTTATAATAACGGCTTTTCTGATCGGATGGTTCTTCCCCCGAGACGGAAAATTCCGGTATGTGTTCTACGAAGGAAAGCCTTGGCGGTACGGCTTGCTTACTGCCCCGAGCGACTTTCCCATCTATAAAACGGAAGGTGAAATCAAGACGGAGAAGGACAGTGTGACCCGCTTCTTCGAACCTTATTACCGCATCAACCCGGAGATAAAAACCAATGCCATAAAGAAACTGCGGGAAAACTACAAGGCAAATTTAAGCCAGAAGGTTCCTCCTGCCTACCTGCAATACATCGAAAGGCGGCTGGCCGAAGTATACGAAAAGGGTATTCTTTTGGCTATAGACCAGGACAAGCTGTTGAGGGAACAGCATACCCGCATCAATCTCCTGGAAGAAAACATCTCCCAGCCCAAGGAAATACAGGGTTTCTATACGGTAAAGACAGCCTATGAATTTATTATCGACAAAATACCTTCCTATCTGGACAAAACAATCCTGCAATCGTGCGATATCAACCTATACCTGAAGGAAAATATTTCCTACGACAAAGAGATGTCGGAAAAAGTCCTGGCTGATAAAATACAAAACATACCGCAGTCGACCGGAATGGTACAGGCAGGTGAAAGGATCGTAGACCGTGGGGAAATCATAGATATGCATACCTACAATATCCTGCGGTCGTTGAAGATCGTCTATGAATCCAAAGCCGGCGGTTCGCAACGGCAGGGAATCGTGCTATTGGGACAATTCATTCTGGTATTCGGAATTATGTTTTGTTTCTGGCAGTACCTTTCCTCCTTTAATCCACGGATATTAACAAATAGGAGAAACTCCATTTTTGTATTGCTGTGCATCCTCGTTTCGTGTATCCTTACGGAAATTGCCGTCCGGTTCGAGCTATCCAACATTTATATCCTGCCTTATGCGATCGTTCCGATTGTGACCCGAACCTTTTTCAGCTCGCATACCGCCTTGTTTACGCATCTGACGACCGTACTTCTCTGTTCGTTGATGGCCCCGTTCCCGCACGAGTTTTTACTGATGCAGACGATTATCGGTTTGATTGTCCTGGTTAACCTGAAAGACTTATCGCAACGATCCCAGTTGATCAGTTGCGCCTTCTTCATCTTCCTGGCGTATGTGATCACCTATCTGAGCATCACCCTCTACCAGGGAGGGGACTACAACAAGATACGCTGGATCATGCTTCTCTACTTCGGTATCAATTTTATCCTGTTGATGTTCTCTTACATCCTGATTTATATGATGGAGAAAACGTTCGGCTATGTGTCCCCGATTACTTTGGTAGAACTCTCGAACATCAATAATCCGATACTTAAACGGCTGTCTGAAACCTGTCCGGGAACATTCCAACACTCCCTGCAAGTATCCATACTGGCTTCGGAGGCTGCTTCGCGAATCGGAGCCGATACGCAGTTAATTCGGACCGGCGCCCTCTATCATGACATAGGGAAGATGGTCAACCCGGTTTTCTTTACGGAAAACCAGAAAGGGGTCAACCCTCACAACCAACTGAGTTTCGAGGAAAGTGCGCAAATTATCATCAGCCACGTCCCCGAAGGCGTCAAGATGGCAGAGAAAGCGCAACTGCCCCAGGCAGTCATCGACTTCATCCGTACGCATCATGGATGCGGCAAGACAAAGTACTTTTATAATTCCTTTAAGAATAAATATCCTGACAAAGAAATCGATGAGGAATTATTCACTTATCCGGGGCCAAACCCGTTCACCAAGGAAACGGCGATCCTGATGATGGCCGACTCCGTGGAGGCCGCTTCACGCAGTTTGAAAGAATACACGGACGAAAGCATTATGGAACTGATAAATAGAATCATCGACAGCCAGATCGAGGACGGCTTATTGAAAGACGCCCCCGTCACTTTCCGTGATGTGGAGACGATTAAAAAAGTATTTATGGAGAAACTGAAAACGATGTATCACACACGGATCAGCTATCCCGAGTTGAAGAAATAATAAGTAAACCCACCGCCCCTCCGTATTGTAACCGGGGAGGCCGGAGTCAGAGCGGATCCACATCATAATGAACCAGCAATTGCCTGAAGCCGGGCGTGTCCTGCATCTCCCGGTAAATCCGCCCCAGGATTTCGCGGACCGATGCGACATTGGCCGTGATCTCTATCTTCAGAAATAACTTACGCACAAAGAACGTCTGAACCCGATTCACGACCGGAGTAACCGGTCCTAAGACGCGATCGCCGAATGGCGTCCTCAGTTTTTCGCCATACAACCGGGACATTTCCTGGAGAAGCGTCTCGTCCCTGCTCCGCATCACGATAACGATCAGCCGGTAGTAAGGGGGATAGCGGAAAAGTTTACGCTCCGCCAACTGGCCTTCAGCCATCCTTTTATAATCAAAACTACGGATCATTTGCAGCAGCGGATGATCCGGCTGCGAGGTCTGTATGACCACCTTACCCCGTTTGTCCCTTCGCCCGGCGCGGCCGCTTACCTGCACCATCAGTTGGAAAGCCCGTTCATGCGCCCGGAAATCGGGAAAATTCATTAAGGCATCCGCATTCAAGACGCCAACTACACCAACCCGGCTGAAATCCAATCCCTTCGAAAGCATCTGCGTTCCTATCAGGATACGGCTTTTGCCGGCCTCAAAATCAGAGAGGATGCGCTCGTACGCCCGCTTTGTACGCGCCGTGTCCATATCCATCCGTTCTGCCTTTACAGAAGGAAACAAAGAAGCAACCTCCTCTTCCACTTTTTCCGTACCGAAACCCATCATGCGAAGTTCCGGTTGGTGGCATTCCGGGCATTTCCCAGGCATTGGAATCGAATAGCCGCAATAGTGGCAAACCAACCGGTTTTGATATTTATGATATGTCAGGCTCACATCGCAATTGACGCAATGCGGCACCCAACCGCAAGCCTTGCATTCGACAACCGGCGCAAAGCCCCGCCGGTTCTGAAACAGGATTACCTGATCCCCCTCTGCCAGCACTTCCTCGATCGACTGCTTCAACAAAGGGGAAAAGAGAGTATCCTTCATTATTTTTTTCCGGCGTAACTCTTTTATATCCACTAGTTGCACCTCCGGAGGTTCTCCCCCGCCGTAGCGGGTTGCCAGTTCTACATGCCCGTATTTCCCCGTGAGCGCATTATAATAGGTATCGATCGATGGCGTCGCCGAACCTAACAAGGTTTTTGCCCCGTGCATCCGGGCCAGGACAATCGCCGCATTCCGCGCATGATAACGGGGCGCCGTATCTTGTTGTTTATAAGACGTCTCCTGCTCTTCATCCACGATAATCAAACCCAGATCACGGAAAGGAAGGAAAAGGGAAGAACGGACACCCAGGATCACGCCCGCGTCTTTCGACTGTAAAAGGCGGTTCCAGACCTCAACACGCTCGTTATCGGAAAAGCCGGAATGATAGACCAGCAATTTTTCTCCGAAATAATTCGCCAACCGTTCCGTAATCTGCGTCGTGATGGCAATCTCCGGCAATAAATATAAGACCTGCCGCCCCAGGCTCAACGCATCTTCGATCAGATGGATATAAATTTCGGTTTTCCCGCTTGAAGCGACTCCCTGCAGGAGGCAAACTTCTTTTTCCTTAAATGAATCGTGGATGCCGTCATAGGCCTGTTGCTGTTCCGAAGTCAAGCGCTCCGGAGGGCGCAGGCGGCAAACCGGCACTTGCAGGCGGCTAGTCTCCCGGTCATAATATTCCAGGATGCCCCGCTCTACGAGACTGTCCAATGACCGGACGGAGATGCCGGTCGACTCCCGGATTTCTTTCTTGGAAATTTCCTTCGCATAATGTTCATTCAAAGCATGGCTCCGGTCTAAAAACGCAAGAAGCAGCTTTTCCTGCAACTTAGCCCTCTTCAACGAAGCAAAGGCCTCCGACAAATGCGATTCATCCCGGTAAGCGGGAGCAAGGCGGACAAATGTGACGGTTTTCGGGGCAAATCCCGGTTTAATTACTTCATGAATCCAGACGGCTCCCATATTCAATAAGGAAGTAAGGGCGGGAATCACGTTCCGAATGCCGGCTTTGCGTTCCAGTTCGGCAACAGTCAGCTTTCCACCCGGAGGGAAAGCATCCAAAATGGCCTGCTCCGTAGCTTTCAAAGGTACCTTTCCCTCAAAGCCCGGCACACAGGTCACCGTCGTCTCGCTCTCCAACTTCAAACCCGCGGGCAGCGCCGCCTTATAAACTTCACCTAATTTGCAGAGATAATAAGAGGTAATCCACTGCCAAAAGCGTAGTTGCGGGCGGCGAAGCACCGGGAAAGGATCCAGAAGGGCAAAAATCTCCTTTATCTCATAATTCACATGCGGAGGTTCGTGGTCGTATACCGTCATCACAAGTCCCGTGTAATACTTCCTTTTCCCAAAATGGACAATCACCCGGCAACCGGGCTTCACCTTACCGTTAAAATCCGGAGGAATGCGATATAAATAACTATCTTCTAATGGTAAAGGAAGTATTACATCAACATATTCCATATGAAATCAGAACAAAATAGCGGCAGTAATGGACCAGGTGCGGCTTTTGCCCTTGCCATTCAGGACGTCCCCCAGATTTCCTTTCGATACCGAATAGTTATCCGTTAATCCCCAGCTATGTGTCAATCCGACGCGCAAATGGTTCAGCAGTTCCACACCACCCCCGACATTGACGCCGGCGGCAAAATTTTTGGAGCGGATCTGATCCGTTATGCCACCATACGTAACCTCCCAATCCTGATCCCCTCCGATACGGAAACTGACATAAGGCCCGGCAGCCAGATAAGGCTTTACGACGGGTAAATCCAGCTTCCATTTCAAATTGAAAGGAACTTCCAAAAAATCATTTACAATCCCCTCGTCCCTATGCTCAAATCCTTTCTGCGAATATAACAGAGCTAAATCAAATCCCACTCCGGTGAAAGGGAACATGACTTCCAGTACGGGGCCGATTTGGAAGCCGGTTACATTGTCTGCATCCAATATCTCCTTATCGAAAGAAGCGGTTGCAATATTGACTCCTCCCTGTATTCCCAAACCGACCTGTCCGTTTGCGGGAGAGAGCATTAAACTGAATAGGGCGACAAAAGCCCAAATTATTTTCTTCATTTTCAAGATATCTTCCGATTAATAAATTCGTTACGATATTAAAACAAGAAGCAGAACTAAATTCTGATGTACCACACCACAAATATAGTTTTTTTATTTTATATCAAAGTTTCGCAAATAAAAAAATCAGGCAAGGCGTTAAACTGTTATTTATTTGATAATCAATGCATAGATGCACTTTTCGCTGACTATTGACCGATCTCGGTAGATTTTATGCGCCGCTTCTTCTATCATCCGTCAAAAGCTGCGTCGGATCTAAACGAGGGTGCGCCAAAAGTCATTGCTTATTAACTGAAAAAATGATAGTAGTGAATAAGTGCAGTCATAACTATGAACGAGCGGATTCATAGTTATGAATGCGCGCATTGACAGTTATGAATTTTTTACAGGATTTTCTCTTGACACAGCCCCCATATCCATCTTTTTAATGTGTACGTGATTTAAATGAGAGGTTGTATTTATATTAATGTATAACGCCAGTCCCCCCAAAAAACAGTCTTATTAATCAGAATTTTTTCAATAAAACGGAAGGGTTAAAGCGAAGATAGGCTCCAAAAGAGAAGCTACCTTCGGGTGAATCTCCCGAAGGTTGTCCGTCGGTGGTATAGAGGTCGCCGGAAAAATGATTCAGGAATTCCACGTCTGCACCGAAGGAACAGCCTTTCCCCAACGAACGTGCATACTCAATTCCAAAAATCAGCGTTTTGGGGTTATCCATAAGCAAGTCGGGCGATTTATAGGTGGACACACCATAGAGAGGACTGCCGAGGATGGGGAAAAAGTCATGGGCTTGCCAGTAAGCGGCCCTGAAACGGAAATTGGACAGATCGGCCGAAAGGTTGGCATATAGGCCGTATCCCCGGTCCTTCGGCCAGAGATTTCCCGACTCCTGATAGTAGCCTGTATAATTAACGGAGGCGTTGACCTTACGCAAAGCTCCATGCCGGACGTTCCACACGGCGCCGAGGCCAATCGCCCCATTCAACTCCGTCTGCACAGAATTGACCGTAATCGTGTCGATTTCACCTCCGTGATGTTGTGCCAGCACTTGGATAGGCGCATAGAAATGTAGCGGAGCTTCCGGATCATTCAATTTCCAACGGGAAGCAAGGCCGACGGTAAAGGCTTCCTGATGGGTATCCGTCTGGAAAATGAAGCTCTGCCAATTCACCCAAAGGTCAGCCGTCCAATGCTCCGAATCAAAAAGAAGCTGCAAGCCGGTTTCGGGATCGGCCGTCATCACCAGTTCTGGATTATAAAGCGGTGTTATCAAACCGTGGTTCGTCCCTCCGTAAAGATGGCCGAAGACGAGATCGAAATGTTCGTTGAGCGAAAGATGAGCGCGCAAAAGAGGAAGCCAATGGACTTTCCCGGAATGCCCTTTGCCCTGCCACGTAGGAAGACTCTGAAAGGTTGCCTCCGGATAGCGTACCGCTCCCCAATACCAAAGATTATGCAAACCGCCTTCTATCTTCAGATTCGGCAGGGGATAGTAGACCGCCTTAGCCTGTAGCCAGAAGCCGGGCAGGGTGTATCCCCGCAACATCTTCGTCGAATATTCGTTATCCCGGAAAAAATTCAGGTTATCCAATTCGAGGAAAAGTTGTTTCTCCTTTCCAGGTTCGATTTTATAACCGGCTAAACCGGAATAAACCTTATCGGCCAGTTGGGCATTCGCTACGTTAGAGCCGGCGAGGCAACCAAAGGAGACCAGGAAAACAAATCCGAGCAGTTGTTTGGAAAGAAGGAACTTCATATCATCAATTTTTGAATGCAAACTTAGAAAAATAAGACTGTATTTATCGAAATCCGCTTTACTTTTCATCAATTTCCTATATTTGGAATAGAAAGAAACTATTTTATGCTTTATAACATCTTTTTTATCCAACCATAGTTCTGAAGAAGGAAGTAAATTTACACGCAATTACAATTAATACCATTAATAATGGAAAGTAAAGACGCACTTTCCGGGTTATATTTTGCGGACTTTCGCAAAAACATAGACGGAAAAGAAACAGAACTCTGCATACTCAAAAACGATAAAGGAGCAGAAGTAGCTATTACTAATTATGGTGCTAAAATAGTATCGATCATAGTCCCCGACCGAAACGGAAAACCGACGGATATCGTGACCGGTCATCCTTCTATTGACGCATATCTATCATCGGAAGAACCATACTTCGGAGCTATTTGCGGACGCTATGGAAACCGGATTGCCAAAGGGCGCTTCACAATCGACGGCATACTTTATGACAAATTGCCGATCAATAACGGGCCTAACTGCCTGCACGGAGGGATCAAGGGTTTTAATGCAGTCGTTTGGGATCTGAAGAAAAAAGACGGACAGACGGTTGAATTAAATTATGTTTCGGCGGACGGGGAAGAAGGCTTTCCCGGTACGTTATGCACCACCGTAACTTATCATCTGACCAATGAAAACGAAGTCGTAATCCATTATCAGGCGACGACCGACAAACCCACGGTACTGAATCTTACAAACCATTCTTATTTCAATCTTTCGGGAGCCGGTGATCCATCTATCGATGATCATCTGCTTACAATCCATGCCGATTATTACCTCCCGACTGACGAAACCGCCATTCCTTACGGTCCGAAGGAAAAAGTAGCCGAAACCCCCATGGATTTCCGTACACCCCATACCGTAGGCGAACGGATCGACGAACCATTCCAACAGTTGATCTTCGGAAAAGGCTACGACCATACGTTCATATTAAATAAGGAAGGAAACGAATTATCCTTCTGCGCACGTTGCATCTCACCCAAAACCGGCATTGTTATGGAAGCCTACACAACAGAACCGGGTGTCCAGCTCTATACGGGCAATTGGATGACGGGCGATTTCGAAGGAAAGAACGGCCGACGCTATCCGGCACGAGCAGCTCTTTGCCTTGAAACACAACACTTTCCCAATAGTCCGAACGAACCGGGTTATCCGTCTACGATTCTCCGTCCGGGAGAGGAGTTTATTAGCGAAACTATCTATAAATTCACAATTCAATAATCAGGATCTATTAACCAACTAAACAAATAAATAAAAAAATGACACAACAGAACAAACAAAACTATTTGTTACCCATTATTATAATGGTTTTTCTGTTTGGTATGATTTCATTCGTTACCAACCTCGCAGCCCCAATGGGCAAAATATTAATCACTCAATTTGACGTATCGCCTGCAATGGGACTGTTGGGTAACTTGGCTAACTTTATCGCTTATGCCGTCATGGGTATTCCCGGCGGTATCATGCTGGAAAGATTGGGTTACAAGAAAACAGCCTTGATAGCGATAGCTATCGGTATCGTCGGTGTTTTCATCCAGTATCTATCCGGTGGTCAACAAAGCTTTGTTATCTATTTGATTGGCGCTTTCGTTGCAGGCTTCTCGATGTGTCTGCTCAACATGGTAGTTAACCCTATGCTGAATACACTTGGCGGCGGCGGTAACAAAGGCAATCAGTTGATTCAGGTTGGTGGTTCATTCAACTCCGTTATGGGAACAATAACTCCTATGCTGGTGGGCGTGCTTGTAGGCGAAATAACAAAATCAACAAGTATTACGGATGTCTATCCCGTACTCTTCATTGCTATGGGTGTATTCGCATTTGCATTCATCGTATTAGGGCTTTCAACCTTACCTGAACCACACGCTGAAAAAGTAAAAGAACCGCTTAGTTCTTTAATGTTAGGCGCTTTAAAATTCCGTCACTTCGTACTTGGCGCTATTGCTATTTTCGTTTATGTAGGTGTTGAAGTAGGTACACCGGGTGTACTTGACCTTTGGCTTGTGAAAGAGATTGGAATCGCACCTACTATCTCCGGATTCGTTTGCGGAACGTATTGGTTCTTGATGCTTATCGGACGTTTGGTGGGCGCTTCCATCGGCGATAAGGTTTCCAGCAAATTGATGCTTACAATCACCTCGATCGTAGGATTGATACTTGTTGCACTTGCCATGTTATTACCTGTTTCCACATTAATAAATGTACCCGTTTTGCAGACCAATGCTGTCGGCGCACTGGGATTTGGCCTGGCTGAAGTGCCTATCAATGCCCTTCTCCTTTTACTTGTAGGTCTATGTACCTCTATCATGTGGGGTGGTATTTTCAATCTTGCAGTAGAGGGCTTAGGTAAATACTTGGCTGCAGCTTCCGGTATCTTTATGGTACTTGTCTGCGGTGGTGGAATTTTACCTTGGATACAGGGTTTAATCGTAAGCATAGCAGGTTATCAAATTTCTTATTTGGTCATCTTCCTCGGTCTCGCCTATTTATTATACTATGCAGTCGTTGGAAGCAAGAATGTAAATAAAGACATACCTGTTGAATAAAAGAGAGAATTATAATTTATAAACAGATGAGATTGTCTAATCTACTACAATGGATTCAGACAATCTCTTTTTATTCCAATTAATCATCTATTAATCGTATTTATCATGGATATAGAACATGTAAGAAGTCGTTTTAAAAAACATTTTGATGGATCTGAAGGCTCAGTATACGCCTCACCAGGACGCATTAACTTAATCGGCGAGCATACCGATTATAACGGCGGCTTCGTTTTTCCCGGAGCGATCGATAAGGGAATGGTTGCCGAAATCAAACTGAACGGTACAAATAAAGTACGCGCCTACTCCATCGATTTGAAAGATTTCGTAGAATTCGGCCTCAACGAAGAGGATGCGCCCAAAGCCAGTTGGGCAAAATACATCTTCGGTGTCTGCCGGGAGATTATCAAACGGGGTGGAAAGATCAGCGGATTTGATACGGCCTTCTCAGGAGACGTACCTTTGGGAGCCGGCATGTCGTCTTCTGCAGCCTTGGAAAGCACTTATGCTTTTGCATTAAACGACTTATTCGACCTGGGTATCGACAAGTTCGAATTGGCTAAAATAGGACAGTCCACTGAACATAATTACGTGGGAGTAAATTGCGGTATCATGGATCAGTTTGCATCCATATTCGGAAAAGCCGGAAGTCTGATCCGTCTGGATTGCCGTTCGCTGGAATATCAATATTATCCGTTCAACCCTACGGGTTACAAACTCGTTCTGTTGGATTCCGTAGTTAAACATGAATTGGCTTCTTCAGCATATAACCAGCGCCGCAAAAGTTGTGAAAATGTAGTGGCTTCCCTGCAAAAAACGCATCCGCATGTCGAATTTTTACGGGATGTAAGCCTGGATATGCTCAAGGAAGTAAAAAGCATTGTCAGCGCTGAAGATTACATGCGCGCGGAATATGTGATAGAAGAAATCCAACGTGTATTAGATGTCTGTGATGCGCTGGAAATCGGAGATTACGAAACCGTAGGTAAAAAGATGTATGAAACACACCACGGAATGAGTAAACTTTACGAAGTAAGCTGTGAAGAATTGGATTTCCTGAACGACATTGCAAAAGAAGAAGGAGTTACCGGTTCCCGTGTCATGGGCGGCGGTTTTGGCGGTTGTACAATCAACATGGTAAAAGAAGACAAATACGATGCCTTTATAGAGAAAGCAATTTCCTCGTATAAAGCGAAATATAACAAGAATCTGAAAGTTTACGATGTTGTAATTAGTGACGGAGCCCGGAAGATTTGCTAAAAGAGAGGGAGGAGAAGTCAGAAAGAATCTCTATTTTTGCAGCAAATGACAAGAGAATAAGTATAATGAATGATATCAAGACTTTAAACAGAGCAGCCGACAACATCCGTGTGTTGGCTGCTTCCATGGTAGAAAAAGCAAAGTCCGGCCATCCGGGGGGAGCTATGGGAGGAGCGGATTTTATAAATGTACTCTTCGCAGAGTTTTTAGTATACGATCCGGGAAACCCGGCATGGGAAGGGCGTGACCGTTTCTTCTTAGACCCAGGGCACATGTCACCTATGCTTTACTCCGTCTTGGCATTGACAGGGAAGTATACAATGGATGAATTAGCTCAATTCCGCCAATGGGGAAGTGTAACTCCGGGACATCCGGAAGTGAATATCCACCGGGGAGTCGAAAACACATCCGGTCCGCTCGGCCAAGGCCATACGTATGCTGTAGGGGCTGCCATCACGGCAAAATTCCTGAAAGCGCGCTTTGGAGAAGAAGTCATGGGGCAAACGATTTATACTTTCATCTCCGACGGAGGAATACAAGAAGAAATTTCCCAGGGAGCCGGACGGATTGCCGGTTCATTAGGCCTCGATAACCTTATCATGTTCTACGATTCGAACAATATACAGCTATCGACCAAAGTGGAAGAAGTCTCGCATGAGAACGTCGGCCAGAAATATGAGGCATGGGGCTGGAAAGTTATCACGATTCATGGAAATGATGCTTCCGAAATCAGAAAAGCGCTAACCGAAGCTAAAGCCGAAACGGAACGCCCGACCTTAATAATAGGGAAGACCATAATGGGTAAAGGAGTTGTCGCACCGGACGGGAGCAATTATGAAGTTAAAGTGTCCACCCACGGCCAACCTCTTTCTGCAGCCGGGGCTTCCTTCGAAAAGACAATTATAAATATAGGTGGCGACCCGGAACATCCTTTTACCATATTCCCTGAAGTGGCAGAGTTGTATGCCAAACGTGCCAAAGAACTGGAGGCCATCATAGCCGAACGCTATGCAGCCAAAGCGACATGGGCAAAGGCTCATCCGGACTTAGCACAAAAATTGGAGAACTGGTTTTCCGGCGCAGCGCCCAAAATAGATTGGGAAGGCATCGAACAGAAACCGGGACAAGCTACCCGCACTGCTTCAGCCACCGTATTAGGCGTTTTAGCAACCCAAGTGGAAAATATGATCTGCGCTTCCGCTGACCTTTCCAATTCCGACAAAACGGATGGGTTCTTGAAAAAGACGCATGCCTTCCAAAAGGGCGACTTTAGCGGATCATTCTTCCAGGCCGGGGTCTCGGAGTTAACAATGGCTTGTATCTGCATTGGCATGGGACTTCACGGAGGAGTAATCCCCGCTTGTGGAACATTCTTCGTCTTCTCCGATTATATGAAGCCGGCAATCCGTATGGCAGCCTTAATGGAAGTCCCCGTCAAATTCATCTGGACACATGATGCTTTCCGCGTAGGCGAAGACGGCCCGACGCATGAGCCGGTGGAACAGGAAGCACAGGTACGTCTGCTGGAGAAATTAAAGAATCATAAAGGACAGAACTCGATGTTGGTGCTTCGTCCGGCGGATGTGATAGAGACAACGGTTGCCTGGAAACTGGCAATAGAAAACACGTCTACACCGACGGCTTTGATTCTTTCCCGCCAAAACGTTACCGATTTGCCTGCCAAAGAATCCCGCTATAAGGAAGCGCTTCAGGCAGCAAAAGGCGCCTATATCGTGGAGGAAGATCCTCATCCGGACGTTATCTTACTCGCCTCAGGATCCGAAGTTTCCACTTTAATGGAAGGGACAGCATTGCTGCGGACAGATGGCATACGGGTACGTATCGTATCCGTACCTTCCGAAGGACTTTTCCGGAGTCAGCCGGAAAACTACCAGGAATCAATTCTTCCCAAGGGAAGCAAGATATTCGGCTTGACCGCCGGATTACCCGTCACATTAGAAGGACTGGTCGGTACAAACGGTTCGGTCTGGGGACTCGAATCATTCGGATTCTCTGCTCCATATAAAGTTTTGGATGAAAAGCTCGGATTTACAGCTCAGAATGTATATCAACAAGTAAAAGCCCTTTTAACAAAATAAAAACTAAATCGAGGTTGTGTCAACAGTCTGTTTGGCACAGCCTCACCTTTATATATGAAAACAATTGGATTAGGAAGCGATCATGCCGGATATGAACTTAAGGAATTCGTAAAAGAATTATTAGATGCCAAAGGTATCCCTTATAAGGATTACGGCTCTTATTCAGTCGAAAGTTGCGATTATGCAGATTATGCACACCCTTTGGCTAAGGCTGTCGAAGCAGGAGAAGTTTATCCGGGAATAGCGATGTGCGGCAGCGGTAACGGCATTGCCATCACTTTAAACAAGCATCAGGGGATCCGTGCCGCCCTCTGCTGGGAAAAAGAGATTGCCCGGTTAGCACGTGCTCACAATGATGCAAATATATTGGTTATGCCCGCGCGCTTTGTCTCGAAAGAAGAGGCTTCAGCCATTGTGGACAACTTCCTCCTGACATCTTTTGAAGGGGGAAGGCACCTTAGACGCATCCAAAAGATACCGGTTAAGGATTAAGATCCGAACGTGTAATCCTGGCAAAAGAGCTGGTCAGGAAAGTTTTACTTCATTCACCAACGGCTTCCCTTGCATGAAATCATCGATATTCTGAAGGGTCGTGAGCGCAATGTTATGCATGGCTTCACTCGTAAAAAAGGCCTGGTGGGAAGTGATGATGACATTGTTAAAAGAAAGAAGACGGGCCAATACGTCATCGTCAATGATCTTATCCGAGGTATCTTCATAGAAGTATTGAGCCTCCTCTTCGTAGACATCCAACCCCGCAGACCCGATTTTCTTGCTTTTCAGCCCTTCGACCAACGCATTGCTTTGGATCAATTGCCCACGTCCGGTATTGACGATCATAACCCCGTCTTTCATTTTTGCAATCGAATCCTCATTGATCAGATACCGCGTTTCAGGTGTCAACGGGCAATGCAACGAAATGATATCGGCCGCGGCATAGACTTCGTCCAGGGTTCCGTAACGGATACCTTCTTCCTCTGCATATTTTACGTCGGGATACAAGTCATAGGCCACAACAGACATCCCCAATCCTTTAAGGATATGGATCAGGATGCGGGCTATTTTGCCGGTACCGATAATGCCGGCCGTTTTACCGTGCATATCGAATCCCTGCAGGCCGTGCAGGGAAAAATTCCCATCCCGCGTCCGCCAATAGGCGCGATGGATTTTCCGGTTCAGGGATAGCATCAAAGCTAATGTATGTTCGGCCACGGCATAGGGCGAATAAGCCGGTACCCGTACGATTTTCAATTTCCCTTTGGCAGCCTCCAGATCCACATTATTGAAGCCGGCACAACGAAGCGCTAATAATCGGACGCCATTCGCCGCCAAAGCGTCAATGATATCCGCATCAGCCGTATCGTTCACGAAAATACAAACAGCATCTGCTCCTTGCGTCAAAACTATATTATTCAGATTTAAATGTCCCTTATAATATTTTATATCGAATCCAAAGGAAGCATTTACCTTCTCAAACGAATCTCTATCATAAGGTTTCGTTCCAAAAAATGCGATTCTACAACTCATTTGTTCTTTTATTAAAATAAGGTAAGTCTATCGAAACTCTCTTCCCTAAGGCCGGGAAGGTGAAGCGGTGCATTCTCCCGAAGAGCTTCCGTATCAAAAAATATACGTTGCGGAACCAACAATCTTAACCACCGTAAATCGACCGGCCCGCAAACCGGTTCCACACGCACCCGGGCAATCCCATGCCGAATGAACCCCAATGTTTCTGCAGCACACTCCGAGACATCGACTACGCGCTTTTTGAGGCGAGGCCCCCGATCGGTCACACAGACAATAACACTCTTCATGTTAGACAGATTAGTCACTCGCAAATACGAACCAAACGGGCAAGTACGATGGGCAGCCGTCAACTCATCCTTATCATGCACTTCACCGCTTGCTGTCATCCGCCCATGGAACCGGGCGTGGTAATACGAAGCCAACCCTTCTTCCTGCGAAAATGCATTGTCGGAAAAAGTTAAAACGGCGAAGAAAACTAATAGAAGGAACCGCCACCGAAGATTATATGAAGCTAATAAATTCAAATCAACTGAATTAGGGATTGCCTACTTTGGCAAATATATAAAAAAAACCGGATAAGCCACTCCTTTTATCATCTTTTAGCAAAACAAACAAGCTAAAAAGAAGGTCTGTTTGTAATAAAAAAAGATATATTTGAGAACAGAATCCATTTATATTAGTTTTTTTTACAAAATCATGCATATGAAACGAACGTACAAAACAGTCTTTGCCTTTTTATTCATTGGCATCAGTTTCAGCTATGGCTAGGAAGATCATGTCGGTGCTTCTTTTAAACATTTAGGTCTCGGCGTCAAACTATCTTTTTTCAGAAGTCAGTCAGGACGGAAGAGAAGTAAACCCCAGGAAGACAGGATCGGATAGCTTCGGAAATGATTTTGATAAAGCTAAAAAATGGCTGAAATGGTGGCCTATGATTAGTTTCCAGATCACATACCGATTTTTTTAAAGACAACCGCATTTTCACCTCTTCAAAAAGAACTCCGCTTTTTCACCGGGAGATTAACCGGATATGCATTTTTTCATTAGTTTTGCTTCCGAAATAAACACAATATTAAGTATATACATTATGTTTAAGAGCAAAGGTATTTGGGTGTTAATCATCCTTGTAATCCTCGCAATAGGATTATTCATGTGGGCAAAAGGAGTTTATAACACAATGGTAGTACAAGATGAAGGAGTAAAGACAGCTTGGAGCCAGGTAGAGAATCAATATCAACGCCGGTTGGACTTAATACCTAACCTAGTCAATACGGTCAAAGGATATGCCTCCCACGAACAGGAAACGTTGGAAGGAGTCGTTAAAGCCCGTGCAGCCGCCACTCAAACCAGCATTGATCCCTCACATATTACGGAAGAGTCATTACAAAAGTTTCAGTCTACGCAAACGGAATTAAGCAGTGCTTTATCCCGTCTGATGGTGGTAGTGGAACGTTATCCGGAGTTAAAGGCCAATCAGAACTTTCTTGAACTTCAGGCGCAACTGGAAGGTACCGAAAACCGGATCGCAGTAGAACGGAAACGATTCAATGAAGTTGCACAACAATACAATACGACCGTACGCAGCTTTCCCAATAACCTCTTTGCCGGTATCTTCGGATTCCAGCAAAAAGCTTATTTCACTGCAGATGCAAACGCGGGGAAAGCACCGGAAGTTGTGTTTTAAGTAACTGGAGATGTATAGGATAACGTTTGTTAAACAAGTCTTTCTTTCCTGCCTTTTTGCACTCTACGGCCTATTAAACCTTACTGCCGCCGCAAAGGATTATACGATTCAGACGATTCCCAACGTACGGTTAACGGACCGGGAAGATCATGTCAGCAACCCGGATTCCATTCTGTCGGAAGATCACATAAAACAGATCAATGCGCTTCTCAATGAATTGGAAGATAGCCTAAGTATCGAAGTCGCAGTCGTGGCGGTGAAAAGCATCGGAGATCAGGATGCGCGGGAATTCGCAACCGAATTGTTTAATTATTGGGGATTGGGTAAGAAGAATAAAGACAATGGGTTATTAATCCAATTAGTGACCGAACCTTCCCAGCGTTCGGTAGTGTTTGAAACAGGTTATGGCATCGAGGCTGTATTACCGGATGCCATTTGTTTTCGGCTGCAACAGACCTATATGATCCCAGGGATGAAAGCCGGTGACTATAGCGGCGGCATGCTTCATGGCGTTTCTGCCGTACGCGATTATCTGTTGGCCAGCGACTATGAACGTGCCGAAATGATAGGAGACAGTGGAAAGGAAACGTCTATGGATGATTCGTTCCTTCCGTTTTTATTTATTTTTCTCGCACCGATGCTGTTCATTATTGGCATAGTCATCGCCCGGCTGGTACCCAGACGTTGTCCCAGATGCAATAAGAGAGGATTGATCGCTGTGAATCATGTCATATTGAGACGACCTACCTACTATTCATCCGGTTTACAGGAAGTCACTTACCGTTGCAAATTTTGCGGTTATACGGAGAAAAGAACGCAGAGAATCAGCCAACTACAACGTTCGGGAGGTGGAGGTTTCGGCAGAGGCGGAGGTTTCAACGGAGGTCACTCCGGTGGCGGATCCTGGGGGGGTGGACGCTCCGGTGGCGGCGGTTCTATCAGCCGCTTCTAAAAACAAAAACAGCCGTTAACAAATGATGCTAACGGCTGTTTTCTATATAATTCACATTCCGGATTCAACCTCCGAATGATAAAGTCACCATCCCGGATTCTGAACCAATCCAGGAGTACGTTTCAGCTCATCCTGCATGATCGGGAATAAATAAGATTTAGGCGTTTCAAAAACACGTTGATCGGCAACTTCGATACGTTGCATCTTGTATTTCTTACCATTCACCTCTATTTTTCCATTCGGATCTTCTACCGGCTTCATTCCATGTGACCAACGCTGTGTCTTAGGATAAGGCCAGCTATTTACACCGGCATAGGACTTTTCTTTTGCCAGCTCCGTTGCATCATCCGCTTCGAGATACAAACGAGTATGCCAAATCCGATGGTTCTCATAAAATAACTCTACTCTACGCTCACGTTGGATATAGTCGTTCATAACTGCCTTATCGGTTTTAGCTGCCGGTGGAATCGGCACCATAAAAGAGCGGGCACGAACCGTATTCAGAAGATCATAAATTTCCTGGTTAGGACCGGTTGTTTCGTTAACAGCTTCACAATACATATAGATAAACTCCGGAAGTCTCCAGATGGCCGGAGCGTTAATTACATGCGATCCGTTCCCCTTTACCCAACCATCTTTGTAAAATTTGCGCAGATAGTAACCGGTATGGGAAGAAGTGCTTAAATAGCTGGCTCCTAATGCATCATTTCCCTCTGCCGTATTTAATACGGCATTATTGTAAACAGACCCATGATAACGGATATCGCGATAAAAGCGAGGATCCCGTTTAACGCTTTCATACGGATTTTCATCATCGTATCCATCCGACTTCGACCGGCTGGAATAAACCGGGTAACCATATCCGTCAGGAGCAATATATTCATATTCGTCTACCTGTTCCTGTAAAGGTCGTTGACGGGCATGGCCACCTTGAGTAGGAGGTAATACATCTCCTGACCATCCGGTATCCTTATCTCTCGTCACAAACCAGACCCATTCTTGTTGGATCGCTTGCATATCATAAGCCATATTCCACAGGCGTTTGTAAACCTTACTTTTACTTGTGTTATTCCCGTTAAGGTCACCGAAGTCATTCGCATCTGAGGTCGTATAAAGGCTGTAACGCAAAGCACCGGAATTGTCTCTAGCCTCCAAGACTGCTTTAGCCGCTGTTTTTACAGCTTCCCAACGGGCGGCATTGTAACCATATTCATCTTTAAACATACGTGTATCATTAGGAAAATTACCGCCATTCCACATCGGAGTAGCAGCAATCCAACGTGCCATTGCTTTCAATCCTAAACAAGCCCCTTTGTCTACACGTCCAAAGCGACTCCCTCCATTAAATGCATCTACACGTGCATAAGCTTCATCCGCATCCTGACAAATACGTTCTACAACTTCATGAGCAGAAAGCTTAGAAAAATTCATTTCATCATTCGGTTGGACAACATAATCCACATAAGGAACTTCTCCATAAGCTCGCAATAATAGAAAATGTAAATAGCCTCTTAAAAAATAAGTTTCTCCGACACGGCGATTAATATCTCCTTCACCTCCGGATTCGGGATTATCAGGTGTATTATATTTAGCCACCCCTTCAATAATAATGTTCGCTTTTCTTATTTTGGTATACAAATCCCACCAATACTGCCCCACACTGCTTCCTGTCGGCATTCCTTGTGAAGGCCCATAGTTTCCAATATTAAATTGGTGAGGAATAGAGTTTTCATGGCTACTGGCACTACATTCATCGGTAATAGCAGAAGCTGAAAAGTGATTAAAAAATAATAAGGGTCTATTTGCACTCTTAGCATTTGCATACAAATCAGTCACTAAGTTATCCACATATCCATATCGAGTAAATATATCTTCTTCATTTTTCTTATCGTCCGGCGTCCGATCCAGATAATCGTCACAAGATATTATAAATAAAGAGCTTAACAAAAGCATTACTAATAAATATATCTTATTCATTTCTTTTAGATTTAATCGTTAATAGGTAATATCAATTCCGAAATTTACAACACGCTGAACAGGGAACCAATCGCCTACACCTTCTTTGATTTCAGGGTCAACATCCAGATCGTCCAATTTATCGAAAGTCAGCAGATTCAATCCCTGAATATACAACCTTACATTCTGAAGACCTGCAAAACGAATCGTGTTTTTAGGCAAAGAATATCCAATTTCTATATTTTTTACTCGAATATAAGAAGCATCGTATAATGCTAAGCTACTATATTGATTCTTATTGTTATCGTTTGTTCCATAAGTTAATCTCGGATAAGCTGCCACATCTTTGGTTGCTTCCGTCCAGCGATTCAGATGCCATTTTTTCACTTTACCGATCTGATCCTGATAGTAGGAAGGAAAATCGTATACAGCCGCACCATACAATAAAATGCTGGCATTCGTGGCGCCTTGGAACAAGACGGTAAAATCTAATCCTTTGTAAGATAAACTAATCGGCAATCCGAATTGTATTTCCGGGTTTCTCGGAAAACCACTGTAGGTTCGATCATGTAAGTCATCAATAACGCCGTCTCCGTTTAAGTCTTTATATACCACATCTCCCGGATACAACTTTCCCCATGGCTGAAATCCACTGCCTTCATTCATTGCATTCAGCTTGTCAGCTTCCGCCTGGTCATAAACAAAGTGATCGACTTTATAGACAAAGTGCTCTCCAATGCGCCTCCCTGTATTTTGTCTCCATTCGTCATCATAAAAAATCTCATTCATGAATTTAATTTTGTTACGGGCAAACGTAAAGTTCGGTTTAATAGAATAACGGAAATCATTTCCAATACGTCCATACCATCCAATCTCAAAATCAATACCGCGGTTATCCACAATACCGGAATTAATAAAAGGAGCATCTTTTCCAACAATATCAGGGAAACCTAACTTATCGCCGCCGCTCAGGCTGGTAATAATATCATACCGATGTTCGTAAAAGAAATCGGCGGATAAAGTCAACCGATTGTTAAAGAAGGACGCATCCACTCCAATGTCCAATTTACGGGCTTTCTCCCATGTTAAATCAGGGTTAGCGAAATTCCCTTCCGATAAGCCAGTATAAGCATTACCAAACTGGTCTATGCCAAAACTATAACCACTTCCACTCTGGTAAAATTGCAAATAAGCAAAACGATCGTCATTATTATCCGAGATTTTATCGCTACCGACCAATCCATACGATGCCCTTAATTTCAAATGATCCAACCATCTTTTGCTATCTTCCATAAATTTCTCCTCTGTAAGCACCCAACCAATGGAACCGGCAGGGAAGAAACCATATCGTTTCCCGGGAGCAAAGTTTTCAGAGCCATTATAACCGACATTAAACTCGGCCAAATATTTGCTGTCATACGCATAGGTTGCACGACCGGTTACCCCCTGATAACGATATTCCACCCGGTTATCATAGGTACGGGTAGAGCGGTTAAACAATATTAAACCGGAGACGTCATGCTTGTCGCCGAATGTACGAAGATAATCCAGTTTCAATTGGTAGTAGGTTTTACTTTCAGTTGCATTATGTGAAAATCCATTACTGATTGTTTCATCCGTATCGTACCAGGGATTTCCTAATTTATAAGGTCCGTCGTATGTCGTATTATTGATATAATAGGAACCATTTGTCCCGATAGTAGGTTGAAAAGTGGCATATCGTCCATAAACGGCATATCCGTCAGCTCTTGTCTCAAGCATACGCCTAATCCAGCGTCCTTCTTGTGCATCGTAAGAGAAGACGCCTTCTATTTTTAATCCTTCCGTAATAAAGTTCAATTTGTGTGCTAACGCAAATGAACCATTTAAAGAAGTTTTCTTTTCATTCAGATACCCATTTCTTGACAATTCGCCTAAAATATTATAACGGTGTTGCGCATCTCCATACAATAATCCGTATGGATTACTCAACACATACGCTTCATTTGCCGGATTTCCATTATCAGGAAGCGTAATTGGTAAATAAGGAGGTTGTGTATTGGCAATATAAACAAGTTTTGCAGCTGTTGTTCCCGGAGCATTCCGATCCGTAATACGCGCTCCTAAATCCACTCTCATGGTGAAATCTTTTGTTATATCGACATCTACATTGGTACGAAAGTTATATCTTTGAAAAATTGCTTGAGTATCATATTGGGTCAAATCAGTATGTTTATAATTCCCACTTTGTTTATAGTAATTACCCATCACATAATAACGGGCCCTATCGGAACCTCCACGGACAGACAAGCTATAATCTTGCTGCGTCCCTGTTTTAAAAGCGTAATCCGTATAATCCCAATCATAACCTAAACCATCGGAATTATCTCCTTTCGCTTTACGATAATTGGCAATCGACTCTTCACTAAACAAAGTCAGATTAGACGGATTTACTCCCGGATTGCTATTGATCATTGCCTCATTATACAAAGTAGCATAATCCGCAGATCCCAAATAATCCGTAAGGTTTATCGGCTTGTTCAGTCCGAATGAAGCTTTAAAGCTAACGGTTGCCTTTTCCTGAGCTTTTCCCCGTTTCGTTGTTATGATAATAACTCCATTGGCTCCGCGAACCCCATAGGGCGCTGTGGCCGAAGCATCTTTCAGAATCGTAAATGTTTCGATCTCTTCCGGAGCCAGGTAAGACATATCGCGTTCCACTCCATCTACAATAACAATCGGAGAACTATCGCCATAAGTACCCATACCGCGGATTTTAATATCCGAGATATCTACACCGGGTTCTCCACCGTTAAACTGATTTACCATCAAACCCGGCATACGTCCGGCAAGTGCATTATTCAGGTTAGCAGTCGGGCTCTGTTTCAAATCTTTCGTCGTAATGGTCGAAATGGCTCCGGTTATGGTCGCTTTCTTCTGTGTTGTATACCCTACGACAACGACCTCTTCCAGCGCTTTCGTATCTTCTACAAGAACGACATTTAATTCCGTTTGCCCTTCCAGTTTTATGTCTTTCGGTTGAAATCCGACATACGAGAAAACAAGGCTAGCATTAGCATACGGGGCAACTATCTCAAAGTTTCCATTCATATCGGTCATTGTCCCGACAGTACCTCCGCTCCCTTTAACCGTAACATTAACACCCGGTAGCAAGTCTCCGTTTTGATCCCGTACTTTTCCTTTGATCCTTACCTCTGATTGATTCACTGTAGAATTTTTAAAGCTTTGATCTTTCGGATAAACCATCACTTGTCCATTTTCAACTTTAAAATTACAATTTGAATTAGCCAATAAATGATTCAGAGCCTCTTCCAATGTTGAGTTTTTTGCGTCCAAACTCACAATAGCATCTTCATCCAACACATTATTAGAATAAAGGATCCTTACATCGGCCTGCTGTTCGATCAGGTCAAGCGCATGCTTCAAGGTCGTATTATTCACTGATAACGTAATTTGTGATTTTAACAAATTAGCATTTGCAGACAAGGATAGAAAACAATACAACACTAATGCTGCAAGGTATCTCCATCGTCTTCTTTCTTGAGGAAAACTTTTTTTCACTTGATTTTCATTCATAATAATTGATTTAAATTGTTAAATACTAAAAGTGATTTGCTCTGTAATTACATAACGATATTACTTTTTCTCTATCTGATAAAATGTCTGTCTTTGGGGATCATAATGAGAAACTAAAATATGCATCACGACATCTAATGTTTCATCTGCCGAGTTTCTCAGATCTAAACTCCCCGATATCAAATGGTTTTTATATTCCGATTTTAAAAGTTTGATTTTTATATTATATACCTTTTCCAACTTATACAATATCTTAGATAAGGGCTCTCTATTAAATCTCATCACTCCGTTTATCCAGGAAGTATAATAGTTAACATCCACCATTTGCAGATTCTCTTCCCCGGTAGTATTGGAATAAGTATACAATTGAGAAGGCACTAATTCTATCTTTCCTGTGTTTCCATCCAAATTAACTTTACCGGAAACCAATACTGTTTCAAACCGGTTCGTTGTCTTATCGACCCATATATTAAATTGAGTTCCTACTACTTCGACTGACTTATAGACTGTTTTTACGATGAACTTCCGGTTCGGATCTTTCATCACCTCGAAATAGGCCTCCCCTTCCAAATAGACCTCACGTTGCCTGGAAGAAAAGGCGGAAGGATAGACTAAATAGGTTCCGGAGTTAAGATGTATTTTAGAGCCGTCAGACAGAATCAAAATCGAACGCTTTCCGTAAGGAACGTGAATAGTATTCAATTCAGCAGCCACCTCTTCCTGAACAGCTAAAGTATCATTAATCAATACTTGTCCTTTATTTGTGTAGGAGATAACCGCCGAAGAATCCATAAGCTTAATTTGTTCGTCTCCACCGACAGTTAATGTAATCTCTTTTTGATTTGTAATTCCACTTACTATTTTTTCATAATCGATTTTATCTTTTTTAGTAAATGGCAAGAATAGAAATAAACAAATGGCAGCAGCTATTCCACAAGCTATCGAAAAGGAAAGTTGTATACGGTTCGGTTGCTTTTTCCGTATTTTTTTCATGATAAGGCGTACCTGCTTTCGATCTACTTTTTCTTTCTGCATTGCGCGATCAATCTGAACAGATGCCCAAACAGACTGAAGTTCATTCAGATAGCGTCTATACTTCTCATCGGACTCTACAAGTCGAAGTACCTGCCTTTTCTCTTCGATCGAACATTCCTCTAAAATAAATCGTATGAGTAAATCGTCATCCATATTGTTCCTCTTTATTATGAGCATTTAGAAGAGGAACAACTTTTAGAAATTTTACCCTAACGAGAAAATGTTAATTTTAAATGAAATGAAAAAATAATTTTATTAATAACGTAAAGTACAGATTAGAACAACAAGAGACAATTAAGTAATCAGGGCAAACTCCTGTTATGTTATGGTTGTGTTATGTTATGGTTGTGTTATGTTCGGCGGAAGCTCGAGCTTCCGTCGGTGATAAAAGCGAGGCTCCCGCCTCACAATGATTATCCTTTTTTTAAGGATAGGAAAGGTTGCAGCTTTGCTTCCAAATTTAAAAAGAACATTACGCGGATAATCACATTATGCTCCTAAAATCAATTAGTTATTGAAATTATTCTTTATATAAAGTAAAAGCAGCAGATAAAGCAGATGTACAGAATAGTCGGAAGAAAGATCATCCCGAAGTTGTTTTAAGGCTTTATTAATATGAAATTCTACAGTTTTAACCGATAAGTTTTGGCGAATGGCAATTTCCCTGTTTTTAAGTCCTTCATATCGACTCATTAAAAAGATTTCCCTCGTTTTAGCAGGCAAACGGTTGATTGAAGCTTCCAATGCAAGATGCAGCTCTTTCATAATCAGAATCTCAAGCGATTCATCTTCTAATATATTAATATTAGATCGCCGGTAAATGGATGACTCATCTAATACATTAATATCTACGGTTTGCAATTTCAGGCTCTTCAAATAGTTTAGACATTTATTCCTATTTATAATCATTAAATAAGTAATCAAACAGGTATCATCATGTAAGTCTGCCCTTCCGTCCCACAAAGCAATAAATGTGTCTTGCACAATTTCTTTCGCAACTTCCCTTTCTCTTATATAGATAAGAGAAAATTTATACAAACGCACCCAATAAGATTCAACAATCTTACGAAAGACTCTTTCATCTCCATTTTTTAATTGTTTAATAGAAAATTCCATATGCTTCTCTTAAAAACAACGTTACTCTTCTCTCTTAGAGGTTATCGCTTGCAATAGCAAATGATTCAAATTCTATCATCAGATATCTTAAGTTAGCGAAGTTAGCAACTTTCCTCTTACACTAATCAAAGAAACTGTTTAAATTTTATGACTTATTTACTAAGAGCCATTTTAAAATAAATTTTTTACGTTCATCAAGGTTCGTCCCCATCAAAAAGGCGGAGGCGATTCCTTAGGGTTGTGATTTCGTGCTGAAGCTCATCGATCCGGCTCAGTAAGTGATGGATGGCATCGATGCCTTCTATATTGATCGATAAATCATAATACATCCGGGTGTATTTCTCCACCTCGTTGAGTTGGGAAGTCGGTAAGTATTGCTCGCCATCCACTTCGTTTAGTTCAATCAGTCCGTATTCTTCCAATAAAGAAACAAAGGAAGGTTCTATTTCGCTTTGCCGACAATATTCGCTGACAATAATTAAATCCGTTTGCATACTTTTCTCCTTTTAACTTAGACTTCGTAATTCTTCGAATAACTCTTTTTGCCGTTTTGTCAGATTTACAGGCACATCGACCGTATAGGTCACGATTAAGTCGCCAAAACGGCCGTCTTCTTTATAGACGGGGAACCCTTTCCCTCGTAACCGCACTTTCGAATTGCCCTGTATACCCGGCTGTACCGTCAATTTGACCTTTCCATCCAATGTATCTATGATCTTTTCACCACCAAGCACGGCGGTATAAAGATCCAGGGGCGCCGTAACGTATAAATCATCTCCCACCCGTTTAAATACCGGATCTTCCGAGATGATAAAAGTGATATACAAATCCCCGTCCGGTCCACCATTCGTTCCCGCTCCGCCCTGGCCTTTCAGCTTGATTACCTGGCCATCGGCTACCCCTGCGGGAACGGTGATCCTCAGGTTCTTCCCATTCACCGTAAGCACCTGTTTATGCGTCTTCGCCGCCTCTTGCAAAGTCAGGTGCAACTCAGCCGTATAATCTGTCCCCCGAAAACCGGAACGCCCCCGGCTGCTTTTCCTGCCGGAGCCAAACAATGATTCGAAGAAATCAGAATAATCTCCTTCTCCTGATGAAAAATGATAGGAGCCGCCGCCAAAATCAAAGTCGCCAAATCCGGTGCTCCCTCCTCCCTGCTGAGCCTGCTGCCTTTGAGCTTCGAATTCATCCGCATGTTTCCAGTTCTCGCCGTATTGGTCGTATTTTTTTCGTTTTTCCGGGTCGCTCAACACTTCGTTCGCCTCGTTAATTTCCTGGAAACGAAGCTTTGCCTCCGGATTATTCGGATTCAAATCAGGATGATACTTCCGCGCCATCTTCTTATAGGCCTTTTTGACGTCCTCCTGTGAAGCCGATTTGTCTACATTTAAGATTTTATAATAATCTATATATGCCATAAATTTTTATTTGTTTATATTTTTCAGCCTTTCCTTTTCATCTACAAACTCTTTGCCAAAAACGACATTTCAAAGAAATAGTCTATCAGATAAAGGATGTGAACCGTGAAATCCGTATTCCAAAGTAATCTTTGAATTGCCCAACAAACAACCATCTCTCATGGCAAATATAACATTCTTTTCTTAAAATTCAGAAATGCCGACGCATAAATCGCGCTATCACTTGCATCCATCCGTCGCGTCAAACAGGAGGTGCCAGGAACGATGCAATCATCAAACATTCTTTCATCATTTTCAAGCAGATCGATCGAAATTTACAAAAAAAAAGCAGATTGCCGCCTTCGGAGGCCGGCAAGAGAGGACGCACCCACCTCTTTTGAGTATTTATCCTTTTTACTTGCAAAACGTCAATCTTTTATTTATCAGCACTCATTAATAAAAACAATAGACTATTTTATAAATAAAAATGCATATATTTGCTAAGTTCTTCTTGCAGAGACTCGTTATTTGCTATTTTTTATATCACCAAAAAATCATTCGTATGAGAAAACTTTGTTATTTTCTTGCCGGAATGGCAATGGTTATACTCTCCGTCTCCTGCAGCGGATCGAAGTATAAGTATGAATCAGTTCCCAACGATCCGTTGAAAGCCCGTATCTACACACTCGATAACGGATTGAAAGTCTATTTGTCCGTGAACAAGGACAAACCCCGTATCCAGACATTTATAGCCGTCCGCGTCGGCGGGAAAAACGACCCGGCGGAAACAACCGGCCTGTCCCATTACCTGGAACATCTGATGTTCAAAGGGACGACCCATTTCGGCACGACCGACTATGAGGCAGAGAAGCCCCTGCTGGATCAGATTGTACAATTATTTGAAAAACACCGTGCAACGACCGATCCTGCGGAACGAAAAGCCATTTACGCCCAGATCGACAGCATTTCGCAAGCCGCTTCCAAAATCGCCATTCCCAACGAATATGACAAATTGATGTCCGCCATCGGCTCGCAGGGAACCAACGCTTTCACCTCATACGACCTCACCGCCTATACGGAGAACATCCCTTCCAATGAGATCGAAAACTGGGCCAGGATAGAGGCCGACCGTTTCACAAATCCAGTGTTCCGCCTGTTCCATACCGAGCTGGAAACCGTATATGAAGAATACAACATGAGCCTGACAAGGGACGGAAGGAAGGTATATGAAACGATGCTCAGTTCTTTATTTACTCATCATCCTTATGGGAAACAAACCGTGCTGGGCAAGGGAGAACACCTGAAAAATCCTTCGCTCGTCAATATCAAAAAGCATATCGAAACTTACTATGTCCCGAATAACATGGCGGTCTGTATGGCCGGAGATTTCGACCCTGATTCCGTGATCGCGGTGATCGATAAATATTTCGGCTCTATATCGGCAAAGGAAGTACCGGAACTGAAGGCGGAACCGGAGACACCGGTCACGGCTCCGATCGTGAAAGAAGTAGTCGGGCTGGAAGCTGCCAACCTGGCCATCGGTTACCGCACGCCGGCCGCCAATACGAAGGACGCCGCCACGCTGGATCTGATCAGCTCTCTGCTTTATAACGGCAAAGCCGGATTAATCGACCTGAACCTGGTGCAAAAGCAAAAGGTGCTGCGCGCGAACGCTTACATGATGGCTTTCTCCGACTACGGTGTATTCCAATTGTCCGGCACCCCGAAACAGGGACAGAGCCTGGACGAAGTCCGCGATTTATTGCTCGGACAGATCGAAGCGCTGAAGAAGGGCGACTTTAAGGACGACCTGCTGGAAGCCGCTATCAACAATTACAAACTGGACCGCTACTACCAGGCGCAAGAACCGGAATACGCCGCTTACCTGTTTCTGGACGCCTTTATCAACAAACAGGATTGGAAGGATCAGGTGAACAGGATCGATTACCTCTCCAAGCTGACCAAGCAGGACATAGTAGACTTTGCCAACAAGACATTCGGCAACAACTATGCCGTCATCTATAAAAAAGAAGGCAAGGCCGATGAAGAAAAGATAGAGAAGCCGCATATTACGCCGATCGCTGCGAACCGTGACGAGGAAAGCAAGTTCCTGGCGGAAATCAAAACAAGGGAAGTTAAACCCATCGAACCGGTATTCCTTGATTATAACAAAGACCTGGGCAAGCTGAAGATCAAGCAGGAGGTTCCCTTGCTTTACAAAAAGAACGAAACAAATCCGTTGTTCTCGCTTACCTACGTCTTCGAAATGGGAAATAACAACGACAAGGCGCTGGGAACGGCTTTCAATTACTTGAATTACTTGGGAACGTCGACCAAGACAGCCGAAGAGATCAAAAGCGAACTATACAAACTGGCCTGCTCCTTCGGAGTATCGGCTACCGACGACCGCGTTTATGTCTATGTAAACGGACTAAGCGAAAACTTCGACAAGGCGCTTCAATTACTGGAGGAACGGCTCGCCGATGCGAAAGCCGACCCGGAAACCTACGCCAACCTGACGAAAGATATTCTGAAACGGCGAGCGGATGCCAAACTGAACCAACAGTCCAATTTCAGCATGTTGCGGAATTATGCCTTCTGGGGTTCCCAGTCACCGGCGACAAACATCCTCAGCGAAGCAGAACTGACGACCCTGAACCCGGAAGAGTTGGTTACCCGCATCAAAAACCTGAAGAACTACGAACACAAGGTCTTGTATTACGGCCCGCTCTCCGAGAAGGAAATCACCAAGAAGTTAAATGAGAAGCACGCCCTGGCCGCCACCTTGCAACCCGTTCCTCCGGCGACCAAGTTCATCGAACAGGATACCAAAGAAAACCAGGTATTGCTTGCCAACTATGATGCCAAACAGATTTATCTGGCGATGGTGCATAAGGGAGGCGGATTCGACCGTTCGATCGAACCGGTGCGGACACTTTATAATAATTATTTCGGTGGGAACATGAACAGCATCGTCTTCCAGGAAATGCGCGAAGCGCGTGGTTTAGCTTATTCTGCGGGAGCCGGCTACAACCGTCCTTCCAAACCGGATCGCTCCTATTACATGACGAGTTTCATCGCCACCCAAAGCGACAAGATGAAAGAAGCTATCGAAGCATTCAACGGGATACTGAATGAACT
The DNA here is from genome assembly GCF_900162725.1 of Parabacteroides sp. Marseille-P3160. GTDB lineage: Bacteria > Bacteroidota > Bacteroidia > Bacteroidales > Tannerellaceae > Marseille-P3160. The sequence goes on along the minus strand of NZ_LT799418.1, from coordinate 1,871,654 downwards.
GCCGGTATCCGAAAAAGCCTTTGGCATCGCCAAGGAGAGTATCCTGACTGACATCCGCACCGGACGGATCTTGCGGGAAGATGTCCTCTGGAATTACCTGGACGCACAGGAATTCGGTTATGATACCGACTCAAGGATCGAACTGTTTGAGAAAGTGCCGGCGTTGACCCTGGATGGCGTAAAGAAGTTCCAGGAGAGCTATATCAAAAGCAAGCCGTACACCTATTGCATCCTCGGCAATACGAAGAACCTGGATTTGAATGCACTGAAGAAGATTGGCAAAGTAACCACCCTGACCCAGCAAGAGATATTCGGCTATTAAGCCTATTCGTGCGTGGGAAGAAAATTAAAGAAAGCTGCGTTTGGAGATGTCCGGACGCAGCTTTTTTATTATTTTTACCCTCAAATTGCACCGAGATATGGCAGAAAAAGGAATTCTCTTAGTGGTAGATGACAATAAAAGCATACTGACTACCGTACGCCTGTTGTTAACTCCCTATTTCGACGAAATTATCACCAGCCCGAATCCCAACCAAATTCCCATGATTCTTCGCGGTGAAAAGAAGATCGACCTGGTTCTACTCGACATGAATTTCTCGACCGGGATCAATAACGGAAACGAGGGATTATTCTGGTTGTCGGAAATCAAGAAGATCACTCCGGCCGTACAAGTCGTTCTTTTCACCGCTTTTGCCGACATCGACTTGGCGGTAAAGGGAATCAAGGAAGGGGCGGCGGATTTTGTCGTCAAGCCCTGGGATAACGCCAAATTGATCGAGACCATGCAAGCTGCCTACAACCTACGTACCGGGAAAGCGGTAAAGAAGAAAAGGGAGGAGAAAGAAGACCGCGAAAACGGTATGTTCTGGGGCGAAAACAAAGGGATGCAGCAACTACATATCCTAATAGAAAAAGTAGCCCGGACGGATGCAAATATCCTGATTACGGGAGAGAACGGTACAGGAAAAGAGATGCTGGCCCGCGAGATTCACCGCCTGTCCGGCCGCCGGGAAGAGCAGCTGGTATCGGTGGATATGGGCGCCCTGACCGAGACCCTCTTCGAAAGCGAACTTTTCGGACACGTCAAAGGAGCCTTTACGGACGCCCGGACCGACCGGGCCGGAAAGTTTGAAGAGGCGGACAACGGGACGCTCTTTCTCGACGAAATAGGGAATCTCTCCTATCACTTACAGGCGAAGCTCCTGACGGCTATCCAAAACCGCAGTGTCGTCCGTGTAGGAAGCAATACCCCTATCCCGGTATCCATCCGCCTGATCTGCGCGACGAACCGGAACCTGCAGGAGATGGTAAAGCAGGGAACCTTCCGCGAAGACCTTCTCTATCGCATTAACACGATCCATGTGGAAACCCTTCCCCTTCGGAACCGGCCGGAAGACATCATCCCCTTTTCGGAAATCTTCCTTCGGAAGTATTTATCCCGCTACAACAAACCGCCCAAAACGTTTGCAGAAGAGGCCAAAACGCTTTTGCAGGAACAACCTTGGCTGGGAAATATCCGCGAACTGGAACACGCCATCGAAAAGGCAGTGATCATCTCCGAAGGCAGCCGGATCGAAGCCCGTGATTTTGTCTTTCCCAAACGGGAAGAATCGCCTCAATTGCCGGAAGCCACTACACTGGAGGAGATGGAATGCCGGATGATAAAAAATGCACTCGAACAGTGCGAAGGTAACCTTTCCATGGTGGCCAACCGGTTGGGGATCTCGCGACAGACCTTATATAATAAACTTAAAAGATACGAATTATAATGCCGGTTAAATTGACTAACAGCTTTAGCTTCCACCTCCTTCTCGTTCTGGCGCTTACCGCAGGACTCACCTGGTCCGTGTGCGTAAGGGCATGGATACCGGCCGCGATCCTATTCCTTGCGGATCTCTATGCCGTCTTCCGGCTTTTCCGTTTCTACCGGCAATATACCCGGAAAATCTCCTACCTCTTCGATGCTATCGAAAACGGAGATTCGGCATTCCAGTATGCCGTCGATAAGCTGCCGTCCGCTTCCGACCGCATAACGATCCAGTCCCTGAACCGGATCATCCGAATCCTCTCCGACGCCAAAGCGGATATTGTGCAGCGGGAAAAGTATTACGAGCTGATTCTCAACAGTGTGAATACCGGCATCCTGGTGACCGATGACAACGGATACGTTTACCAGGTCAATAATGAGGCCATGCATCTGTTGGGACTGAATATCTTTACGCACGTAAAACAACTTTCGCGCATCGACAAGAAACTGGAGATGTTGATCGAAAACATCCAACCCGGCGAAAAACGCCAGGTTTCGTTTTCACATGAACGGGGAACGGCCAACCTGTCCGTCCGGGCCTCCGGAATGACTCTTCAGCAGAAGCATGTCCGCATTATTGCGATCAACGATATCAACAGGGAACTGGATTATAAGGAAATTGATTCATGGATACGATTGACCCGCGTCCTGACACATGAGATCATGAACTCGATCACGCCGGTCACCTCCCTGAGCGAAACCCTCCTTTTCCGCTATGCGGATGTGAACAGCGAGGTCAGGGAGGGCTTGGAAGTCATTCATTCGACCGGCCAGGGACTGATTTCCTTTGTCGATTCCTACCGCCGGTTTACCCATATTCCGACGCCGGAACCTTCGTTATTCTATGTCCACAAATTGATTGAACAGGCCGTAACGCTTGTCCGGGCCGACCGCAAACATCCGAATATTTCGATTTCAACTGTGATCGAACCGGAAGACCTGATCATCCATGCGGACGAAAAGTTAATTTACCAGGTGATTATCAACTTGCTGAACAATGCAATGCAAGCCATCGGGGACCAACCGGACGGGGCGATCTGCATCCACGCCTATTGCAATGAGGAAGAAACGGTGCTCATCGAAATCAGCAACAACGGCCCGGCCATCTCACCTAAAGAGGCTGAGGAGATTTTCATTCCCTTTTTTACCACCAAAAAGGGAGGCAGCGGAATCGGACTTTCCATATCTCGCCAGATCATGAATCTTTCGGGAGGCAGCCTGACGCTCCAAAACAATAAAGAAGAGCCTCTGACGACTTTCGTTTTGGCTTTTAACGACTGAAAAATCGAGTATACTCGATTTTTGAGGCCATTAAAACAGATTGAGGAAAAATTATGTACTTTTGTTTTCTGATAAGGCAAAACGATTTATTCTATCCTATATTTTAACAATGACAACAAATAAAAATGTAGCCAAGCTACTGCTTCACTGCCCGGACCAACCTGGAATTATTGCTGAAATTACGAATTTTATTCGCGTAAACGGAGGAAACATTGTCTATCTGGACCAATATGTCGACCGGGTGGACAATTTATTTTTCATGCGCCTGGAATGGGATTTGGCCGGATTCATTATTCCCAAAGATAAAATCAAGGATTATTTCGATACGCTTTACGCCCGTAAATATACGATGGAATTCCGTCTCTATTTCGCCAACGACACTCCCCGGATGGCGATTTTCGTTTCCAGGATGTCCCATTGCCTGTTCGATCTGCTGGCACATTATACGGCCGGCGAATGGAATGTGGAAATTCCGTTGATCATCGGTAACCACCCCGACATGCAGGAGACGGCGGATCGTTTCGGCATCCCTTTCCATCTTTTTCCCATTGACAAGGATAATAAATCGGAGCAGGAACAAAAGGAGATGGAACTATTGGAGCAAAACAAAATCAACTTCATAGTCCTTGCGCGCTACATGCAAATCATCTCCGAGCAGATGATCGAAAAATACTCGAACCGGATCATCAATATCCATCACTCTTTCCTCCCGGCCTTCATCGGGGCGAAACCTTATCACGCTGCATTCAGCCGCGGAGTCAAGATTATCGGGGCGACCAGCCACTACGTAACTTCGGAGTTGGACGCCGGCCCGATCATCGAGCAGGACGTCACCCGAATCACGCATAAGGACGCCGTGGATGATTTGGTTAATAAAGGGAAGGAATTGGAGAAGATCGTGCTCTCTCGCGCCGTACAAAAACATATCGAACGGAAAATCCTTGTTTACAAAAACAAGACCATCATTTTTAGCTGAGATTTCCGTCCGATAACGCTTTGCCGAGGCAAATCTTATTTTTTCTCATACTGCCGCACTTCCGGCAGGTGGTTCTGGATATCCCGGATACGGGTGGCATCACTCGGGTGGGTACTCATAAATTCGGGAACGCTGCCGCTACCGGCGGCCGACATCTTCTGCCAGAAACCGACGGCTACATCCGGGTTATAGCCGGCCATCGCCATAAAGACAAGTCCCATATAGTCTGCTTCCGATTCATGTTTCCGGGAGAAAGGCAACATGACCCCATATTGGGCTCCCAAGCCGTAAACCGTTCCGCCCAGGGACTGTACGGCCTGCGACTTATTTCCCAAAGCGCTGCTGACTATCGAAGAACCATATTGGGCAAGCAATTCCTGGCTCATTCGTTCATTGCTATGCTTTGCCACGGCATGCGCCACTTCATGTCCGATGACAACAGCCAACTCGTCGTCCGAGCCGACGATCTTCAGCAATCCCTCATAGACCACAATCTTTCCGCCAGGCATACAAAAAGCGTTGATTTGGTCGTCTTTCACCAGATTAAACTCCCATTTGAAATTTTGGATTTCACTCTCCAGCCCGTTATTCTTGAGATACTGTTCCGTAGCCGCCGCAATTTTTTGGCCCACGCGAACGACCATCGCCTTGCCCTTCGCATCGGTAGACAAAGGAGCCGTCTTGATGTATTCCTGATACTGCGAAAGACTGGATGACAACACGTCCTGATCCGACACGAGCAAGACCTGTCTTCTTCCCGTCAAAGGGACACTGCTGCACGAAGCAAGCAGGAAAGCGCACATAATATATAGTCCTATTTTCTTAATCATAACACAACGTTTTATAATTTCCGCAAATATATATCTTTTTCAACAATCTTTATCGGAATTTCGTTACACTTTCAATAAAGCTATGCCTGTTTTCGCCGAGAAATCCGGAATTCCGTTTCTTGGGTGAAACAGGCATAGCCATTTCGTTTATCAAAAAAACTGAAAGTTATCTGACCGGGATCTTAAATACATGCCTGCTGCTATCGTTCGTAGCAGTAACAACATACACTCCATCCGGTAGGCTCAACTTCTTGCGTTCAATCTCTTGAACGGATTTAAAGACACTCTGCGCGTTTCCGCTTAGTGAATATACAGTAATCGTATATCCCTCCAGACCTTCGACCGTCAATAGGCCGTCGCTATAATAAACGCGCTTCGGAGAAGCCGTCGGATCGTCTGCCGCGGTAGGCGATTCTTTCGTTGTCTTAAATGCGGACTTAAGCGTACTGATAATCTCCACTTTCCCATTCGTTTCTCTGACGACATCAATGTCCGCCTCATAGGAGGTCTCCGCTTTCAATTCACTTAATGACAGATTGATGGTATTCGTAGTCGAGCGCAGGACAATCGCAACCGTTCCATCGGGATTTACCTTCAACGCAACAACAGGAGTACGTGCCGCTCCATTCCTTTCATACAAGTGGATCAGATAATAGGAAGCGCCTGCTAATTTAGGGAATGTCAATATGGCCGAATGGGATGTTATTTCATTAACTTCCGGCTCTACCGCTACATCACGTACGGTAACCATACAAGTAGCTTTGATTGTATCGCCAATAGTAGCCGTTATCAAGGTAGATCCTCCGGCTATACCGATCACTCCCCCGCCTCCCGTTACATCGGCAACGCTACTGTCGGACGATGACCATCGAACGGTCGGCGTAGCAGTTGCGCTTGTCGTTATAGTCACTTGGAGGTCCGCTCTCTCTCCCGCATTAATGATCAATTGGGAGGTGTTCAGGCTGATCGTATAAGTAGGAGGCGTCGGGGGTACCGGGGCAGCCGCTCCAATTCATCACCGGAAAGGCTTTGGGCGGGAATGACAGATTTATACTCAATTAATTCTCTACCCTTTTTCATGCCATGGCATAGGCAAAACAGAAGAGAGGCAGAGCCTTTTCGTTGAACGGGCAGTAAAAAACTGATTTTCCCCGGTTGGCAAAAGATCTTTCACTGGCCGATGAAAGATCTTCGCACGGTCATTAAAAGATCTTCGTACGGCCAGAGAAAATTGAATCGTTAGTGCAATGCAAATAAAATAAGTACGTTGAAACACTCAATAAAGCAGATGCAAAGCATGCTTTCTCTGCATCCATTTGAGAGGATAAACAAGAGAATTGTCCGGCAAGAATTAAACCGCCCCCAATAAAAAATGAAAAAAGCTTTTATTTTGCCTTTCGTGCTAAAGCAGAAAGTGTATCTTTGCGCGTACTCATTCATTATAACAAGAAGGAAAAAACCTGATCTATAGGCGTTATCCTTCGTTTTGTCAATTAAAAAACGATTGTCTATGTGCGGAATAGTAGGTTACATAGGTTTCAGAGAGGCTTACCCTATTTTAATCAAAGGGTTACACCGTCTTGAATACAGAGGCTACGACAGCGCCGGTGTCGCCCTGATTAACCCTCAAAACCGGCTCTCGGTCTATAAAGCGAAAGGCCGCGTCGACGAGCTGGAGAAATCCGTAAAAGAGCTGGACTTAAGCGGAACGATAGGCATCGCACATACCCGCTGGGCCACTCACGGGGAGCCAAGCAACATCAATGCGCACCCGCATTGTTCACAAACGGGCTCCCTGGCGTTGATCCATAACGGGATCATTGAAAATTATGCGGTTATCAAGGCAAACTTAATCCAAAAGGGATATACCTTCCAGAGCAATACGGATACCGAAGTCCTGATCCAATACATTGAATATATCAAAGCGACTCATACCTGCGATCTTTTTAAAGCCGTGCAGATCGCGCTCAATCATGTCGTCGGCGCCTATGCCATTGCCGTGATGGAGAAGGGGAATCCGGATCAACTGATCGTTGCCCGGAAAAGCAGCCCGCTCGTTGTAGGCATCGGGGATAATGAATTTTTCATCGCTTCCGACGCCTCTCCGATCGTAGAATATACACACAAGGTTATCTATCTGGAAGACGAGGAAATCGCGGTACTCCACAGGGACCAGGAACCCAAGATCGTCACGATCTCCAATATCGAGAAAACTCCCGAGATCAAGGAGTTGGAAATGGATCTGAGCCAGTTGGAAAAGGGAGGCTATCCCCATTTTATGTTGAAAGAGATTTTCGAACAACCGGAAACACTGAAGAACTGCATGAGCGGCCGCATTAATGTGGAGGGAACGCATGTGACGCTGTCCGGCATCATCGACCATAAAGATAAATTCATCTACGCCGACAGGATATTGATCATCGCCTGCGGTACTTCCTGGCATGCCGGCTTGATCGGGGAATACCTGTTCGAAGAGTTCTGCCGGATACCGGTCGAAGTGGAGTACGCTTCGGAGTTCCGCTACCGCAAGCCGGTCATCCATGCGAACGATATAGTCATTGCGATCTCCCAGTCGGGCGAAACGGCTGACTCGCTGGCGGCAATCGAACTGGCGCGTGCGTCCGGCGCCTTTGTATACGGCATTTGCAATGTGGTAGGTTCCTCGATTCCGAGAAATACAGATTCGGGCTCTTACACCCATTGCGGCCATGAGATAGGCGTCGCCTCGACGAAAGCGTTTACGGCGCAAGTGACCGTCCTGACCATGATGGCATTGGCTATCGCAGAGGAAAAGGGAACCATTACGAAGGAACACTATCTTGAAACCATCAAGGAATTGCAACACATCCCTTCCAAAATTAAAAAAATCCTGGCAATAGACGGAAAGATCAAAGAACTGTCCGCTATTTTCACCTATGCCCAAAACTTTATTTATTTAGGTCGCGGCTATGATTATCCGATCGCATTGGAAGGCGCCTTGAAATTAAAGGAGATTTCCTATATCCATGCCGAAGGCTATCCGGCGGCAGAGATGAAACACGGTCCGATCGCACTGATCGACAACGAAATGCCGGTAGTCATTATTGCGACGAATAGTACGGTTTACGAAAAAGTACTATCCAATATCCAAGAGATAAAAGCGCGGAAAGGACGTGTGATCGCCATTGTAAACGAAGGCGACGAAGTAATTAAGGCTTTGGCCGATTATTGCATCGAGATCCCTTCGACGATCGAATGCCTGGATCCGTTGCTGTCGGTCATTCCGCTTCAATTGCTGGCTTATCATATTGCCGTCAACAAAAGGCGGGATGTGGACATGCCCCGTAACCTGGCAAAATCGGTTACGGTAGAATAAGTAAACTCTACCGCAACCGCCGGTCCATTTTATCGACCGGTTATTTCCAACTCGTAATTACCGGACATGAGGGTGCCGACGAAAAGGAACGGCTCCCCTTTGACACGACCGGCTTTCACTTCTTGTCCGTTATTCGTCACTTTGAAGTCAGCAAAGGAAGGCAACGGCAGATAGACTTCGGAAGACATATTTGCAGGCAGGTGGAGTCTCAGGGTATAACGCCGATCGGAATCTAACTTGTTTTCAATGGAAAGTCCGATGCTTCCCCTGATCGTCGGGACTTCGATCTTCGCCCATTCGAGGGAAGCGGTCTGAGGCTTTATCCGCACAAGTTCATAACCGGGCTTTACCGGTTCAATTCCCATCAGCTTGCGCGGGATCGTATTTGCCGGAACCGCTCCCCAAGCATGGTTCCAGTCTTGATTCGGTTTGTATTTATCATCCCACGCTTCCAAAGAGATGGTCGAGCCGACGCGGATCATATTATACCAGCTCCGATCGGTCGTATCCGTCAACAGAGAGAGTGCATAATCCGCATCATGAGCTTCATAGACGGCATCCATCAGAAACTGTGCTCCGTAGACACTACAGGCCATCCGGCGGGAACGAATAAAATCAGCAACCGAAGCCCGGTTCTTCTCCGGAGTCAGTCCGAAAGCCAGCGCAAACATATTGGCATGCAACGAAGCATGATCGGTCGTAATGCCATCCTTATAATATCCTTTCCGCTTATCCAGAAACGCCTTATTGTACCGTTCTTTAAAGGTACGGGCCTCTCCGGCGTAAAAAGTTTTATCTTCCGGAAGATTCAGTACACCGGCGATAGCGGACATCAATTTCAAGGCCTCATAATGGTATGCATTGGTCACGGCATTGTAATCGGTAAAAATAAAACCGTCGGCTTCCCCTCCTTCGGCCTTATTCAGCCCGAGAATACCGGTATGAGGCCAGTCCACAATATCTCTGATCTTATCTTTCATCCGGATACCTTGCAGGAACTCGGGAGACTGCAATCCTGTAGTCGTAGAGATCAAATCGTTTTGTCCGCGTAGTTCCAGTAAGGTCCGCTTCTTCAGTATGGCATAACTGTCCTGTAGCGAGCGGTCATCTCCTGTGTATAAATAATCATTCCAGGCAATGAGTACGGCCTGGAGAATCCACTCCGTGGGCCAGGTCGGATGCTTCAACAGATATTCATGGGAACGGCGTGCCATGGAATATTCACGATCGACTCCGTAGTGGGATAATTGATTAATCAGTGCATCCGCTTCATACGGAATCCGCTCCCTGTCTCCATCGACATAGGTACCGAGGAAAGAAGTCGCTTTGATTGAATATTTACAGAGTTCCCAAACCTGATTCAGTACATCGTTGGAAGAGCTGAAAGAGGCGGCGTTATCATCAAAAGGATAATAAACCGATTCCCGTTGGATCGCATGCTCCGGTAGAGAAGCAGCATACCGCTCGATCTCACAATAGCGGAAAGGCAGCACTTCACCAATGTATGCAGGCATCAAAACGGCAGCATCTCCGGTGTTGCGTTTATCTTTTTTAATTTTAATCCGGTAAGTATGCGTTCCCTTCATCAAAGCAAGCGGATACATATGATAACGTACCGTACCACCGGGTTTCCGGTTTATCCTACCCTCCTTCAGTTGTTCTCCCAGATGGATAAAAACCGAATCTCTTCCGGTTTCCGAAGACAAGGTAACCTTCAGTTGTCCGAAAGCCGCTTTTCCGAAATCAGCCAACACCGTTTGTTCGGCCGGAGTAGTGACCTTTACCGGATATTCCGCCGTCTTAGTCAACGGATAACCGGCTTGTGCATATCCCACTAACTCTGCAGCCGTACAAAATCCTTTGATCTCCGACCAGTCGCTCTCCCCCTCCGTATTCGTAATCGTTTTCACGCGCCAATAATAAGTCTGTCCCGGCTTCAGCGGTTCTCCGGCATAACGGACTGCCGTAGATTGCGCACTCTCAGTCTCTCCGCTATCCCAGATACTTCCTATATGGTTCATTGCCTCATCATATGATTGGGAGAGAATAATCCGGTAAGCTGTCTGTCTCGTGCCCTGCTGTTTCCCCGGTACAATCCAACTAAAGGATGGTTTTGCCGAAGCAACCTTCGCGACCTGCATCGTCTCGATCGCATCCGGCATCTGGGATAAAGTGAGCGTAGAAGGATACCCATCCAGATACACCCGATCGGTATACTCCAGCAAATCGGTTAATAATCCCACCGGCCGGTTATCTGCCCAAATCTTACTACCATTATAGACAACAGCCATTAATAACAAAAAATAAAAACAACGTTTGCTTTTTTTCATAATTGACAAAATATTAATCATATATAAGAACAGAGACAGGACCTAATAACCCAGAGGGAAATAATGATACGTCTTTTGTGAATTTTATCACATTTGTTTTAGTGGTTCTCCCTTCTTCCGGCAAAAATTGGTCGCCAATGAGTCGATTAGGCCATAAATTAACTACCTTGATTTGCAATTGATTCTCTCCCGCAACAAGATAGCGTGTGATATCTTTTTTAAAAGGAGGTTGCCACCATACCCCTGCATTAACTCCATTAATCCAGACCTCGGCTATATTATACAACTTTCCTAAGTCCAAATATACATATTTTTTGCTCAACTCATCTTTATCGACCATTATACTATTTTCATAAGTGGCCGTTCCTGAGTAATACTTTATTTGTGGGATCGTTTGTTCATTCCACAACCGCAATGTATCCCATTCGATTTTTTCAGAACGTCCCCATTTATCATTAAATTGAATTTCCCATAAATTCTTAAATTCTTTCTTCTTAGCTGGTGAAACAGAGAGAGAAGGCAAGTTCTGTTTTTTATTTTTTAAAACATAATTCCCCGGATTCATAAATACCAGTTCACCTTGGGAGGTAGTAACAAACGGGATGGTTTCAAATGTATCTTTTGGCAAATACGGAAATAACATTTCCCCATCTTTATACAGAGCATTCAGATAATCTCCGGTCACTTTTTCTCTAAAAACAATAAATGTAGAACCAAAAGGTTCTAAAAACAATGGAATTGAGACTTGACTATCTTGGGATGTATATAAAGTCAACGGAGTGATTTCACCTGTCTCAGGATTCCATCTCTCGGGAACTCTTCCATCTATCCTGAATGTAGCGATTAGATACTCAGGCTGTTCGTTGCGATTAACAACATAATAAATATCTGTTTCTCCTGTTTTCCGATGTATATAATCTATAAATGCATTCTTCTTTTTACTTTTGTATTCAAAATCCGGTAAGATCCCTTTTTCCTGTAAAACCTCACGCACCGCTTTACCCCAGACTACTTTACCTTTACCATATTTATTTTCATAAACTGATATTCCATCCACATTTCCCCATACGGCATCCGCTTTTTGTCTGACAACAAATTCCGCATCTTTTTTATTTCTCAGCCCGACAAAAGTATCGGGCTTAGATCCAATGATTGTTGCGCCATTTAGTACCAGTTCCTCTATTTTAAGTAACACTTCCGGGGTAATACCTTTTCTATCCGGCAAAACTAACACCTCATAGCTCATTCCGTCCGGAAGCCATATCTTCCCATTGTGAGCAGTCATTCGTGTAAGCAAAACTTCCGTATTACAGACATCATAGTCATACCCTTCACCCAACCCATTGACAGTATGTTTCAAAGGGACCTGATTCGGCACATTATCCCCATAATAAAAACAAACATCTCCGACAAATAGCCCTTGTGAAAGCATGAATGAATTACGTGCATTCCACGTAAAGAAAGCAGGTACTTGCTCCCACCAAGTTACATTCTGATTAAAATGTGTACCCGCAAAATATTCATTTCCCGGAATTCCTGCATTTTTAGGTGAATGAGTAAATGTATGTACTACAAATCTATTTAATCCTTCACAATAAACTCTGTCCAGGGTTGGCTTCATATAAGCAAAATCTTCTTCCCAATGTGGTCCTACACTTGTAGGGCCTTCAGCTTGAACAAAGCGCTTTCCATAAATATGTGCGGCTGAAGATGCTTGTTTTACAAAAAGACGGTCTTCTGGTTTTATCCGATGTGTCTTAGATCGAATCCAAAATTCCCCCATGGGAATCTCGCTTAATCCCAAATTCTTCAACGCATCAATAGGCGCCGGATGAGGGCCTCCACTTTCCGGGTGAATAGACAAATTCGATTTATGGGCTAAATCCGAAAACCGCTTATAATGCCTTTCCCAGATCAAATGGGCAATTGTTTTTCTAAAGTCATATAAAAATCGATTAGATTCTTCGCGGTTATCCACAATTCTCCCGGCAAGTATGGGTAAGTAAGGGTGTATTTCATATCCATTTAATTGCTTAAAAGCTGAATCAAAATCATTTGTCCAATTAGACGCTCCTAACTCCCAACTATCATCATGTAAATATTTAAAGCTTTTCCCGCAATTATGGCTTGCGATATCTTTTAATAAAATGCCGGCGACTTTTTCATATTGCAAATCCATCGCCTCCTTACTCATATAGTCTATAGCAAGGCCTCCTCCCCCCGGACTATGAGTTGAAACTTTTATACCCGTTCCTGTATAGCCGAAACGCATAATAAGGTATTTTCCATCCGGAACATTCCATTCGATAAAACCTTCTTCATTTACATATTCTGTGATATCAATCACATCAGACAAACGGGCATGAAAATCGCCCGACGGAGACGGTTCTTCTTTCAGAAAGATATCCCAGTCATAACCTAACTCTTCTATTTTAGGAATTGCATAAATAGAATGTACTGATTTAATCTCACTATTTTCCAATGGAACAATCCGGTCTGATTTTTCATTGAGCTTCAATGCTAAGACAACAATAGGTTTATAATATGCTTTCCCTTTTTCCTCCAATACTCCGGAAGGCATAGGTAATTTTTGCTTTAACAATTTAGAGCCTTGGATCTCAAGCTCACTCCAAATTAACTTTTTTGAAGCAAACTCAGGAGTAACCCATTCACCTCCATCATTCCATCCACTGGTTATATTCAGGCTTATTTCCATATCTAAGCTGTCGGCGACTAAACATGTATAAACGAAAAGTTCCCGCCATTCCGGACTCATAAAAACAGGACCGGCATCAGTCCGGCTTACCTGTTTATAAGAAGAAGAACCGGCGTCAAAAACAATAGCGCCTTTAATGCCTGCATTTTTCATATCTATCAAATCCTGCCGGATTCCTTCTTTTGTTATATTACCTTCTAACCACCACCAGAAAACACGAGGTTTTGCATAATCAGGAGGTGATAAAAAATCAGCCCGGAGATCTGTACTTGGCGAAAACCCGACTTGTCCATCATTAGTTAAAATCAATGATTCTCCTTTTTCAGTACATTCAATATGCTGAATAAGAAAAACAATCGTGAACAATGTATATAAAGCCTTTCCCATTTATTTCTAATTTGTAGTCAAAAGTACTATATGACTAACAGTTTATATAATTAAATCAAATGAAAAATAAAGATATCCCTCCCTATTTGTTGAAATAGGGAGGGATATTTATTAGAATAAATTAGTTCCATCCAGGATTTTGCACCATTGGAACATCTTTGTTCGTATCGATAACCACTTGAGGAATTGGCCACAAATTAAAGTTTTTGGTAAGAGTAGCCCTGGGATCATCCCAATAGGCATACTTTTTAATTCTATCAACGGCCACAGTTCCACCCATTCGGAGGAGTGTATTCCATCGGCATTCCTCATAAACTAACTCACGAGCGCGTTCATCCAGAATCAAATCGACACTCACATCGGAAGCAGTTACTAAATAGCTGCATTTTGCCCGTTTACGTAGTAGATTGATATCGTTTGCGGCTCCCTCTTTATTTCCGGATCGCATTTTAGCTTCAGCACGTAATAAGATTGTTTCCGGTAAACGAATTAAGTATTCATCTCTGAAAAGATTACTTCTGTTTTGTCCGTCCGCTATTCCTGTGTATTTATCTGTCGCAATCTTACAGGAAATAGGGAAACATTGGGTTTTGGCTGCATCAACGGCATCTGTTCCTTGCCCGTCCCGGTAGATAACGCTCCAAGGTACTATTTTCCCATAATACTCGGAAGTTTTTACATTTCCTAAGAAAAGTCTTCTGAAAACGGCTTCTGAATTACGCATATCATCATTCCATTTTCCTTCATAAATAATATCACGAGTATACATGGTAGGCATTACCTGAACTATTCCACGGCCACCGACATCTTCTAATGCACCTCCCAAATGAGCAGACATTGGATCGCGAAATACAGCGCCAAACACACGTGAATATTGTAACATAGATTGATTGTCTTCAGTCTTATAGGCTTCATAATCGATTTGAGCGCACCAGATTGCTTCCTTATTACCCTCTTGATAATTCTGATTTCCCTCCTGAAAAAGATCCCAATATACATTCCCTTGTATGGTATGGCCTGCGACAGAATAAAGTCGGTCTGCTGTTTGTTCCGCTTCCGTATTTGCATAATAAAAATCCGGATTTTCATTTTTCCGGGAGCCAAAACGCTCGGTCATTAATTGATAGACTGATCCGTCAATTAATGCATCTCCATAACTGATCGCTTTCTGATAGGCTGTTTGTGCTTCCGACGCTTTCGATTCTTCTTCCAATGCTACGCCTTTATCGATATAAAGTTGACAAAGGTTGTGTTGGGCAGCGCCTTTGACTAAGCGTCCGGCCGATGAGGTTGTTTCAGGCAGATCATTTAAGATAGCCTCCATTTCATCGATCGCATATTGGTAGGTTTCCACCCGGGTACTACGCTTAAAGTCATATCTTGGTGTCGTTGTAATTTCCGTAACAATCGGAACGCCTCCATATAATTCTCCCAAATTACGATAGCAAAAGGCTCTGAAGAAACGGGCTTGAGCAAGTGCATAGGCTTTGCTTTCTGCCGAAGCCCAGGATATCTGGGGCAGTTCTGCTGCGTAGATGGCGAGATTTGCTTTGGCTATTAATTGATACCAATGGGAATAATTGGTGTAAAAAACGGTATTTGACGCATTTAAAACGCTGTAATCATTAAACTTATTGCTTCTTCGTATGGTGGCGACATCATACATATCTGTTCCATTTCCTCCTCTGAAAGCAAAAGATACGACGCTTTCTTCGATCATACACATCATTACCCTTACGTGAGAATAACATCCTACCAATACCTGATCCACTTGCTCGGATGTGGAAAAAGCATTATCAACCGTGTAGAAAGTCTCTGGGTTTTCAGTTAAAAACGCAGAATCATCGCAACTGCCAAGTGAAAAAGCAAGGCTGGCTGCCAATATACTATTTATTATTATTCTTTTCATAATTTATGTCTTTACATGTTAGAAACTAAGGTTTACGCCAAAAGAAAGAGTGGTTAACACCGGATAGGTATTGTCTCTGACGGCTACACCTACTTCCGGGTCACCTCCGATCCAATTGGTGAAGGTTGCTAAATTCTTTGCTGTAGCAAATACTTTAAAGTTATTGATCGAAAGATTCTTAACCCAGGCTTCACGGAACGTATAAGATAAGGTTATATCTTGTATACGTACAAATCCCCGGTTTTGAAGTCCTAAAAAGCGTCCTCCGTCACCAGCAAAGGTTGCGGCAGGATATTTGTTACTTTGATTTTCTGCTGTCCACCAAGGAATATAAATGCCATTGGAACTGGCAATGCCTGAACCGTTGGTCATGTAGGCAGCTGTATTTGATTTCAGATAATATCCTCCTCCTCCGAACGTTCCGGTCATCATTATGTATAAATCCCAGTTCTTGTAATTGAACGTATTACTCATGTTCAGTTTGAAATTGGGAGACGAGTAGCCCAATATATCCCTATCTGAAGAAGTGATGACACCATCGCCGTCTTTATCTTTGTATTTAGGTACGCCGGCTTTTACTCCGTTCGCTTTGATATAGTCTACATCACTTTCCTGAACAATGCCATCCTGTATATACCCATAGATTGCCCCGAGAGGTTTCCCTATAAAACGACTGTTGGAAATATCATCATCCTCTTTACCGTCACCGTCCAGATCGTCTCCATATAAATGGGTGAGCTTATTCCTATTGAACCAGAAAGTTAAACCTGTGGACCAATTAAAATCATGACTTTCTATATTCGCCGAGCGAAGTGTTACTTCAACCCCCCTGTTATTTACCTGTCCCATGGATGATTTTATGGTTTTAAACCCAGTCATTACGGGAATATCACGCGTAAAAATTTGGTCTGTTGTTTTCGAGAAATAAAGATCTACATCCAAGGACAGGCGATTTTTAAACCAGGAAGATTCGAATCCTGTATTCCATGATTCGGTAGATTCCCATCCCAGGTTTGCATTCCCTAAGGCACTTGTTGTTAACCCATAGAGGATCGTGCTGTTACCGAATTCATACCTTGTTCCGCCCGATGATCCGTTACTGATGGTAGAAAGTGTACCATATGGATCTAATCCCTGATTACCGTTTTTACCCCATGATAATTTTATTTTCAATGATTCCAGGAAGTCAAAGTCAGGTATGAATTTTTCACTGGTAGGTTTCCAGGCCAGACCTACAGCTGTAAAATTACCCCATTTTTGATTAATGCCAAATACTGAAGCACCGTCTCTCCGGATAGAACCGGTAAAGAAATACCGATCATCGAAGGAATAGGATACTCTACCCAAATAGCCGATGTTCGTGCGTTTATAGTTATTCAGCGTTATCTTTTGCACAGTTGCCTTATGGAGTCCATTGATCCCGAGTGTTGTATTCCCGTTTGCCGAAAAATCGGAACCCGTATTGGTCGTTTCGTCATATTGCTTCAGATCTCTTGTAGCAACGGCTGTCAAATCGATGGTATGTTTACCAAATGTATTTTTATAATTTAATATATTATCAATGACCCAACTGTATATGCTTTGAGTAGTTACTGCTCCGTTAGCCGAAGAAAGCAATTTCTGGTAAGCGCTTGGACTATATCTGGATTCATCAGTATAAGCTCCTTCTTTCACATAATAGCTTTCATAATAGAAATTTCCGGATTTATTCTGGCTTAGGTCCCCTGAGTAATTGAACCGGTAGCTAAGTCCTGGTAACCATGGTAGTTTTACCAATGCAAAGGTGTTAGTTCTGAAATTGTTTCTTCTGTCCATATTATATCGAGTTCCACTCGATACATCCCATAACGGATTCCAAGTAGATTGTGTCGACGGATATTTTTCGAGCAACTTGTTTTCTTCGTCACGGTATAAAACGCCATACGGACTCATTATTGTGGCATAGTACAAATTAGCACCTGCTCCGGAGTAATCTGCATTTGTGAAAGATGCGTCAATACCAATTTGTAACCAACTGGTTATATCGGTAGTGATTTTTGCTAAGGCCGTTATACGATCATAAGTATCACCTTCAACAACACCCTTATCACCTGAATAAGCCGTTGATAAGTAATAATTCATCCGGTCGCCTGCTCCGGATACAGAGAGTTGGTAGTCTTGAATACTTCCTGTCCGGGTAGCCACGTCAAGCCAATTTGTCTCTTTCCCCGCTTCCATATTCGCTGTCTCCTGCGCAGTTAACCAAGAGAGGTCTGTACTGTTGTTTCTTGCTTGAACAGATTCCAGCCATTGATCTCCTTTCATTAATTCCGGTCTGTTCTGCCAACTTTGTACACTTCCGGAAGCATTGAACGTGATCATGGGTTTACCTACACGTCCTTTTTTCGTGGTGATAATAATCACACCATTAGCTGAACGTGAACCATAAGCCGCAGCAGAAGTCGCATCTTTTAAAATATCATAGGATGCTATGTCGTTCGGATTTATATTACTTAAGCTTCCCATGAATATGACTCCATCTACCACGATTAAAGGATCATTGGAACCGGAAATGGATTTCTGACCTCTCAGCTGCATCGAAGGTTGGCCTCCGGCTGAATTGGTTGCTCCAATATCCAAACCGGCGACATTACCTTTGATGGATTCGAGTGCATTCAGATTAGATGTTAAAGCTATAGGAGAATTTTCCAGACGGATAGATGAAACCGATCCGGTAAAATCCTGACGTTTGACAGTACCGTAACCGATAACAACCACCTCATCCAAAGCTTTGGAATCTTCTCTCATTTTGATGGATATGTCTTGCTTGGAACCTATCGGCATGTCCTGTGTATCATAGCCTATATAGGATATCTGTAATAAAGCATCCGGATCGATCTGGAGCGAGAACTTTCCTTCAATATCAGTCATGGTACCGTTTGCTGTTCCCTTTTCTACCACATTTGCACCGATAATGGGCTCACCCCGTTCATCTGTTACAGAGCCTGTAATTTGTCTTCTCGGCTTTTTGATTAGTCTTGTAATTAGAATGGAGCGTCCGGAGGTAGAATACTGCAGCCCCCTGGGAGGTAATACCTCTTCTAAAATTGAAGTAACCGGACGTTGGATCGCATGGATTGAAATGTCCGCTTTCCCTTCTACAACTATATCCCGGTACGAGAAAGTATAAGGGGTTTGTTTTTCAATGGCTTCAAAAAATTGCTTTAATGTCGCGTCTTTGACGGAAACTGTGACTGGGTTTGTTTGTGAGAAGATTGAAAATGGCATAAGTAACGCAAAAAGTAACATCATTATAAAGAGATTTGCTTTTTTCTCTTTATCTTTACCTACCAAAGGGTTTTGTTTCTTTTGATAATGGTTAAACATGTTTTTTAGAATATTAGGTTGATACATAAGATTATTTGTTTTACGGAATTCACCGCAAAAAATTAAGAAGTGTTGACCTTTGGAACCGAAGAATGGCCAGATTCTTCGGTTCTTTCAATTTTAATCAGGATGTGTTTGGTTGCATAGTCTTTAATTTAAGGTTATTATTACTACTGCTTCAACCCTTCGCTATCGGCGGGG
>NZ_LT799418.1:1633302-1851771 GCF_900162725.1 Parabacteroides sp. Marseille-P3160 | reverse complement strand
TTTTTCGTGGTGATAATAATCACACCATTAGCTGAACGTGAACCATAAGCCGCAGCAGAAGTCGCATCTTTTAAAATATCATAGGATGCTATGTCGTTCGGATTTATATTACTTAAGCTTCCCATGAATATGACTCCATCTACCACGATTAAAGGATCATTGGAACCGGAAATGGATTTCTGACCTCTCAGCTGCATCGAAGGTTGGCCTCCGGCTGAATTGGTTGCTCCAATATCCAAACCGGCGACATTACCTTTGATGGATTCGAGTGCATTCAGATTAGATGTTAAAGCTATAGGAGAATTTTCCAGACGGATAGATGAAACCGATCCGGTAAAATCCTGACGTTTGACAGTACCGTAACCGATAACAACCACCTCATCCAAAGCTTTGGAATCTTCTCTCATTTTGATGGATATGTCTTGCTTGGAACCTATCGGCATGTCCTGTGTATCATAGCCTATATAGGATATCTGTAATAAAGCATCCGGATCGATCTGGAGCGAGAACTTTCCTTCAATATCAGTCATGGTACCGTTTGCTGTTCCCTTTTCTACCACATTTGCACCGATAATGGGCTCACCCCGTTCATCTGTTACAGAGCCTGTAATTTGTCTTCTCGGCTTTTTGATTAGTCTTGTAATTAGAATGGAGCGTCCGGAGGTAGAATACTGCAGCCCCCTGGGAGGTAATACCTCTTCTAAAATTGAAGTAACCGGACGTTGGATCGCATGGATTGAAATGTCCGCTTTCCCTTCTACAACTATATCCCGGTACGAGAAAGTATAAGGGGTTTGTTTTTCAATGGCTTCAAAAAATTGCTTTAATGTCGCGTCTTTGACGGAAACTGTGACTGGGTTTGTTTGTGAGAAGATTGAAAATGGCATAAGTAACGCAAAAAGTAACATCATTATAAAGAGATTTGCTTTTTTCTCTTTATCTTTACCTACCAAAGGGTTTTGTTTCTTTTGATAATGGTTAAACATGTTTTTTAGAATATTAGGTTGATACATAAGATTATTTGTTTTACGGAATTCACCGCAAAAAATTAAGAAGTGTTGACCTTTGGAACCGAAGAATGGCCAGATTCTTCGGTTCTTTCAATTTTAATCAGGATGTGTTTGGTTGCATAGTCTTTAATTTAAGGTTATTATTACTACTGCTTCAACCCTTCGCTATCGGCGGGGAGAAGTAATATAGATATGATCTCCTACGATTTTATATTGGAATGAATAATGGGCCCGCAGGATTTTCATTATATCTGAAATGTATTCGCTGTCAAAAGTCCCTGTAAAGACATCATCTTCTATATTCTTATTATCCAGATGAATGGTCACGCCATACTGTCGCTCCAGTTTATAGAGTATATCCCTTAATGGTACGGAACGAAAAACCAAAGCTCCTCTTAACCAAGCCGTCTCTATGCGCTTGTCCGTTTTTTCCACTCTCAGATCTCCTGACGCTATATGATATAATGCTTTTTCATCCGGATTTAAATAGGCTACACGGACGGGAAACGTATGGGTCATTATTTTTACTTTTCCGGTAATTAAAGTGGTCTCTACGATCTGTTCTTCTTCATAGGCATAAATATTGAAAGAGGTGCCGAGCACTTCAATATCCAAGTATTGGGTTTGTACGATGAAAGGAATATGCGGATCCTTTTTAACTTCGAAAAACCCTTCTCCTTTCATCGCTACTTTGCGAACGCTGTCTCCATAGTTAAGCTTATATTGTAACATGGATGCCGCATTTAAACGAACTTGTGAACCGTCCGGCAAGGTTACCCTCACTTTTTGACCTCTTTCGGATCGTACCGTCATTTCGCGCTCCCCGGCTTTTTCATACTGCTTTTTCTCTTTAAGTAAAAAGAGAGAAGTCACCGAAAGAAAAGAAATAAGGAGTGCTGCCGCAATACCTAACGCATAAGAAACTTTTCTGCGAATCTCCAAGCGGATCCGCTGCTTCCTGGTTCTGGATTTTATCTGTCTGAAGATGTCGTCCATCAGGGTATTTTCGGGTAGTTTGGCTGGTTTATATTCGTTCCATAAACGGTGCACATGGACTGATAGTTCTTCATCATCCGAGAGATTTACCAAGGTCCTGAGTTTAAGTAATTCTTCCTTCGTGATCGTTTCTGAAACATAACGTACTAATAACTTAT
Organism: Parabacteroides sp. Marseille-P3160; assembly: GCF_900162725.1. GTDB lineage: Bacteria > Bacteroidota > Bacteroidia > Bacteroidales > Tannerellaceae > Marseille-P3160. The sequence goes on along the minus strand of NZ_LT799418.1, from coordinate 1,849,607 downwards.
ATAGAGGTTGTTTTTCAAGCATGCATCCTGAGTTTGTAAGTTATACACTATTCATGCCTGAATATAACATTCCTTTTTGAGTGTTATAAAACATATAGAAGAAACTTCTCAGAAGAATATAAAGAAGAGAGATAGATATTGGCTCATTTCTTTTCGTAGGATTTGCATAGCCATGGATATCTGGTTTCGAACGGATTGTTCGGAAATGGAAGTTTTCTCAACTATTTCTGAGATGGATAATCCCCGTTCCTTATTCAATTCAAACAGTTCGCGTTGGCGGGGAGTTAATTGTTTTTTCGCTTCTGATAGTTGGCGGTTAAATTCATCAATGGAGATTTTCTGCTCCGCATTGTTTTCTACCTGAAGGTTTTCTTGGGCATCGGTATGTTCATCCAGCGGCAGGGTGCGATTTACCTCTTTTCTAAATTCATTCAATAATTTATTTTTGGCAATGGTAAACAGATAAGACTGGAAAGATTGTTCGGGATCAAGGAAGGAACGATGTTCCCAGACCTTGATAAATGTTTCCTGGACGATGTCCTTCGCAAGCGGTTCGGCATGCGTAAGACTGAATATGAAAGCATACAAACGGGAAGAATAGAGTTCATATAAACAGGTAAAGTCATGATATGATCCCTTTATTAAACCCTCTATGTATTCTTTCTCATTAGGCATTTGCTGATCCAAGTGTTGTTAAATGCAAATATAATATATTTCGGATGATTATAGTTGAATACGGTTTACCAAATATTTGCTATCTTTAGAAGTGAGATAAAAAGATGTATAGTTGAATATTATAAATAATTTTAGGCCTGTATGTGAATCTGGCATCAAGCACGGAATGCTGTATGAATAAAAGGGACCTTACAAATGAGCGGCAAAAAATATGCGGAATACTTTAAATTAGGGCGATTATGAATAAATTTATTTTTATTACAGTTTTAGTTGTAATAGTTGTGTGTACCGGTTGTGCTAAAGATGAGCAGGAAGAAGAAACTTTTGTGGGAATAGAAAATATTTCGTTTGAAAATTATCCGAAAGTAGATGGTTCGACCTCTTCAAGTGTACTTAATGTGATGGTTGCCTGTAAACTGCTGGGTGTCCCTTGTAGATGGATTGAACCAGGAATTGTTACTGAATGGACTTTGCATCCTAAATATGAAGAACTCCCCGAACAGTATAAAAACTTTTTTTGGCAACATGTTAAGAGTTCTCAAACGCATGGTGCATTTATGAATTTGATTGACGGAGACGCTGATGTTATCCTCACACACAGAACTATTTCGCCAGACGAAAAAAACCATGCCGATGCTGTCGGAGTTACGCTGATTGAAACGCCCATTGCATTAGACGCTTTTGTTTTTGTTGTTAATAAGAATAATCCTGTAAAATCGCTGACGGTCAATCAAGTTCAGAAAATATATACAGGAGAAATAATCAATTGGTCGCAAGTTGGCGGTAAAAACGCAAGTATAAAAGTATTTACACGTCCCCGCAATTCGGGCAGCGAGGAAGTGCTGAGAGAGTTAGTAATGGATGGTTTGGAACCGGCTGATTTTCCGGAAAGCGAAATAGGCGGAATGTCACAGGTTTTTGGTGAAATTCTGTATAACATGGATGCTATCTGTTATACTTTCAATAATTACAAAAATTTACAAGCCCGGGTACCCGACAGTGAAGTACCTAAAATTGCTATTAACGGTATTTTTCCTGATGAGAAAACGGTTAAAAACGGAACATTTCCTTTTATATCGAAGGTACATGTTGCAATCCGTTCCGATTTAGACCATCATTCGATGGCTTACAAACTATACGAATGGTTGCAATCAGAAAATGCCAAATCAACTATTATAGAATGTGGTTTTCTGCCAAAATAATATCAATCATGACAATTGCAATAATAAATCAACTCGCCTTGACAAACTTATATCAACAAATAAAGCATAGATGGGGAGGATCGCTCCGTTTAAGCCTCGTTCTCAAATTGATAAAGTTGGTCAATCAGCTCCTGGGAGGAGCGGTAGATAGGCATGTCCGGAGTCGTGTAATCCGCGGCGGTACGGATATCGGAGGTGAAATATTATTGAAAAACATCTTAATTATTTTATAAAAAGCCACAAAACGTATATTTATTCAAAATAAACCCCTATATTTGCAACATAAATGAATATTTATACAGTATGAACATAAAAGAACAACGTCTGACAGCAATCTGCGAAATTGTACGCTCCGATTCAATCCGAAGCCAAGAAGATTTACAGCAAAAACTGAAGGAGAGAGGCCTTAATGCAACGCAGGCCACTTTGTCAAGGGATATCAAACAATTGAAGATTGTAAAGATCCATGATACGGACGACCAATATATTTATACTTTACCGGAAACGAAGCCGGCGCTCCTACCCGAGGAACTAACAGCGGCAGAGCATCAGAAGATAGAATTCTCGGGAAATTTAGCGGTACTGAAAACCCGTCCGGGATATGCCATGGGCATCGCATCCGACATTGACCAACATGCCCCGGCAGAAATACTGGGCACCATTGCCGGCGACGATACGATACTGATCATCCCAAGGGAAGGCTATAGCCGGGAGAGCATTGCAGCCGCCCTGGAACGGTTTATTGATTGACTTACATAAGATTGTTTTTTTTTAGATTTTAAGGCAAGATGAAAGAAAAAGTAGATATTGATGTGATGGTGGCAGACGAAAGCCACGAGAAATATGTGGACACCATCCTTGACACCATCGAGGCCGCAGCCAAAGTGCGCGGTACCGGCATAGCCAAACGTACGCACGAATATGTGGCGCAGAAAATGAGAGAAGGAAAAGTTGTGATCGCCCTCGCCGGGGAGGAATTCGCCGGCTTCAGTTATATTGAATCGTGGGGAAACAAACAATATGTAGCTACGTCCGGTTTGATCGTTGCAGATAAATTCAGGAACCAGGGGCTGGCAAAAAGGATCAAACACGCGACTTTCAGCCTTGCACGAATCCGTTGGCCAAAAGCGAAACTGTTCAGCCTGACTTCCGGTAGCGCCGTGATGAAGATGAATACGGAGTTGGGTTATGTACCGGTTACCTTTGCCGACCTGACCGACGACGACGCTTTTTGGCGGGGATGCGAAGGATGCGTCAATCACGATGTACTAACGCGGACAAATCGCCGTTATTGTATATGTACAGCCATGCTTTTCGATCCATCCGATCCGCGTTGCCAGATTCTCGAAGAGACCTACGAGTCGCTCCGCCAACGCATCAAGGAGAAGGAAAAGGAACAGAACGCCTCGGTACAGGAACCGGTAGAACCGGAACCGGCCTCCGTAAAAAAAGAACCGGAACCGGAGAAACAAGAACAGAAGAAAGAAAATAATCAATTAATATCACAAGAATGAAAAAGAAAGTAGTATTGGCGTTCAGCGGAGGATTGGATACCTCTTTTTGCGCCATGTATCTGACAAAGGAGAAAGATTACGAAGTATACACAGCCTTGGCCAATACCGGAGGATTTAGCGAGGCGGAATGCAAAGCTATCGAAGAAAGAGCATACAAACTGGGAGTGGCCCAACACATTACTTTAAATGTGGAAAAAGAATACTACGAAAAAAGTATCAAATACATGGTCTTCGGCAACGTATTGCGCAACGGGACCTATCCTATTTCGGTCAGCTCCGAACGGATTTTCCAAGCGTTGGCCATCATTCAATACGCAAAGGAAATCAAGGCCGATGCCGTAGCGCACGGAAGTACGGGCGCGGGGAACGACCAGGTACGCTTCGATTTGACATTCAACGTACTGGCTCCTGAGATAGAGATCATTACTCCTACCCGGGATATGAACCTAAGTCGCGAATACGAAATCAACTACCTGAAACAACACGGTTATGAGGCCGATTTTGTAAAGATGGAGTATTCCATCAATAAAGGGCTTTGGGGAACGAGCGTCGGCGGTAAAGAGACGCTTCACTCCGACCAGACCTTGCCGGATGAGGCATATCCTTCCCAGTTGCAAGCCACCGGTGAAGAGAAACTTACCATTGAATTTGATAAAGGAGAAATCAGCGGAGTAAACGGTATTGCATATGATAATAAGGTAGACGCCATCCGTAAAGTAGAAGAAATCGGGAGCCGTTGGGCCATCGGGCGGGACATGCATATCGGTGATACGATTATTGGAATTAAAGGGCGTGTAGGCTTCGAAGCAGCCGGCCCCCTCTTGATCATCAACGCCCATAAAATGTTGGAGAAACATACCCTGACCAAATGGCAGCAGTACTGGAAAGACCAAATAGGCAACTGGTACGGCATGTTCCTGCATGAAGCCGAATATCTGGAACCGGTAATGCGCGATATGGAAGTTTTCCTGCAGAGCACGCAGAAGCAGGTAAGCGGAAAGGTATTCCTCACCCTCCGCCCCTACGGCTATACGTTGGTCGGCATCGAAAGCAAGCACGACCTGATGAAGAGCGACTTCGGCGTATACGGAGAAGAACAGAAGGCCTGGACGGCAGACGACGTGAAAGGTTTCACCAAGATACTGGGCAATCAAATGAAGATCTATTATAACGTCAACAAGGAAGATACAATATGATTAAAGTAGGAATCATAGGAGGTGCGGGATATACGGCAGGCGAACTAATTCGCCTGCTGATCAACCATCCGGATGTGAAGATTATCTTCGTGAACAGTTCAAGCAATGCGGGAAACAAGATCACGGATGTCCATGAAGGACTTTATGGAGAAACGGACCTTACATTCACAGACGAATTGCCCTTGGAAAAGATCGATCTTCTCTTTTTCTGTACCGCTCACGGCGACACACGCCAGTTCCTCGATACGCACACTATCCCTGATTCATTGAAAATCATCGATCTCAGTATGGACTACCGTATTGAAAGTCCCGAAAATGACTTTGTTTACGGCTTGCCGGAATTGAATCGGCGACGAATTTGCGCCGCTAAAAAGGTGGCTAACCCGGGATGCTTTGCAACTTGTATCCAGTTGGCGGTTCTGCCGTTGGCAAAACATCTGTTGCTGAATGATGAACTGCATGTCAATGCAATCACCGGTTCGACCGGAGCAGGCGTAAAGCCGTCGGCGACGTCACATTTTAGCTGGCGTAATGACAATATTTCCATTTACAAGCCGTTCACGCATCAACATTTGGGGGAAATCAAACAAAGCCTCAGGCAGTTGCAGAACAGCTTTCAGAGTGAGATTAATTTTATTCCGGTAAGAGGTAATTTCTCCCGTGGGATTTTTGCGACAACGTATATCCATTGTAAGGTGGAACTCGACGAAATCAAAAAGATCTACGAAGAATATTATTCGGATCATTCCTTCACCTTCCTGACGGATCGCAACCCCGATTTAAAGCAGGTTGTCAATACAAACAAGTGTTTGCTCTATCTGGAGAAGCATGACGATAAGCTTTTAATTGTTTCGGTAATCGACAATTTGCTGAAAGGAGCCAGCGGACAGGCAGTCCATAATATGAATCTGCTTTTCGGATTGGAAGAAACGGTCGGACTCCGCCTCAAGCCATCGGCTTTTTAAAAAATAAACACATGAATTTATTTGACGTCTATCCACTTTTCAATATCGAAATAGTCAAAGGCCTCGGAGCCCATGTCTGGGATACCGAAGGAAACAAATACCTGGATCTCTACGGAGGTCATGCCGTGATTTCGGTGGGACATAGCCATCCGGACTATGTGGCCGCCATCACCTCCCAGGTAAATCAATTGGGGTTCTATTCCAACTCCGTAGTCAATAGCCTGCAAAAGAAACTGGCGAAGAAACTGGGAGAAGCCAGCGGATATGAAGATTATTCGCTTTTCCTTATCAATTCCGGTGCTGAAGCGAATGAAAATGCGCTGAAGCTTGCGTCTTTCCATAACGGGAAAAAACGGGTGTTAAGCTTTCAGCACGCTTTTCACGGCCGTACCTCGGCAGCCGTACGGGTAACCGATAATCCGAAAATTATCGCTCCGGTAAATGAAAGCATGGCGGTCACTTATCTTCCGCTGAATGACACCGCTGCAGCGGAAGCAGAACTGAAGAAAGGGGATGTCTCTTCGGTCATTATCGAAGGGATCCAGGGCGTTTCCGGCATTCATGTCCCCGATGACTGTTTCCTGCAAGAGTTAAGCGCATTATGCGAACGATACGAAGCCTGCCTGATCCTGGATGAGATCCAGTCTGGTTACGGGCGGAGCGGAAAGTTCTTCGCCCACCAATACGCCGGTATCCGTCCGGATCTGATTACTGTCGCCAAGGGAATAGCCAATGGCTTCCCTATGAGCGGGCTGCTGATTCATCCGAAATTCAAGCCGGTCTATGGGATGCTGGGCACCACTTTTGGAGGAAATCATCTGGCTTGTGCCGCTGCCATTTCCGTATTGGAGATCATGGAAAAAGAAAAGTTGCTCGAAAATGTGAACAAGGTAGGCTCCTACTTATGGGACGCCCTTCATCAACTGCCGGGTATCAAGGAAATCCGCGGACGAGGGCTAATGATTGGCATTGAATTTGAAGAGCCGATCCAGGAGATTCGCTCCAAACTTCTTTTAGAGGAAAAAGTTTTTACAGGAGTAGCCGGCGCATATACGCTCCGTCTTCTGCCTCCGCTCTGCCTGACTTTGGAAGAAGCGAAAGACTTCATCACCCGCTTCAAGAAGATTTTGGGAACATAATCAATTCCTGGGCCAAAAGTCGAAGTAAGCCGGCAAAATCCGGAATATCAATAAAAAGGGAATCAGTCCTTTACGGATGATTCCCTTTTTTCATTTATGTAATAGGTAGATTATTCTATTCCACCGCCTAAAGCGCGATACAGATTCACTCCGTATTGCAATTGCTCCAGTTTATCATTGACCTGGCCCAAGCGAGCTTGCAAATAACTCTGCTCCGCCTGAATCACTTCCAGATAATTGGCTTCATTGGCAATTAAAAGTTTCTTTGTATAATCAACCGATTTAGACAAGGAAGTTACTTGCTTGGTACGGATTTCATTCTTGCTTACAGATGCTTTAAAGCCGAACATGATATCCGAAACTTCTTTTCCCGCAGTCAGAATCGTACTTTGGAAATTGTATAAAGCTTCCTGTTGTTGCGCTTTCGCGATCTTAAGGTTAGCCGTAAGTTTATTCTGGGCAAAAAGAGGTTGCGTAATGCTCCCGAGAATATTCAGAATAAGATTTTCCGGATTAAATCCACCCACAAACCCGAAGTTCGTCCCCGTATTCAGAGTGACCTGCGGATAAAAACTGGCCCGGGCCGCATTCGTTAATTCGAAAGCCGAGCGGAAAGCAAGTTCCGCTTGCAGTACATCCGGACGTTTTGCCAACATCTGTACCGGGACTCCATGCGCCAATTCATCCGGCACATGTTGTGCTTCGATCGATTGACGGGCAATTGGCCCGGGTTTACGTCCCAACATAACGGACAAAGTATTTTCCAACTGACGGATTTGATCTTCCAAATCAGGGATAGTAATCTGCGTATCGTAAAGTAAAGCGTAACTTTGTTCTACGGCCGCTGCATTTTGAAATCCGGCCTCTTTCAAAGCTTGCATCGTACGGGCCGATTCTTCCAGCAAACCGACAGTCTCTTTCACCACTCTCAACTGTTCATCCAATGCCAACAAGGAATAATAAGATGTAGCAATGTTGGCAATCAATGAAGTCTGTATCAAATTACGATAGGTATGAGAAGCTAAAAATTGTGCATATTGTGCCCGGTGCTGGCGATTGAGTTTTCCCCAAAGGTCCGCTTCCCAGGTTACAACTACGCCTAATCCATAAATATCCGTTGTATGATAGCCGAGTACATCCTTTCCTCTACTGCCGCTACTTAACCATCCCTGCTGGGTTTGTCCGGATAAAGCGATGTTGGGAAAATAAGAAGCACGCGCCATACTTAAGTTGGCTTCCGCCTGTTGAATACGCGTATAGGCAATACGAAGGTCAAAATTGGATTGCAGCCCTTCTTCAATCAATAGCTGCAGTTGAGGATCTCTAAAATATTCGCGCCAGGGGATCGAGGCAATGGTAGTCGTATCCGTCGGCTCTTCCTCTCTGTACAAGCCCGTCATGTCTACCTCCGGCGATTTATATTTGTTCACTATCTGACAGGAACTCAATCCTACTAAAGCAACCAGCCCCAATAGAAGGATTCCCTTATAATGTTTTTTTATCTGTATCATTCCTTTTTAGTTTTACGTGTAATCACTTCATCATTCGTATTGATCAATCCGGAACTGCTAAACTTATCCTGAAGCATTTGGAAGATGATATAGAGAGACGGAACGACCAGAATTCCAATCATCGTACCGACTAGCATACCTCCGATAGCACTGATACCAATAGACTTATTACCAATTGCACCGGCACCAGAGGCTAAGGCCAATGGCAACAATCCGAAGATAAAAGCAAAAGAGGTCATCAATATAGGACGTAAACGGGCAACAGCTCCATTTACTGCAGCTTCAACAATACTCATCCCCTGTTGTCGCCTTTGTATTGCATACTCTACTATCAAAATCGCATTTTTAGCAAGCAATCCGATCAACATGATCATTGAGATCTGCACATAAATATTGTTTACAATACCACGCGACAGTCCGAAGAGACCTATAAAGATAAAAACACCAGCTAAGCCCACCGGCAAAGAGAATATTACAGCAAGCGGTATTATATAGCTTTCATATAAAGCGGCAAGCAGAAGATAGATGAAAATTAAACAAAGAGCAAAGATCAGGAGGGTTTGGCTGCCACTCGTTACTTCTTCGCGGGTCATACCGGAATATTCATACCCGTATCCAGCAGGAAGCGATTCCGATGCAATTTCTTCAATAACTTTAATCGCATCTCCCGTACTGTATCCTTTATAAAAATTGGGTATAATAGTTATATCCATTGACGAATACATATTAAACCGGTTTAACATCTGAGGGCCCGACACGTCTGTAATAGTGATAAATTCAGTAATAGGAGCCATTTCCCCGCTTCCTGTCTGCACATAAATACCATCCAAGTCTTCTATTTTTTCACGATACTCGGGAGCCGCTTGTACCATTACCCGAAATTGCTTCCCATAGAGATTAAAGTTAGAAATATACATACTTCCCACATAGGCCTGCAATGTCGACATAACGGAAGATAGCGTCATTCCCGCCTCTTTAATCTTCGGAACATTAGCCTCCAACAGCTTCTGAGGAAAGTTAGGATTAAAAGTCGTCATCGCCATCATTACTTCATCTCTGGCTTTGATTTTATTCAGGAAGTCTGTCGTTATATTATAAAATTTATTGATATCTCCACCGGTTTTATCCTGCATCTGCATTTCCACACCACTACTAAGACCGAAGCCTTGTAAAGTAGGTGTTCCGAAAAACATAAAAGTTGCATTTTGAATCGTTTTAGTCTTCGCAGTCAAAATTGCAGCAACCTCGGCTGCCGTTTTTTTCCTTTGCTCCCAAGGTTCCAACTTCAAAATATAAGTGGCATACGAACTACTCAAGACTCCCCCTCCCATGAAGTTAACTCCGGTAATATTCATCCGATGAGCCAATTCAGGTACATTCTCGTCTATAATCTTATTCAGGGCCTGTACCATTGAGTCTGTCCGTTCCAATGATGTTCCGGGAGGCATTGTAACGAATGCCATCACACCGCCACTATCTTCCTGAGGAACAAAGCCGGTAGGAATCAATTTCATCAATCCGAATAAAATAAGAGAAGAAACTAAAATAATGGCGACCGTAATCCAACGATGTCCTTTTTTCCCCAGAAAATGAAGAGACTTCTTATATTGTTGGGTGGCAGCGCTGAATGTGATGTTAAAACTATAATAAAATCGTTTCAGATAATTCTTCTTTTTCCCTTTTTCTTCCTCTTCCTTGGGTTTGAGGAATAATGCACAAAGGGCCGGACTTAACGTTAAAGCATTGACCGCCGAAATAATGATGGAAATTGCCAGCGTCAAACCGAATTGTTTATAGAAAACGCCACTGGTTCCGCCGATAAAACTGACAGGAATGAATACGGCAGACATAACCAATGTGATTGCCACAATAGCGGGAGCAATTTCCTTCATTGCCTTCAAAGCCGCTTCTTTCGGATCTTTTTCTCCGGCATCTAACTGGGCATGAGCTGCTTCCACAACCACGATCGCATCATCCACAACAATACCGATTGCAAGCACTAACGCAAAAAGAGTAAGCAAGTTAACCGAGAATCCAAATAGCTGGAGGAAAAAGAAGGTTCCGATGATAGCAACCGGAACTGCAATAGCCGGAATCAAGGTAGAACGAAAATCCTGTAAGAAAATGAAGACTACCAAAAAAACCAGCAATAAAGCCTCTATCAAAGTATGTACAACCTTATTAATGGAAGCATCCAAGAATTCGTTTGCATCCATCATGAATGTAGCTTTCATTCCCGGAGGAAAACTTTTCGAGGCTTCTTCTACAACGGCCTTTACATTATTGATAACTTGCTGGGCATTGGATCCGGCTGTTTGATTAATTCCGACAGCGATAGATTCTTTTCCATCCATATTCGAAATGACGGAGTAGTTTAACGCTCCAAGCTTGACGTCCGCAATATCTCTTACACGTAGAATTTGCCCATTCTGGGAACGAATAATAATATTACCGAATTCCTCGGCCGTTTTTAACCGACCGGTATACTTCATTGTATACTGGAACGTCTGATCCGAATTCTGTCCTATTTCACCAGGAGCCGCCTCTATATTTTGATCGTTGAGGGCGTTCACTACTTCAGTCGGAGAAATTTTATAGCTCGCCATCACATCCGGCCTAAACCATACGCGCATAGAATAGTCTTTGGCCCCAAATACATTCGCGTCTCCTACGCCATACACACGTTTAATCTGGGGAAGAATATTAATATTTGCATAGTTTTGAATAAAATTGGCATCATATTCCGGATTATCCGATGTGAGACTTACCATCATAATCGTACTCGCTTGTCGCTTACGTACAGTAACTCCGCTTCGTGTCACTTCGGTAGGGAGCAAAGGATTTGCCGTGGCCACCAGATTCTGGACCTTCACCGCTGCAATATCCGGATCCGTACCTTTTTGGAAATAGACCGTGATATTCGCCATTCCGTTGTTTGAAGCGCTGGAGGTCATATATGTCATTCCTTCAACCCCATTAACCTGTTCTTCTATCGGAATAACCACACTGTTCATGACTACATCCGCATTTGCACCGCTATATGAGGCGGAGATCGACACTGTCGGAGGAGCAATATCCGGATATTGTTCTACCGGCAAAGTAGCTAAACCTATAATCCCCAATACCACAATTAAAATGGATATTACGGTAGATAATACAGGCCTTTCTATAAATGTTTTTAACATTGATTTCTCTTTTAAGTTTTACGAAAAATATTATTCTACTGCAATTTTCTGCCCATTCTTTAAGGTAATGGCACCGTCTGTAACGATCCGGTCACCTGCAGAAAGTCCTTCCGTAATGACATAGCGTTTTCCGTCCGGCATAGGAAGCACCTCGATTGTTTTCTGCACTACGGAATCCCCCTGTACTTTAAACACCAGATATTTGTTCTGAAGTTGAGTCGTACTTTTCTGAGGAATAACCAAAACGCTGTCCATATGCTGCGGAATCACGATTCTTCCACTCGTTCCACTGCGAAGAAGGCCGTGTTCATTAGGAAATTGGGCCCTGAAATTAGCTGAACCGGTCGTTACGTTTACAACTCCGGAAATTGTTTCGATCTTTCCTTTTGCTTCATATTCGCTTCCGTCGGCAAGAATAAGGCTGACAGGAGGTAGTTGCTTGATTTTCTCCGCCTGTGTCGTTCCCGGCAATCCCTTCAACCAATTCATCAGGGTTTTCTCATTCATGGAGAAATAGGCATAAACATCCCCGATATTAGCCACGGTAGTCAAGATATTTGCCGAGTTGACCAGACTTCCCAAACGGTAGGTAATGGTACCGACAACTCCGTCGACCGGACTCGTCACAGTTGCCCAAGACAAGGTTGCCCTGGCATTTGCCAATGCAGCATCGGTCTGTGCCTTGGCGGCCAATGCCGATTTATAAGCATTCTCATAAGTCTGTAACTGTACCTGGCTAACAATACCTTCTTCTGCTAACGGTCTGATCCGGTCTACGTTCAGTTTAGCAGTATTGACGGAAGCCTGGGCGCTTTCCACAGCAGCCTTGGCCGTATTATAGTCTTGTTCCGACTTCGGTGAATTGATTTTGAATAGGGCTTGTCCTTTCCTGACAACAGATCCCTCATCCACATAAATAGCATCGATAAACCCATCTACGCGGGGGCTTATCTCAACATCCTCTCTACCTCTGATTGTCACAGGGAAAATTTGCTGCAACTCAGCACTTTGGGCAGATAACACCTCTGTAGGATATTTCTGAGGCGGAGTCTCCGCTGATTCTTGCTTTCTTCCACAAGAATTCATCAACAGAAGCGATAATGCACCTGTTACACCTAACGTAATCACTTTTACATTCATAACTAACACCTAAGTTTAATTGTTATTTCTTTCCAATCGTTCAAATATATCCAATAATAATTTCATATCCGAAATTATTTGATCCCTATCAAATTCTTTATAAATAAAATCTTGTATGCTTTCCGCCTTCAGATATGCCTTTTTCAAGATCTCTTCACCGCTAGCCGTCAGTTCGATAATCCGGGCACGTGTATCGACTTCACTATATTTCCTAAGGATTAATTTTTTCTTTTCCAGATTTCGCAAAATAGTGGAGGTCGTCATCGGGTCAATATGAATTAGTTGGGAAATATCAATTTGCTTAATTTCTTTCTTCTCCAGCGATAAGGTATGAACAGCTCCCAACATTTCAACTTGCGGACCGGTTAAATCGAATTCATTCAGCATTTTCTGTTTCACTCGTCCCCAAGACTTAGATATAACCCAAATAAGATAATTGAAATTATCTTTACAAGCGAACTTCATTTGCTCTTCATTCATATAAACACAATTATGGCTGCAAATATAATAAGTATACATACAATAAACGGGTTATCCCCGCCAAACTTTATTATAATTAACAAACACTGCCTTTCCGTAACCCAATTATTCAAACTATAACATATTTTCTCCATAGGGCCATAACAAAAAACGGATAGATTTTATCTACCCGTTCTCCACTATCTTTCTTTTATTTAATTTATTACAATCCTAATTTAGCCCTTATTGCCTTAGGAACGGCATCTTTGTGCACGACAATATTCATGGTCTTATAAGCGACAAACGCTTCGGATGCATACCATAGGCCTTTGTATTTGCTATCGGTGCCCCACGAATTCTTTACCATATAGAACTTACGTCCGTTCTGGTCTTTGGCGATGCCGTATATCAACATGCCATGATCGTCCGTCGTTTGGTAATTGTCATACCCCTTCTGACGTAGTTCCTGTGTAACCTCCACTTCCTTCACACCCGGTTTCCCTACCAGTTTCTTTATCTCAGCTTCTTTTTCCGCTTTGCTCAAGCCTACCCATCGCGCCTGATCGGAACCTGAAGTTTCCAATGATTCGATGTCGGCCGCCACAGCAATACCGTTACGCGTAAATCCTTTTTCACTCACATCCGCTCCCCAGGCTATAGTGTAACCGGTATTGATCGCATTATCAAAGACTTGAATCAGTTCATCCAGTGGTAAATTATATGAGGAAGACCACCGCCAGTTATCCGGTATTTCCAAATTGAATGAAGAATAGAAAGGCTCGTGCGTATAGGAAGTTAACGATATATAATCATCAAAATTCAATCCAAGAGACTCTCCAAAACTCTTCGGCGTATATTCCTTACCTTTATAGCTAAACTTTTCGGGGATGACGCCCAGATAATTGTCGATAACTCCGTCAAAACCTTTTTTCCAAACGGGAGTCAGCTTTTCTTCACTATTTTCAACGACAGCTTTCACATAACCGGTTGCCACCTTTTCCAATTCTCCATGTACATGTTGGTCATCATATAATAAACCGGTATACGCTTCTCTCGGAACAGCTCCATAATGCTTAAAGGCGTAAATCACATCGGAAAATGCGCCGCCTTGGGCAAAATTCAGGAATCCATGTAGCCGTACGTATTTTTCCGCCTTATCTTTATAAGAATGATTGACAATAAACATTTCCGACAAATCATACGTCCCCTTGCCTGTTCTCAGCAATTCGGCCTCAATAAAACCCACACCGGAGAACGACCAGCACGTACCTGTCCTGTTCTGATTCTTTACCGGTGTAATTTTCAACTCCTTCACTGGTGTAAAAACATACTCCGCATTATCCTGGGCGAAAACAGTAGTTAGTAGAAAGACCGACAACAGCCCTACCATGACAACCTTTTTAACCATATTGTATCTTTTATTTGTTATTTTATACGCAAATATAGAAATTCCCCATCGAATAAAAAACCTTTCCCGTCATCTATCACCAGCGATTGGACAAGAATGCTTAAAATAATGGTCTTCTTACCCTAATATCCAATTCATCTATAACAGAAAAGAACTGCCCTTCGAATAGATCGAAGGGCAGTTCTTTCTGATTTATGGACGTACCGGAATTAATAGAAACGAATCCGGTTATCTTCGATTTTTGCCTTACTGATGAGATATTGAATGCTTTGGTAGCCAATCCGGTAGGAGCTGTTTGCTTCCAGCACACGAATCTGTTCGGCTTCGTTGTATTCCTTCGCCTCTTTCGTACGGTTGTTTACAATGAAAGCGTATACGCCGTTGTTACCTTGGACAGGACCGGTCAACTGGTTCAATGGGGCCAAGGTTACCGCCGCATTCATTTTGGGTTCCACGCCGACTTGCGTAATACGGGTCGTATTGAAGTTAATGAAGCGTACGGAATCGATCTTGCTGCCCATTGCTTCGGCATAGGCCTCCAATGAGGTCAGTTTCTTGGCTTTCAAATCAGCAGCGATTTTCTCTCCTTTCTTCTGAGCAAGCAATTCGGCTTTCAATTCCGGCTCGACGGATGCCAGCGAGCGATATCCTTTAGGCAGCGTACCCTGTACGGCTGCGACGACAAATTTGCTATCACATTCAAAGATTTCGGAAAGTTTGCCTTTGTCATTCTGGAAGGCCCAACGGATGACCGGACGGGAATTCTTAATGCTTCCGACAATCTGGTCGGCGGCCGTTACCTTCACATCCGAAACAACGGCATAACCGGCTTCTTTTGCCGCTTCGTCCAGTTTATCGATCTTGTTGTTTTTGGCAACGAACTGGTTCAGATCATTATAAATCGCACTGTAAGTCTTGGAGCTGGGAGAGACTTTGATTTCCACGTCTGCAACTTTATATTTCGTTATATTTGCCGTCCGTTCATCCACATTTACGATATGGGTTCCGTAGGTCGATTTTATAACCGTCGGCTGATTAACAGGAGAGTTGAAGATGGCGTTTTTGAAATCTTCGTTCAATCCCCTGACGGCCGTTAATTCGGTAAACCATCCGAGCTCGCCACCCTTTTCAGCCGATTGATCAGCGGAAAATTCCCTAGCGATATCGGCGAATTTAGCTCCGCCCTTCAAGACGTTGATCAAGCTGTCCGCCAATTTAGCCATTCCGGCCTCATTACGGTTATGAGCCAACATGATATGACTTACTTTGACCGAATCCGGAGCGATCTTCTTATCGATGAGTTTGAAAAGACGATATTGATCGTTTTCGAAAATCGGTTCGTTTACCGTTCCCACCTCGGCTGTCGTTGCAAAGCGTTCCAATTGTTCGTCGAACAGCTTGGGAGAGACATAGGCATCGACGAAAGGCATATCAGAGCTTTCGTTCACAATATCCGCCACATGGTTGCCGGTAGCTTCGATCAATTCCTGGCGTACCTTGCCGACTTCTTCACTGGCGTTATCGTAATCTTCCTGGCTCGGACGGATATCCACGGCAAGATATTTGATGACCTTGGCTTCCTCCTGTTTGAACCGCTCTTTCCGCTGGTCATATAACTTTTCCAATTCACTCTTCTTCACCTCAATCGTGGAATCGGGAATTGAAGAATACGGTTGCATGGCAAAAACAATATCCGAATTCTCGACGGAAGAATCGAAAGCATCTTTGGCATCCAGTTTATTCGCGACAACGGCTTTTCCGAGGAGTGTCGTGTATTTTTGTTCCAGTCGCTGGCGTTTGATGTTCTTTTCCCAAAATAACCAGAAGTTTTTCGCTTTAAGCAATTCGGATTGTTGGTCGGCCGGGAGGCTGGCCACGTTTTCATTTTCAATTGTTTTCAGAAAATTCAACAAAGCGGATTTATCGAAAACGCCTGTCTGCGGATTGACGAACATGGGCATTTGCTGGATCAGAGGCGAAATATTCTCACCTTGTACCATATCGAAGAGCTCTTCCGGTGATACGATAATTCCGATTTTATCCAACTCTTTGTCGACAACGACTTCCTGGATCAAGGCGTCGTATACGGACTGGCGGATCTGTGCCGCATACTCATCCGGCAGGTTGGAGTTTCCCGATTGCATCTTGTACACTTCGATCATTTCATCCACACGGGCCTGATAGTCCTGAATACTGATAGGTGTCCCGTCCACATCTGCCACCACTTCCTGTTTCTGTCTAAAAAAAGTTGAGCCGGAGTTTAAGAAATCTCCGATGATAAAAGCGAATAAAGCCAATCCTACTACAATAACAAGCAGTCCGGCTTTGTTTCTGATTTTTTCAAGCGTAGCCATTTATCTCTAATGAATTTTAATTTATATTTCCACTTTTAGGGCACGAAGATACAAAAAAAAGGAATAGCCCTCCCTTTTATCCTTTTTTTTTCATTCTTTGGAGATCAACATGTGTACCAATTCTATTTTAGTCGCTGTCACTTTAAGAATCTTAAAGGTATACTTGCCGATCACGATCGTTTCGTTCAATTTGGGAAAACTCTGGTAGTAATGCAGGATATAGCCGGCAATCGTCAGATAGTCGTCCGATTCCTCCAGATCCAGGCCGAATGTTTCGTTCAGGTAATCGATTTCGATCCGTCCGGAAAGAAGATATTCCCCCTCTCCTACCTTTCGGGCAATGTACGACCTGGTATCGTGTTCATCTTCAATCTCCCCGAAGATTTCTTCCACCAAGTCTTCGAGCGTGACGATCCCGGTCGTCCCCCCGAACTCATCAACGACGACGGCAATGCTTTTCTTCTCCTGCATCAGCCTTTTCATCAGCTTATTGGCCGCCATAGTTTCAGGAACGATAGAGACCTTACGGAGATGCTGTTTCCAGTCGTCGTAATGCTTGAACATCTCGGAAGAATGGATATAACCGACGATATTATCGATGTTATTATTATAGATGACAATTTTCGACAGGCCGGTCTCAATGAATTTTGAACGGAGCTCGTCGATGGAAGCCGTCAGGCCGGCCGCCACGATTTCGGTACGGGGGACAGCGCAATCCCTTACACGCACATTCGAAAAGTCAAGCGCGTTCTGGAAGATCTTCACTTCCGTATTGATATCCGAATAATTGCTGTTCTCGTCGATTCCCTGCTGAATAAAACTGTCCAGATCCGTACGGCTGAAACTATGCCGGATGGATACGGGAGGATTTTTCACTCCGGAGAGGCGCAGGATTCCCCAGGAGACAAAAGAAAAAAGCTTCGACAGGGGAAAAAGCAGGAGAGAGACAAAAAACAGGGGGATGGCGGAAATCAAAAGAACCTGGTTCGGATTCAACCGGCAGATCATCTGAGGAACAAACTTCCCCAAAAAGAGCCAGATAAAGGTAGCGATCAGAATCTTTAGAAGAAGCAACCAGAATTCAGCTCCTTCGTGCGTCACCATCGACGACTGGAAAACGAACAACAAGTAGACGGAATAAGTCGCCAGAGAAATACATTCCCCGATCCGCATGATCAGGATAAACTGGTCCGGATTACGGTAAAAGCGATCTAAAATCCTATATAGCAAATTCTTTTCTTCCCGGTTCAGTTGATACTCCAATTTGCCGGAAGAAATGAAAGCCGCCTCTATTCCGGCAAAAAAGCCGGAAACCAATAACAACACGATTATATTAATCAACAGTTCCACCGCATTAATATATTATATGGAGTCGGCCGCCGCTATCGGAACATTCGCTCCGGGCGGGACCGTATCCGGTTTTTCTTCAATTGGAAAAGTTCCCTGCATACTGAAAATACGATACTTCGACATACTCATTGTCGATTCGAAACCTATTCCCGTAATAATCCGGTCGGCCTGTTCGATACGAATGAATTTATCGGAATAGACCCGGTCCGATTTCCGGTCGATATGAAGCAGCGAGGTTTCGAAACGCTGTCCTTCCCGGTTAACAATATGTACATTCCCAATCAGCGTGATCATGTCTTTCTTGACATAATAAAAAGCCGTATCCGCCTTGACGCTGGCTTCTACCTGCAGTAGCGTATCGAATTGTTCGGCATATACTCCTTTGGGGAAGAACCAATAAGGCTCCCGGGCTTCTTCGAACATCAGGCATTCCGGGGTTACCATCTTATATTTTGTAATCCCCGAATCCGATATGAAGGTAGTCATGTTCAGCGTTTTCATGGTATAGGTAGAATCCGGGTTAAAACGGACTTCCACGATCTCCTTCGGTTCTTTCCGGCAGGATACATGAAAGAAAAGAGGCACAACAAGCAGTAAAACAAAAGCTGTCATGCCGGGATGTCCCGTATTACCGGGAAGACGTCTGGACATATCCGTGTGTTTATACTTCTTCTTTACTCTACTTTCCGTTTAAAGAACCAGAATTCATTAAATGTATAATTGATTGCAAAACGGAAGTATTGTTCGTCGATCATAAATTTGGCGTCAGGGCTAATTTTTACATATTCGAAGGAAAGGTTCAGAAAGGAACGGTTGTCGATCAACGGCAAGCCCAATCCCACGCTGGCCCCGTATTCCTTATAGCCTTCCCTCGACTGGCTTTCCATCACCTCAAATTTCTGGTAAGAGTTACTGTAATGAAGTCCGCCACGATATCTCATTCGCTTTAAGAAAGAGCGCCCGATGATGTTCGGAATGTATTCTCCTCCCAAAGCCACCCGCAGGCGATCCTGAAAGCCATCTTTCGTATCGAAAAACTTGGCATCGCTCCATTGTTCATGTAATACATCCGCTCCCACCATCCATTTATTTCCTCTTGTATAGGTAAAACCGAATCCCAGGGAGTTGGGAAGCCCGAAGGCATTGCTTGGGTTTTTGATAGTATCCGTTTCACTTGTACTTCCCGTATATTGCAACAGCATCTGGGTGTAAGAAGTCGTATTCAGATTTGCCTTGGGGCTGAAAGTCAAGCCTAAGGTTATTTTATCCGTCTTGCTCAAGGGGTGCGTATATTGGATTCCAAAATCATATTTCAAATCCCGCACTCTCAAACGCTGGGAAATGGACAAAGGGTAAGAACCGGACGAAGAGGAAG
Organism: Parabacteroides sp. Marseille-P3160; assembly: GCF_900162725.1. Classification (GTDB taxonomy): domain Bacteria; phylum Bacteroidota; class Bacteroidia; order Bacteroidales; family Tannerellaceae; genus Marseille-P3160. The sequence goes on along the minus strand of NZ_LT799418.1, from coordinate 1,830,134 downwards.
AAGAATAGCGGTCATGTTTTACATCTCCGAACAGGTAACCGATATTGGCCCCCAAGGCAAGCCTGTTCTTCCATAAATCGTAAGACAAGCCGGCATAGAGCTCGGTAACGCCTCCGGAACCCGAATAAGTGTTAATATAGGTCAATCCGTTCGAGGTCTGCTCCGTACCGTAACTGTACCCTACATGGGAGAAGGGAAGCAATCCGACGCTCATCGCCAGGGAACGGCTCAAGGGGAACTGCATGGCCATGTATTCTACATTCCCGTTCGTATCTTTCTGTCTGTTCGTTCCGTCGTCAAACCAGGATAATTGCGCCATCGCCCCGAAGTCGAAGATGAAAGTCAGGGAATCCATAGAGGAATAGGAAGCCGGGTTCATCGGATTGATTTGCTTGGAAGAACGCAACCCATAGCCGAGACCTCCCATTGCGCGGCCGGCTCCGAAAGAACGATTACCTAATTCTCCATAACCATAACGCGTATAGGGGGAATTCGTATTATTTTGTGCAAAGGCGGCTATTTGCGTAAATATCAGAATACAAACAAGCCCGGTTTTATTAATTCTCAACATTATATTCCAAGATTCTATTTAATCCAATCAACACTAAATTAATATCCGCAAAGATGGAGTTTTTTAAGCGTCTTTCAAAGTAAAACGAATGACCGCCAGTTAAAAAAACGAAAAGATCGGGATATTTTACTTTCCACTCATTAATAAACCCATCCATTTCATAAACGATGCCGTTGACGACACCCGCCTGAAGCGCCGTGTCGGTCGTCGTCCCGATAAAAGGCAATTTCTCGCATTCCTTTACCAGTGGTAATTTACTGGTAAACTGATTCAGCGCCTTGAAACGGGTAGTCATGCCCGGAGAGATATTCCCTCCCAAATAGACACCCTCCGGTGTTATAAATTCATACGTAATCGCGGTTCCGGCGTCGATAACCAACAAAGGCCTTCCCGGTTCCCTGTAAATTGCCGCCACAATGGCAGCCAGGCGATCTTTCCCCAACACAGGCAACATCGGTTCCGGGATGTGGACAGATGGTGGCAAAGGCACGAATTCATCTAAAAAGATAAAATAAGGAAGCCGCTCACGAAGGTAGGCGATTAATTCCACATTCACATCAATAACCGTAGAAAGAATGCCATGCGTAAGCGGGTATTTCTCAAAAAGGCTCTTGATATCGGACAAATGAAACGGCTTGAATACGAATGTTTCCACGATTACTTCCCCGTTGACGACGGCTACTTTAGTGGAAGAATTTCCTTGTTCTATAATAAGATTCACGTGTTCTGTATATTTTCTCGCTGAATTTGTCCACAAAGAAAAACAAAATCGATGAGAAAATTGGCCAATCGATGAAAGAAGATTTGGAAACTGTTCAAATTTTACCGAATGATTTCCTTGTTTGACTTCGCAAATAGGGCAATCTTCTCTTTTTTTCTTAATTTTGTCGCATTAATTGAAATCACAAATGAAACGTTTCCGGATCCTGCTCTTTCTTTTTCTCTTGTACGGCATGGCGGTACATGCAAAGCCCCTTGTCCTGAGCGAAGCAGCCGAAATCAGCTTGCTGACCAGTACACCCATCGACGACAGAGTCTACACCTTGTACGGGCATACTTCCGTCCGGGTGCATGATCCTCAACAAAATGTGGATTTGCTTTTCAATTACGGCATTTTCAGCTTCGACAAGCCGAACTTCATTTACCGTTTCGCAAAAGGAGAGACCGACTATATGCTGGAGGCCTACCCACTTCAAGATTTTGTCATCGAATGCCAAATACGCGGAAGCGGACTGACCGAGCAGGTGCTGAACTTTACCCAAGCGGAGAAACAGGCCTTATGGGAGGCACTGGTTGAAAACGCCCAACCCGAAAACAGAGTCTACCGTTATAACTTTTTCTTTGACAACTGCGCCACACGCCCGGCCGTACTGGTCGAAAAATATACGCAGGGGAAAATCGATTATGCCGATCCAGGCGAGCGGCATACATTCCGGGAATTGATTAATTATTGTACCCGGAATCATCCTTGGCTGACTTTCGGATGTGATCTGGTATTAGGTAGCCCGACCGACCGGGAGGCGACACCGCACGAAGAGTTTTTCCTGCCCCAATATCTGGAACGCGCATTCGCCAAAGCGACAATTCTCCAACCGGACGGAAGTACACGCCCCCTGGTAAAGGCTACCCGGACACTCACCGAAGAAGCTACCCGGGAGACTTCCGAAAAGCCTCTTTTTACCCCGCTCGTATGCAGCCTGTTCCTTTTAGCGTTTGTCTTGCTGGTTACATGGACGGAGCGGCGGAAGAAAACCTATTACAGATGGGTCGATGTCCTACTCTTTTCCATTGCCGGGCTTTGTGGGATCGTCCTGTTTTTCCTCAGTTTTATCTCAGTCCATCCAAGCATGTGGCCGAACGTCTGGTTAATCTGGCTGCATCCCCTCCATCTTGCCGGCGCTTTCTTCTTTATGGTAAAAAAGCTGAACAAAGCGGCCTATTTCTATCATTTTATTAACTTTGCGGCGCTAACGCTTTTGCTTCTTGGCACAGGATTTGTATCACAACATGTAAACGAGGCTTTTATACCGCTGATTTTATGCCTGTGGATACGTTCTGGATACAGTCTCATTAGAAAGAAATGGAATATTGAATGAATAGAATTATCTCATCGCTGATCGCTATTTTTGTCGCTTCAAATCTAAGCGCTCAACAGGCTGCTCCCAAATTGGTCGTTTGCATTACCATCGATCAGCTAAGGGGAGACTATATAGAATATTTTTATAATACATTCGGTGAACGCGGATTCAAGCGCCTGATGAATGAAGGGGCGGTTTATAAAAATCTCCGTTTCGAATTCAATAATATAGACGAGGCCAGCGCTTTTGCCACCCTCTTCACCGGCTCCAATCCTTGTTTCAACGGCATTACGGGTAAAAAAAGTTATGATTTCGAAAATAACAAGGAATATTCCTGTCTCTATGATCCGGAATACATCGGAAATTATACAAAAGAAAACTATTCCCCGGCAAAATTGCTTAGCTCGACCATTGGCGACGAACTGAAAATCGCCTCCAAAGGTCGGAGTGATGTGTATTCCATCGCCCCGAATGCGGAATCTGCCATCTTGTCGGCCGGCCATGCCGCCAATGCCGCTTTCTGGATTGACGATACCAACGGCAAGTGGGCCACAACTACCTTTTACAAAAGCATTCCCTGGTATGTGGACCGTTATAACAGCGGCATCGAGTCCTTAGCTGTCCGGGCCGACCAGATGGTTTGGACGCCCACCTTACCGATCGAACGGTATAATGCACTGCCCTACGTATTGGAAGACATTCCCTTCCGTTATTCCTTCAAGGAAAAAACAGCGGACCGGTATAAAAACCTGAAGACTTCTCCTTTTATCAACAAGGAAGTCAACCGACTGGCCCTTCAATTCATCCAATATGGCGATTTAGGCGGAAGATCCTGTCCGGACATGCTGTCGCTTACCTACTATGCCGGGAATTACCGTACAATCGCACAGAAAGAATTTACACGGGAAATACAGGATACCTATCAACAACTGGATAAGGATATTGAACAATTGCTGGATGCGATCGACAAAAAGATCGGTCTGAAAAATACGCTGATTGTAGTAACCGGGACAGGGTACCATTACATCGAAGAGACTTTCGAAGAACAATTCCCGCTTTCCGGGGGCGAGTTCCATCCCAAACGCTGCGTCGCCTTGCTGAATATGTATCTGATGGCGATTTACGGTCAGCAGGATTGGGTAAAAGGCTACCATAATCAACAACTCTTCCTCAACAAGAAAGCGATTGAGGATGCGAAACTGGATTTAAAGGACGTTCAGGACAAAGCGGCCGAATTTGTAACCCAGTTTAGCGGCGTCCAGCAGGTAACAACCGACATTTCTCTACATACTGGAGCTTGGAATGAAGGCACGGCAAAATTCCGGAACGGAACTTTCCATAAGGGACGCGGTGATTTGATCATCGAGCTGCAACCGGGATGGAAGATCAATAACGACCAGCCGGAAGAAAAGGTGAAAATGGTACGCAATAATGCCATTATCACTCCACTGATATTCATGGGCAATGGCTTGAAACCCCAACATATTTATCGCGAAGTAAAGGCTACCGAAGTAGCCCCGACGGTGACTCATGTCTTGCGCATCCGCCCGCCAAATGCCTGCCTGGACATTCCATTATTCGAGTTATCAAGCAATAAATAAAAAATAAAAAGAAATATACATTATGGGATTTAATGAAATAATGACCAAGTTCTTCGGGAACAAGTCACAACGGGATCTTAAGGAAATAACCCCTTACGTTGATATGATAAAGGCTGTTTACCCGTCGATCAAGGAACTTTCAAATGATGACTTACGCACGAAAATAGACGAAGTCAGACAACAGATACAAGACTATGTCGCCGATGAGAGAACGAAAATGGAAGAACTTCGCAAAGGCATAGAAGAAAAGGAACTGGAACAAAGGGAAACCATCTGGGCGGAAATCGACAAGATAGAAAAAGTAATTACCGACAAATTGGAAGTTATTCTGGAGGAAGTATTGCCGGTGGTCTTTGCCGTTGTAAAAGATACGGCCCGCCGTTTTGCCGAGAACGAGGAGATCATAGTTACGGCGAATGACTTCGACCGTGATCTGGCGGCAAAGCACGATTTTGTACGGATAGAAGGAGACAAGGCAATCTACAGGAACCACTGGAAAGCGGGTGGAAATGAGATAACATGGGACATGATCCACTATGATGTACAATTATTCGGAGGAGTGGTATTGCACAAGGGGAAAATCGCAGAAATGGCAACCGGTGAAGGAAAAACACTAGTCGCAACGTTACCTGTATTCTTAAATGCACTGACCGGAAACGGAGTTCATCTGGTTACGGTAAATGATTACTTGTCCAAACGTGACTCCGAATGGATGGGACCTTTATATATGTTCCACGGACTATCGGTCGATTGTATCGACAAACACCAGCCGAACTCGGACGCGCGTCGCGCCGCTTATAACGCCGACATCACTTTCGGAACAAATAACGAATTCGGATTTGACTATCTTCGTGACAATATGGCTATCAGTCCGCAGGATCTGGTACAGCGGAAACATAATTACGCCATTGTCGATGAAGTCGACTCCGTATTGATTGACGATGCCCGTACGCCATTGATTATCTCCGGCCCCGTGCCCAAGGGGGAAGAACAACTTTTCGAACAGTTCCGGCCGAACGTAGAGGTAGTTGTCAATGCCCAAAAGAACTTGTGCACGAAACTGCTGACCGAGGCAAAAATAAAAATGAACAGCAGCGATGAGAAGGAGCGGGAAGAAGGCAGCCTCCTACTCTATCGTTCGCATAAGGGATTTCCCCGTAACAAAGCGCTGGTAAAATTCCTGAGCGAGTCGGGAATCAAAGCCTCCATGTTGAAAACGGAAGAGTTCTATATGGCGGAAAATATGCGCAACATGCACCTTGTTACCGATGATTTATACTTCGTCATTGATGAGAAGAACAATAGCATTGAATTGACAGACAAAGGTATCGACCTGCTGACCGGTAATTCGGACGATCCCAGCTTCTTCATTCTGCCCGATATCGCATCGGAATTATCCCAAGTTGAAAACATAAAGGGTACCCCGGAAGATATACAGGCAAAGAAAGACGAGATATTAACTAATTACGCGATAAAAAGTGAACGGGTACATACCATCAACCAGCTCTTAAAAGCCTACACCCTGTTTGAAATAGACGACGAATATGTCGTAATCGACGGACAGGTGAAGATCGTAGACGAGCAAACGGGACGTATTATGGAAGGGCGCCGTTATTCCGACGGCTTGCACCAAGCTATCGAAGCGAAGGAACGGGTAAAGGTGGAAGCCGCCACACAGACATTCGCGACTATTACGCTTCAGAATTATTTCCGTATGTATCACAAGCTGGCCGGTATGACCGGTACGGCTGAGACGGAAGCGGGCGAATTCTGGGATATTTATAAATTGGACGTGGTAGTCATCCCGACCAACCGGCCGGTGGTACGGAACGATATGAACGACCGTATTTATAAGACCAAACGTGAAAAGTACGCCGCCGTAATCGAAGAAATCAGCAAGCTGGTAGCGGCAGGACGCCCGGTACTGGTCGGTACCACTTCAGTCGAAATATCCGAATTGTTAAGTCGTATGTTGAATCTGCGCAAGATTCCGCACAATGTATTAAATGCAAAACTGCACCAAAAGGAAGCTGAGATCGTGGCACAGGCCGGACAAACCGGAACGGTGACTATTGCAACCAATATGGCGGGTCGTGGTACGGATATCAAGTTGTCTCCTGAAGTGAAAGCCGCCGGAGGTTTGGCGATCATCGGTACGGAACGCCATGAGAGCCGGCGGGTAGACCGTCAGCTAAGAGGCCGTGCCGGACGTCAGGGAGATCCGGGTTCTTCCGTGTTCTTTGTCTCTTTGGAGGACGACCTGATGCGTTTGTTTGCTTCCGAAAAGATTGCCGGGTTGATGGACCGCTTGGGCTTCAAGGAAGGCGAAGTATTGGAACACAGTATGCTGAGCAAGTCGGTAGAACGAGCCCAGAAGAAGGTGGAGGAAAACAACTTCGGTATCCGTAAACGTCTGTTGGAATATGACGACGTAATGAACTCCCAACGTAACGTTATCTATACACGCCGCCGCCATGCCCTGATGGGTGAACGTATCGGAGTCGACGTGCTGAATACGCTTTATGATACGGCCTCAACCATTGTCGAACAAAGTACAGACGCCGATGATTACGAAGGGCTGAAGATAGAGATTGTCAAGGCATTCGCTATGGAATGTCCGGTCACAAGCGAAGAATTTAAGGACTGGAATACGGAAAAGCTTACCGATACGATTTATGAAGAAGCATTGGCCAATTTCAAACGCCGGATGGAACGTATCACACAGGTTGCCGCACCGGTCATCAAAGAGGTATACGAGAAACACGGGTCGCTTTATGAGAATATCATGGTTCCGCTTACCGACGGAAAACGGATATACAATATCTCCTGCAATCTGAAGGAAGCATATGATACGGAATCCAAATCCGTTGGCAAAGCTTTCCAAAAAGCGATTATCCTGCATACCATTGATGAATCCTGGAAGGAACACCTGCGTGAAATGGACGAATTGCGTCATTCCGTACAAAATGCAAGTTACGAAAACAAGGATCCGTTGCTGATTTATAAACTGGAATCTTACACACTGTTCAAGCAGATGGTAGACCAGATGAACCGGAAGACTGTTTCTATCCTGATGCGCGGCCAGGTGCCAATGCGTGAGGAAGCGGCAGAATCACAACGCGTGCAAGTCCGTCAAGCTGCACCGGAAAAACGGCAAGACATGAGCCGCTATCGTACGGAAAAAGACGACCTTGACCAATCTAACCAAACGCAAAAAGAAGCTGGAGCAGCTGTATCGCAACAGGTCAAACAGGCCCCGATCCGGGTAGAGAAGCAGATAGGACGAAACGATCCCTGTCCTTGCGGAAGCGGCAAGAAATACAAAAACTGCCACGGAAAAGGATTGTAAGGCAATCACTCTTTTTCCTGACGATTAGGAAAAGAGATGTGAAATAATTAAGAAAAAAGGCGGGTTTCGTAAAGAAACCCGCCTTTTTTCTTAAACAGAAATACTTTTTACTTTGTTATTAATAAACAAGACTCTTATAATCGCATGTCCAGGAGAAAGAACAAACAACAAAATAAAACATAGTCTACACTAATACTATCAAATAGAAATACATCATCAAATTATATAATATATTTTTCCACAAAATTAGTAAATAAAACAGAAATATGTAACTTGCGAACAATTTTCTAATCAATATATATCAATATGATTATAGGTGTTCCAAAAGAAATCAAAAACAATGAAAACCGCGTAGGAGTTACTCCCGCCGGCGTAAAAGAATTAGTTGAAAGAGGTCATACCCTGTATGTACAACACACTGCCGGAGAAGGTAGCGGATTCAGTGATGAACTCTATACTGCCGTAGGTGCAACCGTGTTACCGACCATAGAAGAGGTATATGCCATTGCCGAGATGATTATTAAAGTAAAAGAGCCTATCGAACCGGAGTATGCTTTGGTAAAGAAAGGACAACTTCTCTTTACTTATTTTCATTTTGCTTCCGAAGAACATTTGCTTCATGCAATGTTGAAAAGCGGAGCCACATGCCTAGCCTACGAAACGGTATTGGACAAAAACGGTCATCTCCCGTTGCTCGTTCCGATGAGCGAAGTAGCCGGACGGATGGCCATTCAGGAAGGTGCTCATTTCATGGAAAAACCAATGGGTGGCAATGGAATACTCATCGGAGGGGTTCCTGGGGTAAAACCTGCCAAAATACTAATTTTGGGAGGTGGCGTAGTCGGGTACAACGCCGCAGTTGTAGCCGCAGGTTTCGGTGCGGATGTAACAATTACAGACATTTCGCTTCCCCGCCTTCGTTATCTGTCCGAAGTATTGCCATCCAATGTTAAAACACTCTACTCTTCCGCGCACAACATCGAACAGGAATTGCCTAATACCGATCTGGTCATAGGGTCAGTCCTGATTCCCGGCGCCAAGACTCCTCACCTATTGACACGGCAGATGCTGAAACTGATGAAAAAAGGCTCTGTCCTTGTGGATGTAGCGATCGATCAGGGAGGATGCTTTGAAACATCCCACGCAACGACCCATACGGAGCCGACTTATGAAGTCGACGGCATCCTGCACTATTGCGTTGCGAATATACCGGGAGCAGTAGCTCATACTTCGACATTAGCTCTCACGAACGCCACCCTGCCTTATGCCATCAAACTGGCTGAGAAGGGATGGAAACAAGCCACAGCCGAGGATGCCGGATTAAAGAACGGCCTGAACATTGTAGACGGTAAAATTACATTCAAGGCGGTAGCTGATGTATTTAATTTACCTTACCATCCGATTGACTAAATAATTCTTTATTAATAAAAACGCCGTGGTTTTCTAAAACCACGGCGTTTTTTTATTTAGCTTCATTCAGCCCTTTTCCCGATCATCGTTTCTTCTCACTTATTGAAGAAGAAACGGAAGATATCGTTCCCGTTTGCATAAAGCAAGAGGCCGAAAAGAAGGCACATACCGGTAATCTGGGCGTATTCCATAAATTTATCGCTGGGCTTGCGGCGCGTGATCACCTCGTAAAGTAAAAACATTACATGCCCGCCATCCAAGGCCGGAATCGGAAGGATATTCATTACAGCCAGAATGATAGAAAGGAAAGCCGTCCGTTCCCAAAACGTCCGCCAATCCCACTGGGCAGGAAACAAGTTTCCAATAGTGCCGAAACCTCCGAGACTCGATGCTCCCTCCTTGGTAAAGACATACTTCATATCATTGACATATCCTTTCAAGGTATTGACGCCCAACATAATCCCGGCCGGGAAAGATTCGAAAAATCCATACCTGATCGTATGGGTGGGATAGACTTCCGATGCGCGGGCAATGACTTCAATCCCGATCTTACCGGTAGAATCCGTATGGACGGCAAAGCTCTTAAAATCATTCCCTCGATGGATACCCACCGTGATTTCCCGGTCTTTCTTCGTTGCCAGCAAATCAAAAGCATCAACCAGAGTAGGCGTTGCCGTACTGTCAATCGACACGATCGTATCGCCGGGTAGAATCCCCGCCAGTGAGGCAGGCGATTTCAGATCAGGCAGTTTCTTCACAACCATCGGAAAGCGATCGGGAGAGGCAAAACCTTTTTTATCTCTCAGCACACGCTGCATCATATCATCCGGTATCGGAATATTTGTTTCCGTTCCATCCCGCAAAACAGTTACCTGATCCGCCTCTACAACCCGGCGGAAACAGGACTCATTAAATCGCTCCAAAGGTACTCCGTTGGCAGCCAATAGAATATCACCGTCTTGGAAGCCGACTTTCTGAAAAGTCTCGCTGTAAAACATTCCCATCTTCATGTTCTTCAACGGAAGATAGGTATCTCCCCAGGCAAAAAGAATCATGGAATAGATAAACAAAGCCAGCAGAAAATTAAAGAGTACGCCGCCAATCATAATCATCAGCCGTTGTCCGGCCGGCTTCGATCGAAATTCATAGGGCTTTGGAGGCAAAGCCATCTGCTCCTTATCCATCGACTCGTCTATCATACCGGATATCTTGCAATAGCCGCCCAGTGGAAGCCATCCTACTCCATACTCCGTTTCACTTTTTTTCGGTTTCCACCGGAAAAGGGCAAAGCCGGCGTCGAAAAACAGATAGAACTTCTCCACCCGGACTTTAAAAAGCCGGGCAAAAAGATAATGCCCGAACTCATGAACTATCACTAATATCGATAAACTCAATATGAGTTGTAACGCCTTAATCAAAAAAGTCTCCATTTACCTAATTACCTATTATTTATTATTAATAACTCATCCCAATAATCCGGACGCAATGCGGCGCGCCTCTTTATCTGTTTCTACATAATCTTCATATGTCGGCCCGGCCTTAAAAGTTGCACGAAGCATTGTCTGCTCGATGACCTCGCTCATTCGAAGAAAACCAATCTGATCTTTAAGAAAAGCAGCTACAACCACTTCATTGGCCGCATTCAGGATACAAGGCATATTTCCTCCCCGGCGGATGGCCTCGAAGGCAAAGCCTAAGTTGGGAAAACGATCCTGATCGGGAGCCTCGAACGTCAAGCCGGCATATCGGCCGAAATCCAATCGCGGCGACAGGCTTTTCAGCCGGTGCGGATACGAAAACGCATAACTGATCGGCAATTTCATATCCGGGATTCCGAGCTGGGCCTTTATGGCGCCATCCTCGAATTGCACCATGGAATGGATCACCGACTGGGGATGCACCCAGATCTCGATCTGATCCGGAGAAACACCGAACAGCCATTTAGCCTCAATCATTTCAAAACCTTTGTTCATCATCGAAGCCGAGTCGATGGTCACCTTCGCTCCCATCGTCCAGTTCGGATGCTTCAGGGCCTGTTCTTTTGTTACCACTGACAGTTGCTCCCGCGTCAGCGTACGGAAAGGACCTCCGGAGGCCGTCAGCAAAATCTTTTCCACCGGATTCTCCCACTCGCCCGCCAGGCATTGGAAAATAGCTGAATGTTCCGAATCGACCGGCAAAACCGGCGCCTTATATTCGGCAGCCAACCGGGTAACTAATTCGCCGGCAACGACCAACGTCTCCTTGTTGGCCAAGGCAATCGCCTTCCCCGCCCGGATCGCCGCCAAGGTGGGACGAAGCCCCGCGTAGCCGACAATAGCCGTAAGAACGATGTCGATCGCATCAAACTGCACTACTTGTTCGACCGCCTCCGTTCCCGCCCATACCTTGACAGGCAGGTCGGCCAAAGCGTCCTTCAAAGTAAGGTATTTTTCTTCATTTGCGATGACAACAACCTCCGGTTTATATTTTTTTACCTGCTCGATAAGCAAGTCGACCTGATTGTTCGCTACTAATGCATAGGCCTCCAATTGGTCGGGATGCGCCTCGATAACCTGCAAGGCCTGCGTCCCGATCGAACCGGTGGAGCCGATGATCGCTATTTGTTTTTTCTTCATTGACTTAAAACACAATAAAATCTTCCGGGTTTACCGGAGCTCCTTTATACCACAATTCAAAATGCAAGTGAGGTCCGGTCGATAATTTCCCCGTATTCCCCACGATTGCAATGGCTTCGCCGGCGGCTACATGATCCCCGACTTTTTTCAATATCAATTCGTTATGCTTATAGATCGATATAAAACCATTTTTATGCTGCACTTGTATCACATTCCCCATATTGGGATCAAAACCAATGAAGACCACCGTCCCGTCCAGGGTTGCCAAAACGCTGGCCCGCAAGGAAGCGACCAAATCGACTCCATAATGCCGTATCTCCGCATTATAGGAGGAAGAAATGATCCCGTCGACCGGCTTGTAAAAGAAAAGTCCGTCCGTCGGAAACGGATCGGGATTTAACACCGTCAAATTATATTTTTCGTCTTCTTCAAATGTTTTGATATATTCCGCCTCTTTTCTTGAGCGCGGAATGTCATAATCAGCCTCCGTACGCGCCGTCGAATCGATCGTACGAATAGAATCCAAACTGATATTCCCCGACAGGATATTTCCTACATTCTCCAGATATAAGTTCTGTATCTCGATCAGCCGCTCCAACGAATCGGCTCTCAAAGCATTATTAATGATTTCCCTTCGCACTTCCACATCCAAATAGCCGGGCAGGTAATTACGGATCGGTGTCTTGATAATAATAAAAGAGGTAACTCCCACCAGCAGAAAAGCGAACAAAACGATCACAGCAAAAGCCGACAGTTGGGATAAACGGAAAGACCAGACTTCCTCCAACGTCGACTCATTAATAAATGACAACTTATACTTAAAGCGTATCCGGTGCCAAAACGATTTCTTTTTCTTTTGTTGTTTGGTCGCCATTCTTCTCCAATCACAAATTCAATAAGCCCTCCGGCAGGGAAACCGACAATTCCTTTCTGTCCGGGTCAACCGACCGGATCAACTCTCCTACCGCCGGCAGCAAAAACTCACCGTCTCCCGTCTCAATCCGGAGCAGGACATTCATCGTACTCTCGTCGATATCCGTCACGATGCCTACGCTTGCCCGCTCTTCATCCACCACGTGGTATCCGATCAAATCGCGCCACGTGACCTCATTCGGCAAGCTGTCCATCGCCTCTTTCGGATAATAGACCTCCAGGTTGGCAAACTCGGCCGCCTGGGCTTCTGTATCTACATTTTGCAGCTTTATCAAAGTAACAGCATCACTCTTAGGCCGGTATCCTTCTACAAAAAAGGGAACCAGAATGCCGTCGATCTCACAAAACAGGAATAAATCCGGCTCCGGAGATTCCGCAAAAAGATCGTAATCCGTCATCAAGGCAATTTCTCCCTTTACTCCATGAGGCTTCATGAATTGCCCTACCTTTATCATCTCTTCTTTCCGGATCATTCGCCTTTTGTTTTTAGCATCTTGTAATTCGTGCTCCGATAAGATTCAACCGTTTGTCCACATCCTGATAGCCTCGGTCGATCTGCTCAATATTATCGATACGGCTGATGCCTTCCGCACTCAAGGCGGCGATCAGCAACGAAATGCCGGCGCGGATATCCGGCGACACCATCCTTGCGCCCCGGAGCTTAAACCGTTTTCCAAGTCCGATTACCGTCGCCCGGTGCGGATCACAAAGGATAATCTGCGCCCCCATGTCAATCAGTTTATCGACAAAGAAGAGACGGCTTTCAAACATCTTCTGGTGAATCAATACGCTTCCGATCGCCTGGGTGGCCACGACCAGGAAAACACTCAGCAAGTCGGGAGTTAACCCCGGCCAGGGAGCGTCGGCTATGGTAAGAATCGACCCGTCCATAAAGGTATCGATTTCGTAAAATTCATGAGTCGGGATATGAATATCATCCCCTACCTGTTCTATAGTGATGCCCAAGCGGCGGAAGGAGTCGGGAATAATCCCCAGTTTACCGTATCCTGCATCCTTGATGGTAATATCCGAACCTGTCATGGCAGCCATTCCGATAAAGCTGCCGACTTCGATCATGTCCGGCAGGATAGTATGCGTCGCGCCTCCCAGCGATTTCACCCCTTCGATGGTCAAAAGGTTGGAACCGACGCCGGAAATATGAGCGCCCATCCGGATCAGCATAGCTGAAAGTTGTTGGATATAAGGCTCGCAGGCGGCATTATAAATGGTAGTCATCCCTTCGGCGAGTACGGCTGTCATCAATATATTGGCCGTCCCGGTGACGGAAGCTTCCTCCAACAGCATATAAGTTCCCCTCAGATGCGGAGCTTCAATGTCATACAGCTTCCTATCGGGATCATATCGGAAGGTGGCGCCCAGCTTCTGGATGCCAATAAAATGGATGTCCAGGCGGCGCCGGCCGATCTTATCACCTCCGATTTTGTGGAGAACCGCCTTGCCAAAGCGGGCCAGCAACGGCCCGATAATCATGACCGATCCCCTTAGCGAGCCGCTTTTCCGGGCAAATTTCTCAGAGTTCAGATACTCCATATCCACCGTGTCGGCCTGAAAGCGGTAGCTGCCTGCCCCCAGGGGTTCGACTTTCACTTTCATTTCACGCAGCAAACCGATCAGGTTGTTCACATCCAGAATATCGGGCACATTATGAATCGTAACCGGTTCAGGAGTCAGCAAGACTGCACAAATCACTTCCAAGGCCTCATTTTTAGCCCCTTGCGGATAGATATCCCCTGAAAGCCGGTGACCGCCTTCTATAATGAATGAACTCATCTGCCTTTACGTGCGTAATTTTTCTTATTGTTATTGGGAGTTACGTTGTTCCGGTTCAAGATATCCCGGTTTTCAATCAATTTATAGGATTCTTCATTTAAGGTGATCTTACCCTCAGACAATTCCGCCAGGTCACTTAAGATTTTGCGGTCATCTACAGACTCTTTGTTCCACGCCATAAAAGATTTCTTCATATGATTGGCCAGCAAACGGATTAAAGCATCCCTTTCTTCTCCGTCTTCCAACTCTACAGCCTTCTGGATCATCATCTCCAATGTCCGTCCGTAATGGCGGTAGCGGATGCGTGAAGAGTTATAAGGAATACGGGGAGGGCGTGTATGTAAATTTTCCTTCTCTATAATTTCGTATGGATAGTCGATATCCAGTTTAAAATCGGCCATAATAGCCAGGTGGTCCCATAGGATATGCTTGAAGTCGTTTACGTCGCGTAAATGAGGAAACATGTTTCCCATAATATTAATAATAGTATTCGCGCATTTTTTACGTTCTTCGCGATCCTGAATCGTCAGGCAATAATCTACCATATTCTGTATATTACGGCCATATTCAGGCAAAACCAATCGTTTTTCGTTTGTATTATAATCCATTCTGTCGTGTATATTATATCTTGCAAAGATAGTTATTATTATTGATTTACCAAAACAGGACTTTTCCATTCAAGCATTTATTTTTGCCGATCCATAGCGGGAAAACGGCATCGCTACGCACTGGTTTCCATGTCGAATGCGTGCCCCATCTATTTTTCACCAAGGTGGGCCACCAGGTTGACCAAGGTTAGTCACCAGGTTAACCAAGGTTAGTCACCAGGTCAACCATCGTCAAAAATAGAACCGCCGCTGAAATGGCAGCAAAGAGAGGTTGCCCCGGCAACGTTTTGCCTGTGCCCCGACATGTAAAAGGAAGAAGCCTTTTATTCGGAAGTCGTCATCCGTTTGATTATGCTGTAAGCGTTGATGATGCCTAATTCGCCGGCCTTGCTTAAATCGGCAATCCCCCGGTTGGCGTCTCCCTGCGACAAGCGCGCCAGTCCCCGGTTGAAATAGGCTTCGGCAAAGTCGGGATCACGGAGAATCGCCTCGTTATAATCGAGAATGGCCGCCCGGAAATCGCGTTGGGAACAACGGATATTCCCCCGATTGAAATAAGCGTAGACAAAACCGGGATTCAGTTGAATGACCTTGTCATAGTCCCTGATGATTTTTTCATGCTCATACGCCCGGGTATTATCTTTCAACATGCCAGAGGCCGGATCATTCACAACCGACGGCGCTCCGCTCTGTATAACATTGGGCTTCGCATTCAGGTCGATGACCCCGGAGGCATAGTCGTCAGAGGCCGGCAACTGGGACTGGGTGTATTCCAATTGCTTGTAACGGACTACCGCGCGATTGAAATAGGCCAGCATATAGCTCGAATCCTGTTCGATCGTCTTGTCGTAATTCCTTATAGCTTCAGCGAAATCCTGCACTAGCATATAGTCCAATGCCCGCCCGAAATAGTAATCAGGATTGGACGGGTCTTGTTCAATTTTTGAGGAGAATTCATTAATGGAAGCAAAATGGGAGGCAATTTGGGCTTCCGTCAGCGCTGCCTCCTGATTGGTTAGGCGTAACTGGCGGGGCAACACCATTCGGTTGTTGAAATCTTCCATCGACTTGTCGTAGTAGACCAACGCCTTGACCTGATCGGGACGCTCGTAATAGGTGAGGATGAACTGAGGTTCGATGTCTATGCGCACATTCCGGTCCTGGACGCGTCCGCGGATCTCACTATTGTATTTGCTTTTCCGTTCTTCTTCCTTGTCGTAGACAACCAAGCGGTTAAACTTTTCTATGTTATTATCCGACTGCTCGCGGGTCTTCTCATCGCTGCCCGCTTGTGCCGTAGCATTGGAGGAAGCCGTTCCGGATGTTCCACCCTTCTTCGTTCCCTTTTTTTTATTCATTTCCTGTTCCATGTCAACGGCCGTCCAGTAATCCCGGTCGGCCCCGACGGCATCGTTCATCTTCCGCTTAGCTTCGGAGCGGCTGTAATAGCCCGGCAGAAAGTTCGGATATTGTTTCAGTACGACATCAAAATCGCTGACAGCTCCCCGGTAATCTCCTACTTCCAGGTTTAGTAGGGCGCGGTTGTAATAAGCCATGTAATTATCCGGTTCCAGTTCGATCACGACGCTAAAGTCCTCGATCGCCCGGTTGTTGTCTCCCACCTGAAAACGGAGCAGCCCTCGGTTAAAGCGGGCTATCAGGTTCTGCTTATCCATTGTGATCACCTGGTCGTAATCGCTCATCGCCCCGCGCAAGTCGTTCATGTGATAGCGTACCAAACCGCGGTTGATGAAGTAACCGCTCTCGCGGCTGTTCAGACGGATCGCCTCGTTCAAATCAGCCAGAGCTCCCTTCAGGTTGCTTTGTTGAAAGAGGATGATAGCTCGATTGCCGTAGCTAGGTGCATAATATGGGTCTATTTCGATCGCCTTGTCATAGTCGCCCAACGCTTTGACCGTATCTCCGGTTTCCAGGTACATCGCTCCCCGCGTCAGATAGCTCATTGCGTCTTTGGGATAGTTCTTGATCAGTTCCTCAAAAAGGGTTCCCGCTTCCTTGTAGTCTTTTTTCTGAATATAGGCGACCGCCTGGTTGACCATCATCTGGCGGTCGTTCGGCCTGAATTCCAAGCCTTTCTTGTAATCCTGGATAGCAAGGTCGTATATTTCGAGGCTTTGACGGGCGATGCCACGGGCATAATAGGCCTGTACGTAAAAAGGGTTCCGCTCAAGACATAATGTACAGTCTTCTTCGGCACCCTTATAATCATCCAGGTTCAGTTTGGCCACGGCCCGATAGAAGTAGGGCTCCGCAATCCAGGGCTTTGCTTTGATGACCTGGTTGAAATATTGGATCGACAGGACGTAATCCTCAAAGTATAAAGCATTACGTCCTATCGCCAAGACACGATCCGTATTGACTTGCGCAAAAGTCGCACAGATACAGATTTGAAAAAGAAAGGAGATGATTATTTTTCTCATTTTTGTCGCCGCCTGTTTATCTATTGTAACGGCAACAAAAATAAAGAAATAATCTTTTATTTCGGCTCTATTTTCGCCATCAAATGATTCTTTCCGATTTTATCACCTTCTTTCACATCTAATTCTTTCACAACCCCGTCGAACGGAGCCAGAATCCGATTCTGCATTTTCATCGCTTCCTGAATCAAAAGCAGGTCTCCTGCCTTTACAGAAGCGCCGACAATGGCCGTCACCGTCAATACGGTTCCGGGCAAACTGGACAGGATTTCTCCCACCACCGGCTTATGCCAGACTTCCCGATTTTTAAACTTTTTTGTAAGGAGCGTTTTATAGACGTCATCCTCGAGTGGGAAATTAGCCCACTCTTTCCCGTTTATTTTTTCTTCCATGTAAATAGATACGATTAAATGAATTAAAACGGAGGCAACCCATGTTTCTTCTTCGGACGGTCTTCACTCTTGGTTTCGGCAAATTTCAGTGCCTGAAGCAAAACAGAGCGTGTTTCTTTCGGCTCGATGACCGCATCCACAAAACCCCGGCCGGCTGCGACATACGGGTTGGCGAATTTATCCGTATATTCTTTTACCTTCTCTTCACGCATGGCGTCTTTATCCTCCGCTCCTTCGATCTCCTTCCTGAAAATGATGTTAGCGGCTCCTTCCGGGCCCATCACGGCAATTTCGGCAATCGGCCAGGCAAACAAGGAATCGGCACCCAGATGGCGGGAATTCATGGCGATATACCCTCCGCCATAAGCCTTACGGAGAATAACCGTGATCTTGGGAACAGTCGCCTCAGAATAGGCGTAAAGGACTTTCGCTCCGTGGCGGATCACGCCGGCATGTTCTTGGTCGACACCCGGCAGATAACCCGGCATATCTTCCAAAGTGACGATCGGAATATTAAAGGAATCACAGAAACGTATGAAACGGGCGGCCTTGTCTGCACTGTCGCAGTCCAGCACTCCGGCCAATACCTTCGGTTGATTGGCGACGAAGCCGATGGTCTGGCCTCCCATACGGCCAAAACCGATTACGATATTTGCCGCCCATAACTCCTGGATTTCAAAAAATTCGGAGCGATCGGTGATGCATTTGATCACGTCCCGGACATCATAAGGCTGGCGGGGATCAGAGGGAACAACGTCTTCTATATTCAGTTCCGTTACCGGTTCTGCAGGCTCTACCGCCTTTGCTTTTAATTCATTACTCGAAGGGATGTAATTGAGCAGTTTCTTTACCTGATCGAAACACTCTACTTCCGTCAAGGCATAGAAATGGGCATTTCCGGTAATTTCGGCATGTACACGGGCGCCTCCCAGGTCTTCCATGGAAATATCTTCTCCTAATACCGTTTTAATCACGTTCGGCCCGGTAATGAACATTTTCGAAATATTCTCGACCACAAAAACAAAGTCAGTCAAAGCGGGAGAATAGACCGCGCCTCCGGCGCAAGGGCCGAGGATAAGGGAAATCTGGGGGATGACACCTGAAGCAATTGTATTGCGGTAAAAGATTTCCCCGTAACCGGCTAAAGCGCCCACGCCTTCCTGAATGCGTGCACCGCCGGAATCGTTGATACCTATCAAGGGACATTTCATCTTCAATGCGATGTCCATTATTTTAGTAATCTTCCGCGCGTGCTGCAAGCCCAACGAGCCTCCCGATACGGTAAAATCCTGTGCATAGATGCAAACAGGCTCTCCATGGATCGTCCCGGTACCCGTCACTACGCCGTCTGCGGCAAGTTCTTTTTTCTCCATTCCGAAATCACGGCCGTCATGCTTGATAAAAAGATCGTACTCCTGGAAAGAACCTTCATCCAGCAGGGCATGGATCCGCTCGCGCGCCGTTAATTTACCGATTGATTTCTGTTTTTCAATAGCAGCTTCACCTCCGCCCAATTCAAGTTTAGCCTTTTTCTGGCGGAGTGTTTGAATTTCTTGTTTTAAATCAGCCATTATGTAGAATATTAATTATTTACCGACTGCCTTTGTCCGGTAGGAACAAGCAGTATTACCTTTAATAATATTATTTAATTTGCCTTTATCCATTTGTTTGCGCATAGTGGAAAGATTATCGATAAATACGCGTCCTTCCAGATGTTCGCATTCATGCTGCACGACCCGGGCGGCAAAGCCGTCAAAGAATTCTTCTTTCTCCTCAAAGTTCTCGTCCAGATAGCGGATACGTATCGTACGGGCTCTCGACACCTTTTCGTGCAAACCGGGAAAGCTGAGGCAGCCTTCTTCCATAACTATTTCGTCGTCACTTTTCTCGATAATGTCCGGGTTAATCATCGCCCGCTTCAGATCCTTGCATTCCGGATAGTCATCCCCCATAACCGAAGCGTCGATGACAAGTACACGGATGGAATATCCTACCTGAGGCGCTGCCAGTCCTATTCCGTCGGCATGATACATCGTATCGAACATATCCGTAATCAGCTGTTTTATATTTGGATAGTTCCGATCTATTTCCTCCGTCGGCTTCCTCAGTACCGGTTGTCCATATAAATAAATAGGTAAAATCATGTTTAAAATCTGTTTTTTATGCTTTCTAAATAACTCTGCAATATGATCACGGCGCTGATTTCGTCCACCCGTCCTTTCTCCTGTCTTTTCTTCTTTTTCATTCCGCCGTCAAGCATTGCCTGCTTTGCAAGTACCGAAGTAAAGCGCTCGTCATAGTACTCTACGGGGATCTGTGGAAAAGTCCTTTTCAAATGGGTCACAAAAGAGGCGACATATTTCATATTTTCAGATGGTTCATTATTCATTTGCTTAGGGAAGCCCACCACCATTTTATCGACCGGTTCTTTCAAAATATAATCCGCAAGAAAGGCGACCACTTCTCCGCTCGGCAAAGTAGTCAATCCGTTGGCTATCATTTTCAGAATATCCGTTACCGCTAATCCGGTACGTTTCCGCCCATAATCTATTGCTATTATTCTTCCCACGCGTTGCAAAGATAGTGAAAAAAGGGAAAACCTACACACTTAAGGGAAAAGTGTGCAGGAGAATATCAGTAAGCATTCTTTTCTCCCCTGAACATATTGATCACAGTCACAACAATAATCTTCAGATCCAAGAAGAAGGACCAGTTTTCAAGGTACCAGACATCCCGCTTGACACGTCCTTCCATCTGTTCCAAGGTCTTTGTCTCACCCCTGTAACCGGTCACTTGGGCCCATCCAGTTACTCCCGGTTTGACCAAATGGCGCACCATGTATTTATCAATCAGAAAGGAATATTGTTCGGTATGTTTCAGCATATGGGGACGGGGGCCTACCACAGACATCTCTCCTCTGAAAACATTGACGAACTGGGGAATTTCATCCAGATTGGTTCTCCTAAGGAAGCTGCCGATATGTGTGGTACGGGGGTCGTCTTTTACAGCCTGTAAAATATCCGCCGCCTCGTTCACTTGCATTGTCCGGAATTTATAACAATCAAATTCATGGCCGTACAAGCCGGTGCGCTTTTGCTTGAATATGACCGGCCCCTTGGAGCTCAGCTTAATCAGGATTCCAACGATGATGTACAAAAGCGGATAGACGGTCAATAAGACAATTGTAGAGAAAACTATATCGAACACCCGTTTGATAAAGCGGTTGTAGGCTGATTGCAAAGGTTCGCGCCGGATTGTCAGCATCGGGATCGTATCCATCAACTCCAAAATCATACTCCGCTTCACATTCCGGTATACATCCGGAATGATATAAAAACGAACCATATGTTTTTCGGCAAAATTCAATAGCTGGGAGATTTTCTCGCTATTACTTCCGGGAAGCGTACAGTAAATCTCGTCCACTTCATTCTTCAGGACAAATGATTCCACCTCATGCGTCAGCCCCAGATAATTCGGCAACACATCTTTCAACGCATAATTATCATCAAAAAAGCCAAGGATCCGAAAGCCATAGGAAAGATCGTCTTTCATCACCCGGTAAAGCTCCATACCGTTCTTACCAGCACCGACAATAATCACACTCTTTAAGTTGTATCCTTTCCTTCTATAGAATTTCAGGCAAATGCGCAGGAGTACTCTCCAAAAAGAAAAAACGATAATAGCGGAAACGAAGTAAACGACCAGGAAGGTTCTCAGTTGGTATCCGACATTCAAAAAGATGAGGCAGGTTGCGAACAGAAAGGTCTGGAAAGTAATCAGCGTAAAAGATCGTTGTACTATCTTATCAATGAAGACAACCGCCATATGCACCTGAATCGGTACAAAATACAAAGCAAAGAAATAACAGAAATTCAACAGGAGAACGACTTCTCTTAAATTACGGGATATAGCATGAGTATAATAATCTCCCATGCCATAATAAACAGCAAAAAAAAGAAGATTCAATACAATTAAATCTCCCATGCCAACAAGCCATTGGATAAGATATCCTTGTTTTCTGTTTAGATCCATAGAGTTAAATCTGACTGCAAAAATAAGCAATATTTTGCGTAATAAAAAAGGCTACACACCTGTGCAGCCTTTTTTATATTTTAAATTTAAAATTTCAATTATTCATTTGCAGACATTACGACTACACGGTTCCAATTATTTTCAGCATAAGGCTGAACATCCGAACCTTTCCATTCGATAGTAATCTGATTGGAAGAAATGCCGTACTTTTCGATCAATTCTTTTGCAACGGCTCTTGCACGTCTTTCTGAAAGTTTCAGGTTATAATCAGATGTACCTGTTTTCTTGTCGGCATAACCAACGACCTTGATCGGAGTACTATTCTTCTTAACGAACTCGGAAGTGTTGAAGATATTGATCTCCTGGTTCTTGTCAATCTTAGCGCTGTTTAAGCGGAAGTAAACCACATTCTCAATATAATTGTTTTCAACAATAGCAGCTGCTGCAGGAGGACATTCCGGGCAAGATTCCGGACGTTTGCCCAATTCTTCGTTCTCAGAACGTAAAGCATTAATCTTGGAATTCAAATCGTTTAACAGATCGTAATCCATCGGTTGAAGAACTTCGAAGTCTGTTTTGCCAAGTTTGAAATTCAAACCTAAAGTAACAGCGGCAAAACCGTCTTCTTCATGTCCCATGTCAATACGATTGAAGTGTTCGCCCAGCAAAGCTCCCTGAGCTTCCAGATTCAAGTCAATACGCTTGCTTAAACGGAAAGCTGCGATTGCACCGAAGTTGATGGAAGGAGATTCGGATCTGCGGTAGTCTACACCACCGGAAACCTTACCGGAGTTAACAGCATATCCCAAACCGACGAAAGGAATGAAACGGAATACTTTTGCTTCATTATAAGGAGCCCAGAAATTAGTAATATCCCATAACAAATCTGCATGGGCATTAAAGAATTTCTTATGTTGCATTACTTCTGCATTATCTCCTACGAATCCATGAAGAGATCCGCCTTGTAATTGAATACGTCCTCCCAAATAAGGATTATACCATTTTCCAAAGGATACTTGAGGAAGAATGTTCAACCGATTAACAAAATCAGCTTCCTTGTTTTGATCACCAATAAAAATGGAAGCACCGCCACCCAAAGTAATAAACCAATTATCGCCCGCTTTATTTTTTTTGAAATTCGTCTTAGACCCGTTTTCAGTGCTAAAGCCAATTTGAGGTTTATATTCCTGTGCAGATGCAGAAAATATAAATCCAGACAGTAATGCGAAAAGTAAAACCTTAGTCTTCATATTATACATTTTTTGATTAAACATTTCATAACTCACATAAGCAGCTAACTCTCGGCAAAAGTAACGCTTTTTTATATTACAACAAACCTTTTTCGTAAATTGTTCCCATTATCACTCAAAATAGTTCAAAATTTGATACCCACCTTTCTTTAAATAGGATTCTTTTTTCATTAATTTCACATCAGAGAGCATCATATCCTGTATTAAATCCAAAAGCGAGTATCGAGGTTCCCAACTTAAAATCGTGCGGGCTTTCGTGGCATCGCCCAATAACAAATCCACTTCCGTCGGCCGAAAATACTGAGGATCAACGCCTACAAGCGTTTCACCAATTCTTTTTCTGATGGATTCCAAGTAAGCCTCTCCTATCTTTTGATTGAAAACAGATTCATTCACAGCGGACAAGCAAGCAATCTCGTCCACGCCTTCTCCTTTGAATTCAGCCTCCAATCCGATTTCCTGAAAGGCTAACCGTATAAAATCACGAATCGTAGTCGTTATCCCGGTCGCAATCACATAATCGGAAGGTTCGTCCTGCTGAAGGATCAAATACATCGCCCGGACATAATCCTTGGCATGGCCCCAATCCCGTTTGGACGACAGGTTCCCCATATATACCTTTTGCTGGATGCCCAAGGCGATCCGGGCAACGGCACGCGTTACTTTGCGAGTAACAAAAGTTTCTCCCCTTAAGGGAGATTCGTGGTTAAACAAGATTCCGTTGGAAGCGTGCATCCCGTAGGCTTCCCGATAATTTACAGTAATCCAGTAGCCATATAGCTTGGCGACGGCATAGGGGCTTCTCGGATAAAACGGCGTCGTTTCTTTTTGCGGAACTTCCTGCACCAATCCGTATAATTCGGAAGTAGACGCCTGGTAAATGCGCGTCTTTTCCGTCAGCTTGAGCAAGCGTACCGCCTCCAGTATGCGCAAGACCCCTAGCCCGTCCGCATTGGCCGTATATTCAGGGGTATCGAAGCTGACTTTGACATGGCTCATCGCAGCCAGGTTATAAATTTCATCAGGCTGAATCTCCCCGATGATACGCGTCAGGTTCAGGCTGTCCGTCAGATCCCCATAATGCAAGATCAGATTTCGGTTCACCTCATGGGGATCCTGGTATAGATGATCGATCCGTTCGGTATTGAACATCGAGGAACGGCGTTTGATTCCATGTACCTGATAGCCTTTTTTAATCAGATATTCCGCCAGATAGGCACCATCCTGTCCCGTTATGCCGGTTATTAATGCGACTTTGCTCATTGTTTCTTTTTTTTATTGATTTTGCAGATACCATTTATATAAACGGTCGATTCCCTCTTTTATTTCAACAGAGTGGCTCCAACCTAAATCATGCAGCTTCGTTACGTCCGTCAATTTGCGAAGCGTACCGTTCGGCTTGGAAGCGTCAAAGCGGATTTCACCGCCAAACCGGATCTCGTCCCGGATCAGGTAAGCCAGCTCCCGTATACTCAACTCCAAACCGGTACCTATATTTATATGTGTATTCCGTACTGGGCCTTGCGCCGGCTTCAAGTCATCAAAATCAACCCGCTCCATAATATAAACGCAGGCATCCGCCATATCTTCGCTCCACAGAAATTCCCGCAGAGGTTCTCCGGTTCCCCAAAGATCGACCCCCGACTTATGAATCCCGTATTTGGACAGGATTTCCTCCATTTCCTTTTCCGTCGATTCCCCCGTAACGCCTTCCACCGGACGGGCGTTCAGGTCTTTCCGGACAGCCTCCCGGTCGCCTCGGTTCAGGCTATGCGCCAGATGGATTTTCCGGATCATGGCCGGCAGCACATGGGAAGTCTCCAGATTGAAATTGTCATTGGGGCCGTAGAGGTTGGTCGGCATGACGGAAATATAATTCGTGCCGTATTGCAAATTATAACTCTCACACATTTTTATTCCCGTGATCTTGGCGATTGCATAAGGTTCGTTAGTATATTCCAGCGGGGAAGTCAGCAGGCAGTCTTCCGGCATAGGCTGAGGAGCCTCTCCCGGGTATATGCAGGTACTGCCCAGAAATAAAAGTTTTTTCACCCGGTGGCGGTAAGAAGCATGGATGACATTATTCTGAATCATCAGGTTCAGATAAATAAAATCCCCGCGGTAACGGCTATTCGCTAGAATGCCGCCTACATGTGCCGCCGCCAGAAAGACATAATCAGGTTTCTCTTCCTCAAAGAACGTCTCCACCGCCCGCTGGTCAGTCAGATCCAATTCGTCATGCGTTCGCAAAACGAAATGATCATATCCTTTGCTCCTAAGGTTTTTCAGTATGGCGGAGCCTACCAATCCCCTATGCCCGGCAACAAAGATCTTGCTTTCTTTTTCCATTTTTCCTATTTATTAATTTTCTCGTTTTACTGATTTCCCTTGGCTAATTTCATCAAATATTGTCCGTAGGGATTCTTAATCATCGTCAAAGCAATATTCTCCAACCGCTTCTCATCAATCCAGCCTTGGTTAAAGGCTATCTCTTCGAGACAGGCTATCTTCTGCCCTTGCCTCTTTTCTATCACTTCCACAAAAGTAGAGGCTTCCGACAACGAATCATGCGTCCCCGTATCTAACCAGGCAAATCCACGACCCAAGAGTTTAACCCTTAAGGCCTTGTCTTTCAGAAACTGCTGGTTGACGGTCGTGATTTCCAACTCACCTCTCGCGGAAGGTTTTATTTCTTTCGCTACGTCTAATACCTTGTTCGGATAAAAATAAAGTCCGACTACGGCGTAATTGGATTTCGGACTTTCCGGTTTCTCTTCTATGCTTAAGACGACTCCGTCTTCATCAAATTCGGCCACGCCGTATCGTTCGGGATCATTCACATAGTAGCCGAAGACGGTCGCCTTTTGCTCTTTTTCCGCATTGGCGACAGCCTCTTTCAGCATCGCCGTAAAACTCCGCCCGTAAAAGATATTATCGCCTAACACCAGGCAGGCAGACTCACCACCGACAAAGTCCGCTCCGATAATAAATGCCTGGGCCAACCCGTCGGGCGACGGTTGCTCGGCATATTCGAAGCTCAGCCCATAGTCCGACCCGTCGCCCAAAAGCCGGCGAAATCCCGGCAGATCCTGCGGGGTCGATATGATGAGGATCTCCCGGATACCAGCCAGCATCAGCACCGATATCGGATAATAAATCATCGGCTTGTCATAGATCGGGAGCAACTGTTTAGAAACTCCCTTCGTAATCGGATACAAACGGGTGCCGGAGCCTCCGGCTAAAACGATTCCTTTCATGGTATTTTTTTTATCGTCTGATTCTTATTTGCATTGCATTCTCTATCGGTTTCTCGTTGATGAAAACAAGATAGCCTCCGCCGCCGGCGCCGGTCATTTTCCATCCATAGACCCGCGATTTATATTTGGACAGGATTTCCAGTATCTCCGGAGAAACCATCCGGGGAAACATGCTGATCTGCGCCTCGAAACTTCTCACTGAAGCCTCTCCCCATTTACGGATATCCCGGGAGCAGATGCCCTCCCAACAATCATCGGCGGCCCGGCTTAAGGCCTTTACACCGGCTTCATCCACACAAACTTCTTCCAACACATCGAATCCCGCCCGGCGAGGGAAAAGAGGTATTAACCAAAGGCGTTTTTCCACCCATCCCAACAAATCCGGATCTACCTCCGACTCGATGGATTCCGGCCAATAGCCACCGTCATACATCAACCGGTTCAACCCGGGAAGGACAATGCCCAACGAGTCTTGCGAACCGCTGACATACTGCGTTCCCGGAGGATTCTCAAAGCAGAACAAAGTGCGCGCCAGCTTGATTTTGTCACCCTCGGGAATATCCGTTTGCCATAACTCGATCGCCTTTTTCCGCGAGCTGGTCGACATGCCGCTCCGGTCGTTGAATTCATAATCCGGTTCGATGCTGATAGTCAAGACAGCGCCGGGATAGTATTTGCTGACATACGGTTGGTCCAGCCATCCGCCCGCCAAGTCGATACGGTAAGGGATCCGGCATTCTTTCCGCAAAGCGGTTGTAGAGCGGGCCGGCAAATTGGCATGGGGAATCCGTTGGCTGACCACGTATTCAATCCCCAGCTCTTTGCATAATTGTTCTTTCATCGGAGAATGGCCGTCGGTATTCACAAAGAAGATATCCGGCTTCAGCTCCTTCAACTCGGCTTCAAAGTCCAGTACCCCGTTCCCCTTGTTGATCCAAGCGTTTTTCACCACCTTCAGGGCTTTCACCATATACAACCTTTCCTCATCCGTATTGATTGTCTTACGTGCCTTCAGCTCATAAATAGTCTTATCGGAACCAACTCCGACATATAACTCGCCCAGCCGGGCAGCTTCCTCAAAGAAGGCGACATGCCCGCTATGCAGCATATCATAACACCCGCTCACAAAGACTTTCTTCATTTTTTCCATTCTTCCTGATCTTTCTGAAATATATGCATCAGAGCCACAAAAATAGGAAAAAAAAGTAAGGATACCTTGAAAAGCCCAAGAGTATGAATATAGTTTTACACTACTGTCCGACAAAAAAGAAGAGATAGAAAAGCCTAACAAAAAGAAAGATACAGCCAAGGCACCCAGGGAGGAGGTCGGCCTATTGGATTGTAAGACTTTAATTGGCCGCGGAAGAAATTACCGGACGATTGTCGGGAACCCGTTTTTCATAAAGAATAACAAAATCAGATAAGTCGGGAATAATCGTTCTTTTCCTCTTCAGTTCATATTGGTAGACCGTTTGTCCCAACTGATATAAGAAAGGCCTTCCCGCCGTATCATACTCATAAATGCCATCATTAATAACATCGTCTTCATTGACATATACAGTTGCCGCCAGCATATATTCGATTTTGTTTTTAAAATCCACAACATAAGAAACATCCGTCATAAACCCATAGGACCAACCGACTTTATTAAAGACCCTCACTCCCTCCGGAAGGGGATGTTGCGCACTGTCACTAAAAAAGAATTTCACATAACTGTCAGAGTATTTTTCCCGGTCATATTTAGGATAGTTGGTCTCTCCGGGAAACTGGGAAAGGTATTGATAGAGAAAGTGATAATCCGAATCCTTCAGATTAAATCGCCGGTTCTCCGGAGTTGAAGCAGGAAA
This sequence comes from Parabacteroides sp. Marseille-P3160, assembly GCF_900162725.1. Taxonomy (GTDB): domain Bacteria; phylum Bacteroidota; class Bacteroidia; order Bacteroidales; family Tannerellaceae; genus Marseille-P3160. Next base: position 1,801,959 of record NZ_LT799418.1, on the reverse strand, counting down.
CAGAACGGCCTTTAGCATATCGTGCAGCGATTGGAGAGGCAAATTATTTTGTTTGGTAAAATCCATGGGAGTATAGATAACACTATCGTTGTTGTCCCAATGAGCTTTCCCCAACAAAACAGGTTCTTTCGGGAAATCAAATATCAAATCGGAATAGGTTTCCGGCTGAGCATATAAAACGGAACCATTTGAATCGATAAAACGCATCGGATTGGTATAACGGTTCCCTTCTTCCGTGAAATTCGGAGCAAACCGCCGGATGATCCGGACGTCCGAATATCCTCTCTTCCACAATTCGCTATTCAGATATTTCTGCCCCAGAAACTCATACATACGCGTATAAGGATTGTTTTCACTGATCAATAATGCTTCTTTAATAAAGTGGGCAATCGAAGGATAAGCGTTCTCAGAGGAAGGATCCGTTCCTTGTTTTGTCTGAGGCGAACGGGCACTATCGATCAGCAGGGAAGTAGATTTATCTACGCCAGGGACCTTCAGCTCATTCAGCTTTTGCAAAGAAAGAATGGCCACCGGAAGTTTTACCGTCGATGCGGGATTGAAATACAAATCCTTATCCACATGATAACGATAGGTTTTGAAAGAGGGATTGTTGTCTTTATCCCGATTGATCTCAGTATATATAATCTGAATCCGGTAATGTTCCGGATCCGACAGGAGGCGTTGGAAAAGCGTATCTTTGTTTACACTCAAAATAGCCTTTAAATGCGAATCAGTAGCCACCTGCCCAAAGGTAAGCATTCCACCCCCTAAACAAATAAAAATAAACGAAAAAATAATTTTCACCATACGTTATAATCAATAAAAGGCTTTATTAACAACAAATAGATTTTCAATCCTTCCACAAAACTACGCCTAATTAACCGAAAAAACAATCACCTTCCCTAAAATTTGAGCAATTTGATTAAATTTGCCCCTCATATTATACGAAAAGTTTCCATGCGTATCCGAAAACCGATACAAAAAAGGTTAGTCTTAGTCTTGGGGTTCCTCTCTTTTTTGATGGAGATGACACTTGCCGCCCAAGCGCTGGAGAAAAAATATTACTTAAGAACACTGGACATTTCCAACGGATTATCCCAAAATACGGTCAACTGCATTTTTCAGGACAAGCTCGGTTTTATATGGTTGGGGACGAAAGACGGGCTGAATAGATACGACGGGTATTCTTTTACCATATTCAAGAAAGAGCTCGGGAATAAGAATAGCTTAGGAAGTAATTTCGTAACGGACCTCTATGAAGACGGGCATCGAAATCTTTGGATCGGAACAACAGACGGCATTTTCATCTACGATATGGACAACGAATCTTTTAGGGATTTCGGGGAACAAACCGCCGACGGGCAAAGAATCACCTATCCGGTCAATAATATCATACAGGATAAAGAAGGATTCTTCTGGATCAGTACGGAAGGGCAAGGCGTTTTCCGTTATGACGCCCGGAGAAGAGAGCTGCTTCGGTACCTGCCCGGAGGCGACGGACAGCCTGGAAATTCCAAAGTCAGGCTTTTACGGACAGATCCTTCGGGATTCATCTGGTTCTCTTTGGGCTCCAGAGGGTTATTCTACACGAAAGACAAGATGAAAACCATTCTGCCTTTTGAAAAGGAACCCGGACGGAATCTTTTTGAAGGGGAAGTGATTCTCGACATGTTCTTCGGGGAAGACCAGCTTTTATATCTTATCTTACCCCAAAACGGATTTGTCAGTTTAGACCTGTCGACCGGCCGGCTGACCGAACTCTTCGGTAAAGAGAAAAAGCTGTTCATGAGAAAAATCATACAAACCACTCCCGATGAGTTTTGGATCGGTTCGGAATCAGGCGTCTATATCTATCATAAAAAAAGGACGCCACCCACTCATTTATTTCATATCAATGACGATCCTTATTCCCTATCGGATAATGCCATACACAGCCTTTATAAAGATAGGGACGGAGGAATCTGGATTGGTTCCTATTTCGGCGGAGTGAATTACTATCCTAAACAATACACCTATTTTGAAAAGTATTATCCCAGTTCCCAGAACGGACTGAGAGGGAAAAGAATCCGTGAGTTCTGTGAAGACCCTTCCGGTTCGATCTGGATCGGAACGGAGGATAAAGGTTTAAGCCGGTTCGATCCGAAAACCAAAAAGATCGAACCCATCCATGAAGCGGAACTTTATTCCAACATCCATGGCCTCTGTATGGACGGTAATGAGTTATGGATCGGCACCTATTCGCAGGGATTATACAAGTTGAACACAGTTACCCGGAAGATCAAACGATACATACAAAAGAATGCCCGGGAGCAAGAAGGATTGTCCTATTCCCCCGAAAAAAACATTTATGTCGTCTGTAAAGATCAATCAGAAGAAATCTGGATCGGAGGCGGAAGCGGACTATACCAATATAACAGGCGCTCCGACTCCTTTACCGAAATTCCCAAACTGAATGGAAACCTGATCCGAGACATTAAAGAGGATTCGGACGGAAACATCTATGTCGCCACGGCGATCAACGGTCTATTTTGCTTCAACCGGGCCGAAAACAGATGGCGCAATTACTTCCATGACGAAAAAAACGCCAACAGTCTTCCTCAAAATAATATTTTAAGCCTATTTATCGACAGCAAAAAAAATATCTGGCTGACTACACAGGGAGCCGGATTTTGCTTGTTTGATCCGCAGACGGAGTCTTTTACCTCCTATAACTCCTTTAACGGACTGCCGAACGATGTAGTTTACCAAATAATCGAAGATGAGAAGGGGCGCTTCTGGATCTCCACAAATAACGGACTGTCACACTTCGATACCAAGACATTGCAATTCACCAATTATACGGTATCCGACGGGCTGCCGACCCAACAATTCAACTATAGCTCCGCATTGAAGGCTACCGACGGAACACTTTATTTCGGAACCATCAACGGCTTTATCGCATTCAACCCCAATTCCCTGAAAAAAAATGGACGGATGCCTCCCCTGGTTTTAACAGATTTCCTGTTGTTCAACAAGAAAGTGATTGTCTCAGAGCCGAAATCTCCATTAAAAAAAAGCATAACATTTTCCGACCGGATTACACTCTCTTATAAGCAAAATTCGTTTTCTTTCAAGTTTGCCGTCCTGGGCTATGAATCCCCCGGCCTCGACCGCTATGTTTATAAACTAGAAGGATTCGACGAAGAATGGTACCGCGTCAATGAATCTCATTTGGTCAATTTCTCAAACCTTAGGCACGGCAATTATGTATTCCGTTTAAAAGCCTATAATCCCGATAATCCCCGGAAAGAGAAGATCGTTTCGTTGCAAATCCGGATATTGCCGCCCTGGTGGCTTTCCCCTTGGGCCTATATTCTTTATGTTATTCTATTAGCCGGCGTTTTGTATTTGATTTACAATCAAGTCAGGCGGAGGCATAAGCGAAGGATGAAACGTCAGATGGAACGCTTCGAACAAGAAAAAGAGCGGGAAATTTATACGGCGAAAATCGATTTCTTCACCGAAGTGGCCCATGAAATCAGGACACCATTAACCTTGATAAAATCACCGCTGGAAAATGTAATTGGAAAAAAGAACCTGCCCGAGGAAATCAAAGAAGACCTCGATATCGTAAACCGGAACACCAATCACTTACTCGGCTTGACAAACCAACTGCTCGATTTCAGGAAAATGGAACGCGCCGGTTTCCAATTAAATTTCAGGGAATGTAACGTCTCTTCCCTGATAAAGGAAACAGCACTCCGTTTTAAGCCATCAATTAAACTGAACCATCTGGAATTCAGAGAAGAACTCCCCGAGAAGGATTTTTACGCCTCGTTGGATAAAGAAGCCGTCACTAAAATTATCAGCAACCTCTTTGCCAACGCAATCAAAAATGCAGCGACCTACCTGTCTGTTTCGCTTCTTTCGGAAAGCATAAAAGGAAACGGATACTTCGACATTCTTGTCGGAAATGACGGAACAATCGTCCCGGATGAACAAAAAGAAGAGATATTCAAGCCTTTCGTACAATATAAGCATTCGGGAACAATAAAACAGGGAACCGGCTTGGGATTATCCCTATCCCGTGCTTTCGCCGAACTGCATCAAGGATTTCTGACAATGGACAAGATAAGCACCTGTAATCGTTTCCGTCTGTCTTTACCTATTATCCAGGAATACAGCCTTCATCTCACACAGGAAAGCCCGGAAGAGAAAGAGGTTGCGCCCGAATCGGAGAAAGAGGATGAAAAACGAAAACCGATCGTGCTCATAGTCGAGGACGATAAGGAATTGTCTTCTTACCTCACCAAATTTTTAACTCCCTATTACTCGCTTATCCTGGCTTTTGATGGAGAAAAGGCGCTCCGGGTTCTGGGAAAACAGTATGTTAATCTGGTCTTGTCCGATGTCATGATGCCTAATATGGATGGCTTTGAACTCTGCAAAAAAATAAAATCGGACATAAACTACAGTCATATACCCATTGTATTACTCACAGCAAAGACCGGACTGCAAGCGCAAATCGAAGGAATGGAAATAGGGGCCGACGCCTATATCGAGAAACCATTTTCCAATGAGTTGTTATTAGCTACTTTAAGCAATCTTTTGGTTAACAAGGAAAAGATAATCGAATCACTCCGTAACTCCCCTTTATTGCTAACCGACCCGGCAGTTATTTCCAAAGCCGAGGATGATTTCATGCGGAAAGTTAATGAGATCATCCGGAAGAACATCCAGAATCCGGACTTTAGCCAGGAAGACTTTGCCGAAACATTAAACATGAGCCGTTCCAGCTTATACCGGAAAATCAAAGGAGTCTTCGGCGTTTCCCCCAACGATTTCATCCGGATCAGAAGATTAAGAAAAGCAGCCGAATTACTATTGGCAAAGAACAATCAGGTAACAGAAATCTGCTATCTGGTCGGCTTCAACTCCCCCTCCTATTTCACAAAATGTTTCCTGAAAGAATTCGGAGTCTATCCGAAAGATTATAATGAGACTTATTTAAAAAACAAATCCCGGAACCCTTCCGAGCCTGAGGACGAAGAATAAGAATCCCTGTTTAAAGCTCTTCCACGAAAGATACGCCTATAATTGAACGAATCGTTACATTTTTAGAATGATTTGTTCTGGCCGGTAGGCAATAGTTCCACTTACCTTTGGAGAGTATTTTTAATAAACAAAAATAAGCCATGAAATAAAAATTTCCTGTAAAAAAATACAGGATACTCAATCTCAACATATATAAAATCTAATTATTCATGAAAAAAAAATTATCATTCAGGTCTCTGAAAAGACTAACTATTTTATTATTGTTAACTTTAATTCCAGGATTTAACCAATCTTTGTTTGCCGGAATTACAGAGGTTAACCAAGTGGAACAGCAAACCTATAGGATTACAGGCTCGGTGCATAGTAAAAAAGGCGAATCGTTGTTGGGCGCTACAGTCGTTGTGAAAGGGACAACGAACGGAACAAGTGCAGATCTCGATGGAAACTTCTCCTTGACAGTGTCTAAGGGAGATATTTTAGAAATCAGTTATCTGGGTTATAAAACCCATTCCGAACCGGTTAATGGGAAAACCTCTTTCAATATCATTCTGGAAGAAGATTCCGGATTATTGGAAGAAGTCGTTGTCGTTGGATATGGAACCCAGAAAAAGATCAATATGACAGGTTCGGTTACGACAGTTAATTTCACCGATAAGATCGAAGGGAGGCCGGTCATGAACGCTTCCTCCGCATTGGCGGGTTTATCAGCAGGCTTGCAGGTAATGCAGACCTCCAGCAAACCGGGTGACGACGGCGCTACGCTGAGAGTCAGAGGAACGACGACGATTAATAACAGCAACCCACTCGTCCTGATCGATGGTTTCGAAGCGGACATGAACAATGTGAATACGAATGATATCGAATCCATATCCATCTTAAAAGACGCTTCCGCGACAGCAATTTACGGTTCAAGGGCAGCCAATGGCGTTATTTTAGTTACGACCAAGAAAGGATCGGGAAAAGCGAGGGTGGCATTCAACAGTTTCGTTTCATTCCAAAAACCGGTTAACAAACTATCTTTTGTAACGGACTATGCCGATCATATGGAATATGTAAATGAAGCAGCCAGAAATATAGGTTCTTCCATGCCCTATTCAGATACAAGCATCGCGCTCTGGAGAGATGCAAAGCAAAACCCCGACGCATTGAATGAATACGGAGTTCCCAATCGTATCGCTTATCCCAACACCGATTGGTTCGACGAAGTTTTCAATGCCGGAATGGCACAGGAATATAATCTTTCGGTTCAGGGAGGAACGGACAATCTCAATTATTTAATCTCCGCCGGCTATTTGAATAACGAAGGAATTATGGATGATTCAGGCCTTGAAAAATTCCAATTCAGGACGAATCTGGAGGCCAAGGTTTATAAATGGTGGAAGTTAGGAACCCGTCTTTTCGGATTAAAACAAGAAAAAGGATTGGGAAATATCAGCCGTGGATTTGAATATCTTTCTTTATCCGTTCCGGGTATCTATCCGGGAAGCCCCAACAAATGGGGAGCTCCGGCGCTAACCAACGAAGAATCGTCGAATGCCAATAATGTTTTCGAAAAAATGGTTCGGGAAGGACAAGATAAAATGTTCCGGGCGAATGCTACCCTGTATTCGGTCATCACGCTGTTCGACGGCTTTGACTTCGAGGCTTCCTATAATTATGCGCCTGACTGGGGAGACTATTCCTCCTGGGGAGTAGAAAAAGGAATGTGGAACTACGTGGAGAATGTACGGCGCAACAGTTCCGCTCTGGAAAATGAAAATATATCTTATTCTTCTTTTAAAAGGGCAAGACATACCGCTGATCTTTTATTAAGGTATAATACGACGATAAAGAAAGATCATGAAATCGGAGGTTTGCTCGGATACAATCAAAGTTATTATAACGAAAACGAGTTTGCGGCATCCAAGAAGGGCATGACGGACTGGGATCTTCACGTACTCAATTCAGGCGTCAACTTGAATTCGATTTCAGGCAGTGAAACCGATTGGTCTCTCCGTTCTCTGTTTGGACGTGTCAATTATGCTTATAAATCAAAGTATTTGTTTGAAGGGAATCTCAGATATGATGAATCTTCCCGTTTCGGACCAGATAAGAGAAGCGGATATTTCCCCTCGTTTTCGGCCGGATGGAGAATGATGGAGGAACCCTTTATGCAGCGATTCTCTCACATCTTCCAGAACCTGAAATTAAGAGCCTCCTGGGGAGAAGTAGGGAATAACCAATTAGGCAATTACGATTGGCAGGCCGGATATGGAACGACGAATGTGGTAATCGACGGAGAACCGGGCAAAGGGCTGATCATGAACAAATCGAGCAATCCTTTATTGCATTGGGAAAGCGTAGCAACAACAGATATCGGACTTGATCTTTCTACATTGGATAACCGATTGTCCGCAGAAATCGATTATTACAACAAGCATACGAGCGGTATGATTTTCACCCCCGACAATTATTTAACGGGCGGTACAATTGCCGCAGCGACACAGAATATTGCCGAATTGACAAATAGAGGGGTTGAAGTCACGTTGAACTGGCAGGATAAAATCAGCGACTTCTCTTATCAAATCAGCGGAAACTTTTCATACAACAAGAACGTAGTGGATAAATACCGGGGCAAGTTGGAGAAAGGTTGGGTTATAGACGAGAGCGGAAATTCCGTTTACGTAAATAATATCGGCGATGTGGCCCGTGGAGGATTTGGAGGCCAGATCTTAGAAGGACACATGTTAGGGGAAACTTATCTCCGCTCTTTATACCGGGGAAATGGCTCTTATTCAGGAACAGGGACTCCAGATATCAACGCTGGTCCTAAAGACGGAATGGTTCGCACCGAAAACGATTTAAAATGGGTACAAGCCATGCAGGCCGCAGGTTATAAATTCTCTCCCACCAACAATGTTTCCAAGACGGGTATCTGGTACGGAGATTTTATTTACGCCGACAGGAACGAAGACGGTACTTACGGGGATTCCAATGATATGGATTTTACAGGCAATTCCCAATTGCCCAAATACAATTTCGGATTGAATCTATCGGCAGCCTATAAAGGATTCGACCTGTCAATGGTATGGATTGGAAGCGCCGGATTTAAAAGATACTGGTATCAGGGGGGCTATAATAGCCCGTCTATCGGTTTAGGAGCAGGCGTTCCCAAGAAATTTGCAGAAAACGCCTACCGCTGGGATCCGAATGATCCGGATAATCCTAATAGCAATCCTTACGGTTCCAACCCCCGTTTGACTTTCGGAACTGCAGGGGTCAATGGAGTCAGCAGTGAGTTTTGGGAATATGACGCCTCTTTTGTTAAGTTAAGGAATATACAAATAGGATATACAGTCCCTTCAAAAATATCTAAGAAAGCCCTAATGAACAGAGTAAGGATCTACGTTTCCGGAGAAAATCTGCTTACCCTGACAGATTATCCGGGAATGGATCCTGAAATCGGATCGAACGTATCTTATCCTTTGATGAAACAATTTGCTTTCGGCCTCAATGTAACTTTTTAAAATCTATTGTCATGAAAAAAATATTTCAAGCATTTATCATTGCAATCATACTATCCTCTTGCTCAAATGATTTTTTAGACACGGCTCCTTATGATTCTATTTCGTCAGGAAACATGTGGAATTCCGAATCGAAAGCCGACCAAGGTATATCCGGAATATATAATGCACTTAAGCAAAGAACAATTACAGATAGTTATAAAATTTTCGATGGCCTCGGATTCGTTAATTCATACGGAAGCCATGGAAATGCAGATAATGAAGTTTTGGTCTACCTGAACGGGAATATTACGCCGAGCCATGCCCTTTTCTCCGATACCTGGAAACAACATTATGAAGGAATCCATCGTGCGAATGATGCCATCTTCAATCTGCATAAAGCCGGCTTATCGGAAGAAAAAGAAAACCGGTTGATCTGCGAAGCCAAATTTCTGAGAGCCTATTTCTATTACCGGCTGAATGCCTTATTTAAGGGAGTTCCTATCTATACGGAGCCTACTCCACAAGAACAAATGACCAAAGGCCAATCATCGGTCGATGAAGTCTATCAATTATGTATTGACGATTTGACGGATTGCATCAACAATTCTCATTTTCCCAATAACACACTGGATAATTCCATCTATGGAAGAGCTTCCAAAGGAGCTGCTTATGCCTTACGGGGAATGGTTTATATGTGGAAGAAAGATTATGCCAGCGCCATCGCGGATTTAAGTAAAGTTGAATCCTGCGGTTATGGCTTATGGACCGGGGAATGGTCCGAATTTTTCAAATATGAAAATGAGAAACACAAAGAGATGATATTCCCTCTGCAATATGATGCAATCAGCGGTTTTTCTTCCGATATCCAGAAGTATATCGGAGGACGTTCCCATTACGATGGTTGGACGGAAGCTCAACCGAACCCCGAATATGTCAACTCCTTCCTGAATGCGGACGGTTCCGACTTTAACTGGAATGACTGGCTTCCAGGATGGGATCAACTTACGGTTGCACAACGGGAGGTCTTTTTCTTAAGGGACGGATTGAGCGCTTCCTCATCTGATAGTAAAATAGCTTCAGCCTACAATAATGCAGTACAACGTTTGGGTAGTTCTATTATGTCTACTTACTATTTGCAAAATGGGAACGAAGCTCGAATCAAGGCAGCATTCGAGAATAGGGATCCTCGTTTGCAGAAAAGTGTATTTACGCCATATTCCACCGCTATTTGTTACAACCCTTACTGGAATGGGGGTAATGAGCATGAATTAACACTCCGGTGGCCTTTACTTGATAATGTGGCTCCTTATTGGGATATGTGGAATGATAAAAGAAATACGGCATTTTATATGTATCGGAAATATAACGAAACCAGAAAAGGGCGATATGTAAACCGTGATCTTTGCTCAGTCGACCTTCCCTTAATCCGATTTACGGATGTGGTTTTATTATTGGCCGAGGCTTATAATGAAAACAACCAATTGGACAAAGCGATTCTTGAGTTCAATAAAATCCGTACCAGGAATGGGGTAAATATGCCTGCTTTGACAGCAGGGGGCTCCGGTGCGAACTCCGTAACCGGAAAAGAAGACATGAGAAAACGGGTCCGGTATGAACGCCGGGCGGAATTGGCTCTCGAAGGGATAAACTATTTCGATGAACTGAGATGGGGTACGCTTAAGGAATCCAAATATAATGGAGGTAGTTCCGCCGGACGTAAATCATGGTGGGGAAGTATCAATGCCGAATACAGATGGGCAGGCGATTATATCCTGACATGGCCGGCTCCAACCAAGGAAACGCAGATGAACGCTAATATCAAGCAAACGCCCGGATGGCAATATTAACTATATTCCAAGGTTGTCATGCGACATTAAAAAAATGGCCAATGTCGCATGACGCCATTTGGTTCTATATGATTAAAAACCGATAGACATATGAAGTATAAACTATTTTTATTGTTTTTATTTATTCCTTATCTTATGACAGCCTGCGGCAAATCAGATAAAGATCTGCCTGGAGGAGAGGAAGAAGAAACAACTTTGTCGCCGGATGACGACGGGGCACCTCCTCCTTCCGGCAGTTATGATTATTCCGCCATTGCAGCACATCCCCGGTTATTGATGAACCGGCAGGAAGAAGAACGCTTAAAGGTGAACCTGACAAAAAACAACGACCTGGCTGCCGTACATGAAGCTATCCTCAAGAATTGCAACGAGATGCTGAATGCGGCTCCGGTGACAAGAGTCATGGAGGGCAAACGCCTTCTATCCGTATCCAGAACGGCTCTGAAGCGTATCTTTTATCTTTCCTATGGCTATCGGATGACCGGAGAACCCAAATATCTGACCCGGGCGGAACGGGAAATCCTTGCCGTTTGTGATTTCTCAGACTGGAATCCTTCCCATTTTCTGGATGTAGGAGAAATGGCATTGGGAGTAGCAATCGGCTATGACTGGTTGTATGATAAATTAAAGCCCGAAACCCGGGACAAAATGAGAAAAGCGTTGAAATCAAAAGCGTTCGAACCGTCCTATGTCGGTTCATATAATTGGTTCTTAACCAACCGGGCAAACTGGAACCAAGTATGTAATGCCGGTTTAACTTATGCAGCATTAGCTATTTATGAAGGAGCAAAAAAAGAGTCTGTCGAAATAATCGAACGATGTTTGCAAACCATCAAACTTCCTTTGGAAGATTACGGTCCGGATGGAAACTATACGGAAGGTTATATGTATTGGAGTTACGGAACTGATTTTCAAGTAATGCTATTCTCCGGACTGGAAACGGCTCTCGGCTCCGATAAGGATCTGCATAAGACACCGGGATTCATGAAAACAGCGGAATATATGCTTTTCATGTCCGGGATAAACGGTTTATGCTATAATTATTCAGATTCCTATAACCAAGAAGGTCCCAGACCGTCGATGTTTTGGTTTGCCCAAAAGAGCAATAATTCTTCCCTGCTTTACAAGGAGATACAGCTAATAGCCAATGGAGGCGCTTATATTAAATCTTTTGGAGAAGACCGCCTCCTGCCAATGACTATGGTGTTTGCCAATCTAGCAACTTTTGAAAATATCTCTGCGCCCGAAAAGAAAATCTGGATCGGACAAGGTGTCACTCCCGTAGTCTTGATACGTACATCCTGGGGAATGGCGAAAGATAAATATATAGGAATGAAAGGTGGAAAAGCGGAATCTTCCCATGCCCACATGGACGCCGGTTCGTTTGTCTATGATTCCGATGGAATACGATGGGCGATGGATTTAGGCATGCAATCCTATGCTCCCCTGGAAGCAAAAGGCGTTGATTTATGGAATATGGGACAGAACTCCCAGCGATGGGATGTATTCCGGTTGAGCAACAAAGCGCACAATACATTAACCATCAATGGGAAAAGGCATCAGGTAAGCGGCATGGCTACAGTCACGGAAACATTCGATACGGATGAAAAAAGAGGCGCCACGATCGACCTGGCTCCTGTTTTTAGTGAGGATCTCTCCATGGCCCAACGAACAATCTTACTGGTCAATAATGATTTTTTGCAGATAGAAGACCGGGTTCAGGCAAAGAAAGAGAATACAAACCTCCGTTGGAGCATGGTTACTCCGGCCGATGTGGAAATAGAGGATTCAAAGACAATCAAATTATCAAAAAACGGAAAAATAATGTATCTGACAGTGGAAGCTCCGGTTTCTTTTACTTTAAAAACATGGAGCACCGAACCGGCTACCGACTTCGACGAACCTAATCCGGGAACCCTTATTGTCGGCTTCGAAGCGGAACTTCCGTCCAACGAACCTTGTCATTTCATAGTAAAATTATCCGATAAAAAATAAAGAAACGAGATTTTATGCCCAGAAGAATATATTGCTACCTCTTTTTTCTGCATCTTGCGTCTCTGTCATTTCTATATGCCCAGAGCGATGAGACAGCAAATGAGATTATTTCCGTCACCAAGCTCGGAATAAAAAATGATGGCACGGCTATCGGTACAGAGTTAAATGATTTAGTGAAGAACGCTCATGGAAAAACGCTCTATTTCCCTGCCGGAACTTATAACTTATCCGAGGCTATTGTATTACCGTATGATTACTCAAAGAATGTCAACCTGATTTTTGACAAAAATGCATTAATCAAAAGTGATCTCCACTTGGAGGCATTATTAAAAGTAGGTTATTACGAAATGTCAACGCCTGATAAAAGCTATAGGCGTTTTTCCTACATAGAAGGAGGTATGTTTGACTGTAGCAATGTGGATAATGGAATCATTGTGAACGGACTGAAACAATTAGTTTCATTAAGGTCCATCAGCTTATTCAAAGGTCATAAAACTCATATCAGAATTAATGTGACCGATGACTTTGCCGGTACGGGTAGTGCCGATACTAAAATTGATAATATAACAATACAAGGTATATCCTCTAACCAGGATGTATACGGAATATATATCGACCATTCTTGTGCAGACATCAAAATATCCAACACTTTTATATATGGAACAAAATACGGTATCGTTACAAAGTCCGGGGGACATATACTGAATAATATCCATATCTTATCCCAGGTCACAACCGGGGGAATAAACCTTGGTTCCAGCAATTTTCAACTCACTGAGGGAATCCGGATAGAAAACAGCGGCTTTTTTATCTTAAATGAGATCTATTTTGATACGATTGACAAGGCTATAGTTATTACATCCAGCGATACACCGACACTTGTCATAGACAAAAATATTTATTTCTCTTATTTAAAAGATTTCGGAAGCTCTTTTATATCCAGGGATAACGAAGCCACCACTTCTTTCCAGGCAAAAATATCGAATTCCATATTAAATATATCGAAGAAAGGATATAAAGTTTTTGACATCAATCCTCTTATTGTGGGATATGACTCCAGGGAATATTTCACATTCATAAACAACACAATAAAAAACCCTCATTTATTAAGTCCTTACGATGCTTCGCTATTACAAAAACTAAGGAAAAAATCCAGCGATGCATTGGTTTTTACAAACCAAACAGCCTTTGATCCGGAATGGCACGCCCTCGGAGCTTTAATAGCTTCCCCCTCCCATAGTCTTTTAAGAATTGACCTTTTTGATGATTATGCAGTAGAATTAAAACTGAAATTTAATGGAAATGCAATAACTTTGCTCGACAGTAAGATCATTGGTTCTGAAAAATCCCATTCCTTTCAAATAGGTTATAGTATCAAAGACAATCACTGTGTTTTATTTTATAAGCCTAAAGTCGAAAGTCAAGTTTATCCTGTGATTAGCGACTTATTAGGAAATGGATCTTTTATGACAACTCCCTCTCCCAATAAGCATTTTCGCCTGGCCGATTATGATCTTGCCGGGCATCCCGTTTTACTCATAGAAAAATAGAACAATTATCTTATGGCAAAAAAAAATTATCTTATTCTTATTTTTTGGGTATCATGTATAGCTTTATACGCCCAGCCTGGCTTTTTTTCTTCAAAACTTCCCCCCCAAATATTAGAAGAAGCAATCGTACCGGCAGGGAGCTTCCATCCTCTGCCCAAAGCGGGAGATAAACAATGGAAACAATTACCGGCAGGGATCAAGAATGCTTACATTTCAGAAGCGGAGAAGAATCTTGGAAAACCTTGGGAAGTAACGGCTCCTTCCGAATTCATGGAATACCGAAGGTCGGGAAACCGGATGAAACAGGAATTCAAACTTTTCGATCAACGTTCCCGATTGGAATTTGCCGTCATTGCAGAGCTAATCGAAGACAAGGGACGGTTCATAGATGAAATTATCAATGGGATATGGAAAATCTGTGAAGAATCCTGGTGGGGCGTTCCGGCGCATTCCAAGACGATTCTCCCCGATGTCAGCGAAACTCCGTTCATCGATCTTTTCGATTCCGAAACAGCTCAAATGCTGTCCTGGGTCTACTATTTAATGGAAGAGCGATTGGATAAGGAGTCTCCGATCATTAGCAAGCGGTTGGCCGGAGAGATTAAAAAAAGGATACTCGATCCGGCGTTGGATAATAATTATTGGTGGAAGACCGGAAAAAATAACTGGACGACCTGGATTTCGTCCAATTGGCTGGCTTCCGTTTTATTAGTCGAGAAGGACCGGGAAAGACAAATCGAAGCGATCCGGCAGATTCTTTCATCACTCGATATTTTCTATGGAAGCTATGCGGCGGACGGAGGATGCGATGAAGGTCCTTCCTATTGGAACCGGGCAGCAGCCTCTCTCTTTGAGTCATTGGATTTGCTGAGAATGGCTTCCGGCGGAAAAATCGATTATTCTTCAGATGCCAAAATAAAAGCCATGGGGGCTTATTATTGGAAAATGCATATCGCTGATTATTATTTTGTGAATTTTGCGGATGCACGCCCGATTATCGTACCCAATGCCAGTGCCGTTTACCGGTATGGCAAATATATCAAAGATGATAATTTAGTCCGGTTAGCCCGCTTTATTGCCGAGAAACAGCATTATAACGAAACGGTTCTGCCAAATGAGAACTTCATAAAATACAACGACCGCCCATTCTTATATGGCTTTGGGCGTCAGTTATTGCTGCTCAATCAAATGGAAGACCTGCTAAATGGTGAGAATGACCCTCCGTTGGTTAAAAGCGCATGGCTGAGCAACCTCCAGGTCTTCACGGCAAGGCAAAAGGCACATTCCACCGAAGGCTTCTATTTTGCAGCCAAAGGCGGGCACAATGCAGAAAGCCATAATCATAACGATGTAGGCACCTTTACCCTTTATGCGGACGAAGAGCCGTTGCTGATTGACCTGGGAGTCGAACAGTATACGAAAGAGACTTTCGGGAAGAACCGCTACCAATTGTGGACCATGCGGTCCGACTTTCATAACCTTCCCACAATCAATGGCATCCAACAAAAAGACGGAAAAGAGTTTGCCGCCCGGGAAGTAAAAGCCGAATCCGGCAAATCCCATTCGGCTTTCATCCTCGACATCGCCGGCGCCTATCCGGAAGAGGCAGCCGTCCAATCATGGAAACGGTCGATTCGTCTGGACGACAAAAAGGGATTTACGGTAACCGAAGATTTCCGGTTGAAAGAAGTGAAAGACACGACTTTCCTTTCCCTCATGGTATATGGAACGGTCGAACTGGATCAACAGGGGAACCTGTTCCTCCAATCTTTCAATGGGAAGAGATACCGGGTGGTTTACGATAAGAAGGTATTGACTGCAGTCAAGGAATTTTATCCGGTGACTGATGATTGGCTCAAGGAAAGTTGGGTACATGGGGCCAACCGAATTAAATTAATATTCAAATTTCCGGAATTAAAGGGGAAAACAAGTTATTCTATTTTGAAAATCAATCATTAAAATCGATTATATGAAAACAAAGCATCTCATTTTTCTCCCGTTGCTTTCCATTTTATTGCTTGTGTCATGCCGAAAAACGGAAAAGCAGGATTTGCTGGGAATCATCGACAAAAGTCTTGAACGAGCCACCGTTTTATCTCTGGATATGGCTAAATCGCTGGAGAATGATACACTTCTCCTGCCCCGCTCCTTTG
Source organism: Parabacteroides sp. Marseille-P3160 (assembly GCF_900162725.1). GTDB lineage: Bacteria > Bacteroidota > Bacteroidia > Bacteroidales > Tannerellaceae > Marseille-P3160. The sequence continues at coordinate 1,785,895 of NZ_LT799418.1, read as the reverse complement.
AAAATGGAAAACTGGTCACCTCCGATTCTCGTTGGTGGTGCAGCGGATTCTTTCCCGGGGTATTATGGTATTTGTATGAAAACCAACCGACGGAGGAACTTAAAAAGTATGCTGTCGACTATACAGATAGAGTGGAACGGGAAAAATTCACGACCGACAATCATGACGTAGGATTTATGGTTTATTGCAGTTTCGGCAACGGATTTCGCCTGCTCGAAACGGAAAGTTACAAAGAAGTTATTTTACAGGCATCGAAATCGCTCTCAACTCGCTATAAAGATCCCATCGGCCTCATCCGTTCCTGGGACTGGAACAAGGAAACCTGGCAATATCCGGTGATCATTGACAATATGATGAACCTGGAAATGCTGATGTGGGCCGCCAAAAATTCGGGAGACAAGCGGTTTGAAGAAATCGCCCGGAATCATGCCGACAAGACGATGAAAGAACATTTCCGCCCGGACTATAGTTGTTTCCATCTGGTGGATTACGACACCATCACGGGAAACGCAAGGCTTAAACAAACTGTACAGGGCTATTCCGACTCCTCTTCCTGGGCGCGCGGACAAGCCTGGGCGATCTATGGATATACAATGATGTATCGTGAGACCGGTGATAAGAAATACCTGGATCATGCGGAGCATATCGCGCGCTTTATCCTGAATCATCCCCGGTTGCCGGAGGATAAAATACCCTATTGGGATTTTGACGCTCCCAACATCCCGGACGAATTAAGGGACGCATCGGCCGGGGCGGTCATGGCCTCCGCCTTTATCGAACTGAGCACCCTGACATCTGATAAGAAATTGTCCGAACAATGCCTCCGGACAGCCGAAACGCAAATAAGAACGCTTTCCTCGCCCGAATACCTGGCTGAGCCGGGTACCAACGGCAACTTCATACTGAAGCATAGTGTCGGTTCCCTTCCGGGCAAACAAGAGGTCGATGTCCCTCTTACTTATGCCGATTACTACTATGTAGAAGCCATGGTAAGATATAAGAAATTGGGATCAATCCTAAAAGCCGGTTGATAAATTTTCGAGAAGTCACCCTAATATATGCGAAATTTAGAGTGAACAAAATTGAGTGCACTGGATGGATCAATTGAGTATACTCATTTTCTATATTGAGTATACTCAAAAGAACATTCGAGTATACTCATTTTTATTCAGCATAAAAAAGTCACAAGACGGGAAAAAGGACAGCTCTCAGTGATTGCAAATCTTGGATGAATCAACCGTAAATCCACTCTCTGCCGGAATGAATTTCTTTCGCTCTTTCAGGAAAACCACAAGCTCATCGATGGTTAAATGGTCTGCCGAACAGGTGTAAAACAATCGCTCTTCGCCAAAACGTTCCTTGATCGCCTCTTTTAAAGAATTTTCCGTATAACTGTGCCCTTCCATCATGTGGAGGACTTCATGCCCATGTATCTGTTCCATAGAAATAATCTCTTTTAAATTGATGTGGCAAAGATAAAGCCTTGCCGGTTCTCCTTTCTGTGATAAATGTTACACCTGCTTTTTTCTTCTCGTCTAAAATCTCCGGAAAGTATAGATTTTCCCCGAAGCATCCGTCAGGATCAGTTCGGATCCTTTGAGCTTGGTAATAGAAAAGGAACGTTCGGCTCTGTCCCAATCGGTCAAAGGGAGAAACTGATCATTCGGAAGCGGATTATCCCCCAGTTCAAGCAGTAATTCGCCGCCGGTAACCGTATTGAAACCGTACTGTTGCCGATAGGAGCCGGTAGAAGGATTATAGAGCTGATAGGAGAAAAGCGTATTCTGAAAATTGTACCAGACCGTATCCACGGACACGACCGTCCCTTCCGTTTCCACTTGCCGGAGTTGCCATTTGCCCTCCAGTTTGTTTTCCGTATCTTTGCTGCATGAAATAGCCAACAGCAAAAGAAGTATGAACAGTCCCTGTTTTTTCATTTAAATCACTCCTTTCGTACTTGGTAATTCGTATTTGTAAATGTCGCGGCGGATCGCCATCTTGATGGAACGCGCCAATGCTTTGAATATCCCCTCGATCTTATGATGCTCGTTTTCGCCCTCCGCTTTAATATTCAAATTCATACGGGCGGCATCGCTCAGGCTCTTAAAGAAATGAAGAAACATCTCGGTCGGCATGTCGCCAATCTTTTCACGCTTGAAAGAAGCGTCCCAGACCAACCACGGACGGCCGCCGAAATCGAGCGCCACACTGCACAGGCAATCGTCCATCGGCAAAGTGAAGCCGTATCGTTCGATCCCCCGTTTCGATCCCAATGCTTCCCGGAGGGCATCTCCCAAGGCAATCGCCGTATCTTCAATCGTATGATGTTCATCGACTTCAAGATCACCATCCACCCGGATGGTGAGATCCATGCCGGAATGTTTCCCGATCTGGTCGAGCATATGGTCGAAAAAGCCCAAGCCGGTATGAATATCCGTCTTGCCGTTTCCGTCGAGATTCAGTTCTACCAGGATATCCGTCTCCCGCGTCGTCCGCTGTACTTTAGCGCGGCGTTCGCCGGCATAAAGGAAATCTGTCACCCGATCCCAATCATCCGTAACCAGTATCGGCGCCAGTTTCACCGGGTAGGCTGCCAATTCCTCGTCGGCTCCTTCCGGGTTACGCAGCCAGATCGCTTTGGCACCGAGGTTCTTCGCCAGCTCGACATCCGTAAGCCGGTCGCCAATGACATAGCTGTTGGCTAGGTCATAGCTACCGGAGAGGTACTTGCCGAACATGCCTGTCCGGGGTTTCCGGTTCGGCGAATTTTCCGCCGGGAAAGAAGGGTCGATCAACGTATCGTCGAAAATAACCCCTTCCCCTTCGAAGGTCTGCATGATTTTCCGATGGGCCGGCCAGAAGCTATCTTCCGGGAAAGAAGCTGTTCCCAATCCGTCCTGGTTCGTAACCATGACAAACTCGAAATCGAGATTCTCACGGATAAAATAAAGATTGCGGAAAACCTTCGGATAAAACGCCAGCTTTTCCAAACTATCCAATTGATAATCGACCGGCGGTTCCTGTACGATTGTCCCATCGCGGTCAATGAATAAAGCTCTTTTCATGGCTGATATTGTTTTAATGCATCCAGCAAAGCGTCATTTTCTTCCTTGGTACCGACGGTGATTCGAAGGCAACCGTTGCAAAGCGTTACCGTATTGCGATTGCGCACAATCACTCCCTTTTCAACCAGATGGGTATAGATCCCGTTCGCATCGCCGACATAAACCAGGATAAAGTTCGCGTCCGTCGCATAGATCCGGCTCATGAACGGAAGGCAGTCCGGCAATTCCTTTTGCAAGCGGGTACGTTCCTTCAGGATACAGATCAGTTGTTCTTTCATCCGGTCTTCCCGCCTCAACAAATCATAGGCGAACTCCTGCGTCAATTGGTTGACATTATACGGATATTTGATCTTATTGAACAAATGGATAATTTCAGGCGAAGCAAAAGCCATTCCCAAACGGATGCCGGCGGCCCCCCATGCTTTCGAAAGCGTTTGCAGCACAATTAAATTCGGATACTCTTTCAAACTGCCCAGGAAGGAACTTCCGGATGAAAAATCGATATAGGCTTCATCCAAAACGACAAGTCCTTCAAATCCCTCCAAAACCCGAATAATTGTTTTCCGGCTCAGGCTATTTCCCGTCGGATTATTGGGCGAGCAAAGGAAGACGACTTTCGTCGTCGCATCGACCGCTTCCAGCAAACGGTCGGCATCCAGTTCGAATGTTTCGCTCAACGGCACCTTCCGGTAGGCTATATTATTAATGTCGGCAGCCACCTTGTACATTCCATAGGTCGGATCGATAGCGACCACCGAATCGATTCCCGGCTCGCAGAAGGCGCGGTATACCAAGTCAATCGCCTCGTCGCTCCCATTTCCAAGAAAGATCTGCTCCGGAGCGATTTTCTTTATTTCGCTGATCCGTTTCTTCAGTTTCCATTGCATCGGATCCGGATACCGGTTGTATGGAGCATTATAGGGATTCTCGTTGGCATCCAGAAAGACGGAGGCGCTGCCATGAAACTCATCTCTCGCCGAAGAATAAGGTTTCAAATCCCAGATCACCGGCCGTACCCATTGTTCTAAATCTTTCATTCTTCTTCCAATCTAATACTGACCGCCCTTTTATGAGCTCCCAACTGTTCATGTTCCGCCATCACCATAATCGTTTTGCCTAACTGGCGAAGGCCGTCCGGCGTAATTTCCTGGAAAGTGATTTTCTTGACAAAGCTGTCAAGATTGACTCCGCTGTACGCTTTGGCAAAGCCATGCGTCGGCAACGTATGATTGGTTCCGGAGGCATAATCACCGGCGCTTTCGGGCGTATAAGGCCCGAGAAAGACACTGCCCGCATTGACTACCCGCTCGGCCAGCTCGTTATAGTCGGCCGTTTGTATGATCAGATGCTCCGGAGCGTAACTGTTCACGAATTCGATAATCTCATCCATATTGGCGAGAACAATAATACGACTGTTCTCCAGCGATTTTTGTGCGATCTCCCGGCGTGAAAGCGCGAGCAATTGCTTTTCTATCGTCCCGGTGACTTTCTCGGCCAACGCTTCAGACGTGGTCAGCAGTATAGACTGGCTATCGACTCCATGTTCCGCCTGCGAAAGGAAGTCGGCCGCAATAAAGTCGGGATTCGCCGTTTCATCGGCAATGACAGCCACTTCCGAAGGGCCGGCCGGCATATCGATAGCAACATCTTTCAAACTGGCAAGGAGTTTGGCCCCCGTTACATAAAAATTTCCCGGCCCAAAGATCTTATAAACTTTCGGCACGGTTTCGGTTCCATGTGCCATCGCTGCAATCGCCTGGCTGCCTCCAATCTTAAAGATCTTACTTACTCCCGCAAGCCGCGCAGCATATAAAATAGGTGCCGGCACTTTTCCCTTCGGATTAGGAGGAGTACAGAGAATAATCTCCCCGCAACCGGCAATCCGGGCAGGCACCGCCAGCATCAGTACGGTAGAAAATAAAGGCGCCGTCCCTCCGGGCACATACAAGCCGACCTTCTCTATCGCTACGGCTTTCTGCCAGCAGACGACACCGGGAGTCGTTTCGATTTTCTTCCCGACAAAAAGTTGCGCTTCATGGAATTTCTCTATATTGTCTTTCGCCGTATGAATCGCTTCCTTCAGTTCATTGGATAGCAAAGACCCGGCCTCTTCAATCTCTTCCTCCGATACCTGAAAACTATCCAATTCAACTTTATCAAACAGCCTTTCATAACGTTTCACAGCTGCATCCCCTTCCGTCTGTACTTCTCTTAACACTTTCCGAACCGTATCCGCCATCGCTGTTATATCATTGATAGAACGCTTCAATAAATACGGCCATTCACTCTTCAAAGGATATTTTATTATCGTCATAAACCTTATTTTATAAAATCATTTTCTCTATCGGAATTGCCAGAATACCTTCGGCGCCTATCGATTTCAGCTTTCCTATGATTTCCCAGAAATGCTTCTCATCAATCACGGATTGGATGGAAACCCATCCTTTCGTCGCCAAGGGCGTTACGGTCGGACTTTTCATTCCCGGCAATAATTCCGTAATCTCATCCAACTTATTTTCCGGCGCATTCAAAAGTACATATTTCTTTCCAACTGCCGTCTCAATTGCAGCAAAACGGAACAAAAGTTCATCCAATATGGCCTTTTTCTCATCCGAAAGCCCCTGGTTGGCGATTAACAACGCCTCGCTCTTCATCACAATGGCCACCTCTTTTAATTGGTTGCTTACCAAAGTGCTGCCGGAACTGACAATGTCGAAAATAGCATCTGCCAGCCCAATCCCCGGTGCGATTTCCACCGAACCGGAAATCACATGTAAGGAGGCGTTCACCTGATTGACCTTCAAATAATTCTTCAGGATATTCGGATAGGAAGTAGCGATTGTTTTTCCCTCAAACCAGGACAAGCCCTCATACGACGAGTCTTTCGGTATGGCCAGGGAAAGACGGCACTTGCTGAAACCCAACCGTTTGATCAATTTTGCTTCCTGCCCTTTCTCTATATATTCATTCTCACCGACAATCCCCACGTCCGCTACGCCATTGGCTACCGACTGCGGTATATCGTCATCCCTCAGGAAAAGGACTTCTACCGGAAAATCCGCCGCCGCCAACAATAATACCCGCTTACTTTTATTCAAAATAATGCCCGCCTCTTCCAGAAGCGCCATGGTCTCATCATAGAGACGTCCTTTTGATTGTACTGCAATTCGTAACATTTGTCAAATTATTATGATTCATTGTATATTCACAAAAAAAGGCTCACCGCAGAACGGCAAGCCTTATTATTTCTATGAGTACATTTCTTACGCACCACCCAAGCCCACCGAACTATTGTCCGTTGTAATGATGATGGCGATGATGTATGAAACGTAAACTCATTCTTCTTTTCTTTTACGGAGACAAAATTACAATAAATTAAACAACGAACAAGAATTTCCGCTTAATTTATCCACTCTGCTGATAACATTTCTGCAATTTTCGGAGAAAAGGATTTGCCGTTCCAAATTTTATTTAACTTCATGACTGCCATAGCTGTTACAAATCATTCAATCTTGTCATCGACTGAAATTATATAAAAATTAAGCGGTAATTGCTGAAATAAAACGACAAAAGAAAAAATTCCAAGCCGGAACTATTAGCCGCAAAAACAGCCTGCCATACCCACATCGATTAAATAAAAGGACATAATGCAGAGCAAACTCTTACTCACCTCCCATTCAGTGGACTGATTTTTTCAAAAAAGACATGAAGCATTGGTCATTAAATATTTATCAAATATCTTCCATCACAGGGCCATAAACATCCATATGACAAATAAAATATGATATATAAATCATTTTAACGCAAAAATGTTTCTCAAATAGACAATAAGTTGTATATTTGCATAAAATTATACACATAAATCATTAATTAATATGTAGTAAATCATTTTAAGAAAAACAATTAAACGTCATGGTTATTTTCTCCATTGGATGAAAAAATTCAGATGTTAATCTGAATTTGTACGTTCTTTGAATATTTGTATTCTCATTTAACCAATTTAAAGTAAATATTTATGTCGACAAATTTTTGATACAAGAATAAAGCAGGCTATCATCATTTTTTACTTTTCACATTTTTGCCCACATTTGAGAATTTTACAGAAGATATATATTATATCCTGCCTTTTTTGATTTGAAAAGATAAATTGTCAAATTCTCTTTGATAATTGTCAAAATCATCAAATAACACTTAAATACCAGGCAGATATAAACATATAGGAATAGGTATTAGGCATATATACATTATTTATTTGAAAGGGATAACAAAGAAGCGTAAAGGCTATAGAAGGCTCCCGTATGATAATTTTTATAGTTATGAAAATGGCTTGGTTTCTGATGTATCGTAAATAGATTATCACTATACTTTGAAGGTTTTGTATAAATGAAATACAGATAGACATTTTTTCGTGCAGACAATAAATCCATATTATTCTCAGATCAATATGATTGGTCTTGAGAGGTAATATCTATGCGTTTATTTTGTTGAAAAAGCGTTTTTTAATAGAAATAGAATCAGGAGAATCTTTACTTCTGATTCACATTAATAATTCAACAAGAGTTTGTTTGTATGAGAAAACATTTGTTTATTATTGGAGGGATGCTTGGGTGTATCACATTTGGTGTCTTTGCGGAAAATGGGCCACGCCTTTCATTGGGAACCGTTTCTTCTTCTATTATCAATGAAGGGGTACAACAGCAAGGCCATGCCGTAAGCGGTATAGTAAAAGATAAGCTTGGAGAACCAATGCCCGGTGTGAATGTATCAATTAAAGGGACTACAAGAGCAACTATCACAGATGTTGATGGTAAGTACACGATTGGTAATGTACCAAATAACGCAACTCTCGTGTTCACGTTTATCGGAATGCAAAAGCAAGAAATCCAGGTTAGGGAAGAAACTGTTATTAACGCTTTGTTAGTTGATGACGCAATTGCCCTGAATGAAGTTGTTGCTATTGGTTATGGTTACCAAAAGAAAAGAGACTTGACAGGTGCTGTAGCTACTGTGTCGTCGGATAATATGGTGATGGGTGGTACCGTAAGTAATGCGGCCCAAGCTTTACAAGGGAAAACTGCCGGTGTTGATGTCCGCCAGTCATCGAAAGCACCGGGTGGAACAATTTCGGTAAGAATCAGAGGGAATAACTCGATTAGTAGTTCAAATGAGCCGTTATATGTAATCGATGGATTTCCAACGTCTGAGGGATTAAACCTGAATCCTAATGATATTGAGTCTATGCAAATCCTTAAAGATGCTTCAGCGACCGCAATCTATGGAGCCCGCGGTGCCAATGGGGTGATTTTGATTACAACTAAACGAGGAAAAGCGGGTGAGAATAAAATATCGTACAATGGATATCTGGGCGCTCAACAAATCCAGAACCCATTCCACATGCTTAACGGAAAAGATTATATGAATCTTGCTAATGCATTATATAAAGAGATTGCAGGGCAGGAGAATGAAGAAAACGGAGCTTATACGGAATCTCAATTGGCCAGTAATGTCAATACGGACTGGATCAAAGAAACGACACGTGTAGGTTTGGTACAGGACCATAATATAACATTCCGTGGAGGTTCGGAAAAAACAAAAGTATTAACCAGCCTGGGGCTCTTTAATCAGGATGGCATCTTGAAAAATACATCATTCAAACGTATTTCAGGACGTGTGAACGTTGATCAGACGATTAATGACTATATTAAAGCAGGAGCAACAGTTTATGCGCATCGGGAAACACAGAATTATCAAGAATATTCAGGGAATATTGTTAATTCAAATGTTTTGCTTTCCATTATGACATACGATCCAACAGTTCCGGCATACAATAATGATGGTTCATACGGTCGTCCCCCGGGAGGTAGAGGCGATAACCCTATAGCTAACCTGTTAGAGCGTAAGAATGATAAAACCCAGGATAAATTTAACGGGACAACATTTGTAGAGATTGAGCCGATTACAGGACTACGCGCCAAAGCCACCATAGGTGTGGAATTGTTACGTACATTCAGAGGAAGCTATCTTCCGAGATCTACATATCAAGGCGGTATAGATAATGGCGTAGCATCTACATATGATTTTAATTCAACGCGCCAGCTTTTGGAAGGAATTATCACCTATACTAAAACATTTAATAAAGTTCACGATATTAATATAATGGGTGGTTACACATATGAAAAATATAATGGAGAATACCGGGATATGAAAGCCAAGGGATTTTCAACGGATCTCTTCGGATATAACAATATGGGAGCAGCCAGTACGATTACAAGTAAAGCTTCGAATAAAACGGAGAATATATTGATCTCATTTTTCAGCCGTTTTAATTATACATTCAATGATAAATATTTAGCAACTGTTACTATTCGTCGGGATGGTTCTTCCCGTTTTGGGATAAATAATCATTGGGGAACATTCCCTTCAACTTCACTTGCCTGGCGATTGGGTGAAGAAGATTTCATTAAAAATCTGGATGCCTTTAGCAATTTAAAATTACGATTTGGTTACGGAGTCACAGGTAATGAGCGAATCGGTGATTATGCCGCATATGCCTTGATGTCAAATACGCATATTACATTAGACGGAAATAATAATAATGCCGGGACACATCTTAATGCATCTAATGCAGAGAATCAAGGATTGAAATGGGAAAGTACAGCTCAGTATAATATTGGCCTTGATATGGGTTTCTTTAATAATCGGCTTTTAGCGACTATTGATGGATATTATAAAAAGACAAGTGATTTGCTGTTAAATGTCAGTTTGCCGCTCTATACCGGATTCACATCCGGACAACGGAATATAGGTTCATTGAGAAATATGGGCGTGGAATTTGAGTTTTCGTCCCAAAACCTAATCGGTGAATTTAAATGGGATACAAAACTGAACTTTGCAATGAATCGGAATAAAATATTAGACATAGGCGGTAAGGATATATTTTTAACATCTTCCAAGCCGATGGGGACTGTTTCTGAAGAATCCTATGCGATCATTAGAGAGGGAGAGTCTTTAGGTTCTTTATTCGGATATAAATATGCAGGTGTTTTGCAAGCGAATGAAACATATGCCCTCCAACCCAATGCCCAAGCAGGAGATCCTAAATTTGTTGATGTAAATGGAGATGGCAAAATCGATTCAGATGACCGGACTATTATAGGAAATGCAAATCCGGACTTTACTTTTGGACTTACAAATAATTTCTTTTATAAGGGATTTGATCTAAGCATCTTCTTTCAAGGAGCTGTAGGCTATGATCTATTGAATATGACCCGAATGAATCTTGAATGGAATCGTACAGAAGAGGCTTTGAACAGATGGACTCCAACAAATACAAATACGGATATTCCTCGTAACGGATTCTATTATTCCCAATATGGTGGTTATATAAATGATCATTTTATTGAAAATGCATCCTATGTACGCCTAAAGAATTTAACATTAGGATATACTATACCATTTAAGAAAATCATCAGTAATATGCGTGTCTTTGCTCAAGCTGAGAATTTATTCACGATAACAGGTTACTCCGGATGGGATCCCGAAGTTGATACGAAAGCTTATGAAACTGGCGGTAATGGCGGCCAAACAGCGAACGGTGGAGTCGGATTAGATTTTAATTCCTATCCTGCAATGAGAACTTATACTTTAGGATTAAATGTTACATTCTAATAACCTATTAAAAAGAAAGAATATGAAAAAATATTTGATGGGGCTTTGCTGTATGGGATTTATCGGACTTATATCCTGTACCGATTTAGAGCCGACTTTATATAGTAACTTAACGACTGCTAATGCTTACTCAACTGAAGCTGATATCGACGCGGCCCTAATTGGAGTCTACGCTGACCTAAATCCATATCCTGGGGATGCATGGATGTATTATGGAGGTTATCTTGTCATGACTACTGATTATGCCACTGATATGGGCTTCTCTACGGCTGCCGGTGATCCGAGTAAGTTGAGTACAATGACTTATGATGCAAACAATCGATATTTTAGATATAATTATCAGTTTGCTTATTTAGTTATTACTAACGCAAATATTTTGTTAGCAAATATTGACAACATTTCCATGGATGCGACAAAAAAATCGCAAATTATCGGACAGGCAAAGTTTTTACGTGCTTTAGCCTATCGTGATTTGACCGATATGTTTGGACCGATACCTTTTTATACTCAAATTGTAGATCCGGCAAAAGCTGAAAATGCACCATTAACCCCTGTGTCTGAAATCGTATCTTTCCTTGTAGAGGATTTGAAAGAGTGCATCAATGTATTGCCTGAAAAATGGGATACGGATAAATCCAGAGCAACTAAAGGCGCGGCAGCGACCCTTCTTGGTAAATTATATCTGCGCGAACATGATTATGCCAATGCTAAAACCTATATCGACATGGTATTATCTCTTCGTGACAAAGGAGTCTATCGATTGAATCCTGATTTCAAAAACGTATGGTCCGAGTCTAATAAATTCGACAGTGAGATGATCTTTTGTATTCTGCATGAGTCATCCCAAAACGGGGGAGAGATAGCGAATCACTTCGGACCGACAGACCATCCGGAAGTATCTAACCGCTGGCAATATTATGCCGTATCATTGCCTTTTTGGAGGACTTACGATAAAGAAGATCCACGTCGGGATTTCTTCTATTATAACTATACAGGAAAAGACCCAAGAGACGAAACCACCACTAATGGTTTCTTCTATTATCTTCCAAATGAAGGACAAACGACGCCTCCTAATGACACGACAAAGTTAATGCGGAATGTTGCTACTATGAAATATTCATATGAGATGGTTTCTGATTCATATTATGATGGCCGTACCATCTCTATTTTCCGTTTATCAGATGTCATTCTGTGTAAAGCGGAGATTGAAAATAATTTAAATGGACCGGCAGCAGCATTACCTTATCTGAATGAAATCAGAAAACGAGCTGGCGCCCCTGTTTATGGCGAAAATGCCCGTTTCCCCATTCCGACAACTAAAGAAACGATGAATGATGCTATTCTTAGCGAAAGAGGCTGGGAATTGGTCTTTGAATTCCAACGGAAAGCAGACTTGATTCGTTTTGGAAAATATGAAGAAGTCGTTAACGCGTATTTGAAGAAAATTGGTATTGCAAATCCGACCAATGTGACGACTAAATTACGATACTTCCCTTATCCTTTAGTTGATGCACTATTGAATCAAGAGATGGCGGCATCGAATCCCGAACGTTTACCATAAAATGGTATAATTAATTTTTAGATATCGGAAAGAACAACTGTCAAAAGCATCCTGAACGAAGGATGAACTGACAGTTGTCTTTCATTTCTATAATCATTTGACTTCAAGCATGAATAAACGTAATAAAAACATTGTTCTTTCTATCACAATTTTATTGCTCATTATTGGATTAATTAGTGGGGCTTATAAACTAAAACAACCAACGATTAAAGATATTACCTTTTCCGATCAACATTCAGCAATGCACTATGCTGTAGATATTGTACTGAATAAACCGGCAAAAGTAAATGTTGAATATACTGAAGTAAAAACTGGAGAGACATTCCGAACCCCAATTACAAGCAAAGATACAATTCATCATATTGATTTGTTGTTATTGAAGGCTGACTCTGAATATACCTATAAGGTTATTGTTCATGACTTTTTTCATTTTTCAACCAAGAAATATACATTCAAGACGCGCAAGCAATCGCCCTGGTTGGTTAATCATTGGTTAACAGAAGAGCGGCCACATGAGGCTACAGCTTTAGGAGATGGTATGGTGATGGTAACATATGGCCGGGTGCCTGGTTATATTTTGATAATGGATGCCGAGGGAGAAGTGAGATGGTATTGGCAGGTAGAAGATATTGGCGTTCGATCTGCTTGTATTACCCCACGAGGTACAATTCTTGCAATGCTTAGGCCTCCTATTCAAGATATTAGAGACGACCTACCACAATCTGAAGAAGAAGTTCATGCGGATGAAGAAAAAAAGCCGATGCGTCGCGGCTCTATTGGTTTCGCTGGTGGAACAGCAATTGCTGAAATTAGCTTGTCCGGCAAATTATTGTGGCGATTTGACCTTGACAAAATTCATTCGGAAAAGGATTTTCAGAGTATTCATCATGATGTTTTAATGAATGAGAAACATCAGATTTTAGCATTGTATCGTCCCAAGAAAATTATCGAAAAAAGAATGTTTAACAAACTAGAAACAGACACACTTGGCGGAGATGGCATTTTAGTTCTGGATACGCTGGGAAATATTCTTGATAAATGGTCAATTTGGGATCATTGGGATACAGATAATGATCCCTATATAGAAAGGTATAAATATGACCGTTTTCATATAAACGGATTATGCTTGGACGAGAAAGGAAATTATTATTTATCAGCACCTATAGAAGACCAAGTTTGGAAAATAAACCGCCAAACAGGTGATATTGAATGGAAGTTTGGAAGAAATGGGGATTTTGCGATGGACACGACTACCTATTTTTCATTTCAACATTCTCCTCATTTTAATTCAAAGGGCGAGTTAATGCTTTTTGATAACGGTTTATATGATAAAAGATCAGGCGCTAAATCCTTTCTTTTGGATGAAAAAAATAAAACGGCTGACATCCGATTGAATGCTCCATTACCTTCAGAATTATATACGTCGCGAATGGGAAGTGCCTATTTATTACCGAATGGAAACATATTACAAACAAGTTCAAAAAGAGGGGCTGTTGTTATTACCGGCCAAGATGGGAAAATACTATGGCAGATTAACTTATCTTTTGCACCATACCGTGCCACCTATGTACCTTCCGAAACGTGGAAAGCGTATTTTGAAAAAGTAAAATAATCATGAACGAGTCTAAAGTAACATATAGTTATATTCTCCTGACCTTTCTGAAAATTGGTGCAACAACGTTTGGCGGATATATGTCATTAGTTACCATGGTACAACGTCAGGTTTGTGAAATTGACCGAAAGTTACCCGAAGAAGAATTATTAGATGCCATTTCTTTAGCTTCAGTCTTGCCGGGCCCAATTGCCTTTAATGTGGTGGTTTATGTTGGATATAAATTACGTGGATATATTGGTGCTGTTATAGCTTTTATCGCAATACTGGTTCCGGCTTTCCTTTTGATACTCTTGTTTTCCTTTTGCTATTTTAACTATGGGCAGACGCCAATCGTCCGCAAAGTATTTGAAATGATATTACCTGTCGTGACCGGATTAATTCTTGCCGTTGGTTATAATATGGGTAAAAAGCAAATAACCTCATGGGCACAGGGAACTGTCATGATAATTTCTTGTGTGACCATTATTTTCATAACAGGATATGTTACAATCCTATGTGTAATAATTGCCGGAGGTACATGGGGGTGGCTATATTTTCGCCCTAAAAAGCAACCGGTCATTAGTGATTCAATAAAAAGGCATCAAGCGAATTCATTAATTATTACCAGTATTTCAATAGTCGCGATGCTTTTCTTTTTTATTATAGGGCTTCATTTTATTGAAAATAAATCCGTTCCGGTTCAATTGGCATCTATCTTTTCAGGTATGAGTCTAACTCTTTTCGGTGGAGGATATGTTGTAATCCCTACTTTACATGAAATGTTTGTAGAGAACCTACATTGGCTTACATCTACAGAATTTGCAGATGGTATCGCCATTACTCAAATGACGCCAGGACCAATTTTTATCAGTGCTGCATTTATTGGTTATAAAGTATGGGGAATATATGGAGCTTGCATATCGACTCTCTCCTTTTTTATACCACCAGCTATATTAATGATACTTTGCTCCCGCTTTTTAGAATTCTTAAAAGGGTCAAAAGATATAAATGCTATATTTAAAGGAATTCGTCCTGCTGTTATTGGAATGATTTTTGCGTCTGTCCCGGCCTTAGGGCAGACAATATCATTCAGCTGGATATCTTTACTTCTTTTCCTAAGTGCAGTTTTTCTTACAATTAGATTTAAACTAAGTCCTATATACATGATCATTGCAGCTGGTATAATAGGATTGATTCTATCGATATATGAATAAAATAAAGGCAGTACAAATTATCGGAACGCAGCGTTCCGGTTCGAATTTATTACGAGTCATGCTGGATACAATGGATGATGTTTTTGCTCCTCATCCACCTCATATTTTGCAACGGTTTCTACCATTGCTGCCATATTATGGCTCACTTAACAATAAACAAAACTGGGAAGAACTGATTCACGATGTATGTGAACTTGTGAGATTAAACCCGGTTACATGGGAAAATATCGAATTGGACGAAGCTGAAATTGCGAGAAATTGTCGAACATTTTCACTCTATGAAATATTCCGTGTTATCCATGAGCTAAGTGCACAGCAGGTAGGTGCGCATATTTGGGTAAATAAAAGCATGAAAAACATCCATTATATTAAAGGATTTGATTCCATCGATATTCATCCCTTATATATTTATCTTTGCAGAGATGGCAGAGATGTTGCCCTATCGTTTAAAAAAGCGATTGTCGGTGAAAAACATATCTATTCTATAGCTAAATGTTGGCAGGAAGACCAAGCGGCTTGCTTAGAATTGCAGAAGAATATTGATAAGGCTTTCTTTTTTGCGCTGAAATATGAGGATCTAATTTCACAACCAGACGTAGAATTAAAAAAAATATGTTCTTTTATTGGTGTTGATTATACAGAAAAAATGTTGGAATACTACAAAAGCAAAGAATCAGAACAAACCTCTGCAGCAGGAGAAATGTGGAGAAATGTAAAACAACCCGTCTTGAAAGATAATAAGAATAAATTCTTAAATGAATTAAGTTTGGCTGAAATTAGAATCTTTGAAACAGTAGCAGGGAAAGAGTTAGCGGCTTTAGGATATAAGTTAGTTACTCCGGCAGAAGATATTAAGGCTTTTACATCTATAGAGATTGAGGAATTTGAATTGAAGAACAAGCAGTTGAAAGCACAATTTTTACAACAGGCAGCCACTGTAGATAAACAAAAGCGAGAACCGCAGGAAAGATTATTGCAATCTATAAGAGAAAGGAAACTAAAGAAAACTGAAAATTAATAATAAACCGTTTATGAATAAGCTAAAGCTTTTTATTATACCATTTTTTATAGGAATTATTACTTTGCAAGCACAAAATATACTTCCTTCCAGAAATTTATATGGAACAGGCATTTGGGATCGTGATTCATTGGGAAACCATCGCGCCGTAGTAAATGTAAACCAGAAAGCAGATGCTGTCAGGGTTATAATTCCTTGGCGACTTCGCTTAGCCCATCCTGAACAGAACCAGATTTGGGTCATAGATGCTAATACGGGTCAACGCATCACGAATGTTAACAAGATTAAGGCTAATAAAGAACAATGTGAACTTGTTTTTCAACCAAATACAGTTCCAGGGAATTATTATATTTATTATTTAAAGACACTGGGTAGTCGTAAAGCCTATTATCAAAAATTAATCTATGAACCGTATTCAAACACTGCAGATGAAGTGTGGTTAAAGAAATATGTCAAACCTTCTAACCTACCAGAAGCAAAATTAATACGATTTGAATCAATTGATGAGTTTAACAGCTTCTATCCGATGGAAGTTATTGCAACTAAAGCAGAGACTGAAGATCTGCTTAATAAACAAAAAAAAGCAACTGTTTTTTTTACAGAAGACCGTGTCAATCCAATTAGAATGACTGATAATATTCCTTATAAATGGATTACAGACAACCGGCACGATTATTTTGAGGGAACTACTAAACGTGGTGAGTATTACACATTTCAGATAGGTGTATGGGCGGCTAAACAGACGGTAAAAAACTTAAACGTCGATTTCTCAGATCTTATTTCACCGACAGGAGCGATTATTCCCGCATCGACTTTCACCTGTTTCAATACCCAAGGGATCGATGTGAAAGGGAATGCTTTCCACAAAATCTGTAATGTTCCGCAAGGGAAAGTCCAGGCTCTATGGATAGGTACTCAGATAAATACACACATCCAACCTGGTATATATACAGGAAAGCTATTCGTTACAGCCAATGGCATGCAGCCGCAAGACATCCGCCTTACATTAACCGTTTCAGAAGATCATATTGAAGCATCTGGAGATAACGAGCCATGGAGACATTCACGTCTGAGATGGTTGAATTCGCAACTGGACGAAGATGACGAGGTGGTTGCGCCTTTCACAGAACTAACGCGTAATGACAAAACCATTTCTTGTCTAGGCAGAACTATTACGATTGGCAAGAACGGATTGCCAGAGCAAATTGCTAGCTTTTTTACAGAAAAATTGACTACTATAAGTAAAGATCCGCGAGATATTCTCTATTCTCCAATAAACTTTATTATTGATGGAGAGGACGGTGCATGGGAGAATTTAAACTTTGAGTTCACTAAGCAAAAACGGGGCGTCATTGCTTGGAAGGCTTTAAATAAAAGCAAGTCATTTGTTATGAATCTTGAAGCTGCAATGGAGTTTGATGGTAATATTGAATATAAGCTTACATTAATGGCTTTAGAAGATATAAAAGTAAATGACATGCGATTAGAAACCAATCTAAAACCTGGCGTCGCAAAATATTTTATGGGTTTAGGTGAAAAAGGTGGCTATTGTCCTGAAAAATTAAATTGGAAATGGAATGTAAAACGCAATCAAGATGGCCCTTGGATCGGAGATATTAATGCAGGTCTCCAAATTCGTCTGTTTGATCATACTTATGATAGACCGTTAAATACAAACTTTTATCAAGACAAACCTCTATTGATGCCAGATGCATGGTTCAATAATGGTAAGGGAGGTATAGATATAAGAAAGTCAGAAAAAGGTTCTTCTGTTGTTTCATATACAGGCGTTCGGGAAATAAAGAAAGGGGAAGTATTAAAGTTTTATTTTAACTTGGCCGTTACTCCCTTTAAACCTGTAAACACTATAAAAAAATGGAAGGACCGTTATTACCATGCTTATGACTTTATCGATAAAATAGAGGATTATGGCGGTACTATAGTAAATGTCCATCATGCAACGGAGATTAATCCGTTCATTAATTATCCATTTCTTCGTACACAGGCAATGAAAGCTTATATTGATGGTGCGCATGCAAAGAATATTAAGGTAAAAATATATAACACGGTGCGTGAGTTATCCAATAGCGCAACGGAGTTGTTTGCTTTGCGAAGTCTGGGTGATGAGATCTTTTCTAAAGGCCCGGGTGGAGGCTATTCATGGCTACAAGAGCATCTCGACCAAGATTATATTCCGGCATGGTATGCTTCAAACTATAGAGATGCGGCTATTGTGAACAGTGGAGTATCGCGTTGGCATAATTATTATGTAGAAGGATTAAATTGGTTAACTCAAAATATTGGCATTGATGGACTTTATATTGATGATTTAGCATTTGACCGAACTACAATGAAACGTGTGCGTAAAGTTCTTACGCGCTCAAATCCAAACGCGATGATTGACCTTCATTCCGCCAATCAATATAATGAGCGTGATGGATTCGCAAATAGTGCAAACCTTTATATGGAACATTTCCCATATATCGATCGCCTTTGGTTTGGTGAGTATTTTGACTATAACTTACCTCCGGAATTCTGGCTTATAGAGATATCAGGATTACCGTATGGGCTAATGGGGGAAATGCTGCAGGACGGTGGTAACCAATGGCGTGGCATGTTATATGGAATGACTTCACGGGCGCCATGGTCAGGAGATCCACGTCCAATATGGAAAGTGTGGGATGAGTTTGGCATTGAAGAAAGTGATATGATTGGCTATTGGGTGAAGAATAATCCAGTACAGACAAACGAAGAGCATACATTGGCTACGACGTATGTTAAAAAAGGAGATAAAACCTTGATCTCTTTGGCTACATGGGAGGATAATGATACGCCGGTCAAGTTGAAAATCGACTGGGAAGCATTAGGTTTGAATCCGGCAGAATCAGTTTTGTATGCCCCCGAAGTAGAGGCATTTCAGCCGGAAATGAAATGGCGCCCGGATGAAATGATAACCGTCCCCAAAGGAAAAGGATTCCTGATTATAATAAAGAAAAAATAATCAGGTTAGAAAAAGCTACTGGTGATATACTTTAATATTAAACTAATAAAGGGACATATGATTAACTTATTCTCACAAAGGATGAAGAGCTTGATTCTATTGGGATGCATGCTCCTCGTAGCTTCTATCATGACAGCTCAAAACGCCAGAGTTATAGAATCAAAAGTGTCTATGAAGACTTATCCTTTCAGTGATGCTGATCCTGTGGCCAGGCCGGAAAATCTTTATTACCCCTATTTTCGTTTCGATGGTTTCACTTCTGAAGGAAAACAAAGAGAGTGGAAAACAGTAGAACTAGAAAATGACTACATAAAAGTAACCCTCTTTCCGGAAATAGGCGGAAAGATATGGGGAGCCGTAGAAAAATCAACAGGAAAAGAGTTCATTTACTATAATCATGTAGTTAAGTTTCGAGACATTGCTATGCGAGGTGCATGGGTTTCAGGCGGCATTGAATATAATTTCGGGATTATTGGTCATGCACCTACATCAGCCACTCCTGTGGATTATATAACAAGAACAAATCCGGATGGAAGTGTCAGTTGTTTTCTATCAGCTACCGATTATATTACCCGGTCAAATTGGACGGTCGAAGTAAATTTGCCCAAAGACAAGGCTTTTTTCACAACAAAAACAACCTGGTATAATGCTTCTTCCATGGATCAACCTTATTATCAATGGATGAATGCAGGCTATAAAGCAGCAGGAGATATTCAATTTTGTTATCCCGGTAATTGTTATATTGGACATGATGGCGAAAGTAACCCATTTCCAATCGATAAGCAAGGGCGGGATCTTTCTTTGTATAAGAATAATGATTTTGAAAGTTCAAAATCCTACCATGTGATGGGCTATTATAATGACTTTTATGGAGCTTATTGGCATGAGGATAATTTCGGTTCTATACATTATGCCCGTTCTGATGAGAAACTTGGCATGAAGATTTTTCTTTGGAGCCAAGCGCAAGATGGAAAGATTTGGGAAGACTTGCTGACAGACACTGATGGACAGTATGTCGAATTACAATCCGGAAAAATGTACAACCAACCTGCAACAAAAAGCGCTTTTACGCCTTTTAAGCATAAATCGTTTGCTCCCCAAGGATTTGATGAATGGACGGAATATTGGTATCCGGTCAAGGAAACTCGAGGTATTTCTAAAGCAAGCACGATAGGTGCAATAAATTGGCAGAGAAATGGAGGCAAGCTTACCGTCTACTTTTCCCCGGTACAGAAAGGTACAACAACGCTTCGTTTATATAATGGGACAAAAGAGATTAAATCAGACACACTCCAGATGGAGATATTAAAGACTTGGGTGGGTGAATTTGATGTTCCTGTGGATGCAACATTAAAACTGGTCATAGGAGATGATGAATTAGTTTATTCCGAATCTCTTCAAGACTATGAAATCAGCCGCCCACGCGAATTGCCGAAGGACTTTGATTGGAATTCGGTCTATGGGCTTTATATAAAAGGAGAACAGTGGATGAATATAAAAATGTTAAGCAATGCTGAAGCCAATCTTAAAGCTTGTTTAGAAAAAGATCCCTATTTTGCGCCGGCGCTTGTTCGTCTTGCTTCATTGATGAACCAAACGGGGAGATATGATGAGGCATTTCGTTTGAGCGCTTATGCCTTAAGCATTGATACTTATGATGGGGAAGCAAATTACAATTTCGGATTATCAAACAAGTATCTTGGGCAAACGACTAATGCAAAAGATGGCTTCTCTGTAGCGACCTATACCGAAGCCTTTCGGAGTGCTGCCTACGCCCAACTGGCAGGACTCTCTATTGCAGAAAAGGACTATAAAAAGGCAATAACCTATGCTCTAAAAAGCTTGGATTATAATACGAGGAATATGGATGCAATACAGGAATTGTTGGTTTGTTATCGATATTTAAAACGACCTGTAGAAGCTGGGAGGCTGATTGCTGAAACATTGGAAGGAACGCCTCTAAATCATATAATCCGTTATGAAGCCTATATTCAAAATCCGTCAGAACGCGCAAAATACGATTTCAAATCACTGATAAGTAATGAACTACCCCATGAGACCTATTTGGAAATGGCCCTTTGGTATGCTGATAAAGGCTGTATAGACGAAGCCATCGAGTTATGCTCTTTTGCACAAAACTATCCGATAGCGGGCTACACACGTGCCTTTTTATTACATCAGAAAGGGTTGGATGATTTAGCGCTTGAAGCGTTAGAAGCAACTGAGGCTCTCTCTCCAAATATGGTTTTCCCTTTTAGGCCTGAAAGTTTGAAAGCCTTGGAATGGGCTGATTCCATTCAATCTTCCTGGAAGACAAAATACTATCAGGCGTTGATTTATTATAAGAACTGTAATAAAGAAAAGGCAATTACTTTATTGAATCAATGCGATGATGCTGATTATGCCCCTTTATATTTGACCAGGGCCTTGTTGAAAGAAAATAACGAATGCCTCAATGACCTGAGAAGGGCAGAGGAAATAGAGCAAAGCTGGCGTGTTGGGGTTGCATTGATCAACTATTTCATGAATCAAAATGAATGGAAAGAAGCAAATAGTATAGCTGATAAATACTATAAAAAGTATCCGAAGAATTATGTTGTCGGACTTAAATATGCGCGAACATTGTGTGAAAATGGACAATATTCCAAGAGCATTGCATTATTAAAAAAAATCCAGGTGCTTCCAAATGAAGGAGCGTCTGCCGGACGCGATGTCTATCGGGATTCCTATCTTTACCAAGCGATCAATGAAATTCATTCCAAGCGATTTTCAAAGGCACTGAAAGCGATAGAAGGTTCAAAAATATGGCTGGAAAATCTCGGTGTCGGGAAACCTTATGAAGACCAAATCGATTACCGCTTGGAGAATTTCCTCGAAGCTTTGGCCACTCCCCACCCTACCGCTAAAAGAGATTCTTTATTTCAAGCCGTTGTTAATGATTCAAATCCGGCACCCAAGTCCTTTAATTCTAATGAACTATTGTCTGTATTAGCTTTGCATAAATTAGGCAAAGAAACTGAAGCGAATCAACAGATTGATAATTGGATGAGATTATACCCCGATAATCAATTAGTAAAATGGTGCATTGCAGCCTATAAAGGAGATTCTTCTGATGCTGATAAGTTACTCCAATTACGGAATGCTTCTACGAATGAAATACCATGGGAAACTTCCGGAAATGACAGGAATTTTGATTTGATTACAAAATTGATAAAACTAATGGCTATAGCAAAATAAGCCTTTTATTCAAAATGGGAAAAATAATAGATGACAGCATATAATACATATTTGCCAATTGCTATCCAAGCTGCTATATCAGCCGGAAAGATTATTCTGGAGATATATAACAATAAAAATGATGATTTTGAGATCAAATTAAAAGCTGATCGTTCTCCCCTTACAAAAGCTGATCGATTAGCCCATAAGGATATTATATCCTATTTAAAAAAAACATCTTTACCTGTGCTTAGTGAAGAAGGGACGTCTATTTCTTATGAGGAAAGAAAAAAGTGGAAATTATTTTGGTTAGTCGATCCGCTGGATGGAACAAAAGAATTTATTAATCGAAATGGTGAATTTACAGTAAACATTGCGTTGATATCTGAAGGCGTTCCCGTCTTAGGGGTTATTTATATCCCTGTATCCCAAACGTTATATTGGGGAGTAGAAGGAGAAGGAGCTTTCAAAGCGATGAACATAACAATTGACAAGAAACAATGGGCCGAACAGAAGATTCCGTTGCCACTCCCGGAAAAACATGATGGAATTGTCGTTGTTGCTTCGCGTTCGCATAGTAATCGTGAAACAGAAGAATATATTGATAAATTATCCACACAAGATAAACCGGTACAATTGATTATGGCTGGAAGTTCACTGAAAATAACATTGGTTGCCGAAGGGAAAGCCGATGTATACCCGCGTTTTGCCCCAACGATGGAATGGGACACAGCTGCAGGCCATGCAATTATAAGAAGTGTTGGCTTGGAAATCTATCAAGCCGGGACCAATCAGCCATTAATATATAATAAAGAAAACCTTCTGAATCCTTGGTTTATCGTTCAGAAAGAATCTTTTGAAATAGAACATAAGTAACTCATAGGCATAAGATATTGTCGGTAATAGATAAAGAGTTCTATTATTCAATCATTTGTTTGTGTTTTTCTTATATATTTATCGGCGTTTTTTAAAATATTTACATGATGATCAGCAATCCAATTTATACTGTTTTCGACAAAATGCTTCGGCGTGAAGATAAAGAGGAACTCTTAAAACAGCACGGCCTTGTTATTTGGATGACAGGGCTTAGCGGCTCGGGGAAAAGTACATTAGCCATAGCTTTGGAAAAAGAATTGCATAAGAACGGACGACTGACCTGTGTGTTGGATGGCGATAATATACGTTCCGGGCTTAATTCCGATTTAGGGTTTTCCTCTGAAGATAGAATCGAGAATATTCGTCGTATAGCTGAGGTCTGTAAATTATTTGTTGATAATGGCGTGATTGTGATATCTGCATTTATTTGCCCGACAAATAATCTCCGGGAAATGGCATCTCAAATAATTGGCTCATCCCACTACTTTGAAATCTATGTTAGCACACCATTAGCCATTTGTGAAGCCCGTGACCATAAAGGATTATATGCTAAAGCAAGGTCTGGAGAAATTAAGGACTTCACAGGGCTCACTGCCCCATTCGATATTCCACTGCAGTCTTCTCTTATTATTGATACCTCTGCAATAAGCATATCTGATGCAGTAAAACGAATCATGGAAAAAATCATCGGACGAATTAAGTAGGGTTCCCTGAATAGGAATCATTCCCCCCTGAAAACTGACAACAGAACGGGAGGCCGTAAATAAACATTTCCGTCATTTGCCTCCGATGCTAAAATGAACCGGGATATATACGGGTGAAGTCACGGGTACATCGCCTATCATGAAGGTAGGTTTAAGTTGAACGGTTACATTTGATTTTTCCGTTCCGATGCCGATAAAGTTCTTTGCAATACCGGTAATGGCCTCTTTCGAATTATTTTTCATCAGGGTGACCAAGTCGAAGCCGATCGCGAGGGGCAAGGTACGGCTTTGTCCCGCCCCAACCTGAAGCGTCTGGTTCAGCGATCCTGTCGTAAATTGGATATCATCAATGCTTATAATATATTGCAATCCGTGAAGCATCGCTTCCGATTGATTGGGATTCTTCACATTTAGATTCAGCACGAAATCCAAAGGGATGGAAGTCGCCGTACCTGCCAGAATGGAAGTGACTTTGGGAATGGAAGCCAGCGAAAGCCCATTCGACAAATCCATTCCGGACAACGACAAATTGGATATAGATTGGTAACTATAATCACAATGGATCATATTATACGAACTGGTCAAACCTTTCTGAAGACTGTCGCAACTTACGAACGCAATCAGCGCTAAGCAAAGCGCCATGAACTTTTTCCTCATTTTTTATTTATCTTAACAAACAAAACCAATACCCGTTTTCAGCGTCAAATATACATGAAAACCTTCAAATAAAAACTATTTACCGGTTCGCGTTTGAATGAAGGCTTGATATTTACAAAATATGGATTACTTTTATAACAGGGAATAAATATGGTTTTACCGTTTATGTTCCCCAAAAGATTAATAAGATTATCTGCTTTGGAAAACTATTTGGCTAAACTCAATCCCGAACAACTCGAAGCCGTCCGGACGACCGAAGGCGCCGTACGCGTACTGGCGGGAGCCGGTACCGGAAAGACACGCGCATTGACTTCACGTTATTGTTATCTCACCGATACGGCCGGGGTGGCTCCTAAAAACATTCTGTGTGTCACCTTCACGAACCGGGCAGCAAATGAGATGAAACAGCGCGTCAGGGCGGCATTGGGGGACATGGACCTCGGCTATGTCTGTACCTTTCATGCCTTTTGCGTGCAATTGCTCAAAGAAGACATCCACGTCCTGAACTTTCCGAAAAACTTTATCATCCTGGATGTGGAAGATCAGAAGCAATTGCTGTTGAATATTTTCGAAGAGATGAAACTGACGCTTCGCGAAACGACAATCAAACGTACGATCGATGAGGTACTCGAGGCTAAAAAGCTATATGCCACGACCTATATCGACTATATCTACGAACTGAATAATGAGGAGCTGAAAGCGAAATTTACGCAAACGACAGACCGCGATGAAGAAATCTTCCTGCGCTACCTGTACGAGCAAAAGAAAAGCTTCGGCTGTGACTTTAACGATCTGATCAATTTTACAACTTACATTCTGGAACATTTTCCCGATGTTTTGAAAAAGTGGCAGGACCGGATGCAATATGTGATGGTCGACGAATTCCAGGATGTAAGCCTTCGACAATATAAAATTGCACAAATGCTTGCCGGCAAACATGGCAACCTCTTTATTGTCGGGGATCCCGACCAGACAATCTATTCCTGGCGCGGATCCCACGTAAAATTGTTCCTTGACTTCGACAAAATCTATCCCGAAGCCAAAACAATTGTGCTGACAACGAATTATCGCTCCACTCCGGAGATCCTGAAGGCCTCGAATACCTTGATCGAAAAGAATGTCCTTCGTTTTCCCAAAGTCCTTATCCCGACCAAACCTACCGGAGAGCTTCCACTCTACAATCATGCGCATACCGAAAAGGAAGAAGCGGAATGGATCTACGCGGAAATCAACCGGTTACGGGGGGCCGGCGCCTTATTGAACCAAGTAGCCGTACTCTATCGCGCGCATTATCTCACCCGGGCGTTGGAAGAGTGCTTTATCGAAAAAGGATTATCCTACAATATTTACAGCGGGGTTGAGTTCTATGGACGCAAAGAGATCAAAGACGTGATCTGCTACCTGCGTATGGTCAGCGCGGGAGACGACATTGCTTTTTTGCGTACAATCAATACGCCGTCGCGGAAAATCGGGAAGAAGAAAATCGAGTTTCTCAAGAATTATGCGGATAAGTCCGGTTTGTCGCTCTATAAAGCCTTAAAAGAGAACCTGAACACCTATCTGTTCAGCAACACGCAGGCCGGACGCTATGTAGACGCCATTGAGTATGTAAAGGAACAATATAGGACAAACCGTCTCGGTGACTTATTGCAGACGTTGCTCGACAGGAGCGGTTATGAGGAATTCCTGCGTTTACAGGGCGACCAGGAACGGCTCGATAACGTAGCCGAACTTAAACGGGCTGTAGAAGCAGCGGGTTTGGACGACGATGCTTCCTTGGAAGGCTTCTTAGACCGGATCGCTTTATATACGAACCTGGATCATGAAGACCGGCAGGAGACCGTCAAACTAATGACGATCCACACCTCGAAAGGGATGGAATTTCCTTATGTTTTTATCTGTGGGCTGAATGAGGGCGTTTTCCCCGGCCGCCGCATTAATACTCCGGAAGAAATGGATGAAGAGCGGCGCCTGGCCTATGTCGCCATGACCCGGGCGATGGACCGGCTTTATCTTTCCGATTCGGAAGGCATCTCGAACGACGGCGTCTTCAAATTCCCTTCCCGCTTCATTTTCGATGCCGGCAAAGAAAACCTGAAGTTCGTAAAAGAACTTGATCCTTACCTGGAAAACTATACCCGGCGGATCACCCTCCTGTCCCAGGAGCAAACCTTCCAGGCCGGAGACCGAATCGAACACCCGGTATTCGGTCCGGGAACAATCGTAAGCATCCACCTAAACGAATCGGCCTATTCCATCCTGTTCGACAACTTAGAGACGGAACGGAGTATTCGGTTCAGTGCAAAAATAAAGAAGATGGAAGGCAATGGATAAGTCATCCGGGTTATAGACGGGAGAAAGGAAAGACGCCTCCCGCTTCACCCAATCCGAACAAGGCAAAATCATATTTGCAGGGATCTTCCGGGCACATATCCTTTAACCGTTCTGTAATTTTCAGGGCAGTAGCCATCCGGTCCGTTTTCGGAAGGTCATTGCTCCATAGCCGACGGGCAATCCGGCATACATGGGTATCCAAGGGAATGATCAGGTCGGCCGGGCGGATCTTCGTCCAAACTCCCAGATCGACGATTCCATCGTTCCGTACCAGCCAGCGAAGCATTAGATTGGTTCGTTTGCACGGACTGGTATCTATAGATGCCGTAACATGCCGCATGTCCGCCATTGCCCCGAAACGCGCCAAGCCCTTCAGGACACCTCCGTTTTCCGGAGTAAACAGGTCTTCCAAAGATTCGTTTTCCGAATAATAAGCATACAAGCTCCGGCAGAGATCATGCAGATCGTGCTCGAAGAAGGTGCGGTGAATGTTTTTCCGGGAGTGACGGAGCCCCTCCCATTCTTTACTCATAATATAATCATAAGGAGCATACCCCATCACCCGGTGCATTTTATCCGCATCGTTCAGGATCGAACTCCGTTTTCCCCAAGTAATGACCGAAGTCAGTACGGCCGACACTTCGATATCCTGCAATCGCGTAAAACGACGGGGAAAACGAATAGGATCCCGCTCGATGAAGGAAGGAACATTGAATTCCCTCACCAATTCATCTAATTGTTCTTTCTGATTCACGTTCTCATCTGTCTTTTCTATTTTGAAGAACAAAAACAGCCCCTATTTGTTCCCTATTCCCTCGGACGTATTTCCCTTTTCATGAAAATGCATTAACAAGCCATTTTCACAAAAGTAGTCTATTTAATCATATATAATTATTTTTTAATCCTATCATTCGACCTTCATCGTCGGTTTGGATAGGTAAACTTACACGCGGGAAATAAGGTTGCTCTAATCTATGTCCCCATGCATACACAATTATTTTATCTTTCCAAGATGTATATCTACTATCTAATACTTCAATCGAGTTGGCTCTAATATAAAAAAGAGAATCTTCAAATATTATCTTCTTGAATTCATATAAAGCGGAATTTGGGCAAATAATTCCATTAGCAAAAACCAAATCAGCACCTTGTCTTTTATATACCCAAAGGTCTATAAATGGAAATGTATATTTATATCCAGAAATTTCTTCCCCTTCACACCCCCATATCTTATAATAATTTTTCTGCGACCGATGCTCGACGAACTCATCAAATGAAACATCTTGTTCCTGTTGTAATTTTTCAAAAAAAGCAGAAACATCCTTTTCCTCTATACCAAGATCGACATCATCATCCCAAGGCATTATTCCTCCATGTTGAATGTATCCCAAATGGGTACCACCCTGTAAAACAAGCTCAATTTTAAGTTGATAAGCAATATCACTAATAATTGAAAGTAACTTTTTTACTTTTCTTTTCCGATCCATAGTCCAAGGACTTATTTTGATTAAGGTATCCCAAATGCACTTAATTCTTGCAGGCCATTCTCCCCAATCAATTTGCTCAAATGTTAACCATGGGACATCCTCATAATAAGCATTCAATCGTCCATTTAACGATAAATTTACAAATTCATTATCTAATCGATCTTTAATCGGATTTATAGTAAGTAATTTCTCAGCCCCTTTCTTGCTTAAAAAATAAATGGAATTTCCCCATTTATAGCCAAGAAAATAGGGATCCATATTGCCTTTCTCACATGAATTCTTATTTAGTAAAGCTTTCTTTAAATTAGTTTGTTCTAAGTTTCTTTTGGGTAAATCATACGGAAAATAAATATCTAAATCTTTAGGAAAATATTTCATTATATTCTCAAGCTCTTCAATTGTTACATTTAATTCAACATTACTTTCAACAATCAAACAATAACACTCATTCGTTTCTAAAAAATCTTACCCCTTTCTCTTCGCTTAATCGCCCTGCATAAAAGAGATTTTTTTCATCAGAGGCTATATGATATTTTTTACAAAGATTATTCTTTTTTCTTTCTGAAACCTTCTTATAGGAATCGGTTATTGCATTGTAAATAATTTCACATTTGGACTTATCTATATAGGTCAGCTTTTCCAAGGAAGTCAGTGTATGTTGGGCTATACAAACAAATCGGTCGCATTGATTAATCGTCTTTTCATCTTCTTTCAATGCTTTATAGATCTGAGCGTCCCAAGGATTCTTAAACTGAAATATTTTCCTTTTTGTAATTGATTAAAGCTTTCTTAAATCTCCTAATAGAGAAATTCCCCAGTTGGTATAATGAATAACAAGTATCACTTTACAGACAAACATTTTTTTTAAATAATGTACCAATGAACTGTTTGTCATGAAATTCAATTGAAATATATATTCAGTTGGTTTTTCACCAGCGTATAATAAGCTCCCTTCTTAGCTGTCAACTCATGATGTGTTCCCTCTTCAATCACTTTCCCTTTTTCCAAAACAATGATATTATCTGCATGCTGGACCGTGCTCAAGCGATGGGCGACGATCACCACCGTCTTTCCCCGGTAAAAGGCATTCAGATTGTCCATGATGATCCGTTCGTTGTTTGCATCCAAGGCGTTGGTCGCTTCATCAAAAAAAAGATACTCCGGATTCTTATAGACGGCACGGGCGATCAATAAACGTTGCCGTTGCCCCTGGCTGATGCCGTTTCCTTCCATACCGACCTTGGTATTATATTTTAAAGGCAAGGATTCGACAAATTCTTTGATATTAGCGATCTCTACGGCATGAAGTAACCGCTTCTTATCGATCGCTTCTTCTCCAACGGCGATATTATTGGCTATTGTATCGGAAAAGATAAAGCCATCTTGCATCACAGCTCCCGCTTTCTGGCGCCATAAATGCGGGTTTATCTCGCCAAGAGAAAGGTTTCCTACCTTTAATGTCCCCTTTAAGGGTGCATAAAAGCCGAGTAACAGTTTGATTGCCGTCGTTTTTCCGCTTCCGCTCGATCCCACGATCGCCGTAATTTTATGCTGGGGGACCCGGATACTAAGGTGATCTAAAACATAATCCCTCTCTGCCCCGTCGTAACTGAAACAGACTTCATTTAAGTAAATAGATTTGTCTTCCGGTAATTCATGAATTGTATCTTTAATGGTTTGTTCTTCATCCTCCTTGTTATGGATTTCATTAAGGCGTTCCAAACTTATTTTAGCATCTTGAAGGGATTGGGAAAAGCTGATTACTTGTCCGATCGGACCGGATAATTGGCCAATAATATAACTGATGGACATCATCATACCCAGAGTAATGTTTCCATCGATCACGGCCTTGGCTGAAAGGAAAGAGATCAATAAAGTCGTTGTTTGGCTAAAGAAAACTGAACCGACTTGTTGGTATTGTCCCAAAGCCATTCCTTTAATGCTGATATTAAATAGTTTCACCTGTATCCGTTCCCATTTCCAGCGTTGTTGCTTTTCGCAATTGTTCAGTTTTATTTCCTGCATTCCGGTTACAAGCTGGATCAGGCTTCCCTGGTTTGCCGAAGATTGTGTAAAACGGCTATAATCAAGTTTTCTACGGAAACGCATAAAAAATAAAATCCAAGTAACGTAAATTGTGTTTCCGACAAGAAAAACAAACAGAATGGTGAGGTTATAATAGCCCAGTATCGCAGCAAAAATAAAAAAATTGAAAAAAGAAAAGAGGGTCGTCAGGGTAGTCCCCGTCATAAAGGATTGGATACGGCTATGATCGCCGATACGCTGCATGATATCCCCCACGTTCTTTGCATCGAAGAAACGGAGCGGCAGCTTCATCAGCTTAGCCAAAAAATCTGAGATTAACAGGATGCTGATACGGGTATTCATATGAAGGGTAATCCAGTTTTGGATAAATCCGACAGCCATTTGAGTAATGGAAAGAGTTAATTGGGCAATCAAAGCCAGTGTAATAAAATTCAAGTTATTATTACCGATACCCTGGTCTACCACCGCTTGGGTGAGGAAAGGGAAGATGAGTGACAAAACGCTTCCTATAAGCAGACCGACAATCAATTGGATAAGCTGGCTCTTATAGGGTCGGAGATATCCCCAGAAATAGCTGAGGTTCTTTTCCTGTTTATCTTTATCGTCTTCAATAGTGTAAAATTCAGGAGTGGGGTTCAGCAATAAGGCTGTTCCGGTATCCTCATTATTTGATTTGCTACTGATCCAGCATTTAAGGAAACCTTTTTTATCCATCGTATACTTTTCCCCTGCAAGATCAGCTATCTTAATGATATATTCTTCCTCCTTCTTTTTCTTAATGCCATAACAAACTATAAAATGGCTCTGATTCCAATGTAGAATACAGGGCAATGGTACATCTTCAATTAATTGTTTAAAAGTAATTCGTACTCCATTCGTATGGAATCCGATACTTTCTGCTGCATCGCTAATCTCTAACATAGATACTCCTTCCCGGGTAATAAAACTTTTTTCTCTTAATGTTTGTAATGTATAATTACGTCCATAATATTTTGCGATCATACGTAAACAGTTTGGACCACAATCCATTCTGTCTAATTGGGTGTAAAGAGGAAAGCCTTTCATCATAATAAAACTAATATGAATCCATTTTTTATTGAGTGAGTTCCCCTTTTCGAAATTCATCCATTATATTATCTATCTAACAATTAAAAGTTTATCGAAAAACATTTTAATGTTACACGATCATTAATCCTCTTCTCTTTCGTTTTTAGCTTTATCACATCACAAGATTTTAAAAAATTTATTAGGAATATTGAGTTACATCGGAGATATAAACAATAATATAAAACTGATATTATAACTTATCCACATATACTTTTTTAGTGACAGACAACTTCTTTATAAGTAATTTACAACATTAAATCAGCATAAATAAGAATAGAATCTATTTCATAATTTTATCATCCAATCGTTCTTTCAATTTACTTATTGAACTGGGTCTGGGCAAATCATCATCTAAGATTTCACCATTCTGATCCAATAGAATATAACGAGGAATGATAAATGTACCACCTTTATAAATTTGACGTTGAATATCGGTAGATAAATATTTTGATATCCTTAGATTATAACCAGTCAGGTGAAACTCGTCTATATTTTTTCGCCAAAGCTTTTCAAATCGGTCCTCATCAATCGAAAGATAAACAGGAACAAGACCATCATACTTATTAAGCAAATCATGCAACTCCTCATTATACTGAAACTCAGTTTTACACGGATTACACCATGTTGCCCATAAGTCAATAAAGATATAGTTGTTTTTTATCCCTTCGACCTTAGATAGCTCTTTTAAACTATTTATCTGATCAACAACAACAATAATAGAATCATTTTTATTATTCGTAGATTCCAATCTCTTTTCATCTCTCCTCTTTTTTATTATTGCCACATATTGACTCTGCGGATACTTATTTGTCAAATATCTAAACATTTTATCTTGATCAAATTCATTAACCATATATTGCAACTGTATGATATAAGCACCTCCCAAATAGGGTAATTGAATAGAATCAGGGGCCAATAGAAAAGGAACATAGGGGCCAAATGCATTTTCACCATACCCAGCTACAAGCTTCTCTTTTTCTACCTTATCTAATTTTCCATATAAATTATTATAATAGCTAGAAACATAATTAGGACCAAAGCTATATCGAAGAATATCTTCATTCATTGGAGGATAATCTCTATATATGGTTTCGATTAAATTGTTTATTTCACGAATATCTTCAGATTTAAGTTTAATCTCTTTCTGAAAAAGCAATCCTCTCAAATTACGTATGAATTCATTATAAATCGCAAAATGAATGTCATTATCCAATGCATGACAAAATTCAGATGTTACTTTCTTTTCTGATTTTAATCTTTGGATATCCCTGGAGAACCCAGATAATAGATGTTGGATTTGTCTATTAATAGACTTCAAATCTATTTCTTTGTAAAGATTTTGAGAAAAAATAGAATCTATTTCTATTCCATACTTTAAGAATCCAGGGATAAAAAAGTTATTATTAAAATAAGACATACCTTCTGAATTCTTTCCGGTAATTGTAATCCCATCCTTCGAATAATCAAGAGTTAAACTTTCATTACCTTGCAAAATAAGCATATACCTACTCCCATTGGAATACTTACATTCTATAAAATTCAAACCACAAATATCCAACTTATAATCAATGCTTATATTAGGTTTTAATTCTAATTTGTCAGAGACAATATAATTATTGAAAGCATCATCAATCGGTCTATATATACTGACTGATATATCCTCCTTTGTATGAAATGTTATAGTTGTAGTTTGAGCAAATACTTGGCCAACAGAAAATATCAATAGGGTTATTATTATTTTCATTTTCATCTATTTTCACATTATAGGGGTTATTTTATCCTTCTACTAAATTTTTCCAATGTATGGGCATTAGAAAACAATAGATTAATAAACATATTCACAGCTATTAACTATAGAAGATTAAATAACCCCCCAATTCCTAAATTTCAATTAATTAAGAAGCAGCCCTGCAACCTCCTTTTCCTTCTACACATTTTCCAGAAATATCATCTATAATCTCTTTAGTACTGCTGTAAGTTTTAGTCCAAGAGGAGCTAAAAGGTGGATTTGCACCATTTGAACATGAACAATTAAAAGTTCCAGCAGTAAATGTTCCATCATATCCATCATTTCCCCCGACAATACTTTTCATTGCACAATCATCAAGCTGTGCCACATCATACATTTTCATTTTTCGCTACTTTTTCATTTTTCATTTTTCATTTTATTTAAAGTGATGCTATAGAAACTATGCAACAAGTGATCAGTTTATTGCCTATTACCCTATAGCTTTGTAATAGTAGATTTAAATCGATTTTATGTATCTTAGGTCTTCTATTTTATAATTATTCGGCAAAACATAACCATTAACCAAAATCGTGGGAGTCGCATGAAGCTTTGTTTGTTCCTTCCACGTTTCGTGTTTTCCAAACTCATTGATCACCATATTACCTTTTACATTTACTTCGTATCTTTCAAAGAAGCCCTCTCTTTTAAACATTCCTCCTTCAAACCATTCATCGTATATCCGTTTTCTGTCAAGATCACTCCTGTTAAAATAGATTGCCATAAGAAATTTATTGCTATCGTCCAATTCTTTGCTAAAAGAAGAAAAAATATACTGTACACATAAATGATTAGTTTGTTTCAATAGCACATTAATGCGCTTATGAATCTTGGCACATGGATTACAATGCGGATTGGTAAGAATAGTAACAAGAACGGTACCAGATAAATTTCCCCATAGGATATTGGAGGATTCCCGATTCACTTCATAATGAGGCTGCTGTTTTAACATGGCAGAGAAAACATCTTCATTTGCTTTTATGCTATTCAATTCCTGAGCTATCTGTGAAGTCCTATTGCTTTCAATTAATTTAGGCATTAATAGATTAATAGAAAAGATAGGAATCATATATAATAAACCTACGATCAAAAAATTCGTTATTCCAAGATCTGAAAAACGAATAAAGCCGGATCCTGCATCAACAAGGAAGATGATCCATACTAAAACCTGCACAAGCAAACAAAGCGGACACCACTGTTTGACTTTTACCTTCTGATACCATATGCTCCAAAAACTATAAGGTAAAGCAAAGATATTTATTACGGCAACATATGGTAAAAGCGGAGGTATAGCTATTGCGATAAATAAATTCGTAAGAAAATAGCCTATACCTATTTCAATCCAGCCAAGAACCCCTCCTATTTTTGCGGCCGCCGATTCGAGGACATCATTGCAGTCGCTCTTTCTAAAAAGGGAGCAGATTTTATCTGCGTAGCTACCTTGAATATGCATTTGTTTAAGAACAAGAAGATAACCGACATAAATTCCGGCAAGATTAACTGCAGTAAACAACAAACGGCCCATATCGTATGGATTGTTTCTTATAAAAAACAGAATCCCCAATAGACAAATGAAAAAATACAGAAGTAGTTTTTGTCCCGATAAAAACAGCTCATTCCTTTTATGTTCCTTATAGTCAGGTTCTATAGACAGATTACTGGTCTCTACCAGAAGAGCAACGCCGGACCAGGTCTTGCAAAAATCGTCGGTATTTACTTTCAAATCTTTCCTCTCCATATATAATATACATCTCCGGATATTATCTTATATACAACCGAGAAATCTGCTCCTACATGGGCTATAAAAGGATATTCCATCTCGGACAATGCATTTTTTTTATCATTGCATTGTATCCCTGCATTTTCAATTTTATAATCTGACAACATGCTGGACAACCCATACAGATTATATTTATGCGGATGTTCCGCATAGAATTTGTTGGAGAATGATTCTGTATATTTTACTCCTAAATAATTTAGAAATGTGGTAAACACATTTTCATATTGTCTCTTTAAGAATAAATTCATCATAATTAGTACTATACGATTTATTAAGCACTAATAAACACTAGTCTAAAAAAAAGTAAGAGTAACTTTCTTCGATAACAAAGAAAACATTTACATATTACAATAGAACAAGCATACAGTTACTTTTTTGTTACATTCCATAAGTACCACTTAATAGGAAAAAGGAAGAATATTTTTATTGATTTACCTGAATTTGCATCATATAAAAAGTTTAATATTCCATAGGAGAAGGTTTGTGCTATTGTTTCAGCTTTCCAAATATCAATATTATATAAATTTCATCGGACTTTACAGAGATTCCAGTACTTAACGCTTGCTAAATTCTCATCGTATGGATGAAATCACATGATACCATCGCATACAAGAAGAAAAAAACGAAGTAAAAAACATTTCTTTTCCATTTCAATTAATTAAGAACAACCGACACCCTTACATGACAATATTGGGGATTAGCGCATTCACGATATTTAATCTGGTAAGCCCTAACAATAACGCCGAACAGTAATTCTTGCTGTTCGGCGTTTGCCATAAATGTTAATAATTCGCATCTATATATTTTTATCCCCTCGGACGGATTTCCCTTTTCATGAAAGAGACGTAAGACAGACCGAAGCAAACCAGCGTCGCCGCAATCAGGCAGGTCCATTGCGGCCAAACGACCAGCAAACTCTGTCCCAAAGGCAACGGACTCGGAATGGCTCCGTAAACCTGCTCCATCGTGAGAGGACCTAAACTACGCACCGAAGGCATCAAGAGCGTAGTCGTCGCCTCGTTGAATAGCTCTGCCGGAGAGATCCGCATCAATCCGAGCATCAGGCTCTGGTAATGCATTACCTGCGCCGGAGTCGCCATTTCGGACGGGCTGAGCGCCTTCCCGATCAGATTGATGATCATCGTATAAAAAATGCTAAAAAACAACCAGATGGCAATGCAAGCCAGGGCCGAAGTCGCCGCCTGCCGGAACCGTATGGAAAAGAAGATAGAAAGGCTCAGCCAGAAAGCAACATAAAACATACTGATAATCAAAAAGAAGACAATGCGCATAAACTCCCCTACCGTAGGAGGAATACCTATGGCTATCAGTCCGAATCCCATTACCAGAAATCCCAGCGAGAATAACAGAATGGAAATCACGATCAGAGAGGCCACAAACTTCGCATTGATCAGATAATCCCGCGGAATGGGCTGGGAAAGAATCCGGCTCAACGTCCCCCTGTTCTGTTCCGAATTAATCGCGTCGAATCCCAGGGCGATCCCCAAAAGAGGTCCCAGAAAACTGATGAAGATGACGAAAGAAGGCAGCGTCCCGTCGGATACGGTAAACAGTTTCAGGAAAAGGAACGAACCGTCGGGATCGTCCGGTTTAATCGCCTGCCCGATATTCGTCAGGGCGGTATACAAGGAACCCAGGCAGGTTAAGGCGATGATAATTCCCAAAATAAGAAATCGCCAACTCTTTATGGAATCCGAGATTTCTTTACTTACAATCACCCAGAACGGATGAATGGTCCCTGTTTTATTCATGCTTTCTCCCCTCCTTCCTCATAATATTGGCTGTAGATCTCATCCAATCCATGTTCATCTTTATGCAAATCATTCAATGCAATATCAGCGAGCAGCTTGCCCTTTTTGAACAATCCGACGCGATCGCAGACCTGCTGTACCTGATTCAAATGGTGGGAAGAAAAAAGAACCGTCAACCCCTCCTCCTTGCTTAAGCGGTGAATCAGATCCATGAAATCGCGCACGCCGGAAGGGTCGATACCTGAAGTCGGTTCATCCAGGATGATCACCTCCGGTTTCTTTATCAAGACATCCGCCAACCCGAGACGTTGTCGCATACCGCGGGAATATTTGCCGGTTTTCTTCGCCACTTCGTTCCCCAATCCGACACGGTCGAGGAGCTCCTGCGCATTTTCTTTCGCTTCTTTCCTGGAAAATCCATTGATTTCAGCCGTATAGACCAGGTTTTCCAGTCCGGTCATGTCGTCATAGAAACCGACATCCTCGGGCAAATAACCGACTTTCCGCTTGACATCCACCGGGTGGGTAGTCGAGTTGATTCCGCAAACGGTCACCCTGCCGGAAGTCGGTTCCGTCAGCCCGAGCATCATCAGAATGGTCGTTGATTTCCCCGCACCGTTAGGGCCCAGCAATCCGAAGATTTCTCCTTTACCGATGCTTAGATTCACCTGATCCACAGCGGTAAAATCACCGTATTTCTTGGTTAAATCGATAAGCTCAATAATAGACGCCCCCATCGACTTACCTCCTTCCGTATTTGCGGAATAAATAGTAGATGCCTCCCAATACGCCTAAGATCAGAGCAACCCCTAACCAACCCCACAACATCGACGTCTTGACAGCGACGCGAAATTCGGCGGCCGAAGCGACTTCCGGCGTTTTGGATTCCATTTTTACGACATAATCGCCCGGAAGCGCCTTCTTCGAGGCTTTCACGGTGGCTACGACCGGCACGCTTTCCCCGGCTTTCACCCGGTCGATCTTAGCCGGTTCGAAGGTTACCTCCCAGTCCACCGGCTTGGTAGAAGTCAACTGCACGTCCTTCAGCTCGGCCGAACCGGCATTCTTCACTTCCAGATCTATCTTTTTAGTACTTCCGACGGTAATATCCGCACTTAGCAAGCCCGTCGGGGTAGTCAGCTCCATCTGGTAAGAACCGGTGATCACCACTTCCAGTTCCAAGTCGGCGGAAGTAGAGCCGGTTGTCGCGCGTACCGGTATCTTGTATGATCCGGCAGCCACGTTGACGGGCGGAGTGATATCGACCGAAATATTGGCCGTTGCATTAGGTTCGACCTGTGCGGAAGTCGCCTGTTTGTAATCGGCTTTGAAAACCGCATTCCAGCCGCGGGGCGCATTGGCAAGCAGGGCATAAAGTTGCTTTTCGGCCGTACTGTTCTTCAATGCCGCATTGAAGGTAAAGGTCGACTTCGAGTTCCCCTCCATGTTCGGCTGGTTAGTCGTAAATTCGGTTTGGTACGTTCCCTGTTCGGAAACGACGATGGCTAAGGGAAGGCTGCCCAATCCTCCGGCAGAAACGGTGAAGTGATATCTCCCTTTGTTGACTTTGAGGGGGACTTCCACTTTCAGGGAAAAAGTCTTCTTTTCGCCGGGCAATACGGAAAGACGGTTGATTGTCCAGTTTCCCGCCTTCATCTCATGTTTCCAACTGCCCGGTAAGCCGGAAACGGAGAGACGGGCGTTTTTGGTTGTTTGGCTGTGATTAATAAGATCGATGCTATAGTCGATCGACTCCCCGGGAGGAACAGCAATCTCGGTATAGGGAGTATACAAGGCGACTCCTCGTATGGAGTCCTGTGAAAAAGATTTAATGGGAAGCCATCCCAAGAATAAGGCAAAGAACAAGGTTAAAGAATAAGTACGCATTGTCATAAAAAAACCCTCCATTAATTTTAAAATGATTATCAATACGAAGTGCAAAACTAAAGACTTACAGTATTACACATTATTAAAAATCACAAAAAAAAGACAAATGTTAAACTAACCGAGCCGCGCGATGAGTTCGTCCCCCAAGGTGTTTTTTTTGCGGATATGGAGCAATACGCTTTCTACGAAACTGTTCTTTTCAAAAACGCCGCGTACCTGCTCGAAATCCGTGATCTGATCCTCCCGGCTACCATCCACGCCGAAGCTGATGCGCGAAGAGAGTGAAAATTCTTTTTTGGTATGCTCGTAAATCATCCTGTCCAGCAAAACCACCGCCTCCTTCCACTGCCGCACGATCCGGATGATATCCTCTTTAGTGATGGTTTCCAGGGAAGTATGATAGAAAGATTGGATCTTCTCCCATGCCCACGTCCACTCCAGGGAATAATACTCCCGGTGCAAGGTTTCGAAAACAGGCTGGATCGCTTCCACCTCCCGGATTGTACCGGATTCGATCGCCCCGATCAGGCGGTCTATCTCTGTCCGCGGCGCCAGCAATCCGGCCAGATCGCACCAGTCGGACGCCCCTACCTCCGTATCCGGCCGCAGACAATCCCTGATCTCCTCCTCCGTCCGGCAGGGGCAATTCGTCAGGCGGGAAACAATGGAGTTTCCCAGGAACTTATGAATGGCCAACTCATAAAGTTGCAAGCCTTGCTTCAGCGAGGTGCTTTTAATCTTGCAACTCTGGTAGGTATAAGTATCCGAAGCCTCCCCGCAAGTCTGTTGCAGTTCCTTTAGGATACCGATCGCACGGAACATTTTCTGTATGGTATAGGGGCTGAGCAGATTGAAATTAATCTGGTCAAGCAGATGCGGATCCTTTCGCTTGTCCCGCTTCGGGAACTTTTGCGCATCCCGGATCGTACCGACGCTCCGCAGATTGATTCCGGGAATCAGTACGGATTCGTCCCGCTTCTCTATCAGATAGGAAAAAGGCAGGTCCGACGTGTCGGAATGGTGGTAGTGCCGCCCCATGATCAGGGAAAAGGCGCCGATCTTGGCCGGCCAGAGAATATAGGAATCACTCGTGGTCTTTGCCCCCCGTTCCACCACTCCCTGGTGAATCGGGCCCAGTTTGTACATATGGTTGCTCTGGTTGGATCCGGAGCCGGCGTTCATGAAGGAGAACATGCCGGCAATCAGCAAAGTGGATTTATGATGCGTCACGGTATAAGGCCCGGCAAAAATCGCACAGGCCTCCCCGTTCTCTCCCTGGCAATTGCTGAAGAAAAGGGAGTCAGTGGCCGAATAGGCATGCCCCAGATGGCAAGCCTGACCGACAAAGCAGCGCTTCAACATCGTCCCGTCCTCCACATGGGAACCGGAGCTAAGGATAAAATCTCCGGCGATAACCCCCTGCCCGACATGTACCGGATCGAAGGCGTTGCTGTTAATGCTTCCGTTCTCCAGCATTCCCGCCCCTTCGATCACGGCGAAATCCCCGATCCGTACATTCCGGATCATTCCTGTATTGACAATCCGTACCTGCTTTCCCACCGTTCCTCTATCAGAGGTATGGGATTCCACATAGGCCTGGATCATCTCCTTGATCCGCTGCACCAACAGCGGGCGGTGGCGGTAGAAAGACTGGATATAGGCCAGATGGGCCGACAACTCGTCATAGATGGTTACTTCCCTCCCGCCGGTTTCATTCAGGACGGAAACTTCCACTCCGTTCCCAAAGCCGGTGCGCCCCTCGACCAACATCGTTTGGATGTTCAGGATCTGGACATCCTCTCCGATCTCATAATTGGCAACATAATTCTGCACATTTTCAATCAATGCGTTATTGCCTATCCGGCAATTATGCAGCGTCGCATTCCGGATACCCGAATGTTGCACGAAGTTGCCGGGCAGCGTATATTCCTTCTCGAAAAAACCCAGCCGGATCTCCCCGGAAAAACGGACATGCTGTATAAACTCAGGATGAAACTCAGGATGGACCTTTACAGCCGTCCAATCTCGCGACGAACAGCCCTGTTGGTTTAATTTTTCGATTTCTTGAGGAAGTAAACTCCTATATTTTTCCATTCGTTAAAAGATTATGTAGAGTATCAATAATATAAAATCAGAATGCGTTGCTAAGATAGTTATTTTTCTGTCAACTAAATTTCCGGTTGCATAGAGCTGCCACTTTCCGGCGGTCGGTCTGCATGGTTTCGAACTCGGAAGTGACAGCGCTGCTCCCCATCGGCACCGCCTCCTTCCGGTAAGCCATCCGGCTCCGGACAATGTTCCGGGCCGAAGAATGAAACTCCGTCGCCCCGGTTGCCGCCTCTATCTGCGCAATATTC
The DNA here is from genome assembly GCF_900162725.1 of Parabacteroides sp. Marseille-P3160. Lineage (GTDB taxonomy): Bacteria > Bacteroidota > Bacteroidia > Bacteroidales > Tannerellaceae > Marseille-P3160. Next base: position 1,744,765 of record NZ_LT799418.1, on the reverse strand, counting down.
TCTTCCCTTACGCCGCAACCCGGCATAATAATGATCCGCCCGGCCGCCCTCCTGACAAGCTCGGCAATCAAGGGAATCCCCTTCACGGCATCCGACTGCTGCCCGGAAGTCAGAATCCGGTCGCATCCCGCACCAATGATTTGTTCCAAAGCGACGAAAGGATCGCGGCAGACGTCGAAAGCCCGGTGAAACGTTACCGACAACGGGCGGGCGGCCGCAACAAGCCGGTGAAGCAAGGGAACGTCGATATCCCCCGTTTCCGTCAGGCAACCGAAAACAACCCCATGCACCTTCAGCTCTTTCGCCAGTTCGATATCCAGCAACATCGACCGGATCTCCGCCCCGGTATATAGGAAATCCCCCCCGCGGGGACGGATAATTATGTTGATGTCGATGGAAGCCGTCAACTCCTGCGCCGTCCGGATCTCACCGCAGGAAGGGGTAGTTCCGCCCTCGGGAATGCCGGCGCACAATTCCACTCTGCGGGCTCCTCCGGCCTCCGCCTCTACACAACTCTGCGCCGAATTGGCGCATATTTCAATAACCCGGTTTGTTTCGCTCATCTTCATTTAATTTTTGACGAAACAAAAATAGGAAAAATAAAGCTTTCCTATACTGTCTTTCAGATAGATGTACACTCAATATCATGCTTCACCGAACCCAAATTAGTGTTTGATAGCTATAGAACAGGTGTTTCACAGCTGTAAAACACCTGTTTGACGGCTATAGAACACGTGTTCTACAGCCGTCAAACACTCAACCGGATATACCGAAAGCCGATCGCCTCAAGCATCATTTGCCAATCTCTTGCGCGTATTGCATGAAAAAGAGCGTACGGACAGCCCGGAATCTTAAGAATTAATGACTAACAAACGGGAGAGAAAAGACACTCATGGGGATTATTTTCCGGCAAATACGATTGATTTTGAAAAATAATATGTAATATTGTCCCCACATTTAGAAAGATAGAAATAATGAGTGCAAAAAATATTGCATATTATACCTGGGCATTGACAATGACCCCTGGGGGGGTTGAAAAATAAATATAAACAAGTGCAGCGGCCACGTCCTGTACTGTTGCAAACCTGAGCGCAAGAGCGCATTTCCTGCCGGGAATCCCGGCGTTTTTCCACAAATATAAATTAAAAATAAAGCATGAAAGTATTGAAATTCGGCGGAACATCCGTAGGTTCCGTGAATAGTATTTTGAGTGTAAAGAAAATAGTAGAGGCTGTAGAAGAGCCTGTAATCGTCGTCGTTTCCGCCCTCGGCGGTATAACCGACAAGTTATTATCCATCTCGCAAATGGCCGCCCAGGGGAATATCATTTACGAGAAAGAATTTGCGGACCTTGTCACACGCCACATGAATGTCATCGAGGGAGTCATCCCGGAAGACGACTTGTGCAAGAAAGTCCAGGCGGACGTATTGACCTTATTGGAGGAACTCCGGAATATTTATAAGGGGGTTTTTCTGATCAATGACCTTTCGGTGAAAACATCCAATGCGATTGTCAGCTATGGGGAACGGATTTCATCACTCATCATATCCAAGGTCATCAAAGACGCCCAACTTTATGACGCCCGCAAGTTCATTAAGACAATCAAGCAATTCAATAAGAATATCGTTGATTTCGACCTGACTAACCGGTTGATCCAAGAAACCTTCCAGACGCTGCCCAAGGTGTCGCTGGTCCCCGGTTTTATCTCTTCCAACAAGGAGAATGGTGAAATTACCAACTTGGGACGGGGCGGATCGGACTATACCGCTTCCATCCTGGCGGCAGCGCTGAATGCAAATATTTTAGAGATATGGACGGATGTGGACGGCTTTATGACGGCCGATCCCCGGGTGATCAGTTCGGCGTATGTGATCGAACAGCTGACTTTTACCGAGGCGATGGAGCTTTGTAATTTCGGTGCTAAAGTGATCTATCCGCCGACCATCTATCCGGTTTATCATAAAAACGTCCCGATCCGCGTACGCAACACCTTCAATCCGGAAGCTCCCGGCACGCTGATCTCGGGCGAACTCCCCAAGACTTCAGGAAAAGCCCTGATCAAGGGTATTTCCTCCATTAATGACACTTGCCTGGTCACGGTGCAGGGATTGGGTATGGTCGGAGTGATCGGAGTCAATTACAGGATATTCAAGACGCTGGCAAAAAACGGCATCAGTGTCTTTATGGTTTCCCAGGCCAGTTCGGAAAACAATACGACATTCGCCGTTTGTAATGCGGATGCCGACATGGCCGTCCAGATGTTGAACGAAGAGTTTGCATTGGAACGCCAGCAAGGGGAAATCAACGATATGATTGCCGAAAAGGATCTTGCGACGGTCGCCATCGTAGGAGAAAACATGAAGCGGACGCCGGGCATTGCCGGTAAACTGTTCGGAACGCTCGGAAGGGCGGGCATCAGCGTGATTGCCTGTGCCCAGGGGGCTTCGGAAACAAACATCTCCTTTGTCATCAAGCTGGAATACCTTCGCAAGGCGCTGAATTCCATCCATGACTCCTTCTTCCTATCGGAATATAAAGTACTTAACCTTTTTATAGTGGGTGTGGGGACAGTGGGCAGTAACCTGATTGAACAGATCCGCGCCCAACAGGAGAACCTGATGAAAAGCGGGCTGAAGCTGAAAGTCGTAGGCATTGCCAACTCCCATAAGGCTTTGTTCATCCGCGAAGGCATTAAGCTGGATCATTGCATTAAGGAACTGAGGGAAAAGGGAGAAGACAGCTCGACCGGTAAGTTGGTCGAGGAAGTGCTGAAAATGAATATTTTCAACTCGGTTTTTGTAGATTGTACGTCCAGCGAACAGGTGGCGGACGTATACGAAACCTTGCTGAACAACAACGTTTCCGTAGTAACCGCCAACAAGATCGCCGCTTCTTCCGCATACAGCAACTATCAGACGCTGAAAGACACGGCCCGGCGACGGGGAGTCAAGTTCCTCTTCGAAACGAACGTAGGCGCCGGCCTGCCGATCATCAACACGATGAACGACTTGATTAACAGCGGAGACCATATACTGAAACTGGAGACAGTCGTTTCCGGTACGCTTAATTTCATTTTCAATGCAATCAGCGAAGAAGTTCCTTTCAGCCGGGCGGTAAAAATGGCAAAAGAAGCCCGGTACTCGGAACCGGATCCGCGGATCGACCTGAGCGGCGTTGATGTGACACGGAAGTTGGTGATCCTCGCGCGCGAAGCCGGATACAAAGTGGAGTGCGAAGATGTAATACAGCATCCGCTCCTGCCCGCGGCCTGTTTCGAGGGTACGCTGGACGACTTTTGGACGAATATCCGGCAAGTGGATGCGGAATTCGAGGAAAAACGCAAGCAATTGGAATCCGAACATAAACGGCTCCGCTTTGTCGCCCGGATGAACAGGGGAATTTGCGAAGTGGGGCTGGAAGCCGTCGACCGCAGCCATCCCTTTTACGAACTGGAGGGAAGCAATAATATTATCATGATCTCGACCGAACGCTATCATGACTATCCGATGGTGATCAAGGGCTATGGAGCCGGTGCGGACGTGACGGCCGCCGGTGTTTTTTCCGACATCATCTCGATTGCAAATATCCGATGAATTAATCTTTTATAATAATGAAACATATTATCATACTCGGCGATGGGATGGCGGATGAACCGATCGCCGCATTAGGAGGCAAAACGCCTCTTCAATATGCGGACACGCCTTACATGGACAAGCTGGCCGCTATGGGAGTGACCGGATTGCTCAAGACGGTTCCCAAAGGATTCCATCCGGGTAGCGAGGTGGCGAACATGGCCGTATTAGGCTATGATTTGAACAAGGTCTATGAAGGGCGCGGAGTGTTGGAAGCGGCAAGTATCGGCATCGACTTGCAGCCGGGGGAATTAGCTTTGCGTTGTAATCTGATCTGCATCGAAGGCGACTTGATAAAGAATCATTCCTCCGGGCATATTTCCACGGAAGAAGCAGACGAACTGATTCGCTTTCTCAACGAAAAGTTAGGCTCCGACCGGCTCAAGTTCTATACGGGCGTTTCCTACCGCCACCTGCTGGTCATTAAGGGGGGTGACAAACGATTGGATTGTACGCCTCCCCACGATATTCCGTTGCATCCGTTCCGTCCGGCCCTCATCAAGGCGGAAGCGCCCGAAGCGGAAGAAACGGCCGCTTTGCTGAATGATTTGATTTTGCGATCGCAACAGATCCTGCCCGGCCATCCCATTAACCAGGCGCGTATCGCCCTCGGAAAAGACCCGGCAAACAGTATCTGGCCTTGGTCGCCCGGCTACCGTCCTGCGATGGAGACGATGCAGCAGATGTACGGTTTCGGCAAAGGAGCGGTCATTTCGGCTGTGGATTTAATCCGTGGGATCGGACGATATGCCGGGCTGGAAGTGATCGAAGTGGAAGGAGCTACCGGGCTTTACGACACCAACTATGAAGGGAAGGCCGATGCAGCCATCGAAGCGCTTAAAACGAACGATTTCGTTTATCTCCATATCGAGGCCAGCGACGAAGCGGGGCACGAAGGAGATGTCGACCTCAAAATCAAGACCATTGAATACCTGGACCGCCGGGCTGTCAAAAGGGTTTACGAAGCGGTGAAGGACTGGGACGAGCCGGTCGCTTTCGGAATCCTGCCCGACCATCCGACGCCTTGTGCAATCCGTACGCATACCAATGCGCCAATTCCTTTTATCATCTATAAGCCGGGGAATACGCCGGACAAGGTAACCTGTTATGACGAGTTTTCCGCGAAGGAAGGCGGGCTCGGAGTTTTGGAAGGAGATCAATTTATTCGCGAACTACTTAGATAACATAACCATGAAATATTACAGCACCAACCATTCCGTACCGCCGGTCAGCCTGGAAGAGGCCGTCATCAAGAGCCTTGCAGCGGATAACGGGCTCTATATGCCGGAATCGATCCCGGTTTTGGATCCGGCGACGATTGCCGGCCTGAAAGAACAATCTTTCCATGAAATAGCCAATACGGTCGCACAGGCCTTCTTTGGCAAAGACATGGAACCGGAAACCTTGCGGAAGATCGTGGAAGATACGCTTTCATTCGAGACGCCGGTCGTTCCGGTTAGCGATTCCATTTATAGCTTGGAACTCTTCCATGGCCCGACGCTTGCTTTCAAAGATGTGGGAGCGCGCTTCATGGCGCGGCTGCTCTCCTATTTTATACGGCAAAGGGGAATCGAACAGGAAGTAAACGTACTCGTGGCCACTTCCGGAGATACGGGAAGCGCTGTGGCAAACGGCTTCCTCGGTGTACCCGGCATCCATGTTTACGTACTTTATCCGAAGGGGAAAGTCAGCCCCATTCAGGAATGCCAGTTCACCACATTGGGGCAGAATATCACGGCGCTGGAAATCGACGGTGTCTTCGACGACTGCCAGGCGTTGGTGAAAGCCGCCTTCCTGGATGTCGACCTGAACAGGCATATGCAGCTTACTTCCGCTAATTCAATCAATGTCGCCCGTTTCCTGCCGCAGTCTTTTTACTATTTCAATGCCTATGCGCAGTTGGACCGGATCGGGCAAGCGAAAGAACTGGTCGTCTGCGTACCGTCGGGGAATTTCGGCAATATTACGGCCGGACTTTTCGCCCATAGGATGGGATTGCCGATCAAGCGTTTCATCGCGGCCAACAACCGGAATAATGTATTTTACGAATACCTGAAAACGGAAGTCTATACCCCCCGTCCTTCCGTAGCAACCATCGCCAATGCCATGGACGTAGGGGCGCCGAGCAATTTCGCCCGTATTCTGGATCTGTTCGGGTCGGATCATCCGGCCATCAGTGCCTTGATTTCCGGTTCTTTTTATTCCGATACGGAAATAGCGGAAACCATCAAGGAGATCGATGAAAAATATCATTATTTATGTGATCCGCACGGAGCTTGCGGGTATCGCGCACTGGCCGCCGGCCTGAAACCCGGTGAAACGGGAATTTTCCTCGAAACCGCCCATCCGGCGAAATTCAAGGAAACGATCGAAGGTATTCTAGGGCGGAAAATCGAAGTTCCCGCCAAGCTACAGGCGTTTATGAAGGGTACGAAACAAAACATCGAAATGTCCAAAGACTATCGTTCTTTTAAGTCGTATCTATTGGCACAATAAAAAAGTTCTGTAGGATTAATCTTTATCTAAATACTATAATTATGTCTAACTACTCTATAATACTGGTATGCATGATTTGCTCGTTCGGATTTACAGAAGCAATGGGACAAGAAACAGATAATCCTTCCTATCTGGGGAAATTTACGGCTTGTGAGAACTTTGTCGCTTTATGGGATTTCAAAGAAAAGAAGGGGGAAGTACGTTATGCGGCAGGAGATAAACAATTCCTTCTTACCGATATGACGGCAAGCGTAGACCGGATGGAAGAAGGCCCTCTTTCCGGATATTCCGCCTTCTTCGACGGTAAATCTTATTTGAAACTGGATCATAGCCAAACAGGCGCTTTAAATATTGTCTCTCCGGGAGTGACAGTCATAGCCTGGATTAAATGGACAGGAGAGCAAACCGGATTTATCGGCGGCATGTGGAATGAATATGAAGACGGTGGAAAACGCCAATACGGTTTATTTGTCTCTTTACCTTATTATAATGGAAGGGATCAAGTATGCGGACATATTTCCAAGACAGGGAAACCAACGCCTCCTTTTCCTTATTCCATTGACTATTCGGCCAGTAAACAACTGGTTCCGAAAGGCCAATGGTGTTGTGTGGCATTCACTTATGACGGTAAGTACATCAAATCGTATTTAGACGGAAAATTCGAGAAAAGAGAAGAGGAATTAATTGATCACACCAAAGGCTTTGAAGGCTATCCGGATGGAATTATCCAATCCAAAAATCCCTATTATTTCCCTGATGGAATGGGGGATAACGGTTCTGATTTTACCGTAGGAGCCGTACTGCTGAAGAGTGGAATGGGCAATTTTTTCAAAGGTCAAATCGGTGGATTAGCCATTTATTCCCGTGCGTTAACCGGGAAAGAAATAGCTTATTTAACCGAGATACCTTTAAAAAAATAAAGAGAGCCCAGGATCCTCCCCCCACTCTATCGTTTTCCACCTATTACCAAACGATGAATAAGCATCAGAAATCGAAATTATCAGGATCCGACCCTAAACGCAGATTTTTATCTAACGACGTGATTTGCTTTAGTTCCTCGGGCGTCAACTCAAAGTCTGTAATATTCAGGTTTTGGGCCTGACGTTCCCGATGCACTGATTTGGGAATAACGATCACGCCCCGCTGCAGGTTCCAGCGTAATACGACCTGTGCCGAAGTCTTTCCGTATTTTCCGGCAATATGTTCGATCAACTGATTACCCAGAACGTCCGTTTTACCGGCCCCCAAAGGCCCCCAGGCTTCGGGGCGGATTCCTTTGGCCTGGCAATAATCGATCACCGGCTGTTGTGCCAGATACGGATAACATTCGATCTGGTTTACCGCCGGGACTATTTCCGCCGTTTTCAGCAGATCGTCCAGATGATGCGGATTATAATTGCTTACGCCGATGGCTTTGGCTTTTCCTTCCTTATAGACCTTCTCCATCCGCTTCCAGACCTCGACATAATGTTCTTTGACCGGCCAATGGACAAGGTATAAATCGACATAATCCAAACCAAGGCGATTCAGGCTGGCATCGATAGCTCCTTCCACCTTACCCGAACGCTGGTCGTCATTCCAAAGTTTGGTGGTAACAAAAATCTCCCGGCGCGGAATCCCGCTGTCTTTTACGGCCTTTCCGACCGCTTCTTCATTCCCGTATATCATCGCCGTATCAATATGCCTGTAGCCGAGCTCCAAAGCTGATTTTACCGTTTCGTAAGTGATCTTCTGATCTTCGATACGAAATACCCCCAACGCGATGGCGGGTATTTCCACTCCGTTATTTAACTTAAACTTTTCCATAACTTATAACTGCTTTTTAATGATTCATTTGTCATACGACTTTTTTCGTTTTACAATAATACATTTTTTTTCGACCCGCCAGATACCCCTTATGAATAATTAGCATAAAAAAACGGGAGGCATTCGCTGCCTCCCGCCAGATAGAAAAAACTTGGAATTTTATTTTACCAGATATGTACGCGCTTTCCTTCCGGAAGATAAAGCGAATCTTTCTCAGTGATGTGGAAAGCGTCGTACCAGGCGGAAATCTGAGGCAAGGCCCCGTTTACACGCCATTTGCCCAATGAATGAGGATCGGACTTGGTCCGCAAGAGAATAGCCTCCGGACGGATATTGCCGGCCCAAACATTGGCGTAGGCCAGGAAGAAACGTTGTTCGGGCGTAAGGCCCTCCTTTTCTTCCAATGGCTTTCCCGCCGTCGCACTGCGGAATGCCTGGAAAGCAACCTGCAAACCGCCGTAATCAGCGATATTCTCACCCAACGTCAACTTTCCGTTCGCATGCACTCCCGGAGCCACTTCGATGCTATCGAAATGGGCGACCATAACGGCAGCCCGCTCGTTGAAACGCTTTGCATCTTCTTCCGTCCACCACTCTTTCAAATTACCATCTTTATCGTACTGGCGCCCCTGGTCATCGAACCCATGCGTCATTTCATGGCCGATCACCACCCCGATGGCTCCGTAGTTGAACGCATCATCCGCATTCATGTCGAAGAACGGATATTGCAGAATCCCGGCAGGGAAACAGATTTCATTCGTTGTCGGGTTATAGTACGCATTGACCGTCTGCGGTGTCATTCCCCATTCGGTCCGATCCACCGGCTTGCCCGCTTTACCGAGCATATATGCATACTCGAACTTATTGGAACGGATCACGTTAGCAAAATAAGAATCATCCTTGATTTCCAATGCCGAATAATCTCTCCATTTGTCCGGATATCCGATTTTAATGATAAAGGCGGACAGTTTTTCCTTTGCTTTTGCTTTAGTCTCATCGCTCATCCAATCGACATTCCGGATACGTTCGCCCAGGGCAGTCTGCAAATTCCGGACTAAGGCAAGCATCCGCTCCTTGGCTGCGGCGGGAAAATACTTCTCGACGTACATCTGTCCGACCGCTTCCCCCAGCATTCCGTCCACTGCGGAGACGGCGCGCTTCCAGCGGGGTCTCATCTCCTGGATGCCGGCCATCGTCTTGCTGTAGAAGTCAAACTGGGCGGCATAGAATTCATCGCTCAGGGAGGAAGCCGACGCATCAAGCAACTTCCATTGCAAGTAAGCCAGTTGCGCATCCAATGGCTCCGAATTGATAATAGTAACCGCCTCTTTCACAAAAGCAGGCTGCCCGATATTGATCTCTTTCAGATCTTTCAATCCGACCGTGCTGAAATAGGCGTCCCAATCGTACGAAGCGTATTGCTTTTTCAATTCGTCATAGGTCAGCTTGTTGTAATTGGCTTGCGGATCTCTCAGTTCCACACGGGAACGCGAGGCCTTCGCCAAGCGCGTTTCGATGTCCAGCACCTGTCCCATCGCCTTCTCGGCGGCAGCCGGATCGAATCCGGCGAGCTTAAACAGATTGACGACATAAATCTTATACTTCTCGCGAATCGCTTTTGTCTTGTCGTCATTATCTAGGTAATACTCCTTCTCTCCCATGGACAGACCGCTCTGGTAGGTCTGCACGATGTTCATCGCACTGTTTTTATCATCCGCCCCCACGTAAAGGGCAAAGAAGGGAGCAGCTCCCGATTCCTGCAACCCGGCAATCAGGACAGGTAGTTCCGCTTTCGATTTTACGGCTGAAATCTTATCCAGATAAGGTTTCAACGGGGCAAACCCGTCTTTGTTCCGCTTAACGCTATCAATTGCAATTTTATACAGATCGCCGACTTTTTGGGCGATTGAGCCGGCCTCATGCGACTCTTTGGCCAGGCCTTCGATCAGCTCCCTCAACTGTTCGCGGTTATTTTCAGCCAATTGGTCGAAAGAACCGAAACGGGAATACTCACCGGTCAATGGATGCGCTTTCATCCACCCGCCGCAAGCATATTGATAAAAATCATTTCCCAGACTCGCAGTCGTATCCAGGTTGGCAATATCAATCCCTGCCGTCAGTTTTTGTTCCTGCGTCTTACCGCCGTTGCATCCTGTGGACAATACACAGAGCGCCAGGAAAGGAACATAATAATGCATTTTTAAATTCATCTTTAAAAGTTTTACAGTCCAAAGCGAACTCAGTCGCCTTTCTTATTTTGAAAACAAAGTTATTCTATTTTCCGTATTTAACCGAGTTTATAATCAATTGTTTTCGTCGTTTTCAAAGACTTTTTCGTATCTTCGCCAAGGCAATAGAATATAAACAATTTAAATTTAAAATGTTATGAGCCAAGACAATGAATTTTTATATGATGAAGATGATTCCGTCGCTTTTATTCAAAACTACCTTCCTCAGGACTTAAAGGAAAAGTTCAGCAAAGATGACATCATCTATATTGTCGATTTGATTTACAATTATTATGAATCGAAGGGTTATCTGACTGAAGAAGAAGATGAAGAAGATGAAGAAATTGATAATGACGTGGAAATCGATGAAGAGGAATTACTGGACTATGTTGTAAAGAATGCCATGAAAGACGGAATCGGGAAATTCGAGGCCGAAGAGATCAAGCAGATCGTACACGGTGAACTGGAATATTGCGACTCCATCAACTTATTTGACGAATAATTGTTTTATTAACATATAAATTAAAAAGAATATTCAAAGATGAAAAGCGTTAAATTATTTTCGATTTTGGCTCTATGCGGCGCATTAATTTTATCAGGTTGTGCCTCGATGAACAACACGACCAAGGGTGCGGCCATCGGAGTAGGTGCCGGAGGTGCAGTGGGTGCCGGAGTAGGTGCAATAGCCGGTAATACGGCCTTAGGCGCCGTAATCGGCGCAGCAGTAGGCGGCACAGCCGGCGCGTTGATCGGCAAGAAAATGGATAAACAAAAGCAACAACTGGAACAAACTTTACCGGAAGACACGAAGGTGGAAACGATCAACAACGGCGAAGCGTTGAAGGTTACCTTCGATTCCGGCATTCTGTTTGCAACCAATTCCAGCACGGTCAGCGAGGCTTCCAAGACTGCTTTGCGCGGCTTCGGAAGTAACTTGAACGCCAATGCGGATACCTATATCAAAATCATAGGCCATACGGATAATACCGGAAAGGTAGATTATAACCAGACCTTGTCCGAAAAACGCGCCAAGAGCGTATATGACTACCTGACTTCCCAAGGTGTCAGCACGAACCGTATGACATACGAAGGAAAAGGGATCCACGAGCCGGTTGCCGATAACAGCACTCCGGAAGGCCGTTCGCTTAACCGCCGGGTAGAAATCGTAATTCTGGCAAATGAAAAAATGATTCAGGAAGCACAACAGGGAACGTTGAAGTAAAGAGAACGCCCACAAAGAAAAAGGCCCGGAGAATCCTCTATTCCCGGGCTTTTTTCGTTATTTTTGTCGAAAATAAATACCAGATATGACGGCATCTTTTGCGGCGTTTATCGCACGTACCCTCGCAATTTCAGAAAAACAGACGACCAAAACCATCGAACTGCTGGAAGGTGGCGCCACTCTCCCTTTCATCAGCCGGTACCGGAAAGAAGCGACCGGAGGATTGGACGAAGTACAGGTCGGAGCTATCCAGGATGAACTGGAACGGCTGACCGAACTTGCGAAACGGAAAGAAACCATCCTGAAAGCCATTCAGGAACAAGATAAATTAACCCCGGAACTAAAGCAACGCATCGAAAATTCATGGGACGGGACCGAACTCGAAGATATTTATCTGCCCTATAAACCGAAACGGGTAACGAAGGCGGAAATCGCTCGGAAACGAGGCCTGGAGCCGCTGGCGCAACTTATCTTACTGCAAAAGGAACGAACGGTGAGCAACCGGGCGGAGAGCTTTATCACCGGCGAAGTGCCGACGGCAGAGGATGCGCTCCAAGGAGCCCGCGACATCATTGCCGAATGGATTAATGAAAATGAGGAGGCCCGCAACCTGGTCCGCCAATCGTTCGGACATACGGCGGTCATACAATCCAAAGTCATCAAAGGCAAGGAGGAAGAAGGCGCAAAATATCGCGACTATTTCGACTTCTCCGAACCGCTCCGCCGGAGTTCTTCCCACCGGATTCTGGCATTGATGCGAGGCGAGGCGGAGAAAATATTGAAAGTAAGCCTATCGCCGGATGCCGAAAACTGCGTCGAACGACTGAAACGGCGTTTTGTCAAAGCGCAGAACGAGGCGGGCGAACAAGTCTCGATGGCTGTAGAAGATGCTTTTAAGCGGTTACTCAAACCTTCGATCGAAACGGAATACGTCCGCCTCAGCAAAGCCAAAGCCGACGAAGAAGCGATTCGCGTTTTCGCCGGAAACCTCCGGCAACTGCTTCTCTCGCCCCCTCTCGGACAGAAGCGGGTACTGGGAGTCGATCCCGGCTATCGTACCGGCTGCAAACTGGTTTGCCTCGACGCACAAGGAAGCCTGTTGCACAACGAAGCGGTCTATCCCCATCCTCCGCAGAACGAGCGCAGCAAAGCGGCGGCAAAGGTGGCCCAACTGGTTGCCTCCTATGCCATCGACGCGATCGCGATCGGAAACGGCACCGCCAGCCGCGAAACGGAGGAATTTATCACGAACATCCGGTACGACCGGAAGGTACAGGTCTTTGTCGTCAGCGAAAACGGCGCCTCGATTTACTCGGCCTCCAAAGTTGCCCGCGACGAATTTCCGGAATACGACGTAACGGTCCGCGGCGCCGTCAGTATCGGCCGCCGCCTGATGGATCCGTTGGCCGAACTGGTAAAAATCGACCCTAAAAGCATCGGCGTGGGGCAATACCAGCATGACGTAGACCAGACGGCGCTGAAGAAGAGCCTCGACCAGACGGTCGAAAGCTGTGTGAACTCAGTCGGAGTCAATGTGAATACCGCCAGCCGGCATCTGCTGACTTATGTTTCGGGGCTTGGCCCGGCTTTAGCGCAGAACATCGTGGACTACCGGACAGAGCACGGTCCCTTCCTCTCCCGCCGGGAGTTATTGAAAGTGCCGCGCATGGGCGAAAAATCATTCGAGCAATGCGCCGGATTCCTGCGCATTGCCGGAGGAAAGGACCCATTGGACAACTCGGCAGTACATCCCGAAAGCTATCCGGTGGTGGAACGGATGGCTGCTGATCTGGGTTGTAAAGTCACGGAACTGATTGCCGACAAAGAACTAAAGAAGAAGCTGGATTTAAAGAAATACGTCGGCGAAACGGTCGGCATGCCTACCCTGCTCGATATTATGGAAGAGCTGGACAAGCCGGGACGCGATCCGCGCCAAACCATTCAGGTTTTCTCTTTCGATCCGACGGTAAAGAAGATAGAAGACCTGAAGGAAGGGCAGATCCTTCCGGGCATAGTGACGAACATCACGAATTTCGGATGCTTTGTCGACATCGGCATCAAGGAAAACGGATTAGTGCATGTCTCCGAACTGGCCGACCGCTTTGTCAACGATCCGGCGCAGATTGTGTCGATACACCAGCACGTACAGGTGAAAGTTATCGGTATAGATCTCACCCGCAAGCGCATCCAATTATCCATGAAAGGAATGAACTGAAAGATGAAGAAGATTAACAAAACGAATGTCGCCCGACTATTGGACAAGGCGGGCATCACATACGATCTCGTACCGTATGAAGTAGATGAAAACGATCTGAGCGCTACCCACGTAGCCGCCCAACTGGGTGAAGATGTTGCGCAGGTTTTCAAAACGCTCGTATTGGAAGGCGACCGTACCGGCCACTTTGTCTGTGTCATCCCCGGAGCCGCCGAAGTGGATCTGAAAAAGGCTGCCAAGGCATCAGGCAACAAAAGCTGCTCGCTGATTCACGTAAAGGAACTCTTGCCGCTTACCGGTTATATCCGCGGAGGTTGCTCGCCTATCGGCATGAAGAAACGGTTCCCGACCTATATTCATCAGACGGCCGCCGGCTTCGAACGCCTTTACGTCAGTGCCGGACAACGCGGCATGCAGATCCGCCTCTCCCCGCCCGATCTGATCCGTGAAACACAGGCTGTCATTGCCGATCTGATCTCATAACCACTGAATAATCTCGTTCGGCGTAGCGCGTCTTCGCTACGTCGTATTCCGTTGTTCGGCGTAGCGTCTTCGCTACGTCGTAGATAAAAGCAAGGCTCCTGCCTTGCCTGTTTTCAATACATCCAAAATTATGAATATGCAAGGCGGAGCCTTGCTTTTAGCACGGACGTAGGCCCGAGCCTACGCCCAACAAAAACAACAACAATAAAATGCCAGCGTTTAACAATACAACTTATTATTTTATTTAGTTAATTTACAATGTATGAATTTGCATTTAAATTTATGCCAAAACACATTCATATCAGTTCAACAACAAAACTTAACTATGAACAGAAAATGAGTACAGGGTACCAAATTATAGAGCAGGACGGAATTTATTTTCTTACTTTTCAAATTGTAAAATGGGTAGATATTTTCAGTAGAAAAGTGTATAGGGACATAGTGATTGACAGTCTTAAATATAGTCAAGAACACAAAGGATTAGCCATATATGCTTATGTCATAATGAGCAATCATGTTCACTTATTAGTAAAAAGTGAAGCTGCCAAATTGAGCGATACGGTACGTGAGTTTAAAAGTTACACAGCCAAGGAAATGCTAACAGCTATTAGAAACGAAGCGGAAAGCAGACGCGAATGGATGTTGAATATTTTTGAATTTGCAGCAAAACAACACAAACGAAATGAAAAATATCAGGTTTGGACACAAGAGAATCATGCAGAAATAATAGAAAGCAACAAATTTGTGAAGCAAAAGATAAAATATATTCATCAGAATCCAGTCAGGGCCGGAATAGTGGCAAATGAAGAGGATTATTTATATTCAAGTGCAGGGTATTTCATAGGAAACAAAGGATTAATAAATATTACTTCTACGTTTTAATTATTATTGATTTTATTGATATTCAAACAATAAAGAACAAAGAAAAAATCTTTATCCAGTGTCGCATTTCGACGTTCGTAGCGTCTTCATTACATCGTGTTTCGACGTGTTTTTATATTCGGAGTAGCATTTGACTACGTCCCGTTTCGGCGTTTGGCGTAGCGTCTTCGCTACGTCATATTCCGTTGTTCGGCGTAGCGTCTTCGCTACGTCGTAGATAAAAGCAAGGCTCCTGCCTTGCCTGTTTTCAATACATCCAATTATGAATATGCAAGGCGGAGCCTTGCTTTTAGCACGGACGTAGGCCCGAGCCTACGCCCAACAAAATATATGCTATATTCCAAACAATATCTGAAATTCCTATTTTATCAGGTCAAATCCGGTATAGGGGATTAACTGCTCAGGGATCCGGATTCCTTCCGGCGTTTGATTGTTTTCCAGCAAGGCCGCAACGATGCGGGGCAAGGCCAAGGCGCTTCCATTCAGCGTATGGCAAAGCTGTGTCTTCTTATCGACATCCCGGTAACGGCATTTCAGGCGATTCGCCTGGTAGCTCTCAAAATTGGAAACGGAACTGACTTCCAGCCAACGTTTCTGCGCGGCGGAATATACTTCAAAATCAAAAGTCAGCGCCGACGTGAAGCTGATATCTCCTCCGCAAAGGCGTAGGATCCGCCAAGGCAATTCCAGTTTATTTACTAAGGTTTCGACATAATCGACCATCTCCTGCAAAGATTGGTAAGAGTGTTCCGGCTTGTCGATACGTACGATTTCCACTTTGTCGAACTGATGCAAGCGGTTCAGCCCGCGTACATCTTTCCCATACGAGCCTGCTTCGCGGCGGAAACAAGCGGAATAAGCGGTATTCTTTACCGGAAAATCGGATTCGTTCAGGATCACGTCCCGGTAGATATTGGTGACCGGCACTTCAGCCGTGGGGATCAGGTAAAGATCATCCAGGTTGGCATGATACATCTGTCCTTCCTTATCGGGCAACTGCCCGGTTCCATAACCGGAATCGGCATTCACCACATAAGGCGGTTGGATTTCCAGGTAACCGGCTTCACGCGCATTGTCCAGGAAGAAATTGACCAGGGCGCGTTGCAGGCGGGCGCCATATCCCTTATAAACAGGGAAACCGGCTCCACTGATCTTTACTCCCAGTTCAAAATCGATCAGGTCATATTTCTTGGCTAAATCCCAGTGAGGAAGGGCATCCTCAGGTAATTCGGGTATAACGCCTCCCATTTTCTCACAGACATTATCGTCGGCTCCGTTGCCTTCGGGAACGGACTCATGCGGAAGGTTGGGAATCGTCACCAGCAAGGCGTGCATCCCTTCTTCCGCATTATGCTTGGCTTCTTCCAAAGCCTTGTTGCCTTCCTTCATTGCAGCCACTTTGTTCCGGGCGGTTTCGGCTTCTTCCTTGCGACCTTCTTTCATCAGGCGGCCGATCTCTTTCGAGGCCTGGTTCAACCCGGCCAGGTTTGCATCCAGTAGGGATTGGGAATCCCGCCGTATCTTGTCCAACTCGATAATTTGTCCGATGACAGCTTTCCCGTCAAAATGTTTAATCGCCAACCGACGGATCACCTCCTCCGGATTTTCCGTAATTACTTTTAATGTCAACATACTTACATCAATGATTTTAATGCCCCGCAAAGGTATGGAATTATATTTATTTATACTCCTCCCACCCCGGAAACTTATGAGCCTGTTTAAAAATTCCTCAATTTTTTCTAAAGATTATTTCGTTATTTGTTTAGCCTTTTTTGTGCAGTTACTCCGTTCTCAGCTCAAATAACCTACGCTATTATCGCTTCGTAAACGAATCAAGTACCCTAAAAACCGAACTAAACAAATTAACGGGCAAAATTTAGAGAGGCTCTATGCTTCCAAGCGCATTTTACAAATCCACGCGTCCGCCGGCCACCCAAGTGCGGGAATAATACGGATCATCGAGACTGCTGACAACGACTCCGTTGGAGGTACTGGTATGGACAAACTTTCCATCTTTCAGGTAAATGCCGACATGATTCGTCGTGCGCCCTTTCCGCCGTCCGGTCTTGAAGAAAACCAGATCGCCTTCTTGCAAATCCGTTTTGGCAATCATTTTGCAATTGGATGATAACATTCCTTGGGAAGAAGAGGCCAGGGATAGACCGTAAACTTCTTTAAAGATGACCCAAACGAAACCCGAACAGTCGATTCCTTTTTTGGAATTGCCCCCATAGCGGTGAGGAGTGCCTAACCAAGTAGAAGCGGCTTCATATAATTCGATATTATCTCCCGGGGCAATCGGTAAACCGAATTGGCGGGACAACAACACTGGCACCTCCAACTCTTCGGACGAAATCTTCAATGCCCCGCAGGAACTCTGGGCGATCATGATTGTAAATAAGGCTATGACAAGAATGAGTCGTTTAAGCATCATTAGAAAAAGTTCGTTTCGGACAAATATAGAAAAATTTCAATAAAACAACCCTCTTCTGTAAAAAAGAATATCCGTTTTTTTCATTCATTTAAATATTCGAGTACTTTAGCGGCGAAAAAATAGGATTTATTTGCATGAATACAAAAAAACATAACATCCCTTTTAATGCATTAGGAGTAATTCTCGCTATAGGTATCGTTTTTGGAGACATCGGAACCTCGCCGCTTTATGTTATGCGGGCCGTACTCAAAGACCTTCCGGTCGGCGCCAGTTATCAGCCGGACTACATACTGGGCGCTGTCTCTTGCGTCATTTGGACGCTTACCTTACAGACAACCATCAAATATGTCCTAATTACTCTCCGGGCGGATAATAAAGGGGAAGGGGGCATTTTATCCCTTTTCGCCCTCATCCGGAGAAACTATCGCTGGGCTTACATTATCGCCGCTTTCGGCGCAGCCACCCTGCTGGCGGACGGAGTCATTACTCCGGCCATGACGGTGCTCTCGGCCATCGAGGGACTGCATAGCGCAGTTCCCTCGGTCTCTGTCGTTCCTGTCACCATCACCATTATTCTGATTCTTTTCCTGATCCAACCCTTCGGTACCGGTTCCTTAGGCAAATATTTCGGCCCGGTTATGGTTTGTTGGTTTCTGATGATAGGCCTTTTGGGAATCAGCCAATTCATTTTCCGCCTGGATGTGTTCAAAGCCTTCAACCCGATGTATGCATTTCATTTCCTGCAGGAAGCGCCGGACGTATTGGTCATTCTGGGCGCCATTTTCCTTTGTACCACGGGAGCGGAAGCACTTTATTCAGACCTTGGGCACTGCGGATTGAAGAATATCCGTATCTCATGGTTCATGGTCAAAACCATGTTGATATTCAACTACCTGGGACAGGCTGCCTGGATACTGGATAATCCGCAACGGGCAGTGCATGATGTCAACCCCTTTTTCTCCATGATGCCTTCCTGGTTTGTCTTTCCGGGAATCGGCATGGCCACGGTCGCGGCAATTATCGCCAGCCAGGCCTTGATCAGTAGTTCGTTTACCGTCATCAGCGAAGCGATGTCATTAAATATCTGGCCATCGGTTAAGATCAAATACCCGACGGATATCAAAGGCCAGATGTATATCCCCTCCGTGAATTATATATTATTGGCTTTATGCCTGTTGATCGTTTTAATTTTCCAATCCTCCATGAAGTTGGAAGCGGCCTACGGGCTGGCAATTACCCTCAGCATGATAATGACCAGTTTACTCTTGTTCCTTTACTTCCTGCAGACAAAGAAACCCTTATGGTACAGCATTCCCCTGACGCTCTTTTTCCTGATAGTGGAAATGAGCTTTTTCATCGCCAACATGCAGAAATTCACTCACGGCGGCTTCATTTCACTCATAATAGCAGGCATGATATTCTTAATCATGTATACCTGGTACAACGGACGGAGAATTAAGAATAAGTATACGACTTACGATGCGGTAGACGGAACAATACGGCATATCGAGCAGGTTAGCGAAGATCAAACGCTTCCCAAAGTCGCCACTCATCTGGTTTACATCACCCGTGCCAAAAACAAGAGCCAATTGGAGAGTAAACTAAATTATTCCCTCTTCTATAAACGTCCGAAACGGGCGGATACTTACTGGTTCGTATGCCTGATTATCAGTGACGAGCCTTACGAATTCAACTATTCGGTCAAAACGTTCATTCCGAAAAAAGTCTTCAGAATCGACATTCGCGCCGGATTCAAATTAGGTTATCATACCGATAAATATGTACATCTGATCACCAATGAACTGGAAAGAATCGGCTTGGTCGATCTCTCCACCCGGGATCCATCGTTGAAAGGAACCGAAATAAAGGGAGACTTCCTCTTTGTGGTTGTCGACCGGATCTTCCGTAATCTGGAACTGAATCCTATTCGCCGGATCCTGGTTTCAATCTACGACTTAACGAAAAAACTGGCCAGCAACGATGTCCGGGTTCTGGATATCGATCCGTCTTTTGCGGTACAGGAGACTGTTCCCCTCGTTATCCCGGATCATACGGAGGAAGAATTGCGGGGGCTTTTACAGAAATCCAAACTGGAAGCGATCGGCAAAGGGGAAAAGGAGGGATAACAAAAAAATCGGATTGCCATACGTAATGACAATCCGATTTTTTATTATTCTTTACCTGAATCCGGCTTACGCTTCCGCGACCGGTTGCTTGGGCTGGATCGAAACGAATGACCGTTCGTTTTTTCCTTTGCGGAAGGTAACGACTCCATCCGTCAAGGCGTACAACGTATGATCTTTACCGATTCCTACGTTTTCCCCCGGATGATGTACCGTGCCTCTCTGGCGGACGAGAATGTTGCCGGCTTTGGCTAATTCACCACCGAAAAGCTTCACACCTAATCGTTTGCTATGCGATTCGCGGCCGTTCTTGGAACTACCGACTCCTTTTTTATGTGCCATTTCCTTTTACCTTTTTTAATGTTAAGCTACAATCTCTTTAATACTCACTTCGGTGAATTGTTGACGGTGACCGTTCAACTTGCGATGTCCTTTTCTCCTTTTTTTGTGGAAAATCAAGACTCTATCACCTTTTACCAGCGGAGAAAGTACTTCACATACCACCTTCGCTCCTTCTACTGTAGGAGCGCCTACTTCTACACTCCCGTCTTTGTCCACCAACAGCACTTTGTCAAATTCCACTACAGCGCCGCTTTCAGCATGCTGAATGTGGTGAACGAATAACTTCTTCCCTTGTTCAGCCTTAAACTGCTGACCGTTAATTTCTACGATTACGTACATCTGTTCTTCTTCTATAACAGGTTACCTCCCGGGGGTGGGCGCCTTCTTCGGCTCCGCTTGTCTACCCTCTGCAGAATTCAGACCGCAAAAGTATTCATTCTTCATGTATTATGCAAGAATAATTACAAAAAAACGAGTATACTGAATGCATTTATCGAGTATACTGGAATGGTGAATTGAGTATACTGAAAATGTCCATCCAGTATACTCGATTTTAAAAGTATCTTAACTTGTTTTGCCAGGAGGATTTACTACCTTCGCATCTGAGAAGAATTTTTACAACCCCAATATAATAAACTCATGAGAACATTTTGTACGCAAGTCTGCGTGTATCTCCCTCTTTCATTGGCGTTGCTTTCCTGCCAGGGAACCAAACAGGAAACGGCAAGCCAGTTGAACAATTTGACCCAATATGTTGACCCTTACATCGGTACCGGTGATCACGGCCATGTGTTTGTAGGAGCCAATGTGCCGTTCGGACTGGTACAACTCGGCCCGACGAACTATAGCCAGGGCTGGGATTGGTGCTCCGGTTATCACTATTCCGACTCCACGATCATCGGATTCGGACATACCCACCTAAGCGGCACCGGCATCGGTGACCTGGGCGATATTTCATTTATGCCGGCAACCGGACAGGTAGCGCTCACAAGAGGCGACCTGAAAGATCCCGCTTCCGGAATCTATTCCTTATTCTCCCACGAAAAGGAAAAAGTAAAACCCGGCTATTATTCCGTCCATCTGGATCGCTTTCATATCGATGTAGAACTGACTGCCACAAAACGAGTCGGCTTCCATAAATATACGTTCCCCCAATCGGACAGCGCCAAGGTAATTATCGACCTGGAGCATGGCATCGGCTGGGATCAACTGGCAGAAGGCAAGATTATACAGGAAAACGACAGCGTTGTCTCCGGCTACCGCTTTTCCAACGGTTGGGCAAAAGACCAACGGGTTTATTTTACGGCCATTTTCTCCAAGCCGATCCAATCATTTGCCACCCGCAATGTTACCCGCAAAATCGACAACAAAGAGGTAACAAAAGAGGCCTATGGCGAAGCGTCATTCCGGACGTCGGATAAGGAAACGGTTTTAGTGAAAGTCGCCCTCTCCCCCGTCAGTATCGAAAACGCCAAGCTGAATATGCAAACCGAGCTGCCCGGCTGGGATTTCGAAGGAACCATCGCCAAAGCCGACCGGGCCTGGAACGAGGAACTGAATAAAGTCGACATACAAAGCGCAGACAACAAAATCAAACGTATTTTCTATACGGCGCTTTACCACACGATGATCGCACCTTCCGAATTTTGCGACGTCAACAAGGATTATTTCGGAGCGGATCTTCAACCTCACGCCAATGCGTCCTTCACCAACTACACCACGTTCTCCCTTTGGGATACATATCGCGCCGCCCATCCGCTGATTACGTTGATTCATCCCGAAAAAATACCGGATCTCATCCAGACGATGCTGACCATCTACAAGGAACAGGGTAAATTGCCGGTATGGCACCTCATGGGAAATGAAACGGACTGTATGGTCGGCAATCCGGGCATTCCGGTAGTAGCGGACGCACTGTTGAAGGGCTTCACCGGATTCGACAAGGAACTGGCTTTCGAAGCAATGAAAACTTCGGCCATGCTGGACGAACGCGGATTGAAGTACCTGAAAGAATACGGTTATATCCCTTATGACAAAGAGAATGAATCGGTCGCCAAGACGATGGAATATGCATTGGCCGACTGGAGCGTCGCCCAAGTAGCCAAAAAAATGGGTAAAACCGAAGATGCGGACTATTTCCTGAAAAGGAGTAAAGCTTATACGCACTTTTTCGATCCATCGGTCGGATTTATGCGGGGACGTTCTTCCGACGGAAAGTTCAGGACGCCTTTCAATCCGTTCCAATCCATTCACCGGGAGAATGACTATACAGAAGGCAATGCCTGGCAATACACCTGGTTGGTTCCTCATGATGTGGACGGCCTGGTTGGACTGTTCGGCAGTAAAGAAGCCTTCATCCAAAAGTTAGATTCACTCTTTATCGCAGAGGGTGATTTAGGTAAAGACGCCTCTCCCGACATCAGCGGACTGATCGGACAATATGCGCACGGCAACGAACCGAGCCACCATATCGTCTATCTTTACTCTTATGTCGGCCAGCCGTGGAAAACAGCGGAAAAAGTACGTCAGATCCTACGTGAATTATACACCGACCAGCCGGCCGGCCTGTGCGGTAATGAAGACGTAGGCCAGATGTCAGCCTGGTATGTACTTTCAGCATTAGGCCTTTATCAGGTAGAGCCGGCCGGAGGCAAATACATCATCGGCAGCCCGGTCATCGACGAAGCGACGATTCAGGTCGGAAACGGCAAGACGTTCCGGGTGGTTGCCCATAATAACAGTGCGGCCAATCTCTACGTTCAATCCGCCAAACTGAACGGAGTTGCCCACAACTCAGTATCAATCGATTTCAAAGACATTACCGCCGGAGGCGCACTGGAATTGGAAATGGGCCCTGCACCGTCACAGGAATGGGGCGTCAGTCCGAAATAAAAAAAAGGAAGAAAATACATCAATAAATATGAAATGAATCAATAAATGAGGTCCTTGTAGGGTATTCCGTAGGGACGAATTTCCTTATATGCCCCTTTTGACACGTATTCACAACGACGAAGGAAACGGGAAGAAAACTCGGCGTATGTATCTGGCGAACGAATAAGAATACCCTTCTCCAAGGCTTTTTCGTATGCGATCCGACTGACGGGGACTGCGGCAGTAAATGGGCGCTGATAACGGCGTTACAATCAAAAACGAAGATGGGCTTATTCCTCTTCGGAAAGCATTTCATCCAGCTTTTCAGGCGTCAGTCCGTTGTCCGAAGCCTCTTTTCCGGCTTTGTCCAACAGCTTCCGGTATTCCGGCAGGCTTTCTTGTACGCGGTCGTAATGCTGTTCTATTTCGGCCTCATCAGGCAGGCCGGTTTCCGACAACTCGTTAATTTGTTTACTGAATAACCGGTTCAGGTGGGAACGAAACCTATAGAAGCTTGTTCTCCATTTCCGGGCAGTTTCGCTGTCTACTTCCAATACGATACGTTCCATAGGTGTCAATATTATAAAGTTTCACATGAAATCTACTAACAAAGATACTAAAATAAACGATGACAACGAAAATAAAAAATAGAATAAAGACCAACGGATACATGCGGGCGAATGCAATTCGCCCTCTACAAAAATTTTACCACCTTCTTACAATTTACAATACCCGGACTATTCTTTCTCCTCTTTTCGTTTTTCCAATTTCCTTACAACCGAATGTTTACGGCTATAAAGGAAATAAATAGAAACACCAATCGCCATCCAGATGATCAGCCGTTCCCAACTCTCTTTAGGCAACGAGGACATCATCAACAGACAAACCAGAATGCCTAAGATCGGGATAAGCGGTACGAACGGCACTTTGAATTTGCGAGGCACCTCCGGCATCGTCTTTCGCATAATGATTACTCCGATACAAACCAGGATAAACGCAAAAAGCGTCCCGATCGAAACCATATGTCCTAAATCAGAGACAGGGACAAATCCGGCAAAGAGACTCACGAAAATCATAAAAAACAGATTCGTTTTCCAGGGAGTACTATACTTCTTATGTACCTGGGAGAACATTTTCGGTAGCAACCCATCGTGCGACATGGAATAAAACACCCTGCTCTGTCCCAACAACATCACTAAAATAACCGAAGTATATCCGGCAAGTATCGCCAAGATGATACCATCTTGCAGCCAATTGTAAGGAGTATGTGCTATAGCTGTCGCTACCGGCTTTGCATCATTGATAAATTCCGTATAATGTGCCAAGCCGGTCATCACATGTGAAAACAATACATATAATATGGTACATACGATCAAGGATCCCAATATGCCGACAGGCATTCCTATTTTCGGTTTTTTCGCTTCCTGTGCAGCAGTAGAGACGGCATCAAAACCGATAAAAGCAAAAAAGACTACAGCCGCACCACGTAATATCCCCGACCAGCCATAATGGCCGAAGTCATCACTATGTAAGAAATCCCAGAATCCGATTTCTCCGTTGCGCATCGCTTGCTCACCAGCATTAGCAATAATATATGGATCGTGATTCGCCGGATTCATATAACGCCATCCCACGATTATAAAGATGAATACGACGCTTAATTTCAACACAACGAGAATATTATTTGTCCACGCAGATCCTTTTGTCCCCAAAATCAAAACGTAGGACAGCACAAAGACTATGAAGATGGCCGGAAGATTAATTACACCGTTATCAATCACCATACCATTCGATAAAGTCAGCGTTTCAAAAGGAGAAGTAAATAGTTCATAAGGAATGAAATTCCAATCATGCCGTATTAAGAACTCGATCAGGTATCTCGACCAACTGACCGAAACGGTGGCTGCCGCCAATGCATATTCCAGCACCAGATCCCAACCGATTATCCAGGCGATAAACTCTCCCATCGTCGCATAGGAATAAGTGTATGCGCTCCCTGCAATAGGAAGCATGGAAGCAAACTCCGAATAACAAAGTCCGGCAAACAGACAACCGATGGCGGCAATAATAAAAGAAATTGTCACTGCAGGCCCCGCATTATCCGCTGCGGCAATTCCGGTCAATGAAAACAAGCCGGCTCCGACAATCGCTCCTACCCCTAAACAAATCAACGAGGCCGCACTCAACGACCGTTTCAACTCCGTATTGGATTCTACATCTTTCATCAATGCAGACATCGGTTTTCTTATAAACAACATAACTTATCGCATTTATTTCGCCACAAATATATACATAATGAAACAAATAAACATAAAATAAGAGCAAATAAACACGATTCACTTATTATAATGGCCAATTTGAAAAGGAAACTTCAATTAGACTATAGAAGAAAAGCCTTTCTTTAATAATCTCTGAATGTCTATTGTAAATAAGATTAATTCTATATTTTTGTAAGCATTGTCTAACAATAATTATTATGGATACTTTGATATTAAATAGAGAAGAAAAGGAAACGCTGCTTTCCGAATAGACAGTAAAGATATGTATAAGGCCGTGCTGGCTTTTATTGACGCCGTAAAACAAAAAGATAATTGTCCTTTATCCATAGAAGAATACCGCCAATTGGCAGAACAAGCGGTAAAAGACAAAAGGGTCGGCATTCATTATACAAGCATGCAGGATATGAGAAAATCTGAAAGGATTTGGCGTAGAACTTCGCTCCTTAGTAGTCATGAGGAACTATAAAATTATTTATTTTACAGAAGAAGAGGTTATTTATGTTTTTATGATATGGAAATCCTTTTTATCATCTTTATAATCTGATTTTTTATTTACAAAGAGCAAGAATAGATTTTCAATTGATAGAATTTGTACAAAAATCATCAATTAAATGACCTTTTTTACAGGAAAGTTCAAAGTCATATCTCCTTTTTGCAAGAAGATTTCCAATAAAAAGAGACTTTCTTTATTTTATTTTAATCAAAGCTCTTTCACTTTATTTCCACTATAAAATTACATTTTAACACTAACAATAAAATACCTCAAAACAGCTCTAGAGAGAAAAACAAAGATGTTATAGAGGATTCAACATGTTAAATAGATAGTTTTTATCGATATAATTTACACAAAAGTATTGTTTCCTTATTTTTTATATATACTTTTGCAGTTGACAATGTGTTAACATATCTCGATTTTCATATCAAAAAAAGAGCTAATTATATTTGAGTTTAACAAAAAAGTGTGTCTATGAAAAAATGTACTTATTTCTTATTATGCCTATTTATAGGTATTGGAATGGCCTCGGCACAAACAACGCAAGTAACAGGTACTGTTACTTCCGCCGGAGATGGCGAGCCTATTATTGGAGCATCGGTAGTAGTGAAGGGAACGACTAGAGGAACCGTTACAGATTTTGATGGTAAATTTAGCCTATCTGTACCGACCAGCGAAAAAACGTTGGTTATCTCCTATGTGGGAATGAAAAGTGCAGAGGTACCAATCAGACCAATAATGCGAGTAACGCTAGAACCTAGCGTACAAAGTCTTGATGAAGTTGTTGTAACGGCATTGGGACTCAGTAGATCCGAGAAAACATTAGGTTATTCTGCGTCAACCGTAAAAAGCGATGAAATTACAGCAGCCAAATCAGGATCACTTATGTCTGGATTGGTTGGAAAAGTTGCAGGTCTAAATATTTCAACGGCCGGTGGAACGGGAACATCTCAAAAAGTAATTATTCGCGGCTATACTTCTTTTACAAGTAATCAACCCTTATTCATTATTGATGGAAGTCCTATTCAGAATAGCTTTGCAGGGAATGATGTAACGAATAATTCTGTTGACTTCGGCAATTTAGCAGGAGACATTAATCCTGATGATGTAGAATCTGTTACTGTATTGAAAGGAGCCTCCGCAACCGCTTTATATGGTTCCAGAGCAGCAAACGGTGTAATCATGATTACCACAAAAAAGGCGAAGGCCAATCAAAAACCAACAATAACCTATTCTGGAACTTTTTCAGGAAGTAACGTTTTAAGAGTTCCGCAAACTCAAAATATGTTCGGAGAAGGTTGGCCTCTATGGGACGCAGCAGAGAACGGATCGTGGGGACCCAAGTTAGATGGAAGAATGCATGAGTGGGGAGCAGAAATTGATGGAGTAGCAAGACAGAAACCATTCTCTTATGTTAAAGACAACCTCCGAAATTTCTATGAGACTGGACTTGAAATGAATAATAACATAACATATAGCAGCAGTGGAGAACATACTGGAATAGTGATCTCTTATGGAAATCTTTCTTCTGATGGAATTGTACCTTCTGATGTCGATAAATTTGAAAGAAATAACTTTTCTTTCCGTGGAAATACTAATTACGATAAATTATCGATTAGCTATAATGTAAATTACGTAAGAAAACAGATTACTGCGGTTTCTGCGGGTCAAGGAAGTGATGGAGCTGCTCTATTTCAGGAAATTATTCAAACTCCAGTCGATATAGATTATCAAGACTTAAAAGATTTATCTAATCCATATAATACGATTGATAATTACTACACATGGTATGCAGAAAATCCTTATTGGGTAGCAAAAAATAATGGAAATAAATATGTAGACAATCATACATTTGGGAATATTGATCTTAGTTATGAATTTATTCCAGGATTAAAAGGTATCGGACGTATCAGTGGTGATTTTGTCGATTCTCGTAGAAAATCATGGAATGCTCAGGCTATCATGACTGAAGGTTCTTATAGCTATGGAAATAAAACAGATCAACCTGGAACTTATGATGAGTATAACGAATCCCGAGGACAGCTTGATGTTACAGCTTTACTTGATGCAAATTATAAATTAAACGACCTTTTTAATTTAAGTGGATTTGCTGGTATAAATTACAACCATAGGGATCTTTACACAAGTGATGCATATCTTTACGGATTAAATGTGCCAGAGTGGTATAATCTAGAAAATGGAAATGATAAACCCGTAACTGTATCCAGGAATTATAAACGTCGTCTTATTGGAGCTTTAGGACAGGCTGAATTAGGATTCAAAAATTATTGGTTTACTACCCTTTCCTTACGAAATGACTGGTCATCAACATTACCCAAAGATAATCGAAGCTATTTTTACTGGGGAATTAATTCAAGCCTCATCATAACAGATATGTTCCCTTCTTTAAAAAGTAATTCTCTTAGTTTCTTAAAAATTCGCGCATCATATGGAAAAACAGGAAATGATGCAAATTGGTATTTAATAGACACCAATTATGAACCCACCAAGATACTTTTAGGATTTGGAAACCTTAACTTACCTTTAAATGGAGTACCAGGACTCACTGTTGGAAATAGAAGAGGTAATCAAAACCTAAAACCAGAAATCACCACCGAGGGTGAGTTGGGTTTTGATATTAGACTATTTGACAATAGAATAAACTACGACTTTGCATATTATAACAAAAGTACCAAGGATCAAATTATTGCAGCAACACTACCTTATGAAACAGGGTATACGTCATTTACTCAAAATGTTGGAGAAATCCAAAATAGAGGAATTGAAATGGCATTAAATCTTGTTCCTATTAGAACTCGAGATTGGGAATGGAATTTCGATATTACTTTTGCAAAAAATAAAAGCAAAGTAAAAAAACTATGGGATGTCGATGGAAAACCTGTCAATGAATATGTACTCAGGTCTGTTTATGGAGTAGATTATGTCGCACTTGTTGGAGAAGAGTTAGGTGTTTTTAAAGTACCTAAAGTACAAACATATGAAGGGAAAACAGTAGTAAATGCATCTACAGGAAGACCTCTAATAATAGCTGGAGAAAAAGAAGCAGTCGGTACATCTAGCCCAGACTTCACAATGGGATTTGTAAACCGCTTAAAATGGAAAGACCTATCCTTTGGCGTTGTATTCGATTGGAGAAAAGGAGGAAACTTCTGGAGTAATACAGCGGAAATGCTCACATGGAACGGCAACGCTACAGCGACCATGTATAATGAAAGACAACCTTTTGTCATTCCTAATTCAGTAAAACAAGTTGGGGATAATTATACAGAGAATGACGTTCCTATTATGTGGAATGCACAGTATTCTTATTATAACCATTCGACGAATACGGCTCAATACAAAAATTTTGTCCTTCCAAAAGACTATTTTAAATTAAGAGAAGTATCTATCACTTATTCCATTCCAAAAACAGTCTTATCTAAGACATTCCTTAAGGAAGTAGAAATTTCTGCTGTAGGTAGAAATTTGTTAATGTGGACTCCAAAAGCTAATAATTTTGTTGATCCTGAAGCAACCAACTATGGCAATGATATTCTTTCTGAAGTTGGAGAATTTACAGCTGCACCCACGACTCGAACATTCGGAGGTAGCCTTAAAGTTGTATTTTAAATAACAAACTAAAATTAGATATATGAAAACAATATATAAAATAATAATTTATTGCTTGGTAATATTTACAACCATATCTTGTGATAATACGCTGGATGTAAATACCAATCCTAATTATCCTTCAGAAGCATCTGTTGAAATGTTGATTCCATCTGGTATTGCATGGACTTCTTCCCGTTTAGGAAGTGATTTAGAGCTTTTAGGAAGCCTATGGGCGCAGCATTATGCTCAGAACAATGCATCCAATCAATATACTAATTATGATTCTTACAATATATTAAATACAAATCTTAGCGGTGTATGGAGTGCAGCGTATTCAGGTGCTTTACCCGATTTATACCTTGCAAAAGAAAAGGCAGAAAAAGATTCTGATTTTGCTTCATGGATTATAGCACAAGTTCTAATTGCTTTTAACTATCATATTTTGGCCGATTTCTATGAAACAATTCCTCTCTCTGAAGCACTAAATGAAAACATAGCAGCGCCAAAATACGATGAAGGTAAAGAAATTAATGCTAGCATTATCGCAATGTTAGATGAAGCGATTGCTAAAAAAGGATCAGCATCTGAATACTCACCGATAGAAAACAGAGATTTTGTTTTTAAAGGAGATGTTAGTAAATGGATTGAATTTGCAAAAACACTAAAATTAAAGATTCTTCTTCGTGATTTTTCCGCAAACCAGACTGCGATTACAGCATTACTAAATGAAGGAGGATTTTTAACAACAGATGATGCCAAAATGAACGGATTCATGGATAAAGAAAATAATTCAAATCCATTATATGAAAATGATCGTAGGAAATTAAATACTCCAAACAACTTACGTGCAAGTGCAACAATGGTAGCATTCTTATTAGAATATAATGATCCTAGAATCTCCGCATATTACGAAAATGCTCAAGCTGAAGGAACGGATCCTTACAAAGGACTTCCTCAAGGAGGTTATACTATTGAACAGACCATTATTCCTTCTGCAACTCTCTCAAGAGCACGTTTAGCTCCTGAAGATCCTGTATATTTCATGTCTGTAGCGGAAAGCAATTTCTTGCAAGCAGAGTCATATGCTAGGCTTGGAAATAAAACAAAAGCAAAGGAATTTTATGATTTAGCTGTTACAAAAGCTTTTGATAGATGGGGATTTGCAGATCAAGCTAACGACTTTTTAATAGGAGCTTATTTATTTGATGATACAAACGTAGAGACTATGTTAAAGTCCATAATTACCCAAAAATGGGTTGCCTCTGTTCGCTGTCAAGCATGGGATGCTTTTTTTGATATTAATCGAACGGGCTATCCTAAGTTAGGGACAACATATCCAGTATCAGCAACAGATTGGACGACCCCTAATCCTCTTTACATTATTGGAGAGTTAACACCAAGTGTAAACTCCGTGATTTCTTCTGGAGAATTTCCTAGAAGAATATTGATACCGAAGAATTCTTCCGATAATAATCCTAATGCTCCAGCAGTCATTCCTTTGACAAAAAAGATGTGGTGGCATAAATAATCATTCTAAACCATAAAAGATTATAGAATATGAAAAAAATTAAATTATTTTCTATTATAGTATTTGCAATATTATTCGGCGTAAGTTGTGAGACTTATGATGACCCAGAAGTTGAGTATTCATCTGTTTTCCCCTTATCTGGAGAATGGAAAACGGTTATGACTAATTCTGCAACGGGAGCAACAGCAAAAGTGGTACTTTATACATACAATACATCTGACGAAAGTACCACTCAAATGTGGCTTAGAATTGGAACAGCAACGTCTTTCAATGCCAATTATGGGGTAAGAGGAAAGGTGGATATTAATATTAGTGCAAAAACTTTTTCCGTGACAGATCAACCAAACGCTTTTCTAACTAATGGAAAAACTTTTTCTATCTCCAATGGAAATGTGGTCTTAGATGGAGCAACAACTCCAAGCGGACATAAAGCGGATGCAATATCTTTTACTTTGACAACAGAGCAAACTCCTGGCATCACATATACTTTTACAGGATTTAGGAGAACTGGTTGGCCAGAAGATGAATAAAACATATTTTTGTATATCTAAAAGAGGGTGTTAAAGTTAACACCCTCTTTTTTCTTTTTATATTGACAACTGTTGCCAAAAACGCTGCACTTCTGGGATTCTTCGTCACTTTTGGTGAAGCTTTATCCAGTTGTCGATAATACAACTTTTCTTCTGAGTAATTCAAACCCGGCTCTTCCATACATTTGTCGTTTTATGTTTTTAAGTCGATTAACACTTCCTTCTACAATTCCGTTATGCTCCTAAATAAAGCAACTTTCTCTTCCAAAGAGAAATGCTGAATTACTTTTGGCTTTATGAGGGGTTCTTCTATATACAATAAACTCTTTAGCCGTATAATCTCAGAACGAAGAGTATCATTCTCTTTTTGAAGCTACATATTTTCTTCAAGAAGTCCTGATATGTGAGTTTATTATCCATGATTTGCATAATCATAATAACGGTGTCATATACAAGGGGAGATAAATGAGACCATCCATCTCTCTCACATCTTTATCATGTAGCACATACGGTATAGATAGCTGATTACCATATTTAGCGATGCACTTCTTAAGAGAGGTAAGTGTATAGGTTTTACCAGACTTCACCTCTATGGGGAAAATGTTATGACGACTGGTGGTTATGGGCTTTGCTATCAAAAAGTCTATTTCCATACGGTCGTCATTAGACGTTCTGGAACTATTGCTATAGAAATACAGCCTATGCCCGGATGCGCGTAGCATCTGAGCTACAATATTTTCTATCAACATACCTTCGTTTACTTCCAACTTACCGAACATCAGTTTCTGATAAAGCTCCTCACTCACGATTCCACGCTCATCAAAAGCATGGCTAATGAGCAAGCCTGTATCCCCCATATAGCATTTCAACGTAGTACGCACCTCGTTCAGTTTCAATCCAATGCTGAGGTAACAACAATTGATAATTTTCGCATCACCTAACCCAAAAAATGCTTCTGAATAATCACGCATACGAGCCTCATTTTGCAAAGCAGATAAGCGGAACTTTTTCTGATGTTTCTGAAGCTGTCCCGGAATCTCATCAAAAATAGCCACCACCTTCGTTTCTTGGTTGTCGGCATACTTCTTGATATCATTCCTATATAAAGCAAGAATGTCACGCTTCACCTCATCCACTTTTTCAAAATCGTGCGTTTCCACATACTTCGCCACTGTCTGAGGCATACTGCCTACAATCAGATATTGGCGGAAGTAATCCAAGGTTTTGCGATGAAAAGCACCCATAGGCTTGCGCTTTTCAAATTGGAGTTGTATATAAGGCATCATCATCTCATCATCCATCGCCCAAAGAAATTCTTCAAAATCCATGGGGTGCATCTCAATGGCATGTTCTTCTGATGGCAGCATGATGTCCTTTACATTCTTCTTGATGGAGATGAGCGAGCCCGTTTCAATATAGTCGTACCGATGATCGGCT
The DNA here is from genome assembly GCF_900162725.1 of Parabacteroides sp. Marseille-P3160. Lineage (GTDB taxonomy): Bacteria > Bacteroidota > Bacteroidia > Bacteroidales > Tannerellaceae > Marseille-P3160. The sequence goes on along the minus strand of NZ_LT799418.1, from coordinate 1,712,151 downwards.
ACCAAATGCTTGATGGCAACCCGGGCACGCGGGCAGAATTGCACTTCATCAAGAATAATGAGCGAATGTGCTTCTTCATCAGCTTTAGCACGTGGGGTGAGTTTACGATTGAAATAGACTTCAAGGCTCATAAAGAGCATATCAAGATCATCTAAATAGAAATAGAAATTGAAAAACTCTAAATACAAAGATACACGTTTTCAAAGAAAAATAAGTCTGCCAAAGCAAAAACATCCTTTTTCTACTCGTTTCTGCCATTTTATCGTTACTTTTGTAATCTAGAATTCCGGCAAAAGTACATAAGGAAAAAGCACAGCACGAGAAAAAAGGTTATTACTCTGATAAATAAAAAGTTGAATTTCCCATAGCTTTCTCTCCCATTTGTTAAATGACTACTCGTACCGATTAAAGCAGATAGTACTGATTACTAAGGATGTGGATAAAGTGTATCGAACTATATATTCTGTCTGCTGTTCACACAAATTTTTATAGCTAACTTATTCAAATCTGCCTTGTACTATAAATTTTGACGAATAGATGTGTCCTGACGACAAATTTCAGAGCATAACGATCAGATAACCCTGTCTATAATCTCCAGTTTTGCTTGCGTTGGTTCTTCATAGGCATTGCAAGCCCGAAGATACTCTTTCAGTTCTATAAAATTAGAACCATAGAGATTGTCGCTGAACTTTTGCAGTTTTACCATTACGTTGATGTATGTACTCGGATCCTTTTGGCGTGTAAGTTTTCTTAATGCCAATATATAATCCTCCCTGAAAACAGTTGGAACAATGATATGTGTCTGTTCGGCTTTAACCAACTCTGCAGTCATCATGATTCTTGATATTCGGCCGTCGCCATCATTGAATGGATGAACCTCACTAATCATGAACATCATGAATATCGCACGGGCAAATAAATCTTAACACTGATAAGAAAACTACAATCATCAGAGGGAACTTACATTATTAAATTGAGCAGAGATAAGAAAAGAGACTTCTTACCTATGTTTTCATCACTATTACATCTCTTTTTGCCTATGTTTTCAATTTATTTTTGTCTATATTTGCCTATGTCTTTAGAAAACAAGCAATCTTTTTGCTTGTAAAAAAATGATATAAAAATGATTTACAGAAACATATATCTAAGATTGAAAGAGTGGGCTTCTAATCCGCAGCGTAAACCTCTGATTTTGAGAGGTGCCAGACAAGTCGGCAAGACGACCATCATAAATGAATTTAGCCGGGATTTTGACAACTACATTCATCTGAATCTCGAAAGACCGGAAGATGCACGCTTATTCACAGAGTCGGACACGGTTTCAGATATTATGCAGGTCGTTTGCTTTCGCCAAAATATATCTATGGGGAAAGGACGCACCTTGTTGTTCATTGACGAAATACAAACTGAACCAAAAGCTGTGGCATTACTACGCTATTTTTACGAAGATATACCGCAGCTTTATGTCATAGCGGCAGGTTCAAGATTGCAATCCTTATTGAAAGAGCGTGTTTCTTTTCCTGTCGGACGTGTGGAATATATGCAGTTAGCGCCTTGCTCATTCGGAGAGTTTTTGGGAGCTATCGGTGAGATGCAATATAAAAAAGCTATCGAGCAAGCGACATTACCGGATGCGCTACATGCAGAAGCTATTAAGCGCTTTAATTTATACACCCTTATCGGCGGAATGCCCGAAGTGGTGGCAGACTATGCAGAATACAGAGACTTAACCCGATTGAAGCGTATCTACAATACACTGCTGAAGGGATATAACGAAGATGTGGAAAAATATGCACCTACACAGAAACAGACGCAAATCATACGCCATATACTAAATACCGGTTGGAGCAAAGCCGGACAAATCATAACACTGGGTAACTTCGGCGGCTCTAATTATCTCTCTAAAGATGTTCGGGAGGCTTTTACAATTATGGAAAAAGCCTTTCTATTGGAATTGATTTATCCAACCACCAGTGTACAAGCACCCATTGAAGCATCATTCCGACGAGCGCCCAAACTGCGCTGGGTAGATACCGGCCTGGTCAATTTTGCCGCAAATCTTCAAGTTGAATTAATCGGGAAAAAAGACATTCTCGATTCATGGCGGGGCGATATTGCAGAACACATCGTTGCACAAGAACTACGAGTATTGTTAGATAATGCTTATATCGAAAAGTTGAACTTCTGGGTACGCGATAAAAAAGGCTCGAATGCCGAAGTTGATTTCATATGGCAGCGAGGAACAGACATCATCCCGATCGAAGTAAAGTCAGGAAATAATACACATCTACGATCCGTACAATCTTTTATGGATTTATCCAAAGGAGAGACTGCTGTGCGTATCTGGAGTGGGAAGTATTCGGTGGACAAGGTAAAAACGCCAAAAGGGAAATCATTCAAATTAATCAATATCCCCTTTTACTACGTAGGGGCCTTACCTCTACTATTAGAACGCGAGATATCATAACATAGTACTCACATATTAAAACCAATCTTTTACCGGGTGAGCCTGCAGGCCTACCATGTGACTGACTTTTCACGAACACGCATAGTACAAACAAGAATATAACATGAAAATATTATTACTGGCGATAATATTTATTGATAGGGAAATCATTCCAGTTATAAAAGAAGCTATTAAATACTTTCCGGTAATCACTATCACAGGTCCTCGGCAATTCGGTAAAACGACTTTGATAAAACATCTGTTTGATGAGCTATCTTATTACTCCTTAGAGAATCTGGATATCCGAAACTATACGGCAAATGACCCTGTCGCATTTTTGAATCAAGATACAAAAGGTATGATTTTAGATGAAGTGCAAAACGTTCCGGAATTGCTATCCTATATTCAGGGAATGGTGGATGAAAATCCGTCAAAACGATTTATCTTATCGGGTAGTTCCCAATTTTCCATGCTTCGATCAATCACACAGTCTCTTTCCGGAAGAACGGCTATCTTTGAATTACTTCCCATGTCTTATTCCGAAGTCAAAGATTCAGCAGACAATAAATCGTTGGACGAGTTGTTGTTTGACGGTTTCTATCCGGCCATTTATGCAAAAAAAAATATTGCAACTTTCCTCTATCCCAATTATGTAAAAACATATCTTGAACGTGATTTGCGCGATTTATTACAGGTAAAAGACTGGATGCAGTTCCAAACGTTTCTCCGCCTATGCGCCGGACGGACAGGAAATCTATTCGTTGCTTCAGAGCTATCGAACGAAGTGGGAGTTAGTGTGAATACAATAAAATCATGGTTATCCGTTTTACAAACATCTTATATTATAACAATACTCCCCCCCCTATTTTGAGAACACAAGCAAACGACTAACCAAAACGCCAAAACTCTATTTCCTCGACACAGGATTAGCCTGTTATTTATTAGGTATAGAGACTCCTCAGCAATTAAACAGAGATAAAAAAAGAGGTGACTTATTCGAAAATTTCATCGTTACGGAAGCCTTAAAACAAAGATATAATAAAGGTAAAGATAGTAATTTATTCTTTTTTAAGGATAGTAATAAAAACGAGGTGGACTTAATGTTAAAACATGAGGATCGCTTTGATGCCATAGAGATTAAATCGGCGCAAACCTATAACAGCGAATTTGAAAAAGGCTTAAAGAAGTGGTCGAGAAAACATTTGAAAATCGTATAAGCAGCAAAACAATCATTTACGCCGGAGCATACGAGAACACAGTCGGAAACATAAAATTAGTCAATTACAAGAATCTTAATACGGTACTTGAATAGGATTTAGCAAGAACGAATCGATTAGATTTCCTTATTTGCTTAAACCAATATCGTTCATTATATTTGCATGTTCATTATTTGTGAACATGTGTATTTAGTGAACAAAAACAAACCAGATATGGAAAAGGAACTTGTAAATAGCGCTATAGATAGGCTCTCTGAAATTGTTGGTAATGCAAATATTCGGTTGGAGAAATCTCCTAATCCTGATTTTGATTATATCTTGCATATCAATGATATAGAATTTCTTTGCAAAGTTAAGGGAGCTATAACAACAAGTAACTTCGGAAATATTCAAAGAAACCTCATTGAATTGCAAAAGCAAACTGAGATCCCTATCCTCCTTGTGGTCCAAAGTATTTATCCGGGCCTCATGATTGAGCTTATTCAAAACGAAATAAACAGCATGGATGTTGCAGGGAATTGTCAAATAAGAGTTGATAAATTAATTCTTCATGTGGAGGGGAAAAAGACAACAGGAAAATATTCCATACCCGTTTCGAGCAAGAGCAGGCTATTTCAGGAGGCTGGTCTGAAAATCATATTCCGGTTATTGGAAAATCCGGACTGGGTGAATTTACCTTACCGGCAAATACAAGAATCGGCAAATGTTTCATTAGGTTCTGTCAATATTATCATGAATGAATTGATTGAGTCCGGCTATATCCTAAAAACAAATGAAGGTAAATCTCTAAAAAACAGGAAAGAGCTATTAGAACGATGGATAGTCGGATACAATGATATTCTTAAGCCCAAACGGTTTGTAAGGAAGATGACTTTCAAAGATAGTAATATCAAAAAAGATTGGAAAAATATATCACTTCCCCCTGATTGTTTTTGGGGAGGCGAATCTGCTGCTAATTTATATGACGGTTATTTGTATCCGAGACAATATACCTTATATGGTGGGAATATCGGAGCATTAGTAAAAACCGGACTCCGTACAGACGAAAATGGAGAAATCTTTGTTTATAATAAATTCTGGACTTTCACAAATGACGAAAGAATGACTCCCGTATTATTAACATATGCCGATTTGATGGGAAGTGGCAACAGCCGTAATATCGAAGCTGCACAAAGAATATACAAGAATGAGTTACAGCATCTCCAGTGATAAATTCAATAATCCTTTATTAAAGGAGTTATTACAAGTGCTTAGTTCATATTTCGAAAGGAAGAATCTGCCTTTCTATGTGATAGGTGCAACAGCGCGGGATATAATAATGAAGCAACTGGCAGATCAGGAATCATCCCGCTATACACGGGATTTGGATATTGCTATTACCATAACTGACTGGAATAAATTTGAGGAAATATCAAACGAGATAGTACAGCTAAATGACTTTGAAAAATCTACCCACCAAAAGCAACGGTTTTATTACCACAAAATCTATGAACTGGATATTATCCATTCGGAGCAGTAGCCAAAAAAGATGAAAATATTTATTGGCCACCTAAGGAGGAAATAGCCATGTCTGTAAAAGGATTCAATGAAGTCTTGAAAAACTTTATCACCATTCGGATTGATAATGAGTTTGATATCCGGATCACTTCACTCAGTGGCTTATTTCTATTAAAACTCAATGCTTGGATAGATCGCAACGTATCAACGAGTAAAGATGCCGAAGACTTATGCTACATTCTTGAGAATTATTACAATGTTTTTGAAGAACGAAATATTGAAAAGAACTATCATCAGGAGGTTTATGAAATGGATGATTTTGATACGTTTGTCGTCGGAGCCACTTGGTTGGGATATGACATCGCTGCCATATTAACTCAAGGACAAAAAGAATATTACAGTTCAAACCTCATTTCCGAATTACAAAAAAACGAAGAAAGCCGTTTGATTGAGCAGATGCTGAAACAAGCTGTACTGTCTCGTATGAGACAGTTTATCGAGCTTTATCTGGAATATCATCAATTTTGCAGCAAACTATTTCTAATGAGTATTAAAATGAATATAGAATCACACAACTACGTGTTATACGTAATGTAGATATACGGCTATTACGCGGTAATTCAGGTCGCAGACATTGCAAAGTTCAATCGCCTTGAAAAGAGAATGAATCTTCAGGCGATGCCTTGAATAAGTTTTAATAAGAATTATTTGTTTGCTATATTTGCAATAGCGGTTGAATCAACCGTGGTTGCAATAAATCACTTTCCTCTGTTTTCTGTATATTTTTATCCTTTTTGCCCTTTTTCTATTCAATGGAGAGGTTGAATTCATCCTTGAGCTTGAGGAGGGTCGGGTTGATGTCGGAGAGAAGTTTGAATTTGTCAGTGGACGTGTAGGCTTTCTGGTTTTCGTTGGTTTCCAGGATACGGATGCTCATCTGGATATGGGTGTTCCGGAGATGGGAACGGAGGTAGGACAGGATCTCCAGGCTGTTGTTCAGAAGCTCATCCTGTTGGCCGGGATTATAGACCGGCACTTCGATTTGGGAGTCGGACAAGAGTACCGGCTTGTTGTTGATCATCGTGTTCTTTAGATGGACTTTTTGCTCGATCGTTTCTGAAAATTCATCCCAGCAAAGCTGTAAATCCTCCTGTGTAAAAGACTCCTTCTGATCCACTACCTGCGTTTCCTGTACCACCTGCGCTTTCGGTTTTACGGAGCCGATCTCCTTTAGCGACGCACCGATAGGGGCATGCGTCGTACGCTTGGGAGTCGCGGAGGGAGAAGACGGCATAGAAGCCGAAGACGGAATGTGGGTTGTCACTACCGTCGGACGTGCATCGGACGAGGCCGCTTGGGAGGTAGCCGGCGCCTGCGGGGAAGCGGATGGAGACTGTCTGTCCTCCTTTGCATTCGCGTTCAAAGGGTTCAGGTGCTTTTGAGACGAATCCGCCGGAGAAGGCGTCGTGGGACGGTTCAACTGGCAGAGCTGGATCAACGTCAGTTCCAGGAGTAATCGTTTATTCCGGCTGTTACGATAATTCAGGTCACAGGTGTTGCAAAGTTCAATCGCCTTAAAGAGGAAAGCTTCCGGACAGCGTTTCGCCATTTCCTTATACCGTTCGCGAATAGAAGAGCCGACTTCAAACAAGACCAACGTCGCCTCGTCACGGCAGACCAACAGATCCCGGAAGTGGGCTGCCAGTCCGGTGATGATATTCTGCCCCTCGAAACCATGGCTGATGATCTCGTTCAGAATCAGCAGGCATTCCCGCACGTTGCCGTTCAGTATAGCCTCCGTCAGGCGGAAGAAATACTCATAATCCAGGACATTGAGGTTTTCGATCACCGCCCGGTAAGTAATATTCCCTCCCGTAAAGCTGACCACTTGGTCGAAAATGGACAAGGCGTCGCGCATCCCCCCGTCGGCCTTCTGCGCGATAACATTCAGCGCTTCCGGCTCAGCGGTTACCCCTTCGCAGGAAGCCACGTATTGCAGGTGCTCGACCACGTCAGAGACTGAAATCCGGGAGAAGTCATAAATCTGGCAGCGGGAAAGAATAGTCGGCAGGATCTTGTGCTTCTCTGTCGTCGCCAGAATGAAGATCGCATGATGTGGAGGCTCTTCCAATGTTTTCAGGAAAGCGTTGAAAGCCGCCGGGCTCAGCATATGTACCTCATCGATGATGTAAACCTTGTATTTCCCCAATTGCGGCGGAATGCGTACCTGGTCGATCAGCGAGCGGATGTCGTCGACCGAGTTATTGGAAGCGGCATCCAGCTCGTGGATATTCAGCGAGCGTTGCTCGTTGAACGCCCGGCAGGATTCGCATTCGTTGCAGGCCTCCCCTTCCGGAGTCAGGTTCATGCAATTGATCGTCTTGGCAAAAATCCGCGCGCAGGAAGTCTTCCCTACCCCGCGCGGACCGCAAAACAGATAGGCGTGCGCCAGTTTATTCGTAAGAATCGCATTCCGCAAAGTGGTCGTCAGCGACTTTTGCCCTACAACGCTTTGAAAGGTGGACGGACGATATTTCCTTGCTGAAACGATATAATTATCCATGGTGTATTTTCTTCTTTCCAGACAAAGATAGCAAAATAATTTATTGTACATTTGCAGAAACAGGTATTCCCATGTCACGGATCAAAGACTTTTACACAAAATATTTATCCAAAATCAACAAATACTGGTTGGTAACTATTATATTCCTGATACTAACCTTCACGGCCGGCGACAGTACGTTGTATAAGCGTTACCAGTACGACGAAAAAATACGTGAACTGGAAAAGGAAATCAAGTTTTATCAGGAAGAAATCGAGGTAAACAACCAAAAGCTACATGACCTGCATACCAATAAGGACGGGCTGGAACGTTTTGCGCGCGAGCAATATTATATGAAGAAGCCGGACGAAGATATTTATATTATTGTTGAGAAATAATGACCAAAGAAGCAAGAACACTATTATACAACATTTCGGGATTATTCATCCTGGCCGGTGCCGTTCTCTATTTCATCCAGTGGACGTATGCCCCCTATCTCTTCGCTTTGGGAGCGGCCGGAATGACGGTCTCTTTCCTGACCGCCCCATACAAGGAACTCGATTTCCGCCAGAGGCGTTTTTACCGTTATAACCTGTTTTCCGGTGTATTGATGATCGTCGCCTCCGCCATCATGTTCAAAGGGCACAAGGCATGGATAGTCTTCCTGACCATCTCCGCGATTTACCAACTTTATTTCGCCTTCAGGGCGCCGAAAGAATAACGGCAAAATCAGGCAGGCCAAACGCATTTAAACTCCTGTCATGTTCGGCGGAAGCTCGAGCTTCCGTCGGTGATAAAAGCGAGGCTCCCGCCTCGCAATGATTCTCCTTTTTAAGTATAGTCAAAGCAGGAGTTTTTGCTTCCAACACGACGGAGTGAGGACACTCCGCCGAACAAAGGGATAAATGCGAGTTTACCTGAAATATCAAGTCGATTCCCTTCCGGTACAGAAATAAAAAAAGCGGGGACTCCAAACGGAGCGCTCGCCTTCCTTATTGTTGTGAATTTATGTTTTGCTTTTTTACTTATCTATCTTGGTAGCATAGTTCTTATTCAGATATTCAAGCACTTCGGCTGTGATATCATAAACCTTGTCAGCCAGAAGGACGGTTCCCCCAACGGTACTGCTGAGAATAATCTGGTATTTCTTGTCCGCATTGAATTTCTTTAATTCCTCAATCAACGTATCCCGGAGCTGCCCGTTGATCTTCTGCTGTTCTTCGCCAAGTTCCTGGGACAATTTACGATCCAGTTCCTGAAGTTCCTGTTGTTTCTTCACCAGGCGTTGTTGTTCCTGTTCCGCACGCTCACGGGTCAGAAAAGCGCCATTATCCAGTTTACGTTGGAACTCCTTCACTTCGGTATCCAACTGGCGGGCCCTCTGCGTAAAGTTGGCGCGGGCGTTTTCCTGTTTTCTCAGGATCTGTTCGTTCAAATCCTTGGAGAAGTTATAATTCATCAACAAAGTGTCCACATCAACGTAGGCAATGGGAAGAGTGGCAATGGAGCCGTCTTTGGAAACCTCCCTTACCTGAGTATTACCTGTCACTTTTTTCCCGGAAAAATGTAAGATAAACAAGATCACAACGGCAACGGCTAATATACCGCTGATGACATAGTTAATATTCTTCATAGAGCGAATTTTAATACTTTATCGTTATATCTATTTTGTTTTATACTTGCTACAACAACTAAGGAACACCTTACAAATAAGAAGATTTATGAATATCCATCACCGGATTAAGCTCATTTTCCATATATTTGTGAACGCAAAGATAAGAGTTTAACAATTATCACGCGCGTTTTTCATATTTAATTCTACTTTTTTTTGATTTATACTGTAAAAACAGTTAGGATTGGAAAATACAGAAAGGTATCATTTTAAATATATAAAGCATGAAAATTACAGATTTGAAGCCAACGGCAGTATGGAGTTTCTTCCATGAGATTACACAAATTCCCCGTCCCTCGAAGAAAGAGGAGAAAATCATAGCTTACCTTGAGGATTTTGCAGCCAAACATCATCTGGCAGTCAAGAAAGACGCAATCGGTAACGTTTTAATTTCAAAGCCGGCAACTCCGGGCTATGAAAACCGCCAGACGGTTATCCTGCAATCGCATGTCGACATGGTCTGCGAGAAGAACAGCGACGTTGTGCATGATTTCGATAAGGATCTGATCGAGACGATTGTAGACGGCGATTGGCTCCGCGCCAACGGAACGACACTCGGCGCGGACAACGGGGTAGGTGTAGCTGCCGAATTGGCCATACTCGCTTCGGACGACATCGAACACGGGCCGATAGAATGTCTTTTCACCGTAGACGAAGAAACCGGCCTGAGCGGCGCCAAAGCGCTTCAGAAGGGATTCCTTGGCGGAAGCATTCTAATCAACCTGGATAGTGAAGACGAAGGTCAAATCTTCATGGGATGCGCCGGAGGCAAAGACACCACGGCGACCTTTGCTTATGAGCCGCTTCCCGCTCCCGATTCCCGGATTTATTTCCGTATCGGCGTAAAAGGACTAAACGGCGGACACTCGGGCGGAGACATCCATAAAGGATTGGGAAATGCCAACAAGATCCTTGTGCGCTTCCTCTATCTTCTCCAGGAAAAATACGATTTTGTACTTAGTACGATCGAAGGGGGAAACCTAAGGAACGCCATTGCCCGCGAGGCGCATGCCGTGATCGGTTTGCTGCCTGACGACCGGGAAAAAGCAGGGGCTTTGCTGAATATTTTCAGCAGCCAGGTAGAAAATGAACTGAAGCATATCGATCCGAATGTAAAACTGACCATCGGCTCGGTAGACCGTCCGTCCCATGTACTTGACAAGGATCTGAAGAAACGTATCATTTATGCCCTTTCCGCTTGCCCTCACGGCGTTATCGGAATGAGCTACGATGTGCCCGGGCTGGTCGAAACCTCTACGAATTTGGCATCGGTCAAGGACATAGACGGCAACAAGATTATCGTAAGCACCAGCCAACGCAGTTCCCTCGAATCCCAGAAGATCGCCGTAGCCAACCAGGTTGCCGCCGTCTTTTTATTGGCCGGCGCCGAGATAAAACAAGGGGACGGATATCCCGGCTGGGCGCCGAATCCGGATTCGAAAATATTGAAGATTGCACAAGAGACTTACCGTAAACTATTTCACAAAGAAGCCGAGATCATGGCTATCCATGCAGGGTTGGAATGCGGGTTATTCCTTGAAAAATATCCGTATCTGGATATGATTTCTTTCGGCCCTACCCTTCGTGAAGTACATTCTCCGGGCGAGCGCATCGAGATAAAAACGGTAGATCTTTGGTGGAGGCATTTGCTCGAAGTATTAAAGAATATTCCCGTACAATAATAAGGGAGTAAAAACGTTATAAAAAAGAGAGTGCGCCAGAAGAAGAAAGCTTTGCAAGAATTCATAACTATAAATGTATTCATTCATAGTTATGACTGCACCGATTCATAGTTATGGCTGCGTTCATTCATAGCTATCATTTTTACAATTGATAAGCAATTGATTTTTAACGCACTCTCTTCTTTTTTTAAACCGCATGCAACGTTTCCACTCGTGCCCGCGTCTTTAAAAAAGATAGATCACAAGACAAATAGATCATTGTTTAATATGAAAAGGGTTATCCTGTTTCCAATTTTGTTTTCCGTTTACCTTTTGCTTTCCTTCCTTACGGGATGCGAAGGGTTAGACGAAAACTATTCGACCGACCCGAACGACCGCCTCACATTCTCCGCCGATACCCTCACCTTCGACACGGTCTTTACCACTATCGGTTCGGCCACCAAAAAGATCATGGTTTATAACCGGAACAACGAAGCGCTGAAGATAGAATCCGTCCTGTTGGCAAATGCCGGCAAATCCTACCGGATCAATGTAGACGGACGAAAGGGGGATTCCTTCCACGACATTACCATCTGGCCCAAAGACAGCCTCTATGTTTTCGTGGAAGTAACTATCGACCCGAATCAAAAGAACCAGCCGTTGCTTGTCGAGGATTCGGTTATTTTCTCCACGAACGGGATCCGGCAGTCCGTACTTCTGCAGGCTTACGGGCAAGACGCCGAAATCTATCGCGGAGGGAAATTCATTACGAAAGACACGGCTTTTACAGCCGAACGTCCCTATTTGATCTACGACAGCCTCTTCATCTCCGAAGGTGCGGTCCTGACAATCGAACCGGGCGCTTCGCTCTATATGCATGATAAGGCAAAGATTATTGTCAAAGGCGGCCTCCTGGCTAAAGGGACGCTGGAAAAGCCGATCACTTTCCGGGGAGATCGCATGGATATACTCTTGGATGAGAATGATGTCGTTTTGCCTTACGACCGGACCCCGGGACAATGGGACGGCATCTTTTTCCTGCAAAATAGCTTCGGGAACGAATTCGACTACGTGACCGTACGGAATGTAACTTCCGGCTTGGTGTTTGAAGAATCGACGCCCGAACAACCGAAGATCAAGATCGGCAATTCGCAGGTCACCAATGCAGACGGGCCGATCCTGTCCGCTATTAATTGCCGGCTCGAAGCCTTCAATTCTGAATTCAGCAATGCGAAAGACGGCCTGGTTACCCTCATCGGCGGGCATTACGCTTTCACCCATTGCACGTTTGCCAATTATATGTCTTTGAAAAGACGCTCCACGAATACGCCCAGCCTAACGATGGCAAACAGCGCAACCATCGATAACGTGAAAAAAGACCTTCCGCTCCTGCAGGCGTCCTTCGATAACTGTATTATCGACGGTAGTTATGCCGCTTCGGGCATAGGAGACACATTATTACACGGGGAACTCATGCTTTCCGAGGCCAAAGGCATTCTTTTCAATTATCGCTTCAATCACTGCCTGATCAAAACCAAGGGAAATGAAAACACCTACTTCGTGTCGGTTCTTTTCGGAAAGAGCCCGACGTATGTGGCAACCGGGATATCCAGCAATTACATCTACGACTACCGGCTGGCTAATGAATCCTTAGGCATCGGCAAGGCCGATCCAACGATTGCAGCAAACTATCCGGCCGACCGCTACGGTATACCGCGGACAGCGAATGCGCCAGACATCGGCGCTTATGTCTACGTGCCTCAGGAGGAAGAGAAGAAGTGAAACACGCGTTCTACGTATTTTGTATCACCTTCTTGCTCTCTCTATTCGGCTGCCCGGCGGGAGGAAAGGCGCAATCCGCATTCCGCATCCTTTTCTATAATACGGAGAATAGTTTCGACACGACCGACGATCCGGAGAAGCAGGATGACGAATACTTGCCGGAAAGCGGTCGCCATTGGACGCGCGGCCGTTATTACACGAAGATGCAACAGATCGCCAAAGTGATCACCGCTGCCGGTGAATGGGGAACGCCCGCTTTGGTAGGACTATGCGAAGTGGAAAACGATTCGGTGCTGCACCGACTGGTAAACCATACTCCTTTAAAAGCCTTTCCTTACCGGTATTGCCTGACGCATGGCTCCGACCCGCGAGGGATCAATATCGCCCTGCTCTATCAGCGCGACCGTTTTGCATACCTTGGGCATACTGCTTACCGGATTCCCTTCAGGGATCCGGAGAAACACTCGCGCGACCTTCTGCATGTCTGGGGAAAAGTGAGCACCGGGGATACGCTCGATGTATTCGTCTGCCATTTCCCCTCCCGCTACGGAGGGGAGAAAGGGAGTGAATCTTCCCGATGGGACGCGGCCTCTTATCTGCACCGTCTTTGCGATTCGCTGTCTGCCATACGGCAACATCCGACTCTGGTTGTCATGGGCGACTTCAACGATACGCCCCGGAACAAGAGCCTGCGCCTCCTCTCCTCCGGAAGCCACCCGCTTACGAACCTTTTTGCCGATCCCGCCCGGTTGACGCAACCCGGAAGCAACAAATACCAGGGCAATTGGTTGCAATTGGATCAAATCCTCCTAAGTCCGTCACTCCTTTCGCCGGACTCGCCAATCCATTATGTAGACGGCAGCGCCTGCCTGTTCGACCCATCTTTCCTGTTTACCGAAGATAAGACCTACCGGGGCAAACGCCCCCGCCGGACGTATTACGGATACAAATATGAAGGCGGCTTTAGCGACCATCTTCCTGTCCGCGCCGATCTCATCATCGGAACGGGAGGCGATAATTAATCCGGCTATTGCTTTTCTTCGACCGGAATAACCTCAAAACGGGTACTACAGGCATATTGCGCTGCTTTCTGGCAAAGGCGGAAATTGGCATCCGTCACCGGAACGTTTCCATTGCCCGTACGAAATGTGTTTCCGGCAATAGTTTTACCCAGGCAGGGAGCGATCAGCGTCTGAAACCAAGTGCAAGCCAATGTATAACGGCCGGCTCCCAAGTCGCTATGGTATCCATCCCGGGTAAGATCCAACGGAGCATTATTCAGCGAGGTGTTCCGAAGGTTTTGTATGGCTGTGCCGGACGGGATGATCAGGTCGATCCCGGTTTCCGCAATCATGGATTTCACTGCCCGGAGAATAGCATGGTACATGGTATCCTGATTGCTGCCGTATTTGGCGAAGTCCTGGTGCTTGGAATCCGTTCCATAGGCCCAGGTCATCTGCCAGCCGAGGCAGACGCCCGCATTAGGGCAATGGACAATCATGGCGTCTATCAGGTACTTCAAATAAGGTTGGTATGTTTCATATTTGCCGGAATTGCCCGATACCTGCTGGATAATAATGATATCCCAGGGCTCATCCGAGACGGCCTCCGTAAATGTACATTTATTATCGGCTTCTTCCCAGACATTCTTTCCGGGATAGGATTTCTGATATCTGTAAGCCGAATCCCCGGTCAGGTATTGTTGGTAATGTTTCTCAAGGGAGCACCCTCCGATGGTCAGCTTACCCAGCGTCACGTTATCGATGCCGGCGCTTTCCAACAAATCCGGAAGATACTGCATCCCGTCTTCCGTGAAACTGTTTCCGATGCCCAGGATCTTCAGTGAAGAAGGATGATGGGGTAACGAGTTATTTCTTAAATTGGTAACGGACAAGGCGCTAACTGCCTTTTCCTGACATGCCGTACGATTCGGCAGGAATATCAATACGAATGCTAATAAAGCAACTTTAAATAAAATGTTTTTCATCTGAATTAAATTTATTAAGTATCCAAAAATACGATTTTTCCCGGTTTAAAAATCTCTTTATCCTAAAATAAGTCTTTTTAGCATTCACTTTACAAGGATAGAAGTACCTTTGTTAATATAAATTCTGAAAAGATTATAATCCATGTATCGTTTTTTATTTTTTAGCCTTTGTTTTTTATCGGGAGCATTCGAAGGAGGGTTTGTGCAGGCGCAGGAAACCTATCGCAATCCGTTCGACTTTCCCATTTTACTCAGCGCTAATTTCGGAGAGCTTCGTCCGAACCATTTCCATTCCGGACTTGATTTCAAGACGCAGGGCGTGGAGGGCAAGCCGGTTCATGCCGTTAAAAGCGGTTATGTATCGCGCATCGGCGTAAGTCCCTGGGGATACGGCAATATTTTATATGTAAGTCATCCGGACGGTACAACCACCGTTTACGCTCATCTGCAACGGTTTGAAAAGCGAATCGCCGATTATGTAAAAGAGCAACAATATGAACGGGAAAGCTTTGCCGTCAACCTAACGCCGGAGCCCGGACTATTTCCTGTCCGGCAGGGGGAAGTCATTGCATTGAGCGGAAACTCGGGTGGCTCCGGAGGTCCCCATCTGCATTTTGAAATACGGGACACCAAGTCGGACGAAGTAATGGATCCCCTACTCTATTACCAAGATAAAATCAAAGACGACAGGGCGCCTCGGATTCTGGGCCTGCAGATCTGTCCGGCCAAAGGCTTCGGCGTTGTCGACGGTTCGCAAGAGCGGCAGACACTCAAACTGGTCACCGGCAAGGACGGGAAGCAAACAATCAGCGGTAAAATCGAAGCATGGGGAAAAGTCGGATTTTCCTTGCGCGCCAACGATTATATAACCGGTACGGGAAATATCTACGGCGTACGGGAAATTACCCTTTCAGCCGATACGATTGTCTTATTTCACAGTAAAATAAACCAGTACGCATTGAATGAAACGCGTTACCTAAACAGCTTCGTCGATTATCCCCAATGGAGAAATACCCATGCTTTCTATACGAATCTGTTCGTGGAACCAGGTAATAAGCTCCGTTTCATCCAGACCGTCAATCGAGGATATATTTATATCCGCAAGGAAGGAACCTATCATCTGACCCTTCAGTTGAAAGATCTACACGGTAATACGACCCAATTGCCGATCTGGATCGAAGGGAAAGAGCAGAATATCGAGCCGCTGGATACGACCGGCTCTACTTTTCTCCGGTGGATAACCGATAATATTTTCGGAGCCAAAGGAATCCGGTTGACAATTCCCAAAGGCAACCTCTACGACGACCTGCATTTCCGCTATTCCGTACAAGAGCCGGAGGGAGCCATCGCAGCGATTCATAGGCTCCACGACAAACCGGTGCCGCTCCATCGCTCCGCCCAGTTATCCCTTCGCCTGCAAAAAGATTCCTTGGAAAACAAGCTTCAGTATGGAATCGTCAGCCTGCACAACGGCCGTGCAAGTTGGATCGGCGGGACCTACCGGGACGGATGGATAGATGGAGACATCCGGGAAATGGGCAGTTATACCGTACGAATCGACAGCATCCCTCCCCGGATAAGTCCGGTTCGCCAGGCACAATGGCTCAGTAAAAAGCAAATAGCCTTTACAATCACGGACAATCTGAGTGGCATCCAATCCTACAGAGGAGAAATAGACGGCAAGTTCGTCCTATTCGAAATGGATGGGAAAAATGCATTAATAACCTATGATCTCGACAGGCAACGGCTGAAAACCGGCTCCCATGAATTGACACTGACGGTCACCGATGCTTGTGGCAATTTTTCCGTTTTCAACCATACCTTTACATGGTAAATATATTCGCTTTCCCTACGTAATTCCGATGGAGTAATTTCGGCCGGTCGGCCGGCAATAAGGTTAAATATTACTAATTACATTTCAATATGACACACAACAAGTCTACAATTAAATATTATACGTATATTTGCCTTACAATTTGATAGTATATTTATTAAATTAATTCACCATGAAAAAATACGGAATTACAACAGTTTTTACATTAATCGCCTTGTTTGTATGCAGTCTCACGATGAATGCCGTTTCCCCTCCCCGTAACTATATCCATGATACGAAAGAGGAAAATGGGAAAGTCATTTCAAAAACCATCTTTTTGAATGAAGACGGTCTCCTTAGCAAGGAAGTAAAATATGAATTTACCTACTACGATTCCGGTAAGGTTGCCGAGAAAAAAGCATATCGGTGGAACAGCCGGAAAAACGACTGGACTCCTTTCTATAGGACGACTTTTACCTATAATACGGAAACAGGAGAAATCCATTCTGTTTATGGGATATGGAACGGAAAAGCGAACGAGTATAATTTGAATGTCCAGGAAATCGATCTTCCTGCTTCAGATTACGAAAATATTTTTTCATAAACATATAAACTCAATTTAGCATAAGGGAGAATTCGTGACGAATTCTCCCTTTTCTGTTTTAGAAGTCTAAATAATAATGACTGTTCAAATTTAATCTTTCAAATTCAGGAGGAGTTGCGTTCCGTTGGGATCGGACCAGGCGGTCAGCAACTGGCGGAAAGCGGCATAGTCAGCCGGGGTGATAAGCTGTTTTTTGAGCGCAAGGTTGCGGATAACGTGGACGACAGAGCCCGATTGCTTCACTTGGATGGCGAGCTGTCCGACGGCATTGTCCAATTCGATATTTGTCTCCGGCGTGCTTAACTGCCAGCCCTCATCCAGCGTGACGGTGTAATGATATTGCTCATTGGCCGGATACGGAAGCAACAGATGCTCGGTACGGCGGGTGTTCAGGCGGTCGTATGAAGAATGAAGGAAGGCGACGGCCGGTACGGGGAAGGACAGCAGGGCGTAGCCGTTGTTGCTTTTTAAGGTCTGGACGGCGGTATATTCAAACGTTTCGTCATCTTTCCCCGGAGTGGTCTTAAGCTCTTTTCCTCCTTGGGTGAGCGCCTGAAGGGAGCCTATATAAGGAATCAAACCGTTACCAAGTACGGCGGTGACCGTCGCTTCGGCTTTGTCGGGCGAAACCTTTAGCTGGGTTTTACAGTCTATTGCATGGGAGGGCGATGGCAACGTGATCTTTTCACCGGCGGAAGAAAGCCCGAGTATCGTTTCATAGGCGGTATACCAGGCCGCATTGGCGATGGATTTGCTGGTCGGGGAAAGCACATATTCCCTTCCATCCGCCGACGCAAGAACGATGAATTCGCTGATAGCAGAAAGGCCCAAACTGGCGGAAGGAGCCTGGGTCGGATAGACGGCGGCCGTTTTGGCTTCGATACCCGCTCCTTTCAACAATCCGGCGAGTAAGCCCAGTTTTTCCGCTCCCGTACCGTAAGCGGTATTGATCACGGAGATTTCGGGACGTACCCGGAAGCCGGTTTCCGTCAATGTCAAGGGAGAATAGCCCACTTCGTCGACTACATAAGAGAGAAGGATTTGCAGCTTTTCGGTGTCCGTCTTGGCTTCCCTGGTCAGATGTTGGGCTAAGGCAGGAACTCTCAGGTCACGGGTGCGTCCGTATTGGAACTGCAGTTTTTCCAAAGCTTCCTTTTCGGAAGCGAAAGAGGAGGCGGTCAGTTGCGGAATATCGCCTGCCTGAACCGACACATAGGGAGCCTTGGAACCGGCCGGCAGATTCGACAACGTCCAACTGATCTGCTTAGTGCCATCCTTAACGGTTTGGATCGCCTTGGCATTCAGATTGGTGATGGCATAATGCAGCGGCTTGCCTTCCGGGGCGGAAATGCTCAACCGGTATTCCTTGACCGGGGAAGACTCCGCCAGTGTTTCGCATAAATCGATTTCGGGAAGGTAACCGGGCTTGGAAAGCACCGAATAGTCCAGAAAGATGGTAGCGCCCAATTCCAATCCGGTATGCACGACTACCAGTTCTCTCAGTTGGTTATAAGCCGGAGCGTCGGCGGCTGCGCGAGGGAGCACTTCCACAAAAGCATTCTCCGGCGTTTTCACGATCGTCCCGTCTTTTTGCTTTGTATAGGAGGAATGTATCTTTACCTCCTGATATTCCGGATTGTATTGGATAAATGTCTCTCCGTAAGTCGAGTTCATGGCTGTATGGGTATAAATCGCCAACTCTTTGGCATAACGGAATTCCTGGCTTCCGTCCCCATGCAACGTCCATGATTTGGAGAGTAGTTTGAATTCCGCTTCCGGGCCGGCAAAGACAGTAGCGGCAGACAGCAGAAGGACGGACAGGATAAGGGTTTTGTATCGTATGTGAGTCATATTCTATCTCTTTTTAATGATTATTTTTTTACGACCAGATATTCACCGAAACTCTTGTATGCATTGACTGCATCCCGGAAGCAGGGCCAGTCTTCCGCCGCATAGACCCGTTTCTTCAGCGCCAGAGTCTGGTGTAATTCTATTTTGTCTTTCGTTTGGCAGATGTGCCCGCTGAAATCGGCGATGCTGCTCTTCTGGTTCTCTTCCTTTTCTTTATTCAGCAGTCGGTAACCGGCAGGCAGTTGGATCGATTCGTCCAACACGACTAAACGAGAACACCGGTCTTTGAAGCCATACCGGCGGGTTTCCGGATCCGTATTGATCTGCAAGAAGGTCATGACTTGCGAGTAAAGGTTATTCATAACCAAAGGCCTGAATAGTAGCTCCTCTTTTCCCCGGACGGCATAGTCCGGAATTTCATAGCGGAAAGTGATCCGGATCGGGCCTGCCTGGTAGTCTTTGGGATTCTTGCCATAATCCACACTTAGCATACGAGCTTTGGGAGAGACTTGCAAAAGCTGTCTTTCCATCGTATTCTGCCATTCGGACTGCCATCCGGTCGTAAAGATCCGGCGGATATTGCTGTCCGACTGCCCTTCGGCGGTAATGGTAAATTCGCCTTTGAGATTTCCCTTTTCATCCAGGCGATTGGAAGCCTTGATACGTACATAATGATTTTCGGGAGCGGAAACCGGCGTCACGCAGAGGTCGGAACTTTCCGGCACGCCGGGCAAGTAATTCTGTTGTTGTTCCGCGCTGCTCCATAATTCCCGGCAAAAAGGAACCCAGGTCGGGTCGAGCGGCATATAGGTGCCGTTGCCCAGTTTGACGACAGCCACGCAATGGTTAAAATGGTCGGCCGGGATGCTTTCCACCCGGCTGCCGGCCATCGTCATCGCCGGATAGGCTTCGAACCCGGCCATACGGAGGAAAGAAATGAGTGTGCCGGCAATATCTTTGCAGACTCCGCAACGGTCGGTATAATTCATTTTCGTGTTATGCAGCGTATAGCCTTCGCCTTTCCCCATGGAGATGCCCGCATAGCGGATATTGTCCGCCACCCAGTGCGTAAGGACAGCGATCTTCTCCATTTCCGTCTTTTTCCCCTTGATCAGTTCATCCACCTTTTTCTGGGCTTCGGGCAGGGAAGCAAAACTTCCGTAGTCTTCATTTACTTTATGGAACCAGCGGGATTTATCATTCCAGGTCGGGGTGGAAGACATCATTAACTTCGGGGCGGCGTCGAAAAGGTCGACCATATTATCTTCCCGTGGGAAAGGCAGTAGGTTTTCCACGGCGAAGGTATAGACCTTTTTCCCGTTTTCGTAACGCAGCGAAGAACTGCATTCGCCTTGGTAAAACTGGAACTGCAACTCCTTTTCCATCGGGACGGACACCTTGTAGACTTTACGGATCGTCGGCGTCTGGCTCCAGAAAGGGACAATATCATAAAAATGCCCGCGCATCGGCGGGATGAAGCGCGAATCGTCGTCTCCAACGCCGGAAAGCAGGGCGTAAGTAAATCCTTTTTTCCGTATCTCATAGGCAACGATATCGCCCGGTTCCAGCCGTCCGGCTTCCAGCATGATCTGACGGGCTCCCCAGTAAATCATCCGGGCCGGAGCGGCATAATCGAGCGCCTTGCTCACGTCCAGGTTCTCAACGCTTCCGTCCGCATGGTAGATACTGGCCGAATGAAAAGCGGCATGAGCCGTCAATGGGTCGTAATCGTATTTGATTACCCGGTTATTGAGGGCACCCTTAGGGGTTTGTACCTTGAAAGCGTTATAGACGGTAAAGCTGCCGGAGCCGGTCGGTTCCACTTCCACTTTTATACTGTCGAGAAGCGTTATGCAATCATAGGAGGCATATTTTGTTTCCCTTTGCAAGGCTTCTTTTTGCGGTTGCCATACCTGTCCCGTCAGTGTCGTAACTGCCGAAAGACAGAGCGTCATTATAAAGAAATACTTCATATATATTATTGGTTGGTTAAGTAATTTGTCGATAGCAAATTCTGTCAGCGTTTTTTCAAGACACTGTTGATGACACGGACGGAAGAAACCAGCTTGTCGGTAGAGGTGACGATGTCCACGTTCCATACATGCGAAGAACGACCTTTGTGAATGATCGTCGCGATTGCGCGGACCGTATCGCCTTCCCGGGCGGAAGAAACATGGTTACCACTGACCTGCATCCCGACGGCAATTTCGTCCGCTCCGCAAATCAACATCGAACCGACTCCGGCAATGGTTTCCGCCAATGCAAGGGAAGCGCCTCCATGCAGGATTCCGAACGGCTGCCGATTGCGCTCATTCACCGGCATAATGGCCTCCACCCTTTCAGGGGAAGCGTAGGTATACTCTATTCCCAGATTTCCCATGAGCGAATGGGCTGTGTTGGCATTGAGCTGTTTCAGGATGATCGCCGACGGAATACTTTCCTTCAGGATATGTTTCTCTATCGCTTCGGCCACTCCGTCTTCGTTGTTGGACAGCGTCGTTTCGCCGGCGCAGATTTTTACCGCATCCGGTGCATTTCCCATGGCGATGCCCAGGCCTCCGGATTGGATCATCGTAATATCGGCGATGCCGTTTCCAATGACCATGACTTCACTTTTATGGGCGCCGATCTTGTCCATGAGTATGGAAAGACCATTGGCTTTGTCGATATTTTGGGGTGCAAATTCCAGGAAATAAGGTTCGGAACGTATAATACTCAAGGCGCCGTTCAACCTCTTCTTTTCCTGTTGTGCCAAATGATCCAATACTTCAGGATCATTACCCACCAACATGATCTTATGGATGGCAAAATTGATATCTTCACCAAAATTAGTGCTCGGGATGATCGTCATGCCGTTCAGCTCGGCCTCTCTTTTTACATATTCATTGTCGGGAGAATCGGTGAGAATAGTATTCCGGTTATATGTAAAAATTGCCAGATTATGTTTCTTTGACAATTTCAGCAAGAAAGGGACCATCTCTTTCTCTACCGCTTTCTCGAAAAGAAGCCTGTTGGATTTTGCATCGAATATCTTTCCTCCGTTATAGGAAAAAAAATAGCCGTCGAAATTACCCAGTTCAATGGCTTCTGCAAGCGGAGTAACTCCGCAGGTCGGGCGCCCGGATGCAATGACCACCCGGATACCCATATGTTGCGCCTTGATTAAGGCGGTATGGGTACGTTTTGTTATCTCATGCTGATCATTCAGCAAGGTACCATCAATATCTAAGACCAATAATTTATATTTCATAGGTGAATCTGTTGAGCAAAGTTCGTTTGGAAACCCGCATTTTAATTTTATTTTTCAATTTCTTATTGTCAGGCTGTTTCATATATAACGACTGCGTTGTACAGTAAGTTCACGCAGAATGTCAATAAAATGGTTGCATATAGCATTTTAATATTTATCCGCTTAAACATCTGGTAGTAGACGGTTCCCAAGGTAGCGAGAAGCAACAGCGATAAAAGGATCGTTACGATCGAAGGCGAAAGGAACTGCTGGCTGATGATATGCATTGCATGAGCCTGTATTTTCGCGATCTCCGGATGAATCGCCGGAATCTCCGCCGGATTCAATGCCCCTACCATGAATAATGCGATCAGAAGCACACCCAAAGAAACAACGATAGCTACTAACGTGGCGAAAACACGGGTCACCTTAGAGCGATGCTCAGTGATATACAGGAAAAGCTGCGACAAAAACAGGCCTATGAACGGATAAACAGGTAAGAGATCCATACTTTGCTTATGCGCCGGAATGGAATAGAAAACAAAAATACAGACCGAAGCAACCAAGCTGAACAGCTTGATTTTATCCAATGAACAAACCTGCGACCAGATCGTCTTCGCCACCTCTCCGACCGATTTCCCCGAACGTTTGATTTCCAACCCGAACAGAGAAAAGAAGGCAAGCAATGTCCACGGGAAAAAACCACAGAATAACGTCACAAAGTGATACCAAAAGCTATGTACCGGAACGGTTGTATATCCGTCCTGTAAAGGAACCGGAGACAGTCGTCCTATATTTTCAAACCATACCGCGCTCAGAAAGGCGTCACCTCCTTCTTTCCATGCAGAAATGTACCAGAGTAACGGCAAAAACAAAGAGGAGACGCAAGTATAAAGCAAGGTTTTCAATACTTTCCGCATGCAGTATTTTCGAAGTATCAGCAAATAGACTCCGAACACGAATAGGGGCAGGATGATTCCGACCACCCCCTTCGTCAGTATCGCTCCGCTCAACAGGAGCGGAACAAGAACCGGAAGTCCTTTCAGTTCCAGCTTGTTCTCCCATCGGTAAAGTTGGATGAACGATAGGAAAAGGAACATCGTAAACAGCATATCGGAGCCTGCAGTCATCCCCGCCCGATGCATTTCAAAGCAGGTAAGCAATAGGAAAGTGGCGATAAAAGCCTCCTGGAAGCGGATCCGTTTACCGAAAAAAATAAGGACCGCCGCGATCAGGATGGCGAAAGCTAATGCTGAAGGCAGTCGCGCCGTAAACGTATTTACTTCTCCCTGCGGATAAGAGCAAAGGGCGATTACCCATTGCGCCATCGGCGGACAATAAGACGGAATACCCGATTCGGTCTGGGGCAAAGTCCATTCACCGGTTTTCAGGATGGTGGAAGCAATCATTGCCTCCTGCCGTTCCTGTTGGCTGGAGAAGCCGCCTACCCCGAGCCAAGGAAGGGTGGAAATCAGACAAACAATAATTGCGGTGCTGATCGGTTTTTGCAAATACAAATATTGAAGTGTTGAGGTTCGCATACGTTCGATTTCCTTTTAAATTAAATCCCGGCAGCCTATATAATATCCAACGATTTCCGTATAGCCTCCCGGATGACTGTTGCATCATTACTTTTCTCTTTCAATATCGAGAGGATAAAATCAAAATAGGTCTCTTTGTTCCGCAGTCCGCAAAGCCCGCATAAACGGCTCTGGGGCAACATCCCTTTTTGATTGTAAACCCGCAGGATACTTTTATAATCGCCTGAAGAAGCGTATTGTTCAAAATCCGTTTTTATTTTATGATAGATTTCATTGACATGAATGTTTTCCCGAATGTTTTGTACATGTTCATTCAATTGTTCTACCGTCGTAATCTTCCGGTCTACAATCGTTTCCAGTTTCTTCCGTACCCAGTGTTTGGCGTGGAGGATGATCTGCGCTTCCAGCTCTTTGGTAAAAAGCTCGATCACGCTCTCCTTGACCTCCTGGAAGACCAGATCCGGATCTTTCAACATCCGGCGGGCCACCGTCCGGATGATCGGCTCCAACATGAGCAGGTTTTCGACTTCAGCGACATCTGGGACAAAGATGTTTTGTTCCCGCAAGTAGGCGATTTCGCCCGGCGTACGACGGTCGCGATCCACAATCCCCTTGGAGTCCAGCGTATGGAAGTCCTTGAGCTGTGTAAAAGCCTTGGTCGTTTCGATCACTTTCTGACAGCCGCCCATCGGCTTGACCAGGTACTCCGGGAAGATCAGCGGATAAAGCCGGTTGTCGAGACTGTTTGCATCCGTTCCCTCGATAAAGAGGATAGGTTTGCGGTTACCTAAAATCTCGATGTACAGTTCTTCCGGGAGGCTGGTGTTCCCCTCGATGATTTCATAATCCCACTCCTGCAGATCCGCATTGAAGGCGCGAATCCATAGGCGGATACTGTTCGTTCGCGACGTGGCAAAGTCGATGTCGTGAGTCAGGTAGATATAAGTACAATCGGGGCGCATGGCCTCGATCTCATCCCATAAATTGTTTTTGATGGAATTGTGAAGCAATAACTCCGGTTCTTCGATGATTAGGAGCGCTTCGGGAGGAGCGCACAAGACGGAACCGATAAAATAGAAAACGGCCTTTTCCCCGTCGCTCATCCGTTCGGCGGTATAGGATTGCCCGTCCCGGCTGGTTGAGGCCAACTCGAAAAAACCGGATTTACGGACGAGGCGATTATGTGGGAACATATGTTCCCAGATCACCTGAATCCGGTCAATTTTCGTAATCGGAAGAGGCGGATGTTCTTCCTTTTTACCGGCTTCCTTGTAGTTGACAGCCGCCTCAAACTCTTCTTGCTGCAATTGCAGGATGAGACGTTCGTAATCCGATAGAGGGGAAGACAGAAGCCGGTCGGCGATCAGCCGGTGGAATGATTTCAAATCGATGAGGCTGTCCACGCTCCCTCTGAAATTGACGAACAGACCGTGGAGGCCGGATATATAAATAGCTTCGTCCGGATGCTGCCGGACAATTTCCTTGCCAAAAGAAGTTTTCCCCGCACCGTTGGCGCCAATGACCACCAACGTATGGGCGTCTATTGTCGGAACCTTTTTATCAACATTCGCAGGAAGCTTGAATTCCATATTACTTTCTCGATTTCCCACCAAAGGTAAGTAATAAAACTGAAAGTAAGAACAAGGTAGCATACTAAGGATTTACATCTTTTTACCGGATGGCCATCCGAAACCCGGCAGGGAAAAGATTACCGCGGAGCTCTGCGGTAAAGATAGATGGCGATAAACGTGTAGACGACATTGGGTATCCAAGCCGCCACCATCGGACTGACGGCTCCGCTGATGGCAAAAGTGGACGTGACGGTCATGAACAGAATATAGGAAAAGCTGAGGCCCAGTCCGATCCCGATGTTCAACCCCATACCTCCCTTGATCTTCCGCGAAGAGAGAGAGGCGCCGATGATGGTAAGGATATAAGACGCCATGATAGTGGCATACCGTTTATGATATTCGATTTCAAACGTCTGGATGTTGCCGATTCCTCTTTTCTTCTGCCGGCTGATATAGGTTGCCAGTTGAGGGCTGGTCATGGTTTCACAATCATTCTCCGAAATGAGGAAGTCGGAGGGGACGATCGTCAGGCTCGTATCCTTCCGCGAGCCTTCGCTGATCTTTTCGTACATGCCGTCGAAATCCCGGATGATATAGTCCATGATTGTCCATTGGTAAAGCGAGTCGTATTTAATGGATTTGGCCGTTAAGCGGGAAATCAGTTTTTTCTTGTCGAAATGTTCCAGAGAAAAGCGGTAACCCATATTGGCGCGGGCATCGTAGCGGTCGAAATAAGCGAAGATGCCCGGCTCTACTTCCAACTGCACGTTCCGTGCGTCCATAATTTTCTTATCTTTTATGTATTTGTTCTGGAAATCGATACGGGTGATATTGGCCGGCGGGATAACAAACGCATTGAGGATGAACGTGCCGACAGCGATCACGGTTGCCGAAATCATATAAGGTACCATCAGGCGCTTGAAACTCATCCCGCTTGCCAGCATGGCGATAATTTCCGATTTATCGGCCAGCCGGGAAGTAAAAAAGATCACGGCGATAAAAGTGAAAAGCGGACTGAACAGGTTGGCGAAGTAAGGGACAAAGTTGAAATAATAGTCGAAAATGATTGCTTTCAGAGGAACTTCCGGCTGCAGGAACTTGTCGATTTTTTCGTTGATGTCGAAGACCACGGAGATGGAGATAATCAACGCAATCGCGAAGATATAAGTCCCCAGAAACTGCTTGATAATATACCAATCGATCTTCTTTAGCCTGAACTTCATTCCTCTATTATAACCTGTTTGACATTTGACGTACCATTTTATCCTTCCAAACCGTGAAATCTCCGGCTTGGATATGCAATCGCGCCTCTTTAACGAGCCAAAGATAGAAAGAAAGGTTATGGATTGAAGCAATTTGCAGCCCTAATATTTCATCCGCCTTGAATAAATGGCGTAAATAAGCCTTACTATACAGCGTGTCAACGAACGAAGTCCCTTCGGGATCGATAGGAGAAAAGTCGCTTTCCCACTTTTGGTTCCGCATGTTCATCGTGCCGTAACGGGTGAACAACTGGCCGTTGCGCCCGTTGCGGGTCGGCATGATGCAGTCGAACATATCGACACCCCGTTCGATGGCTTCCAACAGGTTTGCCGGCGTCCCGACACCCATCAGATAGCGGGGTTTGTCTTTGGGCAGCACCCCGTTCACGATTTCGATCATCTCATACATCTTCTCCGTCGGCTCGCCTACCGCCAGGCCCCCGATGGCATTGCCGTCCGCTCCGATGGCGGCAATCTTTTCCGCCGCCCGGATGCGTAGATCCGGATAGACGCAACCCTGCACAATAGGGAAGAGGCTTTGCTCATACCCATACTTCGGTTCGGTTTCCCGGAAACGCTTCACGCAGCGGTCCAACCAGCGCTCCGTCAGTTTCAACGACTGTTCGGCATAGGCATAGTCGGCATCTCCCGGGCAACATTCGTCGAAAGCCATCAGGATGTCGGCTCCGATGCTGCGCTGGATGTCCATTACTTTTTCGGGAGAGAAGAAATGCTTGGAGCCGTCGATATGCGAACGGAATTCGGCGCCTTCTTCCGAGAGCTTGCGGTTCTCCGCGAGCGAAAAGACCTGGAAGCCTCCGCTGTCGGTCAGGATCGGACGATCCCAACTGTTGAATCGGTGCAATCCGCCGGCCTTCTCCAGTATTTCCAGCCCGGGACGCAGATAGAGATGATAGGTATTACCCAGAATGATCTGCGCATGAATATCGTTTTCCAGCTCGGTCATATGGACAGCTTTCACGGCCCCCTGCGTACCGACAGGCATAAAAATAGGCGTTTCGATGGTTCCGTGACCGGTTGTGATCACACCCGCCCGTGCATCGGATTTAGGATCGGTATGTTGTACGTTGAACTTCACTCTTAAAAATTTCATGCAAAGGTACATTATAATTTCGAATCACATAAGCAAGGCAAGCGGGCAGAGAAAAAAATCACTACTGTCAGATAAAGAAGAAGAGGTAGATTTATTTCTTGGATCATCCTCACTCGAATGCGTTTTTAAGGTTATTGATTTTGTTATCACAATATACTGATTATAATATAAATGTACTGACAAGCTAATTTTCGCCCGCTGGTGAAAGATTTTCTACTGGCCGGCAAAAGATCTTTCACTGGCCGGTGGAAGATCTTTCACTGGCCGGTGAAAGGAAAGTTTGCACTTTCCCTATTGGATCCCCATTGGCATTATTACTTGCATCTAATACAGGAGAGAAAGACTTCCGCAGTCTCAACTGTTGGTTGGATTACTCTCCGCTATTACCTTGGAACTGGGCGGCAGAATAGACAATCGCCTACGCCGAACGGATTCAATCGGATATTCATTTTTCTTAAAAAGGGTATGACAGACAGCATGAGCGTTGGCTTCCCTGAAAAAGAGGGGAATTCAATTGAATTAAAATTCGAGTCGGACAAAAGCGAAGAAAAATAGAGCGACCCCTCAGATTGTTTTCCGGAAAGAAAGCAGGGAATAAATAAAATCCTTAGCTTTGTGCCTGTAGAAATGGAAACTACTTTTCAAATAGATACGGATAATGCTCCTTTTCAGGATGCCTTGCACTTGATTACGCATACGCGGCAGTCGGTTTTTCTTACGGGAAAGGCCGGGACGGGAAAGTCCACGTTCCTGAAATATATCTGCGCCCACACCAAGAAAAAATATGTGGTGCTGGCCCCGACGGGAATTGCTGCGATCAATGCCGGAGGCGTTACGCTCCATTCCTTCTTCAAACTACCCTTTCGTCCGATTTTACCGGACGATCCCGACCTGAGCGCCAAGAAAGGGCGGATCTATGAGTTCTTCAAATACGGAAAGAAACAGCGCAAGCTGCTCACGGAAGTGGAACTGATCATTATCGACGAGATTTCGATGGTGCGGGCGGATACGATCGATTGCATCGACCGGATCCTGCGGGTATTCTCCGGAAATACGCGCCTGCCGTTCGGCGGGAAGCAACTGCTGTTTGTGGGGGATGTCTTTCAGTTGGAGCCGGTAGTAACGACAGACCAGAAGGAGATCTTGTCCCGTTTTTACGCATCTTCCTTTTTCTTTTCCGCCCATATCTTTAAGGAGATCAATTTGGTTCCGATCGAATTACAGAAGGTATACCGGCAGAAAGATGCGGATTTTATCCGTATCCTGGATCATATCCGCAGCAATGAAGTGCTCCCCGGGGATTTGGATTTGTTGAACGAGAGGGTTTTCCCTGACTTCAATCCGCAAAACGAGGATATGTATATTACAGTGGCGACCCACCGCTCCCTCGTGGATTCGATCAACCGGGAGAAGCTGGCGGAATTGCCGGGAGAAGAACAGATCTATCACGGCATCATCAGCGGGGATTTCCCCGAAGCATCCCTGCCGACACAATTGGATCTGGCGCTAAAGGAACAGGCTCAAGTCATTTTTATCGATAACGATCCCGACCGGCGTTGGGTGAACGGGACGATCGGCATGATCTCCGGAATCGATGAGGAAGGACATGTCTATGTGCTACTGGATAACGGCGTGGAGCATTTGGTAGAACCGGCTTCGTGGCGGAACTATAAATATAAATATAACGAAAAGGAAAAACGGATAGAGGAAGAGATTATCGGCACCTTCGAGCAGCTGCCGATACGGTTGGCTTGGGCGATCACGGTACACAAAAGCCAGGGACTGACTTTTGCCCGTGTCATTGTTGACCTGTCGCGCGGCGTTTTTGCCGGGGGGCAAGCCTATGTCGCCCTGAGCCGGTGCATGTCGTTGGAAGGGCTGGTCTTGAAATCGAAACTGAATCCCTACGATGTGTTCGTCCGGAAAGAAATCGTCGCTTTCAGCAAGCAGTTCAATAACCAACAGTTGATCCGGGAAAGCATGGAGGAAAGCGAAGCCGACCTGCTGTATTCCCAGGCTGCATATTCGTTCTCCAAAGGAGAGATGGGGAAAGCCTTGGACGCTTTTTCCAAAGCGGTCGACAAGCGGAACGAGCTTTCCAAGCCACTGATACGACGCTTCCTGCAGCGGAAATTGTCTCGCCTGAACAACCAGGAAAATCAGATCCGTGAATTAAAAGAGAAACTTCATGAACAGGCTGAAGCCATGAAAGAGTATGCCCACGAGTACTATCTGATGGGAAATGAGTGTGTCACGAAAGGGCATGACCCCCATGCGGCTATCCGTTGTTTTGATAAGGCCTTGAAGCTTTATCCCGGCTATGTGGACGTTTGGGTGCGTAAAGGGATCACCTTATCGGATTTAGGCGAGAGCTATGCCGCCCAGATTTGCCTGAACGAAGCTGTTCGTCTCAGCCCCCGCTCCTTTAAGGCTTTATATAACCGCGGGAAATTGCATCTGCAACTGAAGTATTATGATGAGGCAGCTTCCGACCTGAACCGTTCCGTCGGTATCAAGCCACGCCATGCAGCAGCGCATGAGTACCTAGCCGAGGCTTACCGCCATCTTGGGGAGGAAGAATTATACCTTAAACATCTGACCATTGCCAATGCCTTACGGGGCGAAACAAACGGCTAAATCTTATCCAAGGCCTGTCTCAGGTCTTCAATCAGATCTTCTGCATCTTCCAGCCCGACGCTGAAGCGCAGGAATCCTTCCCTGAAAACTTCTGGATACAAATATTGGCGTTCGTCATTCGGCCCAAGGAAGACAATCAGGCTTTCGTCGTGTCCCAGTGAGACGGCGGATGTGATGACATTCAGGTAACTGACAAACCGGTTATGGGTTTCGGTGTCGCCCTTCAGGCCGAAAGCCATGACACCTCCGTATCCGTTCGACATTTGTGCTTTGGCCACCTCATGCTGTGGATGGCTAGGCAGGCCGGGGAAAGATACGAAGCGCACCTTCGGATGGCTTTCCAGAAAGCCGGCAATCAATAGCGCATTGTTGTTATGCTGCTTCATGCGCAGCTTCAGGGTGATGGCTCCGCGCATAATCAGCCAGGCATTGAAGGGGCTGATCGCTCCTCCCACATTGATCATCGCTTCTTTCCGTATCCTGTCGATCCGTTCCAGACTACCGAGGACGGCTCCGCCCATGGCGTCGCCATGCCCGTTGATATACTTTGTAAGGCTTTCAACGACCAGGTCGGCTCCCAGCTTGGTCGGCCGTTGGTTGTACGGCGAAGCAAAGGTGTTATCGACCGACAGCAAGGCCCCGTGTTCGTGCGCCAATTGGGCGATCGCCCGGATATTGCTGATACTGAGTGTCGGGTTTCCCGGCGTCTCGATATGAATCAGTTTGGTATTAGGACGGATCGCTTCGCGCACAGCCCCGAGGTCGGAACTGTCGACCAACGTACTGGTGATATTGTATTTTTCGGGCAGGTATTCGTTGAGCAGCCGGTAGACCGCGATATAGGTGATATTGGATACGACCACATGATCGCCTGATTTCAGAAAAGTGAAGAAGATGCTATGCAAGGCGGCGACTCCGGTTGCCAGCACTACCGCATCTTCGGTTTCAGACAGCGCCGCCAGTTTCTCCTGTAGATACTCTTGGTTGGCTCCTCCGTTGCGGGTGTAAAGTTTGGTACCCGCTTCGCTCCAGTTGACCCCGCTCGGATCGTAAGGGAGGGCGTAGCTGTTGGCCATTGTGATCGGCCGCCGGATGGCTCCGGTCTCCTTATCGATACTGTTTCCCACATGTACGCTTCGTGTAGAGAATCCGTAAGATAAATCTATGTTTTTTGCCATGATAAATATATAATTGTTAGTTCGGGGCAAAGATAGTGGAACCCTTCTTACCGGACAATCGCCTGTTTATGGCATATCCGCCTACCTGAATGAGGGTAGAAACAAGAAAGGCGTCCTTTGAAGGGCGCCTTCCGGTTGGAAACAGGCCGTTTCCTTTATCTATAAACTAATACTCTCTTTTCAATCGGGGCAATTTCCTTTTCACCCGGTTGGACGGTAGGCGTACCGAAAGGCAGTTGGGCTATCAGCTTCCACCTCGGATTGATGTCCCATGCCTTAGCCACTTCCGTGTCGACCAGCGGATTGTAGTGCTGAAGGGAGGCTCCGAATCCCACTTCTTCCAATGCTGTCCAGATCACATACTGGTGCATGGCGGAAGTATGTTGCGACCAAACGGGGAAGTTTTCGCTGTAGAGGGCAAACGTTTTTTGCAACCCTTCGACCACTTCCTGATCCTCATAGAAAAGAACTGTCCCGTATCCTGCGCCAAAAGCTCCGTCGATCTTATTTTCCGTAGCCCCGAAAGCATCGGTAGGGAGGATTTTGCGTAAAATCTCTTTTGTAATGTTCCAGAACTTCTTATGATTCTCACCTAAAAGAAGTACGATCCGCGTAGATTGCGAATTGAATGCGGAAGGCACATTCTTTACGGCCTCTTCAATTATTTCCTGGATTTCTGCATCCGAAACGGGCGATGCATTGCTGATTCCGTAATATGTTCTCCGTTTTTCAACGGCTTCCTTAAAACTAAGTCCCATAATGATTATTTTTATCAATTTACTATTTAATTATAAAATCTATAACTATAACAGAGACGCTTTAAGGATTGTTTGTCCACAAAGACTGAATAAAATGTAAAATCACACTTTTTCGGCAATGATGGCGATGGCCATGATCCGTCCTTCATGACGTCGGAAGATACGGCGCATTCCCCGGATTCGTTTGGCAGCTGCCGGATGGGTCAGGATGTTGAACAGGATCCGGAGCGTCCGGAAGAAGCCTTCATCGTCGATCACACGTTTGGGTTCCAGCAGATGCATGGGGTTTGTTATCACCTTCCGTACGGCAAAGCCTTCGTCTTTCAGCAACTGTTCCCATTCGGCTGTCGGCAACGGGGCTACATTCGAAAGGATCGCTCCCTGCATCTCCCGGTAAATTTGCTGCCGGATCGCCGGATCAGATCCTTCGGCTGTCAGGGCTATTTCATGGATTCCATAAAGGCCTCCTTTCTTCAACAGGCGGTAGGCCTCCCGGATGATATCCGTTTTCTGGCGAGCTGACTGCATCGTGAGCATGGCTTCTCCATAGACTTTGGTCGCCGATTCGTCCGGCAAGCCCGTCGCATTGGCATTGCCCGCCTGTATGCGGTAATTAGGCCCTTGGATGATATTTTGCAAATAGGCGACCGCCTCTTTGTTGAGCTCAACTCCAGTATAGGACTTCGGCTCGGCTTTCAAAGCAATGGAAGCCGTGAAACCGAGACCGGGCGCAAACTCGATGACTTCGTCGGCCGGCGATATTGCCAAAAGGAATAGTGTTCG
This sequence comes from Parabacteroides sp. Marseille-P3160, assembly GCF_900162725.1. GTDB lineage: Bacteria > Bacteroidota > Bacteroidia > Bacteroidales > Tannerellaceae > Marseille-P3160. Next base: position 1,679,006 of record NZ_LT799418.1, on the reverse strand, counting down.
GATTTATGCCAGCGCAAACTCGATGACTTCGTCGGCCGGCCCGATCTGAAGGCCTTCCATCAGCCGGAGTGTCAGTTCTTTTCCGCCCGGACGCAATACTCTTTTCCCCATTCCGGCCAATACCCAATGGCCCTGCGCTTTTTCTATCGGTGTCTTCATCACTTTCCGCGGATCATGGTTAATAACATCTTGAACGATTCCACTGCCTGTAGCGCATGAACGATGTTTGCCGGCATAAGGATCGCTTCACCCTTCTTCACCCGGTGCGGTTGTCCTCCGATGCGAATTTCCGCCTCTCCATCCAGAATCTGTACAAAGGCGTCGAATGGCGCCGTATGTTCCGACAATCCCTGCCCCTTGTCAAAGGAGAAGAGCGTGATATTGCCCGCTTCATTCTTCATCACCTGTTTGCTGACGATTCCTCCGGAGGAATATTCGATCAGTTTCTCCGGTTCCCAAACCTCCGCTTTCTTAATTATTTCTTGCATAATCGGTAATTTTAAGTTTATAATTTTAACTCCGGCCTCTTTATTCGACGACCGATACCACAAATCTACTATAAGAGAGCCGGATAAATCTGTACCATAAGTTACACTCCGACATTTTATTTATGAACATTGATAATGTAGGGGCTAATCATCATTCGCAGCTCCAACCGGTTTGCATAGTTTCTATCGAAATATCCCCCCGCAAACCAGTGTTTCGGGTTTACCGGCAAAACCTCAATAAGAGGATATTTGGTAAAATTTAAACAGTTTCTTAATCGTTTGAAGAATTCTTTCTACTTTTGTTGGTCATTTACAGACCCTATGTTAAAAAATACATAAACTTATTTAGTGATGAATATATCATACAATTGGTTAAAGGAGTATCTTCATTTTGATTTATCGCCGGAGGAAGTTTCGAAGGCATTGACCTCTATTGGCCTGGAAACAGGCGGAGTGGAGGAAGTTCAGAGTATAAAGGGAGGCTTGGAAGGATTAGTAATCGGAGAGGTGCTGACATGCGTCGAGCACCCCAATTCAGACCATCTCCATATAACGACAGTGAACATAGGTAAAGAAGAGCCTTTGCAGATTGTATGCGGAGCACCGAATGTGGCAGCCGGTCAAAGGGTCGTTGTGGCTGTCAACGGAACGCAGCTTTACAACGGGGAAGAGACCTTCACCATCAAACGTTCCAAAATCCGCGGCGTCGAATCCAACGGCATGATTTGCGCGGAAGATGAAATCGGCATCGGAACGGATCACGCAGGAATCATCGTCCTACCTCCGACGACTGTCCCAGGCACGCCGGCAAAAGAATATTACAAGATCCAGAGCGATTACGTTTTGGAAGTAGACATTACCCCCAACCGGGTGGATGCGACCTCCCACTTCGGCGTGGCACGCGACCTGGCGGCTTATCTGAAGCAAAACGGAAAGCCGGCGCATCTGGAACGTCCGTCCGTGGACGGATTTAAAATCGACGACCCGACGCCGGGCATCGAAGTAACCGTTGAAAACAAAGAGGCATGTATACGCTATTCAGGAGTAACGATCAAGGGAGTAACCGTAAAGGAAAGCCCGGATTGGCTGAAAAACAAATTAACGCTCATCGGCCTGCGCCCTATTAATAATGTGGTGGATATAACCAACTTCATCCTGCATGAGTTGGGACAACCGCTTCACGCCTTTAACGCCTCTAAGATAAAAGGAAACAAAGTGGTGGTGCGTACCGAACCGGCCGACACGAAGTTTATTACTTTGGACGGAGTGGAACGTACACTGACGGATCAGGACCTGATGATTTGTAACCTAAACGAGCCTATGTGTATCGCTGGCGTCTTCGGCGGTCTGGACTCCGGCGTAACGGAAGAGACGACGGATGTCTTCCTTGAATCGGCCTGCTTCCACCCGACCTGGATACGTAAGACAGCCCGACGTTTCGGACTGAATACCGATGCCTCCTTCCGTTTTGAACGGGGATTGGATGCCAACCAAACCATCTATGCTCTGAAACGGGCTGCGCTGCTGGTTCAGGAATTGGCAGGAGGCCGCATCACGGGCGAAATACAGGATGTTTATCCGGAAATAATGAAACCTTATCCGGTAGAAATCACCTACCAAAAGATTAACACTCTGATCGGAAAGGCCATTCCTGAAGCCACGGTAAAAAGTATCCTGGAAAGCCTGGAAATAAAGATCGTCTCCGAGACAGAGAAAGGCTTATTCCTCGAAGTTCCTCCTTACCGGATCGACGTACAGAGGGATGTGGATGTGATTGAAGATATCCTGCGTATCTATGGGTATAACAATGTGGAAATCGGCGACCAGGTAAAGTCCAATTTAAGCTATCAGACGCTGACCGACCGCAACTATCATTGGGAAAATATTATTTCAGAGCAATTGGTAGGCAGCGGATTCCACGAAATACTGAACAACTCCCTGACCCGCGCCGCCTATTATGAAGGTCTAACGAGCTATCCGGCATCCCATTCCGTCAAATTAATGAATCCGTTGAGCAACGACCTGAATGTCATGCGGCAAACATTGCTATTCGGCGGATTGGAAAGCATTGAACATAATATCAAACATAAAAACGGCGCAATCCGATTCTTTGAATTCGGCAATTGCTATGATTTCAACACCGAAAATAAAAGGGAAGACAACACGCTCTCCGGATACAGCGAGGAATACCGTTTAGGATTATGGCTGAGCGGAAGCCGGGTGGAAAATAATTGGGCACATCCTGACGAACCTTCTTCCGTCTATGAATTAAAGGCTTATGTGGAGAATATCCTGACCCGCCTGGGTATCAATCCGGGCAAAGTCGCATACGAGGAATTCTCCGGCGATTTGTATGCAGACGCCCTTGCGATTTCAACCCTTTCGGGGCGAAAGATCGGAACCTTAGGCATTATCCATAAAAAGATACGGAAAACGATCGATATCGAGCAAGAAGTGTTTTATGCGGAACTTTCCTGGACACAATTGATGAAAGAGATAAAGAAAGCCAAGATAACGTATTCCGAAATATCCCGCTTCCCGGCGGTAAAAAGGGATTTGGCCTTATTGATAGACGAACGGGTAACTTTTGAAGAGATCCGGAAGGTTGCCAGGGAAAGCGAAAAGAAATTACTGAAAGAGATCACACTCTTCGACGTCTACGAAGGGAAGAACCTGCCGGCAGGCAAGAAGTCCTATGCCGTCAGCTTCTATCTGCAAGACGAGGGTAAGACTCTAAACGACAAACAGATCGATGCGATCATGAAGAAAATACAAACGAACCTGGAACAAAAAGTATCGGCACAACTTAGATAATAATCCGTTTTTAAAATAAAGAGATAAAAATATATGGGAAGAGCGTTTGAATATCGTAAAGCGACAAAGCTTAAACGTTGGGGCAATATGGCTCGCGTATTTACAAAATTAGGCAAACAAATCACAATTGCAACCAAAGAAGGCGGTCCTGAACCGGAAAATAATCCGCGTTTACGCATATTGATGCAAACGGCCAAGAAAGAAAATATGCCGAAAGACAATGTGGAACGCGCCATCAAAAAAGCAACGTCAAAAGATTTCACAGACTATAAGGAAGTGAACTATGAAGGATACGGTCCTTTCGGCATCGCTATCTTCGTTGAAACGGCAACCGATAACACCACCCGTACCGTTGCCAATATCCGCAGCTATTTCAACAAACATGGCGGCTCATTAGGTACTTCCGGCTCCCTGGAATTCCTATTCGACCATAAATGCGTTTTCCACCTGACAAAGAAAGAGGATACCGACCTGGAAGAGCTCGAACTGGAGTTGATCGACTATGGGGTAGATGAGGTTGAGGAAGACGAAGGCGAAATCATTCTCTACGGAGAGTTCTCGCAAAATGCAGCCCTTCAGAAATATCTGGAAGAAAACGGCTACGAAATCACCAGCAGCGAATTTGTCCGCCTGCCCAACGACCAGAAGGAAGTAACTCCCGAACAACGCGAAACGATTGAGAAACTTCTGGAGAAACTAGAAGAAGACGAAGACGTACAGAATGTCTTTCACAACATGAAAGAAGAGGACTAAAAGCATTTTGCCCGGAGTAATCAAGTATGATATCGATTACATACGGGTCTGCCAAAAGGAGTAGGGAAAAAAAAGATTCAGGCCTTTAACCGGACAAGGAAGACTATGGGATTATCTCCGGCCTTCCAATTGGGAAATGCGCGCTTCAAATCCTTTCCGCTCTTGCTAAAGCAGAATGTATGCGCATAGGCGTCGAGAGGCTGCAATTTAGGGATTGCTCCCGTTTGATAGAAATCATCCTGGAATCCATCGGCCACCGAATAAGCAATGTTCTCCGTTTTATCATAACAAAAAGTATAGGTTCGAGGCTCTTTTCCTGCATTATAGTAGGAAGAGAGCAAGAACCGCTTCCCCAAGACAACGGGATAAGCCGATGCTTCCGCCTCGGAAGAGGCAAATAAGCCCTGGTATTGAAGGATATGAAGCGTATCTTTCAAAAGCCTATGCGGCTCCAAAGAAGGAGTATAAGCATAGACGCCCTCCTCTCCCACACAGATTTCGGGATCGAAATAAGCGCTGCACTCGCGCCCAAGGTTGGCCGGCGATAACTTTCGACTTTCCAATTCCAGAAAATCGGTAGAGTATTTGCATAACCTCCGCTCCCTGTGGCAGACAGACGGGTCATCCGCATCCCGGACGTATTTATCCACCACGGCCCAAAACATCCCGTTATAGAAAGACAGCGTGTATAAACGATCCCAAAGGGATTCTCCTGCCAAGTCTTTCCCGGCGAGCAATTTTCCGTCATAAGTATAGTACAACGCTTCCCGCCGGTCGGTGATCACAATCAATTGCTTTCGGATAATATCAACGACATAATTGGCCACAAGCTTGTCCTCTCCGTGCAGGTCCGTGATCCGACAGACCAGCCGTCCTGAGATATCAAAATGATAAAGCTGACGGTTGTTGACCAAAAACAAATGCTCTCCATCTCTCCTGATCAACCTGGCGTCTTCCAACTTTATACCGGGAATTGTCTCCAAAGGAACAGCGACCACCTCTTTAGCAATATCGGACAAGAAACCACGAGTCTTTTCAGTCAATGTGTTTTTCCGGAACAAATCGTAGCCCATATACAAGTAGATCGAAAAAACAAGTAATAACAAGAATGTGCAAGCCTTTTTCATATCCCGTCAGTTAAACATACTAAACACATAACGGAAGCCGGGGGTATTTATTGGGTTCTCACCCATTAATAATTATCGATCACTTTTGCTGTCTGCGGACGGAACCGATACCAGTTGACCAGTTCACTGACGCCATAGGCAACGATCGCAATGCCGAAAACAATGAAGACCGCCGAAGCTGTATCAAACGGGTTCAACAACACAATAATACCCGTAATAAGTAACAGGGAAGGTATCACATACAATCCCCAAGGCACCCAGTAATACTTCCGTGCCCTCAATAAGGTGAAAAACTGTTGGATCCCCGCAATCAACAAGCAGGCTCCCAATACATACATCACGATATTGACAAAGAAAGCGGGCATCGCCACGAGCCAGATACCGAGCAAGATGCTTCCTGCTCCTTCGATCGGAAAACGTGAACCAACCAGCTCTTTCGGACGGGTAAAATAAGAGATCAGGGAAAATATACCCGGAAGGATAAACAAGACTCCAAGGGTAATCACCAGGTATGTGATCGCCGTTTCCGGCCAGATAATCAATGCCAGTCCTAATAATATAGACAACACGCCCCGGAGGGGTGCACTACTGATTGCTTTCATAATTATATTGTTTTAAGTTTATATAGCAACGAAGATAGGATTATTTCCTGATTTAAAGAATTAAAAGACCGATGAAATCAAAAGACAGGCATAAAAAAAATAGCCTCGAGATTCACATCCCAAGGACTATCAAAAAAACTCTACTCACTCTTCTATTAGTCTTTTAGTGGTGACTTAGATAGTCAGCAACACTTTCGTTTGATGCTTTCAATGCATCTTTGCCTTTTGACCAGTTAGCCGGACAAACTTCGCCATACTCTTCAAAATGCTGCAATGCATCTACCGTACGCAATACTTCTTCCACATTTCTACCCAAAGGCAGATCGTTAATCGTAGCATGACGTATAATTCCTTTCTTATCGATCAGGAACAAACCTCTGTATGCAACCGGTTCACCTATGCAAACGGAAGTTCCTTCAACAGTTAAATAATCGGCGGCTAAAACGCCATAATTTTGTGAAATCGTTTTGGTGAAATCAGAAACGATCGGATAGGTAACCCCTTTAATACCCCCTTTATTTTTTTCCTGATGCAACCAAGCAAAATGTGATTGCTCGGAATCAACCGAACAAGCAACCAAAGCGACATTACGTTTTTCGAATTCGGTTAGTTTTTCCTGAAAAGCGTGTAGTTCTGTCGGACAAACAAATGTAAAGTCCATTGGATAGAAGAAAAAGACAACATACTTTTTCCCAATGTACTGTTCTAATGAAAAATCTGAAACAATCTCATTGCCGTTAATGACTGCCGGAGCTTTGAATACCGGCGCTTTTTTCCTAATTAGTGACTTCATAATTTAACTTTTCAGTTCTTGTTTTTTTATCTGACACAAATCTACGAAAGCCTATCCAGACAATCCTAAAAAATGCAATGGATAGTATTTATAGAGATATAGATAATATCAATACCATCAAGTTGATTTCCTCATGGAAAGGGATCAAATAATAGATCCGTAAGTCGGTCGGTCAAAAAAAAAGAAGGAGAATGATGTCCTCTCGGCTCACTCTCCTTCTTTTAGAGATAAAATTCAAAAAAATTATTTCGTATTCAATGAATTATCGACAAACCACAAGAATTGTTCGCCTCCGGACAATCTGATCTTGTCTACGATGGCCTTAGATGAAGATTCTTCCTCCACTTGTTCATGAATAAACCATCTTAAAAAGTCTTGTGTGGCTTTATCATTCTCGGCCAAGGCCAAATCATCAAGATCATCAATCATTTTGGAAACTTTGACCTCGTGTTCATAGACATGCTCAAATATCTCCAAGGCACTACCATAACCATCGGGAACCACACTTATCTCCGAAACGACAGGCGTACCACCCCGGTCAACCACATAATCTATAATTTTATGTGCATGCTCCAACTCTTCCAGGGATTGTCTTTTCAACCAGGAAGTAAAACCGGAATATCCCAATATCGCAAAATGAATCGACATGGATAAATACAGGTTAGAAGACCACATCTCTGCGGCAATCTGATCATTTAGTGCTTTTTGCATTTTTTCGCTTAACATAGATTAATCCTTTCTTTTTTATTGGTTATATACTAATAACAACAGTCCATTCATTATGTTCCCTCAAAATAGACGATCTATTTATTCTTTTCCTTCAACAGGTCACGAATCTCCTTTAATAAAGTGATGTCTTCAGGCGGGGCGGCCGGTGCAGGCGCAGGAGCCTCCTGTTTCTTCTTCAGGGTGTTCACTCCCTTCACCAAAAGAAAGATTGCAAAGGCGACGATGATGAAGTCAAAAGTAACCTGAAGGAAATTACCATAGTTAATAGAGACCTCTGGCGTTACTGTTTGCCCGGCTTCCACGACTGCATCTTTCAGTATGATTCTCAGATCCGTGAAGTTAACGCCTCCAACAAGCAAACCGATGACCGGCATGATCAAATCTCCCACAAGCGAAGAGACGATCTTCCCGAAAGCGCCACCAATAATGATACCTATCGCCATATCGAGGACATTTCCCCGCATAGCAAACTCCTTAAATTCTTTTACAAATCCCATAACTTTTACATTTTATTTAGTGATAAATAAATTGATTATTTAAAAGCGAATATACAATAAAAATCCATAGTAAGCCCCAAATCGTTAAAAAATGCCATAAAAAACACAAATAAGGAAAATACGAACCCATAAATCCTCCATTTTTGCTATTTTTGTTCGACGGGGCAGACATTTATTGCCCATTAAAAAATCAACACAACATAGCTTATGTCACATTTACCAACTCTTGTCACCGACTTGGCTCTTATCCTAATTACAGCCGGTATTGTTACTGTATTATTCAAACTGATAAAACAGCCGGTCGTCTTAGGGTATATTGTCGCAGGTCTTTTGATAAGCCCCCATTTCATGCTGCTACCTTCCGTAGCCGACCCGGCCAACATCTCCCAATGGGCGGAAATAGGAGTCATTTTCCTGCTTTTTGCCCTGGGACTCGAATTCAGTTTTAAAAAACTGATAGCGGTAGGCGGGACAGCCTCCATCGCAACAGCCATCAACATGGGATCGATGATTACGATCGGATATATTGTCGGGCAGCTAATGGGTTGGACCAATATCGAAAGCCTTTTCCTCGGCGGCATGCTCTCCATGTCATCCACGACGATCATCATTAAAGCATTTGTCGATATGGGATTGCAGAAGAAGAAGTTCGCCGGCATCGTTTTCGGGATGCTGATCGTGGAAGACCTTGCCGCGATTCTGATGATGGTACTGTTCACCACCCTTGCGGTCAGCAAACATTTCGAGGGTATGGAGCTGATCGACAACATACTCAAACTACTCTTCTTCATTCTGATCTGGTTTATCGTCGGCATCTACCTGATCCCTACTATCCTGAAGAAACTGAAAGCCCACATGAACGACGAAACCTTACTGGTTATTTCAGTCGCCCTCTGCCTCGGGATGGTCTGGTTTGCCGATGCCGTAGGCTTTTCAGCGGCATTGGGAGCTTTCATCATGGGCTCCATACTGGCTGAAACAATTGAGGCCAGACATATCGAACATCTCATCGAGCCACTTAAAAACCTGTTCGGCGCCGTGTTCTTCGTATCCGTCGGCATGATGATCGCTCCGGAAGTGATTGTCGAATATGCCGTTCCGATCCTGATACTGACCGTTGTCGTACTAATCGGGCGCGTTATCTTCGCCACTCTGGGAGTCCTGGCATCGGGGCAAGGGCTCAACGATTCGCTCCATGCCGGTTTCAGCCTGGCGCAAATCGGCGAATTCTCCTTTATCATCGCCACCCTCGGAATGCAACTGGGCGTAATCAGCGACTATATTTACCCCGTTATTGTGGCTGTGTCAGTCATCACCACATTCACAACCCCTTACTTCATCCGGGCTGCGAATCCGATTTCCGACTTTATCGAGGCCCGCATCCCCAAGGGATGGAATAAACTGATTATAGGATATGCCGCTTCCAACCAAAAAAACGTTATAAAACACAATTCATGGCAGAAAATTCTCCGGAATGTGCTGGTTTACGTATCCGTCTATTTTTCCTTATCGCTGGCCATCCTTTTTATCGCCCGAAAGTTCCTGAAACCAGTGATTACATCCTATATTCCGGACATCTGGGGATCGCTTCTCTATGCCCTGGTTACCTTACTTATCATGGCGCCCTTCATGAGTGGGATCATGAAACGTAAAAACAAAACCAGGGAATTCAAAGAATTATGGGAAGACAACCACCTCAATAAAGCGGTTCTGATCGCCTTGACGCTCCTTCGCTTCGGTGTTTGCGTCATTCTCGTTTTCTTTGTCCTGATCCCCCTGTTCCCCCAAGCAACATCTCTTCTGCTGGTGATCTCAGGGTTAATCGCTATTGCAATTTCTTTCATCCAGGGCTTCGGCATCCAGTCAAAAAGGATGGAACAGAAATTCCTCGACAATCTTCACCGCAAAGAGCGGATAGAAGACAGCAAACGGACAATCAATCTCCAGACCAAAGACCAACTGCTGCGAATGAACATACATATAGAAGAAATTGAAGTTCCGCCGAATTCCTGCCGGATAGGCAAAACCCTCGCTGAATTAAACTTCAAGCAAGAAACCGGAGTGAATATCGTCAGCATCATCCGCGGGGCGCAAAAGATCAATATTCCGACGGCAAACGACCGGCTGTATCCATTCGACCGCATCATTCTGGCCGGCACGGACGAGAATATACAGAAGTTCACCAACGCCATCGAAGACAAAAACCGTGAGATGAATGAACTGGTCATCCCGCAACACCAGGTGGGACTGGGTCAATTAGTCATTGAATCTAACTCTCCTCTGCTTAACCGTTCGATACGCGACCTGAAGCTGCGTGAGAAAACCGAATGCATGATCATCGGTATCAGCCGCAATAACGAATACCTGACCGACTTCGCCGCCGACACTGTGCTTCTGGAAGGAGACGTGCTGACTTTGGCAGGAGAGAAGAAGCAGTTGGCCAATTTGCTTCAGCAATATGAGAATAAGGCAAGCTGATGGTTTGCCCTCGTTTTTTGTTTTGAATACTGAATATTTATCCCGACTTTTGCGTATATGATAAGTCAACCTTTAGCAGAAAGATTACGCCCCAAAACACTGGATGAATACATCGGACAAAAGCACTTGGTGGGGCCGGGCGCCGTACTTCGGAAAATGATCGAAGCGGGGCACGTACCTTCCTTTATCTTATGGGGACCTCCGGGGGTAGGCAAAACGACGTTGGCACAAATTGTCGCCTCCAAATTGGAAACGCCGTTCTATACGCTTAGCGCCATCAACTCGGGAGTAAAAGACGTACGCGAGGTCATTGACAGGGCGCAAAGCAACCGTTTTTTCGATACGACCGCTGCCCCCATCCTCTTCATCGACGAAATTCACCGCTTCAGCAAGTCCCAACAAGATTCACTCTTGAATGCCGTAGAAAAAGGAATTGTCACCCTGATCGGCGCCACGACGGAAAACCCTTCCTTTGAAGTGATCCGTCCCCTCCTCTCCCGCTGCCAGGTCTATGTTTTGAAATCATTGGGAAAAGAGGATTTGTTGGAACTGCTTCACCGCGCCATTATGGAAGATATCATATTGAAAGAACGGAAAATCCGGTTGACCGAGACCAACGCCCTACTCCGTTATTCGGGAGGGGATGCCCGGAAACTGCTGAATATTCTGGAGTTAGTCGTATCCGCAGAAAATCCGAAAGATGCGGTTGAAATCACCGACGCCAAAGTAGTCGAACGTCTACAGGAGAATCCGGCGGCATATGACAAGGGAGGAGAAATGCATTACGATATCATCTCCGCATTCATCAAATCGGTACGTGGAAGCGACCCGGACGCCGCAATCTATTGGTTGGCGCGGATGGTAGCCGGAGGAGAGGATCCGGAATTCATCGCCCGCCGTCTGCTGATTCTGGCTTCCGAGGATATCGGACTGGCCAACCCGAACGCTCTGCTTCTGGCGAACGCCTGTTTCGACGCACTGAAGAAAATCGGCTGGCCGGAAGGACGGATCATCCTGGCGGAAACAACGGTATACCTTGCCTGCAGTCCCAAAAGCAATTCGGCTTATCTCTCTATCGACAAAGCGATCGCTTTGGTGAACGAAACAGGCAACCTGCCGGTTCCGCTCCACCTGCGCAACGCTCCTACCCAGTTGATGAAAGAATTGGATTACGGAAAGGAATACCAATATGCCCACGATTTCCCCGGACATTTTATCCGACAGGAATATCTACCTAAAGAAGTGAAAGACCAACGTTTGTGGGAAGGACAATCCAATCCGGCTGAACAAAAGTTAATAGACCAGATGCACCACCTGTGGGGCGACCGATATAAGTGACTGTTGAAAAGTCACCTCCAAACATATAGTATTGAGAAAAAAGACGTACATTCGTACACTCATAGCACAATCAAAATTCGGTAAAAATGAATTTCTTTATTAACATTTAATACATTTTGCAATGAAAAAGCATAATTTTTATGCAGGTCCGTCTATTCTAAGTGAATATACAATTAAAAACACTGCAGCAGCAGTTGAAAACTTCGCAAACACAGGATTATCTCTACTTGAAATCTCACATCGCAGTAAAGAATTCATTGCCGTCAATGACGAAGCGCAAGAGTTGATCAAAGAGCTGTTGGATATTCCTTCCGGCTATGAAGTCCTCTTCCTTGGCGGTGGTGCCAGCCTTCAGTTTTGCATGGCTCCCTTCAATTTCCTGAACAAGAAAGCCTCTTATCTGGACACCGGCGTATGGGCTTCCAAAGCCATCAAAGAGGCAAAGTTCTTCGGTGAAGTAGATGTCGTTGCTTCCTCCAAAAACAAAAATTACACTTACATTCCTAAAGATTATACGATCTCCGCCGGTTCGGAATACTTCCATATCACGACAAACAATACGATCTACGGAACGGAACTTCACGAGGACCCGAATGTATCGATTCCTTTGATTTCCGATATGTCTTCCGATATATTCTCCCGTCCGGTGGACGTTTCCAAATATGAATTGATTTATGCAGGAGCGCAAAAGAATCTGGCTCCGGCCGGCGTTACCCTGGCAATCATACGTACGGATGCACTGGGGAAAGTGGAACGTCCGATTCCGACGATGCTGAACTACCAGACGCATATCGACAGCAAATCCATGTTCAACACCCCTCCGGTAGTGGCTATCTATGCTGCTTTGCAGACATTGAAATGGTACAAGGAACAGGGAGGCATCAAGGCTCTTCAAAAGAAGAACGAGGTGAAGGCGGCTATTTTATATGATGAGATCGACCGGAACAAATTGTTCGTGGGAACCGCCGTACCGGAAGACCGCTCCCTGATGAATGTATGCTTTGTCCTGAAGGAAGAATATAAGGAACTGGAAGCTGATTTTGCAAACTTTGCTGCAGCCAAGGGGATGGTCGGAATCAAAGGACACCGTTCGGTAGGCGGTTTCCGCGCCTCTTTATACAACGCCCTGCCGAAAAGCAGTGTGGAAGCATTGGTAGAGACAATGAAAGAGTTTGAACAACAACATTAAACAATGGCAAAAATACTTATAGCAACAGAAAAACCTTTTGCTGCGATAGCAGTCAAAGGAATTCGCGACGTGATTGAGAAAGCGGAGTTCGAACCTGTTTTGTTGGAAAAATATACGGAGAAGGCGCAACTGCTGGAGGCCGTAAAAGACGCCGAAGCGCTGATCGTCCGCAGCGATATTGTGGACGCGGAAGTTCTGAAGGCTGCCAAGCAACTGAAAATCGTTGTTCGTGCCGGAGCCGGTTACGATAATGTAGACTTGGACACGGCGACAGCGCAGCACGTCTGCGTCATGAATACTCCGGGACAAAATTCGAATGCTGTAGCCGAGCTGGCCTTCGGATTATTGGTTTATGCCGTACGTAATTTCTATAACGGCACTTCCGGAACGGAATTGAAAGGAAAGAAACTGGGAATTCTGGCCTATGGAAATGTCGGGCGCAACGTAGCCCGCATCGCGAAGGGTTTCGGAATGGAGGTCTATGCTTATGACGCCTATTGCCCCTCCACAATCATAGAGAGTGAAGGAGTTAAACCGGTGGAATCAACGGAAGAACTGTTCAAGATAAGCCAGGTCGTATCCCTGCATATACCGGCAACTCCGGAAACCAAAGGCTCGATCGGTTTCAAATTGATACAGAGCATGCCAAAAGGGGCGATTCTACTGAATACGGCCCGAAAGGAAGTGATCGATGAAGAGGGATTACAGAAGGCTTTTGCCGAGCGTCCGGACTTCAAATACTTGTCTGATGTCAAGCCGTCGATCGATGAAGAATTGAAGGCAAACTACGGGGAACGCTATTTCAGCACTCCAAAGAAGATCGGCGCCCAGACAGCGGAAGCCAACATCAATGCTGGAATTGCCGCTGCAGAGCAAATCGTCGACTTCTTGAAAAACGGGAACCAAAAATATAGGGTAAATAAATAATTCTTACTGATTAAATGGCTATTATCAAACCTTTTAAAGGAATCCGTCCCCCAAAAGAATGGGTTACGCAGGTTTCTTCCCGTCCTTATGATGTCTTGAATTCGGAAGAGGCGCGTCGGGAAGCGGAAGGAAATGAAAAATCATTATACCATATCATCAAGCCGGAGATTGATTTTCCCAGAGGAATGGACGAACATGAACCTGCCGTCTATGAAACAGCGCGGGAAAACTTTTTGAAATTCCAACAAAAAGGCTGGCTCAGACAGGACTCGAAGGAGCAATACTACATTTATGCCCAGACGATGAACGGGCATACACAATACGGACTGGTGGTCTGCGCTTCGGTACAGGATTATCTGGACGGGCATATAAAAAAGCACGAGCTTACCCGCCGGGACAAAGAAGAAGACCGGATGAAGCATGTACGGATTACGAATGCAAACATGGAACCCGTTTTTTTCTCCTATCCCGACAATGCGGACTTGGAGGCAATCGTGCAGAAATATGTTGCTACTCCGCCGGAATATAATTTTACTGCGCAGCCGGAAGGCTTCTCCCACACATTTTGGATTATTGACCGGGAAGAAGACATCCGGCGCATTACGGAGTTGTTTGCCACCATCCCCTCGCTCTATATTGCCGATGGGCATCATCGTTCAGCAGCCGCAGCTTTGGTGGGCGCCGAAAAAGCAAAACAGAATCCGCATCATCGGGGCGATGAGGAATACAATTACTTTATGGCAGTGTGTTTCCCCGCCAGCCAGCTGACGATCATCGATTACAATAGGGTCGTCAAAGATCTCAACGGTTTAACAGAGGCTGAATTCCTATCCCGGCTGAACAAACATTTTACCGTAGAGGAGAAAGGGGCGGGAATTTACAAGCCGACTGCTCTGCATAACTTCTCTCTCTATCTGGGAGGGATATGGTATTCCCTGACGGCAAAGCCGGGGACTTTCGACGATAACGATCCGATCGGGGTACTGGATGTAACTATTTCTTCCGATTTGATTTTAAACGAAATCCTTGGAATAAAGGACCTACGTTCGGATAAACGCATCGATTTTGTCGGTGGAATCCGTGGATTGGGCGAATTGAAACGCCGGGTGGACAACGGAGAAATGCGAGTAGCGCTGGCTTTGTATCCCGTGTCGATGGAACAATTGATTAATATAGCCGATAGCGGCAATATCATGCCTCCGAAGACAACCTGGTTCGAACCGAAGCTCCGCTCCGGCCTGGTAGTCCATTCGTTGGAATCATAAAAAATAGAATTTCAACGGACGAGACTTTGCAGCCTCGTCCGTTTTTATAAACAAGATAAAAGAAAGAATGGTGGGAATTAAAAACATTATTTTCGATTTAGGCGGAGTGATAATCGACCTGGAGAGAGAACAATCGGTGAAACGGTTTATCGAAATCGGGGTCTCCGACGCNACTTGTCTGATGTCAAGCCGTCGATCGATGAAGAATTGAAGGCAAACTACGGGGAACGCTATTTCAGCACTCCAAAGAAGATCGGCGCCCAGACAGCGGAAGCCAACATCAATGCTGGAATTGCCGCTGCAGAGCAAATCGTCGACTTCTTGAAAAACGGGAACCAAAAATATAGGGTAAATAAATAATTCTTACTGATTAAATGGCTATTATCAAACCTTTTAAAGGAATCCGTCCCCCAAAAGAATGGGTTACGCAGGTTTCTTCCCGTCCTTATGATGTCTTGAATTCGGAAGAGGCGCGTCGGGAAGCGGAAGGAAATGAAAAATCATTATACCATATCATCAAGCCGGAGATTGATTTTCCCAGAGGAATGGACGAACATGAACCTGCCGTCTATGAAACAGCGCGGGAAAACTTTTTGAAATTCCAACAAAAAGGCTGGCTCAGACAGGACTCGAAGGAGCAATACTACATTTATGCCCAGACGATGAACGGGCATACACAATACGGACTGGTGGTCTGCGCTTCGGTACAGGATTATCTGGACGGGCATATAAAAAAGCACGAGCTTACCCGCCGGGACAAAGAAGAAGACCGGATGAAGCATGTACGGATTACGAATGCAAACATGGAACCCGTTTTTTTCTCCTATCCCGACAATGCGGACTTGGAGGCAATCGTGCAGAAATATGTTGCTACTCCGCCGGAATATAATTTTACTGCGCAGCCGGAAGGCTTCTCCCACACATTTTGGATTATTGACCGGGAAGAAGACATCCGGCGCATTACGGAGTTGTTTGCCACCATCCCCTCGCTCTATATTGCCGATGGGCATCATCGTTCAGCAGCCGCAGCTTTGGTGGGCGCCGAAAAAGCAAAACAGAATCCGCATCATCGGGGCGATGAGGAATACAATTACTTTATGGCAGTGTGTTTCCCCGCCAGCCAGCTGACGATCATCGATTACAATAGGGTCGTCAAAGATCTCAACGGTTTAACAGAGGCTGAATTCCTATCCCGGCTGAACAAACATTTTACCGTAGAGGAGAAAGGGGCGGGAATTTACAAGCCGACTGCTCTGCATAACTTCTCTCTCTATCTGGGAGGGATATGGTATTCCCTGACGGCAAAGCCGGGGACTTTCGACGATAACGATCCGATCGGGGTACTGGATGTAACTATTTCTTCCGATTTGATTTTAAACGAAATCCTTGGAATAAAGGACCTACGTTCGGATAAACGCATCGATTTTGTCGGTGGAATCCGTGGATTGGGCGAATTGAAACGCCGGGTGGACAACGGAGAAATGCGAGTAGCGCTGGCTTTGTATCCCGTGTCGATGGAACAATTGATTAATATAGCCGATAGCGGCAATATCATGCCTCCGAAGACAACCTGGTTCGAACCGAAGCTCCGCTCCGGCCTGGTAGTCCATTCGTTGGAATCATAAAAAATAGAATTTCAACGGACGAGACTTTGCAGCCTCGTCCGTTTTTATAAACAAGATAAAAGAAAGAATGGTGGGAATTAAAAACATTATTTTCGATTTAGGCGGAGTGATAATCGACCTGGAGAGAGAACAATCGGTGAAACGGTTTATCGAAATCGGGGTCTCCGACGCAGAAACGCTGCTCGACCCTTATGAGCAAAAAGGTATCTTCCTCGAACTTGAGAACGGAAGCCTCACCTTTCCACAGTTTTGCGACAAATTACGCGCCCATACGGGAAAAAACATCTCCGAAGAGGCCATAAGCCATGCCTGGAAGGGATTTATCATGGATGTTCCCGCCTATAAGCTGGAGTATCTCCTCGAACTTCGGAAAAAGTACAAACTCTACCTGCTGAGTAACACCAATCCGGTCATTATGGATTGGGCCCGGACTCCGCAGTTCACTCCGGCCGGACGTCCTATCACGGATTATTTCGATAAGATTTATGCTTCTTATGAAATCGGTATCACCAAACCGGATCCGGCTATCTTTGAGTATATGATCCGGGATGCAGGACTGGATCCTTCGGAGAGCCTCTTTGTGGATGATGGCAAACGGAATGTGGAAGTTGGAGAGGAATTCGGTTTCCTAACGTACCAACCATTCAATAAAGAAGATTGGCGGAAACCGGTTCAAGCTATTTTGGATCAGTCAAAATCGACGAAATAACAGAAGAATATGAAATTCATAGGAATTATACCGGCGCGTTACGCCTCTACGCGCTTTCCGGGAAAACCGCTGGCCGACATGGATGGAGAGCCAATGATCCAAAGGGTATATGAACAGGTACGCCCTGTATTAGACGAAGTCTACGTGGCGACCGACGACCTCCGCATCGAAGAGGCGGTCAAACAATTCGGCGGACAGGTGGTCATGACTTCCGCACAACACCGTAGCGGCACGGATCGCTGCTATGAGGCATATGCCAAAGTGGGTGAAGGATATGATATCATAATCAATATCCAGGGGGATGAGCCCTTCATCCAGCCAAAGCAATTGGAAGTGCTGAAAAGTTGCTTCAACGATCCGAAGGTGGAAATCGCCACGTTAGTCAAGCCTTTCCATCCGGATGATGACTTCGAGGCGGCGCTATTCAATCCCAATACGCCTAAAGTCGTTCTGAACAAAAAGAACGAGGCTCTATATTTCAGTCGGTCTATCATCCCTTATATCCGCGGGGCAAAGCATACGGAATGGCTGGCTAAGCATACTTTCTATAAACATATCGGACTATATGCCTATCGTGCAGATATACTGAAGGAGATAACCACCCTTCCTCCCTCCGGTTTGGAACTGGCGGAAAGCTTGGAACAGCTCCGCTGGCTGGAAAACGGCTATCGCATTCAGGCAGGTATCACCGAGCAAGAAACGATCGGCATCGACACACCCGAGGACATGCAGCGGGCAATCGAGTTTTTGCGTACCCAAAGAAAATAAAAATCACAGTACGATCGGCTTTCCGTTATAGAAATCCAGGATTTTCACACGGAAAATGTAGTTGTATTTTGCCTGCGCCTGTTCGGAAAGGCTGGTTGCATATTTCGTCTTGGCCTCGTTGTACTCGAATACGCTGCTCTTTCCCGAATTATAGCTTTCTTCAGCATACTGGTGGGCGATACGGGAAGCCTCGACCGACTTTTCCGCAGACACGAACTTTTCCTGCGAAGCAACGGCATTGTAATAGGCCTGCTGTATTTCCTTATAAAGCGTTTTCTTGGTATTTTCCATCAACAACTCACGCGTGTATATAGCAGCTTTCGCCGAACGAACGCTATTTCGCACCTGAAAACGATTAAAGATCGGAATTGAAAGAGTAAAGCCGAACATCTTCTGGGCATTTTGATCCCATTGATCTTTAAAGGGAATATTCTGGAACCCTTCGCTGCCTTTTCCTGAGTAATGATAATAGCCATTAGAATAGCTGGCGCCAAAACTAAGGGTCGGGTAATATCCGGCTTTGGCTATCTGGAGCGTCCGCTTCTGGCTTTCAAGCAAATATTCCTGTTCCTTTATCTGCGGCTTGAACGTAACCGCGCGTTCGTAAATATCATCGGGCGGCAGGATACTTCCCATATATTGGTTGACAACATCCTCCGTTTCGGGAACTTCTATTTCAAAAGTGGTCGCGCGTTCCAATTCCAAAGCTTGCGATAAATCCAACAGGGCCAAATTAACATTATTCTTCGCTTCCACAAGTCCGGCTTCATCGCGCGCCAACTGCGCTTTGATTTCATAGAGTTGGGCCAAAGGCGCTTTTCCGGATTTAACCAATAATTCCGTTTTCCGCACTTGTTCCGTACTTAAATCTACTTGCAATTGCGCAACCTCCCGCAACTCTTTATTATAAAGAACTTGCACATAAAAGGAAGCAACATTGACGGCCAGGTCTTCCTTCGCTTTATTCAAGGATTCTACCGCTGCCTTTAAATCCAACTTACGCGCTGCGATATCATTTGGTATCTTAAATCCGTCGAAGATAGGCATTCCTATATTTACGGAAGCGGATGTACTGGCCGCGTTCCGGTCAACCAGAATATTATCTTCCGATTGCGAACGTCCATAGCTGAAATTCTGTCCCACGCTGGCATTCAGATTAGGCAACCAACTGTTTTTACTCGTACTCAGTTCGATCTCCCGATTCACCTTATCCTGCTCTTTTTGCTTCAGATCGATATTGTGCTCGATCGCATAACGGATGCACTCTTCAAGGCTCCACTGTTTCGGTTCCTGTGTCTGCCCGCTCATGCTGCAAAACAACAAGAGAGGAAGGCCGATTAATATCATCTTTTTCATTTGCCGGAATTAGTTAGTTTTTTTAGCTACTTCTTTTTTCTTTTTCGGATCAATTTCCGCACCACGAACCTTACTCTTTTCCGTTAATCCTTCCTGTATTTCAATTTTGATACCATCGGAAAGACCAACTTTCACCCGGTGTTTTTCAAAGAGCTGCTCCGGTTTTTCTTGTTTCAGCAACTGCACATAAGCCGTATCTCCTTCAAATGTCACGCAACTTTCCGGAACGGTCAGCACATTGATTGCCCGCTTCAGGACAATCTCCGCATTCGCACTGTATCCAGCGCGGATAAAAGCGTCCTCGGGAACACTGACCGCCGCTTTGATTTCAAAAAGAATGGCTCCATTGGTCTCAACACCTTTCGGAGCGACATACTCCAAGGAAGCGTCGAATTGACGGCTTTCCATGGCGCCGACCGTTAATTTTATCGGCATTCCCTCATGAATCCGGCCGATCTCGGTTTCATCAACCGTCCCCTTAAAGATCATGTCGTTCATATCGGCAACCGAAGCGATTGTCGTTCCGTCATTAAAATTATTGCTTTGAATGACCGAATTTCCGACTTTGATCGGTACATCCAGGATCATCCCGGTAATGGTACTGCGAACCTGCGTCGTACTGGCGATCTTTGAATTCTTAGCAATTCCGTCCCGGATAATTTCCAATGCCGATTGAGCATTCGAGAATTCCTCCCTTGCTTTTTTATAGGCCGCATCGGTTACTTCAAACTCAGCCTTGGCAACGACTCCGGAATCATATAATCCTTTATCACGATCATAGTTTTGCTTTGCCTGATTAAGGTTTATCTCCGCCAATTTAACATTCGATTCGGCGCTGTTCAACTGCACCATTTCAGGAATGACCTTGATTACTGCCAAAATCTCTCCCTGCTTGACCATTTGCCCGGCAATTTTCGGCAGCTCGGATACAATCCCGGAGATCTGGGGCTTAATCAACACCTCAAACCGAGGTTCCACCTTACCGGTTGCAACCGTCTTTGTCTCTACCGTATCGCGTTTGGGCGTGACAATCTCATACTGGGTAACAACCGGACGGGACTTTTGCCATAAAAAGTAAAACGTGCCGATTACCGCCAACCCTATCAGTGAAAGGAATGCAATACGCAGGATCTTTTTTACAACTGGATTCTTCATGATTATTCTATTGCTTTTATTGTTTTTCTTTTTTATTCTTCTCTAATTGCATCTATCGCCTTGATTTGCATCGCTCGCCAGGCAGGAATCAACCCGCTCAATAAGCCGCTCAACAATAATACCACTGTCGCAGCAATCGCCGTCGTTATGCTAACTTCCGGATCTTTAAAAAAAGTACCGTCATCCGACGGAGCAGACTCAATCAACCGGTTAATCGAATCCAGGATAAAAACGCCGACCGTCAATCCGATCAATCCGGCTAAAGCGGTAAGGAGGAGACTTTCGCTCATAATCTGTGATATAATATTCCAAGGTTTCGCTCCTAATGCACGGCGAATCCCAATTTCTTTTGTCCGTTCCTTTACCGTCACCATCATAATATTGCTGACGCCGATAACCCCGGCTAATAAGGTTCCCATTCCTACAAGCCAAACCAAAATATCAATCCCGACAAATAGATTTTCAAATGTCCGGAAATTAGCGGCCAGATTGAAACAACCCACCGCCTTGCGATCATCCGGAGAAATATCGTTTTGCGCCTTTAGGATGGCGGTCACCTGGTCTATCACCTCTTCCATCCGGTATCCCGGCTTTGCGGAAAGACACATGAAATAGAATGCATCTCCCTGGTTACTGGTAATCTGCATCGTTGAGAAAGGAAGCATAACGCTTTCTTCGCTTCTTCCTCCCATATTAAAATTCGCAGCTTTCCCTTTAATCACGCCCACGACCTGATAATAGATGCCATTAACCCGGATATATTTTCCTATCGCCTCTTCCCCGTTGGGAAACAAGACTTCCCTCACCTTTACTCCGATGTTACAGACTTTACGGGATTCCATCTGATCCACATCATTCAATAAGCGGCCTTCATAAACCTCTTGCGCTTCAATGTGAAAATAATCGGGATAGATTCCTTTTACACTATAGCCACCCGAACGTTGGCCGTATGCTATATTTTTATCTGATCGCGCTCCCCAGGTAATCGGTGACAAATAAGAGATTCCTTCCACGTTCTGTTTAATCAGCATGGCATCCCGGTTCCGCATTTGCCAGTAACGTCCTTTTTTAAATCCCTTATATGGTTCGGAAGTAGACTCCGTCCAGAAAAAAGCGGAGTTGGTAGCGAACCCTTCCGTTCCGGCAAATACGCCGTTCTTCATCCCTCTTCCAGAGCCCAACAGAATGATCAGCATCAGAATACCCCAGAAAACGCCGAAGCAGGTCAAGAAACTACGCACTTTATTACGCGTAATCGTTGCCCAAATTTCTCCCCATGTATCTAAATCAAACATCGTTCTTTGTTTTCATTGGTTTACTATTCTGCCCTCATCGCTTCAATTGCAGTAATCTTCACGGCTTTCCGCGCCGGCATATAACCGGCAAGTACCCCCGCTCCTATGATCAGGATGGTTGCCGATATGGCTACTCCGAGATTAACAGTCGGGTTCAGGAAGATCGTTGTATTCTCTCCGGGATTCCCGCCTCCGGCTGCCTGGGTAGCCTTTGCCATCTCCATTCCGTAATTCACTAACTCAGTCACGCCGATGCCCATGATCATCCCGAAATACCCGAAGACGGCGGTAATCAGGATCGACTCCAATATAACCAACTGCAGGATCGAAAGCGGGGAAGCGCCGATCGCTTTCCGTATTCCGAATTCTTTGGTCCGCTCTCTCACCGTAATCAGCATGATGTTACTCACCCCCACGATACCCGCAGTCAACGTTCCGATACCCACAATCCAGATAAAGAGTGCGATTCCGTTCATCATTCCGTTCATCATCCGGAAGTCATCGGCCGTATTCCAGATATATAAGGCTCCCTTATCTTCAGGGTTAAATTTATGTATCTTCCCAAGCCGTTCCCGCAATTTC
The DNA here is from genome assembly GCF_900162725.1 of Parabacteroides sp. Marseille-P3160. GTDB lineage: Bacteria > Bacteroidota > Bacteroidia > Bacteroidales > Tannerellaceae > Marseille-P3160. The sequence continues at coordinate 1,656,516 of NZ_LT799418.1, read as the reverse complement.
TTTTCGAAAGCATCTGTATCGGCCTTTGTCTTTACATTCTGAAGCGTCATGAGCAGCCTGTCGATTTTTTGTCCTTCCCCATACAAGATCTGTCCGGTGGTAAATGGGATAAAGGCCGGATCATCATTGCTTTTCTCTTCGCTGTCATAAACTCCGATCACCTGGTACATAACCTTTCCCGCCTTGATAATCTTTCCCAATGGATTTTCCTCCTTGAACAACACTTCCGCCATACGGGGACTGATCACAATCACTTTTCTCCTTTCTTTTAAATCCAGGTCATTAATAAAACGCCCGTTTCCGGCCAAAACCTTCACCAAATCGATCTTTGCATGATCCGGATAGATAGCATTTAATGAATAAGTTCCATATTCTTCCTTGTAAGACAGTGTATCGTTATGGTAAAGCGTAGAGGATTTGGCGTTTATTTCGGGAAAACCGATGGATAAAGCTTCCAGATCGGTTGTCTCCAGGCGAATCCGCCGGTTTGTCTGCATACCCTGGTATGGCATGGTTGTATACCCGGCGCGTACGGAAACGCGGTTGTCCGACCACCGGCTGAAGTTGGACATCACTCCGTTCTTCAGTCCATTACCGGCTCCCAGCAAAGTAATCAGCATAAAGATCCCCCATGAAACAGAGAATCCGGTCAGGAAAGTACGAAGTTTATTCTTCTTGATCGTACTCCAGATCTCACGTATATTGTCAAAATCCAACATGTCCCTTCCCTTCCTCTATATCTTCAATCAATCCGTCTTTTACACGGATAATTTTCCTTGTTACATCCGCCACCGACTGTTCGTGCGTAACGATAATCATCGTCATCCCTTCCGCATTTACCTGGCTTAACAATTCCATCACCTCCCGCGTTGTTACGCTATCCAGCGCCCCGGTCGGTTCATCCGCCAGGATAACCTGCGGCTTGGCAATAAGAGCCCGTGCAATGGCTACACGCTGTTTCTGCCCTCCCGACATCTCGTTCGGCATGTGATCCGCCCAATCTCTCAATCCCACCATATCGAGATATTCCATGGCGATCGTATTCCGCTTACGCCTATTAACGCCCTGGTAATAAAGAGGCAAAGCAACGTTTTCCATTGCATTCTTGAATGAAATAAGATTGAACGATTGGAAAATAAAACCGATCATCCGGTTACGGATCTCTGCAGATTGCGTTTCGTTCAAATTCTTTATCAACTGACCGTCCAGATAGTATTCCCCCGTATCATACGTATCCAAAATGCCTAATATGTTCAATAAGGTAGATTTTCCCGAACCGGAAGCGCCCATAATAGAGACCATTTCTCCCTTTTCTATTATTAAATCAATCCCTTTCAGTACATGCAGGGGGGCGCCGTTATGGTATGTCTTATTTATATCTTTGAGTTCAATCATCATTGTTCTTTATGTATATAGACGAATCAGTTGTGAACTAGTTACAAAATTAATTTACTTTTCATTCTAAAGGCAAATATATTTTATCTTAGGATACCTTGTATCACAAGGTACTTATAATTATGATAATTTAACAAGTCTATAGCCAAAAAGAAAATTATCAAGGAGATCATGCGGCCTCGCACTTTACCGTCTTTCAGCGTTAAAAACAGAAAAGGATCTGTTCGGTAAGTAGTTTTCTTACTCCCATAACAGATCCCCGTCAATAAATAAATTGTTAATTGTCAGAATTCCACACTTTTCGGCGTACGCGGGAATGGAATGACATCCCGGATATTAGTCATACCGGTCACGAATAGCAATAACCGCTCGAATCCCAAACCGAACCCGGAATGAGGTGCCGTACCAAACTTACGGGTATCCATATACCACCAGATATCTTTTTCAGGAACACCCATCTCCGCTGCGCGCCGGGAAAGCTTTTCATAGTCTTCTTCCCTTTGCGACCCGCCGATGATTTCCCCTATTTTCGGAAAAAGCACATCCATTGCACGCACCGTCTTCCCATCTTCGTTTTGCTTCATATAGAAAGCCTTGATTTCCTTCGGATAATCCGTTAGGATCACCGGGCACTTGAAATGTTCTTCCACCAGATAACGCTCATGTTCAGAAGCCAGATCCGCTCCCCAGAAAATAGGGAACTCAAACTTATGTCCATTAGCTACGGCCTCTTCCAGGATACGGATTCCTTCGGTATAGGGCAAACGGATAAAATCCTGTTTCAAGACAAAATCCAGTCGTTCCAAGAGTCCTTTATCAAAATGATCGTTCAGGAATTGGATATCATCCTTGCAATGCTCCAACGCCCAGCGGATGCAATACTTGATAAAGTCTTCCGCTAACTGCATATTTTCCTTGATTTCATTGAATGCGACTTCCGGTTCGATCATCCAGAATTCGGCCAAGTGCCGGGGTGTATTGGAATTTTCTGCACGGAACGTCGGGCCGAAAGTATAGATCGCCCCCAAAGCCATTGCAGCCAATTCGCCTTCCAACTGTCCGGAAACGGTTAATCCGGTTTGCTTTCCGAAGAAGTCTTCGTCATAACGGATGGAACCCGATTCGTCCTTTTTCAAATCGTATAGGTTAAGCGTCGTAACCTGAAACATCTGCCCTGCGCCTTCGCAATCCGAAGCCGTAATAATCGGCGTATGAAAATAGTAAAAACCTCTTTCATGAAAGAACATATGGATAGCGATAGACATATGATGACGAATACGGAAAACAGCGCCGAACGTATTGGTCCGCGGCCGGAGATGAGCTACTTCACGCAGGAATTCCATGGAATGCCCTTTCTTTTGCAACGGATAGGTCGCCGGATCGGCGGTACCGTATACTTGGATTTCTTCCGCCTGGATTTCAACGTTCTGCCCCTGTCCCTGCGATTTCACCAACAGGCCATTCACATTAATACATGCTCCGGTCGTAATCAGCTTGAGTAATTCTTCATCAAACCGGGTGGTATCGACGACTATCTGTACATTATGAATGGTTGATCCGTCGTTCAAAGCGATAAAACTGACTTGTTTGCTACCCCGGCGTGTACGAACCCAGCCTTTCACGTTCACCTTTGTTCCATAGGCGTCGTTCTTTAATACATCTACAATTCTTGTTCTTTCAATTGTTTCCATTCTTAATTTTCTTTCTCTCAATAATTTAAACAAGTTAGCCGGTCAGTCAAAACAGTAACCGGCTAAGCTTGAACAATATATTTTCCTTATTTATTCGAAAGCCCCCATTCGGAGCGCGTTCACTTCCCTTTCCGACAGATAACGCCACTTGCCGCGAGGCAAATTCTTCTTCGTTAATCCGGCAAAATAAACCCGGTCCAATTTAATGACATGGTAGCCTAACGTCTCGAACATACGCCGTACGATACGGTTCCGCCCAGAATGAATTTCGATACCGACCTGGCTTTTATCGTCTTCCGTCGCATAACTGATCGCGTCGGCATGAATTTCACCGTCTTCCAGTTCCAATCCGTTGGCCAGCTTCTCCATATCTTCGATCGCCACGTTCTTGTCCAACCATACATGATAGATCTTTTTCTTTTTGAAGGAAGGATGGGTCAGCTTTGAAGCCAGATCACCGTCGTTAGTCAATAACAAAACCCCCGTCGTATTACGGTCCAGTCGTCCGACCGGATAAATGCGCTCACGACAAGCATTTTTCACTAAATCCATCACCGTCCGGCGTTCCTGCGGATCGTCGGAAGTCGTCACACAATTCTTCGGTTTATTCAGCACGATGTAGATCTTGCTTTCGATTTCCACCGGTTGGTCATGGAACATCACCCTGTCTAAACGGGTAATCTTGGTTCCCAATTCCGTTATGACCTGATCGTTCACCTTCACGACACCTGCCTGGATAAATTCATCCGCTTCCCGGCGGGAGCATACTCCGGCATTGGAAAGGTATTTATTCAGACGAATCGGCGCCGTCGGATCGGTAACCAGTTCCTTATATTTAACGACCGGCTGTGGAGCGGCAGAAGGACGGCTTATCCGTTTCTGATTGAACGGGGGACGGTTGCCGCCTTGGGGACGGTTGCCGTAACCTCCGCTGGTTCTCGGGCGGTATCCTCCGCCTTCTCCTCCGCGGAAATCACGTGAATCACGTGAATCACGATTTCCATACGAGTTGACACGGCTGCTCTCGCCTACTCTCGGTCGTTTCCGGCGTACGCCGCTTGCATCTTCGGAAGCATAGTTTCCACTGTTGTTTCCTCCGTAGCCTCCTCCCGATTGGGAATAACGGTTCGGTTGGCGCGGTCTGTCATACGAGTTGGGCGAACTGTTGTAGGAAGAACGATTGTAGTCATTCTCCCGGCCTTCATTAATCCGAGGCCGGCTCGGACGATTGCCATAAGATGAATTTTCATTGCTGTAACCTCCGGTTCTCGGACGGTTCCCATACGACGGCCTGTTATTGCCGTAGCTATTTCCTTCATACGAAGAATGGTTGCCACCGTATGCCCCCCGGTTGTTACTCCGGTTTCCATAGCTATTTCCTTCTCTTTCCGGACGGTTAAAAGGTTTTCGCTCATAATTGTTTTCCCTCGAATCAGTTCCTTCCCGTCGTATACTCGGGATCACCTTTCTTGGACGTGGTTGTCCTTCATTTTCTTCTGTTGCCATTTTTTTAATCAATTGATAATAAGACAATGCAATCTCACGATTGCTTTACTAACACTAAACACCTAAATAGTTAAGCGGTGTCACCGCTTTTAATTCCTCTTTTACCTTTTCACTCACATGGAGCGAGTCAATGAATTTTTTAATCGATACCTCTGTTATCTGTTTATTCGTTCTCGTCAATTCTTTCAATGCCTCATAAGGCTTTGGATAACCTTCCCGACGAAGAATAGTTTGTATAGCTTCTGCCACGACAGCCCAATGGGCATCTAACTCGTGGCGCAGGACTTCTTCATTTAATAACAATTTTCCTAATCCTTTTGTTAAACTTTTAAATGCAATTTCTATATGCGCCAGCGGTACGCCGATGTTGCGCAAGACAGTCGAATCCGTCAAATCCCTTTGCAAGCGCGAGATCGGCAATTTCATGGATAAATGGGTAAGTATCGCATTCGCCATTCCCAGGTTGCCCTCCGCATTCTCAAAATCGATCGGATTGACCTTGTGGGGCATGGCCGAGGAACCCACTTCGCCGGCCTTGATCTGCTGTTTGAAGTATTCCATTGAAATATATTGCCAAAAGTCCCTGTTCAAATCAATCAGTATGACGTCGATCCGTCTTAATGCATCGAACAGCGCCGCCAGATTGTCATAATTGGAAATCTGGGTGGTCCACTCCTCCCGTTGCAACCCCAAAACATCCCGGACGAAATGGTTGCCGAATGCACACCAATCCTGTTCCGGAAAAGCGACCTGATGCGCATTGAAATTCCCCGTGGCTCCGCCGAATTTAGCGGAAATGGGAACGTTCTTCAACAAAGCCGATTGCTGTTCCAAGCGATAAACAAAGACCCGGATCTCTTTCCCGAGGCGGGTCGGAGAAGCCGGCTGCCCATGCGTTTTGGCCAGCATCGGAACGTCTTTCCAGCGCTCTGCGTAATCAGCCAGCACATCGATTACTTTCTGAAGTGATGGATAATAAGTTTCCTCCAATGCATCTTTCAGGGAAAGCGGAACGGAAGTGTTATTTATATCCTGTGAAGTCAGTCCGAAATGGATAAACTCTTTATAATCCTGCAACGAGAGTCCGTCGAATTTCTCTTTTAGGAAATACTCCACCGCTTTTACGTCATGGTTTGTAATTTTTTCAATATCCTTGATGCGTTGGGCGTCTTCAATGGAAAAAGCCTGGTAAATCCTACGCAAAGGAACTTCCACCGCCGGAAGATCCAACGATTTCAATTGGGGGATTGTCTTAGCCAGAGTGATAAAATACTCAATTTCCACGCGCACCCTGTATTTAATAAGGGCATATTCTGAAAAATAAGCGTCTAATCCTTCTACCTTCTCCCTATACCGGCCGTCAATCGGCGAAATAGCAGTTAGTGATGATAATATCATAATATTCTATTGAGATATTCCAGAGCCTACAAAGGTAGTGTTTTCATCAATAATATTCAAATAGTTAAAAACAGAACTTCAACGTAATTATTCAAAAAAAATACATTAATACTTTAAATATCGTTTTACGTTCATTACCTTTCAAAGATGCGCGATCTTGTTTAGGATTGAAATCTCCCTTCCGGGATTTTGCTATCGACAAGGCAATAAACCCTTTTTCATGCCGGGACATAGGTAAAACGTTGCCGAAGCAGTGCCTTTTTATTTTATCAGTAACAACAATCTAATTTTTCCCGATGGAGCGAAGATCTTTTACCGGCCGGTAAAAGATCTTCGCCCGACCATAGAAAATTAAAGAATCAGTGCAAAACAAAAGAAATCAGTATGTCGAAGCATTCAAATGCCAACACGCAAGCCATGTCTTTGCTTGCACCAATTTTAGGCCCCGAACCGCTTGGCTTCGTCCGACGAGCGATGGACGCAATCTTCGAGGGATAGACCGTAATAATAGTTCCCGAGAAGGAAAAGATCCTCCTGCGTTCGCAATTCTTCTACCTTCCGGAGCAAGGGGGTATGGGGCAAACGAAGGGAAGGCAGCGAATGGGTAGTCGAAAAAGATTCCAGGATATCCTCCGGCCGGAGGGAGAGAACCCGGCAGAGAATAGCGCGCTTTTCCTCTTCCGTCGTACGTTGCCCTTCCACATGGAGGGTAAAACTCCGGAGTTCAGGATGTTCGGCGACATCCCTTGTTACGATGGAAAGGAATTCGTCTGAAACCGGAATGATTCCCGCGAGCTTAGGAAGGGTGAGCGCGTCCTTTTTCACGATGATGTCCAAGGTTTCGGAATGAAAGGGAGGGATCGTCCGGAAATAGTCGGCGATGGCCGGCTCCAACGATCGGATAAGCCCGGCGGTGATATGGGCGGGAGTCGCTAAGGCGACGGCTTGCGACTCCAGGACTTTCCCATCCGACGTACTGATTCGGTATTTTCCATCCTCTTTTGCGACCTCCATCACCTCCGTCCCGGTATGGACTTGCAAGCCGCCTTTCTCTACGATATTCCGCAGGAAAGAAAGCAAGCCGCCTTTGAACGAGAACTTGCGCGGATACTCTTTCCGCCTCTCTTTCCGTCTTTTCAGGAAGATTTCGGCAGGATACTCATCAGCATTCTGCGAAATAACCGCACGGAACAGTTTGGAAAACAAATGGTCATAGTTTGTCGCGCCGACAANGAACGTTCTTCAACAAAGCCGATTGCTGTTCCAAGCGATAAACAAAGACCCGGATCTCTTTCCCGAGGCGGGTCGGAGAAGCCGGCTGCCCATGCGTTTTGGCCAGCATCGGAACGTCTTTCCAGCGCTCTGCGTAATCAGCCAGCACATCGATTACTTTCTGAAGTGATGGATAATAAGTTTCCTCCAATGCATCTTTCAGGGAAAGCGGAACGGAAGTGTTATTTATATCCTGTGAAGTCAGTCCGAAATGGATAAACTCTTTATAATCCTGCAACGAGAGTCCGTCGAATTTCTCTTTTAGGAAATACTCCACCGCTTTTACGTCATGGTTTGTAATTTTTTCAATATCCTTGATGCGTTGGGCGTCTTCAATGGAAAAAGCCTGGTAAATCCTACGCAAAGGAACTTCCACCGCCGGAAGATCCAACGATTTCAATTGGGGGATTGTCTTAGCCAGAGTGATAAAATACTCAATTTCCACGCGCACCCTGTATTTAATAAGGGCATATTCTGAAAAATAAGCGTCTAATCCTTCTACCTTCTCCCTATACCGGCCGTCAATCGGCGAAATAGCAGTTAGTGATGATAATATCATAATATTCTATTGAGATATTCCAGAGCCTACAAAGGTAGTGTTTTCATCAATAATATTCAAATAGTTAAAAACAGAACTTCAACGTAATTATTCAAAAAAAATACATTAATACTTTAAATATCGTTTTACGTTCATTACCTTTCAAAGATGCGCGATCTTGTTTAGGATTGAAATCTCCCTTCCGGGATTTTGCTATCGACAAGGCAATAAACCCTTTTTCATGCCGGGACATAGGTAAAACGTTGCCGAAGCAGTGCCTTTTTATTTTATCAGTAACAACAATCTAATTTTTCCCGATGGAGCGAAGATCTTTTACCGGCCGGTAAAAGATCTTCGCCCGACCATAGAAAATTAAAGAATCAGTGCAAAACAAAAGAAATCAGTATGTCGAAGCATTCAAATGCCAACACGCAAGCCATGTCTTTGCTTGCACCAATTTTAGGCCCCGAACCGCTTGGCTTCGTCCGACGAGCGATGGACGCAATCTTCGAGGGATAGACCGTAATAATAGTTCCCGAGAAGGAAAAGATCCTCCTGCGTTCGCAATTCTTCTACCTTCCGGAGCAAGGGGGTATGGGGCAAACGAAGGGAAGGCAGCGAATGGGTAGTCGAAAAAGATTCCAGGATATCCTCCGGCCGGAGGGAGAGAACCCGGCAGAGAATAGCGCGCTTTTCCTCTTCCGTCGTACGTTGCCCTTCCACATGGAGGGTAAAACTCCGGAGTTCAGGATGTTCGGCGACATCCCTTGTTACGATGGAAAGGAATTCGTCTGAAACCGGAATGATTCCCGCGAGCTTAGGAAGGGTGAGCGCGTCCTTTTTCACGATGATGTCCAAGGTTTCGGAATGAAAGGGAGGGATCGTCCGGAAATAGTCGGCGATGGCCGGCTCCAACGATCGGATAAGCCCGGCGGTGATATGGGCGGGAGTCGCTAAGGCGACGGCTTGCGACTCCAGGACTTTCCCATCCGACGTACTGATTCGGTATTTTCCATCCTCTTTTGCGACCTCCATCACCTCCGTCCCGGTATGGACTTGCAAGCCGCCTTTCTCTACGATATTCCGCAGGAAAGAAAGCAAGCCGCCTTTGAACGAGAACTTGCGCGGATACTCTTTCCGCCTCTCTTTCCGTCTTTTCAGGAAGATTTCGGCAGGATACTCATCAGCATTCTGCGAAATAACCGCACGGAACAGTTTGGAAAACAAATGGTCATAGTTTGTCGCGCCGACAATCGGACGGAAATAATCCCGTACCGTTTTCCCCGCCTTGGAGGAAAAGAAGAGCCGGGGACCGTGCAGGAACAGGGAAAAAAAAGAGATTTCCGACTGAACGCCTTTGACTTCCCCGCCGGCAAATAATTTGTAGGCGCACCGGTCCAGGCCCAAAATTTCATCTCCCAGCTTTAGGTCTTCAACAAGAGAGAGAAGATGAACATAGGTATTATAACAGGTATGCGAACCCAGTTCCATCCAGTAATCTGGATAAAGGGCGGAACGGCACGTCCGGATCTGGCCGCCGATCTCATTTTCCTTTTCGAGAACCAGCACTTTCCGTCCGGCCTTTTTGAGCTGGCAGGCGAAGGAAATGCCGCTGATGCCTCCGCCTATAATGATGCAATCATACATGACGCAAAGGTACGATTTTTTCTTTTTGCAAAAGAATCACTATATGTAGTGATTGTCCCCTATCCGGGACATGATTACTTTTGCAAACAAAAACAAATTGCATACTCAGTCATCTTAAAACCATGAAAAAAAGAAGCGTATTGTTACTCGCCCTCTCCCTCTTAACGGTTTCCTTTGCCGCCGAAGCCTCCGGACCGCTTTCGGAGAACGACTCCGTCCCTATGTCGGTACAGGCGAAAGAAGTCGTCATCGTCGCCTTCAAAAACAATAAGGATCTATCCCGGCTGCCGGTATCTTCCAGCCTGTTGACCGAAGAATCGCTCAAAGAACGGAATGTCGTTTCCATTAAGGAACTCAATGCCTTTGTCCCCAATTTTTTCATGCCGGAATATGGCTCCAAGCTGACGTCACCCGTTTATATCCGCGGGATAGGCTCGCGCATCAACGCGCCTTCCGTCGGGCTTTATGTAGACGGGGTGCCATACTTCGACCGCTCTTCCTTCGATTTCAACATACAGGATGTCGACCGGATCGAGGTGCTGCGCGGCCCCCAGGGAACCATTTACGGACGCAACGCCATGGGCGGTATTATCAATGTATATACAAAATCACCTTTCCGGTATAAGGGAACCGATCTCGGGGTGTCCACCGGAAACTATAACCAATACAAAGCGAATCTTTTCCATAGCGGAAACGTAAAAGAGAAATTCGGTTATTCCGTTTCAGCCAATTACCAGCATCTGGGAGGTTATTTCAAGAACTTGTACCGCAAAAAGCAGGCAGACCGGATGAATGCTTTTGCCGGGCGGATCCGCCTGGGCTGGCAAATCAATGCGGACTGGGTGGCCTACCTTTCTTCGGCTTACGAATACTCTGACCAGGACGGCTACCCGTACGGGATTTACCATTCGGAAAACAACACCGTAGACAAAGTCAACTACGACGCCCGTTCTTTCTATCGCCGGAATATGTCGAATAACGGATTGAATCTCGAATATTCCACGCCGGAAATCCGGTTTTCCTCCCAGACCTCTTTCCAGTACTTTGACGGGAAACAGGGAATCGACCAGGACTTTACCGTGGATGATAAATATTACGTCACTTTTACCCACCGCCAGCAGATGTATTCCCAGGAATTCAACCTAAAATCAAACGAGGAACATTCGTACCAATGGTTGTTCGGCGCCTTCGGTTTCTACCAGAACTATAACCAGGAGAACGATGTGGAATATCATCAGCTTCATAAGGAAACAATCACCGGAGTAGATAATCCGAGCATGGGTTATGCTTTTTACCACCAATCCGTCTTCCGGGACTTGCTGCTGGAAGGACTGGCATTGACGGCCGGCATCCGTTACGGCTGGGAACGCACCGAAATGGAAAACAGGACTACGGCAATCGATTCTATTCATCACACAAACGATCCCATTAAGGGAAACGATTCTTTTTCCAGAATAACACCCAAAGTTTCACTTCAATACCAATTCAACACCGACCGGATGGTCTATGCCTCCGTCAGCAATGGTTATAAAGCGGGTGGATTCAACACGACAGCCGAGGAAGAGAAAGACCGCACATTTCGCCCTGAAAAGAGTTGGAGCTATGAAACCGGCGGCAAGTTCAATTTCTTTCAGGACCTGATCCATACGGAAGTTTCCCTTTTCTACATCGACTGGCGGGATCAGCAGATTTCACAAAAAAGGGCGACTGAACAAGGATTCAAGCTGCGCAACGCCGGCAAATCGGTTAGTAAGGGGCTGGAGGTCATGACGCAGATACAGCCAGCAAACGATATGAATATCCAGTTGAATTACGGCTATACGCATGCGAAGTTCAAAGAATTCCTATATGACGAGGCAAAAGGAATTGATTATGGAGGTAATTTCTTACCTTTGGTGCCGAGAAATACGTTTTCTGCCGCAATAAACTATGCCGTTAGGCCGGCTGTAGATTGGCTGGAACGGATTGATTTTAATATTCAATATGTCGGGTTAGGCAAACTATATTGGAATGAGGACAATCTATCGGAACAGCCTTATTACCAGACGGTCAACGGCAGGATTTCCCTGACACAAGGAAATATCTCGCTCGACATTTGGGCTAAAAACATATTGAATGAAAAATATATTACCTATTATTTCGAATCGATGGGGAACCAATTCGCTCAGCAAGGACGGCCGTTCACTGTAGGCGTAGACGTAAACCTGAAATTTTAACGGCATCATACATGAATTTGAATCTTCAAAAGGGAAGCAAACTTTTTACTTTTTTCTGTTTATATATCGCCCAATCCATACCGATGAGCTTTTTCTCAACGGTATTGCCGGTAATTATGCGGCAGCAGAACTTTTCCCTTGAAATCATCGGCATGCTTCAGTTCCTTAAACTGCCGTGGATATTGAAATTCCTCTGGTCGCCCGCCATCGACCGCTCCAGTTCGCAACTGAAACATTACAAACGATGGATTTTTTCGTCGGAGATCATTTATGCCATACTGATTCTCTGCATTTCTTTCCTGGACTTCCATGTGACCCCACTGCTGATTATCGGGCTGGTGGTCTGCTCTTTCATCGCCTCTGCAACGCAGGACATAGCGACGGACGCGTTAGCGGTTGTTTCTTTCGGAAAGAGAGAAAAAAGCTTAGTAAACAGTATGCAGTCGATGGGCAGTTTCGCCGGTGCTATGGTAGGCGGGGGATTGTTGTTACTGCTCTATAACAAACTGGGATGGGGCAATTTGCTACCTTACCTGGCCTTGTTCGTCGTGATTTCCCTCCTTCCCTTACTCTTCTTCAGGGAAAAGCAATTAGATGAACCGTTAGTAAAAAAGGACTTACCGAAAGCCAATCCGGACGACTTGTTCGGCTTTTTCAAACAAAAGGGAATCTGGAAACAAATCCTGTTTCTTTTCCTTTATTATATCGGTCTGATCGGAATCTTGAGTATGTTGAAGCCTATGCTGGTGGATTACGGATATAATATGAAAGAAATCGGAATTATGTCCGGTATTGTGGGAACGTCTATCGGCTGCCTGGCTTCCTTTACCGGAGGTTTCATCGTCCGCCAGATCGGACGGCATACTTCCCGGATCCTATTTGCGACCCTCACACTGGTGACAACTCTCTATTTTTATCTCCTGGTGACGGAGTTCCCGATAAATACGGCGACACTGCATTGCGGCATCTCCCTCCTTTGGGCGAGTTACGGCCTCTCCACGATCGTGGTCTATACTACGGCAATGGACTGCGTCCGCAAAGGATATGAGGGTACGGACTTCACCATCCAAACGGTGATTACCCATTTGAGCAGTATGCTGATGGCAGTCGGCGCCGGGAAACTGGCCGGAACATTCGGCTATGATAAACTGTTTCTTACGGAGATCGGTGTTGCAACCCTCTCCTTACTTTATATTTTAACAGTCTACAGGACGAAAAAAACAGGAACTGATGAATCAGGAACTTCTAAATAAATACAGCGTACCTGTCCCCAGATACACAAGTTATCCTCCGGCTAACTTCTTTCATGAAGGTTTTACGGAAGAATCCTACCGACAGGCGATCCTTGAATCGAACCGGCAGGAACCCCGTGCGATTTCATTTTATATCCATATTCCGTTTTGCTCCCAAATGTGTTATTACTGCGGGTGCAACGCGATCCGGATGCGGGACCGGAAAACCGTCCGGCACTATATCGATGCGGTCAAAAAAGAAATGCAACTTGTCTTTCCCCTTATTTCCCATGACCGGAAGGTTTCCCAGATACATTACGGGGGAGGAACGCCGACTTCGCTCCCTATCGAAATACTGAAAGAGCTTAATGGACAGATCTTAAATGAATTTGATTGCATCGAACAGCCGGAAATCGCCATCGAATGTCATCCGGGGTATCTGAAGGAAGAATATTGGGAGGCTTTGCCGGAAGCCGGCTTCAACCGGGTTAGCCTCGGCATACAGGATTTTAACGAGGAAGTGCTGAAGGCAGTCCGCCGTAAACCGTCCTTTTTACCGGTGGAAGAGATCGTAAGCCGGATGCGGGAAAAAGATATTTCGGTCAATCTGGATTTTATCTACGGGCTCCCGCTTCAAAGCGTCGAATCCTTCACCGAAACAATTCGGCGTGCTATTACCATCCGTCCCAACCGAATCGTCACCTTTTCCTACGCGCATGTTCCTTGGGTTAATCCCTTGCAGAAGAAGCTGGAAGAGGCCGGCTTGCCGACGACCGACCAAAAGGAGGCGCTCTTTACGCACGCCTCCGCTCTGCTCCGCGAGGCCGGCTACCAGTCCATCGGTCTCGATCATTTTGTTTTACCGGAAGACGAACTGTACCATGCCGTCAAAGAAAAGGCGCTCCATCGTAACTTCCAAGGTTACTGTACCCGCCGGACGACCGGACAGGTTTATGCCTTCGGTGTTACAGGCATTAGCCAGTTGGCGCACTCCTACAGCCAGAACACGAAAGATTTCGATACTTATCTCCGCCAGATAGAAGAAGGCCGCCTGCCGGTCTCCAAAGGTTACCTTCTCGATCCGCAAGAACAAATCACCGGTAGGGTCATCGAGACATTGATGTGCAACTACCATATCGACTGGCAAGAGATAGCCGCCTACTTCCACCGTCCGGCAGAAGAGATCAAGCAAACGATCCGCTATGACGAAGCGGCCCTCGCCGCCTTTGCCCGCGACGGCCTCATCACCTTCGACGAGAACCATCTCCAGATGCTGCCGGAGGCCACCCCTTTTGTCCGCAACGTTGCCGCCTCTTTAGATCCCCTCCTACTGCATACCGACAAGAAATTCTCCAAGTCCATATGAGATGAATCCGGAATTTACAGCTATTGGGTAGATTCTACCCGAAGCTTTTCCCCGTCCAACAGGCTTCTCAACCGTGCAACTTAATCATGCCTTTCTACTTAATAGTATTTCTTACTCCTTGCTTATCACACCAATATATTAATTATTCAAATTCCGCAATGAATGTAGAGAATAAATTCTCTCAAGGACGAGGAACTACCATATGTTGTTCCTCCCATATCATATAATGACGTTCCATTTCTTTTACCCGTTCAGGATATTTAGCCGATAAATCATGTAATTCCGTACGATCTGCATTCAAATCATACAGCTCCCATTGCTTAGAACCTGCCGGCTTAACAATCTTCCATCCCTCAGCATCAATCAAAGCTTTCTCATTAAAATGCTCGAAACACAGATCTCTATCATCTCTCGTATATTTCTTTTCAAATAGGGGAACCAAACTCTTTCCTGCATAGGGTAGTATCTGATATCCATGATATTCGGTAGGATAGTTAGCTCCGGTTAGTTCCACACAAGTCGCCATCAAATCGATGACATGTCCTTTCTCCGTGACAATCGATCCTTTGGGCTGTTTAATTCCTTCCGGCCAATAAGCAATCAGAGGGGTACAAATGCCGCCTTCATACGTTTTTGCTTTCCAAAAACGAAAGGGAGTATTGGCAACATTCGCCCATCTGGCGCCTATCGAAGCATATGTATTCTGAGTACCGGGCAAGACTTCCTTCTTCCGCGGATAGATGATTTTTTCTCCGTTGCGCATCTCGGCAGGGCGATCGTTTTCTCCCTCGGAATAATTCTGGCAATCCTCATTGCTGGCGCCATTATCCGATAAAAACAGGATCAAAGTATTATTTAATTCCCCACTCTCCCGTAATGTCTCCATAACCCGCCCAATTTCACGATCCATCCGATCTACCATAGCTGCATGGACCGCCATGGCATGTGCATCCCATTCTTGCGTAGGATCCTCTTCCCATGAATCCTGAAACTGACGCGGAGATAGAAAGTTATCGGAATCACCGAATATTTTCAACTGCTTCATCCGCTCATAGCGGGCTTCACGAATCTTATCCCAACCGGCCTTGTACGTATCTTCGTATTTCCGGATATCTTCAGGAAGGGCATGCAACGGCCAGTGGGGACTATGATACGACAAATACATGAAAAAGGGTTTATCAGACTTTGTGTAGCGATTTATGTAGGCCACTGCACTATCGGTCAAAGCAATTGTGCTATAATAATCCGCCGGTACCGTATCCATAGGTTGATCTCCATTGACTAAACTAAACGGGTCAAAATAATTGACTACCCCATAAATTGTTCCATAAAAATCCTGAAAGCCGCGGTTCACCGGGTAATTCTCTTTGGGAGCAAATTCTTCATGACGCACTTGATGAGCCAACCATTGGCGTTGATCCGGCCGTAACGGAGTTTCGGCTACATGCCACTTGCCGATCATTCCTGTTTGATAACCGGCTTCTTTCAAAACTTCCGCTATTGTAACTCCGTTATGTGTCATGGTCCCACGGTAACCGGGCAAATGATCATCGAATGTCATTCGCCCAATGCCTGCCTGATGAGGATAAAGTCCTGTCAACAAAGACGCTCTCGTAGGACAACTGCGTCCCGCATTATAGAAATGGGTAAACCGGATCCCGTTTTCCGCCAGCTTATCCAGGTTGGGAGTCTGTACTTCACCCCCATAACAGCCTAAATCGGAATATCCTAAATCATCAGCCAGAATAATAAGGATATTGGGCTTGTTTTTTCCCTGGTTATCAGCATAAACAGCTGCACTTGCCGAAACAGCAAGCGCAGCAAAAGAAACTGATCTAAATGTTCTTATATTCATCGGCTATTTAGTTTCAGTTAAAAACGTGTCTTTATTTATCCCCAGGAAAAGTATCGAGCAAAGTTTTTAGTTCTCCCGCTTTTTCAGGATAGTCATTAATTACATTTACACGTTCGCTTGGATCTTTATTAAGGTTAAATAGTTCAGATAAAACGACCTCTCTCTTTGTCTCATCGACGATCCTTGTTCTCCTGTATTTCCATTCTTTATCTTTAACAGCCTCGGCTTTGCCATGATTTACCAGATAAATCGGACGATGTTCATAATGCTCGTGTTCTGCCTTTCCTGTAAGGAGATCTGCGATTGACTGCCCGTCTACTACCCGGTCTTCAGGCAAACCAGCCCCAGTCCATTCTGCCAAAGTAGGTAGAACATCTACATTGCTTATCGGATTGCCAGGAATAAATCCCGGTTGGGTATGGCCTTTCCAATAAATAATGAACGGAACCCGTACGCCTCCTTCATACGTTTGTCCCTTGGAGCCTCTGAAAATTCCGGCAGCTCCCGCATGCCAACGTTCGGTTATGCCGTCCTTCGACATTCGCTCCGGATATTCTATCCACGGACCATTGTCGCTGGAAAAAATAAAAATCGTATTCTCTGCGAAACCCAGCTCTTCCAATGTTTTCCATAGCTGTGAAAGATTAAAATCCAATTCCTCTACGACAGCCCCTAACTCACCGCTTGATTTTCTGTTTTCTTGCAGTCGCTCGGCTGCGGCAGCAAACCCAACGGGTAAATGGGGCATATTATAGGCCAGATACATAAAAAAAGGACTGTTTTCCTTTTGCCTCCTGATAAAGTTAACAGCCTCCTGCGTATAGAGTGAAGTAAGAAGAGAATCCGCCGGACGGATGATCTCCGGTGTTCTATCTCTAAAGATTTTAATGACCGTATCCGTTTGTACATAGGGATCCCTGTAGTCGTGACTGTACAGCATGCCGTAATAGGAGTCAAATCCTTGGGCAACAGGATGGTTATAAGCATGCCGGTCACCCAAATGCCATTTACCGATTGCCGTTGTATTATAACCCACGCTTTTCAATATTTCTGCAATCGTTACTTCCTCGTCTGCAATTCCTAAAGGAGAACCCGGAGAAATCGGATCGGGCAAATTAAGTCGGGAAGCGTATCTTCCGGTTAACAAGGAGGCCCGGGAAGGGGTACTTGAAGGACTGGTTACTGCATAATTTGTCGCCCGTACTCCAATCCTTGCGATGGAATCTAAAAAAGGCGTTCGTATTACCGGGTTGCCATAGCATCCCAAATCGGAATATCCCAAATCATCCGTCAAAACAAAAATAATATTAGGATGTTCCGCCTGCCCCATCGCTTTAGTCAAGCAACCCTGTAAAAGGAAAATCCCTCCCCATATAAAAACCTCTTGTTTTTTCATTTTGCTAATAATTATGTTACCAATGACCGTTTTTAATCAATTATTATTTAAATCTAATTCTTTTTGTAAGATCGACCAAAGATAATATCCACTAATCGATTTTACCCCATCGCCGTTGAACAAATTTAGGAAATACTCTCATACTATTGATATTTAGCGAATTAAAAATTTATTAGTTAGAAGCCGAATGTGATTAAATAAATATCCGACAATAGTGAATTTGAATTCTATTGTAGTCTATTTGAGAAGACCTATCTCTTTCTATAGGGAGCAAAGTAAAGTGATCCCATCAAGGAGGCAAATACCCTATTTATGGTATTTCTAACATTCCTGTCAAATTAAGCTTATTATCTTTCGGAACAAAGGCAAATTCTGGTTTTAATGGAATATGAAAAACGAAATAAGTATAGTAACGTGAGTTTCTTATAATCTGGCATTTATAGACAAAAATTATACCCTTGGCTCATTCTTCGCAAGAAGTGGATGCGAATTGTATTTTATTTAGATTAACGGGTCAAACTTAATAAACATTTTCAAAAACAACAAATATTTAAATCTATTTTTACTAGAAATGTATATTTGAGGCTTTATCTTCTGTTCATAAAGAAAAAAACAATCAATCATTTGATTATTAGATAAAAAAATGAAATTATGAATCCTTACTTTACTTGACTTCGGTTTGATACAGGATATGAGATCTATACTGACTTCAGTTATACAGGCGGCCGTCTAAAATATTTCTACTTCAGTAATTGAAGTTTCACAAATAAAAGAGCAAGTACACTCTTTTTTATGCCAAAGCAGTGGCATAACATTGCCTTTTTCCTACTATGGCCATGGCATTTCTATTTTTAATCAAAGTTAAACCGGCGTAACGCCAAGGCGTTTCTATTGCTTAAGCAAGGCCAAACAATAGATCGGGTATATATCTGCATGAAAATCAACATGTAGTAATACTACATCCCTGCTATTGACTGACAATAGTGAAACGTCTGTAATATAAAATGTTTTTCCCGCTTCTTGCGAAGAAGCAGAAGAGTAAAGAACAGATGGTGACACAACGTACGAGAAGAAGTAAACTATTATTTGAAACAACAGAAAATTAAACTAAAACAGAATCTAAGATCTATACGTGATAGAAATCCTATTATTAACCTAAAAACATAAATTATGCCAGAATAAGTAGATATATAAACAAAATTGTGTGCGGACACAGAAACTCCGAAATCAAAGATTGAGGGAGTGCACCTTTTATCAAAACATGAGGGAGGAATAATGTCTCCCTAATGTCAGGTAAAATACTAATAGGATGGAAAAGTAAATGCTACTCTTTCTATCCAAAGTTAAATCTAATCATCTATAAATAAAAATCACCATGTTATGAAAAAACAGTTTTTCTCATTTCATTTGTTTAGTCGTATACTTCCATACCTTCTATTTATAGGAGTGATATCATCCCAAGTAAACGGACAAATCAGTTCCGACATGGACATTACGGGAACTGTTAAAGACAATAAAGGAGAGGCCTTAATTGGAGTTAATGTCGTAGAAAAAGGGACAAATAAAGGGACAATTACCGATATCGAAGGGAAGTTCTCCATCAATGTTTCCAACGGAAATTCCACATTGGTGTTCTCCTATATCGGTTACACAACACAAGAAATTGTTGTGGGTAGCAAAAGGACAATTAATATTACTTTAGCAGAAGACTCTCAAAGTTTGGACGAAGTAATCGTTATCGGATATGGAACCATGAAAAAGAGTGACCTGACAGGAGCAGTCGCCCGGGTTTCGCTGGAGGAAAAAAGCGCAATACCGAATGTAACCCTTGCCCAGGCACTTTCCGGGACAACGGCCGGAGTAAATATCCAACCGGTCGGACTTGCCGGAGGTGACGCGAAATTGTCAATCCGGGGTCAAACATCTTTATCGGCAAATGACGATCCCCTAATCGTTCTGGATGGCATCATCTACAACGGCTCCATCACCGACATCAATATTAATGATGTTGAATACATCGATATATTGAAAGATGCAAGTGCCGCCGCTGTATATGGTTCGAGATCCGCAAATGGAGTTATCATTATTACGACCAAAAAGGGAAAGACCGAAAAACCGCGAATTTCGGTAAATATGTATCGAGGGGTGCAAGGAATGACAAACAATCCGATGAAAGTAATGAACGCCGATCAATACGCCATCCGTCTGGTGGATTATTATTATCAACAGGATTTATATACCTGGTATAAAACAAATCCGACCAGTGATGTTGGCAAACCGGTACGACCTGACATTACAAATCGTGAAGTGGTAGCCACCCGCCTAAGAAGGGAAGAAGAAAAAGAAAATTATCTGGCAGGGAATGAGATCGACTGGGTAGATCAAGTAATGCGTGACCATGCCATCATTGAGAATTACGATGTAAGCGTTTCGGGTAACGGCAATCGAGTAAATTACTACATTTCGGGATCGTATATTGGTGAAGAAGGTATCCTCAAAAATGACCAGTTTAAACGGTATACCTTTAACAGTAAAGTCAATACAAAAATCACAGACTGGTTTTCTATCGGTCTGAATGTAAATTACTCATATCGTGATTATTCCGGAGTCAATGCAAATCTGGATGCCGCACGAAAAGCAAGCCCATTAGCGAATAATGACTTGAGTGATCCTAGAAAATATGTGATTTACCTGACAGATGAAAGCTATATGCCCCATCCATTAGGATATACCAAAGCCGACAATGTAGATGTCAGAAACAATTTGTTTTTCGTAGCGAATGCTAAAATTGACATTCCGTTTATTAAAGGACTTTCTTATGATTTCAATTATTCAAATACGTATTATAACCAGAAAAATAATACTTTTTATCCGGAAACCATTGCGGATGGAGTAGCAAATAAGGGAAAAGCAGAGAAAAAACCTTTAGAAGAACGAAATTGGATATTCAATAATATCATTACCTATCTGAGAACATTTGGAGATCATAGCATCAATGCTACTTTATTATATAGCAGAGAGAAAAGAAACGGAGAATCCTATACATTTACTGCCGAAGGATTTGACAATCCGGCTTTAGGATTTAACAACATGCAGTTGGGAACAAAGTTGACTACAACAGATAATAAAGCATGGCAGGAACAAGGCGTATCTTATATGGGACGTATAAATTATCAATATCTTAACCGCTACATGATTACAGGGACGGTCAGACGGGATGGATTTTCCGGATTCGGATCCGACCAGAAATTTGTCACCCTGCCTTCTGTTTCTTTGGGATGGGTCTTATCTGAAGAATCTTTTCTCAATAATGCCGAATGGCTTTATTTAAAACTCAGAGGTTCTTATGGACAAAATGGAAATCAAGGAATCGGACGTTATTCCAGTTTTGCAAAAATGACCAGCGATCCTTATGTTTATGGGTCCAGTACATCAATAGGAGTTTATCCTTCCGCAATGGGAAACTCCTCCTTGGCTTGGGAAAAGACAAATTCCTATAATTTAGGCATTGATTATGCCCTGTTTAATCGACGCATATCCGGCTCAATCGACGTATACACGGCAAAAACTCAGGATGTATTGGTTAAAAGAAAGTTACCTATGTCCACCGGTTATGAAGAAATATGGACTAACATCGGAGGCATTAATAATAAAGGTATAGATATTGAGCTGAAAACCGTGAATATTGATCAGAAAAATTTCGCATGGAATACTGGAATAACCTTCTCCTTAAACAGAGATAAAATCAGTAAATTATATGGAGGAGGGGACGACAAGGATATAGGCAACTCCTGGTTCGTCGGCGAACCGATATCAGCGATTTATGATTACAAAATAGACGGTGGCCTATGGACTGAAAAAGATCTATATTCCGGAAATATATACAGCGGTTGGTATCCCGGTCAATATAAGTACGTAGATATCAATAAAGATAATGCGATCGACCCGGTAAATGATAGAACAATCATCGGTTATAAAACACCCAATTACCGGTTCAGCATCAGTAATACGCTAACCTATAAGAATTTTTCTCTTTTCTTTCTAATAAATTCAGTACAAGGAGGAAACGGATATTATCTAAGGAACAATTACGATGTTGTAAACGTATCTTCACGCTCCGATGATGTATATAGAATCAATCAATCTGCGGTTCGCCAGTACTGGACTCCAGAGAATGGCGTAAACAATGCAACAGGCATTTATAATTCGCCGGCTGTAACGAGTGGCGTATATGAAGACAGAAGTTTTGTACGGTTACAAGATGTATCTCTCACCTACACTTTCGACAAAAAAGTCTTAAATTATTTGGGGAAATTGGATAATCTCCAAGTTTATGTTGCAGGAAAAAATCTTTACACTTGGACAGATTGGTCAGGTTGGGATCCTGAAATCGTCACAGATGATTCAGCATCTCTTAATCAACCAACAATGCGCAACCTAACGGTTGGATTAAAATTATCATTTTAATAATTAATCTATATGGATATGAAAAGGATTAATATATATATGACGTTATTAGTAGCCATACTGACATGTTTTACTTCATGTAATGATAGCGAATTTCTGGAAGAAAATCCTAAAGACTTTTTGGCCCCTGAAAATGCTTACTCGTCAATCAATGGAATCAAGCAAGGAATTACCGGATTACATGCGACATTCCGTCGTAATTTCTTTTTCGGAGATGAAAATCAGGATATTGAAACTATTTACAAAGCATTAGGAACGGATATCGCCTTTCACGGGGAAGATCCCAACAGTACACGTTTTTTATGCAACTATGTCACTTATCTGACACCTGCATCCAGTTATGTAAAAGAGTATTGGCAGCGCCCCTACCGACTGATCCAAAGAGCGAATACGCTTATTAAAGCAATTGATGAATTAGATCCGGCCCTTTGGACGTCCGAAGGACAAAAAGAAGCTTATCGGGCGGAAGCCATGTTTTTCCGTGCCCATGCTTATCGCCATTTGGTTTCTTTCTTTGGGGATGTGCCGATTGTCAAAGACGTTATTAATTCCGCAAAAACCGATTTTGTCAGGGATCCCGCTTCCGAGGCTTATAAATTAATGGAAGAAGATCTAACTTATGGAACACAGTATCTCCCTGATCCCGGCAAAGAAGAAAATCCGGGAAGGATAACCAAAGGGGCGGCTTGGCAATTATTATGTGAAGTATACCTGGCTCAAAAAAAATATGAGCAAGCCGTAAATGCCGCGACAACCGTAATAGAAAAGTTGGGATATCATCTAATGACAGAACGGTTTGGTTCGACCAATGACGTATTTGGAACTGGGGATGTCTATCTGGATCTATTTGCCTTTGGAAATCAAAACCTAAGCGAGAATAAGGAGACGATTTAGGCTCTTCAGTTCGAACCATTGATTGACGGAGGTTCCAATAACAGGGGAACCCGTGCCTTTGGTCCTGCTTATTTCAGGATGGGAAATACTCCCGATGGCAAACAAGCCTTCAGAGGCGAACTTATAAACGGCGTTTATACAGGTTACTCAGATACGTTGGGACGCGGAGTTGCTTGGATACGTCCGACAAACCTTAGCTCTTATACGGTATGGGAAGGCAATTGGGACAACGATATTCGGAATGCCCGCCACAATATCAAAAGAGATTTCTACTTTGATAATCCGGAATCAATTTATGACGGGATGAAAATCGATTTCAGCTTATATCCGCCATCGGCGGG
>NZ_LT799418.1:1605042-1631630 GCF_900162725.1 Parabacteroides sp. Marseille-P3160 | reverse complement strand
GGGACAACGATATTCGGAATGCCCGCCACAATATCAAAAGAGATTTCTACTTTGATAATCCGGAATCAATTTATGACGGGATGAAAATCGATTTCAGCTTATATCCGCCATCGGCGGGAAGAGATCCTATCAGAGATACTTGCCAATATATCTATCCATTCTTTATGAAGTTTGCTGATCCTTGCCATATTGTCGATAATGCTCCTACCTCTGGAGGAGGTGCTGTTTATAAAGACGTCTATGTAATGCGATTGGCAGAAACCTATCTTTCAAGAGCGGAAGCCTATATTGCTTTAGGAAAAATAGATTTAGCCGCAGCGGACATAAACGCGATAAGAATCAGATCTCACGCCAAACCTGCTGAATTAAAAGACATTAATATCGACTATCTACTGGACGAACGGGTACGCGAACTCTATGGAGAGGATTGTAGACACTTCGTGTTGAGAAGAACCGGTAAGTTATTGGAAAGAGTACGGAAATACAATAATAATCCTAAGAATCCGGGATTGAACATTCAGGATTACCATGTCTTATGGCCAATACCGCAAGAGCAGATGGACCTGAATATTGGTGTGAAATGGGAACAGAACCCGGGCTATTAATTTAGTGACTGTTTTCTGCTCGTTAATTTATTTAACTCTGTGTTTAGAGCAGTTGAATGATAATGATCTCCGGAGAAGAAAAAACATAGTTTTCTCCGGGGGTTCATTGGTAGTATAAAAAAGTATAAAACTTTATTGGATTCGTGGGGAATTGAAATCAAGTTTTTATCTTTGAAGCAGGATGTGTGTGCGTAAACATTAAGTATTTTTTAAACTATATATAGGAGAACACCATGAAACAAAACAGACGAACTTTTTTTAAACAAGGATTGACCGGCGCATTGATGCTGGGAGCCGCGCCGTTGCTAAAAGCGACATCCTTTGCGGTGGAAGCCCAAAGGCCGAAAGCGAGTAACCCTTTTAAGCTGGGTATGGCAGGCTTTACTTTTGTTAATTTTGACTTGGATACGACGCTGAAAACTCTACAACAGTTGGATGTACATTATCTCTGCATCAAAGACTTCCACTTGCCCTTAAAAAGTACGGCGGAAGAAATCAAGGCTTTCCACGAAAAATGTGCAGCATACGGTGTTACGGGCTATGCCGTAGGACCGATCTACATGAAAAGTGAACAGGAAATCGACAATGGATTCGAATATGCCAAACGAGTAGGCGTTAAGACGATTGTCGGTGTTCCGAACTACGAATTGCTTCCTTACGTGGACAAGAAAGTAAAAGAATACGATTTCAACTATGCCATTCACCTGCATGGGCCGGACATCAAGACATATCCGGATGCAAAGGATGTATGGGATCACACCAAAGATCTGGATCCACGTATCGGCATGTGTCTGGACATCGGTCATGATTTGCGGAACGGACGCGATCCGGTTGCGGATTTGATCAAGTACCACACTCGTGTATTCGACATCCATCTTAAAGATGTAACCGAAGCTTCCAAGGCGGGAAAGGGCATCGAAGTAGGACGTGGAAAAATTGATTTCCCCGGCTTCATCAAGGCATTACGCAAGGTTAATTATACCGGAATGTGCAGTCTGGAATATGAAAAGGATATGAAAGATCCATTCTTGGGAATTGCCGAATCGATCGGTTACTTCAAAGCCTTATGCGATTACATTTAAAGAAATAAACCGGAACAATAAAACAAGAGGGAATAGCTACATATTAGCTATTTCCTCTTTTTATTTCCTCTCTTAAGTAGGATTCATAAAAAATCGGCTGTATAGTTAATAAGAAAAACAGTTTTGTAGTACCTTGCATTAGTTTATACAAAATAAAATTCGAATGAACAAAAATACACAGACAGAGACTCAGGCCCAAAGTAATGAGAAAAGAACAAAGTGGGTTGTCATATTGACAACCATCACCATGATTATCGAAATTACATTTGGCTATTGGACTAATTCGATGGCCTTGTTAGCAGATGGTTGGCATATGGCAACGCATGTCTTTGCCCTCGGACTCACATGGATTGCCTATTATGTTGCAAGGAAGTATTCCGAAACAGAAAAATACGTATTTAATAAAGAGAAACTTCTGGCCTTATCCGGCTTCACAAGTGCCATTATATTGCAAATCGTTGCCGTAATTATGGCAGTCGAATCGGTTATACGGCTCTTAAATCCTGTTGACATCTTATTCCCGGAAGCAATCATAGTTGCCGTCATTGGCTTATTTGTAAATGGACTAAGTGCCTTATTCCTTCATCATGACAACCATTACGATCCGAATATTCATTCTGCATATATACATGTATTAGCGGATGGGTTAACCAGCTTAACGGCTATTTTCGCATTAGTAATTGGGATGTATCTGAAAATTTACTGGTTAGATTGCCTTAGTGGAATTCTAAGTTCCATAGTTATTACAAAATGGTCTGTCGATTTAATTACGAATTCAGGTAAAGAACTAATTAATTTTAAAAAAAGGCAGGGATAGGAAGAAAAAAGGGTGACTTTCTTTAAGCCACCCTTTTGAATTTTAGTTCCCTTTAAGTTCTTTTTCCTCTTTCATATCGAGTTCGTTCTTGTCTTTATCATAGAATCGATACTCCAGAAAGCCTAAACTCTGATTCGGAATAATCCTGATTCCGGAGGAATACTTGATTTTCCATTGTAAACTTAACGGGAAAAGGCCCTTATTCACATACGCCGCCACATAGGGGTGGATATGAAGGCTGAATTTCTTCACATGATGTTTGTTCACCAAACAATCGATTTTCCCTTCCAGGCTGTCGGTAAACAAGATGGAAGGTTTAACCGTACCTGTACCAAAACAGGTCGGACAATTTTCTGTCGTCTCTACGTCCAAAGACGGGCGTACCCGCTGGCGTGTAATCTGCATGATACCGAATTTACTTAACGGCAGGATATTGTGCTTGGCTCGGTCATTGGCCATGGCCTTATTCATATGCTCGAACAATTTCTGCCGGTTTCCCGGATCTGCCATATCAATAAAGTCGATCACAATAATACCGCCCATATCACGCAGGCGCAATTGGCGGGCAATCTCGTCCGCAGCCGCGCTATTGACATCGAAAGCGGTCTTCTCCTGGGCATCACTGCCCTTCGCCCGGTTGCCGCTATTGACGTCGATCACATGCATTGCCTCCGTGTGCTCGATAATCAGGTAAGCACCGCTTTTATAGGTTACGGTGCGTCCGAATAATGATTTGATCTGCTTGGTAACTCCAAAGTTATCCAAAATAGGCAGATCGCCGGAATACAATTGTACAATATTTTCCTGACCGGGAGCAATGAGAGTCACGTAAGCCTTTACGTCGTTATAGACATCTTTATCATTGATATAGATGTGTTGGAAAGAAGGATTGAAAATGTCGCGCAACAAAGCGACGGTGCGGCCTGTCTCTTCGTAAATGATAGCAGGTGCTTTCGCTTTGGTCAGTTTGGTGATGTTATCTTCCCAACGTTTCAATAAAGCTTTTAATTCATGATCGAGTTCCGCCACTCGTTTGCCTTCGGCAGACGTACGTACGATCACACCGAAATTCTTTGGCTTAATACTCTGAATAAGCTGTCGTAACCGGGCCCTCTCCTCTCCCGATTTTATTTTGGTAGAGACAGAAACCTTATCTGCAAAGGGGATCAGTACCAGAAAACGTCCGGCGAAGGAAAGTTCGGAAGTCAGACGCGGTCCTTTTGTAGAGATCGGCTCTTTGGCAATCTGCACCAGCACTTCTTGTCCTGCTTTCAGGACATCGCTGATACTACCTTCCTTTTCTATTTCCGGTAAGATCTGTAATTTGGAGATAACAGGTTGTTTTTTAGGATCACCCAATGCTTGTTTCAGAAACTTCAGCTGGGTGTTAAAATTCGGTCCTAAGTCCAAATAGTGAAGAAATGCATCCTTTTTATATCCTACATCGATGAAAGCGGCGTTCAAACCCGGAATCAACTTTTTGACTCGTCCAAGGTAGATATCACCGACAGCGAACGATTCGTTGCGTGCTTCTTTCTGAAGCTCCACAACATTCTTATCCTCCAGTACAGCAATTGTTACCTCTTGGGGTTGAACATCAACGACTAATTCACTTATCACAATATAAAATGATGTTATTTAAAAAAACTGTTTACTCAATAAAGAAAAGAACAAACCTAATTGTTTTTCTTAAGTTTGTTCTTTTTTCTCTACTTAATCAGACATTATTTCTTTTTATGCCTGTTCTTTTTAAGTCTTTTTTTGCGCTTATGCGTAGACATTTTATGTCTTTTTCTTTTTTTTCCGCTTGGCATTTTTACTTTGTTTTTTGTTAATTGATAATTCTCTTATTTGTTATTGTTACTTACTTGATTCAAAAACACCCGTGCCGGTTTAAACGAAGGGATGTTATGTTCCGGAATGATAATCGTAGTGTTTTTCGAGATATTACGAGCCGTTTTCTGTGCTCTCTTTTTAACGATAAAACTACCGAAACCTCTTAAATAGACGTTTTCCCCTTCAGCTAAGGAGCCTTTTACGATCTCCATAAATGATTCGACACTCGCTAGTACTGTCTGCTTATCAATACCTGTACCCTTCGAAATCTCACTTACGATGTCTGCTTTTGTCATGTTGATAAATATTATATGATTAAACTACATTAATTTTTTGGATTGCAAATATATAGCTTTTTATTCTAGTCTGAAAAGAAATGTATCTCATTTTTTCATAAAAAAAGAATAAGCCTCCCGGATTATCTCTGTATGTTTGCATTCGCCAAAGAAAAAAACGTTATCAACTTTAAAGATACAACTATTTTGCAATGACGCAAGCAAAAGACAAATATAAAATAAGTGAAATCTTCATAAACTGGTACAGGCAGCATCAGAGAGAACTTCCCTGGCGCGAAACGAAGGATCCTTACCTGATCTGGATTTCTGAAATCATACTGCAGCAGACCCGCGTAGCGCAAGGTCTGGAGTATTACCGTCGCTTCACCGAACGGTTCCCCACGGTAAAAAGCCTGGCGGAGGCCCGGGAAGAAGAAGTTCTCAAATATTGGCAGGGATTGGGTTATTATTCCCGCGCCCGCAACCTGCATACAGCCGCCCGGGAAGTCATGGTACGTTTCGGCGGGCACTTCCCATGCCGCTATGAGGATATCCTATCGCTAAGAGGAATCGGTGAATATACGGCGGCGGCTATTGTCTCCTTTGCCTGGAACGAGCCCTACCCCGTGGTAGACGGGAACGTCTACCGGGTATTAAGCCGGTTATTTGCCATCGACACCCCGATAGACTCGAGTAAAGGCAAAAAACAGTTCACCGAACTGGCACAGATGCTGTTGAATCCGGAGAAAGCCGGGATCCAGAATCAGGCGGTCATGGAATTCGGAGCCTTGCAGTGTATCCCGCAAAACCCGGACTGCCCGCATTGCGTCTTCGAAGACTACTGCATGGCCTTTCATGCAGGGAAGGTACAGTCGCTGCCCTTCAAACAACACAAAACAAAAACGAGGAACCGTTATTTCAACTATCTATATCTGATATATAAAGGACAAACCTATCTGCACCGCCGCTCGGGGAAAGACATTTGGGAAGGATTGTATGAATTCCCCTTGATCGAAACTGAATCGTCCGTCGATTTCGCCGCATTAAGCCGCATGGAGGCCTTTGCCAGGCTGCTTCCCCCGGAGATCCCGCTTACGCTGCTCAGCAGTAAAACCGGCGTCAAGCATGTATTGTCCCACCAAATCCTGTACGCTTCTTTCTATAAGATAGAGCTTGCTTCTCCCTTACGCCCGGATAACGCCTACCGGCCGATTCCTCCGGAGGAACTGGAACATTACGCTATTCCGCGCCTAATCCATAGCTATCTGGAGAACGACTATTAATCATACATTTAACCTATCCGTAAAATATTAACCCATCGTTTCCAGTGATTTTTTCACGCATTCCTTACTTTTATCGGCGACCACCGTATCACCGGAAGGCTGCACCTTTTCATAAAGGGCAATGATGTCTTCCGCTTTGAAAAGAAAATCGATAGGCAGATAAAAAAGAAGTCACCCCCCCAGTTCAGAAATTTTAATTATACCTTTGACAAATCAAAAAAAGAAATTATCTTTCGACATGTTATCCAGAAGTAAAGAGCCAGAATTGAAACAACAATAAAAGTCAATACTATTTGTCATAGTGAAAAGCCAATGCATGAATGAATCCGGCAATAATCAAGAAATAGAATTATGGCAGGCATTTCTCGACGGTGAGGAAGGCGCTTTTTCCCAATTGTATAAAGTTTGTTATAGGAAGCTTTATACTTATGGCATAAATATTGGCATGACTTCTGACTTGGTGGAAGACACGATTCAGGAGCTATTCATTAAATTGTATACCCGGCCGGAACAAATTAAAACAGCTACAACTCTCCTGGCTTTCCTATTTGCCTCCATACGAAATAGCTATTTAAACAATGAAAAGATCTCTCGACGTAAGTTGCAAATCGATGAAATAGACTCTTTTTATTTCGACTATATAGTCGAAAACAATCCGTTGGAAGAAACAGAAGAACAAGAACAAATAAAAAAACAAATAGCACAAATCCTTGACAGCCTTACCTCACGCCAAAGGGAAATCATTTACCTCAAATTTCTCGTACAAATGGACTATGAAGAAATTGCATCCGTCATGCAACTCTCCGAACAAGCCGCACGCAATCTAGCCTATCGGGCTATTGACAAAATCCGAAAAAACCACAAATATCTTCTTCTTTTTCCCCTATTACAATAAACTGATTAGAAAGGGTTAACTTTTATTCATTTTCATCTTAATGAAAAAAGATGAAAAAAAATCCCATAAAGTGATTACAAAATAAAGATTCGATTGTATTGTTAGTAAAGCAATCAGAAGATAAGATTTATGGGAAATTTTCATAATCATACAGTAATAGAAGACTTCTTATTAGATCCGGATTTTAACCGGCTAATCAATGGGAAGAAAGAATCTGGAGTCCGTTCTCTCATGGAAGAATATCCTGATAAAAAAGAACTGATTCGTTCTGCAGCCACATTGCTTCTCTATATGAAAGTGGAGGACATCGAACTTTCCGATGATTTTATAGAAAAGAAATACAAACAGTTAAAGAATCAGATTAAAGTCGGAAAGCGCCGTTCAATTATCCTTCGAGCAGCCGTAGCCGCTTGTATTCTGGCGCTTATAACAAGTACGTTCTTTCTCTATAAATATCAGGAAAATATGACGGGAAAACAAATTTTTGCCCTTTTGGATTCTACATCCTTGAATATAGAAGAGATTAGCCTTTCTTCCGGATATACCCATGTGAAAGTAGATGAAAACAAGAAGATTGTACAAACATCCTCCGGAGACATTTTAATTGGAAATGAAGAGAAAATGAAATCCTCAGAAATAGAAGACGAATATATCCAGTTACTTGTACCCAATGGGAAACGTACTTCCATTAATTTCAGCGATGGGACTATAGCATGGGTAAATTCAGGCTCCAAATTAATTTATCCCAAGACTTTTAAGAAAAACAAAAGGGAAATTTATGTTGACGGGGAAGTCTATCTGACCGTTGCCAAAGAAACAGGCAGACCTTTCATAGTCCGGACCAAAGACATAAATGTCTCTGTATTGGGAACAACATTTAATGTCTCGGCTTATAACAATGACAAAGTTCACAGCATTGTCTTAGTAGAAGGATCCGTCGAGGTTTCATCCGGTAAATTCAATAGCAAAATAGCGCCCAATCAAGCCTTTATCCGGGAAGACGGAATAGTCTCCATCAAAGAAGTCGACACCTATAAATATACTTGCTGGAAAGATGGTGTTATAAAATTAGAAAATGAAACATTGGATGCCATTTTCAAAAAGATAAGCAGATATTATAACGTCTCCATCCAACAAACCGATCCGGATTTGGATATGAGTAAAGAAATTTACAAGGGGAAGCTTGATTTGAACGATTCTTTGAAAATTGTATTAGACAACTTGGCTCACTCCAGTAATTTTTCTTATAAAGTGGAGGATAAAACAGTCTTTATTGAATAGAGTGTACATACTATAATTTATTAACATTAAATCTAAAATTGAATGACATGAAAAACAGCATTTGTTTACGCTTTCATAGCGACTAACCAATTCCCGCTTTACATACGGAACTAAAAAAAGACCGCATAATACTTGCACTATTATACGGTCCCAAATCTTAATCACAAAACTGAATGTTAATTAAAATCTTTCAAATGTATGAGGAATACTATTATTATTGAAATCAAAAAGCTTAAAAAAGGTTTTTTACCGAAGATTATGAAAACAACTATCATACTCTTTCTTTCCGGTTTTTTCTGCTACGCGTTTGCAGGGAAGAGTTATTCCCAAAGCACAAGCGTAACCTTAGAGCTTAAAAATGTTACGCTTGAACAATTGTTTCAGGAAATTGAAAGCCACACGGAGTTCGTTTTCTTATACAAGAAGGAAGTAGACACACGAAAAAACGTATCCATACGAGCTCATAATGAGAACATAGAGAGTGTCTTGAATAAAGCTTTAGGTCCATTGAACTATTCCTATCGGATTAACGGGAAACAAGTCATCGTAACGAACAACAAGGATGCAGCTAAAATGGCTGAATCGATAATAGATCAAACTCCTTCCGGGAAAAACGTCAGTGGAAAGATTGTCGATGAAAACGGAGACCCGATGATCGGAGTCGCCGTAACGGTAAAAGGAACGACCAGAGGTATTTCTACTGATCTTGAAGGGAACTTCTACCTAAACGACATCCCTGAAAATGCCATCTTGGAGTTTTCTTACATCGGATATCAAAAACAATCCATAGACTCCAAGGGGAAAACATCCTTTAACGTCACACTCCAGGAAGAACAGCAGTCGTTAAACGAGGTAGTCGTCGTAGGATATGGCATAATGAAAAAGAGCGACCTGACAGGATCAATCGATCAGATCAAGAGTGAAGAAATTAACAATTATCCTTCTACCAATGTCATGCAGGCTTTATCGGGAAAATCGGCAGGAGTACAAGTCATGCAAAATTCCGGAGCACCCGGAGCAACGATGAGTATCCGAATAAGAGGAGCGAATTCTATACAAGGAAGCAATGAGCCGTTATATGTAATCGATGGCTTTCCCGTTGCCAATCAAACCATTCTAAACAACTCGGATATTGAAAGCATTGAAATTCTTAAAGATGCTTCAGCGACTGCAATATATGGATCAAGAGGAGCCAACGGAGTTGTAATTATCACAACAAAACAGGGTAAAACCGGCACTACTGTTATTGATTTTGAAACGAGTTACAGCTCACAATCCATTATCTCTAAAATGGATTTGATGAACGCTCAGGAATATGCGACATTCTATAACATACAACAACTGAATGATACGGGAAAAGAATATTTTACAGCTGACCAGATTAATAAGTTCGGGGTAGGTACAAACTGGCAGAATTTGACTTTCCGGCAGGCTCCGCTTTTAACGACTTCACTCAATGTGAGCGGAGGAAGCGAAAAAACCAGGTATTCTATTTCGGGTAGTACTTACAATCAAGAAGGAATCATTGAAGGCAGTAATTATGACCGTTACAGTATCCGTACGAATATTGATCATACGTTTAATAAGAACTTAAAAATTGTTTTATCTTCGACCTTATCCCGTATGGAGACGGACCGAAAAGATAGCGGAGGAGGATCCAGAGGAACATCCCTAATTGGTTCGACTTTGGGAGCGTCCCCTACTCTTTCTCCATACACCGAGAGTGGCGCATATACGACTTTAGCGATCGCATATCCCTTTGTAGCAACCGACATTATCAATCCGCTTAATTTTATCAAAGAGACCTCTTCACACATCAAAGCCAATGTCGCACTCATTAATGCCGCGATAGAATATAAGCCGGTAGAAAGTTTACTGATTAAGGTATCGGGCGGTGTGGAAAACAGAGATGACAGGACGGATAATTTTACAACATCTAACTTTTACCGCTCTAACGGTTCTGCGAGTGTAAGCACGAGCCAATATACCAGTTTCCTTAATGAAAACACCATCAGTTACCTGAATACATTTAATGATATCCATACCTTATCAGCGGTAGCCGGATTCACTTACCAGGATTTTGTAAATACGAGCTTAACAGGTAGTAGTTCGGGATTTTTAAGTAATAATTTTGAAAGTTATGATCTTTCCGCAGGCGAAGTTCCCGGCATACCGGGAAGCGGCTATACTAAATCTGTATTATTATCTTACTTGGCCAGAATCAATTATAATCTGACGAACAAATATTTATTTACGGCAAGTTTCCGTGCCGACGGTTCTTCTAAGTTCAGTAAAGGAAACAAATGGGGTTATTTTCCGTCGGCAGCCTTAGCGTGGAGGGTTTCAGAGGAAGAATTTCTTAAAGATAATAGAGTCATATCCAATCTGAAACTACGGGCAAGCTGGGGAACAACCGGAAGTCAGGCGATCAATCCGTATGTGACATTAAACCAGCTTTCTTCAGATAAAGTCGTCTTTGATGATGCCTTAAACTCAACCTTTGCACCAGGAACGAATTTACCCGGAAATTTGAAATGGGAAACGACCCGGCAGGTCAACGCGGGATTTGATCTGGGATTATGGAAGAACCGGCTAAACCTTACCGTGGATTATTACATAAAAAACACAAAGGATTTATTAAATACCGTCAGACTTCCGTCTTCTTTGGGCTGGACAAGTACAGTCCAGAATGTAGGAGAAGTTCAAAACAGAGGATTAGAACTAGGTTTGGATGCTCTGCTACTGAATGGGCCTTTCCGTTGGAATATCAACTCTAATATTTCATTCAACCGAAACAAAGTTGTAAAACTATACAATGGAGAAGATATTTTAGGGCCTGGCTCCGGAGCTCTATCTTTAAGCGGAAACATAAATATTCTACGGGAAGGACAACCAATAGGTATTTTCTACGGATATAAAGAAGACGGATACGATGAAAAAGGGTATATCAAATATAAGGATCTGAAGGAAGACGGGGCTTTCACACAAGGTGATCAGACTTATATCGGTAATCCCAATCCCGATTTTATATACGGTTTCCGCTCAGACATGTCTTGGAAAGATTTTGAACTGAACATTTTTATTCAAGGTAGTTACGGAAATGATCTGATGAACATCAGTAAAGTGTCGTATGCATACGATTATGGTTTCGGTTTGAATATGATCAGGGATGTATTATATAACCACTGGTCGGAAAACAATCCGAATGCCAAATATCCTAAAATCAGTTATTACACAAAATATCAAGTGTCCGATCGTTTTGTTGAAGATGGATCCTATTTGAGACTGAAGAATATCCAACTGACTTACAAACTTCCGATTCATAAGATAGGAGTAAACTGGATAAAATCGTTACAGATTTATACAAGTGCTCAGAATCTGCTGACTTTGACAAACTATTCAGGATGGGATCCCGAAGTAAATGCTCGTGGAGGTTCAAATTCAACAGTACTGGGCGTTGACGATAATGTATATCCAAATTACAAGACCTTCACGTTTGGCCTGCGCGCTCGATTCTAATAATTCAAAAAACAAATCAAAATAATATATTTACAAATGAATAAGATTTTATTAAATAGAAGTTTATTCTTCTTAATTATTATATGTCTGATGACGCTAATCTCTTGTAATGATTTGTTGGAAGAGAAACCGAAAACCGTTGCAGGTGAATTATTCTATTCTACCCCGGAAGAAGTAGAAACGGCTATTAATGCAGCGTATTTACCTTTTAAAGGGAGTGTCTGGGCAGAATTAATCGTTCGGTTAGACACTCATACGGATTGGGGATATGGCAGAGGCACAAGGTCTATCCTTAATAATGTACAAGGATTCACCAGTATAGATGAGATGAGTTCCTATTGGACAAACTTTTATCTCATCATCCGTAATGCCAATATTGTCATCCAAAACACAAAAGTGAATGAAAAGATTTCTGAGGCAGATGTTGAAAAGTTCGTAGCAGAAGCCCGTTTTCTGAGGGCATTAGCTTATTATCATTTAGTGCGGAATTACGGTTCGGTTCCGCTTAGGACGGAAACTAATTTGAAGGATAGAGATCTTGCCAAATCATCGGTCACTGATATTTACGCGTTCATACTTGAAGATTTGGAGTATGCAGAAAATTACCTTCCGGAAATACCCTCCAAATCGGGGAAGCCGGGTATTTATGCCGCCAAAACGCTTCTGGCCGACGTATACCTCACCCTTGGAGAATATGCAAAAGCAAGGAATAAAGCTGACGAAGTAATCAAATCGAACAAATATGCGCTTGTCCAGGTAACATCTGAAGATGATATACGGAAAAACATCTTTGGTCCCGATCTGGTTACCAGTACAGAAGAGGTATTCTATATCAAATATACTCGTCAAGTGGGGTTTGGCAATTGGATATTATGGGTACTCAACCATGAAACTTCAGGGTGTTTTAATTATGGAGGAGCATATGCTCATTACGGAGATAATACGAACATCTTTTTTACTCGTTGGGATGATATTGATCTGAGGAAACGGCTTTGGGATAATATTAATTTCGGATTGGGTACAACCACCATGGTCTGTGGAAAATATGCAGATACGGAAGCCGTAGATAAAAGTCTCGGAGCAGGAAATGATTTGCCCCTATTGCGTTATGCCGATGCCTTATTAATTTATGCAGAAGCATCTTGTCTGGCAGGCAATGGGCCTACGGCAGAAGGGATGGAAATATTGAATCAAGTACATCGCAGAGCTTATGGACTTGATCCGAAAACAGTTTCTCCGGTTGACTTTAAACAAAGTGATTATAATGTCCAATCGTTCCAAGATCTGGTTTTACAAGAACGGGCTTATGAATTCATATTTGAAGGGAAACGGTGGTATGATCTGAAAAGAACAGGAAAAGCGGCTGCAATTATCGGAGAAGCAAAAAAAGTAACGATTCCTGAAAAGGCTTACTTATGGCCAATCCCCTCTTCCGAATTAAATTACAATCAAGCGCTCAATCCGGAGACCGACCAGAACCCGGGTTACTAATAAATAATCGATAAATTAGAGTTGATAAGAATATCCATTAAAATAAAATATCATGAGAAGACGAACAATGTTGAAAACGGTAGGGGCCATTTCTTTAAGTAGTGTAATACCTAAAGTAAGCATAGCCTCTCCTGTAGAATATAAAGAGATTCGTAAAGAAATCGAGACAGAAGTATTAATTGTCGGGGGAGGAACTGCAGGAACAATAGCGGCGATTCAGGCTGCACGGGCCGGTTGTAATACTATCCTAGTAGAAAACGGAAGTCAATTGGGCGGAACTACTACCACCGGAGGGGTCGCTTTTCCAGGCTTATTTCATGCATGGGGTAAACAAATAATTGCCGGAATCGGCTGGGAGTTGATTTCCGATACGATACAACTGGGTGACGGGACTTTCCCGGATTTTAACATTCCGACCAGACGCGCTCATTGGAAGCATCAGATTCGGTTAAATCCTTATTTATATGCTTTACTTTCCGAAGAAAAATGTCAGGAAGCAGGCGTACAAATCCGGTACTATGAAACTCCGACGCAAGCGACCTGGGAGAACGGTAGGTGGAATGTAAAAACCGTAGGAAAAGGGACTCACACTCATATACGGGCAAAACAATTGATTGATTGTACCGGCAACGGGTTTGTAACAGCATTGAGCGGCTTTAAAGTGCTTCGGGAAGATGAAATACAACCGGGTACTTTACAGTTTAAAATTGGTGAATACGATATCGATAAATTAGACATGAAGCTGATTCAAGCTAAATATGAGGAAGCGATAAAGAAAAAAGAAATATCCCAAACAGAATTTAGAAGTATTGCGGCTTTACTGCAAAATCAGGGGGATAATATCCAGCATATACTCGGAGCTGATTCTACCACTTCGGAAACGCACACTATTGCGAATATAAAAGGGCGTTCTTCTTTATTAAAAATGCTCCGTTTTTTAAGGACATTGCCCGGTTGTGAAAAAACGAAATTAGTATCTATGCAACCGGAAACTGCCGTACGGGAAACTTATCGAATAGACGGAGAGTATCAGATAACACACGAGGATTATGTCAACGGAAAAGTTTTCGAAGATTCCCTTTCCTATTCCTTTTATCCGATCGATTTACACGATGAACAAGGAGTTGTCCCGAAACATTTAAATGAACACAAAGTAGCAACCGTTCCACTCCGTGCATTGATACCAAAGAATAGTCAAAATCTATTAGTTGCCGGGCGGTGTGTCAGCAGTGACCGGTTAGCCAACTCCGCACTTCGCGTACAAGCATCGTGCATGGGGATGGGACAAGCAGCAGGAGCTGCAGCAGCATTAGCATGCAAGCAAAATGTGACACCGTTGAAAGTAATCCCTGAAGATATCCGGAAATTACTTCAGAAACATAATGCGATTGTTCCGGGAGAGAACCTATAAATTCATATTCTTACACTTATGTATCCTATAGGAAATATATCCGGAGAAAGGTAAGGTTGCAACAATTCCTTTGCGAGCTTTAATTTCCATGTATTCTTTGAAACAACATCGTAACGTGAATAAACAGATTATCAAACAAATAGTACTAGTAATTTATTTTTCAGGAGCATACTTAACTCCTACAGCAAGCCAATCTCCCCAGTTAAAATGGGAGATTGGTTATCACAAAACGGAGCAAGAATTACCAACCAAATGGGTGCCAGCCTCTGTCCCCGGAGCAGTTCAATTGGATATAATGAAGGCTGAAAAATATAGACAACCATGGTATTGGGGAGATAATGTCAAGCAATTTGACTGGATGGAGGATGTCTATTTTACTTATAAAACAGATTTCAAAAAACCAGATTTGAACAATGGCCAACATTTATATTTTTTCTCAAAAGGCATTGATTACCAATTCAAAATTATATTGAATGGCCAGACAATCTGGGAACAAGAAGGTATGTTTTCCTATGTTGATATTGATCTGACAGACCATCTTAATGAGAATAATGAATTGAAAATAATTATTTTCCCTGTCCCCGATTTAGGATTCTCATTCGACGAGTCTCCAAGCTTATATCGACGTAATGCACGTCAGAGTGCCAAGCCAGCGGTGAGCTATGGTTGGGACTGGCATCCTCGACTTGTGACACGCGGAATTTGGGATGATACCCGTCTCGTTGTTCGTAATCCAATCAGGATCTCTGATCTATTTATAAATTATGACCTAAATAATAAACTTGATAATGTATTTATTAATGCAAATATTACAGGAATAGGTTTAGAGGATTGTTCTTATAAATGGAGTCTGATAGATCCGGAAGGGAAAGTTGTTTTAACAAAGGAAGGTATATTTTCTTCCAATATCCAGAAGATCGACGTTGAAATAAAAGATCCTGTTTTATGGTGGCCCAGCGGCTATGGCGATCCCAATATGTATCAAAGTAAGATGTGTTTAATTGATAAAAGCCATAAAGTAATAGAGGAATACGGCAGCAAAATCGGATTTCGTCAGATAAAGTTAGTAATGAATGAAGGTGAATGGGACAGGCATATTCCATTGCCTGTAACTCGTAATAGGGCCCCGGCTTGCCTGGAGGTGAATAACATTCGTATTTTTGCAAAAGGCACCAATTGGGTACATCCGGAAGTATTTGTCGGAACGATTACTCACGAACGATATCTTGAACAAATTCTTTTGGCTAAGAATGCAAATTTTAACATTCTTAGAGTTTGGGGTGGAGGAATTGTCAATAAGGAGTCATTCTTTAATATTTGCGATGAGCAAGGAATATTGGTTTGGCAAGAATTTCCATTGGCATGTAACTATTATCCAAACGAGCCCAAATATCTGAATGTATTAAAACAAGAAGCAAGGTCAATAGTTGAACGGGGACGAAATCATCCTTGCCTGGCCATATGGTCGGGAGGAAATGAATTATTCAATAGTTGGAGCGGCATGACTGAACAATCATTCGCTCTTCGCCTACTGAATAGTATATGTTACGAACTTGATCCCAAAACTCCTTTTATTTATACATCTCCTGCTTATGGCATGGGGCACGGACATTATTTATTATATGATAAGGAAACAAACGAGGAGGTTTTTCAATGGATGCCTGAGGCAAATAAAACAGCCTATACTGAATTTGGAGTACCTGGGGTATCGAATCTGAATGTATTGAAAAGTTTTATACCCGAAAAAGAACTATTCCCTCCTAAATCTGGTACTACATGGGAAATTCATCATGCAATGGGAGCTTGGCGCGAAGATAGTTGGTTAGAAATGCCGACTCTTGAGAAGTATTTTGGAACCATAAAATCATTGGAAGAACTGGTTCAATATAGCCAATTAATTCAATGCGAAGGGTTGAAATATATCTATGAAGAAGCGAGGAGGCAAAAACCATACTGTAGCATGGCTCTTAATTGGTGTTATCAGGAACCATGGCCTTCTGCTGTCAATAATAGTATAATAAACTGGCCAAATGAAGTGAAACCAGCCTATTATCATGTAGCTAATGCATGCCGTTCAATATTGGCAAGCATAAGAATTCCCAAATTTGAATGGAAAGAAGGAGAAAACTTTGCCTGTGATCTTTTTATGCTTAATGATAGCTACAAGAAAGTTGGAAAATCGAAGATCAAAGTCAGTATGCAGTATGACGGTAATGTATTAGAAATATTGTCCTGGAATTTTCCTGGTACTGAGAATTTTAAAAATCTACAAGGTCCAACTGCGAATATCAGCATTCCTAAAATGAAATCAAACCTATTTTCCATACACATAGAAGTTAAGGGACACAGCGAATTCAATTCCTCCTACATCCTTCTGTATAAAGGTGATGATATCAATAAAGTTTTCCCGTCAAAAGAATATTACGAAGGAAAGCTAAATGCTTTTGGTAATTAAGAAGAAATTTATTTTTAACACATTATGAAACAATTACCCTATTATACCATCATATTATTGGCTCTATTGCATCCTATGAAAACTATATCTTCGGAAAATATGGCCGGAGAAAACACGAAACCTGAACGAATTGTAAACTTAATAAACTTTATTAGACAAAGTGAACCTCGCGACAGCGCTATAACCGAGGATGTCTTAGTAGAAACAGTAAGACAGCAAATACTATTATATAAAAAATATAATATGCCAGGCACTTTTCTATTACAATACGATGCACTTATAAATCCTCGCTATCAACAATTACTGAAAGATAGTATACCGCCCAACTCTTTAATAGGGGCTTGGTGGGAAATTACTCAACCCCATGCGGAGGCGGCAGGACTGAAATGGAGAGGCCGGTATGAATAGGACTGGCATGTAAATGTTGGCTTTGCTATTGGGTATACTCCTAAAGAAAGGGAAAAACTGATCGATGTATATATGGATAAATTCAAATCCATATTCGGATATTATCCTAAGGTTGTAGGGTGCTGGTTTATTGACTCTCATTCATTAGGATATATGTACAAAAAATATGGCATTGAAGGTTCTTGTAATATGAAGGATCAAATAGGAACGGATGGATACAGCCTTTGGGGAGGATATTGGAATAATGCATTTTATCCTAGCAAAATAAATGCGTATATGCCGGCACAGAGCGCAGAAAATCAAATTCCCGTACCTATATTCAGGATGTTGGGTAGTGATCCTATCTATCAATACGATAATGGTTTAGGCGAAACTTGTCAATCAGTAGAATCATTAGAAACTGTATTTAAAGACAGTGGAGCTAACCCTGCATGGGTCGATTATTTTTTTCAATCGGCATTTAATGCTCCTTGTCTAAATTTTTCTTATGTTCAGGCCGGCCAAGAGAATTCATTTACCTGGGCACTGATAAAAGACGGATTAACCATGCAAGTCCAGAAACTGGATTCGCTGAGGGCAATAGATGTCATTCGTATTGAAACTCTCCTGGAAACCTCAAGATGGTTTAAGGCAAAATACCCGACGCCCCCACCTATAACCATTTCAGCATTAAATGATTATAAACGAGAAAATAACAAAACAGTTTGGTATAATAGCCGATTTTACAGAGCTAATTTACTTTGGGGTAACGATTCATTTCGATTTAGAGATATACATTTTTTTGACGAAAATATAAAATCCGAATATTTTCAAAATAATGTTACTACGACAACGAGTGTTTATCAAACTCTCCCTGTTGTTGATGGTTTCCAGTGGAGCAATAAAACCAATATAGCAGGACTAAGATTAGTTAAATTGAACCCAAAAGAACAATCATCGGAAATCATACTTGAAGACCCTATTGTTAATCAAATTGATGACACATCTGTTCAAATTAGGTGCAAGGCTCGAGGACTACAATGTTTTTTCTTAATAAGACTTTCGGAAAATTGCATAGGAATATCTTGCGACAAAAAAGATATTCTATGGGCATTGGAGCTTAACTGCGTAGCCAATAATATAAAAATGCCATTCAAGAATGTTGGGAAAAATATTATTGAAGCTGAATTTAGAGATAATCAATATCGGATAGAATGTAAAGAGAGTTACTTTAAACGGCCCAATGATTCTGAAAACTTTGTATTTAGAATTCTGCCAGAACTTGACAGTATTGTTATTATAAATCCCCTCTATAGGATATTTTCCAAATAGTTCTTACAGAAGATGGTTTTAAAATTGGGATTCAACTGCGTAATGATTTCATTTGAATATTGATACCCTATGCATTGTTTTAAACAAACAACTCTCTTCTTTTTCAATAGATTAAAGATATAAATAAACGAGGGCGGATTGGATTTAGGAACCATGGCTTTTACTGTGAAAGGAAGAAGATACACAGAGTGAATTCGAAAAAAGCTATGAAAACCAACTATGTTCCCTACACCTTTGCAAAAACCGTTTTGGATATTCTAAATGCTTATGTAAAGCTTTACATAAATTCTATAAATACTTAACGCAACATTTGAGGATAAAGGATAGCTTGATAAATGAATCCGACCTGACAGAAATATGAAATAGAATTATGGAAGAAGTTATTCCCTCATTTTCGTCATATCATTCCTCGCACCGAGGTATTGGGCGAGCACAGCCAATAGAATAAAAAGAGGTATGGTATATATTGGCGTTTGCAGATAGTAACGCAAAGGAATCAACACCGGGATGGAAGCATGGATCAACAGCCACCAGGGAAGGGTAAACTTCCGGTATCTGCTTCTCCATTTTCCCAGAGGTAGGTTGAGAAAGAAAGAGAGAAAAGCAAGCAAGAAAACGGCCTTTGTCATCACTCGAATTTATTTTCAGATTGATCG
Source organism: Parabacteroides sp. Marseille-P3160 (assembly GCF_900162725.1). GTDB lineage: Bacteria > Bacteroidota > Bacteroidia > Bacteroidales > Tannerellaceae > Marseille-P3160. The sequence goes on along the minus strand of NZ_LT799418.1, from coordinate 1,612,305 downwards.
CATTCGCTTCAAAAAGGGTAAAGATAACTGTTTTTCCGGATTATTTTAGCCTGAATAATTCAATGCTATCTGACGAACTGTTCATCCTTTTTACTACCCTCGACCTTCAGTAGTTCGAGGCCTTCATCTAACGATAAACTATCCATTTCCAAAGTATCCGCCTCAATCGGTTCGGGAGTCTGACATTGATACTCCCGGCTGATCGGTTGCTTCGGTTTTGGGAAACGCCCTCTATAAGAAGATAAGCTTTTGTCGGCTAAGACCTGCTCCATAAAATAACCGAAAATCGGCAATGCCGTACGGCTTCCCTGTCCCAACATGCCGGTACGGAAATGGACACTCCTGTGTTCGCCGCCAACCCATGCCCCACCGACCAACTTCGGTGTCACCCCGACAAACCAGGCATCCGAGTGATTGGAGGACGTTCCCGTCTTCCCTCCGAAATCCGTATCATAATTGAATAGATTGAAACTCCAGAGCGCCCGGGTTGTCCCGCCCGGCTCCGACAAGCCGGCGCGCAACAATTCGGTCATCAGAAAGGCGGTTTCATAGGGAACGGCTTGTTTGGCGGAAGGCTTATGCTCATAAAGTACTTTCCCATCCTTATCTTCAATTCTGGTAACCAATACCGGATCCTGTTGCATACCATCGTTAATGACGGTACAATAAGAATCGACCAGTTCCAACAAAGATACGTCCGAAGCGCCGAGAGACACCGAAGGAGTCGCATTCAGTTTTGTTTTGATTCCCATCGCATAAGCCGTCTGTATGATCGAATCGACCCCTATTTCTTTTGCCAACTGCACGGCAATTGTATTGATCGAACGGGCAAAAGCAGCTTTGAGATACATCGTATCTCCCGTATAAACGCCATCCGCATTATGGGGAGCCCAGCGGACCAGTTTACCCTTATCCATCACTTCCCAATCGATGTATTGATCCACCCGGGTTTCACAAGGAGACATCCCACGGTTGAAAGCGGCGCTATAAACGAAAAGCTTGAAAGTGGAGCCCGGCTGGCGCTTTGCAGTTACCTTATCATACTGCCAAGAACCGAAGCCCACGTCCCCTACCCAAGCCTTCACATAGCCGGTATGCGGTTCGATCGCAACAAAACCGGTATGCATAAAGCGTTCCATATAACGGATGGAATCCATCGTGCTGAGCGTGGTATCCCTTGTTCCCAAATCATAATCGAATACTTTCAGACGATGCGGTTCATTGAGATAATAATCGATCGAATCCGGTTGATGAGGAAAGCGTTCCTGTAGATGCTTGTAAGTCGTAGTCCGTTTGGCAAGATCTTCAATAAAGCCGGGTATCTCCTGCCCGTTTTCATCCCTCCAGGGAGCCTGCTTCCCCCAATGATTGTCAAAATTACGCTGCACGACTCGCATTTGTTTATCCACGGCCAACTCAGCGTAATGCTGCATCCGGGAATCAATGGTCGAATAGATCTTCAGGCCGTCGCCATAAAGATCCATATTGTTTGTTTCGCACCATTCTTTCAAGACTTCCGCGACTTCGCTTTTCAGGTAAAGAGCCAGCGTATCGACCATCGCGTTGTTCGTATCCAGAATGATAGGAATCTGTTTCAGCGAATCATATTCCAACGGCGTTAGAATCCGTTTTCTTACCAGATTGGCAAGCACGACATTCCGGCGCGCCAAGCTGTTCTTAGGGTTCAGGCGGGGGCTATAGGTCGTCGTCGCTTTGAGTAGTCCGACCAAAGTGGCCGCCTGTTCGACCGTGATCTTAGACGGAGTCGTATTAAAATAGTAGGAACAGGCCGTTTTGATTCCGTATGTATTACTTCCGAAATCAACGGTATTAAAATACATGGTCAGGATTTCGTTTTTATCATAAAAGGCCTCCAGCTTCAAAGCCAGGATCCATTCTTTCGACTTCATGATAAGCAGGCTGATACCCGGTATGATTCCCAGCACCCCGGTGGAATACTGGGATCGCACCTTGAACATATTCTTGGCCAACTGCTGCGTAATCGTACTGGCGCCCCTGGCATTTCCCCGGAGCATATCCTTGAAGGCCGCAAAAAGGCCTTGTATATCGATACCAAAATGGTTATAATAGCGCTCATCTTCAGTAGCGATCAGCGTCTTGATCAATACCGGCGAGATCTCTTCGAACTTAACCGGCGTCCGGTTCTCCCGGTAATATTTTCCCAACAACTGTCCATCCGCACTGTAGAGTTCGGAAGCTACATTCTGTACCGGTGCATTGACGACCGACAACCCGGGTGATTTACCGAACAGCCAAAGGAAATTAAGGTCTACCATTATCAGATAGATAAAGATTGCAGCCAGAAAAGTGACAAACAAGATCGCAATCTTTTTATACCATTTAGAGCGTTTATAATAGGACTTATATTGTGTAATCCATTTATTTATAATAGCTTTCAGAACAGAGAGCAACCTTTTTCCCTGAGAAATTATTTGCTGAACGGTGTCTTTTTCCATCTATACATTTGAAATAACGTGTTTGAAGGTGTAAAAGTAAGAACTTCATGGCTCATCCCGTAAGATTTTGAACAAATTATTCTAAATAAATCGAAAGCCGGAATCATTCGCCTTTGCCACGAGAAAAAAGAAGAATGGAAGGAAGTTTATCATACCATTTTTCATCCAACAAAAACAGCTTGTCGATGTATTCCAGATTCACAAGGATCAAGTCCGGCTCATTCCAGAAACCGTCATTTATAAAATGCTTGTCAACCAGCTGTACATGGTTCGGAGCATCTTCCAGTAGTTGCCGGATTGGGTCGTCGATAACAGAAATGCCGTCTTCGCCGGTTTCAGTTTCATTTAACAGGAAGATTTTTGATTCGGCATTACGAATCAACTTGCGAACGTAAAAGAGCAAGAATACGTCATTGGGGTTAAAGAGGGTGACAAAAACATGGTTAAGCCCTTCCAACTGTTTATCAATCAATATACCGACAGGCATTTTAATTCTGTTCAGTATTGCCCGCGTATTGGTATCGATCAGGAAGCTTTTGAACATTTTATCTCTACCGGTAACCGTATTAATAAGCATTTCAGGATGAACGATCTGAGTCGTAAAGCCAAGAACCCTTCCAAGCAGGCTCCCCTCAAAAATAGATTCCTCCGGATTCATCAACAGTAAATCATATTCTCCTTTATTAGCAATCTGCACCACCTCGGATACGATTTCATTTGAAATATTAAAAATAGGAATGATCTTACGTCCCAATGTATTTGCTTCTGCCAGAATCGGAGCAAAACTCTCCTTTTCATATATTTCGACATTCATATGATGCAAGCCGTCCGGAGATTTTAAATGAAGGGCCGTAAAGGACGTGTGATTCTCGATTCTCCGGGACAATCCGTTAGCGATTTTGAGCAACGCGGCCCCTTTCTGCGGAGTACGAAAGAAGAGCAGAAACCGGTGCCTTGCCAGATCGTTCTTCTTTCCATCAAAGGCGCCGTCGTCCGACTTGAATACTTTCTGAATTAGGTTCAACGAAGGACCAGTCATAAAGGTGGTCACCAATGCCATAATCACCATCATTGCAAAAATTTCCGCATTCAGTACCCCCAGGTCGTAACCGATATTCAACACAACCAGTTCCATCAGCCCGCGTGTATTCATCAATGTTCCTATAGTCAGGCTATCCCTCCAGTTCTGCCCGACAAACTTAGCGGCCAAAGCGCTTCCGACAAATTTTCCCACGACAGCCACCAGAATAATCAATCCGGTTATTTTCCATAAAAAAGGATCATTCAGCAGACCAACTTCCGTCCTCAATCCACTGATAACAAAGAAAAGAGGCAAGAATAGAACCAGGGCAATATCTTCTATTTTCTCTATAAACAAAGAGCGGAACCGAATATTTTCAGGCATGATTACTCCCGCCATAAAAGCGCCGAAAAGCGCATGGATCCCAATTGTTTCCGTAATAAAGGAAGAAAACAGTAAGACCAGGAAGAACAGGGCGACCAACCATTTATTAAGTTGCTCTCCTGACTGGCTCAGTTCGCCGATCCGCTTGAGGAAAGGGCGGACAATCTTAAGCATAAAGAGGACATACAAAACGGCAAAGAAAATAGTAAACAAGGCGCTCAGCACCACGCCGGCCTTAACGATCGCAATCACTATAGCCAGCAGGCACCATGCCGTTATATCATCCGCTGCCGCGCAGGTAATGACAACAGCCCCCAATTTCGTTTTATGAATGCCTCTTTCCTGAATGATACGGGCAAGGACGGGAAAGGCAGTGATACTCATTGAGATTCCGATAAACAAGGCAAACGAGGAAAATTTAATATGTTCCGGAGCGTGCCCGGGATAAATAAAATAAGCGAGCCCTACTCCTAATGCAAACGGAATGATAATGCTGGCATGACTTATCACCACTGCATCATGCGCTTTCGTTTTCAAAACCTTAAGATTCAGTTCCATCCCAATGATAAACATAAACAAGATCAGGCCGATCTGGCTCAATACCTGAAGATTTCCTAAAGACTGGACGGGAAATAGGAAACCGGAGACCTCGGGAAAAAAAGCTCCCAGCAAAGAAGGTCCTAAGACAATTCCCGCCAATATCTCACCAATCACCATCGGTTGCCCGATTTTCTTGAATATCCAACCCAGGAAACGGGAAATAAGAATGATCGTAATAATCTGTAAAATCAGCAGCCCGATCGAATGATGCAGATTATCAAGCAAAGAGTTTATAAACTCCTGGACAGGCGTATTCTCCGAAGACTGGGATACGACATTCCGGCCGGTCTCCAAGGCTCCTCCCCTTGCAATAATCCAATACATTAGGGTTGTAAAGCCACCGATAATGACGATATAAAAAAGGACATTCCTCAACTTTCTCATATTTCTTATGATTCTATTATTTCCCTCTACACAAAACAGATAGAGTATCTCTTAAAAGATGTATTGGATGATATGATTTACACTCCCTGGTTTTTGCGGTATAAAAATATTGATAATTACCGAATTCTCCAATGGCAATCGCATCTTTTAACTGACATTTTATAAGTAAAATAAGCAAACAAGAGAAGAAGCATAGGCTAAAAGTTGCATGCGGTATCTCTATTTTTTCCATTTCAGCCGGAGGCTGTTTGTTACTACACTTACGCTACTCAGGGCCATGGCCGCTCCAGCCAGCATCGGGTTCAGGAGAAATCCATTCACCGGATAAAGGATACCGGCGGCAATCGGTATGCCGATCAGGTTATAGATAAACGCCCAGAAAAGATTCTGATGGATAGTCGCTACGGTCTGCTCCGAAAGGCGAATCGCCTGGGGGATTTTGTTTAGGTCGGACGAAATCAGGGTTACCTTGGCCACTTCCATAGCAATGTCGCTGCCCCGTCCCATGGCAATGCTGACGTCTGCGCGCGCAAGGGCGGCACTGTCGTTAATGCCGTCTCCAACCATTGCCACGACCTTTCCGGCAGACTGCAATTCGCGGATATAAGACTCCTTTTGGTCGGGCAATATACCGGCTTTGTAATGAAGGATACCTACTTGCGAAGCGATTGCCCGGGCTGTCTTTTCATTGTCTCCGGTAAGCATATGGACTTCAATACCCATCTCATGCAAACGGGTAACAGCCGCTTGGGAACCCGTCTTTACCTGATCCGATACGGCGTAGACAGACTCCGCCTTTCCACCGGAAGCAAACCAAACCAAGCTCTTGCCTTCTTCACTGAAACGCTCTCCCGCCGCATCTATTTCCGGAGCTATTTCAACCGAATAATCTTCCAACAGCGAACGGCTGCCGGCAAAGTACCAGCAATCTTCCTTCCGTGCCCGGACTCCCTTGCCCGGAATATTCTCAAAGTCGGATAAGGAAGGCAAGGTCTTATCTGGATAATAAGAAACGATGGCATCCGCCAGCGGATGTTCCGAACGGATCTCCAAAGCAACCAGCATGGCAGCATCCGCCTGCTCCGGATGCAGCCAGAAAACATTGGTAACTTGAGGAACTCCTTCCGTAATCGTACCGGTTTTATCCAGCACGACGGCATTGATCTTCCGGCTCAGTTCCAGGCTTTCCGCATCTTTGATCAGGATACCGTTCTCGGCCCCTTTCCCGATGCCGACCATAATGGCGGTCGGGGTAGCCAACCCAAGCGCACAGGGACAGGCGATTACCAGGACGGTGACTAAAGCCAGGAGTGCCTGTGTCAAGGCGTTTTCACCCCCCAGCAGCAACCATAACAGAAAAGACAACAACGCGATGCCGATCACTACCGGCACAAAAACGGAAGCTATCTTATCGACCAACCGTTGTACCGGCGCCTTGCTTCCCTGCGCGTTCTCCACCATCCGGATGATCTGGGCGAGCAATGTTTCGGAACCGACTTTCTCCGCCCGGAAACGGAAACTCCCCTTTTGGTTCAGCGTCCCGGCATAAACCGGATCGCTCTCTTCTTTGAGCACGGGGATCGGCTCTCCACTCAACATACTCTCGTCCAGATAGGAAGTGCCGCTCAGCACCACTCCGTCCACCGCAATTTTCTCACCCGGCTTGACAGCAAGGATATCTCCTTTCACGATCTCTCCTATTGGGATCGAAAGAAGGCGTTCTCCCTCCCTGACAACGGTCACTGTCTTGGGCTGCAGACCCATCAATTTCTTGATCGCCGTCGAAGCATTCCCTTTGGCTTTTTCTTCCATATATTTGCCCAGCAGGATAAAAGCGACGATGACAATGGCCGCCTCGAAATAAACATGCGGCTCCACACCCCTCTCCAACCACACGGAAGGGAAAAGCGTGTTAAACACGCTAAACAAGTAGGCCACACCGGTACTCAAGGCCACCAGGGTATCCATGTTAGCCGTCCTATGCTGCAGTTGCTTCCAGGCATTGATGAAAAAGGAAGAGCCGAAACCGAAGAGTACGACCGTAGCTAAGGCCCACTGGATATAATTTCCATAAGGCATATGCATCAGAAACATACCGATGATAACAGAAGGCACAGCCAAAAGGATAGCTGCGATTGTCTTCCTTTTCAAACGACTCCGTTCCTCCGAACGGATTTGCTCCACTCGTTCCGGATTGTTTTCGTCACCGATCGCCAAGTCATAACCGGCGTCCTGCACTGCTTTCTGCATCTCCTCGGGAGTAATTTCGCTGGGATCGAATTCCACGTTTGCATTTGCCGCAGCCAGGTTGACCGCCGCATTCTTTACGCCTTTCTGTGCATTCAGCGCTCTTTCTACATTTACGGCGCAAGAAGCGCAGGACATATGTAGGACAGG
>NZ_LT799418.1:1597866-1605034 GCF_900162725.1 Parabacteroides sp. Marseille-P3160 | reverse complement strand
AGACTCCGCCTTTCCGCCGGAAGCAAACCAAACCAAGCTCTTGCCTTCTTCACTGAAACGCTCTCCCGCCGCATCTATTTCCGGAGCTATTTCAACCGAATAATCTTCCAACAGCGAACGGCTGCCGGCAAAGTACCAGCAATCTTCCTTCCGTGCCCGGACTCCCTTGCCCGGAATATTCTCAAAGTCGGATAAGGAAGGCAAGGTCTTATCTGGATAATAAGAAACGATGGCATCCGCCAGCGGATGTTCCGAACGGATCTCCAAAGCAACCAGCATGGCAGCATCCGCCTGCTCCGGATGCAGCCAGAAAACATTGGTAACTTGAGGAACTCCTTCCGTAATCGTACCGGTTTTATCCAGCACGACGGCATTGATCTTCCGGCTCAGTTCCAGGCTTTCCGCATCTTTGATCAGGATACCGTTCTCGGCCCCTTTCCCGATGCCGACCATAATGGCGGTCGGGGTAGCCAACCCAAGCGCACAGGGACAGGCGATTACCAGGACGGTGACTAAAGCCAGGAGTGCCTGTGTCAAGGCGTTTTCACCCCCCAGCAGCAACCATAACAGAAAAGACAACAACGCGATGCCGATCACTACCGGCACAAAAACGGAAGCTATCTTATCGACCAACCGTTGTACCGGCGCCTTGCTTCCCTGCGCGTTCTCCACCATCCGGATGATCTGGGCGAGCAATGTTTCGGAACCGACTTTCTCCGCCCGGAAACGGAAACTCCCCTTTTGGTTCAGCGTCCCGGCATAAACCGGATCGCTCTCTTCTTTGAGCACGGGGATCGGCTCTCCACTCAACATACTCTCGTCCAGATAGGAAGTGCCGCTCAGCACCACTCCGTCCACCGCAATTTTCTCACCCGGCTTGACAGCAAGGATATCTCCTTTCACGATCTCTCCTATTGGGATCGAAAGAAGGCGTTCTCCCTCCCTGACAACGGTCACTGTCTTGGGCTGCAGACCCATCAATTTCTTGATCGCCGTCGAAGCATTCCCTTTGGCTTTTTCTTCCATATATTTGCCCAGCAGGATAAAAGCGACGATGACAATGGCCGCCTCGAAATAAACATGCGGCTCCACACCCCTCTCCAACCACACGGAAGGGAAAAGCGTGTTAAACACGCTAAACAAGTAGGCCACACCGGTACTCAAGGCCACCAGGGTATCCATGTTAGCCGTCCTATGCTGCAGTTGCTTCCAGGCATTGATGAAAAAGGAAGAGCCGAAACCGAAGAGTACGACCGTAGCTAAGGCCCACTGGATATAATTTCCATAAGGCATATGCATCAGAAACATACCGATGATAACAGAAGGCACAGCCAAAAGGATAGCTGCGATTGTCTTCCTTTTCAAACGACTCCGTTCCTCCGAACGGATTTGCTCCACTCGTTCCGGATTGTTTTCGTCACCGATCGCCAAGTCATAACCGGCGTCCTGCACTGCTTTCTGCATCTCCTCGGGAGTAATTTCGCTGGGATCGAATTCCACGTTTGCATTTGCCGCAGCCAGGTTGACCGCCGCATTCTTTACGCCTTTCTGTGCATTCAGCGCTCTTTCTACATTTACGGCGCAAGAAGCGCAGGACATATGTAGGACAGGATATGTTTTCTTTATTGTAGCCATCGCAATCTTTCTTTTATAGAATAACAAAAAAAGAGAGCCGATGTTAGAAAATAGGAGATTATTTGGGAAGAGTAGCCCGTAGGGGAATCGAACCCCTCTTTCAAGAATGAAAATCTTGCGTCCTAACCGATAGACGAACAGGCCTTAAGTAAAGAGCCGGGCTTCAAAAGTCCGGCCCTATGCCTTTCATATATAATAGCTAAACCTTTTGCTTATTGGGCAACGGCAGCAAGCTTATTGACATGTTTCGCCAATTTGGATTTCAAGTTACCTGCCTTATTTTTATGAATCACATTCTTTTTAGCCAACTTGTCCAACATGGAACAAACTTTGGGATATAAAGCCTGAGCTTCATTCTTGTCTTGCGTATTACGTAAAACCTTGATTGCGTTTCTTGTCGTTTTACCATAATAACGGTTGCGCAAACGTCTTGCGCTTGTCTGTCTGATTCTTTTAAAAGAGGATTTATGATTTGCCATATCCGCTGTTTTCTTTATTTTTTATTATCTTGTAGCCCGTAGGGGAATCGAACCCCTCTTTCAAGAATGAAAATCTTACGTCCTAACCGATAGACGAACAGGCCATCAAAAAGCTATTCTTCTGCAATGTAACGGGCATCATTTCCCTTATTGCGACCGCAAAGATAGAGCTTCTCTTTAAACTGGCAAAACATTTCTTCTTTATTTTTTAACCTATCTGCCATTTTAACAAATCTTCTCTTTCCTCTCCGCATACCGACCGTTCCATTCCGATTCATTATCTTTGCTTCCGTAAAGAAAGAAAAAAAGAATGCTTTGTAAAACGCGTGGTATCGTATTACATTCGATCGCATACAGCGATAAATACTCCATTATATATATGTATACGGAGGATTTCGGCCGTGTTGCTTATCTGGTATCACGCAACCGGGGGAAAAAGAGTGCGGTGAGCCGGGCGCTATTCCTCCCTCTTTCAATCGTGGAAATGGAGGTAGACCATCGCCACAAAAGAGACTTGCAACGGATCCGGGAAGCCCGAAGTATTTATCCGTTGGTCGAATTATACGGTAATCCTTTCAAAAATGCCATCGCCTTATTTCTGGCTGAGATCCTATACCGGGTAGTAAAAGAAAAGGAAGGGGACACCCGCTTCTTCGAATTTCTCTATCATTCCATCCAATGGCTGGAGAATTCCGACCGGGGGATTGCCAATTTCCACCTGGTGTTCATGCTTCGCCTGCCTTATTATTTCGGAGTATACCCCAATGCAGATGCTTATGAAAAAGGGGCTAAATTCGATTTGATAAATGGAGTTTTCACCATGAATCAACCTATGCACAAATATTATCTTTCGCCGGGAGAGAGCGTGGTTTTACACCGGCTCTTAAAGATGGGGTACGAAAACATGTCCGTCTACACTTTTTCCCGCCAGGATCGTACCAATATCATCCAACGGATTCTGGAGTATTACCGCCTGCATCTTCCCGACTTTCCTGAAATCAAATCGCTTTCGATTCTTCATAGCCTCTTCGACTGAATGCAGATTGCCGCCGGAATGTTTGCCTGTTAACGGAAAAGATTATACTTTTGTTCCGCTCTAATGCAAGCCTCACCTGCCTCTGTAGTTCAACGGATAGAACGGTGGTTTCCTAAACCGCAGATCTGGGTTCGATTCCCAGCGGAGGTACACTGATAATAATATACAACCGGCCTACTTTTCTTATAAAATCTTTAATTGATTAAGTAACTGTTTTAATTTTCCGAAAGCATTTTAAGAAAGGCAATAAGAAAAGTGTCTTTTTTGCCGGAGGGGTACCAAAAAAAGGGAATCTATTGCCAAACGCAATAAATTCCCTTTTTTTATGTAACCAAACAGAGCGCTTATACTCTTTTTTCCTTGATTCTTGCTTTCTTTCCAGTCAGTTGGCGCAGATAATACAATTTGGCTCTGCGAACTTTACCGATCTTGTTAACGGTAATGCTATCGATAAAAGGCGAGTCGAAAGGGAAAATACGTTCTACCCCTACGTTTTCAGACATTTTACGTACCGTAAAACGTTTCTTTTCTCCGTGTCCCGAAATACGGATTACGACCCCTCTGTATTGCTGGATACGTTCCTTGTTACCTTCCTTGATGCGGTAGGCCACGGTAACCGTGTCACCGCTTTTGAATACGGGTCGCTCTTGAGGCGCTGCAAAAGACTCCTCTACAATTTTAATTAAATCCATTGTTTATAGCTTTTTAGTTGTATTTTTATGAAACGCAATATAAACGGGTCACACTCTTCCGCCAGAGATTACGTAAAGCGGATGCAAAGTAAGGAAACATTTATGTGATAAGCAAATAGATTTCGCATTATTTTTTCTTCATCCATGCTAGTCCGGGGTGCGCAGCAAGTTGGCGGATGATGCTTAAGTCGATTTACTTTAGCACATTCCGATTAGGTGTTTGATGGCCATCAAACACGTGTTCTACAGCCGTCAAACACGTGTTTCACAGCCATAGAACACGTGTTTCACAGCCGTAGAACACCCGATCGAATGAAGTAAAAGAACGGTATTGATACATATCTATCTGAAAAACAGCACAGAAAAGAATCACCTTCCCAGTATTAGTGTAAGGGACAAAACGCGTTCGGACTGGCTCCATAGAGAAGGTTATACACTCCCCTGTATCTTCAAAAACGCTTATTTTTTTTTATCATGAGACGAATAGTTTGGTGTTATTTTATAAATTTGCATTATTTTTGATGTTATTGTGATGTTAATTATTCTAATTGGATGTCAATATATCAGGATTTATCGGATTTTGAGTTATGGGAGATATTTCGGGCAGGTGATAAAAATCCTTTGGAATTTCTATATCTGAGGCATTATGATTTATTGCTGAATTATGGGCTTAAATTTATAAAAGATGAAGAATTGGTAAAAGATGCTATCCATGATTTATTCGTTAAATTATATATTAAGCAGAAGATTGACTCAACTATTTCAGTAAGAGCCTATTTATTAAAAAGTTTACGAAACTTGCTTTACGATATGTTAAATACCTTCCATGAGATATCCATAGAGCAAATCGAATATGAATTCTCTATTGTGGATGCTGAAATAGAAAATCTATACAAAAAAAGCGATATTGATGTGGTTAGAAGCAAAAAGTTAATAAATGCATTGGCTAAATTGAACGGTAACCAGAAAATGATTCTATATTTAAGGTATATCAAAGAACTTTCTTATAAAGAAATTGCTGAAATTCTCAATATAAATGAACAGTCTTCCATGAATCTTGTCTTTAGGACATTAAAGAAAATCAGGAAATTTATGCTATTCTTTTAAAAAATCTCAAAAAAAGTGAGTATCCTTTTTTCGTAATGCAGTCTTGTAATAAATAGAGAGCATTAGAATGTCAAGTTTGAAAGATAAAAAGGATTTTATATCTCGCTTTTTAAAGTATATTAAAGAAAAGGAAAAGCGAATCCCATATCCTGAAAAATTAGAAAATTGGTTTGCTGTTGAAAAAGAAGCCAAGAGTAAGATTCGTCGTCGGATGCTGAATCGGGTATATCTGGCTGTTACGGTTTCTGCCGCATTATTGGCCGGTGTTGTTTTTTATCTGAGACACGATTCCGTAAAAAAAGTCGACCTTAAAGATCTTGCTGCAACGATGGCGGTAGAAGCGGCCTCAGATCAAATCATGTTACATATTTCGTCCGGTAAAAGTATTGCAATAAAAGATAGTTCAACGGTGAATTATTCAGAAGCGGGAAATGTGGCGGTAGATGATCAGATAAATGTAGAATCCCCCGAACAAGACGATAATACGGAATATCATAAAATCTTTGTTCCTCAAGGAAAAAGAACGATCTTGATTCTTGCTGACAATAGTAAAATATGGGTTAATTCACGGACAAAAGTGATCTATCCTCATCGTTTCACAGGGAAAACACGTGAAATATATGTTGACGGAGAGATTTATTGCGAGATTTCTCATCATGAAAAATGGCCGTTTATCGTTAAAACACCTAATAATTTTGAAGTGGAAGTACTCGGCACTTCATTTAATATATGTACCTATGGCGAACAAGCCGTTTCATCTGTCGTGTTGGCGGAAGGACGTGTGTCAGTTACAGATAAGAATCACAAAAAAACATGGTTGCTCCCCAATCAATTAATAAACATAGATTCGGAGGGATTAGGGGCAAAACGGATAGTTGATGCATCCGATTATATTAGTTGGACAAAGGGGTTCTTAAATATTCATTCCGAAACGCTTGAAAGTGTCATCCAACGTTTGGAGATGTATTTTAATATCAAAATAAACATTGAGAGCCAATCTCTGAAAACAGTTAAAATATCAGGAAAAATGGTGCTTATGGACAGCCCCGATGAAATCTTATCCGGATTGTCAAATCTTATTCCCATTTCTTATACAAAGAATAATAACGCCTATGTAATAGAAGCGAAAAGATAGCATAGATAGTATGAGGCGAACCATTATAATACCTTCATCGTGGAGCCTGAGGATATCGAAATGGAAATCGCATACTACTAAATAAATTATTAATAAATTAATCTAAACAGAAATTTGCCTATGAAACAAAAAAAAACCGGGTTTGCGCTGCCATGCTAACCCGGTCACGACTTAAAAAAGTGGAATTGTTATTAACCTCTTTAAACCGTTAAAAATGATGATAAAATTACAAAAGAAATGTCCTCCTAAGTCGATCTTTAGGAAACAAAAATGTTTTTCTATATTTTTTGCCATTCTATGTTTTTGTTGTACGCATTTTTGCTTGGCTGAAAGCTTGTATTCGCAGATAACAAAACTTTCGGTTTCTTCGAAAGCCAAAACGATTAAAGATATCTTCTCGGATATTGAAAATCAATCGGAATATGTTTTTATATATCTGGATGAGAATGTGAATTTGGAAAAAAAGATCTCGGTAGATATAAAAAACCAAACGGTCGATAAAATATTGGATCTTGTCCTTGCCTCTACAGACAATACATACAAGATTATGGACCGTCAGATTTACGTCACGAAAAAGACTACCAGCCCCGAAGATAAAAATGAGCAAAAACAACAAAACCAGTCTGTTTCCGGAACAGTAAAAGATGCAAGTAATAATCCGTTGATTGGAGTAAACGTTATTGTAAAAGGAACCTCAACTGGGGTTATGACAGATGTTGATGGACATTTTACAATTTCGGTACCCGAAGCAAATGCTGTATTGGTGTTTTCTTATGTCGGATTCATCTCCAAGGAAAAAACCGTAGGGAAAAATACGGTTATAGATGTGATTTTACAAGAGGATGCTATGCTTTTGGAAGATGTGGTTGTAGTTGGTTACGGAACGCAAAAAAAGGCGAATCTGACAGGTGCCATTTCACAGGTTGATTCAAAGGTTTTTGAAAACAGACCGGTGACTTCGGCTACTTCTGCCTTGCAGGGAGCATTACCCGGTGTAAATATTAATCCGACCAATGGAAATCCGAACGCATCGTTAGATATGAATATTCGTGGTACTACCTCTGTTAACGGCGGTAGTCCCCTT
>NZ_LT799418.1:1541144-1597175 GCF_900162725.1 Parabacteroides sp. Marseille-P3160 | reverse complement strand
CCTAAGTCGATCTTTAGGAAACAAAAATGTTTTTCTATATTTTTTGCCATTCTATGTTTTTGTTGTACGCATTTTTGCTTGGCTGAAAGCTTGTATTCGCAGATAACAAAACTTTCGGTTTCTTCGAAAGCCAAAACGATTAAAGATATCTTCTCGGATATTGAAAATCAATCGGAATATGTTTTTATATATCTGGATGAGAATGTGAATTTGGAAAAAAAGATCTCGGTAGATATAAAAAACCAAACGGTCGATAAAATATTGGATCTTGTCCTTGCCTCTACAGACAATACATACAAGATTATGGACCGTCAGATTTACGTCACGAAAAAGACTACCAGCCCCGAAGATAAAAATGAGCAAAAACAACAAAACCAGTCTGTTTCCGGAACAGTAAAAGATGCAAGTAATAATCCGTTGATTGGAGTAAACGTTATTGTAAAAGGAACCTCAACTGGGGTTATGACAGATGTTGATGGACATTTTACAATTTCGGTACCCGAAGCAAATGCTGTATTGGTGTTTTCTTATGTCGGATTCATCTCCAAGGAAAAAACCGTAGGGAAAAATACGGTTATAGATGTGATTTTACAAGAGGATGCTATGCTTTTGGAAGATGTGGTTGTAGTTGGTTACGGAACGCAAAAAAAGGCGAATCTGACAGGTGCCATTTCACAGGTTGATTCAAAGGTTTTTGAAAACAGACCGGTGACTTCGGCTACTTCTGCCTTGCAGGGAGCATTACCCGGTGTAAATATTAATCCGACCAATGGAAATCCGAACGCATCGTTAGATATGAATATTCGTGGTACTACCTCTGTTAACGGCGGTAGTCCCCTTGTGCTGATTGATGGAGTGGAGACAAGTATGGCTTTAATTAATCCGAACGACATTGAAAGTGTTACTGTTTTGAAAGATGCGGCTGCTTCTTCTATCTATGGTGTGCGCGCCGCTTACGGTGTTATTTTGATTACAACCAAAAAGGGAGAGAAAGACCAAAAGCTAAAGATAAATTATTCCGGAAATGTAAGTTGGTCGCGCGCAACAGTTATGCCGGAATTTACCGATAATTCCTATGATCATGCAACATTCGTAAACGAAGCGTTGGCAAGGGAAGGCATTACACCTATATATGATGCAACGCAATATGCCGCCATAAAGGATTATTATGAAGATCCTACTGGTAAAAATACTATATTAAAGACGGTTCTTATTATTACATCGGTCATTATAACTGGGTAGACAGACTGATTAGCAAGGCCATTCCTAAGCAAAATCATAATATCAGTGTTTCAGGAGGATCCGGGAAGACGACTTTTTATTCTTCTTTCGGTTTTTCAAAACAAAATGGTCCGTTAAAAATCAGACCTGATATTTATGAAAGAAAGAATGCGCGTTTGACAGTAGAGAACAATACCTACGATTGGATGACGCTCGGATTGAAAATTTCTTATAATACCAAAACCTACGACCAACAACATACTTACAAGGACAATTTATATCACGCAATTGTTTTTTCCAGTCCAACGCGTGGCGGAGAATGGGGAGGGGATCCGGATTATCCCCAGTATGACAAATACGTCGGTTATTTCTTCGAAGATCAATCTCCTTTGGGATATCTGACGGAAGGTAGCCGGGATAAAATAAAAGCGAATGAAGTCGTGCTCTCTCCCAGCCTGGATTTACGCCCTTTAAAGAACTGGAACATTCATCTCGATTTTACTTATAACAGACTTTCAGAGAATACAACGACTTTGGCGACAAAGATTGATAAGTTTCTAACGAATAAGTTTATAGAGACATATGGGAATAGTACGAGCGATTTTTATCAAGTAGATAAAAGCGACCAGGAATATATGTCATTTAATGCTTTTACGGACTATTCGTTTTCGTTGAATGAGAAACATAATTTTAAGGCCTTATTGGGTTTTAATCAAGAAGTAACAAAATATGGTATTACTTCAGGCAAGTTAGAAACGTTGTTAAGCGGTGACATACCCTCCCTAAGCCTTGGTACCGGGACGAAAACGGTTTCCAGTAATGCGTACGATTGGGCCCTGCGAGGAGGATTCTTCCGTTTAAATTATGACTTTGAAGGTAAATACCTGTTAGAGGGCAACCTACGTTATGATGGAACTTCCAGATTTCCTAAGGATGATCGTTTCGTCCTGCTTCCATCTTTTTCAATCGGATGGCGGGTCAGTGAAGAGAATTTCATGAAATTTACGAAACCGTTATTTGATAATATCAAGCTAAGGGCCTCTTACGGAAACCTGGGAAATCAGTTGTTGACATCAAGCAGTTGGAGTGGAAATACAAAATATTATCCGTATATTCCATTAATGTCAAATGGATTGACCAGTAATTATATGTTAAGTTCGTCGGCAGTCGCTTACGTAGATCCTTATGCTTTAACTCCGGCTTCACTTACATGGGAAAAGGTTTCAACCATAAACGGAGGCCTTGACCTTACTTTGTTAAATAATCGTTTTGATTTTTCTTTTGATATTTATAACCGTACCACAAAAGATATGTTGTTTTCTCAGGATGTGCCATCCCTATTAGGAGCTTCGGCGCCCGTGAAGAATTCCGGTGAGTTGCAAACAAAAGGATGGGAGATCACAGCCTCCTGGAATGATAAGATTGGAGATGATTTCAATTATCGTATCGGGCTGTCGCTTTTTGACTCCCAAGCTAAAATCACCAAATTCGAAGGAGGAAACCGCAGCATTAGCGGTTATTATGAAGGCAAAGAGATCGGAGAAATATGGGGCTTTGAAACGGTCGGCTTTTTTACTTCCGCAGAGGATGTGGCAAATAGTCCGTCTCAATCCGCCATCAATAGCGGAACTTGGACGGCTGGCGATATTAAGTATGCGGATTTAGACAAATCCGGCTCTATAACGAAAGGTGCCAGCACGGTGGAAGACCATGGCGATTTAAAAGTAATAGGAAATACAACGCCGAGATATAATTTCGGTATCAATTTGAACGGTAATTATAAAGGTTTTTATACGACCCTCTTTTTCCAAGGCGTTGGAAAGCGTGATTTCTGGCCTTCCGCGCAAGCCTTCTGGCCGGTTTCCACCCAGTATTTCAATACGCAGAAATGGTTTATTACCGATTCCTGGAGTGAAACCAATACGGATGCTTATTTTCCTATACCCAGAGCTCGGAATACAAAGAACCAGCAGTCCCAAACAAAATATTTGCAGGATGCTTCGTATATCAGGTTAAAGAATTTCACGGTCGGATATGTTCTTCCTTCAAATATTGTGAAGAAAGTGAAGCTGAGTAATGTGAATCTCTATTTTAGCGCTGAAAACATGTGGGAACATTCCGGGGTGAAAGGAGCTTATGATCCCGAAGGAATGGCGAATGCAGGGGCTATGTATTATCCACTTGAAAGAACCTATTCAATCGGTATTGATTTAACATTTTAAATAGTTTAATTATGAAAATCGTCAATAATATTTCCTTAATAATAACAGCCTTAATAATAGGCTTTGGTTGCAATGACGGCTTTCTCGACAGAGAACCGATAATGGATGTAACGAATAATAACTATTGGAAGACGACGGCTGAACTGGAATTATACAATAATGGCATATATGATTTATCCGGGAATAATTCAACCTATTTGTTTCTAACAGGTTTTGCTAATGGTTCGAACTCTCCGACATACAGTAATATGGCGATGGAATACCGTTCGGATAATGGAGCATCGAATGAGGGTACTCATAATCTGTGGCGAAATATAGCTGCGGGACTAAATACCACATCGGATGCATATGGATGGAATTGGACGCTGCTTCGCCGCTGCAACGTTTTTCTGGATAATTATTCGAAGGTAGATGCAAGTGACGACCAGAAGAATCAATATGCCGGTGAGGCTTACTTTTTCAGAGCTTGGTTTTACATGGATAAAATCCAGCAGTTTGGAAAAGCTCCTCTTGTAACGAAATCTCTGACAGAGGAGTCTGAAGAGCTTTATGAAAAACAGGCAAGCCGGGCTGATGTAATGGTGCAGGTTTTGTCCGACATCAATAAAGCGATTGATTATCTGCCGAATAGTTGGTCGGGAAGTACGCTGCGCGTTACAAAAGACGTTGCCTTGGCGTTAAAATCCCGTATTTGTCTCTTTGAAGGTACTTATCGGAAATATCATACGGAGCTGGGATTGCAAAGTACGGCAAATGATTGGTTATCTGAGTGTGTTAGTGCTTCTCAAGACTTGATGAATGGGAAAAACGGAAACAATTATGTTATATATTCGTCAGGCAATCCTGATTCTGACTTAAGAGCTTTGTTTATTCAGCCGGATTTATCTTCTTTTTATGGAAACGGGAAAGAGGTCATTTTTTACCGCCAGTATGCTTACCCTGGGGTGGCCCACCGGCAGAGCGGTTATATTTTTGCGCAGACGGCAGGTCCCAGTAGGGATTTTGTTGAAGATTTCTTGTGTGTCGAAAGCGATGGCTCAGCGAAACCGGTAAGACTTAGTTCTACGTATAAGGATGATACTTATCTTGAGCAATTTGATAACCGGGATCCGCGACTTGGACAAACAGTGTTGGATCCGAGAAGAGAAATGGAGATTTTAAAAACGCAAATAGGTTATCCCAGGGTTCCCGGAATGACCGGTTGGATGTCTCCCACAGGTTATTATTATATACGTTCTTATGAATATGATGATGCACAGAGGGGAAATCCGCAGGAAATAAATGATTATCCTCTTTTCCGTTATGCAGAAGTCCTCTTAAATTATGCCGAGGCGAAAGCTGAATTAGGTACCATTACTCAGGCAGATTTGGATGCAAGCATCAAGCCGCTGAGAGATCGTGTAAATATGCCTAAATTGGAGCTTAACCCTTCCATGGATCCCAAATATGCAGATGAAGGACTTCCCTCTTTACTGATTGAGATAAGACGCGAAAGGCGCATTGAACTGGCTTATGAGAACTTTAGGTATTATGATCTGATGCGATGGAAACAGGGTACAAAATTATCCAAACGTATATTGGGTACTCGACTTGAAGATGCGGATTACAATGCATTGGTTCAGCAAAATAATGGAAAAGCTTTATCGATCACAAGAATCACTGTCGATGGAAAGAAATACATCGATGCGTATGCCGGTACTAATTACGCAGTGGAAAAGAGAACATTTGACGAATCGAAAAACTATTTACTACCTATTCCTATCAGTGAATTTGCTAAGAATCCGAACTTGGAACAGACAGAGGGTTGGCCAAAGTCTGAATAAATACTCTTAATTTCCTAAAAGCTGTTTTGTTCTCAAAACAGCTTTTAGCCTTTTTATCATACAAGAATATGAAAAAAAAGAGGAATACTAAATTTAAGAAATCTTCTCTATTGGGAAAAGATTTATATTAGCCAATGTAATTCTCTAAAATCAAAATATTATGAAGTTTAAAATATTATTTCTTGTTTTTTCCTTATGGACTGCTATTCCATTATCATCACAAGTTTTATTTCCATCTCCACAAATATACAGTCTTGAAAAAGGTATATTCAATATAACAACAGCTACAAAAATAAAAGGGAATTCTACTTATGCCATTCAATTGGCTGATAAACTATCGGGCCAGTTGAGAGGACTATCGGCAAGTGATTCTTCCCATAATATTATTCTTTTGAAACTTTTATCCAATTCTACGTCGAACACGGGAGAAGGATACAGCTTAGATGTAAAAGGAGACACTGTATTACTGGAAGCGACTTCGGAGGCTGGGTTGTTTTATGCAAAAGAAGCTTTGTTACAGTTAGCCTGTTTTGGCAAAGGAAAAATTCGTTATTGTCATATTCAAGATACTCCACGTTATCAATGGAGAGGATTCATGCTTGATGAAAGCCGCCATTTCTTCGGGAAGGAGAAAGTAAAGCAATATTTGGATATTATGGCATCATTGCGATTGAATGTTTTTCATTGGCACTTGACAGATGAACCGGGGTGGCGCATCGAAATAAAAAAATACCCCAAATTGACTCAAATAGGAGCAATTGGTAATTGGCATGACCCTAAAGCTGCTCCGAAATTTTATACACAAGAGGATATTAAAGAAATCGTAGCTTATGCTACCGAACGCCATATAATGATTATTCCGGAAATAGATATGCCTGGACATGCTACGGCGGCTTGTAAAGCATATCCTGAATATTCCAGCGGTGGAGAGGGACGATGGAAGGATTTCGCCTTCAATCCCGGAAATATAAAAACATACCAATTTATCAGTGATGTATTGGATGAAGTTGCGCAATTATTTCCTTCTCCCTATATCCATATAGGTGGGGATGAAGTTCATTATGGTAATCAGAGCTGGTATACGGATACAGAAATACAGGATTTCATCAAAAAACAGGGTTTAACAGATGAAAAAGAATTGGAGTATTATTTTTTACGTCAAGTTGCTTCTATCGTATCGAGTAAGGGTAAGACCATGATTGGCTGGGATGAAATAGTAGATGCGGGTATTGCGCCTGATAAGGCAGTGGTGATGTGGTGGAGACATGATAAAGAATCACAGTTGGTGAAGGCTCTGGAACAAGGTTACCGAGTTATACTTACTCCACGCCGACCAATGTATGCCGATTTTATCCAATTCGCTTCTCATAAGGTCGGCCGTCAATGGAATGGCTATAATACAATTGAAAATGTCTATAACTTTCCTACTCTAATCATGCATTTGACAAAAGGGTATGAATCGCAGATTCTGGGGATGCAAATGTCTCTATGGACGGAACGTGTAGCTGATGAAAAACGCCTGGATTTTATGACATTTCCCCGACTTATAGCACTTTCGGAAGCTGCCTGGGTATTTGAAAAAAATAAAGAATGTAGTTTATTCATGCAACATTTGCCAGTTTTCCTTAAATATTTAGACTCATTAGGCGTATATTACTTCAATCCTTTGGATCCCAAGTCTATTGAAGAGCCACAATCCCCGGAAAAGGAAGATGTAATACAGAATGGTTAGGGTGTAATAAGTAATTATGCACTTTTTATTTGAAAAAAGTGCGCCTGTCGCTTTACCAATTATATTAGATATTGTTTAAATTTTCCAAGAACTGATTTTGAGAAGAATAATTCGTATTTTTGTTCGCCATAAGGCAAGGTAAGCTTTAAAAAAAAAAGATGTTATTCGGACACGGCGACGATTTTTATAATGCACAGAATGAGGTGCGAATCAATTTCAGTTCCAACGTCTGGCACGGAGCGATATTGGATCAACTAAAGAAACATTTGGAGGAACAATTCGACCAATTGAAACGCTATCCCGAGCCGGATGCCGGAAGTATCCGGCGTTTGCTCTCCCACCGGTTCGAAATCCCGGAGGAAAGCGTTTTGGTTACCAACGGCTCGATCAGCGCCTTCTATTTGATTGCCCAAGCCTGGCAGGGCGCCCAATCGATGATCCCCATGCCGGCCTTCGCCGAGTACGAAGATGCCTGCCGGCTTTACCAACACCGGTTGAGCTTTTTCCCTACATCGGAAGACTTGGCGGCACTATCCGTGGAAGGACAAGATCTCTGCTGGATATGTAACCCGAACAATCCCGACGGAAAGTTCTGGCGGCGGGCGAACTTATTATCGTTCATTGCCGCCCATCCACAAACCGTCTTCATTGTGGATCAGGCGTATGCCTCTTTCACCGTCGAAGAGACACTGAGGCCGGAAGACCTGAAAAACCATAAGAACCTGATTTTAATTTATTCCATATCCAAGGCGTATCATATCCCCGGCCTTAGGATCGGCTATCTGATGGCGGATAAGGAATTGGTCGCCCGGATCTATCCCTATCTGATACCCTGGTCGGTGAATGCGCTCGCGATAGAGGCAAGCCGCTTCATACTGAGCCATCCGGCACAGTTCACTTTGCCGATCCGCAAATGGCAGCGCGAGACAGTCGAGTTCATCTCCCTTCTCTCCCGGTTGGAGGAACTGGAAGTTCTGCCGACCTCCACGACCTTTTTCCTGGTTCGCCTGAAAAAAGGGAAAGCATCCGGACTAAAAGAGTATCTGTTAAAGAAGAAAGGAATCCTGATCCGGGATGCCTCCAATTTCCGGGGATTGGACGGATCCTATATCCGTCTGTGCACCCAAACGGCCTCTGAGAACCGGGAATGCGCGGAAGGTATCAAAGAGTGGCTCGAACAGGTATGATTTACCGGAAAATAAGCAGGAACGGGTAGTTTTTCTTATGAATAAGTTGGCTGAATCATAGAAGCGTTTATCTTTGTAATTATAAAAAGAAAGTTATGCAACGACTATTCTATACCGTTTACTTATGGTTCATAGCCGCCCCTATTTTTATCATCCTGACCCTATTGACCTCATTGGTAACCATTGGCGGCTGCATGTTGGGAGGTGAGAAATTTTTCTCTTACTATCCCGGTAAGATTTGGTCACAGCTAACCTGTTATTTACTTTTATGCCCTGTAAAGGTGAAAGGGCTCGAGCATTTTCATCGTAAGCAATCCTATATTGTTATCGCCAATCATCAGGGAGCATTCGACATTTTCCTCATCTACGGATTCTTGGGGCTTCCCATCAAATGGATGATGAAGGCAGGCCTGGGAAAGATTCCCTTTGTCGGTGCGGCATGCCGGGCTGCCGGGTTCATCTTTGTCGATAATTCGACTCCTAAATCTGCAGCTAAAAGTGTATTGGAAGCGGAAAGAGCAATCAAAAAAGGAGGTTCCCTCGTCATTTTCCCGGAAGGTTCCCGCACGCCGACCGGAAAGATGGAGCGCTTTAAGAAAGGCGCTTTCCAAATTGCCATAGACCTGCAATTGCCGATTCTTCCGGTGACGCTGAATGGCCCCTATGACATCCTGCCGATTCATTCCCGGAAACTCCGCCCGCACCGGATGGAGATGATCATCCACCCTCCCCTTTCGACCGACCGGATGCATAAAGACCTGCAGAGCCTGGCGGATGAAGCGAGAACCCTGATTGCTTCCGGATTATGGGAAAAATACCGCTAACGGAATCACCACTCTTTTAGCAACCCTCTTTTAGAGACAGAGAGACTGAAGCCGGCCGAATTGCCAAGCATCTTCCCTTGATCTACGGCAAAAGAACCTTTAAAGTTCCACCCCCTAAGACGGGAAGGCTGGTAATTGATGTCCAGCAAACAGGCCGTCGCCTCTTTCTTTTGTAGAAACGGAGTAGCATGTTGGCCCCAACTGTTCATCAAAGTAAGCAGGAAACGATAGGAAAAGGCGCCGGAAAGGCTGCCTTCCAACCCGATATGCCAGTCTTTGATACGGTTATTCGGAAAACCGAGTTGTCCTCCTTCGTTATATTCGGGAGATAAAACCAACGGACTACCTAACGAACGGTTAAAATAGGAGACCCCTGTTGTATATTCCCCGTTGTTATAATAATTGTCGCTTCCGCCTCCCCGCCCGGAATGTTGCGTCCGGTCGAAGTTTATAAAATGAAACGGTCCGGACTGGTCACGCGTATCGACGTATTCAAGGACGACTTTCCGCAGCCAGGGGAAACATCCGGTCTGCAACTCCAGTCCCCAGAGTCCATCAGTCTTGTTCTTAAATTCCATCCCCGACTTATCGTCAAAATAATGCTGGTAGTAGGCATGAGCCGCCCAATCCTCCTGCGTATAGGAAAGTTTGAAATCGTAGGTCCCGAAATGATTACCCAAGACGTTGACCTGATCGGACTGGGTCGCTCCGGCCCCGCCTTCCCTTCCCAGCACAATCCGGGCAAAGTCCTTCAGCGACTGGGGTTGCTTCCCGTTCTTTAAATGGTCGCCTCCCCACTGCGCCCAATGCCTTACGCCGAAAGTAAAAGAAAGAGGCAGGGAACCATAGGAATCATTTATTTTCAGCAAAAGCGATTTGTGATGCCATAAGACATCTTTACTATAGACCTGGGCGGCATTGCTGAAATCACGCAGATAATCCGTATCAAAAGAGCGTCCGACGGCAAAATCGCCTTTAAAATGCAACCAGCCGTTTGTCAACGGTATGGTGACAAAGCGGGGAAAGCTTAGGTTGATCTCGGGAATCGGCCTTGCATTAGATGATTGCACTAAGTCGCCGCTACCGAGATCCCGATCCCAGAGAGAGGCGTACCTTTCCTGGCTTCCAATACTTAATTGCAGCACTTTATAGGACAGGTTGGCATAAAGCTGCTGGATGAACACTTTTTTATAACGGGGACTCGCTCCGGCCAGTTCGAGCCCGGCCGACCAATGAAATCCTTTGCCGAAAGAACGGTGATGAAAGACGCCTGCTTCCAGATAACCATTACCTGCATCGAGGGGGACGATTCCGTAACGGTTGCTTGCCATCCAGAAAGGAGTATTGGAACCTGTTGCGGCGGAACCGAATGCTTCAATTCGATAAGCCGTCGCCTCCACGATCTCCTTTTCCTGCCCTACGGTGGAAAACGGAATTGCCAACAGGAGAATTGCGGCCCAAAGGCCTTTTTTAAATTTTATCATTCCATTTATTTTATTTTCCGGGTCTTTTATAAGCAAAGATCGACGTCGATCTCTCGAATATGCCACGCTGTTTGGAACGGATGTCTTCTATCAGGAAGAATGCGTCCGGATCATACGAAGTAATGAGTCGCTCCACTTTTTTACCGGATTTCCTGTTAATAACCGTTTCCACAATATCAACCTTGGAGACGGAACCTTCTCCGTGCATACAAGTAGAACCGAATCCGTTTTTATTAAGCAATTGAGCCAAACCCTTTCCTTCTTTCCTTGTGAAGACACGGAAAAGAATCACTCCGAACGCCACCCGTTGCTCAATTAAAATTCCCACATAGTTTCCGGAAGCATATCCTGCAGCATAAGAAAGGTAAGAGACCATATCGTTTGCACGGGATAAGACCTGCGAAATGATTACAATCCAGATAAAGACTTCAAAGAAACCGATAATCGGCGCTTTATACCTTTCTCCTTTCGATACGAAAATAATACGAAGCGTACCTAAAGTCACATCGCAAATACGGCCGAAAAAGATAATAAAAGGAAGCAGCCATGGATAGTTATCAATAAAATCAAACATAACGCGCATTTTTTAGGTTTAACGCCGGTAAAGATAACAAAATCTGTCATCTTTCCAGTTCTCATCCCTCCTGTTCACGGCTCCTGATCTTCCAGCCAGCGGAAAATCGCCCGGTACGCCTGATCTCGCGCCGGCCTGGGAGAAAGAATCAGGTCATGCAGCCCGCCCGGTATGACTTGCCGGGTCACATGCGTTCCTAATTCGGCTCCGTATTTTTGAATATCTTCCACGTCCAGAACCACATCCGAACGGAGATAGGTATCCTTCCATTCCTCGGTTTCCTTCGCCGACCGGTCGGAAGAAAGCACCAAGACCGGGCAAGCCAGCGAAAGTCCTTTCCTTATCTGGCAATGCCCCCGGTGAATAGCGCGTAACCAGGCAGCCCGTTTCGGGTGTCCGAATGACTTCTTCCATTCGGTATTAAAATTCCACTCCCCTCGTTCTTCCTTCAGTAAACTTCTGGCATAATTCGACATTCCTCCCCCGCCCTGGACTTTCCACCGGGGAAAGAAACGGCCGAGAAAAGAGACCACCGGTATGCCGATCTTTTCCATAAGCCAGCTCGTATTCATATCTAGAAAAGGGCTGTTCAGCACCAGTCCGGAGACTTTCGCCTCCTTCCTGCAATGGAGATAAAGGGGGGTGATCAGCCCGCCGGTCGAATGGGCCATCAGATAGACAGTTTCATTCCCTTCCGCCCGGATGACACTCAACGCCGTATCGATATCGGCAAAGTATTCCTCCAGACCTCTGCAATAAAAAGCATCCTGATAGGGACGGAGCGAACGTCCGTATTTCCGCAAATCGAGTGCATAAAAATGGTAACCATGCGCTACGGCACTGTCACCCAATTCCTTTTGAAAGAAATAATCATTATAGCCATGTATATAAAGAATAGCCCGCTTGCGAGGCAAAACCGTATCTTTCTTGACCAAAGTGCAAACCACCGGTCCCTCGGCATCGGGCTCCATCCGGAACGTGCGGAACACATACCGATCCCCCAGCACATCCGGCCGGTATTGGGCGGACAAGCCAAAACATACGCACCAAAACAGAGTGAATAGAATAAGAGCACGCCTTTTCATAGAAAAGAATTTAAACCGTTTGACATCCATGTTCCGTCACCTTTATCCCGATCGTTTTTTCCTATTGTATTTCGTTGCCGTCAGCAGTACTGATTACTTTCATTTGTTTGCATTCAGGACACTTCGTCATTAAACCTCAGGCAATGGAAATTTTCCTGCAGCGTCGCATTGATACTCTCTCTATTGCCTACAATCCAGATAATATCATTCTTCCGAAAGACAGTCGATGCTTCCGGATTAATTTCATATCCGCTGCTACGTTCTATGCCTACGACGAAGCATTTCCCCCGGCGCCCCATTTCAGATTGCAAAAGGCTTTTCCCATGCAACCCGGAATCTTCATCAATAACCAGCGAGATGCATTTGATCTTCGAGGCAGGATCGCTATCTTGCATCCGTGCAAATTTATGAATTGTTTTCAGAGAAGCCCGGTCGAGCGTTATGTTATTTTTATCCGTTGCCAAGCAATTTATCTGTAAAATATTACCGACTACGGTAATAATATCATTCGCCTGCAAAATAAAATCGCCATTCGGGAAATAGATGTCTTGCCTGTTACGAAGCACTTCGACGATCAACAGCCCGTATTTCGGCCTGAAATCCGTATCTTTCAACATCACATTCTCATACTGGAATCCGGGATCAAGCTTAAAACTCCCGGCATATAGATTCTGCTCGATCCAACTTTCATTGTCCAGGTCGAAGGCGGTGACTTTCCCCTTTCGTCTCGACTGTTTTTTCCTTTCATTTATGAGCCGTTGATTGAAATTGACCACAAAGCGGTATTCCATATTCCAATATAATTTCAAAAGAAATTTGGAACGCAACAAGATGAAAAGTAACAAAACGGCTACAATCGCGGAAATCCAAACCGGAATATCCAGGAATCTCCAAAAGATATAATAGGCAAAAGCAAAAGCGATCAGGTAACGGATCACGATCAGAGCGGAAAGGACGAACCTGTACCTGAAGTTTCGCTTCCAGAGCTTCAAGATAAGATAAGGCTGTTCCCCTCCCTTGTAAACAATCCCTTTCAGGATGGGTGCGATAATGACCAGGATGAGCAGGAGGGCGATGTTATTCGACCAGAAGGCCGGGATAAAAGTTGCCAGGTAAGGTTGCAGGAAATTAATGGCCAAGACAAGGATGGCGATCCCCAGAGAGACAAATATAATGAGGTTAAACAGGTAACTTCTCAGAAAAGCCCCCCAATCCGAAACAGGTTGCGGGTTTGCCAATTTCTTATCTTTTTCGATAATCTTACCGGCCCAGGAAGCCGGGATCTTTTTCATCATAAAACGATAAAAACCTTCTCCCGAAGCCATCAGATAAGGTGTTGTAAATGTAGTCAGGATAGAAACGGCAATGATAATGGGGTAGATATAGCTTTCAGTCAACCTGTAAGTAATAGCTGTTCCCGCCACGATAAAAGCGAACTCCCCGACCTGCGCCATACTGAATCCCGATTGGATGGATACCTCCATGGATTCTCCGGAAAGCCGGGCTCCGACGGCGGTAAAAACGATTTTACCGACCAAAACCAGGAGCGTTATGTATATTATGCTCTGGTAGTGTTCCACGATGATGGCCGGATCCATCATCATCCCTACCGAAACGAAGAAAATAGCGCCGAAAAAATCTTTTATCGGTTTAGTGACCCTTTCTATATTTTCCAGGGAAATCGTTTCGGCAAGAATAGAACCCATGATGAAAGCGCCCAAAGCCGAAGATAATTCTACTTCGGTAGCGAACACGACCATCCCCAAACATAATCCCAAAGAAACGATAAGTAACGTTTCGTCATTAAGCCAGCGCCTGACTTTTTTCAGGAATGTCGGGACAAGGAATATGCCACATACAATCCATACGACCATAAAGAAAATCAATTTTCCTGAACTTAAAAGGATTTCGGCGCCTTCGAAATGGCGGCTAACAGCCACCGTCCCCAGGAAAACCATAACCAAAATAGCAAATAAGTCATCGAAAATCAAGATTCCGAATACGACTTCCGTAAAATGCTTTCCTTTGAATTTAGGATCTTCAAAACCCTTGACTATGATAGTCGTAGACGATAAGCAAAGCATACAGCCGAGAATCAGGCTTTCCCAATAACCCCAACCCATCCACTGGCCTAAGAAATAGCCCGTAATGCCCAGTCCGAGTATAATCATCAGCAGACAGATAAAGCCGGTTCTTCCATTGCTAAGAAGTTTCTTGAAACTGAATTCGAGGCCCATGCCGAACAAAAGGAAGATCACTCCGATCTCTCCCCAGATATGGATGCTCGCAGTGTCGGCCACTGTCGGAAAAAAGTCGATATACGGCCCCGTAAAAAATCCCGCAATAATATACCCTAACACAACAGGCTGTTTCAACCATTTAAAGACAAGAGTAACAATGCCCGCTATGATGAGCATGAAGGCCAAGTCGCTAATAATTGGAGGCAAATGTGTCATAATCAATTTTAGTTTCTTGAATTCGTATACATAATAAGCATCACAAACATCATCGGATAGTCCCCGGAAATCATGGATAAACAACGGCAGGTTCTTTCCCGCCTTAAAAACTCCAAGTCAAATATACTAATTTTGATTCGATTTACCATATCGTATAAGCGAAAGCTTCGACCTGTTGGCCGGCGCTTTCCTCCATAAAACATTCACAACCGCCGGAAAAAGTTAATAACAACAATAACAGAATACTCATTATATAAAATGATATAAAAGCGTTTCAAAATACAAACAAAAGGATTATATAAACAACCGATAATTATTAAATATTAATTAATTCTACCTGTAAAATGTAACAATTCTTTTAGACTTGCTTAATAAAGACTAAACAAATCTCATACACCTTTGTGACAGAGTATCAATATATTTATAAAAAGTAATGAGGAAAAGAAAACAGTTTTTATTAATGATTCTTTTATTTTTAAACCTTGGTTATGTATCATTCGTATCCGCCCAAGGAAGAGCGGTTAAAGGAATCGTAGTGAATGAAGAAGGAGAAGCCATTATCGGAGCTTCTATCTTAGAAAAGGGGACATTGAATGGTACTGCAACCGACATCGACGGTAATTTTTCACTATCATTGACAAGTTCAGATCCTGTATTGCAGATATCGTATGTCGGATATCTTAAACAGGAGGTAAGAGTGACGGGAAATTCGTCTTTACGAATTATGCTTAAAACGGATAATCTAAATTTGGATGAGGTCGTGGTAATAGGCTACCAAACCATGCGAAAAACCGATGTAACGAGTGCCATTTCAAGTATCAAAGCTAATGAACTGAACCTTACGACTCCCTCTGTAGGGCAAAGCCTGGTAGGGAAAGTTGCAGGAGTACAAATATCACAAGTAAGTGGAGCCCCTTACAACAGCACCAAAATAAGGGTCCGTGGAACAGTTTCTGTCAATTCCAGTTCCGATCCTCTCTATGTAATCGACGGTTATCCTTCCAACGAAGATCTCTCTCTTAATCCGGAAGATATAGAATCCATTGAAGTATTAAAAGATGCCGCTTCAGCCGCCATTTACGGTTCACGGGCGGCAGGAGGGGTTATCCTTATCACGACAAAACGCGGAAAAGAAGGGAAGGCAAAAGTTGACTATAGTTATCAACTCAGCATAAACCAACTCAGTAAAAAAGTAGACATGTTGAATGCCCAGGAATTTACGGAACTGCATGTAGAAGGGCACAACACGGCTTATAAAAATTTACTTCTAAGCAAAGGAATTCAATGGAATGACCAAATGTATAGCGATACCAATCAAAAACGGGCGGAACGTTTAGGCTCTTATAACAGCGCGGCCATGATCCCCGAATTCATGTATGATTTCGCTTCCCAAAAAGTAATTAGTCCTCAATATGATACGGATTGGCAGGATGAACTTTATCGCAATGCTCCGGGACACCGTCACAATCTTGCCGTAACCGGAGGCAATAAAGGGGTCCGTTACAATGTAAGCGGAAGCTACCAGATGTTGGATGGTATTATCGTTTCTACGAAACAAGATCGCCTCAACCTTAGAAGTAACATCGATATTGACGTATCATCCAAATTTAAAGTCAGCGCCAATTTTGCCACCACTTACACATGGAACCGGGAAGTGCGTGAAGGCCGTTTCAATCAAGGCCCGATCTTGGGTGCTTTAGTATATGCTCCCATCTTCAGATGCTATGACGAAAATGGTAATATTATAAAGAATGAAATGGCTTCTTATGCTGGAGATTATGCTTTTCAATCGATAGAAAATCCGGTTGCCTTGGCTACGGAGACTAAAATCAGTCGCAATAGAACGCATAATACTTATAATCTGACAGGTTCCTATGAACTAATCAAAGACCTCTTTATAAAGGCAAATCTCGGAATGTTTAATATTGCCGAAAAGTATGAATTTTATCTGCCGACCAGCTTAAGCAGCGGGAATAATTCTCCCTACTCTCCCGAAGCGAAGGCGGCGGCTTATGCTTTGGCAAAAAGTACCACCCAACAAGATTACCTGGGAGAGTTTACGGCAAATTATACAAAAAAATTAGGAGAGCACTCCTTGCAAGGGGTTACAGGTTTCTCGTTACAGAAAAATAAACTTGATGTACTCGAAGTTCAAGGGTCCGGATATGAAGATGATCATATTCCGGAAGTCACAGGACACGGAGCGGATCCGGCAGACATATCATTGACTAACAATACAACCAAATCCAATTGGTCGATGGTTTCCTATTTCGCCCGTTTAAACTATAACTATAATGACCGTTACTTCTTCACCGCTTCTTTTCGCGGTGACGGATCATCCTTATTCGGGCCGCTGAACCGCTGGGGGTATTTCCCATCGGTCTCAGGAGGGTGGTCGATTTCCAACGAAAAATTCTTTCAGGATGGAATCGGAAACAATACCACTCTTAAGCTTAGAGCCAGTTGGGGACTTAGCGGAAATAACAATATCGGAAATTATAAATATGCACAGGTTATGAGTTCACCTACCGGGACCGTAATCGGAGGAAGCGTTGTCTCTTCAATGTATCCGGGTAGTTTTATGGATCCTGCTTTAGGATGGGAATCTACATCACAATTGAATATCGGATTCGATTTGGGTCTTTTTAATCATCGGTTGGATCTCTCAGTAAACTTTTATAATAGTATTACAGAAGATCTGTTATTCAACCAAACTATTTCAGCAGCATCCGGTTCGACCTCTTATTTGACGAACTTACCTGATTCCAAAATAAGAAATCGCGGACTCGATCTTCAATTGGATACAAGAATTATTTCTCGGAAAGATTTCAATCTGAATTTAAGCGGCAATATATCCTTCAACAAAAACAAAGTATTGGATCTCGGGGGGGCAAGCACCATTATCACAAATGGAGCGGAACGTTCTTATATGACACACATCACACAGGAAGGCGAGCCGATAGGTATGTTTTACGGTTTTAAAGTAAAAGGCATGGTTCGTGAGGCGGATATGGCGAACATTGCCGCAGACGACCAATATTATAATGCAGCGACCCAGTCTTTTCCCGATGGTTATGTCCTGAAAGGGCCTGCCCGTTCTACCTCGCAGACCACCTCATTGGCTCCGGGGGATCTGTATTTTGAAGATGTAAATGGTGATGGTGTAGTCAACGATGAGGACAAACAAATCATCGGATCCCCCCATCCCGATTTTATCTATGGATTCAATCTGAATAGTAATTTCAAAAACTTGGATTTTTCCGCTTCTTTCAACGGTTCGTACGGCAATCAGGTATTGGACGGACAGGACTATTATATATTTAATATGGAAGGTTCCGGAAATCAATACAAAGAGGTGGCTCAACGTTATAGAAACGAGGAGAATCCGGGCAACGGCAAAATATACCGCGCTTCACGCGGTGGAACCCAGAGCAACAGCACCCGCTTATCTACCTTTTACCTTCAAGACGGCTCATTCCTGAGATGTACGAATATTACTTTAGGCTACAGCATTCCGGAAATATCCCGGCTTACCAATGGAAACATAGGAAGACTTCGGATTTATGCGGCTATAGACAATGCTTTTACCCTATCGAAATATAAAGGATATAATCCTGAAGTGGATTATAATGATGGCACGAACCTAACCCCCGGAGTGGATTATGGAAAATATCCGTTAGTAAGGGCCTATAATTTAGGCATTCAACTATCTTTTTAAATGCGAACCAAACAAACAAAAGAAAAATGAAAAAAATAATAACCCAAATAACAGCAATCCTTTTCGTATTACAAAGCTTCACTTCCTGCGACAGCTTTATAGATGAAACCAATCCGAATAAGATTCCGATTGATAATTATTTTCAAACGGAGAATGATGCGGAAAGAGCTGTGAATGCAATTTATTTGGCAATCCGTAGTAATTCTTGCCTGGGTGAAAGCAGCTATCTCTATACCGAAGAACGTTCGGACAATATGGGCCGCCTGGATAATCAATCGTCGGCAGGAGAGCCGTTCCAATTCACCGATTTTTCCCTATTGCCTAGCAATACCTATTTAAGAACCCATTGGAACAGTCTGTACCAGGCGGTAACGCGAAGCAATTTCGTCCTCACATATATCGACCAGGTGTCATTTACCGACGAAAAGGTAAAGGAAAATTATATGGCCGAAGCTAAGTTTTTACGCGCTCTGGTCTATTTTCATTTGGTGCGAAAATGGGGAGATGTACCTTTGGTAACCACTTTCCTGACAACCCAAGACGAAATCAAGGAAATTACATTCCGGGAAAAGGAAAATACGGTCTATAACCAAATTGTAAAAGACCTGACGGAAGCGCTCAATTCAAGCCTTCCGAACATCCAGCCGGCATCCGGTAAAGGGCGTACTTGTAAGGCGGCCATTAACGCTCTTTTAGGGCAGGTTTACCTGACTATGGGCACAACAATAGAAGGAGACCGGGATACAAACCTCAACTCAGCTAAAAAATATCTTGAAGATGCCTATAATATGAGATCGTTCGAAACGCTGAAGGAAATTCCTTATGCGGATGTTTTCGATGTAAACAAGAAAACGACGTGTCCTGAAATTATTTTCCAAATCCAATATATCCAAGGTGACAAAGATTACTATTCTTCCATTGCAACTTCCAATCAACCTAAAGGAGAGAAAATCAATTCGCAAAAGACATCTACCGGGACAGGAAATTTTGTCAATCCGGACGTTGTGAAAGAATATGAAGAAAATGATATTCGTAAAGAATGGTCCGTTCAATTCTCCACCTATACCAATGCACATTTCATTACGAAATTCCGGGATGCGAGTGATGCAGCCGGTACACTGGGTTACGGAGGTAACGATTGGATCTTAATCCGCTATGCAGATGTCATCCTCATGCTGGCCGAGGTAAATTCTTATTTGGGAAATGAGGCTGCAGCTATCAGTTATCTCAATCAGGTTCGCGAACGGGTCGGCCTCCCTTCTTATGAAGAGTCTTTAAAAAATACGACATATAAATCAAACTATCCGACGTTAAAACTGGCGATTTTGCATGAACGCCGTTCGGAATTGGCTTTTGAAAATCACCGGTGGTTCGACCTGCTTCGCTTCTTTACAATCGAAGAACTGACGACCTATATTCATTCCAAAAAACAGGAAGATTATGGAATCTCAAATATAAAGAATTTCGGAACAAAGGATAGGTATTACCCGATACCATTTGATGAGTACAAACTCGATCCTGAAAAGATGTATCAAAATCCGGGTTATTAAAAATAAGAAAGATGAAGAAAATTTGTTTTTTGCTCTTTTGCCTTTTATGGCTTCAAAATAACATTGCACAAGAATTATCCGATTCATCAAATATAATGGTTGTGGCTCATCGCGGAGTCCACAACCATTATCCCGAAAATTCAATCCCTGCGATCCGGGAGGCGGTAAATTTAGGTGTGGATATTATTGAAATCGATATCCGCCATACGAAAGACAGCGCCTTTGTCTTGATGCATGATAAGACCATCGATCGGACAACAAATGGTAATGGCTTGATCGAAGATTATACTTTGGATGAATTAAAACGATTCCGGTTAAAGAATCCGGATGGTTCTCTTTCCAACGAACAAATTCCGACATTAAAAGATGTATTGAAAAAATTCAATGGAAAAACAGTCTTTGATATCGATATTAAGACAAACCGGTTTATACCTGTTATAGAAATAATAGAGAAAATGGATGCCGTAAGTTCCGCTATAATCTTGGTTTATGATTTGGAGAAAGCCTCTTTACTCAAAAAAAGAAACGAGAATTTTAAAATACTCCTGTATGCTAAAGATGAAAAAAGCCTTAAGCCGATTTTCAGCCAACTTAGACCGGAGGCTATTCATATAAACGATACATACAACACTCCCTCTGCGAATCAGTTTATACATAGCCAAGGGAGTCGGTCTTTTATCAATTCTCTTGGGAAAATCGACAGTAGCGCTGTACATAACCCGGAGTCTTTCAAGAACATTTATAATAATGGGGCCAACATGATACAGACGGATTATCCGGAACTTCTTTTGAGATTTCTACGTACTCAGAAACTTCACAAATGACCTTCACTCATCATAAAAGATTTGCAGACATGAATCCGAATAAAGTATTATTTATTCTCCTAATCTTATTATTGGGAGGAAGAGTAGGAATATATTCCCAGCATATAGCAAACGGTAACTATAAAATAATCGATTCAAAATCACTTATCAGCAAGAATTTCTATTTTCTAAGTTTACTTGCAAACGATACATTGGGACGAGATTTGATCGAAAATGATCCGGTCTTATCCACCTTCGCCCAAAATAAGCTTTTACAAATATCCCGGAATAGCGAGAATTCAGAACCTCTTTCCGGACTACAACTGACCGACGAAGAAATACATTATATCGGGAACCGTCTGGTGGAACTATACGAAACCAATCCTATATTAGGTAAGATTCTCAAGAATCATATTTACCCTTCGGGAGTTTATTGTATCTATAACAATCTGGATGAAAAGGAATTATTATATAAAATATGGGAACAGGACGCCAAGGGTATGAACCGATTTATTGATGTTTACGGAAAAGGAGTAAAACCTAAATATGCCCTCATCGATTCCATTGACTTCAATATACATGATAAAGCTTATCACCCTCTCCTATCCGCTTGCAGACAATACATTAAAGATGCCAGCAGCAGATCCAATCTGTTTTTCGCTATTCCGATTCATGCTTTTTTGACATTATCCGACATCAACGATCGCTATGAATCGATCGATTTCGAACCGATGGAACAAACGGTCAATAAAGAAGCTTACGAAGCAATCCGGGTAACTGATTTTCAAAAATATCCCTATTCGATCATTTTAGTCTTAGGAGCCGGACCGGATAAGATAGGCGTACCCCTCAGTCCCCTCAATAAAATACGTTTAAGGACAGCAGCAATCAAATATCAGGAAGGGAATGCACCCTTTGTCGTCGTTTCAGGAGGAAGAGTTCATCCTTTCAAAACGATCTATTCTGAAGCCGGGGAAATGAAACGATTTCTGATTGAGAAATGCAATCTTCCGGAGGAAGCGATTATCATGGAGCCTCATGCCAGACATACAACGACAAACATACGGAATACGGTACGGATCATGTTTCGTCAGGGAATCCCCCTTAAAAAAGCGGCCATTGTCTCATCCGATACACATATAGATTATATTGCCGGAGAAAAACAAGCCGAACTATTCAATAAAAGATGCCTGGAAGATATGGGAATCATCCCTCACCGGTTAGGCCAGCGTATAGATGAAACCTCCGTAGAATTTTATCCGCAAATTGAATCTTTATATATCAATCCGAACGACCCCTTAGACCCATAATCAAGGGTCGTTCGGATTGAACTCACTATCGTTAAATGCAACAAAGTTGTCGCTCAAATCAGCCGGGGTCACTTTTAAGGCATCATAGGTGCTCTGTGTATCATTTATCCCACCTTCAAACATCTAAACTTGCTGATCTTTCTTTTCGCCTTCTGCCCCTGCAGCACGCTTAAAGTCTGTACGAATGTCAAAACTGCCTTCCGTTACCAACGGAATACGTCCCAAACTGCTGAACTAAATCGAAATGCAAATATGAACGTATAAACTGCATTTCTGCGTAACTCTGCTTCTTTATACTTTCCGATAGAGAAAATTCCTTTCCCTTCTTACCTGCAGCTGATCTTTCTTGTCTCTTTTGCCTTGCCCGGCGCGACGATGCTGAGGATGTATTCGCCTGCGGTGAGGGGGAGGGTGCAGCTGCCCGTGGCGACGACTGACATCACCCGCCTCCCACTTAGGTCGTAGACCGTAATCTCCGTGCGTTCGAGAAGGCCGTCAATATGAACGGCGCCCTGCCAGATCGAGAGGCGCAGAGGGCTTTCGATCGGCTGCACACCAGTCGGTTTAGGAGTGTATTGCAGCTTCTTATCCATCCACGCGACGCGCTCGGTGAGGAAGGTTTTCAGCCCCTCCACCTCGGCCACATACGAGCCCAAGATGCGCGGATTCTGATGTACAAGCGTGTTCATGATGTTCCAACGCTTAAAATTCAGCTCTTGCGAGGCGTTCATCTCGGCCGCATAGTCGTCGACAACGCGAAGGAGGCTGTCGACATCGAAGCGCCCGGCGTCGCGATACTGTGCCCAAGTCGTCTTGATCTCGGTCATCAGCGCGTCGTCGGAGAGCCATTGGAACACCCAGCTGCGCATGCCGTTGGCCCAACTGCCGGTCGAGGTACAGAGCCAGTTCGGATTCTGATTGATGGGGTAAGTGCGGTTGTCGTTCTCAAAGGCGATGTCATAGTCCCAGACGGGACCGAAGTAGAAGAGGTCATCCGCGCGCCGTTTGTACATATAGACGCTCCAGTACGTGTCCGTGTTGCCGCTCAGCTCGCCGATCAAAAAGTGGCGGACGAAGGTATGCGTGTCCATGTATTTGCGGTAGCCGTTTACGGGATCCTTGCCGATCGGTGAGAAAAGCGCGCGCTCGAGCGTATTGAAATAACTTTCGATATAAGCCGCTTGCGAAGGCACGATTTCGTCGTCTTTGGGGTATTTGATGGTGACCGGAACGCTGTATTGATTGGAGTAGAACTTCGAGTTCTCGCTGTCGGCGTAGGCATC
Source organism: Parabacteroides sp. Marseille-P3160 (assembly GCF_900162725.1). Taxonomy (GTDB): domain Bacteria; phylum Bacteroidota; class Bacteroidia; order Bacteroidales; family Tannerellaceae; genus Marseille-P3160. The sequence goes on along the minus strand of NZ_LT799418.1, from coordinate 1,573,903 downwards.
GATCTCGATTAGATATCCGCCCGCAAGCTCGGGGAGCGCGGTGTCTTTCTCCGACATTTTGTCCGTCTCGACGCGCCCGCTCGCCACCTCGATTTGGTCGCAGAGCTGATACGTGCCGACGTATTCACCGTTGAGCACGACGTCGACCGGCTTGCCCGCCGGTGTATAGGACATTTCGAAGCGACGGCTGAAGTCGAAGGCGACGAGATTGCGCATGAGTGTCTTGTCGCCGTAGTTGTTGATCAGCGTCCAGTTCTTTTCCTTGGCGGGGAAACCGAGCAACGAGGCTTTGTTGTAGAGCTTGAGGCGATACGGCTTCTTGGGGAAGTTCCAGCTGGCGTTGCCGCGCCCGCGGATGTCGAGGCTGTCACTGTGGATGCTTGCGCCGTCGATAACGGTGATGATGCCCTTCACGTAGATCTCTTTTGAGGTGATTGACTGGTTATTAGTTGTATGGATGGCGACGGTCGGCAGGTTGGTAATTTGGCCGAGATGCGAGTTGTCACCCTCGGAGGCGTAGCCGTAGAACGCGAGCTCGGCTATGTTACAACGCACATCGCGCCGCCCGATGTAGCGCACATATTGAAAGCCCCGCGAGCATGTGACGGCTTGCTCCGTAAATTGCCCCGCCGGCGCAGCCGAGGGGATAACGCAAAGTGGAATGGCGTCGCCAAAGTCCGGCTGATTGGCACCTTCGAAGACGCCCAGTTCGACACGACCTTCCTGCCCGGCGCGCGGACAATAGGCGATGGAAGTGATGACATGCTTCTCACCAAGGTCGAGACCTGCCCAGCCTTCGTCGCGCTGCCAGGTGGCGAAGTACGTATCGAAGTTACCGTCAAAGAGGTTGACGGCCGTGTTGACAGTGGTAGTCTGCGCGTTGTCGTGGTCATAATCTACGCACAGGGTGGTGCCGATGACAGCACCCTGCAGCTTCTCCGGCGTTTGTGCCGCGAGGGTCGAAGCGGTGGCCAGCCCCAAAAGAAAAATCCAATAATAGTATTTCATGTTCTTATTTATTTTAGATAAACATACGGAACAAATATACGAAAAAAGGCGAAGGTGCGGTGGTATTATGCGGTTGATGTCCGTGTACATCCGTTGGCGCTTCACGGACAAACACGGACACCCATTACGTACTTACAAGACGCATCCTTGCCGAAAGGGTATTTTTAGATAGCGGCGGTTTTGTTGCGGAGCCATATCTTTTCGGGTTCGGGAAGGTAGGGCGAAAGCTTATCATAGACTGTCCGGTGGTAATTATTTAACCATTCGAGTTCCGTATCCGTCAGCATCTCTTTGATGATGGGAGCTGTGTCGATCGGGCAGAGAGTCAAGGCCTCAAATGCATAGAAATCGCCATACTCTCCGGAGATTGCCGGTTTAACAAGCATCAGATTCTCTATTCTTATTCCATATCGATAATCGCGATAGATGCCCGGCTCGTTGGACATCACCATCCCGACTTCCAGTACCACGGGATTCTCTTCCGGGCGGATGCTCTGCGGGCCTTCATGCACATTCAGGAAATGGCCGATTCCATGTCCCGTACCATGCCCGTAATTGATGCCCAGCTTCCACATGGCGTCACGCGCCAGGATATCGATTTGCGATCCCCGCGTCCTCTTAGGGAATACGGCGCCGTTCAAGCCGATATTCCCTTTTAATACCAATGTATAATCTTTCTTCATTTCAGGAGTGATGGTTCCCAAGGCATAGGTACGGGTTATGTCTGTTGTCCCATCCAGGTATTGTCCGCCGGAGTCGACCAAAAGGAGGCCTTCCGGTTTGATTTCGACGGCTGTTTCAGCCGTCGGATGATAATGATTCAGGGCGGCGTTCGGACCGTATCCCGCAATTGTACAAAAACTTTCGCCTTGGAAGTTTTCTCTCTCACTCCTTAATTCCTTCAATTTCTCTCCGATGGTATATTCCGTGACTTTTCCTTCGGACACTGCCTTTTCCAACCAAACCCCGAAATGAACCAAGGCAATGCCATCCTGCACCAATGCCTTTCTGAAACCAGCAATCTCCGTTTCGTTTTTGATGCTCTTCATCCGGTCTGCCGGCGAAGGGAGGTCGACAATCCTCGACGTGGAGGGAATCGCATTATAAAAAGCATACGACAATTTACTGCTATCCACGCAAACGGACGTTTGCAACGAGGAGATAAAAGACAGTATGGAGTCATAGGGGGCAAGCCGTATGCCGGATTCCGACAAAATCCGGCGATTCTCCTCCGAAACCTTCTTCTCATCAATGAAGAGGATGGCATCATCCAAAGAAATAAAGGCATAGGCGATGGCAACAGGATTATAGAGCACATCCTTACCCCGTATATTGAATGTCCAGGCAATTGCATCCAACGTGCTGATAATGATCGATCCGGCATTCGCCATTTTCAGGGTTTCCCGGATGCGGCCGATTTTACTTGCCGCCGATTCTCCTGCATATTTTATGGAAAAAGTAAAAATCATTTGCTTGGGCACCGGCGGGCGATTGTCCCAAATCGATTCAAAGGGATCGTATTCGCTGACGAGGCCGATTCCGGCGGCGTCTAACTTCGTTTTCAGGATAAAAGCATCCCGGGCGGCATAAACTTTTGCATCGATACCGACCCTGTTACCAGGCTCCAACTCACTGATCAGCCAGTCGGTAAAGGAAGGTGTTTCCGGCAAACGATCCTTGAAGAGGACTATTTCGGAACCTTTCATCTCGTTTACGGCCTGAATGAAATAACGGGAATCCGTCCAGAGTCCCGACTTGTTCAAAGTTATCACCAGCGTGCCGGCAGAACCGCTGAAACCGCTTAACCAAGCCCTGCTTTCCCAATAGGCGGGCGGATATTCACTCATATGCGGATCGGTACTGGGGATAATGAAAGCATGCAGACCATGTTCCGTCATGAACTTTCTCAGGTCGGCGATGCGTTTGTTTATTGTACTCATATCTTTTTATTTTAGAATTAAAGTTATTCGTGGGCATAACGCCCCACCTTCTGATCAAATTTACATAAAAATCATGAATTAATAAATGTATCCAACAAGAAATCATTTACAATCAATGACAATAGGCAAATGTTTCCGCATTTCAGTCATAAAAAAGAAACGAATCCCATGAGATATTTCCTTTTTTACAGGTCTGTGCGGATTTAAGGAAAATATTACATACATTTGCCAATATGTACAAATGTTAACCAAGTGATGGAGATTAATAACAAGTATACATATTTGGGAGAAATTTATGTTTCGCATTATGATAGGATGAAACGATTTGCCTGCAGGTATGTTATTGAAGAAGAAGATGCGGAAAACATTGTACATGATGTTTTTCTGGAACTTTTGGAAAAAAAAGAATTTTTCCCGTTTGAAATTAATTTAATCGCGTTCCTCTTTACTTCCCTAAGAAATAAATGCATTGATTTTTTACGCCATCAGCTAAACAAACAGCGTACAATCGAACATTTAAAAGAAGAACAGACCATTGCCCTGCAATTAAATTTAAATTCATTGGAAGATTTCAGTGAAGAATTATTCAAAGAAAAAGATATCGAAACTCTTATATCTAAAGCCATTGATAACCTTCCTGAAAAATGTCGTGAGATATTTATTTTAAGTAAAATCAAGGGGAAGAAACAAAAAGAAATCGCCCGGGATCTCAATATTTCCATTAATACAGTCGAGACTCAGATGGGGCTTGCGTACAAAAGATTAAAGGAAGAACTAAAGAATTACCTACCTCTTCTTCTCTTTCTTTTATAAAATAATTCATTTTTTATTAGCGGATTTTACAAGTTCATCCGTTTATTATTTAAAGAATGAAACTGATGGATGAACAATTATTAAAATATTTTCAAGAGAAATTAAATACTTCCGAACAACTGGAGCTATTAAGAAAGGTCAGCACAGATGAAGAATTAAAAAAGCAATATATTAAATTGCAAAATCTTCATGGAATGCTTGATTTATCAATACTCCCTCCCGGGGAAAATAAGGAAACAATCCATCTCAATTATATAAAGCTATTAAAACGCGTACAAAAACAAAAAACAAGAAAGATCGTTTTAACAGTCATGGGCTATGCCGCCGCCATTGCGTTCTTAATAATTTCAACATGGTGGGTGGCCGATTCAGCTAAATACTCCGGAACAAATACATTACGTGTTCCAGCCGGACAAAGAGCCTGCATAACCCTGCAAGACGGAACAGAAGTATGGGTAAATGCCCATTCTACCCTTACTTATCCTTCTCAATTCAATGGAAAAGAAAGGTTCGTAACATTATGCGGAGAGGCATTCTTTCACATAGCCCCAAATCCTTCCCAACCATTTATCGTCTCCACAAAAGATACAAAAATAGAGGCATTAGGCACCCAATTCAATGTAAAGAGTTATCCGGAATCAGATTTCGTTCAAACCAGTTTACTCGAAGGTTCCGTTAGAATTACGAATTTGAAACCGGAGAAAAAAAATATTATACTTTATCCCAGCCAAGAAGTAATTGTAAGAAATGGGAAAATGGACGTAAAAGAAATCGAACATCTTTCCTATTTCTTATGGAAAGACGGCATCTACAGTTTTGAGGAGGAAGAATTCAAATCGATCATACAGAAACTGGAGTTTTATTATGATGTCAAAATCGTAGTAAAAGATTCCTCTATTTTGGACTTAGTCTATACCGGAAAATTCCGTCAGCAAGACGGAGTCGATGAGATCCTCCGGATCTTTCAAAAAATCCAAAAGTTCAATATCAAAAAAGATAGAGAGCACCATATTATAACTTTAAGTAAGTAAAACTATAAATGAATTGCCTATGAAACATTAAATGAAAAATTAAAATACCGGCAGATGCCGACACATCTGCCGATAGCGTTAAAGTAAACACAATCTTAAATTTAATATTCACTTAACAATAGCAAAGATATGAAAATAAAAACTTTGTTGCTACATCTTATTGCATGGAATAAACACTTTAAAGATTATTTCAGAATTATGAAAATATCACTCGTCTTTTTATTTGTCTGTGCCTTCCAACTTGTAGCATACAATACAAGTGCACAGAATTTAGTGATTAATGTAAATTCTACGACCTTTTCCATTAAACAACTATTCAAAGAAATAGAAAATCAAACGGATTATTTGGTTGTATATAGTAATGAGGAAATTGATTCCAACAGGAAAATAACAGTAAAAGACAAGTCCGGTGAAGTCATCTCATTTCTTCAGAAAGCATTTGAAGGGACAGATATCAAATATGAATTTGAGAATAATTACATTGTCCTTACTAAGAATGGTATTACTTTAAAAAATGCAGCGTTCAATAATCTATTGATTGCCCAACAAAACAGAAGAAGAATCACAGGTACTGTTACAGACAATAACGGGGAGCCAATTATCGGTGCCAATGTCGTTGCCAAAGGAACGAGCAATGGAACTATTACGGATTTAGAAGGACGTTTCTCTTTAGAAGCAACACCGGAATCAATTTTACAGATTTCTTTTGTGGGTTATATTAAACAAGAGGTGCGGCTAAACAACGATCAATCTATTCTTAACATCATTTTAAAAGAAGATACAGAATCTTTAGAGGAAGTAGTTATTGTTGGTTACGGGACTCAGAAAAAAGTAAATCTAACGGGATCAATTGCTTCGGTTAGCAGTGAAACTCTAAGCAAACGTCAGGTGGGACAAACTTCTCTGGCTCTGCAAGGTACAGCCCCCGGGGTGACTGTAACCCAACGTTCCGGCCAACCGGGCATGGATGGTGGAGATATTAAAATAAGGGGAATCGGCACATTAAATAACGCAAACCCTTTAATCCTTGTTGACGGCCTTGAAATGGGGCTTAATAATTTGGATGTATCTACCATAGAATCCATTTCCGTCCTAAAAGACGCGTCTTCGGCTTCTATTTATGGTTCAAAAGCGGCCAATGGCGTTATTCTGGTAACGACCAAAAGAGCAATGGAAGGAAAATTCAATATCTCATATAATGGATATATTGCCAAACAAAGCCCGACTAATCTTCCTGAAAAAGTGGATGCAATAGACCATATGTTACTTTTGAATGAAGCGAAAATAAATGCTGGGGCCGGCGTTGTTTATTCAGACGAACAGATAAAGAATTGGCGGGAAAAAGGTCCGTCCGACCGAGATCACTATCCGGATACAGACTGGCAGAAAGAAGTATTAAAGGGAAGCGGTTTCCAACAAAACCATAGTCTGACCATGACGGGAGGCACAGACAAGTTGAGAGTATTAGCATCTTTAGGATACCTTGGGCAAAAAGGCCTTATCGACAAGGTGGATTTCGAGCGTATCTCCATGCGTTTAAATACGGACTTTATTTTTTCCAAACACTTTTCTTCATCAGTGGACCTTTATTTATACAATTCAAACCGAAATTCTGTAGCACGATATAATAGTGTTTCTTCTAATGGTTCCGGCATCGGATATATTTTCTTCTTAATGAACAAACTTCCGGCAGTCCAAGCTATGCAATATTCTGATGGGAATTATGCCGAAGGGCAGAATGGAGAAAATCCGGTAGCCAGTATTTATAATGGTGGCTTTACCAACGAGAAATCCACCCCTATGACAGGAAATCTATCTTTCAAATGGGAGCCTCATGAAGATTTCTGGATGCAAGCGGCATTCTCTCCATCCATATCTTATCCTATGTCTGAAAGTTTTGTTAAGCAAGTAACTACCTATAACCCGGATGGGAGTATATTCTCGTCTTTGCCAAGTAAATCCAATTTAACCGTACAATCCGATTATAATCGTTATTTACAGTTCAGAAGTACGGCAAACTATAAAAAGACTATTCAAAATCATACTTTAAGCGCATTAGCCGGTTTCCAATATGAATCTAATTACAATTCCGGATTTAATGCCTTTCGGGATGAATTCCCTTTTCCTGAGTATACAGTCTTACAATCGGGTTCCGTCGAAAATATGAGAAATGATGGTTGGGCCGGGGAAAATGTACTTATTTCCTGGTTTGGAAGAGTTAATTATGACTACAAGGATAAATATTTATTTGAAGCGAATATCCGGTATGACGGTTCTTCCAAGTTTGCCAAAGGAAACAGATGGGGGGCTTTTCCTTCTTTCTCTCTCGGTTGGAGATTATCGGAAGAACGCTTTTGGGATACTATAAAAAACTTTGTATCCAACCTTAAAATTAGAGGCTCTTGGGGAAAACTTGGTAATCAAAATATAGGAAACAACTATCCATTTTCTTCTAATATAGACATGAGTACCAAATATATCTCTGAAGATAAACTGGTAGACGGGGCTTCCGTTCTGACAATGAATAATCCAAACATTACCTGGGAGACAACTACGATGACCAATATAGGCGTTGATCTGAACGTATTCAACAAGCTCAACGTCACCTTCGATTGGTTCAACAAAAAGACCACTGATATTCTGATGTTGTTGGATATCCCCCGTACCATGGGATTAGAACCTACATACCAAAATGCCGGAATCGTTGAGAATAAAGGGTATGATATAAATATCGCCTATGCAAATAAAATAGGTGATTTTGATTTCGATATTGCTTTCAATTTTTCAGATGTTAAAAATAAAATCACAGATTTGAAAGGAATTAACGGAACCGGCTTGGTAACCAACAGGGAAGGATATGCCATTAATTCGTTATATATGCGGAAAAGCCTGGGTATTTTGACAAATGATGATTTTAATGCCGATGGTTCTTATAAATGGGCTCGCCAGGGGCGAAATCTGGCACCCGGAGATTTAAGATATGCAAACATGAACGACGATGATCTTGTCAATGACCAGGACCGGGAAGTATTAGGATCAACCATACCCCGTTATACTTTCGGTTTTAATTTTTCCGGTCGTTACAAAGGATTCGATTTAAACATGTTACTTCAAGGAGTAGGCAAGGTGGATGGTTATCTTTCTTCAATAGCCATGTATCCGTTCTTTTCCGGTAGTACTGCATTTAATATTCATAAGGATCGTTGGACCGAAGAAAATCAAAACGCTAATGCCTCATTCCCCAGACTATACTTTTATGACACTGCCAACAATTATTTGGCTTCGGATTTTTACATGAAAAGTGCGGCCTATCTAAGATTAAAAAACATTCAATTAGGATATAAAGTGCCAACTTCTTTGTCCAAAAGATTTTTAATGGAGAACTTGCGTTTTTATATCTCCGGGGATAACCTGCTTACATTAACTAATTTCTGGGACGGATGGGATCCGGAAGTATCTCCTGCTTCAGGGGGAGACTACTATCCTCAGGTAAAAACAATCAGTTTCGGTATAGATATCAGATTTTAATCATATTTAGAAAGATATATCATGAAAAAGAATATTGTATACATATTGGTATTATATGCTCTCCTCTTTACTTCCTGTGAGAGTGTGCTGGAAAAATATCCATTAAATTATCCATCCACAGAAACATTTCTAAAGAATGAGGCTGAAATAGAGATGGCTATTGTCGGCATACATTCTCCACTCTATATGTATGGAGACAATGTACCTTTTACCATCTATTATGATACGGGGTCCGATATCGCGGCGGAAAGAGATGTGAAACCGGAGCAACTATATCATACCTCTAATGCAGGTCTTTTAAACAACTTATGGATAAATGCATATAAAGGTATCTATCGATGCAATTTTATTCTGGAAAATATAACTCGTGCAAGCGATAATGTATCTGTCGAAAAAATTGAAAGATATAAAGCCGAGGCTAGGATTATGCGCGCTTATTATTATCATCTTTTGGTTTCTATTTTCGGAGATGTACCATTAATAGATCATACCCTAACATTAGAAGAAGCGTATGTATCCAGAGAACCTAAAGAGAAGGTAGTCGATTTTATCCTCTCCGAATGTGATCTTGCAGCACAATATTTGCAACAAACAAATGAGCCGAATACAATGGCTATGACGAAAGGATTTGCATGGGCGATAAAAGCAAGATCCGCATTGTATGACTCACGTTGGCCGGATGTAATAAATGCTTGCGAAAAAATCATGCAACTCGAAGGTTCCGAATATATCCTGGAAGCAAACTATGGAGATATAACGATGCTTAGAGGAAAAACATCGAAAGAAATCATTTGGGCGATACAATTTAATCAAGATGATAAAACCCAGTTAATGCCGAGCAGGTTTAAATCCCGACTTGCCGGAGGATATTCTAATAAAATGTCTGTACAGGCTCTGATCGATTCATATGAATGCATAGACGGACTTTCTATCGACAAATCCCCGTTATATGATCCTAAACATCCATGGGCAAACAGAGATCCGAGAATGAATTACACAATCGTCTTGCCGGGAACAACTTTCTTTGGCTACCAATTTGAAACCAATAAAGATAGTGTTATGTGTTGGGATTATAATCAATCTCCTGCCGTACGAATTGGAAATTTGGACGCAACGCACGCATATGCCAGTTTTTCCGGTTATATCTGGAAGAAGTATTGCGATCCTTTAGAATATCGGACAGACGGGGCATCCTCTATCAACGCGATTGTTTTCAGATATGCCGATATTTTACTGATGTACGCGGAAGCCAAAATCGAATCGAATCAACTGGATGCATCGGTATACGGGGCAATAAATAAAGTTAGAACTCGGGCCGGAATGCCCGATATTACTCCGGGCAAAAGTCAACAGGAGTTAAGAGCGGCCGTCAGAAGAGAGCGTAAGTATGAATTCGCCGGAGAAGGCCTTCGTCTTTTTGATATACGTCGTTGGAAAATAGCAGAAAAAGTAATGAATGGAATGTGCTATGGACGGGTGCCTACCGGATATCCTTCTTCCGCTCCGGCAATTGATGAATATGGAAACCCTGATTATACGAACTTCCCTGAAAAAAATAAATTCGGGACTAAATTAGGGATGCGTTTTTTTGATCCTGCTATCCATTATTTATCACCCATTCCCAGCTCTGAATTACAGGCAAACCCAAATCTCATTCAAAACCCCGGATATTAATATAATTAGAAATATTAAAAAAACAATTTGCACATAAGAGTGAGAGTGCGTCAAAAGGAAGTCCCATAAAAGTTGATAACTATGATTGCATTCATTCATAGTTATGATTGCGTCCGTTCATAGTTATGACTGCGCTCATTCATAGTTATCAATTTTTCCAGTGGATAAACGATGACTTTCGACACATTTCTCACTCTTACAACTGGCTATTAAACTTATATATATGCGATCTATATTAGAAAAACAAAAAGAGATACCGGTGATTGCAACGCCGGACGTCTTAGTCGTAGGATCAGGCCCCGCCGGAATAGCAGCTTCGATTGCTTCCGCCAGAACAGGAGCAAAAACCATGTTGATAGAAAGATATGGTTTCATTGGAGGGAACTTGACAACGTCAATGGTCAATCCTATTTTCACGTTTCATGACATAAACGGCAGGCAGATAATCAAGGGCATTGCCGAGGAACTTATATTGCGAATGAGAGAACAAGGTAGTTCCCCGGGACATGTAACAGATTTAACGTTCGATAATGCATCGATGACGCCATTTGATCCGGAAGGATGTAAAGTCATTCTTTTCAATATGATGGAAGAAGCAAAGGTCCAGCTTTTATTGCATACTTTAGTCGTAAATACGCAAGTTGAAAAAGGGAGGATTTTATCTGTAATAATTGAAAACAAATCCGGCCGCCAAGCGATATGTCCACGCTATGTTATTGATTGTTCAGGTGATGCAGATGTTGCCGTCCAAGCAGGCGCGGAATATGTGTGTGGGAAAAAAGAAGATGGCTCCATGCAACCGGCAACCCTTTATTTCAGGATCGGAGGTGTAAACAACGCCGAATTGCGTTCCTGGATGAAAAAAAACTCCCATTTACTAAAAGGCAATCCGACAGAGGAGGAAATAGACAATCAAAAAGCAATTGCCTTTTTAGGCATGAACCACCTGGTGAATGATGCTATTCAATCCGGTGATTTAGACAAAGAAATCGCTCCCCGGATTTTAATGTATGAATTACCACACGGTGAATTTTCAATAAACTGTACTCGTCTTCAGAATATAAACGGAAGCAATGCCGATGATTTAACTAAGGCAGAAATACGTTTAAGAAAACAGGTAATCCAGGTATATCATTTCATAAAGAAAATGATTGGAGGTTTTGAAAATTCATATGTTGTTGATACGGGAATACAAGTAGGAATAAGGGAGACCCGTCATATTGTGGGAGATCATATCCTAACGGAAGAAGAGGTATTGAACGGAACTTCTTTTATTGATGGAATTGCCTGTGGTACATTTGCCATCGATATTCACCCACCCCACGGAAAAGAACAGATTTTCACAGGTTCAGGAAAAGCGGTATACGAAATCCCTTACCGTTGTATGCTACCGGTCGGTTTCCACAATTTAATTGTTGCCGGACGCAGTATATCTGCAACCCATACAGCCGCTGGCTCCATACGTGTAATGGCGACATGCATGGCTATCGGGCAGGCAGCAGGTACCTCAGCAGCTATTCTTTCGCAAAAAAATTGTTCAACAAGAGAAATTGACATCCCTTTATTGAGAAAAACACTCCTGAACCAAGGGCAATATCTTTTAAATGAACCGATAAGTGAAGAGATTGACGAACGCCTGATTCTGAAAAGGGTAGATGGAAACGGAGAAATGGGCGGACATTATAATCCTTTTTCGATAAAGAAAATAAAATGAAAGAAATCAAACGGAAAAAAAATGTTCGTTGGAGAATTGCGATCTTATTATGCCTGGTCTCCGGACTGAATTGCTTAGACAGGAATACACTTGCTATTTTAGCATCTACCATCCAAGCGGAATTAAACTGGACGGATGCAGACTATGCAAATATAACAGCCATATTTGTCTTTAGTTACACGCTTATGTATGCATTCAGTGGCAGGATAGTAGACAAAATAGGGACTAAAAAAGGGTTCGCCATATTTGCAGGAAGCTGGTCTTTAGTCAGCATGTTACACGCTTTTGCCGGAACCATATCCCAATTTGCAATTGTCCGTTTTTTTCTGGGAATTACCGAATCGGCCAATTTCCCGGCAGGAGTTAAAGCCTGCAGCGAATGGTTCCCAATAAAAGAAAGGGCTTTGTCAATCGGGCTTTTCAATGCAGGAACAGCCATAGGAGCAGCGCTTGCTGTTCCCATCGTATCATTTTTAGCTTTTCATTTCGGTTGGAGAGTTTCTTTTTTTATAACCGGTTGCTTGGGGTTTATCTGGTTGTTTTTCTGGATAAAATATTATCATCTTCCTCAAAACCATCCTCAGATAACAGAAGAAGAGAGAAATTTAATTTTGCAAGAGAATGATAAAAATCATGGTACCGAAGAAGAAGTCAAAGTAAGTTTAAGGCAACTTTTATTAAAAAAAGAAACTTGGGGTTGTTTCTCCGCTCGCATTTTCATTGACCCGGTTACTTATTTTTTGTTATTTTGGATTCCTAAATATTTGCAGGATATCCAGGGATTTTCTTTAGCAGAATTAGGGGTAACGGCTTGGCTTCCTTATACGGCAATGGGAGTTGGGACAATATTGGGAGGAGCTTTGCCGAAATGGTTAATCGACAAACATGGTTGGTCTTTAAATAAAGCGCGAAAGACAATTATGCTGATTGCCTCGTTGGTCATACCCATATTATGTTATTCTATCTTTTCGGGAGCCTCTCCCATTTTTGCCGTATGCCTGATTTCCGGCATCATGCTTTCACATGGTTTATGGGCTAACATTACAATTCCATCTGAAATCTATCCTAAAAGTGTACAGGCGACAATTACAGGAATAGGCGGTACATTAGGTGGCATTACAAGCGTGATATCACAAAAGGCAATCGGCGAAACGATCGGGATTTATTCTTATTTGCCCGTTTTCATTTATATCGGGATTGCTTATTTTATTAGCTTTATCTTGGTTTCCCTTCTTGTGGGGAAATTAGGAATTATGAAACAATTTAATAATAAAACATCATGAAACTACAAAAGACTGCGTTAATGATTATCTTATCTATCCTAAGCCTTTCCCTATACGGATCGGGTAAAATTGTGGTAAATAGTAAAACGGGGAGTACAACAATCCGTGTAATTATTCCCGAACAATTAGTCCCTATTGACGCTATGATTTACGGGCAAATGCTGGAAGACTGCAATGATAATGTTATTTACGGAGGACTGATTAAGAAGGATGGCAACGAGAATTTACTCGTTTCAGAAATGTTGAAACCATTAAATATGCCGATCGTACGTTGGCCGGCAGGAACTTATATTCATGAATATGATTGGGAAAACGGAATTGGCCCGAAGGAAAACAGGCCGACTATCCCATGCGTCTGCTGGGGAGGAGAAGACAGCCATTTATTCGGCACGGATGAGTTTCTCCAATGGTGCGATAAAATGAAAACCATTCCTTACATCAATTTCAATATGAGCAACCATCCTAAATATGCAGCCTCCTTAGGCGACGCCCTGAATTGGATTGAATATGTGAATGGATCCACAAAAACGGCTTTCGGTATGAAAAGAGCGGCAAACGGGCACCCCGAACCTTATCATGTAAAACATTGGTGTATAGGGAATGAGAATTATGGCTCTTACGGCGTACATAAGGCGGAAACAGCGGAAGTTTATTCAAAAAAACTTCATGAGTGGGCAAGTTGCATTAAACAGCTTCATCCCGATTTACATCTCTTGGGAGTCGGACATTTATATGATTGGAATCAAACGGTGCTGGAGGAAAACGGAAAACTCATCGATTTTCTGACTTTACATTATTACATGAAAGCCAATATAAAGAATGATATCTTAATAAATCAACAACAAAATATTTTCTCTCCGGCCAGCGTGGAAGCTAACATCCAAAAAAATGCAGGATTACTGGATCAGATCAACCGGCAATTAGGAAGAACAAACAATCCCATACGTTTTAGCATAGATGAATGGAACAACAGGCATTCCGTATTCAATGGAGATAAATTCGAATTCACCAGAAAAGACGACCGGCGATTATTCGATGTTACGACTGTCGCTGGAATGTTAAATGTATTTATTCGACAAAGTCCTGCGGTCGGTATGGCTAATTATATCTTCCCGATAAACGGGCATGGATTATTAAAGACAGTCGGAGAAGAAGATGCTTATAAAACTCCGGTTTATTATGTTTTCGAGTTGTATAGACAGCATATGATCGGGAAAAAATTAGATTTGAATATAGAAGGCCCGGGGATTTCTATTCCCTTGAAAGATCTGTCCGTAGAAGGAGATATAAACAAAGAGGTCGTATCCGAAACAAGTAGTCTGGCATTTGTGGACGGTTCTGCCGTAATCACTGAGGACGGCAAGATAAACGTTGCCTTAGTCAACCGTTCCCACGACAAAACACAAAAGATAAAAATAGATTTGCCCGACGATTATTTACCTAAAAGAATATGGACCCTGGAAAATGATGATATCAATGCAAAAAACACAAAAGACAATAGAATAAACATCATTCCCCAAAATAAAGAGTTATCGAAAAAGATAAGTACAGTCTCCATTAAGCCTTGCTCCTTCCTGCTTATTCAATATGAGAAATAAATATCGAATTATTGCCAAAAGGTCATCAGGACGATTATTAATAAATAGGCTTATCCGCATAATGCCCCATTGAAAGTGCCTGAACCCATGATAAAATTCAGTATGCTTCTATGTTGTAATCCAAATTTTTCGAGTATTATTTTTTCTCTCAATCTATATTGAGTCATTTATTTGCAGGAAGTTGAAAAGAAAACAGGCTCATCCGTGGAGGAACTTGTCAGCAATAGACTTCCTGCATTACACTATAACACTTTGTTGGGAGGATGACTCAATTGAATAATCGAGTATACTCGATTATTCAGCGTAATTTCAACTCTTTTTTTGCTTCCAACCGGGTTTTGAGATTGATCCTTTCTTTTCACTTAGATAAATATCAATACGAGAAGGATCCTGAGTAAACTTCTCCAACTCGAAGTAATCGAAAAGCCACAAAGGCAAGAATAAGCGGAGAATATCTTCAGATTACTGCCGATCTGCTAAATCAATCGGGATCAATTAACACTATATTATTTTCAGGGAATTAACTCTATCTACAATAACATCCAACTTGCCCAGATAGCCCCCCTTTGGCGCCGATCTGGAGGATGAACAATTATACAAAACTAATTCATTGGAAAAGTCCAAGCCGGATCATTCCGGGTTCGGAGGCTTTTTACCATTTATTCGGACAATTATGTAAAAAAACAGAGAATAATGCATTCGTATCAACCGGAATATACTAACTTCGCTACACTTTACGATAAGATAATGAGTTAGGAGATTTATTTATGTTTTTAGAAAGAGTATGTATGAAAAATTTATTTTATTCTTTGGGCGCCGCTGCAATCCTGTTATCGTCATGTAGCCCTAAACCGGAATATACGATATCCGGAACGGTCGCCAATGCCGACCTGAATGGCAAAAGCGTTATTTTGTATGAATACGGCCAGGATAAACCGGTTGCTTTGGACAGCGCTATCGTTGAAAACGGCGCTTTCACTTTTAAAGGGACAACGGCAACGCCGAAACTGGCGGAGATCAGTTTTGCTCCGGATGTGGTAGAGCCGGTACGTACGCCATTAGGCCGCGAATTGCCGTTCAGCGCCACGTTCGTATTGGAAAACGGCAAACTGCAAGCAACACTCGATACCTTCTCGGTTGTTTCCGGAACGGAAGAGAATAATCTTTACAATGTAGCCCTATCGAAAATCCGGGACCTGAAAAAGGAGATCATTCCTTTGGTTTCCGACTTCCAGTCGGAAGATACAGCCATCGCCAAAGCCGCCGAACAAAAATACAACGAAATCGATTCCACGGTTACCGCTGTTGTACGGAAATACATTGAAAGCAATCCGACCAAACTGACTGCCGGCAAATTGCTTTATGACCACCAATACAGCTTCGACGAAGCCGACCAGGCAAAATTCATCGAAACAGCTGATTCGACTTTCAAATCAGCTCCAGGAATCAACCGGCTGATCGATCGGTTGGAGATACTGAAAAACGTTGCCGTAGGGAAAAAATTCGCGGACTTCGAACTTCCGAACCTAAAAGGGGAAAATCATAAATTATCCGAATACGTCGGAAACGGAAAAGTAGTGCTGATCGACTTCTGGGCTTCTTGGTGTCCTCCCTGCCGCGCTGAAATGCCTAATCTGGTAGCACTTCATAAACAATACAAAAGCAAAGGATTCGACATAGTCGGCATTTCCTTGGACAGCGATAAAGCCGCTTGGGAAAAAGGAATCAGCGACCTGAAAATAACATGGCCCCAACTATCGGATCTGAAAGGCTGGAAAAACTCCGGTGCGGCATTGTATGCAGTCAATTCGATTCCCCACACCATTCTGGTGGACAAAGACGGAACAATCCTTGCCAAGAATTTGCATGGAGACGAATTGAAGGCTAAATTAGCAGAATTGTTGAAATAAGAATTTAACTTTTTTATAGAAGCGGGATATTCCTTCGGGCAATATTCCGTTTTTTTTTCGCAAACCTTTTTTCGATATTATTTTTTTCAGAATTACAGCCATTTTCTGTGTGCATTTTCGTATGTTTGCCTGTAAGATTATAAATCCGCAAAATATGGTGAAGAAGATTTTATTATTCATGTTTTTTATCCTTCCTATGGGTCTACTCGCGCAGGAAGAGCAAAAATATCTGGCCGGAGCGGTTCCGGTAGTCGACGGTAAAGTCGTATTGGAACGGAAAATCTCTGTTCCCAATCTGTCAAGGGATCAGATATTCGATATTGTCCTGAACTGGGCGAATGCCCGCTATAATGTCGAAGAAAAGCGAGTCGTCTACAAGGATAAGGAGAAAGGACAGATCGCCGTGATGGGAAATGAATATATCGTCTTTTCAAGTTCTTTCCTCTCACTCGACCGGGCAACGATCAAATACAAACTGGTCCTTTCTATCGAAGGTCCTGCCTGCCGAATGGAAATAAGCAGCATACGCTATGAATATAATGTCTCTTATCAGGATGAACCTGAAGTTTATTTGGCCGAAAAATGGATTACGGACGAATATGCCTTGAACAAAGACAAACTGGCACGGGCAAGCGGTAAGTTCAGAAAAGGAACGATCGATCTGATCGATAACCTGGCCAACGAATTAAAGGATGCGCTCGGGACTCCGAGAACGGCAGTGCCTTCAGCTTCGACAGCCTCCGTCAGCATACCCGGGGTAAAAGAAAGTACTGTGGCTCCGGTGCAGTCGGCAGTGGCTCCTGTCATGGTTCCGCCTGTAAACGGCACAGTAACCGACCCAGCTGCAAAAATCGGTGAGTCTCCCATTGGCGGGCAAGCTCCGGCGGGCTACCGCTCCATCACTCCCGACAAGATTCCGGGAAACATTACAAAGATGATGTCGGAAGACTGGATGCTGATTACCGCAGGAAACAGCCAGGCGTTCAATATGATGACGGCCAGTTGGGGAGCCTTGGGCTTCGTCTTCGACAAACCGGCTTTCTTCTGCTTTATCAATCCGCAACGCTATACGTATCCGTTAATGGAGAAAAACGATCTCTATACGCTGACCTTCTACACCGAGGCCTATCGCAATGCCCTGCAATATTGCGGATCACACTCAGGAGCCGATGAAGACAAGGTGAAAGGTTCGGGATTGACGCCTATCACCCTTCCTTCCGGAAGCAAAGCCTTCAGTGAGGCCTGGATGATCATAGAATGCCGGAAAATCATGTCCCAACCCTTGAATGCGGATTCATTCAATGATGAAACGTTGCGTAAGGAGTGGAGCCAAAAGTTATTGAATAAAATGTTCATTGGAGAAATAGTCAATGTTTGGATCAAATAGAAAGCGACAGATGAAAAAATGGATTATATCCCTGTTCTTATTTCTCCCCCTGGCTCTGGCTGCTCAAGGAGAAAGGGGGCAGGTAACCAATTGTGCGCCATTCAAGGACGGAAGGGTTTGCTATACCGAAAATGTCGAGGTGCAAGGAAAGAGCAAGGCGGAATTGTTCGCCAATATCAATAAATGGGCGCAATCGACCTACGGCATGGATATCTTCCTCTCGAATGTTGCGGCAAACAAAAAGGCGGGCACCCTGATGATTTCGTCCAAAGTAGAATTACTATTGGAGAACAAGGCGAAGGCAATCATTAAGTTTCGCATGAACATCAACTGCCGAGAAAACAGATATGAGATAAAAGTCAGCAACATCCGCTATCAATACGATCCGGATAAAAACAAGACACAAATGTTTCCGGCCGAAGATATCCTCATCAATAACGGAAAAGGAAACAAAGTCGCCCTCGTTACGGAACCGGAATTATTATGCAATGCTACCTTTTTCTTCGTCGAAAGGCTCTATGGAGACGTCTATGACGCCGCTCTGGGAAAATAGTTATTGATTGAACTTTAGATAACACCACAGTGGGTAATGATCGGAATATTTGATTTTGTCTACAGTGCAGTTTATAGAGCTCATGTTTGCCGAATGAAAGATATGATCGATCCGGAACCAGAAAAGATTTTGGTTATAAGTAATCCCCGGGCCGCAACCGGATTCGGCAAAAGCGTCCGTCAGGTTCCCTAAAACCGTACGGTGGGCATAAGAGATAGGCGTATCGTTAAAATCACCGCAAACGATTATGTATTGCTCTTCTCCCAATTTTCCGATTTCATCCGCCACCGTCTCCGCTTGTACGGCGCGCGTCCGGTAAGCAGGTCCCAGTTTCTGGTGAACCGACCCTTTGAATGCATCGAAGGTATCGGAGCTCAAGTTCTTTATAAAGTTGGAATATTTCGAACGGTCTTCCATCGTCAGCTTAAAGGATTCCAAATGGTTATTCACCAGGTAAACCGTCCGCCCCTTGACATTCAATTCGTGGATGGAGGAACCGTTGAAAGGACTTTTATATTTAATCCGCCTGGAACGGTTAATCGGATACTTGGAGTAGACGGCCAGGCCGATGGACTGGTTTCTGTTCACTGTCGCCAGCGGAATCAGGGAGCGATAAGGATACATATGTAAAGCCCTCTGCAACTTTTTATTCGTTAGGAAATTTCCGGATTTGGCAACCAGATACTCTTGCATACAAACGATATCGGCATCCGACTGGGCAATGTATTCGACAATCGGATTCGGGGAATTTGCCGTATGTGTTTTATATCCGAAAGCCATCACATTATACGTCAATACCTTGATAACATCTTCCTTGGGGATCTCCTTTGTCTTCAGATGAATAGGAAAATAGGACATGAGCGGGAACAGGCAGATCAGGAAGCCGCAAATACCGGCCGCTAGCATTTTCCACTGGGAAAGAAAGATCCAGTAAATAAGGAAACAGAAATTGATGAAACAAAGGATGGGAAAGCCTAACCCTAAATAAGCCATCAAAAGGCTTTTCTCTGGAGAGAAATGGTCGGAATAAGCCGCTGCCATCATCAACAACAGGAAAAAAAGATGAACAGAGGCGACTAAAGAATGTACTATGAGTCTAAAAAAATTCATTTTACTTTTTACTGGCATCAAATAGTTTCCGCTTCTCTTCCGAAGACAAGCTTTCGTAACCCGAATGCTTGAGTTTATCCAAGATAGCATCCAATTCTTCCGCTTCTTTCCGCCGGCGATCCCGATAATCTTGCTCCGGTTCCGTCCGCCGGTAAGAAACCTTCATCTTCGGTTTACGCTTGGTCAGATTTACCAATCCGTCGAGAAACCGGTTTGCAGGTGCTGTCAGATCCTTTCCCTTTTGGTAACTTGCGGCAAACCAAATCCCGAACAAAGCCCCTCCGATATGTGCCAGATGCCCCCCCGCATTTTGGGAAGTAATGGCAAGCAGATCGATGACAAAGGTAAATAAAGCCAGATAAATTAGTTTGATTTTCCCTAAAAACAACAGGTTTATCTGATAATCTTTCTGATAAAAGGAAATGGCAAAAACGATCGCCATCACCGACGCAGAAGCTCCCATCAGGAAACTCGAATCGGAGATTTCCTTGAAATAAGGGAATATATTATAAGAAAGGATGAAAAACAGCGCTCCGGCAAGCCCTCCGAGGAGATAAAGCCCTCCCAATTGCCGGGGTTGAAAAAAATAAAGGAAAATCTTTCCGAACCAATATAACCAAAGCATATTGAAAAGTATATGCAGAAAGTCGTAGTGGGTAAACATATAGGTAAGAAGCGTCCACGGACGGAAGAGCAAAAGCAGCGGATTGGAAGGCACCTGCAGATAGTGCAAGAACGGAACCTCCGATACATTAAACAACAGGAAGAGAACGCTGCTTAAGCGAAGCAAAAGGAATACCGCTATATTAATGAACAATAGGTAACCCAGAATCCCTTCCCGCTTCAACCTGTATTTTATTTCAGTACCGATATCCGCCATTTTTTCGATCTTTCTTTTTCCAATACAAAATCATGAAATAGCCGAAAAGCATTCCTCCGAGATGGGCAAAGTGCGCAACACTATCTCCGCTGAAATTGGATACGCCGAGGAAGAGTTCGATCACCCCGTAACCGATGACAAAATATTTCGCTTTGATCGGCACCGGGATAAACATGATATAAAGCGGCACGTTGGGAAATAACATTCCGAAGGCCAGCAGGATGCCGAACACCGCTCCGGAAGCGCCGATCGTAACCAGGAAATTCAACGACGGATCTTGCGCAATCAGTTGCAACAAGGAGATCTGATGCTCAGAAGCGAAAGCCTGGATAGAGAACAACCAAACGATTTCCTGCACGACAGCCGCTCCGATTCCGGTCACGATATAGAACAAGAGGAAGCGCTTGGGCCCCCAAACACTTTCCAGCACTCGTCCGAACATGAAAACCGCAAACATATTAAAAAAGATGTGCCCGAATGAATGCGGGTCATGCATGAACATATAGGTAATAAACTGAAAGAAATAAAAATCGGACACACCGGGAAAGTGCAGGCCCAAAAGACTCACCAAGTCGATTCCAATCCTGGGCAAAACCAGGCTGGCAACCCAGAAGAGCACATTAATAATAATAAGATTTTTTGTAACGGTCGGGATACTGGCCAAAAAGCCGGAATTATTCTGATTCATCTTTTTTATTTCATATAAGAATAACGCAAAGTTAGACATATTTTGCTATTTCTAAAGTTCGTCAATAAGTAAAACAGAGAAACTTAGAAAAAAGCACATTTTTATTGTTGCATTAAAATTAAAAAACTATATTTACGCGCATAAAGATTAGTATCTTGTCATTATAATTATTACCCATTATGAACAAAACAGAATTTATCAATGCCGTAGCCGAAAAATCCGGGCTAAGCAAAGTAGACACAAAAAAAGCGGTAGAGGCTTTCATTCAAACAGTTTCAACTGAAGTAAAAAAAGGAGGAAAAGTAGCAATCCTCGGATTCGGCTCTTTTTCCATAGTAGAAAAATCAGCTCGTAAAGGAGTAAA
Organism: Parabacteroides sp. Marseille-P3160; assembly: GCF_900162725.1. Classification (GTDB taxonomy): domain Bacteria; phylum Bacteroidota; class Bacteroidia; order Bacteroidales; family Tannerellaceae; genus Marseille-P3160. Next base: position 1,552,422 of record NZ_LT799418.1, on the reverse strand, counting down.
TCCAAAGACAAAGCAGCCTATCGAAATCCCTGCCCGTAAAGCGGTTAAGTTTAAAGCAGGAGCTGAGCTCGCCGAACTCGTTAAATGATTCAGTTGAGATTGAAGAGGCTGTGCCAAAAGAGATAAATTTCTGTCCATCAACCTTCCCCTTTTCACAGAAGTCTGTAGGCGTGAAGTAAAAGTTTAAAAACAGACTTTTGCCACTTCCTCTTCATTTTTCAATACCAATGAAGCTTAGGCAACCTTATCCGAAAGATAAATCTCAGGAAGCATAAGACTCGGACAAGATAACCGAAGCACTTGTGACATCCCCCCCTAAAGGAGGATTTAACTTGGTCAGCTTCAACTCTATTGCAGTAATCTGAGGAAACGATTCTTTCAGGGAAGATAGGATACGACCGGCGGCATGTTCCAATAAATGGGAAGGCGTGTCCATCTCCCTTTTTACCACTTTATACAGAGAGGCATAATTTATTGTATCCTCCAGAGAATCGTTTACCAATGCGACATCGACCGGAACCGTAATTTTCAAATTGACCACAAAATGGTTTCCTACTTTCCTTTCCTGCGGCAATACGCCATGATAGGAGTAAAATTTCATTTCATCCAACAGAATCTGTATCAACATAACTTTCAATTTTATGTAAAAATAGACAAACTTGCCTATCCGGCAAAAAAATTAGTCTATATTTGCGCAAACATCAAATAGCATGGGAGTTAAAACAAAAGAAGAAAATGGCAACGGCGGGCTGCATAATGCATTGAGCACAGGCACGTCGGTCATTGGAAACATTACTACCGGGACAGACTTCCGGATAGACGGCCATATCAAAGGAGATGTCTGTTCTGCAGGGAAGATTGTAATCGGCTCGCAGGGAAGCATCTTGGGCAACATCCAAGCCGAGAATGCCGAAATACTGGGCTCAGCCGAAGGAAACATCCAAATCAAAGAGAAACTGACCTTAAAGGCATCCGCCGTAATTAAGGGGGAGCTAAGTACCGGCATCATCGAAATCGAACCCGGCGCCAGGTTCAACGGCACCTGCAAAATGACGGAAAAGAAGGTAGAGAAGCAATGAACCGCTTCCTACCTTATTTTTTTCGCCCGGACTGAGCGATCAGGTCCTTGACTTTGCGGTTAAAATCCGCCGCCTCCTTCAGTTTTTCAATCGTCAGATGCATCCGGTAACCCCAATAATGGTTGGGATCCGCCGGAACATTAATCCGTTCCGCTTCCACATCCGGATTTTTCAGTTCGTCGTCGATGGCCAGCCAATCTTGCAATGGGAAAATGGCGAACATCGAGGGTGATGTCAAATGATTCCACAGGATCTGGGTGGCAATTTCGGAGGAACATTCACCCGGCGCCTCGCCATCCCGCCTCAATACCTGGTTATAATATCTTTGCGTACGTAGTGCGTCTTCTCTCCACCAAGCCCTTAGAGGGGGCATGTCATGCGTGGAGGTGGTGCAAACGGATAAATAAGGAAGATCGGAAAGATCAGAAAATTCTCGCCCGGCCGCCTTGGGCATCCGCTCTAATTCAAGCGACAGAATCTGCAAACGGTTCATCACCTCATGCACTGAGTCCGGAATCATCCCCAGATCTTCCCCGCAGACCAACATCTCGGTGCCCGCAATAAGGGGAGTCAATCGCTTATAGGCCTCCGCTTTCCAGAAATCATTATGGCGATGGTAATAAAAATCCCAATATAACTGGTCGAAGGCATATTGATCCGACGAGAAAAGGTCTTTATAGACATAAGACTGGCTGGCTGAAATGCGGGGATGAAACTTCTCCTTCTCATATGGATCCCGGAGAAATAACACTTCGTTGGCGATCGTATATAATCCCTCCCGGATCCGTTCGGACGCCGGATCCGTCCTTTCCCGGAAAAGGAATTCGATCTTCCGCTGCGTATTACAGAAAGATTTCAGAGCATAGAATTGAGAGGTGATCCGATCCAGATAAGTATCTATTACGACACTGGTCAAGTCGTCGAAAAGCAAAGGCAGATAGGCCTCGTTGATATGAGCGGTCATATGAAACGGTTCTATCAATGTAAAGCCATATTGCTCGATTTCTTTCCGGGACAAAGGCAAGGCTGGACGAAAATGCCCGCAAAGCCCCTGAACATATTCTTCCGGTATTTCCCATATCCGGAAGAAGCCCAAAATATGGTCAATCCGGAAACAGTCGAAATAATGGCCCATTCCCTCGAAACGTTTTTTCCACCAAGTGTATTGGTCTTTCTCCATCACATCCCAGCAATAGGTCGGGAATCTCCAATTCTGCCCGATGGTCGAGAATTCATCCGGAGGCGCTCCGGCCTGGCTTTGAAGATTAAAATAGGAAGGATCCGTCCAAGCGTCAACACTGGTACGCCCTATCCCAATCGGCAGGTCGCCTTTCAACACGATCCCGTTTTCACGAGCATAGGAAGTAACTGACTCGAACTGCTTACGCAGGATAAACTGAAGGTAATAGGTGAAAGCCACCTCCGGATAAGAATCCGCCAACTCGTCGCAGATGGCATGGACACGTACTTTGTTATAGGTCGCATACTCCCCCCAGCGGCTAAAATCGGTTGTATGGTATGTATCCCGCAGATAGCAATAGGCCGCATAGGGAACCAACCAGGATAGGTTCCGGAGGAAAAAGGTTTCGAATTCGTCACTCGCCAACACTTCTTTCCCTTCCTGCCAGAAGAGAACCTTCATGTATTGCAATTTAGTCTTCAATACTTCCTCATATTCGACAGAGAAACGGCTATTCAAATCCTTCCGTATCTGTTCATAATAAGCCCGGTCGACGGCGTCATCCGGTGTACCGGCTGCCTGCAGATCGATATAGATCGGATGCAAAGCATAGATCGAGACGGCGCTGTATGGATAGGAATCCGTCCATGTATGGGTATTAGTCGTATCGTTGACAGGAAGGATCTGGATCACCCGCTGGCCGGTTGATTTCACCCAATCGACCAACTGTTTCAAATCGCCAAAGTCGCCCACTCCAAAGCTCTTCTCGGTACGTAAGGAGAAGACAGGGACGACCGTACCAGCAAACTTACCCTCGGGTAATTCCTTCTTCAAAAAAAGGCCGGAAACGACCTTGATCTCCCCTTCTTCAGCAGGGGGCAAATTCAATATCCGGTTATCCCCGGCTTCCCAATAGTTCAGCTCCGAGGTTTCAGTGTTACAGACGATAAATTTATATTCGAAAGGATACCGGATTTGATCGGCATCGATTTCGATTTGCCATTCCGGCGCCGTCTCGCAAGTCATCTTCAAAGCTTTGTCCACCTGCCAGTTGCCTATCAAGGATTGGTTTCCGGCAAGCGCCACCGATTGATGGCTTTCGACACGAGGAGCCCAGACTTTGATCCTCAATTTTTTACCGGATGGATCCGGATGATTCGGCCGTTTGGAAAGATGAGCGTAAATAGCTTTCGTAAAAGCCGTCGAATAATAGGATAACTCAGCCGGAGAGGCTTCCCATGTATCATAAAAGGAATAGGTTTTAATGGAAGGATCCAGGTAAGCCGAATGCCCCTTGTTCCATTCTTCAAGTATAGGATTCCCATTCTCTACCAGCAGATACCGATAATGCAAATCCGCAAGATCAGCGGGAATATCAATTTCCAACTGCCAATTGCCGCCCTCGACATAATGCATTTCCTTCGCTCCGGATAGCTTCCAATTTCCTAATTCCGGAATAGAGCCTGACACGACAAGTTTTTGCCCCCAAATAGTATGGAAGGATATATTAAACTGAATCTTCATGCTTTCAATTGTTCTTTCGACGAAAGTAATAAAAAAGCGGAGAATAATCCCCGCTTTCAAATCAGAATATTTCCGTATTAAAATTTATCCGCACTTCGAAGCGCCGCAATTGGTACAGATCAGACAGCCTTCCTGGTAGACCAACGTTTCGAAACCACAATTAGGGCATTTTGCTCCTTTGGCCTCCGTGCCGTTGGGCAGGTATTTTTTCAAGGCTCTTTCCACTCCGTTCTTCCATGTATTGATGGATTCATTGTTCAAGTCCATTCCCTGTACCAGTTTAATCACCTGGTCGATAGGCATTCCGTAACGCAAAACACCGGAAATAAGTTTGGCGTAATTCCAATATTCGGGATTAAATTTTCCATCCAATCCTTCAATGGTCATTTTATAACCACGCTTATTTCTGAACTGGAAGTCATAATGCTTGTTCCCGTCTTCATCATAACTCTTAATGATCTTCCCTTTCAAGATGTTCTTCGGAAGCATAATTCCTTCGTCATCATCGGCCAAACCGGTAAAGATTTCGTAGGGACGCCCCTTCAGCAGTCCGACAAAAGCAATCCATTTCTCCCGGTTGTTCTGGAACTTCACTACATCCGCCTCCAGCTCTCGGGGCCTGGTAGAAACAATTACCGGCGGCTCCATGCAGTCTTTGTCCTTTTCTTCTTTCTCTTTCTTCTTTTTCTTATCATCAGTGGACAATAAGATTCCGGAGCGGGAGCCTTCGCGATAGACCGTACAACCTTTGCAACCCGATTTCCAGGCTTCGACATAGAGTTTGTTAACCAAATCTTCCGATGCGTCTTCCGGCAAATTAATCGTCACGCTGATGGAGTGGTCCACCCATTTCTGGATACGCCCTTGCATCTTCACTTTCTGAAGCCAATCGACATCGTTGGACGTTGCCTTGTAATAAGGAGATTTAGCTACCAGATCGTCAATTTCATCCTGCGAATATTTCTTCGAAACGGAATAGCCGTTTGCTTTCATCCAGGTTAAGAAATGATGATGGTAGACGATATACTCTTCAAAAGTATCACCCGTCTCATCAACAAAATCCACATGGGATTCGGTGTCGTTCGGGTTCACCTTCCGGCGGCGCTTATAAACGGGCAGGAAGACAGGCTCAATGCCAGAAGTCGTCTGTGTCATCATACTCGTGGTCCCCGTCGGTGCAATAGTCAGACAGGCAATATTCCTGCGGCCGTATTTCACCATCTCTTCATATAATTCGGGATCCGCTTCGCGCAATCGGTTGATAAACGGGTTGGAAGCTTCCCTTTTGGCATCGTAGATTTCAAAGGCCCCGCGCTCCTTCGCTATGACTGTGGATGAGCGATAGGCTGCCAAGGCCAATGTCTTCTGTACATTTTCGGCAAAGTCGGTGGCCTCTTTCGTACCATAACGCAAGCCTAAAGCTGCCAGCATATCCCCTTCCGCCGTAATACCCACACCCGTACGACGGCCGAGCAGTGTTTTCCGACGGATTTTCTCCCACAAATGAATCTCAGGCTGCTTAATCTCCAAAGACTCCGGATCGGCTTTGATTTTCTCCAATATCTTATCGATTTTCTCCGATTCCAGATCGATAATATCATCCATGATGCGTTGTGCCAAAGCCACATGTTTTTTAAACAAATCCATATCAAAAGAGGCTTGCGGCGTAAACGGGTCCCGAACATAGGAATATAAATTGATAGCCAACAGGCGACAGCTGTCATAAGGACAGAGCGGTATTTCACCGCAGGGATTGGTAGACACGGTACGAAATCCGAGGTCTGCATAGGAATCCGGAACGGATTCCCGGAGGATAGTATCCCAAAACAATACTCCCGGTTCGGCCGACTTCCATGCATTATGTATAATCTTGTTCCATAAAGAACGTGCATCTATTTCCTTCACCGTTGTCGGGAGCGGGGAATCCACCGGATACTGCTGCGTATAAGGGGTTCCGTCGATAGCCGCTTTCATGAAGGTATCGTCTATCTTGACGGAAACATTGGCACCCGTCACCTTACCTTCCGTCATTTTCGCATCGATAAAAGACTCCGCATCCGGATGCCGGATAGAGACGCTCAGCATTAATGCCCCGCGCCTTCCGTCCTGCGCCACTTCCCGGGTCGAATTGGAATACCGCTCCATGAAAGGCACCAGTCCGGTAGAAGTCAGGGCCGAATTCTTTACCGGCGAACCCTTCGGGCGGATATGCGACAAATCATGACCTACTCCTCCCCGACGCTTCATCAATTGTACCTGTTCTTCGTCAATACGAATAATAGCGCCATAGGAATCAGCCAACCCATCCAAGCCGATCACAAAACAATTCGACAAGGAAGCGATCTGATAGTCATTTCCAATTCCCGTCATCGGGCTTCCCTGCGGTACAATATAACGGAAGTGGTCGAGTAAATCGAATAATTCCTGTTCAGATAGAGGATTCGGATATTTCTTTTCAATCCGGGCAATTTCCTGAGCCAACCGGTGATGCATATCCTCCGGAGATTTTTCGTAAATATTTCCGTAGGCATCTTTCAACGCATATTTATTGACCCAAACCTTGGCGGCCAACTCATCCCCGGCAAAATATTCCCGCGAAGCCTGAAACGCTTCCTCAAAGGTGTAAGTTTTTGTTTTCACTCTTATTTATATTAAATATTTTCCTTCTGCAATAGTACACAATTCATAATCCTTATCCAAACAATTCAATTAAAAAATAAATAAATAGTAGAAGTTTTCCGAATAAAACCATCAAAGTACTAATAAACAAATAATTAAAAAATAATTGAATAGTCAAAAGTTTTCCAAAAGAAAAACCAGATCGAAACCAATATAATTAAAAAAGAAAAGGGCATCTCACAGGAGACACCCTCTTTTTATAACATAAGCATCTGCTTATCTCAGAATCCCTTCAATAGCTTCAATGGAAGAGCGAAATTTTTTGTTTATTTCTATCTGGTCTTTGACTGTTTTACAGGCATGCAAAACAGTGGCATGATCCTTCTTTCCGACAATCTTTCCGATCCGGGCAAGAGAACAGTTGGTATATTTCTTGGCTAAAAACATAGTGATCTGCCGGGCTTGTACGATCTCCCGCTTCCGGGAAGTCGTCAATATCTGGGCCTGTTCGAGATTGAAGTAATCACAAACAACCTCTTGGATGCGCTGCACCGAGATTTCCTTTTTCTCCAAACGAACAGCCTGCCCAATGACACGCTTGGCCAAAGGTAAATCGATCTCGCGATTATTGATGAGGGCGTTCGCCATCAAGGAAACCAGGATACCTTCCAGATCCCGCACATTCTCCGTCACATTAGTAGCAATAAACTCAAAGACTTCATCAGGGACCGTAATGCCTTCGTAGGCTATTTTATTCCTCAAAATCTTTTTTCTCAGATCCAGATCCGGACGGTTTACTTCTGCCGTCAATCCCCATTTCAGGCGTGTAATCAAACGTTCTTCCAGGCCCTGCAAGTCCACCGGCGCCTTATCTGAAGTCAGAACCAGTTGCTTACCCAACTGATGCAAATGATTAAATATATGGAAAAAGGTATTCTGGGTTTTATCCAAACCGATCAATTCTTGTATGTCATCCAGTATAAGTACGTCGATTCCTTGGTAAAAATTCAGGAAATCATTCGTCGTATTCTTCCGCACGGCGTCGATGAACTGTACGCGGAAGAGATGGGAAGAGACATACAATACCCTTTTCTCCGGATGGAGTTCACGGATACGAATGCCGATTGCATGGCAGAGATGCGTTTTGCCTACGCCAGAAGGACCATAAACAAACAGGGGATTAAAAGTTGTCTTCCCCGGATTCTGGGCAACGGTTTCACCCGCCGTACGTACCAGTTTATTACTCGCTCCTTCCAGGAAGTTGTCAAAATTATATTTCGGATTCAATTGGGAGTCCAGTTCGCGTTGCGCCACCTGGGAAAAAGGGCCGATCGATTTGGCCGGTTCCTTTCCATTGGGCCGGGATACGGCCATCGAGGCCTGTTCCGCCGGATAATCCACGGTGCCTCCTGACGAACGGTCTACCATCACCCGGTAATTTAATGACGTACCTTCTCCAAATACACGATGAAGCGTTACCCTTAATACATTAATATATTTCTCTTCCAGATATTCATAAAAGAATTGGCTGGGCACCTGGATCGTAAATTTTTTATTCTCATAAGACAAAGGCTCAATCGGTATAAACCACGTATTATAGGCCGCCTCGGATACAATATCTCTAATCACCTCCAGGCATTTTTCCCACATTTTTTGACAACTATTCTGTATCATTCTAAAAATTCCAACAATAAATACTCGTTCTTTCCCACAAAGTTTAGAAATAAAAACCACATAAAAAAGCGCTGTTTTCCTTGCTGTTTTGCCTTCGGAAATATACTATTTAATATCAATCATTTAATTATAACTATCTGATAAGCTGATGAAAATATATAAAAGAGCATTGAAATCCTTTCTATTCCATAGACTCCACCGGAATTTAATCCGAACGGACAGTGGCAAAAAAAAGCTTTTGTGATCAATGCAAGGGATTGATCACAAAAGCCTTATTAACTTCTTTCGCAAAAAAATGTTCTCTGCGCTCTAAATTAGAACTAATCTAAATTTCCAAAATCTGAATATTCTATAAATACGACAGATCAGAAAATCGAAAAATGAACATACCTTTTAGGATTTTGCTTTAAATCGAGAAGGAGATTGGAGGCATTGTCTGTCGTATTGATCAGATTTCGATACAAAAGTGTATCATTAAGTAATAGCCCCAAGGAATTATCCTTCGAATTTAACTTTTGCGTTGTAAGCTGGAGATTTCCCAGCATCTGGTTCGTTGTGCGGATCGTTGTTTCCAAATCGAGGGATTTCAAGCGGGAGCTCGTTTCAGCCAGATCTCCGGTAATCGTTTTTACATCCGACAAGATTAACGGCATATCGCCGTTCAGCATCCGGTTCAACTGCCGGGAGGATTGCTCCAGGCTGTAGGTCGTGCGCTCAATATGATTCAGGGATTCGGTAATGGCCGGATTTGCTACTACCGCCTGTAAGCCTTGCAACAGCGAGTCGATGCGAGGTAGGATCTGTGCAATCTGCGGCAGCAGGTTTTTTTCGACAGCAGCCATCACGTCGTCTCCCAACCGTCCTTCAATGGTAGAACCGGCCGGCAGATATTCCGACACATATTTATTAAGTTGCAGATGCATCTCCGAACCGCTCAGCAAGGTTTTCTCCACCAGGATATAGCTGCCCTTGTTTATTCTCATACCCTTCTCCAAGCTGATCTCAACGGTAATATCCCCGATGGTATTGTAATCATACACCATCGCACGTACCAATCCCACTTTAAAGCCATCCACAAAAACAGGACTGGAGATCGTAAGATCCTTCACGTTCGTACATTTTACATAATAATAGTTGGCGGGTTTGAATAGATTAATCCCTTTCAGATAGTTGACTCCCAGATACAACATAGTCAAACTGATGATTGCCGCCAAACCTATTTTAAACTCTTTCGTAAATTTAGTCTTCATAACATAGTGCTCTCTTCATTAATACTTATTTTATTTTCTCTCCGCCTTTGTATCGAATGATAAAAGCGTCCTTAAAGTCTTTTACCGTTTTTCTGTATAACCGTAAAATCTCGTTATAATCGGTTGTTTCACCGTAAGTGTACTTATAAATTCCCCCTTCACGGTAATAGGAAACATCCTTATATCCTTTTAGTAGTCTCGATTGAGACGGTAACTTTTTTCCTGAGGTCAATATCTGTATTTTATAAACGACCTTTCCCTCGGCAGAAAAAGAAACGGCCGATTCCTGCAGTTCATTGTCCCGAAGCGAAGAGCGTCCCTCATTCTTCCGGTTATCCGTTTGCCAATCTCCGGCCGCATCGGCTTCCCGGATATCATCGTCCGTGACAGCCAATTCTCTGGCCGGACGAACCTGCGAAGGCTGCCCCCCCAGCTTCCGGTCATAATCCCTTTTATAGCGGGTAAAGGCATTATAAAGGCAGCGCGCCAGCAGGTTCTGCCCTTCCGCCGACTTCATAAACCGTTCCTCTTCCCGGTTGGTAATAAAACCGAGCTCCACGAGAACGGCCGGCATACCGGTTTTGCGCAACACCAGAAGTCCTCCCTGGCGTACTCCCCGGTCCACCCGCTTGCCCGTCCGGAATGCCCGCTGGATCTCCGAAGCAAACTGGACGCTTTGTTCCATGTGCTTCGTCTGCATGAATTCAAAGATGATATACGACTCAGTCGAATTAGGGTCGAACCCCTCGTATTTCTGCAGGTAATTATCTTCCAGCAAGATCACGGAATTTTCCCGTTTAGCAACCTCCAGGTTTTCGTCACTGCGGGCCAATCCGAGCGTAAAAGTTTCTGTGCCGTTGGCAGTATTCCCTCTTTTGACGGCATTGGTATGAATCGAAATAAATAGATCGGCCTTATTCCGGTTCGCGATGTTGGCGCGCTCGTCCAGTTCTACGAAACGGTCACTTTGCCGCGTATAGACTACCTTCACGTCCTCATGTCCGTCTTTGATCAGTTCTCCCAGTTTAAGCGCGACCTTCAAGTTGATCTCCTTCTCATTCACGATTGTACCCGGGGCGCCGATATCCTTTCCACCATGTCCTGCATCGATAACAACCGTGAAAGTCTTGCTTTTCGCCTGAACTGCCGGGACAGCTAAAAACGAAAAAAGAAAGAACAGGCCGATCTTTATAAAGGAATACTTATTCTCTTTCATTATAATCTAAGTAGATATAAAAGCAAAAGTAATGCTTTTTACGTATTTAAGGCGGAGTAATCACATAATTTATGTTAGACGGCAAGATACGGAAGAAAAAAGCCAGCCCCGGAAAAGCGATTGTTCCCGGGGCTGGCTCTGTTTATGAATCCGGGGTTCGCGTTTCCCGGCTACTCTTTTTATTCTGAAATCACTTCAAAAGGTATCTCAACCGATACTTCGCGATGAAGTTTCACGACGGCCTTATATTTTCCAACCTCTTTGACCGAATCTTTCAGATAGATAATCTTACGGTCGACTTCAAAGCCTTTCCTCGCCAACTCATCCGCAATCTGGATATTGGTCACCGAACCAAAAATGGTTCCCGTAGAACTTGTTTTGGCGCCGATTGTCAATGAAAGGCCCTCCAGCTTAGCGGCGAGTGCCACTGCATCTTCCTTTATCTTAGCCAGTTTGTGCGCACGCTGCTTCTGGTTTTCAGCCAATACTTTCCGCGCCGATTCCGAAGCAATCACAGCTTTGCTTTGCGGGATTAGAAAGTTACGTCCGTAACCGTCTTTCACTGTTACGATATCGTCTTTATAGCCTAAATTCGCTATATCTTCTTTCAAAATAACTTGCATATTCTGTCTCCTCTTTCTTTTTAATTATTTCATCAAATCGGTTACATAAGGGAGCAACGCCAGATGGCGGGCTCTTTTAACCGCCTGTGCGATACGGCGTTGGAACTTCAACG
>NZ_LT799418.1:1475753-1539245 GCF_900162725.1 Parabacteroides sp. Marseille-P3160 | reverse complement strand
CCAGATGGCGGGCTCTTTTAACCGCCTGTGCGATACGGCGTTGGAACTTCAACGAAGTACCTGTGATACGGCGGGGAAGGATCTTTCCCTGTTCGTTCAGGAATTTCTTCAAAAATTCCGGATCCTTGTAATCGATGTATTTGATACCGCTCTTTTTGAAACGGCAATATTTCTTCTTCTTAACGTCTACCGACGGGGGCGTTAAATATCTGATTTCCGATTGATTTGATGTAGCCATTGTTTAGTCCTCCTTTACTGTTGTTTCTTTTTCCCTTGCGGATGATTTTAAGTTTCTTCTCTTGGCAGCATATTCTGCTGCATATTTTTCCTGACGGAATGTCAAGAAACGAAGGACGCGTTCGTCCCGGCGGAAATTCACCTCCAGGGGAGCGATGGTCGAGGGATTAGCCTTGAATTCAATCAATTGATAGAATCCGGTCGTTTTCTTATCGATAGGATAAGCTAACTTACGAAGGCCCCAATTCTCTTCATTTACGATTTCCGCTCCTTCTCCGAGCAGGAAATTCTTGAATTTTTCTACCGTTTCCTTCATCTGTGCATCAGACAAAACGGGAGTTAAAATGAAAACGGTTTCGTAATTGTTCATACGTGTTGTTAATTGATTAAGTAATTAATAATTCGAGGCGCAAAGGTAAAAAGATTATTTTTTATACGCAACGATTTTCTTTTCTTCTTCAACGACAAACGATTATTTCTAAAATAGCGGGTGCGCTCCCGGCCCGGTTTATCGCATCACCCGATGCAGGCTGCAGGATAAAAAACAAAATGATTATCCGCATAATATCCTGGCAGAGGCATTTAAATCCCTGAAAAAAATCAGTGCACTCAATACATCCATTCAGTATACTGAATCATAAAATCGAGTATACTCGATTTATTCACTCAGTATACTCGATTTTTCACGTAGGACGCGATGCGGATAATCATTAAAAACAAACATCCCGCCATTGAATGATCGAATTGGATAGAGAGAGATTTCCCTTTGGGCTGCAGCTTTTCAAAAAGAGAGTCTCCCAGATGAATGCAAACAGTTAACCGAATTTTCATCTTCTTTCCACATAAGATTTTAATACTATTTAACCGGTTATTTATTCCAAGTTTACGATATAATCGTAGATTTGCAATAGAATCATAATAAAAGAAGCAATATGGAAAAGTTAACATCTCAGGAAGAAGAAGCAATGCTACACATTTGGGAGATCGCTCCTTGTTTTATAAGGGATATTCTGGCGCGATATAAGGATCCGAAGCCACCATACACCACCTTGGCCTCGATTATCAAAAATCTGGAACGCAAGAAATACATTAAGAGCAAACGCATCGGAAATACGTACCAATATAATCCGCGAATCAACGAACACGAATACAAACGGGTATTCATGAACGGAGTCATCCAAAATTACTTTGAAAACTCCTACAAGGAAATGGTCACTTTCTTCGCCAAGGAAGAGAAAATCTCGGCGGAAGATTTGAAGGAAATCCTCCGGCTAATAGAAAAAGGGAAAGAATAAACCAGTCGATCCAATACCATGACTCCCGAAATTGTTTACCTGCTGAAAGTAAACATCGCCTTTGCGTTGTTTTACGGCTTTTACCGGCTATTTTTCTACAAAGACACCTTTTTCAAATTGCGCCGAGTTTTCCTGCTGGCGTTCTACGGATTGGCTTTGCTCTATCCGTTATGTAATTTTCAGGACTGGCTGAAGGGGCAGGAACCGATGGCGGAAGTCATCGGTTTCTACTCGGCGATAATCTCGCCCGTCATCATCGAGACGGAAGCATCCGAACCTGTTTCGTGGGCGAATATCTGGCTCTGCCTCTACCTGTTGGGCGCCGCCCTCCTGCTTATTCGCCTTATCGCCCAGTTGTACAGCATTTTGCATTTGAAACGGCAGAGCCGACTTATGATGTACCAAGGAGTCCGGATCTATGCATTGGAGCACCCGGTAGGGCCTTTCTCCTTTTTCCATCTGATTTTCATCTACCTCCCTTCCCTTTCGGAGAAGGAAATCGATGAAATACTGACGCATGAATCGCCCCATGTCCGGCAGATGCACTCCATCGACGTGATCGCCAGCGAGATACTCACCATTCTTTTCTGGTACAATCCTTTCGTCTGGCTTCTCAAGCGGGAAGTCCGCCACAATCTGGAATACCTGGCGGACGACAGGGTTCTCCATTCTGGTTACGACAGCAAGAGCTACCAATATCATTTGTTAGGGCTTGCCCATCATCAGGCTGCAGCAACATTATATAATAGTTTTAATGTATTACACCTTAAAAACAGAATCAGTATGATGAATAAAAAACGATCCAAAGGAATTATACGGATTAAATATCTCGTCTTTCTTCCGTTGATAGGTTTTCTGCTGCTATTCAGTAATATAGAAGCAGTAGCACGCGTAACAAAAGGACTGGTAAAGGAATTGACCCGGACGGAACTTCCGCAGGCGAAGTTCGATGAACCTCCGCTGTATCCAGGAGGCGAGCAGGCGCTGCAAAGATACATCCAGATGAACCTGCGCTATCCGAGCGATGCCGCAAAGCAGGAGATACAGGGGCAGGTCGTGATAGAATACACCATCGCAACGGACGGCAGCGTTACCGACGTAAAACCTCAGACAAACCTCCATCCGTTATTGGACAACGAAGTGATCCGTGTTGTTAAAGAGATGGGAAAATGGACACCGGCGAAAAACCAAGGAACGCCCGTAGCCGTTAAACGCACTCTGCCGGTTCTTTACCGACTGAACGGGGCTAAAAAGCAATTGGAAACGGCCGGCGTGGAAGGAAGCATCGTTGTTGTCGGCTATGCGACTAAAGAAGAAGAGAAACCGGAAATGGTCCATATCACAGTCACTGACCTTCCTGAAAAGGAAAGCGCAACAGAGCCTTTCGGAAAGGTGGATGTAAAGGTCGTGGAACAGGGTAAGGTCGTGACGGAAGACAACGAAGTTCCTTACACCGGCGTAGAAGAAATGCCCAGCTTCCCAGGCGGTGATAATGCGCTAATGGATTATATCCATACTAACTTGCAATACCCGAAAGAAAGTAAGGTAAACGGACGGGTGATCGTGCGTTTCATCGTCCAAAAAGATGGCAGTGTTTCCAATGTGGAAGTGCTGAGGGGATTGGATCCGGCCTGCGACGCAGCGGCCCTCATGGCCGTACGGAATATGCCTAAATGGACGCCCGGGAAACAGAAAGGGAAACCCGTTCCGGTTTATTTCACTGTTCCTATTTCATTCCGGAATAGCCTTGTTGAAGTAAAAGCCAAAACGAATGATGAAGTCGAACAGATGCCTCAATATCCGGGCGGGGATAAAGCATTAATGGCCTATGTAACAACGAATCTGAAATATCCGAGAGCAAGCGCCGAGGCAGGCACACAAGGGCGGGTAATCATCCGTTACGTGGTGCAAACGGATGGAAGCCTTTCTAACATCGAAGTCTTGAGAGGTCTGGATCCGGCCTGCGATGCGGAAGCCATCCGGATTGTAGAAAGTATGCCCAAATGGATTCCCGGCAAAAACAAGGGAAAGCCTGTTCCGGTATATTTTACCCTTCCTATCCAATACAGGCTACAATAAACGGATATACTAAACTGACAAAGAGGGTGGATGAATGTTAATCCGCTCTCTCTTTTCATTTATAAACCGGGAGCTTATTGTTCCGCGCGTCTCCGGTCGATAGCCCTCGTAACCTTGCCGTAAATCAATAGGGCAACCGCAGAAATCAGCCCGATCCCTACAAAAACAAACCAGATGTAATGAGCATTCGCCGTAGCGGCCGTATAGGCTTCGGGCGAAGAGAACAACCGGGGATCGGGGCAATAGCGGTCCAGAAGGAATCCGGACAGGCCGAAAGCAAAAAGATAAGAGAAAAAAGAGTGCAAATGGCTAAATCCCAAATATAACCCTTCCTCTCCTTTCGGCGCCTGCAGAGAGAAATATTCCAAAAATCGAGGGGAAATAAAACATTCCGCCAAAGCCTGCATGGCGATGCCGATAATCATCATAAAAGCCACCGGGTGCAGGCCCAGTATAAATCCGGCGCCAACCTGCGTACCCAATGACATTACAAAAGCGGAAGCAGGGATAATCAACATCCCGATTGTCATGGAAGTTAAGGCCGTTCGTTTCTTCATAAAGGAGGTGATAAAGTTGACACAAACAAAAACGATCAATGGATTCACGTTCGCATACCATCCGGGCGAAGCGTCTTCACCGATCATGCGGATTACGTACTTCGGCATCGTTGCGTACATTTGGCTCTGAATCATCCAAAAACCGCTGATAATAAGGATTAAGGCAATTAACCGCCCGTTTTTGCATACACGAATCAATCCTTCCCATAGTTCTTTCAGACTCTTCCCCTGTCCTTCCGTCCGTACGGATTGGTAGAAAAAGAAAACCGCAACCAAGGCGAGTAAAGTCATTGATGCGGCAAAAAAGTTCAGATAGACCAGGCCCTGGTCACCCATACTTTTGCGTAAAGGATCAACAACGGTCTTTCCGGTAAAAGCGCCGATATTGACCATCATATAAAAGATGGCATAGCCTCGTGCGCGGTTCTCGGTCGTTGTTTCCCGGGCCACCGTACCCGAAATAACCGCCTTGATGAATGCTCCTCCGATGACTATCAAGGTCATAACCGGAACAATCGACCAACGCAGATGACTTGAATTCAGGCCGGTGAAAGTCGTCTTCATTCCGTAGGAAACCAAACCCGCTCCTTCTAATAAAGTCGGGAGCAGTCCCAGCCCGAAATATCCTAAAGTTAATAAAGCGAAAGCCAGCAAAATCGAAGTACGGAAACCGATCTTATCAGCATAGGCACCCACAAAGGTAGGCAGCAGATACAGGCAAGCAGAAAAAACGCCGGAGATGGCCCCAGCTTCAATATCTGTAAATCCCCAAACATTGGATAAATAAAGAGTGATTACAATAAATACGGCATAATAAGCTAAACGTTCTAATAATTCTACAGAGTTCGCAACCCAAAAGGCTTTCGAAAATTGCTTCATCGTCTTTTGATCTTTTTGGTTTACCATTTGTCTTTTGATGGGTTAAAGATAGAACAATATCGGAAAAGAACAGACAAAGAGAATGCATTTATAACGAAAAATGTTCATCATGTTCCCAATAGGCTTATCTTTGCAGCAGTAAAACAAAAGAAAGAATGTATGTGATTGGAATTGCCGGGGGGTCCGGCTCGGGGAAAACAACATTTGTCGACCGGATTTTAAATAAAGTGCCCGGCAATGAAATTGCCGTTTTACCACAAGATGCTTATTATTTGGATTTAAGCCATCTACCGTTGGAAGAGCGGAGAAAACAAAATTTCGACCATCCGAATTCAATCGAATGGCCGCTCATGGTCAATGACATCCGTAAATTAAAAAAAGGAGAACCAATCGCCTATCCGACTTATTCTTATCTGGAATGCGCCCGGCAAAAAGAAACGGTAGCCATGGGGCCTAAGAAAATTCTATTGGTTGAAGGCATACTTATTTATACTTGCTTGGAATTATGCATGGAATTAGACATGAAACTATTCCTTGAGGTTCCGGCCGATCAACGCCTCACCCGCATCATTCAACGGGATATCGCCTCTCGCGGCCGTACGGTGGAAATGGTGATCGAACGTTATTATCAAACAGTTCGCCCGATGTATGAAGAATTTATCAAACCATCCAAAAGACAAGCCGATATGCTGATCCTGGGAGGCGGACATAACGAACGGGCAGCCGAATTCATCGCTTCCGCAATCAGCCATAAATTAATTTAGGAATGCTCCGGCCCCTTAATACTACATCAATAAAGTCTGTTCATCCAGTAAATATACATCCGTCGAGTCATAAAAAAGGACAAAGGATGAATGCCCTGTCCCCATTCATATTAAACTTTTACCAAAGGTAAAATCTCAATCCAATAGTCGTCCGGATCATGAATAAAATAGAGTCCCATAGACGTATTCTCGTAACAAATGCAATCTAATTCTTTATGATATTTACGGACTTCGTCGTAATCACCTTCCACTCGGAAACAAAGATGACTTTCGTTATCTCCCAATTCATAACTACCCTCTTTATCCTTTAACCAGGTCAGTTCCAGCAAAAATCCGGTTACCCGATCGGTCAGATAAACCAAAATGAAAGAACCGTCTTCCGCGACCTTCCGTCGGGCTTCCGTCAGTCCCAACGCTTTTTGATAGAAGGTGATGCTTTCATCAAGATCCGTCACATTAATATTAAAATGATCAAAACGAGCTTTAATTTCCATATCAGTATAGTTTAAATTAAAAGTCCAAACTCTGCCCGGGAACGGATAAAACCTCATAATCGACTCCATGCGATTCGGCATAGGGACGAAAAACTTCCACTTCCGCAGGTCGTTCCCAGAAATGCATCGGTACGAAGATGCGAACGGGAATGCGATCGATAAACTGGCGTCCTCCGCGATCGAAATCCTTTCCCAATCTAGGATCGATCGGGAACATCGCCAAGTCCAGACGGTCGACCGACTGCGCCATAGCATCCAATTCCCTCAAATAATTATCTTCCGCCTCCCGGATTTCTTCCTCGGTCGACTCCTCTATCCAATGCCAGTTATTCAGATCTCCAGCATGAAAGATGCGTTTTCCACACGCCTCGATATAAAAAGAGATACCGACATCTGTCGAACCAAATGCCTGTATCCGCAGGTTTTCATCATTATATATATCTCCTTTCTTAAGATAGGTTGCGTCTTCCGCCTTCGCCAACTTACGTTTCAGTATATCTTTGGAAAAAATATAATGGATATCCTTGCGTTCTTCTTTCCATGAAAGCACGACCGGGCTAAAGTGATCCGGATGGGAATGGGAAGACAGCACATATAATTCTCCCGGAAGATGAAGGATCGTATCCAGCGACAAAGGGCTTCCCGATTGATTGGATAATCCGTTAAAATAGTCAATCACGATGCTTAACCGTTCGCCCGTCAAGATAAACCCACTATGGTAAATATAAGTTAATTTCATATGATACTGAATTTACTTCATTACAAAATTATAATCTCTCTCCGAATAACAGTCACTCCCAATAACAAAAAATCCAGTTAACTAATTATTATCAATAGGCTAACTGGATTATTATAATGAATTAACCAGTTCTCGACAACCAGTTAAACTGAATAATCATAAGGAGTGGAAAACTTATTTTTCAGAAAAGAAGACGAACAAAAAAGCCCCGTACTATTAATACAGGACCTTTTATCCCTATAACAAAGCGAATCGCTTACTTTCCTTTTTTAGTTGTCGCATCAGCCACTTTCTTATCTGAAGCTTTTGCAGAACAACAACTCTTTTTCGTCTTGTTTTCAGCAGTTTTAGTTGTGCTGCATCCCGTCTTTTCGGACTTAGCTTCCTTTTTGCAACAAGACTCCGTTTTGGCAGGCTCTTTCTTAGCCTTCACATCTTGAGCGTTTATCGTAGCGCCGAAGCTGATAGCCGCTAATAAGGTAAAACTTAACAATAACTTCTTCATTTCTGATTCTCTTAATTATAAAATAATTCTAATCATTTTCTCTGTAAAGGAAAGAAATTCTCGGACATATTGTTTACCTCTTTAGAAAAATTAAGTTCTATAAATAATTATACATTATCTCATTAACCGGCAGAATCTATAACACCTTTTTTTAATTTACCCCAATGCCCCATAGCATTCATCGTTCATACTTCATCGTTCATAGTTCATGAAAGATTCTTATCTTTGGAAATCATTTATTATACAGAAAGAGAAAAGTATGTTAGATATTCAATCAATCCGGAAGGATTTTCCCATATTACAACGCACGATATACGATCATCCGTTGATTTATTTTGATAATAGCGCAACGACGCAGAAGCCTCGTTGTGTAGTAGAGAAGATTGAGGAAGAGTATTATAATGTGAATGCTAACATTCACCGGGGGGTACATTTCCTGAGCCAGCAGGCAACGGAAGCACATGAGGAAGCCCGGAAAACAGTCCAGCGATTTCTGAATGCCCGTTCCCCCTCCGAGATTATCTTCACCCGGGGAACAACAGAAGCGATCAATCTAGTGGCTTCCAGCTTCACAGACGCCTGCATGTCCGTCGGCGACGAAGTGATCGTTTCAGTGATGGAGCATCATTCCAATATTGTCCCCTGGCAGATCCAGGCGGCAAAGAAAGGGATTTCGCTGAAAGTCGTTCCCATCAATGAACGGGGAGAACTAATTGTCGAAGAATATGAGAAGCTCTTTTCAGAAAAGACAAGATTGGTTTCCCTCACCCACGTTTCCAACGTACTGGGGACGGTAAACCCTATCAGGCAACTGATCGATATCGCCCATAACCACGGAGTTCCGATCCTGATAGACGGTGCACAAGCCGTGCCCCATATCCCGGTGGACGTGCAGGCGTTGGACGCTGAATTCTACGCATTTTCAGGGCATAAGATCTATGGCCCGACGGGAATCGGCATATTATATGGCAAGGAAGAATGGCTGGACCGGCTCCCTCCCTATCAGGGGGGCGGAGAGATGATTGCCAGCGTCTCTTTTGAGAAAACAACGTTCAACGAGCTACCATTTAAGTTCGAGGCTGGTACGCCGGACTATATCGGAAGTACCGCCCTGGCCGAAGCCCTCCGGTATGTAAGCCGTTTGGGAATCAATGAAATTGCCGCTTACGAACATAGTTTGTTGCAATACGCGACGGAACAACTGAAACAAATCGAAGGAACGCGTATCTTTGGAGAGGCGGCAGAAAAGAGCAGCGTCATTTCGTTCCTCATCGGTTCGATTCATCACTACGATATGGGGATGCTGTTGGACCGGTTAGGCATTGCCGTACGCACCGGCCATCATTGCGCCGAGCCGCTGATGCATGCGATGGGCATCGAGGGAACGGTCCGCGCTTCTTTTGCTTTCTATAATACGATAGAAGAGATCGATAGCTTCATTGCTGCAGTGGAAAGAGTGCGGAAAATGTTTTTAAATAAGTAGTGGGGAAAAATGCTTTTACCTTATTTACAAACGGGACGGCTGGAAGCTGGTTGCGATGAAGCCGGACGGGGATGCCTGGCCGGTGCGGTCTTTGCCGCAGCCGTCATCCTGCCTGCCGGATTCCGGAACGAATTGCTGAACGACAGCAAACAACTTTCCGAAAAGTGTCGGTATGCCTTACGTCCAGTTATCGAACAGGAAGCCATTGCCTGGGCGGTAGGAACGGCTTCCCCGGAGGAAATCGACCGGATCAATATTTTAAGGGCCTCTTTCCTTGCAATGCATCGGGCAATCGGGCAATTGCATCCTTGTCCGGAGCAGTTATTGATCGACGGCAACCGCTTTACCCCCTATCCCGGCATACCGCATACGACTGTCATCAAGGGAGATGGTATCTATATGAGCATTGCCGCCGCTTCCATCTTAGCCAAAACGTACCGCGACGATTATATGAAGGAACTGGCCTCCCGCTATCCGGACTACCATTGGCCGGAAAACAAGGGATATCCCACGAAAGCGCACAGGGAAGCGATCCGACGGCTCGGCATCACGCCTTACCACCGTAAGACATTTACTTTAATTCCGGAACAACTCTCGTTTAATTTCTAATGGATTCAATTTCCTTCTTTAGCATGGAACGCCAAAGCGTATAAGCGCATCTGCTTCAACATGGCTACCAGTCCATTGGAGCGGGTCGGAGAAAGATGTTCCTTTAATCCGATCTTCTCTACAAAATAAAGATCGGCATCCAGGATTTCCTTCGGCGTATGATCGGACAAGACGCGGATCAGTAAGGAAACAATCCCTTTGACAATAACGGCATCGCTTTCCCCTTGAAAATGAATCTTCCCGTCGATATAATCCGCCTGCAACCAGACGCGACTCTGACAGCCCTCGATTAGGTTGCTCTCCGTCTTATATTTTTCATCCAGCGGGGCGAGCGAATTCCCCAAATCGATCAATAAAGCATATTTATCCATCCAGTCGTCAAAGGCTGAAAACTCTTCAATTACTTCGTCCTGTATTTTGTTAATAGTCATCCTTGGATATCTCCTTTCTAATTGTCATAGATTACCTGCAAAACGGTTTGTCCGACTGCCTTCAACGTCTCCCGGTCGATATTCTCCATAGTATCGTTCAGCGTATGCCAGTAGTGTCCAAACCCCGTATCGCTTTCCGGATCATAATTAATAATATCTACGCAGGGAATATTTCGTCCCTGAATCACGTATAAATGGTCATCCGTCACCGCTGTTCCGGGCGCATGGATAAAAAACTTGCCATAACCCAGGTCACGCGCCGTATTCCACAGCAGGTCCACATAACGGGCGGCATAACGCATCGAAATCATCTCTTTATAGAAGGTTGCATTCTTTGCTCCCACCATATCCAATAGGATACCATACTCTGCCTTGTAATTGGGGACATGGGGATTCTTTGCCCAGAACTGGGAACCCAAGCACCACGTGTTTTCCTTCTGGTTATCGGTAACAAACTCCGGTGTGCCGTAATCTTCCGCATCGAAAAATAGAATGTCGATCCCTACTCCATCCGGCGATTTTTGTTGCAACAGACGGGCTATTTCCAACAGGACTCCCACCCCGCTGGCGCCGTCGTCTACACCCAGGATCGGCGTCCGGTGATTCGTTTCGTCCGGGTCATGATCGGCATAAGGACGTGAATCCCAGTGGGCAAAAAGCATAATCCGTTTTTCCCGCTCGGGATGGTAAGCTCCGATAATGTTTCGCGCCTGCAAAGAGGTGCCGTTATAAGCTGTCAGGGTGGCTTCCTGTATGAAGATTTCCGCACCGAAGCGTTTCAATTCCGCGGTTAAATAATCCCCGCAATCCTTGTGGGCTTTTGTGTTGGGCACCCGCGGCCCGAAGGCCGCCTGCTTCCCGATGTAGGCATAGGCGCTGTCCGCCTTGAAATCCGGCGCCGCTTGCCGGGCCTTCGGCTTCGTTTCGGCTGAAGACGATTTCTCACTTTTCTGCGAGCAGCAGGAGAGTAATAAAATAGCGGATAAAATAAAATAATAAACCCTGTTCATATAAAATACTTGATTTTAGGCCGGGCTTTCCGCCGCCGCTTGCACGGCTGTCATCACCCGAAGCAGATTCTCTCCCCACAATTTAGCGATATCTTCTTCCCGGTAGCCTTTTTCCAATAGCTTAACGGTAATATTTATCAGTTCATTTGATGCACGGCAACCTATCAACTCGCCGTCGCCGTCAAAATCGGAGCCGATGCCCACGTGATCGAACCCGATCAAATGAACGATATGATCGATATGGCGGATGGCATCGTCGATCGAAGCCTTGTCCGCATCCGTATTCACGAATTCTTTATATAAGCAAACCTGTACGACGCCTCCCTGCGCGGCCAAAGCTTTCAACTGCTCGTCCGTCAGGTTCCGGCGATGATCCGTCAAAGCGCGGGCGGAAGAGTGCGAAGCGATAATCGGTACCCGACTCGTTTTCAATGCATCAAAGAAGGTACTGTCGGCAGCGTGTGACACATCGACCATAATGCCCAGGCGGTTCATCTCCGCCACCACTTCCCGGCCGTAAGGGCTCAATCCGCCCCATTCGTTCGTTCCGGCCGCCGAATCGCAAAGATCATTGTCCCCATTATGACAAAGCGTGATGTAGGATACGCCCATCTTTTTGAAACGCTCCACATTGGCCAATTCTTTTCCCAAAGCATATCCGTTTTCAATGCCCAGGAAGATCGCTTTCTTTCCTTCCCGTTTCAGACGTCGCAAATCATCCGGAGTCGTTGCGATTCCCATTCGTTTGCCGTTGATCAGTTCCTGCCGTCTTACCTCCGTTAGGCGCTCTACGGCATAATCTGTCGCTTTCCTAAGCGAATCGTTATCCCGTTTCCCTTGTGGAATATAGGCGACCATGAAAGCGGCGTCGATCAGCCCCTCTTCCATAAAAGGCAGATTGACTTTTCCCCCTTCCTTTTTCCCCAAGTCAAAATGACCGGGAAAAACCATCGGGGTATCTGTGTGCGAATCGAGCGTCAGGATCCGCCGGTGCAGTTCTTTTGCCTTCCGGAAGGTAACGGCTTTCTTTATGTGATAGCGGAACAGATCCAGCATCGGGCTCTCGCCAGCAGTCATCGCTTCGGGATGCCATTGGACGCTGAATATTGGATAATAAGGATGTTCCATAGCTTCATTAATTCCGTCCGGAGCAATGGCCGTCGTTTCAAACTCAGGAGGAAGTTCCTTAACCGCCTGATGGTGAAAAGAATTTACTGCCAACGTATCGGCATTCCCGAAAATCGACTGCAAACCGGTATTCGTATTTCTCAGCGTAATGGTATGCGAAGGATATGGACGGGGTTGCTTCTGGCTGTGCTGAATGACCGGAATTCCCGCCTGCGAAACCAGATCCTGGTAGATGCTCCCGCCAAAAGCGACGCTGAAAAGCTGGTGCCCGCGGCATATGCCCATCAAAGGAATCTGCCGGTTAAATGCCAGACGCAACAATCTTAGTTCGTATAAATCCCGGAAAGTATCGCCTTCTCCCAACGCCGGTACCGGCTCTTCCGATACAAAAAGAGGGTTGATATCCCCTCCTCCGGTGAAAATCAACCCATCCAAATCCTCTACGAGAACCGTCAGCGCACTCAAGTCCGTTAGTGCCGGAATCAGCACCGGCGCTCCTCCCGCCCGTAACACGGACAGGTAATAGTCTTCGGCAAGACAAGCTTGCCCCTCCTTCCGGTTCATCGAGATCCCAATGCGGGGAAGCCTATCTTCCAATGCGGGAACATATTGATCCGCTTCCTGAAAAACGGATTTCAAATTAAACGAATGAATCGTTGCATTCAGTTTCATCAGGCATCAATATTTGCATAAGTTGCATTATCCTCGATAAATTCACGTCGCGGAGCCACATCTTCGCCCATCAACATCGCGAAAATGGAATCGGCTTCCACTGCGTTCTCAATAGTAATTTGCTTTAGTGTACGGTTTTCCGGATTCATTGTCGTATCCCAAAGCTGGTGATCATTCATTTCTCCCAAACCTTTGTACCGTTGCGTATGGATTTGATTCTCATTGCCGCTTCCGTATTTGTCGATAAAGGCCTGGCGTTGTTGCTCCGTCCAACAATATTCTTCAACCTTGCCTTTCTTACACAAATAGAGCGGAGGAGTCGCCAGATAAACGTATCCGTTATCGATCAGAGCCCTCATGCGACGGAAGAAGAAAGTAAGGATCAACGTCGCAATATGACTTCCATCCACATCCGCATCGGTCATAATTATCACTTTATGATATCGTATCTTACTTAAATTCAACTCTTTTTGATCTTCCTCGGTTCCGATGGTCACACCCATTGCACGGAAGATATTTTGTATTTCCTCACTTTCAAATACCTTATGATCCATCGCCTTCTCGACGTTCAGTATCTTACCACGCAACGGCAGAATCGCCTGAAAATTACGGTCGCGCCCCTGTTTAGCCGTACCGCCTGCAGAATCTCCCTCGACGAGGAATAGCTCGCAGATCGCAGCGTCTTTGGAAGAACAATCGGCTAGCTTGCCCGGCAATCCGCCTCCAGTCATCGGCGACTTGCGCTGTACCATCTCGCGGGCCTTGCGCGCCGCCTGACGGGCGGTTGCAGCCAGGATGACCTTGTCTACAATCACTTTCGCCTCCCTCGGATGCTCTTCCAGATAGTTCCCAAGGGCTTCTCCGACAGCCATATCCACGGCTCCCATCACTTCGTTGTTCCCCAACTTGGTTTTCGTCTGCCCCTCGAACTGAGGCTCGGCCACCTTGATCGATATAACGGCAGTCAGTCCTTCCCGGAAGTCATCACCCTGAATCTCCACCTTCGCCTTTTCCAGCAATTTGGAGTCTTCGGCGTATTTCTTCAAAGTACGCGTCAGTCCACGGCGGAAACCGGCCAAGTGAGTTCCTCCCTCGATCGTATTAATATCATTCACATAAGAGAATACACTTTCGTTATATGTAGTATTATAGGTCATGGCGACCTCCACGGGAATTCCCTGTTTTTCCGTCACGATATGGATCACATCCTGAATCAGGCGTTCCTTGGAACGGTCGATATAATTGACAAATTCCTTCAGCCCCTGTTCCGAATAAAAAATTTCGCTCTTATAGCTGCCGTCTTCCTTCTTCACCCGTTTGTCGGTTAGCAACAGCTTGACGCCGGCATTCAAATAGGACAACTCGCGCAGGCGATTCGCCAGAATATCATATTTATATTCCGTAGAGGTGAAGATGGATGCGTCCGGCTTAAAAGTAATCCGGGTACCCGTTTCCGTACTTTCTCCGATCGTATGAAGCTCGCTTGTTGGCTGTCCGATCGAGAATTCCTGCATATAGACTTTCCCGTTCCGGCGCACTTCCGCCTTCAGGTAAGAAGAAAGAGCATTCACACAGGAAACACCGACGCCATGCAGCCCTCCGGAAACCTTATAGCTGCCTTTGTCGAACTTACCTCCGGCATGCAACACGGTCAAGACCACTTCCAGCGCGGACTTGCCTTCTTTCTCATGGAGATCCACCGGGATTCCCCGTCCGTTGTCCGTAACGACAATGGAATTATCTTCATTGATCACGACTTCAATATGGGTGCAATAGCCGGCCAACGCTTCGTCGATAGAGTTATCTACCACCTCATAAACCAAATGGTGCAGGCCCTTTTCGCCAATATCACCAATATACATTGCCGGTCTTTTCCTGACTGCTTCTAAACCTTCCAATACCTGAATACTATCCGCAGAGTATCCTCCCGATGCATTCTTCTTTTCTTCACTCATGAATTCGTATTCTTTTAAAAAACTCAATTTTAATCTCTAAAAAAGCTAACAAATATAGTCATTTTTATTGACTTCGCCGATGAAAGAAAAACAAAAAACCCTTAAAAGCGAAACAACTCCAGGGCGTTCTCCCGCGTTATCCTCACTATCTCTTCCAACGGAATCCCGAATGTCCCGGCTACCTTGCGGGCGGTTTCCCAGATATAGGCCGGACAGTTCCGCTTGCCGCGATAGGGGGCCGGCGCCAAATAAGGAGCGTCCGTCTCCAGCAGGATTGCCGAAAGGGGCGTAGAGGCGATTGTTTCTGCCAGGACGGACTTCTTAAACGTAATGACCCCTCCGATCCCAATCTTGAAACGTTTCATTGAGAGAATTTCCTCCAGTTCTTCCGGCGTGCCGGTAAAGCAATGGAAAACGCCTTTCAGCCGCTCAACACCCACCTTATGGAGGCTGTCGAACACCTCCGGGAAAGCGTCGCGGGTATGGATCGCTACCGGCAGATCCAAGTCGATGCTCCAACGCAGTTGTTCCTCAAACACCTCCTTCTGTTCTTTCAGGAATGATTTATCCCAGTAAAGATCCATCCCAATCTCACCGATCGCACAATAAGGACGCTTCGGCAACCAGGATTCGATTTGCGCCAACGCCGTTGCATATTCCCGGCCGACACTCGTCGGGTGCAAGCCCATCATCGGATAGGCGAAACCGGGGTGCGTATCGCAAAACGCATGCATCGCCGCAATGCTTTCCAAATCAATATTAGGCAAAAGCAGGCGACCGATGCCGGAAGCCTTAGCCTCTTCTGTCAGCACCTCCCGGTCGGCGTCGAATTCCTCCGCATAGATATGACAATGGGTATCGATCAATTCCATCAGGCATTCCGACTCATTAAATGTTCACCTACTTCATATAAAACCGCCAGCCGCTCCTTAGGAGCCTTCACCTTCGACAGGTTTTTCAAAGCTTCGGCATAGAAGTAGCGGATTCGCTCATCGGTCAGTTCCTTAATTCCCAATCTGTTATAGAGAGAGGTCATCTCCGCAATCTTTTCACCGGGCACAAAATCCTTTTTCTCCAGCCATCCGACCAGTTCCTCCTTCAGTTTCCCGGAAGCCAGCTTTAGGGCTTGCACCAAAAGGAATGTTTTCTTATTGCAAAGGATATCCCCGCCGATATTTTTCCCGAAGGTCTGGCTGTCACCGTAAACATCCAGGAGATCGTCCTGAAGCTGAAACGCCAGTCCGATATTGATTCCGTACCGGTAAAGATGCTCGGCGTCCTCTCGCAAAGCTCCGCCCACGATCGCACCTGTTTTCAGGCAACAAGCGATCAGGACGGCCGTCTTCAGCCGTATCATTTCGATATATTCCTCCTCCGAGACGTCCATCCGGGATTCGAATTCCATATCATATTCCTGTCCTTCGCAGATCTCCAATGCCGTTTGGGTAAAGATGTCCAGCACCTCTTTCAAGCGATGGGATACGGTCTCACCGATCAGTTGATAGGCCACGATCAGCATGGCATCACCCGAAAGAATCGCCGTATTGGCATTCCACTTGTTATGTACTGTCGGTTTATTGCGCCGTTTGTCCGCTTCATCCATCAGATCGTCGTGCAGGAGAGTGAAATTATGGAACACTTCCAAACCCAAAGCTGGATAGATAGCATCCTCCACGTCTTCTCGGTAAATATTACAAGCAATCAGTGTA
This sequence comes from Parabacteroides sp. Marseille-P3160, assembly GCF_900162725.1. Classification (GTDB taxonomy): domain Bacteria; phylum Bacteroidota; class Bacteroidia; order Bacteroidales; family Tannerellaceae; genus Marseille-P3160. Next base: position 1,522,699 of record NZ_LT799418.1, on the reverse strand, counting down.
AACGCCGGACGAATCCGTTTACCACCCAAAGTCAGTGTATATTCAATCGGTCTAAACAAGCTCCGGGGAGGTTCCTCGAAGCGGAGATTTTTGATTTCCTTCTCGATCCTCTGCAATATCTCATTGAATGAAAGCATACTACTCTTCACATTAATAAAAAATTCGTTTTTTCAGGAATACAAAGTTAGTGTAATCCCGCCAACCATCCAATCAAAAAACGGATTCACTTTCATCATCATGCAGAATGCCTAGTTTTGAAACGGTTTCCTTTAGGGTAATGGGCAGCAATGAATTTGAGCTCCCTGGTGGTTTATATCCAAAGAGAGAACAGCATCTAAAAAATCTTTTGCCTTTTCCTTTTCACCCAAACCCAAGGAACCCAACCCCATTACATAATTGCAATGAATCCGGTTTCGTTTATTCAGATCATCTTCCCAGATAGCCAGATCGGGCAGAGAAACTGCAAAATAATTGATACGGCATTCATCAAACAAATGTTTCTCTCCGTGCTTAACCAATTTATTGAAACAACTACAGGCTTTATCCTCTTTCCCTAACGCTCTCCATGCCAATCCCTGGTAAAAGATCTGGTCTGGTTGCGGGTCGTTATAAAAGAAGGCTTGCTGTGGTTCGGAAGAGCCTATTACTGCTTGTTCAAAACAAGCATTCGCTTCTTCCTCTTTTCCTGCATAACGGTAGGCAACCCCTTTGTAATACCAGATATTATTCTCTTCTGCATTTTTTAATTTGCCTTCACCCAAATTAGGAGGATAAGAATCCGTTTCTTCCAAAAGAGCCAATGCTTCCATATAGCGCTTATCCGCAATCGCTCGTTTGGCCAACTCAACACGGCAAAACACATATTGCCCGGTGATCTTACCTTCGCCTCCTTCCCAGGGATGAAACTTCCGGTGGTCAATAAGATCCTTCGCTTCTTGATACCGTTCCAATTGATTGTGCAAGGTAATGTATTCAATAAAAAGATCATCCCGTTCATCCACCTGATCCTTGTATTTATCGAGAAACTCAAGTCGCCGGCCGTATGGGTATCCGAGTCGTTTATACAACTGGTCCAACTCCATTAACACACGGGAATCCCGGGTATTCAAAAAGAAGGCTTTCTCTAATGTTTCCAATGCTTTCTGCGGGTCATTGCGTTTATTATAATAGGCCAAAGAAAGATTACGCCATACGGTCGGAAATGCAGCATCCAGTAAAGCGGATTCCTCCCAGCAAGAGATTGCATTTTCATATTGGCGATTGGCATACCAGAAGTTCCCTAAGCTATAAGCAGCTTTTGATGCGCGTCCGGAATTCAGGGCCATGGCATTCTGTAAAATAAGAATTTCTTCTAATCGATTCGGAAAACAATAGGAATGATCTTCCTTTTCAGCCTTCTGATAATAGAGTAATGCGGTTTCTTTATCCCCTTTGCAGGAATAGAAATAACCCGTTGCATAATAAGCCATCGGATAAACGGAACTTCCGCCTATATTATATTCATTTAATAATTCAATAGCTTCCTCATAAAGTCCGGCAGTTGAAAAATCAAGTGAATATTCAATATAACTGTGTACCCGGTTTTGCAACAACTGATTTATTCCGGAAAGAACGGTTTTATCTCCTGTCAGCAAATAAGACTCAAAGCGACAACCCATATTAAAGCGATCTATCTTTAACGATTCATTTATAAACCCGATCGCTTCCTCTTTCCTTCCCAGTTTCCGCAAAAGAGAAGCTTTCAACTGACGGGATTTATGATTATGCCAATTACGGATCAGGGAGTTATCCACGTGACGCAAGGCTTCCGTATAATTTCCACGCATACAATCAATCTGTGCCAAAGCATAATAACCGGCATCTTTCCAGGCGGCATTCCAAGTCGATTTATAGAAAGCATCATAGGCTTCCTCCAACTTCTGTTGCATTTTATAACTCCAACCCAGATTATAATAGGGTTCTCCGTCATATGGATTCGGATTACGTTCCGTCAGGGTTTCAATGGCCTTTCTAAAATAAGGTTCAGCTTGGGCAAATTGTCCTTTACGCATCAAGAATAAACCGACGGCATTATTACATCTTACCTCTCCCGGTTCCCGGCGCAAGGCTTCCCGATAATAATCCATTGGATTGTAGGTAGCATGACGGTATTGTTCCAAATGTAATCCGGTAAGAAACAGTTGTTCGACAGAAGCAATCTCTTTGGGATCTTTCGCCGCTTTGGCCGGATCCGGTATCGGTTTAATTTCCGGCTTTTCAGCCTGGTAAGAGAGCAGCAGTTGCCCTTGGGCATTTCTTACTTCTGCGATTATATCTTCAGAAGCTATTTCCTTTGCAATAAAAGCGACAGAAAAAGGATTTCCGGGAGAAATATCCGTAATCCGGTCAAAGAGTACCCTACCGTCCACATGCTTTACACAAAGATGTATCTCTTTATTTTCTGCCGTCATATAAACGGTTAATCTCCCCTGCCCTTCTTCCACCTCCAGGTTAAGCAGTACCTCTTTTGTTGCATTTTTTACATAACCGACTTCACTATAAGGCATAAAATATTGTTTCCAGGTCTTTTCTTCATAAGGTTGCAGCCAGGAGAAATCCGGTTGATTATCCGTATAGACACCGGTCATCAATTCAATATACGGTCCGTCTTCATCCGTCAGATTCCGGTCCCAAGCAATGCCGAAGTCTCCGTTACCCCAAGTCCATTGTTTTTTCCCCGGCGAAACATGATGATCGGCAACATGCAACAAACCGGCTTTTACCTGCTCTTCATAGCCTCCGACAAAGTCATATTTAGATTGAATCGCCATATAAGACGTAGGAACCGGTATGTTCTTATATTTGGAAATATCTACACCGGCCGAATAATCCTGTTTGTAATAAACTCCCGTCGCAATCGGAAAGGAAGAAACATCCCGCTTCCCATGATCGAAAACCGCATGTACATCCGGTGGAAAGACCGAATGGTAGTGATCGTTCACAACGACAGCCGGATTAGCCCACCAGAGAAAAGTCTGCGGAAAAGCCGTTCGGTTATAAATTTGAACCTTCACTTCCAAATAAGCTTTGCCGGGATACAGGGTAAAGCCCTGCATCCCTTTGGTCCGAAACATACGCTCTACTTCGTTGCACCAGATTGTCTTGCTGCCATCCGGATTCTCCTCGATGGAATAATCTGTAGGCAAAAAGGTGGAAGGACGATGATGCTGCGGCCAGTTAAATTCGATTCCCCCTGAAATCCACGGCCCGGTCAGTCCCACTAATGCCGGTTTTACAACCTGATTATAATAAACGAAATGACGTTTCTTCACTTTATCGTATGCCATATGTACACGTCCTCCCAATTCAGGAAGAATCATGATTTTGAGATACTCATTCTCTATAAATAGCACACGGTATAATTTGTCTTTTTTATCATCCGAAATCTTCTCTATTACCGGATATGGATACACAGCCCCACTACTCCCTTGGTAGACTCGCTTTTCCAAGAAAATAGGATTCTTTTCTTCTGTTCCTATTTCATAGGTGGGCAACCATAGTTCTTCTTGCCAGGCACGAACTTCACTCGTATGTACAGTGCTCCGGATTAAATATTCTGTTATCTTTTCCATCAATCTCTTATTTTATTAACTCTTTTTCTAATTCTTCCAGGCTTTTGCCTTTTGTTTCCGGCAGTTTTCGCCAGACAAAAACACCTCCCGCAAGACAGATCAATCCATACAACCAGAAGGTTCCTGCCGCACCTAAGCCACTATTAAGCAGAGGAAATGTATAGGTCAGTATAAAACAGGCAGACCATAAAGCAAACGTACATACCGACATCGCGACTCCCCGTACATGATTCGGAAAGATTTCCGAGATGATAACCCACATCACCGTTGCCAACGTCATCGCATAACAGGCAATAGCCATCACCACAATTACTAACAAGATGATCCCGGAGAGATGGAAATAATAAGCGGCCCCCATAAAAGAGTAAATCACGGCTAATCCGAATGCACCTATCAATGCAAGTGCTTTCCGGCCCCACCGATCTACGACAAACATGGATATAATCGTAAATATGACATTTGTAATACCTGTTACCACAATATTCATCAATACATCGGAGACTCCATAGCCCGCTGCCATAAAGATTTCCTGTGCATAATTAAAGATCACATTAATACCGCACCATTGTTGCAAAACAGCCATTACAACCCCTATAATCAAGACTTTGCGCATGGACGGATGCAATAATTGCCTGAATCCTCCCTGTTTATCCATATTCGTTGAAGTCGCCTGAATTGTCCTTAATTCAGTCTTAGCATACTGCTCGCCACCAATCTTGGAAAATATATGAAGGGCGGCTTCCGGTTTACCGGTTGAAGCCAGCCAACGTGGGCTTTCAGGTAAAATAAAACCTAAAGAGAAAAACAGTACAGAAGGCACCGTCATCGCCCAAAACATCCAGCGCCATCCCATCTGGCCATTCCAGGACAGGCGAATAATCTCATTTGTCGCATCCAATGGCACCGGCTCAGCAATCAGCCAGTTTACTACCTGCGAGGAAAGTATTCCCAAAACGATCGTCAATTGGTTTATCGCCACAAAGCGCCCCCGCAAATGTGCCGGCGAAATCTCTGCAATATACATCGGGGACAGGTTAGAGGCAATCCCAATCGCAAAACCACCCGTTAAACGAAAGATATTGAACACTGTAAACGTTTCCGCCATTCCCGTACCGATAGAAGAACAAAGGAACAGAGCTGCCGAAAGAATGAGTATCGGCTTTCGTCCGAAACGATCACTGAGCTTACCGGCGGTCAAGGCACCCAGCAAACAGCCGATTAATGCACTACTCATTGCCCATCCCTGCAACACCGGCTGGCCTGCAATTCCGAAATACTGCTCATAGAAAAGCTTGGCACCGCCAATCACTACCCAATCGTAGCCGAACAGAAGTCCACCCATTGCAGATATTAGTGCAATCAGAAAGAGATACAAATTTGATTGTGTTTTCATGATATCATCTCTGTTTTTATAACCTGATACAAAGTAAGCAGGTTAGTGATTCAACTAATATAGAAGAAATTGTTTTTGACATGGATAATCTTACTTTTTTTATATCTCATCTATCTCAAATCTATTTATCTTTGCCGAAAGAAACATCCCAGTTATTACATGCCACGAATAAAAGAAGGATTCAGAGGGGAACGGGCAATAATAATTCCTTCGTTCATTCAAGATGACCTGAAGCAGGATACTTTGGGAAGCGAACTGTATATCACCGACATAGGATATTATCCGCATGCCCGTTTTCATTACCGCAAACGAACCGAGGAGGAAGCTAAAGAGTTTGTCCTGATCTACTGTGTGGAAGGAGAGGGATGGGTCAAACTCGAAAATAAACAAGAAACGGTCCTGCCTAACCAATTTATTATTTTGCCCGTACATAAAGCCCACTCTTACGGAAGCAATGCGGGAAATCCATGGACAATATACTGGATGCACTTCAACGGAAAAAAAGCCTCTTACTTCAGCAGTAACTTTGACCGTCCGACAAATATCTCTCCCCATGCGGATTCCCGGATCAAGGAAAGGCTCTATTTGTTTGAAGAAATCTATTCATCCTTAAACCGGGGATACAGCAAGAACTATATGTTATATGCAATAACCAGTCTTTTTCATTTCTTAGGTTCAATGAAATTTATCGGGGAATATCGCGATTCAAATGCGGCAGGACATGAAAGGAAGGATGTGGTAGAAGAGGTAATCCATTATATGTGTGAGAATATCAGCCGTAAGCTCTCCCTGGAAGATCTTGCAAAGACAGTAAAATTGTCGGCCTCCTACTTTTCGAACCTCTTCTATCACAAGACGGGCTATTCCCCTTTACGTTACCTGACTCATCTGAGAATGCAGGAAGCCTGCCATTATCTGGATTTCACCGACATGAAAATCAATCAGATCAGTCCATTAGTCGGTTATGAAGATCCCTTATACTTTTCACGCTTATTTACTAAGACCATGCGGATCTCACCTTCCGAATACCGGGCGCAGAAGAAAGGGTGATTAGTCTTTCACCGTTCTGAAGCAATAACGGGTTTGGTGGTCATACACTTCGCCGGGGTTCAATCGGCAAGAAGGAAAACCGGGATGGTTGGGTGCATCCGGGAAGAATTGCGTTTCCAGGCAAATGCCTGTATGCAGAGCAAAAGGGATTCCCTTTTTCCCAATCCGGGAATCCTCTAAATATCCGGCGGTATAAAGCAATACACCCGGTAAATCCGTTTCTACAACCAATTCCCGTCCGCTAACCGGTTCGACCAGACGGGCAGCCGGTTTCATTTCCGGCGAAACAGACTCCTTTAACACGTAGCAATGATTATACCCCCTGTTTTGGATCAGCCGTTCATCGGCAGCAGATAAAGAATCTCCGATCGCATGAAGGAAGGTAAAGTCAAAGACGGTTCCGCCCACCTTTGTAAACTTCCCGGTCGGGATAAAATCCGGCGCAGTTTCCACAATCTTCGTGGCAGGAATGAGAAGATGATGAGCTGCAATGCCGGTAGTAGGCGAACCGTTCAAATTAAAATAGGCATGATTCGTCATATTAAGACAGGTCGGAGCATCCGTTATTCCGCGATGACGGATCAGAAGCGTATTCTCTTCATCCAATTGATAATCCACCGAAACGAACAAATTGCCGGGATAGCCCCCTTCCCGATCAGGAGAATGCAAGGTAAAACGAATGCCGGAAGCTATTTCTTCCCATTGCCAGACCTTTTTGTGAAAGCCGGAAAAACCTCCGTGATTCGTATGGGCTCCTTCATTCCTTTCCAACTCGTACGCCTCATTTCCAATAAAAAAGGTTGCATTCGCAATGCGGTTGGCAAAACGCCCGATCGTCGCTCCCATATAAAAAGGATCGGACAGGTATCCCTGCACATCTTCATAACCTAATAAGACATCTTCCAGCGCTCCGTTCGCAGCAGGCATCACAGCCGACACCCACGTTGCACCTAAATTGGTCAGTGCAACATAGGCGCCGGAGTCATTGATCAAATGAAACAAAAAGATCGTCTCTCCGGAAGCTGTCTTCCCTCCTGTTTGTCGTGTTATCTTCACCTATCTCGGTTGTCTTATCTTCTAACAAACTTCAGCGATTCCACTTCCTTTGAGGTAGTCACTGCCTGTACAATATATATGCCTTTAGGAAGTCCGGAGATATTAATCTCGTGTTGCGCTTGTTGCTCATAGACTTTCTGCCTCTTCACCAAGATCCCTTGTGTAGAAAATAAGCTAATATTCTCTAAAGGTTTGTCCGTGTTTAAAAACAAGCGGTTTTCCGTGGTCCAGCCGTTCATATCGCCACTGACAGCTTTTATCGCCTGATTATCCGTTGCATTCTCATTTTTCTCAAGGCGGTAAACGCGAGTATCTCCTGCAGTGATCATATAAGATAATGCTTCTCCCTGCAAGGTCACAATTCTATCAAACCACAGCTCTTTGATCTCTTTAATTTGAGAGGAGAAGATTCCTAATCTGGATAAATCAACAGTTCCCGAAACCATTTCAGACGAAAAGTTGAAGATAGCCACATAGATATATTGACCGGCATTCAACATAAAGAGGCTTTCTCCCCTATTCCTTCCCCAGCTATTTGTGCCGGAAGCCAGATACCCTTCTATCGGGAAAAAGGACTTCCCGATTTGAGCAATCGCATTGATATCCGCATTCGTCGCATACTTTTCCGCTCTTGTGCGGGCTTCCGGATTACCGGTATATGTACCTTTCTGACTGAAATTATCTCCCAATATATACGTTCCGGTGATTACACCGGAAGTGATGCGTGTACGGTTTTCACTTTCGCTGTAAGAATCTTTATAAAGCACTAAATGATCCCCGTCATTATACGGATATACTTTATCGAGCCACCAACCGAACGATAAACTATTCATTACATACTCGCTATCTTCTTTGGCTCCCCAGGCATCGCAACTGATCCGCCTTGAATTACCGTATTGGGAGGGAAAGGCAGGAGCAATAGACAGGGCCAAAAACATATCTTCCCCACATAAATCCGCCAGATATTGCATACCCTCATTATAAGCCTGTACTCCCGTCGTTACTTCTTTATCATAATATGAATCGGCTTCCAAAATACCATTATTTAGAAAGTCCAGCTTAATATATTTGAACCCCAGCCGTTTAAACATTTTGATAAAATAATCCATCCGCAGACGGGTTCCCGGATGCGTCGGGTCTAAAGCCCGGGAAGCAATTTTCCGGATCTCTCCGTTCGCATACAAATAAGCGTCTTCATATTTCGTATTACTCCCTTCCATCGTCCGTTGCCCATTCTCTCCCCAATCGGAAAAAGGAGACCAGTAAATTCCGGGAATTTGTCCATTGGCCACGCACCGGTTCACAAAACCCTGCAATTGCGTCTCGTTCAAATTGTCCCAGTACGAATCCAGAATAACATACGTATCTCCATTATTATGAAAGCCTTTGGATTGCAAATTGGTCTTTATATAATCCGAGACATCCAAAGCCCCGGTATAATTCAAATGTTCAGCCATAGCCCCCCAGCTATTCCAACCAAAAACATTACCCTTCTCCCATTTACGGGGAGGAGTAACAAGTGCATTGGCTTCACCATAAGTATCCAGTCCCTTACGCCAATCCCCAAACCACCCGACCAACAACTTCGGGGATTTCAATTTCGTACCGGAAATAGCTCCGTGAGGAATAGAAACACCTAAAGAACTTACGTCGCGCGTCAACGAGTGAGTTATACCGCCGAAACATTCCAGCTTATTAATTTGCTGGTTCTTGCTGACAGCGTACCGAATCCCGGTTTTCCACGTATCATGTTCCACCGAACCCAGTACCAGACCTTCCCGGCTCTTCCCGTTATAAACAGCGGTTACTTCAAAAGAAACCGAGTCTTTTTCCAACGGAAAAGCGGAATATCCTACCCACGCATCATTATCGAACGGAACGGATAATATCCTGTTGGAATCATCATTATTCAGAAAAGAGCTGACCGTAGAAGTTACAATCGGGGCGATATAATTACTGGATGTTTCCTCTGCCGATACGATGGATGCTTCCGTCAAAAAGTAATCTTTGTCCGGATAAAAATAAAATACCTGCTGTAAATCCGGTTGTCCCTCCTGCCCGGAATAAGTGATCGTGTGTTTTACACCACTGCCAAACACATCCGTTATATTCTCTTGGGTAAAAGTGGGTGCGGCATATTCCGTACTCTGAATAAATTGATTTTTATTCTTCGCCTGTACAAAAACACCGGCTAAAATGGTTTTCCCACTATATACATAATCGCAAGTCTTCGAATCGTTATGATATACAATTTCCCACTTGCCCCCTTCTATTGTCTGCCGATCGGCAGCCAACACAGTTTGCATAATCAATAAATGACTGATGCAAAAAATAAGAAATAAAGTTATCCGTCTTTTATTCATTTGTTTGTATTTTATAAAACCTATTCTTTTACCGGTTTATCCCGTTTCAAGTATCAATTTCCTGCCTGCCAATGATTGATTTCCCGCTTGATTCCGGTCTGTTTGTTACAATCCAATTATATTTTTGACAATTGTCAAAAATAAGTTCAACAGTTGTCAAAAAATAATTCAACAGTTGTCAAAAATATATTCAACAATTATTAAAAATATAATTCGATTGCAGCAATGAAACCATCCATAGGCAACAAAACGATCTTTGAGTAGCAGCAACAAGGTAAACACATTTACCCTTTTTTGTTCGGCGTAGCGTCTTCGCTATGTCGTGTTAGAAACAAAGCTCCAGCTTTGTATATTATATATATGCAAGGCGGAGCCTTGCTTTTAGCTACGACGTAGCGAAGACGCTACGCCGAACTAAAGCAAACAAAACGATCTTTGAGTAGCAACAATGATTTAATCCGTATGTTCATCTACTCGAAAGTCTATTTTTAAGAGGTTGCAATATAAGATTAAAAAGGGCATGGATCGATACCATGCCCTCCTTTATCAGTTGCTTTGTGTATATCCCGGATTCTGGTCTTCCCCGCTGAAATCTTCATTACTTTTAATTTCGGTATCCGGTATCGGATAACGTACATGGAAGTCCTGGATCGTACCCGATTCTCTTGCCCAACGGTTACGTTCTTTTACCAACTCCACAAATTTACCGGTACGTATCAAGTCCATACGGCGCCAACCTTCAAAACAAAGTTCACGGAAACGTTCATCCATCACTTTTGTCTTAAATTCGTCTTTCGACATACCTGTATTCCACCTTTGATTAGCCGGCAAAACACCACCCCATGCACGGGCACGGATCTTATCATTGACCAATGTTACCGCATCCGAGGTATTCCCCTGTTCATTCAGACATTCTGCGTACAACAGGATGATATCCGCTAAACGGATCACTGCAAAGTTCTTGCCGGAATTCCACATATTCGCAATAGTTCCATTGTCTTGGTCAGTACGTGGATCTTCAAACTTTTTAATATGAGGATCGAGCTCATCGGTAGTACCGGTCCATTGCGTTTTAGACAAGTCAGGAGTTACACCATGATAGGTAAAATCGTAACGCAAACTGGCATCTTTACGCAAATCACCCTCTTCCCAAATACCTCCTTCTGCAACCGTATGGTAAGCGAACGGAGTCGGAACCAAAAAATCGTAACCGGAGAAATAACATCCTTGTGAAAACCAGGAATCTACCGCTCTAGATCCACAGTCAAACTGCCAATAATTACAATCCGGCCAAATATTGTTGAATTGCAATTCAAAGATAGATTCAACTGAATTCGGTTTATCATACGCATACAAATCGGCAAAGTTAGGAACCAATGAATAACGTCCCATCATTTGCTCAAAACAGGTTTTTGCCAAAGCAAAGTCACGCAATCCGGTTTCAACCGGTGCATACATATAAGCTTTCCCAAGCATTGCCAATGCAGCGCCTGATGTAGCACGTTTCGGGTCGTCCCATCTTTCGGGTAAATTATCCGCCGCCGTTTTAAAATCGTTGATAATGTATTTCCAAACTTCGGTCAAGGGTTGACGTCCCAACCCCAGTTCTAAGGTACGGCTCATATCAATAATCGGGATCTCCCCCCAATACATACTCAACTCCATCATCAGCATTCCCCGGATAAAGCTGGCTTCTCCCAATAACTGTTTTGCTTTGTCAGGCTCTTCTTCCGTTAAGCCAAGCGCATAAATAGCTTTAGCCGCGGCAGTTACAACCGGCCATCGGTTCCCCCAGATAGCAGCCACCTGCGTAGAAGTAGGGTTCAGCAATCCATTATATTTATCCATACCGGCCTGAGAGCCCGATGAAATGAGTTGGAAATTCCCCTGCTGGCTTTCGTCCAGTCCCAGATTAACCATTAATCCGTTGCGACCTTCCTTACATCCCCGGTATTTAACATACAAGCCTTGAACCAGCGGTTCTACATTTTCTATTTTTGAGAAGACCTGTTCTTCCGTCAAAGCAGTCTTTGACTCTTGCGTCAGAAAGTCAGAGCAAGAGGTGCTGCTTACTGCAAACGCCAAAGCGACTGCATATATGATTGTGCTATTCTTTATATTTTTCATTGCTACTTTCATTATAATATTAAATATCCAATTGATTAGAAACTTACGTTCAAACCGAATACGTACATTCTTGTAGGAGGATACCAATCGCCTGTTTCAGGATCATATCCATTATAGTCGGTTAAACAGAATAAATTAGAGCCTGTTGCATAGACCCGCAAATTACCCAATTTCAATTTTTCAACGATCGAACGTTCAAAGGTATAGGCCAACGTCAGCGTCGAGAGTCTCAGGAAAGAAGCTTTCTGCACACTGAAATCCATACTACTTGCACTGTAATGATTATAATCAAAACCTGTCACGGGACGCGGAAACTTAGCCGTAGTATTATCCGTGGTCCATCGGTCCAGTAAATCAACGGAGGCAGCGCTATTTCCCACACTGGTAATTAAACCTTCATAGTAAGGACTTAGTTTTCTCGCCCCATAAGAATAATTGAATACCGCATTCAAACTAATGCCTTTCCATGAGAAATCAGTGGCAAAACCACCGTAGAATTTAGGGTCGGTAGAACCGATTACTACCCGGTCATTTTCATCAATCACTTTATCATCATTTACATCCAACGGATATAAATCACCGGCACCTACATGATAACCGTTAAAGTCGATCTTACTTAATCGATCCAGATCAACCGCCTGAGCAATACCGCCGGTTCTCCAGATATAAATAGTGTTTCTGGATTCCCCCAAAAATAAGTTTCCTTCTTTCTGGATATTACGATCAGCGTCTACATTATAAATCACGTCATTCGTACCATATAACTGGGTAATTTTATTCTTATCTGCCGATAAGGTAGCAGAAGCATTCCATTGGAAATCTTTTGTGTCAATAAGATTTGCATTCAAAGAGAATTCAACTCCTTTATTTTCAATCGCGCCGATATTTTCAAAAGCTTCATTAAAGCCACTTGTCGTTGCTAACGAACGCTTCATCAACAAATCCTTATTCTTAATGAGGAAAGCATCTGCGGAAAAACGAATACGGTTATTCAAAAATCCCATATCGAAACCGAGATTGAGTTGTCTTTGTTTTTCCCACGTAATATCCTCTGTCCCCCTGCGTCCATTGGATACATAGGAAACTTCCCCATTGTTTACACTTGGGCTGTAAAGGCTGCGAAAGGCAAAATCGTCAATATTTTGGTTTCCCACGACGCCATAGCCGACACGCAGTTTAAGCTGGTCAAAAAGAGATTGATCTTTCATAAAGGCTTCTTCTGCTATATTCCATGCGCCGGAAAATGAAGGGAAGATACCCCATTGGTGGCCTTTGGCAAATTTGGAAGAACCGTCATAACGAGCCGTGGCTGTCAAATAATATTTCCCGGCATAGTTATAATTAGCCCGTATAAGATATGACATCAATGTTGCCGTGACAAAATCGGAACCAATATCTCTCTCATCTTTCTTATAAGAAGCGCCGATATTATAATAAGAAAACAAGTCCGTACCAAAACCTTTACCGGTCACGTTCGTATAGTTGCGGTCTGTCCGGGTGGTACTCGTACCCAACAGGCCATTGATATGATGCAGGCCGAAGGAAGTATCGTACGAAACGGTATTGTCCCATTGCCAAGTGGTACGCGAATCACGGTTCTGTTTAGCTTCTCCATCCTGCGAATAACGGATAGACTCATAAATATCTTTCGGAGTATAGGTAAATTCCGTCTGCTCCGCATAATCCAAAGAAAGCGAAGTACGGATATTCAAACCATTAATCGGATTAATATTCAAATAATTGGCCGAAAGAATCCGATTCCGTGTACGATCGTGATCGACAGTTAACGAACGGATCGGGTTGAAATTATTTTGATCGAATATACCTTGATAATTCAAGGTCGGTAATTGGTCATCGATTGCCAACATCGGGTTTGCATTCCGCGCCCGGTTCATCACGCCATCGTCCACTATTTCATCTTTCGTACGCATATAAGTAGTATTCGTACCGACTTTCAACCAAGGTTTGATCAGTTGTTCCGCATTGATACGACCGGTATATTTATTCTGGCCGGATTTCTTCATCAAGCCTTTTTGGTCGGAATAACCCATACTTAAATAATAGCTGCCTTTATCCGTACCTCCGGAGAAGTTCAGAGAATGATTTTGCTGCAAACCGGTACGGGTCACCTCGTCCAACCAGTTGTAGTTGTCATTGTTCTTATAGGCGTCAAACTCATAATCGGCAAAGACCGTATTGCTCCCCATGATTATATCGTTGACATACTGATCCACATTCCCACCCGGATTGGTCGACCGGAAGCCGTTTACATACGCATCTTTCCTTAAATCAAATAACTGCTGTGTATTCATCGTCTTCGGTACTTTTGCAAACTCCTGTACTCCAAACCAAGCGTCATAACTCACTTTTCCTTCCCCGCTTCCTTTTTTAGTCGTAATCAGCACGACTCCATTTGAACCGCGGGAACCGTACAAGGCCGTAGCAGAAGCGTCTTTTAAGACTTCAATCGAGGCCACATCGTTCACACTGATCGAATTGAAGCCCGAAGCATAGTTATCCATCACTAAACCGTCCACCACATAGATCGGATCGGTAGACGTATTAATGGTATTTACACCACGGATTTTGATGGAAGCATCATCTCCGGGGCGTGTACCTTTCGAGATAAAGACACCGGCTACACGTCCCTGAATGGCTTCATTAATAGTCGTAACCGGTTTTTCAGACAACACTTTCGCATTGACACTTCCTACCGCACCCGTTAAGTCGCTCTTCTTAAATGAAGCTCCGACGACAATCACTTCATCCAACGATTGAGCATCCTCCGTGAGGTCAATATTGATAACAGTCTGATTATCGACCTTTACCTCTTTTGAGTTATACCCGATATAGCTAAAGACTAAAACAGCATCCGGAGAGGATATCGCTATGGAATAATTTCCATCCACATCCGACATCGTTCCTACGGTTGTCCCTTTGACAGTAACACTGGCTCCCAACAGCGGCTCCAACGTTCTACCATCAGTGATTTGACCTGTTATCGTCCTGTTTTGTGCAAACATCTGTGTGCAACAAAACAAAAACAGCATAAAACTAACCAATTTCATCCTTTTCATAATTTACTGACATTAATAAGGTTAATTATTCTTATATTTAAATAGTAACACATCTTTAGCGGGAATCGCAATGTCGAACGATTCTTTGACCGGCACGTTTTTCCCACTCCATAATTCTTTCATTTGATATTCTTTCTTTGCATCCAATCCAATCCGGTCTAAAGAGATTGTCGTTTTAACCTCCTGTTCGCTATAATTAAATAAAGCGAAGTAGAAGGTTCCGTCTTCCTCCTGACGTACAAATTGACTTTCGGAAAACTCCCCGTTTCCTTCCACCGGGCGAAAAGCTCTTCCGGTAGCCACTGCATTTATTTCGGGATTTGTCAGAAACTTTTCGGCTTTCTCTTTTCCCTCTTGTGAACCACCCGCACTAAAATCATCTCCAGTAATAAAAATCCCTGTAATAATACTGGAAGTGATGCGTGCCCTGTTCTCTCCTTCAGTCGCTTGTTGTAAGACAATATGGTCGGCATCATTATACTTGTATACGTAATTTTGCCACCAACCATAGGAGGATGCATTCATCGTATATTCCGTATCTTTTATTTTATTCCATGCATCACAGGCAATTCTTCTGGATTGGGCATAATGAGCCGGAAAAACGGGAGAGATGGACAGATTGATATACATGTCCCCAAAGTACTTATCCAGTAATTTCATTCCATAATTATAGGCTTGAATACCTGTCTGAATTTCCGGCCGATACCACTTATCCGCTTCCATAGCACCATGCGTCATAAAGTCCATCTTCACATATTCAAAACCGGCGCGATGAAACAGATCGGAGATTTTCTTCATTTGCTGCTCGATTGCCGGGTGGGTAGGATCGATGGCATAAGCTCCATCCAATTCCTGCGGTTGTTCGTTCGCATATAAATAAACATCTTTAAATTGGTAATCGGGAGCGTCGCTTATCACTCTTTCCGGATTTTTCCCCCAATCGGTAAATGGAGTCCAGTAAATTCCGGCCTTTTGTCCATTGGCTTTACAATGATCGACAAAGCTTTTCAATTCTTCCTCCGTGAAACGGTTCCAACCTGAATCCAAGCCGATCATCACGGTATTATCAGAATCTGCAAAATGATTATTCTGCAATTTATTCTTAAAGAAATCAGAGACTTCCAATGCCTTACCATAAGTAAGATTAAATTGCAGTACTCCCCAACTATTCCATCCAAAAGGTATTCCTTTCTCCCATGTTTTGGGAGGAGCAATCGTTGCATTTGCTTTGGCATACGTCTCCAATCCTATTCTCCAATCATCAAAATAGCCTAACAAGATTTTGGGAGATTTAATACGAGTTCCTTTTAAGGCTCCATGCGGCTTAACATCCCGTGTAAGTGTATCCGCCGCACCTCCGTAACAAACCAAAGTAGCCGGATTCGAATGATCGCTTTTGCCGATATCTATCGCGGTCTTCCAACTGTCATGCTCCACGGACCCAATTACCAAACCTTTGCGTGTTTGATTATTAAAAATCGCAGTCGCTTCATAACTGGTCAGTTTATCGAATGTCAGCGGATGAGATTGATAGCGGATCCACTTATCATTATCAAAAGGAATGAACAAGGCCCGGTTATCTCCTTTCTCCAAGACCGGTGACATCCGGTCGATCGTTACCGGAGCCATATAGTTGGAGGAAATTTCCATTTGATCTTCCAAAGTGAAATCCGTAAGAATATAGTCTTTGCCCGGATATACATAAAAAGATTGTATCAGCGTGGGTAATCCTGCCCCTTTAAAGGTCAGTCTTAAGACCGAGCCCTTTCCGAAGAGATCTTCAACAGTTTCCCGCTCTACTTCTTTATTTGTATAGTCCCTTGTTGTTATCAGCTTGCCACTCAATTTATAAGAAGCATATACATTTTCGTAAATCCGCTTACCTTCTTTTTCGATATGGACTCCTTTACTTTCCGGATCATAGTTTATTTTCCAATTTCCGGATCTGATTGAAGCCGTATCCCCACAAGAAAATAAGAGGAAACTCAAGAGTATAACAGCAAACCATTTATATACATTTCTATGCATGATGAATAAGGGTATAAAATTAAAATTCCGTGATTAATAAGACTGCACTCTCAAATGGGTTCCCTATGGTTAAGTTGATCCCTGCCTTCATTAGATATTCTCCGGAGAAAGTCTGTCCGTCTCCCCAGAAAACACGACTACCCGAATGCTTATTAATCTCCTTTACCGTATATTTTTTAGCCGGATCCAGTCCTTTCAGTTTTGTCTCAAAAAATGTGGTCCGTCCATGATATTTTAAACTGTAAGCAAAGAATACCGATTCTTTTTTATCTTTCGAAACATACATCAGGGAGGCCCATCCATTTTCTCCATAAGGAGAGACCAACCGGTATAAATCCCCTAACTGTACGACCGGACGGATCTGTTTATAGGTTTCCACCGCCTGTTTAGCAAAAGATAAATCCTCTCCAGCCAAATCTTTAGGTTGGATTTCCATTCCCAAACGACCGGACATCGCCACATCAAAACGGAACTTAAGCGGTGTGATCATCCCGGTCTGATGATTCGGGCTGGGTGATACGTGCGATGAGGTAGCCATAGCCGGAAAGAAATGATTCGTTCCGTACTGGATCGCAACACGATCTAACGCATTCGTATTATCACTCGGCCAGAATTCATCATGAAAACGAAGTGCGCCGAAGTCCAGCCGTCCTCCTCCGGAAGAACAGAGTTGGATCATTACCTCCGGATGTTTGGCTCTGATACGTTCATAAGCGCTATAAAGCCCGTTTACATAATCGATCCAGAAATGGGTCTGATCGCCAGCCGATAAATAATCGGAGCCTACATTATCGACATGCCGGTTCGCATCCCATTTAATATAGCTGATATTGGGAGACAAGGCAATCACCTCATCAAAGGTTTGCACGACAAAGTCCTGTACCGCCGGATTACTTAAATCCAACAGCCATTGATTACGCATCGGTATGATCTCTCTTTTCCCGCTCTTTACGATCCACTCCGGATGTTTCTCCGCTAATTCACTTTTGGGATTCACCATTTCGGGTTCGATCCAGATACCGAATTTCAATCCTTTGTCTACCGCATATTTCGCTAAATAATCGATCCCGCGCGGTAGCTTTTCCCGGTTCACCTGCCAGTCACCCAAGCCGGCATCCGCATTATTCCGTGGATATTTATTTCCAAACCACCCGTCATCCAAAACAAACATTTCCACTCCGAAATCAGCGGCTGCATCGATCATATCCGTTATTGTCTTCTCCCCAAAGGAAAAATAAGCACCTTCCCAACTGTTTAATAAGACCAGACGCAACCGATCGCCATGTGCCAACGCATATTTTTGCGACCAGTCATGTAAATTACGGGAAATTTGTCCTTTACCGGACGAGCTGAAAGTCCAAACCATTTCCGGCGTTCTCAACGTTTCATTGGGAAGAAGGTGATAGGTGGAAGCAAAAGTATTCATTCCGGTGAGAGTATGCAGCACCCCGCATTCATCAACTTCAAAAGAAAGAGAGAAATTACCGGACCATGCCAATGAACCGCCATAGACTTCCCCGTGGTCTTCATCGGCCGGACCATTTAATGACAGAAGGAAAGAGGTGCTTTCCGATTGATTGGTCCGCACTCCTTTTTTAGATTCAATCCGTTTGATCCCATGTGTCAGTTTTTCTTCTACCATCTGCATTTCAGCAGCCCATGTTCCATGAAATTGAGTCAGATAATAAGATTCGGCATGTAGGGGAAGATAGGCCGACGCCAGGTTTTCTACCTCCAATGCTTTCTTCTCCTGATGTTTGATCGTAACAAACTGAGTGATGACGTTTTCCTTTTGATAAGCCATGAAATGTACATCGACAAAAACCGGATACAACGTATCTTTCATGCGGATAATAGTTTCAATCCGGTTGGCATCCAGGTTCTTTGTTTCCTGATTTACAAAGACTAAATCCGTTGTTAAGACTCCGTCGGCGTGCGTTAACTTTAAAGCCGGATTCAAAAAGTAGCGCCCCCCGTATGCCGGATAAAGTGTAGGAGCATAACCGGTACCGTTGTCAGGTTGTTCCTTAAAACGTTTTCCGGGAAAAGCGGAGGCATCTGACAAATGATCACCAAAATACTGGAAAAGGACCTTTTCATTCACAGAGGTAGTGAAGACCATAGTCAAGTCATGGGTCGATACCTTAATAATCTCTTTGTTATTCTCTTGCGAGAGTAAACCAATACTATAAAAGAGTAAGATAAGGCTAAGTAATACTGTTTTCATGGCGGATATAATCTATTTATTTAGTTTTTAGTTCGAGAACATCTTCCTTTTGCAACGCTATGGTTAAGAAATTACCCTTATTGATCTCCGGTTCAATTTTCTCTCCATTCTTTCTAAATACATAATTTCGGCTGTTCTCTGGAAGTTTAAGAGTAAAAGTGTTTCCGAACGTTGCAAATAAGCGCAGTTGCTGAATAGAAGAATCACTCCACTTTAAATCAACGACTCCGCCCCCTCTGACACAAAGCCCTTTAAAAGATCCTGTACTCCATTGCAAAGGCAGAGCCGGCAGACATTCGATATAGCCTTCCTGACTTTGAATAAGCATTTCAGCCATCCCGGAGATGCCGGCTTCATTACCATCGAAAATAAAAAGATCATAGGGTGCACCGGCTATTCCTTCAGGAGAGATAGTCAATAAGTTTTCACGGGTAAAGTCTTGCAATAAAATAGACAAACTCTTATAGGCCTCTTCCGGTTTCTTTAACCGGGCATAGAAATTAATCATATTGGCACGGCTCCATTCGACATCTTCCCATCCTTCGGAGTGCAACTGATTGTAGATGGATTGTCCGGCGGCTTTCGCCAACCCGGGAGTCTTGGCCAATGAAATTTGATTAAAAGGATATAAAGCCAATAGATGGGAAGAATGACGGTGATTCGGATGTGCCAGGTCAAAATCGGTAAACCATTCCTGTATGGTACCGGCTTTTCCTATCTGTATCGGAGGCAATTTAGCCAATGCTTCTTCCAATAATTTACGGTATTCCACATCAACATCTAATCGTTTGGAGGCTTCGATACAAGAAGCGAAAGTCTCATAGGCCAAAACCCGGTCGCAGGTCGGCATCATAGACAACGACAATTCCGCGCCATTATACAAGAATGAATTTTCCGGTGAAGTACTTGGGCCGGTCATTAAATATCCGTTTTCCGGATGTACAACCATATAGTCCAATAAAAAGTCTGCTGTCTTCTTCAGGATCGGATAAGCTTCTTTTCTGAGAAAATCATTATCCTGCGTATACATATAATGTGTCCATAAATGCGAAGCCATCCAGGCGGCAGCTGTCGGAAACAATCCCCAATTAACGCTCTGCCCGGGAGCTGTATATCCCCATACATTTGCAACCGTATGTGCCACCCATCCGGGACTACCGTATACTTTTTTTGCTGTTTCTTCACCGTATTCCGATAAGGATTCGATATAATTAAACAATGGAATATTGCATTCATGCAGGTTGGTCACATTCGAAGCCCAATAATTCTGTTCCGTGTTGATATCCAAATGATAATCGCAGGTCCAACCCATATTATTAGCCAGGTTATCATTCCAAATACCTTGAAGATTAGCCGGCAAAGGAGAATTTTCCCGGGAAGAAGCAATCAATAAATAACGTCCGTATTGAAAAAAAAGCGCATCTAATCCGGGGTCTTCCCCCTCCTTACGTTTGCGGGCCCAACGGACGTCTGTCGGCAAATGATCCGTACCCTCTCTTTCTCCTAAAGACAGCGAAACACGGTTAAATAGTTTTGAATAATCATTTATATGGTCATTTTTAATCCGGCCATAAGGTTTCAAATATGCTTTATCGATTGTTTGCGAACATAATGCAATATAATCCGGGCTCTTAAAATCAGTCCGAACATCCACAAAGACCATCACTTCATTGGCATTGCTTATCTTTAGTTGTCTTCCTGCTTGTTGTATCTCACCACCGTTCACCGACAACTTTACTTTTCCTGCAAAATGTACGCCACCGGGACCTTGCCGGGGAAAAGAGGCTTGCCCGGAGAATTCCATGGCATCTCCCGATAGCTCTATTTCTGAGTCCAACAATAAATCCAACCCCATATCAAAACTGAGTGCTCCCTTTTTATCCGCGGTAAACTTCATAACCAATACATTATCCGGATTCGAACACAGATATTCACGCCGATAAGTCACATTATCTATCCGGAAAGAGACATTCGCCACCGCTCTTTCCAAATCCAACGTTCGATGGTAATCCGTCACCTCGGAAGAATCCTGATGAAAGGTAAAGCGTAAATCACCAACCGGCAGATGAGAGCCGAATGAATGCGGCCGGCCGGATAAATACTCCGTCGCCATTTTATTCCCCTCTTCTAATTTACCTTCGAAAAACAATTGGCGGATCTCAGCCAGTTTTTCCTTGCCGCAAGAGCGCTCCTGAGCAGAGTCCGGTTGTCCCGACCACATCGTTACCTCATTCAAGGCAACTGTTTCAGTCGAAATTCCTCCATAGACCATTGCTCCCAGGCGACCGTTTCCTAACGGAACGGATTCCATCCATTCATCGGCCGGCTGTTCATACCACAATGATAAATTTACTTTCTCTTCCGATTTACACGAAAAGAATGCACAGGGTAGAACTACATATATAAAGAACCATTTAATAATGCTTTTCATGAATACTTGATTAACTGCGCCAATATTAAATCTTCAAAATCAACGCTACAAACTAAAGGGTTAATACCGAATAGAAGAAAAACAATTCTGTCAATAAATAAAAAGCCTGTCGCACCTCTTCATTTCATGGGAACGGATAAGACATTTGTTCTATTTTTTGACCGATTTGCGGAAAAGGCAGTAGGATATCTTCTCCTTTATCTGTTTATGGCAGACATCAACAGTCTATTATTTAGCAATTAGATCAGATTCACAAACACTTGCAGGAAGAGAAAGGCGGGATAATCTATTCCGTCCGCCGAAATCTAAAATGAATTTTACATGAATTTTGTGTACATTTAGCACAGGTTATTTATATACAGATAACATGCATCTATTATTAAATCTATATATTTGCATGGATTCACAAGTGAAAACTCAATATGTATTGTATGCCCATCCGAAAAAACTACCTGTTTGTTATCCTTCTCTTATGCTTTTTCTCTTCGCTTTTCGGAGAAAGCTATTCCAACCACTATTACTTCACAAAAATAGAGGGAGACAACGGTTTGTCACAAAATAACGTTAAAGCAATCACACAAGACAGTTGGGGATTTATTTGGTTAGGCACACGTAACCGACTGAACCGGTATGACGGAAAATCTATCAAAGTATTCGATTGCAATGACACGATTCTAAAAAAAAGAAACAATAACATCGGCGCCTTATTAGAAGACGGAGAGAGAAATTTATGGATAGGAACAGATAAGGGAATCTTTCTATATAATCCCTTCACCGAAATTTTTTCTTTTTTCAATAATAGCACTTCGGAAGGTATCCAAATGGAAGATTGGGTAGCAGACATACAGTCCGATGCAGATCATAATATATGGACTGTGATCCCTAATCAAGGGTTATTCAGATATAATCAAGAAGAGAAACAACTCTATTGTTATCATTTAGGAAAATCCCTTTTGCCCAATCAGGGGAATGCCCAGTCCATCTGCGTTGGACCTGATGGAAAAGTATGGGTAGGAACAAATGGCGGAGGGGTACATCTGTATGATAAAAAAACAGATTCTTTCATTCAGTATCTGGGAAATGCCAATGGAGAATCGCTGGCAGGAGAGAATATTTATACACTTTGTAATTACGGAGAAGATTTAATTATAGGAATTCATGAAGGGAAACTCCGGAAATTAAACAAACAAAAGAATACCTTGACAGATGTTCAGGCGCCGGAAGTGCACTACAAAATCATCCGCGATGTGGTAGCCTATGGCAACAAAATATGGGTGGGAACACAAGCCGGGATTTATGTTATTGACGAGTTGAATGAAGAGGTGGTGCATATAGAAGAAGATCCGTTGTCCGAATATGCCTTGTCCAATAATATCGTTGAAAAAATATATAAGGATAGAGAAAACGGCATATGGATCGGAACAAACTTAGGCGGAGTCAACCATCTGCCTGACCGGAGTAAGGTTTTTGAGCAATATGTTCCTTTAAGCCACTCTAATTCGATTAATAGCCGCCGAGTACGAACCCTGAAAGAAGACAAAGACAATAAGATATGGATTGGTACCGATGACGCAGGGATTACGCTCTATGATCCGAGAACCAATAGGTTCAGCAAAATCGGTTCCCGAACCGGAACTAACCTGGGCAGTAATATTATATTGGAATTACTCTTGGATGAGAATGAAGTGTGGGCCGGCTTTTTCAAGAATGGCTTGGATATTATTAAACTACCTTCCTATCAAACGACACATTACACGGCGGAAATCCTTGGCTTAGATGAAGCAAGCATTTATGCATTGTGTAAAGACCGGAAGGGTAAAATATGGCTGGGAAATGGGTGGAGCATTTTCACCAAGGCACCGAATGAGAAGAAATTTACCCGGATGGATGCTTTCGGGCTTAGTTTTATTTATGATATCGTGGAAGATTCAGCGGGTAATATATGGGTAGCTACGATGGGAAACGGAGTGTTTAAGTATCATCCTGAAACAGACAACACCCTCCATTTTACCAACGAAATCGGCAATGAAACGTCTCTCAGTTCTAATTCAGTCAGCAATATTACAGAAACAAGAAACGGAGACATCTGGTTTTCGACAGACCGCGGAGGTATCTGTCGGTATAATAAGAAGGATAATAATTTCACCACATTTTCCATAAATGAAGGCTTACCGGACGATGTCGCCTATAAAATTCTGGAAGACAAACAACAAAATCTATGGTTCGGCACCAACAAAGGATTGGTCAAATTCGATCCTGCTACAAAAGAAATCCGTGTTTTCACCAAAAAAGACGGTCTGCCGGGCGATCAGTTCAATTATAAAGCGGCCTTAGCCTCCCATTCCGGTAAATTCTACTTTGGCAGTTTGAACGGGCTCATTGCTTTTGATCCGTATAAATTTAAAGAAAACACCTTTGTCCCTCCTGTCTTTATCACGAAATTGACCCTATTCAATAAAGAGATAGACCGTAATTCCAAAGATTCTCCATTGAAAAAAAGCATTCTCTATACCCACGAGATCGTATTGAAATACGATCAATCAAACATTGGCTTCGACTTTGTCGCCCTTAGTTATACAGCTCCCTTAGCGAACAGATATGCGTATAAAATGGAAGGGATTGACAAGGAATGGACCTATACAAGCCACAATCAAAGTGCATCCTATGCCAAGCTACCTCCCGGAGAATATACCTTTCGGGTTATCGGCTCGAATAATGACGGACTGTGGAATAAACAGGGAGCTTATATCAATATTAAAATTCTTCCTCCCTGGTGGCAATCCAAAATAGCTTACATCCTTTATGTATTGTTAGTAATAGGGTTTATATATTATTGGATTCGCTGGTATAAGCGTAAGAATGAAAGAAGAAACATTGCAAAACAACGGCTCTTTGAGATCGAGAAAGAGAAGGAGCTCTATAGTGCTAAAGTGGAGTTCTTTACAGATATTGCACATGAAGTACGCACCCCACTGACCCTGATTAATGGCCCGTTGGAATCGATCAAAGAAATGGATATTAAGGATCCTCAGATCCTTAAGAATCTACATATCATGAGCAAAAATACAAACCGCCTTCTTTCCCTGATCAATCAGCTACTTGATTTCCGAAAGATCGACAGCAATAAACTCTCCTTAACGATCGCAATGACCAATGTGACAGAGATCCTACAGGATATTTCGATGCAGTTTGAACCTCTTATCCACAGGGAGGTGAAAAGCTTTAAGCTCTCCCTGCCTGAAGTACCGGTAATAGCTCCAATAGATAAAAATGAATTCATTAAGATATTGAACAATCTCTTCTCCAATGCTCTGAAATATGCTAATCAAAAGATTGAAGTATTCATGGAAACAAAAAACGACCGTCTTGTTATCAGCATTCAAAACGACGGAGAACTGATTCCGGAGGAATATCATGAGAAAATCTTCACGCCCTTCTATCAATTGAAGAAAGACAAAAGCAGGGCTTCCAGTTCCGGCATAGGACTGTCGCTGGTCCGCTCCCTCGTTGAGCTCCATAAAGGAACGATTCATGTGGACACCACATCCGGAATGAATAATTTCATACTGGAGTTACCACTGACTCAAAACGAAATAATGGATACGACCGCAGAAGAAGAATCCGCCGATAACTATGAAATACCTGTGCATAAGAGAGGGAGAGAGATTCATGAGACCGTATTGGTAGTAGAGGATAACCCCGAAATGTTATCGTTCATCACCGACCGATTACAGAAATTCTTTAGGATAGAAAAGACAACGTCCGGGAAAGAAGCTTTAAAAATTCTGGCGGAGAAAAGCATCGATATTATTGTCAGCGATGTAATGATGCCCGATATGGATGGCTTTGAATTGTGCCGGCAACTAAAAATGAACATCGAATACAGCCATATTCCCATCGTCCTCCTTACCGCTAAGAACGATTTGGCTAGTAAAATCAAGGGATTGGAAATGGGAGCAGAAGTATATATTGAAAAGCCTTTTTCTTCGAATTACCTCATTACTCAATTAACAAGTTTATTGAATAACAGGAAGAGGGAAAGGGAGGCTTATCTGCAAAAGCCTTTTATCCCGGTACAACATATGGTCATGAATACGTCCGATGAAAAATTCATGAATCAGGTCATCCAGCTTATCCAGGAAAATATCTCCGATGCTTCTTTTAATGTAGAGAAACTCGCGGATCTCATTGGCATGAGCCGCTCAAGCCTCCATCGTAAAATCAAAGGATTACTGGAACTGCCGCCCAATGATTTTATCCGCCTTATCCGTTTAAAAAAAGCAGCGGAAATTATACAGAAGGACGGATTCCGGACAGGAGAAGTATGCTATATGGTTGGTATCAATTCTCCCTCCTACTTCATTAAGTTATTTCAGAAACAGTTCGGGATGACCCCCAAAGATTTTGAAAAGCAGCATCGTCGGGAGTAATTTTGTTGCGACTTTCCTTTCCCCTTACTAAAAGACATATATTCAGGAGCCAAGATTCCGATTGGTGCTTGGAAGATTTTACAAGGTTGCTATCCAATTATATTTTTGATAATTATTGACACTACTGTCCAAAGAAATTTGTCACATAGTCTTCATAGATAACCATTCTCATCATGTCAGCCTTGATTCATGATGATTGTCTTTTGCAATATGGTCTGCAAAAGGACGAAATCAAATCGTGAAAAAATAAAACCCGTATATCGCATTAATATTTAATAATTTAAATCATGCATAAGAATTTTTCATTGGACAGTAATGAATCAGTATAAAACACTCTGTAACGAGCCATAAAAAATAAAAAGTATTTTCCTTCAAAAAAGTGAGTATAAATCCGGAATATAATTGTCCATTCTGCAATAAGTAAAAAAATGAAGTGTGAAGTTTCACATAAAAACTATTCCAAGTTTTCTTTTGAAGATTTCCTTCAAAATGATTTTTTCATATCTTCAATGAAAAACACATACAATCATGACCCTGTCAAACCCTTAGAATAGCAAAGTAATATCCTCTTTATAGAAAAACTTTTTAACGCATCATTCATTAGAAATCCTGAAAAAGTTCAGATATTTTGGAGTTTGGTTTGAAAAGCCATATGTGTTGGTAAATTGATGCTATATAATAAGTAATTTATTACAATAATGATATTAAAGTATGAAAGAGGAAAGGCCGTCTGATTTAGAACTTGATAGGGCGTGGAAGAAATTTCTTGCCGGAGATGACGAGTCTTTTAACCTGTTATATAACCGATATGTTCAGGTTCTTTTTAGTTACGGATTACAATTTATTTCCGACAGAGAATTACTCAAAGATTGTATCCAAGATACTTTTGTCAAAATGTATGATGCAAGGGAACATTTACATCATGTATCTAATGTAAATGTATACTTGCGTATAACATTAAAAAACCGGCTCATTAATATTCTGAACAGAGAAAGAATGTACTCAAGAATTATTAGCATTCAAGATATTTTACCTGTTGATGAGAATACGATTGAAAAGCATATCGTGTTTGAAGAAGAGGAACTGCAAAAACAGGATAAAATAGAAAAAATGATGAATCTTTTAACGGCATAACAGAAAAAGGTTGTCTGTTATCGTTATGTGGAAGATATGAGCCTGGAAGAGATAAGCCTTCATTTGGGAGTTAATTATCAATCAGTACAAAATACCCTGCAACGAGCCATAAAAAAAATAAAGAAGCATTTTCCCTCAGAAAAGTGAGTATAAATCCGGAATATAATTGTCCATTCTGCAATAAGAAAAAAAATGAAGTGCAAAGTTTCACATAAAAACTATTCCGAGTTCTCTTTTGAAGATTTCCTTCAAGATGATTTTTTCATATCTTCAATGAAAAATACGACACCAGAAACTTCAGAGTATTGGGATCAGTTCCAAAAAGAGAATAAAAATCTAAAGAATTTTGATGCTGCAAAAGATTTTATAGAATCAATCAATACATATCATTACAATTTATCATCCTATGAAATCAACAAGATAAAACAGGGCATTCATAAAAAAAAATATCGCAGAAAACACAACCAGAATTTATTTTATTGGAGTATCGGTGTCGCTGCAAGTATTGCTTTATTAATTATCTTTAGATTTACGGGAGTAGAAAATAAGGAAATCATCAGTCCGAAACCTGATATTATGGCCTTTGCGGATATAACTAAATCGGAAAATAAAGCTGAAGATATCCAATTGATACTTTCCGACAAACAAACGATCCGATTAGATCAGGAGGAAACCGTCATCACTTATGACACCACCAGTATTTCTGTAGATAAAAAAACAATTACTCAAAATGAAACTTCAGGGTTCAATCAATTGATCGTCCCGTTAGGTAAAAGAAGTATATTGAATTTATCTGATGGTACGAAAGTATGGGTGAATGCTGATACTCGCCTGATCTATCCTGTATCATTTGCCAATGATGTGAGGGAGATATTTGTAGACGGAGAAATTTATATCGAAGTAACAACTGACGCAAAGCGGCCGTTTGTTGTCAAAACAAAAGACTTAGACGTACGGGTATTAGGTACCAAATTTAATGTCACTGCATACAACGCAGATGATGAGAAAAAAATAGTATTAGTTTCCGGTTCTGTACAAATCAATTCTAAAAAGGATGAAAAAACCACCCGTTTGCATCCTAACCAAATGTATATCTCTGGGAAAGAACAAAATCATATAGAAAATGTGGATACAAAAAAATACACATCATGGATTGATGGTATATACTATTGTGAGAATGAGAATCTAGGAAGCATCCTTCAACGCTTAGCAAGATATTATGGGGTAGAAATCACCTGTGATCTCCCTATTAGCAAAGTGGTATTTTCCGGGAAACTCGATTTAAAAGATAATCTGTCAGATATATTTAATAACATTTCTTTCACTTTACCCATATCATATGTGGAAGAAAATGGGAAAATTATGATTTCCGGGATAAAACAATAGAGAGTGATATATATAAGATATTGTTAACTTATTAAATCTAATAGTATGAAAAAAAACAAGGAAGAAGCTAATAAAACAGGATAAAATTTAAGCTGTTAACCATCGCATTAAGGAATTATATTATTAAGAATAACCCACTTATTATTACTATGTATGATAAAAAACACTATTTATTTCAAATACATTAGGATAATGTGCTTGATGTATTTCTTACTATTTTTCACTATAAATCTATGTAATGCAACAAGCACCGATTCCCAAGATAAAATGATCTCGCTGGATGTACGGAATGTGACCTTAAAAGAAGTCTTTTCTGAAATAGAGAAAAAAAGCGAGTTTATTTTCTTTTATAAAAAAGCAGATATAGATATGGAACGAAAAGTATCCATTAAAGTAAATGATAAAGCCATAGATCAGATATTGTCACAACTATTTAAGAATACCAGCAATATCTATAAGATTTCTGACCGACAAATAATAATCAGCAAAAAGGGAAACCCGGACCATACAAATCCTACAATAGAACAGATCGGAATCACTGTTACCGGTACTGTTTTGGATAGCAATGGAGAAACATTACCGGGCGTAAACATCAGAATAAAAGACACTTCCTCTGGTGTGACGAGTGATATTGATGGAAAATTTACAATAACGATTCCCAATGAGACAACGATTCTTCTCTTTTCGTTTATTGGGTTTACTCCACAGGAGGTAACCGTAGGTAGACAACGCAACATTACTATCCGATTAAAAGAAAGTAGTCAGGAAATAGAAGAGGTAGTAGTGGTCGGATACGGAACACAGAAAAAAGAAACACTCGTAGGAGCTGTGTCCCAGATTGACAATAAAGCTCTAATGCAATCCGGAACAACCAATGTTACAAATGCCATCGCCGGAAAGTTATCAGGGGTATTGACTATGCAGCAATCCGGTGAACCGGGAAATGATGACGCGGAAATTATCATTCGTGGTCTTTCCAGTTGGAACGGTTCCTCTCCTTTAGCTCTTGTAGATGGTGTAGAAAGAGATTTCAGAGATCTGGATCCCAATGAAATCGAATCCTTTTCCGTGTTAAAAGATGCTTCGGCCACAGCCGTATTCGGTGCAAGAGGCGCTGACGGAGTAGTAATCGTGACTACCAAGCGAGGAAGAGAAGGAAAACCTAAATTAAATATTTCCACTTCCGTAGGTATGGAAAAAGCAACTCGTATACCGGATCATATTGATTCATACACTACGATGAACCTGTTAAATGTAGCTAGGATGAATGAACAACAGTTCACAGAACTCATTCCACAATATGTAATTGAAGAATATCGTAACCCCTCATCCAGATTAAATGCTTTGCGTTATCCCAATGTAAACTGGTTTGATCTTGTTACCAAGCCATATTCTCCGACTACTACAGCAAATATTAATATCACGGGAGGAACAAGTTTCGTAAAATATTTTGCTTCATTGGGTTATACGGGGCAAGGTTCTTTTTTTGAAGGAAAAAAAGAAAGTCCTATAGATTCCCGTTTTTCAAATAACCGTTTTAATTACCGTACAAACCTTGATTTTAACCT
Organism: Parabacteroides sp. Marseille-P3160; assembly: GCF_900162725.1. GTDB lineage: Bacteria > Bacteroidota > Bacteroidia > Bacteroidales > Tannerellaceae > Marseille-P3160. Next base: position 1,492,818 of record NZ_LT799418.1, on the reverse strand, counting down.
ATCAAAATCTACTACTTTATCCTTTAATATAGGGGGAGAGGTTGGAATTAAAAATCAGCCAACGATTGGCAATATATGGTGGACTTTGTACAGTACATCTCCAGCACGTTTTCCCGCTTATTTCCCGGCATGGGTATTGGAAGAATATCCGGATCCTGATTATCCGAACGATTCAGGAATCCGTTACACGGAAGCCATTGGAGAATATTTGGACAATCCTTACTCGGCATTTAATCAAAGGGCGTTTAATCGTTATCTGGAGACAAAGTTATTTACGGATGTAGTATTTAATCAGAAGCTTGATTTTCTGTTAAAAGGATTATCCTTTCAAGGAAAGGTCTCTTTAAGCACCTATTACCGGAATATTTCTTTAACAGCAGCTACAAGTAATAATTATCCGGAATATCAGTTTGATTATGACAAAGCGGCAAGAGGAGAAAATCCTTGGTTCAGAAAAGGACAAACGGATGAGGTATATAAAATGCCACCCATAGCAATTGGTATAGGTACATTACAGGATGGTTACTATAGTGATTTATATTACGAATTCTCCACTAATTATGCCCGGTCTTTTGGTGATCATACCGTTTCCGCATTAGCTTTAATTAATTTCCAACAAAAAAATCAGGGCACAGAATTTCCTTATTACAATCAGGGCGTAGTTGGACGTATAACCTATGATTATAGTAATAAATATTTAGCGGAAGTAAATGTCGGTTATACCGGTTCGGAACGGTTTGCTCCCAGTAACCGTTTTGGATTTTTCCCGTCAGGTGCAATCGGTTGGGTGGTTTCCGAAGAGGAATTTTTCAAAAAAGCGTTACCCTGGTTCGGTAAATTGAAAATACGTTATTCCGACGGACTGGTCGGTAGTGACAAAGCATCCAGCAGATGGTTGTATATCAGTGATTATTTTGAAGACACAGCAAACTATATACGGGAAGATAAAGCAGCCAATACGCGAGCTCAATGGGAGGAAGCTAGAAAGCAGGATCTAGGTATTGATATGGGATTTTTCAGCAACAAAGTTCATCTCGCGGTCGACTTATTCAAGGAACACCGTACTAATATGCTGCTGACTCCTCAAAGTACTTCCATGCTATTAGGTATCCAGTTCAAAGATCTGAATTTGGGAGAATTGAAAAAACATGGCTTTGAAGTGGAATTAGAATATAAAAACACGAATCCTCAAGGTTTCTACTATTTTGCTAAGGGAATGGTAGGAGTAAATGAAAACAGAATTCAATTTAAGGATGATCCTCCTTACGCACCCGATTATCAGAAAGAAGCGGGAAAGCCTTTGGGAGCACAGACAAGCGGGGTTCAATTGGCTGGTAGCGGGTATTTTACATCCGTAGATGATATACATATCCTGCCTTCTCCATTGGCTGCATCAGGGCTCAATATAGGAGACTATGCTTTTATAGATTACAACGCAGACGGAACTGTATCCAATCTGGATGCCTATCCAATCAAAGGTTCTCTTTATCCGCCAGTGACCTATTCTTTCTCCGCTGGTTTTAACTATAAAAACTTTGATTTTAATTTCTTATTTCAGGGGAATGTTGGAAAATATGTACAATATAACCAGAATTTCGAGGCTGAATTTACCAAAGGAAACTATCAGGTACATGCCTCTCAACTGGATTATTGGACACCAACTAATCCAAATGCCAACCATTCCACACTGCATTTTCCGGGTACGGGTTATATACGGAATCTGGCATGGTTGCCTGCCGTTGAAGCGACCGGTTACAGCACATATATTGAAGGGCGGTTTTGGAGGAAAGCAGATTATCTAAAACTGAAAGAAATATATATGAGTTACAGTTTTGCACCTGGTTGGGCAAAATCATCTGGTATTTCCCTGATCAATGTATACATGACGGGAAACAACCTATTAACTTTCACCAATCTTATTGAGGGAGATCCCGAACGAAAAGACTTCAGTAAAGGCTTTTATCCACAATTACTTAGTGTGAAACTCGGAGTAAAAATCTCTTTTTAACATAAAAGGAAATAGTAATGAAAAGAATTATATATATTATCCTATTCTCAGGAATACTTTGTTTGTCCTGTGAAGATTTTCTTGACAGAGCACCCGAATCGGGTTTAACAACAGAAAAAGTTTTCTCCAAATATGAAAATTTCCGGTTATTTTTTGATGCGGTGTATAATGGAACGAGTAAAGATGACCCTACTAACGAAAGTTGGTATGAATATAATATTAAAACAAGCTATAGCCTGTATTTGACAGTCAGTGATTTCCGAAGTACATGGGAAGCGTTGACTGAAACGGCAGATATGGGACGTATTAACCGTCAACCCATCAAATACGGACAGATAGAAGCTAATCTCCAATGGTTTACCACTCATCGGGTAGCTCCTATCCTGCACTCCATGTTTAAGGATATTCGAATCTGTAATGTCGCATTGCAGAATATCCACATGTTGGCAGATGCCGATGAAGAAACGATCAACGACTTTAAAGGGCAAGCTCATTTCGTCAGGGCGTATTGTCATTTTTCCCTGATGAAGCTTTGGGGAGGAATGCCTTATATCGATTATGTGATTGGTAGTGATGATGAATGGGATATCCCCCGTTTATCTAACAATGAAACATTAAATAAAATCGCTGCAGATCTGGACACAGCTGCTTATTACTTTGGCCTTGCTGGAAAAATGCGCCGGGATCCGGGACCGGGCAAGACGGGACATCTAAACGATCCGGAGCAATGGAGGCCGAATGGGGTAGCATCCAAAGCGTTAAAGGGTAGAGCCTTACTATATGCTGCCAGCCCATTAAGTAATGTTAATGGGACGAAAGACTGGGAAGATGCAGCTATTGCTTGCTGGGAAGCCATAAAGATAGCCGAACAATATGAATATGCCTTACTTCCAACAGCAGAATATAAAAAGAATTTTGTCGGAGTTAAATACACGAACGAACAAATATGGGCATGGAATTATGGAGATAAGGCTATAAATTATACCGATAAAATACAAACCCAGTTGTTAAATAATGCTATGCGCAATAATGCAACATCTCCAACTCCGGAATGCCCTACCCAGAATATGGTGGATCGTTATGAGACAATATGGGGGGATCCTTTATTTACAGCTAACGAAAGGGTTGAAGCCGTAGCTAAAGGAAATTATAAGTATCAGAACCCTTATGCCAACCGGGATCCGAGATTTTATATTAATGTATTATATAATACGGCACCTGTTCCGGGATTCGGCACAGCAAAAATATACTGGGAAAATGTCGATGGAAAAACCGTTTATAGTGAAATGCTTAATCCAAGCCATACAGGAATTACCCAAACGGGTTATTACCAAGCTAAATATTGGGGAGGGCAAAGCGTTAAAAACAATATTTCCACTTATTATACCGATCCTTTGATCCGGCTGGCGGAACTCTATTTGAACTACGGTGAAGCTGCCAATGAAGCATACGGACCAAATGGTAGAGCTCCGGGTGCAACAATGTCGGCATTAGAAGCCGTCAATACAATACGGGAAAGAATCGGCATGGTTCCAGTACAGGCTCGATTTACTTCATCTATCGAATCGTTTAGAGAAAGGATTAAAAATGAGCGGACAGTTGAACTTTATGGTGAAGGGCATCACTTCTTCGATATCCGAAGATGGAAAGATGCACCGAAACTGATGAATGAACCATCCAGAAGGATGGATATAGAAAAGGTTCCTGTAAGTGAGGAATATCCTACGGGATACAAATATGATGATTCTCAAGTCTTACCTGCTACCCGGCAGGTACGGTGGACCTCAGATGCTATGTATTATTTCCCTTTTCCAATCGTGGAAGAAAACAAAATGAAAAATTTTGCACCCAATCAACGGTGGTAAAATAAAAAAAAGTAATATGAAATTAAATATATCAATTCATAAGATTTACATAACGTTCTTACTGATTCTTTTACCAGTAAGTATGTTATCGGCTCAAGACACAAATAATCCGAACCGCCGAAATTATACCTTGTTGGTAAAAAACGAGGCAGGGAAACCTTTGGATGAAGTATCTATTATTGTTGGAGAAGGTGTATCCCATGCATGGACTAATAATGTAGGGACAGCTGACTTTATGGCTACTGATAAAGATTTTATTACTATTTACAAACAGGGTTTCAAAAAGAAAATATTTTCAATAACTAATATTCCCCAAGAAGTAATATTGACGGAAGCGCTACTTTTTAAAAGTGATGATGATGGCGTTGCTTTTCCATTTCTCACTTATAAAAGACGAGATATAACCAGTTCCGAATTTGTCCTCCGGGGAAATGACTTGGAAAGTTATCCAACATCGGACCTCAGAAATGCCTTCGTCGGACTTGTTCCCGGTTTAGATATTATAGAACGTAATGGAAGTCCGGTCCTTTCGGCCTTGGAAAAAGCAGCTGTGGATGGAATAACCCCTAAAGTAAATATGTCAATGCGTGGCTATAAACCGATTTTCATTGTTGACGGACTTGAGGTAGACATCGCCGAGATGCCTCTTGATCCTCAGGAAATAGAATCGGTAACATTTGTCAAAGATATTATATCAAAGGCGATGTACGGACCAAAAGGAGGGGATGGCATTATTAATATTAAGACAAAACGAGGCAAACAAAACGAACGTATCGTAAATGCCAGCATCGAAAGTGGGATAAGTATGGTGGATCGCTTCCCGGAATGGGTATCAGGCGCCGAATACGCCGAACTAAATAATTTAGCGCGTAAGAATAGTGGCATGAACCCATTATATTCTGCCGACGCGATTGCCAAATATGCCCTGAACGATCCTTATGATCTTCTTTATCCGAGCATTGACTTCAAACAAATGCTTTGGAAGGATACACGTCCTTTTATGCGGGCAAATGTATCCAGCAGCGGAGGTAACAATTGGGTAAAATATTATGCCTATATCGGATACAATCATGAAGGGGATAATTTTAATATCGGGCCGAACTCCGATTATAACAGAATAAATGCACGTTCAAATATCGATGTTAATGTTACCAAAGATTTAAAAGTAAGTCTCGGTATTTATGGAGGTGTCACGATTAAAAATGCACCCAGTTATGCTTCTACAGTAACTAATACGGAAATGGAATTATTATTAGAAGACATGAGAACCGTCCCGCCTATTGCTTTCCCGGTTTATGCTTCAAACGAGGAGGGAAATAACCCTTGGTACGCAGTCTCATCCAACTATAGCAGGAATCCGATAGGGAGTTTGGAAGCTTGTGGATATTATAAAGAACAGACGCGTTCCAGTGCAGCTAATATAGCTTTGGATTATGATTTTACAGACTTAATCCCAGGATTGAAATCCCGAACATTTCTTTCATTTAATCTTTTGAATTTAACACGAATAGGGAAACTGAACAATTATATAGCTTATATGGTGAACCCTACACTGACACCCGAAGGAGAAGAAACCATAGAATTAACAAAAGTACATGATGGGGTAGACAATACAGATCAGTCGAAAATACTTGATTATTATTATCAACGTTTGGCATTTCATCAGTCTTTAAGCTATGACAAAGCTTGGGGTGATCATGAAATGCAATTGGGATTGATTTACTCCTTGTTCAATGGGATGAAAGATTCCAGACGTGAGCCAGACCGCCAGCAAAACGGTATATTCACGGCCATGTATTCCTTTCAGAATAAATATTCCATAGAAGGAGCGTTGAATTATGCCGGAACATCAAGTTTCAAAAAAGGCAAACGTTATAACCTCTTTCCCGCTTTAGGATTGAGCTGGGTAATCTCCGATGAAAACTTTCTACAAAATACGGATTTTCTTGATTTCCTGAAATTACGTGTAAATGGAGGCATTTTGGGTTACGACGGACTGGCTACTGCCTTTTATTATCAGGATAGATGGTCTACAGCTTCTTCTATAGCTCCATTCGGGCCGCATAGCGCTAACCAGTGGTTTGGTTCCAGCACGGAAACAGTCTCACAAACCTATCCCAACAGAATCGCGAATGAAGGTCTAACCTGGGAAAAACGGAAAGAATTCTCAGCAGGGCTAGATGCTCTTATGTTTGACCGGAAACTGCATTTAGAGTTCAATTATTACAATAATATCCAGGATGGAGTTATCGCTAAAATGAATTACATGTTACCTTATATAACAGGTTATTCGTCTGCGAGCCCTTGGGTTAATTATAATAAGTTCCGTTATTACGGGGCCGAATTCTATCTGGCATATTCCGGTAAATCAGCTGATTTCAAATATAGAATTGCGGCAAACGCCAATATACGCAACAGTAAAGTATTGAAGTATGACGAACCTAATTATAGAGAATCTTATCTCTCATATATCGGAAAGTCTAAGGATGCCATTGCGGGTTACACCTATGTGGGGCGTTATGCTTCGGATAGCGAAGCCCAAGCTGTCATCCAGAATTTTGATGAGACACTATCTGAGAATGACTTAAAATATCATGATAAAAACAATGATGGAGTTATTGACGAAAACGATATATCATATATCGGCCATGACAGTCCCCGTCTGATATATGGACTAAATGTGAAATTAGAATACAAAAATTTCGAACTAAACATAACTGGCTCCGGTCGTGCATTCTATGATATTATCAAATCAAATACCTATTTCAGAAACGGATCAGGAGATAATACCTATTCAAAATATGTAAAAGACAATATCGATGGAGCATATCCCCGTTTGACTTACCAAAGAATTAACAATAACTTCCAAACCTCTGAATTCTGGTTGGCAAACGGTAGTTTCTTTAAATTACAAAATATGGAACTGGCTTATAATCTGCGATTGAACAACAAAGGAATCGGCATTCAGTTTATCCGGTTCCATTTACGCGGAGCCAATCTGTTCACCATTTCAGAATTGAAGGATGTCGACCCCGAATCAATAGACTCGGGAATTACAATGTATCCTTTGTTTAGAACGTTTACAGGTGGTCTAACAATGTCTTTTTAATGACTCATTTGGCATTTAAATAAATTATTATCACATGAAAATAAGAATAATAACTTTTTTAGCAATTATTGGTTTTTTGAGTTCCTGTAGTGAATTCATGGAACCCTATCCCAATGGAGGATATACGACTGATGATATTTGGGAATATCAGAATATGGTACAGGGTTTGATTGTACAATGTTATGACTATCTGCCTAGAAATTATAACAATACAGAAGGTTCCTATCTAGATGGGGCGACAGATGATGGTGTGATTACTAATACATCACATGCTATTCGCCGTCTGGCTGTCGGAGCATTGCCTTCCTCATCGGATCCTTTTTTGGAATATTGGACGCGTGATTATAACGGTACATACCTGACTAATTTATTCTTGAAAGACAGAAACGGTTATAACACTCGTTTCCTGGTCGATGAACATAAAAACGATCTTGTCCGCACCAGGTTACAAGGAGAAGCTTTTGCTTTACGGGCATGGTTCCTTTGGGATCTGCTACAAAAGTTCGGGGGAAAAGGGCTTAACGGTGAAATGTTAGGGGTGCCTATTCTGTTGGAGCCTATAGAAATAGAGGAAGCAGAACAACTCACTCGCAATACCTATGATGAATGTATAAAACAGATACTCTCCGATTGCGATTCCGCATATAAATACCTTCCCATTGCTCATCGGGATTTCCTTGTTACAAACGAAACCGACAAGGCTTATGCCGGATCACGCTACTGGGGACGTTTTGACGGAATTACTACCAGAGCTATCAAAGCCAATGTATATCTGACATGGGCCAGTCCCAGATTTAATCCGAATAATGATATAGCACGTTGGGATTCGGCTGCCGTATACGCCAAAGAGGTAATGGATTTTAAACTGACTATCGATAATGTAACCAACGGTTTCAACAAGACTGATGGCGTTAATTGGTTTAATCCGAATTTTCCAGGGATTATCTTCGCTTCGCGCTATGTCAATGCCAATGATGCTATGGAACGGATGTTCTATCCCGGAGGATTCCAGGGTAACGGTGTCATGGGAGCCACTCAGAATTTGGTTGATGCTTTTCCGATGAGTAATGGCTATCCCAAGGAGCATCCTAAGGGAACTGCATTATATGACCCTAAGGATCCGTACAAAAACAGAGATCCTCGTTTCTATAGTATGATTTTCTATAATCAGGCTCAGGCAAAGAAAAATGAAACCGGAGCTGTTATGTATACTTTCGAAAACTGGGAAGGAGGCAAGGATGCCCCGGGACCAATTAATAACAGTCGTACCAATTATCACATCAAAAAATTTGTATTTATGGGCTTGAATTGGTCGGATAACAGTCCCAATAAACAGCCGCATTCAAAATTTTTCATTCGTTGGGCACATATGTGTCTGGCTTTTGCAGAAGCAGCCAACCAAGTGGTAGGTCCTATTGACGTTTCTAAATACGGAATATCCGCAAAAGAAGCTATTTCGTATCTAAGATCGAGGAAGACTTATAGTAATAACAATGGATTTCTAACAGATCCTTATCTGGATGAAGTAGCTACCGCCGGGAAGGACGAATTTGATAAATTTATCAAAAACGAACGTCGTTTGGAAACATGTTTCGAAGGTATGCGTTTTTTCGATTTGCGTCGTTGGTCAACTTCATTAGCAGATTTGAATGAACCGGTCCGTATGGCAAAAATCATCCGTAACAGTGATGGTTCCTTCACTTATGATTTTTCCCAAACAGTCGAATCACGGGTCTTTAAATCAGCCTATCTTCCCATTCCTTATCAAGAAATATTACGTATGGATAATTTAGTCCAGAATGAAGGCTGGGATAGTTGGAAATAAGTATTAATTATAATTTTTTTAATCATGAAAAAAATATATTTCCTGCTCGCTCTGAGCATATTGGTCTCTTGTTATGACGACTATATTGAAGATTACGATTACAATGCTGTCTACTTTACACAACAGACAAATGTCCGGACCTTTGTGGTCGGCGAAGGAATGCAGATAAAAGTCGGTGTCGCTTTGGGTGGAGTCAGAGAAAATACATTCAACCGTGAAGTTGATTTTGTTCTTGACAATAATTTGCTCACGGATGAAATCCTTACCACCATGAAGGGAGGAGTAAGCCATATAAAAGACTATGTATCGTCTGTTTCGGAATTATTGCCTTTACCTGCCGATTATTTTACATTAAGTGATAATAGCAAGATGATTATCAAGGCAGGAGACCATAAAGGAGTAATTACTGTCAAAGCAGATTCTGTTAAATTTCTGGCAGATACTAAAACGTTAGTTGCCAATTATGCGCTTCCTTTTTATATTACCGATGCTGATACCGATTCGATACTTTCTTCTAAAAGATATTCAGTCATCGGGTTACGCTATGAGAACATGTTGTTTGGAAACTATTGGCATGGGGGTGAGACGGTGGTGAAAGATGCCTCCGGGAATGTAGTAGAAACAATTAAATATTATACGGCTATTCCTTCGCCAGAGTCCAAGGTCATGAAGCTGCAAACAGTAGCTCCACACTCTTTAATCACTAACAGAATCAGTGACAGTGCCGGTTCGTTTAAGATCACATTAGACGGAGACAATATCCTGATAAGTAAGGCGGATGATTCAAACATTGAAGTTTTACCGGATGGCGAAAGTAAGTTCAACCGGGCAAAATTACTTCAGGATAGAAAGCTCTATCTGAAATACAAATATGATAATGGCGACGGGACGACATCCTATGCAACTGATACATTGACTTTCCGCAATAGGATCAGGGATGGGGTCAACGAATGGCAAGATGAAAACCCTGCAAATTACGAATAAACAACTGATGAGCATAAGGGCAATGTCTGTTAATACCCTTTATTCAAAGAATTACAACTTCAAACATCCGATTTTAGTACGATCAATCACCAAGCATAATATAAAAAAGAATCTTATGAAAGGAAAAATTCTATTAACATTCTGGATATATACTTTTTTCATATCCGTTTCTTTTTCTCAAAAAAACAGTATGATCTTAGTTGAAGCCGAAAGCTTTACCGAACGTGGGGGCTGGGTTCTTGACCAACAATTTATGGATCAAATGGGATCCCCTTTCCTGATGGCTCACGGTCTGGGAAAACCCGTTGCAGATGCCTCAACCCAAGTCTCTATTCCTAAAAAAGGGAAATGGCACGTCTATGTCCGGACATGGAATTGGTGCGCCCCGTGGAAAACCAATGAAAAACCCGGACGTTTCCAACTTTCCGTGAACGGCATTAAGTTATCCAACGAATTAGGGGTGGGTGATCAATGGGATTGGGAATACGCCGGAAGTATTGACATCAAAGGAAAAGAAAATAGGGTAGCCCTGCATGACCTGACAGGGTTCAATGGCCGTTGCGATGCTATACTCTTTTCACAGAACAAAGACGTCGATATACCCAATGAAGGCGATAAGATGTATAAGTTCCGTAAGAAATTATTGGGATTACCGGATAAACCTGAAAATGGCGGTACCTACGATATGGTGGTGGTGGGCGCCGGTACTGCAGGACTGGGTGCAGCGATAAAAGGTGCCCGTGAAGGCTTGAAGGTCGCTTTAATTCACAACCGTCCTGTACCTGGAGGTAACAACAGTGTAGAGGTTCGGGTAGTAGCGAGCGGCGGACTTAATTTGGAACCCTATCCGAGATTAGGTGATGTTATCAAAGAAATCAAAAATGTTTATCAGAGACCCGATAAAGTTGATGCTATTATCACATCGGAAAAAAATCTGACCTTTTTCCCCAACATGCACGTATTTAACCTTGAAAAGGATGGAGATAGGATCAAATCTGTTACCGCTAAACATATCGAAACTAATAAGGAAACGATTTTCTATGCTTCGGTCTTTGTCGATTGTACCGGTGATGGAAATGTGGGTTTCCTTGCGGGTGCCGAATATCGAGTAGGACGTGAAATGCGAGCTGAAACACGTGAAACATTGGCTCCTGATCGTCCTGATAATATCGTATTGGGAACTTCATTAACATGGTGGAGTAAAATGACTACGCAGCCTTCTTCTTTCCCCGAATGTGAATGGGCTATACAGTTCAACGAAGAAACCTGTGAAAAGGTAACCCGTGGCAGCAATTGGTGGGAGACCGGTTTTCGCTACGACCAAGTGAACGAAGCCGAGTTTATTCGCGATTATTTGTTCCGTGCCATTTACGGCAATTGGGCCTTCTTGAAAAACAAGAGTAAAGATAAATCAGGCTATGCTAATCGTGAACTGGAATCTGTTTTTTATGTAGCCGGCAAACGCGAATCACGACGTTTGATAGGCGACATTATACTCAAACAACAGGATTCCGAAGGAGAATACATCAAATACGACGATGCCTTTGTCACTTGTACCTATAATCTCGATCAACATTTTCCTACTCCAAAAAATAGTTTCTTCTTTCCTAATGAAGAGTTTATTTCTACCATGAAACATTATTTTAATGATTTGGGAACCCCACGCCGTTACCTACGCGACGACCAAGTAATACCTCCTTTCCGCATCCCTTATCGCTGTATGTACTCAAGAAACGTGGATAATCTATTTATGGCAGGCCGTAATATCAGTGTATCGCATATCGTGCTATCAGCGAGCCGTGTACAGGAAACGACAGGGATGATGGGAGAACTGGTAGGCCTTGCGGCTTCATTATGTAAAAAATATAATTGTCTGCCTAGAGATGTGTATAAAAATCATTTAAAAGAACTGGAAAGTAAAATTAAATAAACAAATATTTTGAATGTAAAGCTACTGCCTGAAACGACTATAAACCTTTCTTAGAAGGGCTCCAAATGCTTATCTAGACTGTTTTTAAGAAGTTACTCAAAACACGGAGAACATGATACGTTGTTAATATATCATATCATGTTCTCCGTGTTTTGAGTTAAAAGCAAATTAACGAGGATCCCCAGAAATTAGAATTTAGAATAAAGCTTGCTTATTTTATCCTACCTTTCCAAAAGAAAATCCAAGGAAAAAATCATTCTTGGTATAACTTTTTCCCGTTTTCTTCGTTTTGATAACATATCGGTTCGAGCATACATCGAATGAAGGAAGGACTAATAAGGTACAACCGAATGAATTTCCGGATGAATCGATGTATCTTTGAACCTATTTTGGGGCAGTAATATGAGAAATATACATTGGATACTTTTTCTGTTTCTTTTATCTCCTGTTGTTGTTTTAGCACAGGATGGTAAGGGAGTCTTTAATTTCCTCCGTTTCCCGACTTCTTCGCGGGCCAATGCACTGGGCGGCCATACCGTCGCTTTGGTTGAGCCGGACCCATCGCTGATTTTCCATAATCCGGCCTTGCTGGGCGGGGAGATGGATCAGATGATCAATGTCAACTATATGAAGTATTTCGGAGACATCCATATCGGAAGCGCCGTCTTTACAAAAGCTTCCGGGGAACGGGGAGCTTGGGGAGTCGGAGCTACTTTTATTAACTACGGTACAATCAAGGAAGTGACGGTGGACCATGTCTTCCTGGGAGAGGTATCCATGAAAGACATTAGCCTGAACGGCTTTTATGCCTACGACCTATCCGACCGTTGGCGGGGCGGCCTTTCTCTGAAGTTCCTCTATTCTTCGCTGGCAGACTATACCTCCATCGGATTGGGGGTGGATGCAGGACTGAGTTATTATGAATCCGAAAAGAATTTCTCTTTCGGATTCACCCTGAAAAATATCGGCGCCCAACTGACGGCCTATGACGAAGAACGGGAGAAAATGCCTTGGGACATCCAGATGGGAATTACCAAGAAGATGGAACACGCCCCCATCCGCTTTTCCTTGACGGCCATGTACCTAAACCGGTGGAAATTCGATTATATCGACGACAATAATCGCCCGAAGGAGATAGAAGAGAATTTTTCTAAAAGATTGTTTAAGCACTTTATTATAGGAGTAGATTTAGTACCTTCCGACAATTTTTGGATCGGAGTCGGATTTAATCCGAAAACGAATATGGACATGAAACTGGCAGAGGGAGGAAACGGCATGGGAGGTTTCTCCATCGGAGCAGGCTTGAGAGTGTCCAAGTTCGATGTTAGCGCATCGGTTGCCCGGTACCATCCGTCGGCCCTTTCGCTAATGGTCGGGATTTCTACCTCCCTACATGATTTTAAACCCTGAGAAATGAAACTGATTATTGCAATAGACGGATATTCTTCCTGCGGAAAGAGTACGATGGCCAAGGAATTGGCTCGCAGGATAGGTTATACCTATATAGATACCGGCGCCATGTACAGGGCGGTCACCTGGTACGCCCTCCAAAAAGGATGGATAGCGAACGGGATAGTCGACGCCGTACGCCTACAACAAAGCCTGGATGAAATAGAAATTACGTTCCGTGTCAATCCGCAGAACGGACGGACGGAAACATGGGTGAACGGCAGAAATGTGGAGCAAGAGATACGCAGTCTGGAGGTAGCCAAGTGGGTCAGCCAGGTGGCCGCCTTGTCCTTCGTACGCCGCGCCCTGGTCGATCGCCAGCAGGCGATGGGAAAAGATAAGGGCATCGTGATGGATGGACGCGACATCGGCACGGTGGTCTTCCCGGATGCAGAACTGAAGATTTTCGTCACGGCTTCGGCCGAAGTCCGTGCCCAACGACGTGTCGACGAAATGAGAGAAAAAGGAGAAGAGGCTTCCTATGAAGCCATATTGGAAAATGTCCGAACCCGGGACCGGATTGATACGACCCGGGCAGACAGCCCGCTGAAAGCTGCCGGGGATGCACGGATCCTCGACAATACGCACCTCAGCCTGGAAGAACAAAACGCCTGGTTGTTCGAACAATATCAACAGGTTTTAACTAATTGTAAAGAAGTATGATTGAAGTAGAAATAGATAAGGGCTCCGGATTTTGCTTCGGGGTCGTCAATGCAATCAAAAGCGCCGAACGTGAACTGAATGATTCGGAATCTTTGTATTGCCTCGGCGACATCGTGCATAACAGCCTGGAAGTCGAACGCCTGGAAGAGCGAGGGCTTCAAACAATCGAACATGAAGAATTTTCATCTTTAAAAAACAAGAAAGTCTTGCTCCGGGCTCATGGCGAGCCGCCGTCCACTTACCTGGCGGCCAAGGAGAACAATATTACGATTATCGACGCGACCTGTCCGGTCGTGCTACGGTTACAACAACGGATCCATCGTTGTTATGAAGAGATTAAGGACAAAGAGTCCCAACTGGTGATCTATGGTAAAAAGGGACATGCAGAAGTGAACGGTTTGGTGGGACAGACCAACGGGACTGCCATTGTAATTGAGAAAGCGGAAGATTTGGATCAATTGGATTTCAACCATGATATCTTTCTCTTTTCGCAAACCACCAAACCCCTGGACGGTTTCCTCAAGATCGTCGCTGAAATCGAGCGACGGAAGGCTCCACAGACAGTTTTCAAATCCTATGATACCATCTGCCGCCAGGTCGTCAACCGCGTACCGAATGTCAAAGAGTTCGCAGCCAACCACGACTGGGTTTATTTCGTTGCGGGCAAGAAAAGTTCCAACGGGAAAGTGCTATTCGAAGAGTGCCGGAAAGGGAATCCAAACACTGTTTTTATCTCCGATCCGGAAGAGATAACCGAGCCGCTTCCTCAGGGAATCCGGCGCGTAGGGGTCTGCGGAGCCACCTCCACTCCTAAATGGCTGATGGAAAAAGTAGCGAACCGCATCAAAGAATTAAATCCTTGATAAGATTTACATAAGAAATAAAAAAGGAGAGGATTATAATCAAAAAAATGCTAAATTTGCAACTCATCTTTAAAAAAGATAGGTATGTCTGCAATTAAATGTATTGGTATTTTGACATCTGGAGGAGACGCTCCGGGTATGAATGCTGCCATCCGTGCAGTCACTCGTTCTGCAATTTATAACGGTATGACCGTTAAGGGTATCTATAGGGGCTACAAAGGCCTAATCACAGGAGAGGTCGAAACATTTAACAGTCAAAGCGTTAGTAATATAATCCAGCGGGGCGGAACGATCCTGAAAACCGCCCGTTGCATGGAATTCAAAACTCCGGAAGGCCGAAAAGTGGCTTATGACCGTTTGGAGGCCGAAAAGATCGACGCCTTGGTCGCAATCGGAGGAGACGGAACGCTGACCGGCGCACGGATCTTTGCCCAGGAATTTAATTTCCCGATCGTAGGACTGCCGGGTACTATTGACAACGACCTTTTCGGCACGGATGTAACCATCGGTTATGATACGGCGCTGAACACAATCATCGAATGCGTCGACAAGATTCGTGACACAGCTTCCTCCCACGAACGTCTGTTCTTCATCGAGGTAATGGGGCGGGATGCCGGGTTCCTTGCCTTGAACGGAGCGATTGCTTCCGGCGCCGAAGCGGCGATCATTCCCGAAATATCAATGGAAACCGACCAACTGTCGGATATGATAGAAACCGGATTTCGTAAATCCAAGAACAGCAGTATCGTACTGGTTGCCGAAAGTGAAATTACCGGAGGTGCCATGGGCGTTGCCGAACGGGTAAAGAAAGAATATCCGCAGTTCGACGTCCGCGTATCCATCCTCGGCCACTTGCAACGGGGAGGTTCCCCTTCCGCCCAGGACCGTATCCTGGCCACCCGGATGGGAGCCGCTGCAATCGACGCCTTATTGGACGACCAGCGGAATGTCATGATTGGGATCCAGAACGACCAATTAGTCTATGTGCCGTTCTCTAAGGCAATCAAGAATGACAAGCCGATCAACAGGGAACTGCTGAATACCCTGCGCATCGTTTCGATGTAAGAAAACGGAGTGTAATAAGATAGGATAATAAGGGATCTGGGGATGAATATTTTATTCGTCCCTATGATCCTTTTCTCTTTCGGGATGGCCTAAATAGAGTTGCATCATGCGGCGGGCAGCGATATAGGAACTCACTTCGTTGTTCAGTACGCGCGCCTCCATGAGAGGCAATTCCTTCTCCACCAGCGGATGGTGGTAAAATTGATGGCGGAGGCTATATTCGATGCTTTCATACATCTGGTATTTTGCCTGTTCCCGCCGTTTCTGTTCGAAATAGCCGTTGTCTTTCGTAAATTTAATATATTCCAGGATCATATTCCAGACTTCCTTGATCCCTATCTGGTAATAGCCTGAATAAGTCAGGACTTTCGGAATCCAGCCGGAAGCGGTAGGAGGGAAAAGATGCAAGGCGTTCCGGTAGTGGGATGCAGCCATTTTGGCTTTTTCGATATTGTCGCCGTCCGCCTTATTGATAATAACGCCATCCGCCATCTCCATGATTCCCCGCTTGATACCCTGTAATTCGTCACCCGTTCCGGCCAACTGGATCAACAAAAAGAAGTCGACCATTGAATGAACGGCGGTTTCGCTTTGCCCGACGCCTACGGTTTCGACAAAAACGGTATCAAAGCCGGCGGCTTCGCAAAGGATAATCGTCTCACGGGTTTTCCTCGCCACGCCACCTAAAGAACCGGCGGCTGGAGAAGGACGGATAAATGCATTTTTCTCACGGGAGAGGGCTTCCATACGGGTTTTATCACCTAAAATGCTCCCCTTCGTGCGTTCACTACTCGGATCGATCGCCAAGGTTGCCAACCGGTGCCCTTGTTTCAGGATGTACATTCCAAAGGCGTCGATGGAGGTACTTTTGCCGGCTCCCGGAACTCCGGTGATACCGACACGAACCGATTTCCCGGAAAAAGGCAGGCATTTTTCAATAATGTCCTGAGCTAAGTTCTGATGTTCTTCCCGTGTACTTTCAACCAAAGTAACCGCCTGACTGAGCATCGTGATATTTCCCTTCAGAATGGCCTCCACAAACTCTCCCGCCGAATAGGTTTTCTGCCGCGCCTTCGGCTTGAAATACGGATTAACGGTGGGAACATTTCCGATCCCCTTATTCACCCTCAATCCTTTATATTGGGCATCATTCTCCGGATATTCCATCTTTATTTTTCTTTTTCCGCCGTCACTTTAATTTGACGAACGGGACCGTTCGGGTCATTACATACAAGGGTAATCAAAGCATCCAATGAAGATTCTAACTTTTTCGGATTCAATTTCACTTTGAGTATGGCGGTTTT
>NZ_LT799418.1:1392626-1474830 GCF_900162725.1 Parabacteroides sp. Marseille-P3160 | reverse complement strand
CGCCGTTTCTGTTCGAAATAGCCGTTGTCTTTCGTAAATTTAATATATTCCAGGATCATATTCCAGACTTCCTTGATCCCTATCTGGTAATAGCCTGAATAAGTCAGGACTTTCGGAATCCAGCCGGAAGCGGTAGGAGGGAAAAGATGCAAGGCGTTCCGGTAGTGGGATGCAGCCATTTTGGCTTTTTCGATATTGTCGCCGTCCGCCTTATTGATAATAACGCCATCCGCCATCTCCATGATTCCCCGCTTGATACCCTGTAATTCGTCACCCGTTCCGGCCAACTGGATCAACAAAAAGAAGTCGACCATTGAATGAACGGCGGTTTCGCTTTGCCCGACGCCTACGGTTTCGACAAAAACGGTATCAAAGCCGGCGGCTTCGCAAAGGATAATCGTCTCACGGGTTTTCCTCGCCACGCCACCTAAAGAACCGGCGGCTGGAGAAGGACGGATAAATGCATTTTTCTCACGGGAGAGGGCTTCCATACGGGTTTTATCACCTAAAATGCTCCCCTTCGTGCGTTCACTACTCGGATCGATCGCCAAGGTTGCCAACCGGTGCCCTTGTTTCAGGATGTACATTCCAAAGGCGTCGATGGAGGTACTTTTGCCGGCTCCCGGAACTCCGGTGATACCGACACGAACCGATTTCCCGGAAAAAGGCAGGCATTTTTCAATAATGTCCTGAGCTAAGTTCTGATGTTCTTCCCGTGTACTTTCAACCAAAGTAACCGCCTGACTGAGCATCGTGATATTTCCCTTCAGAATGGCCTCCACAAACTCTCCCGCCGAATAGGTTTTCTGCCGCGCCTTCGGCTTGAAATACGGATTAACGGTGGGAACATTTCCGATCCCCTTATTCACCCTCAATCCTTTATATTGGGCATCATTCTCCGGATATTCCATCTTTATTTTTCTTTTTCCGCCGTCACTTTAATTTGACGAACGGGACCGTTCGGGTCATTACATACAAGGGTAATCAAAGCATCCAATGAAGATTCTAACTTTTTCGGATTCAATTTCACTTTGAGTATGGCGGTTTTCCCTGCGTCTATCTTTTTGGGAAGTTTCCCGATCTCCAACAGTTCCTGTCGATCTGACGAAATGCTATGGATAAGGAGAGGGGATTGCCCCGAGTTAGATATTTCAACTATCCCGGTTGCATCGCTTCCGAACAGTCCGAACAGCCAACCCTTTTCGGATACTTTCCCGAGCTTAAGCATGGTACCCGAAAGTTGAATAGAAGGAGCTTTCGCCTTTTGTTCAGCCGTAAGCTTGCTGAAATCTTCCACAATATTGGCACTAATAGGGAAATCCTGTCTCTGAATTTCCTTCTTTCCTTGGAAAACAGACAGGACGGCGGGCACGGAAACATGTCCCAGCTTCTTCTGTCCCGGATGAATCGATATCAGAACCTCCCGGACGGCGCCCGGCCTCAACGTATCGAAATCAGCGGTAACATTCAGGTCGGAAGGCAACTTTTCCAACCGGACGGTAACCGCCTGCGTTCCTGAATTCTTCACCCAAAGGCGTTCCTTCCGCGTTTCATTCTGGGAAACAATGGAAAATGAGATATTGTTTCTGCTTAGTTCCAGCGGACCTACTTTCTGAATAAAAGTGACGACCGGCCGCTCCGGTTTAGCGACGACCTCACCGGATATAGATAAAGTAACTCTCCGGTCGGCTGCATTACTCATGATATTAATCGTCTTATAGAAAGGGCCCGGACGGCCTTTCGGATCGTAGGCCACCCATACTTCCCCCGTCTTGCCGGGAGCAATCGGGGCGGACGGCCATTCCGGTCTCGTACAACCACAAGAAGCCAATACTCCCTTGATTACCAAGTTCTCCGTCCCGATATTTTTGACGACAAAGACATGGCTGACAGGCCCGTCTTCCTCTTTGATCGTTCCGAAATCATAGTTCTTGTTATCAACGGCTATTTGCGCTGTATTCTGCCCTGATACGGCTGCCCCTTCCCAGAACAAACAAGCAACAATACCGAGTAATAGCTTCAGGTAATGCATTCTTTACTGTATCACATTCCCTTTAATGGTTAAGATATAGCTGCCGGTCTTTCCGTTACTGTAAACCGAAACCGGTTTTGTAAATGGACCGGGACGGCCATTCGGGTCGAAAGTAACCTTGATCTCTCCTCCTTTTGAAGGAGCGATCGGCTCTTTGCTCCAGGCCGGGGTCGTACAGCCGCAAGACGCTACGACACGGGTAATAACCAAAGGGACTTCCCCTTCGTTCTTTATTTTAAAAGTATAACTAACCGGGCCGGCCGATTCTTTTATATCACCAAAATCATGCGTTGTTTCGCTTGCTACGATAGCAGCGCTTTTTTGTTGGGCAGATGCTACACCTGCAGCCAACAGAATTGCCATAAATACAAATACCAAACGTTTCATAGTCTTTCCTTTTGTAACCATTATATGCTGCAAAGTTAAATTCTTTTTGATATATACAGGCTTTACCTCCTAAGAAAAGTAGCTAAAAGTAGATATTAATAGTAAAAATCATTACTTTTGTACTGTTTTGTTCCGTAGATCCCGTTCGTGATCCGGATGAAAAGGGAATCAGGTGAAAGTCCTGGACAGTCCCGCTGCTGTAAGCTCTTTTAAGGCTTTAGACAAACCCAGGCCACTGGAAAGAAAGGAAACAGGCACCAAAGCCGGTTTTCCGGATTCCGGGAAGGATGTGCTAAAGTAGAGTAAGTCAGAAGACCTGCAAAACAAACTAATTTCAAATGGCTTTCGAGGACGAGCCAGAAAAACTTATACGGATTGACACCTATCGCGTCTTTTATGAGACAAAAATGTGACTATCGGACTCTGCTGGCAGGGGTTCTGTTTTTATTTTGTGCATCTGCAGTTGCGCAACGGAAGGACTCTATCCGTACGCAATACTTAGCGCCCGTGGAGGTAAAAACGAAAGCCATGCCCTCCATCAGCCGGGCAACCGCTCCTTTACAGAGGATAACACACGAAGAAATCAATCAATTGGGTATCCAGTCGCTTCCGGATGCCGTCCGCCGTTTTGCAGGTGTATCCGTAAAAGACTACGGAGGTATCGGCGGACTGAAGACCGTATCCATACGCGGCTTCGGAGCGCAACATACCGCCGTAACCTATGACGGAGTGGCTGTTAGCGACGTACAATCCGGGCAGGTCGACATCGGCCGTTTCTCATTGGAGAACATATCGACCGTAAGCATTGCCATCGGGCAGTCGGACGACATCTTCCAGCCTGCACGCAGTTTCGCCTCGGTCGGCATCCTGTCCATCGAGACTCAGACGCCCACCTTTGAAGGCAAGAAGCAGGCAGGCACGGTACAGACCCGTACAGGTTCGTTCGGGCTATTCGCTCCTTTCCTCTCTTTCACACAACAACTAACCCCGGTGTTCACCTATTCGGCCAACGGGGAATGGCAACGGGCGGACGGAAATTATCCTTTCGACTTCAACAACGGTGCGGAGATCGAACGCCGCAAGCGCCTGAACTCCGACGTAGATATCCTGCGCGGAGAACTCAATCTCTACGGCTCTTTCGGGAAAGGCGGCGACTTGCGGGTCAAGGGAAATTATTTCCATTCCGACCGGGGACTTCCGGGAAGTGCCATCTCCTATAACATAGAGGCAGACGACCGGCTTAAAGACAAAGATCTATTTGTCCAGGCATCCTATAAGAATGAGTTGGGCAAATGCTTTTCCATCAAGGGAAATGCCAAGTTTACCCGCTCCTACTCCTTTTATAAAGATTATGGCAATTACATCGACGGCTATGTAGATAACATTTATACCCAACGCGAATATTACGCGTCGGCAACTCTTCTTTACAAGCCCATCCGCCACCTTCACTTTTCCCTGGGGCAAGACTTGTCATCCAATGATTTAAAGATAAACTATTCCGGACAGGATCCCGGAAGAACGACATCACTGTCGGCGCTCCGGATGAAATACGAAACAGACAGGCTGATCTTCATCACCGGATTGCTTGCGACCTTCGCCCATGAAAGCGTGAAGACGGGAGAAAAGCCGGACGATAAGAAAAAGCTATCCCCCGCCGTCAGCCTTTCCTGGCGTCCGATACCGGCAGCGAACTGGCATCTGAGAGGAAACTATAAAAACATATACCGGTTGCCGACATTCAATGACCTTTACTATTTCCGCATAGGAAATACGGAACTTCGCCCGGAGAATGCCCAACAATACAATATCGGGACGACCTGGATAGGAAAACTGTCCGATGCCATAGACTGGGTAGATGTATCAGCCGATGTTTATTATAATAAAGTCGAAGACAAGATAGCGGCCATTTCACCGACGCTCTTCATGTGGAAAATGATGAATGTCGGGTCCGTGGACATCAAAGGCGTAGACATCAACGTCGGGATGTCGGTACTTCTGGGGAAATGCCTTTCGCTCCGCGTCAACGGTTCCTATAGCTATCAATCGGCCATCGACCTGACAAATCCCGAAGCGAAAAACTACAAAGCGCAGATCCCTTACACTCCCAAACATTCGGGAAACGGGGCGGTGAGCTTGCTGACTCCCTGGATAAACTTGTCTTATAGCGTTGTGGCTTCCGGCGTAAGGTATTCTTTTCTTGAGAATATCCGGCGCAACCGGCTGGATCCTTATTGGGATCATACCGTTTCCGTCAACCGGACGTTTGCCTTTAGCGAATCATCAGCTTTGCGGCTGCAGGCCGATTTCCTGAATTTAGCGAATGAGAATTACGAGATTATACAATCCTACCCGATGCCCGGGCATTCTTTCCGGGTATCGGCCGCATGGACTTTTTAAAAACTTAAAAATGAGAATTATGAAAGCAAGATTTTTTTTATTGAAAACGGTATTATTTGCAGCATTTGCAACAGCGTTCATTTCCTGTTCAGACAATGATGAACCCGAAGTTCCCGTTGAAAAAGAATGGTGGCAAAAAGAAGGCGCTTATATTTTGAACCAGGGAAAATTCACCTCCAATAATGCAGAGCTTGGGTATTATATCAGTGAAGAAAAAAAGTACCAGGAAGTTTTCGAAACGGCAAATGAGGGCTTGAAATTGGGAGACACCGGACAGGACATGGTTATTTACGGCTCAAAAATTTATGTCGCAGTCTATAACTCGGGCATTATCCGTGTACTCGACCGGGCCGGGAAGCAGATCCAGACCATCGAATCGAAAAAGAACGGAACTTTGCAAAACCCCAGATATTTTACTACGTATCAAGGGAAAGTATATGTAACGTACTATGATGGCTATTTAGCCCAGATCGACACGACCTCCCTTCAGGTGGTAAAAGACGTGAAAGTAGGCAATAATCCGGAATATGTAACAATTACCAACGGCAAGCTATACGTTGCCAATTCGGGCGGGATGAACTACCCCAACTATGATAAAACCGTCTCGGTAGTCGATCCGGCCACTATGTCAAAAACGAAAGACATAGAAGTTGCGCCTGACCCAGTGCAATTACTTTCTGACAAAGAAGGAGATGTTTATTTAATATCATGGACCTACCCTAATTATACTCTGCAACGAATCGACGGAGCGACAGATCAGGTAACCACTATTACGACAGCCCATTTTATGGCGATCAATCCGGCAGGAGATAAAATTTATGGAGTCGTATCTCCCTACTCGGCAAATCCCATTACCGCCGAATTTTTCACCTATGACGCCGTAGAGGAAAAATTGTCGCAAACCAGCTTCGTTACAGACGGCACGATTGTAAAATCCTTCTGCTCGCTGAATGTCGATCCTTCCAACGGGGATATTTATATCGGTACATCTAATTCTGTGGAAAGCGGCGACATGTATGTATTTACCTCGGCAGGAGTATTGAAAGACAAGTTCCAAGTCGGCCTCAATGTTGCAGGAGCCTTCTTTCCTAAAAATTAAGCCGCTTTCATGAAAAAGAGGCTTGTTCTTTCCCAATTGCTCCTTCTTCCTCTCCTCTTCTGCCTGTTTGCGTGCGGAGGAGGAAAGAAGGAGACTTCCGCCACAAACGGGGCGATGGGTTATACCGTCGAATATGCCCGGGGATTCCAGGTAAACAGGCAGCCGGACTACACGGTGGTCACGGTGCGTGATCCGTGGGATACCATCCGCGTGCTGCAGCAGTATGTCTTGGTTGAAAAGTCCGCCTCCCTACCCGCCTCCCTTCCCTCCGGTAAACTGATCCGCACACCTCTGACTAACGTAGTAGCTTATTCCACCATCCACTGTGCCACGTTACAGGAACTGCAATCGATCGGAATTATCAAAGGAGTTTGTGAATCCAAATACATCGACATCCCGTACATTAAACAGGCGGTCGCCGAAGGGCGGATTCCCGACCTGGGAATGGCAGGCAACCCCGATATAGAAAGGGTGATAATGCTTTCACCGGATGCCATATTCGCAACTCCGATCCAGGGAATGCCCTACGGAAACGTCGAGAAGACAGGAATCCCGATGATCGAAACGCCCGATTATATGGAGTCATCTCCGTTGGGACGCGCCGAATGGATCCGTTTCTACTCGCTTTTTATCGGCAAAGAAGCGTTGGCAGACTCGCTTTTCCATGAAACAGTTGGCCGCTACCGGGCCATATGCGAAAAAACCAAACAGGTAGACCGGAGTCCGAGCGTTTTTATGGACCTGAAATATGGAAATGTTTGGTATATTGCAGGCGGAAAAAGTTTTTTAGCGAATATGGTCAAAGATGCAGGAGCAAATTACATCTGGGCGGATGATTCTTCTACCGGAGCCTTGCCGCTGGCATTCGAAACAGTACTCGATAAGGCGGGAGAGGCGGAAATATGGCTGGTCAAGTATAATAATATGGAAGACCTCACCTATCTCCGCTTAGCAAACGAATACAAGCCTTACAGTTATTTCACCGCATTTAAAAACCGGAGTATCTATGAATGCAATACGGGAAAAAGCACCTATTACGAAGACCTGCCGATCCATCCGGATTATATCTTGCAAGATATGGCTTTCGTTTTCCATCCCGAATTATTTCCCGGATATGAACCGAAGTATTATCAAAAAATGAAGGAATAAGGGAACGATTGATGAAAGTATCCTCCGGAATCACATATTCATTTTTACTGCTGCTGGCAATCGCTTTGCTTTTCTTTGCCAACCTGCTGTTCGGTTCCGTGCGGATTCCTGCTCCAAGCGTTTGGAATATTATGCTCGGGCATTCGGCGGAAAGGGAAGCTTGGCAACAGATCGTACTGGAATCGCGACTTCCCCAGGCCGTCACCGCGCTCTTCACCGGCGGAGCGCTGGCCGTCTCGGGGTTAATGCTTCAAACTTTCTTTCGGAATCCATTGGCCGATCCCGGAATTCTGGGTATCAGCTCGGGCGCCAGCTTAGGCGTGGCGGTTGTCATGCTCACCATCGGGAGCGCATTCAGCGGTTTTTCCTCCTTCTTCCTGCCCCATTCCCTTATAATCGTACTGGGGGCTTTCCTCGGCTCTTTGCTTGTCTTGGGGATTATCATCGCTTTCTCGTCGATCGTACGCAATAATATCCTCCTTCTGATCATCGGTATTATGGTAGGCTACCTCTCCTCCTCTCTCATTACGTTGATGAAATTCTGGAGTACCAGTGAAAGTGTTTTCGTCTATACCATCTGGGGTATGGGTGACTTCTCTGGCGTTTCATCCGCGCAACTCCCTTTTTATATCATTGCGGTATCCGCAGGGCTGATCTTTTCCCTGTTGCTCATTAAGCCGCTGAATGCTCTGTTGCTGGGAGAAAACTATGCCATCAATTTGGGAATCAAGGTGCGGGCCGTACGTCTGATGATCCTGTTCTGCACCGGATTGCTGACCGCGGTCACGACCGCCTTTTGCGGCCCGATTTCCTTTCTCGGTTTAGCCGTCCCCCATATGGCACGTCTTATATTGAAAACCTCCAACCATAAATCACTTCTGCCGGTCACCATCCTTTCCGGATCGGTCATGGCCCTGTTATGCAACCTCATCAGCCACCTTCCGGGCAGCGCCGGCATCATTCCGCTGAACGCAATTACCCCATTGTTCGGTACGCCCGTCATCCTTTATGTCATCCTAAAACAGCGAAAAAGCAAAGGAACTTATTGATTTTACCTTCCACTTTTTCCAAAGTTCGTATCTTTAAGGCAAACTCGAGTAAAAAATGAACCTAATAAAAACAACCTGGAAACGATTCATCTCCAGTGAAAAATCAGGTGGATTGATATTAATTGCCTGCACACTGATATCTTTATTAATTGCAAATTCGAGTGTTGGCGAGGTCTATCTCTCCTACTGGGATTATCCGCTCGGCGGGCATAGCCTGGCACTCTGGATTAACGACGGATTGATGGCGCTCTTTTTTCTTCTGGTCGGACTCGAGTTGGTCCAGGACCTCAGTGAAGGCGAACTGTCGAACCGCAAGACTGCATACTTACCGATGATAGCAGCCATCGGGGGCATGCTGGTTCCTGCTGCAATCTATCTCTTATTCAACGCCGGTACCGCCACCCATTCGGGGTTCGGAATCCCGATGGCTACGGATATAGCTTTTGCGTTAGGGATCTTATCTCTTTTAGGTAGCCGCGTTCCGCTCGCCCTGAAAGTTTTCCTAACGGCCTTGGCGGTTATTGACGATTTAGGAGCCATTCTGGTCATCGCCCTTTTCTACTCCACCTCACTTTCCTGGGTATACTTGGGAGCCTCGCTTGCAGTATTCGCCCTGTTACTGATTCTCAACAAATATTTCAAGGTAAAGAGCCTATTCCCTTATCTGATCGGAGGAGTACTGATGTGGTACTGGATGTTGCATTCAGGAGTACATGCCACGATCGCCGGCGTGCTGCTGGCCATAGCAATCCCTTTTGAAAAAAGAAATCCGGATTGCCTATCCATACGCATACGCAACTACCTGCACTACCCGGTTGCTTTTCTCGTCCTACCTTTATTTGCTTTAGCCAATACGGCCATACAGGTTGAAGGCAACTGGGACGCCGCTCTGGGAGAACCCTTCGCCATCGGTATTCTGGCCGGATTAATTATCGGAAAACCGATCGGCATCACGCTTTTCTCCTACCTATCGGTCAAAGCCAAACTCTGCCATCTCCCTTCCGGAGTAAAATGGAAAGAGTTGGCAGGTGCAGGCATGCTCGGCGGCATCGGATTTACAATGTCGATATTCATTACGCTATTGGCATTCAAGGGAAATAGCCATTTTATCAATGATTCTAAATTATTTATCCTTTTAGCCTCCCTATGCTCCGCGATCCTGGGTTTCGCCTGGTTAAACAATGTATTAAAAAAGAAGAAAGGTTAAACGGATCCTTATTGACTTGCGCACAAAACGCAAGAGAAAAACGCAATTTTCATGCGGATTATAGTGAAATATTCAATCCTATTGACTAAATTCGCACCCCGTAAGCAAGGAGAGATGCTCGAGTGGTTGAAGAGGCACGCCTGGAAAGCGTGTAAACCCCTAAAGGGTTTCGCGGGTTCGAATCCCGCTTTCTCCGCTGGAAATAAGGCAGTTACCAAAACAGGTAGCTGCCTTATTTATTTATGCAGATAAACAAAACATCGGTTATGATAGGTTTTAAACGGGTTTTATCTTAAGTTTGATTGCAAATTTATGGACGAGGTAAGACTATATTTAGACACACAAAGAGAGAAAAAAGGCGGTTCGTTTTTGTTACCAGATAAATTGTAGCTATTTTTATTCCCAAAATCTCACATAATAGAATCAATTAAATTATTGTAGCCAAACTATTTCTAACTAATTAAACAAAACATGATGAAAAAGACTATTTTTTTCTTACTCGGCCTGTCCTTCTTCCTATCAATACAGGAAAAGGTTTCAGCACAAAACGACACGCCACTCTGGGCGAAAGAAACGCCGGAACAAAAAACAAAACGCATGCAATGGTGGACACATGATCGGTTCGGGATGTTCATTCATTGGGGAATTTACGCTTTGCCTGCCCGTCACGAATGGGTGAAAAACAGAGAACGGATTAGTGACGAGGCATACCAAACCTATTTCGACCATTTTAACCCCGATCTGTATAATCCCGAAGAATGGGCGGCCAAAGCCAAAGCTGCAGGAGTAAAATACGTGGTGATCACAACCAAACATCATGACGGATTCTGCCTTTGGGATAGTAAATATACGGACTTCAAGGTAACAAACACGCCTTATAAGAAAGATTTAATCCGGCCTTTCGTGGAGGCGTTTCGCAACGCGGGCATCCAGATCGGATTTTACTACTCGTTGATCGACTGGCACCATCCTGATTTCCCCTACGACCGCATGCACCCTAATGCTCCCCAGACTAAGGAAGAGAGGGTTAAGGCCAATGAGAAAAGGAATCTGAAAAAGTATCAACAGTATATGAAGGATCAATTAACAGAACTTCTGACCCAATACGGACAAATCGACGAACTATTTCTCGACTTTTCATACCCCGGGGAAGAGGGCAAGGGACATGAAGACTGGGATGCTGAAGGATTGTTGAAAGTGATCCGCAAACTTCAACCTCAGATTTTAGTAGACAACCGCCTGGATTTGGACGACACGACGTGGGGATGGGATTTTGTGACTCCCGAACAGTTTATGCCGCAGGAATGGCCGACTGTAAACGGTGTTCGCGTCCCTTGGGAGACCTGCCAAACCTTCTCCGGCTCGTGGGGATACTACCGGGACGAATATACGTGGAAAAGCCCGCATCAATTGGTAGTCATGCTGATCGAAACAGTCAGTAAAGGGGGAAACCTGTTGCTGAACGTAGGTCCGACGGCACGTGGTGTTTTCGACGACCGGGCGGACGAACGGCTGAGCGCCATCGGCCGGTGGATGAAGTTCCACAGTCGTTCTATTTACGGTTGTACGCAAGCGCCGGATGATTTTAAAGTTCCGCAAAACTGCTTCCTTACCTACAACCCGGAAACGAAGCGGCTATACATCCACGTATTGGAATGGCCGTTCAAATCATTGAATCTCCCCGGTTACAAAGGAAGGATCAAGTATGCCCAACTGCTGAATGACGATTCGGAAATCCAGTTCCGCACGCAAGCAGTGAAAGGTTCCCATACGACAGAAAGTACGGGTGAAGACGATGTCATCCTGTCCCTTCCGGTAGAACGCCCGGACGTGGAAGTTCCGGTAATCGAACTGATATTAAATTAGTCTCCTTACTTTCCCGAAGGAAGTATCCGGATAAGAAAAGGGGCTGTAACTTGTCCCAAAAGCCGTAACTTATACGGAAAAAATCCAGTGCACTGAATTTTATAAATGAGTGCACTGGATTTTATAAATGAGTATACTGGATTTCATAAATGAATATACTGGATTTTCTGGGCGGCTCAGTGCTTTTTAGGCAACCTCATCTTTTTTTCCGACTTTACTATGGCATCACCCAATACAGACTGCAGGATAAAAACTTCCCGCCACCGAATCGATTTAGAATTCCAGGTCCCAGAGACCGGCGCTACGCTCCAGTTCCACCAGTGCGGCATTGCTTTGATAGAGAGTCTCTATGTATTGGGTTTGTACGTCGTCAAACGTACGCTGGGCATCCAGCACTTCCAATAAAGAAACCTCCCCCCTGTCGTAGCTGTATGTTTTCCCTTCAATGACTTCGCGGGCCGCTTGCAAAAGCCCTTTCTCATAATGTTGCACTTGCTCGGAATAAGATTCATAGTTACGAAAGGCCTGCATGACTTCGGTTTCTACCTGGAGCAAGGCCTGCTGATACTGCGCTTCAGCCTGCTGTTCACGGAAGCGGGCTGCATGAACCGCTCCTTTATTGAAATTAGAAAATTTCAAAGGAATAGCAATCCCCGCCGTAATTCCCGTAAACGGAGGAGCCGGCGCTTCCTCGTTATGCACGCGGGCATTCCGGCTAACCGCAAGCGACAGGTCGATATCCGTATTGCGTTCACGGCGCGTGACGGTTAAGGCGCGGCTTGCTACCTCTTTGTTTTTCAGGGCGGCTACTATATCGCTTCGGTTTTCACCGGCCGAACGGAGCAAATTCTGCAGAATAAATTCACGGGATTTGCTTTCCAGCCGGGCATCCGGCTGAAAAACGGAGTCCTTGCCTTGCGTTCCGGTATAAAGATTCAATCGGCCAAAGGCATTGAGTAATTCTACTTGGGCCTGTTTCAATTCATTGCGGATCATATCCGCCTCGACACGGCTCTGAATCGCATCCACCTCTTTTATCTTTCCCAAAGCATGCCGCAGGCTGTCACTCTCGGCCAAGCGGCGTACCGCTCCATAAGAGTTGGCTTTCACCTTATAAACTTCGTTCTGCTTTATCGCCTCCAGATAAGCCAAAGTTGCGTCTGCCTGCAGATTGCGCAAATAATCTTCAAGCAGTGCTTCGGCCAGTTGCTTCTCACTCTTGGCCAAGGCAATGCCGGCTCCGCGTTTACCCAACGTAAAAGTCTTGCTCAGTTCGACTTCGACGCCCTCTCCCATTTTAAGCGAGGAATTCTCATTATTAAAATAAGAAACCGAAAGATTCGGATCGTTAAAGACCTTGGACGCTACCAGTTCGGCATCCGAAACGGAGACCTTCAAGCGCTCGGCCGCATATTCAAAATTGCCGGCAATCACCTTCTCCATATACTGCCGGTATGACAAAGGGAGCAAAGGCTGCCCTGCCATAACCGGGAAAAAGATCCCTGTCAATAACAGGAAAACGATTATTCTATTTTTCATCTTGTAACGTTGTTTGACTCTCCTTATCCAATGCGCGTTTTTCGATCAGATAATAGAAAGACGGCAATACATAAAGTGTAATGACGGTAGAAAACAAAAGTCCGTAAACAATGACCGTTGCCAGAGGCCGCTGGACATCCGAGCCGATGCCGGTACTGACCGAAGCCGGCAACAAGCCCAAAATGGCAACGGTAGCTGTCATCAGAATCGGGCGGAAACGGTGACGGGTTCCATCGACAACCGCAGTCATCAAGTCTTCCCCGTGAAGCCGGAGGTAATTGATATGGGTTATCATGATCACTCCATTCTGGATGGCCACTCCTATCAACGCAATAAATCCGACAGCCGAAGAAACATTGAGTGTCATTCCGCGCAAATTCAACGCCAGCATACCGCCGAATATCGCTAACGGCACCACGCACATCATCAGAGCCGCCTGACGGAATTTCCCGCAAGCCCAGAACAAAAGCATCAACATAATTCCCAAGGCCATTGGCACCACCGCACCCAATCGTTGATAGGCCCGGCGTTGGTTTTCAAACTGCCCCGCCCATTTCAGGTGAACTTGCTCCGGATTATATTTAACCTCTTTTGATATCAACCGATTGGCCTGTTCCAGGAAAGCGGTCAAGTCCACACCCCGCAGGTTGACACGGACCGTCAGATGGCGCTGGTTCATTTCCCGCGTAATGGTACTGGCGCCGGCAGTCATCTTTATCTGAGCCACTTGTGAAAGGGGAATCTTCTTCCCGTCAGTGGTGGTAAGCAGCAGGTTTCCTATCTTCTCGGGAGTGTCACGACTCTCTTCGATGAAGCGACAAGTCACGTCATAACTCTTGCTTCCGACGAATATCCGGGAGATCGCACTTCCTCCGATAGCCATTTCGACCAGGTCGGTAACATCCGAAACATTGAGCCCGTACCGGGCAATCCGCTCCCGGTCGGCAATAATTTGCAATTGGGGCATCGGAGGTTCCTGATCGATTGTGACATCCGCCGCTCCCGGAATCTCTTTCAACAAGCGGACAATCTGTTCGGCCATATGGCGGGTTTCCACGACATCGTCATTATAGATCTTGAGCGCCAGGTCACTATGAGCACCGGCAATCTGATCCATTACCATATCGATGATCGGTTGGGAAAATCCGACAGTATAACCAGGCAGGGTAGATAATTTCTGCGACATTTCGTCTATCAGATCCGCCTTTGTCTTTCCCCGTTTCCACGTGTTATAGGGTTTCAAACCGACTGCACATTCCACATGGGAAAGAGAAAAAGCCTCCGCCCCCTCATCATCGCGCCCTACCTGGGTCATGACATACGAAACTTCCTCGAAACCGGAAATGACTTTACGCAATTCTGCTCCCATCTCTTTTGACTTCTCGATCGAAATGCCCGGAGGCAGTTGAACCTGTATCCAGATGGAACCTTCATCCAGAGGAGGCAGAAAGTCCTTTCCAACCGTATAGCTCAACGCTCCGGCGGCCAGTAGGATCACGAGAAGAGGTACGATCACCTGCTTGGGGCGTTTCAATATGTGAACCGTCTGCCGGTGATAACCGTCGGAAAGTTTTTCCAACCATTTATTATGATAGATTTTCCCCGGTTTCCGGTAAGCATAGAAGGCCAGTCCCGGGATCAGCAGCAAGGCGACACACAACGCTCCGACCAACGCATAGCCGATCGTATAAGCCATCGGCGTAAACAATTTCTTTTCAATATGTTCGAAAGCGAATAACGGCAAATAGGCCGTGATAATGATCAATGTGGAAAAGAAGATCGGGCGGGCTACTTCCCTGGCCCGGCCCAAGACGCTTTCCTCATCCAATACCTCCTCCGGATTCCGTTCGCGCTTCTTCAGTATAGTCTCCATCATGACAATCGATCCGTCGACCAATATACCGAAATCGATAGCTCCCAAAGAAAGCAAGTTGGCCGGGATATTGGTCAGATGCATCAGGATAAAAGCGATTAACAGGGAAAGCGGGATCGTGATGGCTACCAACAGGGCGCCCCGCCAATTCCCCAGGAAGAGAATCAATACCAGAACGACCAGTACCATTCCTTCGAACAAGGTATGCGATACCGTATTCAATGTCGTATTTACCAGATCGGTACGATCCATGAAAACATGCAGCTTCGTGCCCTTGGGCAAGATATCGCTATTCAGTTCCTCTACAGCGGCATGAACCCCTTCGAGCACCCGGGAAGGGTTTTGCCCGCGGAGCATCTGCACGATACCTTCCACACCGTCGGAATAGTTCCGTTCTTTGTCCTTGAATCCGAGCACGCCTTTTCGCTCCAATGTTCCGTATTTCAATGTACCCAGATCGCTAAGATAAACCGGCATTCCCTTCTCCGTTTTAATGACAATCCGCCCCAAGTCTTCCAGATCCCTTACCAATCCGATTCCACGAATCACATAGCTCAGGTCGCCATGACTCAGCATACTTCCGCCGGCATTGACATTATTCTTTTCGATTTTTCCGGTAATATCATCGAGCGTAACATCGTATTGCTCCATTTTCCGGGGATCGATCTCTATCTGATACTGAGTGGTGATTCCTCCATAATTACTGACGTCGGCCACACCCGTCACCTGTTTGAGCCGTGGAATCACGACCCATTTATGCAAGTCCGTCAACTCCCTCAAATTCTGATGGTCGCTTTCCAGAATATAACGGAAGATCTCACCCGTCGGAGAAGTCAGTGGATTTAATCCGGGAACAGCGTCATAGGGCAGTTCCACGTCCGTCAGCCGTTCTTGTACCCGTTGCCTCGCCCAATAATCATCAATTCCATCATCAAAAACAAGGATAATCGTGGATAATCCGAACGTATTTTTACTACGCATCACACTTAATCCCGGCAAGCCGTTCATTGCCCGTTCAATAGGAATACTGATCTGCTGCTCGATCTCTTCGGCAGCCAATCCGGGAACTTGTGTAACGACCTGTACGGTCGTATCCGCAATGTCGGGATAGGCGTCAATCGCCAGTTGCTTCCAGCAATAATAACCGACCAGAGCCAAAAACACAAAAAGGACGAACATCAAACCCCGTCGATGTAACGCCAGATAAATAATCTTCTTCATCGCGATTACTGTGCATCAAGTAAATAAAAGGCCCCGGTTGTCACTAATTCCTCTCCGGGAACCAGTCCCGAAAGAATGACCGTTTTCCCCTCTTTCGTCTCCCCGGCTGACACCGGTTGTTTCCGGAAAGAGTTCTTTCCGAGCGACACCCATACATAACTTCCCGCTTCCTCTTGCAGGAGAGCTGACGCGGGCACCCGGATAACTTCCGTTTCATGGTCGCTCAGCCGCACGGTTCCATACATCGACGGTTTCATTAACCGTTCCCGGTTATCACATTCGATCAGCAATTCCACCGAGCGTGTTTCTTCATCCAAAAGCTCGCTGATATGGTAAATCTTACCCTTTATCGGCCGGTCGGGCAAAGCGACCAGCCGGATCTCCACCTCTTCCGAAGACCGGAGAAGATGTAAATCCTTTTCCTTAATATTCGCCACGAACCAGACTTTATTCAGATTCGCCACGACAGCCACGGGTTCCGCGTCTTCCTTAAAATATTGTCCGATGACAATTCGGTCCAGGACAATCTCCCCGCTGATCGGAGAGCGGACAACCAACGGTTGTCCCACTATCAGTTTCTGCGGATCGATCTGGTAAACTTTCAGCGAGGCTATCCAGTTCTCCAATTCCTTTTTCTTTAATTCATAGTCTGCCTCCGCCTCTTCCAACTCTTTTTGGACGCCGACTTTATTTTTAAACAAATCCCGTTCCCTGTTCAGGTTCTTAAGGGCCAGCTCCAACTCCTGCTTTGCCTGGTAGTATGATTTACCCGTTTCAAAGAAGGAAGGAGAACTGATTTCAAAGAGGGGACTTCCTTCCGACACTTTTTGCCCCAAGCGAATGAATGTCCGGGTGATCCGTCCCGCAAAAGGAGGTGCTATTTCGGCGTAACCGGTCGGAATCGCCCGTACGACACCGGATGTGGAAAACTCCATCCGATATGGTTCGGTGCTGATTTTCTCTGTTTTCAATTTCCCCAATACCGGAGATTTCTCCCCGATTTGCAAGGTATCTCCCCGCAAAGTCATTGCAGACGAACCTCCGTCCTCCTCTTTCGGAGAATGGCAAGCACATGCAAACAGCAAGGGAAACATGAGTAATAACTTATGTTTCATATCTAATAAGTATCTTTTTATGAAAATAATAATTGGTTGCCGCCCTTACGGCAATAAAAATCTCAACAATTATATAGATATGAAACCGGAGGAGCTCTCAGATGAGGTCCCGATAGAATTGTTCTTTTCGTCGTCCGAACGGGTGCCGTAAAAACGCAAAACAAAAGGACGGAAAACAAAGAGAGCATAGAAGCCGGCATCCAGTCCAGCAGGATGGAGTTCAATGCTCCAATGAGTTCAAAAGCGGCCTGGCTATGCGTATGATGCGGCAATCCGTCCGCTCCGGGTAAGAAAGGGTGTGAATGAGTAATACTGTAATGCGGAAAGAAGTGAGTATGGGTAAAAGCCGTTATCCCCACATAGTAACTTACAAAAATTACCAGCAGAAACGAGCCGAATATCGATTTATACCTAATCTTCATCTCCTTACCTATCAGCCGCAAAAGTAATTCATTTATTTTAGAAAAGAAGAATTTCCGCTGATAAGAAAAGATTAAGACTCTTTTTCCCTGAGTTCGCTACAAGGATGCCTAATCCCAACAAAAATTATCAAAAAACCCGCCAATTCATTTGTACCTTCCCATAGATGTATGTGACTTTAGTTTTTATAGAGGTTTACTTATCAGGGACGGGAGCTTCATTCGAACCGGCTTCTTTCGTATCGACTCCTTTAAGATAAGAAGGCAGGTTCATGCCAGCCAGGTTGAAAAGATCGTTCAGTGGTGGTACGCTTTTCATCAATCCCGAAACAAAATTAGCGGTTGAAGTTTTTCCTTCCCCGTCCTTACCAGAGGCATTATCCCAAACCGTCACCTTGTCGATCTTAATATTTTTAATCGCTTCGACCTGTGTTTTAACCAATTCCGGCAACTTTTCGATCAACAGTAATTGGTAAGCATCCGTAGCATTGCCGCCTGCAGCTTTCACCATCTCCCGATAACCTTCCGCTTGCTTTGTCAGGATTTCATATAAACCGCGCGCTTCCGCATCCATCTTTGCAAAGATCGCATCCGCTTCTCCTTTTGCCTGTATTCTCACTTTCTCGGCTTCTCCCTGCGCGTCAATGATCATCTTCTGCTTTTCTATTTCAGCCGGGACGACTACATTCGCAATCTGTGTAGAGCGTTCCCTTTCCGAACGGGCTAATTCCGCTTTTTGCTCCGCTTGGTAGGCTTCCTCCAGGGCTTTCGCCTGTTGTACCTTTTCTGCCGAAATAGCAAGCCGCATCGCTTCCGCCTCGCGCTCGCGACGGGTTGCATCCGAATTGGCAATGGTTATTTTCGCTCCATTTTCCCCCTGAATGGCAATTGCGTTCGCCTCGGAAGTCTTCACACGCGTATCCCTGGCTGCTTCAGCCTTTCCGATAAGTTCATCCCTTTCGGCTTGCGCAATACTGACCTCCCGGTCTTTTTGCGTATTCGCAATTTTCACATCCCGATCCCGGTTCGTCTCGGCAATCTGTACATCCCGTTCCCGGTCGGCTCCCGCTTTTCCTGTTTCACCGATTTTCTCCTGTTCGGCGACGCTCACTTTCGCTTCATTAATCGCCTTTGCAGCCGCTTCTTTTCCCAAAGCATCAATATATCCGGACTCATCGTTGATGTCCGTTACATTCACATTGATTAATTTCAAACCAATCTTCCGAAGCTCAGCATCGACATTGATGGAGATATTATCCAAAAACTTATCGCGATCGGAATTGATTTCTTCGATTGTCATGGTGGCGATTACCAAACGCAGTTGCCCGAACAGTATATCCTGCGACAATTCCTGAATCTGAACCGGTGAAAGCCCTAACAAACGTTCGGCTGCCGTGCTCATTGTTTCCGGATCGGTCGAAATCGCAATTGTAAACCGGCATGGCACATCTACCCGGATGTTTTGACGGCTCAAAGCGCTTTTCAAATTCGCCTCGATCGAAATCGGCTTTAAGTCCAGAAAGGCATAATCCTGGATGACCGGCCAGATGAAACTACCTCCCCCATGTACGCACCGGGCGGAAGATCCCCCCGTCTTACCATAGATGACCAATATTTTATCTGATGGACAACGCTTGTAGCGAGAGGCAAGAAACAACATGAGTACGACCAGCACGATAGCCAGCACTCCGATAAGAAGAACAATTCCTGATTCCATAATTAATTTATTTGTTTTTGATTTAATCCATCTTAGTCACAACTAATGTATTTCCTTCTATACGGACGACTTTCACGTTGCCTCCCGTTTTAAGCTCTGTGTTGCCGGTTGTCACAGCTTCCATCTCCCGAACCGAACCATTGATACTAATCAGCACTTTCCCTTTCCCTCCCTTTAATGGAGGGATCTTCAGATAGACATTTCCTGTCTTTCCGATCATGTCTTCGATCTTCACCGTATTATCTTCACTCAGTTTCAGAAAAGCTTTAATGACAATCAGAAAAATCAGGGCAAAAAGACAACCGACAAAAAGAGAAACAAGTCCTAAGATCAATTTGGAACTGAAAACGGAATAAAATGCAACGCCTGACCATCCAAAACCTAAAAGAAAATTTACAATATTACGGAGGGACAGAAGATGAAGCGGATTTTCCATTTCACCTGCATGTGTTTCCATATCGGCATCTCCCCCTCCTACAAGTGAAGCAACAGTCAGCAAAATAAAAACAAAACTGGAACCGCAGGCGATATACCAATAAATTGCCTGAAGTGATTCCATCGTGGTAAAAAACTCTTTCATTATTTGTTTTTTTAAAAGGTCGGATTAAATGAGTAATAGACTTTACAAATATAAAGATTATTTAATAACTTATCTATCTTCGCCACCATTAATCGGATGCTATTTCTAGACGTTTATTTTGCCGTAGTAACCTGCATGACTTGATAATAATATTCACTCACCGTCTGATCAACCCATTGTGCATACTCCTTCAGTTTTTCCGGGCGTTTGCCTTGTTGCCTCCATTCCGAAAGCAGTTCTGACGATTTCTTCCATAACAGTTCTTCCAGAGGAGCCAGTTTCTGCAAAATTCCTTTCCCGTCTGCCGAGAGTAAAGCTGCCCAATTCAGATAATCACTCCCTTCGCCATATTGGATGGGAAACAATCGGTTCTTCAAGGAAAGCGACCAATCACATAGCTGGGCCTTTTCCTTAGAGTCAGCCAACATAATAGAAGGATAAATATGCCGGGGATTAAGCCAGACCGGAATTGCAACCGTTGTCAAAGGGGAGCCCAACAAGGTCCACATCGTAGTCATTTCGAGTGCTTCTCCTTTCTTTACTCCCTGGACGGCTATGGCAGAGGCCGTACTGTAGCGGATAATATAATCGCGAAAAGGAACAAAGGCAGGCTGTTCGGCTGTTGTAGGAAGGTTTTCCCGCAGGTTGGTTCCCGTCAGACCGTGCGTCAGGCAACGGGCCACATCTTTGAGTAGGAATTCGGGGGTAAGTCCACTGCATAGAGCAGCTTGATAAAATAAGACAGTAGCCTGCTGGTAACGACTCAATCCCATATCCCTCGTCCGATCACCCGAATAAGAAAAATTTGTTCGAATAAGATAACCGGAAGGGGCTATTTTCGAGTCGTTCACATCATATTTTACGTAATGATCGTCCCCTGTTTCATAATAAGCCGCTCCACCTTGGGCATCAATCACTCCGAAATTCGCGCTGACTAACAGCGGCCGGGGAAGCGTATCCAACAGTTTTTCAAAATCAGCCAAGGTCGCACAAGCTTGCAAAGCCTTTTTCATAACAATACCTTCCCGTTCTTCCCGGTTCTTATTGGAAGGAGGGTTCAGATTATAAGAGGCCGAATTCATTATCGCGAAACCGGTACTATTATAACCGCCCCAAACTTCCAAGCCCAACGTATCGCTCGTATTCACAATACCGATATATTCATACTTTCCATCGGAAAAAGACATCAGTTTATTCTGCAAACTCCCCGTATCCCGCTGTTTAAACAATAGAGGACGACCGTCCGGTGTACCTTTTCCCGAAATAATAGCTGTTGTACAAGCCATTAAATGGATAGAAGCAGAAAGAAAAAGCCCCGCAATACAAATAAGTGTTCTCATAGGATAAGTATATTAAATGCATGAAACATAAAAAACAGAATACGAATGCAATATACAGATAAAACAATTAAAAAGGAAACTCTCTCCGACTGAATTGCCATTTTAGGGATTAATCCTAAGTTCTTATGTTTGTAAAAGGTTAAAGCTATAAGCCAAGATTATTATATATTTAAGATGCATCTTCGGAGCAGTGTCAAAAGGAAATCCTGCCAAAATTCATAACTATGAATACGCACATTCATAGTTATGATTGCGTTCGTTCACAGTTATGGTTGAGTTCATTCATAGTTATCAATTTTTTAAGTGGATAAGCGAGTCCAACTTGTATTTTGACATAACCTTAAATATACCACATTGAGGGTATTGCCCTGTTGGGAGACTAGGCATACATTTGCAGCATAGAAAGATAGAATGTGATAAAACGAACAT
Organism: Parabacteroides sp. Marseille-P3160; assembly: GCF_900162725.1. Lineage (GTDB taxonomy): Bacteria > Bacteroidota > Bacteroidia > Bacteroidales > Tannerellaceae > Marseille-P3160. The sequence goes on along the minus strand of NZ_LT799418.1, from coordinate 1,453,411 downwards.
AATCCGAAAGATAAAAACTAATTAATTAATAAGACTTATGAACAGATCGAAATTCGTACAGCTTGTTGCTCTATTGCTTTTTGCCGGCACACTTGCCGCACAAAAACCTCAGGAGGAGACCATCTATATAAAGAGTCCCAAATTCACGACTCCCCTGATTGAAAAATGGATCAATGAATACAGCAAAAAAAACACCCAGGTGGTACTGAAAATCGCGGACAAACAGACGGCTCCCAATGCAGATGTTGATCTGGTTATTTCCAAAGTATCCGAAGATGAATTGCAACCGGGCCAATTCGTTTCCTACATTGGCCGGTATGCATTGCTACCGGTGGCCAACACTCAAAACCCGACACTCGACAAACTGAGCAAGAAGAAATTGAATAATAAAAGACTGAAAGAACTTTTCTTTGAAAAGGATATATTGGATGAAGATGCGTCTGCCCCTTCCAAAAACGACTTGAATGCAACCATCTATTCGGGAAACAACGAAGAATCGGTTGCTTCCGCTTTCGCTTCGCATTTCGGATATACTCCGGCAAGTCTGAAGGGGAAAAAAATATCGGGTGATGATATCTATCTTCTTCATGCCATAAAAAAGGATCCTTCAGGAATCACGTTCAACAACCTGAGTTATATCTACGACACGGATACCCGTCAGTTGAAAAAAGACTTGGCAATTGTCCCTCTGGACCTGAAGAAAGAACAACGGGAGGCTTTGGAAGCTTCGAATATCGACAAAACCATTGCATTAATCGAATCGGAGGAGATCGACCTGATTCCAGTGGAAGCGATCGGTTTCGTATACCAAAACAATAATCCCGAAATAAAGAATTTCTTGAAATGGATATTGTCCGAAGGGCAAACATATAATCACCAATACGGATTCCTGAATCCTGACCAAAAGACGCTGTCCGCCGAATTAGAACAGATCAACAAACAACATAACAACAATCTGACATCTCTGCAATCCAAATAAGTTCTATCTAAAATGAGTGTCGAAATATACGTATGATTTTTCATACGTATATTTTTTGCCTGTAATTGTCTTGCTGAAAATTCAGTGAACGAACTCTTTTATTTCAACAAGATTCCCTAACTTTGGACGCTGAACAACTTACCAAGGATGAAAAAAATAGTAAATTATATTTTCTTGCTGTTATTCAGCCTGCTGACACTCGGTATCGTCTTGTCTTGCAAAGAAAAGCGGGGAGAATTGATCCGCATTTGGTTCAACGGCAGCTATAACCGGGATTTCAACGACCTCAACGATTTGCACCTCTCTTCTGCCAAAACCTTGGGAATCGAACCTGTGGCATCGAGGGAAAAAGCCAAACACGCTTCCCGGAAGATGAAAGAAATCCGCTCGAATGATTACTATGACGTAGAAGAATTAACCCACTCCATTCCTTTTTTAGTACCGGAGGCCGAAAAATTACTGAAAGATATAGGTACGAATTTCCAGGATACACTCAAGAATCATAATGCACCTCTCTACCGCTTGCTGGTAACCAGCATTACGCGCACGACCGAAGATATTTCGAAACTACGGAAAAGAAACTTCAATTCGTCTCTGAATTCCGCCCACCTTTATGGTACGACGTTCGATATTTCATGGAACCGCTTTCCTAAAGTGGACGAAAAAGATACCCTGAATATCCCGGCAGAAGATCTAAAAATGGCGCTTGCTATGACGCTTCGCGACTTGCAAAAAGCCAAGCGTTGCTACATCAAGCATGAACGCAAGCAAGGATGCTTCCATATAACCGTGCGAAAAGAATCCTGAGCCCAACCTTATGGATTTTCACCCTCGATTCTGGATAGCCTCCACTCTTGCTGACAGTCTGACGCAAAAAACACGAGAACAAAGTTTTTGCCCATCCCATTTGTTTTCTATTAAAAATCAAACAGGTAGGATTTATGACTTCTTGTCAGCCGACCTGCCATTCCAAAAAGATGCTACTTTTTTCCTGTTTTGGCACACAATTTGACATATCCAGAATAAAGGATCAAAACAGAATTAAATAACAACAAATATAAAGTATAAAATTATGGGAAAAATTATTGGAATAGACTTAGGAACAACAAACTCCTGTGTTGCCGTTCTGGAAGGAAACGAACCGGTAGTCATCGCGAACAGCGAAGGAAAAAGAACTACGCCTTCCATCGTCGCTTTCGTTGAAGGCGGAGAACGGAAAGTAGGAGACCCGGCTAAACGTCAGGCCATCACGAACCCGCAGAGAACGATTTTCTCCATCAAGCGTTTTATGGGAGAAACGTATGATCAGGTAACGAAAGAAATAGCCCGTGTGCCTTACAAAGTGGTACGGGGTGAGAATAATACGCCTCGGGTTGACATCGACGGCCGTCTATACACCCCGCAGGAAATATCCGCAATGATACTTCAGAAGATGAAAAAGACGGCGGAAGATTATTTGGGGCAGGAAGTAACGGAAGCGGTCATCACGGTCCCCGCTTACTTCAGCGACGCTCAACGCCAAGCTACAAAGGAAGCCGGGGAAATCGCCGGATTGCAAGTGCGCCGTATCGTGAACGAACCGACTGCTGCCGCATTGGCTTATGGTTTGGACAAATCGTCCAAAGACATGAAAATTGCCGTATTCGACTTGGGTGGAGGTACATTTGATATATCCATCCTTGAATTGGGTGACGGTGTATTTGAAGTAAAATCGACCAATGGGGATACCCACTTGGGAGGAGATGACTTCGACCATAAAATCATCGATTGGTTGGCTGAAGAGTTCCAGAAAGAAGAAGGTCTCGACTTACGTAAAGACCCGATGGCTTTGCAACGGTTGAAAGAAGCTGCCGAAAAGGCAAAAATTGAATTGTCAAGTTCAACGAGTACGGAAATTAACTTGCCGTATATCATGCCGGTCAATGGAATTCCCAAACACTTGGTAAAGACATTAACCCGCGCCAAATTCGAACAACTGACCGATTCTTTGATTCAGGCTTGCCTCGAACCGTGTAAAAAAGCGGTCGCCGATGCCGGTTTGACAACATCCGACATAGATGAAGTGATCTTGGTAGGTGGTTCAACCCGTATTCCTGCCATTCAATCGATCGTAGAAAAGTTCTTCGGCAAAACTCCATCCAAAGGTGTAAACCCGGATGAGGTGGTTGCTGTCGGTGCCGCTATCCAAGGCGGTGTGTTGACCGGTGAAGTGAAAGATGTCTTGTTGTTGGATGTAACGCCTTTGTCCTTAGGTATTGAAACCATGGGTGGCGTGATGACAAAATTAATCGAGTCAAATACAACCATTCCGACAAAGAAATCCGAAGTGTTTACCACCGCGGTCGACAACCAGCCTTCCGTTGAAATTCATATCTTGCAGGGCGAACGTCCTTTGGCCAAAGACAATAAGTCAATCGGCCGTTTCCACTTGGATGGCATACCTAATGCAGCGCGTGGTGTCCCACAGATTGAAGTGACATTCGATATCGATGCCAATGGTATCCTGAATGTTTCCGCGAAAGACAAGGGAACCGGCAAAACGCAAAGTATCCGTATTGAAGCATCCAGTGGTTTGAGTGATGATGAAGTTAAGCGGATGAGGGAAGAAGCTGCCGCCAATGCCGAAGCCGACAGAAAAGAAAAGGAACGCATCGACAAGTTGAACCAGGCCGATAGTTTGATTTTCCAGACGGAAAAGCAATTGAAGGATTTGGGAGACAAGTTACCTGCGGACAAGAAGGCCTCGATTGAAGCCGCTTTGAACAAATTGAAAGACGCCCACAAGATTCAGGATGTGAATGCAATCGATGCAGCAACAGCTGAATTGAACACCGTCTTCCAAGCTGCCAGCCAGGACATCTACAATTCTCAGGCGCAAAGCGGAGCCCAAGCCGGAGCCAACCCCAACGCAGGAGCAGGTAGCAGCAGCAACAGCAATACCGGCACCGACAACAAAGGAGACGTCACCGATGTCGACTTCGAGGAAGTGAAGTAAAAGGCGATTAGAAATAATTGATAAATATTAGAAATAGGATGTAAACATTTGGTTTACATCCTATTTTATTTTTAATAAAGTTCTTGAATGCTATTGTTCTTGATTATTTTTTATCATCATTTGTACCATAATTGTATCGAAACTTATTTGAAGACGAAATGGAACTTATAAGCACTTATGAATACTTATAGGTACTTAAACTATAAAGATAACGATGAATAGAATTCAAAAACAATATGCGGTGTGTGGATAGGCTTTTGTTACAAAGACGATATCAGAAAAAATTACTTTACGGATATTTACGACACTCCAATCTATGAAAATGGCATTCAGCTAAAGGATATAGTTATGTTAATAAAAATAATCAAAAGCCTATCATACAGACCTATAAAGATCAGTAATTTCGAGGAAGTCTGCAATCTGCCTCAATGTGCTGGAGAACTATTCTTCATGTTTCCGAAAGCAAAGCATCCATTTGACAAAATACAATGTTTCGGAGATACATATTTCTTGTTTCAACACCAACACAAAGGGTATTCTGCTGTATTCCAAGCTGAGTTATACTCCTTATGCTATCGAAAGGCGGATGACACTTCAAGGCGAATCGTTAGCTTAATCAAACTTAGAAAGATAGTTTCGTAAAATTACAACCTCTATTTTTCAAATATTTACTAAATTTGTTAGTGATTCTAAATACATAGTTTTATGAGCGAAAGCAATGAAAATATCAAGACTTCGATTATAGCTTTAGAGAAGCATGCTTTAGAGTTATGGAACAACGGAAATCCTGATGGATTTATAAACTTATCTTCTACTGAAGTTGTCTATATTGACCCTGCTTTCGAGCAAAAACTTGAAGGGAAGAAGGCATTGGAAGATTATTATAACATTATCAGGGGGAAGATTAAAATCGACCAATATGAAATGATAAATCCCACCGTGCAACTATCTTCGGATACCGCTGTCCTAACATATAATTATGAGGCTCATAGGGGTGGTATGGCGTTCAAGATGAACTGTACAGAGGTTTACAGATTAAATTCAACTAATAAGTGGGAAATCTTACATACCCATTGGTCCTTTGTTCAGTCAAAATAACAATATGGACAATTTGCCTTTTTGGATACTGACGGTCGCTTATGCAGCACATATATTGGAAGAATATATGTTGAATTGGAAGAAATGGGCTCAGGAAATATCCAATCTACAATTAGAATGGTCTGAGTTCTTTGTTGCTAATTTTGCTGTTATCGTTTTAGGTATCAGTTGCTCTGTTGTGGGTTTCAGTTGTCCTGTTTATTCTTATCTGTTTGTTGGCTTATCCTTTATCAATGGCTTATTTGCACATATTGGGACAACAATAATATTAATTTTGAAGTAAAGAATCACAATCAGTCTAATAAAAAGCGATTATCTCTAATATGATAATCGCTTTTTTTATGCCTAATCGTCGAGGGACGAATTATTGGTTATACTGCTTTCACGCGCGATTAAAGCCATTTTGCGGAAGGAGCCCCAGTGGTAGCCTCCGATGAGACCGGTAGAACGAATGACCCGGTGACAAGGAATCCAGAGTGAAACAGGATTGCTGCCTACGGCTGTCCCTACCGCCCGGTTCGCTTGCGGACGGCCTATTTCGCGGGCTATATCGCCATAAGTGACTAAGCAACCTTCCGGTATCTTCAGCAAAGCCTCCCAGACTTTCAGTTGGAAATCAGTACCTTTAAGATATAATTTCAGTTCACCTTGAGATTCCCTGTCAGGCTCAAAAAAATGCAAAGCTTGTTGCTGATGAACGTCCGCACCTTCTTCCCATTTTGCCTGCGGGAAAAGAGCCTTCAACTCATTCAGCGCCGCTACTTCCTCATCTGCAAATCCCATGAAACAAAGCCCTTTGCCGGTAGACGCTGTCAGAATCCTACCTAAGGGGGTTGGATGAAAAGAATACCGGACATTCAATCCGGCGCCGCCGTTTTTATACTCACCCGGCGTCATGCCTTCCACCCGGATAAAGAGATCGTGCAAACGCCCGGTTCCGGACAAGCCGGTCTCCATGGCTGCATCGAAAAGGCTTGATCTGCCTTCACGCAACATCTTCTTCGCATTTTCCAGACTGACATATTGAAGAAACTTCTTGGGGCTGACTCCGGCCCATTCGGTAAAAATGCGCTGGAAATGAAAAGGACTCATCCCCATCTGCCGGGCAATATCTTCCAGCGCAGGCTGCTGCCGATAGTGCGTGTAAATATACTCTATCGCTTTCCGGATCCGTTCGAAATTAGTTTGTTGCTGTGCATTCATTTCCATTCTTTTTATTTCGTGGACAGTGCAAATCTAAAAGAATTTCATGAAAGAAACGACCCGAATCTTGCTAATGTTGCTCTCTTTAAAGTAGCCCTCTAAGGAAAGGAAGGGTCATGCTTTGGGCAGGCAAATCATATTTGGCAAGCTCTGAAACCGTACCGATCTTTACGGTGATCGCATCTTTCGGAAGTGCGGCAAACATATCTTCATCGGTAGTATCGTCACCGATCGCCAGGATAAAATCATAGGAATCCTGAGCCAAAAGACGCTTCGCCTCATATCCTTTATTATAATCGGCAGTCTTGATCTCAATCACTTTATTTCCTCTCATTATCTGCAGATTCAGACGGGTACAAGGGCTTATCAATTTCCGGATTAACTGATTGACACGTAAATCGGCTAACCATATATCCACATTTCGGTAATGCCAGACCAAAGCCGTCTTCTTTACTTCCATCTTCGAGCGTGGAGTCCGACTGATGGTCTGCTCAAGGATATGCAGGATCTCGTCATCCCATTCGATTTCATTGATGCGACTATGCCACACTCCTTCTTCCTTGTAGAACGTTCCGTGCTCTGCCGCCAGTCCGATAGGCAAATGGCCGAACCAATTCTCTAACGTGTCCTTATCCCTTCCGCTGTTAATGACTACCTTATTATGGGGATCCGCCGACAAATCGGTCAACAAGGCCAGCAACTCCTTTGTCGGCCTGGCTTGACTCGGATCATTATAAAAACGGCTCAACGTACCGTCGTAGTCAAAGAGGAGTAAACGTTTATGCGCCTGTTGATAACGTTTGCGGATTTGTTTCAGGCTTTCGGATTCGACAATCTTCCGGCTCATCTTCTCATTCCTTGCCTTTATATCTTCCAGTTCCTGGATAAAATCGCCGGCCCATTGCTTAACCGTATGCTTGGATATGACATTCTGCATTTTTTTCAACAACACCATCTGCTCATCGACCGACATCTCCAAAGCCTGTTGGATCGCTTCTTCGATCTCGTTTGTATCCGTCGGATTCACGATGATTGCATCGGACAGTTCGATCGCCGCTCCTGCCATTTCACTTAAGATCAAAACACCCGGCTGATCTCTCTTCGCTGCCAGATATTCCTTAGCAACCAGGTTCATCCCGTCCCTTAGCGGAGTAACCAATGCGATGTCCGCAATATGATACATCGCCGTCAGCTCTTCAAACGAAAAGGAACGGTAGAAATAATACACCGGCGTCCAGTTGATTGTCGAATAACGCCCGTTGATAAGACCGGTCATCTCATCGATCTTTGTCTTCAGATCGGCATACAGATCGACCGTATCCCGAGAAGGCACCACAATCATTACCAAAGACACTTTACCATGATACTCCGGATGTTTCTCCAGAAAGCCGAGGAAACTTCTCAAACGGATCAGAATTCCCTTGCTGTAATCCAGCCGGTCGACCGCCAAGATCAACTTATGACTTCCAAAGCTACTTTTAAGCTCTTTTGCTTTTTTGCTGACTACCGGATCCAAGATCGCATCGCGATATAAATCATAGTTAATTCCCATGGGGAACGCATCCACTTCGGCCATGTGATCCTCCATCTGGATCTCATCCAAGTTACAATCCACATTCAACACACGGTAGACGGTACTGATAAAATGGCGCATATAATCATAAGTATGGAACCCGATGAGATCGGCTCCCAGCAGTCCGTGCAAGATTTCCGCCCGCTCCGGCAGCCCACGGAACAGCTCATAGGAAGGGAAAGGGATATGATGAAAATAACCGATGCTTACTCCGGTCGTTTTTCCGCGCAGCATTGCCGGAAGCAACATCAGTTGATAATCCTGGATCCAGACGGTATCCCCCGGTTCGATAATCCGGAGCGCCGCCCGGCAAAACAACTGATTCACTTTCTTATATGCGATCCAATAATCGCTATTATATTCAATATAAGAGAAGAAATAATGGCATAAAGGCCAAAGCGTACTATTACTATAGCCTTCATAGTACTTCTCTATCTGTTCAGGAGTCAGGTGAACCGGATGAAAATCCAAGTCTACCAACCGGTTATCAATCTGCTTTTTCTCTTCGGGACTATCGATATACATGCCCGGCCATCCGACCCAATGAATCTCCTGTGCAGATTCCAACGAGCTTAAGCCGGTTGCCAGGCCTCCCTCACTCCTGACAATTTTATATTCTCCTGCTTCCTCTTTAATTTTTACGGGAAGCCTATTCGATATTATAATTAATTTCATAAGGGATTTTTTATTTTGAAAAAAAGATTATTTGATCAGTCTTTGTCGCAAATTAGAAAAAAAAAATCAAAAAGACAAATATCAATTCTTTTTATTTAAATTTAGCCGGTAGAATCCCTTATGATAAGTCTGTCAATACGGATAAGATCCCATCGCTTCACTTTTGCCAATCAACAGCGGGAAACAAGTCTTGCTACATACTGATTTTCATGCAAATATATATCCAATCTATTGTTTGCCGCAGGTCGCCACGAGGACGACCATGATAAGCTTCGAGGCTGACCTTGGTTAAAAATAGAATATCCGTTGTCATGGCAGAACGAAGGTGCTGCCTTAGCAGCGTTGTCCTTATACCCCGGCATAAAAAGAGTGTACTTTCTTATTTGAGAGACCTCATTTTTTTTATTTTTCGATAGAAATGGTTACTTTGCGGGTCATCTTAGTTTTTAAGACTAAGAAATTGTTTAATTTTTACCGAATTATATTATTAGAATAAGCATGAAAAGTTTAGATTATGGTGTCATAGGCAATTGCCGAAGCGCTGCGCTCATCTCTAAGACAGGAAGTATCGATTGGTTTTGCTTTCCGGATTTTGACTCTCCTTCCATCTTCTCCAAATTGCTGGATGAAAAGATCGGCGGCAGTTTCAGCATTGAAGTTTCCCAAGCTTATGCTGTAAAGCAAAAATACGTGGAAAGAACCAACATACTTTGTACCCGCTACGAATCGGCTGAAGGCATCTTTGAATTATTCGACTTTATGCCCCGCTACCGGACTTCGGACACAACCTATTATATGGCGCCTGAAATCGATCGTTATATCCGCTATGTCAGCGGAACGCCGCGCTTTCGCATCCGCTATGATCCCAGGATGAATTACGCCAGGGAGCAGGCCGTCCACCGTAAATTCAAGGAATACATACGTACCTCATCCGTTAGTAACGACAGGGACAACATCTACCTCTATTCCGGAATCGATTTTGACGATATACTTGAGCAGCGCGAGATTACTCTGACGAAAGATGAATTCCTGTTGCTCTCCTATAACCAGAAACTGATACCAATCAATATCAAACGTATCCTACTGGATTATCAGCGGACAAAAGTTTATTGGCTGAACTGGGACAACCGTTCCAAGAAATTTAAGGAATATAACGAACAAATCGCCCGGAGCCTGTTGACTCTGAAACTCATGTCCGCCGAACCGTCCGGAGCCGTCCTGGCCGCCATAACAACAGCGATGCCGGAAACAATCGGCGAGGAACGAAACTGGGACTACCGTTTCTGTTGGATGCGTGACGCCTCCATGTCGATCGCCACCCTCCTCCGGATGGGGCATCAGGGCGCCGCCCGCCGGTTCCTCGGTTTCATCAAACGCATCCTAAAATCCAAATACGATACGTTTCAGATCATGTACAGCATTCGCGGCGAACGGACGCTTACGGAAGAGATACTACCTCATCTCAGCGGATATGAAAACTCCCGGCCGGTACGCATCGGGAATGCCGCCTACGACCAGAAGCAGAACGATTCCCTCGGTTACCTGCTCGAGGTAGTCTACCGGTATTACATCTATTTTACCGGAACGCTGGACGAAGTGGAGGAGATATGGGAAGTCGTCAAGAATGTGGTAAAAACCATCTATGCCGAATGGCAGAACGCAGACCAAAGCATTTGGGAATTCCGGAACACGAAGGATTACTTTGTCTTTTCCAAAGTCATGTCGTGGGTTGCCTTGGACCGGGCTGCCCAGATTGCCGCCCTACTCGGAAAGACCTATTATGAACAGGAATGGAGACAAGAAGCCGACCGCATTTATCAGGATGTGCTGGAAAAGGGATGGAACGAAGAGCTACAAAGCTTCACCCAGACTTACGGGGGAAGCGAAGTCGATTCTTCCCTCCTGTTGATGGAATACTATAATTTCATCCAGCCGAATGACGAGAAATATGTGAAAACAGTCCAACGGATCAAAAAAGAGTTGTTCAACGACGGATTGATGTTCCGGTATAAAAACAAAGATGATTTCGGTACTCCCACATCCGCCTTCACGATTTGTACATTCTGGATGGTCCGCGCGCTCTATATGACCGGTTCGAAAGACGAGGCAAAAACGCTTTTCGACCAGCTTCTCACCTATTCCAACCATGTCGGCCTGTTCAGCGAAGACCTCGATTTCAAGACCAAACGGCAACTCGGCAACTTTCCGCAAGCCTACTCTCACCTGGCATTGATCGACACGGCCGCCCTCTTCACGGAAGAGCGGGTCTTGTCCAAATTTATCCGTCCGTGAACGGCATCAGGTGATGCAATCCTGTAAATGTGTCAAAAGTCCATCGTGGGGTGTGTAGGGGCGAATTGAATTCGCCCGTATTATGGAATCATGTATATAATACGTTGATTTTTATTAAATTGAATAGGAGCGGGCGAATGCAATTCGCCCCTACGGAATTCCCTTATGGCCCTTTTGACACACCTTCTCTCTCAAAACGGAATCAATGCAGCCCGAAAAATATATTAGAAAGGATGATAGCCAACACCAACAAGGTGATAAAGACATACAGATAATCGCGTTCGATGAAGAAGGCAAGCGCCGAAAAGGCCACCCTGATCACCGGGGTGGCTATCAATACGATGACCCCCAATTGGATAATCGCCGCCCCATCTCCTTCGAGCACGTGCGGCAAGATGCACGGTAACTCCCGGAGATACGCATCCACGCCGGGAAAAGGTTCCCCTGCAGGCGTTGAACTGTAGTCGGCAGTGACTCCGTGATGCTGATACAGGTAGAAAATGGCCCCCACCCCGGTGATGCAGCAGGAAAGCACCACTCCGTAACGCAGTAACTTCCCGATGAGAAGCTCCACATCCCGTTCCATCCAGAATTCTTTGGTAAAAATCCGTTTCATTACTTACAACTTTCCGCTTAAACCATTATACATCATTGTGATGGCGACAATGAAGATGACGACACTGAATAGCAAACGTAAATTCCGCACATTCGCTTTCGGAAGGATCTTCGAGCCCAGGAAAGCGCCCAGAAGTACACCCGTCACAATCGGCATTGCCAATCCCGGATCAATATATCCCCTTTGCAGATAAATAACCGCACTGGCAGCAGTGGTCACTCCCACCATAAAATTACTGGTCGTCGTAGATACTTTGAACGGTATCTTCATTGCCGTATCCATCGCCAACACTTTTAAAGCTCCGGATCCGATTCCCAGGATTCCGGACAAGACGCCAGCCAATGTCATCAGTGAGTAACCTCCCAGCACATGCTGTACTTTATATCGGACTACTTCTCCTTCCCGTGTTATATAGGAACTATTCAAATGAAGTTTCTCTCCCAACGGGTCTCCCTTTTCATTCGGATCCGCTTCCGTTTTTTTGTAAAAAATAGTTCTTAGGGAAGAAAAAATCAACACGCAGCCAAAAAGCACAGCGATAAAACCATTATTTAAATAGATCGCTACCAACGCCCCGACAACCGCACCGGTAGTCGTGGCTATCTCCAGGAACATACCAATGCGTATATTGGTAATACCCTCTTTCAAATAAGCCGCCGCCGCGCCGGAGGAACTGGCGATAGAAGTCACTAATGAAGCGCCGATTGCATAACGCAGATCTACCCCAAAGGCCAAAGTAAGCAGGGGGATAATAACAAATCCTCCCCCCAAGCCCGTCAACGAACCGAGAAAGCCGGCCAGAATAGCTCCGCAAAAAAGAATCAACGTAAACAATCCTAATGTCATAGGCCGCAAAGATATAAAAAACACAGAATGTTTTTTCGTTATACAGATAAAGTTTTTTCTGTACAAGTCAGAATAAAGAATTTCTATTAGCTGGAGTTTGAATGGTAACGTTCAGATTAAAAAGAATAACCGATCCCGATAAACCCGGTATGACAGAACGCCTTCTTTGAAGTAAGATGTTTATTTAACAGATCTCCCTCTATGACTATGTTTCTTCTTCCGGAATAAAGGTCGTAGGTAGAAAGGTTATAGCCGGCTAACAAAGACCAGTTATCGACAGTCAAGGCCAAATAATTTTTCACTTCATAGAAGAAGACACGTCCTCCTTTATTCTTGACTGTTTTATAGTTGGAAGGTATTTCGAAGGTTTCGGTATTAATAGAAGCAAACTCCAACGTTTCGTCGGGTATGGGATTGATTAAAAGGCCCGGTTCCATAGTAATGAAAAGACAGTCGCTTACGAGGGGAAATTTGAAACGTAAAGCCGGACGGAAAAGCAAAACCGCTGCTTTCTCCTTCCGACTGATCCGCCATTGATAGGTAAGGCCGCCTACTAAATCGTAATGCAGGTTTTCCACCACTTCCGTCACCGCCCGTATGCTTCCCACAATTCCGATATTCTTAAGAAGCCTGTAAGAATAAGAAGGTTCGAATTCAAAAGCAAGATAGGAATTTAAACCGGTTGAAAACTGGAATTCGTTTTTCAGAGGTTTAACGACCTGTTGCGCAGCACCTCTCAATGGACAAAGACAAGTAATAATCCATATCCAATAGATCGCAAAATACCTCTTTCCCATCAGAATATAAAACCTATCCCGCCCGAAAGGGAGTGACGTGTATTGTGATCTTTCTTTACATCTGAAATTACACCTGCATCAGAATAGTAAGTTAAATCGTAACGAATAGATTGTAAATGATACCCTAACAGAAAGTTTAAGGCAAAAAGTTTACGTAACTGAAGTTTATAACCCAACCCCGTATTTAACAACAATCCCGCGTTAGATATTCCTGTTCCAATACCGTAACCTACTTTAGCAAAAACGTAGGGTCTTTCATTGGCTCGAATAGGAGAATAAGCAACTTTTACAAAAACAGGCAGAATTGTATAGGAGGGATCATATAACTTTTCAACGCCGACACCTATTCCGGCAGATAAACGTCTATTTATATCATACATTCCGGCTATATTGAAATCGAAACCACTTAATCCTGATTTTATTGTCCAGAAATCACTCTTTTCATAAAGACCAAGCAGATAATTAGAATCTATATGAACGTGAGATTTATCTTGTCCGCACGCCAGAACCGTTTTCAAAACAATGATTAAAACAAAAAGAGACTTCAATATTGTTTTCATAAGTAAGTAAATGAATTATAAAACATTAATATAAATATTACATATGGGTAACAATGACGACATATTCTCCTAATTAGTATCAAGTATTCTCCAATTTATTCAACCTCACTCTATCTTATAGATAAAGTGAGGCCCTATTTTTAATTTATATCATTAGACTAATTTAATCCCATCGTTCTTACAACTTCCGCTTCTCTTTTTTTTATCCTCATCCCTTGCCAATACTCACCAAATTTTGCAGCCACATACATGTCTCCATTTGCTAAAGTAGGATAAGCCATCTGGGTACTACCTTGAACCACTTTAACGAGTGTACTGGTATAATCACTAAAGGTCTGAGGAAAACTTGCTAAATTTACAGTAATCATAAATTTTGCCTGCGAAGCAAATACATGCGTATATGACTCAGTATTAATTTTTTGGACATCTTGATCACGAAAAAAAGTAATTATATGAGTACGATTAACAACCAATGCGGCTTCAGCTTTATCCCAGTCTGTTTGATTTTGTGGAACTAAAGATTTTAACCAATCAAAAGCTATTTTAGATCCTTGATTAAGTATTTTATCAAATGTAGAAGCATCAAAATTTGGCATAACCATTGTTTTCACATTTATTTTATACAATGCACCTGGAATATCCATATATTGAACGGGAGATACAGAATTAGAAAGATTCTGCATTTCATCCATGTCTTCTTTAAATTTGTCAGGGATCTTAGTAACAAGAATAACATTTCTCCAACCGACTCTTAAATCATCAGAAGGCGTTTTACTCCATCCGATCCAGTTTTTCTTATCTGTCCAACCTTGTGCTCCAATCTCAGTATAAACAACATAATCGTAGAAATAAAAGGAACCCTTAACACGTCTTTTATCTGTATGTGGATAATACTTTCCAAACTCTCTTGTTGAACCAAATAAATTTTGAACAATTTTTCCCAACCAAGTCGTCCTATCAGCCGTAAACCAATCTAATTTATCAAGAATTGGGTCTAAACCTGTGTGCGATCCAGATTTTAAAGTCATAGGACTTTCACCTTCAATATACTCATTTTCAACCTTCTTATCAAAGAAAGTATCATACCTATATATACCATCTGCAACTATATAAAGCTTATCTCCTATCAACTCCCCTTTCACGAGACTATCCTTCTCATAAATAGCTTCAAATCCTTTCTTCTTATTTTCATTGTAATAATAAGTACCATTAGTAGTTATTCTATAAACAATGTTGTCAACAATAATTTCTCCTTTTTTATTTAATAATTTAGCAAACTCTGGATTTGGTACATATTCATGCATTACCTCGGGATAATTTTTCTGCTCATACATGGATTCGCCAGCTGGCAAAGATTGTTCTCCCGACGATGCAATTCCAGATTTTGTTCGTATTTCTTGGCTTTTTCTTTGGTTTATTGAAGCATTCAATTCATCCTTAGTACTAAATGATAGAATCGCGTCTTCGTTCATTTCTTCTATTTTTACTTCTTCATAGACATCAGATACTTCTGAACAGGAAAAAAGACCAATAAAAAGTGTAATAATTGGAATAATAAAATAATTTGCTTTCATAATTTATGATATGACATAGGTTAATAGTTCACGAATATACACAATAAATTTAACAATCAAATATATTCCAAAAAATTTCATAATAAATCCTGTAAGAATTCCTAAAGTGAACCGATCCCTCCATTTTCACTACAAATAAATAGCAATCAATGTAGAGAGATATCATTGAAAAGGCAGAGCCTATTCTCTGCCGGAGCCTTGAATCAAAAGTTTGCCGGCCATTGGAAGGCTTGTCGTCGGCCATTAGCAGACCTACCAATGGTGAACAACAGGTCTTCCAACGGCCGTCAAACAATAAATCCGGACTGTGATCTTACCGAAACGAATAGATTCCGCCACTGCTACCGGCAGGGAGAAAGGCTCTTCTTCACCTACTCTTTCAGAAGCGCGAGTAAACGATCCAACGCCGCAGCCGGATTAGCCTCGGCTCCCAACAGGGAAACAAATTTACTACCAATAATAGCTCCGGAGGAATTGCCGGAAGCCGCTTCCAAGGTTGCTTTATTACTGATACCGAAGCCAACCAGACGCGGATTCTTCAGGTTCATACCATTGATGCGTCGGAAATAGGCTTGTTTTTGTTCGTCAAAACTCTGTTGTGCACCGGTAATCGCCGCACTTGAGACCATATAGATGAAGCCGGAAGTATGGGCGTCGATCTCACGGATGCGCTCCTCCGAGGTTTCGGGAGTAATCAGCATAATGATTTTCAGTCCATAACGGTCCGCCACCTCCTTGTAATCGGCCAGATAGTCGGCAAACGGAAGATCAGGAATGATCATCCCGTTGACACCGACTTCGGAACAAGAGCGGCAGAAAGCCTCGAAACCATACCGCATGATCGGGTTCAGATAGCCCATTAAGATCAATGGGAGAGTAACTTCCTTACGGATATCTTTCAGTTGTTGAAAAAGCAGCCGGAGCGACATACCGTTGCGAAGCGCCCGGGTAGCGGCATCCTGAATGACCGGCCCGTCCGCCATGGGGTCCGAAAAAGGAATGCCGATCTCGGCCATATCGATCCCTTTGGCCTGCAAAGTGCGAAGTATCTCCACAGTATCGTTCAAATGAGGATATCCAGCTGTAAAATAGAGGGAAAGAATCCCTTGTTTCTTTGTTTCGAATAAATGAGTAATGCAATTCATTGTTGTTGTTTTTTGTAGTGATTGATAAAATCGGACAAACGGGGAATGTCTTTCAAAGCCGGCTCCGTTTCGAAGCCGCTGTTCAGATCGATGCCTGCCATTTGCAAATGATGGAAGGCCGCCAAGTCACCGAGGCTGCCGGGATGAAGCCCGCCGCTCAGCAAAAAAGGCGTCTTTCCGGTGTAGGTGGCCAGGATAGACCAGTCGAACCGTTTGCCGGAACCGCCATAAGCCGCCGCCTTCGTGTCGAAAAGGAAATAGTCGACCCGCCCATCATAGTCTGCCGTAGGCGGCAGCGCTTCTCCGCTCGCTACCGGAAAAGCCTTAATGACCGAAAGCCCCCTTTTCTGCAGGGTGTAACAGGTTTCCGGCGATTCATGCCCGTGTAGCTGCAGATAATCCAGCTCCAATTCACCGGCGACCTGCATCATCTGTTCCAGCGGAGCATCGACAAAGACGCCGACTTTCTTCCGTGAAGACGAACGGATCGCCTCGACCCGTTCCTTATCCAGCGATACATAGCGCGGCGAACGGGGATAAAAGATAAATCCCATCCAGTCGACCGCCAGCGCCGCCACTGCACGGATATTCTCCGGTTCGCGCAATCCGCAAACCTTGATCAGCATGGCAACCCTCCGATAAAGTCAGCCAGCGCTTTCCCGGGATTCTCCGCACGCATGAAAGTCTCCCCGATCAGGAAACCGCGGAAACCGGACGCCCGCAACCGCGCCACCGTCTCCGGATTGGAGATTCCGCTTTCCGAAACCAACAAGGGGGAGTAGCCATAAGTCGCCGACACTTCTTTCATGCCTTCTATCAAAAGATATGAGTTCCCGACGTCAGTATAAAAAGTTCCCAGATTCCGGTTATTCACCCCCAGTAAGTCGATGCAAGGGTTCAACCGGGAAAGCTCCCCGGGATGATGTACCTCCAGCAAAACTTCCAACCCCAGGACATGAGCCGTCTCGGCCAGAGAATAGCACTCGTCTTCCGTCAGGCAGGAGGCGATCAACAAGACTGCGTCCGCCCCCATCACCCGCGCCTGGTAAAGCTGATACGAATCGAGGATAAAATCTTTCCGCAGCAAAGGCAGTTCCACCAGCCGGCGGGCACGCTGCAGATCTCCCAAAGAACCGCCGAAAAAGCGCTCGTCCGTCAAGATAGAACAAGCAGCTGCTCCTGCCGCTTCATACGCGGGAAGCACTTTCGTGATGTCCGCATCAGGGTAGAGCCACCCTTTGGAGGGTGATTTCCGCTTGAACTCGGCAATGATTCCTGTCTTGGATTGCGCCAACGAAGCCCGCATCGAACGGGTAGACCGCTCCAGGCGATCGCTTCCGAAAGCCAAAAGGGTTTCCAGAGGAACCGCTTCCTTTTGCCGGGCAATCTCAATCCGTTTATTCGCAACGATTTCGTCTAATATATCTTTCATTATTCAGGTATTTAAAGAAACAAATTTCTTAAAGGAAGCCAGTGCTTTCCCGCCCTCCAACGATTCGCGCACCTCCGCCAGGCAATCCTGTATCTTCTTCTCCGGGCAGATCACCTGGATCGCAAAAGCAGAATTAGCCAGCACGCAGTTCTTTTGCGCTGCCGTCGCGGTATTCCCCAGTACGGCATCGAATATTTTCGCCGCATCTTCCGGCGTATCCCCGCCATATAGGTCTTTCTCCTCACAACGCTCGAAACCGAGCATCTCCGGGGTATAGACTTTTTCCATTTCCGGCAGCGATACCTTGAATTCGGTTGTCAACGAGATTTCGTCGTATCCGTCCAAACTATGCACTACACCGAACCGGATACCGCTCTCCTGATAAATATAACTATACAAACGCAGCATCGGCAAGCTGTAAACACCTAACAACTGATAAGCCGGCAGCACCGGATTCACCAACGGGCCCAAGATATTGAAAAAACTGCGGACGCCCAAACTTTTCCGGACGGGAGCCACTGCCTTCAAGGCCGGATTAAACAAAGGCGCGTGCAAATAGGCCAGGTTCGTTTCCTCGATAGAGCGGCGCAGACGGTCGATATCCGAAGTAAACTTAACCCCGTGCTGTTCGATCACATTGCTGGCGCCGCTGACGGAAGTCGCCCCGTAGTTCCCATGTTTGACCACTTTATATCCGGCGCCCGCCAGGACAAAGCAAGAGGCGGTACTGATGTTAAACGTATTCTTTCCGTCACCGCCGGTTCCGACAATATCGATCGGCCGGAATTCCGAAAGATCAACCGGGATCCGCATCTCCAGCAAGGCGTCCCGGAATCCAGCCACTTCCTCCACGGAAATACTGCGCATCAGGAAAACCGTGATCAGGCTTGCAACCTGCGCTTCACTGTATTTGCCGTCCGCAATGTTTTGCAGGATCTGATGAGCTTCTTCCCGCCCCAGATACTGATGTTCGAATAATCTATATAATATTTCCTTCATGATCTTATAAATTTAACCAGTTACGAATAATTGTTTTTCCTTGCGGCGTAAGAATGGACTCAGGATGAAACTGGATCCCGTGTACATCATATTTACGATGCCTTATCGCCATGATTTGCTTCTCTACCAGATCTTCGGCCGTTATTTCGAGGCAATCCGGAAAGTCCTCCTTCGAAACTACCCAGGAGTGATAACGACCTGCGCGGAAAGCAGGTTCCAACCCTTCCAACAGTGGATCCCGGGCAATCACACGGATTTCAGAGCAGACGCCATGATGCACATTCGTCAGGTTCTCCAGCTTCGCCCCAAAAGCCTCGCCGATAGCCTGCTCGCCCAGGCAGACGCCGAGAATGGATTTCGTCGGGGCGTACCGCCGGATCAACGGTAAAAGGATGCCGGCCTCTTCGGGGATACCTGGTCCGGGAGAAAGGACGATCTTATCGAAACGGTCGACCTCATCCAGGGAAATCTTGTCATTTCGGTGCACCTCCACATCCGCACCGAATTCCCTCAGTATATGAAGTAAATTATAAGTGAAAGAATCGTAATTGTCGAATAATAATATTTTCATGATCTATCTTAATTCTTTACGGTTGCAGCTAAGGAGATCGCTTTTTTCAACGCTCCCAATTTACTGTTCACTTCCTGCAATTCACGCGCATCATCGCTCTTGGCTACGATTCCGGCTCCGGCCTGGTAGTACAGCACGTTTCCCCGGCTGACAAAGGTACGGATCGTAATGGCCTGATTCAGGTCGCCGTTTAGTCCGATAAATCCGATGCAGCCTCCGTAGGCACCCCGGTTATGCTTTTCCAGTTCGGTGATCAGCTCCATGGCGCGCACTTTGGGTGCCCCGCTCAGCGTTCCGGCAGGGAAGGTATCGATATAGGTCTTAATCGAGTTGCTGTCCGGACGGATCTCTCCGCTGACGCGGGAAACGAGATGGATCACATGGCTGTAATATTGTACCTCCTTGTAGAAATCGACCTTTACGTTATCCGCATTCCGGCTCAGGTCATTCCTGGCAAGGTCTACCAGCATGACATGCTCGGCATTTTCCTTCGGATCGGCCAACAAAGCTTCCGTCCGTTGTTTGTCCAAGGCAAAATCCCCGGTACGGAAAGCCGTCCCGGCAATCGGATCGATGCTGGCATGGCGGCCGCCCACCTTGCAATGCGTTTCCGGCGAAGAACCGAAAATACGGAATCCGCCGAAATCGAAATAGAACAGGTAAGGCGACGGATTGATACTCCGCAAGGCCCGGTAGACCTTAAAGTCATCCCCCTTGAAAGGCTGCTCGAAGCGGCGGCTCAATACGATCTGGAAAACGTCGCCCCGCAGGCAATGCCGCACTCCTTCGCGTACCATCGCCCGGTATTCCTCATCCGTGATCGGAGAAGTCTCTTCTCCTTCCGGAATAAAGTTATAGGAAGCGAAATTACGATTCTCTATCATCGACTCGATGCTTTCCAAGCCGCTTTCCTCTTTTTCACGAAGCAGCTCGACGAGCGTCAGTTCGTTTCTGAAATGGTCGAACACGATTACGTACTTATACAGTATATAAAGAATATCCGGTGCATCGTTCTCCGCATGATGAGACTCGATGACCGGAATATTTTCGAAATAACGTACGGCATCAAAAGCGGTATATCCGTACAATCCGCAAACCTCTTTCTTGGGGCCTTCTACCTGAAAGCAACGGAGAAAGGCGTTCAAGGCATCCTCTACCCGGTAATCTTCGGTCAGGGTAGTTACCTCCGTTACGCCGTCAGGATATGTCGCGGTCGCTTTTCCACAATTGACCCCATAACTGGCCAGGGGGGAAAGCGCAATAAAAGACAAGCTGTTCTCATTTCCGTGAAAGTCCGAGCTTTCCAGTAGAGCGGACTCGGGGTAAAGATCCCTCAATTTCAGATAAAGGCTGACCGGTGTATGCAAGTCGCCGAGCAACTGCTTTGTTTTAGTTTTAAAAATGTAATCCATCTTTCCTATCTATTAATTGTTTTTACTTCCATAGCCGGCCTTCTTCGCCTTGATATAAGTTTCCATATCCTTGTCCCCGCGACCCGAAACGGTCAGCACGACCACATCTTCGGGTTTAAACGCCACTTTTGACAAAGCACCCAGCGCATGAGCGCTTTCCAATGCCGGGATGATGCCTTCGAACGCTGTCAGTTCGAAAGCGGCCTCCAGCGCCTCATCGTCGTCGATGGCCAAAACAGTCGCCCGGTGTTCCAAGGCCAGGTTGGCATGAATCGGGCCGATCCCCGGATAATCCAGCCCGGCGGAGATGGAGTAAGGCTCTTCGATCTGCCCGTCTTCATTCTGCATCACCAAGGTACGCGAGCCGTGGATGATCCCGAGTTTTCCCAAGTGGATCGTAGCGGCGCTTTCGCCGGAATCCACACCTTTGCCACCGGCTTCCGCCAGGATAATCTTCACCCGGTCGTCGTCGATATAATGGTAAATGGTTCCGGCCGCGTTGCTTCCTCCGCCGACACAGGCGAACAGATAGTCGGGATAATCCCGCCCTTCCTGCTCCAGCAACTGTTTTTTGATCTCCTCGCTGATCACGGACTGAAGGCG
Organism: Parabacteroides sp. Marseille-P3160; assembly: GCF_900162725.1. Lineage (GTDB taxonomy): Bacteria > Bacteroidota > Bacteroidia > Bacteroidales > Tannerellaceae > Marseille-P3160. Next base: position 1,432,041 of record NZ_LT799418.1, on the reverse strand, counting down.
CGCCACCATATCCGGATAAGGATGCGGGCCGACGGTCGATCCAATGATATAATAGGTATCGGAAGGATGGCAACACCAGTCGCGGATCGCCTCGTTGGTCGCGTCCTTCAGCGTCATATTGCCGGAAGTGACCGGTACGACCGTCGCGCCGAGCATCTCCATCTTTTCCACATTCGGCTGTTGCCGTTCTACATCGGTCTTGCCCATATAGACGACGCAAGGCATGTCCATCAAGGCGCAGACCGTCGCCGTGGCAACCCCATGCTGGCCGGCTCCCGTTTCGGCGATGATCCTTGTTTTCCCCATCCGCCGGGCCAGCAGGATCTGTCCGATCGTATTATTGATCTTATGCGCTCCGGTATGATTCAGGTCTTCCCGCTTCAGGTATATCCGGCATCCGTATTTATCACTTAACCGTTTCGCCAGATAGAGAGGCGAAGGACGGCCCACGTAATCCCTCAGCAACTGTTCATATTCCTTGCGGAAAGATTCGCTCTCCAATACAGTCAGGTATGTCTTCTGCAGATCCTCCACACACTGATGCAGTATTTCAGGAACATAGGCCCCGCCGAACCGTCCGTAATACCCCTTCTCATCCACTTGATACGTTTTCATTTTCTTTTGATCATTTATATAATTGTTTTTCCTTATTCCGCTAAACAAAAAGACCTGTCGTAAGTACGACAGGCCTTCATTTATATCTATTCCTTATATAATACACATAGGACCGCTCCTTACGACATTTTGAGTTGTAAGAGACGCCACCACCAATATGTATTTACAAGCACTGTATTCATTTTTCCGTTATTTCGACAGCAAATATACAACTTCTCTATAAAAATGAAAATAAAAATGAGATTTTTTTGTAAGATGTTCTTTAGATGATTTATTTTATCCTTATTAAGTCTGTCTATGACCAGCTAATTTTCACTCTTCCTTCAGATCCGATCCCATATCGTTGTTGTTGGATCGGTGTTCCGTTTGCGTCCAAGCATTGTTATAATCTATTAATTCTATGGCACTTGTTGTTCCGGCAGGATTGAAAAAGTCTGTGCGCCCCTCTAAATTCCATGTATGTATAACAGCAGATCAGGTGGGATCTACCAAATGATAACCTCCTTGATAATAGTGTGTAATTTCCTGCTGTGTACTTGAATAGCGGGTTTCAAAGGTCCCTGTTGCGGAGAAATCGATCAAAGCTGGTTCGGTAAATATCACCTTTCTCGTATGTGCATCAATAAATCCTATTTCCGTATTATGCCGGTAATCGGCATACAAATAGATTTTATAAACGAGCATAGGCACAGTATCGGTTTTTGCCGGTATTTCCTTTATGATCAGTTCCGCAAGAAAATCAACAACATCTTCCAACGGTATATTCTTGTATCTGGCAAAACTCTCCATTGCTTCACGTTCAGTAATGGATGGTTGGATATTAATGTCACTAATACTTATATAATGCCCATGTGCAAATTACATTTTTCAGTTTTTATAATGAAAGTTATATCCTTCGCCTTCTACTTTTACACCTTTATAATATTGTTCAAAATGTTCGTGGGCAAATTCTTTTTGTTTTTGTTTCCGTTCTGTTTTCCTGAATTCGTCGGTTGATTATATACCCAGCATCTCTTTAAAAAAGACATCCGCGGTTGCCGGAACTATTGTACGTTTCTCATCTGCAGAAAATTCTACGGATTCAAGGACTCCTTTGGAATTTTTTAGTAAAATCGTTTCTTGTGCTAAACCGCTCCCTACCATTACCATAAAAATGGCTGCAAAAATCAGTTTTCTCATAACTGTCATTTTTTACGTTGATAAATAAAAGTATCAAATGTGGAAAACATATCGATGAATTATAACCATATTTTATCCTCATAAAATTTGTATGAATATTTAATGACGATAGTTTTATCGTATGAGCCATGATACAAAAAAGTATCATCTATCCAATATATAGCTTCAGAAACAACATATTCATTTGTATCATCATAATAATAAACCATCGTACCATTCTCTAAATATTCGATATATCTATTTGCTTTATATGGTTCTGTTACACCACTAACTCCTTTTTCTATTAGTTCCCATTTACCTACTATCGCGTTCTTGGGATCAAAAGGCGAAGTATTGGTCTCATCTTTACTACATGAAATAAGCATTATCAATGTGCTTTAAAAAATTAGTTTTTTCATCTATTTTTGTTTTTATCAATAAAACATTTTCATAGGACTAAAGGACTGTATGTTACAAATATCAGTGGCGGAGTAGTTGTTTTCATAAGCATTAGAATTAAATAATGGTTTGTATTATTCCTATAACATAGATACTTATTTCTTTCAAAAGGTTGCATCGGTTATCCAAGAGAGAAAGCCCTAACAGTCAAAAGACCTGAAGGTAGTTCGTCGAGAGTATATTCATTAAGCAAAAGAACAAGGAGCGGTTCACATTTACATGCTGTAAAAATACAAAAGTTTCGCATAAAATATTCAATAAAAAGAATAGCCCGATCCAATGAGATAAAGGCATACGCAATAGCCACCGGATTATAAGCAACATCCGCTCCACGAATATTAAAAGTCCAGGCAATCGTGTCTAACGTACTGATAAGAATCGAATCGGCTTTTGCTTGGCGGATGCTCTCACGTATCCGTGCGATCTTACTTGCCGTCGATTCGCCCGAAAACTCGACGGGGAAAATCCGAATCTTGCTTTTAGGGATCGAAGGACGATTCTCCCAAATGGCAGACAACGGATCATAGTCGCTCACCAGATTAATACCGGCAACACCGATGCGTTCTTTCAGGACCATGGCGTCTTTGGCGGCATAGACATTCGCATCGATACCCACAGCCTCTCCGGGTTTTAGTTCACTAATGAGCCAGTCGGTAAAAGAAGGGGTCTCTGGCAAACGATCTTTGAATAGAGCGATTTCTGAACCTTCCAACTCATTAGCCGCCTGGATAAAATAGCGGGAGTCCGTCCACAGACCTGCCTTCGATAAGGTTATCACTAACGTCCCAGCTGATCCGGTGAAACCACTTAGCCAGACCCTGCTTTCATAATAAGCGGGAGGATACTCACTCATATGCGGATCGGTACTCGGAACAATAAAAGCATGCAGACCGTGTTCTTTCATAAACAGCCTCAGGTCGGCTATGCGTTTATTTATGATATTAATTTTATTAGATTTTAAACATCTTATTCAATCTGCTTCTTGCTCGTTCACAATCGTTTTCAGCCATTTTACCAGCGAGAAGATCACGACAGCCGCGACCAGACATAAGGCCGCATTCATCATAAAGAAAAAGGCCTTATGGTCAAACTGATCCCACAGTCCGGCCAAGATTCCACTCAGTTTATTCCCGATCGAGTTTGACAAGAACCATCCCCCCATCATAAAGGCGGTAATATTCTTCGGGCTGAGTTTGGAAGTAAGCGAGAGACCGATCGGTCCGATCAATAATTCACCTACTGTAATCACGACATAACAGCCCACCAGCCACAACATTGGAGCCTTGTGGGTATAAATATCGGTAAACAAAACGGCAAATACCATTACCAATGATGATAATCCCGTAATCACCAATCCCCAAGCCATTTTTTCCGGGGTAGAGGGTTCCTTGCCTCTTCTTTTCAGAAAAGAGAAAAAGCCGATCATCAAGGGAGTCAACAAAACAATGAAAAAAGGACCGACCGATTGGAAAATCTCCGTCGACAGCAACGTCACTTTTTGTCCCTCTTCCGGCAAGCGGTCGGGAGACTGATTCTTAAAATAACTCGGATAATCATAGGTATTAAGTATCTGATCATTCCTATCTACCACCGTTTTTAAACGACTATCTAAGAACGGCACGGAATCTTTCTCATAAGTAAGCGTCTGTGTCATTTTAGCAGCATCTGCCGCCTTTGCTATGGCGACAGGCATTTCACGGTCGGTATATGTTTCGGCAAAGGTAGTCAACGCGGTCGCATTCTGCTGGAACACGGCAAAGAAAGGTATCATGATCACATATACGATAAGCAGCGCTTTTATTTGAGTATGCTCGGCTTTCGGTGCCCGGAACACAAGAGAACCGAAAAACACGATGACCGGAACACAGGCAAATAAAAAGGCATCAGCCGAATCCGTCCCGAGCAGATTACCGGGGATCAGCCACCCTACCGCTGCAAAAAGAATCGCCGGCACAAAGACATACAGCAGCACTTTGCTGATATCCGAACCGGCGTGTTCCTGTTTTTTAATGATATCGGCTTCCTTTATATGCTTTGTACCCGAGAGAAATACTATTAGACCGACGATCATGCCTATACTTGCTGCCAGGAAAGCATATCCCCAGCCATACTCATTCCGAAGGAAAGCCGCCACAAAATTACAAATGAAAGCACCTACGTTCACTCTCATGTAAAAAAAGCTGTAACCTGCATCCTTCTGGGCTTTATATTGCTCCTTGGTATATAAGTTACCCAATAAAGTAGTCATGTTCGGCTTGAAGAAGCCGTTTCCAAATATGATCAGCAGCAAAGCTCCCCATAATAGGTTCTCCGAAGGTATAGACAGCAATGCATAACCCAAAGCCATCAATAATCCACCTATAATAATAGACAAGCGGTAGCCGAGCAATTTATCAGCAATCATCCCTCCAAGAAAAGGGGTCAGATATACCAATCCCAGGTAGGTGCCTACGATATCATATGCTCTACTTTGCTCCATCCCCATGCCATCGGCACTCATTAGATAAAGCGTGAAAATACCCAACATCAGATAGTAACCGAAGCGCTCCCACATTTCCGTCATAAACAGGAAAACGAGGCCGGCAGGATGCTTGCTTGTCTTTGTGCTCATTACAACAACGTTTTTATACACTTTTGCTTAAAATTCGAGCAAAAGTATGAAATAAAGGTCACAAAAAACCACAAAAAACAACTTACATCATAGTCAAGGGGGCATTTTATTTTTATTTTATTTGATTACATTTTATTTTCATCTCAATTTTTTTTGTCTTTGAGTGAACAAAAATTGAGTGCACTGGATGGTTACATAGAAGTATACTCGATTATTCAGCGTAATTTCAATGAGGAGGGAATCAAGCGGCAGGTTGAAATCATTGAATTCCGGAAACTAAAAAAAGCATAAAAAAAATTCAAGATCACCCTTGTTTTCATTTTAATTTTGAACTTTACATACAGGTTTTAAATTAAGGATGGATATGAAAAAGATTCGATTAGGTAAAACAGGTTTGGAAGTTGCACGCATCAACTTCGGGGGAAATGTCTTCGGATGGACATTGGACGAAAAACAGTCGTTCGAAATATTGGACACTTTTACGGAAGCCGGATTTAATTTCATCGATACGGCCGACACCTATTCCTGGTGGGTGGATGGGAATATCGGAGGCGAGTCGGAAGCGATCATCGGCAAATGGATGAAAAGCCGGGGAAATCGCGACCGGATCATCATCGCGACCAAGGTCGGTTCACAGAACCGCGAGCACGGCGTGGACAGCAGCAAAAAACACATTTTGAAATCGATCGACGAATCGCTGAAACGATTGCAGACGGATACGATCGACCTGTATTATACTCATTTCGACGATGGCGTCACACCGGTGGAAGAAACGCTTTCCGCCTATGATGAGATTATCAAGGCCGGTAAGGTACGTTATATCGGTGCATCGAATGTTTCGCCCGCCCGGCTGGTTGAGTCGCTCGAATTGGCAAAAAAAACGGGATTGCCCGCTTACCAGACGCTCCAACCACATTATAATCTCGTGGAACGCACCCACTACGAAGCAGAATATGCGCCAATCGTAGCGAAGTATGGATTAAGCGTGCTCACCTACTGGTCGCTGGCTTCCGGGTTCCTTTCCGGGAAATACCGTTCGCAAGCGGATCTGGCGAAAAGCGTACGTGGTGAAGCAGTTGGAAAATACCTGAATGAAAAGGGATTGAATGTTTTAAAAGCCTTAGACGAAGTCTCCGGGAAACACGGCAGCCAACCGGCAACCGTAGCACTGGCCTGGTTATTGGCCCAACCGCATGTGGCTGCTCCCATCGTCAGCGCAACCAGTAAAAGTCAGTTAAAGACTCTCTTTGCCGCTCCCGGACTGGTTTTGGATAAGGAAGATCTGGCGTTATTGGACAAGGCAAGCAAATAATTAACGGCAACGAATGAACAATAACATTTCTATTCCGAACGGAAAGCTTAGTAACTGTTTAAATTTTTCAAGAACTGATTTCGAGAAGAAAAACGAGCAGATTTCGCCGCCGAAATTTTTGAGTTTAGCGGGCTAAATGATAAAATTCTTGGTAAGAAAGATGCCGTTTTGGCTCAAAATGCTTCATTGACTAAAATATAAACAGTTATTTAACTAAAAGAAGAAAGATGAAATCTTTGAAAGAATGGCTCCCCGTTATCGGCATGGCCTTCGCCGCCTTTGTCTTCAATACGACGGAATTTGCTCCGATCGGGCTATTGACCGACATTGCGGCAGATTTCAAGAAAAGCGAGGCGCAAACCGGTTTACTAATTACCATCTACGCATGGGTGGTAGCGATTGCCTCGCTACCACTCATGCTTCTTTGTGCCCGGATGGAAGGGCGCAAATTATTAGGGATCTTATTCATCCTTTTCATCGGGAGCCATGTGTTGTCTTATTTTGCCACGAGTTTCAGTATCTTAATGATTTCACGAATCGGAGTAGCCTGCGCCCATTCCGTTTTCTGGTCGGTAGCCTCCCCCTATGCCGTTCGTATCGCTCCACGGGGTAGCAAGTCGATCGCATTGGGAGTCCTCTCCGGAGGCACCTCCATTGCAATGGTATTAGGCCTACCCTTAGGACGGATGATAGGGCTGCATGCGGGTTGGAGGATGACTTTTCTGATCATTGCCATGGCCGCAACCGTAGTTATGGCATTACTTATGTATTTACTGCCGCCGCTTCCCAGTAAAAACTCGGGCTCGATCCGAAGTCTGCTCGGCTTGCTCAAACGCCCGGCGTTGCTCTGGCTATATCTTTTGACAGCCATCACGATTACGGCCCATTTCACAGGCTACAGCTATATCGAACCATTCATGCACCAGGTTGCCGGGTTAAGCAGCGACTACATTACGATGATACTATTGTTATTCGGTTTGGCCGGCATATGCGGCAGCTTGCTGTTTTCCAAATACAATGATAAAAACCCAGCAAACCTTATGGTCTTAGCCATAGGTTGTATCACGATTGCATTGCTTCTGCTCTATCCTTCGGCCATTCATCCTTACAGTCTCATCGCCCTATGCCTTTTCTGGGGGATAAGCATCACTCTGTTCAATCTGGTTTTCCAGCTGGTTGTCATCCAGTTGGCACCGGACGCCACAGCCGTTGCCATGTCGATCTATTCGGGGATTTACAATGTAGGGATCGGCTCGGGAGCTTTAGTCGGAGGACTGGTCAGCACTCATGCCAACATCGCTGATATAGGAATAGCCGGAGCCGCCATTGCTTTCTTTTCCTTTCTCTTCAGCCTCCTTTTCCTAAGGTCCTACCTTCGAAAAAGGGATTATAAAATAACAAAGATCCAGGAATAAAAATATCATACAGCTATCTATTTCTACTTTTATGATTACCTTCATAAATTGTAGCGTATATCATCGGGATGCCTATGATGAACAAGTTAGCCGAATGTACCCAAAAGCCATTTCCACGCAGGGATAACTTCAATAACCTGGCTATCAAACTCAAGCGTCTGTTCCATATCCCGTGTGATAATTAATAATTTGCGACAATCCAATACATTAGATATTTTCAGAAGGGCATTTACTTCCCTGTCAAACGTACCTTCACTCTTGTCAAGAGTGTAACATACCTGAATAGCGGTAGATATTTCAGGAATATAAAAATCAACCTCAATCCCTTTATTATAGAAATAAACGGCATCATTACGGCCATAGATACGTAACAGATGAATCGCGACTAAATTCTCTAACAGGGATGTGTTTCCTTCAAGCAGAAAAAGGTTAAGTATTCCGTTATCGGTAAAATAATATTTTGGAGTTGTTTCTTTATCAACAAGTTTGCTTGCTATATTTTGTACGGGAGTTATAAGCCAGGCATCTTTGGCATACTCTATATAATTAATAACAGTGTTTGTTCCTATTTTTGCTCCGGTAGAGGATACGACATTGGCAATCCGGGTAAAGGACATAGGTTGTTTAACACTTTCCGCCAGTTTCTTGAATAGAACACGTAACGCAAACGTATTTTCCACCGCATGACGGGTGACTATATCTCCCAGATAGATTTTCTGATAAATACTTGTCAAATAATCCCTTTTGACCAAAAGCTTCGCACCCTCCGGTAATCCGCCAAAATAGAAATAGTCGTTGAACTTTCTTAAAATCCCCGCTTTGGCTTCCGTGGATAGTAAAGTATTCCCGGTGATATTCATATTATTTGCAGTCAAAAACTCCTTGAAGTCATACGGATAGACATCAACAGTAATATACCGACCTCCGAGAGTCGTTTGAATATCCTGACTTAGCATTTTCGCATTACTACCCGTGACATAAACCCGGTGTTTCGTGTCGGCCATCCGGCGGGCAAATTTTTCCCATCCGGCAATATTCTGTATTTCATCAAGGAATAAAATAGGTTTTTTTCCATACAACTCCAGGTGAACCTCTAACAACAGATTCAAATCCCCGACGGTCATACCGCCCAAACGTTCATCCTCAAAATTAATATAAAGCATCTCATCCCAGCCGATTCCTTGGGCAAGCAACTGCTGCATCCGTTGGTAAAGCAAGTAAGATTTCCCAGCTCTCCTGATACCTACAAAAACATAATTTCCAAACTCTTCAAAGGTAAAATCTCTCGGAATCACCTCATATTTGGGAACCTCCGCTTGATTGTCGGCTATCACTGTTTTCAGTATATTTTTATCCATAGCACACGTTTTATTCTGTCGGCAGAACAAATATAGGCACATTCTATTTCGTACGCAAAACAAAATGCGCCTATTTGAAAAAAGGTAGCTCTCTTCTGCTACAAGCTAAGGCGAAACGAATTGCCCTGGTGCAGCCTTCTTAACGATTCGGCCTGATAACCCTCAGGACCTGGCATATCCAGATATTCTTTCTTGAAAATTTCAATAAGCAGAAAAAACATTGACAATCATATTATTCAAATTCCATCGGCAGGAATGCTTGAAATAGGAAAAATATCACAAAACTTTTTAATACATTCGTAGCACATTATGAGCAATATCGTTAACGGACTATTATGAACAAACATCCTTCCATAACGGTGTTAATGGCTGTTTACAATGCAGAAAAGTATCTGAAAGAAACACATTAAGGGCTTTTGTAAATCTAAAATTATGCGAACCTTAAACCATATATTCGTTCTATTTATTATTTTAAACACCCACAGCATCACACTATCAGCAATGATACGCTGACTGTCAAACAGATGCAGGAAGATATCGACTACTATTTTGAGACAAACAGACTAAATTATACCGCTATGAAAATTAAAAAGTATATGGATGGGCATACTGGGATTAATTTCCCCTCCTTCTTTTCGGACAGTGGGAAAAATCTGCAATACTTCCCCCAGGTACGGCTCCCGGACAATCAAATCCTGTTGAATGAAGATACCCTATGTTCCATAAATGGCATCCCCGCCCCGGAGATATTCAAAGAACTTGATTTATTGGTAAGTTGGGAGGCTCACCCTAAAAACAGACAAAAGAAAATGAATGAATATTTATCTCCTTTACTGCACCATATTTACAAGATATCTTCCCCATTTAAATTCGTACTCCGAAAGAAAGGGAGCGAAAATAACACAGACTCCATTATCGCTTCTGTTGATTACCAGACATGGAACCGTGCTTATAACCATTTATCTGCCAAGCGATACACGGAGTCTTACTTAAGTTATGATTATTTCCCGAAGGATTCGATTGCATTGCTGTATTATAACAATAGTAATATTTCCGGGAATGACGCTTTGAAAAACCAATTTGACCGTTTTGCCGAAGTTTTTTTTCAACAAGTCGAGCAGCAGGGAATAAAGTATCTCTTCATTGATGTCTCTCAAAATAAAGGAGGAAGTGATCTGGCGCACCAATCTTTCTATCACTATTTAAGAGCGGATTCTTACAAAGTTCACATGAATGTTGTTGCTAAAAAAGAGGGGGCTTTAAAATTGTATGACGATTATTATGAAACCACAATGAAAGCTGTCGGCAAGGAAAAAGGATCGAAACTCTCCAGAAAAGCTTTTGAGAAAAAAGATCCATGGGTTAAGAATATAATTATTCCCTTGATAAAAAAAGGAAAGATCGAACGAAGATACAATAACCCGAGTAAGAATACAGGATTTAAAGGAAAGATTTTTATTATTATGGGTGAAAATACATATTCAGCCGGATATGACTTCTGCGAAACTTCAAAAAGAGGAAGTATAGGCCTGTTGGTGGGTGAAGAACCCGGACAACGTAGTCCTTTTTGCGGAAATCAGGTAAGCGATCGATTGCCGGCTTCCGGCATTACTTTTTACTATCCGACCACATACGACTGGACTGGACCCGTTTTGCCTAATAAAGAGGGCTTTTTACTTCCTGATATCCCTTATCCCTTAGATCGGTTATTAGACATCGACGATTATAAAAAAATCATTGAAATAAGTAGGGAACGGAATCTGTAGATATCGGCAAAATTGCTTTAGTAAATTTTGCGATAAAAGTCAATTGTAAATATTTAGGAGAAAAATTTTCGACCGACTATTAATCGCTAATAATAGAACAATATAGATCAAAATAATTAAATGAAAAAAGAGCTCTTAATTCTATTGCTCTTTTGTATAGGTTGCAATCATACGGAGAGCAGGGACGAACTGGACATTTTAAGACCGGAAGAAATGCAAGAAGATATACATCTATTTTTCCGTGAAATCAGGAATATCCATCCGGACCTCTATGAAAGATATGACTCTGCAACTTTCGTCTCTCTGGAATCCCGAATGACAGAATCCTGCTCGAGTCCTATGTCCTTGTATGAATTTAAGATTCAGCTTTTAAAGACATCCAAATTCTTGGATGGACACACTGGTTTTCATATATCCCCGATGATTGGCTCATACCATTTTCCGGCAGTCAGATTTGAAGGCGATCAAATGATCCTGGAAGAAGATAGGATCTTGTCCATTCAAAACAAATCAGCTTCCGCTTTAGCTCTGAGCATTGATTCCATGGTTTCATGGGAGTTTCTGCCTGAAATCCGGAATGAAAGGAAAAACTTATTACTAAACAGGATGATACGCCAACCTATAGCCGAACCGTATAGCTATGAATGTACGCTTAAAAAAGGGGAAAGGGTATATCCGGTTTCTATCCCGGCCTCTTTTTCTGATGATTCCACTTCAGTAAAAAAAGACTCCAACTACATGAAGCCTTATGCTTCCACATTCTACCCCAAACACTCGATTGCTGTCCTCTATTACAATACATGTTGGTTCCTTAAGGAAAAGGAGAAAAATGATTTCGTTCAATTTATAGATTCCTTTTTCAAAGAACTGACCAAACAGAAAATAAAAGCCCTGTTTATTGATGTGACAGTGAATGGCGGAGGAAACGGAGAAAACGGCACAATCCTACTCAATCGATTAATCAAGAACACATTGAGTGTCGCCGTTAACATCTCTGGCAAAAAAGAAGGAGTAGAAAGATTCTGTAACTCCGGCCTCCCGGATGACGAATGGGTTAAGACATACGGTCTCCCAATGATAAAGGATGGTTTCTCAAACCATAAACAGCTATTTTTCTCTAAAAAGGATTACTACCCAGGAGATGTTTTTATACGAATGGGCAATCAGACTTTTTCTGCAGCGGCAGACTTCTGCTTATACGCGCGACAATCCAGTTCCGCCTTATTAGTAGGAGAAACGGCAGGGCAACGATATCCTATTTGTGGAAATATTATTTTCGGTAACTTGCCAAATTCAGGAATCAAATATCAGATTCCTACCACCAAAGCAGAATTCATTTCTCCTCTTATCAAAGACGGATATATTCATCCGGATATTGTCTACAAAATAAACCATGCACTGAACTTAACAGATTATAAAACGATCATAAACTTAAATGCAAAGGGGCGGCATTCGACTCCATAAAAGCTATTCCGCCATCAGGACCCGGGCGTATCGAGGTATTCTTTTTTGAAAATACCGATCAGGAGGAAAAACATCGACAGAAACAACGGACCGAATATAATTCCCCAGAAGCCGAAAAGCGAAAGCCCCAAGATCACTCCGAAAACAGTAATCAGGGGGTGGATATCGGCCAGTCTCTTCTGAATGACCAGCCGGATCACATTGTCTACATTCGTAAGGATGATAAGCGAATAGGCAGCCAGTCCAATCGCCCCGAACCAATTTCCGACAATTGCGAAATAGACGCAAATGGGAAACCAAACCAAGCCGGTGCCGACCAATGGGATAATGGTGGCAAAGCAGGTCAGAAATCCGAAAAGGAAAGGACTCGGTACTCCAAAGATCAGATAACCAATAACGGCAATGCCTCCCTGTATCACGGCCAACAAAGGGATGCCGATTGCATTCGAACGCACCATCATTTTAACTTCATTCATCACACTCTTCTTATTTTCATCATTGAAGGGTAAAAGGTCGTATAGGTAATCTTCCATCCGTCTATTACTGATCAACATAAAATAAAGCAGGAAGATAAGCACGATCGAATTGATGACGATGCCGCTGATTTGTCCGATCAGAAACTGTATGGCTCTTGACGCAACTCCTGTAATAGTCGTTAAATTATCCGTACTTAAGATATTATAGCCGGTTCGATCCTGAACGGTCGCGATAATGCTCTGGCACATCTGAATCATGGGAGTCAAATCCAGATTGATATGCTGTATCTTCCCCATCGCAGCCCAAAAGAAAAGGAAGGTCGGAACCAAAAGGCACAAGATGACTTCCAAGAGGATCAAAATCGCTGCCAACGGAGCTTTCATCTTCGTCTGCAACCAAGCCATCTGCCCGCGTACCAGTGTGTAGATTGTGAAAGCTCCCAATAAACCGTTGAAGAAAGACCATAATTCGAAAAAAATTGTCAGTCCGAAAAACAAGATCAGAATGATCAGGGAATATTTCCAATACCGTTCTTTAGTTGTTGGCATAGCGCTTCTTTTTAAGTTGATGAATTTCGGTAAAAATAGTAAATATTCCGGATAGAAAACAGAATTAAAAAAGGAGAATTTCTTTTCAGAAACGCTCCTCTTTTTTTTGTCATTCAATATTCTTCCGAACCTTGGTCAGATATTCTTTCATTGCCACCGTATCTTTCTTCTTTATGATCTCCTGCAAAAGGGTCAATTCGTTTTGAATCCGTTCGATCTGTTTGGGAGTCCGGGGATTGAAAAGTATCTCTGTCAGAAGGTAATCATCTTCCGAGAGCAGGCCGTTGGCAATCTTCATGTGCCGTTTGAAGGTAGTTCCCGGCGCATCCTGATGAATCATTGTAGCGGCAAAGACAAGCGTCGACGCGAAGGGTATCCCCAGGGAATAAGCAACCACGCGGTCATGCTCTTCAAACGTATACTCGAAAATGTTGAGATGAAGCTTGGCGTAAAGATCCTTGAAAAAGATCTTTCCCAGATGATCCCCTTCCGAGATGATGATCGTATTTTCCTTCTGAAGGTTCCCCAGGTTGGCAAAAGTCGGGCCGAACATCGGATGGGTAGACACAAAAGGAAATCCGGACGCTTTATAAAAATCCTGCAGGTTGTTCTTCACCGAAGCGATATCCGAAATGATGCAGTTAGGTGGCAGAAAGGGAAGCACTTCATTAAAAGCGTCGATGGTATAATTGAGAGTGACGCAATTGATCACCAGGTCCGGCGCAAAGTCTTTCACTTCATCGGCAGTCTCCATCCGGACGGCGTGATAGATAAACCGCATACGCAAAGGATCTTTATCCAAAACAGCCACTTCATGCTCAAAACTCAGCAAGTCCGTAAAGAAAGATCCCATCTTTCCGGCGCCCAAAATCAATATTTTCATTTCAGTTCATTCATTATAATCATCTGCTGACGCACAGATTCTTCGTGTATCTCCTTCAATATCTCTTTGACAAAGTCGGCGCTCAGATCAAGCGAACTCCCCATCTGCGAACGGTTCTCCAAGATCTCACCATACCGAGGCGTCTGCAGGATGGGCATGTTATGCTCTTTCTTATAAATTCCTATTTCGCGGGAAACGCGCATCCGCTTGGCCAGGAGTTCCAATAGTTGTTCGTCTATATTGTCGATCTGCCGGCGAAGTTCGGAAAGGTTTTCCGTTGTCTGGTTCGTCTCACGGATCACCAGTAAGTTCAGTACATAATCCAGCACATCCGGCGTAATTTGCTGGAAAGCGTCGCTCCAGGCTTTGTCCGGATTGCAATGGGATTCGACGATCAGTCCGTCGAAATTCAGATCCATGGCCTGCTGGCACAGAGGAGCAATCAATTCGCGTTTTCCGCCGATATGACTCGGATCGCAGAAGATCGGCAGGTTGGGGAGACGGCGGCGTAATTCGATCGGGATATGCCAAAGAGGAAGATTGCGGTAGATCTTCTTGTCATACGAACTGAATCCGCGATGGATGGCAGCCAGCCGGTGAATGCCGGCGCCATAAAGCCGTTCGATGGCTCCGATCCAAAGTTCCAGGTCCGGATTGACCGGATTCTTTATTAATACGGGGATATCTACTCCCGACAAAGCATCGGCAATCTCTTGGACGGCAAAAGGGTTAACCGCCGTACGTGCGCCAATCCAGAAATAATCGATACCGGCTTCAAGCGCCGCCTCCACATGTACTTTCGTCGCCACTTCGGTTGCTATATACATGCCGGTCTCTTCTTTAGCCCGTTTCATCCATTTTAAACCTTCCATCCCGACGCCTTCGAAGCCACCCGGTTTGGTACGCGGTTTCCAGATTCCGGCACGGAAAATCTTTATGCCTTTGCCCGACAAGGCGCGGGCGCTGTCCAACACTTGTTCCTCCGACTCGGCGCTACAAGGGCCGGCTATCACAATCGGACGTTTGCCGTCTACTCCGGGCAACAAAATTGATTCGAAATTCATTTCCATCTTATTTTCTTTTATTTGATTACTGTTTTTATTCTGTTCAAAGCCTCTTCCAATTGTTCATTTTTGCAGCAAAGTGAAATACGGACATAACGGTCGCCGTTACTGCCGAAGATAAATCCGGGAGTGATAAACACATTCGCCTCGTATAATACCCGGTTCGCCAGGTCTTCCCCGCTAACAATATCCTCCGGTATCTTTCCCCAGAGAAACATTCCGACCTGATCCTGATCGAACGTACATCCCAACGCCTGCATAATCCGGCCGGCCAAGTCCCGGCGGCTGCGATACGTCCGGTTGATTCCGTCATACCATTCTTTTGTCGCCTTGAGGGCTTCCACCGCCGCCTTCTGCATCGGACGGAACTGCCCGGAATCGACGTTGCTCTTCACTTTCAGTATCCATTGGATAAACCGTGGGTTGGAAGCCACCATCGCCATACGCCATCCCGGCATATTATGCGCTTTACTCATCGAATTCAGCTCGACACCGATCTCTTTGGCGCCGGGTATGCTTAACATACTGATCGGAGAATCATTCAGGATAAAGCTATACGGATTGTCATTACAGATCACAATGCCCTGTTCCCGGCCGAAAGCCACCAGTTTCTCGTACACCTCGATCGTAGCATTGGCACCGGTCGGCATATTCGGGTAGTTGGTCCACATCAATTTGACCCCGGACAAATCCATCCGTTCCAAGGCCTCGAAATCGGGCATCCACCCATTCTCCTCCTTCAAGTCATAAGGAATCAGGTTGGCGCCGACCAGACGGCTGACGGAACTGTAAGTCGGATATCCCGGATTGGGAACCAGCACGCCGTCCCCCGGATTCAGAAAGGCCATCGAGATATGGAGTATTCCCTCTTTAGAGCCGATCAGAGGTTGGATTTCCGTTTTCGGATCCAACGATACGTGGAACCACTCCTTATACCAGTCGGCAAAGCCCTGGCGAAGTTCGGGAATGCCGATATAAGGCTGGTAACCATGGGCATCCGACCGGTGCGCATCCTCACAGAGCGCATCTACCGCAGCCATCGACGGGGGTAAATCAGGGCTTCCGACTCCCAGGTTGATGACCTTCTTACCGGCGGCATTCATTTCAGCCACCTCCTTGAGTTTCCTTGAAAAATAGTACTCTGAAACCCCGGCCAGGCGATCGGCAGGCTTAACCTCAGATACTTTGCTCACCTTCTGCATATTCTCCTAATATTTTAAAGTCTTTCGTCAAAGGGATAATCGCATCCAACGCCTGTTTGTAGCGGGTGTAATCGGAAAAAGTCAGATTGATGTAAAACTGATATTCCCATTCCCGCCCGATAATAGGCAAGGATTGTATTTTAGTAAGATTCATGTCATAAAAAGAAAGGATGGAAAGGGTTTTGGAAAGGCTTCCGGCGGTATGGGGAAGAGCGAAAACGAGGGAGGCTTTATTTTTCCGAACCCCGTCCAGCAATTCTTCCGCCCTCCAACGGTCGGCAAGAACCAAAAAACGGGTGAAGTTTCGCTTATTGGTTTCTATTCCCTCAGCTAATACCTTCAACCCGTAACACTCTGCCGCCTCTCTACTGCAAATCGCCGCGTGCCCTTTCAGTTTCTTCTCCGATATAATTTTGGCGCTTAAGGCGGTGTCGTCCATCTCCACTATTTTTACACTGGGCAGCGTATCCAGGAAGTCCGAACATTGCATCAATGCGATCGGATGCGAATTAACTTCTTCGATCTCCTCCATCGACGTACCGGGAAGGACGGCGAAAGAGTGTGAAATACGTTGTTTGTATTCCCCGACGACATAGCATTTGCTCCGGTAAATCAACTCGTGATTTTGCAGCAAGCTACCGGCAATCGTATTCTCAATGGCCATTAATCCGACAACCGAAGGATCTTTTTCAATCGATGCAATGACTTCCCGAAAGGTATGGCAGGGAATAAGCTCTACCTCATCCTGCCCATAATAATGACGGGCGGCGATGTCGTGATAGGAACCGGCAATACCTTGAATAGCTACTTTTCTTTTCATCTGGCTTCTTTTATTATCATAAAAAAAAGTCCCACCGTTATCGGCAGGACTCTCTGTTTCTATATTGATTTCTTTTTTATCATTGATCAACGCTTTACAAACAAATTCCTGCCTTCACTCTGCTAAAGTAAAAGTAAAAATAAGAATATGTAAAGCTAAATCGTGTCATTTACTTCTCTCTCATTTCAAATTCGGCGTAAAAGTATTATTTTTTTTTGAAATGCAAACTATTTATTGATAAAAATAATTGATTTTAAAGATTAAAAATATCCTCCTTTTTCTTTTATCTGTTGAATTGTTTGTCCTTCTTTCACCCAGCCGAAGATCGTTTTCTCGTTTTCTTTTATCTCCTCCGCCCGGAGCAATACTTTATAGGCCATATCGCGGGGAACCACCAATACGCCGTCCATATCACCCAAGACCACATCTCCCGGACGAATCAGAACGTCACCGACAAGAATAGGTATTTGGTAATGTGTAATCTGACAACGTCCCAAACTTCCGTTTGAAATCCGGTATTTATAAAAGACCGGAAAATCTGCAGCCAAAATCTGTCGTGTATCCCGAATGCCCCCATCAATACAAGCAGCCTTTACCTTTTTCCCTTTTGCTGTTGCAGACATGACTCCTCCCCATAAGGTCGCTTTATCGTCATGGCTGGTATCCCATAATACAAAGGCATCCTCTCCCATCTCGTCCAGCATCTGGGTACGGAATTCCATCTCGCCTTGGATTATTACATTCGGCGAGCTTTTCACCGTAAAAGCAAAACCGGCAATAGTGTCATACTCGCGCAAAGGCAGGATATATCCGGGCAAAGCCTGGTTCAAGCAACAAAACTCGCGCAAGACATCATTGACCGCGCCGGTATAAAGCTGTTCGAAACGTTGCAATAATTCTTTTCCGGCAATGGGAAATTTCGTTTCGGGTATATATTCCCTGGACTCTATCAGTTGTTCCAGATTCATCATACCCACCTCTTTTTTGTATTGATCTACACTCATAACTATATTTATTATCCTATTCTATTATTCTTTTCCCTATTAAAACAAAAGGCTCATTCCACCGTCCACGTAATAGTCCGCCCCCGTTATATAACGCCCGGCTTCCGAGCATAAGAGCAAGGCTAACTGGGCGCAGTCGTCCGGGTTGCCTACATAACCCAGCGGAATCTTTTTTTCGGTTGCTTTCCGATATTCCGGATTAGCCAGGACCGCTTCATTACGTCCCGTGCCAATAGCGCCGGGGGCCAGCGTATTTACCGTAATGCCCCAGGGAGCCAACTGGGGAGCCAGGTTTGAGACTAAGTTGGTTAAAGCCATCTTCGAAGCGGCATACACACACATTTCGGGATGGGGCCTTTTTTGCTGTACGGAACCAATGTTCAGAATTCTCCCCCATCCTTTCTCTTTCATATAAGGTACCGCCCCCTGTATAAGAAACAATGTAGCGCGTACATTCACATTCATTTGCTGCGCAAAATCCTCTTTCGTCACTTCATCCCAGAACTTCCGTATCTGGTAAGAGGCATTCGCCACCAGGATATCGGCCGGACATTGATGTTCGGCTACAAAAGCCAGGTAATTTTCACGCACCTCCTCCCGTGCCAAATCATAGGGCCATAACCAAACCTTGTTACCATACTTTTCCGCCCATTCCGCCGTCTCTTCGGCTAACGGAGTATTACTCCGGTAATTAATAATCACATTAGCTCCGGCTTCAGCCAACGCAAGCACGATCGATCTTCCGATGCCTTGCCCGCCTCCCGTTACCAGTGCCGTTTTTCCTGTCAAATCATACTTATTTCCCATTTTCTTTCTATTTAAATAAAGGGCAGCCTTTCACTCCATTCTCTATCCATACTAACTCTCCCCGCTCTGTTTCCGTAACCAACAATCCTCCGGTCGGGAGAAATGCACAGTTGGTAGGATTCTTGCCCGGCAGAGGTATCTCTTCTATGATTTGTCCTTCGGGAGACACTACTTTGACGGCTTGTTTTCCGAATACGGCTACATATAAATTGCCATCCGAATCGAAAGCCATCCCGTCAGGCCCGACAGGGCCTCCGACTTCCACCCAAGGAGCCTCTTCTGTCCATCTACAGGAAACAGCATCCCATTTCCCCTTCCAAATCCTATGACGATAAGTTTCGGCAACAACCAATTCTTTCCCATCGGGAGTAAACGCCAAACCATTGGGGAAGAATTTCTGCTCTGTGATTTTTCTCACTATTCCTTTAGATAAAACGCAGGCATAGCCTGTCGGTTCCTGCCTGGAATTACCCGGGCAGGTAAAAAGCAGATTGCCGGACAGATCAAAAGCCAGATCGTTCGGTTGGTTCAACGGTTCTTCTTCTACTGTCGAACAAACCACTTCGATGTTCTTCGTTTGTTGGTCAAAGCGGGAAATGCAATTATTCTTTGAATCGCAGAACCAGATATTATCCATCCGGTCAATCGCAATTCCATTCGGCCCGCCATTGACCGGATATCGCTTTATCTCTTGTTCCGAGGTAAAACATAGCAGATTACCTCCTTTCAATTCGACCAACCAAATAGTTCCCTGGGAATCGATAGCCGGCCCTTCGGGAAAATCCAGTCCGTTTAATAATACCTTACTCATAACTCTTTACCTTAATAGTCAATCGTTTGTTCCTGAGCCTTTGCATTCCATGATTTAACAACAAGCTTTACCTGTTTCACAGGCTGCTTCTCCCGCAAAAGAATTTCCATATCAATCTGCTTCGACTCTCCGGGGGCCAGCCAAAAGAAATTATCATTTGCATAAAACGACCGGCTACATCCTTCTATATCCATCGTTGTCATGAAAGAAGGATTCTTCCCCGTATTTTTGACGGTAAAAGAAATCGTCCCTCTGTCGTTCATAAATGACTCTTTTTTCACACTCGAAAGTACCAACGATGTTTTAGTCTTAGCGACTGTAGGTTTTAGCCATGGGCCTTTGTCCAAAGCAGGCCATGCAACCGGTTCCGTACTATATTGATGATAAAATGCCGGATCTTCCATCAATCGAATGGTCCTCGGCCAATATTCAGCTTGTGAAACCAGTTGGTCTTTATCATTATATAAAGACGCCACTGCAAAGAAATATTTTTCTTTATACGAATCAGGAATAGAGAAACTACCTAAGTCAAGAGAAGTCACAGACGTTCCCTGTAAAACTTGTAGCGGTTTCCGTTCCTTCCAAATCTCATTGAACCGATAATCCAATATCCGCACTTCTACCTTTCCACTGACGGAAGGCTGATTCACTTCGTTCAGCACCTTTATTTTCACGGGGAATTCCTCCCCCGGAGCCCATAGAAGACGCTCTATAGCAAAAGATATGCGAGTCGGTTCATACGTCCTTTTCAAAAAGTAATAAGTTGCCGACGGTTGTCCGTAACCATCCACCAGATGGATGGCCGCCACTACCGGCCAGGGACGTTTATATACCCAGGGCATCAGTCCGGTCGTAATCGGATAATTACCTTGGAAGCTTTCCGACATCACCTGGTAAAACTCTCCTGCCCCGACTTGGGTCGCCTCGGCAATTTTCTCTATATCCGGCTTGGACATATCGTCGATATGGGAAGCGCGGCTTAACATCCGGGGAACACGGGCGGGATTATATTCGGCAAAATGTTCCACGAATTCCGGATGGGAAGCGGCGAATTCCTTATCATACATGCCGCTTAGATTATTCAGCTCCGAATCAGTCACGACCTCCCGGATATTTCTCGCATCCGTAATGCTATGGATTCCCGTCTCCGCTACATAGGGAACCAAATCAAACGTTTTATACCAGGACGGATCAAAGTCCGGATACAAATGCATCGACCCGGCATCCGGAGAAGTTCTCAAGAACGGCCTTGTAGGATCGAATATCGCTAAGTTCCTTTCCAGGATGCCGATGGAAGCCGCATTACCCGTCGAATAGGGGTTAAACTCATTGCCGCCGCACCAGACCGCCAAAGAAGGTTCGTTTCTCAAGCGGAAAATATTCTGGCAAACCTGTGCTTCCCAAACATCCTGAGGCCATTCGGGCGTGTCGAAATTAGCTATGCAAAAGTCCTGCCAGACCATGATCCCGTATTTATTACAGGCATCGTAAAACTCCTTGCTTTCCAACAGGCCGCTTCCCCAGATCCGGAACATTTGTATGCCGGCTTCTTTTGCCATCCGGATCGCCCAGTCGTATTTATCCGCAGTCAGGTCATATAAGGCGTCTACCGGCATCCAATTGATTCCTTTGACAAAGATCTTTTGTCCGTTCACGACAAACTGCCAGTCCTGCCAACGGTCGTTGGTTCGAATGCCGGCGCTCCGGACTTGCTCTATCTTGCGAATGCCAAAATCAAACTCGATACAATCGGCTTTCCCTCCGTCTACATATAAGGTAACCCTTGCCTTATAATAATCGGGGGAGCCGATACCGTTCGGGTTCCACAACTTGGGATGATCCAGGGTAAAAGCTTCTTCCAACCAGCAACGTCCTTCAATGACATAAGGAGTGAACTCCCGAGTATAAGCGGCCCGGCCTTTGTCGATTAACTCCAGAACGACTTTAAGTTTCTCCTTTACAGGCCTATTCAGCGGCGCTGTTTTGGGATTACTGTAATCCACTAACTGCCGGTTTCCATCGGGATGCAAAATATAGTCTTTTGAATTCGTCCCGGAAAAGAGTTCTACGCTAAAGCCTATATCCGCCTGATTATCTTTTAATTGCTTAGTAAAAAGGAAAGGCCGTTCCAGATGATAATGAGGCACTATTTCGATACGAATATTCCGCCACATGCCTAAATTGAAATAAGGTTCCATAGCGCTTCCACCCGTAAGAAACCAACCTTTTACAATTTTTCCCGGCTTCCGGCTATCATGATTCGGGTTATTATAGTTGGCGGAAATTACCTCGACTATCAATTCATTATTTCCCCCAAAGGAAGCTTCCTTGCTAATTTCGATGACCGGGCCACCGAATATACCCTGATGCGTGCCTAAGAGCTTCCCATTTAACCATATTTTGGCAAAATAATCGATCCCGTCAAAATTCAACAGAATATTTTTCCCTTTGGCTTCATCAGGTAAACTAAATTCCTTTTTATAATACCAGACTTTTTGTTCCAGTTTTTCATGTTCCTTTGCATTCAGGTGTTTATAAGGATCACCCAGCTTGCCGGCTTTAAAATGTGCCATTTGTACGGAAGTGGGATAAGCAACCGTAAACCAGTTGTTTTCATTCAATTCATTTAAATCGGCAACGGGTTTGTCTTTTGCGCTCAAAAGCCAACCCGGGGAAAGATCGATATGCTGTTCCTCTGTACGGGGAAATACATAATAAGGAGATTCCAGCACTTTCTCCTGTGCATAAAGCGTTGTATTAAAGAGAAAGCCGATCCATAAAAGATATTTTATTTTCATAATTCCTTTCTATTATCTAAAAACATATGATTGAAAACCAGCGGAATAATCAAGAGAAAAAGGAGTGCATTAATTTCTCCGATTCAGTACTGTCGTTTTTTGAATAAGGATGCGTCGAAAGTCACCGCTTATCAACTTAAAAAATTGACAACTATGAATGAACGCAGTCATAACTATGAACGAACGCAATCATAACTATGAATGTGTGTATTCATAGCTATGAATTTTTGCAGGATTTCCTCTTGACACATCCTCATCTTCAAACTCATTTGCAGCGTCTAAATACCTCCTACATTAGGATACCAATCCGGCCGGCGGGGATCCTGATGGAAACGGGCGTAATAATCGCCATGTTCCTCATAATAGCGTTCGTATTTCGCCATCTTCTCTTCATCCAATGCGACTCCCAGACCGGGCCCGTCCGGCACCTTAATGGCCCCGTCCACGTACTGCATCTTTCCTCCCTGGATGATATCGTCTTCCAGATAATGATAATGCGCATCGCCGGGCATCGTCATGGCCGGAATCGTGGAGGCAGTATGCAACATCGCCGCCAATTCAATACCAAATTCAGCGCCGGAATGCATCGCTACTCCCAGGTTAAACGTCCGGCAGACAGCCGTCAGGTCTTTCACCCCTCTCGGCCCTTCCCAGTAATGGAGGTCGGTAAGGATAATATCGATCGAACGCAAATGGATGGAAGGGCCCAGATCATCGAACTTATTCGGATACATGTTCGTTGCCAGGGGAATGCGAACTTGTTCCCGAACCGCTTTCATGCCTTCGATTCCCCAGGAAGGATCCTCGTAATATTGCAGCTCCAGATCTTCCATCCGGCGCCCGGCTTTCACAGCGGTAGCCACACTCCAGACTCCATTCGGATCGATACGCAGCCCGAAGTCATCGCCTAATTTTTTACGGCAAAGCTCCAGGACTCTGACTTCTTCCATCGGATCCATTACGCCGGCTTTCAATTTCATGGCGGTAACGCCCAATTGCTCTTTCAACTGGACACAGAAGTCCGCCATATCCTCCGCACAAGTATCATCTCCTCCCTCCGGGCGGTCATAGCGCCAGAACAGATAAGCGATCATGGGGATGGAATCCCGCAGCTTGCCCCCGAGTAATTGATTCATCGGGACATTGCACGCTTTTCCCATAATGTCCAGGCAAGCGATCTCGATAGCACCATACAAACGCGAGTTGGATAGATAATAAATACTCCGGAGGACTTTCAACTTGATCGCTTCCAGGTCGAACGGATCCATACCTACAATACGCGGCTTGAGCTTCAGGAGCGCGGCCCTGGAATCTCCGCCTCCCACTTCCCCAAGGCCGACAATCCCCTCGTCGGTAATCAGTTCCAATACTGTCCGTAACAAATAACCGGGATGTACCCCTGTGTTGTGCCGCAACATACAATTCATCGGTATGGCCACACACCGCACCCTCATGTCAATAATCTTCATTTCTTTTATTTTTTATAGATAAACTATTTGTTCGATTTCTATTCTTATAAATTAAAGCCGTCGCCGTCGTTTTTCAAATAAAAATCTTTATACTGCGTTTTCCCCTTTTGATCTTTCCAGCTGACCCGGTATTCGCCTCTGAATCCGCGGAATTTAAGGACACTCCCTTTCTCTACTTTTGCCGTAAGCTGCGTTTTCCATTCATGATTGATCAATTGATCCAAAGCAAAAAAGGCAGGCTTCGGTTTCATATCCCGGGAAAAGATTCCCGATACGGAAGGCTCGCCCGGAGCGCCGCAATCATCCACTACATTCCACCAGGTAATACCCATCATCGGCTTGATGCTGAACCATAAGCGATAGAGATTGCGGGTAATTATCGCTTGGATCGCTTGTCCTTTTTCATCATTTCCCGGAGCCGTGATAGTTATTTCACTTAAATGGATGGGTAGGCCTGCTTGGGCAATTGTGGATATCTTTTTCCATACAATCTCCGGCGTTTCTATCGCTTTTCCGTCAGCAATATCCAGGCATTGTTGCGGATCGAACAGATGCATTTGCGAACCCATGATATCGATCTTGCAACCGCGCGCCAACAAATCTTTTACCTGATCGACGTAACTTTGATCGTTTTTATAGTCATTAATGTTCATCTTTATATTCCCGGGGAAAACGCGGTTCGCCACTTTGAACGCTTCATAGGTATAATCTCCGGGCATAATGCCATAATGACTTTTACAAATACCGTCACCCGGGATCATCCGCCCCAGAGAATAATCAGTAGCGCTTTCATTAACGATATCCCAACTATCGATCCGGTCTCCGTAATATTCCGCCAGCTCTACAATACGTTTTTCGAATAATTGCTTCATTTTTTTCGTATAATCAGGCAATAAAGCCTCTACCTGTTGGGGAGTCATTTTATTATATTCATCTGTAAACTTGTCTCCGATGGTACCCTTCTTTTCAGAAGCGAACTCAGCCAATCCCTTCAGATTATTTTTCTCTTCTTCCGTAGCATATTTTTCGAATAGCCACTCAGGATGTTGCCAGCGACGGTTTCCCCAAATAAGAGTATGTCCATGCAGACGAATTCCCTTACTCTCGCAGAAACGGACTACCTGGTCGGAAGAAGGACGGCGCCAATGCGGCTCTTTCTTTGGTTCTTCCACGCCATTCCAATAGGCTTCCGTATCCCAATATTCCTCCCTGAGACGGGGACGATTGGGTTGCATCTCGAATTTCTTCCAATAAAAAGAGATTGTTGCTGAATTAAATAAAGTACCGTACAATTCTTTGTACTTCTCATTGCGTTCGCGCGTTCCCAATTGGTTATAATTAAAAATATGGGCGCCAAAAATAAAGTCATGGGAAAGCTGTTCCACTTTCACTTCCGTACCGACCGGAACCGTACCCAGTTTGCATACCGCATCCGCTTTCCGGTTTTGTTCGATATCCCGGTCTATTTTCGCCTGGACTTCCGGGTTCCACAATTTCCAATAGGCTTCGCTCATCACGGCATCCGGTTGGATCTCCTGCGCATATCCTTTCACACACAATAGAGCAAACAATAATAAAAGTTTCATTTTCATAATTCGTTTCTTTAATATTTAGTATGGTATTCTTCCTTATAATATTCTTTTTCAAAGAAAAATTTGATGGCTATAAAGACCATTAAAGCAGCGATCACATAAAACAAAGAAAGTGAAGATATGCCGATTGATAATCCGTATTCCATTTTGACAAAGCCTAATACTAATGGAGCAAAAGCGCCTACAAGAAACGCAAAAGCAGTCATAATTCCTACAGAAGAGGATCTTAAATCCGGTTGAATCACATCAAATAAAGCGGCATACAAATTTGAATCATAGATTCCTCTGAAAAAACCGAATAAGGCCAATGCCAAACAGCTTACATATAAATTAGAAGTATATCCCATTATAAAAATAAAAGGAGCTCCTAACAGTAAACCGATGAATTCCGTCTTCATCCGAATCGTTTTATGTTTTAACGCTAATTTATCCGATAGTTTTCCACCGAAAATAACCCCGACTAAAGCAAGGGAAAAATGGAAAAACATAGAAATAAAGCTGGCTGTAGATAGAGGCAAATTAAACTTTTCATGATAGAAGGTAGGCATCCAGGTTACATACCCGATATTGACGAACACCATTCCCCCAAATGCCAGACAGAGCATCCAAACTGTTTTCTTTTTGAATATCTCCCGTATGACCTTTCCAATAGAATGTTGTGTTTTTTCTATCTTCTCGTGTGGTGTATCCTTCATCCTGAAAAACAAATATATAGAAAGCAGAAGTCCTCCTATACCGAACGTAAAAAAAGAGAAATGCCATCCGAAACGCTCTCCGATATAAGCTGCCAGAAAGCCGCTTACCACGATTCCGACATAAAGTGATGTTTGATGAATAGACATGGCCATCGCTCTCGTTTTCTGATGATATTGCCCGATCAAAGAGGTTGCTGCAGGATAATAAAAGGCTTCTCCCCCGCCGGTCGTAATTCCCCTTAGAATAATCAACGAAATGAGTCCTGTACTGAATCCGGTCAATAAAGTTCCGACACTGAAAACAAGAAGGCTCGTGAATATAATCCATTTACGTTTCATAAAATCGCCTAAATAGCCGCCGACCGGCACCAAAAGGCCATACACAACTGTAAAGATGGAGGCGACCAGGCCCAATTCGACATCTGTCAGATGGAGATCTTCTTTGATTAAGGGAATAACTGCATTAAATATTTGCCGGTCTCCTTGATTCAAGAAATAAGCAAACCAAAGCATGATAATCAATTCCCATTTATAGGGCACTACCTTTTTATTCATATTTTTATTATTGACAGGAAAGGTTATCCTTGCTTATAATAAAGTAAGGATAACTCCCCTTTACTTTAATAACCCGGGTTCTGATCGACAGTTGCATCCAATCCTTTGTTATAGTCAAACTCTGTTGTCGGTATCGGAAACAGAAAATGTTTATCCGCTACATCAATCCCTTTGACCTCCTTAATCACCTGTTTCGCAATGCCTAAACGGACAAGAAATGGCCAACGCTTCGCTTCATTATAATTTTCATAAGCCTGCTCACGAACCAACAAATTTATAAACTTCTCTTTGGTATTATATTCCTCCAACTTAAAATCAACGGGCGAAGGGGCTGTTGGAGAATAGCCATAAGCTCTTCGATGTATCATATTCAACTTCTCCATTGCATCTGCCGTAGGTGAACCGGAAGCTTGTGTAGTGGCTTCGGCATATAACAACAAGATGTCTGCATAACGAATCAGTGGATTGGATACGTTGGCGGCTCCTCCCCCTGTTGCTTCAGGGTCATAAAATTTAGACGGCAAATAAGTATTATCTCCCAAGCCAATATTATAATGTAATATATTATAATCTTTCCTGAGATCATTCACATCCCATTCGGCAATCACTTTATTTGTTGAAGTAGTGTATAGCCCATACCATCCTCCGGCTCCATGCATCTTTTTCCCTTCGATCGTGGCGCCCGGATGAGCGCAAAACATCACAAATTCCCATCCCAAATCATTCGTCCGGGAAGATTTCAGATAAAAGATCTCTTCCGGGGTATTCGTTACATCGGGTCCGAATATTTTTTCAAATTCCCTGGAAGTTGTGACCGGAACTAAACTATATGCTCCACTATTAATCACCTCCTCAGTCAGTCGTTTCGCCTCTGTATAATTTCCCAACTGAGCTTGAACCTGGGCAAGTAAACTTTTAGCTATGTTTTTCCCCGGTGTCCCAACGAGTCTTGGTTTATCCGGTGCATTTGCAACAGCATATTCCAAATCGCTTTTAATAAGTGCGTATATATCCTCTGCAGAACTTTTAGCCAAGTTCCATTCTGACATATTTTCTTCCGTTCTTAAAGGTGCAGCATTCCAGAAGCGAACTAAATAATAGTAACTAAAAGCACGTAAAAATTTCAGTTCTCCAATATAGGCCGCTTTTTGCGTATCATTTAATTCTGTAGCTTCGGATAAACGTGATATAGGAATATTACAATCACGAATAGCTCCATATAAAGACCCCCATATTCCATTTGTTCTATTCACATTAGTCGTATTTAATCCGGCATATCTACTATTATCTTCCCAACTACCTCTTCCATACTGATAGTCTGCAAAGCATTCCATTATTCCAGGATAACTCATTGCAAAACCACTTCTCAATTTTGCCAATGGAGCCATCACTGCTGCATCCGCTTCTGCTGCAGTATTATAAAATGTTTCAGCAGCGACCGCTTTGGGCTCTTCATCCAGCCAATTCTGGCAGGATATAAAAGATAGCATCCCAATCATAACTATAAATAATATATTTTTTTTCATTTTCTTATTTATTTAAAATGAGACTTTCACACCAAATGATATCGTTTTACTATTGGGATAAGTCAAGTAATCCAACCCAAGATTTACAGAATTGCCACCTCCCCACGAGTTGACTTCAGGATCCATTCCGGAATAATCGGTAATTGTTAATATATTTTGTGCACTTACATAGAGTTGAATTCCTTTCAACCAATGCCCCGGACTCCATTTTTGAATGGGCAAGCGATAGGCCAGAGAAATATTTTTCAAACGTAAATAGGAACCATCTTCAATAAATCGATCCGAATGAACCAGATTTTGATTGGCTGTCAGTCTGGGATATTTAGCTACAGCATTCTGTTCCGGAGTATTAGAAGAAGACCAATGGCTATAAAGTACATCTTTCCTCAGATTCAACCCCATCCCATAATCATAATTCGCCGTTTCTCCCACATTATATATATCATTACCTCGGCTTCCCTGCAGGAAAAAAGAGAATTCGAAATCCTTATATTGAATAGTTGAATTTAATCCATAGGTGAAATCCGGATTGGGATCTCCCAAAACAAATCGATCTTCTGTGGTCAAATTACCATCATTATCCACATCGATATATTTAAGTTGTCCGTTCTCATCATATCCATCTTCTTTAAAAACATAGAAAACACCCAAAGGCTCTCCTTCTCGTATTAAATTTATGGTACCGTCAATATATGATAAACCGACACTGCTTCCATAAATATCATTCCCATCATACAATTTTTCGACCCGATTCTTATTCAATGCAAAATTAACAGACGCATTCCACAGAAAATCTTTTGTGCGGATCAAATCTCCGTCAATCAAAAGTTCGAACCCTCTATTACTCATTTCGCCTATATTCTGAATGGTATTACTATAACCTGTAGACGCAGGTAAGGAAACCGAATTCAACAGATTGGTCGTTTTTTTATAATAATAATCGGCTGTTATGCGTAAACGTTGATCCAACAAACTTAAATCCATACCAAAATTCCACTGAGTAGTCGTTTCCCACTTTAAGTTTGCCGGGAAAGTCGTACTTGCTGCATAATAGGTATATACATCTCCATTTGCCGGAGCCTTTCCTTGGCTCAACATATTCATAGTAGTATAAGGACTGATAGCCGTAGAACCAGTGGCCCCCCAACCTACACGAAGTTTTAAGTCCGAAAGGAAATCCGCGTCTTTTAGAAAATCTTCATCTGAAATACGCCAAGCTAAGGCCGCAGATGGAAAATATCCCCATTTATCTCCCTTGCTATAGCGAGAAGAGCCGTCAGCACGTATACTTGCCGTTGCCAGGTATTTACCTTTATAGGAATAGTTTGCCCGTCCCAAATAAGACATTAAAACCCATTTGGTATAACTGGTTCCGGGAGTGCCATGATTTGCTGCCGCTCCTAACTGGTAAGACTCCGGTGCATCACTTAGGAAACCATTTCCACTGGCGGATAAAGAAGTTCCTTTATATTCCTGATAGGTAAAACCTCCCATCAGATTCAAGCGATGATTTTCTGCAATTGTTAGATCATAATTGGCGATATTTTCATTGACAATTGTTGTCTCTTGATTACTTGATACCGAAGCGCTGGATGAACTATATAGATATTTGGAAGTAGTGTAGCTATCCGTACGATAATTAAGCGATTCAATGCCTAAAGAAGATTTAATAGATAACCCTTTTACCGGCTTCCAAGTAAGAGCTGCATTTACATTACTAAGATCAGCTTTTGTCTTATTGCTGGTTTCATTTATCAAATTAATTGGATTATACAATGCATTTGACATAAACGGATAAGCTAAACGGAGATCTTGGTAGGAACCATCTTCATTATACGGTGTTAATGTAGGAGGGGATGCTATGGCTCCCCCAATGAGAGATCCCCCTCTATTACTTCCACTAGAGCTTTTCAGATGCTTGTCTGTTCTTGTATAAGAAGCAATTAATGACAAATCAAAATAATCATTGATAGCATGATCTATACTGGAACGCACATTGTATTTATTATATAGACTATTAGGGATAAGCCCGTCTCTTAACATAAGCGAACCGCTTGCGAGTATCCTTGTCTTTTCTGTCCCTCCGCTTATAGTAACATTGTGATTCTGAACAGGCGCATCTTTAAACACAAGAGATTGCCAATCTGTTCCTTTACCAAAAGCGGCAATTTGTTCAGCTGTAAAATACTCTTTTCCGGTAGCAATCAGTCGCTGTTCATTATACAATTCCCCCCATTCGGTACCATTCATCATATCCAGTTTTTTAATTTGTGACTGCATACCATATTCAAAATTGTAATCAACGGATGTAGTTCCGGTCTTTCCTTTTTTGGTCGTAATAAGAATTACCCCGTTAGCACCACGAGAACCATAAATAGCTGTTGCCGAAGCATCTTTAAGCACTTCGACCGATTCTATATCATAATTATTGATGGAAGAAGCATTGGAAGGTATTCCATCAATTACATACAAAGGAGTATTATCTCCTCGGATAGAGTTGGTTCCACGAATACGAATACTGAAATTTCCTTCCGGAGATCCGGTGTTGGAAGTAATGACAACTCCCGGTACACGGCCTTGCAAGGCTTGAATCGGATTGGCAACCGTAAAAGCTGTCATATCCTTTGCTTTTACAGAACTGAGTGAGCCGGTTAGGTCGCTTTTTCTCATCGTACCATAACCAACAACGACCACCTCCTCCAATACTTCCGTATCTTCATTTAAAGCGACATCGACAACCGTTCTATCGCCGATTGAAATTTCTTGGCTCATGTATCCAATACAGGAGAACAAGAGAACAGATTGTCTGGGGACTTCCAATCTGTAGTTACCATTAAGGTCGGAAATCGTTCCGATAGAGGCAGAACCTTTCACGACTACATTCACACCTACCAGCGGTTCGCCGGTCTTCACATCTGTTACTTTCCCTTGGATAGTCTGCTGGGCATAAGCCGGGAGGGAAAATAGCAAAACCAATAAGAAAAACAAGAATCGTTTTTTCATGAAATAGTGATTTAAGTTTATAATATAAAAGTAACTTTTACATTGCAATATTAATACACCATCATATTATATGCAAACAATCAGGACAAAAATTTTATAAACATGCCTTTAAACATAAAATAAGGGCTTTTTTCATATATTAAAGACGAAAATACAAGTTATCTCAAAAATAGCTATAATTTTGCATTATAAAATTAAACTCATGATACAGGTTGTTAATAGAGCATTGAACATTCTTGAAATAATTGCTAAGAATCCGGAAAAAGAAGTAGGACTTTCCGAAATTGCCGATTCACTGGGACTAAACCATGGTACTTGCGCTAATATTTTAAAAACATTAGTGAATCGTGATTATGTAGAACAAACGGCTGCAAAGAAAGGATATAAATTAGGTTACATGGCCTACCGACTCACCAATGCAAATTACTACAACGTAGAACTGCTGAATGTATCCAAAGCTTCTATGGAAGATCTGGCAAATGAAATTAATGAAACGGTAATCTTATCCGCCATAAAGAATGATAAACGTATTCTATTGAAGGAAATCCCCTGCAATCATGAAGTCCAAGTGAAAACAGCACAGGAATCATCCGTATATAGAGCAACTACCGGCCGGATGATCCTGGCTTTCTATTCTCCGAAAGAGCTGGATGACTTTGTGCAAAGAATCGGATTGCCTTCGGAAGAGGATTGGCCGGAAGTAAAGACCAAAACAGATTTGATCCATCTTCTGGACGAGATAAGGACGAAGAAGTTTGAGATAACTTGTAACAAAAACCATGTGATCGGATTGGCAACCCCCTTATTCAAGAAAGACACGGTAATTGCAAGCTTAGGTATTTATTTGCCGGACTTGCGTTTCGGGAAAACTGAAAAGAGCAAAATAGTCAAGGCCCTCCAAACGGCAACAGATCTCATTAATAAGGAACTTACCAGGTTACATATATAAAAGTTATCTGTATTTTTGTTGATCGTATTAACGGTATTGCTTATGGAATTTTACGAAGATAAAAATATTGAATACAAAAGGATAGATAAACTGTTTGGGAAAAAAGCCGTTCTTTCTGATATTGCAGAAGAATGCGTGGCTTTTGCCAATGCCCAGGGAGGATGGATCATTGCGGGAATTTCAGACGGAAAAACAGAACCGCCTCCATATCAAAAAATAGACCCGGATGAAATGAATAAGGTTGTTTCAAGGTTACGTTCATTAACTGATAGCGTAGGTTTTGTTAATCCTGAAATCATTACGCACGAAAACAGCGGACAATTCTTCAAATTTCGAATATTGCCGACTTCCAGGACAATAGCGACAACGACCTCCGGTAAAGTCTTTATTCGTATCACAGATAAATGTATGCCGGTTTCAGGTGAAGATTTAACAAGCCTTGCGGCTGATAAAAACGCTTTCCAATGGGAATTAGTCCCAACAAAAACATCTTTAAATAACGCTGACGAAAAAGCTAAAACAGAATTTCTAAATGATATTCGTAATTCTCCAAAAATATCGGATTTCATTAAAAACAAAGACAATAATGAAATTTTATCCTATTACCAGCTTATTACAGAGGATGGAATACTTACAAATTTAGGAGTCCTTTGGATGGGAACGCCTGCTCAAAGGGCCAGACTTGCGTATCCAATAACGGTTCAATATATCGTATATAATACGAACGGAGAAAAAATACGAAAGACAGATTGGCATTTCCATCAATTCTCGCCCAAACAACTTTTATTAAATATAGAGAAAAATGCGATAGAACTCACTTATACCACTGAAATATCCGACGGACTATTCCGCAAACAAATTCGCAATTACCCAAAAGAGGTAATCCGGGAATTATTAGTTAATGCAATGGCTCATAAAAGATTTACTATTTCAGGGGATATCTTTATTGAAGTCTATCCTGATAAATTTGTTATTACCAGTCCAGGAGGTTTACCTCTCGGAATTACCGAACATAATATTTTACATGAACGTTCACGTCGGAATCCCCATTTAATACAGACATTCCATGATTTAGATTTAATGGAAGGTGAAGGTTCAGGTTATGATCTAGTTTATGAAAAGTTAGCTCGTGATGGCAAGCAACTACCAATTGTTGAAAGTTCTATTACGAAAGTAGCCGTTACCGTATTTTCGGGAATCGTTGATAATGAAGTATTGTCCATCCTTGATTATATAGACAAACACTTTCAACTCACCCAAAAAGAATATATCACTTTAGGAATTATTGCAACAGAACATAAAATTCTTACGACTCAACTATCAGACAGGTTACAATTGACTTCTCAAGACCGTATAAGAACTTGGATGGGAAGTTTGCAGGAGAAAAGAATTATTATTACACGTGGAGTTAAGAAAGGAACAGAATATTTGTTGAATCCGGAACTTTTCGCATCGGCTAAATTAGGCATTATCCCGACCTTGAAAACGATTGAGCCATTCAAATTGGAAGCATTGATCGAGGAAGATCTGAAATATAATGGAGAAAGTAAAATGTCTGATGTACAAAATCGGATAAAGGAAGTTCCCAGAGAAGATATTCAAAAAGCTGTATATCGGATGGTTGAACGTGGAAATATAATTGCTTTTGGTGGAAAGCGAAACCGTACTTATTGTTTGGCTAAAAAAAAATAATAGAAAAATAAAACATCGCTATAAATCAAGCTATATACTGATAATCAATAAATTAATTTATTTTCAGCACATTTCAATTCTAATATAAATTGAAACCACTTTTTTAGTAACGGCTTAAAGTGAGCTGGTATGACCTGAAAAACACTTCGAGACTCTTCTCAATGTACTTATACCAGCATGGAAGCGCCCAACAAAGCTATATCTTCTTGCTTAGATACAAGAATCTTTACCTTACGGACGGTTTCCGGATAGGGGAAACCGGCAAGGCATTCGTGCATACGAGGAGCAAAATATTCATAGGCTTGGGAAATGCTTCCGCCGAAAATGATAGCCTGCGGATCGTAGGCAAACAAGATGGCCTTGACTAATTCGCCGATATGCAGACCGATCTCTTTCCAAAGGCGAAGGGCGTACGGATCTCCGTTCCAGGCCCGTTCGTAGGCTTCTTTTCCCGTAAGGCGGTACATCTCGGAGAAAAAGGCGCTGCCGCAATAATACTCATAGTTTTGTTCCAGATAAGGCAGGCAGCCGATCTCTCCCGCACCGGTATTATTCCCGCAAAACAATTTGCCATCGATGATAAGCCCGGCTCCTACGCCAGTTCCCAGGGCCACGCAAACCAGATCTTTATAGCCTTTGCCTTCACCGAAATAGCATTCGCCCAAAGCAAAGCAATTGCAATCGTTATTTACGCCGACGGGGAGACCGAATTCTTTCGATAAAATCTTTTTCAATGGAACCTCCTTCCACGAAGGTATATTCGCCACATTATACACCGTACCGGTCTCCGCATCGACTACCGAAGGCACACCGATGCCGATGCCTTTTACTTCCGGCGTAAGCAACTGCCGTATAATCCCCTCTATCTGCGCCAACACTCCCGCTTCGGAAAGATGAGCCTTTGTCGGTTCCATTATTTTCCGTCGGATTTCTCCTTTTTCTATTAAGCCGGCACGGACATTCGTTCCTCCTAAATCGATTCCTATTTTCATATATCTGAAGCTTGTTACGCCATCATTCCATTCCCAACAAGTATAAAGTTATTTACGGAGAGAGAAGCATCAGACTACCTTGACTCCGGCCTGGACGCTGAGCATTGACTTCGGGACCGAGGCTTTCACGCTATCAATCAACTTCTGGGCCAAGGTATGGCGCACAAAGTCTTTGCGGGTGACAAATACGATCTCACGCGCCGGCTTCGGAATGGCAAAAGGACGAACCAGTTCCAATTGCTCAGAATGCAATTGCAGGGAAGCAAGTTCCGGGATAAAGGTGATTCCGTTGCCGCTTTCCACCATCCGCATAAAAGTCTCCATACTGCCCAACTGGTAAGCGGCCTGGCGAAGTTTCACCTTCTCCATCTGGCAAAAACGCATCAACTGATCACGGAAGCAATGTCCTTCGTCCAACAGCCACAGGCGTTCCTGGCTGATATCCGCCGAACGGATCAATTCGTGTTTAAAGACAGGCTCGTTCCGTGAAATATAGCCGAGGAACTGTTCATAATACAAAGTTTGGTTGTTCAACAGATCTTCATCTTCCCTGGAAGCAATGATGCCGGCATCCACCTCTCCGTTCAGCAGAGCGTTCACAGTCTTTGCCGTCTTCATTTCGACAAAACGGATATCCAGTTCCGGATGATTGGAGGTCAGTTGTTGGATAAAGCGGGGCAGTAGATAGGGAGCGATCGTCGGAAGAATGGCGAGGGTAAAGGTACCTTTAAGCGACTGTTCTTCCTCGCTGACAATGTCTTTGATCAAGGAGGCCTGGTGAATGACAACCCTTGCCTGTTCGATAACCTTGCGGCCGGCGGGCGTAGGTTTGATGGGTTGCATACTGCGGTCAAAAAGTTTAACATTCAGTTCGTCTTCCAGTTTTTGAATCATCATACTCAGCGTAGGTTGCGTGACCCGGCAAAGTTCGGCCGCCCGTCCGAAATGACGGCAAGTATCCACAGCCAAAACGTACTCCAATTGTTGTATCGTCATATTTCCAGTTTTTTATATAGCATAAAGAGTGATTCCGAATGACATATGCGTACAAAGGTAATAAAAACAATCGGAGTATATCCTTTTTTCTGTCAGGGCAGTGGCAAAACTTAAAATAGTTACCTTTGTCCGGTTAAACACTTCGATTATTAATAAATTATGCTGAGCGAAAATATAACTTTCCCTGCCGAATGGTATCCGCAAAGCGGAGTACAGTTGACCTGGCCGCATAAACAGACCGATTGGGCCCCTATCCTGAACGAAGTCACCTCCTGTTTCGTCCGGATTGCCAAGGAGATTTTAAAACAAGAATGCCTGCTGATTGTCTGCACCGATGAGAAGGAGGTACAGAGGCAGCTCGGAAAGGTGGACTATAGCCGGGTCCTTTTCAGGGAAATGGAGACGAACGATACCTGGGCCCGCGACCACGGCGGAATTTCCGTCTTTGAAGACGGCGTACCGACCCTCTACGATTTCGTTTTCAATGGCTGGGGGCTGAAGTTCCCTGCTAATCATGACAACCTGATCAACCGTAAGCTCGTGGAGAACGACACTTTTGCCGAAGGGGTGGTTCCGCTCAGCCTGATACCGATCGTCCTGGAAGGAGGAAGCATCGAGTCGGACGGGCAGGGCACGTTGCTGACCACTGTAGAATGCCTTTCTTCGCCCAACCGGAACGAATATCTTTCAAAAGAACAACTGGAAGTCCATCTGAAGGAGATTTTCGGGCTGAAGCGCATCCTCTGGCTGGAGAGCGGTTACCTTGCGGGAGACGATACGGACAGCCATATCGATACCCTCGCCCGCTTCTGCGATGCAGACACGATTGCCTACGTACAATGCACGGAGGAAGAGGACGAGCATTTTGCCGAGTTATCCCTCATGGAAGAACAACTAAAATCCTTCCGTACAGCGACAGGACAGCCCTACCGGCTCATCCCGCTTCCGATGGCCGACAAGGTGGAATGGAACGGCGAACGCCTGCCTGCCACCTATGCCAATTTCCTGATCATTAACGGCGCCGTGCTGGTTCCCTTCTACGATTCGCCGAAGGATGAGGTTGCGAAGGCGGCATTGCAACAAGCCTTCCCGGATCGGGAGATAATCGGAATAAATTGCCTACCTTTGATCAAACAACACGGATCCTTGCATTGTATCACCATGCAGTATCCGGAAGGATTTCTTAATATAAAAGAGAAATAAAAGATGAAAGTCGGAATCATACAACAGGCGAACAGTCCTGACATACAAACCAATATCGAAAAGCTAAAATCCCATATCAGGCAATGCGCCGGAGAGGGGGCCGAGCTGATCGTCCTGCAGGAACTGCACAATAGTCTCTACTTCTGCCAGACCGAAGACACCCGTCTATTCGACCTTGCGGAAACGATTCCGGGCCCGTCTACGGAGATATTCGGAGCATTGGCAAAAGAATTGGGCGCCGTCCTGATCCTTTCCCTATTCGAGAAACGGGCTCCCGGACTTTTCCACAATACGGCAGTCGTGCTGGAGAAAGACGGCCGTATCGCCGGGAAATACCGTAAAATGCATATTCCGGATGATCCCGCTTACTATGAAAAGTTTTACTTCACGCCCGGAGACCTGGGTTTCGAACCGATCGACACTTCAGCCGGCCGCCTGGGCGTATTGGTCTGCTGGGATCAGTGGTATCCCGAAGCCGCCCGGCTGATGGCCATGCGGGGAGCCGAACTATTGATCTATCCAACGGCAATCGGTTGGGAAAGCGCCGACCCGGAAGACGAGAAAATCCGCCAGTTGAATGCGTGGAAAACCGTTCAGCGCGGGCATGCCGTAGCCAATGGGCTCCCGGTGATCGCAGTCAACCGTACCGGTCATGAGCCCGATCCCTCCGGACAGACGAACGGCATCCGGTTTTGGGGCAACAGCTTCGCCTGCGGCCCCCAGGGAGAACTACTCTGCGAATTATCGGGTGATAAGGAAGAAATACAAATCGTTGAAATCGACCGAACCCGGACGGAGCAAGTCCGCCGTTGGTGGCCTTTCTTCCGCGACCGCCGTATCGACGCCTTCGGCGGCATTACCGAACGCTTTTTAAAATAATAATATCAATAGGGCAAATTCGCATTTAAACTCCTATTATGTTCGGCGGAAGCTGATTCCCGGCACTTCATCATCCAGTAGCTCCTCCTATTTAAACTCTTGTTATGTTCGGCGGAAGCATCGATATGGGACATGCCCGCGCCCTGATTCCGGATTTAAACTCTTGTTATGTTCGGCGGAAGCTCCAGCTTCCGTCGGTGATAAAAGCGAGGCTCCCGCCTCGCAATGATTATCCTTTTTTAAAAATAGGCAAAGCAGAAGCTTTGCTTCCAACACGACGGAGTGAGGACATTCCGAACAAATGGGGAAAGTTTGCCCTGATAATTATTTACCAATATTTTGGACGTTTCAATATCATCATCTATTATTTCTTTTAGTTTAGTCGCTTCAAAGAAAATATCTATCA
Source organism: Parabacteroides sp. Marseille-P3160 (assembly GCF_900162725.1). Taxonomy (GTDB): domain Bacteria; phylum Bacteroidota; class Bacteroidia; order Bacteroidales; family Tannerellaceae; genus Marseille-P3160. Next base: position 1,393,512 of record NZ_LT799418.1, on the reverse strand, counting down.
GGCAGATACTGAAACCCTTTTTTATTTTATCCCATTAAAATTTAAACGAGCCCTTAAATTAAAATAACATAAATTTATCGAGCACTGATTGATCATTACCTATGGAATATCAATCCTTAAAGAAATAAAACAATTAAAATGAAAAATGATCCTATTTGCAGGAGTTTCTCTATATTTTACTTAATATTGTGGCATAAAAAGTAAAGACATACATTTGATATCATTTTGTAAACAAATTACGTAAAACAACTTCAATAATGGAGAAGACAAGAAGAACTTTTATCAAAAAAATGACAACAGCGGGAATAGCTGCTGCCGGATTAAGCATCGCGGGAAATGCATCCGCCGTAGAAACATCAATCACAGAAACCCAACAAAAGAAGAAAGCGGCCGGAAAAGACGATGGGAAACTTCGTTTCGGCTTTATAGGTACCGGCTCCCGTTGCCAGGAGCATATCAATAATGTACTGGCGATCTCCGGTAATAAGATCGTGGCCATTTGCGATATACAGAAAGGACCTCTGGAACGTACACTCAAACATATTGCCAAATTCAATGTCCCGGAGCCGAAGATTTACACCGGCAGCGAACGGGCTTTCGAGCAGATGCTGAACAATGAGGAGTTCGATTGCGTGATCATAGCCAGTCCGTGGGAATGGCACGTCCCCATGTCGGTTGCCGCCATGAAGGCCGGCGTCCCGTACGTAGGCGTGGAAGTTTCCGCCGCCAATACGCTGGAAGAATGCTGGGACTTGGTGAATGTCTCCGAAACGACGGGCAGCCATCTGAATATCATGGAGAATGTTTGCTACCGGCGGGACGTGATGGCCTCCCTCCGGATGGTGCGGGAAGGCCTTTTCGGCGAACTGCTTCACGGGGAATGCGG
>NZ_LT799418.1:1267314-1392193 GCF_900162725.1 Parabacteroides sp. Marseille-P3160 | reverse complement strand
CCGCGACCGCCGTATCGACGCCTTCGGCGGCATTACCGAACGCTTTTTAAAATAATAATATCAATAGGGCAAATTCGCATTTAAACTCCTATTATGTTCGGCGGAAGCTGATTCCCGGCACTTCATCATCCAGTAGCTCCTCCTATTTAAACTCTTGTTATGTTCGGCGGAAGCATCGATATGGGACATGCCCGCGCCCTGATTCCGGATTTAAACTCTTGTTATGTTCGGCGGAAGCTCCAGCTTCCGTCGGTGATAAAAGCGAGGCTCCCGCCTCGCAATGATTATCCTTTTTTAAAAATAGGCAAAGCAGAAGCTTTGCTTCCAACACGACGGAGTGAGGACATTCCGAACAAATGGGGAAAGTTTGCCCTGATAATTATTTACCAATATTTTGGACGTTTCAATATCATCATCTATTATTTCTTTTAGTTTAGTCGCTTCAAAGAAAATATCTATCAGGCAGATACTGAAACCCTTTTTTATTTTATCCCATTAAAATTTAAACGAGCCCTTAAATTAAAATAACATAAATTTATCGAGCACTGATTGATCATTACCTATGGAATATCAATCCTTAAAGAAATAAAACAATTAAAATGAAAAATGATCCTATTTGCAGGAGTTTCTCTATATTTTACTTAATATTGTGGCATAAAAAGTAAAGACATACATTTGATATCATTTTGTAAACAAATTACGTAAAACAACTTCAATAATGGAGAAGACAAGAAGAACTTTTATCAAAAAAATGACAACAGCGGGAATAGCTGCTGCCGGATTAAGCATCGCGGGAAATGCATCCGCCGTAGAAACATCAATCACAGAAACCCAACAAAAGAAGAAAGCGGCCGGAAAAGACGATGGGAAACTTCGTTTCGGCTTTATAGGTACCGGCTCCCGTTGCCAGGAGCATATCAATAATGTACTGGCGATCTCCGGTAATAAGATCGTGGCCATTTGCGATATACAGAAAGGACCTCTGGAACGTACACTCAAACATATTGCCAAATTCAATGTCCCGGAGCCGAAGATTTACACCGGCAGCGAACGGGCTTTCGAGCAGATGCTGAACAATGAGGAGTTCGATTGCGTGATCATAGCCAGTCCGTGGGAATGGCACGTCCCCATGTCGGTTGCCGCCATGAAGGCCGGCGTCCCGTACGTAGGCGTGGAAGTTTCCGCCGCCAATACGCTGGAAGAATGCTGGGACTTGGTGAATGTCTCCGAAACGACGGGCAGCCATCTGAATATCATGGAGAATGTTTGCTACCGGCGGGACGTGATGGCCTCCCTCCGGATGGTGCGGGAAGGCCTTTTCGGCGAACTGCTTCACGGGGAATGCGGATACGAACACGACCTGCGGGATGTGAAATTCAACGACGGAACCCAATACAACTATAAAAAGGGAGGTGAACTGAGGATGGGGCCCACCGCTTATGCCGAAGCGCAATGGCGCACGCAACACTCGGTGATGCGCAACGGGGATATCTATCCGACCCATGGCATCGGCCCGGTGGCTCACTGCATGGACATCAACCGCGGAAACCGTTTCCTTTCACTGACTTCCATGGCAACCCAATCCCGCGGATTACATAAATTCATCGTCGATAACGGCGGAGAGAATCATCCGCTGGCGAAAGTCCGTTTCAACCTGGGAGACATCGTCACCTCAATGATCAAATGTGCCAACGGGCAAACGATTATCGTTACGCATGACACTAACTCGCCCCGCCCCTATTCACTCGGATTCCGTATCCAGGGAACGGAAGGGCTGTGGATGAACGACGGGGATCATGTCTATGTACAAGGAAAATCGAAGCCTCACCTTTGGGATGATTCCGAAGAATGGTTCAAGAAATACGATCATAAACTGTGGAGCACGCTGGAAGCGCAGGCAAAAGAGGCCGGACACGGAGGCATGGACTTCATCATGATGTACGACCTGATCGACTGTATAAAGAATAAAAAGCCGGCGCCAATGGATTGTTATGATGCGGCGGCCTGGAGTGCAATCTCCGGACTGTCGGAGATGTCGATCGCACGCGGCGGAGCCTTGGTGGATTTCCCTGACTTTACCCGGGGGCAGTGGATACACCGCAAGCAGGAATTTGCTTTATAAAAAAGTTGCGTTACCCCGGCGATTGGCAATAGCGAAACGCCGGGGTAGCACAACTCAATTCATTTTACTGGGAGAACTCATTTCTTATACGGGCAAACCTAATTTACATTATACACTTCTTTATAAATTACCTTTTTGATCTCCTCGAAAGACGGCTCCATGCCTAACTTCCCACAAGTCATCAGACGCATATCAAGCCATTCTTCACCGGGGCGGTAGGGCGGCTGCCGGTAAGGATGATCGTCCAGGACGAAGCCCAACCGTTCGTAAAAACCGATCCGGCGGCGGTTCAGTTCTTCATCCGGCAATTCGACCTCCAAAACGACCGGGACATTAATTAATGACAACTGTTCCTTCATCACCAAAGAACCAAGTCCGCCATTCCGAACAGACGAATCGATGGCAAAATGCTCCACGTATACAAACAGGCCAAAATGCCAGAAGGTAATAAATCCCACGTATTGCTCTTCATTCACCAGCGCCAGATAAAGCTTGAAAGCAGGCTGCTCTTCCAACAGCCTGCGTACTAAGGAAAAATCCCTCCGCTCGCTCTCAGGGAAAGAGTCATTATACGTTGCTTCCACCCATGCCAACCGGGCATCGGAGCTTTCTTTTACTTCCACACAACTGATCGCCAATTTCCTACTCATTTCCAACTTACTTTTAAGGTAAACGCGCTACAACACAGATTTACAAGTATAGCAAAAAAAGATGAAAGTCACAATTTTCCTACCCGGAGAGGATAATTACGAAACGAATGCCGACTATCGTTTTTATGGCAGATTATTACGAAATAAAAATAATAATAGGGAATGAACTTCTTTTTAGATAAAATATTCATTACATTTGTATCTATTTGAAAGATTATTCACTCTTTAACGAAAGTGAGAAAAAATAGAGAATTATGGCACATCATGAACTGGATGAATTGGATGATAAAATTCTTAAATTAATTATCGGGAATGCCCGGATTCCGTTTCTGGAAGTTGCAAGGGAATGCAATGTCTCGGGTGCAGCCATTCATCAACGCATTCAAAAACTGACCAATCTCGGAGTCATCAAAGGATCCGAGTACATTATCGACAGCACAAAAATAGGATACGAAACCTGCGCTTATATGGGGCTCTATCTTAATTCGCCCGGGCAATTCCCTGCCGTAACGGACGCTCTCTTGAAAATACCGGAAGTGGTGGAATGCCATTATACGACCGGGCAATACGATTTATTCATAAAGATCTATGCAAAAAACAACCAACATCTGTTGAATATCATCCACCATAAGCTCCAACCGCTCGGGCTGGCGCGTACGGAGACGCTGATTTCCTTCAAGGAAGCATTCAAGAGGCATCTCCCTATCGATTTAAGCGCGGATGATAATGAAATTTAAAGAATCATCCGGCAAAATTCTGAACGAATGATGCCGGATGATTTTGTCTTCCGGATATTATTTCAATCCACGGTTTTTCAACAAAGGTTCCGTGTCCGGTTCCTTTCCCCTGAAGTTTTTATACATGATCATTGCATCGTCGATGCCACCCGGCGTCAGGACAAACTTGCGAAATTTACCGGCGACTTCGGGATTGAAGATGTCACCGGTCTCAACAAAGGCCTGATAGGCATCCGCATCCAGTACTTCCGCCCAGATATAACTATAATAGCCGGCTGTGTATCCTCCGCCCATCGTATGGTTGAAGTAAGTCGTACGGTAACGGGGAGGAATCTGTTTCAAAAGGCCGCGGTCGCTTAGCACTTTGGCTTCGAAGGCCGTCGTATTGAAATCGGCGGGGATTTCCTTCAATACATGATAATCCATATCCAACAAGGAGGCGGCAAGATATTCGGTCGTAGCGAAGCCCTGGCCGTATTTACCGCTCTTATCCAATTTTTCGATCAACGGGGCGGGAATCGCTTCGCCGGTCTGGTAATGCTTGGCATAGACTTTCAGGACTTCCGGTTCGAATACCCAATGCTCCATAATCTGGGAAGGAAGTTCCACAAAGTCGCGGGGTACGCTGCCGACACCCGTATAGTGGACATCGCGGAATAAGCCATGCAGCCCATGTCCGAATTCATGGAATAGGGTGCTTGCTTCATCGGCGCTCAACAAAGCAGGCTGGCCGGCGGCAGGCTGGCTGAAATTGCAGACAATCGTCACGACCGGAGCCACCCGCTCCCCACCTTCATAGCCCTGCGGACGGTAGGAGCCGCACCAGGCGCCACCCCGTTTGCTGGCCCGCGGGAAGAAATCAAAATAGATAACGCCCAGATGGGAACCGTCTTTATCCTTACATTCGAACAAACGGGCATCCTCATAAGGCAGGGGAGCCTCCTTCACTTCGGTAAAGCTAATGCCATACAACTTATTCGCTACATAAAAAGCGCCGTCGAGTACATTCTCCAATTTCAGATAGGGGCGCACCTCGTTTTCGTCGAGATTAAATTTTGCCTTCTTCGCTTTTTCAAAATAATAACGCCAATCCCAACCTTCCGGTTCGAAATCCTGCCCCTCCTTCTTTATCTCGGCTTTGATGTCAGCCAGTTCCTCTTTGGCTTTCGCCAAAGCCGGCGTCCAGATCTCATCCAGCAATTTATATACATTTTCCGGCGTTTTGGCCATCCGATCATCCAACACAAACGATGCGTAATCCTTGTAGCCCATCAGTTTAGCTTTTTCGAGCCGGGCGGTGACAAGTTTACGGACCACTTCCTTGTTGTCGGCATCGTTGCCGTTATTGCCCCGGTTGATATATCCTTTGAATATTTTTTCCCGCAGCTCCCGGTTTTTCGCATATTGCAGGAAAGGCATCACACTGGGGTTATGCAACGTGAAAACCCATTTGTTTTCAAGGCCGGCCGCTTCAGCCGCCTTTGCCGCATTGGCAATCAAATCATCCGGCAGACCGGCCAGGTCTTCCTTCTTATCGACAACCAGCTGGAAGGCATTCGTTTCTTTCAGCATATTCTGGCTGAAAGTCAGTTCCAGGAGAGAGATTTCGCTGTTTAGTCCGCGCAAACGGACCTGCTGTTCCTCATTCAGGTTAGCTCCGCCACGCACAAAATCCTTATAGGTATTTTCGAGTAGTTTGGTTTGTTCCTTATCCAGTCCCAAGTTATCTTTCTTTTCATAAATGGCCTTTACCCGCGAGAACAGCTTCGGATTCAGATTGATATCATCGCTATGCCTGGATAACAGCGGGGAGAGTTCTTTACTCAACGCCTGCATTTCATCCGATGTGTTGGCACCGTTTTGTCCGCCGAAGACAATCGCTACTTTCCGAAGCAACTTTCCGCTCCGGTCGAGAGCAACGATCGTATTTTCAAACGTAGGTTCCTCCGGATTTTCCACGATCTTCCGTACCTCTTCCACCTGATCTTCCATCCCTTTCAGGTAAGCCGGCTTATAATGTTCGAACTTAATCTTGTCGAAAGGAGGTACCCCGAAAGGAGTGGAGTACTCCGTGAAAAAAGGATTTGACGCGTCGGCTTCCGAAGTCTTCGTGGAAGTACCGCCGCACGAACCCAAAGCAATAATTAATCCTGCTGCCATAAACAATTTCTTCATAGGTATAATGCTAAAATATTAAACTTCCCACAAACATACATAAGATTTTTTAAATCATCCCAATAAACGCCTCACAAGTATGTTCCCTACAGCGAAGTTAAGCTTCTTTGACATAAGTTTTTAGGACTTCTGATCCTTCTTCTTTGACAGAAGTGGTATTTTTCTTAACAATGCAACAAATTTAATAAAACATCACATCATTAATCAAAACAAGACCTGTTTTTTAATAAAAAGAACGCTTATAAAATCCTTTCGAATCATATCATCCGGTTAATGAATGGCAAAATTCGCTATATGCTTTAATATAAGATAGTATTGCGATTATTTATTCCGATTGAAAGAAATTAAAAATATGGACAAAGACAGATCATTGTTTTGAATACTATTTTTTCAGCATACCCAAATCGGGCCATAGGCCTTACTATTTAATGATATAAAGCAATTACATTCATATTATCCCCTTCTGTCAAAGAAGCAGCCGTTTTAATACTCTATCTCATTTACTAAATAAATTTAATATATAAACGATGATTAACTACTTAAAGTTTTTTCTCAATTGCAAAAACAAGGAATTATATTCGGAATTTGCAAGAAGATACAACACCACGACCCTAAACGTCTATCGTATTGCCCACGGAGGAAAAACAAGATCATGGGATGAAGACGCCATTCTACATGAACTGATAAATTTAGGAATCCTCAGCGGAATTAAATTCAAAAAGAAATAGACTTCACTCATTATCAAGGGTGTCCTTTCCGAAAGCAAATACATTCTAATATTTCGCCACTCGAATTCGTTTTTAAGGTTATTGGCTTTGTTATTATAACATACAGATTTTAAGCAGAATGTAGCGACAAATCTATTTTCCCCGGCTGTACGAAGATCTTCGCATGGCCAATGAAAGATCTTCGCATGGTGGGTAAAAGATCTTTTGTCGGCCAGTGAAAATTAGTTTCCCTATGCACAAATATACAACTTCTTACGCCGAATGATTCAATCGGGTGTTGCTTTTTCTGAAAATGGTTATACTCCGATGCCTTTTCTACAAATTGATTTATACCCTTTTAAAGGTAGATAAAAATACCTTTCGCAAGTGATTGCACAAATCAGCGATTCCCTCTATTTTTGCTACCGTAAATTAATAAACCGTTATAAAGAAAAAACACATGAGCAGTTACAAATTCGAAACATTGCAAGTACATGCCGGACAAGAAGTCGACCCAACCACACATGCCCGCGCAGTCCCCATTTACCAGACCAGTTCCTATGCGTTCACCGATGCCCAGGATGGCGCCGACCTGTTCGGGCTGCGCAAGCTCGGAAACATATACACGCGTATCATGAATCCGACCAATGATGTGTTTGAGAAACGAATCGCCGCCTTGGAAGGCGGAGCTGCCGCCCTGGCCGTGGGCTCGGGACAGGCTTCCCAATTTATCGCTCTGAACAATATCCTTTCGGCCGGAGACAATTTCGTCTCGACCTCCCACCTTTACGGCGGTACTTACAACCAATTTAAGAACCAATTCAAGCGCCTCGGCATTGAAGTCCGGTTTACGCCGGCCGACGCTCCCGAAGAGTTTGAAAAAAGAATAGACGACCGGACAAAAGCGATCTATCTGGAAACGATCGGAAATCCGGATCTAAACATCCCTGACTTCGATGCCATTGTCAAAGTGGCCGACAAGCACGGCGTACCTGTTATCGTGGATAACACGTTCGGAGGAGGGGGCTACCTATTCCGTCCGTTGGAACACGGGGCGGCGATCGTAGTGGAAAGCGCGACCAAATGGATTGGAGGCCACGGCACTTCCATCGGCGGCGTAATTGTCGATGGTGGGAAGTTCAACTGGGCAAATGGCCGTTTCCCTGAATTTACCGAACCTTCTCCGAGCTACCACGGACTGGTTTTCTGGGATGCGTTCGGCACCAACAGTCCCTTTGGTAATATCGCCTTCATCATGCGCGCCCGTGTCGAAGGACTTCGCGACTGGGGACCGGCGCTCAGCCCATTTAATTCCTGGTTATTCATCCAGGGACTGGAAACGCTCTCGCTACGCCTGAGGGAACACGTACGCAATGCACAGGCAGTAGCCGAATGGCTGGAAAAACATCCGAAAGTGGAGTATGTGAACTATCCCGGCCTGCCCGGAAATCCCTATCATGAGCTGGCCAAGAAGTATTTCAAGAACGGCCCTGGAAGTATCCTCTCTTTCAAGATCAAGGGAGAAGGCAACCTTGCTGACAGTTTCATCAATAACCTGAAGCTATTTACGCATTTGGCCAATGTGGGGGATGCCAAATCTTTGATTATCCACCCGGCAGCCACAACACATGAGCAACTTTCGGACGAGGACAAGATTGCTTCCGGCGCAATTCCCGGCTTGCTTCGCCTGTCCATCGGCATTGAAAATATCGATGATATCCTGGCCGACCTGGAGCAAGCTTTCAAAAATTTATAGAACCATTTCTTATTCTCTTTTATTATAGTTTTGCATTTTACCCATACCATGGGATACGGAAATCGGCCAAGTGATCGGCCGATTTCCTCGTTTCAGCCCCATCCCGGCGCTCCGGCCTGCTCTTAAACACTATTATATATCCTCTTTTAAAGATTACAGAAAAATTTCTTTATTATGTAATAAACTGTATATTTGCTTCGTCATAACACATTATGTTATGTCTCTTTTTACGAATCAGTTATATTAATTAAATATTTATCAAAATGAACATCTCTCATATTGAGCATCTTGGCATTGCAGTAAAAAGTATCGAAGCATCTCTTCCTTACTACGAACAGATTTTAGGACTGAAATGCTACAGCATTGAAGAAGTAGCCGACCAAAAAGTTAAGACGGCATTCTTCAAAGTCGGACAAACCAAAATCGAATTGCTGGAAGCCACCAGCGAAGACAGTACCATCGCTAAATTTATTGAAAAACGAGGGGAAGGAATCCATCACATCGCCTTTGCAGTTCCTAATGTGCAGACGGCGCTGGATGAAATGGCAGCCAAAGGAGTTTCTCTGATCGACAAAGCTCCCCGCGGGGGAGCGGAAGGATTGAATATCGCATTCATTCATCCGAAATCGTCAGGCGGTGTCCTCACCGAGTTCTGCATGCATGGAAAGCCTGAATAATTGCATGAATGACAGACTCCATTAATCTAGTACCAATCAAATCTTAATATAATGAGTAATCAACTTATTAAAGTAAAAGAACTTATCACTCTTCGCGGAGAGGCGCGTCTGGGCGGCGGCCAAAAAAGAATTGACTCGCAGCATAAGAAAGGGAAATATACGGCCCGGGAACGTATAGCCATGTTATTGGATGTGGGCAGTTTTGAAGAATTCGATATGTTTGTCCAACATCGTTGTACGAACTTCGACATTGACAAGACACACTATCTCGGAGACGGGGTAGTTACCGGATACGGAACCATCGACGGCCGGCTCGTATATGTCTATGCTCAGGACTTTACCGTATTCGGAGGCGCCTTGTCCGAAACTATGGCGCTAAAGATATGCAAAGTGATGGACCAGGCCATGAAGATGGGCGCTCCGGTCATCGGGCTGAACGATTCGGGAGGCGCGCGTATCCAGGAAGGCGTCAATGCGCTGGCTGGCTATGCCGAAATATTCCAGCGGAACATCCTCGCCTCCGGTGTGATTCCCCAGATTTCCGGGATCTTCGGCCCTTGCGCAGGGGGCGCCGTCTATTCGCCGGCATTGACCGACTTCAACATCATGATCCGGGGAAGCAGCTACATGTTCCTTACCGGCCCGAAGGTCGTCAAAACCGTTACCGGCGAAGACGTTACCCAGGAGGAACTGGGCGGGGCCGACGTGCACATGACGAAATCGGGCGTGGCTCATTTCGCCCTGGATTCGGAAGAAGAGGGATTGCAATTGATCCGTAAACTGATCAGCTATCTTCCCCAAAACAATCTGGAAGAAACGCCTTGGCTGGAATGTGACGATCCGACGGATCGCCTGGATGATTTCCTCAATGACATTATCCCCGATAACCCGAACAGATCCTATGATATGTACGAGGTCATCGGAACGATCGTCGACAAAAACGAATTCCTGGAAGTCCATGCGGACTATGCCAAAAACATTATCGTCGGTTTTGCCCGCTTTAACGGACAGGCTGTAGGGATTGTGGCGAACCAGCCGAAAGTGATGGCCGGATGCCTCGATTGCAATGCGTCCCGTAAGGCCGGACGTTTCGTCCGTTTCTGCGATGCATTCAATATTCCGCTGGTAACATTGGTAGACGTTCCGGGATTCCTTCCGGGAACGGGACAGGAGTACAACGGCGTGATCCTGCACGGTGCTAAGTTGCTGTACGCTTATGGCGAAGCGACTGTTCCGAAGATCACGGTCACCCTACGCAAGTCTTACGGAGGCGCCTATTGCGTCATGAGTTCCAAGCATCTTCGCGGAGACGTAAACTATGCCTGGCCTACGGCCGAAATCGCGGTCATGGGCGCCAGCGGAGCCGTTGAAGTGATTTTTGCCAAAGAGGTAGCCGCCAGTCCCGATCCGCAAGCCTGCGTCGCAGAAAAGGAAGCGGAGTACCAGAAAGCATTTGCCAATCCGTATAATGCCGCCCGCTACGGTTATATTGACGACGTGATCGAACCGCGCAACACGCGTTTCCGCATTATCCGGGCGCTACAACAACTGGAAACCAAGAAATTGATTAATCCGCCCAAGAAACACGACAACTTACCTCTTTAAAACAGAATGATTATGGCAGAAGAAAACAGAAAGAAAAAATTCGAAGAGGTTCCCAGTGAAGTGATGGCCGCGATCTCCATGGCGCTCTTCGAATTGGGAGAAGAAGCCCACGACATCGAAAATACGGTGCTCACCATCCGTAAGGTAGACCGCCGTTATTCTCCGTGGAGTTCCAAGATTTTCGGATTAAGGCAAATGCCCAGGAGGTAATTATAAATCCAGTAATCGCTAATACAGATATGAGACAATTTAAATATATAATCAATGGTCATGAGTACGAAGTACAGATTGACAATGTCGGCGAAACAGTTGCCGACGTAGAAGTAAACGGGGAACGCTATAAAGTTCAGATGGAAGCGACGGAGAAAAAGCCGGCGTTCAAGATCAGGCGGCCTGCCCAGCCGCCGACCACCGCCGGAGGCGATCCGATCGTTACCCGCCAGGCTGCGGCAATCACCCAGGGAGCAATCAAGACGCCACTTCCCGGCGTCATTATCCAAGTGAATTGCAAAGTGGGAGATTCCGTAAAAAGAGGACAGACGGTAATCGTACTGGAAGCCATGAAAATGGAAAACAACATTCCTTCCGACCGGGAAGGCAAGGTCCTTGAGATCAAAGTATCGCAAGGCGACTCGGTACTGGAAGGGGATGATCTGGTAATTATCGGATAAACAACGCAAAACCGACTTTTTCAGGATGAGGGTGGGCTTTATGCCTGCCCTTATTTCATTTTAGCACTTTGTTTTTTGCAATGGTGGCGATAAATTCCTTTAGGTAGAAAGGTTCGAAATAGACGGTATCGACAAACCGGGCATCCGCATAGGCCAGCTCTGCCAACGGTATCATCTCGACCGCCATAGGATGGATCCCATCCAGGAAAACGGACCGGTCCGAAGTGATCACGTCTTTGCATTTGTTCGCCCCGTTTCCGAAGAAACAGACTTTTCTTTGGGATAAATAAGGCGCATAGGTTGCCGCATCGACAACCTCGGCTTGCGTCTCACGGATGACTTGCCCGGTCGAATCATAGATTGCAGCATAGACCTCCATCCGGCGCGCGTCCAGCATGGCGCAATAGAAGAAATCGTCGGAAGCCTTGTTCAGCCGGATCGCTTTGGTGGCAAGGATATCGAGCGTAGGAATACTGATCAAAGGGATTCCGTAACCGAAACACAATCCCTTAGCTTCCGAAACGCCGATCCTCAAACCGGTATACGAACCAGGGCCGCTACTCACGGCAACCGCATCCAATGTCAGATGTTCTCCTTTGGCAACCTTCACCGCCTGCGCAGCATAGACGCCCAAGAGGGCAGCGTGCGAAGGTCCATCGAAAGATGCTTCTTCGAACAATATTTCCCCATCATTTGACAAAGCGACCGAACAAACGGAAGTCGCCGTTTCTATAGATAATATACAGGCCATAATTCTTTCCTCCTTACAAAAGTGCAAAATTAGGGAATTTCAGGTTACTCTGTTTCCCGAGCGGGAAGAAAAACAAGGGAAACGAACGGAAATACGCTTTTCTTCCTTTCGATTCATTCTTTTTCATTCGAATAATATACCTTTGCAAAAACAGAAAAACGATGATACAATCAATGACCGGCTTCGGTAAGGTTACCGTAGAGCTGCCTTCCAAGAAAATCACAGTTGAAATAAAAACACTCAACAGTAAACAGTTGGATCTGTCCATGCGCATTCCTTCCATCTATAAGGAAAAAGAGATGAACCTCCGCAGTCTTTTGCTCCAAACCCTCGAAAGAGGGAAAGTCGATTTTTCCATCTATGTTGAGAATATCGGGGCGGATACAAGCATTAAGATCAACGAAACCGCTGTCGAGAATTATTATCAACAGATCCGGGAGATTGCGTCTCATCTGAAAATCGACGTCCCTTCGAACTGGTTCGAAACGCTGCTCCACTTGCCGGACACCGTCAAGACGGAAATGGTCGAAGCCGACGAGGAAGAATGGACGGTTGTCAGCCAAGCGGTATCGGATGCCATCGAACATCTTCGCGCTTTCCGCACGCAGGAAGGGCAAATGTTATACGACCTGTTTTCCCAAAAGATAGTCAATATCACCCAATTGCTCTCCCAGATCGGAGTCTATGAAGGGGAACGGTTAGAGAGAATCAAAACCCGGATTACCGAAAACCTGCAGAAGATCGCCGGCTTGGATTACGACAAAAACCGTTTCGAACAGGAAATGATTTATTACATCGAAAAACTGGACATCAACGAAGAGAAGAACCGGTTGGACAACCATTTGAAGTACTTCATCCAGAGCATGGAAAACGGTAAGGGACAGGGTAAAAAACTCGGATTCATCGCCCAGGAAATGGGCCGTGAAATCAATACGCTCGGCTCGAAAAGCAATTTAGCTGAAATGCAGCAGATTGTCGTCCAGATGAAAGACGAATTGGAACAGATTAAAGAACAGGTATTAAACGTATTATAAACGATGAGCGGTAAACTTGTCATATTCTCCGCCCCCTCCGGCTCCGGTAAATCCACTATCATCAACTATTTGCTCGGACAAAACCTGAATCTCCGGTTTTCCATCTCAGCGACCAGCCGCCCTCCGCGGGGGCAGGAACGGGATGGCGTGGAATATTATTTCCTGACACCCGAAGCTTTCCGTGAAAAAATAGCCGCCGGCCTTTTCCTTGAATATGAAGAAGTATATAAAGACCGGTACTACGGCACACTGAAAAGCGAAGTTGACCGAATCTTCCATGCGGGCGGCCATGTGGTCTTCGACGTGGATGTCGTCGGCGGCTGCCACATCAAGGAATATTATGGAGACCGGGCCCTGTCTGTCTTTATCCAGCCTCCCAGCCTGGAGGTCTTGCGCCGGCGCCTGGAAAGCAGGGGAACCGACAGCCCGGAAGTGATTGAAAGCCGTCTGGCAAAAGCAGAATATGAATTGAGCTTCGCTCCGCGCTTCGATGTCGTCATCATCAACGACCGGCTGGAGAAGGCGCAAGCCGAAGCCCTCCGGATCGTACAAGATTTCCTTAAGAGATGAAGAAGACCGGCATCTATTCAGGTTCATTTAACCCGATCCATATCGGCCATCTGGCCATAGCAAACTGGATCTGCGAATATACGGACACGGAAGAAGTCTGGTTTTTGGTTTCGCCTCGGAATCCGTTGAAAGAAGCCGGTGAGCTTATGGAGGAAAAGCTCCGTCTGGCAATGGTAGAAGCGGCCATCGGTGACTATCCGAAGTTTAGCGTCAGCGACATTGAATTTTCGCTTCCCCGCCCCTCCTATACCATCGACACCCTGCGAACGCTCCGCAGTACCTATCCGGATCGTTCCTTCCAGTTGATTATCGGCTCCGACAGTTGGGCCCAGATCGATCGATGGAAGCAATACGACGAACTGATTCGCGAGTTTCCGCTCCTCATCTATCCCCGCAAGGATTACCCGATAGAAATACCGGAAGGCTGCCCGACAGTCCGCGGGGTCGATGCCCCTCTTTTAGAGATTTCTTCTACCCACATCCGCCAGGCTCTCCGGGCCGGAAAAGACATCCGTTTCTTCCTTCCTGAGCCCGTCCGTCCCTTCCTGATCGAACAACTCAGGTTGCCCGAATAACCGTCGGGCAACGAAGGTTAGCATAAAAATCACGTAATTTCATCCTCCCTTATACTGCCATCTTGTCTGAAACAAAGAATGGTATTGGTTTTGCATGGATATCCATAAAATAAGAATAAACAGAAAACGATATAATGAATTTAAACAATTTTACAATCAAATCACAGGAAGCAGTACAGCAAGCTGTACAATTGGCTTCCCAACGCAGCCAACAGGCAATTGAAACGGCCCACTTGCTGAAAGCGGTCATTATGACAGGCGAAAGCATTGTGAATTATCTGTTTCAGAAGTTGGGTGTGAATGTACAGAACCTGGACGCCCAATTGGAAAAGGAGTTGAATTCCTATCCCCGGGTGTCAGGAGGCGAGCCTTATCTGAGCCGGGAATCGAACGCCATCCTGCAAAAGGCGGTCGAAACGAGCGGGAAGATGGGCGATCAATATGTTTCGCTGGAACATATTATTCTGGCCTTATTAACTGAACCGAGCCCCGCTTCACAAATCCTGAAGGATGCCGGCGTAACCGAAAAGGAACTCCGGTTGGCAATCGAAGAACTGCGGAAAGGCAACAAGGTGACGAGCCAGTCGGCGGAAGACACCTACGACTCATTAAGCAAATATGCAATCAACCTGAACGAACGCGCCCGCTCCGGGAAATTGGATCCGGTGATTGGACGGGATGAAGAGATCCGGCGGGTCTTACAGATCCTGAGCCGGCGTACGAAAAACAACCCGATCCTGATCGGCGAACCGGGGGTAGGTAAGACGGCGATCGCCGAAGGCCTGGCACACCGTATTGTGCGGGGAGACGTACCGGAAAACCTGAAGAGCAAGCAGATCTACTCTTTGGATATGGGAGCCCTGATAGCCGGAGCCAAATACAAGGGAGAATTCGAAGAACGTCTGAAATCGGTAGTTAATGAAGTAACCAAAGCGGAAGGAGAAATCATCCTCTTTATCGATGAAATCCATACGCTGGTAGGAGCCGGAAAAGGCGAAGGTGCCATGGATGCAGCCAATATCCTGAAACCGGCCTTGGCCCGTGGGGAACTGCGCGCCATTGGTGCGACAACGTTGGATGAGTATCAAAAATATTTTGAAAAGGATAAGGCGCTCGAACGACGTTTCCAAATTGTGATGGTGAATGAGCCCGACGAGGCAGATACGATCTCGATCCTGCGTGGACTGAAGGAAAAGTACGAGAACCATCATAAGGTGCGGATTAAAGACGACGCCATCATTGCAGCGGTACAGTTGTCTACTCGGTACATCACCGACCGGTTCCTTCCGGACAAGGCCATCGACCTGATGGATGAGGCCGCCGCACGGTTAAGGTTACAGGTGGATTCCGTACCGGAATCGCTGGACGAGGTTTCCCGCCGGATCAAGCAATTGGAAATCGAACGGGAGGCAATCAAACGGGAAAATGATCCGGACAAACTGGGGCAATTGAATAAAGAAATAGCCGAACTGAAAGAAGAGGAAACCAAGCAGAAAGCACAATGGCAAAGCGAAAAAGAGCTGATCAACCAGATCCAACAGAATAAGATAGAGATCGAGAACATGAAGTTCGAGGCGGAAAAAGCCGAGCGGGAAGGCGACTATGGTAAAGTAGCCGAACTGCGCTACGGAAAGATCAAAGCCAAAGAAGAGGAGATCAACGAGATACAGGCAAAGTTACATAAAATGCAGGGAGCTTCCGCCATGATCAAGGAGGAAGTGGACAGCGAAGATATCGCCGACGTCGTTTCGCGTTGGACCGGGATTCCGGTTCAGAAAATGATGCAGAGCGAACGGGACAAACTCCTTCATTTGGAAGAAGAATTACATAAGCGGGTCATCGGGCAGGATGAAGCCATCCGCGCCATCGCCGACGCCGTACGCCGGAGCCGCGCCGGACTGCAAGATCCGAAACGACCGATCGGTTCTTTTATCTTCCTCGGCACGACCGGTGTGGGTAAGACGGAACTGGCCAAGGCATTGGCCGAATACCTGTTCGACGATGAGAATATGATGACGCGTATCGACATGAGCGAATACCAGGAGAAATTCAGCGCAACCCGTCTGATCGGGGCGCCTCCGGGATACGTCGGTTATGACGAAGGCGGCCAGTTGACGGAGGCCATCCGCCGGAAACCTTATTCGGTCGTCCTGTTCGACGAGATCGAGAAGGCGCATCCGGACGTATTTAACGTTCTGCTGCAAGTGTTGGACGATGGTCGGTTAACGGACAACAAAGGCCGGTTAGTCAATTTCAAGAACACGATCATCATCATGACCAGCAATATCGGTTCGTCCTTGATTCGTGAAGAATTTGAGAAGATGACTCCGGCCAATCACGACGAAGTAGTCGAAAAGACGAAACGGGAAGTGTTGGATTTGTTGAAAAAGACCATTCGTCCGGAATTCCTGAACCGTATCGACGATATCATCATGTTCACTCCGTTGAATGAAAATGAGATTCGCCAGATTGTCGCCCTGCAACTGAACGGCGTCAAAGCCATGTTGCAGAAGAACGGCATCACACTCGAGTTTAGCGATAAGGCGTTGGCCTTTATTGCCGACAAGGGATACGATCCTCAATTCGGTGCGCGTCCGGTCAAACGGGTCATCCAACACTACGTATTGAACGAACTGTCCAAGGAGATTCTGGGTGGTAAAATCGACCGGAGTCACCCGATTGTTATCGACCGCAGCAACGACGGTTTGGCCTTTAAAAACTAAATATTTTCTTTTTCATGATAGATAATTAATTGTTAAGTCCCCGAATTCCATCTTGGAGTTCGGGGATTTTTTATTTCCCGGATTATTTCCCGGATTCGATTATTTATCGTAATATTGCGATATTAAGATAAACAAGTATGGGAGCAACAAAAACAGAACATTTTACTGACAGTCAAAACAACATTGCTTTAATAGCTAAGGCTTTGGGGCATCCGGCAAGAGTTGCAATTATCGATTATCTACTGAAAGTGAACAGTTGCATAGGTGGTGATATTGTAAACGAGCTGCCATTGGCACAGCCAACAATTTCGCAACATTTGAAAGAATTGAAGAATGCAGGGTTAATAAAAGGGAGTATCGAAGGAACCTCAATTTGTTATTGCATCGATGAAAAATCGATCGTACAAATGCAAAATTATTTCACTCAAATTTCAGAACGATTAAAGCGGCAAAGCCATTGTTCGCCTGACTCGGGCTGTTGCTGATAAATATTAATAGATAATACGATGCAACCGAAATTAAAACTCTTAGACCGATATCTCACATTGTGGATTTTCCTCGCAATGGCTTTAGGGATTGCTTTAGGATATTTCTTTCCGAAAATTCCCCGCTTAACTCACTCGCTTTCTGTCGGCACAACCAACATCCCATTGGCTATCGGCTTAATACTGATGATGTACCCTCCGCTTGCAAAGGTGAATTACGCTTTGCTACCTAAGGTATTCCAGGACAAAAAGATGCTGTCCATTTCTCTGTTTCTGAATTGGATAGCGGGACCATTATTGATGTTTGCCTTGGCAATATTCTTCTTACGGGATAAACCCGACTACATGATTGGTTTAATCTTAATCGGCTTGGCAAGATGTATTGCGATGGTCATCGTTTGGAATGATTTAGCGAAAGGGAATAGAGAATATGGTGCCGCCTTAGTTGCCTTGAATAGCATTTTCCAAGTCTTATTTTATAGTTTTTATGCTTGGCTATTCATCCATTTTTTGCCGGCTAAATTAGGATTGGGTAATTTCGACATATCGGTGCCGATGAAAGATGTTACCGAAAGCGTTTTGATTTATTTGGGAATACCATTTTTTGCCGGCTTTTTAAGCCGTTATTTTTTAACCCTATTCAAAGGTATAGAATGGTATAATAGAAAGTTTATTCCGTTTATATCCCCCATTACCCTCTATGCTTTGCTATTCACAATCATACTGATGTTCAGCTTAAAAGGGGATAAAATAGTAGAACTGCCCGCAGATGTGATCAGAATAGCAGTTCCACTGATTATCTATTTTGTATTGATGTTTTTCTTAAGTTTTTTCATCAACAAATCGCTTAAAGTTCCTTACGATAAAAATGCGTCCATTTCTTTTACTGCCACAGGCAACAATTTTGAATTAGCAATTGCGGTTTCTATTTCCGTTTTCGGCATCCATTCGTCACAAGCCCTTGTCGGTGTAATAGGCCCTTTAATAGAAGTTCCGGTTTTAATATTATTGGTAAAGATAAGTTTATATTTCAAAACAAAGTTTTATGGAAAAGATTAAAGTATTGGTATTATGTTCCGGGAATAGTTGCCGAAGCCAAATAGCGGAAGGTTATTTACGACATTTTGCAAGTAATAAAGCGGAAATTTACAGTGCCGGCGTGGAAACTCACGGAGTAAATCCGAAAGTAATTGCCGTCATGAAAGAAGACGGCATCGATATTTCCAGCCATACCTCTAACAATATAGACGAATACAGCCATATAAACTTCGATTTTGTGATTACAGTTTGTGATAATGCACGTGAACGCTGTCCATTTTACCCTACGAAAGCAAAGAGATTCCATCAAAATTTTCCCGACCCGGCCAAAGCAACAGGAACAGAAGAAGAAGTCCTGGCCAAATTCCGAAAGGTTCGTGAGATGATTAAAGAATACTGTAAAAACTTTGCAAAAGAATATTTAGAATAAAACAAAGGCCCCATGCAAAACGAAAATCATTACATCCACCGGAACAATTGGTTAAGAGCTGCCGTATTAGGCGCAAATGACGGAATTATTTCAACGACAAGCCTTGTGATAGGGGTTGCTGCCGCAGGTTCGTCACGGCAAGTAATCCTGCTTGCCGCTTTGGCGAGCCTGGTAGCCGGAGCCGGCTCTATGGCCGCCGGAGAATATGTGTCGGTATGCTCCCAAACGGATCTGGAAAAAGCGGATCTGGAAAGAGAAAAAAACGAATTAGAGGCAACGCCAAAAGAAGAATTGGAGGAATTGGCGGATATATACGTAAAAAGAGGGCTTGATAAACAATTGGCAAGGCAAGTCGCAACCCAGCTAATGACACATAATGCCTTGGACGCACATGCCAAAGACGAGTTGGGAATCAATGAGATGACCACTCCGAGACCGTTGCAAGCTGCCATGGCATCAGCAGCTTCCTTTCTGATTGGAGGTTTGCTGCCATTGTTGTTTACCATTATAATATCCATTGAAAAAATGGTCGTTTCTCAATACCTCTCGGCAATCGTTTCCTTAGCCATATTGGGAGGGATTGCCGCTAAAATCGGCGGTTCCAATATCAAAAAATCGGCTATGAGAATCTGCTTCTGGGGAACGGTCGCTATGTTGTCATCCGCTCTTGTCGGTTCTATTTTCGGAATGAACTCATAAGAAGATCTATCAAAAGAAAATCCCCTGTAAAAATTCATAACTATAAATACACACAATCATAGTTATGGCTGCGTTCATTCATAGTTATCAATTTTTTAAGTTGATAAGCGATGACTTTTGACATATCCCCCTTCCTGCTTTTTTAGATTCCTAATAAAAAACGAGTTTTTTTATTGGTAATCTAAAAAGAATATCTACATTTGCGTGTAATAGGCAACTATTACACATATGATGTTATGTAATTAATAAAAAGAGGCGATTTATGATCAAACTGGAAGAAGTATCGTTCGGATACAAAAAGAAAAAGCAGATACTCCATGATTTCTCTTTGAGTCTGGAAAAAGGAAAGATCTATGGATTATTGGGAAAAAACGGAGCCGGAAAATCCACCCTGCTCTATCTGTTGGTCGGCTTGCTGGCCGCTCGCAAAGGAAAGGTGCTGTTCAGCGGAGAGGATGTCTCCAAGCGGCTTCCTTCCGTCTTAAAAGAGATGTTTATCGTTCCGGAGGAAATCGACTTCCCCCGCGTTTCCTTAAAGCGGTACATCGAATGCAATGCGCCCTTCTATCCGAAATTCAGCCGGGAATCGCTGGATAAATACCTGCAGGACTTTGACCTCGATCTTGACCTGCAACTGGATGCGCTTTCCATGGGCGAAAAAAAGAAGGTTTATATGAGTTTCGCCTTGGCAACCAATACCTCCCTTTTGCTTATGGATGAACCGACAAACGGGCTGGATATACCTGCCAAAAGCCAATTCCGCAAGTTTATTGTCTCCGGGATGAGCGACGACAAGATCATCCTGATCTCTACCCACCAGGTACGCGACGTGGATAAACTGCTGGAGCAGGTCATCATCCTTGACGAAAGCCGGATACTACTCAACCAAACGGTAGAACGCATTTGCGAAAAACTCTATTTTACCGAAACAAACGACAAGCCGGAAAAAGACGTGCTCTATTCCATGCCTTCCCTTCAGGGAAACAGCCTGATCCTTCCGAACAGGCAGCAGAAAGAGACCGTACTCAACCTGGAGTCGCTGTTTAACGCCGTTTTGTCCGAAAGAGAGAAAATCACTGGTTTATTCAATTAAATAGAAAGGATTTATGGAAAATAACACTTTTAGCTTCCAACGTTTTCTTCTGGTACTCCAAAAGGACATCATGGAGAATTGGAAAAAGAACCTGCTTCTTCTTATTACCGGTTACGGGATTTTTTCGATCACCCTTATCTGGAACTCCTATCTATATTATGATAACCAGCCTTCTACGGCGGAGGCACATAATATGCAACTCGTGCTAGTTTCCGGCCTTCTGTTCTTCATCTTGGGAAGCGTCTATGCCTCCACCCTGATGAATCCGATGAGTACGAAAACCAAACGGACGACTTTCCTGATGAATCCGGCTTCCTCTTTGGAAAAATATCTTTCACGCTGGATGCAGGTTGTCCTTCTCTACCTGATCGTCTACTTTATCTTATTTTTCCTGGCGGACGCCACCCGTGTCATCTACTGCTCGATCCGGTTTCCTCATGAAGATATCGATTTTATCCATTTAAGTGCATTGGTAAATTGGACAGGGGCGAAAGATTCAACCCATTTTTTCCCTTATTGGCAGGGGTTGTTCTTTGCTTTCTCTGTTTATCTTTTTATCCAATCCGTGTTTGTCCTTGGAAGCACTTTCTGGGAGAAGAATTCATTTGTCAAAACGTTTGCAGCCGGCATTGCCTTTCTATTGATTTATTATAGCATTTGCACCGGGGTTTTGACTCTCGTATTCGGTAACCTGAAAGAGGCGCAGATTCCTAATATTTTCAATGGTTTCGATGATAAGATCCTGCTTGTGGCGATCGGCGCACTACTCTATGCAGTCAGCCTGTTCGATTGGATTTTAGGCTATTTCAGATTTAAAGAGTCGGAAATAATAAAAAGATGGTAAACGATGAATTTTAAAGAAAATAAAGCCATCTATCTGCAAATAGCGGATAGATTATGCAACGAAATCCTGCTGGAGCAGTATAAGGAGGAAGAGCGCGTCCCCTCGGTTCGGGAATATGCCGCCGTCGTGGAAGTCAACTTCAACACGGTCATGCGCTCGTACGACTATCTGCAATCACAGGGAATCATTTACAACAAACGGGGTATCGGTTACTTTGTATCGACAGGTGCAAAGCAACACATCCATTCTTTCCAGAAAGAGAACTTCATGCAGAACGAGTTAACCGGCTTTTTCCGTCAGCTCGACCTGCTGCAAATACCTCTGTCGGAGATAACAGTATTATATAATGAATATAAGAAACAACAGTCTTTAAACAGTAGAAGCAATGAGACAGACAACTAAAATAACGATCGGAGTGTTGGCGGCATTTATATTACTTTCCATCCTGTATATCTTTTTCCTGTCCACCCTTGAACCGGAAGGTAAAGAGAAAATAAAGACAGAAATCAGGCAGACCTTCGGCCAAACAGAAGTGAAGCCCTATAAAGTCGCACTGATCAAAGCAAAAGCGATTGGAAAAGACGAACTTTCGGCTGTATTATACGGTGATCTCCATTTCATAAATGATACGTCGGGGCGCTATAAAATCGAATACCCGGAAGGAGTCCTCCCTTATCTGGCTTTCCAACCGGAGGGAGACACCTTGAAGGTCATCGTCGACCAGGTGGCCTTGGCAGAAGCCTTTCACTTGAAATCGAACGGAAGGTTCTCTCCGATGAGAGGGTTTAACCTGAAATTTACGACAGACTCTTCCCTGCAAGTCATCAATGAAATGCCTTGCCTCGAAATGAGATTCGACAAGCAAACCTTCGGAAATCTGGATATAAAGACCTCCAAGGGAGTAAAAATAGGCAGCTGTACGATCCGGGACCTGACCGTCCGGAGCGGCTGCCGTTCGTTTGAAGCAGCCGGCAGTACGATCCAAACTCTCAACCTGGATTTGGACGACAATGAAAAATGGAGGATCAAAGACTGCCAGGTGGAAACGGAAAACCTCACCGGAAGCCAGACCCATTACATCGAATTGTCGAAGGACGAATGCCGGCGGATGAACTGGATTCCTAAAAACGAAAAAGCCCGGTTATCCATCCAGTTGAAAAAGGGTGAAGCCTTCGGAATGGAATTCAAAGAGTAATGGCGCTTATAGGCAAGCAAACCCGGTCTTCCGGATCGATCAAAGCGTTGATGAGATAAATGCGGACAAAGCCTTTCAGATCTTCCACGGAGACAGGTATCTCCCTGATCCGGCCGGTCCGGAGCAAAGATTCGCGCTTTACGCCCGGAAGAAGACAGGTATCCGGCGTAAAGAGGCCGCCTTCGGAGGATTCGAGAACGACATTGGCATAGGACGTATCGGTGATCCTTCCTTGCTTGGCAATCAATACATCATCACAGTTCCCGCGCCGTTCCATGAGAGCGGCAATCGCGGAACGGTCAGCCGATTTATAGTCATAGGCTATCCGGTCGGCCGTCACCAGCGCTAAGCTCCGAACCGGCCGGAAAGTATAGGGTGCGAAACTGATTTCACGGATGGAAGCGTCATATACGACACGGCATTTGACCAACCCCGTCCGCAATTCCTCCGGGACCAGGGAAAGGGATAACTCCAACTCCGGGATGCGGCCGAAAAAGCGACGGGCCGTACGCTCCATCCGTTCCCGGTGCAACGGAAGGTTATAAAACCGGCCGTCCTTCACTTTGATCGTTTCGATAAATTCTTTCATCCGACCGGAATATATATTTTATCCAAGACCTCCTGATACTCATTCTCCCAACGGCTGTAAGCGGTAATTCCGCCCCCGCTCCGATAAAAATACTGTCCGTTTCTCTCCTCGATGAAACGGATCATCACGGCCGAATCGAGCGTACGGCCGTCAAAATAGCCGAAGACTCCCGTATAATATCCGCGCGGTTCGCTCTCCGCCTCTCGGATAATTTGCAGCGTTGAGTGCTTAGGAGCGCCGGAAACTGAACCGGCGGGAAGCAGTTTCAGGAAAAGGTCTCCCAGACGTCCTTCGTATTCGGGAAAGAGCCGGCCGGTAATTTCCGAACTAACCTGTAACAACGTCCGTTCCTTCGATTGAATACGGTCAAGATAACGGAAACGGCCGACCTGTACGTCTTTGGCAACGATGCTCAGGTCGTTGCGCAGCAAATCGACGATTGTACAGTGCTCCGCCGTCTCTTTCGGATCATTCAGGATGACTTCCGCCGCATCCGGCACGGAAGCGTCGATCGTTCCCTTCATGGGATTTGTAGAAATCCCTCCGCCTTTGATCCGGACAAATCGCTCCGGTGAAAAGCAGACGAACCGTCCGGGCAGATAAAGTTGATAAGGCGCGTCGGCACAGGAAAACACATCTGCCAAGGTCGCTTTCATCGCGACAGGCGTACAAACCGTAAGATTCGTCAGAAACGAATCGCCCTGTAAAAGCCCCCGCTGCACCCGGTCGAATTTAGCTTTGTATGCCTCAACGCTAAGCACAGAAGGGAAAAGTGTGGGCGGTTGAAGTATTTTTGCCGGTGGAAAAGCATTCTTATTCCCATTCTCTCCCACTTGAAACCAGCATCTGTTTTGCTCCAGAGGCGACTCGACAAACAAGGCTTCATTCATCTCAAAGCTGAAAGCAAACAAAAAAGGCGCCTGATCCCGCCCGGCCTCATTCATCCGTTTCCTTACTTCTTCTATTTCATTACCGCCCATTTTATCCTGTTTTGAGAGTCCAAAATTAAACTATATTTCGTTGTCCGCCCTGTTTTTTTTAGCTTGAAAAACTCATAGTTATGAACGAATCGAATCATAACTGTGAATTTATCCGTTCATAGTTATGAAATCATTCAATGATAGTTATGATTTTTCACCTGGATAAAGCCTTATAAAAGAGCTTAGTTTCTCCGGTTTAAAGCTTATTTAACGGGAAGAAATACAAAGTTGCCCGGATTCTTGTAAATTTGTAACCATAAATTTATATTAACCCATATCATGGCAACAAGCAAAGACTATCTGCAAATTCTGACAAATTTCAAAATCGACGAACCCCTTGCTTCCGCTGAACCTTTCGGCAACGGACATATCAATGATACGCTTAAAGTTAAAACGGCGCAGGGAGAAACAAAGTATATCCTGCAACGTATCAATCATTTGATATTTAAGAACGTGGATATGTTGCAACACAATATCCAAACCGTGACCGAACATATTCGCGAGAAATTGGAAGCCCGGAATACACCGGATATCGATCGCAAAGTCTTGACTTTTCTTCCGACCCGGGACGGGAAACCTTATTACTTCGATGGGGAGAACTATTGGCGGGTCNTCCGACCGGAATATATATTTTATCCAAGACCTCCTGATACTCATTCTCCCAACGGCTGTAAGCGGTAATTCCGCCCCCGCTCCGATAAAAATACTGTCCGTTTCTCTCCTCGATGAAACGGATCATCACGGCCGAATCGAGCGTACGGCCGTCAAAATAGCCGAAGACTCCCGTATAATATCCGCGCGGTTCGCTCTCCGCCTCTCGGATAATTTGCAGCGTTGAGTGCTTAGGAGCGCCGGAAACTGAACCGGCGGGAAGCAGTTTCAGGAAAAGGTCTCCCAGACGTCCTTCGTATTCGGGAAAGAGCCGGCCGGTAATTTCCGAACTAACCTGTAACAACGTCCGTTCCTTCGATTGAATACGGTCAAGATAACGGAAACGGCCGACCTGTACGTCTTTGGCAACGATGCTCAGGTCGTTGCGCAGCAAATCGACGATTGTACAGTGCTCCGCCGTCTCTTTCGGATCATTCAGGATGACTTCCGCCGCATCCGGCACGGAAGCGTCGATCGTTCCCTTCATGGGATTTGTAGAAATCCCTCCGCCTTTGATCCGGACAAATCGCTCCGGTGAAAAGCAGACGAACCGTCCGGGCAGATAAAGTTGATAAGGCGCGTCGGCACAGGAAAACACATCTGCCAAGGTCGCTTTCATCGCGACAGGCGTACAAACCGTAAGATTCGTCAGAAACGAATCGCCCTGTAAAAGCCCCCGCTGCACCCGGTCGAATTTAGCTTTGTATGCCTCAACGCTAAGCACAGAAGGGAAAAGTGTGGGCGGTTGAAGTATTTTTGCCGGTGGAAAAGCATTCTTATTCCCATTCTCTCCCACTTGAAACCAGCATCTGTTTTGCTCCAGAGGCGACTCGACAAACAAGGCTTCATTCATCTCAAAGCTGAAAGCAAACAAAAAAGGCGCCTGATCCCGCCCGGCCTCATTCATCCGTTTCCTTACTTCTTCTATTTCATTACCGCCCATTTTATCCTGTTTTGAGAGTCCAAAATTAAACTATATTTCGTTGTCCGCCCTGTTTTTTTTAGCTTGAAAAACTCATAGTTATGAACGAATCGAATCATAACTGTGAATTTATCCGTTCATAGTTATGAAATCATTCAATGATAGTTATGATTTTTCACCTGGATAAAGCCTTATAAAAGAGCTTAGTTTCTCCGGTTTAAAGCTTATTTAACGGGAAGAAATACAAAGTTGCCCGGATTCTTGTAAATTTGTAACCATAAATTTATATTAACCCATATCATGGCAACAAGCAAAGACTATCTGCAAATTCTGACAAATTTCAAAATCGACGAACCCCTTGCTTCCGCTGAACCTTTCGGCAACGGACATATCAATGATACGCTTAAAGTTAAAACGGCGCAGGGAGAAACAAAGTATATCCTGCAACGTATCAATCATTTGATATTTAAGAACGTGGATATGTTGCAACACAATATCCAAACCGTGACCGAACATATTCGCGAGAAATTGGAAGCCCGGAATACACCGGATATCGATCGCAAAGTCTTGACTTTTCTTCCGACCCGGGACGGGAAACCTTATTACTTCGATGGGGAGAACTATTGGCGGGTCTGCCTTTTCATTCCCCGCAGCCGGAGTTTCGACGAAGTGACTCCCGAACTGTCCTGCGAAGCGGGAAAAGCTTTCGGCGAGTTCCAGTCGATGCTTTCCGACCTGCCCGAGGGAGCGTTGGGCGAAACAATCCCAAATTTCCATAATATGGAATTCCGCCTGCAGGAATTTCACGAAGCCGTTGAAAAAAACGCAGCCGGCCGGGTGGACGAAGTAAAAGATTTGATCGGGGAAATTGAGAAGCGCGCAAAAGCGATGTGCATCCAGGAAGAACTCTACCGCGAAGGCAAACTGAAGAAGCGCACGAACCATTGCGATACGAAAGTGAATAACATCCTCTTCGATGAAGACGGTAAGGTACTTTGCGTCATCGACCTCGATACGGTCATGCCTGGATTTGTTCTTTCCGACATCGGCGACTTTATCCGCACGGCCGGCAACACCGGAGCGGAGGACGACGAGAATCTGGATAATATCAATGTCAACCTTCCGATTTTCCAAGCTTATACGCGCGGCTATATGGAAACAGCCAAGAAATTCCTGACGCCGCTTGAAATCAGTCTCCTTCCCTATGGCGGCCGGTTATTGACCTATATGCAAACCGTTCGCTTCCTAACGGATTACCTCAATGGCGACACCTATTACAAAATCCATCACCCGAAGCATAACCTGCAACGCACCCGCGCCCAGTTCCGTTTCCTTCAATGCCTCGAAGCCAAAGCGGAAGAAATGGACGCATTCATGAAAGAATGGTTATAAAATATAAGGTCAACGGCAAATGTCATGAGCAATATTGAACGCCTATATAATGAATGACAGTCTTTGCAAAAAATCCAGAACGCGATAAATGCAAAATAACCAGCCTGGCACCAGGGTTCATTGGGTAATTACGACCTGCATTCGATTGTCCGGTATATAACCATTTGTCAGAAAACAATACGGAAATGGGTCAATCCTTCAGCATCGGTATGCAATGAAAAAGTGCAATGGTGTTTCTGGAGCACTTCGCGGATAAAGATCAATCCGATGCCCTGACCGTTGGGTTTTGTGGAGAAAAAAGGAGTAAAAAGTTTGCCGGCCGTATCTTTGTCGATGCCTCGTCCGGTATCCGTAATCTGAATGGAAGGCGGATCGGCAAAAGTCCGGATTGTAACCGTACCGTTGCGGTCGATCGACTCGGCGGCATTTTTAATTATATTCAGCAACACCTGTTCGAAAAGGGAAGCATCGATCTGCACTTGCAAATCCGATTCGGAAAGCTCCGTCAATAACTTGATATTGCGGTTCCGGCAGATGGTTTCCATAAAGCGTTTGCTGGAAACGACTAAATTATTTAAAGAGACGTTCGTTAACTGCGGTTCGGGGATACGCACTACATCGGCATAGTCGGTAACAAAACGGCTCAGGCGGTAGCATCGCTCGATCAATACCCGCAGGATCCCGCCGACCTCCTTCTCCTGTTCCATGCCCGTTAGGCCGCTTTCCAAGGTATCGAGTGTGGATGTGATGCCGGCCGTCGTATTGTTTACTTCATGCGAAATCATGCGGATCACTTTCTCATATGCCTTCTTTTCCGCAATGGAAACCTCTTTTGTTAACGATTCTACTAGATAGAAAGAATGTTGGAAACCTTGGTTGACAAAGGAAGAATGGGTACATTTATAGATATTGGCGTCGCTGAGACGGATCGTCTGCGACTCATGCAAAGGAATCAAAGCCAACTCGGCAGCCAAAGGCGAAGTGATCTGTGTCAATGGCTTTCCGATAGCTTCTTCGGGAGAAGCCAATCCCAACATCTTATAGGAGGCCGCATTCAACGAAAGCACCTCCTTGTCGAGGTTCAGGATAATCACGCCCATCGGCGAAGCCTTGATCAGCAAGTCGAGGAAATGGTTCTGTTCGCGTAAGCGAAGCCTTTCGTTCTTGAGTTGTCCCATCATCCGGTTGAATACGTCGACAATTCGGTCGGCATCCGCCTGACCAACCGGCCGGAGGCGGGAACTGAAGTCCTGTTCTTTCAACAATTCCATCCCGCTGCCGATAAGGTAAATCGGTTTGATAATCCGATGGTAGAAAAAGATCAGATAGACCAAAGCCAAGAGGATCACTCCCTCCATTCCGAGGAAAAGAAGCAGAGAACTCCCACGAAAGACATAATAGGAAAACGCCGCCAGAATCGACAGCAATAGAATCGTCCAGATCCAAAACCAACCTCTTAACCGCATCGTTCCGTTATTTATCCGTCGTTATATGATATTTCTCCAACCGGCGGTACAAGGCGGCGCGACTGATGCCGAGGGCGGCGGCTACCTGTGATAAATTGCCGGCATATTTCTCGATCGCCCGAAGAATGCTTTGCTTCTCCAACTCATCCAAAGTCATTCCCTCAAAGGATGGGGATGCTGCTCTCGGATGCAAGGGAGAAGCAGTTTGTTGCGTCTCGAAATCGGAAGCATCCAACCGTTGTTTTCCGGAAACAAGGAGCGTCCGTTCGATCAGATTCTTCAACTCACGGATGTTTCCGGGATAAGGCAGGCGTTGCAGGAAAGTCAGGGCTTCCGAAGAAAACTCAACCGGCGGCATTCCGTTCTGCCCCGTTTGCCGGTCGGCGAAATGACGCGCCAGCAAGGGAATATCCTCTCTCCGTTCCCGTAAAGCCGGCAAATGGATCGTAATCAGATTGATCCGGTAAAACAGATCTTCACGAAAACAATGTTGCTGCACCCGCTCCGCCAGATTGGCATTCGTGGCGCTCACCACCCGCACATCGACTTTGACCGGCCGGCTGTCACCCAAGACTTCGAAGGTCTGATCCTGTAAAACACGTAACAATTTTACCTGACAGGATAGATCCAATTCACCGATCTCGTCCAGAAAAATGGTACCCTTATCGGCTATTTCAAAACGTCCCGTGCGATCCATATACGCATCTGTAAACGCGCCCTTCCGATGCCCGAACATCTCGCTTTCGAAAAGGCTCTGCGACAATCCACCCAGATTTACCTTGACAAACGGCTCTTTAGCGCGGCGGCTGTTGGCATGGATCGCCTCGGCAATCATCTCCTTCCCCGTACCACTTTCGCCGGTGATCAGGACGGAAGCATTGGTTGGCGCAATGCGCGACACTGTTCCGAGTAATTCCATCAACCGGGGACTCTGTCCGATAATCCGGTCGAAATGGAACTTCTGATCCGCTTCATTCCGGCTGATAGGTGTCACCGAATCTTTCTTCTGTTCCGTCAGGTCGAGTGCCGTACGAACGGTCTGAAGCAGTAATTGATTATTCCATGGTTTAGTGATAAAATCGAATGCACCGGCGCGCATCCCCTGCACCGCCAACTGGATACTTCCCCAGGCAGTCATCAAAATGACAGGCACGTCGGGTCGAAAAACCTTTACCTGCCTGAGGAGTTGTATTCCCTCCTCACCGGTAGTCGTCAACGTATAGTTCATATCCATCAGTATCAGCTGGGGAGCTGCTGACTGCCGAACCCGCTCGATCGCCTCTTGCGGAGTAGCGACGGCTTCCGTTTCATAACCAGCCCGTTTCAACAGGAACAGCAGCGACGAGCGAACAGAGGCATCATCATCAACAATTAAAATCATATCGACATTTGTATTTAAGTTCAAAGATAAGGATAAAAATGGCAGAGCAATACGGAAAAGGCTATTGCAAATAAGTCAATTAAGTATTTATTAGCAAATAAAATGGAAACGGCAAGGCATCCGAGTAGGAAATCTGAAGCTATTATCAGGCGGTAATTCACAAAGTAATTATTCCTTACTCAGGACATATTTGAGAAGATTGGTTGTTGGAAATAGAATTTCTCCAGAAACAGAAAATGTGTTTTTTATTTTGACCTTCGACTGTTTTGTCGTCAAAGGTTGTAAATAGACTATCTGGTAAGCCTCTTCGTTTGTTATCACAATAGTATCGGAAATTCTTTCAAACTTAAACATTGAAGGCAATGCATCTTGATAGTTATCATTGATTTTAAATAGAAGGCTTTGCACACTATCAAAAGGAATCCTGCAAGGAACATTAGCTTCAAAATATAATTTACCCGAAACATCTTGGTTGACTGTTATTTGTGTTGCTATAGATGGCTGATATGGGATTAACAATGAAGCTAAAATCATTACGATAAAGGCGATTACGATGATACTAAGGCCATAGCGTAATAATATTGGAGGAACCTGTCCGATAATGTTCCTCACTTTTTCACTGCGAAGTTCAATGGGTTTAACTGCTTTCTTCATAGCACAATTATTTATCTTAAACGGTTGATTTCATCTGTTGCCTGCTTATCCCTTGTATTTACCATAGCTCCGTTTTCACTTTTGAATATTCTTTGTGTGACCGGAATTACTACTTGATTAATGTGTTCCCCTTTTTCTTCAGTTACTGTTCCTGTAACAAAAGAAGAATCCGACAACGTATGAAGCATTACGTTGGCAAAAGAGATGGTTAGTTTGCTATCATCTATCACCTTTCCGGTAATTGTTCGAGCATAAACAGAGATACCGAGTGTTTCAATAAATAATACGAATAACCAAATTAGTTTTTTCATACGAATAATTTCATTATAAAGATTTATACTGTTATTTTAATTACCCAACTCAAGTTGGTTTTTTATCAATTCAAAATATTTTCCTTTTTGTTGTACTAATTCAGCATGTGTCCCAATTTCAGCAATTCTACCCATATCAAGAACCACAATCTGGTCTGCATTTTTCACCGTGCTTAGGCGATGCGCTACCACGACTACCGTTTTTCCGTTATAAAAATCTTCGAGATTTTCAACGATTGCCTTTTCATTTTTGGCATCTAATGCATTGGTTGCTTCATCAAAAAAAAGGAAACTCGGATCTTTGTACACAATACGAGCAATCAAAACACGCTGTCTTTGACCTTGACTTACACCTTGCCCATCTTGTCCGATTGTAGTATTATAGCCGAGAGGAAGTGCTTCAATATACTCCGCAATATTAGCAACTCTTGCTGCATTTCTAAGACGTTCCAAATCTACTTCGTCATCTGATACAGCGATATTCCG
Source organism: Parabacteroides sp. Marseille-P3160 (assembly GCF_900162725.1). Taxonomy (GTDB): domain Bacteria; phylum Bacteroidota; class Bacteroidia; order Bacteroidales; family Tannerellaceae; genus Marseille-P3160. The sequence continues at coordinate 1,360,824 of NZ_LT799418.1, read as the reverse complement.
GGCAATGGTATCGGAAAACAAAAATCCGTCTTGCATTACTGCTCCACAAATTCCCCTCCACCAAGTTAGATCTGTCTGCTCCAAATTCATCGTCCCGATTCTAATTTCACCTTCATTCGGAGAATAAAACCCAAGTAGCAATTTTATGAGAGTAGTTTTTCCGCTTCCGCTCGCACCTACGATAGCTGTCACTTTTCCTTGCGGAATATGCAAGTCTATATCATTTAATATATAATTCGGACGAGCTCCATCATATTTGAAACTAACTTTGTCAATATGTATGGAGTGTTCCGAGGGCAATGAACGAATAAACCGGTTTTCATTTTCTTCATTTTTTTGACGATGTATCTCGTTCATACGATCAAGGCTTATGCTCACATCTTGCCATTGGTAAATAAAGTTCATCAGTTGTTCGACCGGGCTGTTCAGTTGGCCTATTATATACTGTATTGCCAGCATCATACCCAGTGTAAGTTGTCCATGAATTACAGCTGATGCAGCGAGAACTGTTATTAATACGTTTTTCAGTTCATTGATCAATATGCTGCCTGCCTCCTGGTTCTGCTGCAGGGAAAGGGATTGAAGATTCACATCGAACAAATCCGCCTGCACATCTTCCCATTCCCAACGTTTGCGTTGCTCACATCCTTGCAGTTTGATTTCCTGCATACCATTAATCAGTTGATAGGCAACATTCCGGTTGATTCCTTGTTGTTCGAAGTATTTGTAATCAAGAATCCGTCGCCTCTTTAAGAACAATTGTATCCAAACGCCATAGATCACGCTTCCTGCAAGAAAGACTAAGAAAACGGGTAGATTGTATACCAGCAATACAATACCAAAGACGATAAAGCTAAAGAGAGAAAATAAGAGGTTTAAAGATTGAGCCGTAAGAAATGCCTCGATACGGCGATGATCTTCAATTCTCTGCATGAGGTCTCCCGTTAGTTTTGTATCAAAAAACTGCATCGGCAACTTCATCAGCTTGATAAAAAAGTCTGAGATAAGAGATATATTGATCCGGGTACTGATGTGCAATAGAATTCTTTTTCGGATGAAATCAATAGCAGTCCGGCTGAAAATCAGCATAAGCTGGGCCAGCAATATCAACCATACAAAGCTGATATCTTTTCCATTAATTCCCCTGTCAACAATGGATTGCGTAAGAAACGGCAAGGCCAATTGAAGTATGCTACCCAAAAACAAACCGAATACCAGCTGCCCATAAAAATGTTTGTACTTAGCAAAATAACGGCCTAAAAATTGCAGCCGGTTTTCGGGTGATCCTTTTTCTTCAATTTGCTCATAAAACAACTTCGTCGGTTCCAGTAGTATAACAACCCCCTTTTCAGCCCCGTTTGTCTGGGTACTAATCCAGTGGGAGCAGAATTCGTCTTTGGTATAGGTCAGGATTCCCTTTCCCGGATCAGCAACAAATAAAATAATTTTACCTTTTCGACCTTTCTTTATATTATATAAAACAATGAAATGATTCTGATCCCAATGAACAATACATGGCAGGGGAGCTTTCTCACACAATTTGTCAAACGTGATACGTCCACCCATTGTATGGAATCCAATCTTCTCGGCAGCTTTGCTAATTCCGGATAGCGACACGCCGTCTCTGCCGATAAAAGAATTTTGCCTCAGGTTGTCTATTGCCAACTTCTTTCCATAATATTTCGCAATCATGCAAATACATGCCGGTCCACAATCCATGGCATCAAACTGTTTCATGAATGAAAATTTCATAAATTCTTGGAAGTTATATAGATTATTATCATATACCTATCTCAATCGGTTGATTTCATCTATTGCCTGGCGCCCTTTGTATTTACCTTTGCTTTGATTGAAGCGGTAAGTTAATGTCAGATAAATCTGGCGAGTATGCATATTAGAGTCATAGTCCATAGAAATATTTTGATAAATCATATTCCATTTAGTGCGGTTCGAATTGAAAACATCGTCGACTCCAAGCATGATGCTTAAATTTTTATCAAGCAATTCTTTTGTACATTTTATATCAACTCCCCAAAATCTTTTTGTATACACTGGTCCAAAATTACCGGATGATGCATAATAGATATTTGCGCGGAAGATATAATTCTTTACAAGTGCGAATGTATTATTCCATTTAGCCATCCATCTTCCATGCGAATATTGGTTATCCGTATCGGACAAATGCAACCATTGATTTGAAACAGCCATTTCAAAACGAGGATTCCACAAACCGATGGTTGGATTGTACGACAAACCTATGTTCATACTTTCGCTTGATGGAATGTTTTCCACTTTAAAGAGAATAATAGGACGATCTTCATACTGGGAAAACAAACGTTGTATTTCATCCTTTTTTCGAGAATAATTTGCAAAAAGAAGCCAGTTCCGCCAGGATACATTCCCTGTTAATTCATTGGAAATCGAGGGCTTTAAGTTGGGGTTACCTCCCTGATACAGAAAAGGAGATGAATATTGTATATTACTACTCAATTGGGAATAAGAGGGATAATTAATCTTACGTTCATATCCAAAATTCAGACGCAGTTTAGCCGAAGAATACGACAGAAACATGCTGGGAAAAAGCTCATTGTATTTTTTGGATTGTTCATCGTTGCGTATACCATTGCTATAATAATCGAAATCCACATGTTCATATCTCAAGCCGATCTTCATTCCATATTTGCCGAACTGATACTGATAAGATGCAAATAATGCGTTCTTGTTCTGATTCAATTTGGAATCCGAATCCGTTATGCCCAGATCGCTCTGATTAATCGTATAAGTTTGTTTGACCTCAGTCTTGGAGAAATCATTTCCGAAAGTGACATTTCCTCTTCCCAAATTATATGTAAAAATATCTTTGACTGCAAACAGATTGTTTTTCTGAATATTGAATGTGTTGATAACATCGACTTGGGTTGATGTCAGGGATGTATTCTGGTCCGTTGTATTTTTACTATTGAGATAGTCCAAACTAATATTCAAATAGAGCTTGGATTCAATTAATTCTCCGTCAAAATATCCATTCAATTGATTCAACTTGTTTTTGGTTTTAAGGTTTGCATCTTCATTCATCGATTCTATCGTAGAGGGAGTAATACTCTCAATAGGAGAATTTCTGTAAACGTGATATTTTCTCATGGAGCCATTATATTTAATCCCTGCTGATATTTTTTTTGTAGGATTGTAATTTACTCCAAATTCAGGTTCGAACGAATTTATATTCATCCGGCTTTGCACAAACATAGATTGAGTAATTGTGCTATCCTGAAGATTTATGTATTGCCTGGTGTTTGTTTCATTTTTACTTTTTCCTGATAAAAAGTCAAGTGTTCCGAAAATATCCCAAGCCCCTTGTCGATAGGTCAAGACTGCAGTTTCATTCCCCAAATAGCGATTCGAATAAGCTTGCTTGGTAAACAGTGTTCCTCCAAGCCCTTCTCCTACAGGTCTATCTGTTACGATTTTAATAACAGACTTCACTGAAGCATCATATTCTGATCCGGGCATAGTGATAATGCGAATAGATTTAATATCCTTAGGTGACAATTTATTAAGCTCATTATTATCTCTAACCAAGCGGCTATTGATATAAATTATTGGCGTCCCTTTCCCAAAAACAGTGAATGCCCCATTTTCTTCTGATATTAATGGCATTTGGGCTATCACCTCATTTGCTGTAGGCAAGGTTGCCAATACCGTGTTTTTTACATTAGCAACGATGGCTCCATTTTCACTTTTGAATATCTTTGGGCTAGTGGTGACCACCACTTGGGCAAGTTCGTTCCCACTGGGAAGAAGGATGATTCTTTGTTTATTGATTGCATCCGATGTATTCGTTTCATAACCGACAAAAGATGTTCTCAGGAAACATTTTGTATTTGAAATTCCATTTAAAGAGAATTCTCCTCTTTCATCAGTTACCGTTCCTGCCACAAAAGAAGAATCCGGTAATGAGTAAAGCATCACGTTGGCAAATGGAATTGCTTGTTGGTTAGCATTTGTCACGGTGCCCGTTATGACTTGGGAAAAACCTGTAATTATACTTACCATTGCAAATAATGCAGTTAATAAAATGTTCTTTTTCATATACATATATTTTTAGATAGATTTATAGAAAAAATGTTATCTTTTGTACGGAAATGGTCTCAAAACTGATAAATCCTTGTCAAGTACAAGCTTGCTTCATATGTAAAATCCGTTTAATGAAATTACTTGCAATATGCGATAATTAAATCTTTAAAGTTTGAGATCTTTTTGAGTTTACAACTAAATTCCGGTACGACGAGATTGTTTTTTTCAAAATTTTTATTGCATGGCCCCATGCAAATAGGCAGGTAAGCACATTTGCCGCATTTTTCATTTTTAAACAAGGGGGTATAATAACTTATATCGAAATCTGTTTTATTCCAAACAATATTGCCGTTAGACGTTAACCGGCCAAGATAGTCATCTTTCATATCAGCTTTTGCCGTACATTTAAAGACCTTGCCGTTATACGATATAGCATTATAGTACTTTTTATTAGCATAGCATGGAATAAAGTTCAACAACAAATCTGAGGGTGATTGGTATCCTTTATTTATAAGTAAATTTCTGGCTTCATTCAACTTATTCTGTTCATCCGCAAAGTGGCTTATTTGCCAGACTTTTCTAAAATAAATTTTGATCTTACTTTTGTTTTCCGGTAATATTTTCCCATCAATTTGTTCAATAATATCTATCGGATTGAGGTTGTGATCGTCATAGTTTACACGCATCAATATCTCTACATTAGCAATACTAAAGCATAGATTATTAATGTTATCTAAAATCACGTCAAAAGAGGATTCTCCTTTGGCCTGCCTGATATTGTTATGATAATTTCTATCTCCATCAAGCGTGATGTGAAAGACTTTAAAATTAAGATCTTTGGCTTTATCAATAATTTCTGGACTTATTAAATAACCATTCGTAGTTGTCGTTGATATAAACGGTATATTATGTTTACGACATATTTCCTTTGCATAATTTGATATTGGAATCATGACTTCATTAAAATATTTAAATGGTTCCCCTCCAAACCAATCTATATTTAAAGATTCGATATGCTTTTTTGTTATCATAAAATCGATATGCCTGCATATTCGATCTTGTACATCTTGGTTCATGCAACCGCTTATATGATCATGATCCTGCACGCAATACCAACATCTGAAATTGCACTCTAAAGTAGGTAACAAGACTAATTTATATGCCTTTTTATCAATATTCTCTTGAAATTTTCGAGAAATAATTTCAAGCTCGTCAAGCTCATCTTCAACAACAAAGCCCTGGTCTTTAATAGATCTACAAAACTGCGGTATTTGATTACTATAAATGTCTACATTGCTCAAGACATTCTTAACAAGATCTTTTTTGTTTTCTGACACCCTGAAATAGTTCCGGGTTAATGCATTAAAAAAAAGGACTTTAGAACCTTCAGATAAAATGACATTATATTTACTTGGTTTCATGAGATTGTGATTATTAAATTAGAGCAGGATTTCTCCTGCTCTAAGATTGATTAGCATAAGAATCCGCAAATGAAATTGTCCCATATCGGGCTTTCACCATTGACACTATCAGTGTTTCCCCCTCTCAATTCTACACCCTCAAGTTCATTCAGAGCTTCTAAGTCCTGGCTGGACAAGATTTGATTTTCCAATACATCCTTCTTTTTTTTCAATTCTTCCGGTTTCATAATACAATAATTTTAATAGTTTTAACTGCCTACTCTGTCTAAAGTTTTTCGGCCTCCCCTTCGTTATTTATTGATCAAAAAAATAATTTTCGTTTCAAGACAACAGCCTTTTACGCGTTGAATTCTGTTCACTTTCATCCAAGCTGTTATTTTTGTGAAATCCCTGGTAAGAGACATTGTAAATAATTCCTCCCTGGATCATGTATAATCCGGCCTCTTCCATCAATTCAAAATTATTTGTCGTAAGATTCGTTAGTTTCATCGTGATATTGTTTTTTAATGTTTAACTATTTGTTTCATTCTGATATTACAAATATCAGCACTCTTTTATTCCAACTTGGTTATTGAAATGCGATCTTTAGGTTAACAAAATGTTATTAGTTTAATCATCAAGCCAAACAAATGTACCATCGGGTAATTCTTTCCAATGTCCTCCACCTTTAATTTGTGACATCATTTCTTCACTCATTTCATACTCGCTAAATTTTTCAAATTTTGTTTTCATAATTATATTGAATTTGTTGTTAATAATTATCTATTGCAAAATAACAGAGATAAACGCCATTAATATGTTATTGAAAAATTATATAAGGTTATCAGAATGTTATTATATTTGTATTGTCTAATTCAATAAATACAAAAGATGAAAGTCGGTTATATAAAAAATATTACCTTGGTTGCTTTAATTTCAGTTTTAGCACTTCAAGCGATATGGCTATACAACACATATGCCCTCTTTCAAAAAGAGTTCAATGAAAAATTAGATGTAATATTTAGAGAATCTATTGAAAAAGAAATATATTACCGGTTAAATGATCCATTAAGGAAACCAACCGGCGGAGTTGTTGAAGGAGCAAAACCGGAATATGACTCTTATACAAATGCTTTAGCCTTCAATAAATATTTAGAGAAAACGGGAAGCCCGTTTTCAATATCTTATATAGATACAATATTTAAGAAAGAACTTACTAATAGAATCGGAAAATTGGATTATCTTCTTATCCACAAGGATGGTCAAGGAAAGGTTATTACCCAGTCAGGTAATTCTAAGGACAATCATCTACTAAGCAATAGTATTTACTTAATGCGTCCGTTAAACACCGATCACGCCGACAATATTGAACTATATGTTTCGTCTCCTTACCGGATCATTTTCGGGCGTATGTTCTTATTGCTTATTGCTTCCGCGATAATTGCTCTGGTAATTATCTATTGCCTTTACTGGCAGATGAAGATCATTGCACGTCAAGATAGAATTGCCGAAATACGCCGTGATTTTACCAATGCCATGATCCATGACATGAAAAATCCGATTATGACCATTCAAATGGGAATCAGTGCATTGAAAGGAGGAAAGCTTGATGATAAGGAACTAATGAAGCAGCAATACTTCGACATTGTTTCCAAAGAAAGCGAACATCTGTTGTCGTTGGCAAATAAGGTTTTGGCTATTGCAAAATTCGAAGAGAAGCGGATTACGTTGTCAAAGCAAAAGGTTGACCCTAAACTCATGTTTGAAGGTATTGCGGGAAAATACCGTGTAAATACAGATAAGCAACTTGAATTCGATTTGGATTTCGAAGGGCTTCCCAGCATTTATGCAGATCCGGAATATATCTACGAAGCTTTCAGTAATGTGATTGATAATGCGGTAAAGTATTCAGGAAAAGAGGTGAAGATTCGTGTTGTGGGTTCGTATGACGAAAACGGCAATAGCATCATTAGGATTCGCGATAATGGATTCGGCATTTCATTAAAGGACCAGAAAAGAATCTTTGAGAAATTCGAACGGGCAGGATTGAACAAAAAAAACTCCGGAATCAGCGGTTTCGGATTAGGGCTCAATTATGTCTATCAGACGGTGACAGCGCATAGGGGTATTGTAAAGGTGGACAGTGTCTTGAATGAGTACAGTGAGTTTACAATAATTTTACCGGATAAAGAAAATGATAAAACTACTCCTGATTGAAGACGATATAAACCTAGGCTATATCATAAAAAGCAGCCTGGAAGAAATTATAGGCGGCTATGAAGTGGTTACGGCTTCAAACGGTGAGGAAGGTTTGGAGGATTTGAAAGAATATTCTCCCGATTTGATTGTATCGGATATCGACATGCCGGTGTTGAATGGCTTGGAAATGGTTCGAAAAATACGACAAACCGATCAGCAGATCCCCATCGTTTTTGCAACGGGCAAAACATCTTCCAAAGACGTAACTATTGGTTATGAAGCCGGAGTCAACAATTACATCAAGAAACCATTTTTACCTGAGGAGTTGGATGCCCATATCAAAGCTCTATTGCAATATGCCCAAGGAAAGCGAACAAAACCGGTTCAGGAAGTTTACAACCTTGGCCGATTTGAATTCACTCCGAAACTTTATTTGCTTAAACACGATGATATGAAGCAAAATCTAACAGCCCGCGAATCGCAGATACTGGAAGAACTATGCAAGAGAAAAGGCGAAGTTGTCCTGCGGGAAGAATTGTTGAAAAAATTCTGGGGAACAGATGATTATTTCACTTCCAGAAGTTTGGATGTATTTATTTCCAAAATGAGGAAATATTTATCAGGGGACTCCACCGTGTCAATCAAGAATATCAAGGGAGTGGGACTTATTCTGGAATGTCTTTCATGAGAAGGCCTAATTCTGCTGATTTAGCACGGAGTTCTTCTTTGAGTGAAGCATTAACAAATGAATCAAAATAAAGTAATTTTGTCAACAGACGCATCCTTAAGAGTAAATTTTCACCCCAGAATTTTGCGCTCAACTCCTTCAATATAGTCTGAGTATCGTTATAATAGAAAAATTCAGCCTCTTTTTCCATTACCAACGAATAGATCGTTCTATAAAACTCTTTTTCCGACTTTTGAGTAATCATCTGTTTGACTTTTGGGGACAAAAGTATCCTTTATATACTCACAAGCTTATTTTTCTATGTTATCATAATGTTATAATTTATAATGAATACTCCATATTTTATCTAAATACAGGGCAACCATTTTGTTTTCGCTGTTATGCCACCTTCCCGTTTTCGCAGGTCCCATAGGTATGGAGGATACATCAAAAGTCATCGCTTATCCACTAAAAAAATTGATAACTATGAATGAACACAGTCATAACTATGAACGAACGCAATCATAACTGTGACTGTGCGCAGTCATAGTTATGAATTGTTAGGCATAATCTTGAGTAATCATTTTATTTATTTCCGAAAGGAAAATCCAGACTCAAAAAAATATATTTTACCGACGGATGATCCGTTCAAAATCGGCATCCAGCGTATCGTTACGGATAAAATCAAAAAGAGTCACACTGCGAATATTATAATAGTAATTCCAATAGAGGTATAATTCCTGGATATGCTTTTGCCGGGCATCATCCTTCGACTGTCGGGCATCATTCAGGTCGAGCACGGAGATTTTCCCGATCATAAATGTCTCGATAGAGGTCTCGTAGCGCTTTTGGGCGATCCGGTCGGCCTCGCCGGCAATCGCCAACTGTCCGGCCTGGTTATTAAAATTCTCTACCAACAAGAAAATATCCTGGTTGAAATTCATCTGCTCCTGCCGCGTCTTCGATAGGACTACCTCCCGGTTAGATTCCGCCACCTTCACCTGTCCCTTCCGTTTTCCCCAGTCCAAAAGGGGAATGCTAACCCCTATCTCCACGATCTGATTGCCTTTTAAATGATTGTAGGCAGCTCCCATCGCCAGGTCTTTCCCCGTAAAACCAACCGAAGCATAAAGATTAATGCTTCGCCGGTGACCTTTAGCCGTCGCCACGGCATAATCGGCTTCCAACTGGCGACGCAGTATATTTTTAGCAAAGGAATTATGCTCCTGTGCTTTTGCCAACACCGTTTGGTATTCCATCCGCAGCGAGGGTGCCGACTCCGGAACAACCGGTTCGATCTGTTCCTGCTCACTCAATCCCAAGAAAGCACGAAGGCGGAACATTTGTGCATTCAGGTTCGACTCCGCTTCCGTCAGTTTGCCTTTCATCTGCAAGGCGGCCAAATTCAACTGCATCAATTCGCTTTCGGAGATATGTCCGATCTTCCGCTTGGCTATCGCTATTTCGTACAATTTATCGGCATTTTCAAGATTCTGGCGGGCGATCGTCCGGTTCTCGCCGGCCAAAATCAAGTTGAAGAAATAGGAAATTGTAGAAAGCGTAACATCCTCGACCGCCTCGATGTAGGCGGCCTTTGCCTCCTGATAACGCACCGGTTCGATACGGCGNGCGGGAAGAATTGTTGAAAAAATTCTGGGGAACAGATGATTATTTCACTTCCAGAAGTTTGGATGTATTTATTTCCAAAATGAGGAAATATTTATCAGGGGACTCCACCGTGTCAATCAAGAATATCAAGGGAGTGGGACTTATTCTGGAATGTCTTTCATGAGAAGGCCTAATTCTGCTGATTTAGCACGGAGTTCTTCTTTGAGTGAAGCATTAACAAATGAATCAAAATAAAGTAATTTTGTCAACAGACGCATCCTTAAGAGTAAATTTTCACCCCAGAATTTTGCGCTCAACTCCTTCAATATAGTCTGAGTATCGTTATAATAGAAAAATTCAGCCTCTTTTTCCATTACCAACGAATAGATCGTTCTATAAAACTCTTTTTCCGACTTTTGAGTAATCATCTGTTTGACTTTTGGGGACAAAAGTATCCTTTATATACTCACAAGCTTATTTTTCTATGTTATCATAATGTTATAATTTATAATGAATACTCCATATTTTATCTAAATACAGGGCAACCATTTTGTTTTCGCTGTTATGCCACCTTCCCGTTTTCGCAGGTCCCATAGGTATGGAGGATACATCAAAAGTCATCGCTTATCCACTAAAAAAATTGATAACTATGAATGAACACAGTCATAACTATGAACGAACGCAATCATAACTGTGACTGTGCGCAGTCATAGTTATGAATTGTTAGGCATAATCTTGAGTAATCATTTTATTTATTTCCGAAAGGAAAATCCAGACTCAAAAAAATATATTTTACCGACGGATGATCCGTTCAAAATCGGCATCCAGCGTATCGTTACGGATAAAATCAAAAAGAGTCACACTGCGAATATTATAATAGTAATTCCAATAGAGGTATAATTCCTGGATATGCTTTTGCCGGGCATCATCCTTCGACTGTCGGGCATCATTCAGGTCGAGCACGGAGATTTTCCCGATCATAAATGTCTCGATAGAGGTCTCGTAGCGCTTTTGGGCGATCCGGTCGGCCTCGCCGGCAATCGCCAACTGTCCGGCCTGGTTATTAAAATTCTCTACCAACAAGAAAATATCCTGGTTGAAATTCATCTGCTCCTGCCGCGTCTTCGATAGGACTACCTCCCGGTTAGATTCCGCCACCTTCACCTGTCCCTTCCGTTTTCCCCAGTCCAAAAGGGGAATGCTAACCCCTATCTCCACGATCTGATTGCCTTTTAAATGATTGTAGGCAGCTCCCATCGCCAGGTCTTTCCCCGTAAAACCAACCGAAGCATAAAGATTAATGCTTCGCCGGTGACCTTTAGCCGTCGCCACGGCATAATCGGCTTCCAACTGGCGACGCAGTATATTTTTAGCAAAGGAATTATGCTCCTGTGCTTTTGCCAACACCGTTTGGTATTCCATCCGCAGCGAGGGTGCCGACTCCGGAACAACCGGTTCGATCTGTTCCTGCTCACTCAATCCCAAGAAAGCACGAAGGCGGAACATTTGTGCATTCAGGTTCGACTCCGCTTCCGTCAGTTTGCCTTTCATCTGCAAGGCGGCCAAATTCAACTGCATCAATTCGCTTTCGGAGATATGTCCGATCTTCCGCTTGGCTATCGCTATTTCGTACAATTTATCGGCATTTTCAAGATTCTGGCGGGCGATCGTCCGGTTCTCGCCGGCCAAAATCAAGTTGAAGAAATAGGAAATTGTAGAAAGCGTAACATCCTCGACCGCCTCGATGTAGGCGGCCTTTGCCTCCTGATAACGCACCGGTTCGATACGGCGTTTCCATTTTTGGTCATTCACGCCGAAAATCGGCTGTGTAAATGTAACGCCGACCGGCACGCTCATATATTCATTGAAAGCGCCGCTTCCCAACTGGCGGGTAAAGTCGAGGGAAGAGTTAAGGGCGATTGTACCCCCCGTCAAGGCAATACGCTGTTCGATGGAAAAGGATCCGGTCAGTCCCAGGGAATTATTGCGCACATAGGTATAAGAGCCGTCTCCCTGTTGGTATTTGGAATACTGGCGGTCATAGGCGGGCAAGGTCCCTGTGAAAGTCACTTCGGGCAGCTGGTCCGCCCGATACGTCCGATATTCCCAATAAGCAGTCTTCAGTTCATTGAGGGCTACGGCCGCATCTACCGACCGTAACTGGGCCAGTTCGATTGCCTCTTGCAAGGTCAGCCGCCGGATAATTTCCTCCTTTTCTTCCCCCGGAAGGGAAGCGCTCAGGAAAAACAGACAGACAAAGATAACATATCCTTTTTTCATGATTTTCAGTTTGCCAGCCCGGGAGCAAATGCCATGCCAAACAGACAGACGGCTATCATACAATAAAATAGCAAAACAATCCCTGTCCGATACCGGACAGCCTGTTCGATATCGGACACTCGGTTGCATGGATACAAATCGACAGATCAGCCTGTTAACTTTCTGGCACATCCTTTGCTTTGGGAAAAAGCATACGAAAAACGATTCAGAAATGGACAGGGAAATATCAAAAGAGGTTCGGAGAAAGGAACAACGGAAACAGATTATAAGATACGGAAGCATTGCCGGAGGAATCGTACTTTTGCTGGCAATCGGCCTTTCCTTTTTGCAAACCTCTCTGAAACGGAAGGATTTGAACTTTTCGACAATTGATACGGGCACGATCGAAGTCTCCGCTAATGCATCCGGAAAGGTTATCCCCGCTTTCGAAGAAATTATCAATTCGCCGATACCGTCCCGTATCATGGAAGTTTATAAAAAAGGGGGCGATCCGGTAGAAATGGGTACGCCGATTCTGAAGCTGGATCTGCAAAGCGCCGAAACGGAAGTAGGCAAGCTGGTGGATGAAGGGAGGATGAAACAATTACAGTTAGAGCAATTGCAGGTCACCAGCCGGAACAAACTGTCCGAAATGGAGATGAAACTGAAAGTCTCGCGTATGGAACTAAACCGCAAAGAGGTAGAGCTTCGTAACGAGCAATACCTGGATAGCCTGGGCGCCGGGACGACGGACAAGGTTCGCCAAGCGGAACTAAATTACCACGTAGGCCTGCTGCAGTTGACGGAAGACGAGCAGAGATACCGCAACGAACAAGCTTTGGTAGAGGCCGATCTGAAAGTGAAAGAATTGGAATTGAGTATTTTCAGGACAAGCCTGGCCGAAGCGAGGCGCACTTTGGAAGATGCACAGATCCGCTCTCCGCGCAAAGCGATCCTTACTTATGTAAATAACGAAATCGGCGCACAAGTTCCACAGGGTAGTAAAGTGGCGATCGTCTCCGACCTCTCCCATTTTAAGATTGAAGGTGAGATTGCCGATACCTACGGCGACCGGATCGCTGTCGGCAGCAAAGCCGTTGTGAAGATCGGTAACGACCAATTGAAAGGGACGGTGAGCGACGTAACACCCCTATCGAAAAACGGCGTGATCTCCTTCACCGTACAATTGGAAGAAGACAACCATCCCCGGCTGCGTTCGGGTTTAAAGACCGACGTCTATGTGATGAATGCGATCAAAGACGGAGTGATGCGGATTGCCAACGGTTCCTACTATATCGGCAAAGGGGAATACGAACTTTTTGTCGTCAAGGGAAATCAATTGCTGAAACGCAAGGTACGCCTGGGAGATAGTAATTTCGAATACGTGGAGGTCGTCAGCGGATTGCAACCCGGCGATGAAGTCGTCGTATCCGACATGAACGACTTTAAGCATAAACAGAAAATCAAACTGTTATGAACAATAAACAATGATAATATGTGGAAACAATATTTCAAACAAGCCATTCAGTCCATCCGGGAAAACCCGCTGGTAAGTACGATTTCTATAGCGGGAACCGCCCTTGCGATTGCAATGATAATGGTAGTAGTACTGCTCTTTCAGATTAAGAATGCCAATTACGAGCCGGAGACCAAGCGCGACCGGATGTTGTATGTTCAAGGGACGCGTGTATCTTCCATTTCTGGGAATAGCCATAATAATGGCTCCATGTCTTCGGAAGTAGTAAAAGAATGTTTCTACAACTTGAAAACACCGGAGGCAGTTACAGCCTCTCATACACGGGATCGTTCGGTATCCTTACCGGACAAACGTCTTTACAACAGGTATACTATCAGATATACCGATCCGGGATTCTGGAACGTCTTTGAATTCCGCTTTCTCAACGGGTATCCTTTCAGTCAGGAAGACTTTACCTCCGGATTATGCAAAGCCGTCGTTACCGAACGATTCGCCCGGGAAATTTTCGGCACGAAAGAAGCCTTGGGAAAAACCTTCGTTGTTGATTTTATCCCGTATACGATTACCGGCATCGTACGTCCGGTGAGCTTGGCCGCCAGGGATGCTTACGGAGATATCTGGGTGCCTTATACTTCCAACACGACGCTTACCAAACCTCTGCCGATTCTGGGAAATATGGCCGGTCCGTTTACCGTATCTATTCTCGCGAAAAACAAACGGGATTTTGATATAATTAAGGAAGAGTTGAAGAAACGGACGGAAATGTATAATGCGGGGAAAAAGGATTATAATGTCAATTTTATGGAAAATCCGATTACCAAATTCGATATCGCCATCGGTTCCACGGGATTTCAAAAAAAATCAGTAAAAAGCTATTTGATTTCCACCGGTTCACTACTACTTTTTCTCCTCCTCCTTCCGGCACTGAATCTGACCGGTGTCGTCCAATCCTCCGTTCAGAAACGAAGGGAAGAAATCGGTACGAGAAAAGCATTCGGCGCCAACCAAGGGCAATTGGTCCGGCAGATATTATATGAGAATCTGATATTGACACTGATTGGAGCGCTGTTCGGCTTACTCTTGTCCTTCGCCTTCTTGTTTATTTTCAAAAGCTTTTTGTTGAATAAAGAGACCTCGCTGACTTGGGATATGTTGTTTAAGCCGGAACTGTTTGCGACGGCTTTGCTGTTTACCATTTTGTTGAATTTTTTCAGCGCCGGGATTCCGGCCTGGCGGATTGCACGGCAATCGATTGTAGAGTCCTTGAACGGCCAGGAAAAATAAAACGAGTAAAAGAAGAATAGTTATGATTCGACATTTATTAAAAATCATTTGGGCCCAGCGAAAGACTAACGGCTGGATATTCGCAGAGTTAGCCATAGTAGTCGGTGCCGTTTGGTATATGATAGACAATCTTTATGTAGACACTTATACATACTACTCCCCGATGGGATTGGATATCGATAACGTTTGGCAATTCAAGCTGGACAACCTCAGCGAATCGGCACCCGGATATGTACCGGAAGAGCAGCGAACAACCGACGAAGCGGCCGATTTGCACCAATTGGAAGAACATATTCGCCGCCATCCGAAAGTAGAATCCCTTTGTGTGGCTTATTATTCCGCTCCCTATTCCTGGGGAAACTCCTGGAGGGGCATCCAGCCTATAGATGGAGATACGACCCTTTCTTCCAAACAATCGTTTCAGATGCGCCGCGTCACGCCGGACTATTTTACCGTATTCCGTATTAAAGATACGGAGGGAAAGCCAATCACTCCCCAAGTTACCGGCGTACACCAGCCTTTAGTCATTTCAGCGGAGATGGAGCGTGTCTTTTTTCCCGGACAGAAGGCTAAAGGGAAAAAGGTTACTTTTGGCGAGGAACAGGAATATCCGATTACTGCCGTTTGTGCTTCGGTACGTTCCAATGAATTTGAAAAACCCGAACCTTTCTTCTACCAATGTCTGGAGGGAGCGGGATATAACGAATGTGTCCTTTCCATGGGCGCCGCCAGCGCAGAACTCTGTGTGCGGATGCAAGAAAAACTGTCGATTCCTGAGATGAACAAATTGCTGGAAGAGATGGGGGAAAGCCTTACCGTTAATAATCTGTACGTGTATAGCGCCCGCCCTATCACAGAACAGCGGGGGGAAGCCTTAAAAGCAAAACAGGATGAAATGAAGATACAGACCTCCATGATGGCATTCGTTTTACTGAACGTATTGTTCGGAATCATCGGAACCTTCTGGCTGCGGACACAGTCGCGCCGTGGGGAAATCGGGCTCCGCATCGCCTTGGGAGCCGACAAACCATTGCTGAAAAGGTATTTGTATATCGAAGGGCTTTGCCTGCTGGCTCTGACTCTTCCGTTGACAATCTTCTTTGCGGTCAACTCTATCTATTTCGATTTGCTGGATTCCAATCGGTTACCGCTTTCCATCGGCCGCTTTCTACTTACTTTCGGCGGAACTTATCTGCTGATAGGCGGAATGATTTTGGCCGGCATTTCCTTGCCCGCACGGAAAGCGACGCAAATGGAACCGGCCGAGGCTTTGCACTATGAATAAATCAATAATTAATAACTATATAATCATGATTAAATTAACGGGTATTAATAAAGTGTATCGTACGAAGGAGATCGAAACACAGGCTTTGGAGAATGTAAATCTGGAAGTAAGAAAGGGTGAGTTCCTTTCCATCATGGGGCCTTCAGGTTGTGGCAAATCAACGTTGCTGAACATTATCGGATTGCTTGACAATCCGACCTCCGGTACAATTGAAATTAATGAGACACATACCGAAAAGATGAATGACAAAGAACTGGCCGCCTTTAGAAACCACAATCTCGGCTTTGTATTCCAAAGTTTCCATCTAATCAACTCACTGAATGTAATCGATAATGTGGAGCTTCCGCTGTTGTATCGTAAAACTTCCGCCGGCGAACGCCGCAAGGCTGCGGAAGCGGTATTGGAAAAGGTCGGGCTGAGTCATCGGATGCGCCATTTTCCGACGCAGCTCTCCGGCGGACAGTGCCAACGGGTTGCCATCGCCCGCGCTATTATCGGCAATCCTGAAATTATTCTCGCCGATGAACCGACCGGTAACCTGGACAGTAAGATGGGAGAGGAAGTCCTTGAGATCCTTCATACCCTCAACAAAGAAGGCCGTACAATCGTCATGGTGACCCACAACGAATCGCAGGCCAAAGAAACAAGCCGTACTATCCGCTTCTTCGACGGCCGACAGGTACAATAAAAAGAAAATGTAAAAAAGGAAGATGCGATGTTAAAACAATATCTAAAACAGGCTTGGCAATTAATAAAGCAGAACCGCTTCTATACGGCTGTTTACATTATCGGAACCGGACTTGCCATCGCCATGGTCATGGTGATGGCTATTGTCTACCATATCCGAACGGCCAACATCGCCCCGGAAGTCAACCGCGACCGGATGCTGATCGTCTCAAGAGCGACTGCGTCGAAAAAAGGGACAGAATATAACAGTAACTGGGGACTATCTTATGAAACATTAAAGGCATGTTATTATACCCTTGAAACTCCGGAAATGATTGCTGCAGCAGTAGACGGGGACAATTTAATATTTGGAGTAGGAGATTTTTATACCTGCCTACCGGGAGGCAAGGATCTATACAAAAGTTTTATCCAATGTACGGATGCCAACTTCTGGAAAATCTTTCGCTATGATTTTATCCAGGGGAAACCTTATACGGAAGAAGATTTCCAGAGCGGAATGCGCCAAGCGGTACTCTCCGAATCGCTTGCCCGCCGTCTGTTTCACTCGTCTGAGGCGGTAGGACGTTCCTTTATGTTGAACGATGTAGAATACCGGGTGTCGGGAGTCGTAAAAGACGTCTCTCCAGTGATGCCTCATTCCTATGCAGAACTATGGGTACCCTTCACTTCCATTTCCTCCGTAGCAGACTATGCGGGCGAAGAAAATATCGTCGGTATGTTTACCGCTTACCTGCTTTACAATAAACCGGAAGATATTCCTTTGATCGAGAGGGAAATCGAACAAAAGCGGATAGCATACAATCTCGGAAAAAAGGAATGGGAATATAGAACGGAATGGAAATATAAAACAGACAAGTATAGTACTATACTTACTTACAAACGATGGGTGTTCCGTCAATTGGATTTCAACACTGATTTCCATCGTTTGATCATACGCTACGGATTGATAGCTTTTATGTTCCTATTGATTCCCGACGTTAATCTATCGGGACTTACCTCTTCAAGGATGCAGGAACAAATAGGTGAATTAGGGATAAGAAAAGCATTCGGAGCGACACGTTCGACTTTGATGGGACAAGTCCTGACGGAAAACTTCCTGCTCACATTCTTCGGTGGGATAGCAGGTCTGCTCTTTTCTTATTTAATCGTATGGAGGGTGAAAGACACTCTATTAAGTCGGCCTTACAGTGTGATCGATTCAGGGATGGATGTCTCCGGGGGTATGTTGCTAAACCTACCGGTTTTCTTCTATGCTTTGGGATTCTGTTTTGTACTGAATTTCATTTCTTCCTATATCCCGGTCCGACACGCTGCAAGCCGGCCGATTGTCGATTCCATTCATGATAAATAAAGACAACTATGATGATAAAACATGCTCTCAAATTGATATGGACACAGCGGAAGAAAAACGGATGGATTTTACTGGAATTATTCCTTGTCTTTATCCTACTTTGGTATATTGTAGATTTCTTCGTTGTTTTAGCAGGAAATTCTTTAACTCCCCAAGGGACGGATATCCGTAATACTTATCTGGTTACATATAATATGAAAAGAGTGGACAATCCCGGTTATATCTCTTATGGCGAAGGGAGCGAAGAGCCGGGAAAGAACTTTTTGAGAATGGTCAGCCGCATCCGCCAACATCCGGATGTCGAAGCAGTCAGTATAGGAAAAAATGATTATCCTTATTGTCCATCCAGCCACTATTGGCCTTTCCAGAGGGACTCCTTCAAAACCGGATGCCAGGTATTAACCATTACTCCCGAGTATTTCCATGTATTTAAGGTGCGGCCGGAGAACGGAGGCAGTCCGGAAGAATTAAGAAAAAAGCCTTTTGAAAATAAGGATGAGGTCATCCTGACCAAAGAAGTAGAACGCAAATTATTTCCCCAAGGCTCTGCCATAGGCAGGTACATTATGGATAATGATAGTAGTCGCTACCGGGTAGTCGCCGTCACAACGGATATTAAACCACATGACTATACCCGCTCTCATACTTTTCTATATAAGCCGGTAGATATGGCCAATCTTCTGAAACAAGACGACTCCGGTCTATGGTACAGCATGGATATTTGTATCCGAACGAAGGCCGGTGTTTCCGCACGGGACTTTCCCGAACGTTTCAAGAAGGAAATGAAAGAATCCTTAGCTATCGGGAACTTCTTCCTGACCGATGTCATTCCTCTTTCCAAAATACGGGAATTTTATCTTAAATCGTATGGTATTATCAGTTCCCTGCAATATCACATCGGATTTGCCTGTTTCTTTCTCATCAATATTTTCCTCGGTGTTTTGGGAACCTTTTGGCTCCGCGTAGAAAGGCGGCGTTCGGAGATCGGTTTGCGGATGGCCGTCGGCTCCTCACGGAAAAGCGTTTTGGCATTGATGCAAACGGAAGGATTTTGCCTGTTGCTTTTGGCAAGCATTCCCGCCTTGATCGTCTGTATCAATCTGGCAGCCATGGATATCATGCCAACGGATGACATGGATTTCACCTCCCTGCGATTCTTGACGGATACATTACTCACCTATCTCCTGTTGGGCGTTGTCATTCTATTCTCCACCTGGTACCCAGCCCACCGTTCGGCCAAAACCGAACCGGCCGAGGCTTTGCATTACGAATAATAAAAAGATAAAACAATGTATAAACAGTACTTTAAACAAGCGGTTCAATTGCTGAAAGAAAAACCTTTTTTTAGTGTGATCTCTGTCTTGGGAACCGCACTGGCGATTACCTTGATTATGGTGGTGGTGTTGGTCTATCAGGTACAGAACAGCAACTATGAACCGGAAGTAAATCGCGGCCGGATGCTCTTCGTGAATACGCTTCTTTTGGAACGTTCAAATGGTTCCAGTTATTCTTGCTTATGGGCTCCGAGATTGGCAAAAGAATGTTTCTTCCCATTGAAAACACCGGAAGCCGTGACACTTATTTCTACCTATAAACAGATATTGGCAACGAATACGGATCAGACCAAGCGATTCAAATGTGATCAGGTACAGACAGACGAGGCATTCTGGAAAGCCTTTCGTTTCCGTTTTTTAGCCGGGAAACCTTTTACCCAAAGCGATGTAACCGGTAATATCAAGCAGGCCGTACTTGCGGAAACAACGGCACGTACGCTCTTTTCTTCTGCAAAAGAAGCCATTGGCCAAACGGTTGTACTCGCCCGCAAACCTTATACCGTCTGCGGTGTTGTCCGTGACGTCTCTCCGATAGCCCAAAACGCATATGCACAAGTATGGATCCCTTGTCCGGCATCAGCGCTGACAGAGGTGATCAACGAAGAAACGATGCAGGGTTTATCCGGCGCTTATCACGTGATGATTTTAGCCCGGTCTTCATCGGACTTCCCGACGATACGTACGGAGATCAACCGGCAGATCCAACGGGAGAACGCCGGGCTCCGGACATGGAAAATCAATCTACTCGGCCAACCGGATACCCAATTTACCCAAAGGTTGCGCATTTGGTCAAACATAGCCCTGGATGTTACCAAAGCAATCCGTCCCTATCTCATCGCCTTGCTCATTATTTTACTTGTACCGGCGATCAATCTGAGCGGATTGACTTCTTCCGGCATGCAGGCGCGGATGAGTGAGCTGGGGATTCGTAAAGCATTCGGCGCTACCCGGGGGATGTTGTTCCGCCAAGTGATTACGGAAAACCTGGTTCTGACACTCTTGGGAGGTATAACCGGATTAGGACTTTCCTATCTTGCGATCTACTATTTAAAGAACTGGCTCTTTAATTCATACGACTTGGCCTATACCAACAGTGCGCTTTCCCTGGAAAGCGGCATGCTGATCCAACCGCTGACTTTTTTCTATGCATTGCTGCTTTGTCTTCTGCTAAATCTATTGAGCGCCGGGATACCGGCTTGGTGGGCTTCCCGCCAATCGATTGTAAACTCCTTAAATGAAAAGTAAAATGATCAGACATCTTATAAAAATCATCTGGAACCAGCGGAAAAAAAACGGTTGGATTGCAGCCGAACTCTTGCTGGTCTTTGTCGTACTGTGGTTTCTGACCGACTTGCTATTTGTAACAGGCACCGTTTACTTTTCTCCTCAAGGATATTCAATAGATCATGTTTATCTGGTAAACATCGGAATGGAAGAGAATGAAAATGGCACCGGACCGGATACAACCGGAAATAAATTATCCGTAGGGGAAAGCACTTTGCTCCTTTTTGACCGTATCAAAACATGCCCCGGCGTAGAAGCGGTTTGTGCCGGAGAAGCCGCAATGCCTTATGACGGAAATAATAGGTATAACTCTTTATTCATAATATCCGACACCATCCAGAGCAAAAACTTTAAATCGGTAACCGTCACTCCGGAATACATGGATATTTTTGGTTTTAAACCGGGTAAGGAAGAGAAAAAGAGTTGGGACGAGATGCTTGCCGGAGGGCAGGTCATCCTATCGGGTGATTTATTCACAGAGATCAAGGAATTAGGAGGCAGCCGCAACAAACCCCTGTATAGAAGTTCTGAAGGAGGTGCTGAAAATGAGATCCGGGTGGGCGGCGTGACGGAACCTTTTCGTGGAACCCGCTTTAATAAAAAAGCACTCTGGATGTTTTCCGAACTTACGAGAGACGATATCATCCAGGCGAATAATCCTTATTATACCTCTATTAAGATAGCGATCCGCGTAAAACCGGAAGCCGACCGCGATTTCGAGTCGTTTTTCATTAAAAACATGGAGAAGCAGCTTTCCGTCGGGCCGTTCTATCTGATTGATCTCACTTCTTTCAAAGATAAACGGGATGCCTACGAACTTCTGACCGGAGAGAAAAGAGAAACACAAAATGCCATTGCCATTACCGTCTTTCTTTTCTTCAACATCTTTCTGGGTATCTTCGGGACATTTTGGTTTCGCACCGAACGGAGAAAAGAAGAGATGGGACTTCGTATTGCGGTCGGTTCCACTCCCGGAGGGTTAAAACGGTTGATGACAGGCGAAGGGCTTGTTTTATTGACACTCGTTGCGATCCCGGGGATCATCCTATGCCTGAACCTGCAATTACTTGAAGTCACGAATGGTTATTATATGGATTATACTGCCAGCCGATTCCTGATTGGTATAGCCTTGACCTATTTGCTCATCGCCGGAATGATCGTGCTCGGCATTTGGTATCCGGCTCATCAGACGATGAAAATGAAGCCCGCCGAGGCTTTGCATTACGAATAAATACTTTTTTCAAATACACACATGAATGCAACCGGCGAAGCAGTGATGCCTCGCCGGTTTTCTTTTCCCGACGGCTTCAGGAAAGAATGATTGTAAAAAGAAAGAATATTGTAACTTTGTCCGCAACGAACCTACGGACGCAAACGATATGCAAAAAGAACCTTTCTCCATCAAGAAACGACTGGCCAGCTTCCGGTATGCATTTAACGGAATCTCGTTGTTGATACGCAACGAACATAACGCCTGGATACACTGTGCCATTGCCGCAGGTGTCCTGCTGGCCGGCGTCTGGCTGGAGATTTCCGTTGTCGAATGGATTATCGTAGTCATACTGATTGGCGCCGTACTGGCGGCGGAAGCCATCAACACGGCCATCGAGGCATTGGCCGACAAAATTTCCCCCGGAGAGGATCCGCTTATCAAAAAAGCCAAAGACTTGGCTGCCGCGGCCGTTTTGCTGATGGCTATCGCCTCTGTTGTAATCGGATTAATTATTTTCATTCCCAAGATAATCGCTCTTTTATGAAACGACTTCTCTGTCTAATCCTTTGCCTGTTCAGTTTCTATGGGCAAACCCAAGAGATAGAAATCAGCGGCAGCCGGAAAACGGTACGCACTTCCGGAGACATTACGGCAGCTCTGATACCGGCAGCCTGCCTTGTTACGACACTCGCATTGGAGGATTATGAAGGTTTGAAACAAGGAGCCATCGCAGGCGTAACGACCCTCGGATTATCTTATGCCTTAAAGTATCTGGTAAAAAAGGAGCGACCGGATCATAGCGACCGGCATTCCTTTCCTTCTTCCCATAGCTCGGTGTCTTTTGCCGGCGCCACATTTTTGCAGCGGCGTTATGGATGGCAATGGGGCGTCCCGGCTTATGTCGTAGCCTCTTATACCGCCTGGAGCCGTGTATATGGAAAAAAACACGACGTATGGGACGTTGGCGCCGGAGCGCTTCTCGGCGTCGGTTGCGCCTATTTATTCACGACTCCCTACCTGAAAAACAGAAACTTGTCCCTCGCTCCCGTTTTCTCCGACAACTATGCGGGAATCGATATGGTGATGCGATTTTAATCCATCCCCTTTCAACAGAAAAAGCATTTCAACGCTAATCCCTGTTATAATCCTATTAATAAAATATTTACAAGGAGTCGGCATAAATTTATTTTTGACTATAGCAACACAACAGGTTTATTGTGATATGAATATAGATTTGAAATATGATAGCTATCTGTCAAAATAGTTTCGGATATGTTAAATATATCTTAAATGATGCGCGAATTGACTTAATTTATTTTTTATTTTGTTACGTTTACTAAATATGTCTCACCTAAATTTTGTAATTATGAAGCGTTATTTATCTTTATTGTTCCTTATTCTGCTGACAGGAGTGCTGTATGCTCAAGAAAACACCTCAAAGCATGAACTATTTGTTGGTTATGGTTTTGCACCGATAACATCTATTCCCGAGCCGGACCTTCCGATTGATGTAATGGTAAATGCCCCATATTCCACTAAGAACAAAAGATTCTCCGGCACAATCAATATAGGTTATCTGTTTCATGTTTCCGATCCTTTGGCGATAGGACTTTCATACTCTTACAGTACAGTGAAACGGGATGTTGTTTTGGGGTCGTCTATACCATTGGCTGAAATAAAGAACACATGCCATACTGTGATGGTTACCGGTAAGTATTCCTGGCTTCGTCTGCAGCGATTTTCTTTTTATTCACGCGTAGGTGTCGGAATCATGTCGGTGGAGAAAGGAAAGATGGATCTTTTTAAAGTTGCTCCTGAGTATATGGATTTATCCTCCGTTACTATGGAAAGCGATAAGTGCATCGCTTGGCAAGTAATGCCGATAGGCATAGAATGGAATTTTGTGAAACATTTGGCTCTCTTTACCGAAATTGGCGCGGGTAGTGCAGGTTGTGGTATAGCAGGCGTGAAGATACTGTTTTAAAAAAGAAATAAAGAGCAAGAACTGACTCTAAATAGCGATGAAACCGGGAATTTTAGCCGCATGGCTGTTTTTCTTGTGCAGTTTGTGGATCAGTGCACAAACAGTTACCGTCAGCGGATATGTGAAAGATGCAGCATCCGGTGCAGTTTTGCAGGGTTCCAACATCCATTCTAAATCCGGCAGATATGGGCAAACGACGGATGAAACAGGATTCTTTAGTTTTCGTTTTCCGGTACATAAGGCGGAGGGTTTGGAATCCGTTTCGGCAGAAACGATTGTCCCCAATGCTCAACGATTGGAAATACTGGGCTATGAGAAATATTATAAAAAAGGGTATGTAAGTGAAGGTTCTCTGTCTGATATGTCGCAAGACACTGTAGCGTAGCGTACATCACACTCCGCCTGACGGATCCGGGCGATGAACGTAATTACTATCGTTTAAAGGTGAGAAGCATTGCACACGATAAAAGGGCGGGTAGTTCCGAGACAATATTGCAATATAGTGATATTTATACTTCGTCCGATGTCATTTTTATGGACGAACAGTTGACACAGAGCTATGGTGGATGGGCTGCTCACTTTTCCAATATATTTGATGACCATTTGTTTGACGACAAAGAATATACTTTTTCGGTAGAGACTCATTTAAGGTATGGAGAGTGCCCTCATGAAGTCATTGGATTACAGCCCATTAAACGCGATCTGTGCTATTATCTCAAGTCCATGATGGTTTATCGGATAACAGATCAAGATGCTTATACAGAAGCCATACAGATATATTGTAATATAAATAATGGTTGGGGCATATTGGGTGGATTGAGTACGGAGAAACATATAGTATATTTTTGAGATATCCCTACCTTTATTTTTTCTTTTATGATTATCCGCATAATCTCCTATTGAAGTCTGAATCCATGAACAAAAAGTCGGTGAGAAGGTTTTTATTTTATCACATTATTATAATCCTAAAAATGACGCTTAAAGATTTACATAATAACATTTCACTCTTTGAGGATACAATTCCGATGCCGGTCATGTTCATCGGACACGGATCACCGATGAACGCAATCGAAGACAATGAATTTTCGAGGGAATGGAGTTCCATAGGACGTTCTTTACCAACCCCGCAGGCCATTGTTTGCATTTCGGCCCATTGGGAAACAAAAGGGACTTCCGTGACAACCAGTAAACATCCACAGACCATACACGATTTTTACGGCTTTCCCCGTGAGTTGTATAAAGAAGAGTATCCGGCGCCAGGCTCTCCCGAATTAGCGAAAGCTGTGATTAAAAATATACAGGATATTCCTATAAGCGAAGATAACAAATGGGGACTCGATCATGGGGCCTGGAGCATTTTGAAATATACTCATCCGAAAGCGGATATCCCGGTTATTCAGATAAGTCTCGATCACAACAAAGACGCAGAATGGCATTACCAATTAGGCCGGGAATTGGCTTTCCTCCGTACCAAAGGCGTGTTGGTCGTCGGTAGCGGGAACACAGTACATAATTTGCGAATGATGCGTGTCGCGGGAGATGATTTCAATGCCGAATACGGATACGATTGGGCATTTGAAATAAACGATATTATAAAAAGGAAAATTAAAGATGGAGATTCCAAATCGCTTATCGACTATCCGTCTTTGCATAAAGACGCCAGACTGGCGGTACCGACTCCGGAACATTATATTCCGATGTTATATGCCTTAGCCATGAAAAAACCGGACGAAGAAATAAAAATATTCAATGATAAAGTGATTGCCGGGTCATTAAATATGACCTCTTTCATAATTGGAGGCTAACAACCTGTTTAAATTTTACCGAATCACAAAACAAGCGAACTGATAACAAATGTCTATGATATAGATAAGAAACTTCTATGATGTAAATATTGTTTTATATATAACCCCTCGGATTTATTAATTCAGTCATATCCAAAAAGATTGGATTGAATCCAACGAAAAACAGGCAAAGGTTTACGATAAGATATAAAATCGCAAATTAATTTGAGGAATAATAAAACAAAAAATTATGTCAAGTATTAAAACAATTAATCCTACGACCAATCAGGTTGAAAAGGAATACGCTGAGATGAGCGATCAACAAATAGATGCTATACTTGCCGATGCCGACAAAGCATTTAAAACATGGAAGAAAACACCGTTTCCCAAAAGAGCCGAGCTGCTGCATAACGTTGCCCGGATATTGCGGGAACGTAAAGAGGAATTAGGGAAATTATGTTCTATTGAAATGGGAAAACTCCTTCGCGAAGGCATTGGAGAGGTCGAACTGTCAGCCGATATTTTCGATTATTATGCAGACAACGGGGAAAGGTTCTTGAAAGATGAGCCGCTCGACACTCCTCAAGGAAAAGCTTTTCTTAGCTACGAACCGATCGGCGTACTGTTAAGCGTACAACCGTGGAACTTTCCTTTTTATCAAATCACCCGTTCAGCTGCGCCTAATATCATGGCGGGCAATACCGTGGTACTGAAACATGCATCAAATGTACCGCAAGCAGCTGAGTTAATGGAGAAAATATTCACCGAAGCCGGAGCGCCGAAAGGAGTTTATACAAACTTGTTCGTACCCGGATCGAAAGTATCCGGATTGGTTGCCGATCCCCGGATAAAAGGCGCTTCACTGACAGGTAGCGAACCTGCCGGATCAAGTTTCGCTTCTATGGCCGGAAAATATTTGAAGAAATCGACGCTTGAACTTGGCGGTAGTGATCCTTTTGTTGTACTCGAGGATGCAGACATAGACAAAGCGGTGGAAACGGCTGCATTCGGAAGGCTTTGGAATGCCGGACAAGTATGTGTCTCTCCGAAACGTATTATTGTTTTAGAGTCGGTAGCCGATTCATTTATTGAAAAGGCAAAAGCAATCTATGATAAGGTGGTAGTCGGGGATCCGCTCGATCCGAAAACCCAACTGGCTCCGTTAAGTAGCGAAAAAGCATTACAAGACGTCATTAAACAAGTGGAAACGGCCGTACGACAAGGAGCTAAACTGATAAGGGGCGGAAAGCGTATCGATCGTCCGGGAGCATTTATGGAACCCACGATCCTGACCGGAATAAAAAAGGGCATGTCAGCCTATTCGGAAGAAATATTCGGCCCCGTACTTGCTATCTATGCCGTTAAAGACGTGGATGAAGCGGTGGAAGTGGCTAACGATACCGATTTCGGACTGGGAGGCACGGTGTTTGGTACGAATACAGACAAAGCGGTGGAAGTGGCCCGTCGCATTGATACCGGTATGGTATATATCAATCATGTTACCGGCATTGCTCCCGAATTACCTTTCGGAGGAACGAAAAGGTCCGGATATGGGCGCGAACAATCACCTGCCGGAATATATGAATTTGTGAATGCAAAACTGATCCGTGTAACTACGCCGGATGCGGCATACTAAATCCATCCTATAAAAGGTTAAGCCACATCGGAAAACCTCCGGTGTGGCTTATTTTTCATAGTCCCCTCCAAAGAAGAGAACCCTGATTATTATAATTTATAAAATTCTTCCCAACCCTTACGCGGTGGTATACCCGTCAACATGGCGTTGGCAAAAGGATTGTTGGTTATCTGCTTCGTTTTCGTATCGAACAATAATTTTGTATTTAATCGTTGCGCCATCACTCCCAAAGAGAATACCTGGCTCAACGGGCCATGAATTCCAAATGGAGAACGGGTCTTTTCCTCTCCTTTGCATCCCAACAAGAAGTTAGCATAGTGATTGGAAGGACTTTCCGGTACCGGAGGCAATTTCGATTTCATCTCTTTAGCCTTT
Source organism: Parabacteroides sp. Marseille-P3160 (assembly GCF_900162725.1). Lineage (GTDB taxonomy): Bacteria > Bacteroidota > Bacteroidia > Bacteroidales > Tannerellaceae > Marseille-P3160. The sequence continues at coordinate 1,332,923 of NZ_LT799418.1, read as the reverse complement.
TCTTCGGGGATAATAGACAGAGTACTTCCGTGCGACCCTCCCTTAAAGGTCAGGTTTTTCGAATAAATGATCTTTCCCGGATTCAATTTGGTCGGCTGGATTTTACCTCCGGCTACTGTCGGTATATTCGGATCCAGATCCGACGTTCCGTATCCGGCCGGGACCGGAGGCACATTGTCTACTCCGTCGTACCAGGTAATATCTAAGGCCGGCATGGACTTCCGGGCGGCAAATTTAAAATCGATCGTGGACGACATCGGGAAGAAATAATCATTATGCCCTTTCAACATCACCGGGTTGACCTCGTAAGGTAATCCCAGTTCCAAAAATTCATGAATGGTATCCAGGATATGCGCTCCCCAGTCGCCCAAGGCTCCCATACCGAAATCATACCAGCAACGCCAGTTCCCGTAATGATATTTCTCATTGTATTCATGATACTGGGCAGCCATTGTCCAGACATCCCAATCCAATGTTTCCGGAATAGGCTGCGCTTCGGGATACTTATATATATTGGTATCCCAACCATGCCAGCGGCGTGCCGAATTCATGTGGGCCGTCACAGCTGTTACATCCTTAATGATTCCGGCTTCTTTCCACGCTTTGAATTGAAAATAATTTGCTTCCGAATGGCCCTGGTTTCCTACCTGGGTAACCACCTTCGGATGTCTTTTCGCTGCATCCATCAGCAGTTCGGCTTCGAGGAACGTACGTCCCATCGGCTTCTCAACATAAACATGCTTGCCCAGGGAAATGGCCAGCATGGCAATCGGGAAATGGGCAAAATCGGGCACGCCTACGGAAACGGCATCGATCTCGTTCCCTATCTTATCAAACATTTCACGGAAGTCCTTGAATCGTTTGGCATTGGGAAACTTCGCCATATTTTCCTGGGTATGCTTCGCCCCCATATCCACATCGCAAAGAGCAACGATATTAGCTAAGCCGGTCTTGGCGAATTCATTCAGGATCTCACCTCCCCGGTTGCCGATCCCGATACAAGCCAGGTTGACTTTACCGTTTGCCCCTTTGACGCGTTGATAACTGGCTGCACTCAATTGATCGGCAGCGCTTAAGTTTAAACCACCTACTGCCAACCCGGCCGAAGCCATCGTCGCAGTCTTTAAAAAATTTCGTCTTGTTACCATGGTAGTAATTGTGTATTAGATTGAATACGAATCTTCACTCTATTTTTTTTGCATGAATAGAACTTACTCTTTTTCATTCGACAAATTAAATCAATATATTTCACAATGGCAACATGTGTGCGTACACAATTCGCGCTCGAAAGGTGAAAAGATGTTATAGTTTGGCAAGTTTCTGTTTGAAAACGGAAGCCTTCGGTAGCGGCAATGCCGGATTAAGCAGGTTATATCCTTCCGGAGGGCAATAATACCTACCAATAGGTATTTTTAATCCCTGGAAAATAGACTAATTTTGCGGACTTACTATGCAGTAATATGAAATTATCAGATCTCAAGACCGGTGAAGCCGGCGTAATCGTCAAGGTAATGGGGCGCGGAGCTTTCCGCAAACGGATTATCGAGATGGGGTTTATCAGAGGTAAAAAGGTAGAAGTCATACAAAACGCTCCGCTCAAAGACCCGATACATTACCGGATAATGGGGTACGATGTGTCCCTTCGCAGAAAAGACGCCGAACTTATCGAAGTCATCAGCCTTTCCGAAGCCACTGAACAAACGCTTTTACAAAAGAATAAGATCGAATCGAACGGAACGTTTCTTTCCGACGAGCTCCGTTCCATCGCAATAGACAAAGGAAGGACAATCAATGTCGCACTGGTAGGCAATCCGAACTGCGGAAAAACGTCCCTCTTCAATTTCGCTTCCGGCGCCCACGAACACGTAGGCAATTACAGCGGCGTCACAGTCGACGCCAAAGAGGCGGTATTCAAGCAAAACGGCTATACGTTCAAAATTGTCGACCTGCCGGGCACCTATTCGCTATCCGCCTACACGCCGGAAGAACTATATGTGCGTAGGCAGATCAACGAAGAGCATCCGGATGTCGTCATCAATGTGGTCGACGCCTCCAACCTGGAACGAAACCTCTACCTGACCTGCCAGTTAATCGACATGGATGTCCACATGGCAATCGCCCTCAACATGTATGACGAGTTGGAAAAGTCAGGAAGCATCTTCGACTACAAAGCGCTTTCCGGGATGATCGGCGCCCCGATCGTGCCGACTAACGGACGGACGGGAGCCGGCATAAAAGAACTGTTCGACCGGGTGATACAAGTCTATGAAGGGACGGATCCTGTGCTCCGCCATATCCATATCAATTACGGCGAAACATTGGAGAAGTCGATCGACGCGATGCGGGATATCCTGAGGAAATTCGGATATACGGAGGAGAGCATTTCCAAACGTTACCTGGCCATCAAGCTGTTGGAGAAGGATCTGGAAATAGAAGCGTATATCCGCCGCTCGCCGGGCACGATCCCCATCCTGCGCGAACGGGACCAGAATATCAAGTATATCGAACAGTTCCTCCGCGAGGATAGCGAAACCGCTTTCACCGACGCCCGTTACGGGTTTATCGCCGGCGCCCTGATGGAGACGCTAAAGCAAAACAAGGCCCCGGGGAGAACCAGGACGAGCGTCATCGATCAAATCGTCACTCATAAATATTGGGGATTCCCCGTCTTTATCCTCTTCCTGCTTATCATGTTCGAGGCAACTTTCCGCCTTGGGCAATATCCGATGGACTGGATAGAGAGCCTGGTTGCCTGGATCGGCAACCTGATACGAACACAGATGGGGGACGGTCCGTTGAAGGACTTGCTGGTAGACGGCGTGATCGGAGGCGTCGGAGGCGTGATCGTCTTCCTGCCGAACATCCTGATCCTTTATTTCTTTATCTCATTGATGGAAGATACCGGCTATATGGCGCGGGCTGCTTTCATTATGGATAAGATCATGCACAAGATGGGCTTACACGGAAAATCATTCATTTCCCTGGTCATGGGCTTCGGCTGCAATGTTCCGGCCATCATGTCGACCCGTACCATCGAAAGCCGCAACAGCCGGATGATCACGATGCTGGTCAATCCGTTGATGAGCTGCAGCGCCCGGCTTCCGGTCTATGTCCTGCTGGCAGGAGCCTTTTTCCCGGAACACGCCGGCTTAATACTCCTGTTGCTCTATGTTACCGGAATTGCACTGGCAGTCATCATGGCGCGCCTGTTCAAACGTTTCCTGTTCAAAACAGAGGATGTTCCTTTCGTCATGGAGCTTCCTCCTTACCGCAAACCGACCAGCCGTTCGGTCTTGATCCATATGTGGGAAAAAGCCAAACAGTACCTTCATAAGATGGGGGGAATTATTTTAGTCGCATCCATTATCATCTGGTTTTTAGGTTATTTTCCCATCCACTCAGTGAATGGGGATAAGTTCGACTCCCAAATCGCTTCGATAGAGAATGCCGGGCTGAATGATTCGGACAAGCAGGAGCAGATAACGGAACTGGAACGCCTGAAAGCCATCGACCATCAGGAGAGCTCCTATATCGGCCGGATCGGCAAGACGATACAGCCCATTTTAAGCCCATTGGGATTCGACTGGAAAATCAGCGTCAGCCTCCTTTCGGGAATGGCTGCCAAAGAGATTGTTGTCAGCACCTTGAGTGTGCTGTACACCGGAGATTCCGAAGAGACGGAAGCACTCTCCGACCGCCTGTTGCAGGACCGGAACGCAGCCGGGGAGTTGGTGATTACCCCTCTCGTTGCGCTATGCCTCATGCTTTTCGTCCTGATCTATTTCCCTTGCATAGCGACGGTAGCCGCCATTGTGCGCGAGTCCGGTTCATGGAAGTGGGGGGTTTTTATTGTCGTCTACACCTGCCTGCTCGCCTGGATAGTCGCCTTCATCGTCCATCAGGTGGGAGGATTATTCGTATAAGGACAAAAACATTTGGCGGACAAAACGGTTATTAAGAAAAAGGAAGAATATAATTTATATGTGGCAGGAAATAGCAATCATCCTCATCGGCATAGCCACCGTAGCATACGTGGCATGGAAGGTGTACGAAGCCGCCGCTGCCTCCAGGAGAGGGGAAACGACCTGTCCCGGATGCAACCAGTGCGCTCCGTCCAAGAAAAAGCCGGTTGTCAAAAAAGAGAAAAACTGCTGTTCCTGACGAACGGCAGAGGGGCTACCGCCCGATGCAATGGTAAGTAAATCCGAGTTCCTCCAGCTCGGCCGGTTCGTAGATATTCCGCCCATCGAGAATGACAGGCGTCTTCATCAGTTTTTTGACGGCTTGCCAGGAAGGCATCCGGAATTCTTTCCATTCGGTTACCAGCAACAAAGCATCCGCATCCACCACGGCGTCATAGATATCCTTGCCGAAAGAGATCCGGTCTCCGAGCCGGCGTTCGGCTTCGGGGATGCTGACAGGATCATAGGCGTAAACCCGGCATCCGGCTTCCAATAATTTATTTATAAGTACCAGGGAAGGGGCCTCGCGCATATCATCCGTTTCCGGCTTGAATGCTAAGCCCCAAACAGCGATGCGGCGCCCTTTCAGGTCCCCGGCGAAATGCGTTTCCAATTTCTTATACAGGATCGACTTTTGGTCTTCATTAATCTCTTCCACTGCTTCTAACAACCGCATCGTATAGTGATGGGACTGGGCCGTCTTAATCAATGCCTTCACGTCTTTAGGGAAACAAGAGCCGCCATATCCGCAGCCGGGATAAAGGAAACGGCTGCCGATCCGGGCATCCGTACCGATGCCTTTCCGCACCATATTCACGTCTGCGCCTACCACTTCACAAAGGTTGGCGATATCATTCATAAAGCTGATACGCGTCGCCAGCATCGCATTGGCCGCATATTTCGTCATTTCGGCCGAAGGGATATCCATAAAGATGACACGGAAATTATTCAAAAGGAAAGGACGGTACAACGCCGTCATCAATTTCTTCGCCCGTTCGGATTCCACGCCTACGACGACCCGGTCCGGGCTCATGAAGTCGTTTATCGCAGCGCCTTCCTTCAGGAATTCGGGATTGGAAGCGATATCGAAATCGATTTCCACTCCCCGTTTATCCAACTCCTCCCTGATAGCCTGCTTTATCTTGACGGCAGTGCCGACCGGAACCGTACTCTTGGTTACCACCAGCACATATTTTTCCATGTAACGTCCTACCGTACGCGCTACTTCGAGCACATAAGACAGATCGGCACTTCCGTCTTCATCGGGAGGCGTTCCTACCGCGCAGAACAGCACCTCGACTTCATTCAGCACTTTCCGCAAATCCGTGGTAAACTGAAGGCGTCCGGCCTCATGGTTCCGGTTTACCATCTCCTCCAATCCGGGTTCATAAATAGGGATAATCCCTTTCTTCAGGTTCTCGATCTTCTGCGCATCGATATCCACACAAAAGACCTCCGTCCCCATCTCAGCAAAGCATGTCCCCGATACTAACCCGACATACCCCGTACCAACAATTGCTATTTTCATGTTCTATAAAACTTCGATGGGTTGCAAATATAGATGTTTAATTATAAAGAAGTGATAAAAAACAGTTGTTTTTTCCTTCGGGATGCAGCAATATAACAGAAAAAGCATCGTTATAAACGTAGCTTTGCCTAAGTCATTCTTGACCCTATAGGTTAGCCTCGTGGATTAAAAAACGTATATTTGCAACTTATTTGAAAATTTATGCTGAAAGTAATGAAATTTGTTTTAATGGGAATATTGGCCTACTCGCTTATTGCCTGCTCGACTCCGAAAGACATCGCCTATTTCCAGGGAGGTAACGATTTAAGAGAAGAGCAAATTACACAGATGAAAAACTACATCGATCCTATGATAAAGGAAGGAGATGTATTAACGATCGCCGTTTCGTCTACCGACCCCTTAGCCGTCGCCCCTTTTAATTTACCTTTAGTTTCTTTTGTCAAAGAAGGGATTGTTATCGGAAGTTCCGGATCTGCAACAGGTACGGGCACAAAAGATATAGGCGCCTCACAAGCAATGCAAACTTATACGGTAAATGTATCCGGTTATATTAATTTCCCAATACTGGGAAACATCAAAATCTCGGGAATGCGTAAGCAAGACGCGATTCAACTCCTACAAGAGAAGCTAAAAGCATATGTGAAAGATCCGATTGTCAATTTAAATATTATCAATTATAAAATAACGGTTTTAGGTGAAGTGAGAATACCGGGAAGTTATACGATCGGAACGGATCGCGTCTCTATTCTAGATGCGCTGGGATATGCAGGCGATATGACCATATACGGAGACCGCACCAATGTAAAAGTGATTAGAGATCTTAACGGCAAAAAGCAAATCTTTGTCTTTGACTTAACCCGAAGCGATTTTTTGGTAGACCCCAATTTTTACCTGCAACAAAATGACGTCCTTTACATTGAACCGAACAATAAGCGCAAGAAAGGTTCCCAATATAGCGAAACCGAACAATTCAAATTATCGGTTGTTACCGCCACGGCAAGTATTATATCCGTCGTTGCGAGCGTTATAGTTTCTATAGTCTCAATTTCAAAATAATAAATAAGATAAATCCTATGGAAAATGCAGAGGTAAAAGAATCCTCCATCAATCTATTCAAGGAATTAAAAAATGCATTCGGGTATTGGAACTGGTTTCTGATATCAATCGTTATATGTGTATTAATATCCGTATTATATATTAATGTCACACAACCGGTATATCAGGTAGATGCAAACCTATTAATCAAGAATGAATCGGACAAGGGAGGAAGCGGTGCGATGAGTTCCATGCTGAAGGGCTTTTCTTTCGGCAGTTCGCTGAATGTAGGAAGCGCTTCCGTTGACGACGAGCTTTTGCTCATCAATTCGTATACATTGATCCGGAAAACGGTTGCCGAATTGGGATTAAACGTAGCCTATACAAGCGGGAACCTATTCACAAAAAAAGATTATTACAACAACAGCCCTTTCATCATCAAATCAAAAGAGAATCTGGCCGAGACGTTCAATAGTGCCATCAGTTTCAAATTGAAAACTGAAAAAGACGGAACGGTACATGTCAAAGCTAAAGACGGATGGTGGTCCACCGTAGGCAAAGTCTCCGGCAAAACCTTCCCACTCATATTGTCCACTACAGAATATGGCGATTTCATTATCGACAAGACTGAATATTTCTCAAAAAGGCCGATAGAATCCATGGATATCGTTTTCCTCGGTTATGATCTTACAGCTGAAATCTATTCCAAAAATATTGAAATAAGCATAAAGGAGAAAAAGGCAAACGGTATCAACCTAAGCATTGAAGAAACAAACGTCCAACGGGGAAAGGATCTTCTGAATACAATGGTTAAAATATACAACGAGGAAGGCATTGAAGATAAAAACACATCAGCCCAACGCTCCGTCGAATTCTTTGATCAAAGGATCGCGATTAATCAGGAGGAATTAAATGATATTGAAAAACGATTGGAAGAATTCAAAATAGCAAACAACCTGACAGATATTGAAACGGAAGCGGAGATTATGCTCACAAAAAATGGCGATTTTAAAGAGAAATTGATCGATTCCGAGATCCAATATGCGACAGTCGGCCTGATCGAAGACTTCCTGAAGGATCCTAAGAACAAATACGCCTTGGCCCCCTTTAATATGGGAGTTATAGAAAAAACGGCCTCGGAAGGCCTGCAGCAGTATAATAATTTCCTATTGGAGAGATACCGGCTTTTGCAAACGACTACAGAAGACAACCCGAATGTCCAATTACTGAATAAGCAAATTGAAATCATGAGGCAGAATGTATTGGAAACGTTTAAAAGCATCAAATCCGGATTTAATTTTGCAAGGATCGACTTGAAGAAACAAGAATCCGAATTTGTATCCCGTATCAAGAAAATGCCGACTCAGGAAAGGGAATTTTTGGATATAAAGCGTCAGCAAACAATCAAATCCGAACTTTATCTTTTCCTGTTGCAACAGAAGGAAGAAGCAGCGATGAAATTGGCAACGTCCATGGAAAAAGCGAAGATCATTGACTCCGCATACAGCCTAAGCAAACCGGTTAAACCCAATAAATTATTCATATTCTCTATCGCTATCCTTTTAGCATTGGCTATTCCGACAGTAATATTAACAGTTAAAAGGCTCTTGCAAGACTTATAAGATCAAAAAGAGAAAGCTCTTTCATGGGAAAAAATATGTTACAAAAAGTTGAATATTTCGGATTGGTTTTGTTCCTGTTTATACTTGCTATAGCCGGATACAGGAATCAAATCATATCGTTCGGTATTCCACTGATAGTAGTGACTTATTTTTTATGTAAAGATTTGACCGAAATAAGAAAGTTTACGATTCTGATTCCTCTGGCTTTATTGCTGGTATTAGGCACACGGATAGGAACCGGATACGGGATTATACATATTTTGCGGGATTATGCTTATTTCTCCTTTCCCATAGCGGCATTTATGATGGGATATTTCATCTACAGGTATATCCCGATGGAGAAATTGATCCTTATAGTCGTTTTATTCGGAACGCTCTATTCTTTTGTCTACTTATTCGAATTAACATTCCATTTTGACACCCTGTTTGTAGGAGATACGGAACGCACCCGTTATGGCGTAGGGACAGGAATGCCCCTTCCGGTGTTGGCAACTATCTTCATTTTATTCGGCCAACGCTATTTAAAAGAGTTCAAAATAGGGACTTTGTATTGGCTTGCCTTTTTGATTATAAATTTATTAGTTATCTATTACTTTGCCTCACGGGTCTATTATCTTACCTTGCTATTATACTTAATCCCTCTATTATATTATTCCTCTACAAGTAAATACAAAAAAATAGGCAATGTTATATTTATTTTCGTCATAGCTGGGATCATTGGAGTGATTGCCATTGCCTTAAGCGGGGACAACTTCCTTGCAGAGAAGCTCAAAAACTCTATTACGGAAATGTTCATGCAATCTTTTGAGGATTACGAGTCGGTTGTCCATAATTGGAGAGCCTATGAATTATACGAAGCAGTCAACACCTTTTTAAACGGAGGCAGTTTCCAGAAACTTTTCGGATTCGGATTCGGAAAAACCGTTATTTTAGAATATGAGCTAATTATGCCATTCTTATCCCTCTATGAAATCCCTATTTTTCACAATGGTTTTGCCTATTTGCTTGTAAAGACCGGTTTAGTCGGGATTGTCCTGGAATTGCTTTTCTCTTTTCTACTCCTATATAAAGGATTCAAGCTTTCAAAGCAAGGAGACAATGATTCGAAATTCTTCTTTTCCCTATTATTAGCTACTGTATTATCGTTTAATTTCTCCCTATTGGTAGTGAATGGTTTTTTTTCCGGAGAGTCTTGCTACTTAATTATTTTAGCAGGCTATTCGTACGCCCAGCTACAACGCAGAGCAAATCAAACAGTAGATGAAAAAATTTAGTATTATCATAGCGACCTATAATGCTTCTGCCACTTTGCAAAAATGTATAGACAGCATACGCCCGCAAAAAGATGAAAATGTTGAATTATTGGTCATCGATGGCGGATCTACCGATTCTACCATGGAAATAATTGAGTCAAATAAAGATCTTATCAATTACTATATCCATGAAAAAGATCGGGGAATTTATGATGCATGGAATAAAGGAATCAAAGCTTCCCAAGGGGAATGGATCCTATTTTTAGGGGCGGACGATACATTATGTCCTGACGCCATACAAAAATATACGAAGTTCTTATCCACTTTAAAAGATCCTTCAATAGAATATATCTCCGCCCGGGTGAACTATATGGATTCTTCAGGAAAAAAAATCAAAGTAATCGGAGAAACCTGGAGCTGGCCCTTGTTTTCAAAAGAAATGAAGATTGCCCATGTCGCCTCTTTGCATAGTAGAAAATTATTCCAGGAAATCGGAACTTTTGACTTAAAATACAAAATATGTGGCGACTATGAGCTATTGTTAAGAAAAAAAGAACGTTTAAAGACGGCTTACCTAAATGAAATAGTGGCAAATATGGGAGCAGGAGGAATGAGCATGAGTATAAAAGCAATAGACGAAGCATGTGCCATTCTCAATCTACATATAAACAGAAATTTTCTTACCCGCCTCTACCTTCGCTGGAATAAGTACATTCATTACTTTCTTTTTTTATTAAAAACGAAAATATTTCTTCTACGATTTTAACGGATTCTACACTTTAACCGAGGAACAGTCGCTCACTTTAGCCCGAAACAATCAACTATTATCTCGAAAACATAGAATCTATTAATTCTTTTGTTTCTTTAATATGTTCTTTAGAAGAAGCTCCGAACAGTACCGACTCAATACGAGGGAATTGTCCCAGGTATTCAATAGCTTCTTTAGGACGTAAAGCCCCCGAGGCAAGGACTTGCATCGCTATCGGACGGAATTCTTTTTCCTCAAGGTATTTTTCATAAAGTTCTTTTCCTCCCGACATTCTGAATCCGATCTTATTGATGGAAGAACAAATGATGGGATTTTTTATCCCTACCGCATTTAGCGCATCTAACAAAGCCGGCATATTCATTGTAATATATCCAGGTTCGGCGTTGTACTTTTTCCGGATGTATCGATCATATTCCAACAGGAAATCATACATTTTCAATCCTAAGATCATATCTGTAATCACATTCTGAATGAATATGACAGGGGTGTTGATCCCTTTGAACATTTTCATCTCTGCATCCACCAGTATTTCCATCAGTTTTCCGTAATCTTTACTGAAAAAGGCCAGTCCGCCTTTGGCAAAGGTACTGAAGATATTCCCCGGAACATATTGTTGGATAGTCCCCATAATACCGAGCTCGGTAACGGCATTAGCATATTTATGGGCATAAGGCATGCAAGGATAGATCTTGAAATCCGCATAATGCTCCGGATACTTCCTGATATGGTCGCAAATATTGGCGATCCGGTCATGGGTCGTACACATGAACGTATGAATGCCCATCTCTATGGCATTATCCAAAACATTGATAATGGATCTATCGTCTTTAAAGCGGATCGCTTGTTGCCTTGATTTCTCATCGGATAAATGGTTAACCGCAAAAAATTGATTATCCCCGAATAATACTCTTTCCATTTTCATCTCAATACTGTTTATTGTTTTGAATAATCATATTTACTACTTTGTCGGTATACAAACCCTGTTCGAAAGTATTAGTTTCCGTAAGAACATGTTCTTTAATGCAATGAACAAAATAATCTATCTGGGCAGAATATTCTTCACCCCGGAGATAGAAATTGACAGGGACGGCAAAATCCGTAATATACTTAATTGTCCATCCTTTATCATATCCAAGCACTGCATCCGCCTCTTTAAGAAAAACCTTCAATTCGGTAGCATCGCAGATAATTTTTCCTTTCTCTCCCTGAATGGTCAATGAGGTCGACATTTTACGGTAAGTTTCATCACTCCAATTTACCAAAAGCGTACCTGTCAGCCCATTCTTCAGTTCCAACAGGCTATAAACGGCATCTTCCACATCTGCCGAATACATTTTTTTCAATAATGTTCCTTTGACATTCGTAGGTCTGCCGATAACTTCCTGTATCAGATTTAAAACATGCGAGGCATAATCATATAAGCAGCCACCGCCCTCTTCCGGTTTGGACCTCCAGGTTCCTCCTTTCGATTTCACGACTACCGGGCCGTAAGCTTCCCCTGAAAAATGGAATAATTTGCCTAAAATATTTAACTGTAATAACCGCTTTAATTCCCTGAATGTGCCGATAAAATGATTATGGTATCCGATTTGGTTAACCAACCCTTTTTCATTTGCCAAACGAACCAACTCCTCCCCTTCTTCCGTATGAAGGACAAACGGCTTTTCACAAAATACATGGATCCCTTTTTCCAAAGCCATCCTGGCTACCGGATAATGAAATTTTGTAGGAAGAGCGACAACCACAAAGTCCAATGTTTCTTCGTTCAACAGCTTCACATAATCAGTGTAGGTTTTCACTTGCGTATATTTCCTGAACGCATCCAAGATGAGTGTCGATGCGTCACATACGGCAACCATCTCCACATCAGGATGTGCATTTACAATAACGGCATGGGAGAGCCCCATTTTACCTAATCCTATTACTGCAGCTTTAAGCATGTCTTTCTTATTTTAGTATAATTCTTTTGTATTTCAATGCGATTTCCGACCAACGATAGTATTCTCGGGCTGTTTTTTCGAGCTTTTCCCCGATCATCTTTAGATTAAAACTATCAATTTGATCAATTATTGCCGCTAATGTATCTTTATCTTTAAAATAAATAGCATCATTTTGTGTTGTATATTCATTGTAACCGGAAGCGTATGCGATGACAGGCAATCCCAGGTACATAGCCTCGCATAAAGAAGGATTTGTTCCTCCGGCCGAATGTCCGTGCAAATAGACAGCACAGTTGCTTCTCAATACATCTAAAATCTCCCTGTCGTAAATAGCATCCAGCAAAAATAAGTTTTTCTGTCCTGCATATTTATTTCTAAGGCTCCGCCCAAATGCAGATACATTCCAATTGCCCACAATAACAAATGGAAAGCCGGGAAACCGGCTAAAGGCCTCCAGCATCATTTCGATATTATTGTCCGGCTGTATCCGGGCAACAGAAAAAGCATACCGGCTATTTAAAAAAGGATAACGTTCTTTCATTCCATCCGTTACCGGCAAATGTTTTGCCTGGTCCCCCCCATAGGCGATCAAGGGGGCGTCTATCTGATATTCTTGCTTTATATATTGTTGTATGCCAATATTATCCGCGATGACAACCGAACTGTTTTTTACCAGGTTACGTTCCGCTATTTTTATCATCCGCTGTGCCGATGCAGACCACTTGTCACGCTTCCAATCCAAACCTCCGAAATTAAGAATGATCTTCGGCTTGAATTTCTTTAACAGAGGTATGACAAAACCACCCCCAAAGCCAAGGAACAAAATTTTATCATTGGAAAAACAGGCTCTACATAAGGCAATGCTATCGTAAATAATTCCCTGCGCTCCATGGGAACTTATGGGTATATATTCCAGTTTAGCGCCATTCCAGGTCGTTTGTTTCGTTTTAATATCTTTTGATGAACAATAAACGGTGATCTCAAAATCACGCGATAAATATTTTACCAGGTATTCCGTGAGCGTCTCAAACCCGCCGTAATTATTTGGAATACCCTGGATACCGACAATTGCTATCTTCATTTCATCTATATTTACGAGAAACTCTCATCCAGCAGTTTTTCATATAATTGATTTATACGGCCTACATGATGGAGGAAGTCGAAACTAAAATCCGAATTTAAAATTCGAGTGTTATAAGATTCAATCGATTGCGGGTCTTTCAATAATGAATCAAGAGAAGAAAAAAGAGTTTCCTTATTCATTTTAATGATTAAATCCGGAGTTATGCCTCCAATAATATCCTTGACTCCGCAACTATCCGACAAAAGAACCGGAACGCCAAAAGAAATAGCCTCCAGGGCAACAAAACCCAGCGTTTCATTACACAAACTCGGCATAATTATTATATCGAACTGACTGAAAATAGACTCCATATTCTCATAGTTGTAGGATTTCCTGAAGTCGACATGGCCTGCTATTTCCTTATCAATAGGGCAAAAATCACCAATGATGCATAACGTCCAATTATTTATCTTGTTTTCTTTGATTTTCTTTAGAACATCCAACAACAAGGGCAACCCTTTAAAAGGGGCGCTGCTTCCGATATATCCAATGCGGACGTTCTCTTTATTTATCTGTTTTTTCTTTCTGTTATCCCTTATATCCGCATGCAGGATGTTGATCACTTCACACTTCGCCGGAGATATGTATTTCAAGTAAACTTTTTTTGACACCGAACTATTAAAATGAAAGCAGTCAACCAATGACAATATTTGGATATAATATCTCCTAAGGGCAGCATATTTTTTTTCATCTTCATTGGAGAAACCGGTTCTTTTCTCTTTTGAAGAAACAGGAATGTATGACCTTATTTTTTTCAGAAGATCTTTGAACCTAAGCAGATAGGAAGAATTTCGTATCTGCCTTAAATAAAAAGTAGAAGGAGCGTTGAAATTACAGGGACTGCATAAACTATCGTTTTCACAATTGACGCCCCGTTCATTTATAAAATTGACCTTAGGACATAATCCAAAATAATCATGGGTCGTATAAATGATTTTCACTCCTTGTTTTTTCATCTCTTCTACAAAAGAGAATGGTAGACCCATCAAAGTATGAAGATGAAGAATATCCACTTTCTCCCGTTTTAAAAACGATAATACGGCTTCCCGAAATGACTTGCCCGTTTTTTCCATAAAATCCGAGGGAGTTTTGATCCCATCAAGCAAGGGAATTGGAATGTATGACCTTAACTTATAAACTTTTATATCAGACGTAGCCTTTTCAAAATAAATACCGGGTTTCATAGATGAAGAAACCGGATACAAAAGAAGGACATTATGTTGTTTCGTTTGTTCCATCATTAAATCGGTCGCATATTTTGTAAGGCCTCCTTTTCTGTAAGGCGGTAACCCCAATGTATAATGCAGAATGTTCATCTTCTATATTGGGTTACTATTTTCGCCGATTCGGCATATAATCCTTCCAAAGAGGAATTTAAATCCCCAGAAAGCTCAAAATCAAAACAATATATATCAATTAAAACCTTCATTCTATATTTTATCTCTTTGGATTTAATCTTACTTCCTTATCTTTTGTAACGTTGATGAAGACTTCTTTATTGCAAACAAATCCACCTTAATCACCAATCCGGCAATTAAAATCAACACTAATTATTATAAGATTTAGTGATCTCTTTCTGAAATTTCCAATAAGAATATCCTTTGCTCTTTAAGACAAAAGCAAGGAAGATCCTTATATCTAAAAAAATATTCTGCAAGAAAAAGCAAATCATCTTGTATTGTTTGGAATAACATAGATCAAAGAAAACATGTTTACTCCGGTAGAATAACTCGTACTTTTTACGGCTCATTCTATTCTCGAATGAACAACTGTCTAAATGCTGTATTTCAGCTTCGGGAACAGACATTATTTTATATTTGGCTTTATTAATCCTGAAACACAATTCGGTTTCCTCATAATACATAAAGAACAAGGGATTAAAGCCACCTATTTCTTCTATAACAGACCGCTTGGTCATTAAATCCGCCCCGCTTATAAAAGCAACCGGTTTCACCTTTTTACTATGGTTAAAAAGGGCATTACGACCGAATAAGATTTTACGGGGAATGTTAGACAAAAATATATTGATTTCAGCAAAGATTGAAGGGAAATATCTTTCATAAGACATATTGGGCTTCCCTTCCTCACCAAAAAGATTACCTCCGCATGCACCAACCTTGTCATGCTTATCCAAGAAATCACTTAAAATCTTGATAGCATCGTTAATAAGTTTGGTATCAGGATTTAGAAACAGGATATTCCTTCCTTCCGCTACCTTAAGGGCTTCGTTATTTGCTCTTCCGAATCCGATATTCTCGGTCAGAGGGATAAGGTTGATCCTATTTTTATATCTTTCTTTTATAGCATTCAAGTCACTTTCTGAAGAGTTATTGTCCACAACAATAACCTCATAAGAAAGACCTGTTGTCTTTTCGAATATAGAATCGATCGCATCAATTGCATACCTGCTCGTATTATAATTTACGATTATAATAGATGTATCTATTTTATAATCCATTTCTTATTTATTTTTTAGAAAGCTTATTTTTTAGCAAAAACGCCATTCCCTCAATCATAATTTCATTTTTAATAAATAGAATTTGGCCAACCATAAAGTATAAGCCGGAAATCACTATCGCTGCTAAGGTAGTAATAAATGCATAATCGGAATAGTATTTCTCATTGTATCGTTTTCGTAAGAACTTGTTTCATAAGCCGGATACTTTCCTTTGCACCTAATTTAAGAAAGGTTAAATAACTAATTCCGAATTCTTTTAGCACATCCATCGGCCATTTCCAATTATTATAAGCCAGTTGGACAAGTCCCGGACCGAGGACAAGTCCTAAGAGGCCCAAAGAGGTAAATGTTAATGATAGAAATTGAATCAGCAGTACGAATCCCCCGGAAATAAGAGAGATTTTAAAAAAAGGCACGCTATTATTAGATAAAATAATTCCGGCGAAATTTCCATGATTATTTTCCAAAAGACTTATAATGCAATATAAAACAAGAATAGGCAGGGCTGGGAGTATCGCATTTGAATGTATGAATATAAGTAATTTAGGTACTATAAATATCATAAAGAAAGAACCGCAGAAAAACAAGAAATAAAATACAACCATCGAGAAGGCAAATCTCTTGGTCAAGGACAACATGTCTTTTTTTACACGATAGGATGCAAATGTGGGGCCTTGTACGGAAACAAATGTGTTGGATATGGTTGAGATGACTCCCATCAGTTGTAACATTAAACCATAGGAGGCGACTTCTTCCATCGATAAATAGATACCGGATAAAAATAACCCTACCCGCGCAACAGCAAATCCGCCAAGTGATACCAAACCTATTCGTTTGGAGTTATACCATATGATTGAAAAGAGTTCTTTTATTTCTCTCTTTTCAATTTTAATGCCTGCTATTTTATGCTTTAAATCTTTTGTATAAAAATAGATATAGGAAATATACCGGCCAAGAAAAGGAGAAATCAGGTTGGCTACAGCTAATCCGATAAGCCCCCACCCGGCGTAAATTAATCCGATGGTTAATAAGAGATAAAGCGTTTTTGACGTAATGGTTGCGATTTGCGATTCCTTAATAAATCCTTTACCGATCAATAACGAATTATAATATGAAAAATAAATATTAAAAAACACGGATAAAGAATATAATACCCAAATGACTAAAGTATGTTTGACTGTCACAAAATGATCGGTAACTTCCCATATATAAACGGTACCTATTGTCAGAAGAAAGAAGAGGGCTATGCTCGCTATTCTTTTGTATACATACTTTGCCGTATAGATTAATGTCGTCAGTAAACGGTAATCCACTTCCCTGTCGTCATCAGAGAAGTCAACTCCTTCCTTTTTTAAGGTTTTGGCACCGCTAAAAACATAGGTAATATTCCTTCCAAACTGCGGGGAAAAGCCAAAATCAAACAGCATAACTAACGAAGAGATAGTTATCATTAAATAATTCAATCCGATTTCTGCGTTTGACAGCCTAAGAATAAAAGGGAGAACTAATAGGCCTGAACCGATTGATACCCCCTGAGCGAGATAGCTCCAAAACACATCTTTTTTAGTTATTAATATAGGATTGGTTCCCACAAAAAAGTTTTATTTAGATTACGCAAATATCCGTTTTTATTCCGGCAAACTACTCTTTTTCTTTATCAATCTTAGCGATATTAACAAACTGAAGATACTTCGTATCATTTAACAGCCCAAATGTGAGAAAGTTGAGTATCTTGAATTTTTTAGAGTCCGTTTCGTTTATACCTTTTTGATATAATAAAGTATATCCTGCATCTTCAAACATTCTTTTCATGCTTTTGCGAGTGAAAAAGCGGAAATGAGTTGAATCTAAAATGCCCCAATCTTTATATTCCCAGTCCTTGAGAACAAGTAATTCGTATAGATTATGGATATATCTCACATTAGGTATAGAGGTTACAATAACACCCTCTTTTGATAATTTAGGTTTTATTAATTGTAATACCATCGTCGGTTCGAGTAAATGTTCCAAGACGTCATTAAAGGTAATGCAATCAAAATAATTGTCCGGTATTGAATCAATTTGATCTTCAATCTTGCCAATCAAGACATGATCTATACACTCTTTTGCTTTTTCGGCAACCTCGCCTTGTACTTCAATGCCCCACGTCTCAGCTCCTATCTGTTGTTTGATAAACTTCAAGAATACTCCCTGGCCACATCCGATATCCAAAATGGTTTTAGTCTTTTGCGGTATATATACCGCAACTTCCGGCCTTGCTTGAGTATAATATTCAATGATTTTCTTCATCTCTTTTTGTTTTTATAGTTTATGTTCATAACATGAACATAGAATAAACAGGGTTGATTCATCTCTTTTTCTTTTAATGCCAGTATAATCCAGATCCTAATAGATGAACATAAATAGCAGGCAAAAGTATTCCAAATAATCCATATATGAAATATTTAATAATATTACGATTTCAATAAGAAATATTCAATTTAACGACCAAGTATACTCCGCAATAAACAATTCACTGAAAGTTCCTTTTTGTTTTACGGACAAGCCTTTTTAAAAATTGATTTAATAATAGTGCAGGCTTATGGCAAAATGTAAACCCCGAATTCGCTAAAAGGCAAAATACTTTTTTCCCAAAAGGAATCTTAGCTCTTATAATTTGCTCATTGGCAAGAGGTAATTCGTCCTTCCATTTTTTAGAATCGAACGTTTTTCCATAAAACAAATACTCGTTCTTGGATTGTAATTTTGTAAATACAATTCCATCATTAAACCTCTCATCATCCGATAATAAAATTGATATTTTTTGGGCCACAAGGATTTGTCCCTCGATTCTTCGATATGAAATCGAACTTACTAAAGAATCATCCCTTTCAACATAATGATAATAGGCTTTGTCCAAATAAGAAATTTCAGGATGTTGGCTGAAACAGCAGATGGAAAAATAAAGATCTTCCCATACATCAACGCCCGGAATGAAATTAATCCGGTTTTCTTTAAAAATAGAGGTTGCAATCAGTTTATTCCATAGGCTCCCATGCATCCGGTGCATTAGCATAGAATAGATGCATTCTACACTGGATTCTCCGAAATCCTGTTTTTCTATATGGGAATCCCCATTCTTTTCCATTATAAAATCACAATAGACAATTCCCGCCTTTGTCCTTTCTGCACAAGCATATAATTCGGAGAGCATATTGGCATCTATGTAGTCGTCGCTATCGGCATGTATCGTATATTGTCCGTTTACATTCTCTATTCCCACTTGCCGGGCCGAACCGACTCCTCCATTCTCTTTATGAAAAACAACCACCCGGTTGTCCTGCCGTGCATAATTCTCGCACATCTCCCCGCTCTGATCCTCGCTCCCGTCGTCTATTAAAAGCAGTTCAAAGTCACGGAAAGTTTGTACTAATATACTATCTATACAGCGGGATAGTGTTTTCTCTGCATTATATACCGGTATAATAATTGATATTTTAGGATTTGAGGAATAAGCCATTTCGGTTTTATTACGATCTTTTCTTACATTAACGCCAATCTATCCGGAAAATTATTTGAGAGCCTTTTTAATTACAGGAAGTCCGCTTTCTTTTAACCATAATTAAGCCGGTCTCATCCGTATTAATTTGACACTAAATATTACCCCTGACTCATTGGAAAAGGCCGGATAGAACAGTGATCAGTATACTAATAAATGGATAAATGAACTGCCAATCGAGTCCGCCAGCGGACTCGATCCTGTTTTCAGCATGCAGGCCAAACATTTAAACTCCTGTTTTGTTCGGCAGAAGCTCCAGCTTCTGTCGGTGATAAAAGCGAGGCTCCCGCCTCGCAATGATTCTCCTTTTTTAAGGATAGGCAAAGCAGAGGCTTTGCTTCCAACACGACGGAGTGAGGGCACTCCGCCCAACAAAGGAGTAAATTCGTTTGTTTCGTTCACCATACTCGTTTTTTTATTATACCATGATGGGCCTGGTGGCCCACCATGGTGAACCACCAGGCTTACCAAGGTTAACCTGGTGACTAACCTTGGTAAAATAATAAGTTGAATCTATCGTTGTACGGATATGAGTATTTATTGGGACTGTTTTCCAACTGTTGATTATAAAAATGCCCTATAATGAATATTTCTTACCAGTTGTTGATTCCCTATAATATATTTCTTAAAAAGTTTCCAGCGACAGGTAAAATAGCTAATTTAACAGTAAGAGAATATCAGGAACCATTTCTTCTTACTACATTTACAAGTGACATATTGATGTAGTTTCAGTTAACCTCAGGAATTCTGCTATATACCAAGAGGAATTGAATATGATTTTCTGAGGTATACTATATAACATAATTTGCGGTTTCCGCTCGATGTTATACGGTTCTTCTATCGCGGCCGGTACCAATTTTGATACATCCAGACCATACTCACATAATAAATCTATAAACATTTAAACACGAAATCATTTAGGATATTAAAAATTCTCCTTTTTATACTTCTATGTTTGTGTGTATTACAATAAAAATAGAGGTTATGTATGTGTATTATTCATAATTGGCACCTGTGAGAATAAAAGATATCAAATGATTGCAAAAACAATAAGCCCCATTAAGATATGATTTATGCCATTAACTATGCAAACGAGTTATATGAAACTGAGCGTAAATTCAATACCAAGACCGCCTATTCAAAAGGCCGGGTTGATGTTGTGATAGAATATTCTCCCAATGACATAGAGGAAGCGTTCAGAGAAAAAAACAAGAAGATACTTGCTTATAAACGGGGAGCAGGACTTTGGTTGTGGAAACCATATATTATCCTTAAAACTTTAAGACAAATAAACGAAGGCGATTACTTATTTTATTGCGATGCCGGAGCCTTTTATGTAAATAGAATCCAGCTTCTAATCGATTGCATGGAAAAAAATAATCAAACCGTCATGACATTTGAATTGCCTCTTTTAGCAAGGCAATTTACTAAAAAGGAAACCTTCCATTTGATGAACTATGCTAATTATGAACAAAACCAAGTATTAGCGAGCTACCTGCTTTTAAAAAAATGTGCATTCTCAGAACAACTTATTTGCGAATGGTTGGAGTACTGTTGTGATGAAAGGATTATCTCTCCGCGTTATTTCCGGCCTGACATTGCGGAGTTCGACGATTTTGTGGAACACCGTGAAGATCAGTCTATTCTTTCCATAGTCGTTAAGAAACACAATCTCCCCGTTTTCAGGGATCCGTCCAATTATGGGGACAGGCCCTGGGAATATGCGTCAAAGAATTGGTTGTATGTACCGAAAGAATATCCTAACTCTATTTATTGCAAAGTGCTCGTAAGCAATAGAAAGAACAATCCGCTGCTATATAGATACAAAGAAAAGTTTAAAACGGTTTTAAACAAACTGGGCCTTTATACCCAAAGTTATTATTTCAAGAAGCATGGGATAAATGAGAATTTAGAATAAATCATAGACAAAGCTATTTAAGGCGATGGGGTTAAGTGCCAAACTGGAGATAGGTAATTTAGGTAAAGTTGTTTTGTGTTAAGGCTCGAAGGGACCCATACCATCCAACTGGGCATTACTTCCGGGAGAGAAATCTGGTCTAATTTTTACGGGATAGAATTTGAGTGAATAAGGCGTTCGAAGTGTTCGCGCCATTTCCGCCAATTCAAACGATCGGCATAGGCCGTCCGGCAACCTTCGACCAAACGAGGAAGTTCTTTCTTTTCCATGACGGATTGAATCCGGGCGGCAAACTCTTCTCCCCCGGCACTCAGGGGTAGCCGGTAGCCGTTTACGCCATTCCCCACATAACTGGGGATACCTCCGGTGTCGTAGGTAATGATCGGCAATCCATAGGCTGAAGCTTCGCAAAAGGCGATGGCGGAACATTCCGCCCGTGTCGGTAACAAAAGTAGATCGGATTGGCGAATGACCGATATGAATTGCCGGTATTCCTCCGGATCACTTTTACGCAAAAAGCCGTGCGCTTGGATAAAGGCCTTCTTTTCATGCTTTTGGGGAACGTCCGTGCCCATCACATGAAGGACGGAAGGTATCCCCATCCGGTTTAAAGCCTCCACACAATCGACGGCTACGTCACCTCCTTTCCGGTCCCAATCGACTCCGAGAAACAGGAGATTCAGCTTGCCGCCCGAAAAATGTACTTTCTGTTCCGGGATATCTTTTTCTTCCACATTCGCCCCAAATTCTATCAGGACGACTTTCGACGGGTCGATCGAATAGTCCCTGACGACCGATTCTTTGCACCAGTCCGACGAAACAATGATCCGCCACGCTTTATCCAAGGCTTTCTGTTCGAGAAGATTGCCTTGCCTGACATTAAAAGGCAGAAAATTACTGACCAACGGATAGTAATTATAGAGAGAAGCAAAAGTTGCATCCGTCAAGTAAATAATGGGTTTATCCGTTTCCAATTCATACAGGATGCAGGAACCGCCGGGGAGAAACAACAGGTCTACGGACTCCAGCAGTTTCCGGTCGACCGAGCGGGAAATTTGCCGGGCAACGGGTATCGTATGGTAAAACGAGTATCGCTTCCCCGTTAATCTGGTGATTATAAACAAGAATACCTTATAACAATAAGATAGGAAATTCACTTTGAAAGGGATCCATACGACCTCCACATCGCATTGGAATATTTGCTCGTACAATTTATTGGTAGTCCCCGACCAGGCACTCTTATCGGTTGGCGCCGCTTCCGAAACAAAACCGATCTTTGTTTTTCCCATAAAGAAAGAATTATAACGTCATTGCAACAAAGGTAAGAAAAAATACAACATGCTTTTTTATTTTGATTATTCCTTACCTTTGCAAAAAATGGTTATGGCAGAGGTAGGAAAATATAATAGACTGAAGGTCGTCAAAGCGGTCGACTTCGGGTTGTATCTGGACGGCGGGGATGGACAGGAGATCTTATTGCCCACCCGTTACGTACCACAGAATACCGGAGTTGGGGACGAAATTGAAGTTTTTATTTATCACGATAATGAAGGACGGTTGATCGCGACTACTGCCCGCCCTAAAGCAACAGTCGGTGAATTTCAATTCCTGCAGGTGAGGGAGGTGAACGAAATCGGAGCTTTCCTCGATTGGGGAATCATGAAAGATTTGTTCGTTCCTTTCCGCGAACAGCGATCGACCATGCAGGCTGGCCGTTGGTACACGGTTTTCATCCGCATAGACGAGGTCACCGGACGTATCATGGGAACCGCCCGCATTGAGAAATACCTCAACAACACGCCTCCCCCCTATGAATACAACCAGGAGGTACAATTGCTGGTCTTCGAGGAAAATGAATTCGGCTATAAGGCCGTCATCAACAATCTCCATTCCGGGCTTATTTACCGCGACGATGTCTTCCGGAAGATAGAAATCGGGGAACATCTGAAAGGATACATCAAAGAGATCCGGGAGGATGGCAAAATCGACCTAAGCATCGTTCCGCTCGGCTACGCAAAAGTGGAAGGCATTGCCGGCATGATCCTCGAATCACTGCGGCTGCACGGCGGCTTCCTTCCGGTCGGCGACAAAAGCGATCCGGAAGAAATCCATGCACTCTTTCATTGCAGCAAGAAGGCGTTCAAGCAGGCGGTCGGCGCCCTCTATAAGCAAAAGAGAATCCTCCTGGAGGCGCAAGGCATCCGCTTGGCCTAAGCGCTGATGTCTTTGCACAAGTCCTTATCGCCGAGATCCAGGTTTGTCATCTCTTCGGTAGGGATAAAAGTATAACCCGGATATTCGAAAATCCGGAAACGCGGTTCGGTTTCTCCTTCCGAATAATTCCAGATGGAAGCATATTCGCGGACATCCTCTCCCATTGCCTGCAATTCCCTGAGATAAGCGGCAATGGATTTATTTTCCACAATATAAATATCCGCCATCCGGTCGATAATCGGACTATGCCGGCGGCTGTGGTCGTGGCTGAACTTCAGAATCCGCTTGCCGTCTTCCGTCAATCCGACGGTACGGAACGTCATACTTTTACCGATAGCCGGCAGGTTCAGGACGCTCCGGTCGGTTGAAGCAAAGAGCAGTCGGTTCTCTTTCAGGAAAGCTGTAAGGCTTTTGTCGAGCGACTCCGGTTGACGGATAATCCGGTTTAGTTCTTCCTTCTTCTCTTCCGGTACCCGTCCGAAAATCTTCTCTTCCCGCTGTTCCTGCAGCGAACGGCCAATCGGGGTAAACACTCTATAATTCTCCATGAAACCTTTCACCGAAAAAGTATAATAACAGACGACACCTTCCTTGTTCAGCGTCTGGCGCAATTTTGCCGTATGCCCCCTTCGGGAAGCGGAAACCGTATAGACCAACTGGTTCGTCAGGATCCAGCCCGCCGAACGGATCGCCCGGATCGCCCGCCGGGCTTCCGGTGTCACTTCCAGCGGAGACTGGAAATGCGTCTGCAGGAAAAACTGGGATACTCCGACAGCCGAAGCCTTTTCCTTGAATTCCCGCAGGATACCGACCAGCTCGTCCGTAACACGGAAAGGCAGGTAAGCCGGAAGGCGGGAGCCCAGCCGTACCCGCTGAAGTTCCGCATACTTCTCCCCGTCCGGGCGCTTCTCGTTGGCTTTCCGTTTGCGTACCGCCATCGTATAGACAGCCTCCAATATTTTTCGCAGCGTACTGTCCTGGCTCATCAAGGCGTCTCCGCCCGTAATGAGAATATCCCGTAGCTGGGTATCTTCCTCAAAATAATGCATCAGCCTCCGCAGCTTCTTATCCCATGTCTCTTTGGGCTCCAGCGCCTCGAAATCGAAGTTCAGGCGCTCGCTTTGGAAATCATACATCCGTTGGCAGGAAGCGCAAAGCCCTCCGCAGGCCCGCCCCATCGAATCCGGGATCAGGATAGCGACTTCCGGATAGCGACGGTGGATATTATGCCCTTCGGGCAACAACCAGCCGGCGGCATTCGGTTTTCCCGCTTCCACGACATCCTCCTTTTCCCAGGCCTTGATCCGGCCGTAGGTATCGACCAGTTTGTCGGAATAAAGGATATAGGTGCGGATTGTCGCATCGTCGTACCCCTCCTTTTCAATGTTCAACAGGGATAGGTAATAAGGTGTAACAAAGAAAGGCATACCCTTTCTTTTCGCCCTCATCAACGTCTCTATCACTTCGTCCGGAAGCGAATTGCCCAAGAAGGCGTCCAGTTCCGTCGGGCTTTTAATTGCCATTGCCAGGTGAAAACGGCTGGTTTCCCACCATTCGCGGACACGCGCCGTTTTTTCGTCTTCAGTCATATCCGGCTCGAATTGGTATTTCGAATGGCCGGAAGCCCTTCGTTCTATCTTGCGGATCAGTCCCTTTATAATCCTCTTTTTGTTTTTCTCCCGGACGGCAATCACCTCTTTATCCAATCCGGTAGGCCAGCGGCTCATCTGCTTTTTCACCGTCTCGCATTCCGGATGAACTGCATGGGGATGTTCCAACTCAACAAACTGATGATACAAATCAAGAAACAAATCGGGGGAAACAGGCGTTTCCAATTCGCCCCGCAGAAACTGCCAGAAATAAGTGAATGTATGGATCGGCAGGGATTCCCCGGTGGATAATTCGTCTACCGTCCGGTTGTCGTACCGAATCAGAAGGCGTATCCGCTCTTCCGCCGCTTTCCTTAATTCATAATCTTGCTCATTCGTCGAAACATAGGAGGATATATAAGAGGACAAGGCCTTTTTGAATGATACCGCATCTTCATTCTCAATGGCCAATGCTATCAATTGCGGGAAATCACAGTTGAATAATTCCCTGCAGAATGATAAATCGGACAATAGGTAATCTTTTTTTACCATAGTTATTCCTCTTGTTATGTTTAATGGTTAATAATGTATCCGTATGGACAAGTAGACAAATATAACAATTTTCCTCGGAAAACAAAGGTTTCCCAAGCCTATCCCTTACATTTTAACAGAAAAATAACAAAAAAACAAGAAAAACAGAGAGGGGAGGTCAATTCAGTTTACGAACCAAAACTTTATCTATACGGGCGCCGTCCATGTCCACGATCTCAAATTCGAAGCATAGCCAGGTTAGCTTTTCTCCGGTTTTGGGCACCCGTTCCAGGATCTCCAGGATCAATCCGCTCAACGTATTGTAATCATGCTCGTTGTACAGGTCTTCCATATCGAAGTATTCGAGGAAATCATAGAAGGAATATTGCCCGTCCACCAGCCAGGTACCGTCGCTACGCTGCACGATTTCTTGTTCTTCCCCGACTTCCTGCACCTGTCCGATCAAGGCCTCCATAATATCCTTCAGGGTAACGATCCCCTGTATGCCGCCGAATTCATCCGTCACCAGGCTATACTTCACCCGCGCCTTCTTAAACTGCTCCAACGCATTATAAACGCTCAGGTTCTCAGGTACGAACTGGGCCGGGCGAATTGCCTGCGTCAAGGAGAAATCACTTTCGTCTATCCTTCCGAAAAGGTCTTTCAGGTAGACGACCCCCACGATATTATCGAATCTTCCGGAAGCGACCGGATAGATATTATACAGGTTCTCCTTTACCTTATCCCGCACCGCATCCGTATTGTCGTTGAGATCCAGCCAGACCAGATCGCTGCGGTGCGTCATGATGGAACCGACATTCCGATCCCCCAGATAGAAAACACGCTCTACGAGATCCTGCTCGACCTCCTGCACTTCCCCGCCGTCGAATCCTTCCCTTACGATCGCCTTGATTTCTTCTTCCGTCACCTTGTTATCCACCGATTTTCCGATCCCCAGCAAATTGACGACCAGATTGGTACTCCTGGACAATAGCCAGACGAAAGGCGAGCCGATCAGGGAAAGAATCGACATCGGCTTGGCCATCAACATGGCGACCTGTTCCGCACGTCCCATCCCGATCCGTTTGGGCACCAGCTCTCCGAGGATCAACGTAAGATAAGTGACCAGCACGACGATCGTTATTTTTGAAATACCCAAGGCATATTCCTGCAAAAAAGAAACCTGCCCGATCAGAAAAGCCAAATCGCCGGCAAAAGCCTCCCCCGAATACAATCCGGTCAAAATCCCGATCAAGGTGATTCCTATCTGGATCGTCGATAAGAAACGATCCGGTTCATTGGATAATTTCAAGGCCATCTGAGCAGACTTATTCCCTTTTTTGGCATCCATTTCCAAGCGGGACTTTCGAGCAGAAACTAAGGCTATTTCAGACATGGAGAAGACTCCATTTAATAAAATAAGGCCGATAACAATCAATATTTCCATTCAGAGACTCTTTCTTACATCTAATATGAGTGAACGAAGATAATAATAAAAATAGAAACGAAGGCTTTAATGCAGATTGAAAAGAGAAAAAGCAAGTCCTGGCCTCGTTATTACACTGCCCAATGCAGGTCGTAAGGTAAAAGATCGGGGCACTCCCCCCATTGAATAATCCGATCGGCATAGCGCCTATCGTTCATAGTTCATAGTTAAAAGAAAGCATTTATGTTTCTTGTTTAAAAAAAATATCTAACTTTGAAGGCTGAATTAAAAACAGGAACGAGAGATGATCGATAAGATAAAATCTCTGCTTCGTGAAGTGGAGAATTTGAAGGCAGCGAATGCAGAGGAACTGGAGTCCTTACGGATTAAATATTTAAGCAAAAAAGGCGAAATATCGCAGCTTATGAATGATTTCCGTAACGTAACGGCAGACCAGAAAAGAGAAGTCGGCATACTTTTGAACCAGCTGAAAGAGGAAGCGCAGCAACGGATCGGCGAACTGAGGGAGAAATTCGAAAATGCGTCTGCCCATGACCGGAAAATCGATTTGACCCGCACCGCTTACCCGGTTCCATTGGGAACACGCCACCCGCTTTCGATCGTAAAAAAAGAGATCTGTGACATATTCGCCCGTCTGGGTTTCAGTATAGCCGAAGGACCGGAAATAGAAGATGACTGGCACGTATTTACCTCGTTGAATTTCGCGGAAGATCATCCGGCGCGAGACATGCAGGATACCTTCTTCGTCCAGCATTCGCCGGACATCCTGTTACGTACCCACACCTCTTCCGTACAGACGCGGGTGATGGAACGGCAGCAGCCGCCCATCCGCATTATCTGCCCGGGACGCGTCTATCGCAACGAGGCCATCTCTTATCGCGCGCACTGCTTCTTCCATCAGGTGGAAGCTCTGTATGTCGACAAGAACGTATCCTTTGCGGATTTGAAACAAACGCTTCTCTACATGGCGAAAGAATTATTCGGGACGGAGACGAAAATCCGCCTGCGCCCGTCTTACTTCCCTTTCACCGAACCTTCCGCTGAAATGGATATCTCCTGTAACCTGTGCGGAGGAAAGGGATGCGCCTTCTGCAAACATACCGGTTGGGTGGAGATCCTCGGTTGCGGAATGGTAGATCCGAATGTGTTGGAGAATTGCGGCATCGATAGCAAGATATATTCCGGATATGCTTTGGGCATGGGAATAGAAAGAATAACGAACCTTAAATATCAAGTGAAAGACTTGCGCATGTTTTCGGAAAATGATATCCGTTTTCTGAAGCAGTTTGAGTCGGCCAATTAAGTTGTATACCTAAAATCCATTACCATCTCCCCGGATGACTCCCCCCGAGCCATCCGGGGAAAAACACAGAGGGAATGAGAAAAGAAGAACGGTATAAAGGAGTGATTGGATGGTTTACCGAGCATATGCCGGTAGTGGGGACGGAACTGCATTACAAAGATCCTTTTCAATTATTAATCGCGGTCATCTTATCGGCGCAATGTACCGATAAGCGGGTGAATATGATTACGCCAGCGCTTTATGAAACGTTCCCTACCCCCGAAGTATTGGCGGCAACAACTCCCGAAGTAGTCTACGAATATATCAAGAGCGTTTCCTATCCTAATAATAAGGCAAAACATCTGGTCGGAATGGCCCGGAAACTGTTGAGCGAATTCAACGGCATTGTCCCGTCGGATGTGGATGAATTGCAGAAACTACCCGGTGTGGGAAGAAAAACGGCGAATGTCATAGCCTCCGTAGTATATGATAAGCCGGCAATGGCCGTCGATACGCATGTTTTCCGTGTATCGAACCGAATCGGGTTGACCACCGGCAGCAAAACGCCTCTGGCGACCGAAAAAGAACTGGTAAAATATATCCCGAAAAAACTGATACCGAGAGCGCATCATTGGCTGATTCTGCATGGACGGTATGTCTGCCTGGCGCGCCGCCCGAAGTGTGCGGAATGCGGTCTGACTCCCTGGTGCAGGTATTATACGGAAGTATTCCTTAAAAAGTAACCGACAACCCGTCGTAGGCAAAGTAGACGTTGGAGGGAAGTTCCTTCTCGGCATCCGCCTGTAGCCCGATCTTATGGCTCATGTGAATCAGGTAAGCCCGCTTCGGACGAATCCTGCCGATCTGCTCCAGCGCCGTATATAACCCCTCATGCGTCGGATGCTTTTCATCCCGCCGCAAAGCATTCAGAACCAACACATCCAACCCTTCCAACTTCGCATATTCTTCTTCCGGCAGGTATTTGAGGTCGGTCAGATAAGCCAATTGCCCGATGCGGTAACCGAAAATCGGCAGCCGCCCATGCATCACCCGGATGGGAATCACTTCCACGCCCGCCGCCTCAAAAGGTTGGTGGATGGCATGAAGTTCAAGGTTCGGTATGCCGGGATATTTGTTTGAACGGAAGCAATAGGGAATCCGGCAAATGATGGCGTCCGTCACATAGTCCTCCGCGTAAATGCCGATGGCCGACTCCCGGCAAAACGGGCGTAAATCGTCCAGGCCTCCCACATGATCATAATGCTCGTGCGTAATCAGCACGGAATCGATCCGGTCGATTCCATTGGAAAGCGCCTGCCAGCGGAAATCCGGCCCGCAGTCGATCAGCAATTTCTTGCCGCCGGTCTCCACCAGGGCGGACGAACGCAGCCGCCGGTCGTGGGGATCTTTGCTGGTACAAACTTCACACCGGCAGCCGATTTCCGGCACGCCGGTAGAAGTACCAGTCCCCAAGAAAGTTATTTTCATTATCCTATATATTTTACCTCCGGCATCAATAAAATGCCGAAACGTTCTTCCACGGCCAGGCGGATGCTCTCCGCAACCATTGCAATTTCGTATCCCCGGGCATTGCCCAGATTTACCAAAACCAAAGCCTGGCGATCATATACGCCGACTTCCCCATGCTTCTTTCCCTTAAAGCCACATTGCTCGATCAACCATCCGGCCGGCACTTTCACCCGCCCGTCGGGCAACGGATAAGACGGTATCTCCGGATAACGCTCTTTCAACCGTTGGTATTTTTCGGCCGGAAGGATCGGATTCTTAAAGAAACTGCCCGCGTTACCCAGCTTTGCCGGGTCGGGCAACTTGCGGCTACGTACCGTAAGGACGGCTTGCCGGACTTGGGAGGGCGTAATCTCCTTTCCTTCCAATTCCTCCTCCAACCCCTTGTAGCAGACGGTGCAAACCGGATGCTTCTGCAAACGGAGCGTGATGGCCGTAATGATTTGGGGATCCTTTTGCTCATCTTTGAAAAGGCTGTCCCGGTAGCCATAAAGGCATTCTTCGTTGGTGATCGTTTTCTTTTCGAAAGTCAATTGATTGTAGGCGTCGACCGACTCCAGTACGTCTTTCAGTTCGGTCCCGTAGGCGCCGATGTTTTGCACTGCTGCCGCTCCGGTCTCACCGGGTATGCCGGAAAGATTCTCCAGCCCCCCCCAGCCTTCCGCAACCGTATAAGCGACGACGTCATCCCAAATTTCGGCGGCGCCGATGCGTAGGAACACTTCCTCCGGCGTTTCCTTCACCACCTTGATACCCTTTATGGCGGAATGAAGGATAATCCCATTGTAATCATCGATGAAAAGCAGATTGCTCCCGCTCCCGATATGCAAGGAAAGGCATTCCTGGAAGTACTCATCCCGCAAGATACGCAATAACTCTTCTTCATCCCCGTATTCCATGAACCAGCGGCTCTTCACCGGCAAATGAAACGTATTATGCTTTTCCAACGGATAGTTTTCTTCTATTCTCATATTCGCTATTTTCCGGCAAAGGTACATAAATCGCCCGATTGCAGAGGATTGATTGATTATCTTTTCTATCTTTGCCGGAGCGTTATCTTTGCATAATTACTAAAAATGAAATATAAAATCGCACTCTATTGCCTATTGCTGTTCACCCTGTTATTCGCTTTCCTGCAATTACATAGCGAGTATCATTATTATTATGTCGAACAGAACCAGCTTTTTCTCAACACATGGCCTTACCTCATGGAACGATTGGCCTTGCCGGGAGGAGGCGCCCTTATCCTGTCCGAATTTCTTGTACAGTTTTTCGCCTATCCTTATGCAGGCGCCCTTATTTCAGCCGCCCTCCTGACCGGGATAGTTATGCTGACGGCTTCCGTCCTGTACAAGATTGCTCCGCTTGCGGTGGAATGGCCTATTTTGGCTTTCCTACCGGCGCTTTCGCTTCTGCTGATCCAGTTTGATTTCAACTACTTCTTGCAAGGGACCGTCGCTTTCCTGTTGATGTTACTATTCATCGAAGGATATTCCTTGCTGAAATCGCCGACCGGACAATTCTGTTATACGTTCATGGCGACCCTCTTGTTGTTCTGGTTCGCCGGCCCGGTCGCCCTTCTTTTTGCCGTCAGCATCCTGTTGTATCAAGCGGTCAGGCGGTCTAAACAGGTATACTGGTACTTTATCCCCATTGCACTCAGCCTGCTGTGCGGCCTGATATGCATAGAGACAGGCGTTACCGGAGATTATCGCCTGGCGTTTCTCCCCGACCTCTACTACCATCATCAGTTAAAGCCGGAGACGGTCCTCTATTTTTCCTGGATTGCCTTGCTCCTGGCGATAGTTTTCCTTTTCCTGCTTCGGAAAGGAAAAACGTCAGGAAAAAAGCGGCTGATTATCCAAGGTCTTTTGCAACTACTTCTTCTGGCCGTATTATTCCATTTCGGACTGGAGAAATACGACGATAGGAAATCCGAGAAATTCAAACGGTTCGACTACTACGCCCGCACCGGACAATGGGACGCCATTATCGACCAATCCAAGGACAAACAGACGAATTACCTTTATCTTTCCCTGTTGAACCTTGCGCTAGCGGAAAAAGGAGAACTCGCCGACCGGGCCTTCACGTTCGACCAGAAGGGTGTGAATGGTATCTTTCCCCAATGGAACAAAACTACAAACCTCTCTATTCTCCTCAGCGATCTGTTCTTCGCCATGGGAAATATAGCGAATGCGCAAGAGATGGCATTTGAAGCCTATATCTCCGCTCCGGGTTACGGCAATCCGAGGATGTTGAAACGCCTTATCCAAACGAACTTGATCTATGGGCATTGGGCGGTAGCCGAAAAATATATTACCCTGCTGGAACAGACCGTGTATTATAGGAACTGGGCGCATGACCAGCGCCGATTCCTCCGCAACAAAGCGGCGGTCGAACAGGATCCGCTATTAGGCGGTAAACGGGAATGCCTGCCTACCAGCCGGCAAAACGTCCTCGTCCTGCCGGATATCCTGGACTTGCCCTTATCGAAAATTGCCGAAGCCAATCCATCCGATCGCACCGCAATAGAATATCTCGGAACTACTTATCTGGTATGCAAAGAAATGAATCTCTTCCAGCAGTTTCTCGACCAGTATTACGGAACCGATATCCTGCCGGCCTTACCCCGTAGTTTTCAGGAGGCGGTCATCATCCTTCATGAAAAAGATCCGGAACAATGGAAGAAATACGGAATCGGGGATCAGATCATCCGGCGGTTTACCGGCTATAAGCAGCAGGTGTTGGCCTATAAGAATGATCCCGCCGCACCGGGATTGCTGCATCGCTCTTTCGGGGATACGTATTGGTTCTATTTCATGTTTAAATAAGATACGGCTATGAAACGCAAATACATTCTATATTTCCTTTTCCTTAGCAGCTTGTTTGTTTCCTGCTCGAATGAAACAAAGACGGGACGACCGGTAGACGCTCTCCCCGGGATTTTCCCGGACTATGCCGGAGTAACGATTCCTCCCAATGTAGCGCCGCTTAATTTCCATCTTACCCAACCGGCAGAGAAAGCACAACTGACGCTTTCATTCAACAAAATAAAATTAATCGTCAATGCCCGTAACGGGGCTTTCCGGATTCCTCCTTCGGAATGGAAAGCGTTGCTCACGACAGCAACCGGCGAATCCATCCGTGCCACGATTTCCGTCCGGAAGGACAAAGAATGGCTGACTTACGCGCCCTTTGTCTTCCATGTCAGCCATGAGCCGATGGATTCCTATCTGGCCTACCGGCTGATCGAACCCGGCTATGAGTTATGGGACAAAATGGGAATCTACCAACGAAACTTGGAGGATTACAGCGAAACGCCCATTATGGAAAATAAGCTGACGGAATTTAATTGCATGAATTGCCATTCATTCTGTATGCAGAATCCCGACAAGATGCTGTTCCACATGCGGCAGAAGAATGCCGGTACTTACTTGATCGACGGCGACCGGATCGAGAAACTGAACACCAAAACCGACCAAACGATTTCCGCATTGGTCTATCCTTCCTGGCATCCTTCGGGCAAGTATGTGGCCTTCTCCGTCAATGAAACCAACCAGGCTTTCCACATGAACCACCGCAATAGGATCGAGGTATTCGACCGCTCTTCCGACGTTGTCGTTTATGACGTTGAGAAACATGAAATCGTTACCGCTCCCTCCCTTTTTTCCAAAGATCGGTTCGAGACGTTCCCGACTTTCTCTCCCGATGGCAAGACGCTCTTCTTTTGCTCCGCCGAAGCACAACCCATGCCGGAGGAATTTGAAAAGGTACGCTATAGCCTTTGCCGCATTGCTTTCGATCCCGACTCGCGCACCTTCGGACATCAGGTGGACACACTCTATAACGCTACGGCCGACAGCGCCCGCAGCGTTTCCTTCCCCCGGGTTTCACCCGATGGGAATTATCTGCTTTTCACCCTTTCCGAATACGGCAATTTCTCTATCTGGCACCGGGATGCCGACCTTTATATCGCCGACCTGAAAACCAACCGGATACACCCGCTTAGCGCCGCCAACAGCAATGAGACCGAAAGCTATCACTCCTGGAGTAGCAACAGCCGCTGGATTGCCTTCAGCAGCCGCCGCATCGACGGACTCTATACCCGTCCCTACTTTGTCTACGTCGACACGGCCGGACAAGCATCCAAACCCTTCCTCCTGCCCCAACAGGACAGCCGTTTCTACGACCGCTTCATGAAATCCTACAACATCCCGGAATTCATTACCGGCCCCGTCAAACCGCAAGCCCGCCGTCTGGCCTCCTTCGCCCGCAAAGACAAAGGAACCGATATCCGCTTTGCCGGAAAATAATCCGTTTCTTTTTTATAAAACAGTATTAATTTTCGAACCATGA
Organism: Parabacteroides sp. Marseille-P3160; assembly: GCF_900162725.1. Classification (GTDB taxonomy): domain Bacteria; phylum Bacteroidota; class Bacteroidia; order Bacteroidales; family Tannerellaceae; genus Marseille-P3160. Next base: position 1,298,831 of record NZ_LT799418.1, on the reverse strand, counting down.
AAAATTTTCTTTTATCTCTCGTACTGTTATTTCCGGTGATGATCGTACAAGCCCAACAAACGTATGAGACATTGGACTTTGATAATTCCTATTACATAGAGCCCTGGACAGGGTCCGAAGAGACAACATCCCCGGATCAATCGCTGGCGTGGTTCGTCCATTTGTCAACCGGTGAATATCGTTTGAGAATGACAGGAAAGCCTAATCAAAAGGGTACTGAGTTCCAATTAATCGCACACATAAAACCTGTTGAAAACAATGGATTCAAAACCATTTCAAAAGAATTTACAATAAACAAAGATGAGGTTCAAGATTTTATTGTCAACAACATCCTTATTGAGAAAGAGGCCTTTTATAAAATTGAAATAGGAGGTAAGGAACTGAAAGGATCAGGAGGTTTAAATCTACAAACGATCGCTTTGGAAACACCCGAAGGAAAGGGAGGAAAAGCTCGTTTTGCCAAATGGAAAACATCCCCTTCGGTACATCTGAGCTATCTGCCCGATGACGAGAAAAAGCAAGAATACGACTGGTTATACGGTGAGATCCTGGTTCCGGCCGGATATGACCCGATGTATACATTCTGGATGTGCATCGGTTTTTACAGGGGCTATTTCGGCATCCAGGTAAACTCGGATACTGAACGACGCGTACTATTTTCCGTATGGGACAGTTCTGACGAAACGATCGATCGCAGGAAAGTCAAACAGGAAAGTCAAGTGGTTTTGCTGGAAAAAAATCCGGAAGTAGAAGCCGGAAGCTTCGGCAATGAAGGTACCGGAGGACAGTCTTACCTGATATATAACTGGAAAACAGGAATTCCCGTAAAGTTCCTAATGAACATGAGAAAACTTGATAACGGTTTTGTGGCTTATTCCGCTTGGTTTATGGACAAAGAGCCAGATGGATGGAAATATATAGCAACCTGGCAGGCCCCGAAAGAATCACGTTATTTTGATGGTTTTTACTCATTCATTGAAAACTTTGGGAAAGGTACCGGTCAAATGGTACGCAAGGGTAATTTTTATAATATGTGGGGCAGGCGTGTGAAAGACGCCCAATGGATAGCCTTCAACAAAGCAAAACTGACCCATACGGACGGCGAACCCGACAGTCGTAGCGATTATGCTGGAGGTATATCGGAATCCGACCCAACGGCTTTCTATATGAGATCGGGCGGATATACTGCTCCAATAGACAAAGAGAAGATTCTTGTAGCCCCAAAAAGGGCCGATCCCCCGGTAATAAATACAGACACGTTGGCAATAAAGGTTGACAAAGCCATTGAGCGAAAGGCTTATCTGGATCAGAGTGGCATAGTTCCCGATCAAAAAGTAAATGTTATAAAGACGGAAGCTTCGGAAGCGCAACCGGGCGAAGATATCGGCAAGTCCGTCGACGGTAATACGGCAACCTTATATCATTCCCGATGGGTTGGAACTTCTTTTCCGGTAACATTAACTTACTTTTTTGGTCCAACGGAACAAATCGACTATCTTACCTATTTTCCACGAACGGAAGGATCGAATGGAAATTTCAAGGAAGTCGAAGTGTGGGTATCAACGGAAGCAAATCCGTCGTTTGTCAAAACAGGAGATTATGATTTCGGAGGAGCCTCATCTCCCTCTAAAATTTCATTTAACGGAGGACTCAAAAAGCCGCGGGCGATAAAGTTTCTGGTTAAGTCTGGCATGGGTGATAGCCGCGGATCGTACGCAAGTTGTGCAGAGATGTCGTTCTACATTAAAAGCCGACAAACAAACATACCTCCGATTTTTTCCGACGAGACTTGTTCGGAACTCAAAAAAGATATCGACCATGAAAGCTTGGACACGATAAAGAATAGGTTCTTCAAACGCTTGGCACTCGCTCTTTATGAGAATCAATATGAAAAAGAATTTCGTATACAGGAATATAACCCCTACCCTCATCCGGAAGAAAATGCACAAAAGAATAAATCTTCCGCTTATAGTTTATTAGACAATCCTACAGGCATTTGTATAAATAAAGGAGAAGAGCTCATCGTTTTTGTTGGAAATACCGGTGGGGAAAATTTATCACTTCGCGTAATTGATTTTGACAAAGGAATCGAAAATAATAATTGGGAATTGAAAAGTAGCACCTTTTTGCTAAATGAAGGTGCCAACAAGATTGTGTCTGACCGTAAAGGACTGCTTTACGTGATGTATCATACCGGTAATGCCAAAGCAAAACCGGTAAAAATCCATATTGCCACGGGACAAGTAAACGGATATTATAATGTAGCAAAACATAAACCGGAAGACTGGATACGTTTACTCGATAAAGCTCAGGACAAATACTTCGATCTCTTGGGGCATTATGCACATCTGACGTTTCCCGTCTCCTCCTTCCGGTCTTATTGCAAGGACGGCAACAGACTTATCCAAGTATACGACTCTATCTCATGGCTGGAACAAAAGTTTACCGGGCTTTACAAATACGAACGAAGTAATACCAATAGGATGTATTTCCATGTAGATCACGATATGCCGGATGCTTGGGGAGCTTACGCGACCACCTATAGAACGGCATATCCGGCAAGCAGTTTGCGCGAATTATGTGATGCCGAAAAACTCCGGTCAACCGATATTTGGGGACCTGCCCATGAGGTAGGACATCTTAATCAATTACATCCCGGATTTTGTTGGGGCGGTATGGGGGAGGTATCTAATAATGTATATGCAATGTATGTTCAGTCCGCTTTCGGAAATCGTTCGCGGCTTGCCGAAGAAAAACTGGGAATCGAAGACAGTATTTATCGGAATCGTTACGAAAAAGGCTTTACGGAAATACTCGCCGCTCATGCGCTACATTCTACGCACAAAGATGTGTTCTGTAAATTAATCCCGTTTTGGCAACTGGAGCTGTATTATGCACAGGTCAAAGGACAAACGGATTTTTATGCCGACGTACATGAACAGCTCCGCCAGTATCCCAATCCGACAAGCGATAGCGAAGCTATCTTGGCCTTTATCAGGATTTGCTGCGATGTATCAGGTGAAGATCTGACGGATTTTTTTAAGTCGTGGGGATTATTAAGAGCCGTAGAATATCAAGGTAACTACGAAGGATATGGATCGGGTAGCCTGGTCCTATCCTGTACGCCGGAGCAAGTGGAAAAACTCGTTTCATATGCTAAAAAGTACCCCAAGCCGGCGGCAAACCTGCAATATATCCATGATGATTGCGTAAATCTGTTCCAAAAAGGAGCAACTCTATCCAAAGGTTCCGTTAAAATAGAAAAGAATAAAGTAACCTTGACGGATTGGAAAAATGCAGTTGTTTTTGAAGTGTACGATAAAAAACAATTCATATTCGTAAGTACCAAAAACGAATTTACGATCCCTGCTTCCGTTAGCAAACCGGTCATTTACGCTGTCCCGGCAAAAGGGAAAAAATTAAAAATAACAATCTGAATTGGAATGCTGCGCTAACGATGAATCCTTTTTTTGAGTATTTTGAATTGTTTTAATGATTGACTATATATACAAAAATTGAGTGCACTCATTGTAATTAATGAGTGCACTCAATTTTACAAGAAAGACAGGCGATTTTTATGTTCCGACTATCACATTCTGAATCAATCCACTATCTCAACTTTTATATCATCCAGGAAAATACGGTTTGTCGTAACTTCCTCCTTCGTCAAATCATAATCCTTTCCTAAGAATTTAATCTGTGTTTCCGAGGTAGCCCCGGTAATTTCAAAGCTGAATGCCCTGTCATCCGCCCAGATATCATTCTGGACCCCGGCTTCATCCTCTTTCTGGATATTCGGTACATTCTCCACCATGATTACATCGGTGCTCGGAATTCCTGCTCCGAGAATAATAATCTTCAATACCCTGGTGTCAACCACCGTCCCTGCGGCAGAAACATAAGCCGCCGCTTTGAACGTAACCTTCAATTTCCTGGTTCCTTCGATATCGGAAAGTTTGGGAGAAATAAGGTCGCCGCCGTAACCCGTTTTACCCAGCTTGACAAATCCCTGGCGTGCATAACACATGGGCGTATTTCCGCTTCCGGCCGCCGTATTAACGGTGCTGGTCCATCCCCTGTCTCTTTGCGCCTGTGTCCAGGCATCATATCGCGTTTCTCCCGTAGTTACATAAGGAACCGGGCTGCCATAAGCCAGCCAGCTGAAATCTTCTTCAAGTACGATCGTTCCCGGGGACTGTTCGACCGTTACTACCTGGGAGACTTCGGGATGTCCTACAGCCTTAAAGGTCAGTTTAACAGAGCGTTTTTTCCCGTTATTCCGTTCGGCATTCAGTACCAGTTTAGATGCTTCTGCCGTTTTCTCGGTAAGCCAGCTATTCTCTTCCATCGTATAAGTCCAGTCGATATTCGCTTTAACAGCAATATTTACCTCTCCTCCGGCAGCAGGAACCGATACCGGGTCTACCTTAATAGAAGGAGTATTGGCCTCTTGCTCGACTCGAAATAACACGGGCTGCTCTTCGCCATCTACAATAAAAGCAAAATTCTGTATACGCCGTACAAAAGTATTATTCACCTCTACAATGATAGTGAATTTCCCATCCTGGTCTCCTTCGCTGGGAAAACTTCTCACCCATTGGACATCGCCTTCTTCTTTAGCTACGATTTTCCATGGTCGGTTCGACCGGACGACGAATTTTTCGGTTTTACCATCCATGCCTGCAGTCAATCCCGCCGGATTATTTTCAATCGTAAAATAGGGTTCTCCCTCCGCTTCATCCTCTTTACAGGAGGAAACAAAAGCCATGGAAGCAACTATCAACATAAACAGGATGGCTCCCGTAAACTTTTCAAATATCATATCAGTTTTCATAAAGTCTTTATTAATCATTTATTAATCGCTTGCTTGCTCCACCATACGGGAGTTTTCATATTGTTTTCCCCTCCCATTTGTTCCAAGGCGATTTTTGCGTTTGCCCCGTTGGTAGACATGGTAACGCTTGGATAAGCAAACCGAGTCGGAAGTACCCGATCGTTATAAACCGCCCCTTCCCCGATGGTTAACACCGGATAACCCGTACGGCGATATTCATGGTAAGCCTCCATTCCGATCCAGAAAAGCGCCAGGTACTTCTGATTTCCCAGGAATTCTTCTTTATTCGATGCCGAATCCCAGGAACCGAGAGGAGATTGAAGGTAAGTATCGATATCTGTAGCCGTGATAGTTGCCGCAGGAACGGAATAAGCGCCTTGCTCGGACCACTTTTCCATAGACGCCTTTACGCCTGCTTCATAATACTGTTTAGCCTTCGCTTCCCCGCCGCTGATAGATCCCTTCAAAGCCGCTTCGGCGAAGATGAATTGGATTTCCGCATAATCCATGTAAATAGCCGGGGCATCTCTCCGGCAAAAGACTTTAAAGTTAAGCCAGGAGGTTCCTCTATCCACAGTGCTTCGTTCCTGGTCCGTACATCCGGACTTGGTTCCGATCCAAATGTCATTCGGATTGACTTCTTTGATATTGTTTTTCTTCCCTATGATCTTCAATCTCGGATCCTCATAGATTTGATTGCCATTCACATCTGTCTGGACAGTCATGCCGATAAGTTGTCTTGTCAGCTTTCTTCCGCTGGATGTGAATTCACTTTCGGATGTGATTCCGAAATTGCTGATATAAGGATCATTTCCTGAAAACTTGACGGTCGCATTGTCGGCATTCGAAGTAAAAACAGGATACTTGCCGGGATTGCCGAGGATCTCTGCAATCTTTTTACCGGATTCCATCTCCGGACGGCCGCTGACCCGGCAAAGAAGCCTCAGGTATAAAGAATTATTAAACTTGCGCCATGCCGTCATATCTCCTCCGTACATCCCGTCCATTGTCGGGATCTCAAAGACCGGATTAGTCGCATAAATCTCATTCGCTTTCTCCAAATCCTCAAACATAAACCGATAGACCTCCTGTTGGCTGTTAAACTTAGGAGTAATCGTTCCGTCTGCATCCACACCGGTAAAAGCCTCTTCATAAGGAACGCTTCCGAACATATCGGTCATATTGGAAAAAAACAAGACCTTGAAGGTAAGGGCGATCGCTTCCAACGACTTATCCCCATCCTTTTGCGCCAATTGATACATATGGTTCGTGTTTTTACCGTAGGTGGCATAATGGTTCCAGAATCCGTACCAGTCACGGGAATCTTCCAAAAAATACTGGTGTTCCCTGCGGGTCACTCCGCCGGTGAAAGCGGTAAATTGGATCAGCTCATTATTGTAATACCAGGTACGTTGCAACCATTGGTTTGCCGAATTATATAAGATAGGTTCGAACATATTGGATGCCTTAACCATTCCGACCGTCGGTTTATTGGGGTTCGTATTTATCTCTTCGAAATCATAGGTACAAGAACTTAATAAACCTATAACCAAACCCATCAGGATATATTTATACTTGTTCATCTCTTATGTATTTTCTATTAAAATGCTAATTTTAGATTCACACCGAAGGTTCTGGTCATAGGATAAGAACCCGCTTCAATACCGTTAAATACATTCGTTCCGGTCATCATACCGCCTTCAGGATCAAACTGAGGCCAGTTGTCCCAAGAGAACAGGTTCGTTGCAAATAAAGAAAGGCTGCCTCCTTGAAGGAATCCTGTTTTCCGGCATAATTTATCTGATAGACTATAAGATAACCTCACCTCTTTCATCTTCAGAAACGAAGTGTTGAATGTGTGGGCTTCCCCATTGTATCTATCCAAAGCAAGAGCCTGGTAATAGGTATATATATTATCCGTGACCACATTGTTTTTCTGATAAACGCCTTCCGAGATTTCATTGACTCCGTCCACTACAATCCCATCATAACGTCCCTCCAAGGAATTCTTCAGTTTTCCCTGATATGACAGAATACCATTTGTCACTGAAAACCGGTGACCTCCCCATTGATAAGAAAAGAACATACTTAACGAAACGTTTTTATATCTGAAATCGGTGCTGAATCCTCCTTTCCATTCAGGGTTTACATTCCCCAGAAAGACATCCGGTTCTGCCGTCATTGAAGGTAACCCGGTGGTTGCATTCAGTATGACTTTCCCGGAAACATCTACTTTATTTCCATTTTCATCTGTATAAGACGAACCCTCCGGAGCTCTTTTAAGTCCGAATCCGTAAAGTTTGTGCATTTCCTCTCCCACATAGGAATAAACATGAAGCCTTCCCCCGATGGTCGTTCCCATATCCGTTTCCAAAGGGATGGAAGGATCCCAGCCGTCTTGCAGGCTAACAAGCTTATTTATATTTTTCGACCAGTTTACGTTTACATTCCAGGTAATATCCCTTGTCTTTACTGGAGTTGCCGATAAAGCGATCTCAATTCCTTTGTTATTAATTTCTCCTGCATTGATCTTCATGGAAGAAGCCCCTACGATCGGATCGATATCTACCGACACGATCTGGTTGGTTGCCGAAGCATTATATAAAGCCACATCCAGCCCTAATCTATTATTAAGAAATCTTGTATCCAAACCTAATTCCCAACTCTCTACATTTTCAGGTTTTATCAAGGGATTAGGTATGTCATTAGGCAATGTATGTCCTCCGCTGATGGAAGAAGTCGAGTAATATTGATCCAGGGAATAAGGATCCGTATCACTTCCCACATTTGCCCATGATAGACGTAGTTTTGCAAAGTTCACCGCAGGAAGATTCGATTGGAAATCTAATAATTCGTTAAGTAAGACACTTCCCGCGACCGAAGGATAAAAATAGCTCCAATTACCTCTTGACAACGTACTGGACCAGTCATTCCGCCCGGTGACATCAAGAAAGTATGTATTATCCCATCCGAGAGACCAGAATCCATAAAGACTGTTTATCACTTTTTCACTTCTGTAATTGGTCGGTATCGGATTCACCCCTGTAGGAACATTGGATGTGTTGTAAACGCCATCGATATCCAACTCATTCAGTTGTATTTTGTTTGTATTATATTTATAGGTCATATTATTCCCTCCAAATGCAACGGTGGATGATAACCGATTGTCTACAAAGTCTTTTTGGTACTTTAGTAAAAAGTCGGAATTAAATTCGTAATTAACAAGCGTTTGCTCTCTGTAGAAACCATTTTCCCAACCGAATGTCATTTTGGGTTTACGCTGGGTTCTGAATTCTACCCCCATATCCATACCGGTTTTTATATCCAAAGTAAGCCCTTTGGTTACCGGAGATAAATCAATCGAAAATCCCGCATTTCCGAACACGCGATCCTTATCCGTACTGTTTAATTCTTCATACAAAACACGGTATGGGTTATATGAACCCGTTCCGGCAAACACCAAGCTATTTCCGTTTTCAGAGATCGTCGCATTCCGGTTCGTAGCATTGAATCGTCCTCCGAAATACTCGCTCTTCCAATCATTCATGGAGTTTGAGTTGTATCCCCACATAAGGTCATACATAACGGTTGTCTGATGATAACCTGCCATCGGCATATTTTCACTGTCCGTCTTATAATAATTGATCTTCGTATTAAACTTTATATATTTGTTCACAGGCGCTTCCAATGCAAAAGACAACGATTGCTTGGTGAAACCCGTATTAGGTAAAATCCATTCATTCCTTGTATCATTTATTGAGAAACGGACGTTCGTTCCCTGGCCATTGCTTCCGGAAATTGAAATGCCGTTATTGTAAGTAACCCCCGTTCTGAAAACTCCTGTAAACCAATCATCCTGATAAACAAAAGGAGTGCGCTTAATTTCACCGGTTTCCCAGTTCTTTCCGGCATATTGGTAACGAAGCTTATTCGGATCGAACTTTTCTCCCCAGGCATACCTTGATAGATTCCGGGGAGGATAATCATTTGATCCTACAATATCCGGATTTAATGTCCAGAAGTTGTATTCATTAAGCCCCATATCGGCTCCAGAACCATATTCCGTCTGAAAATCGGGCCAATATCCCGCTTTCTCAAGTACAACAGAGGAATTAACCGTGACGCCAACGCCCTTGTTTTTACGTCCCGATTTAGTCGTGATCAGTATAACGCCATTGGCTGCACGTGATCCGTACAAAGCCGTCGCGGCCGGGCCTTTCAATACGCTCACCGTTTCGATATCGTCCGGATTGATATCGCTTGCCCCGTTACCATAGTCTACCGGAAAATCCGAGCCTGAATTTGTATAGCTACTACTTGAAGAAGTTGCTGTTGTTCCTGATCTTACCGGAATTCCATCCACAACAAAAAGCGCTTCATTCTTTCCATAATTAAGCGACTTATCGCCTCTCAGCGTTACACGTAAAGAATTTATAGGTCCGGTACTCGCCCCATTCATCGTAATACCAGCCACTTTCCCCGCCATTCCGTTAAGCCAGTTGTTCGATACGGATTGGGTGAGATCATCGTTATCAAGTTTGCTTACCGAATACCCGAGAGACTTTTCCTGGCGTGTCAACCCCAATGCGGTGACCACAACTTCTTCCAGAAGCACCGGGTCTTCTTTCATTATAACATTTATTTCGGATTTGGGCCCTACGGGAATTTCCTGGTCAAGATATTGTAAAAACTGAAAAACCAATACCGGCTTTTCTCCCGAGACCTCAATGCTATACCGACCGTCAAGATCGGAAATAGCTCTTAAGGAAGTCCCTTTTACAGAAATATTCGTTCCTGTCAACGGCGTTTTCCCGTCTGCCTCAAAAACGGTACCTCTTACCACTTTGGTTTGTGCCATAATATGTAGCGTTGAGCCCAAGAATAACCCTACAATAAGCAATGCCTTAAAAGCTGTTTTTAATCTCATTTTAATTAACTGTTATTTATAAACTTATTTCATTGAATAATTAAATGCTTTCGGTCGTTCCATCGTTTCAGAATATGTATTCCCGAAGCGATCCTTTACTATGATTTTAAGAGTAGAAGTCGCACTGGAAGCTTTGGTTAAAAACATATGCGCGGTTTCTGACGTAATAAACGAGCTTGTCGGCTCGGCTCCTACGTTCAAGCGCTTAGCCTCATAGGATATGATATGAAGGGGATCCGGTTTAGAGACCCGTTCAACAAGAAGCTCCTTATCTCCTTCTTTCACTTCAATAGACCACCCGGGCCCATATCCCCATACATTAATAAGAACTTCATTGCCTTTATTCGGAGCGGAATAATCTCCTGCATATTTTGCCAATGCCTCCTCGGTAGAATTCGGGGCATATTCCTTACTCGTAATATGTATAGTATTCAAGTCATAGGTTCTGAACTGATAATCCTTTTCACTACCGATGCTTTTATAATACCATTTAACCTCTTTCCCGTCGATTTCCCAGATTCCATAGCCGCCGGGAGTTCCATCTTTACAAATCTGGTTTCCGGAATAACCGCTTTTACCGGTCCACCACCATGTGGCGCAAACAGCGCCTATATTCTGTTCTACCACATTCCCCGATTCTATGCTATAATTTATATGGATATGCCCGCTCATGACATAGATTTTTGAAAAATCCTTCACCGCTTCCAAAAACTGCTTCCCGTTATTTAAGGAGAGAGCAGAACTTTGTTCATTGCCAACCAGTATGGGATTACTGAAGAGCGGCGCATGCATCGCGATGATAACGGGAGTATTTTTATCCTTGACGGTTGCCAGGTCTTTCTTCAGCCATTCCATTTGGACCGAAGTAATGATATCATTATAGTTCCGTTGGCCTATAACAGCCAAAGCGCCTCCGGAATTAATGTATTCTATATTATCCAGGACAACATAATGTATCTCTCCTAAATTGAAGGAATAATAAGTCGGTCCGATAATGTCCCTGTAAGCCTTTTCCGCCTCGACATCTCCTTGAATATACGGATCATTATCATGATTTCCCATCACATGGAACATGGAACATTTTATCCTGTCCATTTCGCGGATATATTCATTAAGGGCAAAATTGTTCGAATACCAATAATTATCCCAAGTCATATCGCCAAGGGGAATTCCATAAACTTTTACTCCCGCATCGGAATATTTACTAATGGTAGCATTCACATCCGGAATAAAGCCGCTGTTGAACTGTAACAAATCATCGTTTCTGTTCGCCAGATGCCAATCTGCAGCAACAATCAAAATATGCTTTTTATTATTTACGGGAATAAGGCCGAAATCTTTACGTTCCGTCGAAGAACCTCCAACCAGCTTTTGGTAAAATAAGGGCAAATTCCCATTTGTATTTACTTCATAGTTCCCGGGAATAGAGATGAAGACATATCCGTTCTTTTTAGCCGACGGAAGATAGTAAATCCCTTTCTCATTTGTAATTGTTACTTCATATCCATCCGAAACGACCACCCCGGGTATGCCTTTTCCGTCATTATGGACGATTCCTTTTATGGTCATCCCCTCTAAATCGGGAATTTCGGTTTGAATGGTAATGTTTATCCTGGTCGATCCCAGCCGGAAATTTTCCTTATTCCGAACAAGAATCAGGTTATAAGTTCCGGAAACAATCTCATCAGGCAAAATAAAAGATCCCGAGTTATCCGATATGGAATCTATATCTGCAATAGAAAGTTTACCGGCATCACTAACCGATTCTAATATTATCTTATCATCTGTTTTAAATCCTTTAGCCGAAATAGTAATCCTTCCATTAGCCGGAGTATTTATTTCGGAAAGGATGGAAACCTCTTTAACAAAAGGTTCTGTTATATTCTCTGGTCCTTCTTTTGAACTGCAACTCAATAAAACAAGAGAAGAAAACAGAAGTATATTTAATAATTTTGATCTGAAAAATGTAAACTTAGCCTTCATTTTGCCCTTTTTAAAAACAAAGACAAAATAAAAGACTTTATGTTAAGGAAATGTTACTCTAAAATTACATTGTGATTAATAATAAAAATTTATACTGAATTATTAAATAAAGTTCTATTTTACAAATATTTACAATACAGGAAACGCGTTTTCGCGATAAAACAGGACGAAAAACGCCGGTTTAACTGCTAAAAGCCTGTTTAAATTTTGCTCGTTAAAGGCTTCCTATCTCTCCCTCTAAAATCTATTGGAGAAATTCCTGCTTTTCGCTTAAAAAACTTGCCAAAGGAAGATTGATCTGAAAAATTAAGCAAAGAAGCTATTTCTTGTATTGATAATCTGGAATGCATCAATAGGCTGCGGGCATCACTATACAGCATTTCAAAAATAAAATCAGTGACGGTTTGACCTGTTATACGTTTTACAATCAATGTTAAATAGTGTGGAGTGATATTTAGCAGGGAAGAATAAAAATCAACCTTATGTTCTTTCCTATAATTAGAAACCAGTAATTCAATGAAAGATTTGATAATATTCTCATAATGGGATAAATTCGCATCGTTATAAGAATCATTTGATTTATGTTCTATGATATTGCTTAAATCAAGGTAAAAAGCAAACAGATTATTCAGTATCATATACTTATGGAAGTAATGATCCTCATTGTCAATTGCTTTATCTACCGCTTTTATTCTTTCATTCAATAAGAAAGTATCAGGATCGTTAAGTTCCAGAACCGGATGATTATATAATCTGGCTCCATATTTTATTCGCCTGTATATCATATCCGTAGCATCCATCTCTTCCATAAAGTCCTTACTCACCAGCAAACACCTACATTGAAAATCGGGGCTGCAATCCTTGAAATGAAATAAATGGGATACAGTTAAAAGTATAATTATTTCAGCCTGAATCGAATAGTTTTTATAATTGATATTTACAATACCTGTTCCGGATAAAACCAATATTGCAACAAAGGCATTCAAATATGCCGGATGTAAGAATAGTGAATCAATAGCATTATTATCCAGGACTATGCATGTAATTTCATCCCTCACATTGCCGATTGTAGTATTATTGGAGAATATTTCTCTAATATTTTTTATGTAAACTTTGTCTGCCATTTTATTATTTATATTACTCTTCGGCAAAAGTACAAAACATTCAAATTAAACCAATTTTGTGTATTTTAGAATTCTATCCTGAAAGGTAGATTTCACGACCTTTGCACCTGCATTTCAAGGATGCGTTAAAGTATCAATATACAAATGAGAATAATAAAGAATATTATGGTTATCACCTCCTTGGTGGTTAGCCCGATTATGTCATGGGGGCAAAGTCCGCAAGTTAGAAAAATGAATATTGAAAATATGTTCGATATGGCAGAATCGAATAGCCGCAACATACATGTTTCCGATATGGCAGAAAAAGAAGCGGAGCAAGCGGTCAAAGTAGCCCGGAATGCAAAACTGCCGGCCATAGACGCCTCATTATCAGGAAGCTTTTTAGGAAATGGATGGATTGCAGATCGTGACTTCTCAAACGGACAGAAAGCGGCAATACCACATTGGGGAAATAATTTTGCACTGGAAGCTTCGCAGGTTATCTATGCTGGAGGTGCAATATCAAGTAGTATAGAAATAGCCAAATTGCAATATCAGTCGGCCCGGTTGGATAAAGAAAAGAACAGACAGGATGTCCGATTCTTATTGGTCGGTAATTATCTGGAAATGTATAAGCTTTATAACCAAAAGGAAGTGTATCTGAAGAATATTGAGCAGACTGAGAAATTATTATCCGACATCAAAGCCAAACAAGCCGAAGGTTTAGCCCTGAAAAATGACATTACACGTTATGAGTTAGAATTAAAGTCATTAGAATTGGCATTGACTCAAGTGGAAAATAGTATAATTATTATCAACAATCAACTTGTAACAATATTACATCTGCCTCCGGAAACAATCATAGAAATAGATACAAGCTTGTTGGATAACCTACCGGCAGCGCAGAACAATTCAGACTGGCAGGATATTGCGGAAAACAGTTTACCGTCATTGCAGCAGGCCAAAATCGGGATAGAGCAATCGAAAAAGAGTGAAACATTGGTAAAATCCGAACGCCTGCCATCTGTAGCCTTGTTTGCCGCAAACCACTTTGACGGGCCTATTATAATAGAAGTGCCTCCAATCAATAAAAACATGAACTACTGGTATATGGGCGTGTCAATAAAATTCAACCTCGCTTCTATTTATAAATCGGACAAAAAAGAGAAATTGGCTAAACTGTCAACTCAAAAAGCGATTGAAAGTGAATTATTACTCAAAGAGAACATACAGACAGATGTTAAAGCAGCTCATATCCGTTTTATAGAGTCATTCACCATATATGATACACAAATGAAAAGCCTTGAACTGGCAACACAGAATTACAATACCGTAAACAACCGCTATCTGAATGATTTGGCCTTGATAACTGATATGTTGGATGCCAGTAATTCGAAGCTAAGTGCAGAATTGCAAGTTGCCAATGCAAGGATCAATATATTATTCAATTATTACAGATTGAAAAAAGCTGCCGGAGATTTATAAAACAAAACACGATTAATCATTAAAGAAATGAAACATCAAACGAAAAAGCTGATTTATAACATAGTTGTAGGAACATTGATAACTGCAGGAATCATTTGGGTATGCATGCGGTTTGTCCATTTAGGTAATGTGGAATATACCGATAATGCACAGGTCAAACAGTTGATTGTACCCGCGAATTCCCGTGTACAAGGATTTATTTCACATATATATTTTCACGAATATCAGCAAGTAAAAAAAGGGGATACTCTGGTTATAGTCGAAGATACGGAGTTCAGATTCCGGTTGGCACAGGCAGAAGCCGATTATCAGAATGCTTTATCGGGAAATCGAGCGATGGTTACAACGGTTTCCACTACACAAAATAATATTATAGTCTCGGATGCTGCAATAAGAGAAGCAAAAGTTCGCTTGGACAATGCCGAGCGTGAACACAACCGTTACAAGAATTTGTTGGATCAGGACGCTGTTACCAAACAGCAATATGATGGCGTTAAAACCAATTATGAAGCTTCAAAAGCGCGTTATGATTTACTGCTCCACCAAAAGCAATCTACAGCACTTGTCAAGCAAGAACAAACACAACGATTAGGGCAGACCGATGCCGGAATAAAATTAGCAGAAGCAGCCTTAGAATTAGCCAGGCTTAATCTGTCTTATACAGTCATTGTAGCTCCTTGCGATGGAACTACCGGACGAAAAAATGTACAGGAAGGGCAACTTATCCAACCGGGACAAACAGTCGTAGATATTGTAGATGAAAACGACAAATGGATAATAGCTAATTACAAGGAAACGCAAGCAGTTAATATCAAAGAAGGACAGTCTGTTGATATTGAAGCGGATGCTATTTCCAATGTTGTGTTTAAAGGAACTGTAAAAACCATATCCAGAGCAACAGGATCAAGTTTTTCGCTTATTCCGCAAGATAACTCGGCTGGTAATTTTGTGAAGATAGAACAAAGAATTCCTGTACATATTGAGCTCTCTAAAGAAAACAACAGTGAAGACTTGAAACGTTTGCATACAGGAATGAATGTAGAGTGTACGGTAAATTATTAAGTTATGCACGGAACAGCTTCTTTCTCTATCCCTTCGATCCGTGATTTTGTGCCGGAAAAACTGAAGCCCTGGATAATTGTCTTATTTGTCATCATTTTTCAACTATCTTCCGGTGGAGTATATCTGGCTGCTGCCAGCGAGATGGTAGGGTCCCTGTCATTGATGCAGGAAGATATCATGATGGCAGGTTATGCTTCGATGGTCGGCATGGCTCTGACTTTTACGATCATGTTCAGGCTGAAGTTCAGGTTTTGCTCCAGAACTTCTTTGATTACATGTGGTGTAGTTTTAATTGTAAGTAACCTGATATCTATGCATACACATAGTGTGCCCCTACTGGTTGCCGTATCTTTTATTGCAGGTATATTTCGAATGTGGGCGACATTTGAATGCAATTCAACCATCCAGTTATGGCTTACCCCTAAACGCGATTTATCTGTTTTCTTTTGTTTCATCTATTTGTTGGTACAGGGCTGTATTCAGTTGTCGGGATTGGTTACAATATATATGTCTTTCCTTGCCAAATGGGAATATATGCACTGGCTGGTTATCGCTTTGCTTGGGTTGGTGATACTGTTGACCCATATATTATTCCGCAACTACCGTTCTATGAGAAAAATTCCTCTTTATGGAATCGATTGGCTGGGAGCTTTACTTTGGGGATCAACTATTATGTGCGTCATTTTCGTGTGTAATTATGGAGACCATTATGATTGGTTCCAATCCGCATATATAAGAATGGCGACAGTAGCAGCTATTATTATGCTAATCCTCAATATATGGCGTGCCGGCTTTATCCGTCATCCGTATATCGATAACCAAACATGGACATTCAAGGAAGTATATATGACATTAATCTTATATATTATGATTAATTTCTTGTTAGCTCCTTCTCATTTGTTGGAACACATTTATGCAGAATCCATACTTGGTTATGATTCACTGAATACAATTTCACTTAATTGGATTGTATTATTTGGGATTGTTGCCGCATGTCTGTTTACATACAATACATTTGCACTTCGCAAATGGAGTTATAAAAACATGACGGTGATAGGCTTCTCTGCAATCATCCTATCCTTAATGATATTCTATTTTACGGTCGATTACAACCAAAGTAAATCATCTCTGATATTACCAATCTTTTTGCGGAGTTTCGGCTATATCATTATTGGCATTTGTTTCCTTACGGTACTGTCCCGCGTTCCGTTCCAGAATTTCGTTCAAGCGCTTTCCATTCAGGCCTTTTTCAGTGCGGGTATTAGTGGTGTTTTAGGAACGGCTGTATTGACACGTATCTTTAAAATACTGGTAAAAAAGAATAGCATGCTATTAAGTTCTGAATTGGATAATGTGGATACCGTTGCCACATCTTTGCCAAATAACGAATTATACGGGATTGTGCAAATGCAATCCTTCATGGTTTCCATGAAAGAAATATACGGTTGGTTAATCATATTGGGTTTAGCTTGTTTGCTTGTGTTTATGATAAAAGAAAGTTCAATCAATGCTAAATCTGCCATACATCCTCCTTACCGGACCATACGCAGGTTTATAAAGCACCAGTTGAGAATGTATAAAAAAGGAGAAGAGTTAATATAGCTAACGTATGGATTTCTATTGTACCTTCATTTTAGGATTGAAAGCGATCAAACACCCTGAAGGAAACGAGAGCAAGTCCACGCTATGCAAATATAGCATGAGTTTGCTGCGGGCATAGTTGTAAACAATTCCAAGGATCTTAATGCTTTAGATTTGTAACAAATCACTTCAATTGTTGCATTCGCGGTTTACAAGCTGGTTTACAAGCTCAGTTACTGTAAAAAAAGGACTTGTAAATAGAATCATTTTACCAGCATAATCAGATACTATGTCAAATTTACAAACCTGACTGGAAGGTATAATTAGAGACTCTCTAACTTTGTCCCATCCACATAGAGCTCGATATAACCCATATCCACCAGAATGAATACGATCTGAACAAACAACTGATGAATGTCTTTGACCTATAACTTAAATAGAACCAATTTATATCAATAAAAAAAGAGTATCCAAAACTTTTTGGATACCCTCGGATAAGCGATGACTTTTAGGACGGCTCCGCCCAAGCGAATATTTCAGCTATTCTTCAATTGTAAACCGAATTACCTGACCTTTTTTTCTGTCAATTCCATAATATACATAAGGTATCCTTGATTTATCTACCGCAATTCCTTGTCCTGTGATCGGTACCATAACTGTTTTTTCCCAAATTAATACCGATCCCATTTGAGGAAGCCGGATTTGATAAAATTCTTGGAGATCGTGTCCTGTTATATACATATAATCATCCTTAACCCAGAATCCTCCCGAGCAACTCATATTTCCAAACTTCTCTATTAGATCAGTCGGAAATATCCATGATTGAAGTTGCTTCCATTTATCGGAAAATTGAACTAAGATCGTCCATGTATTCGGAAAAGGATATCCTTCTTTATTATAGTTGGCAAATACGGCCCACCATGAATTATCCTTGTAATCGAGCCAGGTAAGTGAACCGTAAGCAATGCCGAAACTATGTGTCCCTATATGTTCCAATGTTTCCGGATCAAAAATTTCGACAGAGCTAACCATCGGCAAGGCCGGATAGTTTGAATGTACGCAATAAAGTTTACCATCGATAACAATCCCCGAATTAAGATGTTTTAACCCGAATTGTTCACCGCTCCAGTCTGCAACCTTCTTCCCCGAAGATTTTGCATGTTTTGTTATTGTAAAGTTATTGATAACATAAAAATGATCGGAATCGACAGCAACTCCTTGCTGTGCTTTCTCAACCGGTATTATCTCCATATTTTTAAACTGCGCATCGATTTGCGCAGTTGCAAATAGCAAAAGGATGATGCCCTTGTAAATCCTGTTTATATTCATAATTATTCCGTTTTATTGTTTTTCCCACCAACACTTAATCGTGCTAACATCTGCTCCTCCCAAGCTTTCGATCGCCTGCTGCAAACCGGAAGGGTTGAGAGATTGCAAATAAGTCGGATACATTAAACGTGAAGGAAATTTGTTTTCAACAGGAATACCTTTGCCCCGCGGCAATACAGGATATCCGGTCCTTCTTTTTTCAAACCACGACTGCATGTCTACAAAATAGTAAGCATAATACTTTTGAGTGATAATTTGTTCGAACTGCTGTTCAAAATTACCCCCTTCGTTAAAACGGATATCCTCTTGCATCAGATACGAATCATCTATCGCTACCCCCCATTGAGTCATCGAAGCCTTGATTCCTTTATCATAATGATCCTTCGGAGCAGACCCGGTTTTAAACCCTCTTAAGGCTAATTCGGCTTTGATAAATTCTAATTCAGCATAAGTCATGATTATGCCCAATATAGGGGTAGTTTTCAGATTATCATTATAACTCGAATTTTTGTCTGTAACATAGACTACGTCCGATTCGTATCCGCTTTCTATGCCACTATATACTTCTTTTCCGTCTACTTTCACCGTAGTAGCCCAAACCTTCAAACGCGGATCATTGTGTTGGATCATCGGGTTTATAAAATAAGTAGTATAATAATCGCCCTGCCTCCAATCAAGTGTGCGTGCATTATAATAAGGATTGTAGTAGGGATAAGCACCTGTATATTTTAATATTGCCTCATCCGAGTTGGATTCGAACAGTGGATATTTTACCGGATCTGCCAGTATCGCCTCAATTTGGCTTTTTACATTCAGTTCTCCGTCCCGATGCATAATACGCAGTAATAATCTCAATCGCAAAGAATTCATCAATTTTTGCCATTTGATCATTGCGGCTTCATCGGTACCGTAGATCAAGTCGCCGCCTAATACCAACCCACTTTTAGTATCCACTAACGAGTTGGCTAATTCCAATTGATCTAACAATTCTATATAAATATCTTTTTGTTGATCAAACTTTGGCGTAATAATACCTTCCCGGGCTTTTCCTGCCTCAGAAAACGGAACCGGCCCGAAAACATCCGTAAGAATGGAAAATGCCCAGGCTTTCAAGGTGAGGGCAATCGCCTGATAATTCGGTTGTGATGTTTTAGATATATTTTCTATATCATTCAGGTCTGTCAGGCGGTTATACACATTGTCCCAGATGGTGGCTCCTGTCTTAGGAAGAATTTCATAACGATGAAGACCTCCGCTCGCACTTTCGCGAGGCGCCGTAACCTGCATTAATTCATGCGTAATCTGCTTCGATGTTGAAATCGTCGAATTTACCAACTGGTATTCTGCCTGGCCTAACAGACTCCCCTGATTAACTTCAGAGGGTCTGATCGGATCTTTGTTTATCTCTTCAAAGTCGTTTGTACAAGAGGAAAGCAAGCACAAGACGAGGAAATAGAAGGAAAAGCGTATTCTTATGAGTCGTTGCATTGTATTCATCTGTGGATCTTTTATTATTTTATGAAACCTTATTCTCATTTTTATTAGAAATTACAAGTAATATTTATTCCCATATTCCGTGTGGAGGGATATTGTCCCAGTTCCACTCCTTGTACCAAAGTACCGTTGTCTAAGTTTCCTCCTTCGGGATCAAAGGCCGGGAAGTTGGTAAAGTTGTATAAATCTCTTCCGTATATTGCAAATGTTGCATTTTTGATCACGGAGTTTTTGAGTAAGTCCTTCGGCAGTTTATACTCTAAACGCACCTCTCTAATTTTCAAAAAAGAAGCATCGAAAATATTAGTTTCAGCATTCGCTCTTGCATAATATTGTTCGTAGTAAGGACGGGCCTCGACTCTCTTTGTATTAGGCACATAGGTACCGTCCTCTAACTTCACAACTCCTACACCGACGATGCCTTCTTCGCGTCCCGGGAGAGTTACTTTGGTATTTCCGAATTCATTATTTTTGTGATTCGTCAAAGAGTAAATCTTACCACCTTTCTGGCCGTCTAATTGGAAAGAGAACTTAAATCCTTTATATTCAAATGCATTCACCATACCTGCTTTCCAATCAGGAAATACATTACCCCATTTTTTAGCAACAGGATCTAACAATGACGGAATTCCTTCCGAAGAAAAGACGATTTGTCCGTCAGGAGACCTTTCGAAACCTTTACCATAAATATCTCCCATCCGGCCGCCGACTCGCGCCTCAATGGTTACGTCATCCCGATTGGCAAACATAATCTGGCTCTCTACGCCCGGAGCCAACTCTCGTACATAACTACGATTTGTCGACCAAGTTAAAGTAGTTTCCCATTTAAAAACTCCGACCAGAGGTTTTAAGGTTAGGCTTGCTTCCAAACCTCTGCTATTAATCAATCCGGCGTTGATCATCTTACTGGAATATCCGGATGTAGGGTCGACAGGTGTTGCTATAATTTGGTTCTTGCTGTCATTATTATAAACAGCGACATCCACCATTACACGACTTTTAAGAAAACGCGCATCAACCCCGATCTCATAACTTGTTGTTATTTCAGGTTTAAGATCAGCATTAAATAAGACGGTCGGATTTGTTAATCCATTACCATAAATGCTATTATAATATTGGTTTGTCTGATACGGATCCGTATCATTTCCAACTTGCGCCCATGACAATCTCATCTTAAGATAATCGATCTTTTTCATTTTGAATATATCGCTCAAGATCCAGCTTGTATTTATTGAAGGATAAAAAAACGAATTGTTGTTTTTGGGCAGTGTACTCGACCAATCATTCCGGCCCGTCACATCAACAAATATCTGATTCTTATAGGATATTTGCGCCATTCCATACAAACTGTTTATTGCTTTTTCGCTTCTTTGCGGATCGGCGACAGCCGGGTCAAGACTATTTGATATTTGATAAATACCCGGCTGGTTCAATTGGTCGGCGTACATACCATTGAAGTCATAGGTTTGCTTCATGATGTTACCTCCCAAAGATCCCCCGTAATTCCAATTCTCATTTCCATTTTTATACGACAAAAGAAAATCGTAATTGCCTTCAAATAAGAAAACATCTTGTGTACGATACATCCCACGGGGATATTTAGTCATGCTGAAAGGCCGTTGTTGGGACCGTTTTTCGTATGACATATCCACTGCCCCTTTAACTGTCAGATCAAGCTGTTCATTGAATTTATAGTTCGTGGCGATATTACCAAAAGCGCCGTTCTTAGTCAATTTATTCAATGCTTCATACATAACCAGATACGGATTGTCAGGACCTTGATAAAACGGGCGCTTCTGCTGAATGTTCTCCAGCCCATTTTCCCAATAATTCCGAAGCCATTTAGGGTTAACATTCGTAGTCGTCCCTATGATGAGATAATACATAAGCGTCTGATTATTATATCCGGCTGTCGGCAAGTTATCGCTGGTCTTGTTCACATAGTTTATATTGGTAGATACGGTTAATTTGTCTGACATTTTATGGGAAGCGACCAAAGAGACATTGTATCTTTCAAAGCCGGTATTTTCAATGATCCAATCGTTTTTTAAATAGTTTAGAGATGCGCGCATACTGCTTTTATCATTCCCGTTTACGATAGAAATATTATGCCCCATGTTGCGTCCCAACCTGAAATAGCCGCTATAGGCATTCTTGTAGGGTTTCCATAGCGTTCTCTGGGATGGAATCCCATCCGAAGAGTTCGGATCATATTGGTAATACATTTGTCCGGCATATTTAGGTCCCCATGAGCGTCCCCCACCGGCACTTGTACTTGTGTTCGGGCCATCCTCACTGTCACCGTACGAGTAGTATTCCTGGGTACGCCCTTCCCCGTATTCAAATTGATAATCAGGCCATCGGTTTACCTGATCGAGGCTTGCATCCAAACTATATGTAATATTTAAACCTTTTGCCTTATCTCCCTTCTTCGTCGTTATTATTAAAGCGCCTGCAGCGGCTCTGCTACCATATAACGCAGTAGCGGCCGGACCTTTCAGGACACTAATGCTTTCAATATCTTCCGGATTTATATCGGAAGCATGCGAACCATAATCAACCGGATTATCGGCAGAGAGGTGAGAGCTGAATCCCGTACTGACAATCCTGGAACTGATAGGAATCCCGTCAACTACAATAAGAGCTTGGTTACTATTCATATTTAATGAGTTTTCTCCTCTAAGTGTTATACGTGATGAGCCCATAGCACCTGAACCAACGCCTGTAATATTTAATCCTGCAACTTTTCCGCTTAATGCATTTGCCCAGTTGTTTGTCTTAGAATTTGTCACATCCTCTCCATTCAGGGTCGTCGTTGCATAGCCTAATGATTTTTCCGCTCTTTTGATACCTAAGGCTGTTACGACGACTTCATCCAATTGAAAGCCACCCGATTCTTTGAGCGCCACATTCAATCGGATTGTTTTATTGGGAGTAATTTCAAGATTTTTAAATAGTCTTGTTTCATAAGATAAAAAACTAACCTGAACATTCACCAACCCTTTAGGAACCTGGGATAAGGTAAATTTACCATCAATATCAGTCATCGCACCGATTGTCGTTTCCGATATAGCGACAGAGGCTCCGGCTATAGGTTGTCCTTCTTCGTCAACAACAGTTCCGGATATAGCACCTTTCCCTTCGTTTGATTCTACAGGTTTCGCAACGTCCTTCGCCGTAATTACATAAGAGCCGTTTGCTAATTTCTTATAAGAAAAAGGAGTTCCTTTCAATGAAATGTTTAGTATTTCATCTACCTCTTTGCTTTTAAAATCAAAGGAGGAGACTGAATAGCCCTCTAAACTGTTCATATCAAAGGCAATCGTTTTTTTCGAATCGGAGGCTATCCGGGAAATCCGTTTTACTAACTTTTCAGAAGGATAACTGCCATTTATCCTTTGTGCGCAAAGATCCGTGGAATTTGCCCAAAAGAAGAAAAAGAGGAATAATATTCCCACATTTACTTTAAGAAGTGTTTTAATTTTTTCCATTTTGTGTCCTAAAAATTGAGTTTTTAATTCTTTCTTTATTCATTTATAATTAGGGTATTATCTTTTATCCGGTAATTGATCCCATAAAGAGTATTTAGGATTTCCATTACATCCTCCAAGCTGGCATCCGCCCTGAACGATGCTGTAAAGCGGACATCCTCAAGGACATCTTGTGCGATCTGTATTTGTATGTCAAATTGTTGTTGCAAACGAAGTTTTAACTCATTGATACCGGCATCATACAACACAAGCCTATTGTCCATCCAGCCTACAGCATTTTGCCAATCAATTTTGCCGCTTGTAAATTGTTCCGTGCTTTTATTTATAATAATCTGCCGGTTCACAGTTAGCTGTTCAAGCATTTTTTCTTCCGCAGTAACATCCACAATACCCGTTCGGACACTGATAACAATATCCTCCAGCATGCTATATGCTTTAATGTTGAAAGAGGTACCTCTTACTGTGGTTGCAATATCTCCGCTATGAACGATAAATGGCTTCTTATCATTCTTAGCCACCTCAAAGAATGCTTCACCTTCCTCGAGAGTTACTTCTCTTTCCTTTTTATTAAACTCATCAGAATAATAAGAGAGGCGGGTATTATTATTCAGGTAAATCGTTGTTCCGTCGGGAAGAATCACCTTTTTCATCTCGGTCTCTCCGGTTTGAAGCAGTATCGTCTTGGCTTGAAGCAGCTCTGTGCCTTCGCTCTTCAGAAAAGGAAGCTTGTTAAAAATAAAATAGGATGTCACAATTACGGCTACAAGTAACGCGGCCACGGCGGCATATTTTCTAAAGGACGAAACAGTAGTAGCCCAGATCGGTTTGGGAGGGACAGACGTACGTCTTTCCGTTTCTTTTTCCGGATCCTCTAAACCCAACCGAAGAAGAATCTGCTTCCTGATTCGTTCATCACTTTCATTCAATTGTTTTTCTGTCAGGCTATTTTCCCGCTCTGCCCGCCGGTCTATCACCTTCAGCTGTTCCTCTACAATTTCTTTTTCCCGCTCTTTCAGCTTACCGTCAAAATAACGTTTCAGAACCCCTGTAACCCAATTGAGAGAGTGCAAGAGTTTTTTATGTTCCTTATCCATGTTTATCTGTTTCTTCTGCTTCATAACGCATCGTTAATCTTTTAAATAACCTCAAAGAGACTTTAGCCCCTTTATATACTAATCGTAGATTTTTCAGAAGAAAGGGGCAACGAAAATGTTACATTTTTGTTCCGAATCTGTTACGCCAAATGAGTGGAGGATGCGTCGAAAGGAAATCCTGTAAAAAAATCATAACTATGACTGTGTTCGTTTATAGTTATCAATTTTATCAGGGAAGATGATTTACTTAACAATAAAGAAACAAGACTTAAACACTACTGTAATACGCTTGATGTATTTTTGTCTCGGATTATAATTCGAACAATGAATAATGAAGTAGTGTCTGATCAGGAATTGCTTGAAGCAATAGCTCGTAAAGATGCGAATGCTTTTAACTACCTGTATCGCAAATACAATAAATCATTACTGAGTAAAGCCCGTTTCCGCATTCAAGATACTGAACTGGCGGAAGGGATTATGCAGGATTTTTGGATTGAGGTATGGATACAACCTTCAAAGATCAAATGCAATGCTGACGGTGATGCAAAAGGATTCCTTTCCAACTATTTATTATTCCGTGTGCTTGATTTCTACCGCAAGGAAAGTATGAATGTGATTGCTTTGGCAAAACATGAAACATTGGACAGTGTTGAGAATAAATTTTCTTATACGCATGTATCGGAAGAATACGATATAAAAGAACTGGGGTCCGTAATTGATAGCATATTGAAAGATCTTCCTGATAAGATGGGAGAAATCTTTATGATGCTCCATCGGGATGGTTATACCATCAAAGAAACAGCAAAAATACTGAATCTGAACGAAAGGACGGTCAAATACAAATCGAAACAAGCCATTGCCTCTTTAAAAAAAATGATAAAGGAGGAAGGCATAGATGCCACGTCCTTCAAAGTTATCAGAGACATTTCTTCTTCCGCTATATACATTGTATTTATTGTCGATAAGCTGATTTAATCATACCACCCCAGGCTGCAACCGCAGTAACGATAAACCCTACGACTTTCCGCATAAAAAAAAGCAGCTACTGTTTTAGTAACTGCTTAATTCTGTGAGCCGAAAGCCGGACTCGAACCGGCGACCTATTCATTACGAATGAATTGCTCTACCAACTGAGCCATTTCGGCCTTTGTTTTTCGAGGGGCAAAGGTAGCAACTCTATTTCACATCTGAAAGAAGTTTGTCTAAAAAATCATCCAAATCTTCATCCAAGTTTTTCAATAAGGGATCATCCAGGCGTAAAAGTTCATCGTCAAGGAACAAGAGTTCTTCCAAAATAGTGAAATCTTCATCTACCAGGCTGACGGAAAATGGTTTCAAAACACAAGGATGTTCAAATAGTCCTTTTGAAGAAAGATTGGCTAAAGCGACTTTAATGGCTGCAATCGCTTCGTTATTGAAGGCCTCCTCATCTTCAAAGGAAGCGTTTAACCAATCGAAAACAACGATTTTTTCCAATAGGAGATTATCGTCGCCATAGATTTGCAATTCTCCGGTTTCGAAATCGAGCTGTACATACAAATCACTGACGACATTCGCAACCCCGTCCTTCCCTAACTTTTCTATCGCCAGGGAAAAGACCGACTCAATGACTGATTGTACCTTTGCATTATTCATTTTTCTCTTTTTTTATATCTTTTCAAATAACTGCCAAATGTAGTAAATATTTTATTACCGGCAGGGGATTAATCCCTTAATTGAAGATTAAGCTTTTTATCCGCCTCGACCCTGATCCTCATTCTCTCCGCATAGGCCTTCTGATAGAGGGCGTATTGGTTTTCTTCACCCGCCTCGCTACCCAACAGCCCGGTCGCCTCTTCCGCCCACTTCAAAGCCTCCTCCAAATTCCCTTGAAGCTCCCGGCAAACAGCGATATTGGCGGCAGCCTTGGCTTTGCGAACCGCATCGGAAGTCTTCTCAAACAGATCCGCCCAGATACCGGCCGCTTTATCCAATTTGCCATCCTTGGCATAGGCATACGCCTCCTTCCAACGGGAATTCGCTTCCTTATAATACCAACGGGTCTCGCTTTCCCAGAAAGGCACGAAATGGACATACGACTTTTCACCTTCATAACGGCCAGCCGCACGTAAACATTCTTCGGTAGGCGGAAGAACTATTTCCATCTCTTCCTTGCTAAGGGCTGCTTCTTCCCATCTCAAGCTGTCTCCCAGCAAGATAGT
The DNA here is from genome assembly GCF_900162725.1 of Parabacteroides sp. Marseille-P3160. Taxonomy (GTDB): domain Bacteria; phylum Bacteroidota; class Bacteroidia; order Bacteroidales; family Tannerellaceae; genus Marseille-P3160. The sequence continues at coordinate 1,272,247 of NZ_LT799418.1, read as the reverse complement.
TCCCCATATTTTCTCTTGCCCGGGCAGATAAATCCTTAGTATGCCGGCAAGGTCTACGTCGACTGCTCCTTCCAAGTATCCGGACCCGACCGCCCGGATCGTCCGTTTCGTTTTGAATAAAAGACGGTCCAGCGAAACGACGGCATCCACCCCATTGGCTTCGCAAAGTTCTTCCACCCTTTCCGGTGGCAGCCTTTCGTCCGAAAGATAGGATTTATCCTGCCTGTAAATACCGTCATAAAGCAATACATCCTCGTAATAAGGAGATGCCACAATCGTTTCCCCCAACGTACGGCAGAGATCGAAAGCCGCACTGTCGGCGCTTGCCTTCGCCGTATCCTGCACCATTCCCAACAGTTTATACTCATAGCCGGAGGTGGAAGGCTGCGGATTCGCATTATTGACGATGAGCAGCTTCTTCACCGTCGAAGGGAACGTCAGGGTTGCCGGATTGAATGTATCAATCGAAAAATAAGAAGTAGAGGCACAGGAAGTCAACAACCCGAGTAAGAACAGACAGATCCACTTTTTCATATTTTCCCTTTTTTTATTCAAACAACCCGCATGGCGGAATGGTTTACTTTTTACGTAATGCAATGATACTCTCTTCGATCGACTTGATTTTGCTTTCGGCATCCGCCTGTTTTTTGCGTTCGTTCTCAATGACGGAGGCGGGGGCTTTGCCGACAAAATTCTCATTTCCCAACTTCTTCAAGACTGACTTCAAAAAGCCCTCCTGGTATTTTAATTCCTCTTTCAGCTTTGCTAATTCCTCTTCCACATTGATCAGATTCCCCATCGGAACAGCGTATTCGGTCGTCCGGACAAGAAACGGGATCGCTCCCTCCGATTTTTCCTTTACGGTGCGGATCGCAGAAAGGTTACACATCTTTTCTATGACCGGATTGAAATGGCTGTCATGCTCGCCGATGACTTCCAAATCGAGGGCTTCCTTGTTGGGGATATTCTTCTGCAAACGCAAGGTGCGTACCCCGCTGACAATCTCCTTTACGATCTCGAAAGAGCCGAGATATGCCGTATCGACGGCCTGCGCTTCCGCCATCGCCGAGATCATGATGCTTTCTCCCTTTTGGCGGGGTTCCAGCAACTGCCAGAGTTCTTCCGTAATAAAAGGCATAAAAGGATGCAACAAGCGCAGAAGATCGTCGAAAAACCCGAGGGTCGCCCGGTAAGTCGTCCGGTCGATCGGCTGTTCGTATCCCGGCTTCACCATCTCCAGGTACCAGGAAGAGAATTCATCCCAAAACAATTTATAGATATCCATCAAGGCCTCGCTCAGGCGGTATTTGTCGAAGGAATCGTTGACCTCCTCGATCGTCCGGCTGATCCGTTGCTTAAACCAGCGGATGGCCACGGCGGAAGCTTCCGGCTGTGCGATCGTTTCGTCGACCGTCCACCCCTTGATCAGGCGGAAAGCGTTCCATACCTTATTATTGAAATTACGTCCTTGTTCGCAAAGGCTTTCGTCAAAAGGAAGATCGTTTCCGGCAGGCGCCGTCAACATAAGCCCCATCCGCACGCCGTCCGCACCGTATTGTTCGATCAGCGCCAAAGGATCCGGCGAATTACCGAGGGATTTGGACATCTTCCGCCCCAGCTTGTCGCGGACTATTCCGGTAAAATAGACATTCTTAAAAGGTTTTTCCTTTTTATATTCATATCCCGCCATGATCATTCTTGCCACCCAGAAGAAGATAATATCCGGGCCCGTCACCAGATCATTCGTCGGGTAATAATACCGGATCTCCTCATTTTCCGGTTCCAAGATCCCGTTGAAAAGGGAAATAGGCCACAGCCAGGAAGAGAACCAGGTATCGAGGCAATCTTCATCCTGCCGGAGATCGGCCGCCGTCAGCTCCGGATGGCCTGTCTTTTCCTTTGCAAGCGTCAACGCTTTTTCTTCCGTTTCGGCAACGACAAAGCCGCCTTCCGGCAGGAAGTAGGCCGGAATCCGGTGCCCCCACCATAATTGGCGGCTGATGCACCAGTCCTTCACATTCTCCATCCAGTAGCGATAGGTATTCTTAAACTTCGCCGGATAAAACCGGATATCATCCTCCATCACCGCCTTGAGAGCCGGTTTGGCCAATTCTTCCATTTTCAGGAACCATTGCATGGACAGCTTCGGTTCGATCACCACGTTCGTACGCTCGGAGTATCCCACCTTGTTATTATAGGCCTCCTCCTTCTCCAACAGCCCGGCGGCAGCCAAGTCCTTGGCAATCTGCGTCCGCACCTCAAAACGATCCTGCCCTATGTACAAGCCGCCGGCTTCGCTGATCGTCCCGTTGTCATTAAAGATATCGATGACCGGCAAGTTATATTTTTCGCCCAGCATATAGTCGTTGACGTCATGCGCCGGCGTAACCTTCAGGCAGCCGGTTCCGAAGTCGATATCCACGTATTCATCCCGGATAACCGGTACGGCGCGATTGACCAAGGGGACAATCACCTTCTTCCCTGTCAGATAAGTATACCTCGGATCGTTCGGATTTACACAAACGGCCGTATCCCCCAGGATTGTCTCCGGACGAGTAGTCGCTACCACAATATACCCGTCTTCGCCTTCAATCCGGTAACGCAGGTAGTATAACTTGCTGTGTTCCTCCTTATAAATGACTTCTTCGTCCGAAAGAGCCGTCAGTGCCTTCGGATCCCAGTTGACCATGCGCACGCCCCGGTAGATCAACCCTTTGTCATACAGATCGACAAAAACGCGGATCACGCTCTCCGAACGGATCTCATCCATCGTAAACGCAGTGCGATCCCAGTCGCACGACGCCCCCAGCTTGCGCAACTGCCGCAGGATAATACCTCCGTGCTCTTCCTTCCATTCCCAGGCATATTTCAGGAAATCCTCCCGTGAAAGATCCGTTTTCTTTATCCCCCGGGCGGCCAGGCGGCCCACCACCTTGGCTTCGGTAGCGATAGAAGCATGATCCGTACCCGGCACCCAGCAAGCGTTCTTGCCCAACATCCGCGCACGTCGCACCAGGATGTCCTGAATGGTATTATTAAGCATATGTCCCATGTGAAGCACTCCGGTAACATTCGGCGGAGGGATAACGATTGTATACGGTTCACGTCCGTCCGGCTTGGAGGAGAAATAACCGTTCTCCACCCAATATCGGTACCATTTTTCTTCTACATTCGAAGGATCATACTTGCTTGCAATTTCCATAATTCTATTTTTCTACAACTTTTTATTATCATCCGCGCGGCTCCCGGGAACCGGGTTTCGCTTTTTCCGTTGCAAAAATAGGAAAAATAGCGACTATAATCCCTGCTTTCCAGCGATTAAGTTCAGCCGGCCGGATGCAGGAACTCCAATCCGCCGTTTTCCACCTGCTTTCCACCGTTTTTTAAGCATTGTTTCAAATACGGAATACTTGTAGTCTCATATAAATCCGCTACATTTGTCTCTCTTTTAAGGAATAAATATATGAGAAGGATTGTTTTAAGTTTACTGGCCACTTTTATCGTTCTCGCCGGGCAAGCGCAAATCTTGACTCCGGTCAAATGGACAATTAAGCTGATTGATTCGGAGACACTTGATAAAGAGATTGTTTTTACCGCCAATGCCAATAAAGGCTGGCATATCTATGATATGAACCTGCCGGAAGGGGGCCCGATTTCCACTAGCTTTACATTCGAGACCCTGCGTGGAGCGGAACTCGTCGGGAAGCCGACGCCTTCAGTCAAGCCGGTGACCGTACATGACGAAATGTTCAACATGGATCTCCGCTGGTTTCCCGGCTCGGTCTCTTTCTCCCAGAAACTGAAAGTAACCGACCCGAAGAAATTCAAAATCTCCGGGGAAGTCGAATATATGGCTTGCAACGACGAAACCTGCCTGCCCCCGGAAAGGGAAAGTTTTACTTTCGACCGGAAACACATTACCCGGACGAAGGCGATAGCCGCCCTCCTGCCCGCGGAAGGAGAGGTAACGGCAGGCGAACCGGCCGATACGGCCACCATTTCGGGAGAGACGGATTCCACCCAGGCAATAGCCGGTGAAAAGGATTCTTCGGCGGAAGGCACGGAATACACCTCCGCCAACATCACCGGAGAACTGACGAATCAGGTTTCCTTATGGGATCCGGTCGTCGACGAGTTGAAGGCATTCGGGGACACTTCGCTGAACGCAAGCGGCATGGCCTGGCTCTATATCTTCCTGGCCGGCTTTGCCGGCGGCTTGCTCGCTTTGCTGACGCCCTGCGTATGGCCGATGATCCCTATGACGGTCAGCTTCTTCCTGAAACGAAACAAACAAAGACGGAAAGCGATCCAAAGCGCTTTGGCCTATGGGTTGTCCATCATCGTAATCTACCTGATCCTCGGACTGCTTATCACGGGTATATTCGGAGCATCGGCATTGAACGACTTGTCGACCAACGCCATCTTCAACATACTGTTTTTCCTGTTGTTAGTGCTGTTCGCCGTCTCGTTTTTCGGCGCCTTCGAACTGGTATTGCCTTCTTCATGGACGAATAAACTGGACAGCAAGGCCGACTCGACCACCGGCATTATCAGCATCTTCTTCATGGCATTCACGCTGGTTCTGGTGTCTTTCTCCTGCACCGGCCCGATTATCGGGACATTGTTGGTAGAGGCCGCCTCCCAAGGGTCGGTCACCGGCCCGGCTATCGGGATGTTCGGGTTTGCCCTGGCGCTCTCCATTCCATTCAGCCTCTTCGCCATCTTCCCCACCTGGTTGCAGAGCATGCCTAAGTCGGGAGGCTGGCTCAATTCGGTCAAAGTGACGCTGGGCTTCCTCGAACTGGCGCTGGCATTGAAATTCTTATCGGTGGCCGACCTGGCCTACGGTTGGCGCATTTTGGACCGCGAGGTCTTCCTGGTGCTGTGGATCGTTATTTTCGCTTTGCTCGGGATCTACCTGCTTGGAAAGCTG
>NZ_LT799418.1:1253254-1266466 GCF_900162725.1 Parabacteroides sp. Marseille-P3160 | reverse complement strand
CCGCCAATGCCAATAAAGGCTGGCATATCTATGATATGAACCTGCCGGAAGGGGGCCCGATTTCCACTAGCTTTACATTCGAGACCCTGCGTGGAGCGGAACTCGTCGGGAAGCCGACGCCTTCAGTCAAGCCGGTGACCGTACATGACGAAATGTTCAACATGGATCTCCGCTGGTTTCCCGGCTCGGTCTCTTTCTCCCAGAAACTGAAAGTAACCGACCCGAAGAAATTCAAAATCTCCGGGGAAGTCGAATATATGGCTTGCAACGACGAAACCTGCCTGCCCCCGGAAAGGGAAAGTTTTACTTTCGACCGGAAACACATTACCCGGACGAAGGCGATAGCCGCCCTCCTGCCCGCGGAAGGAGAGGTAACGGCAGGCGAACCGGCCGATACGGCCACCATTTCGGGAGAGACGGATTCCACCCAGGCAATAGCCGGTGAAAAGGATTCTTCGGCGGAAGGCACGGAATACACCTCCGCCAACATCACCGGAGAACTGACGAATCAGGTTTCCTTATGGGATCCGGTCGTCGACGAGTTGAAGGCATTCGGGGACACTTCGCTGAACGCAAGCGGCATGGCCTGGCTCTATATCTTCCTGGCCGGCTTTGCCGGCGGCTTGCTCGCTTTGCTGACGCCCTGCGTATGGCCGATGATCCCTATGACGGTCAGCTTCTTCCTGAAACGAAACAAACAAAGACGGAAAGCGATCCAAAGCGCTTTGGCCTATGGGTTGTCCATCATCGTAATCTACCTGATCCTCGGACTGCTTATCACGGGTATATTCGGAGCATCGGCATTGAACGACTTGTCGACCAACGCCATCTTCAACATACTGTTTTTCCTGTTGTTAGTGCTGTTCGCCGTCTCGTTTTTCGGCGCCTTCGAACTGGTATTGCCTTCTTCATGGACGAATAAACTGGACAGCAAGGCCGACTCGACCACCGGCATTATCAGCATCTTCTTCATGGCATTCACGCTGGTTCTGGTGTCTTTCTCCTGCACCGGCCCGATTATCGGGACATTGTTGGTAGAGGCCGCCTCCCAAGGGTCGGTCACCGGCCCGGCTATCGGGATGTTCGGGTTTGCCCTGGCGCTCTCCATTCCATTCAGCCTCTTCGCCATCTTCCCCACCTGGTTGCAGAGCATGCCTAAGTCGGGAGGCTGGCTCAATTCGGTCAAAGTGACGCTGGGCTTCCTCGAACTGGCGCTGGCATTGAAATTCTTATCGGTGGCCGACCTGGCCTACGGTTGGCGCATTTTGGACCGCGAGGTCTTCCTGGTGCTGTGGATCGTTATTTTCGCTTTGCTCGGGATCTACCTGCTTGGAAAGCTGAAACTAAAACACGATAGCGACCTGGACTATGTTTCCGTCCCGCGCCTGTTCTTCGCCATTATCTCCTTCGCCTTCGCCGTCTATATGGTTCCGGGCCTTTGGGGAGCGCCGCTGAAAGCGATCAGCGCCTTCGCCCCACCGCTCTATACGCAGGATTTTAACCTCTACAAGGGGGAAGTCCATGCCGCATTCGATGACTACGAGGCGGGTATGGCCTATGCCGAAAAGGTAGGAAAACCGGTAATGATCGACTTCTCCGGCTTCGGCTGCGTAAACTGCCGCAAGATGGAAGCCGCCGTCTGGATCGATCCGAAAGTGAAAAACATGCTGGAAAACGATTACGTGCTGATTACCCTGATGGTGGACGACAAGGCCAGCCTACCGAAAACCCTCGAAATCAAGGAGCACGGCAAGACGAGGAAACTCCGGACGATCGGCGATAAATGGAGCTACCTGCAACGCAGTAAGTTCGGCGCCAACGCACAGCCGTTCTACGTCCTGCTGGACAACGAAGGCAAGCCGCTCGGCCCTTCGTACGCCTACGACGAAAATGTAGACAACTATCTCAAATTCCTTAAAAACGGATTGGCGAATTATAAGAATAAACAATGAGCAACAGGAAAGAAAAAGTAGAAGCCTTCGGGCGCCTGCTTGATATTATGGATGAATTGCGTGTGAAATGCCCTTGGGACCGCAAACAGACGAACGAGAGCCTTCGCACCAACACAATCGAAGAAACGTATGAGTTATGTGACGCTATCATCCGGAAGGATGAAACGGCTATAAAGAAAGAACTGGGAGACTTATTGCTCCATGTCGTTTTTTACGCGAAGATTGGGGAAGAAAAAGAGGAGTTCGACATCGCCTCGGTCTGCAACGCCCTATGCGACAAACTGATCTACCGCCATCCGCACGTTTTCGGCGATACCGACGCCAAGACCAGCCAGGCAGTGGAACAAAGCTGGGAGCAGTTGAAATTAAAGGAAAAAGGCGGCAATAAAACCGTATTGGAAGGCGTTCCCGCCTCGCTCCCCTCGATCGTCAAGGCGCACCGCATCCAGGACAAAGCCCGCAATATCGGCTTCGACTGGGAAGAACGCAACCAGGTGTGGGACAAGGTGCAGGAAGAATTCGGCGAGTTGAAAAANGGAAAGTTTTACTTTCGACCGGAAACACATTACCCGGACGAAGGCGATAGCCGCCCTCCTGCCCGCGGAAGGAGAGGTAACGGCAGGCGAACCGGCCGATACGGCCACCATTTCGGGAGAGACGGATTCCACCCAGGCAATAGCCGGTGAAAAGGATTCTTCGGCGGAAGGCACGGAATACACCTCCGCCAACATCACCGGAGAACTGACGAATCAGGTTTCCTTATGGGATCCGGTCGTCGACGAGTTGAAGGCATTCGGGGACACTTCGCTGAACGCAAGCGGCATGGCCTGGCTCTATATCTTCCTGGCCGGCTTTGCCGGCGGCTTGCTCGCTTTGCTGACGCCCTGCGTATGGCCGATGATCCCTATGACGGTCAGCTTCTTCCTGAAACGAAACAAACAAAGACGGAAAGCGATCCAAAGCGCTTTGGCCTATGGGTTGTCCATCATCGTAATCTACCTGATCCTCGGACTGCTTATCACGGGTATATTCGGAGCATCGGCATTGAACGACTTGTCGACCAACGCCATCTTCAACATACTGTTTTTCCTGTTGTTAGTGCTGTTCGCCGTCTCGTTTTTCGGCGCCTTCGAACTGGTATTGCCTTCTTCATGGACGAATAAACTGGACAGCAAGGCCGACTCGACCACCGGCATTATCAGCATCTTCTTCATGGCATTCACGCTGGTTCTGGTGTCTTTCTCCTGCACCGGCCCGATTATCGGGACATTGTTGGTAGAGGCCGCCTCCCAAGGGTCGGTCACCGGCCCGGCTATCGGGATGTTCGGGTTTGCCCTGGCGCTCTCCATTCCATTCAGCCTCTTCGCCATCTTCCCCACCTGGTTGCAGAGCATGCCTAAGTCGGGAGGCTGGCTCAATTCGGTCAAAGTGACGCTGGGCTTCCTCGAACTGGCGCTGGCATTGAAATTCTTATCGGTGGCCGACCTGGCCTACGGTTGGCGCATTTTGGACCGCGAGGTCTTCCTGGTGCTGTGGATCGTTATTTTCGCTTTGCTCGGGATCTACCTGCTTGGAAAGCTGAAACTAAAACACGATAGCGACCTGGACTATGTTTCCGTCCCGCGCCTGTTCTTCGCCATTATCTCCTTCGCCTTCGCCGTCTATATGGTTCCGGGCCTTTGGGGAGCGCCGCTGAAAGCGATCAGCGCCTTCGCCCCACCGCTCTATACGCAGGATTTTAACCTCTACAAGGGGGAAGTCCATGCCGCATTCGATGACTACGAGGCGGGTATGGCCTATGCCGAAAAGGTAGGAAAACCGGTAATGATCGACTTCTCCGGCTTCGGCTGCGTAAACTGCCGCAAGATGGAAGCCGCCGTCTGGATCGATCCGAAAGTGAAAAACATGCTGGAAAACGATTACGTGCTGATTACCCTGATGGTGGACGACAAGGCCAGCCTACCGAAAACCCTCGAAATCAAGGAGCACGGCAAGACGAGGAAACTCCGGACGATCGGCGATAAATGGAGCTACCTGCAACGCAGTAAGTTCGGCGCCAACGCACAGCCGTTCTACGTCCTGCTGGACAACGAAGGCAAGCCGCTCGGCCCTTCGTACGCCTACGACGAAAATGTAGACAACTATCTCAAATTCCTTAAAAACGGATTGGCGAATTATAAGAATAAACAATGAGCAACAGGAAAGAAAAAGTAGAAGCCTTCGGGCGCCTGCTTGATATTATGGATGAATTGCGTGTGAAATGCCCTTGGGACCGCAAACAGACGAACGAGAGCCTTCGCACCAACACAATCGAAGAAACGTATGAGTTATGTGACGCTATCATCCGGAAGGATGAAACGGCTATAAAGAAAGAACTGGGAGACTTATTGCTCCATGTCGTTTTTTACGCGAAGATTGGGGAAGAAAAAGAGGAGTTCGACATCGCCTCGGTCTGCAACGCCCTATGCGACAAACTGATCTACCGCCATCCGCACGTTTTCGGCGATACCGACGCCAAGACCAGCCAGGCAGTGGAACAAAGCTGGGAGCAGTTGAAATTAAAGGAAAAAGGCGGCAATAAAACCGTATTGGAAGGCGTTCCCGCCTCGCTCCCCTCGATCGTCAAGGCGCACCGCATCCAGGACAAAGCCCGCAATATCGGCTTCGACTGGGAAGAACGCAACCAGGTGTGGGACAAGGTGCAGGAAGAATTCGGCGAGTTGAAAAACGAAATCGACCGGATGGACGCCGACAAGATGGAGGCCGAATTCGGCGACCTGTTCTTCAGCCTCATCAACGCCGCCCGCCTCTATAAAATCAACCCGGACAATGCGCTGGAGCGGACGAACCAGAAGTTCATCCGCCGCTTCAACTATCTGGAAGAACATACCCTCAAAGAAGGCAAATCATTAAAAGACATGACGCTCGGGGAAATGGATGCGATCTGGGACGAAGCCAAACGGCAAGGGCTCTGACCTTTTCATAATCATAAATTTATTCTCATGAAAACACCTTTTTTATTTTCTACTGCCCCTCCTCAAACAGACTTTACCTCCCGGTAAAGTACCTCACAAAACTTGGTTAATCATCCTATATCGATTCCACAATAAAAGCATACTCTCCGGAACAATTCGGCAGTTACAGTCGTATATTTGTATGTAGACAAGTTGATTTTTCTCCGTGGATCGAAGATCTTTTCACTACGGGACGAAGATCTTCGATCCACCGGGAAAAGATCTTTTCCCGGTGGGGAAAAACCGGGTTCTTCCTTGCATTCAGGGAAAACCGGTTTATAGAAAGTATGAACCATTAACCTTAAAATACAAATATGGCAATTTCATTTACAATCCAACACATCCCCGACCTTAAGAAAGGAAAGGGACATTCTTTGCCCGTTGCGCACGATCAACCCTACGGCACGTACAACATGGATGATATTTGCACACAAGCCTGTGCGCGTTCCACGCTCTCTCCGGCCGATGTAAAGGCGGCGCTTGATTCCTTTGCCTGGGTCATACAGAATCATAGATGCAGCGTTTTAATGAGATACTGCATCTATGATATAGAAGATGATTGATAATAAAAAGACTCCGCATGAAAAAACCGAATCATTCATTCTTTTTCCCTTCTACTTTCTATAGTGGATGTAAAGGCAGCAGAGATATCGGGACGACGCGAAGGTTCTCTATATTTCAACACAATGATAACCTTAAAAAATAACGATATGAAAGTTTCCAAACTGTTAATGTTACTTGGCTTTACCTTTTTTCTTCTTTTCGGATGCGATAAAAATGAAGAAAATGATTTAGGCTCGGATATGCTGGCCGGCTATTGGATCAATCCGCAATACCAAAACGACACGATCACCTACCAACGCTCAACGGTGCTAATAGACAATGAATATGGACTACAAATCCGGTCCAATCACAAACTTATCGAGAGGAAAAATTCAGGATGGTGCGGCACTCCTCCCGTCGCCTATGCCGATTTCGAAGGTAGCTGGTCGAAAGATGACTCCATCATCCGGATTAACGTAGGTTATTGGGGAGGTACGACCGAAATAAAATGGAAACTCATTTCCGTAGACAATAAAGAATTGAAGGTTAACGTACTCAATATCGAATACGCGGAAGATCAGTAGTAAGAAAATTTATTCATATCTAAAAAATCATGGACAAAACAAGAAGTTTATTTTTATTGCTCATCATCCTATTCTATGGTTGTGATAAGCATAATTACAAAGAGGATTCATATTTTTATCCTACGACGGTAGAACGTCTGTCCGATATGGATCTCTCCCGAATGAAATCGACTTTTGCGCAAATGAATCCATCTCTAAATACTTCTTTAAATTCATTTGGATTCTGCAGTTCCGAGTGGATTAATTTCCAGACTCCACCTATTACACAGCCATTAACAGAATCAGAAGCCATTGAAACCGTGAGAAAGTTTATTGCTCTGAATCCGACTCAAACAGGCGTCAAAAATCCGGAGGAGGTAACATTCTCAAAAATCAAATTCGACCCCGCAATGCGAGATAGCGCAACCTACTGGACCCTTCATTCTTCTATTCAAAAAATAAAGGGCTTAGAGGTATTATACACACAAATTATTTTCAGAATAAAGAACAGACAGCTCATCCAATGCATAGGGAATTGGTATTCGCCCGTCTACTTGCCAAAAGACATTAATTTCAACCAGGAAAAAGCCAAGGCGCTTTTATTAAACACGGTTGTCGCACATTACACGATTGCCGGAGAGAAGCAAGAGATAAAAATACGCGGAGAAGATTTAAACGGGAGTACGGCCAGATTAGTTATATACCCTGTAATATCCGAAGAAAAAATAGAATTAAGGGAAGCCTGGGAAATCAACATACCCGCCCCAGTGAGTTATATAATTTATGTTGATGCACTAACCGGAGAAACAGTCGGTAGCCAGCCAACGATTATATCATAAAAACACAGACCATATACACAGGCATATTTATTTATAAAAAATATAAACGCATGAAAACAAATAAATTACTATTAATGATTCCATTTTTTTTGCTGATTTTAGACGGAGGATGTGAAAAAAATAACGATTTATTATGGGAAATATCGCCTGGATCTGAGATACAAGATATTAATTATAAAGAAAATGGGATTAATATTCATTTTTGCTTGCTGAATGAGGAAGGAGAGTCCACGACCTCCTTCTCTGTAAAAGAAAATATTATTTTTAGTTTTTCTATTGAAAATAATTCCGATAATAATATTTCTATTCCAACTGATTTTATTGATTCGACATTTTATCGGGTCTATGAAAAATATGAAAATACAGATCTTGGAAAACCTTGGAGCGGATTATGGTGTGAATATTCAATGACCGATAAAAGAATAGAATTAGTTCCGTCCGGGACAAAGCATCTAAATTGCCCATGGATTTTAATAGATGGCCAACAACCGGATTATCCTCTTTGCATGAGTGAAAGTAAAGACTACCTTCCTATAGGAGAATATTATACTGCTATTCAACTAAAATTCAAGTATTATCAAGAGAAAGAATTGAAAACTATTGATAATGTTGTTTTTAAAATCAATTTTAAAATACAATAAGGCCATGAAGAAGTATCTATGTATTTATATCTTTATCTTTTTCATGCAATATACCTATGGATAAGTGGAAACAACTTTCTTTCCTCAGACAAAGGCATTCGATCAAGTTGACGTTATAAAAAACATCCAAAGCCAAATAAGATAAAAGAGTTTCAGAAAAAAGAAGCAGAAAACCCCGAATAGCGAAATAGAAAAGGCAGTCAAATTAAAAAACGAATATTATGAGCAAGAGAAATGAAATTTACGATATAAGTACCGAACTCTCCAGGGAATTTGGAGAAATAGGTACAGAGAAACGCAAAGAAGCCGTTACGAAAGCGTGGGAGGAATACAATGCACAGATTTTATTAGACGCTCGCAAAAATGCAAGATTGACACAAGAAGAACTTGCAAAACGCATCGGAGCTGATAAAGGATATATTTCAAGAATTGAAAGAGGGTTGACCGTTCCTACGGTTTCTACCCTTTACCGCATAGCAGCCGCAATGGGATTAACGGTAGAACTTAGGCCTATATGATTTCTTAAACATATACACTTCTTTTATGGATTATGTACGGTGGAGGCACTTTACGTCGTACCGGTAAAAGAAACATGAGGATGGAAGATCGAAAAGATTATTGGGATAACATAATTACCATATTAAAGTATTCAGAAGAAGTTAGGTAAGCTGTGTTCATAACATGATTGGAAACTCATTGAAAAAAGATTGGTTAGGATGATCAAAGCATAAAATAAAATTTTTGAGTCGTTTCCTCTTCCTCAAAAGTCAATGCCGATAAAAAAGAATATCCATAGGCATTGAGCAATCCTAACTGTTTTTGTGAAAATACTCCCGAATACCATGCATCGCCAGCGGGGAATCATTTGAATAAAGCTGAAAATAAATTAGCAAAAGAAGTGCAAGAATTTCAATTACTTTACTTAAATTTGTGAGACTGAATGTGAACCGGTCTTTATGACATTCTCATGCGGAAACACACCCTCAGCAAAATCCCCACCAGGTTTTACGACCGTTGCGCTTTCCTTTTTTGAATAGTTGATGCAGCCTTTTGAAAGAAATAAGCATCTATCTATAAGAATGATACGATCTAATATGTAAATTTTAATACTTATGGGAACAGCTACTCCGCCAGACAATTAAAAACAGACGAATTTTTATTCGCTAATGAATTCATTTAAATCAGATCAACTTATAAAAAAATATTATGAAAAAGAAAACAATTTTATCAACAATCATTCTCTTTTTCTTGATAGGAGAAATGGGGTGCGATAATGAGAATGACAAATCAGGAGTGATTATGGAAAAAAATGCAATGATCAACTTTTCTGACCCTGCATTAGATGGTTGTGGCTGGACGGTAAATATAGAAAATGAGGACTATCATGCCATAAATCTAAACGATGATTTTAAAATAAACGAGTTGGAAGTAAATCTGAAATATCAATTACTTTCGTCAATCTGGACATGCTCTCAATGGGAATCTAAGCAATATAAAGAAATTGAAATAAATAAAAAGCGGTGACGCCATGAAAAATTTTAAGTTGTTAATAGCGGCATACTGTTTACTACTTTCATTTATAATGATAGGACTGGGCGGATGTAATGATGACAATGAAAAAATATCTTCGTTATTACAAACTTGGAAATTGACAGAATTTAGAGAAGAAACAGGAAACATAGTGGCATTCGATGATTATGCCTGTTCGGAATGTTATACGCTGACCTTTCATAAAGATCATTCCATTACAGGTAAATCATCCATAAACATTATTGCCGGCACTTTTGATCCTTCCGGTAAAAAAACAGAAATCCATAGTGCAACAGAAGCATTGGAAGAAGGATTTGGTAATGTTTTTACGGAAACGCTTCCCTTAGTTCATTATTATATACTGGAAAATAATGAATTAAAATTATTTTATAGCAATAACGGATCTTTATTATTTAAGCCTGGTACGGATTAAATAATAAAACCGATCATTGAACTATTTTTTTGACGGACCTTATTCTTTCACTTTTTCTAAGGGGGAAACATTCACTAATAACAAGGAACGAATAATCTTCCTGTTTTAAAAATAATTTCACAAAGAAGCGTAAAAAAGCACAATCATTTTACTTAAATTTGTATGACTGAATTGTGACCCGGTCTTTATGACACTCTCATGCGGAAAACACACCCTCTGCAAAATCCCAACAGGCTTTACAACCGTTGCGCTTTCCTTTTTTTGAATAGTTGATGCAGCATTTTTAAAGGAATAAGCATCTCTTTATAAGAATGATACGATCTAATATGTAAATTTTAATGCATATGGGAACCACTACTCCGCCACTGATAATTAAAGTATACGAATCTTTATTCGCATGAAGGCTAAGTTTAATCAAACAAAACTTACTTAATTAAAATGTAAATGTATGAACACGAAATCTATTTTATTACTACTGATTTTTATTTTCTCATTTACCTTGACAACAGGTGGATGTGATAAAGATGAGTACTCTCCACCTTCGGATCCGACAAAAGCAATCTTAGGCAAATGGGAATTAATTGAAGTTGGTAATGAAAATTTTATGTCTCCATATAAAGATAATAGATATATAGAATATTTACCTGACAGTATATTAGGATGGTATTATTACGAAACAAAAGAATATATAATTTCAGATATAAAATATTGGATAGATGATTCTTTGCTTCATGAAAAGCAGATTCGGGAAGACGGTTATGAAATCATCACTAATTATACATACAAATTTTATGAAGATAAAATGCGTTTAAATTATGCCGATGGCATTTTAGCCATTTACACTTCTTTTACTTATCAACGTTTAAAATGAAATCACCATGAAAAGATTATTTACTGCATTATTTATATGCGTATCTTTTCTATGTTATGCTCAAGAACGAGAAAAAGCAATTATAGAAAAGAATACAGCCGGAATTATTGAATCCATTATTTTTTCTAACACAGATTCGATTATTAAAGCGCCTGCTTCTGCAACAGAATATTTCAGTGAATATTTAAAAATAGAAGCTACGGATGAGTTCAAAAAAATCAACCAAGTATCAAAACGAAAAGGACTTGTCCATGAGCATTTCCAACAACATTACAATGGCGTCAAAGTAGATGGAGTCGGATACAATTTTCACTACAAAAATGGAAATATGTATTTTGCACACGGACGCTATCTAAAGATAAAAGGCATTAATACTAATCCGACTATTGATAAAAATAAAGCGAAGGAATCCTTTGCCGATTACAAAAACATTCCTTTGGAAGTAATTACGGATTATCAAGCAGAATTGCTCATAAAGGAAATTCCGGCAAAAAATGATACTATATTGATGTTAGTATACAAAGTATACCTCTTTGCCGATCATAAAAATAATAATGAAACAGGATTTGTAGATGCACATAGCGGAAAAGTAGTAATGACCGAACCGTCAATGATTGATTTTTCTGCAACAGGAACTTTTGCCACGCGTTATTCTGGAACAAGGCAAGGCATTACCCATAATTACAATGGTAATTATCATTTAGTAGATTCAACAAAAGACGCCATTATACACACTTGGAATATGAATGGAGGTACAAGCATCAATAATCGCGTAGAACTATCGGATAATGACAATAATTGGACAAAAGCGGAACATTTTCCCAATAATAACGATATGGGATTAGATGTACATTGGAGCATACAACAAATTTACAACAGATTGAATAATGTACATGAAATTAATAGCTTCGATGATAATGGTTTTGCAATTAATTCATATATCCGTGATGGGAGAATTCCAGATAACGCAAGCTGGCGACCTGCAGACAGGGCTCTATTTTTTGGATCAGGAGGTACTTTTTTTCGATCATTGGCAAGTGTCGATGTTGTGGCACATGAATTTGGACATGGCATTACGCATTTTCAAATCGGCTGGGGAACAACGGGCGATCAACCTGCTTTTAACGAAGGATTAAGTGATATTTGGGCTGCAATCATGGAATCCCGGATTAATCCTAATTCCGTTTGGCAAATTGGTGAGCAACTTGATTTAAATTATGGCTGTCTCAGGAATATACAGAATACGGATGATGCAAATGCCAGAACCCAAATAGCAGATACTTATGGAAGCTCACAATATAACTCAGGCGATATATATGTCCGTGGTGGAGTATTTTCACATTGGTTTTATTTGTTGGTAAATGGGGGCAGTGGCACGAATGAGATAGGGAATAGTTATACAGTTTATGGAGTAGGCATGGATCCGGCTGAAAATATTATCACTGAAACTGTATTTAACAACTATCTTCGGAATACAACAAGCTATACAGGAATACGTCAGGCTTTTGTTAACGCGGCAAACAGTATAAATAATTATTTTTTGGCCCAACAGATAGAAAATGCGTGGTATGCTGTCGGCGTTGGAGAAAAACCAACTCAATTAAATTTCTCTGGCCCCTCCACCGTCTGCGACCAATCTACTTATACGATCGAAAATCTTCCGCAGGGAGCAACCGTACAATGGAGTGCAAGTGGTTTGTCCCCGAATTCCGGAACGGGTGTTTCATTTACTGCATCACCTGTAAATTATGCAGGAGTCGGTTATGTGAGGGCGAGCATCACATTCGGAGCGAACACTTATACCCTGTCTAAAGATTTAGAACTTAATGGCTATTCACCCATTGAAGGTCCGGATGAAGGATACATTAGTCAAAAAAAAGCCTACTTTACCATGCCGGAAGACATCGTTGTATCACAATGGATGGTAAATGGTGTTGTAATGCATCCTGATACACCTAATAGATTGATCCTTGCTCCCCTCAGCCAATATTATCCGGGCAACGTCTTAATTATTTGTACAGGTATATCCGATTGCGGTACATTTACAGCAACCAAAGATTTCCAGGTTATGGATGATACGGGAGGTCTCTATCTGATATATCCTAATCCCGCAAGTACCTCTTTCCGTATTAAGCAAAAGATTCCGGAAAATGAAGTTGCATCAGACAAGACGGATAATAGCGACTTGTCCGTACTTATCTATAACAATCAAAGTTCACTACTTGGTAAACATATCGTAAAAGAGAACGAGCCGATCGATATTCATCTGTTACGGGACGGTTTCTATATTGTACATATTATTAAGGATTCAAAAATATATGAGGCCAAACTAATCATTAAAAGAGATTAAAGTTTTAAGATTAGAACATTATAACCATCTGATTTTTATCATTATGGAACGACACTCTACCACTGACAATCAGGTTACATACGAATCATCATTTGCATGAAAATATTTATTTTGAATAGGCTGTTCGTAGCATGCACTACGAACAACCCATCCAACAATCGATACTTACTTTTGGAAAGAATGAACGATCTCGATCACCTCGCTTCACACGAAAAAGACCTCCGATTTGCGAAAGAAAGATAAAGGAGAAGGATATGAATGATGAAAACCGACTGATTAATTGTATATTCCGTGAAAATATATTAAATTTGTAATCATACGAAAAGAACGGGAAATGACTTTATTTGATGAATATAAAAAAATACGCAGGCGATTCTTCAATTTCTCCTTCACTGCTTTGGGAATATGACCTGTCCCGTTTTGACTGGTGGAAATCAAGAAAGATTGTGGTTCAGCGTGTCATTGAAAGAGGATGG
>NZ_LT799418.1:1247327-1251939 GCF_900162725.1 Parabacteroides sp. Marseille-P3160 | reverse complement strand
GACCTGTCCCGTTTTGACTGGTGGAAATCAAGAAAGATTGTGGTTCAGCGTGTCATTGAAAGAGGATGGGTGAAGGATTTTTACGCTGCGTTTAATTTGTATGGTGGCATAGAAGGATTCAGGGAAATAATAAAAGAAGTTCCCAGCCTATCGGCACGGGACATGAATTTTGTTTGTGTCGCTTTTGACCTTAAAAAAGAAGAGTTGAAATGTTATACACGGAAACTGTTGCGGGATCAACTCTTGGACTCCTGAAGAAACTGGAAGCTGAAAGTGTCATGTCAGGTTTTAATCTGGCGGGAGAAACTTCTTTAGCTCTATATTTAGGCCATAGGATAAGTGCGGACCTGGATCTTTTCACGTCGGAGCCATTTGATGCAGGAAAATTGGAAACATTTCTTCATGATAATTATGGCTTCCGTACTGACTTTATGGAGAGAAATACCTTGAAAGGTACCATAGACGGCATTAAAATAGATTGCATAACCCATTCATATGAATATCTCGAAAAGCCGTACACAGAATCCGGCATCAGGTTGTATAGCATAGAGGATATCGTTGCCATGAAACTTTCTGCTATTGCTGACAATGGTTCGAGATTAAAGGATTTCATAGATATAGCTTTCCTTTCCACCTGTTTCCCTTTTAATTCAATGCTGAGATTATATGAACGCAAGTTTCCTGATTCAAATGTAATCAGACCCTTCAAAGCCATTACTTACTTTGATGACATAGACTTCGAAGAGGATATTGTTATGCTAAATGGTAAATATGATTGGAAACTCATTGAAAAAAGATTGGTTGAGATGGTCAAAGATCAAAATAAAATTTTCGAGTCGTTTCCGCTTCCCTAATCACCCATTGTCCATAAAGGCAATCGCCTACGAATCTATTGAATATAAGATGAAAATAAAATTACAAAAGAACACAAAAGCCTGAATTTTTTATATAAATTTGTAGAACTGAATGTGAACCGGTCCTTATGACACTCTCATGCGGAAAACACTCTCTCTGCAAAATCCCCAGCCAGGTTTTACGACCGTTGCGCTTTCCTTTTTTGAATAGTTGATGCAGCTTTTTGAAAGAATTAAGCATCTATCTATAAAAATGATACGATCCATTATTTAATTTTTAATACTTATGGAAACAACTACTCCGCCAGACAATCAGGAACAGGTGAATCTTTATTCGCTTGAAAATATTTTTTTTAATTGGATTATTTTATTTATTCAAAAAAACAAGTATATGAAAACAAAAAAAATACGACTTAATTTTCTTCTATTTCCTTTTACTTTGCTCGTAATAGGAGGATGCAACAATGACAATTACGAAAAAAATCCTATTTTCCCTGAAGCAATTATTGTTAAGGAGTTACCTAAAATGTATTTATCCGGTAATATTGAAAAGGGTGATCACAAAGTAATTCAAGACCAATCAGAATTGCAGAATATCTTTAGTTGGGAAGAATTAAGTAAAGTAAACGATTTACAAAATATTGATTTCTCGAAATATACGTTATTAATAGGATGTGATAGCTATCTCAGCGAAGCGAATCTCGAATATTCTTATTCCAAAACAGGGGATATCGATTATCTTTTTCAAATACGAATATCCGGTATGGCAGCTCGACCAGATGGTTTTTTTCAATATGGCATTATTGTTGAAAAACTACCTCAAAAAGCAAAAGTAAATTTTAGTGTAACTTCATTATGACTATTATGAAAAAATATATTTATATAATCTGCCTGTCTTTGTTTTCTGTTTTTCTATTTTCACAAAACAACAGCGAATATTTTTATTATTACAAGGGAGAAAAACAATATTTAGAACTAAACACCGATTATGTATTTGTTTCGTCTATCGGTCGTGAATCAATAGAGTTTAACAATATATTAAAAAATGCTGTTATAAATATTCGGAAAGATGAAATGTCTAATATGTTAAGAAAACAACAACAAACAGACAAAGATATCTTTTGGTCAGAAGTCAAATTAGGAACAAATTTGTCACCAGCTATTTATACTGATAAAATAAAACAGATAAAGCAAAGTGGAGATATGATCGTATCGCCCTATTTTAAGTCGCCAAACAGTAAAAAAATAGGACTTTCCAATTATTTTTATGTAAAAATAAAGGAATTATCGGATACTATATTACTTAGAAAATATTCCGAACAATGGAATGTAATTATCGTAAAACAGGATAATTTTATGCCTTTATGGTTTTTGCTGTCCTGCACAAAACAGTCGAAAAATAATACATTGGAACTAGCAAATGTCTATTATGAAAGTAATTTGTTCCAATATGCAGAACCCGATTTAATGGTGGAAGATATAATAGGATGTGCAACTGATGAGTTTTTTACTAATCAATGGGGGTTAAAAAATACTGGACAGTACGGAGGTACCTTTGGCGTTGATATTAAGGCTTGTGATGCATGGAACTTATCAACAGGATCAAATGTAACGGTAGCAGTCGTTGACCAAGGAATACAGTTAAATCATCCAGATTTACAATCAAATATAAATTCTCTAAGCTATGATACGGACAACGGAACTTCTCCGAGTATTGTACGAGGAGATCATGGAACGGCTTGTGCCGGCATTATTGGAGCTGTTGGGAATAATGCAGGGATAAGGGGGGTTGCTCCTAATTGTAGTTTAATGTCAATAAGTAGTACATTGGACCTTTTAACACCTAATATACGTGGACGGATAGCAGATGGCATTAATTGGGCAGTACAAAACGGAGCTGACGTCATAAGTAATTCATGGGCACATAATGACTTAGCGAGTAGTTTAATTGACAATGCAATTACTAATGCTATAATTAACGGTCGAAATGGACTTGGATGTATTGTGGTTTTTCTTTCTCACAACGACAACTCCTCAATTAGATATCCAGCAAATAGTAATCCTGATATCCTTACAGTAGGAGCAATAAGTCCTTGTGGACAAAGGAAAGATCCAAGTTCATGCGACGGTGAAAATTGGGGAAGTAACTATGGATCCCAATTAGATGTAGTTGCTCCAGGTGTACTCATCTCTACAACCGATCTGACAGAGAATAGCGGATATAATCCAAATGTCCCAATACATACAGGTAATGGAGGAAATAAAGTAACTTCTGATTACAGCAATAGAGATTATACTGTATGGTTCAACGGCACTTCCGCTGCCTGTCCACATGTAGCCGGAGTTGCCGCTCTTATCCTTTCTGTTCGTCCTGACCTTACCGGTCAGCAGGTAAGGGATGTAATCGAGCAAACAGCTCAAAAAGTGGGTAACTATTCTTATGCAACGACAACCGGTCGCCCCAATGGTGTCTGGAACAATGAAATGGGCTATGGTTTAGTCAATGCCTACGCGGCCGTTTACGCAGTTGCTCCACGTATCTCCGGCCCCTCCGCCGTTTGCGACCAAGCTACTTATACCATTGAAAACCTCCCGCAAGGAGCAACGGTACAATGGTCTGCGACAAATTTCATTCCTGCATCGGGGACAGGTACAAGTTTTACAGCTACCGCCAAAAATGGAGCGGGACAGGATAGGATCCTTGCGACAATCACTCCTCCCTCCGGAAATACCATACCCCTATCTCTCAATGTAGATTTGAATGGCTATGAACCTATCGAAGGTCCGGATGAAGGATATATTAGTCAAAAAAGAGCCTATTTTACCATGTTAGGAAGCGTCGTTGTGCAATGGATGGTAAATGGCGTTGTAATGCATCCTGACACACCTAGTAGATTGATCCTTTCTCCCCTCAGCCAATATTATCCGGGCAACGTCTTAATTATTTGTACAGGAATATCCGATTGCGGTACATTTACGGCAACCAAAGATTTCCAGGTTATTGATGATACGGAACCGCTCTTCCTGATATATCCTAATCCCGCAAGTACCTCTTTCCGTATCAAACAAAAGATTTCGGAAAATGAAGTTGCATCAGACAAGACGGATAATAGCGACTTGTCCGTACTTATCTATAACAATCAAAGTTCACTACTTGGTAAACATATCGTAAAAGAGAACGAGCCGATCGATATTCATCTGTTACGGGACGGTTTCTATATTGTACATATTATTAAGGATTCAAAAATATATGAGGCCAAACTAATCATTAAAAGAGATTAAAGTTTTAAGATTAGAACATTATAACCATCTGATTTTTATCATTATGGAACGACACTCTACCACTGACAATCAGGTTACATACGAATCATCATTTGCATGAAAATATTTATTTTGAATAGGCTGTTCGTAGCATGCACTACGAACAACCCATCCAACAATCGATACTTACTTTTGGAAAGAATGAACGATCTCGATCACCTCGCTTCACACGAAAAAGACCTCCGATTTGCGAAAGAAAGATAAAGGAGAAGGATATGAATGATGAAAACCGACTGATTAATTGTATATTCCGTGAAAATATATTAAATTTGTAATCATACGAAAAGAACGGGAAATGACTTTATTTGATGAATATAAAAAAATACGCAGGCGATTCTTCAATTTCTCCTTCACTGCTTTGGGAATATGACCTGTCCCGTTTTGACTGGTGGAAATCAAGAAAGATTGTGGTTCAGCGTGTCATTGAAAGAGGATGG
>NZ_LT799418.1:1240816-1245468 GCF_900162725.1 Parabacteroides sp. Marseille-P3160 | reverse complement strand
GACCTGTCCCGTTTTGACTGGTGGAAATCAAGAAAGATTGTGGTTCAGCGTGTCATTGAAAGAGGATGGGTGAAGGATTTTTACGCTGCGTTTAATTTGTATGGTGGCATAGAAGGATTCAGGGAAATAATAAAAGAAGTTCCCAGCCTATCGGCACGGGACATGAATTTTGTTTGTATCGCTTTTGACCTTAAAAAAGAAGAGTTGAAATGTTATACACGGAAACTGTTGCGGGATCAACTCTTGGACTCCTGAAGAAAAATATAATCAAACCTTTTAAAGCCATTACATACTTTGATGACATAGGCTTCGAAGAGGATATTGTTATGTTGAATGGTGAATATGATTGGAAACTCATTGAAAAAAGATTGGTTGAGATGGCCAAAGTGCAAAATAAAATTTTTGAGTCGTTTCCGCTTCCTCGAAAGTCAATGTCGATAAAAAAGAATATCCATAAGCATTGAACAATTCTAACTGTTTTTGTGAAAATACTCCCGGATACCATGCAATCGCCAGCGGGGAATCATTTGAATAAAGCCGAAAATAAACTAGCAAAAGAAGTGCAAGAATTTCAATTACTTTACTTAAATTTGAGGGACTGAATGTGAACCGGTCTTTATGACATTCTCATGCGGAAACACACCCTCTGCAAAATCCCCGGCAGGTTTTACGACCGTTGCGCTTTCCTTTTTTGAATAGTTGATGCAACGTTTTAAAAGAATTAAGCATCTGTTTTATAGATTGTAACCATCCAATATCTAAATTTTAATACGTATGAAAACATTTACTCCACCAGACGATAAGGAACATGCGAATCAGTATTCGCATTAATAATCTATTTTAATCAAACGAGTTTATTTATTCTAAAAACTATGTATATGAAAACAAATAAATTACTACTTATTACTCTATCCTTTCTTAGTCTATTTGAAATAGGAGGATGTGATGATAGTGACAAATTCAGCGAACCCGAATTATTAAAGACATGGAAATTAGTCGGATTTGGAACAACAGAAAATAATGAAATTCAGACAGTGAAACCGGAGGATTGTGAAGAATGTTATACATTAACATTTCATGAAGATGGAACATTCAGCGGGCAAACATCTACAAATCAAGTAACAGGAAAATATAAAATAAGTTATCAAGATAAAGAACTGAAAATTTTGAATCTTGGGGGAACAGAAATCAATGAATTGTATGATGGAAAGTTATATGTAGAAAGTCTGCTGAAAGTTGAGTCCTACTCAATTACCGAAAGAGGACTGGAATTATATTACAATAGTAAAAAACAATTTTTACTTTTTAAACCGATAATATCATGAAACGTATATTAATCATACTATTCCTTTGCGGATTATCTGTTCGGCTATTTTCACAAATTAGCACAGGAGAAATACCCATTAGTTTTGGAAAGGATATTTCCCTGCTTAAAGGAACTACTGTTGATTTAAAGACAATGCCTCCTTTGGATATGAAAAGCATCAGTGAGGAGGATTTAGAAGATGAAGAAAACGGTATCCCTCCACGATTCGGGTTCCTTCACAAAGTGGATTTTAACCTTGAGAATTCAGGAACATGGACGACTTTAGAGAACGGGGATAAAATATGGCAGTTAAATATTTATTGCCCGGATGCCCTTTCGATAAACTTTTTGTACGACAAGTTTTGGATACCGGAAAAAGCAAAATTCTTTGTTTATAGTGAAAACAAGCAACATGTTTTAGGAGCATATACTTCCTCTAATAATAAAGGAAGCCAAAAGGATATACAAGGTTTTGCTACTGGTTTGGTATATGGTGATAGAGTTTGTTTGGAATATTATCAACCATCTGATATACAAGAACAAGGTATAATATCCATCGCTTATGTCGTGCATGGATACAGATATATCAAAATACCTGAAATGGAGGTAAAAAACTATGAAGAATCAGGTGATTGCCAAGTGAATATAAACTGTCAAGAAGGTCAAAACTGGGAAAATGAAAAAAATGCCGTAGCACTGATTCTCGTAAACGGGAACAGATATTGTACTGGATCATTGATAAACACGACCGCCAATGATAATCGCCCTTTATTTCTGACGGCAGATCATTGTTTAGGAGGATGGGCTAATAATGATATCAAATATGATGCTGTTAGTAATCCGAATTTGAATCATTGGTCGTTTTATTGGCATTACGAAAGTCCTGATTGTTCCAATACATACGAGCCTTTGATTATATCGACTGTCGGAGCTACTGTTGTTGCAAACAACGATATTTCTGATTTTGCTTTGTTGAGTTTAACGGAAAACCCATTAAACAGAACTGGAGTTACTCCCTATTATCTTGGTTGGGATCGTTCGGGTAATAGCGGCACCGGAGGAGTCGGAATTCATCACCCGAATGGAGATGTAAAGAAAATAGCGACATATAGCATCACTCCATCTAATTCAAACTGTTTTTCTTCAGGAAACAGCTATTTTTGGAGAGTGAATTGGCAATCTACAACGCATGGATGGTCTGTTACTGAAGGGGGGTCATCCGGCTCTCCTTTAATAAATAACAATCGTAGAGTTATTGGACAATTATATGGAGCGGGATTGTGTTCAAATCCTAATTGTTTAAATCCATCCGAAGATATTGCCAATTATGGCAAATTTAGTACTTCTTGGACAGGAAATAACAATTCCGACAATCGACGGCGTCTTGACCATTGGTTGGATCCCCTTGGAACAAATCCAACAACTTTAAATGGGATGCATCCATATTCCATCTCCGGCCCCTCTACCATCTGCGACCAAGCGACCTATACCATTGAAAACCTCCCGCAGGGAGCAACGGTAACTTGGCAGTGCGGGCCTTATCTGGCTATTTCTTCCGGACAGAATACCTCTTCCTGTACATTTTCGGCAACCGGTGGCGGATACAGTTGGGTAAATGCGACTCTGAGTGTGAACGGCAATCAAATCTCCTTACCGCAACAGTCGGTATGGGTCGGTATCAAAGCTTCTATCGAAGGAAATATGTCTGTTTTATACTTACAATCCACAACACTCAGTGCCGCTACCACTTGTCCGGCAAGTTCCTATCGGTGGTGGTTGAGGAAAGACGGTACCGGCATGGCTTCCGTATTGGTAGGAGAAGCAAGTTCCATTACGCTGCAATCCGTTATAACCGGAACAACGGCAAGTACTACCCCAACTGTGAACAATGAAGTTTCAATTCTGAGACAGCCTCCGAAACAAACTATTTTTTATATAAATCTGGAGGTCGATGAGCCAAATGGCAATACCTATGAAACAGCCGAAGAACAAATAATAGCTTTTGGGGATGTTGATTTAGTCGCTATCTCCAGAGAGGCACTTGCCTCTGAAAAGAATCTCTCTTTTTCCGTTTACCCAAATCCAGCCAAAGATATAGTGACGGTGAAGTTGAAAGAGGAAGCGACACTCCAAGCCGCAGATAGAATGACAGGAAAGAATACATACGAGATCCAGCTTTGGAGTACGACCCGGTTGATAAAGAGACTTACTGCAAGTGAAACGACCGTTCAAATTCCGATTGACGGTTTGCCTAAAGGAATCTATTTTGTCCTCATCATTAAAGACGGGCAAACGTATCGTGAGAAGCTACTGGTAGAATAGAGAAACCTGATTATTTTGAAAAAAGGGTTGCTTGTAGCATGCACTACCAAGCAACCCTTTCCAATATCTGAGATTTTCTCACTCCTGAAAAGAATGGACAATCTCGATCGCCTTCGCTTCACACGAAAAAGACCTCCGATTCGCGAAAGAAAGATAAAGGAGGAGGATATGAATGATGAAAACCGCCTGATTAATTGTACATTCCGGGAAAATGTATTAAATTTGTAATCAGACGAAAAGAACGGGGAAATGACTCTATTTGACGAATATAAAAAATACACAGGCGATTCTTCAATCTCCCCTTCCTTGCTTTGGGAATACGACCTGTCCCGTTTTGACTGGTGGAAATCAAGAAAGATTGTGGTTCAGCGTGTCATTGAAAGAGGATGGGTGAAGGATTTTTACGCTGCGTTTAATTTGTATGGTGGCATAGAAGGATTCAGGGAAATAATAAAAGAAGTTCCCAGCCTATCGGCACGGGACATGAATTTTGTTTGTGTCGCTTTTGACCTTAAAAAAGAAGAGTTGAAATGTTATACACGGAAACTGTTGCGGGATCAACTCTTGGACTCCTGAAGAAACTGGAAGCTGAAAGTGTCATGTCAGGTTTTAATCTGGCGGGAGAAACTTCTTTAGCTCTATATTTAGGCCATAGGATAAGTGCGGACCTGGATCTTTTCACGTCGGAGCCATTTGATGCAGGAAAATTGGAAACATTTCTTCATGATAATTATGGCTTCCGTACTGACTTTATGGAGAGAAATACCTTGAAAGGTACCATGGACGGCATTAAAATAGATTGCATAACCCATTCATATGAATATCTCGAAAAGCCGTACACAGAATCCGGCATCAGGTTGTATAGCATAGAGGATATCGTTGCCATGAAACTTTCTGCTATTGCTGACAATGGTTCGAGATTAAAGGATTTCATAGATATAGCTTTCCTTTCCACCTGTTTCCCTTTTAATTCAATGCTGAGATTATATGAACGCAAGTTTCCTGATTCAAATGTAATCAGACC
>NZ_LT799418.1:880398-1239869 GCF_900162725.1 Parabacteroides sp. Marseille-P3160 | reverse complement strand
GACCTGTCCCGTTTTGACTGGTGGAAATCAAGAAAGATTGTGGTTCAGCGTGTCATTGAAAGAGGATGGGTGAAGGATTTTTACGCTGCGTTTAATTTGTATGGTGGCATAGAAGGATTCAGGGAAATAATAAAAGAAGTTCCCAGCCTATCGGCACGGGACATGAATTTTGTTTGTGTCGCTTTTGACCTTAAAAAAGAAGAGTTGAAATGTTATACACGGAAACTGTTGCGGGATCAACTCTTGGACTCCTGAAGAAACTGGAAGCTGAAAGTGTCATGTCAGGTTTTAATCTGGCGGGAGAAACTTCTTTAGCTCTATATTTAGGCCATAGGATAAGTGCGGACCTGGATCTTTTCACGTCGGAGCCATTTGATGCAGGAAAATTGGAAACATTTCTTCATGATAATTATGGCTTCCGTACTGACTTTATGGAGAGAAATACCTTGAAAGGTACCATAGACGGCATTAAAATAGATTGCATAACCCATTCATATGAATATCTCGAAAAGCCGTACACAGAATCCGGCATCAGGTTGTATAGCATAGAGGATATCGTTGCCATGAAACTTTCTGCTATTGCTGACAATGGTTCGAGATTAAAGGATTTCATAGATATAGCTTTCCTTTCCACCTGTTTCCCTTTTAATTCAATGCTGAGATTATATGAACGCAAGTTTCCTGATTCAAATGTAATCAGACCTTTTAAAGCCATTACTTACTTTGATGACATAGACTTCGAAGAGGATATTGTTATGCTAAATGGTGAATATGATTGGAAACTCATTGAAAAAAGATTGGTTGAGATGGTCAAAGATCAAAATAAAATTTTCGAGTCGTTTCCGCTTCCCTAATCACCCATTGCCCATAAAGGCAATCGCCTATGAATCTATTGAATATAAGATGATAATAAAATTACAAAAGAACACAAAAGCCTGAATTATTTTATATAAATTTGTAGAACTGAATGTGAACCGGTCTTTATGACTACTCCCTGTAGGAAACACACTCTCAGCAAAATTCCCATCAGGTTTTACAACCGTTGCGCTTTCCTTTTTTGAATAATTGATACAGCATTTTGAAAGATATAAGCATCTATTTATAAGAAGATATAATCCATTATGTAAATTATATTATTTATGGAAACAACTACTCCGCCGGACAATTAAGACAGACAAATTTTTATTCGCCTAAAAGCGATTTCTGACTAAACCGATATTTATTAAAAATATAAACGTATATGAAAACAAACAAAAAACTTTTAATTATTTCATTCCTGCTTATACTAATTGGGATGGGAGGATGTGAAAATGAAAATGAAATTTATCCGGACGCAACAATTGTAAAAGAGTTGCCTAAAATAAATGTTATCGGCAATAACACGAAGTCAATTGTTATTCAATCGCAAAAAGAATTAGAAGCTGTGTTTAATAAAAATGAGTTACAGCAGATAGAAGATTTGCAGCAAATAGATTTTTCTAAATACACGCTGCTTTTAGGTTACGGTAGCTATAGTAATGAAGTATCGAACATGGAACATTCATTTTCAAAAACGAGGACAACTTCTTATACTTATTTACTTAAAGTGGGTGGAGATGCTACTCGTCCAGATGTATTCCGGTATGGTATTCTTGTTATTAAACTTCCCAAATCAGCTGAAGTTATTTTCAAAATAGAAGAATTGCACATAGAAAATTAAATAAGAAAATTGTTATGAGAAAATTATATTGGATATTACTACTTTTCCCTTTATCTCTTTTTGCTCAGGAGCATTTTTATTATTATAAAGGGGATAAACAATATTTACAGTTGGATACGAATTCTTTATTTGTTTCGACGATAAATAAATCCGTGTTGCAGGAAGATTCTATATTTAGAGGCTACTGCTTCTCGACCATACATAAAGAACGATTCTCTGAATTATTAAAACATAAGCAAAACATATCATCGGATTTGTATTGGACAGAGATTAAGCTATCCGAAAAAAATGAAAAGACCGTATAAAGAATGGATTAATTATATTCTGGTTACGAAGCAATTCGGCTATCTATCGCCCAACCTGTATCGTTCCTTGACGGGATGGATGTTCCTGGATGCGGGCCGCCAAAGCCCTGGAGGAATACGTGGAGAAGGGCCAATTGGTCACAAGGAAGGCCACGGCAGCCACACGCTTTACCGCCTGCCATAAGCCGGAAATAAATTAGCAAAAGAAGTGCAAGAATTTCAATTACTTTACTTAAATTTGAGGGACTGAATGTGAACCGGTCTTTATGATATTCTCATGCGGAAACACACCTTCTGCAAAATCCCCGGCAGGTTTTACGACTGTTGCGCTTTCCTTTAATAATTGATGCAGCTTTTGGGAAGAAATAAGCATCTATCTAAAAAATGATACGAAGCATTATGTAAAATTTTAATACTTATGAAAACAACGACTCCACCGAATAATTAAAGCATACGGATCTTGCTATCCGTATGAAGATGATTTTTGATTAAACCAGCATCTATTTACTAAAAATATAAATACATGAAAACAAAAATAATTTTATTTACAATCTTATTTTTCCCTATGTTTGTTTTTGGACAAACTTGGGATTATCCGATAAAACCGGGAAGTGAAGAATGGAAAAAATTCCAGAATAACCAGGAAAAGGTAGAAGCCTGTCAAATACCTGAAGAAGTACTGACCTCTTTACCTACGGAAGACTTAACAGAATTATGTTTGCAATATCCGCTACTTTATGATGTGTTTGCTTTTGATAACCTGAATAGAGGGCTTGATAAACTATACAATGACTTTAATGGGATAAGGGAACTCTATCGAAGAAAGATATAACAACAAGTTTAACAAAACGATATGATCAAAAAATACGATCGTTATCATTTTTGAATGGAAATAGTACAGAACTTGAAAAAGGTAAATTTATTCTTTCTGTTGACATTTTGGAGGTATTATTATCTCGTTGTGATATACAAAATAGTACAACAGAAAGAATCTCTAAAGAGATATTACAGAATCTTGTTGCCGGGTATGAAGAAAAAATTAAGTACTCCGATTATTTTAAAGGGGCAGGATTTCGTATCAATGTCTATTCCAGAGTGCATGTCATTGCTAAAATGGATAGACAAAGTTTAGATAAGTTACCTCAAAAGATTAAAAATCCGGCCTTGTTCTCGGGTATAATTGATGAGGAATCCCTTCGTATGATAGATGAATTGTCATACCAATTAATAAAATAAAATTATGAGAAAGTTATTTATCTTTATATCATGCTTATTGTCGTTTTCTTTAATTTCATGTCATAATGAAGATGAGATAGAAATTCCTGATATAAATGAAAACATCAAAGCTTGTGGAGTTTCTCAACCTCAGAAAAATCTTCCTTGGCTGAAGGAATTAGTAAAAAAAGCATCAACCGATAAGACCGGAAATTATATAGGTACTATTTGGCTTATAAAATATAAGGGACAAGATATTTTTGTGACCGATATGATGTTGGGTAGCGGCGGTATACTTAATTATTTTTTTGATTGCTCGGGGAATCATCTTATATGGCGAAGCGGAGAAAGTTATTGTCCTTCAAATTTTGTCGGGAATCACCACTTTTTCGTGGAAGATGAAGAAGACTTTCGTGCTTTTTTCCATAGCACAAAGTTAGATGTTGTTATTTATACGAGCATACCTCAATAATACTATACTTATGAATAAGTTTATTCTTTTATTTACGATTGGAGTTACGACTTCACTTTCAGTACAAGCGCAATGTGACATACAAATGTATGATATATATACTCCAAAAGGTAGTCCGGTGGTTACATTCCTGATGTGTGAATCAAGTTCAGAAAGAAGACAAGCCCTTGATAATTATTATGCCCAATCCTATCCTAATGCAACTCAAATAATAACGTATGATGGATTTAGCTCGACACGTAAGTTTAATTGCCACGGATATGCATGGCTCAGAGTAGAACAGGGTATAGACCGGTGGTTGGTACTGGTTGGGAAGATATTCAGGATCCTGAATTGATATATATGACTGATGGAAGTTACGTAGAAGTAACTCAAGAGCCTTACCCCGGAAAAGTATTCTGGGAATCGGGAGACCACTCTGCGATAACAACAGAACAAACAGGATGGTTTATATCAAAATGGAATGAATATCCACTAATGAAACATAGGTGGGATGATTCACCTTATGGAACTAGTAATTTAAAATATTATGTAAGAAATCCTGCTACTAATCTCAGTATTTCCGGCCCCTCTACCGTCTGCGACCAGGCGACCTATACCATCAATGATTTGCCCACCGGAATAACGGTACAATGGAGTACAAGCAACAACAACCTCACCTTGGTTTCCGGACAAGGAACCGGGACAGCGGTATTCAAAAAAAGCGGAAATGGAAAATCCATCATACGGGCAGATATACAATTCGGATCACAGACATTGACGATTCCATCATTGCCGGTAACGACCGAGATCAAAGTCTCAATCCTTGGGTCTATGGGGATGGTGGGATGTGGAACCACACGCTTGTGGACATGTTCCATGGCTTGCCTGCCTCTCGAGCCGGAAGAGATGTTAAATATAGAATGGACTTTGGAAAGCAAAGAACTACGATTTTTTGGCTCAGGCCCTGATTTTACAATTAAGACAACCTGTAAGCAGAATCCTTCCGGGGTTTTAAGAGAACCGATAGATGCTCCCCATGCTATTTACACCTTACGTTTAGATGTTATTTCCTCTGATGGTACTGTTTATTCCGCCCCTGATGAATCAATTGAGATTTTCGGATACATAGAAGTATCGCCCGGATTGAATAATAACGTATTAACCGTTTACCCTAATCCTGCTACGGACGTGTTTACCGTGCAATTGCAGGAGGAACAACCGGCGAATGCCGGCCTTTCCATACAACAGGCGGCCGGAAAATTCAGCGCCGGCACCTATGAAATTGAGCTCTGGAGCACAACCGCTAGGCTCAAAAGGTTTACAACCGACCTGCCTGTATATCAAATACCGGTAAGCGGTTTGCCAGCCGGTATCTATTTTGTGCGAGTGATAAAAGACGGGGAGGTTTATACAAAGACGTTGATTAAACAATAACAGTCATTCACCGGTGGGTGGCATGAGATACCACGTAAAGACGCAGTAGTGCCTACGATCAGTGGTAAAGTCTGCAGACTGAGACCCGCAGTTATAAGACATTCAGTTGTTATTGACAAACAGTTGTTATCTAATGGTATCACCCATGTAGCGATGGAAAGTACTGAGGGGATTGCAAACCGGTTTATAAGGCTTGGAGTGCCCCTCACTATTTCCTTTACGACAAGCAACTGCTGAAGGGAATCTAACATATCGAATTGAAACGCAATTACCGCCGGGAAAAAGAACTGAAAAAGGCGGAGGAAAAAGGCTGGACGGAGGATATGCTTATGGTTGCGAAGCAGTTCGGCTATCTATCGCCCAACCTGTACTGGTCACTGATGGGCTATTCATGGAAGCGAGTGGCCAAAACTTGGAAGAATATGTCGAGAAAGGCCTCTTGGTCAAGGAAGGCCGTGGCAGCCGCACGCTCTACCACTTGCTGCAAAGCAGCGAATAATTTTGCGAAAAAAGTGCCACCACTTCAATTACTTTACTTAATTTTACGATACTGAATGTGAACCGGTCTTTATGACATTCTCATGCGGAAAACACACCCTCTGCAAAATCCCCACCAGGTTTTACGACTGTTGCGCTTTCCTTTAATAATTGATGCAGCTTTTTGGAAGAAATAAGCATCTATCTAAAAAATGATACGAAGCATTATGTGAAATTTTAATACTTATGAAAACAACGACTCCACCGAATAATTAAAGCATACGGATCTTGCTATCCGTATGAAGATGATTTTTGATTAAACCAACACCTCCTTACAAAAAAATAATGTATGAAAACAAACAAACGGTTATTAACGTACCTGTTTATTTCTTTAATCATAGGAATAGAAGGATGTGATAAGAACGATGAAGATCTGAAAACAGAAAAGAAAATTTCATTCGACAAAACAGAGGTGCTATACAATATATTACCTCCGGGAACATACACTGCCATACGTTTTATCTCCCAAAACATAGCTTATACAATTACAAACAACGGCGGTATTTTTAAAACGGAGAATGGTGGAGAAACTTGGATTCAGCAGGATTCCGGTACGGAATTATACCTATACGACATGTTCTTTTCGGATGATTTGAACGGGTATATCGTAGGAGGCCAATCGGATGGTATTATCCTGAGAACAACCAATGGAGGAAAGACCTGGCTATCCAGCCATTTTCAAGAAAGCCTATCTTCCATATACTTTATCAATAAAACAACCGGATTTGCTGCAGGGAAAAAATTATTTCGCACCAAAGATGACGGGAAAACTTGGGATGAAATTGACTTGGGATACTTCGCTTACAGTAGCATTAATTTTTTTGACGAAAATAACGGCCTATTAACTGCCGTAACTCCCAAACCGTTTCAATCTGTTTTGTTGAAAACTACCGACAAAGGAAATCATTGGTTCATATTGGATAATATAGTGAAATCTGGCGAAATTCAAGTTTTAAATAATTTAGTCTTTTTACATAGCTATTCAAATATCTTTAAAACATCCGACCGCGGTAATACATGGGAGACAATAATTTACCCTGCATCAGGCCCTGTTCATTTCCTTAATGAATGGCAGGCTATTGGGGTTGGTCAACATTGGTACGAGCTTGGTTATTTTCCTAATGGGATGCTTTGTATTACCAATGACGGGGGAAAACATTGGGAAGAAAAATTATTTTCAGCAGAGGAGTTTCTCAGTATCAATGATATTGATTTTCCAAATGATTCTACCGCACTGGCTATAGGAAACAGTCCGCAAGGCTGCATTATTAAACTACATTTTTGACAACATCTATTTCTTTATCAACTTTAAATTTGTATGTTATGAAGAAATTTTTATTCCTGTTGCTTATGACAAGTTTTGCTGTTATGAGCTACTCACAATCAGGATTAATCCGCAAAGAAACGGATAATAAAGGAGCGCTTACTTTTGCTGAATTTCAAATAGATTCAGCAAGACCCATGAATGAATCAAGACAATTCTTAAAACAACTAAACACTTTAGGGAAAGATGAAGATTTTATACTGACAGATAGTAGAACGGATAAACTGGGATTTACTCACTATTATTTCAATCAATACTATAAAGGAATAAGGGTGGCCTATTCCTCTTACTCAGTACATGGCAAGGATAATCTTATCAATACTGTTAACGGAACCTATAATAAAGTGGGTGAAGTGCCCACTATTGCAAAACTCTCTGAGAAAGAAGCATTGGCCTATGCCACCCGGTCTGTGGGTGCCAAGGTGTATAAATGGGAAATTCCAGAAGAAGAACACTGGTTGAAAGAGAATTATAACGAATCATATTATCCGAAAGGAGAATTGGTGATCGTTAAAGACAGACTGATAACAAACCAACAATTCCGGTTAGCATGGAAGTTCGATGTATATGCCCATATACCATTGAGCAGGAATTTAATATATGTGGACGCAATCACAGGTGATATATTGGATACCGAATCCAAAATATATTACATTAATACCCAAGGAACTGCAGCAACCAGATACAGCGGAACAAGAAACATCATTGCAGACTCCTTTACTGGAGGTTTCCGTTTGAGAGAAATTCGCAGCAATATACGGATTGAAACCTATAACATGAGAGCCCAAGGTACAAACTATTCGGGAGCAACAGACTTCGTTGACAACAACAATAGCTGGACTACTGCCGAATTTCATAATACAAATATGGATGACGCCGCAATAGATGCGCATTGGGGTAGCGAAGTGACTTATAATTATTTCAACACAGTACATGGGAGGAATAGTTGGAATGGTTCTGGTGGACCTATACT
This sequence comes from Parabacteroides sp. Marseille-P3160, assembly GCF_900162725.1. Classification (GTDB taxonomy): domain Bacteria; phylum Bacteroidota; class Bacteroidia; order Bacteroidales; family Tannerellaceae; genus Marseille-P3160. Next base: position 1,231,928 of record NZ_LT799418.1, on the reverse strand, counting down.
GAATTATGTACATACCAACTTAATGGCATTCGACTATCCAAACAATGCGAATGCTTTCTGGGATGGTCAACGAATGACTTATGGAGATGGAAATAGTTGCTATGACCCTTTGACTTCACTTGATATCGTGGCACACGAAATTTCTCATGGAATTAATTCAACCACGGCAAAAATGAAATACGAAGGAGAGTCTGGGGCACTGAATGAAGCTTTAAGCGACATTTGGGCAGCTTGTGTTGAGTCGTGGGCTGCCTCTGAAAAACAAACATGGTTGATTGGTGAAGATATTACCTTGTGCCAAGATGCTTTCAGATCGATGAGTAACCCTAAAGCGCTCGGACAGCCAAACACTTATCAATCGCCGCTCCCGCTCGAAAATGGATTTTGGTGGCCAACAAATGATTGTAGTAAAGATAATTGTGGTGTCCACATTAATAGCGGCGTACCCAACTTTTGGTTTTTCTTGCTGGTAAATGGTGGTACAGGCACTAATGATATTGGAGATAGTTATTTTGTTAATGGTATTGGTATTGATCATGCAGCCAAAATCGTATACAGGGCGGAGACAGTCATACTCGCTTCAAATGATGAACAAGTCGTTACTTTCAATAAATTCAGAAACGCTACGATAACAGCTGCGTCACATTTATATGGTGCGGACTCCCCTGAAGTCATATCTACTACCAACGCATGGTACGCTGTTGGTGTTGGGGATATATATCAAAATTTAATCTCCGGCCCCTCCACCGTCTGCGACCAAGCTACTTATACCATCAACAACCTACCGCAGGGAGCAACGGTACAATGGTCTGCGATAAATTTCATCCCTGCATCCGGGACAGGTACAAGTTTTACAGCTATTGCCAAAAATGGAGCGGGACAGGATAGGATTCGTGCTACGATCACTCTTCCTTCTGGGAATACTATTCCCTTATCTCTCAATGTAGATTTGAATGGATATGCACCCATAGATGGCCCGGATGAAGGATACATTAGTCAAAAAAGAGCTTATTTCACCATGCCGGAAGATATCGTTATATCGCAATGGATGGTAAATGGCATTGTAATGCATCCTGACACACCTAATAGATTGATTCTTTCTCCCCTCAGCCAATATTATCCGGGCAATGTCTTAATTAGTTGTACAGGAATATCCGATTGCGGTACATTTACGGCAACCAAAGATTTCCAGGTTATTGATGATACGGAAAGTCTCTATCTGATATATCCTAATCCCGCAAGTATCTCTTTCCGTATTAAGCAAAAGATTCCGGAAAATGAAGTTGTATCAGACAAGACGGATAATAGCGACTTGTCCGTACTTATCTATAACAATCAAAGTTCACTACTTGGCAGATATAGTGTAAAAGAAAACGAGCCGATCGATATTCATCTGTTACGGGACGGTTTCTATATTGTACATATTATTAAGGATTCAAAAATATATGAGGCCAAACTGATCATTAAAAGAAATTAAGATACTTACTTTTGGAAAGAATAAACGATCTCGATCACCTCGCTACGCGACATGGTGCCCGGATTAATCTCCGGGCTCTCCTTCGGGAATGGGTAAGTCCAACCGTTCGAAATACATCACCCACTCCGGCAGGAACTCGTCGCTGCCCGGCGCTTTGAACATCATCTCCGGTTCAGACGAAAGACAGGCTTCCCGCCATTCGCTTTCTGCAAAATGAGATAGATCGATTCGGAACAATAATAGGCATCGTTATCAAGAATAATAATTTGCAGCAACTCATAAATAAACAAAACTAATTTTCTTAAATTTGTAATATTCAAATGTGAACCGGTCTTTATGACATTCTCATGCGAAAACACACCCTCAGCAAAATCCCCATCAGGTTTTACGACCGCTGCGCTTCCCTTTTTTGAATGGTTGATGCAGCATTTTGAAAGAAATAAGCATCTCTTTATAAGAATGATACGGCCCAATATGTAAATTTTAATGCTTATGGAAACAACTACTCCGCCAGACAATTAGCGACATACGAATCTTGTTATTCGCATGAAAATAATTTTGACTATATCGATATTTATTAAAAAGATAAATGTATGAAAACAAGCAAAAGGTTTTTAATTCTTCTGTTTATATCTATTATAGTAGGAATAGAAGGATGCGATAAAAATGACGATGAAGTTAAATCGGAAAAGCGAATTACATTTGACAATATAGAGGTATTATACAATGTATTACCTTCGGGAAATTACACCGCAATACATTTTACATCGCAAAATACAGCCTATACTATTACAAATAACGGTAGAATTTTTAAAACTGAAGATGGTGGAAATTCATGGATTTGGCAGGATTCCGGTACCGAATTGTATCTATCCGATATGTTCTTTTGGGATGATTTGAATGGATATGTTGTAGGAGGTCAATCGGATGGTATTATCCTGAAAACTACCGATGGAGGAAAGACATGGTTCTCCATCCATTTTCAAGAAGGACTATCATCCATATGTTTTATCAATGAAACTACCGGATTTGTTTCAGGACGAAAACTATTCCAGACCAAAGATGGTGGGAAAACATGGAATGAAATTGATTTGGGATACTTTGCCTACGGTAACCTTAATTTTTTTGATGAAAATACCGGTTTCCTGACTGCTGGCAATATTCTGTTAAAAACAATTGACGGAGGTACGAACTGGTTAGCAGTTAATAACAATATAATAGGGAATCATTCGATTAAGAAAATACTAATATTTGATAATATTGCCTGTCTACTATCCAATGGAACAACGATATTTACAACTCCGGATAAAGGTACGACATGGTATAATATTGATCCCCCTATTTTGAATTCTGTTTATTTCTTTAACGAATGGCAAGCCGTTGGTGTTGGGCAACATTGGTACGAACTCGGTTATTTTCCCAATGGAATGCTTTGTATTACCAATGATGGGGGTAAGCATTGGGAAGAGAAATATTTTCCGGCAGATGAATTTCTCAGCATAAATGACATCGATTTCCCAAATGATGCCACGGCCTTGGTTATAGGAAATAGCCCACAAGGCTGCATTATTAAACTAAATTTTTGACAGGACATATTTTATGAACTTTAAATTTTTATACAATGAAGAAATTTTTACTCCTGCTGCTTATGACAAGTTATGCTGTTATGAGCTATTCACAATCAGGATTAATACGAAAAGAAACGGAGAACAACACAGGCCGGAATGTTTCAAGTGTTACGGTGGAACCTTACACCATCCAGCTGTGGAACGAGCGGCAAGGTTTGGTGCGTACGGTGGAAAGCACGGAATCGGTTCAACAACTTTCCGTGCAAGGTTTGTCGAAAGGAATGTATTATGTGCATGTCGTACGGAAAGGACACCCTACATTGAAACAAAAACTGATCGTTCAATAGCTGAATTTAGGGCCTTCACCCTTGTGGTGTGTGTCGCCTAAAAACAAGGTTGCATTGCAATAAAGAGAGAAAAATTGAAGATTAATGATTTGCAATGAGCCCTTTACAGCCTTCTTTGAATCTATCAGTTAGTAAAGCTTTGTCGGTTGAAAGAGGTAACCAAGAGACCGAAAATAGTATGGAAAGAGTGAATAATGCACTGTTATTTTATAATTTTACAGTATGTAAATGTGAACCGGTCTTTATGACAATCTCTTGCAGGAAACACATCCTCTGCAAAATCCCAATAGGTTTTACGACCGTTGCGCTTTCCTTTTTTGAATATTTTATGCAGCCTTTTGAAAGAAATAAGCATCTATCTATAAAAATGATACGATCCATTATTTAATTTTTAATACTTATGGAAACAACTACTCCACCAGACAATTAGGGAGATGCGAATTAGCATTCGCAAGAATAATCTATTTTGATTAAACAAATTTATTTACTTTAAAATATATTCACATGAAAACAAAAAAAATACTGTTACTGATACTGATCTCCTTCTTTACATTGACAGGAACAGGAGGGTGCGACGACGATAATGGAGAATACTCTGATTATGTCGAAGGCTATATTGTTGGTTCCTTTTTTTGTAATGAGACTGACGGCGAAACAGGACAGACAACAGGCAATGGAGCAGGAAGAGGCTATTGCATTTTGCTTGAGGGGAGTAAAAACTCAGAATCTCACTGGCCGATGGACTTTTATACTTTTAACTTGCCCGAAAACCTGTTTGATTTTCCTGAAGAAATAATATCTTCGGGTTCCCACGGGGATGATTGTGGTCCCGTTTTTTTCCCGGAGGATTCAAGGAATATATACAAAATCAGGTTCAAATATCAGGTTTTGAACAAAAGTGAAAAGAATAAATTTATATGTGGACCTTGTGGGGCAATGTTTCAGGCATTTCCCTGGGATGATTATAATGAAGTGTCATTAAAAGACGTGACTAACAATTAGTCTTAAAAGTTAAAATCATGAAAAGAGAATCTTCTTATTCACATGAAAATAAATTTTGACTAAACCTATATTTATTAAAAATACATATGAAAACAATTACTCCACCAGACAAGAACGAAACATACGATTAGTATTCGTATGGTAATTAATTTTGCCCTAATAGTATTTATTAAAAATAGAAACGTATGAAAACAAAAAATGCATTACTTCTTATCTTATCTTTTTTTATGCTTCTCGGAATTGGAGGATGCAAAGATAAAGAAGATTCAGCCGGACTAAAAGGAACCAAATGGAAATTGTCCGGGATCGTAGAGGTAAAATCAGCTACTTTAACAGAGCTTGAACCTAAGGATTGCGAAAAATGCTATACCATTGATTTTAATACAGAAACAAAAGGTACGGGACGGTCCATACTGAATACGATCGAAGTTGATCTTTCAAATGCACCGTTTTTCGGGGGTATGACAAAAGTTGGTGATAATGAAATCGGCAATGTTTCTTTATTTTACAATGCCATATCATTTATAGAATATTATACCCGTAAAGGAGATGAATTGAGTTTTTTCTATAATAATGGGCAGTATTACTTACTTTATAAATTATACAGCCATGAAGAAAATAATTTTTAATGACTCTATCCTTATTACAAAAACAATCACCGCTATGAAAATAACCTTTTCGATGCTAAAGATGATAAGCTTCTTTATTCTACTTTTAATTCTTACGGGGATAGGATGTGAGGAGAAAGAAACTGGATTAACTTCCGGCAAAGTAATCTTCTATACGAACGCTCAAGCAATGGTAAATTGTGGACCTTTCAATGTTACTGTTTATGTGGATAATAATGACGTGGGCTTTATTTCTAATCCATATGTAGCAGATAATCTTCCCGATGCCATAAATACAACTTCAACAATAGTACTGGAAAAAACAAAGGGTAAATATAGTTATACGGCGAAGATGGACTGCGGTCAGTCTGGAACTTGGACTGGTGAATTTGAAATTCGTAATAATAATGTTTATATCTTTCTGGATATAAAAGATTGCATTTTAAAATGATAAATTATTAATGCCATGAAATATATTATTGCAATAGTTTTATTGCTAGCGGTAACTAACAATACAATAGGACAAATAACAAAATCAAAAGCGATTTCTGACTAAATCGATATTTATTTATTAAAAAATTATCGGTATGAATCCACTATAAATTAATCAGTTAAATTTAAGATTAGATGAAGGTCTATTCGGTTTTCAACTTACTTGTATTGAAATGTCAATGTCAACTCAACCTGCTATTTCTTTATTAGATAAAACAGATAAACATCTTTTGCTACAGGAAGACATTACAAAGTATAAAAGCAAAGAACAATTCCCTGGTGCTTATTCTTTATGGAGTTTATCCCCTACTGCTCAATTGTGTTTGTTGGTTTTAGAACATAATGGCAATATTTCTAAAGATATTGCCCGCAGAAGCCTAAAAAATAAAGCAATATATCATGATAAATCTGTATTAGATAGCATTATTTACGAATCTGAAAACTTTTTGAAGCAATGAAATACTTACAATACATTTACGCAGTGGCCTTTATATTTTTTCCCCTTTCTTGTGAGCAGGAATCAGACAAGCCTTTAACATGCAATGATGGTAGATTGCTGTCTGATTTTACGATCCAATTGTCAAACTATTTTGACCAATTGATAGGGCCTGAAAATAATAGTAGTTTAGCCGTTTCATATGGCTACTGGGACGATATCACAAGACAGAACTCAGGGGAGAAAAAAATAACTTATTATGAATCCTTGAATGCAGGTTATCTGCCAAGTTATTCGTCCATATTCGACAAAGAAGAGGTGAGAGTTTATACAACAGAGTATGTTTTATCGTTGGATTCTGTGTTGAAAACAATGGATTCTTCTTTACGAGATCATTTATTGTCCATAGCAGTCGATAAGCACAGGAAGAAATTCGGAGTGAAAGATACAACTCCTTTTAATGCGCGAAGATCGGGGATATTATTGATCTTATCCGTCTTACAACATGAAAACGCACATGCCGTGCTTGATAAAATATGCGGTTATTGCAGCAAATATAATTTGAATGATCCTGTCGCATTATCGGCTAATGAAGGTTTCAACAAATTTCTTATGGATGAAGTATCCGATTATTTATCTGAACAAAAGTAAATAGTATGAACAAATTCATCTATACGATTTTAATCCAATCAATTAGCGTCAGTATATATATTCAAGCCTATACTCTATTCGGAACCTCAATTGATGGGCTTATTTTACCTAAAACAATTTCACATAGAAGCCTAAAAGTCACAATTACTTTACTTAAATTTGTGAGACTGAAATGTGAACCGGTCTTTATGACATTCTCATGGGAAAACACACCTCAGCAAAATCCCCGGCAGGTTTTACGACCGTTGCGCTTCCCTTTTTTGAATAGTTAATGCAGCCTTTTGAAAGAAATAAGCATTTATTTATAAAGATAATACCATCCAACATCTAAATTTCAATACATATGAAAACAATCTTTTAAAAAATCATTCCTATGGTCTTACTCTTTGTTTTAATAGGAGTGGGGTGCGAAAAGGAAGACGAACTTTCGCCTAACATGGCAAAGGGCAAGATCATTTTAATTACTACATTATGTTACGGAGAAGCGGTATTGATCGAAGTTGAAAATCCTAAAGAGATAGGACAATCCGGAACTTTCTCTTTTGTCGGAGAATCTGACAAAAAAATAACTTACCAGAATGCTATACGAGTACCCTATTTTTCTAAAATCGGTTTGCAAAACACAATCTCTCAGAAAGAACAAATTTACTAATTCTTTTTTGTTTTTCTAACCGGTCAGACACCTTTCACGCAATCTGTCTCATAAAAGAAACAAGGATTGATTGTTCAATCAATGGCAATACTTTTCGACTCAGAAAACTATAACGGATCAACGGTTGGTTCCTCTATTCTTCTTCAGATGTAAAGAACTTGACAAAAGACAACCTTAAAACTTCATTTGATGGAGATTTATGGATAATCACCCGCAGGCAGAAAACAAATAGCGATTCAAGCATGGGACATACTAATATTAAAACAACACAGGTTTAGCTAAGATTACGAAAGAAAAGATTTCACAGGATACGGAAGTCCTTTCCCATAAGTTGGAAAGTTTAGAAAAACAAATTACAGAAAAAATAGCATTGTGAAATAACATGTAAATTGGCGAGATTGGACAATATTCAATCCGGACGGAATACGTATCTTTGCTATCAAGATATTGAATATATGCGAAGTAGTACGGAGAACATATATCAGCAGAAGGTCAATCAGGTAATTGATTATATCAGTTCAAATTTGTACAAACCTCTGAAACTGGATACGTTGGCTAATCAAATCAACGTTTCACAACGGCAATTGCTTCGCATTATGCGTTTGTCCCTAAATGAATCACTATACTCTTATCTGGCAAGACAACGAGTAGAACGTGCGGTATTGTATATGCAAACAGAGGAAATGAACCTGACGAAACTTGCCGAAATGGTAGGATATGATAATCCGCAGTCCCTCTCTAAAGCCTTTAAGAAACAATTCGGTATACCTCCGAAAGCATATATGGATGAACTTCAAGGTCGGTTAGTAGGCTATGTGAAAAGTAGCGGGAGTCGACAAAACCATCTTCAATCGGAAATCTACGAAGAAGAAGATTTAGAATTGGTTTATATACGGATTATCGGAAAATATGGAGAGGATGAGCCTTACGAGACAGCATGGAACAAACTTATCCGTTTCCTTAAAGATAAGCAAGCACTATCGAAAGAAACCCGCTTTATTGGTATAAGTTTCGACGACCCGAACATAACCAAGTCCGAATATTGCCGTTTTTATGCATGTGCTTCTATAAAAAAGAAAATTGTTCCGACAGGAGAGTTCGGTACAATTCAACTGCGAAGAGGTAAATATGCCATTTATACTTTGAAAGGAAGCTATTCTGGGCTTCAAGAATTATACAATCATATTAGTGTGAACTTTGATTACAACATACGTCATGGGATGACATTTGAGGAGTATATCAGTTGTTCAGAAGAGAATAGCAAAGAACCTATTACTAAAGTTTATATACCTATAAAATAATGTGTCTATGGAAACAAAGTATTGCCAAAGTTGCGGAATGCCGCTGCAAAAACAAGAAGAACTGGGAACTAATCATGATGGAAGCAGAAATGAAGAATATTGCTGCTACTGTTTTAAGGACGGGGCGTTTACGATGGATTGTACAATGGAACAAATGATAGAACACTGTGCACAATTTGTAGATGAATTTAATAAAGATGCAGAGATAGCATATACTAAAGAAGAAGCCATTACAAATATGAGAATCTACTTTCCCACACTCAAGCGTTGGGCTGTTCAATAAAAAGATTATGCGATATATTGAAACAAAATCAATGATCAATGAAAATGATACAATCCAATGTGTGAATTTTAATGGATCTTATTTTTAAAACAGTAATATTTGATTCAGATAAAGATTGTCCGTAGCCATATACTGCGAACAATCTTTACCAATAATCAGCCGTTTACTCATTCTTGAATGGAATGGATAATTTCGATCACCTCGCTACGCGACATGGCACCGGGATTGATACCCGGCTTGCCTTCGGGTATGGGGAGATTCAAACGCCGGAAATAAGCCACCCACTCGGGGAGGAATTCGTCACTGCCCGGCGCTTTGAATGTCATCCGATTCAGGGGAAAGACCGGCTTCCCGCCGTTCGCCCGCTTCAGGATGACATAAATCAGCTCGGAACAATAGTAGGCATCGTTATCGAGATCATAGCCGTCGTCATATTTCTTACCGACCAGTTTTAATCCCTCTTCGAGGGCCCGGGGAATGCAAGGGCGGTATTCCGGCCTGAGACGGCCGACCACCGATACGGGATACCCCCCTTTGGCTTCCGGAGGATAAAGATAAGCCTGCAGAGGGGTTATGGACACGGCCGGATGAGTGGCCTCGATCACAAACGTGTCCTTCCGGTTGTCGATATAAACAATGCCGACGTGGGTAAACCGGTATTCTCCGATACTCGAGGTTACCCCTTTGATCGCCTTTCCGACTTCACCGCTCTGTGATTCCTGGAAAATCAAATCGCCGGACTGTAGTTCAAAACCGGTTGTATGCAGCCGGAGGAACAACAAAAGAATCATGCAAAAAATATCCATAGTCCTTATCTGAAGGTGTAACGAATACCTCCCGTCAACCAGAACCCGGCCTGGGGAATGCTGCCCCGGTCGAAATAGTCGGTATCATAAAAATTATTCAAATCCAGGTAGATATCCAATGCTTGAAGCTCATAGTTGAGTTTGAGATCCAAGGTCGAGAAAAAGGGATAATCCGCTCTCCGTCCGGTATCTTTATGGTTCTCATACACCTTATATTGCCCCATCCGCTTTTGGAAACGGAAATACCAGCCGGCCGAAAGACCGCCGAAAATCCGGTGATGGAGCTGGGCAGTAAACTTATCACGCAGGTAATTCAGTGAATAAAGCGACTTTTCATTATCCGTATCACAGGTCTGATTCATCCGGGCATAGTCGATCCCGAGCGATGCTTTTCTACCCAAAACAGGGATTAGTTCCCCCAGAACGAGCTTGGTTCCCAGTTCCACTCCTTGCGTGTTTACTTCCGTATGATTCCATGAAGCATATTTGGATTTCCCGTCGACTTCGACTTCCACCCAGTCGATGATATTGCGTCCCCACATCAGGAAGCCCGTTGCGTAGGCACTTAAGATTCCCCGGTTATATTTTAGTCCCAATTCCGCCGATTCGGACTTTTCCGATTTCAGGCCCTCATTCCCCTCATGGGTTTCGGTTGTATAGAAAAGATCGGTAAAGGTGGGCAGACGAGAGGATTTGCTCCAGGAACCGTAAAGATTCCATTCGTCCATGGGGCGGTAACTTACACTCACCGAAGGATAGAGCCGGGTCTTGTCATCCAATGTATTATGCGACAACAATGCTCCGGCAGACAAGGTAAGCCGGTTGATGGTCAGCGTATGTTCCAGTGCCAGGCTGGCGATTGTCCGGCCATCGTATTTGGCATACCTGCGATGCGGTTCCACCATTGGGTAGCCCAACTTACTACTCATAATATCTTCGCGCCGGAGCTCGCCGCCCAGGCTGGTATTTCCGAAGTTCGAGCGGTAAGACAAGATTAAGTTGGCGCCGTAGGTATCGCTCCGGTGGTAATTCCGTCCGTAAGTACTGTCCCGGATCAAATCGAACTGGTCATGATGCCGGCTCCAGTAAAGGATCGGAACAATTTTAAGAGTAGATCCGAATTCTCCCTTTATCGTCCCCATATAGGTAGCGGTCTGTTCATACTGATTGGGGAAATCAGCCGTATAGAAAGTGTTGGCGCCGTATTTCTTATCGTTATAACCTAATTGGAAGTCCAATTTGGATTCGTTTTTCAGGTTCAGCCGGGTTTGCCACAAAACATTATAGAGATCATAGTCACTGTTGGCAATATATCCGTCCGACGAGCCGCGCCCTACAGACAACGAATGGTCGGCGATACCGGTCCGGACAGCGCCGCGCAGCTCCATATCGCGGAGCTCATGCATCCCGAACTCCACATTGGCATAGGCCTTTGCGTCGGCTTTTTTCTTTGTGATGATATTGATTCCTCCCGAAAAAGCGCCGGTACCGTAAACCAAAGCGGCCGGACCGTGAAGCACTTCAATGCGTTCGATGTCGGAAAGATTGATGGGAAGGTCGAGACTGTAATGTCCCGTGTGAGGGTTGGTGATATTAATGCCATTGAGAAGGACTGCGGTTTGGTCGGCTGAACCTCCCCGGATGGAAATATCGGCCTGGACGCCATGGCCGCCGCGTTGTACCAGATCTACATTGGCGGCGTAATTCAGCAGGTCGGCAATACTTCGGACAGGTGCCTGCGCAATTTGTTCCTTTGTGATGACGGTGACTAATTTAGCCGTCTGCGCAATTGGCATCTCAATGCGCGAAGCCGTGACCATCACTTCATCAAGTTCCTGTTCCAAGGGATGGGCCGGCGATGGATCCTCCGCGACCGTCTGGGCCTTCGTCGAAGTGGTATGCACTACGGACAGTACACAACCGGCTACAACACCGTGATTGACGATCCGGTGCATACTGTTGAATGCACTGTAGGCTTTTCGGGCAAATCGTCGAAAACGATAAGCCTTCTGTTCGTTAAAAATCTTTTTATTCATATTTTTTATTATTAAAAACGGGGTAAAGGTAAGATGTTTGGCAGAAATGGGCGGCAAATTCCGATTGTTTCTTTATATTTACGCGTTAAAAAAGAGCGGAGCGGATGAGTCAGTATAAAGAGGAAGAAGTAGTCGAACAATTGCGTGACCTGGAGAAGCGGAGAAACGCATTTGCCTTGGTGGTAAAGGAATACGGTGAAAAATTATATTGGCAAATCCGGAAAATGGTTCTTTCCCACGAAGACGCAGATGACCTGTTGCAGGAGACTTTCATCAAGGCCTGGTCCAACATAGACACCTTCCGGGGAGAAGCCAAATTATCCACCTGGCTCTATAAAATTGCATTGAATGAGTGCATTACTTTTTTGAATAAACAAAAAGCGAATCAGAATATATCGATCGACGATACAGATGTTTACCTGTTGGAAAAACTGAAAAGTGATGTTTACTTTGATGGAGATGAGACAGAGTTGAAATTGCAGGAAGCCATCTTGAGATTACCGGAAAAACAACGGCTGATTTTCAACATGAAATACTTCAACGACATGAAATATGAGGAAATATCCGAGGTACTCGGAACCTCCGTCGGTGCGTTGAAAGCTTCATATCATCATGCCGTCAAAAAGGTAGAGTCATTTTTAACAAAAGATATTTAAACCTTTACGGTTAAAATTTGTCGAAAGAAGAAATAAGAGAGGAGTGCATACATGAAATTGGATTTTAATCAAATGAATCGGATAAAAAGCAATCAGGCCTATAAGGTTCCCGAAGGATATTTTGAAAATCTTCCGGGACAGATTATGAGCCGGCTTCCGGAAGAAAGCACGGGGAAAACGACCTCTTTATTCCAGCGGGTACGTCCCTGGCTATACGCAGCAGCTATTTCCATCGGATTGATGTTTGCCTATACCATTTTTACAGATAAGGATTCAGAGGATGGTGCAGGGTCGGAACATTCCCGGTTGATGGTACGATCGAACTCATACACATCTTCCAGCCATTCTCCGAAAATAGAGAGTGAAGAATATCTGGAATATATCGAGAATGTTTATACCAATGATATTTTATCCGACGAATTGAATAATATGGAATGATAAAAACATCCAAGGTAACTATAAATAAAACATAAAGATGAAAAGAATATATTGGATCCTATCCATAACCTCCTTGCTCTTACTATTTCCTAGTCTGGTTAGCCAATATACCGTGAGTGCCCAAAGGCCGTTTGACTTGGAAACATTTGTTGCAAAGAGAAATGATTTTATGATAAGAGAAATCGGCTTAACGAAAACAGAAGCGGATGCATTTATCCCGCTCTACAACGAATTAAAACAAAAAATGTTTGAAGTGGGTCGGGACTGTCGTAAAGTAGGAAAGGATTTACATAAAAAAAAGAACCCGACCGATGCCGATTATATGCAAGTCGCAGAATGCAATATGGAAGTAAAGCAAAAAGAAGTCTCATTGGAGCAAGCATATTTTACTCGATTCAAGAGCATTCTTTCCCCTGAGAAACTTTACAAATACCAACAGGCCGAGCATAAATTCGCACGGGAATTTATGGGAGGAGCCCAAAGGAATAATGCAAAGAAAAGCAATAGGTAAAAAACTTTTTTAGTGTTTTTGTTTAGATTTAGTTTTGGCGTTTAATTTTAGAGTGGGAGGACGACGGGATGTCAGTTCTCCCTACTTGTTTTTTGATATTTTCAGATACAAAAAAAGGAGGAAACCCTTTACGAGTCCCTCCTTTTTGATTAAGATCTATAAAATTACGGGCTTGGATTACATCATGCCACCCATGCCGCCGCCCATACCCGGATTTACCGGAGCAGCAGGCGTTTCTTCTTTCTTTTCTGCAATAACACATTCGGTTGTCAGGAACATCCCTGCAATGGATGCAGCATTTTCCAAGGCAACGCGTGTTACTTTCGCCGGATCAAGAACGCCGGACTTCGCCAGGTTTTCATACTGATCCGTACGTGCATTGTATCCAAAGTCGCCTTTTCCTTCTTTCACCTTCTGTACGATGACAGCACCTTCTTTTCCGGTGTTGTCGACAATCTGGCGAAGCGGCTCTTCGATCGCACGTTTGATAATTTCGATACCGGTCGTTTCATCTTCATTGTCTCCCTTAAGACCTTCTAATGCATCTATGGCTCGGATGTAAGCGACCCCACCGCCGGGAACCGTTCCTTCTTCAATAGCTGCACGGGTTGCGTTCAACGCATCTTCCACACGGTCTTTCTTTTCTTTCATTTCGACTTCCGAAGCAGCGCCGACATAAAGCACAGCTACGCCGCCGGCCAACTTAGCCAAACGCTCCTGCAATTTTTCCTTGTCATAGTCAGAAGTCGTATTTTCAATCTGAACCTTGATCTGATTAATACGAGCCTTGATCTGGTCTTTCTCTCCATGACCGTTAACGACCGTAGTATTATCTTTATTTACCGTAACCTTGTCAGCTGTTCCCAGCATATCCATTGTAGCGCTTTCCAACTTCAAACCTTTTTCTTCGGAAATAACCGTTCCGCCTGTCAGGATAGCAATATCTTCCAACATTGCCTTCCGACGGTCGCCGAAGCCGGGAGCTTTTACGGCACAAACTTTCAACGAACCGCGCAGACGGTTGACAACCAAGGTAGCCAACGCTTCGCTGTCGATATCTTCAGCGATAATCAAGAGGGCGCGTCCGCTTTGTGCAGCCGGTTCCAAAATAGGAAGAAGTTCTTTTAATACGGAAATCTTCTTATCATAGATCAGAATATAAGGATTCTCATATTGAGCTTCCATTTTTTCGGTATCCGTTACAAAATAAGGAGAGATATAACCGCGGTCGAATTGCATACCTTCCACGACTTCAACGGTCGTTTCCATGCCTTTCGCCTCTTCAACAGTGATGACGCCTTCTTTTTTCACCTTTTGCATTGCTTCGGCAATCAGTTTACCGATTTCTTCGTCGCCGTTAGCTGAGATTTTCGCTACATGCTCGATCTTTTCCAGATTATCACCTACAGCTTCCGCTTGAGCGGCAATACTTTCAATAACTTTGGCAACCGCCTTATCGATACCTCTTTTCAGATCCATCGGATTGGCGCCGGCAGTTACATTCTTTAACCCTACACCGATAATAGATTGAGCCAAAACCGTAGCGGTTGTCGTTCCGTCACCTGCGTTGTCATTAGTCTTAGAAGCTACTTCACGCACCAATTGCGCACCCATATTTTCATAAGGGCTCGACAATTCGATTTCTTTGGCGACCGTCACACCATCCTTGGTGATTTGCGGTGCGCCGAACTTCTTTTCAATGATTACGTTGCGACCTTTCGGGCCTAAGGTTACTTTCACTGCATTTGCCAGTTCATCTACCCCTTTTTTCAATAGGTCGCGGGCTTCCATATTGAATTTAATTTCTTTTGCCATAATACTTATCTCTTTTTGTTGTTTTAGTTGATGTTGTTTAGATAATTGCTAAAATGTCAGATTGACGCATAATCAAGTATTTCTCCCCGTCCAATTCAATCTCTGTTCCGGCATACTTACCATATAAAACGGTATCGCCTTTCTTCACTACCATTTCTTCATCTTTCGTTCCATTACCTACGGCAATTACTTCACCTTTAAGCGGCTTTTCTTTGGCCGAGTCCGGAATAATAATTCCACTCACTGTCTTTTCTTCTGCAGCGGCCGGTTGAATCAGCACTCTGTCTGCTAACGGTTTAATGTTCATTTTTTAATATTTTAAATTAATTAAACTAATTAAATATAGATACATACTTGTCTGATCGATCCAAGGAATCAACCATTGGTATTATAGCCAAATTCGTGCCAAATGGAAACGGATCGGCGAAACTGACATTTTTTCTAATCAAAGAGAATGTTTATCTGTACCTGCTGACAGAATGACTGCCTGGAAAAAGAGTCGCCACGCCTTCTTTTCCACCCCTCTTTATAGATATGAAAATCACGGGGCTGTCAGTCCCCAAAAGTAGCGACTTATACGGAAAAAATCGAGTATACTCGATTTTATCAGTGAGTACACTCGATTTTCAGGGCGGTGCAATGCTTTATTTCTTTGAATTAACAGAGAAATATATCAATAGAACGAACCAACTATGATTAAAGAATAGACCTCAGGAGAAACGTCCGATCAATTCATCGACTGCAACAGAGGTTTGTTCGCCCGTAGCCATCTCTTTCAGGTTGATCCGCCCTTCTGCAATTTCCGTTTCTCCTACGATAGCGACATAGGGTATCTTTTGGGCATCGGCATAACTCATCTGTTTTTTCATCTTGGCCGCATCGGGATAAAATTCCACCCGCAAACCGGCCGCACGCAAGTGGGCAAGGATCGGAAGCAGGTACTCCGCCTCCTTTTCACCAAAGTTGACAAATAATAACTGGGTAGACTGTAAAGAGTCCGCAGGGTAAAGATTTAATTGATTTAAGACATCGTATATACGGTCGGCGCCGAAGGAGATTCCAACGCCCGAAACTCCCGCCAATCCGAAGACACCGGTCAGGTTATCATATCGACCACCGCCGGTAATACTACCGATCTGTACATCCAAGGCCTTTACTTCAAAGATAGCGCCGGTATAGTAGCTCAGTCCGCGCGCCAGTGTCACGTCAAACTCCAAAGGAGTTACAAGTCTCAGGCGTTCAATATGATCAAGGATATATTCAATTTCTTCCACACCTTTTAATCCGGTAAGAGAAGAAGCCAGGACAGATTTCAGTGTCTCCGCCTTCCCGCGGTTCGAGCCGTTCAACAGGATAATCGGTTGCAAACGGGCAATCGACTCTTCCGACAGTCCCTTTGAACGAAGTTCTTCGTTTACATTCTCCAGCCCGATTTTATCCAGTTTATCGATTGCTACGGTAATATCTACGATCCGGTCAGCCTCCCCGATAATCTCGGCGATACCCGATAGAATTTTCCGGTTGTTCATCTTAATACAGACTCGTATGCCGAAACGACGGAAAACCTCATCCATGATCTGGATCAGTTCCACCTCATTCAACAGGGAATCCGAGCCGACAATATCACCATCGCATTGGTAAAATTCGCGATAACGCCCCTTTTGCGGACGGTCGGCGCGCCAAACCGGCTGAATCTGATAACGTTTGAAAGGAAAAGAGATTTCGTTCCGGTGCATGACCACATAACGTGCAAACGGAACGGTCAGGTCGTAACGCAAGCCTTTCTCGCAGGCCTTTGCCGCAAACCGGACCGGATTTTTTTCCAACAATTCTTCATCCGAAATGCCGGCAAAACAATCACCGGAATTCAAGACCTTGAATAAGAGCTTATCACCTTCTTCCCCATACTTTCCCATCAGCGTCGACAGATTCTCCATTGACGGCGTTTCGATTTGCTGAAAGCCGTACAAATGATATACCTCACGAATAGTATTGAAAATATAGTTGCGTTTCGCCATCTCTTCTGGCGAAAAATCCCGTGTTCCTTTGGGAATAGAAGGTTTTTGCATGATTACATTATTCTATTTACGATTGAGGAAGCAAAGGTAGGGATTTTTTATCACTCCCGACGCCCTCCCAGAAAGATCATCACATAATACAACAAGGTAGCCAACGAACCTAATGCAGCAACCACGTAAGTATAGGCTGCCGAACGCAAGGCGTCTTCGGCTTTATCTTGTGTGGCTATATTCGTCAGCCCTGCGTTGCTCAACCAGACCAACGCACGCTTGCTGGCATTGATTTCCACCGGTAAGGTGATGAAACTGAATAAGGTGGTCATGGCAAAAAGAATGATTCCGAAAAGTAACAACTGGGGGAAAGTATTCAGCATCAACATGCCCCCGAGCAAAATCCAGCTCAAAATACTAGACGAAAAGCTGACGATCGGAACCAAGGCCGAACGCATTTTCAAAGGAGCATACCCTCGGGCGTGCTGCACAGCATGCCCGCATTCATGGGCCGCTACAGCTGCCGCCGCTATACTATTGCTAGAATAAACCGGCTCGCTCAGGTTGACGGTCTTATTCATAGGATTGTAATGATCCGTCAGATGTCCGGGCGTAGAAGTCACGGTCACATCATAGATCCCATTGTCATGCAGCATCTTTTCCGCTACTTCTTTGCCCGTCAAACCGGCCGGAAGCGGAATCTCCGAATACTTTTCGAATTTATGTTTCAGGTTTGCGGAAACCAACCAACTAATGACGGCTATACTAATAAATAAAATCCAATAGGTCATCATATCTCTATCTATTTATTATACTTATATAAACTCAATTGCAAAAACCTTGCCAAATATACAAAAAAGAAAAAGGGGAAATCGCATGTGCGGTTCCCCTCTTTAGAGCTTTTTTGTTTTTATTAGTCTTCTTCTGTATATCTTATAATTGTTTGTTCCCGGTCAGGTCCGACGGAAACGATTTTGATCGGAACATTCAGTTCGTCTTCCAGGAAAGTCAGGTACGCATTGAATTCCTCAGGAAATTCATCTTCGCTCTTCATTTTCGTCATATCCGTTTGCCAGCCGGAAAGGTCTACATAAACAGGCTCCACATTCTCGTCGATCTCAAAGGGGAATTCCGTAACCTCTTTCCCATCGATTTGGTAAGCGACACAAGCCTTAATCGTCTCAAAAGAATCCAGAACATCGCTTTTCATCATGATCAGCTTGCTCACGCCATTGATCATAACAGCATACTTCAATGCTACCAGGTCGATCCATCCACAACGGCGCTTCCGCCCGGTAACGGAGCCGAACTCATGCCCCAGTTCGCAAAGCCGGTCACCCGTATCATCAAACAACTCCGTCGGAAACGGACCGCTGCCCACACGGGTGCAATAAGCTTTGAAAATTCCGTAGACTTCGCCGATGTTCCGGGGAGAAACGCCCAATCCGGTGCAACAACCGGCGCAAATCGTATTGGAGGAAGTGACAAAAGGATAGGAGCCGAAGTCCACATCCAGCATCGTTCCTTGCGCTCCTTCAGCCAGAACCGACTTGTCTTCGTCCAAGAACGTATTAATGACATGCTCGCTATCGATCAACCGGAAACGTTTCAAGTATTCCAGCGCCTCAAACCAACGAGCTTCCAAGTCGGTAATATCATACGTGTAATTCAGCGAACGAAGGATTGTTTCGTGGCGTTCTTTCGCCGCCTTGTATTTCTCATCAAAATGATGCAATAAGTCACCTACCCGCAAGCCGTTACGGCTTACCTTATCGGTATAGGCCGGCCCGATGCCCTTGCCGGTTGTGCCGATTTTACCGCTTCCTTTCGAGGCTTCATAAGCGGCATCCAGCAGACGGTGGGTAGGTAAAATCAAATGGGCTTTCTTCGAAATAAACAGGCGTTCCGTAATGTCGTGCCCGCTGGCCGCCAGGCTTTCCGCTTCTTCCTTGAAGAGCAGCGGATCCAAAACGACGCCGTTTCCTATCACGTTGACCTTACCTCCCTGAAATATACCGGAGGGTATCGAACGGAGAATGTACTTCTCTCCATTGAATTCAAGCGTATGCCCGGCATTCGGTCCTCCCTGGAATCGGGCGATTACATCATACTTGGGAGTCAGTACATCGACCACTTTGCCTTTGCCCTCGTCTCCCCATTGTAGCCCTAATAATACGTCTACTTTCATCATTAATCAAGTTAATGTAAATTATTTATTATTCTTTTTCTGCCGCAATTTAAACTTGCACTTACTACAAATTCCATAAATATAAAGCGAATAATATTCCGCCGAAAACTTCGGAAACCGCCTCCCGTTCATTAAAGTTGCAAGTTCCTTATTCTTAATCTCACACACCGCTCCGCAATGGGTACAAACCAGATGATGATGCGTTTCCGAAATACACTTCAATTCGTATTGGACAATCTGCGAGGAAAACTGATGGCGTACTACCAAACTCGCATTGACCAATAACTCGATTGTATTATAGATCGTAGCACGGCTGACATGAAAATTTGCTCCGTCCAACATCTTTTGCAGCATTTCCACATCGAAATGTCCTTTTATCGTACAGATACATTCCAAAATAGTATAGCGCTCGGTTGTCTTCCGAAGGTTCTGATCGGTAAGATATTCTGTAAGGCGTTGCTGCATACTCGCAATATCATTTCGATTTATATTCATTATAGCCAGACTCTCGAATCAACAAATTTAATAAAATATCTTTTAATAGGGAGTTATGATTGATAATATTCAAATTCAAATAATAAATCCGAATAGAATTCCCTTTTCCCTGCATCCCCGGATGCCTGAAAGTCCGAAAGTACATTCAATACAGCAGCTTGTTGTTCCCCTGATTGGCGTCCATAGCGTTTCAATGCCAAAAGCGCCGCTCGTTGCCGGCGGGAGATCCCTCCCAGCAAAGCCGTCCGCGCCGATTGAAGGAAATGCGCCGCCTCCTCCGGGAGTTTTTCCGGAGGAAAGACGCCCCCCTTCGTAAATAGGCGGGCGTACAGGGTATAACCGACGACAGCGGCATACTCTTCCTCCGCATCGATCCACCGGCCGGCCAACTCTAAAGCAAATGGCAATTCCTGCAACAAATTGATGCAATATTGCTCCGCAATCTCCTGGTGCCGGACGGCAGCTGTCCAGGCTTCCGCCCGTTCGGGAGTAAATTGCTCCGGCGGATAAAGTATCGTCGCCAATATCTTTAATTCACGGGTATCCGTCTGCCATAAGGCTTCTGCCAATCCGGCATCTTTTACATAAAGGGATGCTAATTCTTTGAGATGGGCCAACAAAACGCCGAAATTGACTTTATAGTCGACTCCCTGAGCGCGCATGGAAGCGGACACAGCTCCATTCATCGACAGGCGCAGCCGTCGCCGTATTTCTTTCAATTCGCTTTCGTACATCCTTAATTGTTGTAAGTCGGTAGAAAAGAGTAATCCCGGCTATACCGTAACATCTGTTCCACATACCCTTCGGTATAATCCAGACGGATATCGGTTACTTCACCTTGCCCGTTCTTCACTTCTTTCATAACCGGATTCAAGAAACCGCGGTAAGGCGCCAGGTTCAACTTGGCATACCGCTCCAACACTTCGGCATGTAATTCCGGATCGACTTTCACTCCGTAATTTTCCACCAATGCTTTCCCTGCATTATAATCTCCTTCGCTTTTGATCCGTTGTACCTCGGCCAGCAGTTCGCCGAAAAGCGTACGCAGTTTATCGTAGTCATTCACGACGACAAAAGTTTCGCCGTCCCGCTTCTTCAACTCAACGACCTTTTCCGGAAACCCTTTCTCATAAACCCACCGAGCGATAAGCTGCCGGTTCCGCATGTGGGCTTCTTCTACCTGGCGGCCTTTCTCGATGCGGACCAACTGGGTCATCAACCCGTTCATCATGTATTTGTAATATTCCGCCTTATACGCTTCGGGATCCTTCAGCAGTCCCAATTCGAGAAGCTTGGCATCGGCCAGATAATAGAGGGCAAACAGGTCGGCGCGCGCTTCTTCCAGAGTGGAGCTGTAGGCCTTCAAGCCGTCCGGATCGACTCCGGGGAGTATGATTCCGGAGCCATGCCCCAAACATTCATGCAGGTCGGTATGCAGATTATCCGTTTCAAAGCCGTATTTTCGGATCGATTCCCGTTCAGCGTCACTCCAGACAAACTCCTCGTTAAAGCCGTTTCCCTGTGAAGCCTTGTCGTAGGCCTCCGTAATATTTTCAATCGTCACCGACTTGGATCCGTGTTCGTGCCGGATCCAGTTGGCGTTCGGTAAGTTGATGCCGATCGGCGTCGCCGGATAGCAATCACCTCCCAGCATGGTTACGGTAATTACCTTGGCGCTCACCCCTTTGACCGCTTTCTTCTTAAAACGCGGATCCGTCGGCGAATGATCCTCGAACCATTGGGCGTTTTCACTGATCGTATTCGTGCGTTTGGTCGCCTCCTTGTTGATAAAATTCACGGTCGATTCCCAACTGGCCTTCATTCCCAACGGATCGCCGTAGGTTTCGATAAAGCCGTTGACAAAATCGACATCCGAAACCGTATCTTCCACCCATAAGATCGAATAGGCATCAAAAGTCTTCAAGTCACCGGAACGATAATAAGCAATCAACGTTTCGATGATTTTCTTCTGGGCGTCGTTTTCAGCAAATGCAGCCGCCTTCTCCAACTCGCCCACGATCTTCTCAATGGCTTGTGAATAAAGCCCGCCAACCTTCCAGACCTCTTCTATCAGCTTTCCGTCCTTCTTCACCAAGCGGCTGTTCAGTCCGTAGGAGATCGGGCGCGGATCGCCCGGCTTCTTCAACTTTGCATAGAAGTCTTCCACCTCTTTCAGCGTCACTCCCGCGCCATAATAATTATTTGCCGAAGCCTGAATCAAATCGCCGTCGCCACTTTGCACGACTCGCCTGGGCATGACTGTAGGATCGAACAAAACAGGCGTCAGCTCAGCCAGGAAAGCATCAACCGTTTGTCCTTCGCGCAAAGGCAGCTTGGAAGGATCCAACTGTTTCACACAATCGGCAAAAAAGGTTTGCGGGAATCCCGGGGAAAACTTGTCAACGGCATAATGGTGATGGATGCCGCTGGAGAACCAGACCCGCTTCAGATAGGTTTCCAGTCCTTTGAAGTCAGCTGATTCGCGATCGCCTTTATATCCGGTATAAATAGCTTCCAAGGTACGCCGGATCGCCAGATTATAACGTCCGTTCTGGTCGAACAAGATATCCCGTCCCATCAGGGCGGCTTCCGACAAATGATAGATCAGTTGTTTCTGCTGCAAAGTCAGCGATTCAAATCCGGGCACTTGATAACGCAAGACCTCGATATCGGCAAAACGATCCGCCACCTGTTCAAATGCAGTGTCTGTTGCGGGGTCTTCTTTCCCCGCTTTCTGCCCAGTGCAGGCAGCCAGCGCAATAATTGTCGTCATGGATACTATTATTTTTCTCATAATAAACTGTTGTATGAAAACAGATTGTACATACTATCCCCCTCCTTCTATAGGCTGAGGTAAGACAAAGTTAGGAATTATCCGGGTATCCCCAAACGAAAAGGAATGATTTATCAGCCGGCGAAAGGCTTCCGTCCGCCCACAACCTATTATTCCTCCTATTTATGGGCGCGGGAACCAACCTTTCTTTTTGCATTGGATCGTTATAAAAGGTGCGATGCAAAAGCCGGCCTTCCCGGAAACCCGGATCAAGGCGTTGATACACCGGCAGGCGAAAGACAGAAATGCATTCGTTCGTTCCTCATTATAAAATCCTTTTCTCATTCTCACTTCATATCCGTAAGGAGCCAATAAATCGCGGTAAGCCTCAAGAGACAAGATCCGCTCCTCCCAATTTCCCGTTTCAGGATCACAAGTATTATACGGTCCGGGAGGAAAATAGCTCCGCCTCCCTTCCACCACGGCGGGGATGTAAGCATAAATCAGTCCGCGTGTCCGATGCGCCCACTGCTCCGCCTCCGTTTCCGGCAACGACGGATAGTTAGACCGGATAAAATGAAGTCGTTGGGTGAAAAAGTTCGGTTGCTCTCCTTTCCCGGTCTCTACTGAACGCATTCTTGTTTCCAGCCTTTTCCGTACGTAAGGATTATAAGGGGTCGAACCTGTTGTAAATATCATATAAAGGTTCTCCAAGGCGGTCAATTCGCGAAAAAACAGAGATAAATCATAGACATGCTCTATCACATCCGTAGAAATCAAAAGTTGCGGCTTTATCTGGCGGGCACGGCACCATGACAACAGTTCGGCCGAGGTTCCCTCCAGAATCTCATCAGGGCCAAAGCCTAGTTTCCCCCTCAAGGCCGTCACCGTCGCCACCGACAGAGGGTTATGATCCACATAGACCACCCGCCCGAAGCCAATCGCTTTGGCAAACAGACTTAGGAATCCGCAACCGCCGCCATAATCGATCAGCGTCACCTCGCCGGGTTCCTTTCTGATAGCCTGCAATCCCTCCCTGAAGCAAAGTGCATAGATCCTCAGAAAATAGCGAAAAGCCGGACGCAACCGCCGGATGTATTGCTTGTTATAATCACTGACCGGAAGCGACTCGTAATCGATCGCTTCCAACTTGCCGGCAAAGCCGTCCACCCCATTCATCCACTTTTCCCGCTTCATCCGCTATCCGTTCTATTGTTATCCACACTCCCCCAAAGATATACATTTTACCTTTTGCAAAAAAGAAGGTTACCTGCCCAAAAGCAAGTAACCTTCTTTTTTATAAAAATCGATTTACTTATCGTCTATTACTGAGGTCCTAAGACCGTACCTTCTTCCGGCACCTTCAAAGGAGTAACATTCTTCTCCGCACCCGGATAACCGATGTTCTGGTTGATTATTCCTTTCGTGTTCGTATTGATCGCACTTGCCGGTATCGGCCAAAGAATGTGATGCACGCTAATCTTGTATTCCGCCCATTTATGTATTACTCCCTTGTTATAAAAATTACTACGGGCATTGACACGGTCATACCAGAAATTATACCCTTCTTGCTTTACATTCGAATTGGTTCCGCCTGGACCGGATAAATTATCCAGTTTATATACACGTCCGCCGAATATTTCACAGGGTTTCCCCGTTCGTGCATAAATATAGGATATACGGACCAATTCAAGATGCCGATTCTCCTCANATATCCAATATAAAAAGGTACGTCCCATGTCATCGATATAAATTTGAACTGGAACTTTTTTTTGTTTTCCGTTCCGCTTTTCCAATAAAATGATATCTGTCTTATTGTCTAAGGACCAAACTGAGATCTCTGCTGAAATGACTGTATTATCTCTGTCATATTCACCGGCGCTAACAATTATGCTTTTTTTATTTCCTGCGTTTATGCTTAAAGATAACAAACATAAAAACGAGACAACTAACGAAGCTTTTTTCATCTTTATCATATTAAAAATTATAAGGCGGCCTGTACGGACGTGAAATCATAGTATTTGCTTCATCATCGTTCTTGAAACGTTCCAAAACAGGATCCCAGTATAGTTTCCGGTTCAATTTCATTGCAATATACTGAATGAGACAAACAGTACATGAACGATGTGCCACTTCCGCCGGGGCAATATTTAACTTACGAGTTCGCACACTTTCCAACCAATTGCCATGATGATCAGTACTTTGATAAAGCCGTACCGGATCATTTTCTGTTAATGGAGATAAAATTTTGGAATCGGAAGCTATAAGCGCTTTTGATTTACTGGTGCTCGGGTCGTTTGCCGAGGCACTATAATTGCCTCGGCTAACAAATATCCATCCGTTTGTACCGGTGAATAACACCCCGTTTGGCTTTTCTTTACTTTCAGTTACCCCAGTTACAATAACGCCATTCTCATACAACATGCTCGTTTCAAATGTACCATGGACATTCCAAAGCCCAGAAGTTGGGAATTCAGCATGTCCGGATACTTCAATTGGGCCTGTGTATTCCGTATTCATAGCCCAGTGTGCAATATCGAAATGATGTGCTCCCCATCCGGTAATCATACCTGCACCAAATTGGTCACAACGTAACCAGCCCGGACGTCCATACCCTTTTTGCGGATGAACGCGGTCAATTGTATAGGGAACATATGGTGTCTGTCCCAACCACATATCATAGTTAAATCCCTTTGGAATGGGCATTTCTTCAGCATTTCCTCCAGCGGGGTCGCCCGGCAAGCGGACCTCAATCATCTTTAATTGCCCGATGCGTCCGTTACGAACTAATTCACAAGCGAAGCGAAATTGTTCCATTGATCGTTGTTGACTACCGATTTGAAGGATACGCCCGGATGCATTTACAGCATCACTCATTTTTCTTCCTTCCTCAATTGTCAGAGAACTTGGCTTTTGCAGATAAACATCTTTACCTGCTCGAACCGCATCAATGGTATTTTTAGCATGCCAATGGTCAGGTGTACTGATTAATACAGCGTCAATATCTTTATTGGCCAGTAAATCCATATAGTTTTCATACGTAGTAATTCCTCTGTAAGGTTTTCCTGATTTTTTAGTATAGTAACCTTCTACTAATTCCTTAGCTTCGGCTACTCGATGAGCATCAAGGTCTGCTACCGCTATTATCCGCACATCGTCATATTTCCAAACACCCGGCATATCATGGTCCCGGGAAATACGTCCGGTTCCAATTGCTCCAATATTGATTCGATTGGAAGGTGCGTTTTTCCCAAAAACGGAAGGCGGAACGATAGCGGGGGCTACTATCAATCCACAACCTGTAGTGACAGCTTTTTTAATAAAATTTCTTCTTGATATTTCCATTTTTATATTTGATTTTAGGTAATACATTTTACTGAGGTCCTAAGACCGTACCTTCCTCCGGCACCTTCAAAGGAGTAACATTCTTCTCCGCACCCGGATAACCGATGTTCTGGTTGATTATTCCTTTCGTGTTCGTATTGATCGCACTTGCCGGTATCGGCCAAAGAATGTGATGCACGCTAATCTTGTATTCCGCCCATTTATGTATTACTCCCTTGTTATAAAAATTACTACGGGCATTGACACGGTCATACCAGAAATTATACCCTTCTTGCTTTACATTCGAATTGGTTCCGCCTGGACCGGATAAATTATCCAGTTTATATACACGTCCGCCGAATATTTCACAGGGTTTCCCCGTTCGTGCATAAATATAGGATATACGGACCAATTCAAGATGCCGATTCTCCTCATAATAAAGTTCACGGGCACGTTCATCCAAGATTTCGCCGATATTGATATCGGCAGCCGTAAGAGGAGATGCTCCCGCACGGTTACGGACGACATTCAATGCTTCTGCAGCCAATTGGGGTTGGTCTTTCCAATAATAACATTCGGCAATCAACAAATAAACTTCGGCCGACCGGTAAATGTACCAAGGGGTTTCGCCACCTGCCCATTGCGTCTGCAAAGGATCGGGAACAAACAATTTATAATGAGGCCACGAAAACCATAGACGGATTGTGTCCTCCACAGACATGGAGGGGCTTTTTACGAAATTCTTTCCGTACCACTGATTGCCGGAGCTCTTCAGGCTCGGGTTATTGTAGAGCAAATCCTCCATTTTACGCCAGCTATCCCGGTTGAAGATACCCCGTAAATCATTCGCTTCCTTATCTGCACGCCAAATCTCATTCGTAAAGTACCAGGTCGGGCGTAAACGGCCAATACCACGTCCGTAGGTCTTGTTCAAATCCATTTCAGGATCGGTTTCGCCCGATGCAATCGTAATACTTGTTCCGGTTTGTCCGTCGGGAGTCTTGATATTTCCGTTATTCCAAAAAGGGACTCCATTACGCATGGTCTGAATACGATCAGAACCATCTACTTCCGGATAAGACACGACATACATCAGCCCTTCCGTATTGCTCATGTCCAGTTTTGCTTCCACACTGTGCAGGTCATGCATCAGATTCGTTCTCGCCTTACTTTGGTTTGCAGTAAAACGTTTCGTCATCAAAGGATGGGCTGCAACCACTTCTTTTCCCACCTCAATCGCCCGGTCAAAATCACCCAGCACCATACAAAGTTTCATTAGAAGAATACCGCATGCTCCTTTTGAAGTCCTACCTCGATCCACTTTATCGGGTACCCATTGATAGGCAAATTCCATATCTTTCCTCATCCGTTCCAAGATTGACCAACGGTCATAGGAATAAAAATCATACTTGGGTTCGGAAATTTCCCAATCCATATAAGGAATATCCCCAAACTGGTGGGTCAATTTGAAATAACGGTAAGCCCGTTGGAAATAGGCAGCTCCCAAAACGGCATTCTTTTCCGCTTCATCTTTGAATGTCGCATCATTAATACGGGAGATCACGACATTCGCATATTTAATTCCCTTATAACCTTCATACCAATACCACCCTACTTTTGTGGTATTTGCATCATTCAGGCTAGCATCAGGCAAAAGGGAAATATCCATGTTCATTTGTGGCCCGGCTTTATCAGTTGTACCTTCGACCGCTACTTCCGATTGAATCATTTCCGTCAGGATAGGAGCACCATCCCCAAAATACTCATGGCGCATATTACGTTCACAGGTACTTAATGCCGAATACAATCCCGCGGTATTCGATAGGGCAACGCCAGGTTCATAAAAAGACAAAGGTTTCGGATCCAACCAACTTTCTCCACATGCACATAACAGAGGTAATAACATAGAGAATGTCAATAGTTTGATTGTATTTTGATTTGCTTTCATAATATCTTCTTTTATTAAAGAGTGAAGTTTACACTAAGGTTATATGTACGAGGAGTAGGATCCGCTCCTGACTCCGGATCTCCAAAATCCCATTCGGGGGCCCACATTGCAGCATTACGCACACTTAATGTTAATCGCATATTCTGAACAAAGAATTTTTTCAAGAATTTAGGAGGAACATTGTAAGAAGCTGTAATGTTATCGAGACGTATAAATGAGCGATTGACATAATTATTCCCAATATTTTTAGAACCGACACGGGCATAGTCATTAATAGGATTATTCGGTGTCCAGCGAGGTAAAGCATAACCTGAACAACGATCTGGAAAATTGGAATTATTCGCTGCCCGATTGAATGTATTATAATATCCCCAATATGAATATAGAAGGAAAGATAAATCAAAATCCTTAAATAGGCGGAAGTCATTACGAAAAGTCCAACGGAAACGTGGAGTTTTATATTTCTGGAACACCTTGTCATTATCGGTCATCACACCGTCTCTGTTCTGATCCTTATATTTGAAATCACCAGGTTGGCAACCATATTTTGCAGCTTCGTCTTCTTCTCCCAGTTGCCATACGCCAATCCGTTCGTAATCCCATATGCGGTCGGGATCCTGTCCGATAAACCATTGGTTCTTTATATCGTCTGCCTCTTTCTGGCCGATTACATTTCCATCGGAGTCCTTTACGTCCACCATATCCCCGTATAACTTCTTAATCTCACGACGGTTCAACGAAAAATTGGCGGAACCACTCCATTCAAAGTTTTCCCTTTTCATTATATTGGCATTAAGAGTCACTTCAAAACCTTTATTTTGAAGTTCTCCCAAATTGGCAGCTACACTGTTAAACCCTATAATTTCAGGTAAAGCACGGTCGACCAGTAAGTCATGTGTTGTTGCCGTATAAACCTCAACCGACCCAGACAAAATATCCTTGAACAAAGAAAAATCCAACCCGAGGTTATAGGCTGCCTTGCTTTCCCATTTTAGACCAGAATTTGCCATCCGATTTACATATAGATAAGAAGAAAGATAGATATTGCCATTCTGGTCAATATAGGGGTGCAAGCCGGAGGTCATATCGGATAATGCCGTATATTGATCAGCCAAATCTCTATTTCCATTTTTCCCCCAAGATAGACGTAACTTACCGTAATTCAACCAACTATCTGTCTTTCTCATAAAATCTTCCGAAGTAAATACCCAACCGAGAGCAACAGCCGGAAAGGTCGCCCGTGGATTCTTCAATCCGAATGCAGAATAGCCATCGCGACGTATGGAGGCTGTCAGCATATATTTGTCATGTAATGAATAGTAGATCCTTCCCATCAAAGCATCTCCGGTCTTATAAGTATCATTGCTTGAAACTAAAGGAACCGTACCTGCTTGTAAACGATGATATCCAAGTATATCCGACGGACTATAATTAGATGTTTTCGCTATAGTTTGCCAATATTGGCCTTTTTCAGCATTTTGCAATAATGTCACTTCAAATTTATGAATATCATTGTATTCTTTTTTCCAACGGATAATGTTATCCACTTGCCAATTAAAAGTTTTTTCATGTTGTCGTTCCGAATTTCCTCCCTTAGCTTTCCATTCCTGATTTTGTGAAGATTCATGNCATCATTCAGGCTAGCATCAGGCAAAAGGGAAATATCCATGTTCATTTGTGGCCCGGCTTTATCAGTTGTACCTTCGACCGCTACTTCCGATTGAATCATTTCCGTCAGGATAGGAGCACCATCCCCAAAATACTCATGGCGCATGTTACGTTCACATGCGGTTATAGCGGAATACAGGCCATCGGCATTCGATAAGGCGACTCCGGGTTCATAAAAGGAGAGAGGCTTCGGATCCAACCAATCACTTCCGCAACTGCAAAGGAAAGGAGCAATAGCGGTTAAAATAATAATTCTTTTATATATGTTTTTTAGTTTCATATTTTCTCGATTTTAGATTATAAAGTGAAATTAACGCTTAGATTATATGTACGCGGCGTAGGCCTGAACTCCGAAATATTATTGTTTGAATCTTTATACCAGGATTCCGGATCTCCCAACTTCCAATGGGGTGCCCAGAGAGCAACATTCCTAATACTGAAAGATAAACGCATATTCTGAACGGCAAATCTTTTCAGAAACTTAGACGGCACATTATAGGAAGCAGTAATGTTTTCCAGACGAATAAATGATTGGTCCACATAATTGTTTCCTATATTCTTCGAGCCAATACGGGCATAGTCGTTAATCGGATTTTCCGGTGTCCAGCGAGGCTGTTCATAATCCGTTGCACGATCAGGGAAGTTGGAATTATTGGCAGCCCGGTTAAACCGGTTGTACTGTCCCCAATAGGAATACAGCATAAAAGAAAAACTAAAGTCCTTATAGAAAGTAAAATCATTGCGTAAAGTCCAACGAAAACGGGGTGTGGTATATTTCAAAAAGACTTTGTCATCATTTGTCATCACACCGTCGCCGTTTTGATCCTTATATTTGAAATCACCCGGTTGGCAGCCATATTTTGCAGCTTCAGTCTCTTCGCCTAATTGCCATACACCGATCCGTTCATAATCCCATATACGGTCGGGATCCTGTCCGATAAACCATTTGTTCTTTATATCGTCCGCCTCTTTCTGGCCGATAACATTTCCATCGGCATCCTTTACATCCACCATATCCCCGTATAACTTCTTAATCTCCCGGCGATTTAAGGAGAAATTTCCGGAAGCGCTCCAACCGAAATTTTCCCGATTTATAATATTGCCGGTAAGACTTAATTCAAAGCCTTTATTCCGAAGTTCTCCCAAATTGGCAGCCACACTGTTAAATCCGATAATTTCAGGCAAAGCACGGTCAACCAGTAAATCATGTGTTGTCGCCGTATAAACCTCAACCGATCCGGACAAAATATCCTTGAACAAAGAAAAATCCAATCCGAGGTTATAGGCTGCCTTACTTTCCCATTTTAATCCGGCATTTGCCATCCTATTTACATATAACTGGGAAGATAGATAGATATTCCCATTCTGGTCGATATACGGATGCAAGCCAGAAGTCATATCGGATAATGCCGTATATTGATCAGACAAATCTCTATTCCCATTTTTTCCCCAAGACAGACGTAACTTACAGTAATTCAACCAATTCTCTGTCTTTTTCATAAACTCTTCCGAAGTAAATACCCAACCGAGAGCAACAGCCGGAAAGGTAGCTCTTGGATTCTTCAACCCAAAAGCCGAAAAACCATCCCGACGTACAGAAGCCGTCACCATATATTTATCCTCCAAAGAATAATAAACACGGCCCATTAGGGCGTCACCTGTTTTATAAGTATCATCGCTTTCGACAAGTGGAACTGTTCCGGCCTGCAAGCGGTGATAACCTAACACATCGCTCGGGCTATAATTGGATGCTTTCGCCACGGTTTTCCAAAACTGCCCTTTTTCTGCATTCTGCAACAAAGTCACTTCAAACTTATGGATATTATTGAATTCCTTTTTCCAACGGATAATGTTATCCACTTGCCAGTTAAATGTTTTTTCGAGGCGGCGCTCCGAATTACCTCCCTTAGCCGCCCACTCGACATTGTGGGATGATTCATGGTTATAATACTCCTGGTAGGTAAAGGAAGGTGTATAATTTACTTGATATTCGAACCCATAAGGCAATGTTACAATAGCATAAACATTGGCATTAAGGGTATTGTAAGTATTCAACCGATCCCGGTAGGTATTATCATAAAAAGGGTTCACAGGAGTAACATCACCAGTTGGGAGTCTTTGATAAGGGCTTTCCGGATCGTCCATATTGTTGGAGCCATAAGGGGAAATAACGCTCGACTGCCCCCAGTCCGCCTGCAAAAAACCCTCGTCACGTGAAGCGAAGTTGGCATTTAATCCGACTTTCAGGAAATTTGTAATCTTTGATTCCAGATTCAATCGGGAACGGATATTCTTAAACTGGTTACCGACAACAATCCCTTCCCGATCCGTATAACCTAACGACCAATAATAGGATAGATTATCGTTCCGGTTCGAAATGCTCGCCGTATAATCTTGTTGAAAACCTTTTTGGAAGACCAAGTCCTGCCAATCGGTAATCCGGTTAGCCAAATAATTATTAATTTCAGGAGTTTTCAGTTCCAGGCGGGAGAGCCAAGTGCCAAGCAATTGTTCTTCCGTAACAGAACTAACCGGCTTCCCTTGATCGTAATTATACCAATCCAATTGATTCACGCCATCCAATTTCCGGGGATCAACAAACATTTGCGGATATTTAGCCAAATAATCGCTGGTTCTTTTCCCGATCTCATAATCATAACGGTAGTCCAGAAATTCAGAAGCATTCATCACCCTGGGCATATTCGCATTTTCGACAAATCCCATATTGGCATTAAAGGAAATGCGTGGTTTACCGGATTGTCCCTTCTTGGTTGTGATAAGAACCACTCCATTTGCAGCCTTGGCTCCATAAACAGCCGCCGAACTCGCATCTTTTAAGATATCGATGGACAAGATATCATTCGGATTGATATCGGCAAAAGTACCGTCGAAAATAACTCCATCCACCACATTTAACGGGCTTCCTCCTGCTTTCAAGGTCCCTCTTCCTCTAATTTGTAAATCGGCATCACCCTTTGCACTCGTTGCCAGCCCGATATTCATACCTGCCGCATTGGCACGTAGCAAGTCCTGAACAGAGCGTGGGGCTTCCGATTCCATTTTTTCCGTACGGATGGAAGAAATAGAACCGGTTAAATCCTTTTTCCTGGCTGTGCCGTAACCGATCACGACCACTTCTTCCAGATTCTGAATATCCTCTTTCAGTACGGCATTCATTTCCGTCTTATTTCCCAAAGGAACATCCTGAGATAGGTATCCGATATAAGAGAAGGTCAAAACCACATTTCTTCCGGAAGTTTCCAAAGAATACTTTCCATCCAAATCGGTTAAAGTACCTCTCGTAGTCCCTTTCTCGACTACATTCACACCAATTAGAGGCTCGCCAGCCTCATCCTTCACGATTCCTGTAATAATTTGACTTGATTGGGCCTTCATATCTACTATGGATAGATTAGAAAATAAAAAGGCACAGACCAAGATACATGGTGAAAGAAACTTACATAAATACGTTTTTATCATAATACAGCTTTTTTGGTTATTAAAATAAATTCTCAATCAAAATAGTTTAATATACATACACTTACAATGTGTGCGAACACGCGCTATGGGTGGTCCGATAGCAGTTAACATACGGATTCATTTTTTTTATATTATTTACTAATTTATAGGGAAACATAGTTAGACTCGTGATGACATCAAGTCTCCTTTTTCACAAAAACACTCCATATCGAAGCTTTTATCCAAGAATAAACCGGAATAATGAACTCCTGATCTATTTTATCTTATGTATTTTCCATTATATTCTCATTTTCATAAGGTTAGAAAACGCATGTGTGCGTACACAAACAGCGGGTCAAAACTAGAATAAATAAAAATAGGATGCAATAGGATAAAAAAAAATCTGAAAAGATTTAACAAATTATCCTTTATTTCATAAAAACCCTATGCTCATTTTGATCATCCGGTTAACAGGATTTCGGAGCTCCCGCTTGTCTTTGCCTTGACTGGGCATTGACGGATATAAATTGGGATAGCAACTGTTCACCATTTCTCCGGCAATAATCGGGATCCTGCCGCCTGGAGGTGTAAAAGACAGCTGAACTGCCAATTAATTCCCTTCTTTTTCGCTTGTAGAGCTTCAATAAATAGCAATATTCCGTATTCTTACCTATTTTTGTACCCATAATGCAAAAAGGAATGAAATGAATCCATTGGATATTATCAATAAATACTATTCTCCGGAGCGAGAAGTCTACCACATTCTGGTAGACCACTCCCGGAGTGTCACGAATAAAGCGTTGGAAATTGCCCGCAACCATCCGGAGATGAAGCTGGACCTGCCATTCATCGAAGAGGCGGCCATGCTACATGACATCGGTATCTTTCTCTGCGATGCGCCGGAAATAGATTGCCATGGGGAGCATCCTTATATCTGCCACGGATACCTGGGAGCCGACTTGATGCGCAAGGAGGGATATCCCCGGCATGCGCTGGTCTGTGAACGCCATACAGGCATGGGGTTGTCGCTTGCCATCATCATCGAACGAAACCTGCCCATTCCTCACCGGGACATGCAACCCGTCAGCATGGAGGAGCAATTGATCTGCTTCGCGGACAAGTTTTTCAGCAAAACGAAGCTGGACAAGGAGAAGCCGGTCGATAAGATCCGGCAAAGTCTTGAGAAGTACGGAGAGGAAGGCGTTTTACGCTTTGACGGTTGGTGTAAACTCTTTTTAGGGAAGTAAACTCGGCGTACTCACCAAAATGTTATACTTTTGCCGGGTAACTCCGATATAATAATGTTTTTGATGCAAAGGGCCCTTCTTGTTTGTTTCGTCTTCCTGTCAGGCTTCCTGCAAGTACAGGCGCAAGAGATTGTACAGATGGCGGATTCGTCAGCGCTCCCGCCGCTCGAACAGCAGCCGGACTCCTTATTGCGCACTGCTCCGGACACGCTGGCTGCCGACACGACGAAGAAGAAACAGGGATTGGATGCGCCCGTATCTTACCAGTCGACCGACTCGATCGTGTGGAGCGTCGGCAACAAAGCCTACATCTATGGCGAGGGGGACGTAAAATACCAACAAATCCAACTGCAATCCGAAAACATCGAGATAAGCATGGATAGCAGCATCGTCTATGCCTATGCCGGTATCGATTCCGTGGGAAGCGAGTTCGGCTATCCGCTCTTCATGGAAGGAGACCAGCAAATGGAATCGCGGACGATGCGCTATAATTTCAAAACGAAAAAAGGATACATTACCGACGCCATCTCGCAGCAAGGGGAAGGCTATGTGACGGCCGGGCAAACCAAAAAGACGGCGGACAATGTCCTGAATATGCTGCACGGGAAATATACGACGTGCGACCATTACGACCATCCGCACTTTTACATCCAAATGAGCAAGGCGAAGATCCGTCCGAAGAAAGACATCGTCGCCGGCCCGGCCTATCTGGTCATTGAGGATGTACCGTTGCCCTTATGGGTGCCTTTCGCCTTTTTCCCTTTCACGGACACCTATTCTTCGGGAATCATCATGCCTACGTTCGGAGACGAAAACACGCGCGGATTTTTCCTGCGGGACGGCGGGTATTATTTCGCTCTCAGCGATTATGTAGACTTGGCTGTTACGGGTGAGATCTATACAAAAGGCTCCTGGGGACTGAGCGCCAAGTCGAGCTACCGGAAACGTTATAAATACTCCGGAGGCTTCAACGCCTCCTACCAGGTAACCAAGCTGGGCGACAAGGAAGCGCCGGATTACTCGGTACAGAAAGACTTCCGGATCAACTGGACTCACTCGCAGGACGCGAAGGCCAATCCTTACCGTACTTTCTCCGCAAGCGTTAATTTCTCGACCAGTGGGTACGACAAGAACAACCTGGCCTCCATGTATCCTACGGCAAGCTCCACACAGGCGTCGGCCACGAACAATATCAAAAGTTCCAGCATCAGCCTTTCCCAGCGTTTCCCTAATAATCCGCTGAACCTGTCGGCAACCATGAGCGTCAACCAACGAAGCCAAGACTCCGCTATTGCCATCACCCTACCGGACCTGACGGCAACCGTCAGCCGTATCTACCCGTTCAAACGGAAAAATGTAATCGGCAGCGAACGTTGGTATGAGAAAGTCTCCATGAGCTACACCGGCTATCTGAAGAACAGCATTGACACGAAGGAAAACCTGGTCATGAAATCGAGCCTGATTAAGGACTGGAAAAATGCAATGCAGCACACCATCCCTATCAGCGCTACTTTTTCCTTATTCGATTATATCAATATTTCCCCGACATTCAATTATGTGGAACGCTGGTATAGCAGTAAAATCGACAAGTCTTATGACCTCGAACAACAATCGGTCGTAGAGAAAGATACTACCTATGGGTTCTACCGGGTATTCAATTATAACGCATCCATCTCCGCTTCGACTACATTGTACGGCTTTTTCCAACCGCTTGGCTTTTTGGGAAACAAGATTAAAATGATTCGCCACCGGTTCGAACCCTCTATTTCGTTCAGCATTGCTCCGGATTTCGGCGCCCCAAAGTACGGTTATTACAAGGAGCTCCAATACCGGGACCAGTACGGGCAGACGGTAACGGAAAATTATTCGCCTTTCGGGGAAGGCTTGTTCGGTGTGCCCGGACGGGGAAAGCAAGGTTCAGTCAGCTTTAGCTTCAATAATAACATCGAGGCAAAAATACGCTCGGATAAGGATTCGACCGGCGAACGCAAGATCAGTATCATCGACCAGTTAGGCCTGGGCATCTCGTACAATATGGCTGCAGACAGCTTCAAGTGGAGTGACCTATCCGCCCAACTGCGCCTCAAGCTGCCGATGAATTATACGATCAACCTGAACATGGTGTTCGATACCTATACCTATGAATATGACGAAGTGCGCAAGACCGGCCGACGGGTGGACGTGCCCCGATGGCAAGCAGGAAAAGGTTTCGGACGCCTGCGCTCTACCGGTACCAGCTTTTCGTATACACTCAATAATGAAACGTTTAAGAAACTGTTCGGAGGAGGAGAAAGCGATTCGAAAAACAAAGAGACACCTAAGCCGGGAGAAGAGAATGAGATGGAGAATCCGGATGATCCCAACGCCCTTCCTACGGAAGAAGGGGCGACCGGAAAACGGTTACGCGGGGCAAAAACGGAAACTGAGGGAGACATGGATGCGGATGGTTATCTGAAAACAACTATCCCCTGGTCGTTAAGTTTCAACTATAGCTTGAATCTGGGATATAATACCGCGAAATTTAATCCGAAAACGAACGAATATCCATACCGCTGGGTACACGCCCTGAGCTTCAACGGTTCCATCCAGCCGACCAAAGGCTGGCGGCTGAACTTTAATGCGACCTATGATGTCGAAGCGAAGAAGATCTCATACCTGACTTGCAATATTACGCGTGACCTGCACTGCTTCCAAATGTCAGCCAGTTTTATTCCGGTCGGTCCTTACAAGTCTTATACGTTTACGATTTCCGTCAGTTCCTCCCTGCTGAAAGACCTGAAATACAATCAGAGCAGCAGCCAGCTGGATAACAAACTAATGAACTGGTATTAATCACTCCCTTTGCAAAACGGACAGCGATCACCATTGGATGGGTGTTTGCCCGGTTTCAAGCAGATAAGCGTTGGCGAGGCTGAAATGCTTGTTCCCGAAAAATCCCCGATGAGCGGAAAGAGGGGAAGGATGGGCCGACTTCAGGACAAGATTCCGGGAAGTATCGATGAAAGCTCCCTTCTTTTGGGCATAAGAGCCCCATAAAATATACACCAGGTGCTCCCGCTCTTCCGCCAAACGGTGAATCACGGCATCCGTAAAGGTCTCCCATCCCTTGTTCTGATGGGAGCCGGCCTGATGGGCGCGAACCGTAAGGGTTGCGTTGAGCAGAAGCACTCCCTGATCCGCCCAGCGCGTCAGATTCCCGTTCGTAGGAAAAGGCGTCCCCAGATCGCTACCGATTTCCTTAAAGATATTGACCAACGAAGGCGGGAAAGGCGTTCCGTCCTGTACGGAAAAACACAATCCATGCGCCTGTCCGGGCTCGTGGTAAGGATCCTGCCCCAACAATACAACTTTAACCTTTTCGAAGGGGCAATGCGAAAAAGCGTTGAAAATCAATGAGCCGGGAGGATAAACCGTATGCGTCCGGTATTCTTCGCGGACAAAATCCGTCAGGCGGATAAAATAATCTTTCTCAAATTCATCCTTCAGCCGGCGCTTCCAGCTTTCCTCTATTTTCACTTCCATACTTCTTCTTTTTAGTTGAAAACAAAGGTAAAACAGATTTGCAAACTGTTTAAATTTTCGTGAACTATTTTATCATAGAGTTTACAATAGATTTGCTTTCATCGCAAAATATCTATATCTTTGCAACGTTTTTACCGGCTCGGTAGCTTAGTGAATAGAGCGTCAGATTCCGGTTCTGAAGGTCGTGGGTTTGACTCCCACCCGGGTCACTTATAAAATCAAATCGCAACTGTAACACAGCTAGTTGCGATTTTTGTTTTTGCAAGTTGCACTACATTTGCAAAACAGCAATAAAAAAGGCTGCTTTGCCATTCTTGGAAAACAACCTTTTGGGGATGATCATAACTTTTGGTTATTTCGTTTATACTTATCTCTCTTTCTCCTACCTTTTCGGTTATGTCCACATTTAGCGACCTGTTCACGCTGGTAGGTATGAATCAACCGCGTTCGTCCGATGTGTCATTAACGGAGGCCAGGAAACGATCAAATATAGATGTTTCCCAGCTATTCTCAAATACATTAGGTCTTTTCATTCTTTTTATTTATTTTTCATGATATACTCCTTCAATTTCTTAAAGTATTCCCGAAAAGTAGCACATTGTTCATTTAGAATCTTTCTTTCTTCACCTTTCTCACCCCCCTGGGTATCATATACGAATTTCATGACAAGTGTAACAAATGATGACTCAACTAAAGAAAGTGCAGCTATAATGTCTACGTCATTAATTTCTTTTTCAATAGACTTCATTCCCTTAGGTTTATCGGCTTTAGGATTATCTGGAGATTTTTTAATAATCCCCAACTCCACAGCGAAGCGCTCCCGTGCCTTCTCTGACCGATCGAATTTAATTACATCTTCATATCGTTCTTGTTTTATTAACATATTCCGAACAATTTGCTTAATGTCGATAGTAGTACTTGTTTTCATTGCTTTAATTTTTAGTTATTGATTTATATCTTCCTTTTTTGCTCTTTATCAGCGGCTTCAACGACCGTCTTTTTGATATGTGAGAGTGCTGATATATTCATTTCTTCTATCGCATCAATAAGTCGTCGACCGTATCTGCACCCAAGTACATCAAGGGAGGATAACAGGCTTTTAGCATCCATATCTACACCATACTCTTCAATCTGATAGCTTGCGTAGTCGATCCAATAAGGAAGAAAGGATTGTACTATGCTGTCAGCCGAATTGATCATTCGGATTAATCGTTCTCTTCCTGTTTTGGTCACCGGTCCGGCGTTTTCAAATGTATCTTCTCTGCTATGAAGTCCTATAAATTTCTCTATCTTTTGATAGATAAACTGCATCTGATCCTCTTTTATCCCATAGATGGCCTCGTTATCCACTTGGATAATATAAAGACCATATTCTCCTGTTTCGTCTGACCTACTATAATCCTTACTTACTCTTACTAAATTCGTTTCCATAATGTTTATTATTTGAATTGTTTATAATTTGATTTTTGATTTACCCTTACCGTAATCTTACCGTATTGTTACCATGACATTTTTATTTTAAATGTTTATATTTTTTGAGCACTAATGGAGTACAGAAAACGTACTCCATTAGTGCGATCTGCTTTATCGCTTCAAATTCTTTGGTACAAATAGTACAACCTTGCATAGAGGTTTACTCTTTGTCTCCTGAATGCTATTCACTTTTTCGCATTTTAGTTCGTCTATCATTTTACTGATTCGTTTATCCCGTCTTTCCAGCATTACCGATTGACTTACAATTATATTCCACACATCACGACTAATAACGATGGTTTCTTTATCTGTGTTATTCTCTTTCGTTGCCATATTTATATTACTTTATTATCGATTTTCCAAATGAATGGATTCATGATTAGTTTATTTCCTACATATACTAGGTTAATCCCTGTAAGCACATAATAGAGTAGCGCGCCTTCCGGAGTGCTGGAACCGGTACAATCAGAACAGAACAGCATAAGACTGATCATCGCGTATGTGAGTAATAGTAACCGTTTCATTTGCCTTCTATTTATTAGTTTTTTGCATCTCATTATATTCATAAATCAGATTCTGCAGTTCGACAAAATCATTGTCATTTATCCTATCTTTTATTACCTCAGAGATAGAAATTATCTGAAAAATGTGTTGTCTTGCTAAATCCAGTAGGTTTTTAGGATTATCCCCTTTGTTTAAATCAATTTCGATATCTTCGATGTTTTCGCTGATTTCAGAAGAGATGGTTACAATAGCATCACATAAATTACTTGTGTTTATGTAAAAATCTTCTTCTGCTATTTTAGAATCTTTCAATTTCTCAAGACACTCCTTCACGCTTTCATTTAAGTTTTCCATAGTGATTCATTTTTTTTAGATTTTCGTATTTATATATCAGATCAAATAGATCATCCCAGTTTTCTTTTTTGACACGATCTTTAAGTATTTCAGTCAATGTTATAATTTGACAGATTCTTCCTTGTACATTAATAGATTGCTCCACTTGTTCTTTTTCGTTCTCTTTGGTAAGTATATCGGGCACACTGTCCAAAGCATCAGTGCTAAGGAAGAGAATGCACTCAATAAGATTACCCATTTTATAGTAATACTCCTCTTTTACGATCTGCTGATCATTTAATTTCTTTAGTAGTTCATTAATTTTACTTTCCATAACCGTATGTATTTATGATTGATACTGTTTTAATTGTCTTTTATCATACTCCCATGCTAAGTGCATGCATGTACCGAAAGAAGATGAGCAACCTATACGATACAGGTGCCAAGCGCATTTCATTACTGTAGAATGTCCTAAATAGGTTTTACGGCTTAGGACCGGTTTGTTCCTTTTTCTGTCTTTCATTTCTCTGAATAATGATTCCATTTCTCTGATTAATGATTCCATAATTTTATGATATTTAAATATCCATGCTGCACACGGTTTCCGTTTTCCTCCGGCCGGATAGGTAAACGGGCTAATGTGTGCACCGAAGACTACCGCTTTAGCATGGATGGATTAATAATCTTTTAGACAAACATCCATTTACCTCTAAGTGTCCTGATAAAGATTGGGCCCGGTATTCCTTTTAACCGGTCCTAACGGGCAATCTTTTCCGCCAATGATTCCGGACGTTCATCCGGATGTTTCCAGTAATACTCTTCAAGACGTTCGGCTGCATTCTCTTTTTCTATCTTCCAGGCGCGTCTTAGACTTTCGGAAAAACTGTATGAATAGATCGATGATCCTCTATATATGGACCACGCCCTTTTCATCACTGATCTTAATACTTCTGTCCTTTTCATTTTATTTATAGAGTTATAAAACCACTTCGTTTTATTTTATGCATCAAAGTAAGACTATATAGTTTAATTAAGCAATATAAACAAGGTTAAATGTAGTTAATTATAAAACTATATGTATTTATTATTTAGTTTTGATTGCACTATGTAGTATTAATACATATATTTGCACAATTAAACCATATAGTATCATGGATTTTAGAAGAAGAATAAAAGAGGTTTGTCAAGAAAAAGGAATAACACAGAAGGATTTAGCCGAAAGATTGGGTATAACGGATATAAGTTTGAATAAAACACTTCGAGGTGAATATCCGCAGCTACAATCGTTAGAGAAAATTGCTAGTGCTTTAAATGTTCCTATTACGGACCTATTCGAACAGCCAAAGCAGAACGTAATTGCTTGTCCTAAATGCGGTACCATATTAGAGATAAAAGAAAAGGAATAAGATTATGAATCAATTGCAATTAATCCAAAGCAAGATATACGGGATAAGAGGTCAGAAAGTGATGCTTGATTTTGACTTGGCGGAGATGTATCAAGTGGAAACCCGTGTATTAAATCAGGCTGTAAAGCGTAATACAGAACGCTTCCCAGAAGATTTTATGTTCCAATTAACCGGGGAAGAATGGGAAGGTATCTCATCACAATTTGTGATGACATCCCGAGCCAAACGGCCTAAATCTGCTATACCACTTGCATTTAGTGAGCATGGCGTGATTATGTTATCAAGTGTACTTCGAAGTGACATAGCAATACAAACCAGTATTTTAATAACACGTGCCTTTGTTGCTATTCGTCAGTTAGTTTTAAATCCTCCTGTTGATAGAGTAACAGAGCTCCAAAAGGAAGTAAAAGAACTCAAAGCGTACATTGAGGAAGTCTTTACCGATTATAATGATATTAACGAAGATACACGGATGCAATTGGAACTTATAAATGAGACGTTGGCGGAGTTACAGACTAAAAATAAGGTGTTAAACAAACCCAAAAAACCGGTCGGCTATATCAAGCCGGAAGAGTGATGATACAAACTAACCATGACAATTACCCCCCAACATCTTGAAACGGCTATTCAGATAGCAACAAAAGCCCACATGGGGCAAGTCGATAAAGCCGGGAAGCCCTATATTCTCCATCCGTTAAGGATAATGGCCAATGTTCACTCTACAGAAGAAAAAATTGCTGCTGTTTTGCATGATGTCATAGAGGATACCGATTTGGATTTTCCAGATTTATTATCAAAAGGAATACCTTCCGAAATAGTGGATGTTTTACGTCTCTTGACTCATGAAGAAGGTATCGATTATGAAGATTACATTAAGCGGCTTTCGGTAAACACAATCGCCCGCGCTGTAAAGATTGCAGATCTAAAAGATAATAGCAATTTATCCCGTTTGCCTAAGATTGGGAAAAAAGATATTGAACGGGTAGAGAAATACAAAAAGGCCCTTTCTTTTCTCGGGGCTTAAAAGTTTTCGTACTCGTCTCTTGTTATAATAGCATGTTCTTCCCATCCATCGTATTATGTTTTTAGAGTATATTTGTGATTATGAAAGAATAATATATGTGCTAAACGATAAGAGTATAAACCACAAATTAAGTATATGAAACAAACCCAGAAAGATATCCTCTATAAATACAGAAGGTGGACAGACGTATATGAAAAAAGGACCATTACAAATCAAGAAGTATGGTTTTCTCGTCCTTCAAGTTTTGAGGATCCAATAGATTGTAAAAATCCAATACGCTATGATTATCTCTCTGAACCTGATATAATCAGATTATATGATTTAAGGATAAGAGAAGACTTTCCAAGTTTAACTTGCGACGAATATCTTCAAAAGCTTGCATATTGGGTGAAAGAACCACCTTTTAGAGAGCCGAAGTTGTTAAAAGGAATCCAAGATGGTGATTTTATTAAATTCGATAAATTAGCAGGTGTTCTGTGTGTTACGGAAAATCCAAATATAATTAAAATGTGGGAGAAGTATTGTGATGATCATCAGGGGTTTGTTATTGGATTTAAAGCCTCAATATTATTAAATATTCCATCGATAAGAGGATATGTTGAATATGACAAAATTCTTCCGATCATATACCCAAGGCCAATACATAGTTATGGGATGCAATCTTATCTACAAATATTCCATAAACTCACAAAATGGTCATATGAGAAAGAGTTTAGAATGTTAAAGTTTAAATTAAAACCATTAAGCGATTCGGATCGAGCAATTGTATTACCCAAAGAGGCAATTACTGAGATAATACTAGGTAAAGATATGCCACAAGAGCATCGAATAGAAATTCAGGATTTTGCTTCTAAAAATTTGCCTCAAACAAAAATAATTCAAAGATAAAATTTCAA
Source organism: Parabacteroides sp. Marseille-P3160 (assembly GCF_900162725.1). Lineage (GTDB taxonomy): Bacteria > Bacteroidota > Bacteroidia > Bacteroidales > Tannerellaceae > Marseille-P3160. The sequence goes on along the minus strand of NZ_LT799418.1, from coordinate 1,188,580 downwards.
ATTGATAGCATATATTATTTAAATTCTTTCTTTTTGGAAAAAAGGAGATTTCCTGTTTGTGATTTGATTATGGAATTATGCTTCTTAATACCTTCCAGTAGGTCATCCGGTATACCATCAGGAAAAGCGGCGCAAGTATAACCATCTTTGAAATGTTTACAGAAAGCGCATTGAGATAAATACTGATTAAATATCTCATGTCTATCATCAAGTATGTACACATCTCCCTTTTTCATAATCACGAATTTAATAATAATTATTATTTTGATTCTCGTATAGCTTCATCTTTGAAATAGTCAGGGTTCTGGTATCTCGATACCCATCAATTTTATAGCGTTGTCATAGAGTTCATTGAAAGTATCCAAATCAATACCGGATACGATTTTAGCATCTAGCCCTTTAGCAGGCACGCTATTCCCTGATTCATCGTATTTGTTAATCGATGTAGGTCTGAATATTGCAATAAGTCGTTCGCCATTTCCTATATTTTCAAAAACATACAGGCGTATTTCATTACCCATATATCTGTATAAACCTATCTTTTGTTCCATATCTTTAAAATTTATTTAGTTCTATTGTTAATTCGCAATTTGCGGGGTTGCCGTTATGGTCAAATCCCCTTATGATTAATTCGTTAGGGCCGCAAGTAGGAACAATAGACACGCACGAAGATACGTTTACCGGGGTTGCATTGACTGCGTAATAAATAACTCCGTAATTTGTAGAAAGATCATGATGTATTATCCAGACTCCGGTAGATTGCTTCGTCACGCTGAAGTTGTCTTCTACGTATCGGCCATTGAGTCGTAAAATTCTGCCGTCATTTGCGATATATGCCCTAACATAGTTCATCGGAATAGCGGAGGACTCAATGCCGCCTTCATAGGAAAGAATCAACGCATCATTCATAACAATTCCGTCTTAATGTATTTGTCAATATTATCTATTCCCTCAGCTAAAATAACGCCGATCTTATTCGCCAAGATGAAATTACATCCTTCAAACAGGGTAAATGGAGTACCCTTTAGCCTTTCAAGGATCTCCTCCTTTTTTTCATCACTGTCATACTCTTTGGTCTCAGATGTCATTGCGTCACATATCCCGCCTTTAAACCTCAAATTAAGCGTCCCGTAACAGTTTTCCCGTCCCGTAACATCCTCCGCATAAAAGTAAATTGCCGGTCTGTCCTTTAGAATGGCGGCTCTTATTCCGTTTAAATCCTGAAAATAAAATCCCCGGTTTTCTCCAGTAATGGATATACTACTATAATCCTCGGCTGGAATATTGTCTAAATCGATGGCTAAATCATTCGTTTGTGTCATAATTATTTTGTTTTTATATTTTTGCCGTCTATTGTCATTTTAAATCAATTCCATGCGTTTCGATATATTTCAAGCTTTCGGAAATCTTATTGATACCTTGAGTATTATCAGCTACCTGCTGATTCGTAGCTACTATCTGGTCGTTGCTTTTCTTTATCTCATCCGTTAGCCCCTTGATAATTTCAACATCCTTCCATCCCCTTGTTTGAATATCATAGATAAGCTTCATAGTTTCCTGGATAGATCGGGCACTATCACGGATTGAGTCAAGGGATACACGTGCGGCGCTTGTCTGGCCGGCCAGTAAGTTGATGCTTTCCTGATCTGCTTTAGCATATGCACCCTTCAGGGAATTATCCGAAGCTTCTGAATTATCAGATAAATCAAGTCCCATAGCCGTAGCGGCATCGTTGAACATCTTGTTTGCATTCTCTGCTATCTCTTTGTAGTAATCCTGCAATCGGCTTACTTCATCGGCAGTCAATTTCCCCCCGGAGGCGGAGTCTTCGGCAAACTTTTCATACCATTTCTTTAACTCGTCCGTTAGGTAGTTGCTCTTGACCATATTGAGAATAGCATTGCTCATATGATCTTCGAAGGATTCTGATATATCCTCAAAGGTTAAATCTGCCTGTTTAACCAAGTCATCCAGACTATCTTTCATTGCATCGAATGTGGTACCGGTAGCAGCTTCCTGCATAGCTTCTTTAGCCTCCGTTGCGGCATCTCCTAATTCAGTCCACGAACTGACGATAGAGTCAATCGAATCCTTATCCCTAATCCCGAAACCATCTGCTAAAAGAGCATTATACCCACCAGTGTTCCACCATTCCGCAAAGTCAGCCAGATCAGAAAGCCCATACTTACGCATTACCTCTGCATAAGTGAGATTATTATTCTTTCCTTTCTTTGCAAAGAGGTCATTTCCGGAAAGATTGGAAAATTGCTTTTGTAAATATGTCTGCTGTTGCGCAATGTCGTTTTGGGTAAGAGTATTCAGATAGTTAGCTTCCGCTGCCGTCGCCTCCTTTATAAGATCGATACGTTTATCGATTAGTTTATTGATAGCTTCCTGTGTACTTTCTACCCTTTCGTTGATAGCCTGAATACGTTTTGTATCTTCCGCTTCTTTATTCACCTTGCCAAATATGGAAGCAATAGTATTACCAAGGCCAGCAATAACCTTTAACCCACCCGTGATAACAGTAAAAGGTTGCGTAACATTAATACTCGACAAACCATCAAAGACTTGTCCAACGCCAGATAAAGCCCCGCTAACGGCTTTGGGAACTTTAACGCCAAAGTTTGTCAGCATATCAATGATATCGTTACCGGCGTTGACCGCCTGTGTACCGATCTTACCAATATTGCTTGCAGCATTGGAGACCTTTTTTAAGCCTTCAAGCCGTTTTCCTTGTAGGTTGGCAAGGTTTTCTTCTGTCTGTTTATAGTCCTCTGAATCTTCCTTCCCTTCCTTGGTTAGCTTATTAAGGTATTCCTGTGCTGCCGCCGCTTCGGTTGCGGCTTGCCTATATTCATTCCAACCAGATGAAAGTTCCTGAAAGGGTTTTCTTTCAGAAATCTTATCAGTCATATCCTCTATAGCATCCGATACCGTTTTTATATTTTCCGGCGTCATGGAGCCGCTGGCTTCGGAAAGATAAGCCTTTAGTTTATCCCGGAGTTTTTCAAGAGCATCGGTAGACACCTTATCAAGGTCACCAAATACGCGTGTCCAGTCGATGCTTTTTTGAAACTCTTCGAGATCGATGGAAGAAGTAGATTCGTCAAATTGTTTTTTTGCCTGCTTAAGAGCCGCATCAATTTGTGAAGCATTCTTTTCTATGCGTTGTGAGTTTAAGTAGGCTACATCTTCGTTGTATTTCTTTTCCAACTCATACCGGCGGGCACTGTAATCCTGATACTCTTTAAGCGTCTGCTTTAATAGCTGCGCTTCTGCGTAAGTACGCTGTTGCGCCGCAATGGTAGCCGAATCGGATAACTGGCCTTGTAATCCGGGTGAAAGTTGCGTCACGGATGTAGTCGTATTTGCATACACCATCCCTTTTTCTTTCCATTTCGGATTAGCCGCTTCCCAGGCCTTACGCTCAATATCCTGTTGTTGTTTTATCAGCTCATTGCCCTGTTTAGCAATTTCGTTCATGCGCTGATCGTATGCAAGTTGGATTTGTGCAAGCTCCTTTTTTGAACCATCTTCCATGACGGCAATCTTTCCGGCACGAATCTCCAATTCGGAATCAATTTCCTGCTGTTGTATTTTCTTGCGCGCTTCCTCTATTTCGACCAGGCGATCGGCCGTTTCGGACTTTATTTTATTGGCATCTATGCCGGCCTTATCCAAAGATGAAACACTGTATTTTTTCAATTCTATGTCCGCTTTCCGGATAGCGTCTTGTAACTTTTTCCATGCAGACGTGCCCACTTGATCAGTGCCGAGTGCTCCAAGGTTTTTTTCCGCATCCTCTTTTATCTTTTTCCAATACGCCTCATTCTTCGTAGCAGCTTTTTCAAGAGAAGGAGACAGGCTTTCATATTGAGATTTTAATTCTTCTATCCTTTTTTTATTTGCATTAATAGTAACATCATCCGGCAGTATTCCTTTACCAAACTGTTTCCTATTATTCTGCTCAATAAGAAAGTTTTGGTTTCTGAGGGCCGTTATTTCGTCTTGAATCAGCTTCTTTTTGACTTCAAGAGGTGTGTTTGCTTCCCATAAGGCATTTGATTGTTCTTGTATCTCGGCATTGACCAATTTCAGATTTCCTTTCAGTGCGTCTATTCTTTTCCCAACCGATTCATAATATGCTGCACCCGCACCGGTGGTATTATTCATCTTTGCCGTTAGGAGATCTATTTCTGCCTGAATATTCTGAGCGTTTTCTTTTGAAGAAGCCAGGGACCGTTGCCCATCGATCTCTGCAATCTCTTTCTTGATCTTTAGAATATCAGCAAGTTTAAGATTTTCGAGATCATATTTCTCAAAAATCTTGGGATACTCTTTTTTTAGCTGATCTAATGCCATCACCCGCTTGAAATCCGCTTCAGATTGAGATGTGGATGTATTGATTAACTCCTCTATTTTTGCCTTATGCTCTTGCTCTTTTTGAGCAGCTTCTTCTTTCGTTTTATTGTAATCCCGTAAGGCTCTTTCTGTAGCCGTTGTATTATCAGATAAAGCCCACATAGCCGCACCTAGCCCTACTACCAATGTCGCCAAAAGAACATACGGGTTGGACAACATTGTCTTGTTAAGCAATGCTTGTGCTTTTTGAACCCGTCCAGTCCATACCCATTGATAAGCAAGAGATTTATTGAATACTCCATTTGAAGCGACAACCATCGCGTTAATAGCAGCTTGTTCTTTAAGAACAATATTTGTGACAACTACTGCTGCCTTATACGCTCCATAGGTTGTGATCAATGCAGCAACCGCCCTCCCCACTTTACCGTAATTTTCAACAAGGGAAATAGCCCCCTTATATCCGATAGATATCGCACCTTCGGCCGATTTACCCATATTGTTAAAAGCGTCTTGCAAACCGCCCTCTAACTGGGCCTGCAATCCCCGAATGCCTTCTGCCTGTTTAGCTGTCATACCGTAAAACTTACCCCCTTCGGCAGTAACAGAAGCAAAAGCATCAGCAACCATTTTAGAAGAGATGGTGCCATTCTCCATTTCTTTACGCAATTCCACCAACGATTTACCCGTCCTTAGAGATATTTCCTGCAACGGATTAAAACCGGCATTAATCATTTGAAGTAAGTCTTGTCCCATCAGCTTACCTGCTGCTGACATCTGTGCAAATGCTAATGCCAACGATTGGAAACGCTCGGTACTACCCATTGAGATATCACCTAGCTGCTTCAATGTTGGCATAACCTTTTCTGCTTCAACATTGAACCCTAAAAGCAATTGTGCCGCTTTTGATACGCCATTTAGGGAAAGAGGGCTTTGAATAGCGTATTGCTTTATCTCGGAAAGCATCGTATTCGCTTTTGCTTCATTTCCAAGCAAAACTCCAAACGAAGTCTCTAATAGCTGCATCTCGCCGCGAACGTTTACGATTTCCTTTCCGAAATCTTTTAACGCTTGTACGCCAAAATAACTACCTACCAACATGCCAATTTTTTTGGCTCTGCCGGCAAATTGATCTAACTCCCCTTCTGCCTGGTCAATTCCACTTTGCAGTCCGCTAATATCAATTCCGGTTGCTAAAACCAGCGCTCCTTCTCTGTTTATTATTGGCATAATTTTTTTATTTTTTGTTCAATCTCTTGAATAACAACCTGCTGTATTCCTTGATGAAATCTTCCGCTCTGTTCGCGGCATAAGAGACAACATCTTTATTCTCCATAGCTTCTACAAATACAGCGTACTTCATACCGGCCATACCAATCAGCACATAGCCTTTGCTGTATTCTTTAATCAACTCAGATGCAAGCTGCTGAGCGGTACGCATGCCGGTTACTTTATCTGTACCTTCTTTCTCCGAAAGCTGGAAATTACGGTCAATAACTTTGCCGTCTCTGACGATCACATAGCCAATAGAAGAACGAAGATTGCCGGTATGGTCTTTATATTGTCCACTTAAACGAGCGACCTTTACAAACTCTTCGCCTGTACGCTGAAGCATGTTAACGATCCTCACCTCGGCTAAAAGAGCGGAATCCTCGAATATCTTTCTGATTTTCTTTTTGTTCCATATCGGATAGAAAAGTCCTTTTTTGGTCATAACTTATTATTTATTAAATAGATTGCATTTGCAATCTACGGCAATCAGATCACCTATAATCTTCTTCCCCGGATTACTTTTCTTCCACTGATTTAACCAATCCAGGCCTTTATCTGTCTTTAAAAATTCTTCCAGGTTCTCAGCATACCCTAAAAAGCGTACAATGTCGTTGAGATCGAAGAATACTTCTCCTGTCTTTTTATCCTGCCGGCCCTGAATAGGCTTGCCGTCCAGAACACCATCAAAGTACCGGTATAATTCGTCTTCTCCGGTGAAAACTACTGACATGCTATCTTCATTCATGGCTTTCTGATTTTAATTCGTTATTACGCCTCCGTAAGTATTCATTCTTAGCCTTAAGTACACCTATTGCGTTGCCTAACAGGATCATATCCGGGTGTTCACATCCGTGATCTCTGTCCGTGTTTGTCACATACTCAATCAACCGGTCAATATCTTCCTGAATCAATTTTCTTTCGTTCTTTTCCATTTTTTAGTGCTTTTTTAGTCCCTGTTTGTTATATCACATTGTTATTCAATACATTTATTAGAGGTATAAGGATTTTAACCCCTTATTTTCAGCCACTTTTCAACCTTTGATCTCTCTTCCGCTGTACACTTAATCTCGCTTATAATGCTGCTTATTGTCAGGTTCTTCGCCTGACTGGGTATAGTGTTCAAGCTGCTCATCAGACCAATCATCGAAAGGCGACCTATGGGTGATTTCGCTCATCTCCGGCGCGTCAAAGCCTAACATCTTGCAAATTCTTTCTATTGACCAGTTCTTGCCATGAAGCTTTAGCTCTATACCGTATTTACCCATTTTAATCGATTCTATAGCTTTTGCCTGTTCGTTAGTCAGCTCATCAAACGGATTGAATTTAAGATGTTTACCGTCAAATACCAAGTAGTCTCGGATGTCTGCGAACGCAATCGCTTTCAGTTCCTCAAGCAACCTCTCCTTCTTGATATCGGACCGGAGTTTGAGCTCCGCCTGAAGCTCATCAATACGTTCTGAAACCTTGGGATTCGATAATAATTCGGACGCCTTAACGTTCACAACATTAGCTGAAGAAGAGCTGGAATATGCGCGACGGTAAGCCTCAGAGGCGTTACCTGTCTCAAAGTAACAATTACAAAAATCTTCTTGTTTCTTAGTCAACTTTGCCATGTTCCTGCTCCTCCTATTTTTCGTAAGAATACAGAGTTACAGGAAATAACCGGTCTGCTTCATCGACATCAAAATAATCAAGAGCATCCATCGGGCTTACCTGCCCGTCCATTGCATTAACAAATGCCTGAAGTGCTTTAGCAGCTGCCAAATGCGCTTTGTATCGCTTCCTGCCTTTTTCTGTTGTGATATACGTCCGATGGTATTCCCGGAGTTCTTCCTTCGATACCTCCGTTAGTACGATCTTGCCTTTGTCGTTAATCGAAATCAGTTCTATTTGGCTGATGGCATAATGATAGACAGTGTTATGAGCTGCATCCGCAATTTCTTCCAACTGAGAAAAGATGACATTCGCTTTATCAATGGCCGGCTGAAGGAAATACTTTGATTTCACTTCGTTACGGACGTGCGCCATAAGCTTGTCTTTGATCCGTCTTAGATCGTTTGACAAGATGTCTTGCAAGTCCTCGTCTGTCATATTCCCGACATAAAGCCGGGCAAAGGCGCGCTCAATCGATTGCCCGTATTGGTCGATGAGGTAATTCAAAAGGTGCAAGTCCTTTTCAAAGGATATTGTATCCTCATCAATCAGCAACGGCTTTGATTTTTCTTGTGTTGCCATACGCTTATTCTCCGGCTACCGAGTTAACAACTATACTGTACGATGCAAACAGCGCATTGTCAAGCAATTCAACCATGTTCTCAGGTGTTACTTGTGTACTGTTGATGGTTATGGAACCAAGGGGCGCAAAAGAGCCGTTCCACGATTTTTCAGCTGGATCTAATACTCCGTAAAGCACAATACCATCATTGGTAATAAAGGCTTTTGCTACATTCTTTGGTACGATAAACGCTGCAACGTGATTCCCGTAATTCATTTTAACGGCCACGCTACGATCTGTGGAGGCAATCTCCAGTGATTTTAAATTTTCCATTTTTATTTGAATTTTAATGTTAATTACTCTTCCTCTAAACTAAGTTTACCGAAAACTTCACCGTATTCATTAAAACGTTTAGTCCAGTCCTCTACAGAAATAGCATCTTCAGCGGCTTTCCTGGCTGCTTCTGCTTCTTCCTGCTGTTTTTTTGCTAACTTCCAATCCGTAAATTCCTGAATTTCTTCCTGTGTCATAATTATCTGATTTATAAATTAATAATACCTCATATTAAAATATATTTGATTTCCGTCTTCTTCGATTTTAGGTCTTTTTTATGACATATATTGAACACTTTTATGATTATTTGACATCTTTTGCTATCGTATTTCCCTTTCGGTGGTTTTGCCTTCGTTATATTTTCCGATTTTAAAATTTGCCAAATTGCATGCTGTACGGTGTTGAATGCATCATATAATTTTTTTCGCTCACTAGGTATCGGCCAACTCTTGAACGATAGATCTTCGTAGAAGCGCCATACGTAAGCGCAACGTTCCAAGTCGTTAAGTGCTAATCGTTTAAACATCCATCTGACTAACTCCATTTCCTCCGCTATTTCAGCTGGATAATCTCGTTCATTATCAGGCTCATCAACAAGATCAACTCCGGGATAAACCGGTTTATCATCGTCGTCATCATTGTCATCATTGCCTATCCTCTGAAAGTTCATGTTATCATTTGTCGGAATAGGTCGGTATTTGTGCTGATAGGGGGATGTAGGGGACTGAATATTCAGCTTTATCATTTGCAAGATGAAAAAGTCAAGTTCACGATATTGACCCTTCCGGCTGTTATATAATCGAAGGATATAGTCCGGATCCTTTTCGAGAAGCATGGCAAGAACCTCATTAAGTACATCAATGGCTTCATCCTCCATGCCGGCATGAGTACAGTGATAGGTCGAATAGTCCAACCACCTATTGTATCGCTTAGCAATATAATCCTTGATCTGATTTTCCATCTTGAATATTTTTTAATTATATTTTAAATCAGATCTTTATTTTTTCTCTATGGATAATAGCTTTATGAGATTTTTGCCGCCGGATAACCCCAATTATCCGGCGGTTTTTATTGCATTTTTTCCTTGTGGTAATCTTGTGGGGGATATAAGTACGATGAATTAAAAAGGTAATTTTTCATTATTCTCAAAACCTGATATTTTCGTTAAGTTGGAATTGTAGCGAAATGCCACATCACCGGTGGCGCCGTCCCTTTGCTTGGCTATTCGGAGTATTCCAACTCCTTTCTCGGAGTTCTTGTCGTAATATTCCGGACGATGAATAAAACATACAATATCAGCGTCTTGCTCTATCGCCCCTGACTCCCTTAAGTCGGATAGCATTGGCACTTTGTCTGTGCGGTTTTCTACCTGACGGCTTAATTGCGAAAGGAGAATAACCGGAACTCCCAATTCTTTTGCCATGATCTTTGCGGCCCGGCTTGTTTGACTGACTTCTTGCTCCCTGTTGTACGTTTTGTTTTGGGTGCGCATATCGATTAGCTGTAAATAATCGATTAAAATCATTCCGCATTTACCCTTTATTTGGGCGTTACGGGCACGGGATTTTATTTGTTGAATGCTTATCCCGGGAGTGTCGTCGATCGTAATGGGAAGCCCGCATAGGCGGTCGTACGCATTGGAAAGATACACCTCCTCATCTGCGGTCAGTTTTCCGGAAGCGAAACGGTATGAATCAATATTGCATTCGGACATCAGTAGCCGGTTTATCAATCCTTGGGCATCCATTTCAAGGCTAAAGACCATCATGGGAATATTCGATTTTGCTGCCGCCTTTGTCAAGTGTAGCATCATTGCAGTCTTTCCCATCGCCGGGCGAGCAGCAAGAATAACCAACTGTCCGAGTTTCCATCCGCCATTGATTATGACGTCAAGATCATAGATTCCGGTACCGATACCTGACTTTATACCGTCCTTTGCCATCATTTTTCGTTTGCCATAAAGATCCAGGGCGGTTTTTCCAGCTTCGCCTATTGACTTCGAAAGCGAAGCATAACAGGTTCCGTCGGCGATACTTTCCACTTCACGCAAAGCCTCGTCGATTGTATCGCTGATATCAAACTGTGGATCTGCGGCCTTTGCCTCAATCGTTTTGGCTGATACAATCAGACGACGGGAAAGCCAGCATTGATGTACGATCATGGCATACTCACGAATATTGGCGCTCGATGCTATCTCTCCAGCTAATACGGATAAGACTGCCGGTCCACCGGCCTCATTCAATTTACCCGTTCGTATAAGTTCCTGAGCAACCGTAACCATATCCGGGATATTCCCGGAGTTGGAGACGTTGAGGATGGCCTGATATATGGCACTATAGCTTTGATGATAGAATGCATCGGGGACTAAGATATCAGAAACTTCATTGATAGCCGTACTTTCAACCAACAAAGCGCCGATAACAGCCTCCTCGGCCTCTTTATTGTTCGGCAGGAGCCCGAAAGATATTATATTCTTGTTTTGTTTCATTGCTTATTGGATTTTTGGTTTTTGGTAATTCGTCGTTCCAAGCTTCTTGATTTAAATAAGTCTCGAAATTTTTTCTATACTGTTTATCCGGAGTTGCTTCCACGTAAAGTAGGATATGTTTTAGAGCTGCTTCTTTGCAATGATTTTTCAGATTACCCCATTTTTTCTCGCTTGTTTTCTTATTTCCCTTTCGACCGTACATTTCCCAGACTTTTTCGAAGGAGAATTCTTCTTTCTCTTCTTCCCCCATACCCCCTATATTTCTATTATTTATATTTTCATCTTCTATATTGTTGACCTTTTGGTCAACCATTTGGTTGACTGTGCAAACAAACCATTCTCTTACTTTTATCTTTATATCATCATCGCTAAAGTCAAGAAAATCAGATATTTTAAACAGACCTTTTATCTTTTTCTTGTCTTTATCCTTTAACGATTTACTTGAAGAAATCAACCCGGCTAAAGTAGCAGCTGCTATCTTCTTTGGCTTGAAGGTTGCCCTTTCGGTTACAACTTGGTTCAACCGTTGGTTAACCAAATGGTTGCCATCGCATATAAACTTCTGAGAAACAACGCTCCAAACGGTATCAAACTCAACTTCTTTAAAAATTCCAGTGATGCGCATTAGTCGCTCCTTTTCGTTCGTAATTTTCCCGTGCTGATGCTGATACATCAACAGACGGAGATATGCGCCGACTTCGGCACAACTCATATCTTGAGTTCCCGAAAGAAAATCGCCGGTGTAAAACAAAAAGGCAGGATCTTTCATTGTTACCTCCTTTTGTGATATTCCCGAATCAGTCCATCAAGAACGATCTTGAAAAGATATTCTGGGAGTTGGAGAATACTTTCGTCCGCTCGTTTCTTGGGATCCGATGTACGTAAAATACGTCTAAACAATTCTTCTTCCGGTAACGATTTTATGCTTTCGTTATCAGGAACAAAGAAATTGATAGTAAGTTGGACTGGAGGCTGAAAAGCCCTTTTCTTTTTGGGGAATCGTTGCTTTTTCATGATTAGCGTCCTCCCTCCAGAATTTTTTTTATATCCGACATACTGTAAACTCTTTTTCCGCCGACAGAGATCGGAACTAAATAGCCATTTTTTGCCCAACGCCAAAGCGTACTTTTGTCTACTCCCAAAATTTTGCCGCATTCTGTGATTGACACGTATTTTTTATCATTTTCTTTAGAAGTATTTATTTCCAATTTTTCTTGTACTGTGTTTACGCAGTAATTTACAGCAGTCAAAAGATCTTCAAGTTTGATCGTCACATTAATTTCGGGTAGACTTTTCGCCAATTCTACAATATTCTTCATTTTTAATATTTTTGCATTTTCGCTTTCCCTGACAGATGCGCACTCTTCCAGAGATTTAGCTTGACACAAAGCTACGTCACGTATATTTACGTTTTTACGGATTTTTTACGTAAATGAAATAAATTAATGTAACAAGAAAGGCGTTGATATTATTGTTTATCAACGCCTTTACTCTATTGTTTAATTGTTTTTTTTTTTGCTTTTACGTATCTTGTTGCAAATACATGCTTTTTAAATCCTCATACTCTGGAAAATGAGAAAAGCTACTGAAGTTTTTAAATTCACAACCAATGCTTTTTGCCGCAGTCTTTCCCCAATTTTTATTCACTTCATTAAAAATTCTCGCCAAAACGTAAATATTAAACTTTAATCTTTCCTTATATCCGCGCTTGTATACTTTAGAAAAGTCGGGCCCAATCAGCATCGCCAAAAAATCGTCCTCGCTCATACCTTCAAATAAATTTTTTTCCTCTCTTTTCCAAAAATTGTAATTTTCGAATGCTTTTGTATAAGGTATTACATTGTTGTTTCTATCGTTGTTATTTTGTCCTGTTAAATTGAGTTTCAATAATAAAATCAAGCTTTCTTTTACCGTGTCAAATAATGCTGGCTCAAAAGGACACGTACTTTGCTCTACATATTCGATAACATGTTTTACTGTATGCTGCATGAGGTCCGGTTTTAACCTATTTGAAATATCCAGAATAGTGTTTGCTGTATTTTCGGCTTCTTCTTTGGGACTTCTGTATTTTTCTCTCACCGACACATGGAATCGCTCAATCTCTTCTGCAATCGCCTGGAACACTCGAACTATATTAGCTTTACGAATATTTGGTGCATAATATTTCTTATCTAAGGCATTTGAGTCTAAAAGTCTATAGAACTCATCATTTAAATGAGTTATTTTTTTATCAAAATCTGAGAGAGGCATTAATCCAACCCTATTTTCTGGAGTATTGTCGTTATCTTTATCATAATCTATCAACTGTTGTTCTGTTGGATAGTGGTCTTCAGTAAACAACCATTTAAGAGGCTTTTCGAAATGGCTATTCAAAAACTCATCCAATAAAGCTCCGTAAAGCTTCTTATCTGATTTCACTATTTTTAAAAAAGGGATATCTCGACAAGTAGCATCCAGTTCTGATTCAAAAATATAGCCTAAATCCATCATTGCTTTCCTCCAATTAATCAATTAATGAAACGATTTTTTCCTTTGTCTCTATATCTATTGCACGATAGCGGCTAAACGATCTACTGCCGTTTACATGTCCACTCATGGAACCTATTAGATTAGCATCCTGAACTTTATTGTAAAGGTTTCCTATAAACGTCCTTCGTGCCATATGACTGGATGCTATTTCATTGATTGCCCGTTGCTCTTCTTTTCTTGTCAGAGGATTTAACCAGGCGACCTTTCTTGTTATTCCGGCAGCCGTGAAAGCTTCTTTTATTGCATCATTATACCTTTGTTCAGAGATGAATGGAAAAAGCTTTACTCCGCCCTTATACTTTTCAATCAATTCTTTTGCTGTTTTAGATAGCGGAACTTCAATCGTTATAGGTTCTTCTTCGATCGTTTTATGGGCGATATAGGATAGTACACCGTTATGTATATTATCAACTGTAAAACGCATCAAATCACCTACACGGCACCCGATTAAGCACTGGAATATAAATATATCTCTTTGTATAGCAAGTGCCGGACGAGATGATAAATCACACTTATATATAAGGTCTCTTTCTTCCTTGCTTATGTAAATCGGAGTACCGTAAACTTCAGGATCGATATGGAATTCCACAAAAGGAGATGGATACTTTTTGATTTTATCGGAATTGAAAAAGCCTCTCAACATAGATAGAAGACAAGATACCCTATTCCGGGATCGTTTTTTTGGAAGCATTTTATTGCTTACATCTTCGTATAAAGATGGATGTTTTTCCGGTAGTTTATGCTCATCATACAAGAATTGCTCAAACTCTTTTAGAACATCAAGGGTGAAGTCATTTAGCGTTAACTCAATACCTTTATATCGCCCGAACCGATAAAGCATACCTCCCAATACTTTCATCTGCCTCCGCCTATTATCGGATACCTTATGTTCGGTCAACCAGGTATTATAATGATCTAATAATGTTTCAGGTGACTTCTCGTATTTCTCCGGATGGTGATATTTATCGATAAGATCGCTGAGCCATGAGGTCTGAATATTAACTTTATCGACTTTACTGTACTCAGTCAGTATATGGTCCTTTAACCGTGCGATGGCGGAATCAATAGATGCTCTCTTCTCCTGATCCATTACTACACGAGCTTTCACTTTTTCAGCTTTAGAATCAAAGTCAGTGTTACCTACCAATATTTCGGATTTGCCGAATAATTGAATGCTCCTCCCGTCTGTTAATCTAAACCGAATATTACAGAGTGCGTTTCCTTTTTTTGTAGTTCTGATGAATGCCTTTATCGTTGCCATAGCAAAATAGATTGTCGTTGTGCAAATATACTAAAATTGCAAAACATCTATGCAATATCGCACAATAATATAACATCAAATGAAATCGTATATTTGTTCCTATCTATTGTAAAACAGTTGTTTTAGGATATATAACATTTTACATTATTGTATATAAAGTAATCCCACCCGGGTCACTTATCGGAACAGCAAAAGCCTATGCAGCAATGTATAGGCTTTTGCTTTTTCAGTATTTCATGATACATCAAATTCGAAGAAAAAGACCAATGACTCCTTTCAGGAACCCGGGGTTGTGGTGGTCTCTGCGCCTTGTCCTCCTCCCCCTTTTACATCGTCGTTGGAAATACTCCGCCGCACTTTCTTGATCTGTTCTTTCAGAGAACCAAAACGATAGGAAACGCTGAAGCGAATCTCGCGCATCGAACGGAAATTTGTCGATTTGGAATAGAAATTATCGCTTAAAGTGGTCGATTCATTCTTCATATTCTTCCAAAAAGGGCTCTGGAAAGAAAGGGACAGGGTCAGTTTCTTTTTCAACAGATCCTTATTAGCGGATATACTGGTGAAATAAAAAGCAGAGTTTTCACCTTGTAACAAGACGCGGGGTGTGAAATATCCCCCGTTCAAGTTGATCCGGAAATCTTTCGGCAAGTTGAATTGAGTCCCGGCATAAAGCTGGCTGCTAAAGCCATCATTCGACAGGTTCAACGCCTTACTTTTGATTTTGGTATAGTCTATTCCGGCATTCAGGTAAAGGCGGAAAAGAGGTATCGGATTCCAGTTTCCGTAGAGAAACAGCCCTATCCGCCGGTTTTTCCCAATATTCCCATAAGTGGATTGTAGGACGCCCGGACGGGAATCGTCCATAAAAGTATAACGCTCGATGGAATTGTTTACGAAGGAATAGTTTGTACTGGCATTGATGCTGAACTTCGGATTAAATAAGCTGTAATTCAAATTAATGTTATGGCTCTTCTCCGTATCCAGATTGGAATTACCGTAGGAGATATTGGTCGGGTTGGTCGTGTTCACATACGGATTCAAATACCAGATTCCCGGCCGTTGGATACGCAGGTTATACCCCAAACGCAACTGCTGCGCCATATTGAGCATATAAGAGAGGGTAGCGTTCGGAACGACGTCGAAGTAACTCTTGTCAAAATTCATATCCGGAGCCAGTTTATATTTCACATCCAGGCTGGTTCCTTCAGCCCTCATTCCAGCTTTTACCCCGAACTTACTGAATTTGAAAGCATAACCCAGATAACCGGAATAGATATGCTGTTCATGTTTAAATAAATCGCTCGTACTCGGATAATGTATCCAAGTTCCCAATGAATCAATCTGTCGCGTCGTTTCGCTATTGTTCAGCCGGTAAATATATTTGACGCCGGCTTCCAGAGTCTGGTTCTTCCACGTCGGAGTCGTATAATCCACCTGCCCGGTATGTTCGTCCGTATAGGCTTCGTTGAGATCCCGTTGGCGCGAATCGGTCATCTCTAACAAACCGACTATATCCCTTCGGTTTTCATTATCGTTCGGTGAATTGCTGTAACGGTAAGAGAAAGTCAGCAGTTCGTCTTTCTTCTTAGTCGAATGCTGGTAATCGAGGCTAACATCCGTCGATCCGAAAGTCTGTTCGCTCAATGTGTTACGTTGATAATGAGAAATGAGTGAATCCAAGACGGAAGTCCTTACGTCATATTCTCCATAGGCCTTTATTTTCCCATAGAAGCGGTTTATCCCCAGACTAATCAAGTTAAGGGTATCGATTTCATAGCTGCCCTCCAGATATCCGTATTGAAAAGGGCCCTTATACTTACTCCGCCCTTCCTGGTTGATTTTCTGCCCACCGGCCAGATAGTTCTCCTGATAAAGGATGGAAGGATTCCATGGCCCGTTCTGGCGATTATAGTTAAAGTTGCCCGTCAACCCGAGTTTCCCGATTTTCGCAGAGATATAGGTCCCTGCCCCCATGCTTCCCAGAGTTCCGGCGTCGGCCCGGACTGTTCCGGTAAAGCCCTGCATACCATTTTTCGAGGTAATGATGTTGATGATACCACCTATTCCTTCCGCATCGTATTTCGCTCCCGGATCGGTGATTACTTCAATATTTTTCACGGAACTGGCCGGCATACTCTTCAGGACTTCGGATGGATTATTACTTAGCAGATTGGATGGTTTTCCATTCATATAAATCTTATAATTGGAAGAACCCTTCAATTGGATCTTATCTTCTCCATCCACCGTTACCATCGGTACTTTCCGAAGCATGTCGAGGGTATTGCTTACCTTTGACTCAGGGTCGTCTTCCAAGCTATAAGTGATTTTATCGATTTCTACCTTGACTAAAGGCTTTTGGGCGGTAATGGTAACCTCTCCCAGATTCTGTTGGGTTTCTTTCATGTAGACTTTCCCCAAGTCGACTTTCTTCTGGGCATCGGACACAGTAAAGCCTTTCTGGGCCGAACTGCCGACAAACTGGATGCTGAGAAGATAGCCTCCGGCGGCAGGCAAAGCTGTTTCAAATTTTCCATCCATCTCGCAAGCGATCGTTTTTATCGCCTTCTGAGGTGCTTGGGTCGACATAATCGTAAGAGTCGCATAAGGAACAGGTTCATTTGTCAAAGAATCCATTACTATGCCTTTTACGGAAAAAGAAGGAACAGACTTAGTCTGGGCATCGACAAAAAAGATTCCGAATAAAACGGAAATCGATAATGCAAGTAGGATTTTTTTCATTTGTTTTACATATAATTGTTTTTCATAAAGATGAATAGGAAAACCATGGTCCGTCCTGCAAATATATTTTTCTTTTGGCAACACTACGAATTAGCCGTAGATAAATCACAATAAAATAGACTTATTTAACATAGGGCCTTCTGTTTCGAAATAAATAAGTGATATTTTAACGAATGGGAAACAGATAGGACAGCCTTAAAAGAAGATACCAAAGAATCGTTAAAAAAAGAGCGAAGGAACAATGAAACTACTCCCATTTTGTTATTTTTGTAGAAATATCCATTTAAAAAGATGAAAATTATGAAACTAAAATCCGTTTTCTTTTCCCTTGTTGCATTGATGTATGCAACTATGGTGTATGCACAAGAGCCGGCGGAAATCAAATTAGTCTCCCCGGACAAAACCCGTGGAACCGCTGTGATGAAAGCGCTGTCAGACCGCCATTCAGAACGGGCGTTTGAAGATAAAAAGTTAAGCGACCAGGATCTTTCCGACCTACTGTGGGCAGCAAACGGGATAAACCGGCCGGACGGCAAACGTACGGCTCCTTCGGCAAGCAACAAGCAAGAGATCGATCTCTATGTCATTTTGGCGGAAGGAGCTTACTTATACAATGCCAAAACACACTCTTTGCAAGGAATCGCCCAAGGAGACCTCCGCCCTTTGGTTGCGGGCGGACAGGCTTTTGTCAAGTCAGCTTCCGTATGCATCGTGTTGGTGGCCGATTATACCCGTTCGGGAGGGACCTCTGCCGGAAACAAGCAGACGGCAGCAGTCGATGCCGGTCTCATTTGCCAGAATATCAACATTTTCTGTGCAGCCACCGGTCTGGCTACCGTACCACGCTCTTCCATGCAAAAAGCGGAGTTGAGCAAAGCCCTCAAGTTGAAAGATACACAGGAAGCAATTATCAACAATCCCGTTGGCTATCCTAAAAAATAAACTATTTATTTATAAATCGATAATCTATTTTTATGATCCATTTAAAACAAGCTTTATTGACCTTAACCTGCACCTTATTCTGCATAGGTCATGCAACGGCGCAAAATGCAGACTGGGAAAACCCGGAAGTCTTTGCTGTCAACAAGGAAGCAACCCGTGCAACGGCAATCCCCTACCCTTCGGAGCAGTTGGCGATTGATGACCAATACGATGCTTCTTCCTACTATCAGTTGTTAAACGGCAACTGGAAGTTCAACTGGGTTCCCAGACCGGAGCTCCGCCCTACCGATTTCTATCGCGTAGACTATAACGACAGCCAATGGAAGGAGATTAAAGTTCCCGGCAATTGGGAATTTAACGGCTATGGGGCGCCGATCTATACCAATGTGACTTATCCATTTCCCAAAAATCCCCCTTTTGTCAATAAGGAGGATAATCCGGTCGGCTCCTACCGGCATGAGTTCGGAATTCCGGCCGATTGGGACGGTCGTCAGGTTTTCCTTCATTTCGAAGGAGGAACAACAGCGATGTACGTCTGGGTAAACGGCGAAAAGGTCGGTTATACGGAGAATGCCAAAAGTCCGGCCGAGTTTGACATTACGCCTTACGTCAAAGCCGGGAAAAACGTACTTGCTTGCGAAGTCTACAAATATAGTGATGGTTCCTACCTGGAAGACCAAGACATGTGGCGCCTGGGAGGAATCAACCGAAGTGTCTACCTTTATAGCACTGCAAAGACAAGAATCCTGGATTTTTTCGCTCATCCTGACTTGGATAATTCATATAAGAATGGCGCCTTCGGATTGGAGGTCCTTGTTAAAAACTACTCCGATGCGATAATCAATCGTACCGTAGAAGCTAAACTCCTGGATAAAGCAGGGAAACAAGTCTTCGGGAAAACAGTAAAAGGAGGTTGTACAGGAGGCAATACGTTTGAAGCAACTTTTACCGGCCAAATTCCCTCTCCTTTAAAATGGACGGCGGAAACCCCCAACCTCTACACTTTGGTTATCAACCTGAAAGATGAGCATGGCAAGCTGATCGAATCGACCTCTACAAAAATCGGTTTCCGGAAGATCGAAATCAAGGATGGGCAGGTATTTATCAACGGGCAGAAAGTATTCTTCAAGGGAGTCAACCTTCATGAATTCAATGCTAAAACCGGACAAGTAATTGACCGGGAAACGATGATGAGGGATATCCGCCTTATGAAGGAACTGAATATCAATGCGGTTCGTACAAGCCATTATCCGCAACCGTCGTTATGGTATAAACTTTGCGACGAATACGGCCTCTATTTAGTGGATGAAACGAATCTTGAATCTCACGGTTTGGGTTATGGTCCGGAAAATGTCTCGAATTTCCCGGAATGGCACGCCACCCACATGGACCGCATCCACCGCTTGATTGAAAGAGATAAGAACCATCCTTCCGTCATCTTCTGGTCATTGGGAAATGAAGCGAGCAATGGGAAGGCATTCTATGATATGTACGATTGGGCGAAAAGCCGTGACAAGAGCCGTCCGGTTCAATACGAACAGGCTTACCGCTATGATGATCCATTCAATAGCCACCGCAATACGGACGTATGGGCGCCGATGTATCCCTCCTGGCAATCCATGCAGGAGTTAGCAAAAAAAGATCTCGGACATCCGTTCATCATGTGTGAATATGCGCACGCAATGGGTAACAGTATGGGTAATTTCCAGGATTATTGGGATTTAATGCGTTCGAGCAAGAATATGCAAGGCGGATTCATCTGGGAATGGCTGAATCAAGGATTCCCGGCTACCGATGAGCAGGGGCGCCCCTACTGGGGATACGGAGGCGATTTCGGAATGTATAACAAACAGAACGATGGAAATTTCTGTATCGACGGAGTCATTACGCCCGACCGCAACTATAATCCGCATACGTACGAAGTGAAAAAGGTCTATCAGAACATTCTTTTCCGGGCTAAAGACCTGGACAAGGGGATTATCGCCGTGATCAATGACTTTAAGTTCAAACCACTGGATGACACCTATGTATACCGTTGGGTTTTACTAAAGAATGGCGAGCCGGTAGCCGATGGCAATTTTGATGTCTCTGTTCCCGCCAATTCGGAAAAGGATGTAAAACTCCCCTTGCCGAAGTTGACGAAAGAAGCCGGCGTGGAATATTACCTGCAAGTATATGCTAGTCTCCGCAAAGAACAACCCATTCTCCCGGTCGGTTTCGAAGTCGCCAAAGAAGAGTTTGCTTTCGCCGGTAACAATTATTTTGCAGCAAAGGAAAGTATAGGAGAGAATTTACAGGTGAAGAAAGACGATAATAAAATCACTGTTACCTCCGGGGATATTTCCTACGAATTTGCACTAAAAGACAGATGGAAAGGACTCGCATCTTTCAAAAATCAGAACTCCATTCTGGACCAGTTGCCCGTTCCCAACTTCTGGAGAGGTCCTACCGATAACGATTTCGGAGCCAATGAGCAATCGACGCTGGGAATCTGGAGATCGGCCTCACATAATCTGAGTTACCAATATAACGGCGTTAAGGAAGCAAACGGCACGGTCGCCGTCTCATATATATGCAAGCTGAACGGAATCAAAGCAGAAGTCGCCCTCACCTATACCGTGAATAAGAACGGAAGCCTAACCATCGACTATCATTTCACGGCCGACGGGGAAACACCGGAACCGATGCGTATCGGTATGTTGCTCACCTTGCCGAAGCAGTTGAATCACTTCACCTACTACGGACGGGGCCCATGGGAAAACTACATCGACCGCAACAAGTCCACATTAATAGGCATTTACCAAAGCACCGTAGAGGAAGAGGCCTTCCCGTACATTCGCCCTCAGGAGACCGGAAACAAAACCGATGTACGTTGGTTGACACTAACCGACGATAATGGCAAAGGAATCCGTATCGAAGGGGCCCAACCGCTATCCGTCAGTGCAACGAACTACCGTCCGGAGGATCTGGATCCGGGACTAACGAAGAAGCAACAGCATCATTCTGATCTGCTTCCACGCAAGGAAGTGTTGTTGAATGTCGACCTGATCCAGCGGGGAGTTGCCGGATTGAATTCGTGGGGAGCCAAACCTTTGGATCAATACCGTATCTTAGGAAAAGACTATCGTTATTCCTATACAATCTCGGTAATCGATTAATTCATCACGCCGAATGGTTTTGACAAGAAGAAAATGATTTTGTTTTTTATAGAGTATCATATTTTAGCTATTTATTTTTAAAATAAAATATCATTGTAAACTCAGACTTTATATACAAATTATTATATAACAATGAAAGTTTAAATTACTCTATCCTCTGAAAAGATTGGAGTAATATATGCAGAAGAAGGTAGAAGAGGGTGTCAAAAGTCATCGCTTATCAACTTAAAAATTGATAACTATGAATGAACGCAGTCATAACTATGAACAAACGCAATCATAACTATGAATCTGTTCATTCATAGTTATGAATTTTAGCAGGATTTTCTTTTGGCACCTCTTCTGTTTCTTCCAAAAGGGAAAAGACATAGTCCAAGATTTGAATGCATTCGTTAAGTTCTTCCCTTGTTAAAAATTATATTTTTCTTTCAGTACGCATAATTTCTCCTTAAAAAGATTTGCCCGCCGAACGCTGATAACTTACGACCAGACGGATCAGATAGGTTTTGTCTGTTACAACATTTCTTCTTCACGTTGCCACTTAACAAAGCATCCGCCACTACAACTCCTTAAAAAACATACTGTATTTAGGCCGGTTTATTAAAACATTTTATAACTTTAAACGCCCAAAAGTTAATCCTTTGGGCTATTTTTTGAAAACTTCCAATAGACTCACATAATATCTATGAAAAAATTACTTATAAATATAATCTGCTCATTATCGTTTTTGTCATGTCAATTCGATAGTGATAATATTCATTTTGTAGAAATAGAAAAACCGGAGCAAACAGCTGTTATAGGAATTGATCTTGCCGGGGTTACGCCCGAAGGAACTATATATCTATACACCGGTACCAAACTATATTACTCTTTATATACATCAGGCAAAGACCTTCTGGATATAAGTTTCAACCTGGATGGTGAAACTGTTAACAGCCAAGGCGGATACTTTCTCTTAGACCCGGCTAATTTGAGCGAGGGAGACCATCCATTAAGTGTGGATATCAAAGTCAAAACCGGATCGGGCAGTGTTGCCGAATTACTTGGAGCCGAATATTATCAAGGGAAATACGCGTTCACGGTGAAAGTCGTGAAAAATGCAGACCTTGCGTTGACTATCAGCCACAAGAAAAATACAGAGGGGTATCTGGAATTGAACTGGGATAATCCCAATCTGGATAAACTAAATGTAGATTACTATATTATACACTTTGAAGATGCTTATTCCGGTGGAAGACAAAGTATCAGAATTAGTAACCCCGGCCAAAGAAGTTATATTGATAAAAGTTTTGTTTATGGAGCAAGGGTTTATGATATAGAAACCGTATTTAAGAATAACTCAATAGATCCATGGGTTACCCAATATTCGGTAAACTCTGCCGAGATAACAGAAAAGGATGTATTTTTCGAGAGTATCACATCTGAGAAAACCAAAGTTACATGGAAAGCCAACGAATATAAATGTAAATGCATTTTAAAAACGCCCGATAACGAAGTCATATTTGTCCCTGATGGACAATCATATGCAGAAATAGCCACACCTGCGTTTCCTGCCGGCAACGGCTATTATAGTCTATATATATTGCCCGACTACGCACTGAACGAAGAATATATCCGATTATATCCTTCCGTATATATTTATAAAAACAGTTATCCGTTATTATCAGAATACGGGGCATCATCGTTTGCATACGATATCCGTAAAAAGTTACTCTACACCACATCGGGCTATTACATTATCAGTTATGATGCAACAACGATGAGAGAGTTGACCCAACTAAAAACAGCAAGTGATAATACCTTTACCCAAATATCATGCTCGTCTATAACCTCAAAGATGGCTGTAAATATAGGATCGGATATTTATATCTATAAAGACAATACATTTGAGAATCCGGTATATTTCTTTGGTAAAGCGATACCTTATAATAGCAGCTACAATATTTTTTATCTAACGGATAACGATTTAATCGTTGCCGGGATGAGCAGCACCAATGACGGATATGTAGATGTATATAAAGCCACGAACGGCAATTGGTTGTATACGATTCCTCTCAAAGAATATTATTCTAAAGTAACCATATCGCCGGATGGTAAATACCTGTGTGATTACGGTTCGCAAAAATATTGGATATATGAATTAGGAGCAAAAGAGGCAAAAGAGATTCACCATGCCGAAAACAAATACTTAGTGTTTAATAATTGCTTCTTCAACCCAACCAAACCACACCAGCTTGTGATGACCGGTTACGATAGGCTGTATACGATTGATGTTCCTTCGTTTAACGAATCAGAGATGAAAGCGTTGTCATACGTATGTAATGACCCTTTTACCGGTAATTTTATATTTTCAGACAAAAACTATTCCGACAATAGAATGATGAATATAATGAGTCCGGATATGAAAACAACCTTATTAAAGGTCAAAACCAATTATCCTTATATTAAGCTATATAATAATTTCATGGTATCCACATTCTATTCACCGTCATATCATTACGATCTTACTAATTATCTGAAATAATGAAAAAAACACTATTGATATTATTTTGCCTGACAGCAGCCTTTCGGGTAGGAGCTCAGTTTACTGTCAGCTATTCAGCCGGATATGGCCGTTACGACATGGGCGATATGAAAAATGTGTTATCTACCATACAATCACAATTGAATAGTGCAGTCCCGGGTTTAGGTCTTACCAATGTCGATAATTTCCCTGCCTATATTAACCATACGCTGGATATCGGTTATAAATATAAAGTACATGAATTTGGGTTGAAAAGCAGTTTTCTTACAACAGGAGGTAAATTATCCCGGGCCGACTATTCGGGCGAATACAGTGTGAAAATGATTGTTAACGGATTTAGGGAAGGTATATATTATCGAAACTACTTTTACACCGACGAGAAAGATGCTGGACCGTTTTTTTCCTTATTTGCCGAACTATCACCCAATGTGATGATTAGCCATTTAAAACTAAAAGAAGGGTTTTCTATCGCAGATGCCGACGACAAATATGTCGATGAAGAAAACTTTACTAAAGTCGGTTTTACGATATTACCACAAGCAGGAGCAAAATATAATTTTACCCGGACGGTTGGGATACTCATTACAACAGGATATGAATTTTCATTTTCATCGGGCATCGAAGGCGGAGATAATAAAATAAACTGGTCCGGAATCAGACTTGCAGGTGGCTTCTCTTATTTATTTTGAGTTACACGAAAGCAATCTGATTGCAGACCGCTTTTTTATTTTCATAGCTGTGGATATCGATATGCCGGCATAATAAGGTATAATCGTTTCAAGCGTCAGATTAATTACATTCTGTTATTTGGAAGAAATCCCGACTCTTTTGAGAATGGGAATAGCAAATTTCATTATTTTTGTGTAATTCCACCCACCGTACCTACGTAGCATTCTTTATCTTTGCAAAAATTGAAAGAAATGTATATATTCTTTTTTATCTTTCTGGGCAGCTATATACTGGGTAATATATACGTATTTTTCCGTGGCATGCAAGCGATTTGCAATAGTCCGGTTTATGCGAAGGTACTCTTCACAATCGTTTACTGGTGCCTTGCCTTATTGATTATAATGACCTATGCAACCCGGAAGTCAAACCTACCGAACAGTCTTTCACATTTCCTCTATGAGGTCGGTAATGGTTGGCTGGTCTTTACCCTTTACATGGTTATCGCACTGCTGGCGATGGATCTCATACGACTTTTCAACAGGGAATTCAGCTGGGGATTTGTCATCGCTTTCCTATTGACAATCGGCCTGTTAAGCTATGGGTATTATACTTATAAACATCCGAAGACACAAGTTATCAACATAGATATCAACAAGCCGGTGAACACGGCGGGAAAAGCCCTTAAAGTAGTTGCGATCAGCGACCTGCACCTGGGAAACGGAGCAAACAAAAAGCAGTTGCAGAAATATATTCTCATGATCAAAAAAGAACAACCGGATCTTATTCTTATCGGAGGCGACCTGATCGATAACAGCGTCGCTCCGCTCTATTATCAAAAGATGGCGGAAGAACTCTCCCAGCTCCATGCGCCGTTCGGCGTTTATATGGTGCCTGGAAATCATGAATACATCAGCGGCATCAGGGAAAGCATCGGTTATATCCGGCGACTTCCGTTTCATTTCCTTCAGGATTCGGTGGTTACATTGTCTAATGGCGTGCAGATCGTCGGACGGGACGATCGGAGCAATCATTCCCGGAAATCACTCTCCGAACTGATGCAAGCCGTCGATCCGGACAAACCTGTTATCCTGCTGGATCACCAGCCGTACGACCTGGACAAGACCGAAGCGGCAGGCGTTGACCTACAATTCAGCGGGCATACCCATCATGGGCAGGTATGGCCGATGAACTGGCTAACCGACCATCTATTCGAGGTCAGCCACGGTTACAAGAAGAAAGGGAACAGCCATATCTACGTCTCATCCGGCCTTGCCCTGTGGGGTCCTCCTTTCCGGATAGGCACCTCCAGCGAGATGGTCGTCTTCCGGTTAACTTTTAAGTAAAAATGGAATGAGATTATTTTTGCAATCGTTTTTCCCCCAAATTCTCCTCACCTTTTATATCTATTGGCGCGGACGGCAGGCTTTATCCCCCAAAAGCTTCGGGCAGATTCTGTTTACGGTTTTGCTGGGCGGCGAGTTGCTGCTCTTTCTGACCGGATATCTTTTTCATCAGGATTTGCCGGACTCTCTCCTCGTCCCGATTCTCTATATCTGCAATACCTGGTTTGTTGCCAGCCTCTACCTTACGATGCTCCTGTTGTCGCTCGAAGCCGTCCGTCTGATACAGAAAAGGCATTCTTTCCTACCGAAGCGATTAACGCGAAATCCCCAACAGACGCAGACGCGGCTCTTCCTGGCGATTGTGTTCACCCTTGCCGCCCTGATGGGCTACGGCTATTATACAGCCAGACATCCGGTGGTCAAACATGTCCACCTGACCATTTCCAAACAGGCGGCAGGAAGAGACAGCCTGAAGATTGTCCTGATGACCGACTTGCACCTCGGCGAAATGATCGGCAAGAAGGAACTTCAGCGCTTCGTTGCGTTGAGCAATGCCCAGCAACCGGACTTAGTCGTTCTGGGAGGTGATATCTTAGACTATGAATCACGTTATGCTGAAAAAGCCCATCTGGAAGAAATATTAAAACAATTAAAAGCACCGTTGGGTGTTTATATTATTAACGGAAATCATGAGTTCCGTGCCAATCGAGAAACAAAAAGAAGATGGTTACTAAAGACAGGGGGAATCTTACTCGTAGACTCGGTGAGCCAACCGGACAAAAGTTTCTATTTGATCGGACGAGATGATTTTATCAATAAAGGGCGAAAATCGCTCTACCAACTCCTTTGGGGCCTGGATCGCAAGAAACCGTTGATCGTATTGGACCACCAACCGGCCGCACCTTCTGAAATAGAAATGAATCGAGTGGATCTAAGTTTACATGGACATACACATAACGGCCAAATCTGGCCAAATTCCTGGCGGATGAAATTTATTTGGGAATGGCCGTATGGACTATACCGTAAAGGGAACAGCCAAGCTTATGTTTCTTCCGGCATAGGCTTTTCCGGCTCACCCTATCGTATCGGCACCCATGCAGAACTGGTCGTTCTTCATCTCCGGTTCGATACCGGGAAATCTTTGTAGAAACGGGCGCTGCCGGTTTGCAATCTCATCCCACTCTATTTTTAGGTATCCCGTTTAAAAAAGCCTTTATATTGTCAAACAGGATGCCGGCTCTTTTTATTAATGCTTCCCGCGTTGCAAAAGCAATATGAGGAGTTGCTATCAAATGTTTGGCGTTTAAGAGAGGATGTTCCGGGTTAATCGGGGGCTCTTCCTCAAAGACATCGATCCCCGCACCGGCGATCCGGCCTTCATTCAAGGCGTCAGCCAAGGCTTTGCTGTCGACCACCGCTCCTCTTGCCGTGTTTATCAATACGGCATTCTTTTTCATCAGGGCGATCTTATCCTTATTGATTAACCCTCTGGTCGAATCGTTTAACGGGACATGCAGCGAAACGATATCACAAAGAGAAAGTAAAGTATCCAAATCAACATACTGAGTGCCATCGAGTTGCTTTACTGTCCTAGAATAGGCATAGACCTCACATCCGAAACCCTTCGCTATCGAACAGACCCTTGTCCCGATAGCTCCCGTCCCCACGACTCCAAACTTTTTCCCTTCCAATTCAAACCCGACAAGCCCCTCTTTCGTTCCCGATTTTCGAACGACCTCGTTGCAAGGAATAATATTCCTGTAAATCGAAATTAAAAGGCCGAATACCAGGTCACTTACGGCTGCAGTAGAATAACCGGAACAATTGCAGACCGTTATGCCTCTTTCTTTGCATGCCTCCATTGCGATATGATCGACGCCGGTGAAGGCTACCGCAAGCATTTTTAAGTTTCCGCAACCCTGGATGACCTCTTTGTCCAGCGGCAGATTGGATACCGCTATAATACCGGCATCCTTACCCCGTTCTATTAAAGTCTGATTATCAGCTACCCGGGTATCATAACAGACTATTTCCACAGAATCACCCAACGATTCTTTTGCCATTTGGAGAAGGACTTCTCTTTCAACTCCCAACGGCTCAATGATAACTAATTTCATTATTATTCTCTCCTCTATTTTCTTGCACTTCCCTATTAGGAATAATAACAACAAAAGTATTAACTTTTCAGATAGATTTGATTCTGCCGGTAACAAAATTCAAAAACAGAACATCTCCTTCCTGCAATATGCTCCATAAAAAAGATATGGAAGAGGTATTATTCCCTTTTTTGTACTATTTTTGTTCAAACGTCATTTATATGGAAAAGACAAAAGTATGTGTGATCATTAATCCCGTGTCGGGAACCGAATCGAAGAGAAACATCCCAGAAATGGTCGCGGCGGCTTTCGATCAGAAGCAATATGATATCATCATCCGGATAACGGGTTATCCGGGCCACGCAACGGAAATAGCCAATGATGCAGTGAAAAACCGTTTCAAATACGTAATCACTGCCGGGGGAGACGGCACGGTAAATGAAGTGGCGAGAACACTGGTGAACTCCGACACGACTTTAGGGATCATCCCTTTCGGTTCGGGTAATGGCCTGGCAAGGGAGTTGAGCATCGCGATGGATCCGGAAAAAGCGATCGATATCATTCTGAAGGGGAATACCCGCCGGATCGATTACGGCGTGGCCAACGGACACATCTTTTTCTGTACTTGCGGCGTGGGCTTCGACGCGTTCATTAGCGACAAATTCGCAGAAGAAAAGAAACGGGGGCCGTTGGGATATCTGCGGAATATCCTGGAGGGCGTGGTGGATTTTAAATCGGAAAAATACGAAATCACCTGCGACGAAGGCACTATAAAAGAGCGGGCCTTCATCGTTACCTGCGGAAATGCCTCACAATATGGGAACGACGCCTTTATTGCTCCAGGTGCCGACATGGAAGACGGTAAAATGAATATCTCCATCCTGAAACCGCTCAATGCGCTGGAAATCCCGCAAACCACCTTACAGCTTTTCACCAAAAATATCGACAAGAATAGCAAAATGACCAGTCTGCTCACCGGTTCGGTAACGATCAAGCGCACTCATCCCGGTGTTATGCATGTAGACGGTGAGCCGGTAGAGGCCGGAACCGAAATCCAGGTAAAGATCATACCCAAAGGGCTGAGCGTACTTGCTCCCAAGCCTGCAGGGGTAAGGAAAAAAGAAAATGAAAATATCTTCAACGCTTTGACCCGCTGGTTTGCGGAAGAATAACAGCCAACAAAAAAGCTACCCTTTCGGAGGGTAGCTTTCTTTGTTTCCTTAGCGTTCGTTGCTTATTCGGCAGCCGGAGCCTCAGGAGTTGCAGCTTCCGGAGCAGGTTCTACGACTGGAGCCGGAGCCTCTGCCGCTTTCTTGGCAGCTTCTGCTGCTGCCTGTTCAGCTGCAATTTCGGCCTTTTTCTTTGCCAATTCGGCCGCTCTCGCCTTATTTGCTTCCTTCTCTGCTTCTAACTGAGCTTTAGCAGCCGCTTGGGCGGCTTCGCTGTCTTTATTCTTTACTGCTTGTAAAGCATTTTGTTTATCCTTTAACCAAGCCTGGAACTTTGTTTCGGCTGCAGCTTCATCAAAAGCTCCTTTTTTCACTCCTCCCAACAAGTGTTTTTTAAGGTATACTCCTTCACGGGAAAGAATATTCCGGGTGGTGTCTGTCGGTTGTGCACCTACCTGTAACCAATACAAAGCTCTCTCGAAATTCAAATCTATTGTAGCAGGATTGGTGTTCGGGTTGTAAGAACCTATCCTTTCAATAAATCGTCCATCTCGTGGAGCCCTGCTGTCTGCAACAACGATCTGATAAAAAGCGTAGCTTTTACGACCGTGTCTCTGCAATCTAATTTTTGTTGCCATGTTGAATAATTTG
Source organism: Parabacteroides sp. Marseille-P3160 (assembly GCF_900162725.1). Classification (GTDB taxonomy): domain Bacteria; phylum Bacteroidota; class Bacteroidia; order Bacteroidales; family Tannerellaceae; genus Marseille-P3160. The sequence goes on along the minus strand of NZ_LT799418.1, from coordinate 1,158,826 downwards.
AATAATTAATGCTTATTTGTATTAGCGGCTGCAAAGTTAAGGCTTAATAATTAATACACAAGTAGAACAAAGATAAAATATATCGATATATTGAAGATATGTAGTAAAGTTTTAATTATTTCTTAATTCTCTCTATAGCCAAATATATTCTGTAGCTTTGCCTAAAAGTAATAAACGATGCGAAATTGTTTGAGAATTTATTCAATTTTTCTCTGTCTGCTATTCCCATTCTTTTGGTGCAATGGGCAGGTGCAAAGTTACGAAGAATTGATCGGAAAGAGCTATGACTTCATGGAAAAGGATAGCCTTGATGCGGCGGAAGTCTGTCTAATTGCCGCTATGAGGCTGGAGCCCGGCAACCGGTACAACTATGCACTTTTGACAAATCTCGGAACAATACAGCGGCAGTTGGGTAAGCTCGATGAGGCATTGATTTCCTACACTGCTGCCCTCAGCCGACAGCCGAACAATGCGCTTATCTTATCCAACCGGGCTTCGCTCTATCAGGAGATGGGCGACACGGAGAATGCGCTGACCGACTACAATACACTGCTCGCCAAAGAGCCGAATCGTATGGAGGCACTTTACTCCCGGGGCATTCTTTATATCAAGGAGAAAAACTTCCTGTCGGCAGAAGCTGACTTTCAACATATGCTCGAGATTAGCGACAAGTCCAATAAAGCACGCCTGGGCTACGCTATTCTTGAAAAGATGCGAGGAAATTATAAAGAGAGCGAGGATATTTTCGAATATCTCATCAGAGAGGAACCAAAGAATATACGGCTATATGAAGAACGTGCCGAACTATATTTTATGGAAGGGAAAAACGGTAGGGCGATGTCCGATCTGGAAAAGGTATTTCAACAGAATCCTGATCCGGGAGCCGAAATTTATGTGCTACGAGGAAGGGTAAAACTGGCTTTATACGAGAAGACCGCTGCAGCCAATGACTTTCAGAAAGCCCTAAAGAAAGGATATAATAAAAAGGTGATCAACGAATTGATAAAGTTGACAGAATGATTACTGCCCTCGACATAGGGAATCCTCAACGATATACATCCACAAAATAAAAAGACTTTTGGAGAAAGGCCGGCATTACAAGCTTTAAGAATGGCATATTAATCGAATAGAAGGAAATGCAACACTTTCCCTTCTATTCGATCATATGATAGAATTCCCGGATATCCTCATTTGTCATATAGACTTCATCAGGTTATCTTTTTATTTGACTATATAGTCTACATAGGCTGCCACCCAGTCTCCAACTTCGGAGGTAGAGTAAGGCTTGCTGTCTCCTTGTAAAATATCTTCCGTTACGATGCCAGCCGCCATGGACGCGGCCACCGCTTCGCGTATCAGCGCCCCCTCTTCCGGAAGATTAAAGGCATATTCGAACATCAATGCCGCGCTCAAGATCGTAGCCAACGGATTGGCGATGTTCTTTCCGGCAGCCTGCGGATAAGAACCGTGGATCGGCTCGAATACCGAAGTATGCACACCGACGGAGGCCGACGGCAACATGCCGAGCGAACCGGTAATCACCGAAGCCTCATCCGTCAGTATATCTCCGAACATATTCTCGGTTACCATTACGTCAAAGCTCTTCGGCCACTGGATCAATCGCATAGCCGCATTATCCACAAACATAAACTCGGTCTCTACTTGCGGAAATTCCTTTGCGATCTCCTGCGCCACCTGACGCCATAAGCGGGAAGTGGCCAATACATTCGCCTTATCCACTACCGTTACTTTTCGTCGGCGTTTCATGGCGTAATTGTAAGCGAGCCGCACGATGCGTTCTATCTCTTCGCGGGTATAGATACAAGTATCATAGGCAGTATTGCCATCTTCGCTACGTCCTTGCGGCCGTCCGAAATACATGCCCCCCGTCAGTTCACGAATACACATGAAATCAGCGTCTTTCACCAAGTCGGGGCGAAGCGGCGATTTATGCAGCAGGGACGGAAAGGTAGTCACCGGGCGGATATTGGCGTACAATCCCAGTTTCTTCCGCATTCCAAGCAACCCCTGTTCCGGGCGTACCTTGGCAGACGGATCATTATCATACTTCGGCGAGCCGATGGCTCCGAACAATACGGCGTCGCTCTTCATGCAAAGTGCGTGCGTTTCATCCGGATAAGGGTTGCCCGTTGCGTCGATGGCGCAAGCTCCGACAAGCGCCTTTTCATAACTCAGGGTATGGTTAAATTTCTCACATACGGCTTTCACCGCCTTCAAGGCTTGGTCTATGATCTCCGGGCCGATGCCGTCGCCCGGTAAAACGGCTATATTTAATTTCATGTTCTCTATTTTATTCTATAATGATTCTCTTTTAAACGGGATATACTTCGGTTCCATCGGGACATACGTATCGTCATCCCAAAGGGTGCTGGTCAACATTAAATCAGCACTGTAGCGATTGCATGCGATCGGTACATTATGCACCCGGCACTGACGAAGCAACATCTGGATATCCGCTTCATGCGGTTGGGGATTCAGGTCGTCAATCAAAAAGATGGCCAGATCGACCTCCTTGCGTACCACCATAGCTGCAATTTCAGCATCACCTCCCATAGGCCCGGAATTCATCCGCTGAATATCCGCATGGATCCCATGCTCATCAAAGGCCTTTTGAATCAAGCCACCGGTCGTTCCGGTACACACTAGATGGTGTGGAGCCAGGAAATTGGCGTTATGCACCGCCCATTCCACCATATCCACTTTCCGATTATCGTGCGCTACCAACGCAATAGTTAATCTTCTGTTCATATCAAGAGTTTTTTAAGTTTTCTTATTTTATTCTATCCAATTAAAAACATTCTACTCTCCGGGTAGCAAGGCTCCACCTTCGATCTTATTCAACATCTTGAGTGTCGCCTTGATGGCCGCTTCCGTCTGGTCGGCATCCAACCCGCGGGTTTTAAAGTCCTCACCCTCATAATGCCAACTGATCACGGTTTGCACCAAGGCATCCGTCCGTCCGCCAGGAGGAATAGTCACCGAATAGTTCGTCAACATCGGGAATGTACGCCCGAGCGACTTATAGATCCGGCGTACCGCCCGGACGAAAGCGTCATATTGACCATCACCGGCCGACGATTCTTGGTAGACATCGTCTCCGATCTGGATTTTCACGCTCGCCACCGGCTTTAGTCCCTGTGTCAAAGATAAAGAATAATTTAGTATCTTTATCTTCATTTCCAAAGTATCGTGCCGCAAGACATCCGATATAATATAGGGCAAGTCTTCCGGGGTAACCTTCTCTTTCTTGTCCCCCAACTCAATGATACGGTCGGTGACTTTTCGCATCGATTCCTCGTCAATCTCGATGCCCAGGGCCTCCAGGTTCTTACGGATATTTGCTTTGCCGGATGTTTTTCCAAGAGCATACTCACGGGTACGGCCGAACCGTTCGGGGATCAGATCGTTGGAATATAAATTATTTTTGCTGTCTCCGTCGGCATGGACTCCGGCGCATTGGGTAAAGACGAACTCGCCGATAATCGGTTTATTTGCTGAAATATGGACTCCGGAATAAGTTTCGACGATCTTACTGACATGGTTGATTTTCGATTCGCAGATGGAAGTCTTTAGCTTCAACTGGTCGTGAATGACCGCCACCACACTGCTCAGCGAGGCATTCCCCGCACGCTCGCCCAGGCCGTTTACTGTTACATGGACGCCCCGGATGCCGGCGCGGATCGCCGAATAAGTATTGGCCACCGCCAGATCGTAATCGTTATGCGCATGGAAGTCAAAATGCAAACCGGGATAACGGTTCACCATCTTCTTGCAGAAGACAAAGGTATTCTCCGTATTCAGGATGCCCAACGTATCCGGCAGCATAAAACGGCGGATCGGTAATTCCTTCAGGGCGTCAACCAGTTGGTAGACATATTCCGGCGAATGCTGGATGCCGTTCGACCAATCTTCCAGGTAAACGTTGACACCGATCTTCATCTCCTTTGCCCGACGGATAACCTCGGTAATATCGGCCAAATGTTCTTCGGGAGTTTTCCTCAATTGCTCGGTCACGTGCTTATACGAACCCTTGCAGAGGAGATTAACCATTTGGCAGCCGGCTTCCCTGATCCAGCGAAGCGAAGTATCACTATCGACGAATCCAAGCACCTCAAGCTTATCGAGGCAGCCTCTTTTCTTCGCCCACGAAGCCAGCCGCTTCACCGCCTCGAACTCTCCGTCGGAGACGCGCGCGGAAGCGACTTCCACACGGTTGACTCCCAATTCGTCGAGAAGCAACCGGGCGATGCCGAGCTTTTCATGAGAAGAAAACGAAACGCCGGTCGTCTGCTCCCCATCCCTGAGGGTGGTGTCCATTATCTCTATCATCATTGCCGCTTTGCTTCGTACGCCTCTATTTTGCCCTTGTTAGCCAGCAGATAATCGATATCGTCCAAGCCGTTGACAAGGCAATCCTTTTTATAGGGATTAATATCGAAATGCTCGCTCCGTCCGGTCGCGTTGTTGGTAAGTGTTTGCTGGGGAAGGTTAACTGTCAGCGTTGTTTTCGGATCAGCCTCTATGGAAGCAAACAGCTCACTCAGGAAATCGGAAGAGATCACAACCGGTAGCAGTCCGTTATTCATCGCATTGTTTTTAAAAATATCGGCAAAGAAGCTGCTGACGACAACCCGGAAACCATATCCGGCAATTGCCCAGGCGGCATGTTCACGGCTGCTTCCGCTTCCGAAATTCTTTCCTCCCACCAGGATCTCGCCGGAATAACGTGTCTGATTCAGGACAAAGTCCGGGTTCGGGTTCCCATCCTTGTCGTAACGCCAATCCCGGAATAAATTGTCCCCGAAGCCTTCGCGTGTGGTCGCTTTCAGGAAACGGGCCGGAATGATTTGATCCGTATCGATGTTTTCCAAAGGAATCGGTACGCAAGTAGAGGTGATGATGCTTATCTTTTCTCTCATTTCATTTTGTTTTTATATGATTCGATCAATATTCAGGTAGTCCGGAGATTCGCCGGACGAACTCATAATAACTCGCGCGGGTCGGTAATCACTCCGGTCACCGCCGCCGCCGCCGCAACCAACGGGCCGGCCAGGATCGTCCGGGCGCCCGGCCCTTGGCGGCCTTCGAAATTACGGTTGGAAGTCGAAACGGCATATTTCCCTGCCGGAACTTTATCGTCATTCATCGCCAGGCAAGCGGAACATCCCGGTTGGCGCAGCTGGAAACCGGCTTCTTCGAATACCTTATCCAGTCCTTCCTCACGAATTTGTTTTTCCACCTGCCAGCTCCCCGGAACCAGCCAGGCAATGACCTTCGGCGATTTCTTCCTTCCCTTGACGAGGGAAGCAAAGGCGCGAAAGTCTTCGATACGGCCGTTCGTACAACTGCCGATGAAAACATAATCGATCGGCTTGCCCAGAACGGATTCTCCGGCTGTAAAGCCCATATAATGCAAGGATTTCCGATAGGATGTCTGTCCGGCCTCATCGATCGTCTCCAATGCCGGGATCTTTTCACGGATTCCCATTCCCATGCCGGGATTCGTACCGTACGTTACCATCGGTTCGATATCTTCGGCACGAAAGACGACTTCCTTATCAAATACGGCGTCAGGATCGGAATACAGCGTGCGCCAGTAGGCCAATGCCTTCTCCCATTCTTCGCCTTTAGGAGCGTATTCGCGCCCTTTCAGATAGGCGAACGTAACTTCGTCGGGTGCGATCATGCCTCCCCTGGCGCCCATTTCAATCGATAAGTTACAGATTGTCAATCGTTCTTCCATCGTCGTATTGCGAATGGCTTCACCGGCATACTCAACAAAATAGCCGGTAGCCCCTCCTGTTGTCATCTTACTGATGATATAAAGGGCGATGTCTTTTGCCGTCACGCCGGGACGAAGTTTACCGTCGACCTTGATGCGCATGGTCTTCGGTTTATTCTGCATCAGGCATTGCGTGGCTAGTGTCATCTCGACTTCACTGGTACCGATGCCAAAAGCGATCGCTCCCATCGCTCCGTGCGTTGAGGTATGCGAATCACCACAGACAATCGTCATACCCGGTTGGGTCAGGCCGGTCTCCGGGCCGACGACATGGATAATTCCGTTCTTCGGACTCAGTAAGCCGTAATAAGTAAGTCCGAAATATTTTGCATTTTCTTCAAGGGTATCCACTTGTTTTTTCGAAACCGGATCTTCAATCGGCAAGTTCTGATGCAATGTCGGGATGTTATGATCCGGCATACAGGTCACCCGTTCAGGACGAAAGGGCTCCAACCCACGTTTCTTCAAACCGGCAAAAGCTTGCGGACTGGTTACTTCGTGACAGAATAAACGGTCGATATATACCTGGGTTGTCCCGTCGGGAAGCGTATCGACCACATGCTTTTCCCATATCTTTTCAAATAATGTCTGGCTCATTTTCTTACTGGTTTACATTTTTATTATTTCACAAATTTGTTGATCGCGTCGATAAACGCTTCTACCGAAGCTGCGACAATATCCGTATTGGCGGCAAATCCATAATAATGATTCCCGTCATATTCCACCTGCATATGCACCTTTCCCACGTCATCGCTGCCTCTGTTTATGGCTTGGATAAGGAATTCCTGGATTGTCATCGTCCGGTGGATGATAGACTTCACCGCCTTGATCGCAGCATCGACCGGGCCGTTGCCGGAGGCTGCCGCCTCAAATTTTTCGCCGGCAATATCCAGGCAAACGCTGGCTACCGGCTGTAATCCGACACCGGAAGTAACTTGCAGGTAATTCAACTTAATGCGGTGCATCGCCGTACGGTCTTTACCGGCCAGCATCAAGACATCATCGTCATTGATATCCTTTTTCCGGTCCGCCAGCTTTAAGAATTCTTCATAGACCTTGTCCAATTTCTCCTGATCCAGTTCGACCCCCAAAACGCTCAATCTGTGTTTCAGGGCGGCCCGCCCGCTCCGCGCCGTCAATAAGATCGCACTCTCGTCGATGCCGACCTCCTTCGGATCAATGATTTCATAACTTTCCCGGTTCTTCAAAACCCCGTCCTGATGTATTCCTGACGAATGGGCGAAGGCATTCCGCCCGACAATCGCCTTATTCGGCTGAACCGGCATATTCATCAGGCTGGAAACCATGCGGCTAATGCCGTAGATCTTCCGGCTGTTGATATTTGTGCTGATTCCTATCTCCTTATGGCTTTGCAAAATCATGGCAACCTCTTCCAGAGAAGTATTCCCAGCGCGTTCGCCGATGCCGTTCACCGTCACTTCCACCTGCCGGGCTCCGCTCAGAACGCCTTGGATCGTATTGGCGGTAGCCATGCCCAAATCATTATGGCAATGTGTCGAAATGATGGCGTTATGGATGCCGTCGACGTGTTCAAACAAATAGCGTATCTTTGCTCCGTATTCATCCGGAAGGCAATAGCCGGTCGTATCCGGGATATTCACCACCGTAGCACCCGCTTTGATGACAGCCTCGACCACACGCGCTAGATAGGCGTTATCCGTCCGTCCGGCATCTTCGCAGTAGAACTCCACGTCCTCCACCTTCTTTTTGGCATACTTGACCGCCGCTATGGCACGTTCCACAATCTCGTCTTGCGTCGAATTGAATTTATACCGGATATGATACTCCGACGTCCCGATTCCCGTATGGATCCGTCCGCGTTTCGCGTACGCCAAGGCTTCAGTCGCCACGTCGATATCCTTTTCCACTGCTCTTGTCAACGCACAGATCACCGGCCAGGTTACTGCTTTGGATATCTCAACTACACTTTTAAAATCACCCGGACTGGAAACCGGAAAGCCCGCCTCAATCACATCTACTCCTAAAACCTCCAATGCTTTGGCTACCTGTATTTTCTCTACAGTATTCAATTGACATCCGGGCACTTGCTCCCCATCTCTCAAAGTGGTATCAAAAATGAATAATTTGTCTGACATACATTTCTTTATTTATATTATTTTTTCTATTCCATTATTTAAGTAAAAAGCCCTTCTCACAAGGAAGTGAGAAAGGCTCTTTTTATTTTTTGTACTTTAATACCTGCACAATAGTCTCACTTCCCATCCTGCTTACAGAGTAGAATAATCGATAGAGAAATAAGAATACCGTTTAGTAAAGCCGATGACTTCATAGTTCTTTTATTATTAACGGTGCAAATATACGGCCTTTTTTTAAACTGCAAAATTAATTCAATATTTTTTATCTGCATTAAATAACAAAACGTAAGAAAAGGTCAATCGTTAGAGCAAAATCATAACAGAAAAAGAGAATCAGCAACCAGGAAACAAAAACTCTATTTTCGAAAAATAATTATAAAGCACGAGCTATTGATCCCGTTTTTAAAAACATATAGCTATATTTGCAACAATATTAAAAACAAAAAGACTTACAGATTGTTATAATAGAAAAACAGAAAACACTATTTAGACCAAGAGAGTAACGGTTCAATTAAAAACCTCAAAAAAGAATACAAAGACAATGAATGTAAAAAAAGTGATTTCAGTATTGTTCCTATTCACAGTAATAGGGTTATCTTCTACTAATGCACAAAGTGTTATAACGAGTGTTCAGACAACTGCCGCCATTGAAAATATCCAGATAAAAGTGGCCAAAGATATAGCTGATGCGGACAAAAAAGCAGAAAAGGAAATAGAAAAGGCACAAAAAGACGCGAGTAAAGATGCTAAAAAGGCAGAAGAAAAAGCGGAAAAAGACGCCAAAAAGCAAGCTCAGAAAGGAGCTGAGAAAGCACAGAAGAAAGCGGAAAAGAAAGCAGCCAAAGCCAGAGAAAAAGCAGCTAAGGAAAAAATAAAAATCCAACAGGAGGCTGATAAAAAGATCCAAGAATTAAAAACAAAAGATCCCCTTACGACCAGCTTTTCAAAATAACGGATGATCTGTCTTCGGGCTATTATAGCATCGAAAGAGAACAATAAAAGCGGGCAGCCCGGATGGGCCGCCCGCTTTCGCTAATAGAATGTTATACCGCAAACATTCTCAACTATTTTCAGGACGTAACTGACGGACAACAGCTCCGGCGCGCCACATTTCACTGTCATGGAGTGCCTTCAACTCGGCATTCAATTTTTCCCGGTAATCCGGTTGGCTATTGGAATCGATAGAACGTTGCGCTTCATTTCCCAATGCAACTTCCTTATACAGTTTTTCAAAAACAGGCTTTGTCGCGTCATGGAAGGGTACCATCCAGTCCAATGCACCGCGTTGGGCCGTAGTCGAACAGTTAGCGTACATCCAGTCCATCCCTCTTTCGCTGAACAAAGGCATCAGAGATTGGGTCAATTCCTCTACCGTTTCGTTGAATGCTTCCGAAGGATTGTGTCCATTCTCACGCAACGTCTCATACTGCGCAAGAAGCAAGCCTTGAATAGCTCCCATCAACGTACCGCGTTCACCGGTTAAATCCGAATAAACTTCTTTTTTGAAAGTCGTTTCAAACAAATAGCCGGAACCGACACCGATACCCAAGGCAATCGTGCGTTCCCATGCCTTTCCGGTAGCGTCTTGGAAGATAGCATAGCTGGAATTTACGCCGCGACCTTGCAAGAATAATTTACGCAAACTGGTACCCGAACCTTTCGGAGCCACAAGGATCACATCTATATCCGACGGAGGGACAATATGCGTCCGTTCTTTGTATGTAATAGCGAAACCATGGGAAAAATACAGCGCTTTGCCAGGAGTCAGATATTCTTGAATACGAGGCCATACTTCAATCTGAGCGGCATCCGAAAGAAGATACTCGATAATTGTAGCCCGCTGGCAAGCTTCTTCAATCTCAAACAAAGTTTCGCCCGGCACCCATCCGTCGGCAACCGCTTTATCCCATGTCTTCCCTTTACGTTGTCCGACAATGACATTGAAACCATTATCACGCAAATTCAAGCTCTGAGCCGGCCCTTGTACACCATAGCCGATGACTGCGATCGTTTCGTCTTTCAATACTTCTCTAGCCTTTTCCAAAGGAAATTCTTCGCGGGTAACGACATTTTCGTCTACACCTCCAAAATTTAATACTGCCATTTTTTTATAAATTAATAATGTGTAAAAATAATTGTTCTTTTAATCTTATGAAAATCCATTCGCCTTCCGTTCCGGGTTCAAGACACCGAAGGACGCCAGATAATAGATGCACGGCAAATGGATTTCCCTTCATTGCAAATCGCTGCGTCATACTGATTCTCCTGCAATTCCTTTAAATGCAACGACAGATCCATGCCATACCGCCCTTCCGCCTGGTAAGCTATTTCAAAACGGGAAATCTCCTTTGTCCTGAACGTTTCCAGATCGAAGAGATCCAGGATATGCTCCATGTATTTGATGCTGTTCAAATGTCCGTTCACATCCAAATCACTGTACTTTACCCGGTAAACAACTCCCTCCGTCTCTCCTTCCACCGGGCGGATCTTACCCGGACGGGCGATCGGACAAGGGCGATCCGTCAGATACTCCTTCAATGCGGTTTCGTCCAAAGGAGCTGCCCGCCGGCTTTCCGTATCGATGGCCGCCCAGATAGACCGGGCATATCCCAGCGTTTTACCGTCCGAAGCGGTAATCTCAAAGCAACGCTCGGTAAATAAGCGGGACACCTCATCGATCCAGGTATAGATCCGGATCGGTTCGTCCAGGAGAGGATAGCCTTCCATCTGAAGAGCCAACCGCGATAACACCCAAGTCGTTTGTTTTTGGTTCATATCGCTATAGCCGAAACCCCGCCCGGTGGCATGGCGGGTTGCTGCGTGCAGCAGGTAATTTCCCAAGGTCGGGATCATTACCCTTCCTCTAAAATCCAGTGAGTAGGCTTCGGTCACATAGGTATATTCCCCGACTTTATTCATTTTTTCAACTGTTTATTTTCCAATTTCGATTCGATCTCCGCCAACATATCACTCAAGCGTTCCACTTTGCTTTTGGTGATGGCGACACGTCCCGAACGGATGAACTGCAAGACGCCGATCGTTTCGCTCAGTTCCTTAAAGAGCGCCTGTGTTTCCTCGTAATGCCCGCTCTTTTCCAATACTACGCAATCTTCGTTCATGTCGAGGATATGGGCATGATACCGCCGGATCAATTCCTCAACCGTTCCCATCCGGATAAACAGCTCCGTACTCAGTTTGTACAAGGCGATCTCCTGATAAACAAGATCCTCATCCGTGTTATAATAGGCTTTCAGTATGTCTACCCGCTTGTCGATCAGATTGACGATCTTGTTAATCGTATCTTCGTCCGAGAATGTCGTGATGGTAAACTTATGAATACCTTGGATTGCGGACGGTGAAACGGATAAGGTTTCAATATTTAACTGCCGGCGCGTAAAGATAACGGTTATTTGGTTTAGAAGTCCTACCGTATTTTCAGAAAAGATAATTACAGTATATAATTGTTTTGTTGACATATGCTGTTCCTCCTTAGTTATCACCCATTATAATATTCGTGACCGTTGTTCCGGCAGGGATCATCGGATAAACCATGCCGCAGGCTTCCACCTTGGTGACCAGCAGGTAGGCTCCATCATGCTTCAGCATTTCTTCGATCGCGCCATCCAGTTCCTCGCGTTTCTCCACCAACCGCCCGGCAATGCCGTACGCCTTGGCTACTGCTACGAAATCGGGATTTTCCATCGTCGTCTCCGAATACCTTTCCTTGAAGAACAGTTCCTGCCATTGGCGTACCATTCCGAGGAAGCTGTTATTCAAGACAATGATCTTCACATTCGTCTTTTCCTGCATGATAGTACCCAACTCCTGTATCGTCATCTGGAAACCGCCATCGCCAAGGAAGCAGCAGACCGTGCGTTCCGGAGCGCCGATCTTTGCGCCGATCCCGGCCGGCAAGCCGAAGCCCATTGTCCCCAGTCCTCCGGAAGTAACGACACTCCGGGTACGTTTATATTTGAAGTAGCGGACTCCCATCATCTGGTTCTGCCCCACGTCCGTAACCAGTACGGCATCGTTGCCGGTCGCTTCCGAAATCTTATGGATCACTTCTCCCATCTTCAGTGGGCCTGATACCGGATAAAGTTCCTTTTTAATGACTTTATTCTTTTCCTCTTCTTCATCAGGAAGGAAGGAAGCGAGCCACTCCGTATGTTTGGCCGGCTGCAAACGTTCCGCCACAGCGACCAGTGTCTCCTTAACATCACCCAGGACAGGAACATCCGCCAGGACATTCTTCCTTATTTCGGAAAGATCGATGTCGAAGTGGATCACCTTTGCCTGCTTTGCATACGTCTTCAGATCTCCGGTCACACGGTCGTCGAATCGCATGCCGATGCCGATCAGCAGGTCGCACTCATTCGTTTTCCTGTTTGGCCCGACGTTCCCGTGCATTCCGAGCATCCCCTTATTCAGCGGATGATCCGTAGGAATAGCCGACAGTCCTAAAATAGTAGAAGCAAACGGGATATCCGCCTTTTCAAGAAAAGCTTGCAATTCCTTTTCGGCATGGCCGAGCAGAACGCCCTGCCCTACCAGCGCCAGCGGTCTTTTCGCCCCGTTGATCAACTCGGCAGCGGCAGCCACATCGTCCGGATTAACATCCGGAACCGGTTGGTAACTGCGAATATACCGGACCGGCTTATATTCATAATCTACCAACCCGATCTGCGCGTCCTTGGCAATATCGATCACCACCGGCCCGGGACGACCCGAAGAAGCGATATAGAAAGCGCGGGAGATAGCCCAGGCGATATCCTCCGACCGTCGTATCTGGTAAGACCATTTCGTTATAGGCTGGGTGATCCCGATCACGTCGATTTCCTGAAAGGCGTCGGTTCCCAACAGGGGAGACGCCACCTGTCCCGAGATGACGACCAACGGGGTACTGTCCATCAAAGCGTCGGCAATCCCCGTAACGGCATTGGTTGCCGCCGGGCCGGAAGTAACGAGCGCCACTCCTACTTTTCCGGACACTCTCGCGTATCCCTGGGCGGCATGAGTCGCCCCCTGTTCATGACGGACAAGGACATGCCGCACCTGATCCCGGTAATCATACAGACAATCATAAACAGGCATAATCGCGCCACCGGGATAACCGAATATCGTATCGACTCCCTCGGCAATTAAAGTTCGCAGCAAAGCTTCCGAACCGGTTATCTTCTGTTTCTCCATTTTTATTTATTCTTCTTTTATTTCATTCTATTCAATGATCCTTACTCCTCCCTTATCGGCGGAAGACACCATCCGGGCGTAAGCCTTCAATGCTTTGGAGACAACTCGCTTGCGCAAGGGAGGCGTAAAAGCCTCCTTCCCCCGAGCTTCTTCCTCGCGGCGGCGTCCGGCCAATTCGGCATCGCTCAATTTCACGTTGATGCTACGTTCCGGTATATTGATATCGATGAGATCCCCGTTCCTTACCAAGCCGATGGCGCCTCCCGAAGCGGCTTCAGGAGAGATATGCCCAATAGACAGGCCGGAAGTCCCTCCACTGAAACGGCCGTCGGTAATCAATGCGCACTCTTTTCCCAAATGCCGGCTTTTGATATAGGAAGTAGGATAAAGCATTTCCTGCATTCCCGGCCCGCCTTTCGGGCCTTCGTAAACAATAACGACAACATCGCCCGATACCACTTCGCCTTTCAAGATCCCGCGGCATGCCGCTTCCTGTGAATCGTACACTTTAGCCGGACCGGTAAAATGGTAAATGTTTTCGTCTACTCCGGCCGTCTTGATCACACAGCCGTCCAGGGCGATATTTCCTTTCAGGACACCCAGCCCGCCCTCTTTTGTATAAGCATGTTCCATGTCGCGGATACATCCTTCTTTCCGGTCGGTGTCCAACTCCTTATAATAAGATTCCTGTGAACCCATCACCAGGTTGAAGCGGTTGGCAGGAGCGCTCTTATATATTTTTTCCGCTTCCGCCCGGACGGAAGTCCCTGTAATGTCATATTTTCCGATAGCTTCCCGGAGCGTCATTCCGTCGATCCGGCAAACAGATGCATCCAAAAGGCCTCCTTTATTCAACTCTCCCAGAATACCCAAAATACCTCCGGCGCGGTTGACATCCTGGATATGGTATTTCGCCGTATTCGGCGCTACCTTGCAAAGGCAGGGCGTCCGCCGTGACAAAGCGTCGATATCATCCATCGTGAAATCGACACCGGCTTCCTGCGCAATCGCCAGGAGATGCAATACCGTATTGGTAGAGCCTCCCATGGCGATATCCAGCGTCATGGCATTCAGGAAGGCGGCCTTTGTCGCTATGGAACGGGGCAGGACGGAATCGTCGCCCTCGTTATAATATCTTTCCGCATTGCGGACAATCTGCCGCGCAGCTTCCTTAAACAGGTTCGTCCGGTTGACGTGCGTCGCTACAATCGTACCGTTGCCCGGCAGGGCCAATCCGATCGCCTCGTTCAGGCAATTCATCGAATTGGCCGTAAACATACCCGAACAGGAACCGCAAGTCGGACAAGCCGCTTGCTCCAGCCTGCGTATATGTGAATCGTCCACGCTGTCGTCCGCCGCTTGTACCATAATATCGATCAGATCATACTGCTTATTGTCCAACACGCCGGCCTCCATCGGCCCTCCCGATACGAAAACGGCAGGAATATTCAGCCGCATGGCCGCCATCAGCATCCCCGGGGTAATCTTGTCGCAGTTACTGATACAAACCATAGCGTCCACCTTATGGGCATTGACCATATATTCCACACTGTCGGCAATCAAATCACGGGAAGGCAATGAATAAAGCATCCCGTCATGCCCCATGGCAATCCCGTCGTCGATGGCTATCGTATTGAATTCGGCGGCGAAACAGCCTAATTTCTCAATCTCGGCTTTCACCTGCTGTCCCACTTCATGCAGATGGNCGCAGCAAAGCTTCCGAACCGGTTATCTTCTGTTTCTCCATTTTTATTTATTCTTCTTTTATTTCATTCTATTCAATGATCCTTACTCCTCCCTTATCGGCGGAAGACACCATCCGGGCGTAAGCCTTCAATGCTTTGGAGACAACTCGCTTGCGCAAGGGAGGCGTAAAAGCCTCCTTCCCCCGAGCTTCTTCCTCGCGGCGGCGTCCGGCCAATTCGGCATCGCTCAATTTCACGTTGATGCTACGTTCCGGTATATTGATATCGATGAGATCCCCGTTCCTTACCAAGCCGATGGCGCCTCCCGAAGCGGCTTCAGGAGAGATATGCCCAATAGACAGGCCGGAAGTCCCTCCACTGAAACGGCCGTCGGTAATCAATGCGCACTCTTTTCCCAAATGCCGGCTTTTGATATAGGAAGTAGGATAAAGCATTTCCTGCATTCCCGGCCCGCCTTTCGGGCCTTCGTAAACAATAACGACAACATCGCCCGATACCACTTCGCCTTTCAAGATCCCGCGGCATGCCGCTTCCTGTGAATCGTACACTTTAGCCGGACCGGTAAAATGGTAAATGTTTTCGTCTACTCCGGCCGTCTTGATCACACAGCCGTCCAGGGCGATATTTCCTTTCAGGACACCCAGCCCGCCCTCTTTTGTATAAGCATGTTCCATGTCGCGGATACATCCTTCTTTCCGGTCGGTGTCCAACTCCTTATAATAAGATTCCTGTGAACCCATCACCAGGTTGAAGCGGTTGGCAGGAGCGCTCTTATATATTTTTTCCGCTTCCGCCCGGACGGAAGTCCCTGTAATGTCATATTTTCCGATAGCTTCCCGGAGCGTCATTCCGTCGATCCGGCAAACAGATGCATCCAAAAGGCCTCCTTTATTCAACTCTCCCAGAATACCCAAAATACCTCCGGCGCGGTTGACATCCTGGATATGGTATTTCGCCGTATTCGGCGCTACCTTGCAAAGGCAGGGCGTCCGCCGTGACAAAGCGTCGATATCATCCATCGTGAAATCGACACCGGCTTCCTGCGCAATCGCCAGGAGATGCAATACCGTATTGGTAGAGCCTCCCATGGCGATATCCAGCGTCATGGCATTCAGGAAGGCGGCCTTTGTCGCTATGGAACGGGGCAGGACGGAATCGTCGCCCTCGTTATAATATCTTTCCGCATTGCGGACAATCTGCCGCGCAGCTTCCTTAAACAGGTTCGTCCGGTTGACGTGCGTCGCTACAATCGTACCGTTGCCCGGCAGGGCCAATCCGATCGCCTCGTTCAGGCAATTCATCGAATTGGCCGTAAACATACCCGAACAGGAACCGCAAGTCGGACAAGCCGCTTGCTCCAGCCTGCGTATATGTGAATCGTCCACGCTGTCGTCCGCCGCTTGTACCATAATATCGATCAGATCATACTGCTTATTGTCCAACACGCCGGCCTCCATCGGCCCTCCCGATACGAAAACGGCAGGAATATTCAGCCGCATGGCCGCCATCAGCATCCCCGGGGTAATCTTGTCGCAGTTACTGATACAAACCATAGCGTCCACCTTATGGGCATTGACCATATATTCCACACTGTCGGCAATCAAATCACGGGAAGGCAATGAATAAAGCATCCCGTCATGCCCCATGGCAATCCCGTCGTCGATGGCTATCGTATTGAATTCGGCGGCGAAACAGCCTAATTTCTCAATCTCGGCTTTCACCTGCTGTCCCACTTCATGCAGATGGGTATGCCCCGGAACAAATTGTGTAAAAGAATTGACAACCGCAATGATCGGTTTACCGAATTGTTCTTCCTTCATGCCGTTGGCCCGCCATAATGCACGGGCCCCGGCCATTCGTCGGCCTTCGGTACTGTCTGAACTTTTTAACGAATTTTTCATCTATCTTTATTTTGTAACACTTTCAACATTTTGCCTTCATAATTTAATAAAAAAGCCCTTCTCTTATCGGAGAAAGGCTTCAAGTTCTATTTCATTATTTATACAAATACCTGCATACCTTTCTCCTTACCGACTAATGACTAGAAGGACCACCACGAGAATAATATGCAAGTTACTATTTATCATATAAGACTTCATTTCCTGTTTGATGCTGCAAATGTATAACAAATAATCATACAAACAAGGAAATCAAAAGGAAAATATGCTATTAACTTTCATTTTAAAAGAAAAAGCCACCTGCTTTCCACATTATCATATCGGCGGACGACTTTCAGACCGCCCCTGCTGTTTGCCTTTCTTGCTTCCTCTTTCAGCAGTCAAGTAAGCTTGCATTTAGCCTGAAAGCTGTTTGTTTTTCCGTCTCCATTGCTATATCTCCATTATGCATTGCATTACGAATGTAATGCTATCGCTAAGTTTCGTAAGTAAAAACCAACTTTTTTATTTGGATAGATTCTCTGGCTCCTTTGGATACTGGCTGATATTTCTCAGGATGAACCTAAATATATTTTTATGATTATCCGCATCGCGTCCTACGTGAAAAATCGAGTATACTGAGTGAATAGATCGAGTATACTCGATTTTGAAATTCAGTATACTGAATGGATATATTGAGTGCACTGATTTTTTTCAGGGATTTAAATGCCTCTGCCAGGATATTATGCGGATAATCATTTATATTTTGACCGGGTCAAAAATATGTTAAACAATGGTCAAAAATAAATTAAACGGCGTCAAAAATATAATCGAATGGCAATTCTTCAAACTTTCTCAGGTACCCATTGGAATTTTGTTGCATGGGAATGTGAAAAAAATTAATGGAAATAGATAATAAAAGCTATATATAGATGAAAAACAGAATATTGTAGAGGAGGAAATGATAAATGACCAATTGCCAAAAAGCTATGAAATAGGGAAACGGGCGGAATGATAAAACAAAAAAAGGCTGTCCCGTTAGTGCGGGACAACCTCTTTTCAATTCTATAACCGGGATCCTATTATTTAACCTCGATCATCTTGACGTTTTTCTTGATTTCTTCCTCTTTCAGTTTAGGAAGGTGAACGCTCAAAACTCCGTCTTCTACCTTGGCTTCTATCTTTTCCTTGTCCACATTGTCCGGAAGAATCATTGTTTGTTCAAACTTGCTATAAGAGAATTCACGTCTCAGATAACGAGCCTCTTTCTCATCTTCATTAGACTTTTCTTCCTTATTTTCTTTCTTCTCCATACTTACGACCAAGTTATTGTCTTCGTCGATCCGGATATTGAAATCATCTTTCTTCATTCCGGGGGCGGCCAATTCAACCCGGTATTCATCTTTTGCTTCTACCACGTTGATAGCAGGAGCCGTTGCATTCGTTCTGAACATCCAATCGTTATCAAAAATGTCATTGAAAACGTCAGGCAACCAACTTTGATTTCTTCTTACAGGTTTCATAATCTAAATCTCCTATCTTTAATGGTTATTATTTTTACTCTTTTCATGTAACTATTTGCAAAGGGTGTGCCAACCCCCAAAAGTGACAATATGATTCTTTTAGCAAATAGAAAAAGGCCAAAAAGTCATTTTAAGAGACTTTTTGACCCTATATAAGAGACATTACTACCTATTTGATTATTCCCCCTTCGGCTCTCCTGAACGATAAGCCTCAACAGCCTTCCTGACGGAGCCATGGAAAAGGAGCAGCCTTTTCGCATGTTCATAGCCCAGTCCCAGCTCCTCCATCACCATCCGTGAACCCCGGTCGACCAGTTTGGCGTTACTTAGTTGCATATTGACCATGCGGTTTCCTTTCACCCGCCCTAATTTAATCATGGTCGTCGTAGAAATCATATTCAAAATCATCTTTTGCCCGGTTCCCGATTTCATGCGGGAACTACCGGTCACGAACTCGGGCCCGACGATCATCTCGATGGCAATGTCCGCTTCCTGGGAGAGCGGAGCGTTAGGATTACTACAGATGGAAGCCGTCAGGATGCCGTGCTTCCGGGCTTCACGAAGGGCGCCGATCACGTAAGGAGTCGTTCCGGAAGCGGCAATGCCGATCACCGTATCCTTGTCATTCACCTGATGAGCCAGCAAATCGTTCCAACCGGCTGTCGTATCGTCTTCCGCATTTTCGACCGGATTCCGAAGGGCGGTCTCCCCGCCGGCAATGAGTCCGATGACCACTGTGTTCGGCATGCCGAAGGTGGGAGGAATCTCAGAAGCATCCAAAACGCCTAACCGTCCGCTGGTTCCCGCCCCGAGGTAAAAGATACGTCCCCCCTTTTGCATACGGGGGATGACCTGCGACACTAATTTCTCTATCCGGGGAATTACTTTTTCGACGGCCAACGCCACTTTTTTATCTTCTCGATTGATATCGGCCAGTAACTCTCCGACGGATCGCTCTTCCAGATGATCGTACAACGAAGGCTGTTCGGTTATTTTTTCAAAGGACATCTTTCTGTTTTTTCAAAGTTGAATGATATTGAATCAGACCTTCCATTGGAGACTGGGTGATCACGCCTATACGGGTATTCAAACCGGCAGCCGCCTCCTTCAGGACAGACTGGAAATGAAAAGCGACCGACCCGGTAAAGGAGACCGACAGATTTTTATAATCGTACTGCATCACATTCTTTTTAAAGAAATCGATGAAGGCGCTGTAAACGATGCCATACACGCTTTGGTCCCCGATATACCTCAAAAGGAAAGGAGACAGGCTAGCCAGGAAACGATTTGGCATCGGCTGCTTATAGACCCTATCCAGTATTTCCGATTGGGTAAGATCCATCTCTTTGAGGAAAAGTTCTTTCAATCCCGGAGTCAGTTGGTTTTTAAGGCAAGCGCCCAAAAAGAGGCGTCCCAATACCGCACCGCTCCCCTCATCACCCAGAATATATCCGAGAGGGGAAATATTCTTTCTTATCTCTTCGCCGTCATAGTAACAGGAGTTCGATCCGGTTCCGATAATGCAGGCAATGCCTTTTTGATGTTTGCACAATCCCCGGGCGGCAGCCAGCAAGTCACTGCCGACGTGAATCTGTGAAACCCTTATGCCAGAAAGGGTATCCTGGATAGCACCTCTTATCTGATCCTGTTTTTCCGGGACACACCCGGCTCCGTAAAACCAAATCTCGCCGATCGGCAAGTCTTTCAATTCCGGCGCCAGTTTAATCGATAACTCTTCGGCAATATCCTCCCTGTTACGAAAAAACGGATTGGCTCCTTTCGTATATAATTGCTTGACCTGTTTACCCTGATCAAGCAAACACCAGTCTACCTTGGTAGATCCTCCATCTGCTAACAATATCATCATCCTTTTATTTATATAAATAGTATTTCTTTGCTATTTTCCTGAACGGCTCTACATCCTTATACCAGGCATCGGCAATATCGGCAAAGCGGTTATTCTTAGCAAAGCTTAATCGTATCTCATCGCTTCCGGAAACTTTATCAAACATATTGAAACGCCCCTTATCCGCATGGTCGAAAACCGCCCTGTCCGGATATAATGCCGCTATTTCCTGCATCACATAGAATTGGACTTCGGATAAGCGCGCTTTTGCATAATCCGTAATATGCACCTGCACGCCTTGCAACTGCTTTCCCTGCCCGACCGAATAAAAAGGCTTCAGATAGATCGGCCGGAAAATCAGTCCGGGGAGTCGGAGGGCATTCAGCCGTTGCGCCAGCTTGCCGGCCTCGATCCATTCGGCACCGAACATCTGGAACGGAATCGTATACCCGACTCCGATGGAGAGATAGCCTAATTCGCCGGCAATTCCGGATAATGGATAGAAAAAGGCTGTATGGGGATGGGGAATATGCGGGGAAGAGGGAATCCATTGCAAACCTGTTTGCGTATAGTCCATTTTCCGCTTCCATTTCTTCATCTTGATCACCTTCAGATTGCAAGGCTTAGCCAACATGCCTTCGCCGTTTAATAACAGCGCCAATTCCCCGCAAGTCAAACCATAGACATAAGGGATCTTAAACTGGCTGACAAAAGAAATAAAACCGTCTTCCACCAAACCGCCTTCGATCTTCAGCCCGCCGAGGGGATTCGGGCGATCCAATACCATGAATTCGATATGATTCTCCGCAGCCGCTTCCATCGCCACTCCCATCGTACTGATATAAGTAAAAGAACGGCAACCGATATCCTGAATGTCATAAACCAGGACGTCAACGCCTTTCAGCATCTCCGGGGTAGGTTTGCGAGTCTTCCCATAAAGGGAGTAGACAGGTAGGCCGGTAGCCGGATCAGCCGCACTCTCTACCTTGTCACCCGCATGTTCATCCCCCCGCACACCATGCTCCGGGCCGAAAAGAGCGACCAAATTAACATTCGGCGCCTGATAAAGCAGGTCGATCGTCGAAACGAGTTCGTTATCAACCCCGGTCGGATTGGTAATGAGCCCCACCCGCTTACCTTCCAGCGGTTTGAATTTCTGTTCCTTCAGAACTTCAATGCCAGTCTTGATCCGTATTTTTTGAGCCCTACTTCCAAAGACAAATAGAAAGCAAAGCAAAAGTAACCCAATCTTAGCCTTCATTTAATTCTTATTTATATTTTATCTCTTTTTTTGCCATAATCCGAATCTATTTTCAGCAATGACGCGGAAATAATCGGAACGATACTGCATATCATAACCCAGATAAAGAAATGATTATAGCCTAACAATTCCTGTAACCAGCCGGCAAACATCCCCGGAATCATCATCCCCAAAGCCATAAAGCCGGTGCAGATCGCGTAATGGGCCGTTTTCTGTTCTCCATCAGAATAATAAATCAGATAAAGCATATAGGCCGTAAAGCCAAATCCGTATCCGAATTGTTCCAGAAAGACGCAGAGATTGATAAGAATCAAGCTATCCGTCTGCGTAAAACTCAGGAAAACGAAAGTCAGGCATGTCAATAGCATGCTGAGCATCATCGGCCATAACCATTTCTTCAGTCCTCCTTTGGCCGCTACGACTCCACCGATAATTCCTCCGGCCGTAAGCCCGATAATCCCGATGGTGCCATACACCAAGCCGACTTCGCCGGTCGTCAGCCCTAAGCCTCCGATCTCTTTGGGATCCAACAAGAAAGGGTTGATGAGTTTCAACAACTGCGCTTCCGAAAAACGATAGGTCAGCATGAAGAAAATTCCCGCCGCTGCCTGCGGTTTCCTGAAAAACGATACAAAGGTAGCAGAAAACTCTTTTAGAATGGAACTTGCCGTCAGATGGGTATGGGACTTATCCGCATCCGGTTGCGGCAGTGAAATGCGATGCCAGAAACTGAAAAGAAGGAACAGGCCGGCCAAGACAAAAAAAGTAATGGACCAAGCGAAAGGAATGTTTCCGGACAGCCCTTTATATTCTGCCGCAGTTTGCGCCGTCAGTTTCGGGTCTACCTGAAAAACGAGGTAGGCCGGTTTATTCCAGTTGTGTTCGTTGAACGACAACCGGTCTCCATGAATCAGGGAAAGGCTCTTGTCACCCCGGTTCATCGTTGTATTGAGAATCATTTCTTTCCCTTTTTCGGGAGGCCCGGAGAGATGAACGGCGGCAATGCCTACATTACCGGTACGGTCGGAAATTACTTCGGCTTTCTTTTCCCCGAAGTTCTCCCGGATCCAATTCCCTAAAGGGCGGGCTACATAAACAGACCAGAGATCCGCTTTTTCTTCCGATTGCCCTCCCTGTTCCGCACCCTTTTCCTGCCGTATAAAGCCATTGGTGAGGTTAGACGCCGTAACCGTAGCCACTATTTCTTTTAGTTGTTCCTTCTCAATCGGCGCCGTCCCGATTTTCAGCGTTTCCTGGCTCGGAATGAAATGGATCGTACCTTCTTTTGCGGCAAAACGATCCGTTGAAGGGAGAGTCAATGTCGTAGTATATTCGGGAGAAGCGTCGATCTTCAGTTTCAACGGTTCAACTCCCGAAGCGCTCTCCAAAAAACCGGCGATGATAATCAACACCCCCTGCCCCATGATGGTGGCAACCCGGTAAAAAGTGCTGCGGATCCCCACAAACAAGGCCTGTTGATTGGTATCGAGCGCCAGCATATAATAGCCGTCCGCCGCAATATCATGCGTCGCCGAACTAAAAGCTAAAAGCCAGAAAAAGGCCAGTGTCCCTTGAAAGAAAAACGGAAGCGGAAGCATGAAGGCGATTCCGGCAAATCCGGCGCCGATCAGTAATTGCATGATGACGATCCACCACCGTTTGGTTTTCAATAAATCGACGAACGGGCTCCAGAAGGGTTTAATCACCCAAGGCAAATACAGCCAACTGGTATAAAGCGCAATATCGGTGTTTGAGATTCCCATGCGTTTATACATAATGACCGAAATGGTCATTACCGCTACATACGGCAATCCTTCAGCCAGATAAAGGCTCGGCACCCATGCCCATGGGGATGTTTTTTTCCTTTCCATATGGTTTCGTTGAATCGTTATTCTTTCTTTCTCCGGTTATACGCAATACGGGCTTGCAATTCCCAGGTACGAATCCTGTCTTTATATGTATTATGACCGTTTTGCTTATGAATATCCAGTGAAGCGTCAGAGTTATCCTCCCAACGGCGACAAAGGTACAAAACTTCATAGATACGTCCGATTCGATATTCCCGGGAAAAATACAATCCGAGGGCATAATCTTCGCCATAACTGGTGTTCGGAACGTTAACCTCTCTCAGTACCGGTGTATAGAACGCACGGGGAGCACCCAAGCCGTTAATACGCAAGGCATTGTTACGCCCGTTATCCGGCGTCCATTCCTTATGGTCGATGATCCCCGGAGGAATTTGATTCATCCCGAAGTCGGTGAGCATATAAGTCCCGACCACCATGGCGCAATTCTGGGCATAAAAGGCATCCACGATCTTCTGCAAGGTATCTTCCCCGGAATAAACGTCGTCACTGTCCAGTTGGACGGCAAATTTACCACAAGAGGAGTGATGGATACCGGCATTCCAGCAACCTCCGATCCCCAATTCCGTATTACCGGGAATCAGATGTATCAACCGGGGATCCGTACGAAAACGGTCAATTGCCTCGGTCGTCCCATCGGTCGAGTAGTTGTCTATGACAATCAGATTGAATTTAAATGATGTTTTTTGGCTCAGTACCGAGCGGATCGCATCGGCTATCGTACGCACACGGTTCCGAACCGGGATAATGACCGACGCTTCATATTCAAAAGAAACCTGGTTAAAATCAATCGGTTTGAATTGGGGGGAGAGATAAGCGCCTATCTCTTTAAGGTGGTGCGTACAGGCAGCCTCCATCTCCAATTGGACAGCCCGGTTCTTCGGATCGACATAATCAAAAAGCCTCTCCCCGCTTTTCCGGGTATCATTTTCGACTTCCGTATAGAGATATTCATTGATGTGTACTAGTTCAGCCACTTGGGAAACCTTCAGCCTCAAGTCATATAAACCGGCTTGTCCATAATCCGTATCCATTCGTTCAACAGCATCCCTCAGTGCTCCGGTACGATAGAAAAGTACCGAGCCGAAATTGAAATCATCACGCAGGCTCCCGCGTTGATAGGTAATAACCGGACTATTCCGCTTCTCCCCATTGATAACCTGGTAATGGTCTGCATAGATTAATCCCCCTCCGGTATCTTCTGCAATCCGGAGGAACCGTTCGATTGCCAGATAGCCCATCCGCAAATCAGCGGATTTCGTATAGATCAATGTATAATCGCTCGTCGCTTTCTGCGCAATCTTCCGGACAGTTGCAGTAGACCGCAAAGAATCAACTTCTATAAATTCACATTCTCCTATGGTTTCCCCGGATTCTCTCTCGGCTAACAAATAGATATTAGCTATAAATCGGGAGGAACGAAGGGACGCAATTGTATTTTCCACTTGTTCCGCCGATTGATATGGTAAGAAACAATCGATTCTTTTTTGCATGAATATTCTATTGATTGTTAAACATAAAATTAAGTATTCTTTTCATCAGTGAATCTCTCTGGCTATCATTTTCAATCGTTTCGAAAGGAAAACCGAGTATGCAGGTACGGTAACTTCCATCGAAGACAACGCCTGCACTCAGGTTATTCTCCGAATAACGGAATATCGTATAGGCATCTTCCCCCGCTGGCTCGATTGCATCCGGTGACTGAACCGCATAGGAAAGTGAATTCAACTGTTGATAAAACATAAAACTCTCCATGGAAAGAGTAGGAAAGGGCGAGGCGACGCTTTTTACCCAACCGGTAAGGGTAGCCCTCCCCACACGCCATTTGTATTTTAATATGTCTTCCGCAAAACGCCGGTCTTCTTCGTCAGCCTCCGCTGTATCCCACAGGTCGGAAGCGATATAAGAGCCGCTGGCAAAAATATTCCCTCCCTGTTGGCAATAGGCGCTAAGCTTGTTTTGCAATTCTTTGGGAAACGTCTTAAACTCCGCGGGAAAAACGCCTCGTCCTATTTTTGTCTGCTTCTGTTTTCCCAAGATCAGATCGACCAGAGGATATTCTTCCAAACGGACTTGTCCCTCCGATACCGCCTTTACACTTGAAGAAGCAAAAGAATAGCCCGCTTTCTGAACGGAAAGTCCGTGTAGCAAAGGATAATCGAAACTGTTTCCAGCAAGGACGGTCGTTTCATAATTGGCATAACTATTGCCAAAGCCGGAGGCGTCGTCGTCCATCCAGGGTATCTGGCGGCGGAATTCATTTTGCCGTCCGATATAATTGTATTGTTTTTTATATTCCACCCCCTGGTCGATAAAATCGAGAAAGCCGCCCAGGCTATCTTTCGAACTAAAGCTGCAGGGCGCGGATAAGCGGTCAAACCCATTGACGATCAATACGGATCCTTTCTCATTCGAACGCCGGCATACGGAAAGGATTTCGGAAGGAAAGCTTTCTCCACCTTCATTCACGGCCGTTATTTTGAAACCGTAAATCCGGTCCTTCTGAATGTCAATCCTTATTCCGGGTCCTTCAATGATCCGTCCATTGTCAAAGCCGCCTTCCCCGATCCGGGTGTATAAGATATACCGGTTCGGCCGGGCGGACGGCTCGGCGACATCGATCGTCGGTTGCCAGCGGAGCTCCACTTGGTTCTCTCCCGAGAAAACAGCGCTGAAGGATTGTACCGGAAGCGGCTGCACGACATATTCGGTTTTATACTGGTTGGAAAGATATTTCAATATCCCCTTGTAAATCGAACGGCTTACCGTAAACCGAAAACGGGGATCCAGCCCATAGCGCATGTCGGCGAAATTCTGATGGGAAAGTAATTCCAGAAGCATTGTCGGCACATTGGGCACCCTTGCTTCGGCATACGAACGGTTCCATAAATACCGGCGCGTCCATTCAGGTTCATACTCCCTGCGGATATCGGAGACAATCTCCGTCATAATCAAATCCGTCAGATCACGCGATGCCCATCGGGAAACGCCGTTTGCAAATTTCTCCTCGTTAAAGTGCGTCATATAGATGCCCAACGTCCCGATAGTGGAATCGTTATAAGTGGTCCCGGCATCCGTATGAAAAGCCATAGCCATATCGATCGGTATATGCAATCCTTCCTGTTCAGGCGCAACCGGCGAACCTCCGGAGATATAATTAACCCAATAGGCGCGGCTGGTATAATCGTCGGTATAATCGTTCTCACTATTACTGCGGTTATAAACGCTATCCGGCATTCCGGCCCATTGCAGCCAATACCTGGCTCCCTCCGTATAGCGGGGATATCCACTGATCTCCGGGCGATAATGTATGGCCAGGTTCTTCGGATTTTTTGGCAAACGGGCGATATTTCCCATGCCGCCGCCAATCTTTACGGCATCCGCCGTGATAACGCGTCCACTTTTTTCACTTTGGTTAGACAAGGTCACTTTCGCGTTTGGATTTATCCCTTTATCGAACATGAATTCGCCCAGATAAATCCAGGTACTGCCCCCCATTGTCTGGTTGATTTTGAAATCGGTACGTCCTCCCGAATGATACACGCTATAAAGAGCATCTTCCGTACTGTTTTTTTCTGTCCGGTAGGAAACATAGACTCCGTACATTCCTTTCTCCGGAATATCGGGAATCCATTCGCAAAGGCTCTCCTTACCCTTGCTTATGGTTTTTGTTTGTTGGTAAGAACCTGCGCGGAAAGGATTCTCTCCATCCAGATACACTTCTTTCCAATGAGCGAAGCCAGCGCTATCTCCTTTCGCCCACGGCTCTTTACCGACGGTTTCCCTATAAACGGACTTTCCGCTGCTTTTTTCCTTATCTACAATAATTTCATCCTGCTGAGTATCCCTTTCACGGGGGAGCAAGACCGTCGCTCCGGCGTTTTCCAGCATCGGGACAAGATAAGGCAACACGTAACTCTGCGTATATAAATCCTCTACGGTCTGGAAAATGCGCGCCCGCTGCCACTCCCACCGGGCCAACTTCTGTTCATAGTAGTATCCGTGACTTTGCCACAAGGCAATATGCCGGTTTGATAACCCGCTCGCATAGGACTCAACCGGCGCCGAGAGATTTCTTTTAAGAGGCGGATCCTTTTCCCTATTGGTAAAAATTCTTGTCTTATCTATTTTATAGGTTGTTCGGTAGAAGTTAGGGACTAAATCCCGGATATTTTGTCCGTCGGAAAATACGTTAATTTCATATTTCTTATAAGATTCCGGCAAATAATCACGCACACACATTTCGATCCGCCCGACTTTCTCTTCCGTCATCGGCATATATGACAGGATTAAATCAGCGTATAGATCAACCGTCTTTTTCTTTGTATCGACAAAAAAGCTATCGATCCTCACTTTACCGTCCGAAACCGATTGCTGGTAAATATTCGTAAGTTGTTTATATAACGTACTGTCCACCTCGATCTGCAACACTTGTCCCGGTAAAAAAGCCGGAAGGCAAAGCAGGATTCCCAAAACTAACCATAAACGTTTTCCCTTTTCCATATATTTCCTTCAAATGACAACAATCAACCCCATTTTATTTCATCTTTTTCTCTATTCCGGATAGAGAAGATAAGGCCGACGTTGCTCTTTAAACTTTTCAACATCTCCTTTCCACCGTTCTTTAATTTCGGCGGCGGATTTACCTTCGCCTATCATCCGGCGAATGTAATCCACTCCAACCAATTTTTCGAAGAAAGGAGTAAAAAGTTGCGTTCCAATGTTTAAATTAGTATAAACATCGATCAGATAACTCAAGTCAAACCCTTTTTTAAAAATCTCTTCATCCGGTATATTTCTCAAATCCACGCCATAACACAATTTATTAAGCAAAGGAGGATTTTTTGCACCGGGAATACTCCGCGGAGTGAAACTAAAGGTATATCCCAGCATATTCGGATGTCCGTATACCTGAAAAGGGAACTCCGTTCCGCGTCCCAGGCTGACGGGAGTTCCTTCGAATAAACAAACGGAAGGATAGAGGTATACCGCTTTCATATTAGGTAAATTCGGAGACGGAGCAACCGGCAATTGATAAAGTGTCTGATGTGTATAGTTTTTACATTTAATCACCGTCAGATTGCAGACGTGTCCTTCCGGCAACCATTTCTCTCCATTCGTCATCAAAGCCAGTTCTCCGAGGGTCATGCCGTGTACCACCGGAATAG
The DNA here is from genome assembly GCF_900162725.1 of Parabacteroides sp. Marseille-P3160. GTDB lineage: Bacteria > Bacteroidota > Bacteroidia > Bacteroidales > Tannerellaceae > Marseille-P3160. The sequence continues at coordinate 1,130,470 of NZ_LT799418.1, read as the reverse complement.
GAAGCCATCCGACTCCGGATTTATATTTCATATCGAGTATGGGGCCGTCCACATAATGCCCGTTAGGATTAGGGCGATCCAGTACAATCATTTCCTTGTTGTTTTCAGCACAGACATCCATCAACCTCACCATTGTAATGTAGTAAGTATAGAAACGAAGTCCGACATCCTGTATATCGAAGACCAATACGTCAAACAAGTCCAGGGACTCCTTCCCGGGTTTTTGCGAGTCTCCATCGTAAAGGGAACGAATCGGGATTCCGGTCTTCTCATCGACAGAGCTTTTCACATGCTCCCCGGCGTCCGCATTCCCCCGGAAACCATGTTCAGGAGAAAAGATCACCGTCACATTAAATTTCTTCCTCTTCAACAAATCGACCAGATGCTCCTTCCCCACCATTCCTGTATGATTAGAGAGCACCGCCACACGTTTTCCCTTCAGCAAAGGAAAGTATTCCGACGTAGCCTCAGCCCCCACCTGTACATTCTGAGCCTGAACAGGAAAAAAAACAACTGTCAAGATGAATAAAAAGACAAACCTGATAGCTTTCATTATCGACGATTATTGTTTTATAGCCATTGTTTATTCTGTGATATCAATTGTAAATTTAGCCAGAAAGAAAACAAGATTATAAATCTTATCCTCTTTTTTCTAAAGAGAGTCTGTCGGAATCATTAAAATCCGACAGACAACCCATCTCATAAATTACCAGCCAGGATTATTCAAAACATCAACACCGTGAGTTTTATAAAGTTGTATCTCATTCGTTGGTATCGGATTCAAATAATTTTTAGGATCTACAAACTCTCTGCTAAGAGTATTGCTATTATACATTATTAAATATCCCTTATCGTTTAAGACAATCTTTTCTCCTGCCGGAACAGTTCCGACATAAGCTCCCAAGGCAACATCCGGATTTTTATTTGTATCCGTATATTCTCCTTTATGCCACCGCATCAAATCATAAGCCCGGATAATGGACCAAGTCATCAACTCTGCCCGCCTTTCCCTGCGTACTTCCCAGATAATGGAAGGAACAATCCCGGATACATTCTCTAAGGCGGTTGTCCGTTTCGGATCATTAATTGTGACTCCATCTACTTGGACATTGTCATCACTAAGGTAAGTTAATTTCGGTAATCCCACCCTTGCTCTAAGCAAATTGACAGACTTATCCAAATCGGACTGAGTGATAGATCCTAATTCGGCACAAGCCTCAGCATAATTCAACAAGACTTCAGGATAAGTAAATACAGGTGCATCAATCGTATTCTGCCCTGTAGTTGTTATGTTTTGAGAAGCACTGTTATAATATAAATTTACCACGTATCCCGAAGATGATGTCCTTGATCTCGAAATGGAGTTTGTAATCCCGGCATAACTGATTCCTTCACTGTCTATTGTTGCTAATAGACGAGGATCTCTATTTGCAAGGACATTTTCAAGCGATTTATCCCCCAAATACTGGGAATTCCCGCTTTGTTCAATGGGCAAACCGTTTAAAGTCGTATAACTTTCGATGGCCCACTTTGTCATTCCGTTGCCAATAGAAGATGTATTTGTAAATGCCTGAACCGAATGAGCCAATAATCCGGTTTTATACGATTTATATAGGATCATCTCCTTATTGGATGCCAAATCTTCCGAATTATAATTTGCTTTAAATGATGCGGGAGTAGTTCCAATACTATAAGTGCCGGAAGACATTAACTGGTTTGCCGCCTCTTTTGCCGCAGTAAGATATGTACTTCCATCTCCTAACTTATGATACTTACGATAAGTGCCTTCATATAAGGCTACACGTGATTTCAATGCCAAAGCAACATCCTTGTTTACCGTATTATCCTTGCTGTTGGCATTCAATTTTGCAACAGCCTCCGTCAAATCGGCTAACACATTATCGATTACCTTTCCCCTTTCGGTATAAGGAACGTAAATAACCTCATCATTGGCGACCGAACCAACAGTGTAATCATAATATGGAACGTTTCCAAAACGCTGTACCAAACGAAAATAGGAATAAGCTCTAAAGAAACGTGCAACCCCCTCATAATGATTCCTGGCAGACTGGCTTAGTCCCGGTACTTCAGGCAATTTCTCCAACATCTTATTCGCTCGACGAATGATTGTGCTTCGATCGGACCAATATGTATTCGACACAGTAGCATTGACTGTATAACGAAGGAAATTCGCATTCGCCAAATCATCCGTGATATTAACAACATTACTTGTAGAACCCGTCCATAAAAAATAAAACTCCGCCGTTGTCCCTACTCCATTCCCATAACCAAGAAATTCATCATAAAAACCCCAAGCATAAGTTTTAAGATTAGCCTCGCTCGACCAAAAATTATTATCGGTAAAATCAGACAATGGCTGTCTATCTAAAAAATCGTCACAGGAAGAAGCCGCAAAAAGTACGCCTGCAAACAACAATGTTCGAAAATATTTATTTCTACTTTTCATAACTACTCTATTTTATAATTTAGAAATTAAGTTGCAACCCCATCGAATAAGTTCTGGGGTAGGGATATGTCCGCCCCCATGCCGCTTCGATCTCATTAATTTCAGGGTCTACCGGCAGTCTGTCGCTTTTAAACTCTGCCAGATTTTGCCCGCTAAAATATACGCGTACCTTATTTAAGCCAATTCTTTTAGTTAGTGGCTGTGGCAAGGTATATCCTATGGTCACATTTTTAAGCCTCAGGTAAGACATATCCAATAAATACCTGGATTGAGTAATAAAGTTGTTAGAACCGTTTACTCCTCGTCCAATGATATTGGTCGCATGTCCGATAGCCGGCCGGGGGAAATAAGCATTCAAATTATCCTCTGACCAGAAATCTAATTGTTGTGCATAAAGAGCATCCGTACGATTGTATAATGGCAGAATCAAATCAGAATTTGCCCAATAATCGCGTTTCCCGATTCCTTGAAAAAACACATCGGCATCGAAGCCATAAAAAGTACCGCCTATACGAAAACTGTATTCATACCGAGGTGTAGTATTTCCAATCACCTTCAAATCTCCTGGATTGTTTACCGTAAGTTCTCCGGCATCAATCGTTCCACTTTTATCTAAATCTTTATACTTTATATCTCCGGGACCATAAGTGAAGTTTCCACTGATTAACCCGGCCTGGCTGGCAATGCCTGAGTTTAAAACATACTTACCGGAAGCGTCTTTCGTAAAGTCACCTTCCTGAAACAACCGGTCGGTTTCAAATCCCCAGATTTCTCCCAATTTCATCCCTTCATATAACGCTCCTAAGGTTTTATTTGGATTATCCCATTTCGTAATTTCAGTTTGATAGTCGGATAATGTAGCGACGGCATATAAATTAATGTTTTTATTTATCGGGATGTTAGCATCCAAACTTAATTCATAACCCGTAGTTTTCATTTCTCCGGCATTTGTAAATGGGGCATCAGTCCCTACCGCCTTCGGTATTTCCATTCCGATTGCCAACATATCTTTATTATAACGTTGATACCAGTCTGCCGTTAATCCGAATATATTATTTAAGAAACGTACATCCAATCCCACATCATAAGTTAAAATCGTTTCCCATGATATATCTGAATCCACAATTCCGGGAGTACCAACTGTAGGAGCCAGAGCACTACCAAGTATCCAGTTAGCTGAAGCTGTATTCATCATACTTCTGAACGCGTTATCTTTCACTTTTTGGTTACCGATAGAACCGATGGAACCTCTTATCTTCAAATCATTGATTACACTTTTTACAGGTTCCATAAAAGACTCTTCAGAAATACGATATCCAACTGAAGCGGACGGGAAAAAGCCCCAGAGTTGATGTTGGGGGAAACTGGAAGATCCATCATAACGTCCGTTCAATTCAAGTAAATATTTGCCCATATAGTCATAGTTTACTCTTGCAAAAAATCCGGCTATTGCATATTGAGTATGGGTTGGCTTCAGCATATTCCATGAAGATGTAACAAATTGGTCCCCGGTAGTCAGGTTAATATCAGTCATCGAAGGATCCATTACTCCTCTTCTTTCGGAATAAGTTCGTTGGAAATCATTTTTCTCGATATTTGTTCCTCCCATAACTTTCAGGTTATGGCTATCATCAAACGATTTCGTATAGGTGGCATACGCATTGAACAGATGGTTTTCCCGTTTCGAATTGCTATGTGCAATCTTGTCCGAAGTGGATCCGCCTCCTGTACCGACCTGAGATAGGGCCGTTCCTATAATATTATTGGGATCCCAACCTCCCGACCAAAAATCCAAGACTTCTATCGGATGCCCATTTATATGCAAATCATTGTTTTCCGTAGTAAAACGATATTCCATTTTGAAGGTCAGGTCTTTTGTTATCCGAGCAGTCAGATCTGCGCTTAATCGCATGAAGTCCTGTGTATTGTCATTCAAATTAGCTTGGCTCATATACCCCGGAGCATGGCGGAAATAATATCCGTCATACGTTCCATAAGGGAAATATTTACCCCAACGCATATAATAACCGAAATATCCATTATACTCACTCACATTCGTGCCACTTCCTGCATTATAATAATTGAAGGGTTCCTTATGATTTTTCCGGCTAAACATATAACCGACATTAGAAGTCAACCATGATGCTAATTGGGTTGTCAAATTAAAGTTCGCATTATAACGTTTCAGTTTGTCGGTATTAATGCGCATAAAACCACTTTGTTCGGTATAACCCAAGGATATCAAAAAATTAGATTTCTCCCCGAAGTTCCCTTGGGCAGACAAATTATGATTCATTTGAGGAGTCCAATCTCTCAGCATTTCTTTATGTGGTTCCCAAACCCTGTAAGTATAAGCCCGGCCATCAATGATTTCCCAATCTTCTCCGTAAATCATTTCTTTATTCTTGCTGTTACGGCTTGAGGCATAATTTTCTTTCCATCTTTTAATTCCGGTTAGCAGTTTATCATGAAACATTCCAAATGATTCTCCAATCTGTCCGTTAGATCTGAGGCCTGCATCAATCATCACGGGTAATTCGTCTAACGGATCAGCAAATTCCGTTAAGATGGAAGGCTTGCTATACGCAAAATTATTACTATAGCTAAAGGTCACCTTCTCCGAACTTTTCCCTGATTTTGTAGTAATGAGAATTACTCCGAAAGCAGCCCTTGCTCCATAGATAGAAGAAGCTGCAGCATCCTTCAATACGGAAATATTAGCAACATCTTCCGGATTTACAAAGGAAAGATCGGTCTCAACCCCATCTACTAAAATCATCGGGCTCCCACTTGCTACACCATCAATAATTGTCCCGGCGCCACGCAATCTCATGGTTGGGCCCGCTCCCAGGTTTCCGTTTTTATAGGTAATTGTCAATCCGGGAGTTATCCCTTGCAAAGCTTTCTGAATATCGATCAACGGCTTACTGTCAATAGCCTTTGAAACATCGATTGTTGAGACCGCCCCTGTCAAGTTTTCTTTCTTTTGAACGCCATATCCAACCACTACAACTTCTTGTATTTGTTGCTGATCAAGTTCAAGGATAATATTAATCACATTTCTGTCAGCCGGAACTTCCTGTGTCTTATAGCCTATGCATGAAAAAGACAAAACCGGATTCTGCCCGCCGACCTGCATTGTGTACTCTCCTCTGGTATTTGTCATTGTCCCATTGGATGTTCCCTTAACGACCACACTCACTCCTATGACCGTTTCTCCATTTGTGTCTGTTACGACACCGGTTACCGCTCTTACCTGTTGCATGATGGCCGGGTTCGAACTCAAATTTTCACTCGCATACAATTTGTTCCCGACAAATGTCAAAAGGAAAGTCGAGAAAAGGTACAAGAGACCGTCTGATAGCAATTTACTTTTTTGCATAATTAAATACATAAAATCGGTTTAATTTTTTATAAAGAATTAATCTGCATTCGTTTAATCCCACATTCAATAATCGCCTATCTTTTAGACAAATTACCGTGATTAAACTTCTTACTAAGTATTATCTTAACTATATAGATCTATGTCCCAACAAAATATAGCATTTATCTATTGTTGCCGACTTTGAAATACCTTCAGCCAAGATATTCTAATGGAATTTTCCATTAAATACAAATACTAAAATAGAATCTACATACTCTCATCATAGGAAAACATAGACTTTTTTTGGTTTCTCATATTCATTCCTTTTTTATTAAACAACTTAAATACCATAACTAACAAGATAAACAATTAGAAAAATCAATTCGATAGAAATAAATCTAAAACAAGATCACAATAACCATAATTAATTCATTTGTCAAACTATTATGCAAGTATAAGCATTATAACTGAAACAAAATAACAATTTATGAAATAAGCTCACTAATTTATTTATTTTTACAATTAGGATTTAAAAATAAAATTAGACAATTCGATTGTCGAGAGTTGTCGTTTTTCAATATAAACATTTAATAGTAGTGTTCAACAACACAATTACTATTTACTAAGAAGAACCAGGTACAGGTTAACGCCCTAAGCAAACACAACAAATATATATAAATTAAACACAACAAATACAAATAAAGATTTCCGATTTAGTGTTTATTATTATTTATTCACATGCACATTCCGTATTTATGAACAAATCATGCCATCTCATCAATTCCGACAGGACTCCATTCGGTCGCTTCGCCAAATTCAACAAGTTTTGCCAGGATTAATCAGTTCCGAAGTACGCATATCAATTATTGGCATTGCAAATTCAACTCTGTCGGGATGCTTTTCTTTTCATCCGCCCCGCCATGGCATAAATTCAGTCAACTGAAGGCAAAAAAACAGTTAACCGATTGCCTGCAGTTAACTGATTTTTTAATGGATAAGCGGTTAAAAGAGAGGGTATGTCAAAAGTGACATGTACTGAAAAATCCAGTGCACTGAATTTTATAATTCAGTATACTGGATTTCATAAATGAGTGCACTGGATCAATTTATCGAGTGCACTGGATTTTCAAAGCGGCACAGTGCTTTCTAGACAGACTCATGATTTTCCACAGGACTTCCCTCTCTTTTATAAGTTCTTATTCCGCCGTATCCCACCATACATTAACCGACCAGACCGCGTCATCCAGGTTCCAAAGTGTTCCGTTTTCCATATTAGCGCCCGGAACTTCATAACCGATAGCCTGCAGATTGTCTTTATTGTAGTTGGTCTCATGAGAGCATTGACGCCAGCGGCGGAAATGCTTGCCAAGAGGTATCGCCTTCTGGGCATCGACATTTACGTAATACTCAGCCGGAATATGCCAATTCAAGAATACATCCTCCCTGTAATCATAACGACGCATATCATTGAAGATTTCAACGGAAAATAACATCGCCATTCTCTTCTGGGTCATAATCTTTGCCAAAGTAAGATTAGCGGCTGTACCGATTCCGTTAGCAAGATAGTTGTCAATATCCGCCTGTTCCATCGGAGTGAAAGAAGGACATTTTTTCAGACCGTCATCTTCTGAACACCAAGTATTCAGTTTCAGGTTCATGGCTTGGATATTCGCCTTGATGCCCTCTTTGTAAGCCTCGAAAGCCTCGGCAGAATTACCTTGCTTGAACAAGACTTCGGCCTTGATGAAACAAGCCTCATGATAGGTAGCGATATAAGTCGGAGAAGAAGGACGGATATAGAAGCCTCCGGAAGTAGCCGAACGGTCGTCCGAAGCAAGTTGGCGGGCCAATAAGTCCTTATTGCTGAAGTAACCCTTGGCACTGCTCTTCATGTGGACGTAAATGGTATCACCCAGACGTTCGGCACCGGCTGCCGGATCAATGTACCAACCGTTTGCGTCAGAAAAAGAAGAGGCATAAGGAGCTTTCTCCAAACGGATCAATGTGTTCATATCAATTCCGGCAGAGCGGCGCCAGTTACCGTTCCATTTCAAACCTGCGGGAGAACCGGCACCTTGCTCAGAATAAGCCCAAGGAATCACCTTGTCGGCACGAGGGTCTTCTACGCCGGAATTTGCAAAATTGGTAAAGTTATCAACCAACATCCGGGTTACAAAATAATTGGAATTCATACCCAGGACAGAAAATAAAGGAGCGTAGTCAACCGGCTCATCCCAATTCAGAACATCGTGCGTAGGACCATTGTCATCCGTGTGGTTGTATACAGTATTGTCGTCGATACCAGCATGAGCTTTGGCCAAACAAGCCAGGATTTCATTGGCATCCCACTTCCCTTCCTTATAGCTGCCTGCTCCTTTTTTACTCAGGTGATTGATCCAGCGGGCTTTGAAAAGATAGGCCATCTTCAGCCATTTGTTGACATCACCGTTATTCCAGGAATCACCCACCGAAAGAGCCGATACAGATGTTTCCTGTGTTTTCTGGAAAAGTTCGATAGCCTCGTCTATTTCGTTCAGGCAACCTAAGAAAATGGTTTTCCCATTATCATACTTGGGAAGAGCTTCTTTGCCCAAGCCCTCGGTATAAGGCATTTCACCATAGAGGTCGGTCATTAACATATAGCCATAGGCATGGATCAAGCGGGAAGCGCCGGCGTAGTGATAAGCGCCTTGCGCCATGGCTTTGTCGTACAAATCTTGGAGATTGGGACCAGCACCGACCAAGAACCATTGATACGGGGTAGTGTTGATAGCATTTACCGGAAGCCACTGCGACATGCCGCCATAAGTACTGGTGCGGCTATTCATTGTCATATCGCCCATTGCCATGTAGCTGCGCATACCGGCAAACTGGTAAGCGCTGTTCATATAAAATTCGATATGCGCCAACCGAGTCTCTATTGTCGCGCTTTCCGCCGTCGGGGTATTGGGATCGACATTGATGTCGAGCCAATCCGTACAAGACGCGAAAGAAACTAAACCGGCAAAACTTAATATAATTGATTTAACTACTTTCATAAATTTGGATTTTAGTTATTCTACAATAAAATTAGAATGTCAAGTTAAGGCCCAATGCCATACTTGAAGTAGACGGAACACCATGGTAATCGAAACCTACTGAAGAAGAACCGCCACGTCCGGAGCCGGCTGCAGCTACTTCAGGATCGCCATCATAGTTCGTAAAGAGCAACACATTGTTCGCCGAAACATTAAACACGGCACGCTTGATAACCTTCAATTTGTTCAGGAGCACTTTAGGTACATCATACGACAGGGAGACAGTACGCAAACGGAGAGCATTGACATCCGTCATATAGTTGGCGCTTTCAAGAGTGTAATAGCTTGTATAATAATTCTTTATAATATTGGCGCCGCTCATGGTTACACCGTTGAATACATACGTCTGGTCGGCATTCCACTCATAAGAACGATCTACATATTCATCGCCAACCTTCTCTACACCATTGATTACAAGATGGTCGCGCACATCGCCTGAGAACTTGCTGGTACCGGCGTTGGTCATATCATACTTCGTGCCATTGTAAACATGACCACCCTTACGAAATTCCCATAACACATTCAATGTCCAACTCTTATAGGTCAATGTATTGTTCCAGCCACCGGTAAACTTGGATTCACGGTTACCTATCTGATAAGTGTTTTTGTCGGAAGTAGGCATACCATTCTTGTCAAGGATGATTTTACCATCATCCGTACGGGTCCATTTTGTACCGGCAATGGCCATGAAGTCACCGCCCGAGAAAGAAGCGGCCTTTGCGTTACCAAACTGGACATCGGTTACATACATTACGTCCATACCTTCGGGAAGTCCGTCCATCGTACCGCGGTTACCGGCGATATTGATGCCTGTTTCCCATATTAAGTTTTTGTTTTTAACAGGCGTACCGCTAATAGAGAGTTCCATACCCTTGTTATATACATTACCTGCATTGATGGAAGTAAAAATATAACCGGTAGATTGCGGACCGCGCGGAGAAAGGATCTGGTTATATGAATCATTGGTATAGTAAGCATAGTCCAAATTCAAACGATTATCGAAGAAACGCATTTCCAAACCGATCTCGGTGGACTTGGTTATTTCCGGCTTCAAATAAGGATTACCACGTGTCCAGGTGTTACCCACGCCTACCTTGTCGCCAATGTAAGTTCCCACAGGCCATAAGCTTGTGTTGGTTTCATAAGCGCCGGTATCCTTACCTACCCTTGCATAGGATGCACGTATCTTACCAAAGTTCAACCAGTCCATTTTAGGTAAAAATTCGGTGAACACAACGCTACCACTGAAAGACGGATAGAAGTAAGAACGGTCGGCCAATGGAAGAGTGGAAGTCCAGTCATTACGTCCGGTCACCGTAAAAAATACCGTATTCTTCCAGTCTGCACGGAACTCACCAAATACACCGACCAAACGTTTCCTGGAAAGTATTGACTTAAAGTTGCGGTCGGTACTTTTCACATTATCGGTCGAATAGAAATTCGGCACTTGGAAATTCCACGCCATCTTATAATCCGTATTCGTCTTTGTATAGTCGGTAGATGTGCCCAACATCAAATTGAGGTCAAAATCACCGAATTTCTGATTGAAGTTCGTCATCAAGTTGGTAGAAAGGTATTGGAAGCGCAGCGTATTATCGCTCATCATACCGTTTTTCCAAACCTCCTTAATCGCTCCATTGGCGGCAATACGGGTGGCGTTGTCGGTCGTATAAGAGTCAACGCCCATACGATAGGCTATCCACCACCACTTCGTGAGGTCTGCCTTTACATTAAAGGTACCGGTGAAGCGTTCCGTAGCGTCATAAAGTTTATTCTTGTTTAAAATCCAGTAAGGATTCTCACGCTCGGCGGAGGGCTCAAGGCGATCGCCGAACATACGGTAACGCGTGCCGTCTTCATTCAAATAATGAGTCATGTCATCGCTCGGCGACCAATTGTTCACAGCATAAAGAGCGCCCGTACCCTGTGAATTATAAAGGGCGGCCGAAGTCAGCGTCTTTTGCGTACGAGCCTGTGAATAAGCGGCGTTTGCCCCAAAAGTGAAAATTTTGTATTTCTGCTCACCATTGAAGCGTAAAGTGGTTTTGGTATAGCCCGTAGTCGGTATGATACCATCCTGATCATAGAAAGAACCGGATAAATAGAAGCTGCTGTTCTGTGTACCCCCCGATACGCTCAGGTTCGTATCCAGAATGCCGCTTCCTTGATAGAAATTATCGATATTGTCATAAATAAGGTCGCTTGTGGTCATCTTTGTCCCCCATGAATTATAGGAGAAGTCATTGAAGGATGTACCTGTGTAATTACCATTGCTATCGTATTGGTCTTCCATAAAACCTCTCTTGTACTTGGTTTGCACCTCAGGTAATGATTTTGCCCAAGAAGAAATGTACTTGGTAGATAAATTCACTTCTACGGCACCTTCTTTACCTTTCTTCGTGGTAACCAATATCACACCGGCAGAAGCACGGGAACCGTAAAGCGCGGCAGCCGCAGGACCTTTCAGTACCGACATGCTCTCGACATCTTCCGGGTTGATATCCATTACACGGTTGGACGTGATTGAAGAAGACGCGCCGGCGCCATCAAAAGCGGAGTTTCCGACGACAGTGGAAGAGTTGTCATAAATAACCCCGTCCACCACAAACAAAGGCTGGTTGTCGCGGCCTTCGCTGGCAGAAGTTCCACCACGAAGAATAATCTGCGAACCGCTACCGGCGGCTCCTGATGATTGAGTCACATTCACACCGGCGATCTTACCGGAAAGAGAGTTGATGATATTGACATTCTTGTTCTTCATCAGTTCCTCTGCTTTCACATCTTGCACGGCATATCCCAAAGCTTTCCTGTCTTTCTTGATACCCATTGCCGTGACTACCACTTCGCTTAATGCCTGAGCATCTTCTCGCAAGGTCACAACATAAGTGTTTGCAATATCTACTTTCACTTCTTGGGTGGTATATCCCACGAACGAGACGACCAGTGTGTTGCCGGATTGTGCGTTCAGTATGAATGAACCGTTCACATCCGTCATGGTGCCTGTGCTGGTACCTTTTACCAATACGCTCGCACCAATAACAGGCTCTCCGCTTGCGTCCACCACTTTTCCCGAGATTCTTTTTACTTGCTGTTGCTCCAATACTGTGTGAGAACTGCCTGACATCGTTTGGCTGGCCATTATGTCGCCACTGCCCACGAACAGTGCGCCGATTGCCGCAGCAATGAGATATTTGCTGCGGCAAGTCTTCCAACTTTTTTGATTTTCATTCATTGATCGAGTTATTAATTTTTTTAAACATATGAGTAAACTTACTTTCCGCGGAAATGATCCGCTTTCCGATTGGGGGGATACAAAGCTCAACATGTAGGTATTCCATAGGCCTTTTCTGTTTTTAATTAGATGATTCGTTTTATTTTTCCAGTTCTGCATACCTTCTGTCCATATCTGTTACTATTTCGGTAGCCGTTCCTTTTACAGTCACACTGACTCCAATTAAGGGTTCGCTGTTTTAGCTGTTACTGTCTCTTCAACTTTTCTCGTTTGTTGAACTTCAAGAGGATTGCCTAGCCCGATCGGGCCGGCGAGAATTTTCATACACGGCGTAGCCAAGGACAAAAGTCCTATTGATAGCACATTAAGGAGTGTCTTAAATGAATTCATATTATTTTAATTTAGTTAAGAAAAAGCACACAAACCATCAGCAACAATGTACCATATTGACATGGCATGAGAAGTAATAGAATCATAATGATCCAGAAACAGCTCTATTTGAAATCTTTTGCAATTATAAACAATTTATTTATAACAAAAGAGATATTACGCATTAAATTCATTGTTTTAATATTTTTTACAATTTAGCCATAACAAGGAATTTGATGGTTTCTGTGATGAGAGTTCTTATTCTTACCAATTCAGCCTTAAAAAATAGCTTATAATCAAACTTATAGTTATTTCATCAGAGTTGGAAAACCTAACATACAGGTTAACATGGTTCGATTCAGATTAACAAATTCAACACTCAGGACAAAAATATACAAAATAAAATCAAAGAAGAATAAAAATAGGAATATATATTTATATTTTATTGCTTTTTTTTATAAAAGAACGTTTCAACGCCCTCTAATATAACTAACTCAAACAGAATAGTAATCGTCTTAAGGAACAAACGCAAACAAATCAGAAAAACAAATTATTCTAACGCCATAAGGGTATTTTTTAACAAAACCACTCGACTTTTTGATAAAAATAAATAGATGTTTCTTCCAAAACAATGGATAATTCGAAATGGGAGCCATCCGGAAACAATGCAGTTAGACTTTCGCAAGCTCAAACAAAATAGACTCTGCGAAACTTTAAAAAGAAAATAGTCCGGTAAAAAATTAAATCATTACCAATGTTGGCCGATAAGATAAGTGAGAAGGAAGGGAGAAGCTACTCCGACCTCCGGTGGTATTCGATCAGGCCATCGACGGGGTTTTCTTCGATCGCATCGATCTGAATGCCATACTTATGGGCTACCTTACGAAGGGAAGCGCCGTAAACCATGGCTATTTTACCGACAAAGCGCACCGGATAACTGCGATAATTATATTGCAGTATATTCCGCTCGAAGAAAGATATTTGATTTGTCTCAATGAGCTTTGAAACATACGGATCCGTCAAATGTTCAGCCAAGAAAAGAGATAAGATCGACAGCATTTTGTTCGGAGACGACTTGGTATAAATATAATCAAGGATATCATCCGGATCAATACCATACTTCACATAGAATTCTTTCGTCAAGTCTTCGGGAGCGATTCCTTTCAGGCAATCCGAAAGGAAACTTTTTCCCAATGCGGCGCCGCTTCCTTCATCTCCTAAAATATAACCCAGCGGGGGAACATTCATCTTTATTTCCGTCCCGTCATAAAAACAGGAGTTCGAACCGGTATCGATAATGCAGGCTATCCCGGCCTCATCCTTAAACAATCCGCGGGCGGCAGCCAGTAAATCACTCTCCACGTTAGAAGGTGTACGCAACTGGGATTCCAGCGAAGCCTTTACAATATTCTTCTTGGCATCGGAGGAACATCCGGCACCATAATAATAAATACTGGAAGCCTTGGATTTGAAAAAAGCCACGGGAAGTTGTAAACGGATGATATGACTGATCTCTTTCCTTGATTGGAAGTATGGATTAATCCCATCTGTCACGATACGCTCCTGAACGCCTTCTTCGTCTATCAAACACCATTCAGTACGGCTTGAATCACTTTCTGCTAATATTATCACGTCTCTGTCTTACTTAATAATAGTATATAATAGTATTGGGGTAAAAATAGTCAGAAAAAAACATTCCTGCAATTATTTTGGAATGATTCCGATGCCCGGACGATCATTTAGGGTCAATTTACCGTTCACGACCTCAACACCGGAAAAAATATCATTGCTTATCAATAAGTTTCCATCCAGGTCCGCCCAATCGATTGCCGGGGACAGCTGAGCTGCCGCGGAAATGGCGCAAGAGGTTTCCGTCATGCAACCGACCATCACTTTCATGTTGGCGGCCCGCGCAACAGTCAGTATTTTCCAGGCTTCACGCAGCCCGGTACATTTCATCAACTTGATATTGACTCCCGTAAAAGCTCCTTTCAAACGAAGGACATCGGGAAGGCGCTGGAAGGATTCATCGGCAAAAATAGGCAGCGGACTCTGCTCCGTCACCCAAGCAGCATCATCCAGATTATACTTGGGCATCGGCTGTTCCACCATTACGATTCCCTGCTCTTTCAGCCAGAAAATCATGTCCAATGCCTGATGCTTGTCTTTCCAGCCCTGATTGGCATCCACGGCAATCGGTTTGTCGGTTACCGAACGGATGGCCTGTATCATTTGTTTATCCGTGTCGCGCCCTAATTTCACCTTTAAGATCGTATAAGGGGCGGCCTCGCGCGTTTTCTGCTTGACCACCTCATCCGTGTCGATTCCGATGGTGAAGGTGGTGGCGGGAGCTTTTTCTTTATTGAGTCCCCAGATGGCATGCCAGGGTTTTCCCATCAGTTTGCCGACCAGATCGTGCAGAGCGATATCGACGGAGGCTTTCGCTGCCGTATTGTTCTCAGCGATGGAATCTACATAGGTAAGGATGTCGTCCAATTCGAAAGGATTGGAGAATTGCTCCAGGTTAACCTTTTTCAGAAACTCCAGTACCGAGGCCTGCGTCTCTCCCAGATAAGGAGGCATGGAGGCCTCGCCGTATCCGGTCACTCCGTCGTATGAGATCTGGGTCAATATGACCGGAGTCGTCGTACGCGAAAAGTTGGAAATGGTAAACACATGGCGTAACTGTAAGTCATACGGTTTAAAAGTCAATTTAATCTTGCTCCCGGCAGAAACGGATTTCTTCCCGTTTTGAGCGGAAAGCATCGTAGGTTGCGAAGCAAACCCTGCCCCTAATGTTGCTAATGCAAACGAACTTAAAAACTGTCTTCTGTTCTGTGACATATCTATTCTTTTTTAGGGAAGACCCGGAGAACTTCCCGGTTTACATTCTATTTACGGTTGTACTTTATACCACGGATGATCGGCGACCGACCATATTCCCGGCGTCCCTACCGCATGGATAAAACGGGCCGCACGGATAAATTCGCGGGTATTATATTCATCATAATTTGTTTTCGTCGAATCAAGGCTACTTACTTTTACGCGTCCGGCTTCATGGATAAACTCCTTATTCCCGATATAAAAACCGACATGCCGGATCTTTTCTTTGCCGTCTTCCGTCTTTTTACCGAAAAACATCAGATCGCCCGCCTGCAAATTATCATAACCCGCACTAATATCCACCGGCTCACCAGTATGTACCTGTTGCGAAGCATCCCGCATCAGGATCACTCCATGCATAAAGAAGACAGTCTTAGTCAATCCGCTGCAATCCAATTGTTTTACCGATGTTCCTCCCCATGAATAAGGAATTCCCATCAGCGTGAATGCTTTTTTCACCAGGCTCTCGCCGGTCAACGGATTCGAGGTCAACCATTTTTCCATTTTCAGCACCCGTGATTTCGGAACAAAAGCCTGCCGTCCGTCGGGATAGGCAACTTTATAAAAGCCTTTTTCTTCGCCTTCCAGGCGCAAGATATTCCCGTAGACCAGATCCGACACCGTCTGGCTTTTCTCATCCGGTTTCTGATAGCTGAATCCATAATAATCCGTATAAACGATCTTTGGTGCGACAATCCATTCGTTGAACTCCTCTTTTGTCATAGGCTGGAAAGTGCTTGACTCCGCCCAGGAGATATAACGATCCGGCGTCTGAAGGCGATACCAGCGTCCTTTCTGCAGCACCCGTACCGGCGTCCCCAGCAAAGCCTGTGTCGCCATCTCGGAAGCAAATCCGCTTTTCACCCGCATATCGGCAACCGACAGATTGATCACCCCGTAGGTTCTTCCTTGCAAAGCGGTGTCCGGTAAAAGGAGAATGCTGTCCAACACTTCCGGGCGTTCTTTCCGCGCCAAAGCAAGCAATTCGTCATGCGCCTCCGGCAAAGTCGTCGCCCCTCGCAATACCGGCTTGCCGTCAACTTCGTCGATCTCCACATCAAAGACATCGACCCGTCTGTCGGGAAGGTACTTCTGCTGCATGCTGTCGGCAATCGCCCGTAACTCCGGATCAACCGGGCTTTTCTCTGTTTTATCAGAACAGGCAAAGACAAATAAAAGATATCCTATTAAAAAGGGAAATATCCGTTTCATTTATTTCAGTTTCTCGTTGTTGTAAAAAAGTCGTTTTAATCACCAATATGGTACAAATATAAGCAATAATCCGACAGAACGATAAATAACAGCTAAATTATCCCAAAATATCCATTAGAAATGTAAAAAACATTCTCACATGACTGTCACTAATAGATTTTCCCTCTCCTTATTATTGGAAAAGGCCGGTTAAGACAGACGACCGGCAGGTCGCCCGACGCCATCTATAATAATACATAAATTTTCATATTGACAAGAGGCTTTTATTTTACAGCAAGGCGCGGATAAAACAGAAAATGAACCAAAGGCAAACGCCCACTTTAAGCACGGTGCTAAGCAAGAAGCCGGCAAACGCTCCGAAGCCGGCTCTTAGCGAGGAGGCCATGCCCTTCCCTCCTATCAATTCTCCTATAATGGCGCCTACAAGCGGTCCCATGAGAATACCCCAGGGCGGGAAAATAAAAAGGCCGCCCAACGTCCCGATCAAGCATCCCCAGCTACCCCAAGCAGTTCCTTTCCAGAGCTTCACGCCCCAGACAGGTATCAGATAATCCAGCACCAGTGTCAGCAAAACCACAATCCCGTACACAATCAACTCTCCGGCAGAGAACTGTACCCGGTGAGTGAAATGCAATAACAGCAGGCCCGCATACGATAATGGAGGTCCGGGCAAAGCGGGAAGAATACTTCCGGCCAGTCCGACAAGCAAACAGATTGCTCCTAAAATAATCAAGAGGATATCCATCCGTTTATGTTTTTTTTGTACGGTAAGACAGGATATAGAAGGTGACACAGACGGTAATCACCAGGAGCCCTGCCACAATCCAATAGTTTTTGATCAGGTAGATCGAAGTCAGGATGGCCGATGTCCACATGACAACAAGGGAAACCACTTTTGCCTGTAGCGTCAGTGCCTTTTCTTCCATAAATCCTTTCATGTAGCCGCCGAAGTATTTATTCTGCATCACCTTCCGGTACAGTTTCTCGGAACTGCGGAGATAAAACCAGCAGGTAAGTAACCAGAAAGGAGTCGTAGGAAGGATAGGCATAAAGAGCCCTATCCCTCCGAGTACCAGGAAAAGGGAACCGAGTGTTATATAAGTTGTGCGTTTAATCTGCCGGATCATTCGAATTTATAATCGGTTATATTTTTAAATCCGTTTAAAAAATCCTTGGTACACAAACGTTTCTTCCCGGCAAGTTGCAAAGAGAGAATCCGGAGGTAACCGTCCGGTACGACCACATCGATATACGTCTTCCCGTCGCTCTGCAGGCTTCCGGCCGGATAGGGATGGACGGCCACTTGCTTCTTCGTGTCATAAATCTTCAACGTTTGTCGACTTCCGTCCGTACCTACCATTTCACACCAGGCGGCAGGATAAGGAGAAAGCCCCCGGATAAAATTATAGAGGTCCTTTAGCGGCCGGTTCCATTGGATGCGGCAGGTCTCCTTGAATATCTTTGGGGCCAGCCGCAATTCCCCGGCTGCCGGGAGAAGCGTTTCCTGTGGAATGGCATCCACCCGTCCGTCGTTTTCCAATAACATGTCGACCGTCTCGATCACCAATCCGGCGCCGAGTGTCATCAGTGAATCGTGTATCGTTCCGGCATCGTCTTTTTCCGAAATGGGAAGGCGCTGTTGGCGGATGATCCGTCCGGTATCGATTTCATGGGTAAGAAAAAAGGTAGTTACCCCCGTCTCCTTCTCACCATTGATGATCGCCCAGTTAATCGGAGCGGCTCCCCGGTATTGTGGCAAGAGCGAGGCGTGCAGGTTGAACGTCCCGAACCGGGGCATATTCCATACTACTTCGGGAAGCATACGGAAAGCGACGACAATCTGCAAATCGGCCTTCAAGGAATCCAGTTCAGCCAGGAAATGTTCCTCCTTCAACTTCTCCGGCTGGAGAACCGGGAGATTTTGGGACAGGGCAAATTCCTTTACCGGACTGGATTGCAAGACATTCCCATGGCGTCCGACCGGTTTGTCCGGCATCGTGACGACTCCTACCACCTGATACCCTTCCTCTGTCAATCGCCGGAGACTCTCTACGGCAAACTCCGGGGTGCCCATAAATATGATTCGTAAATCTTCCTTTTTCATTTCTTATTCCTCCGAAAAATTGGCGACCAATACATCGCGGTACGCATTAAATATTTTAGACTTGGAAACGAAGCCTATATAGCGGCCTTCCCCATCAACGACCGGGAGGTTCCAGGCTTTCGTATCGTCAAAGATACGCATAATCTGTTCCATCGGCATGTCGACCGTAATTTTCGCCGGTGAAGAGACCATAAATTTCGACACCTGCAACCTGCGGTACAGATCGGGACGGAACATGATATTACGTATATTATCCAACATCACCAGCCCGACCAATTTTCCTTTCTGGTCTATTACCGGGAACATATTCCGCTGGCTTTGGGCAATGACTTTCACCACTTCTCCCAAGTCCATGCCGGGAGTAACCGTCAGAAAGTCTTTCTCGATGACCTTATCCAGCTTTAACAACGTCAATACGGCCCTATCCTTATGGTGCGTCAGCAACTCCCCTTTCTGGGCCAGACGCATAGAGTAAATGCTATGGGGTTCGAACGCGAGAATCGTCAGGTAGGAACCGATAGATACAATTATCAGGGGCAGAAACAGCTCATACCCCCCTGTCAGTTCGGCAATCAGGAAGACTCCCGTCAATGGCGCATGCATGATTCCGGCCATAACTCCGGCCATTCCCAATAGGGCAAAGTTTTTCTCCGACACATAAACTGTGAATCCCAATTCGTTGGAGACATGCGAAAACAGGAATCCGGCGATACATCCCAGAAACAAACTGGGAGCGAATAATCCGCCGCAACCGCCTCCTCCGTTGGTTGCGCTGGAAGCAAAAACTTTGGTTAGCAGAATCAGAACCAGGATCGAAACCAGCCCCAGGCTCCCGTTACCCGAACCATAAAAGAAACTCCGGTCTGTCAGATACCGGAACTGCCCGTCCAGCAAATAACCGATCGTATCATATCCTTCGCCGTAAAGAGGAGGAAGAAGGAAGATCAATACGCTCAAAAGAATGGAGCCGGCAAAGAATCTCTTCCAATAGGTTTCCAATTTCCGGAATATCCCCTCGATCCAATTCATGGTCCGCGTAAAATAGAGTGAAAGCAAACCGCAGAAAATACCCAGCAGAATCACGTAGGGAATGCGTTCGATTTCGAAGATTTCGGTCTGCGAAAATTTGAACATCGCTTCCGTTCCGGTAAAAATATAAGATACCGTAGCCGCCGTCACCGAGGAAATCAGCAGAGGTAAAACCGAAGTCATTGTCAGATCCAGCATCAGCACTTCTATAACGAATACCAACCCGGCAATCGGTGCCTTGAAGATACCGGCGATCGCGCCTGCCGCTCCACAGCCGACGAGCAGCATCAAAGTCTTCTGCTCCATCCGGAATAAGCGCCCCAGATTCGAACCGATAGCGGCGCCTGTCAGCACAATCGGAGATTCGGCCCCCACCGAACCACCGAAGCCGATCGTAAGGGAACTGGCGATGACGGAGGTAAACATATTATGCGCTTTAATCCGGCTTTTCCTTTGGGAGATGGCATATAATATCTTGGTCACCCCATGCCCGATATCCTCCCGTACGATGTATTTGACAAAAAGTCCGGAGAGCAAAATCCCGATGATAGGGAAAACCAATAGCATATAATTGGCTCCCGTCAGGGCAAGGTTACCCATTAGCAAATGTTGAATCGTATGAATCAGGAACTTCAGAAGGATAGCGGAAGCGGCCGTAAAAATCCCCACGAAAAAACTGATTACTAAAATAAACGTTTTCTCTTTTACATGTTCTTCCCGCCATTGCAAGAACCGATAAAACCAATCCATTTTACACATATATTATATACCTTTGCCCGTAAGTACGGTTCGGATGGTATAGATTAATATTGTCAGATCCAAAGCTAATGACATATTTTCATAATACAAAATGTCATAATCCAAACGTTCGATCATCTGATCCACCGTCTCCGCATAGCCGTACTTTACCATCCCCCAGGAAGTAATGCCGGGACGGACATTGTGTAGCAGGTAATAATAGGGAGCTTTCTTCACGATTTTATCGATAAAAAAACGTTGCTCGGGACGCGGCCCGACTAAAGACATATCCCCTTTCAATACATTCCAGAACTGGGGTAATTCATCCAGACGGTATTTACGCAATATCCGGCCGAAAGGAGTTACTCTCGTATCTTCCTCCTTCGTCAAATGAGGTTCTCCTTCATCCGAATGGATATACATCGTCCGGAACTTGTACATGGTAAAAGGAGACCCCATATAGCCAATCCGCTCTTGCCTGAATATAATAGGCCCGGGAGAATTCCGGCGCACCCGCCAGGCGATATAGGCGTATACCGGAGAAAAAAACAGCAAAACAAAAATAGCAACCAGCTTATCGATAAAAAACTTGATGTTTTTTTCAGCGGAAGAAAAATTATTTTCGGTTACATCGATCAGAGGAACATCCTGGAGCGTTTTAACCTTCACACGGGAGAGTAAATTGTTCTTTTCGCTCATCACCTTGATCGGACGTTTGTATACATAAAGCGAATAAAGGATGGATAAGGTATGTCCGTTCAGGGCTCCCCCATTAGCCAGAATGATTTCATCAACCGTCTGTTCCTCCATCAATCTCGGCAAATCGGAAAGCTGGCCGAGCACCTTCACCGGATCTACTTTTAACGGCGCATCATCCTTTTCCCGTACAAAACCGACGATCTCATAACCCAAACGATATAAATCTTCCGAAAGCTTTTTGGCATTTTTCCCGATGCCGATAATCAACACCTTCATCGCCCACTTCCGCTGCCTTATCTTACGTAAGCCGCTAAAAGTAATGCTACTCCTCCCCACGTAGGTCAGAACGAATTGCAGCAGGAAAAGAAAAAAGAAAAGCTGGTAATAAATATGGAAGGAATGGGGCAAATCATTTAATATGATAACAAAAAAAACAAAGAGAACACCGATCGTAATCGTCACGAAAGTAGAAAAGAATTCCCCCAGTCGCGATTTGCCGAAAGGCTTGTTGTAATAACCTGAAAAATAATATAAGATAAGCCAAAAGAAAGGAATGAAGATCTGCCCCTTCAGTACCTGGCCGGAAAGAAGGTAGCGGTCTAAAGAAGAAAATCCTTCATGGACGGCCACTTCATTATAACGCAGTACATTGAGTAAAAGCCACGCCAGAGATGCCGTCAGAAAGTCCGTCACGACATAGATTGCGATCTGCTTCTTCCTGTTCATTATTCTCTGATTACTTTAACTTCGCCTCCGGGTCCGAGTTTAATAATACCTGAGGGTTTCGCTTTTTGAGTGTCGTCCCGGCGGTAATTGACAATATAATCCACACCTGCCTTTATCTCTTCCGAAATTTCTTTGAAAAGGGCCGGCGAGGGCTGCCCGCTGATATTGGCAGAAGTGGAAACGATCGGTTTGCGGAAGCGTTCGCACAACCGGCGGGAAAAAGTTTCCTGCGTCACACGGATTCCCACACTACCGTCTTCACCCAATAAAGAAGGCGCCAGATTTCGGGCTCCAGAGTAAATTATAGTCAACGGACGATCCGCGACTTCCGCTAAATCCCATGCAATTTCCGGCATATCATTTACATATCGTTCCACTTTTACAAAGCTATCCGTTAACACCAGCATCGCCTTATGGTCTGCCCGTTGCTTCAAAGCATAAACTTTCTTCACCGCTTCTTCATTCGTTGCATCACACCCGATTCCCCAGATTGTATCGGTAGGGTATAGAATAATCCCGCCTGCCTGCATGACTTCACAGGCCTTTTTGATTTCATCTTCCATACAGTTCCTTTCACACATGTTTGTACAAATGTACAAATCATTTGCAAACAGAGAAAAAGAAAGCGATCCAAATTCAATGATCCTCCCCCTTTCTATTCTTCTTATTATCGTTTCTTATTGGAATATTGAAATCTATTCTAGTCGCTTATCAACTGAAAAAAAATGATAGTACTGAACGAACACAATCATAACTATGAATGCGCACATTCATAGTTATGATTGCATCCGTTCACAGTTATGAATTTTTACAGGATTTCCGACAATAATTTGCCCTTTAAATAGAAATATTATTATAACATCTTATCATATTTCTTTAACACTCAAATGCCATTTATAAATGCTATAATGCTGTTACTCATTAAAAAGAACAAATAGATCAAATAACATTTAAAGATTTCCTTCTTTTTCCCTAAAAATAATTCAGGTTAAAAAAGAACGTTTTCATCCACACGCAACAAAATATCCATTTTAAATTTCTAATTTTACATTTCAATAGATTACCCAAAATAGATACCTGAAAATCTGTCTGGGTAACAACGAGAGAGGAAAGAAATAAAATAATAATATATATAAATGACAACCAGATGGAACTTTCGAACCCCTACAAACGAAGAAATACATAAGCAAAAAGAGCTGGAAGCAGAACTGGGACTTAACCCGGTGATATGCAGGCTACTTGTCCAACGTGGGATTACTACGCCCGAAGAGGCAAAGAAATACTTTAAACCCAGTTTAAGTGATTTACACGACCCTTTCCTGATGCCGGATATGAAAGCGGCGGTAAAACGGTTGAACAAGGCACTGGGCAACAAGGAAAAAATTCTCGTGTACGGGGATTACGACGTGGACGGCACTACTGCCGTTTCATTGGTTTACAGATTTTTGCGTCCTTATTCATCCACACTGGAATATTATATTCCGGATCGGTATGACGAGGGGTATGGTATCTCCTTTAAAGGAATCGACTATGCCCAGGAAAGTGGAATAACGCTTATCATCGCCTTGGATTGCGGCATTAAGGCAATCGACAAAATTAATTATGCCAAACAGAAAGGAATCGATTTCATTATCTGCGACCATCACATGCCGGATGAAACACTGCCCGAGGCCATTGCGGTATTGGATGCGAAACGGAGTGATTCGATCTATCCCTACGAACATCTCTCGGGTTGCGGCGTAGGTTTTAAATTCATGCAGGCCTTTGCCGAAAGCAATAGCATCCCTTTCTCGTCGTTAGAGAAGCTGTTGGAGCTGACTGCCGTCAGCATCGCCTCGGACATTGTCCCTATTACCGGCGAAAACCGGATACTGGCCTATTACGGGCTGAAGCAACTAAACAGCAATCCGAGCTTGGGACTAAAAGGGATTATCAATATCTGCGGCCTGTCGGGTAAAGAGATTACCATCAGCGATATTGTCTTTAAGATCGGGCCCCGGATCAACGCTTCGGGACGGATGATGAACGGAAAAGAGGCAGTAGACTTACTCTTGGCCAAGGATGTGGACGAGGCGCGGGAGAAAAGCGAAAATATTAACCAATACAATGACGAACGTCGGGAACTGGACAAACGCATTACGGACGAAGCCAATGCTATCATCGACGAGTTCAAGAACATGGAAGACCGGAAAGCCATGGTCGTCTATAACCCTAATTGGCATAAGGGAGTCATCGGCATTGTCGCCTCACGGCTGACGGAAAAATATTTCCGCCCGGCATTGGTGCTGACTAAATCGAACAACCTGATCACCGGGTCGGCTCGTTCGGTGAGCGGCTTCGACATCTATAAGGCGATCGAAAGCTGCCGCGACTTGCTGGAGAATTTCGGAGGGCATACCTACGCTGCCGGCCTGTCCATGAAAGAAGAGAACCTGGAGGCATTCACCAAACGGTTCATGGATCTGGCAGCCAAGGAGATCATTCCGGAACAAATGACTCCACAGCTCGATATCGACGCCGTCATCAACCTGAAAGAGATCAATAGTAAATTTGTCAGTGAGCTTAAGAAGATGAATCCTTTCGGGCCGGAAAACGAAAAACCGATCTTCTGCTCCCGACAGGTACAGGATTATGGCACCAGCAAACTGGTCGGAAAAGACCTGGAACATCTGAAACTGGAACTCATCGACAGCGGCTCTTACAGCCCGATCCATGCCATCGCTTTCGGAATGCACCAGCACAACAACTATATAAAAGAGATGAAGCCGTTCGACCTTTGCTACACGATCGAAGAGAATACATATAATGGCAATACGACCATCCAATTGATGGTGAAAGATATCAAGCCTTCTGATGAATAATTCATGGACATCTACCATGAGATAGTAAAAAAGTACTGGGGGTATACCTCCTTCCGTCCTTTACAGGAAGACATTATCCATTCGGTAAGCGAAGGAAAAGATACTCTCGGACTGATGCCCACCGGCGGGGGAAAATCGCTGACCTTTCAGGTTCCGGCGATGGCGATGGAAGGCATCTGCATTGTTGTTACCCCACTGATCGCCCTGATGAAAGACCAGGTGGACAATCTGCGGAGGATCGGTATCAAAGCGACAACCGTTTATTCCGGCATGACGCGCCGAGAGATCCTGATCCAGTTGGAAAACTGTATCTATGGGAATTACAAATTCCTGTATATCTCACCCGAACGGCTTTATACCGAGATCTTCCGGATAAAACTGCAGGCGATGAAAGTCTGCCTGCTGGTCGTGGACGAAAGCCATTGCATCTCTCAATGGGGATACGACTTCCGCCCGAGCTACCTTCATATTGCAGAGATACGCGACCAATTGCCGGGCGTCCCTGTCCTGGCATTGACGGCCACCGCGACTCCGGAGGTTGTCCAGGACATTCAAGAGAAACTGCATTTCAAGGAAAAGAACGTCTTTCAGAAAAGTTTCGCCCGCCCCAATCTGGCCTATATCGTCCGCCATACGGAGAACAAGATGCAGCAACTTGTCCGTCTCCTGCAGAAAGTCCCCGGGACGGCTATCGTATATGTGCGGAACCGGAAAAGCACGAAAGAGATTGCTTCTGTCTTGCAACAGGCCGGCATCTCCGCCAACTATTTCCATGCCGGGCTAAACCGGGAAGAAAAGACCCAACGGCAGAACCGCTGGAAAAGCGGCGAATGCCGCGTCATCGTTTCGACCAATGCGTTCGGCATGGGGATCGATAAACCGGACGTGCGCCTTGTCGTCCATATGGATATGCCCGGTTCGCTGGAAGAATACTACCAGGAGGCGGGCCGCGCCGGCCGTGACGGGGAAAAGGCTTATGCTGTCGCACTCTGTTCCAATCAGGATAATACGAAACTAAAGAAACGCCTGTCGGATGAGTTTCCGGCAAAGGAATTTATCCTCCGGGTGTACGAGGCGCTGGGCAATTACTTTCAGATTGCCGCCGGTTACGGCTTCTTCACGACCCACGACTTCCCATTAGCTGCCTTTTGCGCCGCCTATCACTTTTCCATCCTGCAAGCGCACTATGCCCTGAAAATATTGGAACTGGCGGGTTACATCGAATATACCGAAGACCCGGAAAATGCCTCCCGTCTGATGTTCCTTGTCACCCGGGAAGAGCTATATCGATCGCTGACGCAAGATAAGCGGACGGACGAAATCATCCAGGTCATTCTCCGTTCTTACACCGGCCTCTTCGCCGATTATATCTACATCGACGAATCGTTAATCGCAACCCGCGCCAATGCGACGGCTGATGAAGTATACCAAACCTTAACTGGCCTGTCTAAATACCGGATTATCCATTATATTCCACAGAAAAAAATGCCGCAGATCATATTTACCCGAAGCCGGGAAGAATTGAAATACGTCCGGATCGACCGCCCAGTCTACGAAAACCGGAAGGAACGGCTTCAGTACCGGATAGACAAAGTGCTGGAATACATCGGAAACGACCGCTATTGCCGCTCCCGCCTGCTTCTATCCTATCTGGGTGAGAAAGAGAGCCGCGATTGCGGCTGCTGCGATGTTTGCCTGAGCAAGAGCCAATCCGGACTGACCAACTGGGAATTCAACCGGATCCGCGAATCCTTGGCCCAATCGCTGCGGGAAAAAGAAAAGCCGGTACTGGAACTGTCCCAGGCCCTCCCCTTCCCGAAGGAAAAGACACTAAAAGTTATCCGTTTCCTTGCAGAAAACGACTTTCAGTTCCATCTGGCAGACAATATACTCTCCTACCAACCGGAGGATACGGATGAATCCGGGAAATAAGAGAAAAATATCCCGAAAATATCCGCTTGTACAAAGTATTTATTTTTCAAGAATCCATATCTTTGAATGATGATATCGCAAGAATCAACTATTAATCTTAAGAATAAAAATTAAAACGACATGAAAACGACAATTTTATCTCTTCTCATTACCGCGCTATGTGTTATGAATGTACAAGCGCAAAAGGATAACAGCCTTTCCAATCAGGAAAAGAAAGACGGATGGATACTGCTCTTCGACGGAAAATCAATGGATGGATGGAGAAAATGCAATTCGACGGAAATAGCACCCAACTGGGTGATCGACGAAAATGCGATGAAGGTCAGCAGGGGAGAAAAAGCCGGGCAGGGACAAGGGGGTGATATCCTCTTCGGAAAGAAGAAATTCAAAAACTTTGAGCTGTCCATCGATTGGAAAATCGAGCGAGAGGGAAACTCCGGTATTTTCTATAACATCGTTGAATACCCGAACAAACCTATTTATTACGCAGCACCGGAGATACAAGTGCTCGACAACTGGAATGCCGGGGATAACAAACTGACAAATCATCTTGCCGGCTCCCTTTACGACATGCTTCCCGCACTACCGCAAAACGCCAAGCCTGCGGGAGAATGGAATACCATCGTAGTCCGGGTGAAAGAAGGTAAGGTGACCCACACTCAAAACGGTGTGAAAGTAGTTGAATACGAACTCTGGACACCCGAGTGGAAAGCGCTCGTGGCAGGAAGCAAATTCAAAGATTGGGAAGGATTTAAGGAGGGCCCCGCCAGAGAAGGTTACATTGGCCTGCAAGACCATGGATACAACTGCTGGTTCAAGAATATTAAAATCAGGGAGATCTAAATAATAATCCGATTTTTCCCTGAAAAGAGACGAAAAGTAATTCGGGTCACTTTAATAAATACAGTTCTATGCACTTTTAGTGACAATATGCTCTCTTTCCAGCCGGATGATACAGATTAATCTATTATATTTGCCGGCGAAAAAAGACAAGCTATCTTATGAATTGGTTGACGGAAGCCTTTGATGGACAATCCACCGTGCAGGCTGTAATTATTCTCTCTTTAGTATCTGCTATTGGATTATCATTAGGGAAACTGAAAATATTCGGAGTCTCCTTAGGTATTACTTTCGTCTTTTTCACTGGAATCATTGCCGGGCATTTCGGGTTGGTTGTCGACCCGATGATGTTGATGTTGGCCCAAAACTTCGGGCTGATACTCTTTGTCTACGCTTTAGGATTACAGGTAGGGCCGGGATTTTTCTCTTCCTTTAAGAAAAGCGGTATCAAGCTTAATACCATCTCCATGGCCTTAATTCTATTGGGACTGATATTTACTCTCGTCTTCCATTGGACAACGGGAATCCCTCTGTCTGATATGGTCGGCCTCCTCTGCGGAGCAGTAACCAACACTCCAGCTCTCGGAGCCGGACAACAGGCTCTCCTTCAGATGGATCCGGGTAACACCAAAGGGGTTACGGACATGGCGCTTGCCTGTGCCGTTACCTATCCACTTGGGGTCGTCGGAGTCATTCTGGCTATCATCGTCCTAAAGGCCCTCTTCTTTTCCGGAAAAGAGCAAACAATGTCGAAGGAAGAGAGCAAAGACCAAACGAAGATCTCGGAATTCAGAGTCAGCAACCCTGCTATTTTCGACAAAAGCGTCCGCGAAGTAGTCAAACTCTCCCATATGCATTTCGTCATTTCCCGGATCTGGAGAAACGGTAAGGTCAGCATCCCGACCTCTGATGTCAAACTGGAGCCCAATGACCACCTACTTGTGATTTCCTCCAAAGGAGATTTGGAAAATATCCGCCTGCTGTTCGGCATGCAGGAAGAGGTGGATTGGAACAAAGAGGACATCAACTGGGATGCTATTGACAGCCAATTGATTTCCCGCCGAATCGTCGTTACGCGCGACAAGATCAACGGCGTCCGGCTGGGTTCCTTGCGCCTGCGCAACTTGTATGGAATTAACATTACACGGGTTAACCGCGCGGGCATAGACCTTATCGCCTCTCCCAATCTTCACCTGCAATTGGGAGACAAGTTGACAATTGTCGGGGAAGCCAATTCCGTCAAAAATGTCGGAAAGATATTGGGCGATGAAATCAAACGGTTGGATAATCCGAACCTGATTGCCATCTTCCTCGGCATCTCCATGGGGGTATTGCTGGGACTAATTCCAATCCAGATCCCGGGACTCAGTACGCCGATCAAATTGGGGATCGCGGGCGGTCCGATCATTGTCGGCATCCTGATGGGTGCGTTCGGCCCCCGTTTCCATATGACGACCTATACCACGCAGAGCGCCAACCTGATGATCCGCCAATTAGGTATCGTCATCTATCTGGGAGGACTGGGACTTCAGTCCGGGGGACAATTCTTCGAAACCGTTTTCAGCAACCAGGGACTCATCTGGGTATCCATCGGCTTTTGCCTGACGCTGGTTCCGGTTTTGCTGGTCGGCTTTATTACTTCTCGTTTCCTACATGTGGACTATGCCCAAAACATAGGAATGCTCTGCGGAAGCATGGCGAATCCGATGGCGTTGAGTTACGCCAATACGACAGTCGAAGGAGATGAACCTTCGGTAACTTATGCGACCGTCTACCCGCTCTCTATGTTTATCCGGGTGATTTCCGCCCAACTTATCCTATTATTATTCAGTTGATACCGCATCTGGCTTGACACAGCGGATCAGTACCTTCGCGCCGGAAGCAAGCGTAGTAGCAAAGAGATAAACCTCGCCCCCTTCGGCGATCTTCGTCCGTTGGCGTAATTCGCGGACGGAAAGAGGAAAATTGCGTACAGTCAGATTGGCTTGGGGAATTTTTTTCGCAATCGTCTTCATGGTCTTGCCGTTGCAAGGTATCGATTCCTCTACAACAAAGGTCCGCCCCGGAAAAGCGATCCGCCGTTCCGAAGTATAAAGATGACTGTTCGAATGCAGCTTCCGCAATCCATACCGAATAGCGATCGACTGGTAAGCGCCGGCCTTTAGGATGGAGGCGTTAGGTTCGTAAAGAAAGGCCGCCGCCCCATCCGCCAGCCCGGCATGACTCTCCCGTTCTTCTGCTAAAGTAAAGCGGTACGACTGCTCTTCGCCTTCCGCCGGAAAGTTGACGCAGTAAATGGCAGGCTCTTTCTTTTCCGCCGGATCCCGAGCGATAATAAAAAGCAATTCCTTGCATTCATTCTTTACCGAAAGAACATGCACCTCCTCCGTCCCAGGCAACTGTTTCAGTGTGTGCTGAATATCTAACATCGGGGAGAGCTTGGCAATCACCCGGGGCGCTTTCCGCAATAAGCGGGAAAGCAGTTGCGTCAGATCCGGCTCGCAATCCGAAAGGGCGAAAACGCGCCGATTTCCTTCCCCCCGCCGCGCCGGGTCGAGATAAAAACAATCGACATTCTCCAACTCCGGCAGCAGATCGACCGAATTTCCCTGGATAACCCGGATATTCCCTATGCCCAAAGCCGAAAAATTAGACCGTGCGGCCTCACAATAGCTGGGAAAACGCTCGATATACGTTACCTGGTGTATCTTTTGCGAGAAAAAATAACTATCGACACCCAGCCCGCCGGTCAAATCCGCCAGATGCCAGTCCGATTCCGCCAACCGTTGCTTATAGCGGGCTGTCTGTTCGGAAGAGCACTGCTCGGC
Source organism: Parabacteroides sp. Marseille-P3160 (assembly GCF_900162725.1). Taxonomy (GTDB): domain Bacteria; phylum Bacteroidota; class Bacteroidia; order Bacteroidales; family Tannerellaceae; genus Marseille-P3160. The sequence goes on along the minus strand of NZ_LT799418.1, from coordinate 1,100,109 downwards.
CGCCAGTTTAGAGGGAAAGAGAAGGGAATCGTCAGCATACCAGTGCGGCAGCTTGTCCTTGATCTGCTTCCTGGCCGCAATCAGCTCTGCAGCATATGGCACATCCACTTCCGGATAACGGGAAGCACCCAGCAGAAGTTCTACCGGATCATCCTCCCGGTGCTCTTGTATAAAAGCTTTTAGCTTATCGGTTTGCATACGACACAAAGTTAAGGAAAAATCCGTTTTTAGGCGATTGATTTTGTTACTATAGTACACTGAATTTAAGTGCAATGCACTGACAGATTAATTTTCCCACACACAAATAGACAATCGCCTATGCCGGATGATTCAATCGGGTACTATTTTTTCTTAAAAAAGTTCTTATCTTTGGCTTCATTAAAATTAAAAAATCATTACTTAAGCATTATATATGACGACACATTTAAAATTAGTTTTCCTTCTGCCGTTTCTATTGATCGCCAACAGCTGTCATTCAGCTAACGCCAAAGACGAAGCAGGGAATAATGAGGATACAGGAAAAGGAGAAGTGATTGCACTTAATAAAAGCGACTTCCTTACAAAAGTCTATAATTACGAAAAGACGCCCGACCAATGGGTATATGAAGGCGATAAGCCTTGCATCATCGACTTTTATGCCGACTGGTGCGGCCCGTGCCGTCAGATTGCCCCGATCCTAAAGGAACTGGCCAAGGAATACCAGGATGAGATTGTCATCTATAAGGTAAATGTGGATCAGGAAAAGAATTTGGCCTATACCTTCGGTATACAGAGCATCCCCGCGACCCTCTTTGTTCCGGTTCAGGGAAAACCCCAGATGTCCGTCGGAGCCTTGCCCAAGGATGCCTTCGTCAAGCAAATCGACAAAATCCTGTTAGGCAAATAAAAAGATTTTGCAAACACCCTTAACGCCGCAGCAGATTGGAGGCGACTTCACCGTTCACAGGCGCACTCAATGTCTTTTCATAAAGTGCCGGATCGGCTAAAACCTCCAGAGCTTTCTCCAGTGATTTATCGTTTCGCAAGCTGTTGATCAGCTCGCCTTTCTGATAATAATAACGCTTCACGATTTCGGAAGTCAGGAGTTTCTTGATTTCTTCCTTATAGCGGTTAAAATCACGTTCCAAATCCGGAGTCAATTTTACTTTTAACGCTTCGAAAAGGACAGAGTCTTCCTCGATATATCCTTCCATCTCCGCTATTTCTCTTAGGTTAGCCAACGCCTTTTCGCTCTGGCGATCGTATGTGAAGTCCTTCGCTTTGGCATAAGACTTGAAAGCGTCGAAATCGGCATCTGTCGCTTCAAATTCTTCCGCCGGGCCAATCGTCGGATGTTTCTGGACCCAATCCGTTACGAAATCGAATAAAGTATATCCGGTCATCAGATAGTACATCATGGTCGGCATCTTCTCCTCTTTTACTTCAAAGTCAGGGCTAACACCTCCGCCGTCGCGCACCAAGCGGCCTTTTGAGGTCCTGAAAACTTTCGTGAGGCTATCCGGGATCACTCCCACACTGCCGTCCGGATTCCGGTGCGCATAGTCCAACTGCTGGATGCAACGCCCGCTGGGAATATAATAACGCGCCATCGTTACCTTCAGTTTACCGTCATAAGGCAAATCGCGCGTAGCCTGTACCAGGCCTTTTCCAAAAGAACGCTGTCCGATCAATACGGCGCGATCCAGATCCTGCAAGGCCCCGCTAAGAATTTCGGAAGCCGAAGCAGAACCGCCGTTGATTAATACGGCAAGCGGTATAACCGTGTCCAGAGGCTCCATAGTCGTCCGGTAGATCCGGTCCCATTGCTTGATTTTTCCACGGGTAGAGAGCACTTCCTGCCCTTTGGGAACAAATTGATTGACGATTTGAACTGCCCCGTCCAGCACTCCCCCTCCGTTATTCCGCAAATCAAGGATCAAAGATTTGATATGATGGTTATTTTTTAAGTCCTCAAACGCACTCTTTACTTCCTGGGCGCTTTTGTTGGTGAAGCCCTGCAAGTAAATATAGCCGATACCGTCTCCTCTCACCCCGTAGTAGGTCACCTGATCGACGACGACCTGCTTGCGGAGAAACTCGAATTCACGCGGTTTCTTTTCGCCCGGACGTTGTATCTTTAGTTTGATCTTGCTGTTCGGAACGCCTTTCAGCAACTCACTGACTTTATCGTTAGAGAATACGGAGACATCGATCGTATCGATAGCCAGAATACGGTCGCCCGCCTTCAATCCGGTAAGTTGGGCCGGCATTCCTTCAAAAGGCTCCGCAATAATAACTCCCCCCTCTTCCCGTTCACGGATATAGGCTCCGATGCCGCCATATTCGCCGGTCGTAATAAAATTCAACCCCTCCATCTCGTTCTCAGGAATATATTCGGTATAGGGATCCAGCCCTTTCAACATACCGTCGATGCCCCGGCGTATGGTTTTATCCACGTCAATGGAGTCGACATAAAACAACTCCATTTCTTTGACCAAAGCATTGAAGACATCTAGATTCTTACTGATTTCAAACCGGCTATCCGTCTGAGCCTGCAGATTGACGGACGGTTTCAAAATTACGACAAGCAGCAGAAGACAGACGATACGGACCAACTTCATTTTTCGCATTTTATCTGAATTATTTTGATATGACATTTCATTTTGTCCAAAAGTAAAGAATAATACATTTTCAAGACAAAATCTCTCTTACTTTTAACTTTATTTGTTCCCATTGCCTGTCGGGAATCTGGGCTCCGATGATATCGACTACACAACCTGCCAGAAAAGAGCCTACCCGTGCCGATTTCTCCAAACTTCTCCCGGCTGACAAGCCATAGAGGAAGCCGGCGGCGAAATGATCTCCGGCACCAGTCGTATCAACAGGTGCGCCGCCTGAAACAGGAATTCGGATAATTCCATCTTTACATCCGACTAATGCTCCTTTACTACCCATGGTAACCACCGAAATATCCGCCATGCGCGAAATAAACGATACGGCCTTTTCAGCTTGCCTGCCAGCAAACGCTTCGGCTTCGCTTTCGTTGGAAAACAGGATGTCCACATAGGAAGGAATAACCTCCAAAAGCAATTCTTTAAATCCGTTGACAACATTAAAATTCGATAAGTCCAAGGCGACTTTGAGCCCCAATCGCTTGGCCTGCTTCAGGACCGGAACAAAAAGCCGTTCGTTCGCGATAAGATAGCCCTCAATATAAATGCAGTCGTAAGCCGAGAGGACTTCGTCCGGAATCTCTTCCGCCGTCAAAGTGGCGGCCGGGCCGAGAAAAGTAGCCATCGTACGCTCCGCATCCGGAGAAATCATGACCGTGGAACTGCCGGAAATGCCCGGGACATGGGAAAAATAAGAAATCACGTTTGCTTTTCGCAAAGCCTCTTCGTAATAAGCTCCGGCCTCATCCGAACCGATTTTCCCGATAAACCCGACCGACGCGCCTAACTGCGCCATTGCCCTCATCGTGTTGCAAACAGATCCTCCGGGCGCCTGGCTTCTCTTCAGGTTTTCCTGAGCTTTCCGGATAGAAACCATCTGATTCTCATCGATAAGATCCATTGTTCCCTTTTGAAGGCCAAAAGAGGAAAGTATTTCATCATTTTCCAGTTGAAGGAGTACATCCACCAAAGCGTTTCCTATCCCAATCGCTTTCATTCTTTTTTTTCTGCAAAGATATTGCATATTTCGAAAACATCCTGTACTTTTGCAACACATTTTCCGGGGGGCCTACAAGAGGCCTGAACGGAGATAAGAAATTCTTCCTTAGCTCAGTTGGTTAGAGCATCTGACTGTTAATCAGAGGGTCCTTGGTTCAAGTCCAAGAGGAAGAGCCACTTTTTCGGTTATAATAGGTATTGAAGTTTTTTTTCTTCCTTAGCTCAGTTGGTTAGAGCATCTGACTGTTAATCAGAGGGTCCTTGGTTCAAGTCCAAGAGGAAGAGCATCCCGGAGGCATCCTTAATCAGGCTGCCTTTTTTCATGCCCGCTTATTGTAAAAATTAACGATTGAACGCTTTTCCTACCGCTTTTTTAAAATACTTATAGTAAGCTACTTATCCATTTGAATGACTCGCCAGAAAAGAAGTCTTATCATATCTTATATGATATATAACATTTTTATTTACAATAATTTAACCCTAAAATAGATCCCGATCAAATAAGCATTAAATATAAAATGTTATATTCGCATTCTCCAGGGGAAAATAATTAAATAGAGGCTGCCATGAGTCCAAATTTTATTCATACCTATGTATCGATCGATTGCGTTGTCTTTGGTTTCGACGAAAAACAATTAACCATACTTCTGGTACAACGGAATGCAGGAACTGGAGAATCCAAGGCACTGAAATTACCGGGTAGCCTGATCTATAATGAAGAAGATGTAGACGATGCCGCCCAACGAGTTCTATTTGAATTAACGGGTATCAAAAAACTGCCATTAAAACAGTTCAAATGTTTTGCATCACCGGATAGAGCCAGCAAGCAGGAAGACAGGCTGTGGTTGGACAAAGCCTACAAACCGGATATCAATCGGTTGATAACAGTTGTATATATTGCTCTTTGCAAAATCGATCGGAAACTAACGAATATCTCCAGATACAAACATTCGGAATGGCGCTCTGTAAATTCAATACCACATATGCCTTTCGATCATAATTTAATTGTAGGTGAGTCTTTGGGGGAAATCAGGCGCTGGGTTGAATATGAACCGGCAATCATCTCCGAACTCCTTCCTCAAAAATTCACGATAAGCCAACTGCATAAATTATATGAGGCAATTTATAACCGGTTTATCGACATTCGTAATTTCCACAAAAAGGTAGCAACGATGCCTTATATAGTAGCATTGGATGAAAAAGAAAAAGGCGTTCCCCATCGGGCGGCCCGTCTTTACAAATTCAACAAGAAAGAATATAATAAGCTTAAATCGAATCTATAAACAAAAAAGGGAAATACCATGTATCTATTAGGCTATGATATAGGAAGCTCTTCGGTAAAGGCATGTTTGGTAAAGGCCGACTCGGGAGAAGTGGTTGCGTCGGATTTCCATCCGAAAACAGAAATGAAGATCAAGGCAATCAGACCTGGATGGGCAGAACAGGAGTCGGAAGAATGGTGGAATAATCTGAAAATCGCCCACGGGTCGGTTATGCGGAAATCCAAGATAAAAGCGGAAGAAATCAAGGGCATCGGCATTACCTGGCAGATGCATGGCCTGGTACTTGTCGATAAGCATCAAGAGGTATTGCGGCCGGCAATCATCTGGTGCGATAGCCGGGCCGTGTCCTACGGCGAACGGGCGTTCAAGGCAATCGGAGAAGAACGATGCCTTTCCCATCTGCTCAATTCTCCGGGCAACTTTACGGCATCCAAGCTGGCTTGGGTAAAAGAAAACGAACCGGCTATTTATGAAAAGGTTGATAAATTGATGCTGCCCGGCGACTATATTGCCATGAAGTTATCAGGCGATATAGCGATGACGATCGAAGGACTGTCCGAAGGTATTTTCTGGGACTTTAAAACAAAATCCTTATCAGAAGACGTATTGAGTTATTTCGGTATTCCCAAAAGTTTTTTCCCTGAAATAAAGCCGGTATTCGGCATACAGGCGCAGGTCTCGACAACGGCGGCCCGTGAACTCGGATTAAAAGTGGGAACGCCTATCTCCTACCGGGCAGGCGACCAACCCAATAACGCACTGTCCCTAAATGTTTTTAATCCCGGAGAAATAGCCTCTACCGCCGGTACATCGGGCGTGGTATACGGGATATCGGATCGATTGGATTATGATAGGGAATCACGCGTAAACACCTTTGCCCATGTTAATTACACGAAAGATAGGCAGCGATTGGGAATCTTATTATGTATCAATGGGACAGGCATTCTCAATTCATGGCTGAAACAGAATCTGGCTTTGGAAGGATTATCCTATGCCGACATGAATCTTCTGGCAGCCCAATCTCCCATCGGAGCCAAAGGTATCTCGGTCGTTCCTTTTGGGAACGGAGCGGAACGAATACTCAAAAACAAAGATATCAGCTGTTCCGTACACGGGATTAATTTTAACATCCATACAAAAAGCGACCTGTTACGTGCCGCTCAGGAAGGAATTGTTTTTTCATATGAATACGGGATGGAAATCATGAAAGAAATGGGTATGGACATTCATTTAATTCGGGCAGGATACGCCAATATGTTCCTCAGTCCGTTATTTGCACAAACCCTGTCGAATGTAAGCGGCGCGACTGTGGAATTATTTAACACCGACGGAGCCGTCGGAGCCGCCAAAGGAGCAGGCATGGGAATCGGCATCTATGCCACTCATAAAGAGGCCTTCGCCTCCCTGAAAAAACTGTTTGTTTTCGATCCTGAAAAAGATAAGAACGACGCCTACATAGAAGCTTATGAAAAATGGAAGAGCAGGTTAAAGAATTATTCAATATAAATATTCACAAACAAAATAAAAGAGAGATGGCAACAAAAGAATTCTTTCCCGGAATAGGGAAAATCAAATTTGATGGAAAAGAGAGTAAAAATCCGATGGCATTTCATTACTACGATCCCGAAAAAGAGATCAATGGTAAGAAGATGAAAGATTGGTTGAAGTTCTCCATGGCATGGTGGCATACGCTATGTGCCGAAGGAAATGATCCATTCGGTCCGGGAACCAAAACATTCCCTTGGAATATGAGCGCTTCAACCTTGGAAAGAGCGAAGGCGAAAATGGATGCGGGGTTCGAATTTATGCAAAAAGTCAGCATTGAGCATTACTGTTTCCACGATGTAGATCTGGTTGATGAAGCGAGTACCATCGAAGGATACGAAGCTAATCTGAAAGAAATGGTCGCTTATGCCAAACAGAAACAAGCAGAGACCGGCATCAAATTACTTTGGGGAACAGCTAATGTTTTCGGTCATAAACGGTATATGAACGGTGCCGCCACGAATCCCGATTTCAACGTCGTAGCCCGCGCCGCCGTACAAATAAAAAATGCAATTGACGCAACGATGGAATTGGGTGGTACCAACTATGTCTTCTGGGGAGGCCGCGAAGGATATATGAGCTTATTAAACACCGACCAGAAACGCGAGAAAGATCATCTGGCACAGATGCTTATCCTTGCCCGTGACTACGGCCGCTCCAAAGGCTTCCAAGGAACCTTCCTTATCGAGCCTAAACCAATGGAACCGACCAAGCACCAATACGATACGGATGTGGAAACCGTGATCGGATTCCTCCGCCACTATGGACTGGACAAGGACTTCAAAATCAACATAGAAGTCAATCACGCTACACTTGCCGGACATACTTTCGAACACGAATTGGCTTGCGCGGTAGACGCCGGACTGTTGGGCTCGATCGATGCTAATCGAGGCGATTACCAAAACGGATGGGACACCGACCAATTCCCAATCGATTCATTCGAACTGGTACAGGCATTCATTCAGATCATCCGGAATGGAGGATTCGGTAATGGCGGCATCAATTTTGATGCAAAAACCCGCAGAAATTCAACCGATCTGGAAGATATCTTTATCGCACATATTGCAGGAATGGATGTCATGGCACGTGCATTGGAGAATGCCGCACGGCTTCTCAACGAATCGCCGTATCTCCAAATGCTGAAAGAGCGCTATGCTTCCTTCGACAACGGAAAAGGCAAAGAGTTCGAAGAAGGGAGACTTTCACTGGAAGATTTAGTATCCTACGCCAAGCAAAAAGGCGAACCAGAACAAATCAGCGGCAAACAGGAATTGTATGAAGCAATTGTAAATATATATACGGAATAATACCGGGCAGGGGATCAAATGTGTGTCAAATGCCATCCTTTTTCCGGTTGAAAAAGTCATAGTTATGATTTTTTCAACTTTCCTATTGGGACAGTCACTTCTTCTTTTTATCGAAAAGACCATTATAAATAGAAATCCATGAAAAACCAAAAAGCGAGTAAATTATATGTTGCGGGGATAACCGTCATTGCAACTTTGGGCGGACTACTCTTCGGGTATGACACAGCCGTTATCTCGGGGACGGTCGAATCCTTGCGCCATTTCTTCATCGAACCGATGGGACTTTCTCCGAATGAGGCGAATGCAATGGAAGGGTTTGTCGTCAGTAGTGCCCTCATCGGTTGTATTATAGGTGCCGCTATCGGGGGTTGGCTGAGTCAGCAATTAGGACGCAAAAAAGCCCTATTCACGGCAGCCATCTTATTTCTATTGGCGGCCCTTGGTTCTGCTTGGCCTGAAATAGGCTATCACTTGCCGGATTCCACCGATCATACCTTTGTTTACCATTTCGTATTTTATCGTATTATCGGAGGTATAGGTGTAGGGATTGCGTCAATGGTATCCCCCATGTATATTGCCGAAATAGCCCCGCCGGCAAAACGGGGAAGTCTTGTTTCTCTCAACCAATTTGCCATCATTCTCGGAATGCTGGTAGTCTACTTTGTCAATTATTTTATTGCCCAACAAGGTGATACGAAATGGTTGCATCAGATTGGATGGCGATGGATGTTTGCTTCCCTGGCAATCCCTGCAGGACTATTTTTCTCCTTATTGTTTTTTGTACCGGAGACACCCAGATGGTTAACCATGAAAGGCCAAACAGAAAAAGCCGAACACATTTTAATGAAATTAGTAGGTAATAAAGAAGCGAAAAAAGAGTTGCAGGAAATTCGAAATAGTTTCACTAAAGAAACCGGTACTTCAATAAAATCTTATTATCATTTTATGCTTATCTGGCTGATCTTATTTATCGCGGGCATACTTGGATTGTCATTCCTGGGCATTTCAAGCGCTTTTGAGATAGCGATGATCGCCAGTTTCCTGATCGCATTGTATGTCCCGATAAAATCATATGGATTCGTAATCATTATTACCGGCGTTTTACTCTCTGCTTTCCAACAATTTGTAGGTATTAATGTCGTCTTGTATTATGCTCCGGAAATATTCAAAAGCATGGGCTCGGGTACTGATTCGGCACTATTGCAAACGATTATCGTAGGAATTGTCAATCTGTCATTCACCGTCTTAGCGATTCTTACGGTCGACCGGTTCGGTCGTAAACCACTGCTTATCATTGGGGCATTGGTCATGGCGGCTTCCATGCTGGTACTGGGCACCTCCTTTGCTGCTAATCTGCCGTCAGGTTTGAAACTGGTATGTATGCTTACCTACACAGCCGGATTTGCCATCTCCTGGGGCCCCGTATGTTGGGTCATGCTGGCTGAGATATTCCCCAACTCCGTCCGTTCCGTCGTGATGTCGATTGCCGTCACCGCCCAATGGGTTTCCAATTTCCTCGTGTCATGGACTTTTCCGATTATGGATAAGAACGAGACATTGGTCTCTTTTTTCCATCATGGTTTCTCTTACTGGATATATGGAGCATTAGCCGTATTAGCAGCTATCTTTGTATGGAAGCGGCTCCCCGAGACCAAAGGCAAAACCCTGGAAGATATGGAACAGATGTGGAAAAAATAAACAGGGCTTTTCTCAGAAAAAATACCAACGCAAAAAGCAACATCAAGAGAGTACATTTTAACAAAATGTACAAACACCAAAAGGGGCTGCCCCCTTTTTTAGGCAGTCCCGTGGTTTTTTAAAGAAGCATTTAATTATTGTTTTAAATTATTCGATAACAGCCACCCAACCACCATTCCTTACCATTTTAACCGATATCTTATCATCGGATTTTACGGTCGTCTCTTTCTTACGATAATCCATGGCTTGATAACCGGCATTGATGCCGTCTTCAAATGAAGTCATACGAAAGCTTTTTCCATCTGGAAGAAAATCAAGTGGAATTTCAAAAGTCCGCTCTTTCTCCTTGTTATTGGTAATTCCACCAATAAACCATTTGTTTCCTTTGCGCTTGGCCACGATCACATAATCACCCACGAGAGCCTTGAGTGCCCGGGTTTCATCCCAGGTAACAGGTACTTCTGTAATAAATTCCGTACATTCCCGGTTGTTATAATATAAAGTCGGATTGTCAGCTAACATCTGTATACCGCTTTCAAAAATAACGAATAACGCCATTTGATAAGCTCGGGTTCCAATACTGGCCGAGTTCGGGCGTTCTGATCTATAAACATCAGGTTGCATACTGATCATAGCACCGGGAGTATAGTCCATCGGACCTACGGCATTCCGCATAAAAGGCAAATAGAGGCTATTGTCGGGATAACATCCGCCCATTTGTTCCATTCCCCTTACTCCTTCGTAAGAGAGGACATTCGGATATTTATATTCCAATCCGGCCGGTTTGAATGAGCCATGAAAATCCACAAACAGTTTATGCTTGGCGGCTTCCCGGGCTACACGTTCGTAGTAATTAACCATCCATTGATCGCTCCGATCCATAAAATCTATTTTAACTCCTTTTATTCCCCATTCCTTGAATGTTTTGAATATATCGAAATTATTCTCCACAGTGAGCCAGGTCAACCAAAGCACAACACCGACATTTTTTTCTTTTCCATAACGGATAATTTCATGTACATCAACTGTCGGGTTGGGAGTATAAGGATCGCGGGTACTTTGCGCCCATCCCTCATCCATGATTATATAAGGAATGCCAAACTGCGAAGCGAAATCAATGAAATATTTATAAGTATCCAGATTACAACCTGCTACGAAGTTTACATCCGCCCCATACGGAGTTGCTCCATTCCACCATTCCCAACTAGCCTGCCCAGGTTTAATCCAGGAAGGGTCGGTTATTTGGTTTTTAGCAGCCAACCTATATGTCATCGTATTCTCTACCAACTGCTTGTCATTTTTAGTAATGACAAAGTAACGCCACGGATAGCTCCTTTTTCCAGATGTTTGCGCAATATAATCGGCTTCTTTTAATATTTTCACACTCCTATCTCCATCTTCTCCAAACTCCAGTGGTACTTTGGGAAAGGTGGATCGCATGCCGTTTTCTTCCGTACCTTTCAGGAACATACAAGGGTAATCGCTCAAATCGGATTCTGAGATGAGTATCTTATATGGTTTTTGGGTATCAATCAGCACAGGTAATGCACTCATCTTATCGGATGGCTTCCATTCATTCGTTTTGATGTGCGTATAAGCTTCTTCATAGGCTGTCTTGAATCCTTGGGGTTGTTGTAAGTGTGCGAGATAAGCATCGGGAAAGTTAATCACAAAATCTTCTCCCGTTACATATGCTTCATCTTTGTTGTTAGTGATGAAACGATAAGCTATTCCGTCGTTAAAGGCACGGAACTCTACAACATAATTACCTTTAAAGGTTAGTCTGAGCTGATTATAATAGTTATTAACCACAGTATATTTAAGAGGAATCACGGGAGTCAGCGTTTCATTTACCTGCGTTTGTTTCCGGCTTGTTAATTTAGGTTGTTCACCGAATACATTATCTTTTAAAATAAGCCGCATATAACATTCCTTCAATAGTTCATCATTATTATATGATACTGAATAGTAGATTTTATCCGCAAGAAGGATAGATACTTTTATTTCTTTATTGGGAGATGTTAATTCTATTGTTTTCGCATATAAATTATTATTTATAAGAGACAAAACAACAAGGAGGAGTAAGATTATTCTTTTCATTTTTATTTATTTAGCGTAAATCATTCATTCACTCTTGTCTTTTTGTATTTGAATTGTTCACATAGGTTTTCCACTAAACACTCATATACTTATTTTAATACGAAAGTAACATCTATAATCCTAAAAGCAAAATATTGGTAAAATAATTATCTTTGCCCCATGGGAAAGAATAAGTTGACGAAGTTTGCGGAAATGGCGGAGTATCCGCATGTCTTTCAGTATCCTTTTGCTACGCTGAAAGAGAAAGGGTTCGATCTTAAAGGACACTGGGGGGAGCGATTCTTTCGGAATAACCATCCGATCGTCTTAGAATTGGGCTGCGGCAAGGGGGAATATACCGTCGGGTTGGGACGCGTGTTTCCGGAGAAAAACTTTATAGCCGTCGACATCAAGGGCGCACGGATGTGGAGCGGAGCTACGGAGGCGCTGGATTCAGGCATGACAAATGTTGCTTTTCTGCGTACGAACATCGAACTGATCACTGAGTTCTTCGCCCCGGGCGAGGTACAGGAGATCTGGCTGACTTTTCCTGACCCTCAAATGAAGAAGGTGAACAAACGCCTGACATCTACCCGCTTCATGCGGCTCTACCGTCAAATCCTTTCCGGCGACGGCATCATTCATCTGAAAACGGACAGCCATTTCCTTTATACGTATACACGTGAGATGATCCGGGTCAATGCCTATCCGGTGAAGGTCGACACGGACGATCTTTATCATTCGGAACAAAACAATCCGATTTTATCCATCAAAACCTATTATGAGCAACAATGGCTGGATCGCGGCTTAAACATTAAATATCTCCAGTTTGTTTGTGAAGAACGGGAGGCACTGGTCGAACCGGATATTGAAATCGAGTGGGATACCTATCGTAGCTTTAACCGGAATCAACGCAGTGCACTCACGGCAGGCAAATAAACATCAGAATTAAATAATTTCTAAAATTTCGTATCTATGGCAATCTATCCGAAACTTATATTGGATGCGCTGTCGAAAGTTCGCTACCCGGGAAGCGGCAAAGATCTGGTTTCCGCCGGAATGGTAGAAGACGACATTCGCATCGAAGGAAATAAAGTCAGTTTTTCCCTTTTGTTTGACAAGCCGAACGATCCGTTCACCAAGTCGGTCGTCAAGGCGGCCGAAGCGGCAATCCTGACCTACGCCGATCCGTCGATCGACATAAAAGGGAACATTACGGTCGTCACCCGGCAAGCGGCGCGTCCGGCAGAACCGGAAAGATTATTGCCGGATGTCAAGAATATCATTGCCATTTCTTCCGGTAAGGGAGGTGTGGGGAAGAGTACTGTAGCGGCCAATCTGGCTGTTTCGCTTGCCGGGATGGGGTATAAGGTAGGGTTGTTGGATGCCGATATCTTCGGCCCTTCCCAGCCGAAAATGTTCCATGTAGAAGATGCCCGGCCCGGGCTCGTCCAGGTGAAGGGCCGCGAGTTAATTGAACCGGCCCGGAACTATGGCGTCAAGATGCTCTCCATCGGCTTCTTCGTTAATAAGGAGGATGCCGTCCTATGGCGGGGGTCGATGGCTAGCAACGCACTGAAGCAATTAATTAGCGACGGTAATTGGGGCGAGCTGGATTTTTTCCTGATCGATCTTCCTCCGGGAACAAGCGACATTCACCTGACCATGGTGCAAACCTTGGAAATTACGGGCGCCATTGTCGTCAGTACACCACAGGAAGTAGCTCTGGCCGACGCCCGAAAAGGCATCAGCATGTTTACGGGAGATAAGATCCAAGTTCCGGTCCTGGGATTGGTCGAGAACATGGCCTGGTTTACGCCGGCAGAGCTTCCTGAAAATAAATACTATCTTTTCGGCAAAGAAGGTTGCAAACGGTTGGCGGAAGAATTGAATATCCCTCTGCTCGGACAGATTCCCATTGTCCAAAGCATTTGTGAAGGAGGAGACAATGGCAAGCCGGTCGCACTGAACCCGGATACGATTACGGGCGCCGCTTTCCGTGCTTTAGCCGGGCAAGTGGTCGAAAAGGTACAGTATAGGAACGAACATATAGCGCCCACTCACCGGGTAGAAGTACATAAATAAAGGCATTAAAAATCCCAACTGTTACTTATAGTATTCAGTTGGGATTTTTTATTAACAGAACAAACCCTTTCACTTCGTTTGCTTCGTGAAATTAATTGCCCAAGGGATGCCGAACTTATCCGTAAATTGGCCATATAAATCAGCCCAAAATGTTTTTTCGAGCGGCATCGTGATCTTCCCTCCTTCGGATAATCCGTTGTAAATCCGGTGTGTTTCAGCCTCGTCAGCCGTACAAATTGTAACGGTAATGGCATCTCCAAAGGTCGCGGCTTGTCCGAACGCCTCGGAAGAGTCAGCACCCATTAGCGAAACATACTCCGTCAAAGGCAAGGACATATGCAGGATTTTCTCCTTTTCCAACTCGGGAACCTCCATATCCGGAATGTTCTTATAACGCTCTAGCTCTTCAAATTCGCCGCCAAAAACGGATTTATAGAAATTGAATGCAGCCTCGCATGTTCCGTTAAATGATAAATAGGGGTTTACTGATAACATGATCTTTTGCTTTTTAAATAATTACTACTTCTCTGATAAATCTTATTTTTTCCAAATGATTTAAAACATACATCATTCAGACATACAGATCTATCGGTTTCAAACTCTTAAAAGGAGAATCTCTTTCACTATTTCCGGAGTAATGTTGTTACATTCTCCCAAAATCCATCCCCGCTCTTTCAAACGATTGGAAACTTTATCGGCGACTTCAGCGCCTAGTCCGTAACCGGAAAGATGCGTCTTCACTCCCATCTTTTCAAAGAAATCTTCGACGGCTTGGATGGTCCGTTCCACAGCATGCAAGCCCTCTATTCCGAAAACTTCCTTTCCCAGGCGGGCGATCTTCTTTGATTTTTGTTCCTTCAAGACGGTCATCACGCCGGGAAGAACAATCGCTAAGGTTTGGGCATGATCCAAGCCATAGAAAGCTGTGATTTCATGACCGATCATATGCGTTGCCCAATCCTCTGCCGCTCCGCAGGCAATCCATCCGTTCAATGCCCAGGTAGAAGCCCACATCAGATTAGCCCGTATGTCATAATCCGTCGGTTTTTCCAAAGCCTTCGGCCCTTCCAGCACCAGCACCTTCAAGATAGATTCCGAAAAGAAATCCTGCATCAATGTATCCTCTTCGCTATAGGTCAGATATTGTTCGATCACATGTACAAAAGCATCGACTACTCCATTTCCTATTTGTTTCGGAGGCAAAGAATAAGTAACGGTCGGATCCAATACCGAAAACTTCGGATAAGTGAACGGAGAACCGAAGGCCAGCTTATCCTTGGTCTCCGCACGGGTAATTACCGCTCCGGCATTCATTTCCGAGCCGGTAGCCGAAATCGTGAGAATCGAGCCGAAAGGCAATGCTTTTTTCACCGCAGCCTCTTCCGAAAGGATTTCCCACGGATCGCCATCTCCATAACAAGCGGCAGCCACAATAAACTTTGTTGCGTCAATAACCGAACCGCCGCCAACCGCCAACACAAAGTCGATTCCTTTCTCTTTGATCAGTTTCACCGCCTTCATACAAGTTTCGTAATGCGGATTCGGTTCGATCCCTCCAAATTCATAAAATTCGAAACCTTTCAGAACTTCCACTGTTTGGTCATAAACTCCATTCCGCTTGATACTTCCTCCGCCATAAGTCATTAGGACCTTGCTTCCGGCAGAAATTTCATCCGCAATCTTCTTTATCGAACCTTTTCCGAAAATAATTTTTACCGGATTTGCAAATTCAAAATTTTTCATAGATACTTTATTTATACATTAACAAAACAAGCTTAGGAGTTTATTGGTTTCTTTTCCGAAGTTAAAAGATAAGAATGGATCTATCGGTTTTACCAAAAAAAAGAAGGATGCTTTTTGAAACATCCTTCTTTCTATTTTTTGAAAAACCACTCAATGTCGTGTCACTTCGCTTCCACTTCCTTCACTGCGTGTTTCTTAATCTTATCTTTTTGTATTTCATAGGCAATCGGCGTTGCAATAAAGAGCGTACAATACGTACTGACCACAATACCGATCAAAATCGCGAAGGTAGAAGTCTGGATCGTACTTCCTCCCAAGGCAAAAATACAAAGTACGGTCAGGAAGGTGGAAAATGAAGTATTAAACGTACGTGACAACGTAGAGTTCAAAGAATCATTGATCACCTGGAACCGATCCCGTTTCGGATATAATTTAATCGTTTCGCGGATACGGTCGAACACAACCACCGTATCATTAATTGAATATCCTATAACCGTCAGGATCGCCGCTATAAAGGTCTGATCCACCTCCATTGAGAATGGCAGTATCTTCCAAAGCAAGCTATAGAAAGCGATAATACACAAGGTACATATAACAACCGAAACGAATACGCCAACAGAGAATGCGAAGTCACGGAAACTTATCAATATGTACAAAGCCATACAGAACATCGCTATGATGACCGCAATGACCGCATTTGTCTTAATATCATCCGCCATGCTCGGCCCCACTTTCTGGGAACTCATGATGTTTTGCGCAACGAATTGCTCGACCGTTTCAGTCTCCGGAAGCCACGGTTTCAAACCTTGATATAATTTATCCACGATCTCACGGTCGACTTCCGTATTATTCTCCTCAATCTTATAGTTGGTAGAGATACGAACCTGGTTGGAAGAACCGATCGTGATAACATTAACAGTTCCCTCCAATTGTTCATCCATAGCAGCTCGTATATCTTCCGTATTGACCGGCTTGTCAAAACGGACGATGTAGTTACGTCCGCCTGTAAAATCAATACCATTATTCAAACCGATCGTCGCCAAAGAGATTGCTCCCAGCACAATGATAGCAACCGGAATCAAATACCCGATTTTACGACGCCCCAGGAAATCGAAATTAGGATTTACTAAAAAGTGCCTTGTCAGCTTTGTGTCAAATGTCTGATGTTGCAGTTTACCCTTTGAAAGCAAAGCCTCATATACTATATGTGTCAGGAAGACCGTTGTAAGGAAAGAAGCAGACAAACCGATGATCAACGTAGTAGCAAATCCCTTAATCGGCCCTGTACCGAAGAATAACAAAACGACACCTGTTATAATTGCAGTTACGTTACCATCAAAGATAGCCGAGAAAGCCTGTTTATATCCTTCCTGTATCGCATGTCCGACCGACTTGCCGCCCCGGAGTTCCTCTTTTGTCCGTTCATAGATCAATACGTTCGCATCCAGTGACATACCGAAGGTAAGTACCATACCGGCTATACCGGGTAAGGTCAGCACCGCCTGGAATGAAGCCAGAATACCCATCGTGAAAAAGACATTCACCAGCAAGGCGCCGTCGGCAATTAAACCCGGAATGAATCCGTAAACCACACAGAAATAAACCATGATAATGACCAATGCCAGCAAAAATGAAATTAGACCGGATTGAATGGCCTCCTGCCCCAAAGAAGGGCCGACTACATCTTCTTGTACGATATGAATGGAGGCAGCCATCTTTCCTGATTTCAATACATTGGCTAAGTCTTTCGCCTCTTCCGGGGTAAAATGGCCGGTGATGGACGAACGCCCACCGGTAATCTCATCATTTACCCGCGGAGCGGAATAAACGAGTTCATCCAGCACGATTGCAATGGAACGGCCTATATTTTCCTTTGTCAAACGGGCCCATGCTTTTGCGCCTTCCGCATTCATGGACATGCTGACTTCCTGTTCGGAACGTCCCAGTTTACTTGCAAAGTCGGCGGAAGCATCCGTCACTACATTACCGCCTAACGCCGGGCTTCCGTCACGATTCGACACCTTGATGGCATATAATTCATAGAATTGTTCTTTGTCGTCGACTGCCTTTACTCCCCATTTGAACACGAGGTTACGAGGTAAAACATCTTTTACTTGCTTCAGGTTCAGGTATTCGTCGATTTTCGCGCGATCACGGTGATGGGCTATGCCGACAACCGCGCCTGGAGCCAATTGTCCGTTGTATTGATTCAACTGAAGGATAGAAAACAAAGGATGTTCTTTGGCAAATTCCTTGGCGGAAGCGGTCTCAGCCATTTTGGCAGAGTCTCCTCCCTCGATCTTGGCCAACAAATCATTGCCAGCTTTTGTTTCTGTCGAGTCAGCGGAAGCGGTGGCGGCGGCCGGTAGGACGGAAGTCGTATCCGCTGCAGCAGCAGTACTATCCGCTGCATCCAATTCCGCTTTTATCGAATCGTTGGTAACCAGTTTGGCCAACAGATTATCTGCAGCGATCAATTGCTGGTAAATTTCCGTCAGATCATACGTTTCCCAAAATTCGAGGTTGGCGCTGCCTTGCAGCAATTTACGGATACGTTCCGGCTCTTTCACACCCGGAAGTTCCACCAGGATACGGCCGGTTGTTTCCAGACGCTGGATATTGGGAGAAACCACTCCGAAACGGTCGATACGGGTACTCAACACATTGAATGAGTTGTCTATCGCGCTTTTCAATTCCGAACGAAGTATCGAAATTACTTCCGCATCCGACTTCTGAAGGGTTATTTTATCTTTCAATTCAAAGGTACTGAAAAGGGAAGCAAGGGAGGTATTCGGCGACAGCTTCCGGAACTCTTCCACAAACAGGTCGATAAAATCTTTCTGGCTGGCAGCCTGATGGGCGAAAGCAAGATCTAATGCCTTGTTGAAGTTCGGATCTTGGTTATTTCCCGAAAGCGAACGAAGTACATCGGCCACATTCAGTTCCAGTATTACATTCATACCGCCTTCCAGGTCGAGGCCTAATGTAATCTCCATCTCATGGCATTGCTTCAACGTATAGCCGAACCATACTTTCTGAGTTGCTAACGAGTCTAAATAATAACTCTCCTTTTCCAGATCTCCTCCGGCATATTTAGCTGCTTGCCCGTCATAATATTTGCTCACAAAAGAGAACGACAAATAAAATAAGCAAACCAGTGTCAATAAGACAGAAAAGACTTTTACAAATCCTTTGTTTTGCATGTGATTTTTATATTTATATTATATTGTTTTTTATTAGTCCGCTTTTTCAAGGTGCAAATATAGAGTTTTTTTAATTCTCAAAAGCCAATCATGATAATTATTTGTCACATCAATAGTTCTTTCATGAAGGGAAATAGTAACTTTGCCTGTCAAAAAAACAAACCGATAAGATAAAAGCCCTATGAAACAACTGGTACTCTTTCTTTTCCTATTCACCTGCAACCTTCTTGCCGCCCAGAAGCAAGTAGACACGATCGTCGTCGAAAGCCCGTCCATGAACGTCTCCATTAAAAACATAGTCATTCTTCCGGAAAACTACGGCGGGCAAAAAGCCTTTCCCGTCCTTTATCTTTTGCACGGATACAGCGGCCACTATGACAGTTGGTTGTCTATCAAACCGGAGTTGCCGGAACTGGCGACGGAAAAAGGACTAATCATCGTTTGTCCGGACGGCAAAAACAATTGGTATTGGGACAGCCCGGTGAATCCGGAAGTACGCTACGAGACCTACATCTCCAAAGAGTTAGTTTCTTATATAGACCAACATTATAAAACCGTGCGGGACCGTAAAGGCCGCGCCGTCACCGGACTGAGCATGGGAGGGCATGGCGGCCTATGGCTCGGCATCAGGCATCAGGATGTATTCGGCGCCTGCGGCTCGACCAGCGGGGGTGTCGACATCCGTCCGTTCCCGAATAACTGGGAGATGAAAAAACAACTGGGAGACTACAAAGACAACCCCGAACGTTGGGACGCCCATACCGTAATGACGCAGTTGAACAAGATACAGCCCGACTCACTGGCGATTATTATCGATTGCGGCACAGAAGATTTCTTCTATAACGTCAACGAGAAACTTCATAACGAACTTCTCTACCGGAATATCAAGCACGATTACATCACGCGCCCTGGAGCGCATAACAGTGCCTATTGGAAGAATTCCATCGATTATCAAATCCTTTTCTTCAGCACTTATTTTAGTCATTGTTTAAATTCTACTCGTTAATTTGTTTAACTCTGTTTTTAGTTTTTAGGGCAGTTGATTCATTTGTGAAGTAGAATAGCGGTTTATTTGAGCTGAGTAAAGGGAGCAAATACACAAAAACAGGGCAAACTCCTGTTATGTTCGGCGGAAGCTGGAGCTTCCGCCGATGATAAAAGCGAGGCGAGAGCCTCGCAATGATTATCCTTTATTTGTATGATTATCCGCCTTGTGTCCTACGTGAAAAATCGAGTATACTGAGTGAATGAATCGAGTATACTCGATTTTATGATTCAGTATACTGAATGGATGTATTGAGTATACTGATTTTTCCAGGGATTTAAATGCCTCTGTCAGGATATTATGCGGATAATCATTTTATCCTTTTTTTCTCCTTATATCCGGCAGAAGGCAGGCAACGAGTCCGAGCAAAGGCATATAAGCGCAGACGTTATAAACGGCCTCAATTCCATAATGGTCAGCCATATACCCTAGGACGGCCGAAGCGACTCCCGCCACACCGAATGCAAAACCGAAAAAGAGTCCGGAAATCAATCCCAGTTTATAAGGCAATAGTTCCTGGGCATAAACCAGGATCGCCGGAAAGGCGGAAGAAAGAATCAAGCCGACGCAAAAGCTGAAGACCGCCGTCCAGAACAGCCCCATATGAGGCATCAGCAAACTGAAAGGCGCCGCTCCGAGGATCGATCCCCAAATGACGTATTTCCGCCCGATCCGGTCGCCGATCGGTCCGCCCAGCAAGGTTCCCGCCGCCGTAGCGAAAAGGAAGAGAAACAGAAAGTACTGCGAGTGTTGCACCGTCGCATCGAATTTCTCTATTAAATAAAAGGTATAATAACTGGTCAGGCTGGCCATGTAAATATATTTCGAAAAGATGAGAATCAACAGGATCGCGATGGTAAAGACGGTCTGCTTCCGAGGCAAGGGCATCTTGACATGCGCCGGAGCCGCTTGCTCTTCCCGCTTGATATGGGCCAGATAGCGTTGGTACCAGCGTGCGATCGGCACCATCAACACAATAGCCGACAAGGCAAGCAAGGCAAACAGACTCAGATTCTGCCGCCCGTAGGGAGCGATCAGCAGGGCGGCCAGCAAAGGACCCAGTGAACTGCCGAAATTACCGCCGACCTGGAAAACCGACTGCGCCAGCCCTCTCCTTCCACCCGACGCCATGGACGTAAGCCGGGAGGCTTCCGGATGAAAAACGGAGGAACCCAGCCCTACTAAAAAAACGGAAAGCAATACGAGTCCCAGTGTCGAAGCGTAAGCCAACAAGATGATCCCCAACAGGATAAAGCTCATGCCCAAGGGAAGCGACCAAGGCGAAGGCCGTTTATCGAAATAAAGTCCGAAAAGCGGTTGGAACATGGAAGCCGCCAGCTGATAAACCAAGGTAATTAATCCGATTTGCCCGAAACTCAATACCAGATCGTCTTTCAAAATCGGATAAGAAGCGGAAATGAGGGATTGTAACGTATCATTCATACAATGCGCAATTCCCAAAGCGATCAAAACACGGAAAGCCGTCTTTCCGGGAACTGCCTGTGAGGCATCCTTCTCCATAATCAACCATTCTTTATTGGCCGCAAAAGTACACAATCGAATGATATAAAACTACAATATCGTCCGTGAGATTCATTTTCCGGAAAAGCAACCCGTTTAGAAATATGCTCAAGAACATATAATTTAATCTTAAAGGTTAAACGATTAATCTTTATATTTGCGACATCATCAAAGACTAATACTCATTGTTATCCTTTAAACCGTTTCAAAATGAAAGGCACATCAATAAAGGACATAGCTAAGAAATTGGAAGTATCGAATGCTACGGTATCTTTAGTCCTGAGCGGCAAAGATAAGGATGGGCGCGTCAGCAAAGAAGTAGCTGAAAAAATCATAGCAACAGCCAAGATGATGAATTACCAACCGAACAATATCGCCCGGAGTTTGCGGATGGGACATTCACAGACGATAGGGCTCATCGTCGCAGATATATCCAACTCTTTTTTCAGCACATTGGCTTTTTACATTCAGGAAGAAGCGGAAAAATACGGCTATACGGTGATCATAACCAATACGAATGAAAGCGTCGACAAGATAGAAACCATGATTAATATGTTCAGGAACAGGCAAGTCGATGGTTTTCTAATCGTACCCACCGAATATAGCGAAGAATACATACAGAAATTAGTAGAAGACCATGTGCCCCTGGTTTTGATAGACCGCTATTTTCCTTCCGTCCAATGCAGCTATGTCGTTATCGACAACTATCGTGCTTCGCTCGAAGCGACGAGGCTATTGATCGAACAAGGGTGCAAAGACATAGTACTGTTCACTTACAAAAACCTCTTGCCGCATATATTAGAACGGAAAAGCGGATATATGGACGCTTTGGCGTATGCCGGTTTGGCGGAAAAACCATGCGTCAAGGAAATACGTTATTCGCATATTAGTGAAGACATTGACAAGTCTGTCGACGAATTGTTTGCAGACGGATGCAAGGTCGACGGGATACTATTCGCCACCAATAGCCTCTCCATGTATGGCGTAAGAAGTATTATGCGTAAGAATATAGCCATACCGAATGATGTAAAAATCGTCTGCTTCGACAAGAACGAAGCCTTTGATTTTCTTCCGACTCCGATCCCTTATGTGCTGCAACCGATTGCAGAGATAGGCCAGAAAGCGGTAAACCTGCTGATTGAGCAAATAAAAGCTAAGCAAAACGCTCCTAAAGCCATTCAGATTCTAAAGCTTGCGGCAACGCTACATAATGATTTGTTGTAAAAGCGGAAGCTTTTATCAGGATTTAAATGCATATTCTTTAAGTTAATCGATTAATCATTATATAAAACATGAAATCCATTTTTAATTCTCCTTCCGGCAAAAGTTACTTGATTCCATTTATCCTTGTCAGCAGCCTGTTTCTTATATGGGGTTTTGCTCACGGCCTATTAGATGTTCTTAATAAACATTTTCAAGTTGCTTTTACTATGAGTAAGGCACAATCCGGTTTGGTTCAATTTTCCACCTATATTGCTTATGGTCTGATAAGTCTTCCGGCAGGAATATTTATGAAAAGATATGGCTATCAGAAAGGAATCATCTTGGGATTGTTATTGTATGCCGTAGGAGCTTTCAGTTTTATTCCCGCTGCATATTTTCATTCATCTAATCCATTCCTTATCGCTCTTTTTGTAGTAGCCTGCGGACTTTGTTTTTTAGAAACTGCAGCGAATCCTTACTCTACCGTATTGGGGCCGAAAGAAAGCGGTGCACAACGGCTGAATTTATCCCAATCGCTGAATGGGCTAGGCTGGGTTTTAGGTCCATTTATCGGAGGACAATTAATTCTTGGCGCAACAGCGGACGACACAATGGCATTAACAAAGCCTTATATTCTTATAGGAATCTGTATCCTAATCATTACAGTCTTCTTTTTCTTCATAAAATTACCTGAAATAAAAGAAGAGGAAGCGGACGAAAAAATAGTGGCTATCTCTACCACACGCTTAAATCCTTTATGGAAGCATAAGCATTTCGTATTGGCAGTGGTCGCTCAAATTTTATATATGGCGGCACAATCCGGTATTTTCGGCTTCTTCATTAATTATGTCACAGAACAAGATCCAAGTATTACACCTGTAAAAGCATCTCAATTCCTCGCATTCGGAGGTATGCTATTATTCATGATAGGAAGGTTATCCGGTAGTTTTATAATGGGGCGCTTCAAACCGGATAAAATACTGTCTGTCTATGCATTTATTTGTATTATAGCAATGATATTAGTTATTCTTGGATTAGGGAAAATATCATTATATGCATTATACATAAGTTTCTTCTTTATGTCTATCATGTTCCCGACTATTTATGCATTAGGTTTAGCCGATATGGGTATACATACAAAAAAGGCGGCGTCATTCCTCACAATGGCTGTTGCCGGAGGAGCTTTTTCTCCTATTTTGATGGGATTGATAGGGGAACAAAATATAGCCATCGGCTTTATTATCCCTTTATTCTGTTTCTTTTTCATTTTATTCTATGGAATGAAAGGATATAAAATGTAGAACAAAATTATTCGCCAGTTACAACTATATTCCATATAATGCCATGAAAAAAGTTTATTTAAAATGTTCAGTTATATTATTGACAATTCTCTTACTCAGTTGCGAAAAAAAAGAGATTCGAGAGCGAAGTTATAACGAGAAATACACGGGTGAATATACAAACCGCATTGCTTTTCCTATCGGAGGAATAGGGACAGGCATGTTCTGCGTGGAAGGAAGTGGGGCCCTATCCAATATGTCTCTCCACCACCGGCCGGAGGTCTTTAATGAGCCGGTTATGTTTGCCGCAATCCATTTCAAAGATATAGAAGGCGGAACAAAAATATTAGAAGGGCAGGTTCCCGATTGGAAAAAATTCGGCGCCCCAAATTCCGCGTTGGGTGGTGGCGGGACATGGGGGCTTCCCCGGTTTAAAGAATCCACTTTTACAGTGCATTTCCCTTTCGCAGAAATTGACCTGAAAGATGATAAATTACCTGTGGAAGTTAAAATGACGGCATGGAATCCATTTATCCCTACGGATGCTGACAATTCCAGTTTACCTGTTGCCGGATTCGAGTATGAATTTCATAATACAAGTAGCAAAGACGTAGAAGCAATATTTTCTTATAACACAAGAAACTTCATGTATGTGCATGACAAGGGTACTTCTTTTATCCAATCGACTGACAAGGGTTTTATTCTTAGCCAGACAGGAACAGAGACAGAACCGTTTCATCAAGGAGATTTTGCCATTTACACGGATAATCCCGGAACAATCGTTAATCATAACTGGTTCAGGGGAGGATGGTTCGACCCGTTAACCATGTGCTGGAACGATCTTACATCCGGCAAAATGAATACATCCCCTGAAAAAGAACCCGGTGCTCCAGGAGCTTCTTTATTTGTGCCTTTCAAACTTAGACCAGGCGAATCAAAAACCATTAAGCTATTCATGGCATGGTATGTACCAAAATCCGACTTAAGAATTGGAGGTGATCCTAAATCTGACGTAGATATGCCATATCAACCCGTATCTGCCGATGGAAGCAGCAAATCTTATCCGTACGACAATAAAGGTGAAGGAACTTATCGTCCCTGGTATAGCAGCCGGTTTGAAAGTGTGCAATCTGTTGCCTCCTATTGGTCGAAAAACTATAAGAGCCTGAAGGCCAAAACGCAGAGTTTCACTGATGCTTTTTATAATAGCACATTACCGGCTGAAGTGATTGAAGCCGTAGCAGCCAATCTCACCATATTAAAATCACCTACCGTGTTTCGGCAATATGACGGACGCATGTGGAACTGGGAAGGTTGTGGCGACACTTGGGGGTCATGCCATGGCTCATGCACACATGTATGGAACTATGCACAAGCTGTATCCCACTTATTTCCTGTTATGGAAAGATCGCTGCGAGAAACTGAGTTTTTTGTAAGTCAAAATAAGGAAGGACACCAGGCTTTCCGTTCCAATCTTCCGATAAGACCCGTAATCCATGATTTTCATGCCGCTGCTGATGGCCAACTCGGCGGCATCATGAAAGTATACCGGGAATGGAGAATTTCAGGAGACAATAATTGGTTAAAAATGATCTACCCGCTTGTAAAACGAAGTATGGATTACTGTATCAAGACATGGGATCCGAGAGAAGTCGGAGCTATAGAAGAGCCTCATCACAACACCTATGATATCGAGTTTTGGGGCCCTGATGGTATGGTCACAAGCTTCTATGCAGGGGCTTTACAAGCCATTAGTCTGATGGGTAAATCCTTAGGAGAAGATGTTTCAAGATATGAGACTCTCATGATGAAGAGTAAATCCTATATGGAAGAAAAACTATATGACGGTGAATACTTTATTCAGGACATCCGATGGAAGGATCTGAATGCACCGGATCCGACTAAATCACAAGCATTCCAGACATCCTATTCTCCCGAGGCATTAAAAATACTGGAGGCAGAAGGACCTAAATATCAATATGGGAAAGGATGCTTATCAGATGGGATCCTGGGGTCATGGATATCTTTAGTTTGCGGTATGCCTGAAGTGATAGACAAGGAGAAAGTAAAAAGCCATCTGCTTTCAGTTCACAAATATAATCTGAAAACAGATTTGCGAAATCATGCAAATCCTCAACGCCCGACTTATGCTTTAGGAAATGAAGGAGGATTGTTATTGTGCTCTTGGCCTAAAGGAGGCAAACTACAGCTGCCGTTTGTATATAGTGATGAGGTTTGGACGGGAATCGAATATCAGGTTGCCGCACATTTAATGTTTGAAGGAGAGGTTGAGAAAGGGTTAGAAATTGTACGGACCTGCCGGAAACGCTATGACGGACGCATTCGCAATCCATTCAATGAATATGAGTGCGGAGCGTGGTATGCACGTGCCATGGCCAGCTATGCTCTATTGGAAGGTTTGACGGGTATAAGATATGATGCGATAAATAAAACTTTATATATTGATTCACGAATTGGCGACGACTTTACATCGTTTTTATCTACAAACACCGGATTTGGAAATGTAGGCCTCAAAAACGGTAGGCCATTTATCAATATTAAATATGGAACAATTGATGTCCAGAAATGTATGATTGCAGGTAAAGAAGCTGTATTAATAAAATAAGATATCAAACAATGAAAAAAATCATTCAATTATCTACTATAATATTGGTGTTGGGAATATTGTTTAGTTGTAGCAATAAACAAAAAAAATTAGATATGAAATCATTTGAAAAAGGAACGTTCGGTTATGATCTTAATTATTTATCGAAGAAAGACAGTCTGATCGTAGTTCTGACGGCCGATGGAGAAGAGGCCCGGGTCATCGTCTCGCCTAAATACCAGGCAAAAGTTTTTACCAGTACCGCCGATGGCTTATCAGGACAAAGCCTGGGCTTTCTTAATTATAAAGTCTTGGATTCCGGAAAGATTGATGAACACATGAATGGATACGGAGGCGAAAACCGGTTTTGGCTGGGACCGGAAGGAGGACGGTTTTCTATATATTTTGCGCCTGAGACCGAACAAATATATGACAATTGGCATACACCCTCGCCTATCGATATCGAACCTTGGGAAATTGCTTCGGCCAACCAAAAAAATGTCAGCCTGAAAAAAGAAATGGAAGTAACAAACTATCTTGGTAATCGGTTGAAATTACGTGTCGATCGGGCGATTTCTCTCATTGAAACTCCTGAGATTGCATTCACGCTAAGTCTTAAACTGAATTCGGGTATGAAGGCTGTGGCCTATATGACAGAGAATTCAATTGTTAATTTAAATGATTTCGAATGGACAAAGGAAACCGGTATAATCTGTATTTGGATGCTGGATATGTTTAATCCGGGGCCACGGGCCGTTACCATCATCCCGTTCAATCCGGGAGATGAAAAAGAGTTAGGCAAAATAGTAACTTCGGATTATTTCGGAGAAATACCGGCCGACAGATTGAAAATACAGGACAGCACTATCTATCTGAAAACAGACGGCCGGTACCGAAGTAAATTAGGGCTAAACACCCATCGTACCAAAGCTATTGCCGGCAACTATGATCCCGACTCAAAAAGGCTGACTGTAGTGACCTTCAATGTGGATAAAGACGCGGTATACCTGAACCAGGAATGGAATCCGTCAAAAGATCCCTTGATTGGGGATGCCTTGAACGCCTATAACGACGGTCCGCTGGAAGATGGTAGTATCATGGGACCTTTTCTCGAACTTGAAAGCGTATCTCCGGCAGCCTTCCTTAAACCGATGGGTACATTAAGCCATAAACATACGGTCTATCATTTTATTGGAGAAGAAGCCGATTTAACTCCGATTACAGAAAAATTGTTTGGTGCGACAATCGATGAAATCAAATCGGTTTTTCAAGAATCAGAGTCAAACTAAAAAATAAATCCTATGAGAACTCTTTCTTTTAAATGCTTTTATTTATTTCTAATCGTCTTTACTTTTTTTCTTTCGAAAGTGAAGGCTCAAGTCGGAACTTTACATTTCGAGCTGGAACAACTTTACCGGATTGACCAGCTTCCTGTTTACCGGCAGGTAATCGTGGAGCAGGAGTCCAGCTATGATAGAACCGGACTGAATGACGATGGATTTTCCGGTAAATATTCGTATATCCGAAAGGAAGGAGATAAACTGGTTTTGGCCGATTTAAAAGGTCCCGGCGTCATTAATCGGATCTGGACCCCGACTCCGGTTGACGGGATCATCGAATTCTATTTTGACGGAGAAAAAAATCCACGTATTAGGATGCCGTTTATCGACTTGTTTTCCGGAAAAGTATTCCCGTTTCTGGCCCCGATCTGTGGAAATGAAGTAGGAGGTTATTATTGCTATATTCCTATTTTGTACAAAGAATCATGTAAAATCTTGTTCTCCGGTGAGAAAATGCAGTTCTATCAGATTCAATCTCGTTCTTATCCGAAAGAAACAAAAACAGAGACTTTCTCTACGGATTGGACCGAACGGGATCAAACGGCATTCAATAAAGCTTGCGCTTTCTGGCGTTCGGAAACAACTCCTTTAGATGTCGGGCGCAACGAAGGGATGCAAATAAAGGAAGTAATGAAACAAATTACCCTTTTACCCGGAGAATCTGTCCTTTTTTTTGAAAGTAACCGAGGCGGTCATATCGTAGGAATCGAATTAGAATCCGGTAACATCTTGGAAGGTCAGTACAAGGATATTCTCATACAGGCGCAATGGGACGAGGATAGCGATTGGGCTATTTATTGTCCGGCAGCCGACTTTTTCGGATATGCTTATGGTCAGCCGGCTATGCGAAGTATTCTTGCGGGAACAAATGCCGGGAAGATAAATTATTGCTATCTGCCGATGCCTTTTGAGAAGAGAGCCAAACTGGGAATGGTTTATGAGAAAAGGGCGGAGAGTACGCAATCAAAAGTGGATATGAACATTAGAGTGTATTATACGGACGTTCCTCAGAATCCTCGGGTAGAAGGTCGTCTATATACCATTTGGCGTAGGGAAGTCCGGCCGGAAGATCGTAAACCGTATCTTTTTGCAAATATTACTGGCAAAGGGCATTATGTAGGTACAATCCACCAGGCGCAAGGCCTGCAACCGGGGATGACTTTGTTTTTTGAAGGAGATGATTCCACGGTCGTGGATAATAAAATGAGGATGCATGGCACCGGGTCGGAGGACTATTATAACGGAGGATGGTATGCATTGTTGGATCGATGGGACCGGGGTGTCAGTCTTCCGATCCACGGTTCTCTGGACTATTCCCTGCCGATGTGCCGTACAGGTGGTTATCGCTTCTTTCTGAGTGATAAGCTGAGCTTCGACCGGACGTTTCTGCATACTATAGAGCATGGACCGGAACATAATCTGTTTCCGGTCGATTATACCTCGGTCGCCTTTTATTATGGGGATAAGCCGTCTGCAAACCAGGTTAAACCGATTGAGGCATTACGTACGATCTATTACCCCGACGAACATGTCTTTTTCCCGCAATTAATGGATATATCTTTAGGCGGGGATACGGAAATTAAGAACAGGGGCCGCCTGGTGGTTTCTACGGAAAGAGAGGGAATGATCCGGATTATGTTAAACGAAATACCGGAAGGAATTTATCGGATCGGACTTACTTATTATCAGACTCCGGATGGCGGAGAGTTTTCAATTTGGAATCGCCAGAAGATGCTTATGGATTGGAAAGAGGCCTATGCATCGAAAGAGAAAAAGCTGGAAAGACAGGAGTTGGGCATGATCCATGTGACCCGACAAACTAATTCAATCTCTATTAAGGTAAGAAAAACAGAAAAAGGAAATCACTTTCATTTTGAAAACTTATATCTCAAAAGGTTATAAAGATTAATACTCATATACTAAAATTTAATGCAAATGAAAAAGACTGTTATATTCATACTCAGTATGATGATTGCAATCGCCGGGATCGCTCAAGAGCTCGGAAATGAAATGTATGATTTGTCGAAAATCCGTAGCGGATTAAAAAACAAACGGGTCAGCAGCTATGACAAGACGGGGAAAAATGGAGACCGGCTTAGCGGGATTAAAGATGGGGAAAAAGCGGTTCTTTTCGATGTAAAAGGAGCGGGTATAATCACGCATATATGGATTACGATTGCGCCTGTTCCCGAAGTTCTTAGCCGGAACGATATTATCCTCCGGATATATTGGGACGGAAAAGACTATCCTTCCGTCGAATCGCCGATCGGACCTTTCTTCGGCCAGGGATGGAATGAGCGGTATAACTTTTCCTCTTTTCCATTGGCAGCCGGCCCCACTAACGGTACGGGGCTCGTTTCTTACTTTTCCATGCCGTTTGGGAATGGAGCCCGGATAGAGATAGAGAATCAGACTGGGCGTACGATTGATGCTTTTTATTATTATGTCGATTATCTGGAAGTGGATAAATTACCGAAAGATCTCGGGCGTTTCCATGCGTGGTATAACCATGAATTGACGAAAGCTCTGCCTGAAGGGGAAACAGAATGGGGGCTCGTAGGACTTCAAGGGGAAAATAAGGATGGTAAGAATAATTATGTTTTTGCCGATATTAAAGGGAAAGGTCATTTTGTAGGATTAAACTATTATGTACACAGTCCTTCGCCGATGTGGTATGGTGAAGGAGATGATATGTGGTATATTGACGGGGAAGCACTTCCAAGTTTAGTTGGTACGGGGACCGAAGATTTTTTTAATACCTCATGGTGTCCTAAAGAGCCCTTTTATCATCCCTATTATGGTTATGCGCGGGTTAATAACGATATAGGTTGGTTGGGGCGTACCCATGTCTACCGCTTTTTTATCAACGATCCGATTTATTTTGAAAAATCATTGAAAGCCACAATCGAACATGGACATAACAATAATTTGACATTGGATATCGGGACTGTAGCTTATTGGTATCAGAGCGAAGCATCCGCCTTGCCTCCGGCTCCAAGTAAGGAACTCAGAAAGCCTAAACCGATGATTGGAGTCAATGAGATCCATCGGTGGCGCCATGAGTGGAGAAAAAATAAGAATAACGATCCACAATTATGGGGAAACGAAAAATAAAATAAATAGGGAGGAAAAATGAAAAAAGTAAATTATCCGAAAATCGGCATTCGCCCGATCATAGACGGTCGGAGAAAAGGAATCCGGGAGTCTCTGGAAGAAACGACAATGAATATGGCACGGAGTGTGGCGGAGTTGTATATTCAAGTCTTACGTTATCCCGACGGATCTCCCGTAGAGTGTGTAATATCCGATACTTGTATCGGAGGCGTTAAAGAAGCTGCCGACTGTGCAGAAAAGTTCGAACGTGAAAACGTGGGTCTAAGTATCTCGGTCACTCCCTGCTGGTGCTACGGCTCGGAAACAATTGATATGAACCCGTTGATCCCGAAAGCCATCTGGGGATTTAACGGCACCCAACGCCCGGGGGCTGTCTACCTGGCTGCGGCCTTGGCTGCACATAACCAGAAAGGTCTGCCTACGTTCGGTATCTACGGCCGGGAAATACAGGATATCGGAGATAGTGTGATACCGGAAGATGTAAAAGAAAAACTGCTTCGTTTTGCTAAGGCCGGTTTAGTGGTGGCCATGCTGCGCGGTAAGTCTTATCTGGCCATCGGAACGGTATCAATGGGTATCGGAGGATCAATGGTTAATCCGGATTTCCTCCAGGAATATTTTGGAATGCGTACCGAATACGTGGATTGCTCGGAGATTCTTCGCCGTGTACAACAGGAAATTTACGACAAGGATGAATATAGAAAGGCATTGGCTTGGACAAAAAAGCATTGCGTCGTAAATGAACTGCCCGACCATAATCCGGAAGCGATCAAACGTAGTCGCCGGCAAAAAGACGATGACTGGGAGTTTGTTGTCAAAATGACACTGATCATGCGTGATCTGATGACCGGCAACAAAAAGCTCGGCGAGATGGGTTTCGGAGAAGAAGCTTTAGGACACAACGCCATTGCCGGAGGCTTTCAGGGCCAGCGACAGTGGACGGACTTCCTGCCGAACGGCGATTTCTCGGAAGCCATTTTGAATTCATCTTTCGATTGGAACGGACTCCGTGAACCTTTTGCCTTTGCTACAGAAAATGACCATCTGAACGCCATGTCGATGTTATTCGGTAAGCTATTGACTAATACGGCACAATTATTTGCCGACGTTCGTACTTATTGGAGCGCCGAATCCATCGAAAAGGCAACAGGATGGAAACCTGAAGGAAGGATGAAAGAGGGAGCGATCCATCTAATCAATTCCGGATCATGTACATTGGACGGTACCGGTCAGCAATCTAAAGACGGAAAGCCAGCCCTGAAACCTTTCTGGGAAATTTCGGAAGAGGAGGTGGATGAAATGTTGAAAGCCACTCAATGGGGACCGTCTTCACTGGAATATTTCCGTGGAGGAGGCTATTCTTCGAAGTTCCTGACCAAAGCAGGCATGCCGGTCACCATGTGCCGCCTGAACCTGGTGAAAGGCCTAGGTCCTGTGCTTCAGTTAGCAGAAGGCTGGACAGTCACCTTTCCGGACCATGTATTTGATGAGATTGACAAACGAACGGACAAAACCTGGCCGTCAACGTTTTTTGTTCCACGTACTACCGGAACCGGACGTTTCAAAGATGTCTATTCGGTGATGAACTATTGGGGGGCCAATCATGGCGCGATAAGTTACGGACATATCGGGGCGGACCTGATCTCGCTTGCTTCCATGTTTTCTATCCCTGTGTGCATGCACAATGTCGACGAAGACAAAATCTTCCGTCCTTCAGCCTGGTCTGCATTCGGGTCAGATACAGAAGGCTCCGATTTCCGCGCTTGTCAAACGTACGGACCTTTGTATAAGTAAAGGTAAAGAACCAGTAACCAGAGGTTTTTACAATTGCAAGGGTGAAAAACCTCTGAGGTTACTGATTCTGAAAAGAGCATTGTATTGCTCTAATCTCTGGAATCATAGATACAAAACCCACGGTAATCAAATGATTATCGGGGCACGCTTGTATTTATGGGGTAAATATACACAAAAGAAGCATAGACTCGAATTTTAAATGTAAAAATGAGTTATTATGAAAAAACATTTGTATCATGAATTGATTAAAGGTATAAAAATTATTAGAAATCTTAATCTGTTAAAGACTCTGCTTTGTATACTAGTTCTGTTGACTATAGTCAATCTGGTCAAGGCAAATAATGATCCTCAAAATACCATTCAAGTTAAGACAGTAACAGGAATAGTCACAGAAGTCGGAGGTGAAGCATTACTCGGAGTAAGTGTTTTAGTAAAAGGCACTTCTACTGCTACTATGACAGATTTAAACGGACAGTATTCAATAAATGTAGGATCTAATACTGCGGTACTTGTGTTTTCTTATCTCGGTAAAAAAACACAAGAAATAACAATTAACAACAGGTCTGTGATTAACGTTGAATTGCAAGATGATGTACAGGTCCTGGAAGAAGTTGTAATTCAGACAGGTTATATGACCCAGAAAAAAGCCGATTTAACAGGATCATTAGCAATGGCTGATTCCAAAGATATTGAACAGAACCCAAGTGCTAATGTGATGAAATCATTGCAAGGAAAACTGCCTGGAGTCTATATTACAAGTGATGGGAATCCGGCTGATAACGTTGGAATACAAATTCGGGGAATTACCTCTATGCGTTCGGCAGCTCCCCTGATTGTTGTCGATGGGCAACCCGTAGATATCAACCTGAGAGATATAAATACGCTTGATATTGAATCGATCCAGGTATTAAAAGATGCGGCTTCCGCTAGTATTTATGGGTCCAGAGCTGCTAGCGGCGTTATCTTGATTGAAACAAAAAAAGGGAAAAAAGGAGAACTGAGTATTAAATATGATGGGTACGTCGGGTTCTCGAGTTTGGTCAATAAACCGGACATGTTAAATACGCTGGAATACGGGAAAGCTATTTGGCAAGCCACGGTCAATGATGGTAATGATCCGGCAACCGCCATTCGGATATACAATTACGACTGGCATAGGGATTCTGAGGGTATACCTGTACTAAACTCAGTAAGTCCGGTAGAATGGTTGAACAGCCAAAAAACGATGCCTTCCGCCGATACGGATTGGTGGGACGAAATGACCCAGACCGGAATCAATACCAGTCACCAAATAACTGTTTCAAACGGCGGAGAAAAGGCGAGATCATTATTCTCTCTTAATTATTACAACAACGAGGGAACTTCCATCCATTCACATTTCAAAAGATATACCACTCGTTTGAACAGTGATTATGATCTGATTAAAGATCGATTGAAGGTCGGGGAAAACTTTACGGTCTCTTATCTGAATTTTAACGGACAGAGCGATGTGTATAATTCTATTATAATGCCCTCCATTGTCCCTGTTTATACAACAGACGGCGGATGGGGTGGAACAGCTATGTCTCTCGGCATGGATGATTATAACAATCCGGTTAGGTCTGTGACTATAAATAAAGATAATAACGATAATTTTGTAAAACTATTAGGAAGCGCTTACCTTGATTTGGCAATTTTGAAAAATCTTCATATTAAAACTCAGTTCGGCGTAGATTATTCTAATTATTTTTACAGGTACATAGATTATACCTGGGAAGAAGGAGGAGGAAGATCCGATACGCAAAACGGAGTTAATAATTATCAGAGTCATTCATTTAACTATACATGGACGAATACTTTAATATATAATTTAAATCAGAGTAAGCATTCTCTTGACATACTCCTCGGACAGGAAATGTATCATTATGTGAATGATGGATTCAGGTCTTACCGCTCAGGCATTTATTTGGAAAATAGAGATTATGCTTATCTTGATGCGACCACCGGTGATATTAGGGAACAACCTGGATGGGGGGATGAGGCAGCCTTGTTATCCTATTTTGCAAAAGCAAATTATTCGTTTGATTCCAAATATTTACTTTCTGCAACCATTCGTTATGACGGAGCTTCAAAATTCGGAACAAATAACCGTTGGGGAACTTTCCCTGCTTTTTCTTTGGGTTGGAGGATTAAGAACGAAGCGTTTTTAGAAAATCAGAAATGGCTCTCGGAACTAAAACTCCGTGCCAGTTGGGGTATGAACGGGAATTCCAATATTCCTTCTAATGCTCTGGTTAATATATATGGTGCCGGATATGATGCTACCGCTTATTCGATAGGAGGGAATGACAATGGAACGTTGTACTCCGGATATTACAAAATTCATACGGGAAATCCGAACCTAAAATGGGAAGCGACTGAACAGACCAATTTAGGATTTGATTTTGGCTTTCTGGATCAGCGTTTGAGAGGTTCTTTTGATTATTTCTATAAGAAAACGGATAATATGCTATATGAGCCGCCTTATATCGGAGCATTAGGAGAAGGCGGTTACCAGTGGGTGAATGCGGCCGACATGGAGAACAAAGGGATAGAGCTTCTGGTCAGCTATAATAATCACTGGTCTTCTGATTTCTTGTTTACGGTAACAGGAACTTTGTCTACGTATAGAAATAAAATAAAAAGTTTGCCTGAAAATGTCAGAT
The DNA here is from genome assembly GCF_900162725.1 of Parabacteroides sp. Marseille-P3160. Lineage (GTDB taxonomy): Bacteria > Bacteroidota > Bacteroidia > Bacteroidales > Tannerellaceae > Marseille-P3160. Next base: position 1,064,930 of record NZ_LT799418.1, on the reverse strand, counting down.
ATACTTATGGCGGAAATGGGTTGAAAGACGACATTATCGGACGTCCTTTGAATTCACACTATGGATTGGTCGCAGATGGAATATTCAAAACCCAGGAAGAAGTCGATAATTCTCCGGAACAGCAAGGAAAAGGCTTGGGCCGTATCCGGTATAAAGACTTGGACGGCGACGGTCGTATAGATGAGACTTACGATAGAACCTGGATCGGCAACCCACACCCTGACTTCGAAGCAGGTATCAATTTTGAGGCCTCGTATAAAGGGTTTGATTTGGCATTGTATTTTCAAGGAGTTTTCGGACAGGAAGTATATAACTCTTGGAAAGAGTACAGTGACTTTTGGAATATTACCGTACAGAATGATAAAAACCATCCGACAAGAATCTTAGGTGCATGGTCTTTAACGAATCAAGATTCGGATATTCCGGCTTTGTCCCGTAGAAATGAAAATGGAGAATTAAGAATGTCGACCTATTTCATCGAAGACGGATCTTATATGAAGCTTCGGACGGCGGAATTAGGATATACCGTACCCAAGAATATTGCGAATAGGATATATATGCAACGAATGAGACTCTATGTCTCTGGTCACAATTTATTCACATTGAAGAGTAAGGATTTTACCGGACCGGATCCGGAAAATCCCGGATTTTCTTACAGAATCCCTCTTACTATGACGTTTGGAGTTAATTTAACCTTTTAAATAATGAAGATTATGAAAAAGATAAATAAATTCAATGCTTTTATTTTAAGCATAGCTTTTTTATCGTTTACGATCGGATGTAGTGATTTTTTAGATGTTAATCCTAAAGCTGTACTGTCTGAAAATTTGATACAAGATCCGGAGAATATGGATGGATATGTGACAGCCGCTTATTCTTATATGCCGAGCCTGGGGTATGCTACTTCTCATAATCCATGGATGCACGGGAGCATCCGTTCGGACGACGCCTATAAGGGAGGAGGAGGTCTATCAGACCAAACGCCCTGGTATGAAATGGAAATTTTTACAGCCGTGACGTCCAATGTCGGAAATAATGACGGCCCTTGGTATTTAGGTTATTGTGGCATTTCCCGTTGTAACACCGCCCTCCGGCAATTGAATGCAATTGATGCTTCCGTCTTTCCGGAAAAGGAGGTACGTATCGGGGAAATGAGATTCTTAAGGGGCTCTATTTATTTTAATATGAAATTATTCTGGAAGTATATTCCGTATATTGATGAAACAGTAGAAGTTTCCGCCGAAGTTTATGAAGGAGTCTCCAATCATCCTGCCGAAATGACCAGTGATATGGAAATCTGGGAGCGAATACTGGAAGACTTTGAGGTTGCCATAGAAAAATTACCTGAAGAACAGCCGGATAAAGGTCGGGTCAATCAAATCGCAGCAAAAGCAATGGCTGCAAAAACCTTATTGTTTATGGCTTATGAACAGAATGACAGGCATCAGGTAGTGAATATCAATAAAGACAGATTGCAAAAGGCTCTGACATATTTGAACGAGATTACCGATAAAGAAGGTCAAAGGGTGGCTTTATGCCCTGATTTTGCGGAAAATTTTCTTCCGGAATATGATAATCAGACCTTGGAGTCTATCTGGGAAGTGCAGTACTCTATCAATGACGGCTCCACCAGTGGGAAAGTGGATTGGGGAGATGAATTAAATGCACCCTGGTGGCCTCCCCATTTTAATTGCTGCGATTTCCATAAAGTAAGTTATAATTTGGCGAATGCATTTAAAACCGATCCGAATGGGTTGCCGATGTTTGATACATTTAATAATGAAGAGCTTAAAGGAAATTACAACAACTATTTCCATAACAATACGTTTGATCCTCGGTTCAGCCACACGGCAGCAGTACCGGGACATCCATGGAAATATAACATGCAATTACTTTTTGACAGTACTGCTTCCCGTGCACCTTTCCAGTACGGTTATCTGAATTCTATGAAAGAACAGGTAGATCCAAACTGTGATTGCGTACGTAAGCCATTCTATGTTCAAAATTCAATGAACAAGCGAAATATTCGGTATGCGGAAGTTTTATTATGGAAAGCAGAATGCTTGATCCAATTAGACCGATACACAGAAGCATTGCCTTTAATCAACCGGATAAGGCAACGGGCTGCTAATAGTACCGGACGCTTGATATTCTCGGATGGAACTCCTTTGTTAAATTACAAAATCAGTTTATATCAGGATGGCGTAAACTGTAACTGGACGAAAGAATTTGCAATGAAAGCATTACAATGGGAAAACAGGCTGGAAATGGCGTGCGAAGGCAGAAGATTCTTTGATTTGCTACGGTGGGGAATCCTGGAACCAACAATGAACGCCTATTTTGCAAAAGAAAAGACGCGTTTAGATTGGATGGAAAAAGGCCTTTTCATTGCCGGCAGAGATGAATATAAACCTATTCCTCAAGCTCAAATAAATTGGTCTCATGGCAATTATATACAAAATCCCGGATATTAATTAAAATATATGAATCGTATGAAAAGAATAGTCTATTTGTTGACGATATTGACAATGGTACTGATGTATACCAGTTGTTATGACAGGGATATTTTAGATCTTAAAGAAGGCGTTTCTTTACCTCCTGTCACTAACTTGACTTACTCGCTTTCCGGACAAACAGCCTCTCTTACCTGGGGTATACCGGGTGATATTTCCAGCGAAATAAGCAAGCCTTTAAGTGTGAATATCCAGGTACTTCAATACAAACCGGGAATATTAAGTCCGATTCGGGTTTATACTGTAACTTTGGAAAATGAACCGACAACCGCTACTTTTACTGTATCTACTACAGATGAAAATGAATATCATGTAATAGTGAAATTAGTTGGCAATGTGAAAGAAGCCGTGTATGGAGAATCTACTTTGATTTATTCTTTAGGACAAACTATTGTGATTAAATAAACTTTACAAAGAAACAGGGCGTAGTCATAGCCTCTACGGCCTGTTTCTATACATAATCCGTTAATATCAAGTTATGCAATCAAACTACATCATCGGCATCGATTACGGCACCGACAGTTGCCGCGCATTGATCGTTAATTTATCGGGAGAAGAGATAGCTTCTTCAGTTAAGTATTACCCTCGCTGGAAACAGGGTTTATATTGTGATCAGCAAAAAAATCAATATCGCCAGCATCCACTCGACTACATTGAGAGCTTTGAGCAAGCAGTAAAAGAGGCTTTATCTAAAGTACCGGAAGGAACGGCGGAGAAGATTGTAGGCATGGCATTCGATACGACCGGATCTACTCCTGTGTTGACTGATACTGAAGGCACGCCATTAGCCTTGCTGGATGAGTTTAAGGATAACCCGAATGCTATGTTTGTACTTTGGAAGGATCATACAGCTATCAAAGAAGCCGAGGAAATAAACAGATTGTGCAAAGAATGGGAAATCGATTATACTTCTTATTCAGGAGGAATCTATTCCTCCGAATGGGTTTGGTCAAAAATGCTACATGTATTACGTGAAGATGAATCTATCCGGAAAGCAGCCTATAGCTGGACGGAACATTGCGACTGGATGCCCGCTTTGCTAACAGGAAAGACAAAACCTGAAGAAATGATACGAAGCCGCTGTGCTGCGGGACATAAGGCTATGTGGAACGCATTATGGGACGGACTTCCTTCGGAAGAATTTCTCACGACCTTGTCTCCCCTTTTAGCCGGTTTCAGATCACATCTATTTACAGAAACTTTCCCATCCGACAAAAAAGTGGGCACATTGACTGCTGAATGGGCTGAACGACTTGGTCTGCCGGAAAATACGGTTGTCGGTGTCGGAGCGATAGATTGTCATATGGGTGCCGTTGGAGCCGGCATAAAGCCGGGTACCTTTGTGCGGGTTATGGGTACTTCTACGTGTGATGTGATGGTCATTCCCTATAAGGACATAGGTGACAAGCTTATTTTAGGAATATGTGGACAGGTTGACGGGTCAGTGGTACCAGGTATGATAGGCTTGGAAGCAGGTCAAGCTGCTTTCGGCGATCTATATGCTTGGTTTAAAGAAGTTGTGGCATGGCCTCTGACTAATATATTATCCCAATCTTCCATTATAAATGAGGATACAAAAGAAAAGCTGATAGCGGAAACTTTGGATAAGATCATTCCCGTTTTATCAGAGCAGGCTGCCAAAGTAAACATAGAGGACAGTATGATTTTAGCTACCGACTGGTTTAACGGACGTCGCACACCTGACGCAAATCAGTTGCTTAAAGGAACAATTACCGGGTTGACATTGGGCAGCACTGCACCTCTGGTTTTCAGGGCGTTGGTTGAAGCGACGGCTTTCGGTTCCAGGAGCATTGTCGAGCATTTTATAAAAAACGATATAGATATAAAAGAAGTAATAGCCATAGGCGGCATCTCTCTGAAATCCCCATTTGTGATGCAAACGCTATCTGATGTACTCAATATGCCGATTAAGGTAGCTAAATCGGAACAAGCGTGTGCGTTAGGAGCTTGCATGTTTGCTGCTGTAGCAGCGGGAATATATCCGGATATAGAAGAGGCACAAAAACACATTGAGCAAGGATTCACAAAAATATACAATCCTGATCCAAACAGGCATATCTATTATTCCAACTTATATAATACGTATTTGAAAATAGGGAAATTCTCTGAATCAATAATATAAAGTATTGATCTCCGATAAAGGCTTTCTTTAATAATTAAGCGATCCCATTTGAGGTCGGGTTAATTATTTAACGGCCTAAGGTAATTAACGCATTACGCCTGTTATCTCTTAATGCTGAAAACCAAATGATTGCCGGTTTAATTACTGGTTTGTCATATGGGATTAATCCTAAAAATCGGTGGGTAAATATTCAAAGGTCAATGGAAATTTAGAGTGAACAAAATCGAGTGCTCTAAAAAGATTGGTGGATTTTTTAATGTCCTAAAATAATCATTTTCTTGGTTTCTGTTGCCTCTTTTGAATTAGCTGAAGAAATGATTGCCCGATATAGGTATACTCCGGGGCGTAATCTTCCACCAGCAGAATTATATAAATCCCACTTGATAGAATAAATATCAGTAGAAGCTGAAGTGGTTATTTCTTTCGAATTCCATTGCAAACGACCAGTTATATCGAACACTTCAAATTTTACATTTAAATTAGAACCTATACGATTATGAATCAACTGAAAAGTGGCACTTTCTTTTGTCGGAGATGGGAAGGCAATTAGTTCTGCAATTTTAGGACGTAACCCATCCACCACTTCAAAAGAAAAATTATATGCAGCTGGGTTATTCATTACATCCCATACTTTAAATTGTGCAGTATGCATACCCGTATCTAGTTTTGCAATGCTAAAACCTATTTCACCTTCTCCATCTACCTTAAAAGATGACGAATAATAAGCGTTTAGGTTGTATGTTTTGTATGGAGAGCCGTCTATAGTCAGCGTAATATCATGTCCGATACTGCTTCCTGTAATGTTGATGCCGCTCTCATCCCAGACTTTTGCCATAAAATAGGGTGTGGCATTCACTTTTCCACCGTCTCTAAAGGTTGTATCATTTAGACATGCCAAACGTATCTCTGGAGGGGTTGTGTCTTTAATTTGAGATGTATCTGTACCATTAACTATATAATTTGTGAAGTATCCGCTGGCTTCTTTATAGTTCGTTTCATCTACAGCATAAAAACTCATTTTAGCAGAAGTTCCGGAAGAATACTGTATATCCTTTGGAACTATGAAAGAAACCGTAAACTCGCCATTCTTCACTTCTGCACTGCCCGAATAAATAAGGTTGGGGTAATCCTGATAGGGGATTGGATCATGAAAATTTCCATATGTTTTTAAATTAGTTAAATTATCAAATATGGAAATATAAACCAATCCATTAAAATTTGATGATAAGGTACTGTTGATATTAACACTTCCTTTTAAGGATACTTTTTGCTGAGACTTTAAGTAAATGGTTTTATCAGTTATTACCTCATTATTAATATGGGTAAGTTGTACATTATAATCTGATGAGGGTAATTTTATGGCTGGATCTCCAATTAAACATATACCCATTTTTCGAACGTCATTCATACTTCCTTTTGATTTTACAATCAAATCACCTAATCTATATCTATTACCACTGACGATATTATTAATAATATTAGTGTTAAAAAATGCATTATCATTATTTATTGCTACTCTTGTCGTAGTAAATAGAGCAATTCCACCTCCACCTTTCTTTAAAAATACATCCTCTCCAGCAGTTGTAGTGCTTCCATCAAATGGACAAAAATCACAAGATGCAGTAATAAAGATTGGTGGATGTGGATAAGTCAAGTTGTTAGCCATGTATTGAGTATATACATTTTCGTCACTTAAGGATCTTTCGTTTCCATGCCCAATATAATGCATATATAAAATACCACTTTGCAGCTTGTCTTTAATAAGTTTAATAACATCAGGATATGTGCTTTGTCCCGCATTATTCTTTTTATATTTATCAAACATACCTTGATTAACAATTAATTGAGGCATATTATTAAGAACCAATTTACTTAAACTTATAGACTCATATGTAAATATATTATCATAACTATCTACACCTCCACCATCATCTCCTAATATTAAAACTTCGTTTTTCCATTTTCCAATATTGGATGGTTGGATATACGTAATAGTTTTGTCAACTACATTTTTAGCATCAGTAATTGTTTGTACAGGAAAACGCCCTACTCCAACTTCTGGTTCTGGTTGATATCCTACTTGTCCAAAATAATCTTCATAGACTTCAGATGCATCATCTAAAGAGTTTTTTGTTTGATACGTTAGAATGAAATTATCCTTTAATTTTTGTGATATATTTTTCCAAGCTGAAGATAAAAACCTGTTATCATATGTACCATCACCAAATAGTAATAGATATTTACGTGAATTATCTTGGTCATATAACATTTTCATGAAGTTGCGAATAGCTGTAGCATCTGGTGTTCCGCTAGAGAACTCATTATATATTTCTTCAGGGGAAACAACTAAAGTTTTTAAAGTATCATATGCTTCATGGGCTTTAGCTAGCCTTAGTGCTTCTGATTTGAAAGCTGGAGGAGCCAAGATTACGTAATCAATATTAGTTATAGCATGTAAGTTTTGATTAGGAACTAAAGAGACATCTTTAGCTGTTATTGATGGGAAAGTTTGTTCTGTCTGGATTAAAACAAATTCATCTTTTTGGATAGAAGTATTAATAAAGGAATAGGAATTTTCTAATAGTTCTCCCGTCATTTGAATAGGAGATATTGGATTTGAAACCCTCCATATCATTGTATTTGAGTTTGCATTTTCAATAATATATTTTGCTATACTTGTCCAATATTGTGTGTTTCTAAAAAACATATATGGTTCTCCATAGTTTTTTAGTTGTCGCTGGAAGTTAATACGTAAAAAGTTTAGGAATGCAGTTCTGTCACCGGAACTAGAATAGGTTAAATCGAAAGTTAAATCTGATTTTTGTGTAATTGGGAATGAAACCGTACCTTTAATCTCTGTACCCTTACAATAGGTTTTTAAACTTGCAGATCCATTATAGTTTGGCAATAACTTATTCATAATTTGATTGCCATTATAAGCAATGTATAGTTGTTTTGTCCCATAGTTCGGATTTGCAATAAAACAATAATCAAGATATCCAGTACCTTCAATTAAACCATCTACTTTACCAAAGGGAAAACTCTGTTTAGAATTAACAAATGATTCTCCATATAATTCTCGACCTGAATTATTAACAGACACCAATTCTTTTTCATGTAATAGATAATCATCAAATGTCGTTACTCTAGTAGCCGCATCATACTTATACTCATCAGAAAGTTGAATGATGTTGGGAGTTTGGCTATCAGTCAGGAAATAACAACCATAAGTAGAATACGGATTATTTTCGTGTTGAAAAACAAAATTGGAATAATACCATCTGATGACACCTAATCCATAAAACAGTATATAATCAGGACCTTGATATATTGATACATTTGGCAAATCATTATAAAATGTTGCATTTAAACTTTCGTTTAAAATATTCCCCCCATAACCAAATACAGCTACTTTAGATGGATCTGAGAAACCCATCTTTTTAAGCTCGGCATAAGTAATTTTGTAAATACCGGTTTCTTCTATTTTGAATTTAACCCATTTCCCTTCGCTAAGTACTGATTGGTTAGTATATTGATTTTGAGAATAAACAATAGTCGATACATATAATAAGACAAGGACATTTAATATAAATCTAGGTGTTTTATACATAATTTCAATTTTATGTAAAAAACGACCTGAGTTCACTTTTATTATAATTTGAAAATATTACTTCTCATTGTAAAAAGAATAAGCTGATGGCCAGCAGCCACTAATCCCTTCAGTATCGGTACAACACCAATATCTTTTTCCAATTCTGGGAAAGTCATGGGTCACACAGGTGCTATCAAAGTCTATTACTATAATCATGGTAATTGACGTAAGTTTAAGTTTGACAATGGAATAGTCATTTGATTGCTGCTCTGCACATACTTGGTTTGATTGGTGAGATTGTAAACGGTGAAGTAAGTAGCATATATTCCACGGTTTCTACCAACGGCATTTAAATTTACTTCAAATTTCAAAACATACCCCACTTCTTTCCAGAATTTGCCGGAAGACTTCATTAGAGTGCCAATAACTATATGTTACATACAAAACATAAAAATAAGATCATTGCCTATATAATATTGAATTATATGGCGAACCGGACTACAATACAAGACTACATATCATTAAAAATATAGGTTATTTTGTGTTATTCAGTAGTTTTTTGCTTTACGATCTCTCTTGTAATTAAATGAAAATAAATAGAGTGTAGGGATTTCTAATGTATATAAAAAAGGAAAGGTTGTCATCACGACAACCAATCTTCATTGTTAACCTTAAATCTAATACCATGAAAAACACATTGCAAATATAAAGCATTTTATGTTATTCAACATAGTTTTTAGAAAGAAAATTTTCATTTTTAACATTATTTCATTCTTGCATCCGCTCCCCACATCAATTTATCCCTCAAAGTCTGGTAAAAAGTATGGTTGTAACGCTTGATTATCTTCGTTGTATAACTTGCCTTCCGAACCGATAACTGGATTCCGGCAGGGAAAACTTCCGAACCGCCGTCCAAAGCGATCAGAAAAGATTTGGTACGGCTCTCCACGCTTAATGTAATCGTATAGGAATCCGGAATGACCAACGGACGCACATTCAAACTATGGGGTGCAACCGGGCTAAGCACAAAATTATTGCAGGAAGGAAGCAGGATCGGGCCGTTCACACTCATCGAATAGGCTGTTGAGCCGGTCGGAGTGGCAATCACCAAACCGTCAGCCTGGTAGGAAGTCAAGTATTCGTGGTTCAAAAACGTATGAATTGTAATCATCGATGAGGTATCCCGCTTCAAAATAGCTATTTCGTTCAAGGCATAATTATGCCCGGGATACACCCGGTCTTCCGTCACCAGACGAAGCAGGGTACGTTCCTCTACCTTGTAATGCCCATGGGAAATCTCGTCCAGCGTCTCATTAATTTCATTTCCCCCGACATCGGCGAGGAAACCCAACCTTCCGGTATTGATGCCCAGGATAGGAATATTCTGCTTCCCGATCTTAGCAGCCGTATGCAACAAGGTTCCGTCGCCTCCAATGCTTAAAGCGATATCCAGCTGATAAGTTTCGTCAAGTAACAAACCATTGACCGGGGGATCGTACCCCAAGATATCCGTCAGGAAAGAATAGAAACCGCTTTCGATATAGATTTCCATTTTCAGAGTATCCAACTTGTCAAACACGTTCTTGATGACCTGTTGTTTGTCCGTCTGATACTCACTACCAAATACGCCTACTTTCATTGATTTATATATTCATATAACGCATTAACTCTTCCATCCGCTGTTGCAATAAATCGTCCACCATCCCCTGCTCCATATAATAATAACGAATTTCGTAGTTGAAACGTTCAAAACTACGCACGAGAGGAGACGCATCCTCCAGGTCGACTTTGATCGTGACGATCAGCCGGCCCGTTACCGGATCCCGATGGGAAAGCAGGCTCAATAAATGGGCATTGTTTGATTCCACAATGCGGGCGATATCCGATACGACATAATCCTGCGGAAGTATCTCCAGCACAATGATACTGCCGCTTTCTTCCGCATGGCAGAGCTGGGAAAATATATCTAATACCGTTTCACCGGTCAAGACACCAAGATAACGGCCCCGTTCCGATACGACCGGCAAGACGGTCAGATGATAACGGGACATCTTTCCCAGCACCTCGTGCCAATGCCCGTCCACTCGTACGCTGGGAGCAAAAACAGCTAATGTCGACAAGGCATGCTCCAAATCCGGCATACCCATGACTTCCTTCTCCGAAACCAACGACTGATAATCGCCTTCCTCCGATAACAAGGGAAGATGCTTTGCTTTCAAATCTTCCATTAATGTTATGGCATACGCTCCGGTGTCCGAACTTTTTAACACAGGAAAGTCCTTTGTTATAAAATCTTTTATCAACATATTCCGTTAATTCCCTAAATCCTACTAAATTTGCCTCTACTTTCAATGCAAATGTAGTGAAAGAGGAACAATTATAACGCTTTGCGGAAACTATTTTAATCGTAAAAGAGAGAATACATACGATTTCGCATGACAAAAGAGAGAGAAAAATGTTATTCATATTAGGAAACATTAAAATACAAGCGGCTGAATCGATGCCCGACCTGTCGAGTCCTTACGGAATGATTCCGATAGGTGACGACTGGTCCGCCCTCTTCACACCGACGGGTTGGTTCTTCCTGTCGGCCCTTGTTCTGCTGGCTCTTTTTACACTTTATTATGTAATTCAAAAGGTGGTAAGCCTTTCCTCGGGCATTCAGGAAGAAGAGACATTCATGAACCGTATCAGGGACTATCTGACGGAAGGTAAGACCGAATCGGCCGTCAAACTCTGCCGGAGCCAGAAAACCCCTGCCGCAGAAATTATCCAAAAGGGGATTTCCTACCTGGGGAGGCCGGTAACCGAAATCGTATTTATGCTTCAGATTCGGAAAGAGCAGGCTTTTAACCAATTAAAGAAAGGAATCCCGCTGTTGGCCGCTCTGATGATCGGCATGCCTCTGTTCGGATTATTGGGGACAAGTTGCCTTTGGGTGGAATCCTCCGGAAATAGGGTTTTCCCGGGCGAAACACTTTTTCCGCTAATCAGCGGGCTATCCATTGGTATTTTCGCATTAATTACCTATTTTTATCTTGTGATCAAAGTGAACCGGATTCGGAACAGTATAAACAGTTGCATTGCAACATTTCTCGACATCATAAATGAACCGGCGCACGCTTAAACAAAAAAAGAAAATGAACGAAAAGAAAGATAATGTAATTGCCTTGACCAGCTCCGTGCTCATCCACATAGCCATCATTCTGTTTCTCACGGCCTCGCTCTTGAAAACCAACCTGCCCGAAGTCCTTGACGGAGGGATCCTTGTAAATTTCGGGACTGTGGATGCTGCATCCGGTGAATTTGAACCCCTGTATACCGGAAATCTTTCTTCCGAACCGACGGCCCCACCCGACCTGGCACCCGAATCGCCTGCCAAATCATCGGAGAAAGAGGTGGTAACCCAGGATATGGAAGAGAGCGTAGCCATCCCGGAGAAGAAGGTGGACAACTCCAAAGCCAGGGAAGAAGCGCGAATCCGCCAGCAACAAGCGGAAGAGCAACGCAAAGCCGACGAACAAAAACGGAAAGGACAGGCTATTAGTGACAAGGTAGCCGGCGCTTTCGGCGGAATGGGAAACACGGCCAGCAACAGCGAAGGCACAGCTTCCAGCGGCATCGGCAACCAGGGAAGCCCCTTCGGCAATTCGGACACGGGCCCATATGAAGGAGTCGGCGGTTTCGGTGGCACCCAATTGAAGCTGGACGGGCGTGTCGTAAGGGGAGGTTCCCTTCCACGTCCTGCCTACACGATCCAGGAAGAAGGACGGATTGTAATAGACATTCTGGTTAATCCCGACGGCGACGTCATATCCGCCACGATCGGAAAAGGGACCAACATAGCCAACGACTCCATGCGCAAAAGCGCCCTGGAGGCGGCACGGAAGGCTAAATTCAACAACATCAACAGTGTAAATAACCAAAGTGGAACGATAACCTATCGTTACACATTAAAATAACCTAAAAAAGTTCAGATCATGAAAAAGGCATTTGTATTCTTAGCAACTGGCTTCGAAGAAACAGAAGCCATCGGTACGGCAGACATCCTCCGTCGGGGAGGCGTGGAAGCGGCCATCGTATCCGTCACGGACAAAAAGGAAGTAAAAGGAGCGCATAATATCATTGTAACAGCGGATTTACTCTTAGCTGATGCCGATCTTTCCACAGCAGACGCCTTGGTTCTGCCGGGCGGCATGCCGGGAGCAAGCAACCTGAAAGCCAGCGAACCGCTAAAGAAAGCCCTGATATCCCATTACGGACAGGGAAAATTAGTCGCCGCCATTTGCGCCGCTCCTCTTGTACTGGGAGGACTTGGTTTCCTGAAGGGCCGGATAGCCACCTGTTATCCCGGCTTTGAATCCACGCTTATTGAGGCGACTGTGACCAAAAATCCGGTAGAAATCGATGGTAATGTAATCACAGGCAGAGGGCCGGGGTTGGTTTTCAACTTCAGTTTGGCTATCGTGAGCGCCCTGCAAGGCGAGGCCGTTGCCAGGGAAGTGGCCGAAGGACTGTTGCTCTCCTCCTATTGACCGCTCATCCGGTCAAATTATTTTCAGTGAAGAAGTTCGGCTAACTTCTTCTGCAAGTCTTCTCCGTAAAGATTTTTGGCGAGGATAACGCCGTCCGGATCCAAAAGGATATTGGCGGGAATACCGCGTACGCCATAGAGGGCAGGAACTTCCGAGTCCCAGAACTTCAGGTCGGAAACATGCGTCCACGCCAATTGATCGTCGGCAATGGCTTTTAACCAACTGCCTTTTTCTTTGTCCAAGGAAATGCCGATAATCGTAAAGTTTTTGTTCTTGTAAGTTTGGAAAGCTTTGACAATATTCGGATTCTCACGGCGGCACGGAGGGCACCAGGAAGCCCAAAAGTCGAGCAGCACGTATTTCCCCCGGAAACTGTCGAGCGATACCTCCGTACCTGAAGCGTCCGGCAAGCTGAAGTCGGGAGCCGTCTGCCCTATTTCCACCTTTTCCAGCCGGGCAATGATCGAATCCAATTCCATCACATACGGGTAGGTCGCCAGCGATGGGGCCAGCTTGTCGCGAACGATTTTAAGGCTGTCAAGCGGAAGCTGATAGGTAAAGTAACGATAAAGGTAGTAAGCAGAGGCCGGTGATTCGGGATGCTCCGTAACCAGCTGGTCGATGCTGAATTCAGGCAGGAACACTTCCTGTGCGTTCAGGAAAAACAAATCGTTTAGCGGTGAGTCCGGTATCGTCACCGTCTTCCCGTCTTCTTCCAACGTCAGATCGATCTTCTTGTTTTCCAGAAAGAAAGGAACCGGATATTTCATTTCGCCGGCGATCAAACCGTATAGCACCGGTTGTTCCACCTTCCCCTTGAATGTAAATTTTCCGTTGACGATATCGGCTGTATCCACGTCAAAATACATCTTGTTGCGGAAGACCTGCAAATAAATCTTCCCTTCTTTTACATTCTTTGCCGTCCCGTTGATGACGTATCCTTTCTGCTGCTGGCAAGCGCCGAGCAGTAATAAACAACAGAAAAATCCTATTATCTTTTTCATTTTATTCCGTTTTTGCCATTTGCCTATTTTGCAAAAATAAAGAGAATCCCTTGAAAAAAGGAAATTCATTTCCTCTTTTTCTCTTTTTCCGGGCAAAATTAAATAAGCGCTAATTATCGCAATAAAGTGATGCTAAGCAAAAGAGCGAAAAGGAAGACGTTCCGCGCTGTCTGTCCGAGCGTCCGGTTCAATTCTTTTCCCTGTACCCGCCAGAGATCCTGCCAGGTAAAGACAAAAAGGACAAAAAAGAAAGCGTACAGGAACCAGAAGTTCCAGCCTTTATAAAGCAAGACCGGCAGCGCGAAAAGGATCGCCAAGACGCCGTTCAGCAGATAGAACACCTGCCCGAACCTGCGGCCGAAAAGCACGATTGTCGTCCGTTTGCCGGATAACATGTCCTGTTCATAATCCCGGTAATTATTGACCACCAGTATATTGATAGACAAAAAGCCGATGGAGAGGGAGAGCCAGAGCGACAACCAGGAGAAAGAGAGCGCCTGCACATAGTAAGTAAAGCAGACCGGAATAACGCCGTAAAACAACAAGACGCAGAAATCCCCCCAGCCATGATAAGCCAGCGGATAAGGTCCGGCGGAATAGGCCAACACGCAAAAGGCAATTCCAATCCCCACAAAGATCAGTTCCCATCCGCCATAAAACAAAAGGCCCAAACCACACAGGCAGGCGATTCCCAAAGTAATTAACGTCCCCTTCCACATCGCCCGGGGAGAAATCCAACCGGAAGCAACTGCCCGTTCGGGGCCTAACCGATCGGCACGATCCGCTCCTTTTTTATAATCGAAATAGTCATTGGCAAAATTGCTTGCAATCTGCGCCAGCAAAGCCACCAGCAGGCATAAGACAGCCGGTATCCACTGAAAAACTCCTTCCCGGTAAGCCAACGCACAACCGATTAAAACCGGGCTGATGGAAGCCGGTAACGTCTTCGGACGGGCGGCCTCCACCCATGCCATCAATCTCTGCTTTCCTTTTTCTTCTGTCATCTCTCAAATATCTTTTATTTTTAACGGATTAAAGGAGATATCGCCATCATAAACGTCACTCCCCTCCTTCTTCTTTATATACTTGACTACCCGGATGGTAATCGGCAGGATCACCACTTCGTAGGCGGACTTCAATAAAGCTTGTGTCAGAATCATCCATCCCAAGGCTTCCAATGGAATCAACCCGCCAAATGCAATCGGAAAGAAGATCAAAGAATCGGCACTCTCGCCAACCAATGTCGACACAATCGCACGAAGTGAAAAATGCTTCCCTTTTGAAGCCACTTTCATCTTACTCATAATATAAGCATTCAGAAAGGAACCTGTCAGGAAAGCAATAAAGCTGGCCAATACAATACGCGGAGCCATTCCGAACACGAAATTAAAGCCCTCTTCCCCTTTCCAGAAAGGAGCGGCCGGCAGAAGGACCGCAAGCTGCGCAAAGCCGACCACCAGGAAATTCATCGCAAAACCGCTCCAGATAACCAGCCGCGCCTTCTTATAACCCCAAACCTCTACGATACAGTCATTAATAATATAGGAAAGCGGAAAAACGACCAACCCGGCCGTTGCCGTAATGAAGCCGATCTGGACGACTTTCGTCTCCAGCAAATTGGATGCAATCAGGCATACATTAAATAAAATAGCCAATAGAAGGAAAGGAACGGATACTTTTTCTTTCATTTTTCTTGTTTTTTACGTGGTTATACAAGCACACGGCAGCCGCAAAGGTACGGCTTTTTTTATCATTTCCCCATAATCAAGACCGTAGCATAGGCGGCAATACCTTCCCGGCGGCCGACAAAGCCGAGCTTCTCCGAAGTCGTGGCTTTAATGGAGATATCCCCTGCATCGACTTCCATCACTTCCGCCAGCACATCTTTCATGTGCGGGATATGAGGATTGAGCTTCGGACGTTCGGCGGCGACGGTCGCATCGATATTTCCCAGTTCGTAACCCGCTTCGCGAATAAGTTTCATCGTATCCCGAAGCAGGATCTTGCTGTCAATGTTCTTGTATTCGGCATCCGTATCGGGAAAATGAAAACCGATATCCCGCAGGTCTGCAGCTCCCAGCAGGGCGTCGCAAACAGCATGTATCAATACATCTGCATCACTATGCCCCAACAAGCCTTCGGTGTGTTCGATCCGGATGCCTCCCAGCCAGAGTTCCCGGCCTACAGCAAAAGCATGGACATCGTAACCAAAACCTACGCGAATCTTCATTGCTAGATCAGAATAGGTTTTTCAATCCGTCCATATCAAAGGAGAGAGTAAAACGAAGCGTCTGATCCAACGGGTTCGTCTGCGCCGTACTAATCAGGTAGGCAGCGTCCAATTGGAAGACATTCATCCGGAAACCTACGCCGAGAGAGGCATATTGGCGGTTTCCTTTCAGTTTGTTTTCATGGAAGTAACCTCCGCGGACAAAAAATTGGTCGTTATAGCTATATTCCACTCCCAGCGAGAGGTTGACTTCTTTCAGTTCTTCGCTGAACCCGCCCGGCGCATCGTTGAAGGACTTGAATATACCGGTAATGGGAGAAAGCGAGTTATAGTCACTCACCCGTTGCTCAAATGTTTCCTCCGTTTCGTCGGATCCGCGTACCGGTTCGCTCGGCACCAGGTATTTATTCAGGTCGAGATAGAACCCGATCCGGTTGTAATCGTCCAAAGGATAAAGCAGACCCGTACCAATCTTCAGGTTCGTCGGAATAAACTGGTTGGTCGTACCTCCGTCATAAGAAATCTTATTTCCGATATTGGAGATATTGAATCCAAAGCTCCACAGCGACTCGCTGCTACCCAAGACTACATATTTCTCCATATAACCGGCGATATCGGCGGCAACCGCACCGTCCGCCTGCATATCCTGGTCTCCCGCTCCCATATCCGCATGGATATAACGCAAGGCGACCGCCATTGAAAACGACTCGGATAATTTCCGGCTGTAACTGAGATCGACCGCCAATTCATACGGATTCAAGTCCATCTGATGCATTCCCCCGTAATCATAC
Organism: Parabacteroides sp. Marseille-P3160; assembly: GCF_900162725.1. Lineage (GTDB taxonomy): Bacteria > Bacteroidota > Bacteroidia > Bacteroidales > Tannerellaceae > Marseille-P3160. The sequence continues at coordinate 1,048,122 of NZ_LT799418.1, read as the reverse complement.
GTCGGCACATTTCCTAACGAAAAATAACGGACGGAAGCGCCGATAGCCTGCAGGTCGTTGTCGCCTATCTTATAAAAACCCGACAGATAGGCCAACGCCACATCATTGACCAACTTACGCAACCAGGGAGTATAGGCCAGCGACACGCCCGCTTTGCTGTACTGGAAGGCATACTTTGCCGGGTTCCAATATTGGGAAGCCACGTCCGGAGTCGTTGCCGCCCCATTATCCCCCATACCTCCGCCGCGTGCATCCGGCGCAATAGACAAGGAAGGAACAGCGGTATTTATCGGGCTGAACTGATCTATTTTATTATCATCTACCTGTGCATTTAAAATTAATGATACGGCCAGAAGACAAACTATCAATGCAAAACTCTTTCTCATTTTTTCTATCATTAAGACAAATCAATTTGTATATCTATAAACTCAATCCCGGCGGCTTTATTGTCCGAGGATAATTAATTTCTTGGCCTCGCTCGCCTCCTGCGAAGTGCCGGTACTAATGGCCGCACGATACAAATAAACGCCCGGCCGGAGGCGGGAGCCCGCCCCGTTCGTCAGGTCCCAGGTCACTTCATATGCCTTGAACAAATCGGACGAGCCACTCTCTTCGTGCTTCCATTGCAAACGTCCCGCCATATCGAATACCTGCAGGCCGACGCGGAGGTAAGATTCCGGCCGGTTATGGTAAAGATGGAAGGTCACTTCTTCACGGGCTGGAACCGGCGCCGCATAAAGCTCCGTCACGTAGGGCTTCAATCCTTCCACGACCTCGAAGGTGAAAACCTGCGTCGTCGGATTGTTTTGGATATCCCAGACTTTAAATTCGCCCGTATGGATGCCGGTCTCCAGTGCCGGGATGGAAAACTTCACCAATCCCTCCCCGTCGCTTCCGACAAGGGTCTGGTAATATGAGTTCAGCGTATAGGTCAGGTAGGGATTGCCGTCGATCATCAATGTCATATCGTGCCCGATACTTCCTCCGCTGATATTCACCCCGCTCTTGTCCCATAGCCTGGCGACGAAGAAAGGCGTTTCGTTGACTTTCCCGCCCTCGGCGAAAATAGAATCATTCAGGTAGAGCTGGCGGATTTCCGGTCCTTCCGTATCCTCTTCTACCTCTTCGGAGGTCCCGCCGATCCGGAAGTTCTTGAAACTTCCATGCGCCTCGTTTCCGCTCGCCTCATCAGCGGCATAAAGGTTCAGTTTCCCATAGTCGTTGGAATAGGAGATATCTTTCGGAACCATAAAGGTAAAGGAGAATTCACCGCTCCGCACCGAGTCGTTCCCTATATAAATCGAATTCGGGTAATCGGTATAGGTATAGGGCCGTCCCGTATGATTATTGTCCAAAGTCGTCCGTTTGATCTGGCTATCCAGAATGGTCACAGACAGTAAGCCGGAGAAATCAGTCGCCTTCTCTCCTCCATCAGTAATTATCTCGCCTTTGACCGTGATCTTTTCCAAGGCCTTGAATTGTACCGGATTGCCGGTAACGGGGATGCCGTTGACCTCGGTCACCTTNCGACTCGGATAATTTCCGGCTGTAACTGAGATCGACCGCCAATTCATACGGATTCAAGTCCATCTGATGCATTCCCCCGTAATCATACGTCGGCACATTTCCTAACGAAAAATAACGGACGGAAGCGCCGATAGCCTGCAGGTCGTTGTCGCCTATCTTATAAAAACCCGACAGATAGGCCAACGCCACATCATTGACCAACTTACGCAACCAGGGAGTATAGGCCAGCGACACGCCCGCTTTGCTGTACTGGAAGGCATACTTTGCCGGGTTCCAATATTGGGAAGCCACGTCCGGAGTCGTTGCCGCCCCATTATCCCCCATACCTCCGCCGCGTGCATCCGGCGCAATAGACAAGGAAGGAACAGCGGTATTTATCGGGCTGAACTGATCTATTTTATTATCATCTACCTGTGCATTTAAAATTAATGATACGGCCAGAAGACAAACTATCAATGCAAAACTCTTTCTCATTTTTTCTATCATTAAGACAAATCAATTTGTATATCTATAAACTCAATCCCGGCGGCTTTATTGTCCGAGGATAATTAATTTCTTGGCCTCGCTCGCCTCCTGCGAAGTGCCGGTACTAATGGCCGCACGATACAAATAAACGCCCGGCCGGAGGCGGGAGCCCGCCCCGTTCGTCAGGTCCCAGGTCACTTCATATGCCTTGAACAAATCGGACGAGCCACTCTCTTCGTGCTTCCATTGCAAACGTCCCGCCATATCGAATACCTGCAGGCCGACGCGGAGGTAAGATTCCGGCCGGTTATGGTAAAGATGGAAGGTCACTTCTTCACGGGCTGGAACCGGCGCCGCATAAAGCTCCGTCACGTAGGGCTTCAATCCTTCCACGACCTCGAAGGTGAAAACCTGCGTCGTCGGATTGTTTTGGATATCCCAGACTTTAAATTCGCCCGTATGGATGCCGGTCTCCAGTGCCGGGATGGAAAACTTCACCAATCCCTCCCCGTCGCTTCCGACAAGGGTCTGGTAATATGAGTTCAGCGTATAGGTCAGGTAGGGATTGCCGTCGATCATCAATGTCATATCGTGCCCGATACTTCCTCCGCTGATATTCACCCCGCTCTTGTCCCATAGCCTGGCGACGAAGAAAGGCGTTTCGTTGACTTTCCCGCCCTCGGCGAAAATAGAATCATTCAGGTAGAGCTGGCGGATTTCCGGTCCTTCCGTATCCTCTTCTACCTCTTCGGAGGTCCCGCCGATCCGGAAGTTCTTGAAACTTCCATGCGCCTCGTTTCCGCTCGCCTCATCAGCGGCATAAAGGTTCAGTTTCCCATAGTCGTTGGAATAGGAGATATCTTTCGGAACCATAAAGGTAAAGGAGAATTCACCGCTCCGCACCGAGTCGTTCCCTATATAAATCGAATTCGGGTAATCGGTATAGGTATAGGGCCGTCCCGTATGATTATTGTCCAAAGTCGTCCGTTTGATCTGGCTATCCAGAATGGTCACAGACAGTAAGCCGGAGAAATCAGTCGCCTTCTCTCCTCCATCAGTAATTATCTCGCCTTTGACCGTGATCTTTTCCAAGGCCTTGAATTGTACCGGATTGCCGGTAACGGGGATGCCGTTGACCTCGGTCACCTTCATGTCAAGCCCGGGATAAGCCAGCGTCAAAGCCGGATCGCCGACAAGCATAAAGCAGTTGGCATAAGAACGATAAGAATTATACATATCCTCCTTCGTTTTTCTCACCACTTCCCCCAGCGTCATCCTTTTTCCGTCCTTTTTCTGAAAAAGGTTTTTCAGGAACGCTTGGTTAATATTAAGATTCGGAACGGAAAAAGCGACCCGGGTTGTCGTAAACAAAGCAATCCCTCCGCTCTTGGGCCTCAGGAAAACATCCTCTCCTCCCGAAGTCGCCATCTGGTCGAAAGGAGTAAAGTCGCAAGAGGCGGTAATCCAAAGCGGCAGGTTGGTATAAGTGAACTGGTTGATATCGGTTTTAGTCACTACCTTTTCATCGCTCCAGGCCTCCGCACTTCCGTGCCCGGTATAATTAATCAGCATAAGCCCCTCTTTCAATTGCTTTTGGATGTTCGACTTGACATCCGGATAAGTAGAATTCCCTCCCGCGTTATTCTTAACGAATGAATCGAAAAACTGTTTGTTTACCAGGAACTCCGGATAATTCGATTCGACCAGTTGGGCCAACGTATCAGATTGGATCATATGGACGGTAGAATATGGAGGATTGTCTATCGAACTTCCGTCATCCCCTACAAAAAGAACTTTGTTTTTCCAACTTCCTTTCGATGTGTTATCCATATAAGTAATAACCTTATCGACAGCCGCCTTCGCTTCCGTCGCCGTCCGGACGGGAAAACGCCCGATTCCCAAGCGGACACGCTCGTCGTTCCCGAGCCTTCCGTAATAATCATCAGTCACATAAGAATAGACGTTCATCGAGTTTTCCGACTGGTAAGTCAACAAATAATTATCCGGCTTTACCCGGTTCCATTCGGACGAGATAAAGCGGTTGTCATAAGCTCCGTCACCGAAAAGCAAGAGATAGTCGGGAGCATCCGCTTCCGAAGCGCTCCGGTCGTAAAACATCTTCATGAAACGGCGGATGGCGGTAGCATCCGGCGTACCGCTCGAAAACTCATTATAGATCGCCTCGGGCGTAACGACGCCGACCGTCAATCCGTTTTGTCCGCGATGCGCTTCGGCCAGGCGCTCCGCCTCCTTGACAAAAGCGGAAGGTGCGACAATAATCATGTCCGTTTGCTCCATGCCGTGCAGGTTCTGCACCGCCACCTCGCCGACTGTTTCGGGAGCCGGGAAGGTTTTCGACAGATCGATAAGGGCAAATTCACGCAAGGCAATGCTCTTGGGCAGGGTGAAAGAGAGCTCCGTACCGCTCAATTGTGTTTCTATCTTTTGGGGGTTCAGCCGGTCTGTTACATCAAAGACCAACATCGAAGACGTCGCCTCCTTAATCACGAACCTCGAAATATTATCGACCGAACGAAGGCTTCGGAAAAGGAGATAAGGCTCATTATAAGCTTTTAATGTTCGTTTGACATGCAGCCGGATATAATCCAGATGCGTATTTTCATCGCCATACTGGCTATAAGTGATGTTTATTTTGGGTGTTTGGCTCTTTTCGCCGCTCCATATACCGTTCCCACGTACTTCTTTTGCTTTCGTGTATGTGGAAAAATCATCATTGACATAGGGAAGGATACTCCAACTGCTGACAGGTGTGAGCGAGGCCTCGTCGACCTTCAGCGTAACGCGCGCAGTAGAATTACTGGTCTTGGAAATAAACCGGAAAGAAACAAGCGCATCTTCCGACGTAATGCCCGGAATACTGAAAGGAAAAGTCTGCGAAAGATTCGTCACAAAGGATTCGCCAAAGAGTTGGCGCCCCGACTGCGCCACGGAATAAAGTTCCTTTTCATGCAGGAAATAATCGTCGAACGTTTCTATTTTCAGCGAAGCTCCTTCCGTCGAAGAAGGCACCTCCGCCATTGTTTTGGTCTCCGTCGCATCGGTCAGAAAATAGTATCCGTAGATGGAATAGGGATTATTCACATGCTCGAAGGTCGTTTGCCCGTCCGATTTGACCTGGCTCCATTGCGTCGCACCCTGGGCGTAAAACAAGAGGTACCCCTCCCCGCGCCAGATTGCCGTCGCCGGCAGGTCATCGATATAAGAAGCCGAGAAGTCTTCGGACAGAGGCGCGCCGCCATATCCGTGAACGGACACTTTGGACGGATCGGCAAAGCCCATCTTCCGGAGCTCCGCATCCGTCAATTTATAGATACCCGTCTCACTGACCCGTATCTTTACCCATTTACCCTCGGCAAGGACCGACTTGTTTGCATATTGGCTCCCGTCCGCCCAGGCGGTGGTGAAAAGGCAAAAAGCAAAAAGGAACAGCCCGTATAATTTCCTTCGCATACATTCTTTTTTTTATCTCACATAGAAATCAAGCAACTTACGTTCCCCGATATATCCCTCCAGATGATCGTCTATATGAACGGGACCGACTCCCGCCGGCGTACCGGTGTAAATCAAATCCCCGATCTTCAAGGTAAAGAAGCGACTGGCATAGGCGATAATCCTGTCTACCGGGAAAAGCATCCAAGCCGTATTTCCCTCCTGTACCTTCTTGCCGTTGAGATCCAGATGGAAAGGAAGTTCCGCGATCTTTCCCACTCTGCCCAACGGGACAAACTCTCCCACAACGGCTGAGGAATCGAAAGCCTTACTGATCTCCCAGGGCAATCCCTTCTTCCTCAAGTCGGTTTGCAGGTCACGGGCGGTAAAGTCGATACCGACAGTCACCTCCTCATAATAACGATCGGCAAACCGTTCCGCTATGTTTTTCCCCAACCGGCTGATCCTGACGACAATCTCCGTTTCGTATTGTACGTCCGACGAAAAATCCGGAATAAAAAACGGCTTTCCGTCTTTCAGCAAAGCTGAATCTCCCTTCATAAAAAGGGTAGGCTCTGATAATTCTAACGAATGATGCATCTCTTTATTGTGATTGGCATAATTCATTCCGACTGCAATGATCTTCATTTTCTTTTCCTTATTTAGTATAATATCTTTAAAATCAAATATCCGTCCAGAGTAAACATATTAATTATCATTTATTTGCATAATGGCATTGGGGGAATCGTCATTATACAATTCCCCCTTCATTTTGAATGAAGATTTCACCTTGGGCTTTATTTCAAAAAAAACTTTTGAGCCGATCGAGTATAATTGAGTGGTTGACATATTATCCCTTAATTCAATGTTGGCATAGCTCAGAGGTTGATTAAACGTATTTTCTATATGGCAAGCTGTCCTGAAAAAATTGGCCTTTATCATTCAAAGAAGAGGCTGATCTCATCCCCGGAATGCATTGAAACGGATAGGCTTCCCCCGATGACTGGCAAAGAGACCGGCTTTTGATTCATCCGCAGGCTCAGGCGCTCGGAATTGGGAGGCAACTTGATCCGGAACGTCCCATTCGTTTCCGCTTTTAGAGCGGCAAAAGTCAACAATCCGTCCCGCCATTTTGCAGCAGCGACTCCTCCTCCCCGGACCCGCAAGCCGGTGAAACTGCCGGTCTTCCAAGCTTCGGGTAACGCCGGAAGGTATTCGACGAAACCGCTTTGGCTCTGAATCAACATTTCGGCGATGCCGGCGCATCCTCCGAAATTGCCGTCAATCTGAAAGGGAGGATGTGCACAAAAGAGATTCGGATAGGTGCCGCCTCCCTTGCCCATATCCATTTTAACGGCATCGGTCGGATGCAATAAGGCTTTCAATAGTCTGTATGCATGCTCGCCGTCATGCAGCCGCGCCCAGAAATTAACCTTCCACGCCATTGACCAGCCAGTGCTTTGGTCACCCCGTACCTCCAGCGTCTTGCGGGCCGCAGCGACCAATTCGGGAGTTTGTTCCGGCGAAATTTCGTTGCCAGGGTAAAGGCCGTACAGATGGGAGACATGGCGGTGCTTGGGATCGGCTTCCGGAAAAGGCTCCAACCACTCCATAATGCGCCCGTCCGCACCGATGGTGGTGGGCATCAGCCGGCTTCGCTTGGCAGCCAGTTCCCGCACGAAAGCCGAATCCACCTGCAAGGCGGCGGCCGCTTCCATCGTATTCGTAAACAGTTCCCGCACGATCTGGTTATCCATCGTAGAGCCGGCGCATACGCTGACGGTCGCTCCAGAAGGGGTCAGATAAGCATTCTCGGGAGAGGTCGTCGGCGCCGTCACCAGATAATGGCTACGCGGATCCTCCACCAACAAGTCGGTAAAAAAGAGGGCCGCTCCCTTCAGGACAGGATAAATTTCCTTCAGGTAGGTTGTATCCCGGTTGTATTGGAAATGTGTATACAGATGCTGGCAAAGCCAGGCGGCCGACGTATTTGTCGCTCCCCAGGAAGGATGCTCGCCGGGAGCGGTAAACTGCCAGACATTGCCGAGTATATGCGTCACCCAACCCCGGGCATTATAGAAAGCCTTGGCTGTGCGCTCTCCGCTCGGAACCTGTTTTTTCACCCATTCGACCAGTGGAAGGTGCAGCTCCGGGAGGTTCCCGACTTCCGCCGGCCAAAGGTTCATTTGCAAATTAATATTCAGATGGTAATCGCCGTTCCAGGGAGTTTGGACGGTATTGCACCATAACCCTTGCAGGTTGGGAGGCAACAGGCCCGGGCGGGTAGAAGAAATCAGCAGGTAACGGCCGAACTGGAAATACAAGGCCATCAGGGCAGGATCTTCCTTGTGCTCCCGGATAGCATGTAGCCGTTCGTTGATCGGCCTGTCCACCTGGTCAGTCTGCCCGAAGTCCACATCGACCCGGTTGAACAGTCTCTGATAGGCGGCAATATGTTCACGTTTCAACACATAATAGCTTTTCCGTTGGGCGGCCATTAACAGCGCGCCGATCTTTTCATTTACACTGCCGCCAAAATAATCGGTCCCCATACTGACCAGGAGAATCGCCTCGGAAGCATTCCGGACCGTCAGGGTGCTATCACCCGGAACCAACTCTCCGCCTTTCGGGAGTAAGATGCGGAGGCGTGCACCATAGCGGATGCCATTGCCGTCTACCCCATTATTCAATTGCCCCTGCATCAGCAGATCCTTGCCTTCGACCGATACCGCATACCGCTCCGGACGGTTCATTCCGACGGAAAAGTTCAGCATCCGGTCCAAATCCGCCGTCAGGTAGACGACACCTAAATCCGAGGAAAAAGAAGTAAATGCTTCACGCAGATAGGTAACCGCTCCACGCCTAAAAGTAACCGAAGAGAGGGCCTCCTGCAGATTCAAATCCCTGCGGTAAGCGTAGGTCGAAGCCCGTTCATCGGGATAATGATAATCGATCAGAAGATTTCCAAGCAATTGATAACAACCATAAGGGGCGTCCGCCGCATTTCCGAGGGCGCTTCCTGCTCCCTTGCAAACAAAGGTTTGGTACATAAGTTCCTGCGCCTCTTCGTTTTTTCCTTCAAAGAGCAAGCTTCGGATACGGGGAAGATACCAGGAGGCGCTGGGATTATCTGCATCTTGCGGCCCCCCCGACCACATGGAAATTTCATTTAATACGATCTTTTCTTTCCGGATTCCTCCGTCGGACATCATTCCCAGACGCCCATTGCCCAACGGGACGGATTCCTCCCATGCAGCCGCCGGGTGATCAAAATAATAGGAAAGCGTTTTCGCTTTATTGACTTCAGGTAGCTCACAGCCAGTCAATAAAAGGATAATAATAAGATACAGATTAAACTTTGCCATACCTAAATATCTCTGTAAAACACTTACAAACAATTGACTCCGATTAATAAATTCAATCCAGTGCAGCCAGGCACCGGTCCAGAATATCCAGCATCAGTCGAATTTCTTCAACGGTGACATCCATGGTCGGGCGTAAACGGATGCTATCGGTGCCAGCTTCCAATAAGATCAACTTTTCTTCATCCTGGGCATACTCAACCAGTTTTGCCAGATTTTGGGGATTGACTAACGAAAAGCCCTGATAAAGGCCCATCCCCCGGACATTCCTTATTTTATCCGGATGCTTATCTTTAAGCGCATTCAAGCCATCGAGCAGAATCGTTGTTTTCTGTGGTACGTGCTCCATAAGATGCCCCTCTTCAAGGACTTTCATTTCCTGGCAAAAACGGACCATATCAGCAAGATTACCGCCCCAGGTTGAATCGAGGATTCCCTTGTCTTCCATCGGATAAAGCATATAGACAACCCCGTTAGCCAACTTTTTACCGGTCGCAATGGCTTGCGGCGGATAGGGCAAATCATAGCTGTCTACCGCAAAGAAAGAGCCGGTCTGGCCCCCTGCTGTCTGTACTTCATCAAAGCCCAGGCTAATCTCAAATTCATGGGCAATCTTACTCAATTCCTGAAAGAAAAAAGGATAAGTAGAGCGATGGCCCCCTGCTCCTTGGATCGGCTCCACAATGATACCCACAATCTCATCGGGAGCAGACTCTATCTCTTTACGCAGAATCTGCAAACAGTCGTTTACAACTTGATTGTTTTCGGCTTCGGTCTTGTCATTATCGATCGCGGGGAAGGGCACCTTGATATTATCGACCGTCATGTGTTCGAAATTACGGTTGATGATGGGTACATGCGAGAGATTCGTTATATTGAGCGTGAAAATGGTCCGTCCGTGAAAAGCCTGATCGAAATAGATCATCCGTTTCACGCCAATAGGTTTATTTTTCTCTTTCATCCTGGCGTCATACAGATTGATAAAGTATTTCAGCAGGTTTTCAATGGCTTCCGCTCCCGAATTTACGGCATAAATCTCCAGCTTCGGATTCTTCATACATAAAGGCGCCAACGCATAGATCTTACGGTAATATTCTACGCATTCCGGAGTCAGGAAGTCGGGATTAGCCATCTTATTGTTGGCGGCAAAAATGAGTTTCTCAATATAATCGGACTCAAACATTTTCGGATGATTATGTCCTATGAGCCTCGAACCGTAATAACCGCACCAATCAAACAACTCCTCCCCGTCGATTGTATGAATCCACATGCCATGGGAATGCTTCAGGTCTACCACAAAAGGGAAAGGCTGCATGACAACATATTTAGCAAACTCGTCTAAATAAACTTTACTTTTTTCGTACATAGTTATAAATCATCTCTTTTTAAAAACTCTGCATGTCGCAAAGCCGTTTATAGTAACCATTCAAAGCATAAAGCTCATCATGTCTGCCGCGTTCCACGATTTCACCTTCGTGGAGCACACAGATCTCATCCGCATTCTTGATAGTGGACAGGCGATGGGCGATGGCAATTGTGGTACGGCTCTTCATCAGCTTTTCGAGGGCATCCTGTACCATATGCTCCGACTCAGTGTCCAGCGCCGAAGTCGCCTCATCCAGTATCAGAATGGCCGGATTCTTCAAAACGGCGCGGGCAATACTAATCCGCTGCCGCTGCCCGCCGGAGAGCTTGCCTCCGCGGTCGCCGATCATCGTATCGTATCCTTGTTCCGTTTCCATGATAAAATCATGTGCATTCGCAATACGCGCCGCCTCCTGCACTTGCTCCGGGGTGGCTCCTTCCGATCCGAAAGCAATATTATTGAAGAAGGTGTCATTGAACAGGATGGCTTCCTGGTTGACATATCCGATCATGCTCCGGAGATCTTTTGTCCTAAAATCCCTGACATTGACCCCATCGATCAGAATTTCTCCTTCCTGGACATCGTAGAATCGGGGCAAGAGGTCGACCAATGTAGATTTTCCGGAACCGGACTGCCCGACCAACGCAATGGTTTTCCCCCGGGGAATGTCCAGGCTGACGTTTTTCAGGACTTCCCTCGTTTCGTACCGGAAGGAGACATTCCGGTATTCGATCTTCTCCTGCAAACCTTTCGGTTCAACCGGATGTTCCGCCTCCTTCATGTTATTCTCCGCCATCAGGATACGATCGATCCGCTCCATGGAAGCCAGTCCCTTCGGAATATTATAACTCGCTTTGGAAAATTCCTTCAGGGGATTGATAATGCTGTAAAGGATGACGATATAATAAATAAAGGTGGGAGCGTCGATACCTGACTGGTGTCGCAAGACCAACGTACCTCCGAACCAGAGCACAATGACGATAAGTGCCGTTCCCAGGAACTCACTCATCGGATGAGCCATCTGCTGGCGGGTATTTACCCGTCCGATAATGGTACGGTAATCGTTCGCACTCCGATCGAAGCGTTCTCTCATCCCTCTTTGGGCGTTAAATGCCTTGATTACCCGCAGCCCTCCTAAGGTCTCTTCCAATTGGGACATCAAGTCGCTCCATTTTTCCTGCGCCTCCAGGGACCGGCGTTTCAGTTTACGCCCTACAAATCCCATAAACCACCCCATTCCGGGCACAATCACGATGGTGAATAGCGTCAACTCCCAACTGATCATCAGGAGTGTTATAAAATAAATCAGGATCAGGATAGGATTCTTAAACAGCATATCCAGAGAACTCATGATCGAGTTCTCCACCTCGTTCACATCCCCGCTCATCCGGGCGATAATATCTCCTTTCCGTTGTTCGGAGAAAAAAGAAAGGGGCAGGCTAAGTATCTTATGGTATATCTGTACCCGCAAGTCGCGTACCACTCCGGTGCGAATCGGAATCATGGTCGCCGAAGAAAAGAAATAAGTCGCCGTCTTCAAAAAAGTCATGACGACCAAGAACAGTCCCAGAATCAGCAAGGCAGTACTCGGCCCGTAATACCGGACGATCTCCGAGATATAATAATAGAAATTATTAATGACCAGATCCTTCAGGCTCTCTCCGGAATCCCAAGGGATAAAGGTGTAAACCGCCTCACTGATATTAAACAGAATCATCAGGATAGGGATGATCAGAGTGAAAGAGAACACATTCAAGATCGCGGATAGAATATTAAACAACACCGCCAGGGCCAGGCTTTTCTTATAAGGAGGCACAAAACGGCTCAGTATCCGTAGGAAATCCTTCATATTATTTCATTCATGTTTATTAAAGGACCGCAAGTTACGCAATATCCTACATTCTGCAAGTCCCGGCAGCCCGGAAAACATTCAAAAGCCATCGCTTACCCGCTAAAAATTCATACCTATGAATGAACGCAGTCATAACTATGAACGAATACAGTCATAACTATGAACGGACACAGTCATAACTATGAATTTTTGAAGGAATCTTCTTTTTCTTTTTTATTCTATACTTTTAATCAGACAGTAGTGAAAATCTTATAAAAACACAATAAACGATGCAGCATTTATCGTCTTTCTCTCATCTATTTATAAAGATTAATTTCTAATTTTACTCTTATGAAAAAAATACATCGAAAACTCATTAAAGGAACCAACTGGGCGTTGGCCGGCATCATTTCCTTACTTGGCTTCTCTGCCTGTTCGGATGACGACGAAGATGAAGATTTAAAAGTGGATGCTTATATCGATAGTGGCTTTATGTTAATGTACGGAACCATACCTACAACATTCAAGGCCGATATTATTTTACGCGGACGAGTGGTCGATGAAAACGGCACCCCTGTCCCCCACCTGCAATTTGAGGCGAAAAGCCAACAATCAGGTTCTCTGCCCTTCGATGAATTCCGGAACGATAAAAAAGGGGAATTCAAACGGAAATATAGGGCCGTAACGCAGGGGGGCGTAGCGTTTGAATTGATAGCGAAGGATACGGACGGGGAATTGAACGGCGGAGATTTCAAAACGGATACGACAGAAATTATTATCTCTAACGAAGAATTGCAAGAAGAACTGGTCAAAAAGAATTACGTGATCCGATTATCCAAAAAGACAATCAATGAATAAAAATAGACAGTAATTATGAAAAAGTTTAGCCAAACGCTTATTAAGGGAATGAATTGGATGCTATTAGGGATACTTACCTTATTAGGTTTTCCTAATTGTAAGAATACGAGCGCAGACGAATACGGCACTCCCTATGCCGAATATGTTATCAAAGGAAAAGTTGTCGGAGAAAAAGAGAATCCTCTTATCGGCATTCCGGTAATTGTCCGTGCCGAATTCACAAAAAAAGATGGAGTCATCCTAGATAATTATCATCTGTATACCGATACCGTCTATACCGATCAGCAAGGAGAATATATCCAACAACGGACAGATTTCCCTTCAGAACTTGACATGACCGTCATCGCCAATGGCGTCGAAGAAAAAAACGATGCAACCTATGCTACCGACTCCATAAAATTCAATATAACCGGGAAAGATTTCTCCGGAGGAGACGGTTGGTATAGAGGGAAAGTAGAAAAAACAGCTCCGACTGTTAAACTCGGAGAAAAAAAGACTGATGAATAAAACATTGACCTTCAAAAAAAAGGTTGCGCTGGAACTATTCAGACGGATTCGGAAGAACCGGACGAAGATACATGACTTACATACGCTCTTCTGGGAATGCACCTTGCGATGTAACCTCTCCTGCAAACACTGTGGAAGCGACTGCCGTGTCATGGCTAATCAACCGGACATGCCGGTGGAGGACTTCCTTAAAGTAGTAGATGAGATTACTCCGCATGTCGAACCGAACAAGGTAATGGTGGTCTTCACCGGTGGCGAAGCATTATCGAGAAAAGACCTGGAAGTCTGCGGCCTGGAACTATATAAGCGGGGATTTCCCTGGGGAGTTGTCTCGAATGGCATGTATATGACCCGCAAGCGTCTGGATTCCCTTTTGGCGTCCGGCTTGCATGCGGCAACCATTAGCCTGGACGGCTTCGAAGAAGTACATAACTGGATGCGGGGACATCCGAAAAGTTTTGAGAATGCAGTCCATGCCATCCGCATGCTGGCTGAAGAGAAAGAAATCGTCTGGGATGTCGTCACTTGTGTGAATCGTAAAAACATAAATGAACTGAAGGAGTTCAAAGAATTCCTTCTGCAGACAGGGGTCAAAAGATGGCGTATCTTTACCATTTTTCCGGTAGGCCGGGCGGCGCAACATCCCGAATTTCAATTAAATGACGAAGAATTTACGCGTGTACTCGATTTTATTCGTGACACTCGCCGCGAAGGACGTATCCGGTTAGACTATGGTTGCGAAGGCTTCTTAGGAGGTTATGAGATGGAAGTCCGCGATCATTTTTTCCAATGCAATGCAGGTATTGACACCGCCTCCATACTGGCAGACGGTGCCATCTCCGGTTGTCCCAGTATCCGGGCAAACTTTCATCAGGGAAACATCTACCGGGACCATTTTATAGATGTTTGGAATCATGGTTTTGAGAAATATCGTAACCGGGCATGGGCACGTAAGGGAAAATGCGCCGACTGTAAGATGTTCCGTTACTGCGAAGGAAACGGCATGCATTTATACGATGACAATAGTAATCTGCTCGTTTGCCACTATAACCGGATTATCGAAAGGTAGAAACTGCTATTTTTTTTCAAATCAATAGTTTGTTGTAAATCAAAATAAATATGATAAATATAATCAAAAGTAATAGAGTTATGAAGAAATTAATATCATGTATCGCTTTATTCGCTTGCATATTCACCTATACCGGTTGTAATGAGATGGAAGACGATGGCTCCAGAGGTTTTATGAGTGATGCTACAATTGTCGGTGATTCAGAGAATGGCTACTATTGCTATTTGGATCATGGCGGGTTAGTCATTTCATATAGCCGGGAACTCGCGGATAAAGAAAGAGGCTACTTTTCTTTCAATTATATGGAGAACGATTGGACAACAGCGCCCAACGGTCTAAAATATATCGACAATGCCCATGTCTATGCTTCTCAAGAATATGACGTGATTCATCCCATCACTCAAAAAGAGGCCGAGGCTAAACACATTACCGATAAGGATAGTTGCTTTGTTCCTTCATTCTTGTCGGTGGATTATCCATCTAATGGCTACTTCGATATAAATGCCAGATTTGCTACTGTAATTAAAGAAAAGGAAGAAAATATCTATGGCGAAGTAAATATCGTATACGATGCTGCAAAACAAGATCCCGATACTTTGCGGTTGCAACTTTGCTATAATCCACACATACCCGACGGTTGGTCGAAAGTAGGAAATATCAGCCGCACCGTCTCGTGTGATATTTCCTCTCTTGCCTCTCTCCAACAATGGAATGACTCGGTAACGATCGTCATTGACGATGCCGACAAGGGTCAATATATAAGGAAAATAAGAAAAAATGATTTTTTGAAGCCGACTGTCAAGGTTGATTAATCGTAATATAATGCGTCCCTTGAGTTATTTCTCCCGGATATTGATGTTAATCGGCGTGCCGGTGAAATCCCAATTCTCACGGATCTTATTTTCCAGAAAACGTTTATAGGGATCCTTTACCCATTGCGGCAGATTACAGAAAAAGACGAAAGTCGGAATACTCACGTTCGGTATCTGCGTGACATATTTGATTTTAATGTATTTTCCTTTCCAGGCCGGCGGCGGATAATTCTCAATCACAGGAAGCATAACCTCATTCAACTTGTTGGTAGGAATCCGTTTCTTCCGGTTGGCGTAGACTTCTTCCACTGTCTCCAACACCTTCATGATACGCTGTTTGGTCTGCGCCGAAATGAACAAAATTGGAAAATCGACAAACGGTGCAAAACGACCATGAATGGCTGAAGTATAGCTGTTGATCACCTGTTGGCTCTTATCTTCAAGCAAATCCCATTTATTCACGCAAACGACCAGCCCTTTTTTATTCTTCTGTATAATGGAAAAGATGTTCAAGTCCTGGCTTTCCACCCCTCGGGTCGCATCGATCATCAGGATGCAGACATCGGAATTTTCGATCGCACGGATGGAACGAATCACGGAATAGTATTCCAAATCTTCGTTAACCTTCCCTTTTTTACGAATGCCAGCCGTATCGACCAGATAGAAATGCTTCCCGAACTTATTATATTGGGAATATATGGAATCACGGGTCGTACCGGCGATATCCGTCACAATATTGCGCTCTTCTCCGATGAAGGCATTGACCAAGGAGGATTTGCCGGCATTGGGCCGCCCGACAATCGCGATACGAGGAAATTCCTCCTCCGGTTCGTCTTCGCTGTGATCGGGGAACAGAGTGATGATCTTGTCAAGTAGATCACCCGTACCGGAACCATTGACCGCCGAAATGCAATACGGATCTCCCAAGCCTAACCGATAAAATTCAGCCGAATCGGCATACATCTCAAAAGTATCGGCCTTATTTGCCACGACCACCAATGGTTTTTTACTGCGCCGGAGAATTCCAGCCACTTCCTCATCCAGGTCGGTGACACCATTTAAAATATCGACCACGAAGAGGATCACATCCGCCTCTTCAATCGCAACCTTAACTTGTTTGTTGATTTCTTCTTCGAAGACATCGTCCGAATTTACCACCCAACCTCCGGTATCGACTACCGAGAAAGCAACGCCTCCCCAGTCGGCTTTACCATACTGCCGGTCACGGGTCGTACCCGATTCTTCATTAACGATTGCCTGGCGCGATTGCGTCAGACGATTAAACAACGTGGACTTACCCACGTTCGGTCTCCCGACTATAGCGACAACATTTCCCATAATTGTTTTTTCTGAATTGTTTTTTTAATCTAACTGGTATCCGAAATTCTTCAGAATCTTATCCCGGTTACGCCAGTCCTTTTCTACTTTAACAAACATTTCCAGAAATACTTTCTTATCAAAGAAACGTTCGATCTCTTTCCGGGCCATTGTTCCGACTTTCTTCAAGGCCTGGCCTTGATGTCCGATAATAATCCCTTTCTGCGAATCCCTCTCTACAATAATCAGTGATTTGATGTGAATGCCGGTTTCGGTTTCCTTAAACATTTCGACGACGACTTCCACCGCATAAGGAATTTCTTTCTGGTAATATAACAAGATCTTCTCCCGAATGATCTCCGTTACAAAAAAGCGGGCGGGCCGGTCTGTCAAAGCGTCTTTCTCAAAGTAAGGCGGAGATTCCGGAATTAATGTCTCCACCCGTTTTTTCACGTAATCTACATTAAACTTATTCAAAGCCGAAATCGGTAAGATCTCCGCTTTGGGAAGCAACTCTTTCCACTTGCCAGCCAAGTCGGCCAAGCCGGCCTGATCGGTCAAGTCGATCTTATTAATCAAAAGCAATACGGGAATCTCCAGCGTTTGTACCCGGTGGAGGAATTCCTGGTTTTTATCGATTGTCTCAACCACGTCGGTCACATAAAGCAATACATCCGCATCGCCCAATGCCGATTCCGAAAAGTTGAGCATGGATTCCTGCAGTTTATAGTTGGGGTGCAAGACTCCGGGTGTATCGGAATACACGATTTGCATCGTATCGGTATTGACAATCCCCATGATCCGGTGGCGGGTGGTCTGCGCTTTCGATGTAATAATCGAAATGCGCTCGCCCACCAACAGGTTCATTAATGTGGATTTTCCGACATTCGGATTACCGACAATATTGACAAATCCCGATTTATGCTGTTCCCCCATTATAGCCCCATTTCAAATAAACGGCTCCCCAAGTGAATCCCGCGCCAAAGGCAGCCAGGATCAGATTATCCCCTTTTTTCAACCTATCTTCCCACTCCCATAAGCAAAGCGGGATCGTACCGGCGCTGGTATTTCCATATCTCTGGATATTAACCATTACCTTGTCATAATCAATCCCCAAACGCTTGGCTGTAGCATCAATGATGCGCAAGTTAGCCTGATGAGGGACGACCCAGTCGATATCGTCATGCGTCAAATGATTACGCTCTACGATCTCTGCCGCCGTATCCGCCATGTCGGACACGGCGCATTTAAAGACGGCTTTCCCTTCCTGATAAACGTAATGCATCCGCTTATCGATCGTTTCATACGATGACGGATAGGCGGAACCGCCCCCGTACATATGCAAATGAGAGCAGCCGGAACCGTCCGTTCTCAGGATAGTATCGATTACCCCCAGGTTTTCTGCCGTCGGCTCTATCAATACTGCGCCGCAACCGTCGCCGAAAAGCGGACAAGTCGTACGGTCGGTATAGTCGGTGATAGACGTCATTTTATCGCCCGCTACAACGATTACCCTTTTGTATCGCCCGGAGCGGATATAGTTTGCTGCTGTTTCCAACCCGTAAAGGAATCCGCTGCAAGCTCCTTGCAAATCAAACGTCATTGCATTTTTGCAACCGGTATGATAAGCTATCAGGGAAGCCGTAGTCGGAAAGCCGAAGTCCGGGGTAGTCGTTGCACACAAAAGCATTTCAATGGATTCCGGATCTACGTCCGTTTTTTTCAATAATTCCTGGACGGCTCGGATTCCCATATAGGAAGTACCTTTTCCTTCTCCTTTAAGGATTCTGCGTTCCTTGATTCCCACCCGCGTCAAAATCCATTCTTCCGTTGTATCAACCATTTTCGAGATATCGTCATTCGTCAATACGTCTTCGGGGACATAGCCGCCGACCCCGGTGATAACCGCGTTTACATTACTCATATCATTTAATCTCTGATCTTGTCACTCCCCAAAAGTAAAAAAAAGCCCTAAATAATCAGGGCTATTTTTCTTTGATTTGTAAAAATCTATAACTATTTTTTTATACAGCGGCTTCTTTTACGATCGCCAATTTACCTCTATAATATCCACATTCACCGCAAACGGTGTGATAGATATGCCATGCGCCACAATTAGGGCAGATGGCCATTGTTGGAACTACAGCCTTGTCATGAGTTCTTCTCTTGGCTGTTCTGGAATGTCCTTGTCTTCTTTTAGGATGTGCCATTTTCTTTCTATTTTAATTATTAATCTTTCAAATCAAGTCCTTCAAGGCATCCCAGCGAGGATCCGCACCTCCGCCGTCACTCCCATCGTCAATGGAAATATCCGTATCGGTATTCGTCTCTTCTTCATCCAGTCCGTCGTCTTCCTCATCCGCGCTTTTAGCCGAATGCTTCTTTAACTTGGAAGACATTGCCTTGTTGCATTTTCCCGGAGGATGTACATGTTTCATTGGGATCGCCAATGCTACAAACTCATAGAGAAACCAAGCTAAATTGATCGCCCCTTCCTCCTCCGGAATGATGACTATTTCATCACTCTCTTCTGCGTATTCTTTCCCAAACTTAACGACCAGCCGGTTCTCCGTCTGAACAGGAATATCCATGTCATCGAGACAACGGTCGCAAGGAACAATGACAGTCCCTTCAATACGGAACTTCATATCAAACACAGAGTTTGTACTTTTTACCGTACAATAGACTTTAACTTTCCCTTTCTGTACTTCAGGTCCGTCAATATCCAAGAAGAATTTATTCTCCAACGTATACTCGATTTCATGTATACCGGGAGTGAATTTCTTCAAATCGACATTATATAAATCAAATTTACTCAAAGTCTGTATATGTAAAAACCTTGCAAAGGTACGAAAAAACTTAACACAATCGCAATACTCCTTTTATATTTTCAGAACAAATGCACTTAAAAAAAATCGACCGTTTCCCAAGGAATTGGATTTCATTCTTGTTTGAAACCCTCTTCTATTTTCACTTCCCGGTATTTCTTAGGTGTCATTCCGTATTTCTGTGAAAAGAGTCGATAAAAATTGCCCCGGTTATTAAATCCGGCTTTATACATGATCTCATCTACAGAGTTCTGGCTGGTTATCAATAATTTTTCCACTACGGAAAGCCGATATTCCTTGATTAAATTCGCAGGAGTTTGATTCGTAATATCTTTTAGTTTTCTATATAAATGCCGCGGACTAAATCCTAATTCCTTAGCCAATTGATCTGTTGAAAAATCCGGATTGGTCAGATTCATATCAATTATCATTACCATCTTTTCAAAAAAATCCTTATTCTCTTTATGAATGAATTTGCCGTCCGCAAACTCATAGGCGCTAATTGCCGAACGGTAATAATCTTTCAAATCGTTTTGACGTTGAAGCAATCGTTCAACGAGTGATTGAAGGTATTCCACATTAAAAGGTTTCACTACGTATGCCTCCGCTCCCGCTGTAATTCCTTCCGTTTGTTCCTCGGGAGTATTTTTCGCGGATAATAAGATAAAAGGGATATGCGAGGTCCGCCGGTTCGCTTTTACTTGCTTCATTAAGGAGATTCCATCTAATTCAGGCATCATGATATCCGAAATAATTAATTGAGGTTGCATTTCCTCCAAATGATTAAACACGGATAATGGATTTTCAATTGAAATGACATTATAACGCTCATTTAAAATTTCGGAGACGAACCAGCACATTTCCGGGTCATCGTCAATTACAAAAACGGTCAGTTTTGAGAGTTCCAATTTATTATAATCCAACATTCGGTTTTTCAGAGACAATTCCATAATGCTTGGAACATCCTCCTCCTTTTTTTTCTCCGTCGCTTTATTGCTTATCTCCTTGGCAGGGAACGATACTCGGAATTTTGTGAATTCATCAGGAATGCTCCTGACTGTTATCTCACCATCCAGTAATTTGACCATATTGTGACAAATCGCTAATCCTAGACCGTTTCTTGAAAAAAATCCTCTTTGTGTCTGTTTTTCAAAATTCTCTAATACCCGGTAACGGTCAAAAACATAAGGAATGTCTTCCTCTTTTATTCCTTGTCCGGTATTGGAGATCGAAAGCTCCAGATAATCTCCCTTTTTTCGAATGTAGAAATCAATTTTCCCTCCATCCGGAGTATATTTGAAGGCATTCGATAATAAATTCGTAAGAATTTTCGTGAAACAATTTTTATCCGAATTCCAAAAAAGTTCAGGTTCTATTTCAAACTGATAATGAATATTCTTTGCTTCTGCAGATTCAGCAAAGGAATCTACAATTTCAGTAGATAATTCGGTGATATCCAATCGCTCTATGATACATAATTTATGTCCGGTTTCAATCCGCCGGAATTCGATCAATTCCTGAATAAGGGAATTAAGGCGTTCGGCATTTTTCATGATCATACCGGTATATTTTTTTATGAAACCGTCGGATTTTTCATACGAAAGAATACGATCGCACGGGCCATAAATTAAGGTCAAAGGGGTGGAAAATTCGTGGGTAATATTCGTAAAGAAACGAAGTTTAGATTCATAAATCTCCTCTTTTTTCTGTTGATGCACCTTCTCGATAAGGTATTCCCGTTTGCGCCTGTATCTTTTTCTAACTAATTGTATCGAATAATATACCATAATAAGAAACAACAATGCATAACATATATAAGCCCAAACGGTCATATACCAAGGCGGAAGAATCACGATGGTTAATGAATAGGCATCTGTTACCGAATCCCCATTATCACATTTGACATGAAGAATATATTCTCCGGGAGAAATATTGGTGAAGTTTACCACATTGGAATGTCCGTTTTCAATCCATTTGGAGTTAAAGTTTTCCAGGTTATAAAAATATTTACAATTCTGTCCATTCATATAATCTAATGCCACAAAGGAAATAGAAAAGAAGTTTTGGTCATAAGTCAGCCGAAGGTATTCCCTATTCTCTTTTCGACGAATAAAATCGTTCAGGTTATGTTCATTCTCATAAATCTTTAAACCCGTGAAAAAAATCTTCGGAACAAATTCTTTTTTGACATAGATGTCCGGTGAGATAGTTACAAAGCCATTAATCCCTCCGAAAAACAAAGATCTTGTATTTTCATCTTTTAGATAGGCTCCATCACTAAATTCAAATACTTCCAATCCACTTTTTTGATTGAATACATGGAATTTCCCCGTTTTTGTATCAAACCGGACGATTCCTCCGTTTGTACTGACCCATAAAGATCCCCTGTCATCTTCTAAAATGCCGTGGATCGTGTTATTGGGTAACCCTTCGATTTCGTTGTAGTTCACAAAGGAGATCTTACGAGTTGCTGCATTATAATGCAATAATTTAATAATGCCGAAGCTTGTCCCCACCCAAAGAATTCCTTTGCTATCCTTATATATACTGAGTATATCATTAATGGTACGAATCTCTTTTTGCGGGAATAGGATTTGTTCGAAAGTTTCATCCTTGAGATTCAACCTTCGTAAACCGTACCCGCGATTACCAAACCAAAGCGTACTGTCGTTCTCCTGACAAGCTGTAAAAAAATAATTAGAAGACATCTCTCCTTTTTGGAATGTAATCCGTTTAATCGATTGGATAACCGGTTCGTCATTTGTACCGGAAATAACAACTTTATATACCCCTGCTCCGACAGAGGCCAACCAAAGGACGGAATCACTCACTTCGCAAATAGCATGAATAAACAGGATGGGAGTTTTCGCATAGGAAGTTACTTCCTTTATCCTTTTTTCTTTATAGGAATAGTAATTCAATCCCGGCCCATCTCCTCCGATCCAAAGGATATTCCGCCGGCTTTTTTCGAAGGCGTAAATTGAATTATTAGTCAGACTACTGTTTGAAGTCGTGATATGTCTGGTCTTTTTGCCATTAATATCTTCGCCTACATGATAGTTCTCTATCAATAAGATTCCATCATCTTTCGTACCGACCCATAGATTATTTTCTTTATCCAGCAACAAAGCCCTAACCGGTTTTTGTATGGAGAATTGTAAATGTTCGAAAGTGGCTGACCGGATGGAAAACAGATTGCGTGTATGCATATATACTCCTTGCCCGTCTGTCCCTATCCAGATGATATCTTGTTTCTCATCTTTATATAAGCAGAAGACACCACAATAAATTTCTATCTCCTTTATTTGGTATTTTATTATATTTTCAGGTGTATTCTGAAGCCTCAATAGCCCGTTGGTTTGGAAAGCAATCAGGTAATCTTCGTTATCTTTAATAATGGAAGAAACAATACCGCGTTGCTCTATTTCTTTCTTCAGATTTAAGATCAGGCTTTTCTTCCGGGAAGTCGCCTCCATTTCGAAAAGGAAGTACTCCTCGTCAATGAAATAAATGCGGTTATTCTCTATAAATGCATAACGGATGCCGCAATGATGGACAAAGTCATTTAAAGCGG
The DNA here is from genome assembly GCF_900162725.1 of Parabacteroides sp. Marseille-P3160. Classification (GTDB taxonomy): domain Bacteria; phylum Bacteroidota; class Bacteroidia; order Bacteroidales; family Tannerellaceae; genus Marseille-P3160. The sequence continues at coordinate 1,025,156 of NZ_LT799418.1, read as the reverse complement.
TAATAACCGGATGCCCCGAATTAAATGAAATTAGAGCATTATGAATTTCCCCTTTGTTTGTTACAATCCATAGTACATTCTTTTTATCTATAAAAATCCGTTGTATGTCGCTTTTAGTTATACCAGGATAATGGATCGGTATAAATTGTTTTTTATATTTATCATAATAATTAATTGTATTATTCTCATGAATCACGAAAATTTCATTTGTTGATGTCTTGGTCCAATAATATTTTCCTTCAAATTCATTATAACATTTTATCTCTTTTGTTTTTTTATCATAGCGGTTGAGCCCATGGTTTGTATTGATCCATATGATTCCTTCTTCTCCTTCCCAAACCCCTTCGATCAGATTGCCGGAAAGACTTCCGGGGGCATTGATATCAGGCTTAAATATATTTATGTCTGCTCCGTTATACACATTCAACCCGTCGGCAGTTCCAATCCACATGAACCTTTCACTGTCTTGACAGATCGATAAAATAGCGCTGTTCGACAAGCCCTCCCTACTCGATAATTGACGTAAATTATAAGCACCCACTGAGAATGTCAAAAAAAAGAACAACTGAAAAATATATATCTTTTTGATTGGAAATAGGCGTATAAAACATCTTTGATTTTTCATTACTATTGATATAAAGTAAATAAATGCAAAAACAATGACAAATATAAACCCTTTACAAGAAGTTTTTTCGATGGAAATATTATTTTTTTTGCAGCACGGACAGCATGTCATAAAAACGTAAAAGCATGTCATAAAAACGTACACCCCCCTGTCTATTTTCACACTATTTTCGCTTTTGAAACGATTAATATCAGTTAACCAATAACAGATCATGATAACACGAAGAAATTTTTTAAGGAAAGGCGGCTTAGGTTTAGCCGCAATGGCTTTAGGGAATAAAGAGATAATTACCGGAGGAGAAAATATTATTTCCCAGGGAAATCAATTTATTTCAAAACGCCCTGAACTATCAAAGAGAAACTTCACATCAAAAATAGTAGAAGAGACCATTATTCGGGTCACTGCACAAATTAAAGACCCCAAGTTAGCTTGGATGTTCGAAAATTGTTTCCCTAATACATTAGATACGACTGTACATTTCAAAATACAGGACAATAGACCCGACACTTTTGTATATACCGGTGATATCCATGCCATGTGGCTGAGGGATTCTGCGGCGCAAGTTTGGCCTTACCTCAGCTTAATGCAAAAAGATGAACAGTTACAACAGCTGATTGCCGGAGTTATTAATAGACAAACCCAATGTATCTTGCTGGATCCTTATGCCAATGCTTTCAATGACGGAGCTGTCGGCGGCGAATGGATGTCGGATCTTACAAATATGCGACCCGAATTACACGAGAGAAAATGGGAAATAGATTCCCTCTGCTATCCCGTACGTTTAGCCTATCATTATTGGAAATTATCCGGCGACATATCGGTATTTACGTCCGAATGGGAAAAAGCGATGGAGTTAATTCTTAAAACTTTTAAGGAACAACAACGGAAAGAGGACTTAGGACCGTACAAATTCCAACGAAAAACAACGCGGCAATTAGATACGCTAAGTAACGATGGTTACGGCGCTCCTGTCAGGGCTGTAGGATTAATTGTTTCTTCTTTTAGGCCATCAGACGATGCAACTACATTCAATTTCCTCATTCCCTCCAATTTATTTGCGGTCACATCTCTCAAACAAATTGCGGAAATTTTAACCAAAGTACGTAAAAACAATGTATTTGCCTCACAATGTATTGCTTTGGCAAACGAAGTGGAAACTGCTGTCAATAGCTATGCGGTTACCAATCATTTAAATTACGGGAAAATATATGCATATGAAGTAGATGGCTTCGGCAACCGATTATTCATAGATGACGCAAATGTTCCGAGTCTTTTGGCGTTACCTTATTTAGGATGCATAGACAAAAATAATGCGGTATACCAAAATACCCGGAATTTTGTATGGAGCCATGATAACCCCTATTTCTTTAAAGGTAAAGCAGGGGAAGGCATCGGTGGGCCTCATGTCGGATACGATATGATTTGGCCCATGAGCTTAATCATGAAAGCAATGACCAGTGACAACGATACGGAAATCAAGTATTGCATAAAAACGCTTAGGGATACGGATGGGGATACCGGTTTTATGCATGAAAGTTTCGACAAAAATGATCCGAAGAAATTTACCCGTTCTTGGTTTGCCTGGACTAACACCTTATTTGGGGAACTGGTACTTAAGCTAATAAACGAAGGAAAAATAAACCTATTAAATAATATATGACAGAATCACCAATTTCACCTAAATTAACACATTATGAAAAATAGAAATTCCCCATGATTTTTCTCTCTGTATTGAGATGAGGGAGCGTCAAAAATCATTTGTTTATTAACTGAAATAATGATAGTAATGAATGATCGCAACCAGTACTGTGAATGCAAACGTTCATAGCATTGAATTTTTACAGGAAGGATTTGCTTTTGATGCACGCTCGTCTGATTCGTATTTTGAGTTATTATGTCCACCACAAAACATTTATTATGAATGATTTAACAAACAAAACAAAAACGCGGGTTGTTGAAAAATGGCTTATTTGTTTTTTCACCTTATGTTTATTTTTAACATCAGGTGAGCTGAATGCCCAAACACAACCTAATCAAGAAAAGATTAAAGTGACAGGTAAGGTATTGGATCCTTCCGGAGAATCCATGGTCGGCGTCAATATCTTACTTAAAGGAACCAGCTCCGGGACTTCTACGGATTTGGATGGCAAATTCATCTTAGAAGTTCCTCAAGGAGGCATCATTACAATCAATTATCTCGGATATATCCCCGAAGAAGTTGTTATCAGAGATGAAAAGCCTTTAACTATTACATTAAAGGAAGATGTCCAGAAACTGAATGAGGTTGTAGTAATCGGTTATGGTACCCGCCAACGCAAAAGCATTACGGGGTCTGTAGACCAAGTCGGCTCCGAAATTTTTGAAAACCGGCCGGTATCTAATTCCATGCAGGCATTACAAGGCGCTTCCGCCAATTTGACTATCCAGCAAAGGAGCATGAACCCGAATGATAACAGTATGAATATTAATATTCGTGGTATCAGTACAATGGGAAATAACGATCCTTTGATAGTCATTGACGGATTAATATCGAGTACCGGAACTCTAAACAATATGAATCCGAATGATATTGAGAATGTATCCGTATTAAAAGATGCCGGTAGCGCCGCCATTTACGGTTCCCGTTCTTCCAACGGCGTTATCTTGATTACTACGAAGAAAGGTTCTAAAACGAATAAACCCGTTGTAAAATTCAGCGGAATGGCAGGTTATGAAGATCCGGATATTTTGTTTAAACCCGTTGAAGGATGGCAAAATGCCATGTATAGAAACGAAGCGAATATGAACACAGGAAGCAGTCCAGTTTTCACGCCTGAACAGATCCGTGATTTATATGACCACCGGAGTGAAGAATATTGGTACTTGGATAAGGTAATGGAAAAAGGACTTCAACAGAACTATAACCTGAATGTTTCCGGAGGAAGTGAGAACAGTACTTACATGGTTTCTGCCGGTTATTATAACCAGGAAAGCAATTTTGTCGGCAATTTCGGTGTGGAACGTTATAACTTCCGTAGCAATTTGACGACTGAATATGGACGGTTTAAACTTACATCCTTAATGGCTTATAATCGTAAAAACGATCGAACCGTCGCAGGCGGTACCGGAAATGTCCTTATCAACTCTTCCCGTATCCCGCCTTATTATTATTATCAATTGGAAAAAGACGGTAAGTATCTTATCAATGATGTAATTGGTGATGATAACACATTAGCTTATCTTAAAGAAGGCGGTTATGAAAAGAAAGACGAGGATAATTTCATCGGAAGCATGAATCTTGATTTCAAAATTATGCAAGGGTTGACGGCCAAAGGCTTAGTCGGTTTGGACTTAACTCAACACCATCGATACCGCAGAGATATGAAAGTCCCTCTCTATTCGTCGTCCGACCTGGAAACGCCGGTCATTTATATACATCCGAATACTTTGACGGAAGATTATAATAGCAAAAAGCACACCTTGAGTACTCAATTCTTATTGGATTTCGACCGGACATTTAATTCTGTTCATAACGTAACAGGACTGCTCGGCGTGTCTAACGAGTCATATACTTTTAAAGCGAGCCGTATCGCCTGGGAATACACGGATGAAGATCTCGGCCTTCCGACAACGGATAATGCCGTACAGAATAAAGATAATAAGAACTCCAACGGAGATACGGATCAAACAAGCATTACTTCTTTCTTCGGGCGTTTCGGATATAATTATATGGATAAGTATTATGCAGACGCTTCTTTCCGTTATGATGGTTCCTCCAAATTTGCCAAAGACCAACGATGGGGGTTTTTCCCGTCATTCTCTGCAGCATGGAGACTTTCCGAAGAGTCCTTCATGGAGTTTTACAAAGAAAAAATAGGCGATTTGAAGCTTCGTACTTCCTATGGCGTATTGGGTAATCAAAATGTAGACAATTATTCTTACCAGACGGTTTACCAAATGAATACGAATACGTATGCATTCAATAACCTCCCTGTACCCGGAACCAGTTATACGTATGGAAATCCGCTTCTGACATGGGAAAAATCAGGGAATTTCAATATTGGAGTAGATGCAACTTTCCTGGATAATAATTTATATGTGTCGTTTGATTACTTTAATAAAAAGACCTGGGATATCCTTTTATCTCCTCAAGTCTCCAACGTTTTCGGAAGTTCTGCGGCTAAACAAAATGCCGGTGAAATGAAGAATCGTGGCTGGGAAGCGACCATTAACTATAAACTGACCTCCGGAGATTTCAGGCATAATTTCAATTTGAATGTTTCCGACTCTAAAAATGAAGTTACCGATTTTGGAGGGAAAGAACGCATCGACCAAAACGACCAGTTATATAAATTAATCCGTGAAGGAGAAGCCTTAGGTTCTTATTATGGCTATAAGACTGACGGTTATTTCCAAAGTTATGAGGAAATTGCGAATAGCGTACTTCCTGTCGGAGTTTCTGTGCAACCGGGCGATGTAAAATACGTTAACCAAAACGGCGACGATGTCATTGACGAAAAAGATCGTGTCGTGATAGGCAATGCCTTCCCGAGATATACATTTGGCTTTAATTACAACCTTGAATATAAAGGATTTGATTTCGGAGTGCTCCTCCAAGGTGTCGGTAAACGCGATATGTACGTACGTGGTGAACTGATCGAGCCTTTCCATTCCAATTATTCCTATGTCATTTACCAGCATCAGCTGGACTTCTGGACACCGACTAATCCGGATGCGAAATGGCCTCGCTTAGTAGCTCCGGGTTCTGCTTCCAGCAATAACAACTGGGGAAAAGCGGGTTCTGATATTTATCTTCTGGATGGAGCTTATCTGCGCGTAAAGAATATCCAACTGGGATATACATTACCCAAGCAGTTAACTTCAAAATTTGGAGTTCAGAAATTACGTGTCAGTCTGAATGCACAGAATATTTTGACATTATCCAAGAACTCTTTCATAGATCCAGAATCTTCGGAGTTCGGAAATAATATGGGGGGAATTGAAGGTATTGGAGCAAATAGCGCCCGTAACTATCCTACTTTAATATACTACGGATTTGGTTTGGATTTGGAATTTTAATGCATGTATGGTATGAAAAAGATATTATTAAAATATGGTGTAGGAGTAATTTGCATGATATTGGCAACTTTTACTTCTTGTAACGACCTGGATTTGGCACCGACAAATAAGTTTACGGATTTGAATTATTGGACTTCATCGGAGAAAGCCTCTGCCGTATTAAGCATGGCTTATAGCCAAATGTATAATTCGGGATATTTCTTTTCCAATGAGAGACTATCCGACAACCTTTATGAAGGCCGTGGAAACAGTGATGAAAAAATTATTACGGCCGGACAAGCCGACGCTGCCCTCGGACGTTTTTCCACGGAATGGAAGGATTGTTTTGCCGGTATTAAGACTTGTCATACTTTCTTGGAAAATGTAGACCGGGTTCCAAATATGGATGAATCGCTGAAGGAAAGAATGAAAGCGGAAGCCCGGTTTATCCGCGCTTTGCTCTACCTCCGTCTGGCTATGCAGTATGGGGATGTCCCGTTGTTTGATCATAACCTTCCTTTAGAGGAAGCCAATAATGTCTCGCGTTCTCCCAAATCGGAGGTGGTTGACTTTGTAAGGAATGAATTGAATGAAATCGTAAGCCTTTTACCGACCAGACAGGAATATGCCGCCAAAGACAATGGCCGTATAACGCAAGGAGCGGTTATGACTTTGCTTGCCCGTACGTACTTGTACGAAAACGACTGGACAAATGTTTCTTCGGTCTGTGAAAAGATTATCAACGGCCAATACGGGCAATATGAGTTATTCCCCAGCTATGAAGGTCTTTTCTTGCCGGAAAATGAATACAACAGCGAGGTAATCCTGGATATGGGATATGTTCTGACTTTGAGAACCTGGGCTGAGTATTATGATGCGATTCCTCTTTCTGTAGGAGGCCGCATTAACGGTTTTGCACCTACCCAGGAACTGGTGGAGGACTATGTCATGAAAAACGGAAAAGGAATTCGTGAAGCGGGTTCGGGGTATGATGAAGAGAATCCTTATGTCAATCGTGATCCGCGTTTTGCCCTTACCATCGTATATCATGGATATAGATGGAAAAAGGGAGATGGAACGACTTCTACTATTTATATCAAGCCGGGATCTTCGGCCGAGGCAGGTGTTTCCAACCTGGATGAATATGCCGGCCCGGGACAAAACGCAACCGCAACGGGATATTATCTCAGGAAAAACTTCGATCCGACCGCTCCGGCAGGAATAGCAGCCGGGCTGAATTTAATCTTGATGCGTTATGCCGATGTCCTGTTGATGTATGCAGAAGCTAAAAACGAACTGGGGCAGATGAGCGAAGCGGTATGGAACCAAACAATCCGTCCTATTCGTCAACGGGCAGGCTTTACGGATGCTTCCGCCCTGGATTATCCGGGAACGGATTTACAAACGATTATTCGTCGCGAACGCCGTTCCGAATTGGCTGTTGAAGGGTTGAGACTATTCGATATCCGTCGTTGGAAAACAATAGAAACGGTTATGAACGGTTATCCTCATGGAGCGAAATTTGCCTCTAACAACTCTCAGTATATTCAGCTGGATCAGAGGAAATTTAATTCGGCGCGGGATTATCTGTTCGCTATTCCCCAATCAGAAAGAGATATTAATAAGAACCTTACTCAAAATCCAGGATATTAATAATGGGTATGTTTTGAGTTAAAACAAAGAAAATATGAAAACAATATTGTTTAAACTGACTATGATAGTCGCTTTCGCTTTTACCTTTATTGCATGCAGCAATAATGGAGAAGTGAGAGACACGGGAGTGACGGCTGTTAAAACATTATATGAACCGGATAACGGAAAAACGATCGCCTTGCAACCTTCTGCTTCTGCAACTTTATACTTCGAATGGGAACCTTCCAGAGCGGAAGACAGCGGAAATGTACTGTATGAAGTCGCTTTCGATAAAGCGGATGGAGATTTCTCCGACCCGGTTTATATCACTGCAGCTGATAATAACGGCGGAATAAATCATGCAACTATTACGCATAAGCAATTAAACCGGATTGCGGCTATGGCCGGTATTGAATCTTCGGAACAGGGAACCCTTAAATGGACAGTCTATGCTTCCAAAGGAATCAATCCGGTAAAGGCGGAAGAAGAACGTAAGCTGACGGTTACCCGCTTGGCTGGTTTTGCGGATATTCCCAACCAATTATATTTGACCGGAGAAGGTACGGAAGCGGGCGCCACTCTCTCAAGCGCCCTGGTGATGAAGAAAGTAACAGAAGGAGAATTTGAAATATATACCAAATTAACGGAAGGCAAAACATTCAAATTTGTAAACACCCTTACCGGAACGCCTACGGAATATGCTTTAAGCGGCGAAAAAATTGTAGAAGGTGGGACTTCTACAGTCTCTAAGACCGGAGTCTACAAATATTATCTGGATTTCAATATCGGTTCTTTTACCGTGAAAGAGGTTACGAAAGTGAGCTTGTATTTAAATTGGTCGCAGATGAAGATCGAACTTCCTTATAAAGGATTGGGTATTTGGGAAATCACGAATTATACGATTACAGGACTTTCCGGAAATGATGATTCGGACGATCGTTATAAGTTCAGAATGGAAAGCTCGACCGGAGAAACAGAATGGAGAGCGGCCAACAATGACAGCAAGCCGACCGGGAACGAAGCTTATTATTATATGGTGGAAAAGACGGATGTGGAGCAATGGACGAATAACCAGATCTGGAAAAATCCGTCTACGACCGGGTGGAGTGACAAAACATACGATATTACATTCTCTTTGGCGGCAGACGCTCCCTATACTCATAATTTGGTAATCAAATAATAGAATGGAATTATGAAAACAATCTGGATAAATTTAGCATTTATAGCTTCTCTGGTGTTCGCTCTTGTGTCATGTAACGATACGATGGGGGATACGGATAGCCGGTTGGCCGATGTCAAATCCCTTATTGAACCAACCAACGGTAAATCGGTCGCCTTGGAAGCTTCCGCTTCCGCTACGGTTTATTTTGAATGGGAATATGCAAATGCCGGAGAAGGCGGGACTTCTGTTTATCAAATTGCCTTTGATAAAACAGACGGTGATTTTTCAAATCCTGTTTACATGACGGTATCCGACAATAACGGGTTCTACAACCATGTAACGATTACTCATAAACTGTTGAACAAGATAGCAGGCATGGCTGGTATTAATCCTTCTGAAACCGGAACGCTTAAATGGACTGTTTTTTCCTCAAAAGGGATGAAAGCAGTCAAAGCCGGACAGGAGAATACGATTACCGTTACCCGCTTGGCGGGTTTTGCAGATATACCTATCGATGTATATGTGACGGGCGAAGCTTCCGAGGGAGGCACGGATCTGTCGAAAGCTCATAAAATGAAAGCAGTCGCCAGTGGAGAGTTCGAAGTTTATACCAAACTGGCGGCAGGCAAGTCTTATTCTTTTGTTGACGGTATTTCCGGTTCTCCCCGGCAGTTCTATACTTCAGATGGTCTGGTTAAAGAGGACGGGACAAGTACTATCGCGACTGACGGTGTATATAAAATCACACTTGATTTCAATACGGGTGCCTGTACCTATACATTAGTGACGAGAATCGGGTTTTATTTCTGTCCGGACGGCGCTATTTTGTTCGACTTGCCGTATGCCGGCTATGGAGTCTTCAAGGCGACCGGTAAAACTGTTACGTTCAAACAGGAAACCTGGGGCCGCGACGAACGCTACAAATTCCGCATGTTCGTTAAGGAAAACGGAGGAACCGGTGAGGAGAAAGAACTGGAGTGGGCTACGTTGAACCAGACTGATTCACGGCCGACGGCATCCAGTCCGGAGTCTTACTATTATCTCCAATTGCTGACAAATTTGTCGCAATGGGATAATAAATGGAAACTAATGGGTGATTTCGATGGAGTACCGGCTGATTATACAATATACCTGACGGCTGATCAACCTTATACACATACGATAACCAAGTAAAGTCAATTTAATTGTCAATTAAGAATTGAAAATGATTTGTGCTATCTTTAGACACGAATTGTTTTCAATTCTTGGTTTCTTATTTTAATTATAGTGTAATGAAAAAGAATTTTTTTTTACTATCTCTGCTTATTTTACTGGTGGCCTGTAGTAGCGACGATGATCCCAAACCCGATCCCGGGGAAGAGAGTGAGATCAATTGGAGTGCGGCAGCAGACAGTAGCAGCAGAGCGTTAACAAATTCATTCTGGAACGCAAGCGGTAAATATTTTAATTCCGACAGTAATGGAGATGTTAATTTCCAGTATTGGCCGCAAGCGCATGCTTTGGATGTGTTGGTCGATGCCTATCAACGTACAGGTGATGCCGTGTATAAAAATTATATCGACCAATGGTTTGAAGGGGTCAAGATTAAAAACGGGAATACATTTAAAAATGACTTTTATGATGATATGGAATGGAATGCTTTAGCCATTCTTCGCGCTTATAAAGCGACCAATGATTCCAAATTCAAAGAAGCGGCATTGCAAATCTGGGAATATATCAAAGTCGGTTGGAATGAGAACGCCGGGGGAGGAATCTCATGGGTGAAAGGTCAGGAATATAGTAAAAATGCCTGTTCCAATGGCCCAGCCTGTATTTTGGCGGCGCGTTTATACCAGGAGTTCGGCGATGAAAGCAATAAGGAATGGGCGCTCAAAATTTATAATTGGGAAAAATCAACCTTGTTTAATAGCAATAACGGGATGGTTTATGACAATATAAACAGTGAAACGGGAGTGATCCAGAAGGATTGGGTCTTTACTTATAATCAAGGTACTTTTATCGGCTCGGCTGTGGAACTGTACAAGATAATGGGGGAAAGGGCCTATCTGAATGATGCGGCCTTGGCTGCCGATTATACAGCCAGCAGTTTGGTCAGTAATTCGATTCTTAAAAGTGAAGGAACAGGTGATGGCGGACTTTTTAAAGGGATTTTCATTCGTTATTTTACCGATCTGATCCAGCAGGATCGTTTGGACGCTACGGCAAAAAAACGTTATATTCAATTTCTGGAGCATAACGCCGAGACCTTATGGACGCAAGGTACCAATAAGCCGGCTGTTTTCTTTGGCCCTAACTGGAGTACGAAGCCCGGATCGTCAACCGGATTGACCGAGCAGTTGAGTGGAAGTATGCTGATTGAAGCGATGGCGCTCCTGGAGAATAAAGGAGCATTATAAAACTATTACTCTTCAAATGGAACGTTATGAAAGAATTGATGAAATGTAAAATTATAGTATGCGCGTGTTTACTGTGCGCTGTTTGTATGGCAAAGGCTCAGGAAAGCACTGAAAGCAATTTGGATCGTGCCCGGCTGACATTGGAGTCTATCTATAAATATTATTCCGCACAAGGTACGGCTTTACTACATGAAAATTATCCGTTTGACGCTAACTATTCGGCTACTTATTTGGCTTCCGCCGACACGGGAGCACAGAAACAATTTGCCTATTTATGGCCTTTCTCCGGCACTTTTTCCGGCGTAAACGCTTTATTGAGATCATCAGGGGATAAACAATACCTGAAGATTATGACGGAACGGGTATTGGACGGATTGGAGAAATATTACGATCATTCCCGGCAACCGCCCTGCTATGCTTCTTACCTGAGCGAAGTAGGGCTATCCGACCGCTTCTATGACGATAATGTCTGGCTGGGTATCGATTTCGTGGAGTTATACCGCCAAACAAAGAATGCGTCTTATCTGGATAAAGCCAAGGAAATCTGGACGTTTATCCTTAGCGGGACGGATGAGAAACTGGGTGGAGGCATCTACTGGTGCGAGCAGAAGAAGCATTCCAAAAACACCTGCTCCAATGCCCCCGGCTCTGTCTTGGCATTGAAGCTTTTTGAAGCGACAAAAGACAGCTCCTATTTCAAAACGGGATTGGAACTTTATCATTGGACCAAAAAGAATTTGCAGGATCCGGAAGACCTGCTTTATTGGGACAATATAAACCTGTCGGGTAAGATCGGCAAGGCGAAGTATCCCTATAATAGCGGACAAATGCTCCAAAGTGCGGCCTTGTTATATAAACTGACAAGGGATAAACGCTATCTGGTCGAAGCGCAGGCTGTCGCAAAGGCGGGCATTTCCCATTTCACCCATGAGATCGTGACGGAGCAGGGAGAAAAGTTCCGCCTGATAAACCCGGGAAATATCTGGTTTGTAGCTGTTATGATGCGAGGTTTCATCGAATTATACCACCAGGATCAGAATAAAGAATACCTGGAAGTCTTCAACAAAAACCTGGATTATGCATGGAAACATGCACGGGATAAGCATGGCCTGTTCTTTGATCATTGGGACGGTAAGTCGGACAAGCAAGCGAAGTGGCTGCTCGACCAGGCCGCTTTCGTAGAAATGTACGCCTCTATCGCCGCGGTCGATCGTTAATTGCCTATAAATCTTTCTCATGCCGCCAAAAGATCTTTTTATGGGGCTGTCCAAAAAGTCGTGACTTATATGGAAAAAATCCAGTGCACTCAATTTTATAAATGAGTGTACTGGATCAATTCATTGAGTGCACTGGCTTTTTAGGGCAGCGCAGTGCTTTTTTAGACAGCCTCATAGAAAATAAAAGAGCCGGTGCAACGAAAAAGAAATCAGCACGTTGAAATACTCAAAAGCCAACGCCCAAATCGCATCTTCGATTGTACCTTTTTTTTATGTCATTTCGTTCGTTTTAGGGCGCAGGACAAGCAGTTGGATGACCAGTATAATGCCTACCACGCCAGCCATCAGAACGAAATCCTGGCCCAAATGTCCGCTGTCCATGGATTTCCCTAAAAGGGAAGTAACCAAGGCGCCGGCAAAAACACCGGTCATATTCATGATACCATAAGCTGTTGCGCGTAACCGGGAAGGAACGAACTGGCAGAGAATCGGCATGTTATTCGCATCGAACATTCCGAAGCCGAGACCGAAGCAAACAGCGCCTCCAATGACCGGTAGGAAGGTATGCCCATAACCCAGGAATAATAATGCCGGAATCATAAGTCCTAAACCTATCGCACCTGTATACACCCTTCCTCTCAGATTTTTTTGTATCCACCGGTCGGAAAGCATTCCTCCTAAGAGAACTCCGATGAAGGAAGAGATAGCTATAGTAATTGTAGACATAGGACCGGCTTGCGACATATCAATAGATAGATTCTCCGCAAATAAAGTAGGAAGCCAGTTTTTGGTTGCCCATCCCGGTAAACTCGGCACGGCAAAATAGAACAGGATAACCCAGAAGGCTATATTGGAGAACAACATCGCCATTCCTCGCATGACCGAGATTCGAGAGGTTTGTGGAACGTCTTGTTTCAGTTTCTTTATAGAATGTCCTTCCTTTTCATGTAAGAAGAAGATTAAGACAAGACTATAGACAACACCAATGATCCCAAAATAATGAAAGGTAGCTTCCCAAGAATAAAGGTTTGCGACCGTAGCACCAAACCCGCCGATCGCTTGTCCGGCATAAAGACCTGTCATATGGATTCCGATGGCTAAAGAACGTGTTTTGTCACTATGATAGTCCGCAATCATCGACAGCGCAGAGGGTATATACAATGCCTCGCTAACTCCCATAATAGCTCTTAAAACATATAATTCGGTAAAGTTATCGGCATATCCCATCCGCCAGGTAACACCTGACCAAACGAACAAACTTCCGACAATCAACCATTTCCGATTTAACCGATCGGCGATAAGTCCGGAAATAGGACTCATCAAACCATAAATCCAAAGAAAAACAGCCATGAGCCTGCCAAAATTCGCCGCTAATTCTAACTCTTCGATATCAACCATCATCGCTGAACGCATCGTAGATAGCATTTGGCGATCCATATAATTCAACAAAGCAACCACCCATAACAAGGCAACGACAGCCCAAGGGTAATATTTACTGTTTTTCATATCTCTTAAAATTACCAGGTATCCGTCCGGAAGGAAGAAGCGGGTAGTCCTGCATTATTGTATAAATATCCTTCCACATAGTTGTCCCATCCATAACGAACAGCCACGGGTTGTGGTACGGAATCGGAAGACACGATTACATTTTTCCCTTTAATAATTGCTTTAACCGGATAAAATTTCTTATCGCTTCCGGCAATACTAAAGCCTTCCAAAGGTTTACCCAAAGAAGTCAGTCCATTCTCTGCAAAACTGAAATCGAGAATTGCTTCTCCCCCTTCAATCTTCATACTCTTATAAACGGGGCCGGAATATTCAATGCCTTCGATATGATACGTTTTTGCGAGCGCCCAGTAAGCCAACCGTTTCCCCACGGCCACTTTATTCCCCGGATGGATGGTACTGTATTCACCGACATCTAAAGTCACAGCCATTCCGGTATTCGGAACAGACAACATGGTTTTTAATTGGGCTTCCCGCAACTCAGCCGAGTTTTTATCGGAATCATATCTATAAGGAGCGATTTGAACAAAATAGAATGGGAATTCCCCAATCCCCCATTTCTGTCTCCAATTAGTAACCATCGCAGGAAATAGACGTTCGTATTGAGTCGGATTCATTCGGTTTCCTTCTCCTTGATACCAGATAACGCCACGTATTCCATAAGGGATTAAAGGGTGCAACATCGCATTATAAAGAACGGCAGGCGATCTATGTTTACTTTTCTCAATTAATTGTATCGGAATATCTTTAAAAGAGCGCTCCAGTATTTCTTTATCCGTCCATGCTTCCGCCGGAGTACCTCCCCAACTGGCATGAATCAGGCCGATAGGGACATTCAGTATTTTATATAAATAAGCTCCATAGATATAGGCAACGGCACTAAAATTAGCGACTTCTTTCGGCTCGGAAAGAATCCAAGCTCCCTCGCAATCCTCTAAAGGAGTCTCGCTAATGTTTCGTTTTACTGTAAATAAGCGTATCTGAGGATTGTTACTTTGCGCTATGATATCATTGCTTTCATAGACCGGTTGGGAAATAAAACCTTTAAGAGGCATCTCCATATTCGACTGCCCGCTGCAAACCCAAACTTCACCAATCAATACGTCTTTAATTACTTTACGATCATTAGCCGATTGAAAAGTTAATTCATAAGGCCCTCCGGCCTCCGGTGTCTTTACTCTCACTTCCCATTTCCCGTTAGAAGAAGCTACCGCGGAATAGGATTCATCCGGATTCCAATTGGCCTGTACCGAAATACGTTCTCCTTTGTTTGCCCATCCCCAGAGACTCACGGTCGAATTGCGTTGAAGAACCATACGATCTCCAATTACGGAAGGGAACCGTATGGATGCATTGGAAAATGAACTACTTAAGAATAAGAAAAATACGAAAAGAAAACAAGAAGGATATTTACAATAATGTTTCATTGTTTTATTTAATAAGTTGTTCAGAAGAAATAATTATAAAACCTATTTTTTCGTATGGATTTTGTACGCCATATTCATACAACAATCCTATATTACCCTCCGGAAGGTTTACTAAATCGGAATAGGCACTTGGCCCTGGATAAACTAAATGAGAACATGGCCATGTTTTTCCGTTATCTTCGCTCAATCTAATTGTCATTTTCTCTCTTTTATCGGTCGACGCCGGATTAGAGAAAAGCAGTTTATTACTGTTCTTTCCAGATTTATTATAATTCAATGTGCTTCCTTGGCATACGGGTTCAATCAATTCCGGTAAATATTTCATTTCCGACCACGTTTTTCCGCCATCCGAACTGACAGCAATAGAACGGGTTTTATTTTCTTCCCGGTTATAATTTCGCATATTCAGCATCAAATCACCGTTTCCCAATTCTACTACGCTACTTTCATTCCCTCCATGCTCTCTAACCACTCCTCCGAGATTCCAAGTTTCTCCCTTGTCGTCAGAATAAATAATGTGTGAATGATATAATTTTGTACCAGCAACTATGTGATTGGCAGGAATAACAAGCCTTTCCTTATATCGTTTATTTTGTAACTGAATGCCATGACAAGGACCTGTTGCGTACCACGTCCACTCCGAACGTTTGACTGTTGATGTTATTTCTTTTGGTGCAGACCAAGTTTCTCCGTCATTCTCTGAATAAAGAATGAAAATCCTGCGGCTATTTTTACTTGTTTGAGCTATAATTTCTTTTTCATGATCTTCGCCTAAATTCCAACAAGATACTAATATTATACGTCCGGTAGTTTGATCTATCACCGGAGTCGGATTACCACAAACATTATCCCCATCATCCCATACCGTAATCATTTTACTCCAGGTTTTACCACCGTCTTCAGAACGTTTTAAAACCAGATCTATGTCACCTGTATCGGAACAACTGTTTTTGCGTGCTTCAGCAAAAGCCAACAAAGTACCTGTTTTACTCTGAATAATAGCAGGAATACGGAAACAAGCATATCCGTCCTGATTTTTACGAAAAACATTCGTTGTCGCTTGAGTATTTCCCTGAGCATACATAAACATATTTACCTGCGCCAGTAACATAAAATATATTAACACAATTCTATTCATATCATTTTCTTGTTTATTGAGATTATAAATTCAATTCTTTTTCTATTTGCTCTAATGATTTTCCTTTTGTTTCAGGAATTCATATTTTCACAGTTTATACTGTATATTTTCAAACTAAAAGTTTACTACTGTTAATATAGTTTGAGTCTATTGTCTCGTCTCTTTACTATTTATTTATCTAATAATACGGATTTTATGTTTATTTTTAATGAATGCTTTTTCTTCGAATCTAGTTTGATAGGTTTCATCTCTTTTGATAGCTTATCAGGCTGATGGACATAAATGCCTGTACAAGATAAGTCAGAAAGTCTCTCTATTTGAAGTAATCCATATTCTCCTTCTCTATCTATGTCTAACGATAGCGATAGATTTCCAAAAGGCGTTGCAATATCTCGAAGTTTAATGGTCATCCCAGGCTGTATCCATTCAATAGGTAATCCTTCAAATAAATGTAATTCATTTCCACGATCCAAAGCAAGCATGTGAACAACTAAACGGAGAAATTCAGCACTAGCCCAATTGTGTGGCATGTCTCCGACAAATTCCCGATGTAAATCACGAGTATTGTGTTCTTCCCTCCAAGCATAAAGAGGTGACGCGTGGTTTGCAAAAGCATACAAAGACTCTGATGCTCTTTTTCCATCCCCCATCCAAAGACATGCATGCCCGTAAAAACTTGCAAAATAATTCCAAATACCTTCAACAATCCAACCTGTGCCCATAACCATGCCTTCCTGTAAAGTTGTGTGCAACATATTCATAGTTCCTGTTGCTATAGGATCGCCTTGTTCAAATATTTGTCCCGGGTATACCCCATGGCAAAATGTCCATTGTGCCCGTTGTGGTAAATCATGATATTTGGGGTCCATCATTATAGGCAAGTATTTGTTCCCAAAAGTATCACATACTATGTCTCGATGAGCAGCCTGCTGGAATTTTTTGTAAAATTCTCTATATTCTTTTTCCCATGCTTCTGCATCTTCCCTTTTCTCAAGCCAATATGCTGCTTGAATCATAGCTTTTAACCCTGCTAAATTCCAATAAACATTCGAATATTCTGCTTGTCCGGGCCCCCCCCATAAACCACCGTCTATTGAACCAGGTGGCATTAAGCCATCATCCAGATCAATATCATTTTCAAGGCTTAAAGCTCGTAATTTTTGAATGAATTGAACAGTTTTTCTAAGTTTACTCCAGATAGATTCCAACCAATGTTTGTCTTGGGTCAGCATTGCATGCCGGACACATGTCCAGAGCGCAACTCCGTTTGCTTTCCAAAAATCAGGTTTATGCTTTTCGATTTTACCATTTTCAGATTGAAAAGTCAACATGTAATCTATTCCATGACGCGCATCTACACCACGACCAAACATTGTGGCTGCCTCAAGGATAAAGGCACCATCTACAATCCATAACCCACGGTAACAAGTCGGGCCAACTTGAAAACTTATTTTATTGTCGACTATTTCCCGGGATTGCCAGATATTTCTCAGGGAAGCATCAATCAGATTCTGAATTTCTTTGTCCGGAATTGAGATATACCCATATGGAATATCTGTTTTATTATTCCAGTAATCAACAACATTTTTTTTCAAATTGGTAATTTCACGAACAATGGCTTGCGGATTCTGTTTGAATTTATTTGCCAAAACAGATGGCATACCGTTATCATAAAGGACAACTATCTTACGATTGTCTCCGGGGACAAGTTCAATCGGTCCGAACTCAATCAATGTTTTAAAATCAACTAAATTCTTACGTACCCGTTTAACTGGTTCACTGATCAAAACATTCTTATTTCCATTAATATAAACAATGCCATCCTTCAAATCTACCGGATACTTTGAATCAATAATTAGCATTGGTTTTATCGTTCGATGTTGATTTGTTTTGTTTGTCACAGTAGTAATAATAATGTCCTCCCTATTGCCTTCTTTGGTTGAGATGCCAACTTTCATATAGTCCTGTGCAATGGAAAAGGTCTCCTGTAAAATATCCATTCCCCCGTAAGTACTATACGTTTCAACAATTGGTACACGTGGGGAATGTAATTTTTGAGAGTTGATTTTCATTCCTTCATCTGCAAAGAAATGAAGGACCGTATAGAATCCCCGTCCTTTGATGTACGGATAAAAAATCTCCCCCTTTTCTCCGATGGCACTAAATCCGTAAAACATCTGTCCCAAAGGACCAACAACTGTTTTAAATGAATCGTCTGGGAAGCAAATATTTGTAACGTACCAATCAGGTGCATATCTGTAGTCAACCTCTTTAAGCTGAGCAGATAAACAGATGCTTTGGAATGTCAATAAAGAATACAAGAGATATTTTCTCATATCTAGTTGTCTCATTATAAATAATTAAAATATTAACAAAGTCTTTACAGAAGATATAAATTAAACAAGAGCGCCAACTGTTTTTAAATGTTTTCTCAGTTCAACGCCGTTGAGTTCAGATACCGAAACATCATTAATAATGCAAAGAGCTGCAGCAGTTCCTGCAGCTTGTCCCAATGCCATACATTGTGCCTGTACCCTAATTGTTCCAAATGCTTCCCGTGTTGCTGAAAGTAGCGCTCCTGCAACAAGTAGATTTTCAGAGTTCTCCGGAACTAAAGTACGGTAAGGAATATTATAGGGTCTGGTTATAAAACGGGCATTTTGTTGTGTATCTCCAGACAAATGAATATCAATAGGGTGTCCGCCGCGCGCTACTGTATCAGGGAAATTCTGAGGTTCGAGGACGTCATTAGCGGTCATTGTATAGAGTCCATGAATGGTACGTGTTTCACGGATACCGATTTGAGAAGCTGTGTCAATAAGATAACAGTTTGAAAAGGCTTGATGCCGTTTTCTAAATATGTCAATGATGGTATATATTTCTTCTCGTAAAACGAGCTCTGCTTTTGATAAATCGTGTACATCAGCGCCATTCCCTCCTATACGAGTAACATTTACCGATACTTCTCCGGGGCGGATGGTGCTACCATGCACAGTCCACGGTCCACCAAAGTTTCGCAGTCTTCCCGCCCTGACTTCCTCCTGCAAGATTTCTCGAAGGACTGGATTCGCATACTTTACACCATCATTTGCCATTAAAAGGGTTAACCGGCACGTATCCACTCCGCCAAGGCGAAAATACAATGTCATGGGTTGTAACTCGCCAGAAGTATTTCGGTTGCGCATTTCCCATGGCAAGCTCGTTTTTACGATGAGATCACCAGTTCCCGTGCAATCAATGAACATACGCGCAGATATTGCGAAACGCCCTGATTTCGTTTCAACAATAACGTGTGACAATTTTCCAGGTTCTTTTAATTTAACCCCTGCAACTAATGTATGTAATAATACACTTGCACCAGAAGATTGTACCATCCGCTGTGCTGTGATCTTATATGCCTCTACATCGTAAGGTACATTACCACTTGGCAAATCAATAATTGCACCATTCATATCGTGCATAGCCCGGATAAATTCTCCTGGAATTCCGTCAACAATACGTTCTCCGTTAAAATTAAATTTACTTAACGGCCCAACCATTCCGGCTGTTGCCATACCTCCTAGAAAACCATATTGCTCAATCAATAACGTCCGCACACCCATCCGTGCTGCAGCAACGGCAGCAGTAAAACCGGCAGGACCGCCACCACAAACAACAACATCGGTTTCTATACAGACTGGGAGAGAATGGGCTTGTTCAACAATTGAATTTGAAGAAAGAGGGTTATGGTTCTTTCTATCTTCGTATTGACATTGTGGAATTACACTTAGCGTTCCGGTCGCTAATATACTCCTCCTAATAAAAGTTCGCCTATTCATATTAGAATATCATTTATTTTAACAATTACACCTCTAACTTTTATATCAACTAAGTCTTAGATACCTTTGCCATATTCCGGTTTTGTATATAAAACACTACGAAAAGGAACAAAAGCATTAATATGCTTATTCATAATTATAAATTAATTGCGGTTTTAAATCTGATCAACTCTGGGATAAATTACCGGCAGTTGCTCCCGGTCAATAATAGCACCGGCTTCTTTTAACCTAGCACGAAGCCCCTCAATGTCAATATTTGTAAAAGAAGCATTTCCCATAACTACTTGTTTCGTAGCTATTCCCGCAGCCTCCCCCATAGCCATACATGGAGCCATCACTCTCACAGGACCTAACACTTGGCCTTCAACACTTACTGCCCGTCCCGGACATATCAGATTTTTTATCGTTTTAGGGATCATTATTCGGAAAGGTAACGGCGTTGTTAAGCCTTTCTGTACTGTTTGTTTAAACCCTGTTTTTTCATCATCAGCAAAAGGTTGGACGCTCGGTTTATTGGGATCAGGTAAATCCCAACCATACATACTGAAACCAATGCAATCATCAAAAACTTTATCATTTTTAAGATCTTCAACAGTCATTACATAATCTCCAATGATTCGACGAGTCTCTCTCACACCCAGTTGGGAAGCAACAGATTTTATCCGGGCATTTTTAAAGCCGGGAAAATATTTCTGGAATAAACTCATTAATTGATGCGTTTCTTCACGTCCTCGTTTCATTCCTTCCGAAACCGATCTACCATCCGTACCATCAATACCGACCAATCGACAGGTATTAATATAAAACTCTCCTTTCGCTGGTAATCGGGTGCAAATAAAAATATCATAGGGGAATGTCCATTCTCCGATTTCTCTCAACTGACGTATCAAATCACGGAATTTGGGATCTCTGTTCTTCTCTATTGCCTGCGTCAATTCTTGTTCATTTACATTATAGGCATGAAAAACAAGAGAGGTCGGCGTCATTTTTCCATCTTCTTTGCGTCCTTTCATTGTTTCACAATTACTTCGATAGGCCACTTCCGCATTTCCCGTCGCATCGATGACCGCCTTTGTCGGAACAGCGAATAATCCGCTCCGATTATATAGTATGACCTGTGTAATTCTGTCACCTTCTACTACCGTATCTACAAAATAGGTAAAGAGAAGGACATCCACTCCGGCCTCTCCCATTTTTTCATCTAAGAAATAGTCTATGGAAAATGGATCCAAAGGAATGCCATGAATGAACCAATTATACCAACCATATGGATGATAATCTTTATTAGGGCTCAAGGAAGGGATAACGGCATAACCCTTTTTCGCCGCTTCCTCTGCAATAGTTTTAAAAAGTCCTTGAACTACCCATTCGCCTTCTTGAGTACGTCCTCCCAGCCAATGAGATACATGCCCGCTCGTCGCCATACCACCTAATTGCCCCAGACCTTCAACCAGTAAGACTTTCAGACCTTCCCGTTTGGCAGCTAAGGCCGCAACCGTACCGGACGGACCTCCTCCGCACACAATGACATCATATTCTTCCATAAGAGGGATCTCTCTGACAAAGTTGGTATTGCTCATTGCTTTCACCTCATTGCCCGGCCTATTATCGGAACATGAAATCAAAGTTGTCGGAATCAGGCTAACAGTTCCTAATGCAGACATATACTTAATGAATTTTCTTCTACTATTCATACTCTAATGATTATTTTATATTGTTTTATTTTTCTATGGAATCTTTTCCGTCGGTAAGCCATTCCAGATTAAATTTCACACAATACATCGGTTTAAATTTCTCAGTTTCATATAAAACAAGAATACTCTTATCAGGCAAAACAGCGATATCACTGTAAGCAACACGCCCTTTATCCAAAGTCTTTGCCAAATTCCAAGTTAATCCTTCATCATAGCTTATTCTAACAACTAAATTTTTTCGTCCTTCAAGGGACTCATTTTTTGAATATAAAAGCCGACTCTTTTTATTTCCTTCTTTTTTGCTTGTTAATCGAGCCAAACCTCCGTCACAAGAATTTGACAAAGGAAAATTTTTATCATCAATATGTTCTTTCGACCATGTAATTCCACCATCGTGACTAATCGCTATAACTCTATAATAGTTCTTTTCTGTTGGATTATTATTTGTATAACGAGCGTTGATATATATATCTCCATTATCAAGTTCTACCATACGTGATTCATTCATATTAAGCCCATCATGGCCAAAGAAGGAGCCATGTCTCCACGTTTTTCCATGGTCATCACTATAAATGGTTGAAAGTCCATATTGGCGATCTGATACATTTATTTTTGTCCCATTCATCTTCTCTAAATTCTTCCGATGCCACACCTGAAGCAATAAACGTCCTGATGAGAGCTGTATCCCATGTCCCGGGCCAGGCATGTGAAATGCACGACCAAGGAAATCACATGGAAATCCGTTTATATCTTTAATCCATCTTCCGTTTTCATCCTTATTAGGTCTTCCGCTTTCTTTCACATGAAAAATATCTGTTATTTCAACCCTATCAGACCAAGACTCTCCTTCATCATCACTATATCGATAAAACACACGGGTATATCTCTGCAAATTCATACCTTTTACAGCTCCTTCACTCAAAGAATAAAAGAAATAAATACGCCCGGTGATTTTATCCACTAAAGGAGCCACATTAGTCCACACCTCTTGCTTTTCTATTGTATCTACGGGATCTATCATCTCCCGATGCTCTTTCCAGTAACGACCATCACTCTTCTCAATATAGTATGTTTGTGACCACGATAAACCTCCGTCTATACTCCTTTTCATTACTAAATGTTTAGGATCCTCGTCAGCATAAGTTATACGAGACTCGGAAAAAGCCAAAACAGTTCCTTTCGGAGTAACGACAATTCCAGGAATACGATATCCTTCAATGCCGTCTTCTCCTTCATCCCACACAACACTTTTAATATATTGTTTGCCGTTATTCAATGAATCGGGTGACGACGCAGATAAGAATGAGATAGAACAAGATAAAAATATTAACACAATTAAGAACTTACATTTTTTCATTTTATATTTTTATTATATTACTCTATAAAACAATCGTTTTCAATACATTGTATTATTAATGATATCGGCATTAAAGACAGCCCTGCCGGGACATAGAAAGCCTCGCTTATTCCCAAAGCATGCCGACTACAATCCACAGATAGGATTTCTTATTTTGCAACATGGAGTACTTTTTAGATTTATTCTTTAAATGGAATCTTTACGACAATTTTCCTTACCGAATCGTTTCCATTCACTTTTATACAAGGTTTATGGCCATCTTCAGGAAAGAGTACCAGAAAATTGTCTCTATTTGCTAAATGCCGGGTATATCTGTCCTTATCAAAAAACTCAATGTCTTTCTCTCCTTCATAAGGAGTAACTTCCACCCTACCGTCAAGCGGCGTTATCAGGATATATTCCTGTCCATTTGCGACATGTTGAATATCAATATATTTACGATGAGCCTCGAAATGAGCCGAATCTTTCGTCAAGTAATCAGTCACCGTCGCAAAAGTTCCATCGTCCGACAATTCATATTTACCTTTCGTCATTTTATTGAAATTACTTTCTTTCATAAATCTCATCGCCGCTGCCCACGATTGGGGGTTAAGCACATTTTGTTCAACAAACAAGCGTTTATTGATGCTAACATCCGGCTTCATAGGTAATATGGTACTCCATTCAGACTTTACATACCAATCATCTATCTGCTTCTCACTCCATTCTCTTACATTTTTTTCATCACAAGCCGTCATAAACTCTTCCAAAGTAAAACGAGTTGATACTACGGAATTTTGTTCTTTTCCTTCCCTATATTTAATATAAGTCGTAGCCACAAATGTCCCGTCAGGTAACAATTCCAATCCGGGATAGCCGCAATCACCGCCTTTATAACTATGTAACAGTTTTATCTTATACTGCCCTTGTCCTCCATTAATTAAATCTTCATACTTCCCAACCCATGCAACAAAATGATTACGCATGAGGCTTTCTTTCCCCGTATCACGAAAAACAATCACTAGTCTGCCATCTTTGGCATATTTAGCTTTATGCCTATCCCCATGCACAGCTAATGGTAAGGGTTTGATTTCGGACCAAGTCTTTCCTTCATCGTTGCTGATTATATATAAAGAGACTCTTTTCTGATTTTCCCGAATCAAACAAAGTAACTGTTTACCGTCGGGAGAACGGACAATTTCCGGTTCACAGGGTTTCAAACCTCTTATATCAACAATAATTTTGCGAGGAGACCAAGTGAATCCACCATCCTTTGAAATGCTTTGTACAATAACATTCGATCTTTCTTCTTCCTTTTCGTCCGGTCGACGGATATTTGTCATGGCTAACAATTCTTTCCCTCCGTTTATAGGCTCTATAGTGCAAAACGGCATTACACAAGGGCCAAAACCATTGCTTTTCATCTCGGACCATGTTTTACCTTCGTCTTCGGAACAAGCTTGGTACATACTTCCATCCGGCCCTTCTCCAGCAAAAACAAATAATCGGGATTTCCCTTTAGGATCAGATAAACGATAAATGGTGGGGCAGTTTCGAACAGTTGTCCAACTTTTCGGTACGGGTAATAATTCACTCCACGTCCTACCGCCGTCCTCACTCTTTTTCATTGGTCCGCAAGGTCCTCCGTGTTTATAGGTCCATACGCAATAGAGGGTCTTTCCATCCGGCAAAAGAACGGTAGTCGGATGGCCTTGATATATTTCATCTGTCCCTTGAGCGACAACAACCTGCCTTTCCGAGTCCCCGGAAATATCAAACCTCTTTATGCCTTGAATCGGTTGATGCATCATTAAGTTTTCGATAAGACAAGTTAATTTTTCCTTTGGCATTTTGAAAGTAAGGTATTCATGCTTTCCTCGTGTATCCTCTTTCCATCGGTTGCTTCCATCCGGAGCTACAATCATTCGCCCTTTCACTGTATTAAAATATCGCTCATAACCACGAACACCAACTAATACTGTGATTTGATCCCAACTCGACCGTCCTAGGGTATCCTTCTTCAAGCACATAGAATAGACATCTTTAACGGGGCTATTCTTTATGTCACTCGCGATCAAACGTAAGCCTGTATAAATAGGCCGACCTATTTCAAATCCACATAACAAAATATCGGTAGGCCATTCGTCGAATACTTTTTTTGAAGAAATAGAGTCTCTAAAAACATTAAATTCGCGACCTTCAGGAAATTTTCCACCCATTGATACCAAATGTTTGACTTTCTTTCTAACTAAAGCCTGCCCATCCAAATCAGAATATCTATCGGGAGTAGATTGCAATAAAGCTGCTAAATTGGTAAAAAATCCAACGGTAATGATCGTTACGCTGGTATCAGGCTGACTACTAAGAATCTGCCGATACACATCTATTGCGTTCAGAGTCTCAACTGTTTTTTTTATTTTATGAGAATAGCTTAACGGTAATTTTTCCGCCCAGTAATTACCGGAAAAACGTTTATCTATTATATTTTCACCTTGTAATGGCCTTCCTAATGGCAAATCGGGACGATTAAAATATGTATTGATAACTTCGATACAAGGAACAGTATTCTCATATAAATTAGAAGAAATAGTCGCCAAAATATTCACTTCTCCGCTATCAGCTAAAGCATGCAATATGGCCAAAGCTCCTACATCATCGTAATCCGGCCCCATATCCGTATCAAAAATAACAGTTCGTATTGAGCCATAATCAACTGCATTCGAATTAAAGCAATACGAAAAAGAAAAAAGAAAAATGCCAAAGAAAATCAACAAAGAACGTTTCATAATTAATAGATTTATGTCCTCCAATTTAAATTTAAATTCACACTTTATCACGGCAAAAACTTACATAAATCTCTGCTATGCTGATTATTGTATTCATATCAGCATAGCAAAAAGGATTTAATCTGAATATTCTATAAATCAATCATATCCGGGAGTTTGAATTATTGCCGGATTCGTATTTATTGAGGCATTATTAACAGGCCACAATAAAATATTTAACTCATTTTCTCGCCCTCTTAAAGTCTCTACTCTCTCAAACACTTTACCGAAACGGATTAGGTCGAACCAAGATTTTCCTTCACTACATAATTCCTTCAATCTCTCATCAAGTAATATATTCTCTATTTCTTGTTGGGTATATGTACCTTTATAAAAATTATCAATCCCATATGCCCGTTTCGCAATACGATTAAGATAGGTTAAGGCTCCAGCATAATTATTTTTTGCAATTTCAATTTCCGCTTTAAAGAGTAATGCTTCTGCAAAACGATATATACGGATATCGGAGTCAAAAATACGCGTACCTTCCTTCCAGGTCCCTAAATATTTATTTATCCATGAAAAATATTTACCACTAGGTATTGTGAAATCATCAATATTAATCTGAGCACGAGTATCTTCCTCTTTTTCCCATAAAAGATTTTTATGTATTGCTGAAATTGTTACCCATTGAGCATGACTACCTATTTGTACAGGGTTATTCTGGTATTCAGAAGGAACATTTGTCAGACCTAATAAAAAGTCACCAGCAAAAGAACTTGTATTTTCTGCTTCAATAAATGCAATTGAAAATATTATTTCTTTATTTAAATCATCTCTAAAAATATCCTCATAACTACTTGAAATGTCAAAACCAGAATTTAACACATACGACAAAGCATTATCTGCTTTATCAATAGTTTCAGTTCCTTTTTTATTAACTTTAGCTTGCCATAAATAGAAATCTGTCTGTAACATACATACTGCCTCCTTTGATATTTCGAGAGGTGATTTTCCGCCTTTGATACTGATTAATTTAAAAGCCTCACTAAGATCTTTCTCTATCTGATTAAATACTTCATCTGCAGGATTTCGAACAGGAAATAAACCCTCTTGATTATCTGATTCAAAGCCTTCAATCAACACAGGGGCATCCCCCCAAAGACGAACAATATAGTAATAACAAAAGGCTCTTAGAAAGTAAGTGCTCCCCATTATAAAACTCTTTTCGCTCTCATCTGCAAATGAAATTTCAGGAGCATGTTTTAAAATAAGATTACAATCATTTATTGAAGTATATAGAGAAGACCAATCGGTTCCAATTGTACTTGGTATTAGTTGATTGTTCCAAACATTGCCTCGTTCAACCGCTCCATTATCTACTCCATTTGTATAGAACCCAGTCCTATAATCACCCCACACAATATAATTGGTTTGAAATGCCGAACGGAAACGATTAAATGTTCCATTCAACGCAGCCTTAACATCATTCGAATTTTTCCACATAGAATTTACCGTTATAGAACTTTGAGGTTCCAAATCAAGCCAACTATCACAAGATGCTATAAAGAATCCTGAGAGTGATAGAAAAATATATATTATTATCTTTTTCATTTTACACTATTTTTATGATTAAAACTGTACTTTAAAACCTAAAGAAAAGCGTCTGATAGGAGGATAACCTGTATTTGCATTGTTAATCGTTCCCACTTCGGGAGGAGTTGCCTGGACTGCTGTAAAGTAATGAAGGTTATTTCCTGAAAGAAATACTGTTGCATTTTGTACACCTGCTTTTTTCATTAACTTATTAGGTATATTGTATCCTAAAGAAACATCTCTTATACAGAGATAATCTCCTTTAAAGGTTATAATATCACTCTCTCGCCGATAGTTCCAGTTTTCGTTACTATCATGAGCTGCTATCCTTGCCCATTTTGTTCTTGCGGCATCCCCCGGTTGTTTCCATGCGCTTAATGCTTCTCTGACAATATCTGAATTACCGTTAAAAGTAGACATCATATGATATCTAAAATCTGAATCTAATACTGTGTGCCCAATTGCCCAATCCAAATAAATTCTTAATGAGAAATCTTTATATGTAAAAGTATTAGTTAATCCCCCTGTAGAATGTGGTACGGTAACCCCCAGTTCAAACTGATCAACTTCCGTAATTTTTCCATCGCCATTTCTATCACACCATTCATAATCTCCTGCAAATTTTCGTCCTTTTGTGAATGTTTGAGTTTTATAATCCCACCCCCTTGCAAGTTCATCATATCTTGCATTTGCAGCTTGTTCTTCGGTATCAATCAGATAATCGACTTTATATCCATAAATCCGATAAAGTGATTCTCCTTCCGCTATACCACCATAGCTTTTCCCATCAGGAAGATATGTTCCTCCGATCCGATTTTTCACTTGACCATTATCTGGTAATGATACAACCTTATTTTTAACAAAACCCCAAGCAAAACTCGTTTCCCAAGAGAAATCTTTCTCTTGAACATTTTTAGATGTCAATTCGACATCAAACCCATAAAATCTAACGGATCCAACATTTGTCTCAATTGACGAAAATCCAGATGTGTTGGGTAAAGGTTTACTGAATATCAGATCGTCTGTTTTTTTGTTAAAGACATCTATATTTAACAACACTCTATCCTTAAAGAGACCTACATCAAGGCCAGCATCTATTTGTGTTGTAGTTTCCCATGTAAGATTCTGGTTGGGCATCGCCGTATTTACAATACCTGCCACATTATTATATTTATATGTTGCGGCATAAGCTCCTTGCGCAGTATATAGTCCAACCGCATTATTCCCCGTTTGTCCAATACTTGAACGCAACTTCAAAAAAGACAATATATTATTCTTTTGAAGAAAATTTTCTTCAGAAATAACCCAACCAACAGAAACTCCTGGAAAATAAGCCCATTTATGATTAGTCCCAAAACGGGAAGAACCGTCTCTTCTTAATGAGGCTGACAAAAGATATTTGTTGTTGTAATCATAAGAAACTTTTGCAAACACACTTGCCAAGACCTCTTCCGTTTTTGTAGTGGAAGCATTTGTCTTTTCTGGTGCCGCATTTAATGTTTCAATTTTATCAGAACTAGCTCCTTGAGCTGCAGCATCTAACGTTTTCACTTTCGTATTCATATATGATAGACCTACAAATCCAGACAAATTGTGATTCCCAAACCTATTATTATATTTAAGCAAACCCTCATATTGTGTTCTCTCTGTATCATCCAGAGTTGAAGTAGCTGGTCTAAGAGCATTAAATTCATTTGCTCTTTGAAACCCATCAAATTCTGTTGATGAAAAATAAGAAGTCGCTGTTGCTGTTGCCATCAAATAATCTGTTATCCCCCAATCCAATCCTCCAGAGATTGTAGTCTGACGTAAAACAGTCTCTCTTTGATAAACATTAGTCCACCAAGGTAAAGGTGAAGATGTTGCATTAACCCCTTTTGAAAATGATCCATCATCATTATATATTTTTTGAGTCGGTGGCAAATAAAGAGATCTTGATATAGCATTCGCTTGACTACTATAATCTTCAGTTGTACTACGCTGATAGCCAATATTAGAAAATATCCTTAGGTTCTTTCTAATGGCATAATCAACCAGACCTCGAGCTGAAAATCGTTTCCAACCTGTTGACATGGCAACTCCTTCATCATCTGTAAAACCTACTGAAGTAGAATACTTTATTTTCGAATCTCCCCCGTCAACACTTAAATAATAATTTTGCCGTAATGCCGAATTAAAGGCTATGTCAAGCATATCATTATCCTGGAAGACTAAAGTTTTAGAAGGGTCCAGCGGATCTATCATTGATTTCCATCCTACAGGAACATTTTCTCCCGATTGTAAATACCTAGTTGTATAAGATGATATAGCTGTATTATATCCACTATATGCATTATTATCTTGTTCAAGCCATTTTGCATTAGGACCTCGGGCTACACTAGGACGAATAATTGAAAGATATTCTTCCGCATTACATAAATCATAATATCTTTCAATGTTTTGAAGAGAGAAGTCTGCTTGAAAAGTAACTTTTGGCCCTGACGTACTTGAGCCTCCTTTAGTAGTTATTAATATAATGCCATTGGAAGCCCTCGAACCATATAATGCTGTCGATGCCGCATCCTTCAACACTTGTATTGACTCAATATCATTAGGATTTATTTCGTTGTATCCTCTTTCAAAACCATCAACCAAAATCAAAGGTGAATTACTTTTGTTTATAGAGGACCCACCACGAATTACAATATTAGGTGCTTCTCCGGGTTGACCGGAATTGCTATATATACGTGCTCCAGCCACCTTTCCTTTTAAAGCATCCATGACATTGGTCACCGACATATTTTCCAATTCTTTTGTATTCACCTTAGACACAGAGGATGTTAATGTTCTTCTGGACTGAGTTCCATATGCAACAACCACAATATCATCTAGTTCAACAGAAGAAAGTTTTAAAATAATCTTTAGATTTGAATCTTTAGCTACAACATTTTGACTCGTATAACCAATGTAAGAGAAAACTAGAACCGAATTCACTTTAGTACGGATAGAAAATTTACCATCCAAATCTGTAATGGTACCATTAGAAGTTCCTTTTTCCATTACCGAAACACCTATCAGCGGTGAATCCTGGTCATCAACAACGCTTCCTGATACACTTATTTCTTGGGCTGAAAGGGTACCAATAGAAAAAAGCAGACAGAAAAATAAACATTTAAAATTAATTTTGTTCATCTTTGTACTATATTTAAGTTTAACTTAATGAATGGCTGGGGAAATGTATGCCGTTCAAAATATACTTTTCCCCGGCTTTATTTTTGGATACCAGAAAAACCGATCTTTTTAAGATCATTTTTTAGAGAGTCATACTCTTCATCGGTAAATGAAGAGAGGGGAGACCTGCACGAACCGCAGTCAATTCCGATTAAATTCATAATAGCCTTTCCTCCTCTTACCCCTCCTCCGTACTTGATGATTACTTCTACTACTTGGATTGATTTCTGTTGCAAACTGCGTGCAGTAGCCAGATCATTATTCTTCATCGCATCGAAAATACCAGCATAAACTGAAGGGATATAATTGTAAGTACTTCCTACGCCTGCAACAGCACCCAAAGCCAAACCACAGATAAGGATTTCGTCATATCCATGAAGCACCTCAAACTCTCCACCGTTCAGTTGTAAACAAGCTCCCATTTCCATCAGATTATTGTGAGTAAATTTTGTTCCGACCAAATTAGGAATGCGTTTTTTCCCTTCCTTTAGAAACTGGACAACGGATAGATCTACCCCTGTCATCGAGGGCATGTTGTAGTAGTAAAAGGGAAGATTCGAGGCTGCAGCGGCAATCGGTGCAAAGAAACGGATCAACTCATCCACTGAACTCGGCTTAAAAAAACTGGGAGCTATAGCTGCAATAGCAGCAGCTCCTGACTGGGCTGCGTGCTTTGATAATTCAATTGCTTCCCGTTGACAGTTACTTCCTACATGTGCGATCACTTTAAAACGTCCTTTCGCAGACTTTAACCATTGCGTTAGAATCAGTTTCCTTTCCTCTGTAGTCAGGGAAGCCGATTCCCCTGTCGTTCCGCAAACAAAAACCCCTGTGACTCCTGACTTCGCCATTAGATCGGCGTATTTGTCAATTTCCGTCAATTTCAGGTCGCCATTAGCCTCCATCGGGGTAAAAGAGGCGGCAACCATTCCTTCTAATCGCTGATAATTCTCCATAAGCATTGAATTTAAACTGTTTAATAATTTCTATTCTATAATTCCTCTTAGAATATAAGGGATACGTATTCCGGGCTTAACCTCTCCGCTCGTAATATAAATTGTGTCATGATTTACGACAAGATTGGTGGTTACCGGAATAGGAAATGGAGAGGTACTAAGAATTTCCAACGACTGATCTTGTACGTCAAAACACCGGATACGTTTACTGAATCCGGGATGATCTTCAGTTGTCGGCAGGACTTCCTCAACACCTCCCATAAATAGTATCTTATCATTCTCATAGGGCATCGCGACGCCGGCCATCACGGGAAATGTTTGATTTATTTTATCCCATCTGTTTTCTGTTGGATGATACACATACCCATCCGTATGTACCTTCAATACGCCTTTTCCATCATAGTCCCGCCCACTAAAAAGATACAAAGAATGATTCTGGGCGACACAAACAGCGTAACCTTTTGGATCCCCCGGCCATGAAGGAAGCGCTTTCCAACCCTCTTCTTTCCGACTTAAATCCAAGACGAAGAAATGAGAAGTAGCCGTTTGGTTTTCCATACTCGTTTGACCGCCTAAAATATATATCTTTTGATCCAATAAGACTCCGCAGCTACAAGACAAAGGCTCCGGAAGCGACGGCCAATCGGTATCTATTTTCCATCGACTGTTCTCCCTCTTCACCATCCAAACCTTATCATAACATTGATTTGCATCATTACCTCCAATACACAAAACTCCCTCCGGTAACTGGATGGATACACCGTAAGCCACAGGAAAGAGTAGAAAATCTTCCTCTATTTGCCAATCCGACTCCTCTGCACCCTCTAAAGAAAGACTGTATAATGTTCTCCACCACTGTTTCACGCCTCCCTCCCAAGGTTTCTTGTCGGGAAAGTTCGCTCCTCCCATTACAATCAGATGATTGTCGACAATACCGGAGAAAGCACCTGCCAATCCGGGATTCTCTACGGAAGGTTTTAAAGAAGGTAGTTTTAAACGGATATCCCAATGAATTTCAAGACAAGAAGCATCTGTTGTAAAGACCTGTAGGCTACACATAGATAATAATAATATTTTTAAGGTGTTTTTCATGTAAAATCAAAATGTAAAAATCAAGTATGATGACTTCTTTTCATAAATATCTTATAGACCAGGAAATGTCGCTCAAGAGCTTTCCGATACCCGTTTTCATCTCTGGTTTTGATATAATGCAAAAGATCTTCGTGTGTCACAATCCCTCCGTCTTTTTCCAGTTCCACATTAATCGGCTCCAGGAAATCTTTAAATTTATCCTTCACAAAAGTCATAACAGGATGAACGATTTTCTGAAATTCCGTAATTGTCTTATTCCCTGTAATTTCATATAATTTGGTATGGAAAGAAAATTCGCTGTAAGGGGCGTAAGCATTATTCTCAAACATGACGCTTACTTTTACGATTTCTTCCAACTCGTCAATATCTTTTGGCCGGATATTTTGAAAAATATCATGGCAGATTCCCATTTCCAATGCAATACGGAAGCCCAAAATATCAAATAAGGTATCCTCACCCAAAATGCGGGGATCAATTACACGTTCCATTCCTCTGAGAATAGACGGCTCCGTTAAAATCATCCCCCTTCTTGTCCGGGATTCTATCATTCCCATCATCTTCAAACGGCTCAAAGCTTCACGAAGGACACTTCTGGCAACACCCAAAGCATTTGATAATTCCAATTCATTCGGAATGGCACTCCCTGCCCTCAAGTCATGTTCTCTAAAGTAAGTGAGCAACTTATCCTCTACCTGATCAACCAAGGTCAACGATTGGTTATGTATCTTTAGGTTTTCCATTGAAATGATTTATATTATTTGTCTGACAAATGAAAGAATTAAATTTGATATATCAAACATTTCAAAATAAAAAATAAAAGATTTAACATTCTTCCCTCTGCTTTTTATCCTATCAAATAACCAACTGCCTTATTCTTAGGAATGTTTGAAAGAATCAACCTGTTCCTATCCTTTTTGTCAGATCAAAAAACAAGCTATATAGCTTGAGCGATTTTTTTACTTTTTTTTATCCTCTTCATTGTTGGAAAAATCCCCTTCACCTGTCTTCTTTTCCGTTTCACCCGAATTAGGCGGAACGGCCTTTTTTAACAAGGAAATATTCTTTGTACTTATGCCGTTATTTTGTAACAAAAACGTAACAATTTATATGGACTTGGGATTAGAGACTTTCGATATGATAACATTAGATAAGATGGAACATATCCGTCTTATGAATCGTATAGATACCAAATATCTTATTCGTACGGAGTTTTTGCCGGAGATATTAAATATGCTCCGAAGCAATTACTATGTACAAGATATTTCGGGGAAACGCTCTTTCGATTATCTTACTTTATATTATGATACACCCAGCTATGCGATGTATCACTCGCATCAAAACGGCAAATCGGAACGTATAAAAATACGGACACGTGAATATTGCGATTCAAACCTTTGTTTTCTGGAAATCAAAACAAAATCGAATAAAGGACTGACACAAAAAATAAGGATTAAGAACAACCGGCTCGACTCACTTGATTCAACTGAGTCCATGCGCTTTTTAAACCTTCATTCATCTTATCCAAGTTCTATGCTCGAAGCAAAGCTAATGACCTATTACAAAAGGATAACTTTGGTCAATAAGGCGGAAACCGAACGATTAACGATTGATTATGATTTGCAGTTTCAAAACAAGTGTACAGATTGGAAAGTAAAATTACCTTGTATGACCATCATTGAACTAAAAAGAAAGAAATGGGCGCATTCTTTGATCGAAGATAAACTGAATGACATACATATAAAGCCTTATCATATCAGCAAATATTGTCTGGGTACGGCACTCACGGACTTAAGGGTTAAACATAATAACATTAAATCCAAGATCTTATATATTCATAAACTAACGGATTTTATCTATGAACAACATGCTTGATTTTTTCTATCCAGAAGCGTTTATCTCTCTCCTTACCCGATTTGCTTTTAATCTAATCATTATAGGCATCATCATTATTTTCTTTTATTTTAAGAAAACGAAAAGGCGGGATTATTTATTTACCTTTTTTATGGTAAGCACAACCATCTTTTTGATGATTTATCTTCTTGATTCAGTGAAAATCCAAATCGGATTCGCGTTAGGGCTCTTTGCCATTTTCGGCATTTTGCGCTACCGTACAGACACATTACCGGTAAGAGAAATGACCTATCTCTTTGCTATTATAGGTATATCAGTAATCAATGCATTAAGCAATGCTAAAATAAGTATTATAGAGCTTGTTTTTACAAACCTGATTTTTATCGGCATGTTCTGGGGATTGGAAAGCATTAAAAAGTTAAAGCATATAACCAGTAAGTTAATCATATACGAGAAAATAGATTTGATAAAACCGGAACGGCAAGAGGAGATGCTGACAGATCTACGGAATCGGACAGGTATCGATATCGAACGGTTCGAAATCGGACAAATCGATTTCTTGAAAGATATCGCCTATGTCAAAATCTATTATTCCAATGATAATAGGGAAAATATGGCTGATAATATCACCAAGACGAAAGAGTTTCTGGATAATTTATAATAGAAGCGTTGAGATGAAAAAGAAATCAGTCTATATTCTAAGTATGCTAGTCCTGTTTCATGTTCCCCGGGTTATTGCTCAAACCGAGACTTTCGGTCTATGGTCTTCGATAGAAGCATCCAAAAAATTAAATCGGTTCGATTTGAATAGTGAATTGGAATTGCGAACGATGGAGGGAGTGGAGAAGATTGCACGCATTTCGGCCAAAGTGGGCGTCGACTATCGTATGATCAAAC
This sequence comes from Parabacteroides sp. Marseille-P3160, assembly GCF_900162725.1. Taxonomy (GTDB): domain Bacteria; phylum Bacteroidota; class Bacteroidia; order Bacteroidales; family Tannerellaceae; genus Marseille-P3160. The sequence continues at coordinate 989,801 of NZ_LT799418.1, read as the reverse complement.
CATTGAAGGTAGGGATCGCTTATCAATACATTCATTTTAATGATGTCAAATATTCGGATTTTCAGCCGAGAAATCGTTTTATAGCCTATTTGCAGGGAAAACAGAAATGGGGAAATTGGGAGTTTACTTTGAGGGAACGGCTACAGACAACGATCAAAGACGAAAGTGATCGCCTGAAAGAAAGCGGAAAGACGGACACTTACAAAATGAATCCGGAGTGGACCTGGCGTAACCGGCTGAGGATAAGCTACAACATTCCGAAATGTAAAATTACGCCTTCATTTTCCATCGAAACTTTTTACCAATTAAATAATCCGGATGGAAATACTTTTGACCGGCTTCGTTACACGCTATCCGGCACATATAAAATAAATAAGCAAAACGCCATTGAGTTGTATGGTTTGTATCAGCGGAATATAAACACGGACGAACCGGAAAACCGGAGTGCCATCGGAGTGTCTTACTCTTTTTCTTTTTAATAGGAACCAATAAATCACTTACATAAGATGTGTATAATAAATAGATTCTCAATCATTATCCAGTTTCTTCTCTTTGTAAACATCCTCATTTCGTGCTCCGGTAATGATGAGGAGATAGAAGATATTGGAAATAGTATAGATTATGAAGTAGAGGAAGACTATGAAACCAATTCAATCGATTCGACTTTTACGGATGCGATTACCATCGCTTTCAGCGCTAATGGGGTCACGATTGGAAATCCTTATTCCGCCACTGGGGTTACGATTGAAGAAACAAATGGAAAAGTCGTTGTGAATTCTACTTTCACGGATACTGAAATCAATTATGTCCTATCAGGAGTTACTGCGGATGGTTCGTTGAAAATATACAGCAAACAGAAATTCGGATTAATCTTTAATGGCGTCAGTATCATTAATAAAAACGGGCCGGCTATCAATATACAATCGGATAAAAAGGCTTCTGTTACGCTGTTGAAAGGTACTCGTAACCGTCTTGTGGACGGAAGTACTTACGAAGAAAAGACGAATGAAGACCAAAAAGGAGCTTTTTTCAGCGAAGGGGCGTTCATTTTCGACGGAACAGGCAGTCTCACGGTTATAGGGCGTTATAAACACGCCATCTGCAGCGATGATTATGTAGAAATTAAGAATGGGAACATAACAGTCGAAATTGCATCGAAAGACGGAATTCATGTGAATGACTATTTCCAAATGGAGGGAGGAGCATTATCTATCGCCTCCCTGAGCGACGGCATTGAATGCGAAGAAGGTACGATCCTTATAAATGGCGGTACTTTAGCGGTAAACAGTACTGACGACGGCATCGTATCTTCTTACGAAGGAAACGATAACTCCATAGATCCTTCCATAAATATCAATGGAGGAACTATTACAATTTCGACCGCCGGCGAAAAAGGAATGGGGATTAAGACTAATGGAAATGTCGTTATTACTAAATGTGATTTGCTGACAATTCAGGTGGCAGGAAACGGATCGAAAGGAATTAAAACCGGAAACAATGTGAATATTTCCGGCGGAACAACCGAAATGAGAGTAACAGGCGATGCTTTCTTTGATAAAGAAGATAACGAGATCACGTCTCCCGCAGGAGTAAAATGTGACGGCAATTTTACCTTAACCGGCGGAACGCTGACTATCAATAGCTCGGGAACCGGGGGAAAAGGTATTAATGTGGATGGTACTATAAAAGTAGACGCGGGCTCCATTTACGTGACAACAACGGGTGGACAATTCCGGTATGGTACGGACGACACCGCTGCCAAGGCGATAAAGGCGGAAGGCGAAATTACAATTCAAGGAGGAAAAATCATCGTAAAAACATCCGCTACGGAGGCGGAAGGCATCGAGAGTAAATCGACGCTGACAATTAACGGAGGAGAAATCGAGGTAGAAGCATACGACGATTGTCTGAACGCTTCAAAACACATCGCAATTAACGGTGGTTCCGTCTACTGCTACAGCCAGACTAATGATGGCATTGATTCCAATGGCACGTTGACCATTACGGGCGGAGTAATTATTTCATCCGGTTCTACCTCTCCCGAAGAAGGCTTGGATAATGATAACAATACTTTTAAAATAACGGGAGGTACGATTTTAGGCATAGGAGGAAGCACGAGCACACCGAGCTCCTCTGTTTCCACTCAACGTTCAGTAATATATGGAGGTTCAGGTTCTGCCGACCAAATCATCCGCATACAGTCTGAATCGGGTACAGACATTCTAACCTATAAAATACCGAGGAACTATTCACAAATGACTCTCTTATTCAGCAGTAATGCGCTTCAGAGCGGAACGACCTATACAATTTATCAAGGAGGGAGCATAACCGGAGGCACAAACTTTCACGGCTTGTATTCCAATGCAACCTATACAGGGGGAACCGCTGCGGCAACATTTACTCCGAGTTCCATGGTCACCTCTGTCGGTCGTACCTCAACTGGAATAGGAGGTGGAGGCGGCCCTCGGTAAGGTCGGGGACATCATTTAAGAGGAGCAAAGTCAAATTTTCAAACAGTTAGGCTGTAAAAAGGATTTTTAACCATTATACAACGTTTAATAAAAGATTTAACTTTACTATTTAGGCAAAAATAATCAGCATATGGTATTTTTGCCTAAATGTTTACATAAAGAGTCTTTTATGAAAAAGTATACAGTTCTTCTATTATGGATAATATTACCGAGTGTTATTTCCTGCAGCAAAGACGATAACAATAATGAGAGTAAAAATATAAGCCAGATCAACGGATTTGTTGAAAAAGGTCCGTTTATCGCCGGCTCATCGGTCACCGTATATGAATTGGACGCCAACCTCAATGGGACCGGCAAAGTGTTTGAAGCGAAGACGAACGACGAAGGCGCCTTTACGATTAACACCTCAACCGCATTTGTTTCCAATTATGTACGGTTATCCGTCAACGGTTTTTATTTCAACGAATATACAGGCAAACTATCCGACGCACCGATAACACTGGAAGGCCTTACGGAAATTAAGAAAGACGGAAACGTGAGCATTAATATCAATGTATTGACTCATCTGGAAACTCCCCGCGTCGTTCAGTTGGTTACAAAGGAGAAACTGGATTTCCGGGAAGCCAAAAAGCAAGCGGAAGAAGAATTGCTGTCAGCTTTCCTGATAACCGGCCAGGCGATCGTTCCCGAGGAAACCAGTATCACGGCTAACAATACTTCAGCCAATATCCTGATCGCCGTTTCCTCAATCTTATTGAACCAACGCAGTGATGCCGAAGTCTCCGAACTGATGAGTTTTATACGCGAAGATCTCTCCGACGGACAATTTAAAGAAGAGACAATAAAGAAAATAGAAGATTCGAGTTTTGGTTTGAATTACTCGAATATTAAAAAGCATATCATTGACCGATATGCCTATTTAGGAAAAACCGTAGAGGTCGGCAACTTTGAATTATTTATTGACGGAGACGGAGATGGGGAAATAGGAGATACTTACGAAGAGCAATTTCCTGTAGCGGAAGAGGATTTCTTCGATAAGGAAGAAAATGTCATAAAGTTTTTCCAATCTTCAAATGATCGGCTTGCTAATTATTTCAGGTACGAATCTCTGTTCGATGGGCTTTATACACAGACGGTATCCGCCGACGAACTGCAAAGCAACTATGATTTAAGAGCGGCCTATGAACATAATATCTCATCGAATAGTAACCTGATTTATAATCTATGGGCTTCAGCATACCTATCGTTGTCCAATGATAATCAACTGCTTGCAAAAGCCGAAACTTCTCAGTATGATTGGTTCAAAAAATATAGTTCCTTCTCACGTACCTATCGCTCTTATAAATATCTCAGCATGATCAATCTTTGGGGAGACGTCGTACTGCTCACCAAACAGCCAAATCCGGATGAAGCAGCTAACATTGCCCGGACTTCCAAAGAGAAAGTTCTTAGTTTTATCATCAGCGAATTGGCTGAAACGGAAAAAGTACTCCCGGAAGAAAAAGAGGAACTATTCTGTGACCGCTACTTTGCAGCCGCTTTACTGGCAAGAGCCTATCTGGAGAAAAAAGACTATCCGAACGTCTTAATATACGCAACGAAAATCATAAACAGCGGGAAATACGAGCTAAGCCCGGATTATAATGCAATCTTCGAGGGTGGCAATAAAGAGGTCGTTTTTGAACTTCCCGAAAAGGAAGAAGGCACACAGATACCGGCGGCCTACAAGGGACTGATCCGTAAAGGGAATTACATCGCACTAAGCCGTTACGCCGAAGTTTTGTTAATGGCATCCGAAGCAAACTATAAACAGGGCAATACCGGGCAGGCGGTTTCGTTGCTCAATCAGGTAAGGCGCAGGAACGGGAAAACGGATTTAACTGCTGCGGATAATATAGAAGAGGCCTTATTGGAAGAATGGAAAGAGGATCTGAAGAATGAAGGATCATATTTCGCTACACTTAAACGGTTAGGAGTTGCTGAAAATGTTTTAAAGATACCGGATTACAAGTTATTAATACCTATTCCACAAAGAGAAATAGATTTAAATTCCCGAATGACACAAAACCCGGGATATAATTAAAAGAAAATTCAATATTGCTCCCGGTATTTGCTTTCGTCTTTGTCCTTGAGGATGTTGAGGTAGCTCTTGTAACGGGATTCGCTGATGTAATGATTTTCGACGGCTTTGATGACTGCACAACCGGGTTCGTGCTGGTGGGTACAGTTATTGAAGCGGCAGTCGGCAGAATATCTGAATATTTCGGGGAAGTAATGGGCGACTTCCCCTTCTTCCATTTCGATTATGCCGAATCCCTTGATTCCCGGCGTATCGATCAGGTATCCCCCTTCCGGCAGGATAATCATCTCCGAAAAGGTCGTGGTGTGCATTCCTTTATTATGATATTCGGAGATATTGCCGGTGCGAAGATTGACCTTCGGTACCAGCTCGTTGATAATAGTAGACTTTCCCACCCCGGAATGCCCCGAAAGGAGAGTCACTTTGTTTTTCAACTCGTCCCGCAACAAGTCCAACCCTTCCCCCGTACGAGCGCAAAGCTTCAGGCAGGGATAACCGATAGAGGTATAAAGATGGATGAGCGCATCGAGATATTCGAGATCCTCCTCCTTATAACGGTCGATCTTATTGAAGACGATCTTTACCGGTACCTGGTAGGCCTCGGCCGTCGCCAGGAAACGATCCATAAAAACCGTCGTTGTGATAGGATAGTTTACGGTTGCAATCAGCAGGGCCTGATCCAGGTTGGATGCCAGGATATGGGATTGCTTGGAGAGGTTGGACGCCCGACGAATAATATAGTTCTTACGCTCGGCAATTTCAGAGATAAAAGCGGTACCCTCCTGGTTAATTTCAAGGGTAACATAGTCGCCGACCACGACCGGATTCGTATTCTGAATATCCTTTAACCTGAAGTTTCCCTTCAGTTTGCTTTCGATATCCCGCCCGTCCTCCGTCCGAACCGTATACCAGCTTCCCGTATTTCGTATAACCAAACCCTTCATTGTTTCCTTCTTGTAAATGTCCGCGAAGCGCAAACCGTACAGATATTGATCCGTACGGTTTTAGAAAAGTTTTTTGCCACCTTTACCTCTTATTATTAGATTGTCATAATTTCTTTTTCTTTGGCAACATACAGTTCATCGACCTTCCTAACATACCGGTCGTGAATTTTCTGTACTTCTCCCTCAGCGTCTTTCTCCACATCTTCGGGAATTCCTTCCTTGATACTTTTCTTCAACGAATCAATCGCATCCCGACGGGCATTACGAATTCCTATTTTTGCATTTTCCGCCTCTTGTTTAGATTGTTTTGCTAAAATACGGCGACGTTCTTCCGTCAAAGGCGGGATCCCCAAGCGAATAATTTCGCCGTTATTCTCGGGAGTAATCCCTACCTCCGAATCCAATATAGCTTTTTCAATATCACGGATCAAGGACCTTTCCCAAGGTGTAATAATAATTGTTTTGGCATCCGGCGTGGTCACCGACGCTACATTGCTTAGTGGTGCCAGACTTCCATAATAGGGCACTCTCACTCCATCTAAGATTTTTGGATTGGCTTTTCCTGCACGAATATGGGAAAGCTCGTCTTCCAGATATTCTACCGATTGCTCCATCTTAGCCTCCGCTTCTTTGATAAATTGCTTTATGTCCACCATAATCTTATCTATTAATAGTTTTGTATTAGCTTCCAAAAATAGTCATTTTCCGCAATATATCAATGAGAAATCCGGTATACTCAATTTGTTGATTTAATAGATTCAACTAAAAAGGACCGGGGCCGTGTCAAGAAAAAATGCTGTAAAAAATTCATAACTATGACTGATCGCATTCATAGTTATGAATCCACTCGTTCATAGTTATGAATGCGATCAGTCATAGTTATCATTTTTTCAGTGAATAAGCGGATGACTTTTGATACATTCTTTTTATCCGGCAATTGTCTTGTTTTTATACTCCTGCGGGCGATCGGAATTTTAAATAAAAGGCTATTGATTCCCGAACCTCGATGTATCTACCTCTTTTCGCTTCTTGTCTTTATAACCACCGAATTTGTAAGCAAAAGAGAGTTGTACGGCCCGCAAATCCGGAAGTGGATTCATTTTAAAATCCTGATGATCGTGTTTTAAGGCAATGTTATAGTGCCAATTGTCGAACAAATCCGTTGCTTTCAACCGGAGTTCAGCCTTGTCTCCGGCAAAGGTCCATTTCAATCCGGCATCCACCCGGTATAATTTATGGATTTCCATCGGGCCCTGGATATTCCGGGTAGTAAATATCCCGTTAAGTTCGAATTGAATATCCGGTTGGGTTGAAAGATGAACGGTATTATTCCATTGCGAATACATCGAGAGATTGTCTTTCCGGAAAGCGATATCGTGAAAATGGTCGTTCCTTACTTTATCATAGAAACCAACGAGTGACAGACGCGAATCCCATCTATTACCCACCGCAAAAGGTATGACTAAACTCAGGCCGGCCTGCTGCTTGTAATCAAAATTGGTGGTCTGGTAAATCAAAGCCAGCCTGTCGGGCGCTTGATAAGGTAGCTGAACAAAATAATCGTCCTGATAATTATAAAAGGCCGTAAGGATATATTTTCCTTTGATAATATAATTCAATTGTGCGTTGTAATCTTTATAAGGTTTCAACAAAGGATTTCCATGAACCTCTCCATACCCGTTCAAATAACTGACGGCTCCCTGCATCTCCCAATAATCAGGATATACTTTATCGGAAGAGAAAGAGAATTGCAATATCTGTGAAGGAGAAAAGACATAGGTGGCTTCCATTTGCGGAAACAAAGTCCATTCGTCGAAACTCCCCAACCTGTAATATTCTCCTGTCAGCGAAGCCGAAAAAGAGAATTGTTCCGTAAAACTCTTATTAAATCCGGCGTATAAATCATAGGTATATTCGTTCAACCGGCTGGCTGTGTTCAAATCCGACAAATCCCCTCCGGCCAGGGAATGATAAGTTTGCCTGCTGTCGTCGGATGCATAGAGAAACTTCCCGCCATAATTCAGCGACCCGCCTTTAGAGACAGGATGCGTCTGGTCGGCATATAACATCAGCCGGTTGATATTCTGATTGGCATAAGCCTCAAAACGGTTCTCTTTACCGACCGCCTTTTCGGTGAAATCTTGTATTGCGTGATTTTTGTAATAAGTATAATCGATCCCCGTATTCAATCCGAATCCGGAAGTATACCCCAATTCCAGATTATGCATTCGGATAGGATCGGCCGCATTTTTCCGGTTTTCCGAATGGGAATAAGTGCCTTCGGACAATTCCATCCTCTTACTGACCGGGATGATCTGGTTTGTAGATGTCAGGTGAACCTTGTTTTTATCATCAATATTGTAATCCGCCCCGATACGAACCGTATGGTCTTGAGAGCGTCCGCTACCCGTATTATCTTGGGTAATATCATAATATTCTCCGTCAAACAAATGGTGCGAAATTTGGTCTGTTTCGGAATGGGTGCGATTATAGGCGAAAGAATACAAAAAATCAAGCGATAATTTAGAGGAAGAGTATAATAAAGCGCTACCTAAGGAGTAATTGTCATAATACCGTTGATTGTACATACTATTGACTTGTCCCTGCCAATGGGGAGTCTCCGAAATTCCTTTTTGCAAAACCAGATTGATGGCAGCTCCGCGGGTATGGTATTGGGGCGGCGCACTGTACATTATTTCCGCTTTTTCGATCTGTTCCTTAGGCGTATTTTTCAGTAAATTGATTAATTGCTCATTTGTCATAGTAGTCGGCTTGCCATTCAATAATACGGTCAGACTATTAGCTCCGGCAAGCACCAACCGGTCGTCTTGTTCGCGTACGCCGGGCAATTGCAATAATGATTCGTAGGCATTGCTCACTACTTTATCTTCAACCAAACGAGACAAATCGTAAGTCATCTTGCCATCTATCACCCGGACAGCCGGTCGTTCGCCACTGACTATCACTTCCCCCAGATGATGTTCATTTTCTTGTAAATGAAGGGTTCCGATATCTTGGCGGGTATATTCGCCCTCAAAAGGTTGATACATCAAATGTTGTACGATTAGTCGAAACGCTTTCAGATCCGAATGGATCATAAACCGTCCCAATGAATCGGTATAAGCGGAACCGGCATAAACCGAGTCGGGCGTTTGCAGCACAATCGTAGCCAGTTCAACAGGAACATTATTTGCATTGCAAACTTCGCCGCTTATTTGCTGCGCATGGATAGTGAATGAGAATAGGGATAGTAGAATAATGAAAATATACCGGCTCATCTTTTTATAATTTTATTTGTCTCATTGCAAAATTAAGGGGAATAAAGACAAAGCTATGTTATCGCCTGCTTATGAAGTCTTATTTAGTCTTAATGGATATAACTTATACGAAAAAATACAGACAAGTTTTTGAATAGTTAAACAAAACCAATACTCAAAAGAGTATTTGTGTATTATTTGTGCAATACTCAAAAGAGTATTACATTTGTTTAGTCAAAATAACCAGTTAACCGACAATCAAATACCAGAACCATGACAGATGAAGAGAAAAAGAAAGATTTAGAGAAGCTAAAGAAGGATTTAGGAGATTATTTAAGAATTGCTCCATTAATCGGAGCTACCCCGGAGGAGATCGAAAGAGTAACAAACCGATTCTTAGATGATATTCAGAGAGTAATTAACAAGAAATGATTAACAAAAAAGGGTAGAATATGCTACCCTCCCAAAACAAAAAGATATGGATATAGAGAGTTTAATGCAAAGGATGCATGCCGTTACAGATGAGAACGAAAAGATTCAGATAGAATCATTAATTAAAAAAGAATTTAATACTCTTTCCGATATAGAAAAAGAGATTGTCCGTAAAGAGTTCTGTGCCTTATGGCAAAAAAAAATAGATCATACGGCACAAATATTAAACGAAATAAATATAGCCCAAGAGATTGAGGAAATATCGAAGTACCTTTCATTGTCCCGGATAGCTAAAGATTATTTTGGAAAGTCAAGAGAATGGCTTTATCAACGTATTAAAGGATATAATGTGAATGGTAAACCTGCAAAGTTTACCGATTCGGAAAGAATAAAACTATCACAAGTTCTTGCGGATCTAAGTCGCAAGATAAAAGAAACATCTATCAGAATTAGTTCTTAGCAGAGGGTTAACTTGACAGCTTGGCCCGGCCTTTTTTAATGTCGGGCCTTTTTGCTTCTATCATACCCCATTCCATACAAGCAATTGTTTTTATCAAAAAGCAAAATCACAACAATGGCGCTACGTTATCGCCTGCTTATGAAGTCTTATTTAGTCTTAACGGATAAGGAAAGGATAGGCAAATATTCATACATTTGTTTGACTCTAAAGAATGTAGATTGTGAACGCAAACTTCAAATATATTGTAATCGGCATCATTACCCTCCTAATTGTCATTTTGGGTTTTCAACTACTGTGGTTAAAAGGCTTATATCATTCCATTGAAGATGAAACAGGAAAACGGGTGATTGATTGTATTGCCAAAGCCGACCAGATAGAATTACAAATGCGGCTGGACAGTTTAGACAAGTTACCTGATCAAGGCAAGTCAATAACAATACTTAAGGCATTCTCATCACCGAAAGACTCTCTATCCAACCAAGTAGAAGATATCACGCAGAAACAGTTCATAAATAAAAACGATACGACAACCACTCTCCTTTCCAAAAAGGAAAGGAACATGACTATAAACGAAATGGACGCGATATTGACGGAAATAAAAATAGCCATCCATCAGGTTTTCGATTCCATTGCTCCTGTAAACATTCACCGTTTGGATAGTCTTGTCAGCCTCAGCCTAACGGATGGAAATATCAAGGCAAAGCTTTACGGCGTAGCTTATATTGATTTCAGCAAGGATTCGGTCATGGCATCCACAATAGATAACCTGAAACAAGACCCGACGGAATCATTCACCTACGAATATGATACGATAAAACAAATCGGTTATAAAGTAGAGATTGAATCTTTGACCGGAACCGTGTTGTCCCAAATGTCCGGCATATTGATTACCACCTTCCTTATCGTCATCATTCTTGCCTTTGCCTTTTGGTACCTGATACAAACGGTGATGCGACAAAAAACATTGGAAGAGATGAAAGACGACTTTACCAATAACATGACCCACGAACTGAAAACACCGATTGCCGTCGCTTATTCGGCATCCGATACTTTACTTAATTTCAGGCAAGGAGAAGACAAAGAGAAGCGGAACAAGTATTTGCAAATATGCAAAGACCAGCTATCCGAACTGACGGCTTTGGTGGAACAAATCCTCTCAATGAGTATGGAGCGGCATAAATCGATCTTACTAAACAAAGAAAATATTCCATTGAAAGAACTGATCCAGCCCTTGATAGAGCAACACAAGTTGAAAGCAATAAAAGAAGTGGATTTCAAAGTTGTAATTAAACCCGACAATCTAACAATCAAAACCGATCGTACCCACCTAAGTAATATCATTAGCAACCTGATTGATAACGCCGTCAAATATTCCACCGATACCGTAGAGGTCACAATCGAGGCTTACGAAAACGATTCGAACGGCATTATCCGGGTTAAAGACAAGGGGATCGGCATCTCCCGTGAAAATTTGAAACATATTTTCGATAAATTTTACCGGGTGCCTACAGGAAATCACTATACCGTAAAAGGATATGGTCTCGGGCTATTCTATGTAAAGACAATGACGGAAAAACTGGGAGGAACCGTCTCGGTGGAAAGTGTACCTGGCAAAGGCTCTACATTTACCATTCAAATACCTGTTTAATCATGAAGGAGAAGATAAAGATATTACTTGTGGAAGATGAACAAACATTGGCCATGATTATTAAAGATACCTTATCAGACGAGGGATTTGATATTACTTTAGCCGAAGATGGAGAAAAAGGATTGAAATATTATCTGGACAATAAACCCGACCTATTGATCGCCGATGTGATGATGCCCCTTTTAAACGGCTTTGAAATGGTCAGCAAAATAAGACAAAGTGACAAAACAATACCGATTCTCTTCCTCACGGCCCGCTCAGCTATAAAAGATGTTGTGGAAGGTTTTGAACGGGGAGCCAACGACTATCTGAAGAAACCGTTTAATATGCAAGAGCTGATTATTCGTATCAAAGCATTAGTAAACAGGGCTTATATTGAGAAAAAGAAGACAGAATCCAATAAATTTGAAATTGGCGATTATACCTTTGACGCCATTTCCCAAAAACTATATTCTACCGGAAATTGCCAGGAGCTTTCACACCGTGAATCCGAAATTCTGAAACGGTTGTGTATTAATAAAAATGAGGTAGTCAACACTCGAAATATTCTGCTTGAGCTTTGGGGGGATGACAGCTTTTTCAACGTACGCAGCCTTCATGTCTTTATCACCAAACTCAGGCATAAATTATCTCAGGATGAACGAATTAGAATAATCAACGTACGAGGTATCGGATATAAGCTTATATTTTGAACCTGACCTCTCCATGAAAAATGATATTATCCCTCACCTAAATCACAACATTCGTTATCTATTTCATTACTTTTAGACAACAATAAGGTTCTTTTTCTGTTTTTATATAAAGTACTGAAACTGGTTTCAGTATTAACAATAAAAGCACAGTCTTCTTTATGGCTTACTACCTCCAAGGAAAAATCCGTTCATACAAAAGAAATGTCCGGATAATGAATAAAATCTGTTTCCTTCTGATTATCCTTTCCTTCATCTTCAATAGTTGTACGTCGGAACCTGAGACAAAGCCTGTTCCCGAACAAGAAATAACTGATTCTCTAACCTATGCAAGTGAAGATTCGACGGAGTCCATCGATCCTCAGAAGATAGAAATAGAAAAAGTTTTGCTTTATGATAAGCATACCTTGGACGACAGTTATCCTTATAAAGACACGACCCGTGTCTTCCAATGGGATAAGATACGTGAGCGTTTGGCTTTGATGGATTCAATCCGCAATCTGTCCGCCTCATGGGGCATCCTGCAAAATTATAAAAACAAAAACGGAGAAGCGCCCCTTGTCAAAAACTTCCATAGGAACGAGTATAAACGCATCTCCGATACCTTAGGAGTAGAACGATATCAATCGGTTCCCCTGTTTCTTCCCAATGATTCTAATAAAGCCGAACGGTATGGGAGAGACGGCATGCTGGTAAAATACATCAAAAGTGAGGGCAGTTTCATTCATGTAACCACTATTGACTTTGACGGGGAATGGAAAGTTCCACAAAAATATATCAAGGTAATTCATGATACCGTCGTATTCAATAAGGCAATCTTTGTTGATGTAACCAATCAAAACATTACGACTCTTGAAAAGGTTGATTCAAAATGGCTTGTCCGAAGTATGAACCCGGCTACGACGGGAATGCATAAGCCTCCTTATATGCAGGAAACGCCTCTCGGCATGTTTATGATTCAGGAAAAGAAATCCAAGATGGTCTACCTGGTAGACGGAGGGCAGGAGACCGGAGGTTTCGCTCCTTATGCAAGCCGTTTTACCAATGGTGGTTATATACACGGAGTCCCCGTGAATGCGCCCCATACCGCCCTGATCGAGTTTAGCCCGTCCCTTGGCACGACTCCCCGCTCCCACATGTGTGTGAGAAACGCAACGTCCCACGCTCAATTTATCTACGATTGGGCTCCTGCGGAAGAAACGATGGTTTTTGTTTTTGATTGAAGGGTTACGTATTTCTGGTAAGTATCTATAAATAAATAAAATACAAATTTTATTCTCTAACGAAAACCTGTTTAAATTTCCAAAATAATTTTATTAAAAACGATTTCGTTATTTGTTCCGGCCTTTCTATTTTTACCATTTTAAAGAATAAAAACACTTTCCTTTAGTTAGACAGATAAAACAAAAGGTCTTTGCAGGCTGTTAGGATAATAAGATTATATTCTAAAAAAATTTATTATGAGAGCACCTAAATTATGTTTATTACTACTGGTTTTTTTGTTAAGCTCGACAACTTACAATAACGCTTGTACGCGAGTTGTATATAAAGGGCCTGAGAATATAGTTATCACTGCTCGTTCTATGGACTGGAAAGAGGAAATAAATGCCAACTTATGGGCATTCCCCAAAGGCATGCAACGCAGCGGTGAAGTCGGTTCTAAATCTATTGAATGGACTTCTAAATATGGAAGCATTATTACTACAGCCTGGGACATTGCCACAGCAGACGGTATGAACGAAAAAGGGCTGGTTGCAAATATCCTATGGTTAGTCGAATCTAAATATCCGACATTTAACCCGGATGGACAGGAAAAGGGACTATCCATATCTTTATGGGCCCAATATATATTAGATAATTTCGCGACAGTAAAAGAGACTGTCAACTATATGAAGGACGAACCTTTTGTTGTGGTCAGTGATTACATACCCGGAACTGAAAAATTCACTACTCTCCATTTGTCAATTTCGGATGCAAACGGAGATAATGCAATTTTTGAATATATAAATGGAAAACTGATTATTCATCATGACCCCTCGTACACTGTAATGACTAATTCCCCTGTATTTAACGAGCAATTGGCTCTTAATGAATATTGGCAGGGAATACCCGGAACAATTATGCTTCCGGGAACAAACAGGGCGGCTGACAGATTTGTCAGGGCTTCTTATTATATAAATGCAATACCTCAAACTTCGGATATACGGACAGCTATTGCCAGTACATTTAGTGTTATCAGGAATTGTTCTGTTCCATTCGGAATATCCTCGGAAGAGGAACCAAACATCTCGTCTACGCGTTGGCGCTCAGTTTCAGATCAAAAACATTTAACTTATTATTATGAAGCAGCTTTGACTCCAAATGTATTTTGGGTAGACTTGAAGGACTTTGATCTGAGTTCAAACGGAAAAGTGATGAAATTAGACCTGAGTAATTTTGCCACTTATAACGGAAAGGCTAATGGTTTTTTTAAAGAATCAAAACCATTCAAATTTCTTGGTCTCTAAATATTTAATAAAAAATAAAGGTGAGGAAATACTTCCCCCACCTTATTTACTGTATAGTAAACGAGCATTTCATCGATTGAGCCTGATACAGAATAACGGATTTTTAGAAGTTCCCTGAATACTTAACTTTTATTTCAACAAAAATATTCTATATTTGCAAGCATATCCCATTACTATGCAGAAAGTCATTCTATACATCTTACTGTTCTTTCTTCCGGTGGGAAACTCGTTCGTGAAAGATGAAAAGGCGAGCTTTCAATCTCCCCTGTCGGAATGCCGGAAACTTTATTACGAGATGAGGTTGGATAATATAATTAATTACGCCGCTTTCGAACAAGCCATTATCGGTTACAATAAAATTGATGAGAAAAATAAAGACATTATCACCCTTATTGATTATTCCAAACCTTCGACGGAGAAACGCCTCTATGTAATCGATATGAAACAGAAGAAGCTACTATACGCTTCGCTCGTATCCCATGGCAGGAATAGCGGGGAAAATTATGCGACTTCTTTCTCAAATGAAAACGGTTCCTATAAAAGTTCATTAGGTTTTTATTTAACGGAGAGCACCTATCAGGGGAAAAACGGGTATTCACTTGTACTGAACGGACTCGAAAAAGGAATCAATAACCGGGCGAAAGAGCGGGCGATCGTCATGCACGCCGCTCCCTATTGCAATCCTTCATTTCTCTCCAACGGACGCCTGGGACGAAGCCAGGGATGCCCTGCCTTACCGGAAGCGGTCTCCAAATCCATCATCAATACGATCAAAGGCGGAAGCCTTCTTTATATTTACGCTGACAACGAGGACTACCTGCAACATAGCCGTATTTTATCAGACCCTCCCATTGCGTTCGACGGCAGGCAGGAAAAAGAAGCCCGCCGACGAATCTAAATAGGACGATCTTAGTTCGTCTTCAACCTGAAAGTCAACAGGAAAAGATACAAAACGCAGAGACTCATTACCAACACCGCACCTAACTGCGTGCCTAAGAGATCCGAAGCGATGCCCATCAATGGAGGGAAAACAGCTCCGCCGACAATTCCCATCATCATCAATCCGGATACCTCATTTTTCCACCCGGGAAGATGCAGCAATGCTTGTGATAGTAAAATCGGGAAAATATTCGAATTGCCTAAACCGACAAAAGCAATACAGACATAGAGTAGCACCACGGAATCGAAGATCAAAAGACCGATGGCCGAAAGAATCATCAGCACTGTACTGATCAGGAAGAATTTCTTATTTGAAAACCTCGATAAAACCACCGCCCCGGCAAGGCAACCAATCGTACGAAACAGGAAATAGATGCTGGTGGCAATAGTCGCATCGGCCAAACTAATGCCGTCGCGTTCGATCAACAGTTTGGGCGCTGTCGTATTTACACCGACATCGATGCCCACATGGCAAAGAATTCCCAGAAAAGAGAGTAATATCACTTTATCTTTCAACAAGGCAAAACAATCGCCAAAAGTAGAGCTCTTCTTTTCTTCGTCCTGCTGTTCTTCGATAGGAGTCAGACGAAGGAAAACCAAAGCAATGATGGAAACGAATAGAAAAATAGGATATAAATACTTCCAATCACCAAGGTTTACCGCTGCCGAACCGGCAATAATAGGTGCGATAAACGAGGCTATCGCCTTCACAAATTGACCGAAAGTCAATGAACTCGATAGTTTTTCGCCACTGACCAAAGTGGAAAGAAGCGGATTCAAAGAAACCTGCAGTAATGTGTTCCCTATGCCTAACAATGAAAAAGAAACCAACATCAGCGGCAAGGTATAACCTATTATCGGAACGAGCACGGCCAAAATCGTGACGAACAAACTCAACAACACCGTCTTTTTTCGCCCGATCCGGTTCATAAGGATCCCGGTCGGTACGGATAGTATCAGAAACCATAAGAATACCATCGACGGAAACAGATTCGCAACGGAATCACTCAACCCGAAGTCTTCTTTCACAAAATTAGTCGCAATTCCGACCAGATCCACAAAGCCCATCACGAAAAAAGACAACATGATCGGGACCATCTTTAAATACAAACTCCTATTTTTCATTACCAGATTGATTTTAATTGATAGACATCTAAGCTTTTTACTTGAATATTATTTCCCCAGAAATGGAATCCTTCCTTATTCCCCGGATCCGGCTTACGCTCCATTGAATAGGAATAGGCTCCTCCATCAATAAAAACTTCAACAGATGTCTTGTCTATGAAAATATCAGCCGTAATCTCCGTACTCGTTATATCATCCGGAGAATAAAACACTCCGTTCACCAGATTAAAATTCAGATCATAATTTATTAATGATTGCCCTGATAAGTTTAAACCGGCACTGGTTGCGTGGGATAATTTAATCGTTGTCCGTATGCGTAAATAATCGGAATGCTCATAGGGTTTCATTAACTCCCCGGCCTGTTCGGCACTGAATGGTCCCTCCTGGCGGATCGCCGTCTCGTTCAAAAGGTCACATTCTTTTACAGGAGTACTGTATAATCGTATTCCATTAGTCGTCGTTCGCAAGCTCAACTCTGTAGGAAGAAGCATCATATTATTAAACGGCATTCCTTTTTGTCCAATCCGTCCCCAACCGATCTGTATGCGTCTGCCATCCGAAGCAGGAATATTCGTAAATGTTTGCGCCGCATAGATAGAACCGCTGGTATAATAGAATTTCCCGGTTTCCGGCGTAAATTTCTTCCCGTCAAAGGAACCGATCATATAGGTTCCCGAAGCGCCGTACATTACCCATTTTGTTTTTGTGGTATCTCCGTCGACCGGTAATTCGAACAGTTCCGGACATTCCCAAAATCCGGTCGTATGACTTTCATATGTCCAATCCTTCAGGTTCGCGGAAGTATAGATCGAATGCCCGTCGCGTTCATTTAGAACCAGTACCCAATGCTTCCCTTTATCATACCAGAATACCTTCGGATCGCGTGTATCCGTACTATTCCATTTTTCTTTTGAATCGATTACCGGATTACCTGGATATTTACTCCATGATCTTCCATGATCCGTACTATATGCGATGCATTGAGTCTGCCTACGATTTCCGTCTGCTGTATATGCAGCGACCATTGCCGGCTCGTTTTTTGTGCCAAACCCGGACGTATTCCCATAATCGATCACAGTAGAACCGGAGAACATCGTTCCCAAAGAATCAGGATATAAAGCAATGGGTAATTCTTTCCAGAAAATAAGATCCTTACTCACCGCATGTCCCCAATGCATATTGCCCCATTCCCGTTCATAGGGATTATGTTGGTAAAACAGATGGTATTCTCCTTCATAATAAATCAATCCGTTCGGATCATTTATCCAGCCCCGGCGAGTAGTAAAATGAAACTGGGGTCTATTTGCCTCTTTGTATAAATTCTTGCCATCGGCAATTTCATCGCTTTGGTAGATCTTGCCCATCCCGGCGTTATCACCCTCATAGTTAATCTGTATCGTCTTTCCAATCCATTGGGAAAGATCACAAAAGACCCAATAGTCTGCCGTATCCGGAGCCAACCTGATGGCAAAAGATCGTTCGCTCTTTCCGTCGACCTTAATATCCATCGTTGCCCGGTCTACACGCTGGGATATAGGCAAATTGAGGTATCTTTTTGAAACTTTGACAGACACTTCTTTCGCATTAAAAGTAAAGCATATAAAAAAGAACAGGAAAACTGAATAAATTCGGTTGCAGTTCATGATTTCAAATTTAGGTTATACATAATAAAGATCGTATCACACGATTGGACAATGCTTTTTATCGGATTGTCCAATCGCTAAAACAAGTACATTCTATTTATATGCCGGCCATGCTCCATCCCGGGTGCAAACAAAAGCAGCGGTATCAACGGCCAACCGGTGCGCTTCCGCCAAGCTTTGCCCTGACAGGATTGCATAGACGAAGGCGCCGGAGAAAGAATCGCCCGCACCGACCGTATCGGCGACTTTTACCTTAGGGGTGGCTATGACAGACTTCTCATTGCCGGTATAGATGGTACTACATACACTTCCTGCGGTCAGAATCAGGTAATGTAATGCGTATTTATCGATAAGTAGCCGGCACACCGTATCGTCATCTCCTTTCAATGCAAATAGTTCACGCAACAAAACCAGCTCTTCATCATTAATCTTAAACACATTGGCTTTTTCAAGCAATGATTCGATCAGTTCTTTGGAATAATAGGACTGACGAATATTGATATCAAAGAAGCGAAGGGCGTCCGGCGAAACATAAGAGAGCAGAGAGAATAGTGTATTCCGCGTCTCTTCCGAACGCAGTGCCAAGGTACCGAAGCTGACGGCATCAGCCCGCCTGACCAATTCGATCGCTTCCGTCGTAAGCGGGATGTGATCCCAGGCTACATCTTCAACGATCGTATAAGTAGGGCTTCCATGGTTTAATTCTACAATCACACTACCGGTCGGATACTCCACCGTTTCGATGACATAGTTGATGCGATTCTTTTTTAACTCCTGAATAATCTCAGCACCGAGCACATCATTTCCAATGGCACTGATTGCATACCCTTCAGATCCTAATTGTGTCGCATGATAGACAAAGTTAACGGGAGCTCCTCCGGCTCTTTTTCCTGTCGGGAATACATCCCAAAGCAATTCTCCCAGTCCAACGACGATCTGCTTTTTTGTTTTCATTCTATCGATTTTTATTAAATTTTATTTCCAGATGCTGTGCAGTTCTGTAATAGTTCCCTGCGTATAGTCAATCTTTCCATTCTCTGTGAACAACTCAATAATATCAAATGGATCGGAAGGATAGAACACATTTGTAATCACAATGCGTCCACCCGCGGTAAAGAATTCGACGGATGAAACATCAATGATAAAACGCCATTCGATTTCCGGCGTAGTGACTATATACGGAACAACTTGAATCCCCGCGAATTTATCGGAGAAAACGATCCCGGTTGCATGGGTCCGATCAACATAAAAGAACTTATCCAGATTGTTATATCCGATCGTAATATATTCGCCTTTAGCATTTTTCAAGCGTATGCCGTAGTTGGAAGGAAACGTAATCCTCGTATTTTCCGCCTGATTGAAAGTCAGTGCCAATTCAATCGGCGCCTTCGAAAAAGCAAATTGATCGGATAGGACTGCCAATTGATCAACCGTTCCTTTTTTAAGTTCTACCGATTCTCCACGAATGGTTTGTATTTCCCTTACCGGATCGGAGGTCAACAGATAGAGAGATCGATCTTTCACTAAACCTAACTCACGGGGAAAGGTTGCCGCTCCACTCCAGGTCACACAGGGTTTATCTCCGGCATACTGCCAATTATTCATCCAACCAATTAAGATACGACGATCATCAGGTGCATCAGACCAGGTGACGCCGGCATAATTATCACGTCCGTGATCCATCCAAAGCGGCTGATGCTGGGTACTTGTAAATTTCTTTCCATCAAAGTCCCCAACAAAATATTGCGTGGCTGAACCGCCTGACGGGCCGCCGGGATTGATATTAACGATCAATACCCATTTCGTTTCAGCCGTTCCTTTTACTTTCAGAGAAAACAGGTCCGGACATTCCCATACTCCGTCATGGCAACCATAACCTTCGCCAAACTCACTAAGGTAGGTCCAATTAAGTGCATCCGGAGAACTATAGAAGCGAATAACCTGTCCTGAAGCTAAAGCAACAATCCAGCGTTGGCTTTCTTCATGCCAGAAAACTTTAGGATCGCGAAAATCACGAATACCCGGATTCTTAATGACCGGATTCTTCTCATATTTAGTCCAGGTACGCCCTTTATCCAAACTATATGCAACAGCTTGCGATTCGATTTCGATCTTTTTTGCCTGTTCAATATCCGGATTATGGTAGGTAAAGAAAGCAAGCAACGGTGGATTTTCCGATGATCCGAAACCGGAAGTGTTTTTCCAATCAACAACCGCACTACCGGAGAAGATATATCCCAAGCTATCCGGATACAATGCGATAGGCAGGTTCTCCCAGTGGATCAAATCCTTACTTACGGCATGCCCCCAATGCATAGGTCCCCAGACAGAGGATTCCGGATAATGTTGATAAAAAAGATGATATTCTCCTTCATAATAAACCATTCCGTTAGGATCATTCATCCAATGTTCCGGAGGAGAGAAATGAACCTGCGGACGATATTTCTCATGATACAAAACCACCTTGTCTGCTGCTTGATCTTTTGTTTTCTTCTCCATACAAGATACAAATAGGATAAAAAAGGAAAAAATATAAATAAAATTGATTTTCATACGAATATTGCCGTTTTTAATATTACCATCCATAATTTTGTTGATATAATTTTTTACTAAAATTAATCTGATTTTTCGGGATCGGAAAATATTCATCTCTGTTTTTTGTGAACCTGGCTTCTTTCAAATAGCTTCGGCGTCCTTTTTCGACAGCAAGATACGAATTTACAAACTCGTCCGCGATGCCCCAACGAACTAAGTCGAAGAAGTGAAAACCCTCTTGCGAAAACTCCAACCTACGCTCCCAGCGCAAAGCCTTTCGTGCAAAAGATTGTGTCCATTCCGGACAATTAATCCCCGGATTATAGGGTGACACAATAAATTTCCCTGTTTTATCTCCTTGTACATCAACTAATCGGGCTGTACTATTAGCCGCACGTACACGAATTGCATTGATCAAGGGCAAGGCTTCATCCGGCCGCCCTAATTCGATCAGCGCCTCTGCTTTCCATAGCATGACATCGTCATAACGGATTATATCCCGGTTTTTTGAACTGGACATAAACGGAGCGGCTGTTGCAAAGCAAGGACAATCCGGAAGAACCGTTTCTTTCATAGACAGGAAACTACCGTAAGTGGAAGCATCACGTGCCCACGTACTTTCATAGATAAACTCCGGATCGTATTTGTACGGTACACCGGGAATAGCAACAGTATGATTTAGCCGGGGGTCTATGTTATTGGCCAGCAGATCATCCGAATTCAACAAATCCTTATTATTAAAAGAGTCGAACAAGGGTAGTCCGTTTTCATCTGTCCGGAAGGCATTGACCATATTCTGTGACGGAGAATGGAAGCCGCAGCAACCATATTCCGGATTCATCGGATAGTTTAACATCGCCCCCCAATCCAAACGCCCACGAAGTGTTCCATCATTTAATGAATGCTGAACAGCAAAGATCGATTCAGGTCCATTTTCCGTTTCACAGAGGAAATTGTTGGCAAAGTCCGCCGCAAGCGAGTAATGTGCGGATAATTCATCACATAAATTCACCGCTTCTGTCAGCTTCGTTTTATCAATCGTTGTTACATTATTCTTTTCATCCTGTTCATAGGCAGCATACATCAAAGCCTTGGCTAAATAAGCTTTGGCCATCCATTTATTTGCACGCCCAATATCCTCATTGTCATTCGGCAAATGTTCAGCCGCATAACGAAATTCATTAATAATAATATCCCAAAGCTGCTTATCAGTGTATTCTACATTTGATATATTGATATAATTGGCGGTTTCATCCGTTTCATCAATATAGGGAACATGTTTGAAAAGTATTTTCAATCCGAAATAGAAATGGGCACGAAGGAAACGCATTTCCGACTCGCGGGTTATTTTCTTCGGATAATCAGTTTCCGAAATAGCGTTAATACGACCTAAAGCATCATTACAACGGGCAATGGCAATATACTCCGCATACCACTTGGTATCCAGATAGCTCAGATCTTCCTGCATATAAACGAATGTTTCAATAATATTGAAATAATTCGCATCACCGGGTCCTGCCCCACCCTTATAAGAATCGCCACTCCGCAGGTCACCATAAGGCCATAAAGCCTTTATGCCATCTTGATAATTATCGTTGCCAAGGCAAGAATAAGCCGCAATCACCATTTTCTCAATACTTTCAGGAGTATTCAAGGCTTCCGAGTCGCCGACTCCTTGCGGAGATTCTTCTAAAAAGGAATCACAAGCATTTAACGGGAGCAATAATATTGCTGATATCGCTATGTATTTAAAAATATTTTTCATGATTATATCTAAAATTAAAATGAAATATTTAAACCGAAAGTGAAGGCACGGGGCACGGGATATGCCAAATTAGGAGTCTCGGGATCTTTCCCGGAAAAAGACTTTTTCTTAATTGTAAGTAGGTTCTGGCCGGAAAGATAAACGCGGGCCTGTTGTATTCTGATTAATTTCAATACGCTCTCCGGTATTCGGTAGCCAATCTCCAGATTACTCAATTTAAGGAAAGAAGCGTCTTCCACAAAATAGCTGGAGATACGATTCTCATTATTCACATCACTACTTGACAGTGCAGGAATCGAAGTCTTTGTATTAGTCGGAGTCCAACCGTCCAAGGTTCTTTTTCCATAGTTTTGTTGTCCGAAGAATCCGAAGAAATCCGTAAAGCCTTTCAAATTATTATAGGCTTTTGCTCCTTGCTGTCCATGCCAGAACATGGAGAAATCAAACTGACGATAACTTGCCGTCACATTCAATCCATACAGGAAATCAGGATCGGTCACCCCTAACCAGGTACGGTCTTCATCCGAGATTTTTTCATCCCCATTGATATTTTTATAACGAATACGGCCTAATCCCTTACCCGGCTGTGTCACATGCGCATCCACTTCCTCCTGCGTCTGAAAGAGTCCATCCGCTACATAGCCGAACAGGGAATTCAGCGGACGTCCCAAAATAGTCTGATCATTTCCATTACCCGGATAAGAATTGATCACATCCTCAGGAAGTTTCGTTATTTTATTCTTATAACTCGCAATATTTCCGGTGATCATTAAATCAACCTCCCCGACTTTTTGTGCATAAGTCAATAAGAATTCAATGCCTGAGTTTTCCATACTTGCCCCATTTACATAGCGATCGCCTCCGTAGCCAATTGTAGCGATATATGGAGGTTTAATCAGGATATCATCCGTTTTCTTAAAGAAATAATCGAATGATCCGGTAAACTTTTGATCTAAAAAGCCGAAATCGACACCGGCATTATGTTGTGTAGTCGCTTCCCATTTTAAGTCCGGATTACTGCGTTGGGTACGAATGAAACCGGAAGAGAGTGTTCCCTGGCCGGCTCCTGTGATATCATACGCCGTTCCATTGTCGCGTCCCCAGGTCGCATCCGTATAATAAAGAGCTTTATACAGGCCATAAGCTGCATAGTTATCAATCTCCTGGTTACCGGTCTGTCCCCATCCGTAACGTAATTTCAGATCGGAAACAATCCCTTTCGCTTTCCCGAAGAAAGATTCTTCGCTCAGACGCCAGCCCAACGAAAAGGCAGGGAACGTCCCCCAACGGTGATTTGTTCCAAATCGGGAGGATCCATCCCGACGAACAGTGATTGACGCCAGATATTTGTTATCGTAATTATAATTCATCTTCCCAAAGAAAGAAGCCAACGCATAAGAGGTCCCCGAACCAGTGTTTCTGAAGTTGGATTCGCCCGCATCCAGATACATATAATCGGCTGATTCCAGTAAGAAGCCGTCACGCCCGGCAGACATTTCCTCAAAACTATATTTCAATATTTCCTGACCGCCCAATAAATCAAAATGATGTTTACTCAAATCGAATTTATAGTTTAAGGTATTACTTACTATCCAGTTTCCACCCTTATTTGAGAAAGTATTTAACCTTGCCGTCTTTTCGGACAGATAGCCGGATTCGTATGTTTTCTCCATCTGGCGATTCCAATAACCGGTATAATCAATACCTAATTTAGAACGGAAATGTAGATTTTTTGCAAATTCAATATCCAAATTGATATCTCCAAACAGACGGATTACATCCGTATGATTGTCTTCATTGTCCTTAATCAATCGTACCGGATTCTGGCGGTCAGACATATTGCTGGAAGGTCCTCCCCAACCACCGTCCAAAGAATGAACCGGGACTAAAGGTTGTATAGTCCGGGCATTGTCTTGTAGATCTGATGCATTGATCGTCGAATTACGCGTTTTAGTGATCGAAAGGTTTTCTCCGATTGTCACCTTGTCGTTGAATAATCTATAATCACTGTTCAGACGAGCAGTAAGGCGATTAAAGTAAGTTCCCCGGACTGTTCCATTATTATCATAATAATCAACGGAAAAAAGCGAGTGTCCTTTATTATTTCCATTCGTAACCGTCACATTGTAATTTTGCGTAAAACCGGTACGACTGATTTCTTTCACCCAATCGGTATCTGATGTCTTCATCGTATTCACCCCTCCTACCGCAAGATATTCAGGTATCAGGATCTCATCCAACACAGCATGATTATTCGCATCTCTATGCCATTGATAGGTGAAATTTCCATAGTTGGGATCAACCCCGTCATTGATAGCCGCTTGCCATTGCACCTGTCCTAATTCCCGAGTATTCAACAAATCTAAAGAACGCTGCCATTGCTGCGCAGTCAGGGAAGTACGAAACTCAACCTGCGTCCCTCCGTCTTTCCCCTTTTTCGTTGTAATGATAATCACTCCATTGGCTGCGCGGGAACCGTAAATACTGGCTGCGGATGCATCCTTCAATACCTGAATCGACTCGATATCCGAAGTCGCGATCTCATTCATCGATCGTGTGCTCGGAATACCGTCAATAATATACAATGGTTTGCTGCTTCCTAAAGTAGAGACTCCACGAATTTTAATATCTACATCTCCATTCGGCTGTCCGGTGTTTTTAACATGAATTCCCGGTATACGGCCTTGCAACGATTGAATCGCATTACTGTTATTAATATCTTTAATATCATCCATCTTTACAACGGCAACCGAGCCGGTCAAATCGGCCTTTCGCTGCGTGGCATAACCTGTGACAATGACGTCGCTCAGTTTCTGTACATTTTCCTCTAGGACAATCGTGACAGGAGATGTGCTTTCTGCCGTAAAAACCTGCATCGCGAAACCTATGCATGTAATCTGAATCGTTGCTCCCTTTGGGACAGAGAGTGAAAACTCTCCGTCAAGATCGGTCAGAGTTCCGTTGGTAGTCCCTTTCACTACAACCGAAGCTCCGATAACAGCTTGACCGTCTGTCTCCGAAATTACTTTTCCACGCACAGACAATGGTTGCGCCGAGACTATTTGTGTTATGGATAGAAAAATGATCCATACAACACATTTAACAAATTGTGATAGTTTCATGTAAATAAATTTAAAATGTTTAACAATGAGAAGCAAAGATATCACCTTCCCGCATCTCATATGATAACAAATCAACCAATCACTATCAAATCCGTTGTATTGAAACTAAAATATGACAAAAGCACAAGCAATGCTACATTTGTGCAAAACATAAATACAAAAGAGAAAAATCTCATCTTAAGTAAAAGGGTTATGAAGAGCTTTCTAAAAGAAACTCCGTTTATTGAAATTCAGTCGGAGTTATGCCATATACTATCTTAAAACATTTAGAGAAATATGCAGGTGAAGAAAAACCGGTCATATAAGCAATTTCACTGATGGAGTAAGTATGTTGACGAATCAGTTGCGCCGCTTTTCCAAGACGGTAATTACGGAGAAAATCGACAGGTGTAGTTCCGGTCAATTCTTTGATCTTACGGTACAAATGGCCTCGAGAAAGCCCCAATGTATCACTCAACTTCTCTATATTATAATCAGGATCGGTATAAATCTCTTCAATCTGTCTAATAAATTTATGGAGGAACAAATTCTCCGGGCCACCGGCTTTCTCCGGTACGGTCAACAACAGATTACCCTGATGGAGCTCTTGCAACAAATGCGCACGCAGACGTTTTCGCTCTTCGAGTAAGCGGATGATTTTCAACTTTAACAAAGCCGGATAAAACGGTTTCTGAATATATTCTTCCGCCCCGCCCGAAAGTCCGAAATGCTGTTGCCGTTCGTCGGATAGCGCAGTCAGCAGAATAACCGGCAGATGACTAAAAGAAACATTCGTTTTAATCTGCCGGCATAACTCAAATCCATTCATCTGCGGCATCATGACATCACTCAGGATCAATGAAACTTCTTTTTCATCCAGCAATTCAAGCGCCTCTTTTCCATTCAAAGCAGTCAGGACATGGAAGTTCTCCTGTAACTCTTTTTGTAAATAGGTGCGTACTTCGTCATCATCCTCCACTAACAGAATTGTTTCGTCATACTGCTGCCCAAGTAAAGCTTTCTCGGTCGAGTCATCCAATTGGGACGGTACATACGAAAGCGAAGTCTCCATTTGTTTCGAGAGAACTTCGTCCGGAAAATGCGCATGTCCTTTTTGTAAAGAAACCGTAAAGGTCGTCCCTTTCCCCAACTCGCTTTCGACCGAGACTGTTCCGTGGTGAAGCTCTACGAATTCTTTGACCAAATGTAATCCGATACCGGAGCCCGCTCTGTTTTTCTCGGTAAAAAAGTAATCAAACAAATAAGGTAGGGCCTCCGGGGGAATCCCGGTCCCATCATCTTCTACTAGGATTTGTATTTGATCCGTTGTCTCCTCCAGCCGAAGACGAATCCATCCCCCTTCAGCAGTATATTTAAAGGCGTTGGAAAGAAGATTAACCAGAACTTTTTCTATTAAGTCCGTATCAATCCAGAACGTATCCAGGGCCATTCGGTTTTCAAACACATACTCAATCCGTCGCACCCGCGCCATGCTTTCAAAGTAAGATTTCACCTCCTGACAGAAAGCAACGATATTCACCTCATGGACTCTGAGATTCATTTGCCCGGTATCAATTTTCCGAAAGTCTAATAACTGATTAATCTCGAGGAGAAGCCGGTTGGCATTTTTCTGCATAAGTAACAGATCCGGTAGGTGGGAAGACTCGGACATGGCAGAGATCAAATGATCTAATGGACCGATAATCAAAGTCAAAGGGGTACGTAGCTCATGCGATACATTCGTAAAGAACTGCAATTGTTGTGCCGTGACTCGTTCTATCTCGGCATTCAACGAGACTAACTTGCGCCGTTGTTCTTCCTCTTTCCTGTTTTTCTCTCTCAGTTCTTTATTTTTTCTCCGAATTTTCCAATTGATATAAAAGACATTCACGGAAAGAAGAATCAGGAGAACCATCAAAACAAGAATAATAAACAGGGAGTTTTGAAGAAAATTAAACCGATGCAGTAAACGATCCAAAGTCTTCTTTTGCTGTTCAATCCGTGTCTGATAACTAAGTAGTTGATTGGACTGCTGTATCATGGCTTTAGCAAAATCAATCCCCACTACAGAAGAATACAATTTAATTTCTTTAGGGACTTTTTCTCCATGCAGGATTTTCATGGCTGTCCGTAATACGACATCGCCCGCCGTAGGATACATAAAAGAAGCATTTATCCGCCCATCGGCAACAGCTTCAAGACCGGCACCCGGTACAGCATCTACTCCGAGGATCGGTATTTTTGACGCCCGCGTATCTAACGAATCAAAAACTTCCCGGGCAGCAATAGCCATCATATCATTATGAGAGAAAACCAAATCGAACTGTTCAACCTGCTGCACCTCTTTTAAATTCTTCCTTGCCACACGATATAACCAGTCTCCTTCCACCTTTTGAGACACGACTTCTTTCTTTGCCTGCTTCAAAGCATCCATAAAACCTTGGTGACGTTCCTGGGCAGGGGACGAAGAAATCATTCCCCAGACTTCAAGAATAGATACCTTCTGAGAGGAAAGATAGCGTTCCGCATACTTACCCGCAGCATACCCGATGTCATAATTATCCGCTCCGACGAAAGAGGTATATTGATCTGTATTGACTTTACGATCCGTAATAATGGTAGGGATACCGGATCGGTAAGCTTCCTCGGCTACTGCGGTAATAGGCTCGGACTGAAAAGGTGAAATAATGATTAAATCTACTTTCTGTCGGATCAACTCACGGATCTGTTCTATTTGTGTATCATTATTGCTATTCGCGTCTTTTATGATAAGGTCCAAATCATCATAATAAGTCGCTTCAATTTTCATTTCACGGATCATAGCCTGCCGCCAAGCATCATCTAACATACATTGAGAAATACCGACGACATATTTCTTCTTTCCGGGCGAGGAACATCCGGAAAGGAAAAAAAGCAGAAATAAGAAAAAAAGAATTCCTTTAGTCCGTGTCATCAGTCGCCGTATTAACATATATATATGCAGTGAAGAAAAGATGGTTAACAAAGCAACAAGAAATGCTTAATTATGCACCAGCGTACCGATCTTTTCACCCTCCATCACTTTCTTCAGATTACCTACCGTATCCATATCGAAGACAATAACCGGTAAATTATTTTCCTTACACATAGTGGTGGCAGTTAAATCCATTACTTTCAGCCCACGCGCATAGATCTCATCAAACGTAATCTCATCGAATTTGGTGGCTGTCGGATCTTTTTCCGGATCGGCGGTATAGACCCCGTCCACCCGTGTGCCTTTCAGCATCACATCCGCTTCGATTTCAATACCACGTAAAGAGGAACCGGTATCCGTTGTAAAGAAAGGGTTGCCCGTGCCGGCGGACAAGATCACCACATGTCCTTGCTCCAGCAATTCGATCGCACGCCATTTATTATAGAACTCCCCGACCGGTTCCATGCGGATAGCTGTCAGCACATTGGATTTCACCCCGACGGAGTGCAGCGCCGAACTCAATGCCAGGCTGTTTATCACGGTCGCCAACATCCCCATCTGATCTCCTTTCACGCGGTCAAAGCCTTTGGAGGTACCGCTGAGTCCACGAAAGATATTACCTCCCCCAATGACGATTCCGATCTGTACGCCCAGCCCGGCAACGTCCTTGATTTGTGCGGCATATTCGCTCAACCGTTTTTCATCGATTCCATACTGTTTTCCACCCATCAGGGACTCCCCGCTTAACTTTAGAAGAATTCGCTTATATTGGCTCATGGTCCGGTATTTTACGTTATACTATAAGTTGCAAAAATACAATTATCTTTTGATTCAGTGGTAAAGCTACTTCTTTTTTAAATGGGTAGCGACGCAGACTGTCATTATGCAACTCACTTCTTTTTGAAGAAACAGGCATTCATTCCGTTAGTAGATTAAAAATAGTGTACTTTCAGTTGTATATAACTTTAAAGCCATAGAACACAACCAAAATGAGCATCGAATTACGGCCGGTTTTCTTTCGGATCTCCCGTCTGTTCATTTTGGGGAAGCACCCTCCCCAGTCCATCACTCGGAGAGAGCGATGGGCTGGGGAAAAGACTGTTGTGCCTCTTATAACAAGAAATATCAGGAAGAAACGTAGAAAGGCAATATAATGAGGTTTTATCTTTATACATTCCTATTATAAAATGAATGCCATCAGAAAGCTACCATTCAATTGCAAATTCTTCGTCTTCTATTAATGTGTTTATATTGCGTTGAAGCGACATTGTACCTTTAACTGAATACTGGGTCGTATAACCAGGCAATTCCAACGAATCTTCAAATGTATATTGCATATTGACCGTAATGGTTCTTCTTAATAATGAAGGACGGGAAGAATCCATAATGTTTACTATTTCATAAGAAGGCTGCCCTATTACTTTTAGATTAATTATATCGGGATATGCAGCTTTAAGAGATACTGTTCCAGTACTATCCGTTACCTCATTAAAGGTTGCTATAATCTTGAAATATTTACGATCTTTCCTCTCTTCTTTTGTCACTCCGGCATAAAAAAAGATTGATTCTTCATCTACAACATAAGTAGCACGCGTATCCACAACTATAGGTTGAGTACTCTTCTCTGTATATACAGATAAATTAGTCGCACCATAGGTTCCAGAATAATCATTAAAAGGAGTTATCCACAATAGCGCATTATTATAATCTTTGCGGGGATGTGATTGATAATTATAAGAAGAATTATCTTCTATAACGAGAGGAAGCATCCATTTATCAACGAGATCCAAGTCTGCTAACTTAAAATGAATATCTAGAAGACCGGATTGTTTGCCCTTAGGAATATAGACTACTGGATTGGGAATATCATAAAATGATTTATCCAATAACCGATAATATAAATCCGTTCGATTATAATAATGTTCCTTATTATATATATCCAATGTATCTGAGTCTAATATTATATGAACATCTCTATCTTTAATATTAGATGTTGTTCCGGAAATAATAACGGGTAATTGATAGAGAGTTGAGTCTTCTCCTTTATATTTCACTCTGATTTGGGTTACCGTACCATCTGCCTTCGCTTTCAAGCAAGCATACTGTACATACTGCTCATCTTTCCATTCATCATTACATGAACTGCATATGATCAGAATAGTTAAAAGAAATCCCAATAAAGATATAATATTCTTCATTTGTGTAATTTTTATTAATTAATAACTGATTAACCAACCCGGATTTTGAGTCAGACGAATATTTGCCTGTAACTCATTTCTATGTATCGGCCAAAAATAAGTCTTTTCTGCAAAGCAAGTACGTACACTCGTAATTTCTATAGGCATATGAAATTGTTCCTTTTCAACTTCCGTCATCAAAGTATTACAGCCATAGAACGGTGTCGCTTCTTCTTCTGAAGCATCTTTCCAACGACGCAAATCAAAATAACGATGTCCTTCACCCATGAATTCAACCTGACGTTCCCGCTTTAATTTCTTTCGGAACGCACTAACATCGTCATAAGTGTCAGACGCATAATCAGGGACTCCGGCGCGTATGCGTATCGGCTGAATACTCTTTTTCAGTTCATTGATATCCCGACTGATAGAATGAGTTTTGGTTCCATCCCATGACTCTATTTGATAGGTTGCAGTCAATTCATTCAATGCTTCTGCATAAATTAACAATATTTCCGCATAGCGAATAGCCGGATCAGCTTTTTTAGTGATATGAGAAGCGCTTCCGTCTGCATTTCTATCATCGTTTGTATCTGTTGGACGAACAAATTTCTTCACACCTATCCCGGTAAGCAACCAGTTCCCGGAATTGTTTTGACCTTCTGCTCCACCACGGTAATACCAGCAATAATAAGGTCCTTGATTTGCGACCAACGTCGCATTTAGTAAGTTCCATACAGCTCCATTGTATGCAACCGAAGCATAGAATCGAGGCTCGCGATTCGCATATTGAAGTGAAACACCTTTTACTAACGGCTTGTATAATCCGGCTTGTATATCGGCATCCGTTACAAATCCCGTTTTCCGAAGACTACCATCTCCCTTGCCTATTTCCAAATCTTTACCCGAACAATCGGTTCCGTCATTCATATAATAAGCGTCGCATTGTTTTTGCGTCATGCAGGTTTGATTAAATCCGTCGGCTTTAAGAGGGAGTTGATATAATACCATATCATTTATCCCTGAAGTTCCCTGATTTTGACCGCGGGTGAAGATTAATTCCGGATTTTCTGTTGCACTCAATTCACCATTGAATATGGATCGGTAGGATTCGAAAGGATCAATATCGGCATACCCTTGTGGCCACTTTTTTTGAGAGAAATCGCCATCTTCGTACGGTTCAAGCGTTGCAGGATAAGCAAGGTCTCCACTCTCCCGTTTATATGCCACATACAATTGATATGTGTTTAAATCTATTACGTCTTTTGCTGCAGCAGCGGCTCTGGCCCATTTTTCTTCATCATACGTTTCTGAAAGCAATCTTTTTCCTTTATCATCCACTAATTGCATGGCATAACTATCTTTATTTCCATTCATTAAAGGGCTTGCGGCATATAACAGAACTTTGGCCCGGACACTTAAAGCTGCACCACGGGTGGGTCTGCTTATGGATAATAGTTCTCTTCGTAAGGGTAAATCTTTGGCTGCGAGAGCCATTTCTGAAACAATGTAACCAACACATTCGTCATAGGTGTTGCGAGGAACTGATAGGGCATTATAACTATCGGTATAATCCAATCCTTCTTCCGACAATAAAGGAACCGGACCGTATTTTTGTAATAATTTCCAATAGTAAAAAGCTCGGACAAAACGTGCTTGCGCTTTGTAATCCGCTGCTTCATCCTCTGTAATTTCTTCGCAGGGATGAATATTCTCTATAAAAACGGAAGCTTGTCGGATACCCCTATATGCCTCTGCCCAAGAATCTTGATAGGTTTCTTCATTGTAGGTTGCTTCTCTGATATTTTTGTATTTGGGATGATACATATCGTCGCTAAAACTAAATGGCCAATTTCCAATGCCGATATCCCCATTATTGTCAATTAAATGAGAATAAGAATTGGCCAACCATTCTTCTACATAGTCTTCTTTAAAAAAAAGAGCTTCAATAGTCAACCGATCTTTAATCTCCTTGTCAACATTCAAGAAATCGCTACAAGAGACTAGAATAGAGATAATCGTGACTACGGTTAATATAATAAATTCTTTTTTCATTTTTCTGTTCTTTTATAAGTTAACGGTTAATCCAAGAGTCAAAGATTTAGAGAGGGGGTATCCTCCCCCGTCAGTTTGCGCCGCTTCCGGATCCCATAATTTAAATTTTGAGAAAGTAAGGATATTAGTTCCTATAAAATACACTCTCATTTTATTGATTTTAAATTTGCTGACAAAATTTCTGGGTACGGTATAGCCTAATTCAAGCGTCTTTAAACGTAAATATGAGCCATCGCGTAACCAGAATGTAGACGTTTGGCGATTATTTCCGTTTATATTTTCATACTCTAATCGTGGGTATGTTGCATTGGGATTTTCAGTAGTTGGGTCCCCCGATATGTCGCGTGAAATCCATCGATTATTGACAACGTCTTGCAATACATTTCCCCATTGTCCCCGTGAAAACGGATGAGCAATACCGCCAGAGAGGAAAAAAGATGATTTTCCACTACCTTGAAAAAGAATATTAAAATCCCAATTCGCCCATTGGGCTGATGCTCCCAATCCGTATATAAGATTAGGTTGGGTAGTAGCGCCTATTGCAACCTTGTCATTATCATTAATTACTCCGTTTCCATCAACATCCTTATATTTGATATCGCCGGGCCAAACACTTCCCCATGAGGTTTGTTCAGGGCTATTGCGAATATCATCCCAATCTTCGAAAAGACCGAGGGCTATTAATCCTCTCGCCTGATTTACTCTATATCCTTCTTCATATAAATAAGAAAAGTCTTTGAACCCCTCATCCTTTTCTAATATTTCATTTTTGCTATATGTCGCATTTCCTCGTATAGTTAGATTTAAATTGCCTATTTCTTGCTTAAATGAGAAATTGCCATCCATCCCTTGAGACAGAACACTTCCAACGTTAGCTTTTGGTGTATCTCCACTATTGAGCCCCACAATCCATGGCAACGAACCTCGAGTCATGAAAATACCCGTGCGTTTTTCATTAAAATAATCCGCAGTTATACTGAATTTACCCTCGAAAATTGAAACATCAATGCCGACGTCATGTTTTGTAGCTATTTCCCAAGTAATACCGGAAGAGGCCACTGCACTATAAGACATTCCGCTGTATGAACGGGAAAAATCAAAATCCGCCCATTGATAACCAGTCAAACTTTCACTAATGGTGTACATATATGGGAAACGGGTTCCTACATCATCATTGCCAACTCTACCCCACGAATAACGAAGCTTAAGCATTTCCAACCAGTTTAATTTATTTTGGACAAACTGTTCTTCCGAAATGTTCCATGCTAAAGAATAAGCCGGGAAAAAACCGAATCGATTATTTTTTTCGAAATTCTCTGAACCGGTATATCCAAAGTTGAAGTTGACATAATAACGGCGTTTCCAATCATACGTGAAACGTCCTGCCAAACCTTGGTGACGATATGGAATACTATTTTTTAGGTCGGATCCAAGATTATAGGTCTGCACTTTTGAATCTTGATTGTATTTTAGTGTAGTTCCGGTATGATGGTCTCCAAACCCTCGATTATAATGCAACTCCGTTTCAAAAAATTCCCGACGATCACCAGTCCCTCCAGAAGTTTGCGTCATCAGTACTTCCGCATTAACCCGTTTAAAAACTATTTCCCCGTTATCATCGCGATAACGTTCAGCGGTCCAACGTTCAGGTTCTTTTATTTTATTAATATAGTTATCGTTATAGGTATCAAAGCCCATTTTAGCAATAAACTTTAAACCTTTAGTTACAAAATCGAGATTTTGCTCTAAAGTTGCATTGGTTTGTACTTCATTCGACCATGTTTGCTTATATCCGGTTTGAGTAGCTGCCACCCATGGATTGTCACGTATGGAATTGACATTGAAACCAGGTATATAGCCGTTCGAGTAGGTTATGGGCATCTGTACGGGATTTTGTCCGGTAAGGCTGTTCCATATTGCAGAAGTACCTTTTCCTGAGTCATTTACCTTTTTCAACATTCCGGATATACCTATACGTAAGAGGGTGAATTTTGTGATATCCATATCGGCATTCATTCTATAATTATAGCGTTGAGTACTTGCATTTGTACTATAATTTTTTTCGATAGACTTATCTGTTTTATACATCCCTTGGTCTTCCACATAGCTGACGGAAACAAAATAACGTGCGTTAGCTCCTCCTCCGTCCATATTCACATTTGCCCTGTAGCTCATAGCTGCATCCCTAAGAATAACGTCTTGCCAATTGACATTGGGCAATATATCCGGATCCAAACCATATTTTATCGCAAGTAGTTCATCTTCTGCGTATACAGGTGTTTGATTACGTGTAATACGAGCCTCATTTAACATAGTGGCATAGTCATATCCATCGGCATACTTTGGGAGTTTAATCAGAGTGTTGTAAATTGTTTCAATTTTCGTGTTAATATTTATTTTACCCGGTTTGCCGTGTTTTGTCGTAACCAACACAACCCCATTAGCACCACGTGATCCATATATGGCTGTTTCGGACGCATCTTTCAATACTTGAAAAGACTCAACATCTTCTACATTTATTTCATCGAGATTGCGTTCAAAACCATCAACCAAAACTAATGCACTATTACTTGCTCCAAACGTAGAAATACCGCGAATCCAGAATTCAGAAGTATTATTACCCGGCTGGCCACTTGTTTGTCTAGCCAGCACGCCCGCAACATTACCGGCTAATGCATTTGTTATGCTGGCGGAAGGGGAAGATTTCAACACCCCCACATCTACAGCAGTAACGGCGCCTGTGAGATTTATTTTTTTCTGTGCTCCAGTACCTGTAATAACGACTTCTTCTAAAAGACTGGATTCCGCCTCTTGCATTATTACATTTATTACAGTTTCTGTTTTCACCAGAACTTCTTCGGATTTGAAGCCCAAATAACTAAAAACAAGCCTATTATATGGTTCTATTTTTATTTTATACCGCCCCTCAATATCTGTTATAACACCTAATCCGGGTATGTCTTTCACTATCACATTAGCTCCTATCAAAGGCTCATTATTCTTATCGGTAACAATCCCTGTTACTTCAAGTGCTGTACTAGCGTTGCCATTTTGGGCAAATCCATTTGGTAAAACAAATGAAAAAAGGATTATGAAAATTGTAAGATATCTCATGATATTTTCATTAAATAGGTTAAAGTATTACTCATCAATTTCAATTGTGCGGATACGTGAATTGTTCGCATCTCCAATATAGAAAATCTTATTTTCCTCGTCAAAAGCTATTCCAACCGGTTGATTAAAACGAGCCTCTTTTAATAAATCTCCATCTATATATCCATAAGCATCGCTGTTAACGCCAGTGCTTCCACGTCCGGCATAGGTATAAACGAAACCTTCAGGTGTCAAATATCGAATACAATGTGCATTCTGGTCTGCAAAGTAAAAATCATAGATATCTGATTTTCCTTCTTTTTCATATCTTTCGTTCTTAACAAAACAACCTTGCATCGGATTTCCCAGTAAGGCATTGGTGCCTTGTCCGTCTCGCCATCCTTCGACTCCTTCGCTTCCGACGAAATTATTGGCAACTTTTAATGTTTTATTTTCCCAATCATATTCAGCTTTCACAATCAATTTTTTATTTGGAACGGTCATGTAAGCATAGTTTCCGGAAGGATGGAAAAATATAAAATACTGACAATCCCTATTCTTTAGGGTATAAAGGAGTTGGGATGTTTGTGTTTCCCAATCATAGCGTACGATCTCTCCGGTTGTGCGTGAATTATAATACAATTCTCCATTCATGGGATGAATGGTGCAGGTATTGTTTCGCCTGTAATAAATAAGATGCTGGGGCTTCTTAAAACCATTCTCTCGGGTTACCAGGGATACGGCTATTGCTCCATCCGCATCTTTTTCATTGGCAATCAGCATAGTGTCTGCGCTTCGGGTAAATTGGAGTTGCCGTATATTCTCCCAGTTTCCTTGTCCTCTCTGAAGTATTGTGGATACGGTGTTTGTTTCAAAATCCAAAAGACGGATCGAAAGCCCCATTCCATCAATCATATAAATATGTTTCTTGTTTTTGGGGTCTATGACTAAATTCCGCGGACCTTCAAAGCCGCAATCCTCAAATGGACCATCTTTCACTTCTTTGGTTCCGGTTGGACTTATATAGCCTGCAAGTGTTGCTACAACGGTTTTGCTCTGATAATTGAATATTTCCGATGCTGTAACGCTTTTTGAATCTTCCCCTATCGTAACTTCAATAGTCCCTTCAACCGCACGTTTAGGGACAAGGCAATATATTATCTCTCCATTGCTCCCTATTACTTTTGCCGGAAGACCTCCTATCTTTACGGAAATCTGCGATACATCATTCCCAAAATTCTTTCCGTAAATATACAAGCGTGTTTTTGCGGATCCACTTTTAGGAGTAAAATCAGTGATTTCAATCGGTTTGCTAGGATCAAAATTGCTTTCATTGTTTTCTGCATTGTCTTTACAGCTACTAAAACAAAGCATGGATAAGAAAGAAAGCATCAAACAAATGAATTTCCATTTCTTTTTTAATATTTTATTCATGGTTCTAAACAAGAGTTCGTTAAAAAATTACTTAAGGTATTTATTAAATATTTGAAATATTAGAACAAAGCAGGTTACTATCATTAGTATTCACTAAAAAAATAAGAGTTAATTGACCCTCATTAGCATCACAAACGGGTTGCTTGGTAAAGAGTTCCGTGACAGGGATCTTATCCAAAGTAGCCGTAGCTTCTTTTAAAATGAAAAAACGCCGAATATCGTCCGGATGAAGACAAAATATTTCAAAAGTTCCGTCCACATCGGTTGTAACGCCTCTTGTCGATTTGTCTATCAATATACTGACGCCCGGGGTCTTCGCTTCAATAACCTTCCCTTTTACCTGTTCCTGGGCTTGCGCCATTATCGACAGAGGCGCAAAAAGAAAGAGAAGTAAAAAAACAAATTTGATTTTTCTTTCCATTGTATATATGTACTAAGATTATAAGATTAAATGATAAGTATTAGAATTTGCATCACGATTCCATCTTCAGATGGATCATCATAGAGTCGGGGCGCGTTCTTTTTTATCATTCTCATAGCAAGCCAGAGTTGCTGCTTCCAACAAGACAAAATGTGGAATTCCTGTTAATAAATAAAGGTTCTTCATAAGCATAAATTATTAATCGATCTTTCATAAAATTTGAGATATGAGTTAATCAAACTTCCATCAGAAAGGAAAAGCGCTATGATTAAGGTGCGCGAAAAGAATAATTTCAAAAAAAACTGTTTTATCATAATGGATTGCTTAAATTAAAAGTTAACAAATTATCTTATCCGGCCCACCTTATGTATGTGTACGCACACAAAGAAAGTTACAGCCTTCTCCATAAGCTAATATATGTTTAAAAATAAGCACCTTACTTCTTCCTTGGAAGAAGGAGAACGCTAAGATCAGTAGACTTTATACCGATTAATTTTTTATTTGCACGATAAACTGAAACAATGTAATCCAAATGCGATTTCAAAAACAAGCTGAAGTTCCTATCCTTAGACGGACAAAACGAGAGGCACAAAAAGTTTACGGTCATTTTGGATTAGTACCGGTGAAAGAAAAAGGCAAAGGCGGAAGCATTCCGCAACACCGTACTGATTTTGTAATATGGTCGGCAAAAGATCTTCGACCCGCTGGGAAAAATTGACTTGCCGCTACTGAATATCCGGATTACCTATGGCCGGTAGGGCAAATTCGTATTTAGATTTACACGAATAAGTGTAGCCCTGGCTCTGGAGGAATGATAAGTGGAATATCAAAATGAGGTGTCGAATGTTAAAAGACAGCGGCTAAAAAAAAACTGTGTGAGATTGTACATCCCACACAGCACTACTAAAATCGTTCTTTTTAATCAGTACTTGTTTGTATCTGATCCAATGGCAGATAAAAATTACAGAGAAATCTTCACTCCCAATAATTTATAGAATTCGGCGAGTAATGCCTGGTGTCCCGGCCAGGCGGGCGAAGTGGTCAGATTACCGTCGGTAAGGGCCTTGGTAGCATCTATATTCTTGTAGATACCCCCTGCCAAAGTTACTTCGGGGCCTACTGCCACATAGCAGGTAAGAGTACGTCCTTTGACCACGCCGGCTGCCGTGAGCACTTGTATGCCGTGGCAGATTGCCGCCACAGGCAGGTTCTTTTCGAAGAAATAGCGGGTGTATTCCAACACCTTTTTATCGAGGCGAATGTATTCAGGTGCACGTCCTCCGGTAACGTAAAGTCCTGCATAGTCTTCGAGTTTCACTTGGTCAAAATTCTTGTTGATAGTAAAGTTATGCCCCCTGAGTTCGGCATAAGTCTGAAAGCCCACAAAGTCGTGAATGGCTGTGGCTATGAGATCGCCCGCCTTCTTGCCGGGGCAAACCACATCGACTTCGAACCCCACACTTTCCAGTGCCTGATACGGAACCATCAGTTCGTAATCCTCAACAAAATCGCCTGCTAACATTAATATTTTCTTGCTCATAATCGGATATATTTTTTAGTTTTCCTAAAAATAGTATTTTATCCGATAGGTTTTATCCTATTCATGTTAAATGAATATAAAGTTCTTTTCGCAGTAAAAGCAAAATTCGCGTATTATTTTTAACATAAGGAAGAGTTATACAGTTGTTTGATTTTCAAGGTAAATTTGCCAAGCAAAGAATAAAGGGAGGAGAAACAAAACTTCCTTTTTCTCACTAATAAAGATTAGGTAAAGTAGCTCTTTGTCTTATATCTAATGAGGGAGGAACAAATAATTTCTAAAACAAAGAATAGTCTCTTTTCTATAAATTTTCTTTTGGTCATTATATTTCAGTGATATAAAAACTATTCTATTAAAAAACATCCGAACATTTAACAGAACTCTTTCTTTATTAAGGTATTAATAGAATATCAGAAATATTTATTCAAAAAAAATGTTTGAATATTTGTTTGCGGTTAAATTCTTTTATATTTTTACCCCTCAATTATAAGCAATATTAATAAGTCTCTCCTTCTTCCAAGGAAGTGGATTTTTTTGCATTAAGACTTCCCCATTATAGCCTCAACGATTAAAATCAATTAATAATAAACTGATTGCATAATACTAAATAGACGAACGTTTCTCCGCCTACTGCTGGGAAATTATCGGCTCGACAGGAAACGGGATTGAATATAGGCAAGATAGAGATGCGGCAG
The DNA here is from genome assembly GCF_900162725.1 of Parabacteroides sp. Marseille-P3160. Classification (GTDB taxonomy): domain Bacteria; phylum Bacteroidota; class Bacteroidia; order Bacteroidales; family Tannerellaceae; genus Marseille-P3160. Next base: position 949,837 of record NZ_LT799418.1, on the reverse strand, counting down.
GCCTTTTCGTTTCACCGGTAGCGACAACCAGACTTTTCACTATAGGTAAAAAATCTTTCTAAAAATGTATATTTGCACTGATATCATCCCCTGCTTGCCATTTTAGCAAAAAGACAAGGTATTTTGTATGGGATGTACAGGCAAGAAAACGAAACAAAATGATACTTCCAACTGATTTTATAAGCCGTACACGGGCGCTGCTCGGCGATGAGTACGGACGTCTGGAAGCTGCTTTGCAGGAAAATACGCCGGTCAGCCTTCGCATGAATCCCCTTAAAGGAACGATGCGGCCGGAGGGAGAAACCGTCCCTTGGTGTTCGACGGGATACTATTTACCTGAACGGCTGTCCTTTACTTTCGACCCGCTCTTCCATGCCGGCGCTTATTACGTGCAGGAAGCCTCTTCCATGTTCCTGGAACAAGTGGTCCGCAGCCATATCACTTCGCCGGTAACCTGCCTGGATCTCTGTGCGGCACCCGGAGGGAAGTCGACCCATCTCCTCAGTCTCCTGCCGGAGGGAAGCTTATTGGTCAGCAACGAAGTCATCCGCAACCGGAGTCAGATCCTGTCGGAAAACATAACGAAATGGGGAGCGCCTAACCAGATCGTAACCAACAACGATCCGGAAGAGATCGGGCAACTGACGCACTTGTTCGACGTCATTGCCGCCGATGTCCCCTGTTCCGGGGAAGGAATGTTCCGGAAAGATGCCGACAGCGCCGGGGAATGGAGCGTGGCAAATGTGCAACTCTGCGCTTCCCGCCAACGCCGCATCATCCATGATTGCTGGGAGGCACTGAAACCGGGCGGCCTTCTGGTCTATAGCACTTGCACTTATAATACGGAAGAGAACGAGGAAAATATCCAATCCTTTATCAATGAATGGGGGGCAACCGTCCTGCCGGTTCCGGTCGAGGAGAAATGGCAAATCTCGGGACCGCTCAAATATTCCAATCCCGTATACCGCTTCTTTCCATATAAAACCAAGGGAGAAGGTTTCTTTCTGGCGGTTCTCCGCAAACCGGAAGAATCCTTCCGTTCCCAACGGGAACAGCGACTCCCAAAGGATAAAAACAAAAATAAGGAGATGCCGCCGGCTAAGCTGAAAGATTGGTTGATCCACCCTGAGAGTTATTCATTAGATCTACACGGAAACACCGTCCATGCCTTTCCGAAAGCTCACCTAGATACCTATCAACGTATCCGGGGAACGTTACGGATCGTCTCTTCCGGCATTTGCCTCGGTGAATTGAAAGGCAAGGATTTCCTTCCAGTCCATTCACTGGCTCTGAGTTCAGCCCTCAACCGGGCTGCGTTTCCGTCTGTCGAACTGGATTGGGAAGAAGCAATACGCTATCTGCGGAAAGAGGCGCTTATCCTAACCGGCGAAATCCCTAAAGGAATCGTATTGCTGACCTACAAAAATTTTCCGCTGGGCCTTGCCAAACAACTGGGTAACCGCGCCAACAACCTTTACCCACCGGAATGGCGGATCCGTACCGGTTATTGGCCGGAAAACGTGAAAACTTTATAGCCATAATGAACAAGATCATTCTTTTTTTTGCAGGGCTTTTGGTTTTCCCTTCGGTTTACGCTCAAAACCTGAAAGGGCAGGTTACCGATTTGTCAGGAAATCCGGTAGACGGGGCCTATCTTTACATTACAGAAACAAAGCAGGGACTTGTTTGTAATGAGCAGGGTACCTTCCAATCCACCCTTCCCGCCGGTGAATACCTTCTCCAACTCCAATGCCTGGGCTATGAATCACAATCAAAAAAGGTCGTGATTCCTCCCAAAGAAACCGTGGTTATCAGTTTCCGTCTACTGCCGAAAACATTTACGCTACCGGAAGTTGTCGTTCGTCAAGGTGAAGATCCTGCCTATGAAATCATGCGGCAGGCAATCAGGAAAGCACCTTATTACCGGTCGTACATAAAGGAATCCCATTATGAAACCTATGTAAAAGGTTCGGGAAAATTATTGAAAATGCCCAAACTGGCAGGAACGTTGTCGGGTATCAATTTCGATCTTTATAAGGACAAGCTGTTCCTTCAGGAATCTTTCAGCGATATCAAATTCACCGCTCCCGATCAGTACATCCAAACGGTCAAGGCCTTCTCAAGCACAATTCCCGAGGATGTTGATCCGAAAGAATCGATTGGTATTGCCACCTCTTCCCTCTATGAGGAGAAATTCGCCGGATTCATCTCTCCGCTACATCCCAAGGCCTTTTCCTATTACCGCTTTCGCTACGAAGGATTCACGGAAGAAAACGGACAGGTAATCAATAAGATCAAGATTATCCCGAAACTGAATGATCCGAATTTCCTGCAAGGATATATCTATATCGCCGACAAAGAATGGAACATCCGCCGCGCCGATTTAAACGCCCACACCTATGCAGGGGACATAGACCATCAACTCATCTATAACCCGGTCATGGAAGGCGTTTACCTGGTCACCTCTTACAGCACACACTTGTCGGCAGACTTGTTGGGGATGAAGCTTAACTTCAACTATGAAACGTCCATGAAATACCTGGACATACAATTGAATGATTCGCTTCCCGCCGCCGGGAAAGAGACAGCATACCTCATCCCGGCTACCCCGCCAAAGAAAAAAAGCCTGGAGATCAAAGGAAGAGAAAATTTCACCATATATTCCGACTCTACCGCTACAAAGCGGGATTCAGCCTATTGGGCGGGAATCCGGAAAACGGTCTTGAACGAGGAAGAGATTCTTAGTTATGAAATAAAAGATTCGATAGCAGAAATCCATAAAAAAGAGCGAAAGAAAGAATACGACCGTCGCTATCGTTTCTCAGATATCTTTTTAGGAGGCAGGGCTGGAGGGGATTCCACACGATACTACTTCCAGAATGACGGACTTCTATTCGGAGTCCCGGAATATAATTTCGTCGACGGCTTCTGGATGGGGCAAGGATTGGAATTCGGATTCCGCCCGCGAGAGCATTACTTGTTGACATTCAAACCTTATGTTTATTGGACAACGGCGAGGGAGCGATTGGTTTGGAATACGGAGATCGCCTATCAATACGCCCCGATGTCGAACGGAAGAATATCTGTCAGCGGAGGATCCGTTTCCACCGATTACAGCGGGAATAACGGCATCGCCCCAATCCTGAACTCGCTCTATAGCTTGTTAGCCGGGAAAAACAAGGCCGCTTTCTATCAGAAAGACTATCTACGGGCTGAAAACGAAATAGACCTGGCGAACGGACTGCAGCTAAACACGTCGGTTACACTGGCCAAACGGAAAATCCTTAAAAACCATACAAGCTATAGCCTATGGGGAAGCAAAAACGATATCCGCCCCAACCTGCCGGATTTTGAAGAACCATTAAACGAACAATTCGATAATTTATATCAATACGCCATTCAGCTTTCATATACCCCGGAATATTATTACCGCGTTTACAAGGGAAAAAAACAATATGCCCATTCCTCTTATCCGACCTTTACCCTTCGTTACCAACAGGGTTTGGACATGGGGCATGAAAGCTCTGCATTCAAACAGATGGAATTGACTATCCAAAAGAACTATTCCCTCGGATTATTCGACCGCCTGATTTTCCGGATGAACGGAGGAATATTTATAGACAGCAAAGAATTCAATTACATGGATTACAAGCATTTCAACCTCTCCAATCAATTGTTTACGGACAAAGGGTTTGAAACCGGTTATACACTGCTGGATCCTTACCGGTATGCTACCGATGATAAATGGGCTCAGGTATTTGTAACTTACCAATCCGATTATTTAGCTCTTAAACGGCTTCCGTTTCTTCAGGGTAAACTCTTTAACGAAGCGCTGCATCTGAACTTCTTATCAACGCCTGCTAAAAAAGCCTATGGCGAATTCGGCTACTCTCTCGGCCTATCCGGTCTGGGAAGAATCGGCGCTTTCGTATCACTCGACAGGCAGGGGTACGATCGCTTCGGGATCCGTATATCCCTTCCTCTACTCAGGTCGATCGGAATCAATAGGAAATAAACGGGGGCCGGTTGCGGGCCTTAATCGCCCGTATAAAGAAAACCTTTGTTTTCTGCCCGATTTGCCTTGCCTATTTGCCGTACAATGTTTTTACCTGGTTTTTAGACAGATGAAGCGCTTGCCGGCTACTTTTATTTTACTATCGTTCCCCTTTGTCAACCTGTTTGTCGATTTAGTCGATACCCCTTGTTCGTTGGACATGGTATGTAAGGGTTACTTAGGTTCCTGTTTGACTTTTATGCTTCCTCTTTCAGCCTATCAATCAATTTTATGTTTAATCTGAAAGCCGTTTGTTTTTTAGAGATACGCAAAATCATCTGAAGCATTCCGATCAAGAGGGTGTTATAAATAATGATTGTTTAGAGTCAGAGGATTACTCGGATAGATAGTTCTGCCTAATTTAAAGATTAAAATAAATTGTAGCTTTTAGAATATCTGTAGGACGAAAAAATATTTTTGTGTAATACGGATTTTCATAAACATCAGTCTCTATTATTATATTTATTACTTTATCCAATTGCAATGGAATTATATTTGCTTCTCCTATAAAATTGATTTCAGAAGATTGATCTGGCACTATAGTAGAATCTTTAGATGAAAATATACCATTACCCTTATATGTGAAATGTTGTAATTCAAGTGGTTTATCTTTATAATATAAAAAAACCTTAGACGTTGCATCCGCTATAGTGTCATTATTTTGAATAGCTAGAACTTTTAGTTCTATGATTTTTTCATCAATTATTGTATTTGAGTCATCATCATTACAACTGAATGTAAAAAACAATATAACAATTACTATTAGTATTGATAATATAGGCTTTTTCATAATAAAAATCATTTTATTATATAACAAAAAGCTTTGCAAAAAGTTAGAAGCTCTAAAAAAATTAATTATGATTACGATGTACTTTATTTACTTATAAATAATAAACCTCTATCAGATGGGAAAACATTAGAATTCATGTGATTAAAATACGTTGATTATGATGTTCTATCTAAAGTGAAAAAGCAAATACCAACATTAACTATTTTTGTTTCTGAGCTTTCAGTCAATATGTTCTCAGACGTTGAACCTTATTTCTCTGCAGAAAGGCCTCCTTCGACTGCATCAAAGTCATGTAAATAAACTGCTTATGTGTAATTTATATTTCCACTGGAATCATTCGGCGAATCCGATGCTGTATTTCCATGTACTCAATGTTTTATTTTACCATGATGGGCCTGGTGGCTCACCATGGTGGGCCACCAGGCCCATCATGGTGTGTCTGCAGGCCCATCATGGTGTAATAAAAAAACGAGTACGGCGAAACAGGGAAAACTCACTTACCACGACAATTTTTCATTCCATTAGTAACAACTTACTTATTATCTTTTGATTCAGCGGCAGGCAACCTCTTTAAATGCATAACGGCGCAGGGTACCGCCAGGCAACGCCAAAACCAGATGCCCATCCGGCTCAATGGAATGGATACGCGCCTCGAATATTCCCCCGGCGTCTTCATAGGAAAAATAACCTTCCCGTCTATACAATGCCTTCTCATATTCGGACCGGATCAGCTCTGTTTTTCTTTCTAACAGACATAGATAGTTTGCGAAGAAAGCGGAACAATATTCTTCCAATAACACATCCGGAGTATATTCCTTGCATGTGATTTGCTTTAGGGACACCGGGTTGGGTGCATCGCTGACAAAGAGTTCCTGATTCAAATTGAGCCCGATTCCCACGATCGAGCGTGAGAGGGAATCACCGGATAAATCGTTTTCAATGAGGATACCGCAAATCTTCCGGTCTCTCCAATAAACATCATTCGGCCATTTTACCGAAATGTCTGTCGTATACCGGTCCAACACCTGCTTCACACTGAGGACTACGATCTGGGAGAGCAGGAACTGTTCCGCAGCCGGCAGACGATCCGGATAGAGGATCATACTGAAAGTGAGATTCTTTCCGGCTTCCGACTCCCAATAATTGCCGGGTTGTCCACGGCCGGCTGTCTGAAAAGCAGCCACTACTACACTCCCCTCCGGCAGGGCTTCGTTCGTCAACAAATAACGAAGATAAGCATTGGTCGACTCCGTTTCCGCTATTTCTATCCGGCGGGGAAGGGGAAAGATTTTATTCATCGGCATATTGCTCCCGGATTTTTTGAGGTAACTTAGCAATAACTTCCCTATAGGAATGATGGATCCAATAGCGGATTTCATCCGAAGGCATATCCCGCTCCAGATAAATCGTGTTCCAGTAGGTTTTATTGAAATGGTAGGCCGGTTCGACTGCCGCATAACGGACCCGCAAGCCTTCTGTAAATTCGATACTCGTTTTGAGTGACACCGAAGGTTCCGAAGCATCCAGCGGCAGGAGCAGAAACATTTTATTCTCTACCTTAAAGACGAGAGAAACATCATCGAAGGGAAAACTCTCCGTTACATTCTTCAATGATAAACAGTAGATCCGTACCTCTTCTATATTCATCTTTTTTTTATTCTATAATCAATGAGTCGGCGCATAAAAGGCATCTTTCAGATGCTCCAACCTGAAATCCTCTCCTTCTTTAACCAAAGCGATCACATCAAAACGGATCGGAAGCGAGATATGAAACTGCCGCACATACGCATCGGCCGCACATACGATCCTCCGTATCTTCTCCCTGTCGACCGCCTCTTCGGGAGCAAGCAGGAAGTCAGAAGAACGGGTCTTCACTTCCACCACTACCAACTCCCGTCCATCCGTCGCTACAATGTCGAGTTCATACCGGTGCCACCGCCAATTCATATGCAGAAGGGTATATCCGCGGGCCGTCAGATACGCCTGCGCCCGCCGTTCTCCTTCCTTCCCTGTCTGATTCCGCGCTGCCAAAGCCTTTTGTTTGTACAAATGTAGCGATTTTTCTTTTTTATTTACTTGGACACCTGTATATTTGCAGGCGATGAGAGATAGAGCGAAAAAGAACTTTCCCCGCCCGAATGATCCGCGCGTCCACCGGATCGCCTTTATGCTTAATGAAGAAGAGTATAAAGCGGTAAACCGTTATCTATCAAAATATAATATCGGAAACAAATCGAACTGGTACCGAAGTACCATCCTTACGCATATACTTAAGACGTTGGAGGAAGATTACCCTACCCTCTTTAATGAAAATGAAATGAGAAGATGAATCCGTTTTCCGACGAATATTTTATGAAGCAAGCTTTGGAGGAAGCCCGGATAGGGGCAGCCGAAGGAGAAGTTCCGGTAGGTGCCGTCATTGTCTGCAACAACCGGATCATCGCCCGCGCCCACAACCAAACGGAAAGGCTGAACGATACGACGGCACATGCCGAAATGCTCGCCATCACGGCCGCTACTGGCCTGCTGGGAGCCAAATACCTGACGGACTGCAGCCTGTATGTAACGGTAGAACCTTGCATCATGTGCGCCGGAGCCATCGGTTGGTCGCAAATCGGAACCCTTGTGTATGGGGCAGGTGATGAAAAGCGTGGATTCAGGAAGTACGCCCCGCAAGCATTACACCCGAAAGCGATCATCAAGGAAGGAATCTTGGAAGCGGAATGCGCCGCCGAAATGAAATCATTCTTCCAAAGTCGCAGATAAAATAGATAATTACTTCACTTCCTCGTAATCGACATATTCGCCCTCATCTTTAGGGATGATCTTTTTCTTGGGAGTTGTTGTCCGGGCGTCCCCTCTCCTTTCCTCACGATAGGCATCGCGCTGCCGTCTCTGCGCTTGTTGTCTCGCCGGATTTCCGTCACCGAAGAAAATACGCTTCAAGGTGCGAAGAAAGGAAAAGCCCAGCAGGAAAAGCAACAAGATAAAAAAGAAGAATATGACAAACAACATCTTAAACATGACAAATACGTTTTATTATAGTAGGAAAACACAAAGATAAGAATTCTTGTTTATCTTTTACTGTTAAAAATAGACAAGAAAATGTAGAGCAGAATCGTTACGGAGATTCCCGGAATCCCCCAAAGGACTATAAAAAGGATGGCGCCGAGAAGCAAAATATATTGCAATTCATTTCCCTTCCAGGCCAGGGATTTTATTTTCAAGGAAAACATCGGAATCTCCGAAACCAATAACAGGGAAGTTCCTAATGCAACCAGCAACAATCCTCCGGCAAGCCAGCCTCCCAAGCCGGAAACGTAAGGAGTCAGCCCGTATATGGCGGCCGCCCAGAACAAGGCGTTGGCCGGAACCGGCAAGCCAATGAAAGAAGTCGCCTGACGGCTGTCGATATTAAATTTGGCCAGGCGCAATCCTGAAAAGGCCGGAATGATGAAAGCCAGCCAAGGCAGCCAGGATCCGCAACCGGCAGGCATGGCAACGCATGCCTCCCTCAACAAATGAAACAGCATCATTCCCGGAGCTACGCCGAAACTCACCACGTCCGCCAATGAATCCAGTTCTTTTCCTATCGGCGAAAAGGATTTCAGCAAGCGGGCGGCCAACCCGTCGGTAAAATCAAAGACAGCCGCCAATACGATCCAGAAGACCGCCCATCCGGCCAAGCCTTCGAGGGTCATCACGGAAGCGATACAACCCGAAACCAGGTTCAGGCAAGTCAATGTATTTGGTATGTGTTTCCGAAAGACCATGGTCAGCATTGGGGTTTAGATAAACGGGCAATCGGCGTCTGGTTACCTGTTACTTTCTGATCCATCTCAACGAGAACTTCCGTTCCCAGCGGTAGGAAGACATCCACCCGGGAACCGAATTTAATGAAGCCCATCTGGTCGTCTACCTTGCAACGTTCTCCCGCCCGGGCATAGGTCACGATCCGGCGGGCCATGGCGCCGGCAATCTGGCGGGTTAACACGTCGATTCCTCTCCTCGTCGTGATGACAATCGTTGAGCGTTCGTTCTCCGTACTGCTTTTGGGAAGGTAAGCGGCCAGGAAACGTCCGTTCTGGTGCGATACGTATTTAACAGTCCCGTTCACGGGAAACCAGTTGGCATGTACATTGAAAATCGACATAAAGATAGATATTTGAAGGCGGCGGTCCTTGAAATACTCATTCTCCTGGACTTCCTCGATCACAACGACCGTACCGTCGGCCGGAGCAATCACCAAGCCTTCCGAGTCATAGGGGAAACGCCGGTAAGGACTACGGAAAAAGTTCAGCACCAACAGGAAAAAAAACGTTGAGACGACTGAAAGAACATAAAATAAGTTTTCCTTGCCAACCGTATGATAAATGGTAACATTTACGATAAATAGCACCGTAAATAATGTCAGCAATAAGCCTGTTCCTTCTTTATGAACTTTCATTCCACTTTAATCATAACTAATCGATGGCAAAAATATTCTTTTTTACCGAATATAAAAAATTATTACAAGCCGACCTGCTCTATTTCATTCCGCTCCACGTACCAAAGGTATCCTTCGGCCGACAAAAAACCCATCTCCCGGATCAGTTGCAAGTAATGCTTCATCTGTCGCTGATAACGGGAATCTTTCTGTTCGCCGAACTTATAGTCGACCACCACGACCCGCCCGTCGTTCATCATCACCCGGTCCGGGCGGCGGGACTGCCCGCCTCCGAACAAAATATCCACCTCGTTCAGTACCTGAAAACTTCCGTCGAACCACTCCGTTACCTCCGGTTGCTGCAATAACTGTTGCAGGCGGACGATCAGGGTATCCGCTTCCGGACGATCGATGAAGCCCTCCGAATAGGACCGTTCCACTGCTGAAGGCACTTCTTCCCGCCGGCGGACTGAGCTGAGCAGATCATGCATCAGCAAGCCATGCTTCAGGGATTCGTTGTCGAAGAATCCTCCCCGGCGATGCAAACGAAGATGCAGCCGTTCATCCGGAGGCACGGAGGCCAACCGCGACATGGGGATCTCCTCGACGCCCTCCTCGTCTTTTTTTGCCGTATGCCACCAGTCTCCCAACCGGAAGAATCCGGACTCCGGATCAAAAGCCTCCGGAAGGCCGACCAACCATTCCTTTTCGCCGGGTTCCGCCTCTAAAACTGTCTGAAGGCTGTTCCAGAGCAGGGAAGAGACCGAGTCGATCACACTCGCTCCCGTCTTTTCATCGATCTTCTTCGGGCGGGGCGCAAAAACGACCAGCTCCTCTTTTGCCCGGGTAAAGGCGACATAAAGCGTATTCAGGTTATCGATAAATGCATGCAGGCGTTCGTTAAAATAATCTTCGGCGAAGTAAGTCTGGCTCAATATCTGTCCGTAACGTACCGGGACAAGATGCAAGCGGTTGAACGGAGATGTTTTCGGCTTGCACCAGAGAATGACCGGCTTGGTCGGTTCGTGGTCGAGCTTCCATTCTCCGAAAGGAATAAGTACAGCTTTGAATCCCAACCCTTTCGACTTATGGATGGTCAGGATACGGATGGCATTCTGCGTATCGGGCGTCGCGATAGTCTTCCGCGAACCGCTTTCATCCCACCATTGGAGGAAAGTGCCCAGGTCGGAAGTTTCCTTTCCCGCATATTCGGCGATCATATCCATGAAAGCTTGTACGAAAGCCTGCTCATCATCAGGGAAATCGGACTCGAAGAGACAAAAGATCCCTTCCGTTATCTCATACAATGAACTCCGCGACAAAGACAAGAGCGAGACCCTCACCTCCGGAGCAAAAGAAGTTTCCCCGCCGCCCGCCGGATGTCCCAGCAGAAGAGAATAGGCAATGATGGCTACCTGTTCGGTCGCACGTTCTTCCGGTTTGTTGAGAAAACGAAGCGTATCCACCAGAAACCGGACGGAAGGAGAAGAGCTGATATAAAGGGCGTCGTCCGAAATAATCTCATACGGGTAAACGGCCTCCGGGTGTGCCTCTTTGTAACCCAGCAAAGCCTCCGCCACCTCTGCACCCTCCCGGTTCGTACGAACCAGAATGGCGATATCGCGCAGCTCATAGCCATTCGCCAGCCATTGATCCAGCACTTCGGGAAGGCGCTCCAAGACCTGTTCCTTCCATGTCTTTTCCTCCTCATCGGCCAGGAAGGCGACTTGCACATGCCCCTCTTTCCCACGGAAAGGCGGCGCTACCTCCTGGATATTCCCCTCGTAAGCCGACCGGATCCGGGAAGCGTACCGGCTCCGGGCCTCCTCCTTTAGCGAGGAAACTTCCAGGGCCTGGTTATACAACTCCTGCAAAAGAGCCGGAGCCGTTCGGAAAAGCGTATTGTTGAACTCCACGATCCGGCGGCAACTACGCCAGTTTTCCTTCAGCGTTTCCTCTTTCAGCTCGTCCGCGCTGAAATCGTCGCGCACCTTCTCATCCAACAGCGTCCAATCGGAATTCCGGAAACGGTAGATACTCTGCTTCACATCTCCCACAATCAGGTTCGAGCGCCGGTAAGCCAGGCTCTCCCTGATCAGCGGGAGGAAATCGCTCCACTGCATCTCGCTGGTGTCCTGAAACTCATCGATCATATAATGTTCGACCGCCGTACCGGTTTTTTCATAAATAAACGGCACGTCGCTGCCATCAATAACCTTATTCAGCAGTTCGGTCGTATCGGCAATCAGCATCCGGTTCTTTTCTTCCCGCCAGACAGCAATCTCCCGTGAGATATCGGTCAGAATACCTAAAGTATAATAATAACGGACAATTTCGCAAGCGGTATAATAGTCGGTCAAGTTCGAAAAGAGAGCGACAACTCCCTTGACACAGTCGTTCAGCCCGGCGGCATAAACCACTCCGATCGATTCCCGTACCGCCGGGGAAGTCGTCTTCGTAGACCAGGCGTCAAGGTTATCCGGTAAACTCATAAAGGTAGCCGACGGAGGTTTCATATCTCCTCCCGCCAATCGCTCCAGGGTATAAAAAGGAGAGCGCGAACCGCCCTTGAAGTCCGAAAGCGACAAGCCTTGCCGGGCAACCAACTGCAGACCGGCTTCCCCCAATTGTTTGGCCATATTCTCCACCGAACGGATGACCTGATAAAGAGCATTCCGGTATTCGGACAGGGCTTTTTTATCCTCAATGTCCGCAGCCACCTGTTCGCTGGAAGCCTTATAGGTTTCCTTGAAAACCTCCCTGCCCAGCGCGAGGATATCCCGCCGGAGATTCCATTCCCCTCCGCTTTCTATCTTCTCCTCGGCAAAACGCAACAGCCAGCCGAGTAATTCCTTGCTTTCCGGTTTTTCCAGGTCGCCCAACAAGCGGTCGATGGATTCAGCCAGCACCAGTTCCTGATCCATTTCGATACCATATCCTCCTTGCAGGCCTATCTCACGCGTAAAGGCGCGCATGGTCTGCTGGAAAAAGCGGTCGATCGTACTGATATTGAATGCGGCGTAATCGTGAAGAATGGCGATCAGTATCTTCCGGGCCTCCACCCGCACCTGTGCTTCCGTCAGATGATAGGTTTCGCAAAGCAATTTCACGTAGTCCGAAGGCCTCCCGTCGGCCAGATGAGACAGTTCCGTGATAATGCGGGACTTCATTTCATCGGTCGCCTTGTTGGTAAAGGTAACCGCCAGGATATGACGGTAAGCCTCCCGTTTCGAGAAGAGGAGCGTTAGGTATTCACCTGTCAGTTTGTGGGTTTTCCCGGCTCCGGCCGATGCCCGGTAGATCGTTAGCATGGCGGAGTCAGATGATCCGGCTTTTAGTGTAACCCTCTTTCAGGAGAATGTCAAGGATTTTCTGGCGCAGGTCCCCCTGCACCAATATCTCCCCGTCCTTTGCAGAACCGCCGACGCCGCATTTCACCTTTAGCAACTTGCCCAAAGCCATCAAATCCTCATCCTTACCGCGAAAACCGGTAATCAGCGTCACGACCTTCCCCCCGCGGTTGCGCTTATCCAGCAGGATGCGCAGCAGTTGTTTTTCTTTCGGAAGCGTCTCCTCCTCTTCCGTCTCGCCTTTTTCGTAGGCAAAATCCGGGTTAGTCGAATACATGACCCCCAGACGGTCTTTCCAGTCATTATTTTTCATCACAATCCATCTAAAAATTCGGCTGCAAAGTACAGAAAAATCAGCAATTCACCTAATCCAGCCATGGAATCATCCGATGGGGCAGGAACGGATAACGGCAACCGGGATCTTACCGCTCGGTTGCGTGAAATAGACCGTTAAGGCATTAAAAAAGGGACGCCTGGAATCAGACGCCCCCCACACATACTCAATTAGTGGTTTACAAATTAACTGAAACAGATACACCTTCCGGATTATTTTCAAAGCTCATCCGGCAGGTTTTACTCTTTTCATCCCAATTCCATTGCATGCCGTCAATGGCTGTTCCATTGGAATCCTTAACAGAACAGGATACCGGTTTGCGGGGAAGAAGGATGCGCATGACATTCGTCGTATTTAACGGGCTTTTCACTACGAACGAATATGTTTTCCCGCTTCGCTTTTCTTCATATACGCGGGACGCGGAAGCCAAGACTTGGGGTCTTGCCTTGTCAGATACGGCATCTACATTATATAAGAAGGCTTGCTGGCCGGGCCGGACCACTTTCTCTGAAATGGCAGGCAATTGCGGATCAAATAAATCGACAAAAGTTCCTTTTTTAACATAAGACTCGGCGCTCACGCTTTCATCAAGAACGGAAATGAGTACATAATTGCCCCTTTCCAGATAGAAGTTATTCTTAAAGGTAAGTTTGCCGGCTTTCGCTTTCTGTTCATAGAAACGTGTAACGACATCCAACAGCTTATGATCACCCCCTTCGGTCAACACATATTCCTTCGGATCCGAACGTAGGATGTAAATCCATCCTTTGCCGTATGCATATTCTCCCTCGGCGGGGGATTCCGGCAGCCCCATCTTCCCGAATAAATGGCCGGAAGGTACGGCATACCGGTTATTTCCCGTATTCCACCACTCCCTGACCGACTGGTACGGATCGTTATCTCTCCCGCTATATACCAGGAGGCCGCCGTTTTTAACCCAGGCGGCAATATGATCGTGTACTTCCGGGGAGAGAGGTTTCATATTGGAATAAGTCATTAACAGTATTTTGGTTCCTTTTAATGATTCTTTATAGGACACATTCTCCAGATGAACCGTCTTTACCGGGACGCCTCTCTTCAGGAAAGGCAGCGCCTGTCCGTAAAAATTGGACAACTGGGGATCCTCATATCCCGCATGGATCGGGAAACGTTGGAACATCAACGAATTGGCCATTAATACGCTGATGCCTTCCGAACCGCTCACCTTATTGCCGGATAGCGGCATATGGTTAAGTGCATTGATCATCACCTGCATCTGCGTGGAGTAATGGCGCGGTATTCTTTCCTTCCGGTCGCTGCCCTCACTCGTACGGTATAATCCTTCATAAATACGATCGGGCCAAGGCATAACTTCGTAGTCCGCGATATTGGGATATAACAACTGGGCGGTGAAAGTCGCTTCGTAATTCTTTTTGTAATCCGCCCAGTCCCGCGGCCAATCCTCAATCGGGTCGGTAAGGAAAAACATTTTGCGCCCCGTCGGAGCAGTCATCGATTCCATGGAGCCGTATTCCAGGAAAGCAGTTTCGAAAACCCGCTCTTTCGCCACTCCGTTATAATAATTCGGCTCCCTTGAAGTTCCTGTCCATACTTGGGCAATATATCCGTCCACACAGGGCAAAGAGGCCAAGCTGGCTTCCGGACTCACAATCTGCCATTGTGAATAATTGACCAGCGAATGGGTCGGCACATAGCAACGGACATTCATCCCCTTGCTTTTCCCATATTCTTTCGCATAGGTAAAAACCTCATTCAATGCATTGTAATATAGCTGATATTTTAATTTATTCGCCAAATAAGTATTTTCAGGAGATTCATGCTGGGGACGCCAGTCGAATCCGTAGTACTTCTTCCACTCCCGTTTAAAGGCCTCGCTATATCCCGCCCGTGCCCAAAACTCGGGCTCTTCCATGTAAATAGCATCAATGCCGGCATCGATCACCCTTTTAACATGCATTTCCTTCATATACTTCAGGTAATTCTCCGTCGGTACGATATAGGGAACCATATGCCCATGCCAAATCGTATCGCCGTTACGTTGGACTTGCCCTTCGTCGAGATGCCACTTTCCATCCCATTTTCCGGTAAAATAGTCTTGGTATTCCCCCCAAGCTATTCCAGTCATAAAGTGGGTAATATAACCTTTATCTCTCCATGATTGCACACGAGACTCGAATGTTCCTCCCTTTTTCTTATCGCTCGGATTTCCACCGACTCCGTAAACAATCGCCACATCGGCCCTTATATCAGTAACCGGTTTCCATGGCTGGGATGTCTGAAAGGCTGTTTTTTCTTTCTGCAGCGGATCCGCTTTCTGCGCATTGCCGGCAAGCGGGAAAAGGATAAACGGAAAGATTATTCCGCAAAAGATACTACGTGTTTTCTTTATCATGATTGCGATTTTAGATTGATACTTTACTCTTGGAGATATTAATTCTAATCAAAAAAAGACTTCTCTCCCTCCATGGAAGAAAGAGAGAAATCTTTTGTACATTACCATATCATAGCGCTTTTACTGTTTTAGATTCATTATAATTGTACCGTTTGGTACCTTCTACACTAAAATCGATCCGGGCCCCCACTCTAACGTAATAATCCCGGTTCATAGAGAAAGATCCATTTGTGGTAAGGGTAATCACTTTCCCTATCGCATTATTTGCCTCATCACCGGTAATTCTTTTCGTATAGCGGCTATCATAATTATTTTCACCCACATAAGGACTCGAAGAATTAATATATAACACAATATCGGTAACATTCTGTTGATAATTGGGATTGGTAGTCCCTCTGGTTACCTTTACCTGAACTGTTATACTTCCATTTGAGTTCAACACAGGTTCGCCGACCCATTCGACATTTAAGAAAGGCTCTACTTCAAACCGAAGTTCTACCGTTCCTTTTATCTCTATCGTTTGACTTTCATCTACCGTAGTATTACCGGCATTATCCGTCCGTACCAGCGGCACAAAAGCACCTTGAGGTACGATATTATATTTACCTTTGAATATTTTTGTATTGTTGAACGTCCCATCCTGCTTCGTATAAAAATAATACGGGGTAGGATTATCACTCCAACTATATTCCATTAATTTCAAACGTATGCCTCCGTCACTGACCTCCGTCTGCATCGGTTTCTGTGTATTGACATCTATCACTTCTCCCTTCAAAGTTTCTTCCGGTTCATCATAATTATCGATATCAACGCAAGAAGAGATTCCAAATATACAGATATAGCACGATAAATAATATAAGATTCTTTTCATATTCTTTGTTCTTTTATTAATATCCAGGATTTTGTAAAATATTCGGGCTCTTTGTAATCTCACCACTCGGTATTTCCTGGTAATACCATCTGGAATCCCAGGTATAAACCCTATTCAATTCATCAAAACGGTCATCAAAAAACCATTTAGAAGCCTTTTCTACATAGAAAGGCATCAAAATACGATAAGTCGTTGCATTTTGTTCCTTATCCAATAGACGCCAGCGCTTTAAGTCCCACCAGGTTTTATTCTCAAAGCCAAGTTCCTTCCGTCTTTCTTTGCGAATAATATCAATAGAGCTTAGATCTGCACTACTCGTCAACAGAATAGCGCCAGCTCTTTCTCTTACCTGATTAATACATTGATAAGCATCCTCTTTATAATTGGCACCTTTCCCTGCTAAAAACAACTCATAAGCAGCTTCCGCACGATTCAACAATACTTCTGCATAACGCAATTCAATCCAGGTTTGATCCGATCTGTTCTCAACCACTTGCGCGGCAGGCATGGAAGGAT
Source organism: Parabacteroides sp. Marseille-P3160 (assembly GCF_900162725.1). Lineage (GTDB taxonomy): Bacteria > Bacteroidota > Bacteroidia > Bacteroidales > Tannerellaceae > Marseille-P3160. The sequence goes on along the minus strand of NZ_LT799418.1, from coordinate 933,104 downwards.
TCATCCATTTCCGAATAGAAAAGCCGGACAAGGCCTGGGCCGTATGGCTATAAAAACAACCACTGCGACCAGCCGCATTCATTTTTGTTCCGTCAGGCAAGGTCCTGACAACTTGTGTTTCAGGAGTTGCAGATGTAATCAATAGACTTTTACTGGATGTGTTCTCATAACGATCTTTCGAACCTACTGGAATCAACCGGGAAATACCTCCGGCAACCTCACCGGTATAGATTCCTCTCCAGATTTCTACAACTTCATTCTTAAATAAGTCTCCCGGGAAAATCACCGTCGCCCTTAAACGAGGTTCGGCATTTGCAAAGAAATCCATTTGATTGGAATATAGATTATATTTCCCATCGGCGTCATAAACATCGATCTTTCCGTCTTTCATGGGAAGTCCGTCAAACATCTCGACATATTCAAGGGTCGGATTGACTTCCGAAGAATAACCGCCTACCATAAATTGGTAAGGAATATTATAACAATCATACCCATGCACTGATTCGGGATAGCCATATTGCCTTACAAAAATATTCTCCGGACTGTTCTCTGCAAAAAACAAATCCACATAATTTTGGTACTGGGCTTCTTTATCGCCTTCTTTCCAACCACTCTTGTAAAGTGAGTATTTCCCCTCCAAAAGCTTAGCCGCATCATATCCGGCTTGTAAATAAAAACCAGACCGTTCTTCAGGTATCCCGCATAATTGATTGTGATCCGTATCAAAGAAGGTTATTTTATTATACTTGGCGATAGTACCGGCATAAAGCATAATCCTTGACTTAAATCCGGCAGAAGCATATTTATTTGCCCTTCCCGCTTGATTGCTTTCCGGTAAAAGGGAGTAGGCCTTATCCAAATCTTCTCCGATCTTAACATAAGTGGCATCCTCCGAAGAACGGGGTATTTGAAGTTCCTCAATGCTTTGCTCCGGATAACTCAGTACTTCATCAACCAAAGGAACTCCTCCATAACGTTTCGCCAGTGCAAAATAAGTGACGGCCCGAACAAAATAAGCCTCACCCGTCCAGGTATTCACTTGCGTTTCGGAAAAATTAGAAGACGTAGCATATTCAGGAAGTGTCTTGATGAAATAATTAATATCGCGTATCAGCTTGTAGGCGTCTCCCCAGTATTTATTCTCATCTTCCGTCATCGCCCCGCCCTGGTCGCGGCTCAATGCTTCTCCTGTGACCGCAGGTGTCGGGCTAATAATCCAGAAATGGTTCAAACCTCGTTTAGGGGTATATCTGAAATCCTCGATAGGCAATTGTCCGTACATACGGGCCAGATAACTCTTTATTCCGTTTTCGCTGCCAAAAATATCTTTGTCCTGAACGATATTCATGGGTGGTATATCCAAGTCCGTACATGCAGGTGCTCCGCAAAGCAGTACCAACAAGATAACCATATATTTTAATAGTCTCATAATTTTAAAAGTACTTAAAATTTAACATTTAAACCAACACTGAAAGTACGATTCAAAGGATACAGGTTTCCATAACTGTCGCTCGTATGTTCCGGATCCAGTTCGATACTCTTTATCGTCAGCAGGTTATATCCGTTCACATACACCCGTGCGTTCTTTATTCCTGTCTTCGCTATGACTTTGGAAGGTAATGTATACCCCAATTCCAGACTTTTCAGGCGAAGATAGCTGGCATCATGTACATTAAATGCCGAATTCTCATCAGGCAGAGAGCCTGTGTAAGCATACTTACCTGGCAACCAGGTCGTCGTGTGATCATACGGATCGGCTAACGGATCGGCCGGATGCCATCTGTCAAGGAAGTAAGCCAACGCATTCGAATTATCATTCCCCCACATCGGCTCCCGGAGCTGTTCCACATATTTTACATTCGACATAGCCGAACCCTGGAGAAGCACATTCAAATCAAATCCTTTCCAATCAGCACCCAATGAGAAACTAAAATTGATAAAAGGAGATTTACTGTTTTCATAAGCGATCGGATGTGAGTCAAGATCATTAATTCTCCCATCTCCGTTCCAATCCAGGTAAATATAATCCCCCGGCAATGTTCCACGGTTGTAATACACTGAGCTATTGGCTATCTGTTCGTAAGAAACAAAGCGGCCGTCGCTATCGTATCCCCAGTGCTGGTTCAAATAGCGTTGATTGTTATTATTCTTCCAATTCTCATAAGAATTTCCCGCTTTAGCCCGTTCCTGGTAGGTTTGTTTGATACGAGTATAAGAGAAGATACCCTTCAGATTATATTTGAAATCTTCTATACTATTATTATGTGTCAATTCCAACTCTATTCCCCGGGTAAGATCGCCATTCAGGTTTTCCTGAGGTAAATCCGCTCCGACAACGCTGGGCAAACTAAGGGTCCGGGTGGTCAACAATCCCGTCCGCTCGCGGGAGAAATAATCGAAAGAACCGCCTAACAAACCATTCCAAAGTTCTACATCAACCCCAAGATCCAATGTCTTAGCTATATACCAAGTGATACCCGGATTGACCAATCCTTTACTTGCAGCCGAATTCACAAAAGTTCCATCGAAGAAGTAGCCACCCGGCAAACGATTGGAATCCCCTCCGGCCGGATAGGTATATCCATTGACGAATTGATAGCGAGAAGCGGTATCGTCTCCCATTTTCCCATAAGAACCGCGAAGTTTCAGGTTATTTACGAATGAAAGTGGCAGGCTTTTCCAGAAACCTTCTTCCGAAATTCTCCATCCCAAAGAGGCGGAAGGAAAGAATCCCCAACGATGACCGCTTCCGAACAGGGAGGATCCATCTTCACGGAAGCTGAACTCCACCAGGTATTTTGATAGATAGTCATATGCTAAACGTCCCACAATACCAAGATTTGCCGTCTCATATAAATCTTTATTTCCTTCCGGGTCATAAGTTGTACTCATGCTTCCTTGCTGATTTTCTGAATTTCCGGCAAATAATTGGTCCAAATCCAAAGCCAACTCTCTTTGGGCAAAGAAATTATCTCCTTTCTTCTCTGAGCCTTCCAAAAGAAATAAAGCCGTTACATTATGCGCATTATTGAATAACCGATTATAATTCAATGAGAACTGATACAAGGTTGCTTGTTTCGAATAAAACTCGCGCCGGAAAGTACTCGGGCTCTGGCGTCCTTTCGGATTGTATATACCCGATGCGTCATTATATTCGTATAAATTATGCTCCCGTTGGTAAATGCGGTTATCTGCAATCTGATAGTCATAACTATAAGTTGCTTTTGCCACTAAACCCTCAATATAAGGAACATCATAGGTAGCCGTAGCGGAAGATTGAAACCATTTATTCTCGTATTTTTTATAACCGACCACATCCGCATCCATCATAGCCACCGGATTATCTCCTTCAATCAGGCCATACATCAAATAATCGGGATTATTATTTGCATAAACAGGTTGTATGGCCGGAGCCCGCTGGAAAGCACGGATGATCCAATCGGCATTCTGGTAAGGTTGGTTCTTCGTATCCTGTATGCCGCTAATATTCAGATCCACTTTCAGCCGGTTGGTGATTTGGGCGGAAATATTGGAACGAATATTAAAGCGATCATAATCCAAACTTTCGCTCTTCAAGAAAGATTCTTGATACATATAACCTCCGCTGATATAGAAATTTACCTTATCATTTCCTCCCGTCGCACTCAGAGAGTGCTGCGTCTGGGGAGCCAAGGTTCGCATACATTCCTCCCACCAGTCCGTACTCGTTTTCGTTCCATTTCTATAAGCATCGATTTCTTCCTGAGAGTATGCGGTAGTACCACCGTTGGCGTTATGCATCAACTTCTCGTTCCGCAACGTCATCCAGTCTGCGGCACTCACACTTTTCGGAGAACCTGTCGGATTTTGCCAACCGAAATTCCCGGCATATTCCAGATCAACTTTCCCTGATTGCCCCTTTTTAGTCGTAATTAAAACCACACCGTTTGCAGCACGAACCCCGTAGATAGCGGCAGATGCATCTTTCAGTACAGAAATGGACTCGATATCATTTGCATCCAACCGATTAAAATTATCCCGGGGAACGCCATCCACGATTACTAGCGGATTACCCATACCCCGTATATCAAAGGTATTATTAAAAGATCCCGGTTCGCTACTCTTCTGCATCACCCTGACTCCGGGAAGCTTTCCAGTCAACATGTTCTGCACGTTTTCATTTTTAGTTGTAACGATGTCAGAATTATTAATGGCTACCACTGCCCCTGTCAGTGTTTCTTTCTTTTGTACGCCATATCCTATCACTACGATCTCATCCAAAACCTGATTATCTTCTACCAAGGTTATTGCCAATTCGGATTGATTTCTTACCGGAATTTCTTTCGGTTGATAACCGACATAAGAAACCACAAGGGTTGTTTGCCCACTCGATATACTTAAAGTGAACTTTCCTTCTAAATCTGTCAAAGTCGCATTGGCTGTACCCTTTTCAGTGATATTTGCTCCAATGAGAGGTTCATTTGCCTGATCTTTAACAATTCCAGCAATTCTAAAGGGACGATTGGGATTTTGAGCAAAGAGACTTGCAGAACACCATAGAAATACAATCGTCCCCAGAATCTCCAGGAAACATGTCTTTCGTTTATTCATACGTTGATTTGTGTTTATTATTAAAAAATAAATAATTTAAGATTTAAGATCATTCATTGCGCCATATTATATTCATAACAATGAAATCATAAAAGGTTTACTGAGATTATTTCATAAGCAGTTTTTTAAATTAATACTATTAGAGACAGGTAAAAAATACATTAGATCGTAATTAAGAATATGTACTCCTAAAAAGAGTATGGCCCAAACGCATCCAAAATTCTTTTTTTCGAAAGTACGCACAAGGTGGTTATCTCTCCGATTAAATAACGATTATATCAAGATTATTTTCATTTTTATTTTGATAATCTAAATCATAATTTCACATAAATTCGACAGATAAAAAATAATACAGCGATTTTCGCCCAGCATATTCTCCCTCTTGCCAAACCATGGGTAAAACATTTCCCAAGTGGCGCGTTTTACCTACTTCTACAATGGCAATTCTGGGAGGTAATTTTAGTCAAACAATATATTGTGTTTATATCTATCTGGAATTCAACACATGGATTCATTGTTTTCCGACTGTTGATCGACAAAAGTGAAACATGCTGATATTCATTTCATACATATAATGCAATCATTTATTCCACAACGGCGTAATCCGGTCTTTTTCCACTTGCATATTAAACGTTGTTTGGATACTTTTGCTATTATTCGTCGGAAGTAACTATATTTGATAGAGCTCTCTTACATTTGGGTCTTTCACCTCGGGCAATCTATTGCATACTTTTTGATGATTAATTCTAAATTTATAATAGATGAAAAATTATTTCTATAAAATATTTATTCACCTGAAATTGAAATTTCCAATTGAATCATTTATATATTTCTTTTTCTGCCTATGCTTTCTCATTTCTCTCATGCCGGTGAGAGTAGAAGCGCAGGGGATAAAGTTTAACGGGAATGAAAAAGTAATCGATGAACGCACCTCCTATAGCGTTTTTACCGGTTCGTCGCCGATCTTTAAGGATATACTGGATATTTCTTTCGACCTCTCTCTGCCCGGCCCTTCGGATGTAGGTTATATATTTAGACTGAAAACGCCGGAAACGCCGGAAATCTATAATCTGTTTCTTAATAATGCGGGGGATTCCATCCAATTCAAATTTAATATTGAAGGCAAACAGAGCCTCCTTACGGCTAACCTGAAAAGAAACAAGGCAAAGAATCATTTATTACACGTCAACCTGTTTTTTAACCTTGTGGAAAATTCCTTGCAAATGAAAATAAATCAATTTGAGTATAAGACAGTAGGCATATCATTACCTGCGAAAGTCCATCCTCACCTCTTCTTTGGAAGAAGCGATTATTTCATTGATGTTCCTTCAATTATCATAAAAAACCTGGTCATAAAGGATCATAAGACAAGCCATGCATTCCGTTTTGATGAGAACCAGGGAAACCTAGTTCACGATACCGACGGACAGGTCGTCGGTAATGTACAAAACCCCGTATGGCTGATCGATGATTCCTATTACTGGAAATTGATTGCAACTTCTTCCTCCAAAACGATCGCCGGAGCTAATTATAATGAAGAAAGACAGTCAATCTACTATTTCAACAAAGACTCTATCTTTATTTTCCGGATCGTAAGCAAAGAGATGCAAAAAAAGAAATATCCCTCCCCCTGCCCTTTAAGCTTAAACCTGGCGACCAATTTTATCAGTCCCCGAAGTAATTTCCTCTATGCGTATGAAGTTATGCCAAACCAGTCGGGAGGAGAGAATATGGCATTACTAAATCTGGAAGATTATACGTGGGAACCTTTTCGGTGCGATTCATTCAGCATGCAACTACATCATCATGCAATTGCAATGGATACGACAGCAAAAAAATACTATATTTTCGGCGGTTTCGGTAATCAACATTACAGTAATAAACTATATGAATTCAACCTAGTGACCGGAAAGTGGAAAGAACTACCCCTATCGGGTGATGTCATTACTCCCCGCTATTTTTCTGCCATGGCTTACCAGCCGAAGGATCATTCTTTATCCATTTTCGGAGGGATGGGAAACGAATCGGGGGAACAGAGTGTCGGACGAAGGTATTATTATGATTTTTATCAGATCGATTTAAACACATTGAAAGTAACAAAAAAGTGGGAAATCCCTTGGAAATCGGACAATATTGTCCCGACAAGAAATCTGATAATCGCTGACGAATCCACTTTCTATACACTCTGTTATCCTGAGCATTTCAGCGATTCCTTTCTCAAACTTTACCAATTTTCCATCCAGGACGGTTCTTTTCGGATCAAGGGAGACTCAATACCTATCCACTCCGAGAAGATCAAAACAAATGCATGTCTCTATTTTAATTCCAGGCTAGAGGAATTCTACGCCATTGTCCAGGAATTTGCTGATGACGATATCGCCTCCAATGTCAAGATCTATTCATTAAATTTCCCACCCGTCGCCTTTTCCGAGTTGAACAAATACCAGACTTCACAAGACATAGGGGCGCTCATAAGGCAAATCGGTGTGATCGGAGGATTAATAGTAGGAGCCGCCCTCTGTTTTTTACTTTTAATAATGTATTATGCCAAACGCAAAAGGGAAGAGCACATTCAACAGGGAAAGCAATTTGCAGACAATAATCCGGAACATTCGTCCTTGGAAATAAAAGCAAATGCCATTTTCTTATTTGGCAGGTTTACAGTAAGAAACAGGGAAGGGAAAGACATCACCTACTTGTTCAGCCCGAAGATAAAGCAGACCTTCCTGATTCTCATGCAATATAGTGTGGAAGGGGGTATTACATCCTATGAACTGAGCCAACTGTTGTGGCCGAACAAACCGGAAAATAAAGTAAAGAATTCACGTGGCGTTACAATCAGCAATCTGAGAAAAGTGCTTGAAGAGTTAGACGGCATCAAATTGATTTACGAAAAAGGGATTTTTAAACTCATTCTGGACAAGAATTGCTATTGTGATTATTGCCATTTCCAGGAGATCAAGGAATCGGCCGTTCCGAAGAGTACCTTCCGTGACGAACTGTTGGATATCATCTCAAGAGGGAAATTCTTAAAAGACACCAATGATCCGGAAATAGACAAGTTTAAAGAAATCATAGAGGAGGCATTAGTGCCGTTCCTGTTGATAGAAATGGAAGAGAGCCATCAAGAAGGAAATTTCTCCGTAACAATCGCTTTCGCGAATGCAATGCTGAATATCGATCCTGTAAACGAGACGGCATTCGAATATCTCATTCAGGCATTACAAAAAACCGATGCCCACAATGAAGCAAAAAGAAGGTACATCCAATTTATCGCCGATTACAAACAGATCATGGGTGAAGAATACAAAAAACATTCATGAGCTCCTTTTCTTTCTAGTTCAAGAAGAATAACCGACCCAAGGGCTCACCGAATTATATAAACAGATTGGATTAAACTGAATTTTTTCAGCAACCCAACGATGATTTATTCTGTGAGAATCGTCGTTCGACAGGGTTTAACAGGTAACGTTTAAGTAACGACAAACCTGCTTTAAATCGCATATTCCTGTTTTTTGACAAGATTTCAGGAGAATAAAAAAACTCCGATAATCAGGTTATTATCAGAGTTTATTTTGTTTTTGAAGATTTACCTGTGCGGCTGAAGGGACTCGAACCCCCACGCCGTGAAGCACCAGATCCTAAGTCTGGCGTGGCTACCAATTACACCACAGCCGCAGTATTGCGGGGCAAAGATACGTGTTTTTAGGAGAAACACAAATGATTTATTCCTTTTCCTGTTATTTCTCCAGCAGCAGGGAGACAGAATGGTCAATCAACGGATCGACTCCTTTCGCGATATCCGACGAAGTCATATTCACAAATACATCCGGATCAATTCCCGATTCTATATGGTTTTTATGAATGTCCAGAAGCGGACTGGCAGAGAAACGCACACTCCAACCGATGGGCAGCTCGGAACTGAACGGAAAGCCGCTTCCTCCGCCGGTACGGTCACCCAACAACGTCACATTCGAAAGCAAACTCATTTTGTAAACGAAGTCATTTGTTGCGCTGTAGCAATGGCGATTCGTAATGACAACAACCGGACGGAGCCAGCGAACCCTGTCCGACGGGGACAGTTCCAATGGATAAGGTTCCGAAAAATCATTATGCCCAGTGCCGGTCTTATGCTGGATATAACCCGTAAGCATTTTGTTTTCAATGAAACGGGAAGCGATACGGTCGGAATAAGTCAAGGAGCCTCCTCCATTCTCCCGCACATCTATAATCAATCCCTTGCAATCCTTAAAATACAGTAGGACATAATCGAGATTATTCTCCGAGACCCCATACTGGAAACTCTCATAATAAATATATCCGATCGTATACCCGGCAAACCGTTTGTAAAGCAGCCCGCCTGCCTTCCGATACTCCGTACCTGTCCCCAGATAGGAGTCGTGCACCGTCTTGTCATAATTCCGCGCATATTTTTCATACCAATCCCAATAACGCGCAACATCGAAGCTGGAGATAAGGTTGGTATGCCCGTCCTTTACTTCCGCCAACATTTCGCCTAACAACTGGAATAATTCAAACTGGTCTTTCACCGTATCCACCCGCCCTACATAGCGATCATAGACTTCATCCCAGTCTACACCCTTATAATCAAAGAAACAGTAATGCTCATCCATGATTTTCCAGAGCGCGTTGAAGTTCGTCCGCGGATCAGCCGTAAAATCATCGGCCTTTTCGCAACCGCCCAACAACAAGCAGAAAAGGAATATAAAGAGGGTGCCGTGTTTCATTTTAATCATTCGTTAATCAATAGTAAGCACTCCGGAACAGATGTTTTTTCTTCTTCAGGTTTTTGCCGCCCAGAGAAAAAAACTCCTTTACAAATCCAATCATAAAAGAATGGGAAACGATATGCACCTCGATATTATTCACATCGGTATAATACAAGCTATTCAGATAACCGGCCCGCATGGTGACGTTTCCTATCGGAAAATCGACCGTCAGATAATTCCGCATGGCAAACTTATTATGATAAGAGCTGAACTGAATCGTGCCCGAGTCATTCCCCTGGTTAAAGATCTCGTAATACGATTGTCCGTAATGAGGCGAAAATAAAGCGCCTAGAAAGGGAGTCTCCACCTGGTAACGGAGATACAGCGGATAATCCTTTATCATCAGCTGATAGATCGCCATGGCCGAAAGATTCAAATCGAGATCAGCCTTCAGCGTCGCCGGGTTATTCCCATTGCGCGTGTTGTATATAAACCCGAGTGAACCGCGTACGGAAGCTCCCGTCAAGATTTTTAACGAAGGAAGCGGTTTAAAACGATAGTGGTAACCCAGGGAATAATCCACAAAGCCGGAAAGATCGTTGGATGTCGACGCCGGATTGCTTGTGGAAGCAACATCCACGTTGATCAACTGTTGCCGGGAGATATTGTAATCCCCCCACGAAACGACCTTCATCCGCTCATTTAAAATACGGGCGCCTCCTCCGGTATATTTTAACGGAGACAAATAGGTATCCTTAATGTTATAACCCCCTATGCCTATCAAAGTTCCCTCGTTAACCGACCAGGGTTCCTCTTTTTTGTTGTCCGGTTGAGCCATGAGGCTAAGGCCTAGACAGAGAAATAAAGCGATCAGGCATGCTGTTCTCATAGTTATTCATCAAAAAGTTTCATTTGTCCCGTGATCTCATCAATAATGTCCGTGTTGCTTTTCGGAGAATCCGGATCATCCGGATCCGGATCTGTGGGTTCCGCTTCTTCTCCTTCGGAAGGCTCATCGCCCTCTTCGTTTGATTTCGGATGTACCATCAGGGGCTCCAGTTCGTTGATCGTCTCCACCTCCTTCTGTGTCAGACGCTTGCCTTTCGCCTTGAAAGATTTCACCCCGACAAACCCGGCCGCTTCCACAACCAGGGGAGGCGTATCCTTATCTTTTCCGTCGAATACAACTTCGATGCGCGGATAGGCCTCATCCGTCAATAAATATAATGTGTTGTGCGGGTTCTCGCCGAGAAAATTCTGCTTCGATGTTTTCGGTTCCAACTGGAATCGTTTCAGATAAGGCGCCTTCTGCTCCGCATCATAATAAACAGCCGTCCAGACTTTGTCCGGGTCATATTTCTCAATTGTCAGGATATGATTGTCGAAATGATTGCTCAGGTCATAATTCGTAACATAATAATCCCCATTGCGGTGAATCACCAGGATCTGATCGTCACTTTTGAATTCACCCAGTTCTTCGCCACGCCCGTCGTTGTTCAACCGGAGTACATCCCAATCGAACCAAACCATCAGCCCCCCCAAGGTAGACGTTCCCTTTTGTTTCAAAGTGATCTTATGCACATCCGCCTTGGTTAGGATATTGCCTTGTGAACCGCGCCCTTTGATCAGGATCTCGCTGAAGTCTTTTTCGAAAACGAGCATCCGCTGCCGGGGCTTCGGTTTCAGGATTACCTTCACGGTTTCGGCCTCCCCATTAGGATTGGCTGTAAAATAAACGACCTGAGAGCCTTTAGTTCCTTTCGTCACATCATACTCCCGGTCACGCGTTATGCCGGTTACCGAGAACCGTTTGATGTAGTAAGCTCCCTTCTTTCCATCCCGGTAGATCAGGTTATAGATCGTCCGCGTATCATTCCTCTTGAAGACATTGACATATAGGATATCCGGGCCGACGAACATTTTGTCGGAGACCTTCACCACCTTATAGAGTCCGCTTTTATAGAAGATAATGACATCATCCAAGTCGGAGCAATTGCAGATAAACTCGTCTTTCTTCAGCGAAGTGCCTATAAATCCCTCCTCCCGGTTGATATAAAGCTTTTCGTTGGCTTCCGCCACCTTAGTCACCTCGATAGTATCCAAGCTACGGACTTCTGTCCGCCGGGGATAGGCCGCACCGTATTTCTCTTTTAACATACGGAACCAATCGATGGTATAATCCACGATATTAGCCAGATGATGCTCCAACTGCGCGATTTCTTCCTTGATCTGGGCAATCAGCGCGTCATTCTTGTCCGCATTGAACTTCAAGATACGCCCCATCTTGATTTCCATCAGCTTAAGGATATCGTCCCGCGTCACCTCCCGGATCAGATCCGGCTTGAAAGGAGTCAGCCGGGAATCAATATGGACAACCGCCTCATCCATGTCTTTGGCGTTTTCAAATTCCTTATCTTTATATATGCGTTGTTCAATGAAAATACGTTCCAGGGAAACAAAGAACAGAGCCTCTTCCTGTTCTCCTTTCCGGATCTGTAATTCCGTCCGCAGCAGGTTCAGCGTTTCGTCGGTCGAATGACGGAGAACGTCGCTCACAGTCAGGAAATGCGGCTTATTATCCTTGATAACGCAACAGTTCGGTGAGATGCTGATTTCGCAATCGGTGAAGGCATACAGGGCATCGATCGTTTTGTCCGACGACACGCCGGGTGCCAGATGCACCAGTATCTCCACGCCTCTGGCCGTATTATCGTCTACCTTCTTTATTTTGATTTTTCCTTTATCGTTTGCCTTGAGGATGGATTCGATAATGGAGGAAGTCGTCCTTCCGTAGGGGATCTCATTAATGGCCAGCGTCTTGTTGTCCAATTTGCTGATTTTCGCCCGTACTTTGACAGAGCCGCCCCGTTCGCCGTCGTTGTATTTGGAAACGTCGACAATTCCCCCGGTTTGGAAATCGGGATATAAAACGAAAGGTTCTTCTTTCAGATAAGCGATGGAAGCGTCCAGCAATTCGTTGAAGTTATGAGGTAGGATCTTGGAGGAAAGCCCCACGGCGATCCCTTCGACTCCCTGCGCCAGCAGCAAAGGAAACTTGACCGGCAAGGTGACCGGCTCCCGGTTTCGACCGTCATAGGACAGTTTCCAAAGGGTTGTTTTCGGATTGAAGACGGTTTCCAAGGCGAACTTAGAGAGCCGCGCTTCGATATAACGCGGAGCGGCCGCCCCATCGCCTGTCAGTATATTCCCCCAGTTTCCCTGGCAGTCTATCAGCAAATCTTTCTGCCCGAGTTGTACAAGGGCGTCACCAATGGAAGCGTCCCCATGCGGGTGAAACTGCATCGTATGCCCCACTATATTGGCAACCTTGTTATAGCGCCCATCGTCGAGCAGCTTCATCGAATGCAGGATACGCCGTTGTACCGGTTTCAGCCCGTCATTGATATGAGGCACGGCGCGCTCCAGAATGACATAAGAAGCATAATCCAGGAACCAGTTTTGATACATCCCTGACAAATGGTGTGAAATGTCGCCGGCTTGTCTTCCGGGCGCCCGATATCCCGAACGGGCGGTACTTTCCACCTGCTCTTCTTCGGGATTTTCTTCCGTCGGTTGGTCTACCTCTTCTGTTTCATCCTGGTCTTTTTCGTCTTCCGGCTTCATTTATCTTCTATCATTTACGCGTACCGGGCAAATATACAAAAAAATAAAATGATTTTCTTTTTATAACCTACATTGGTTCGTATAGAAAAAATCATTTTACAAAGTAGGCGTATCGACTTATAACAGTCATTAAATCACAGGAGAGGAAGAAACGTTAAACAAGATAAAAAACAGATAACATTATGCTTTGCAACATATCATAATCTTCGATTATTTCGTAATTGAAATCTACTTTTATGTTTGTATTTTGATTTTGCGTCCAGAGACCTACTATAAAATCATATATCATGAAAAAGCTAACATTTATTTTGTCATTTTTACTGCTGACTATCGTCTTAGCTGCACAAGAGCTCCCTTTAGATCCTCTGATCAGACATGGGAAATTGGACAACGGGCTCACTTATTACATTCAGAAAAACACATACCCTGAAAACAGGGCGGTCTTTTATCTGGCACAGGATGTAGGCTCAATGCAGGAAGAAGACAATCAATCGGGATTGGCGCACTTCCTTGAACATATGGCATTTGCCAGCACTAAGAATTTCCCAAACAAGGTGATTGATTTCCTGGAAAAAGGAGGCATGAAAATGGGGCAAAACATCAATGCCTACACAAGTTACGACCAGACGGTCTACTACTTGAGTGATATTCCGACGGATCGTCCCGGACTAATTGACACTTGCCTTCTGATCATTCATGATTGGTCCGGATTTATATCATTAAAAGATAAAGACATAGACAAAGAACGAGGCGTTATAAAAGAAGAATGGCGCGGGCGCAACGGAGCATACACACGAATATTTGACAAGGAAATGCCGATTATGTTTGAGGGAAGCAAATATGCCGACCGGAATGTCATCGGAAAGATGGAAGTAGTTGAAAATTTCAAGTATCAGGAACTTAAAGATTATTATCATAAATGGTACCGCCCCGACCTACAGACAGTCATTATCGTCGGCGATATAGATGTCGATCATATAGAAGCGCAACTGAAAAAGCTGTACCAGGATATACCTAAACCTGTTAATCCGGCCGAGAGAATTTATTATCCGGTTAAAGACAACGTAGAACCTGTCGTATCGATAGCGACAGATCCTGAAGCTACGGTAACGAGGCTGACTTACTATATCAAGCATGACACATCCAAGGAAAGTAAAAACACATTGGCACGGATGAAATTAGTCTATGCCCAAAATATGTTCTCCTCAATGCTCTATTCCCGTCTTCAGGAAATAGGGCAACTACCCAATGCCCCATATACTGACGCGAGTGGAAGGTATGGTACATATTACATGGCTAAGACAAAAGACGCCTGGACGTCATGGGCTACCGTCAAAGAAGGAAAAGTAAAAGAAACATTGGAGATCTTGGCGAGAGAACAGGAACGTATAAAGAGATATGGATTCACAAATGAGGAAATAGAACGAGCCAGGGCCAACATGTTGAATGGCCTGGAAAACAGATATAACAACAAGAATAAACAAATGACAGGGAATATAGTCGGTTCTATCCTAAACATGGTGCAAGCCAAAGGATATTTGCCGGGAATTGCCTATGAGTACGAGGCGATGAAAAGAGAGCTTCCCAAACTGGACAATCAGGTTTTTAAAGAAATGGCAAACCAATATTTTACCTACACAAACAACGTCATAACCGTTTCGGGCCCAGAAAAAGAAGGGCTCAATTATCCGACAAAGCAAGAATTACTGGATGTCATAACCACTGTACAGAAAGAAAAAATCGAGCCCTATGTCGAAACGACTTTGGATGAACCTTTGGTATCCGATCTGCCGGCGGCCGGGAAAATAACAAATATAGAGAAAGGAGATAAATACGATGAAACTCTATGGACTCTGTCAAACGGCATTAAAGTATTATTGAAAAAAACGGATTTCCAAACGGACCAAATACTGATGTCCGCCATAGGTTACGGAGGAAAATTCCAGTTTGATGCTTCCGAGAAATTAAATTACCAGGATTTGGGCTATCTTCCCATATTCAGCGGTATAGGTAATTTTAGTGCCATCAATCTAAAGAAAAAATTAGCAGGAAAGTCGGTCGGCCTGCAACCCGTGATAGGCAATTATACCCAGGGATTAAGCGGCAGTTCAAACAAAAAGGATATCGAAACCATGCTTCAATTGGCCTATTTGTACATAACATCCCCACACAAGGATCCCCAGGCGTTCAAAGCCTATATTGAAGGGTATAAAACGTATGTACTCAACGAATCAAAAAACCCGTCCACTATTTTCTATGACACATTGAATGTAACGACTTATGGCAACCAGCCAAGAGCCAAAAAAATCAGGATAGAAGATATAGACCGCATCGATTATGACAAGATGATAAGCCTATATAAAAAGTGCTTTGCCAATCCGGGGGAAATGACTTTCATCTTTGTAGGAACTATTGATGAAGAGCAGCTCAAGCCGTTAGTTGAAAAATATCTGGCTTGCCTTCCGTCAGAGATAAAAGAGACTCGGATCGCACAGGTAACCGATTATAATAAAAAGAAAGGACAGATAATAAAACGTTTTGCGCAGAAAATGGAAACACCTAAAGCGCAAGTTGTTATAAATTATACAGCTCAGATGAAAAGAGACGGAAATACGACGCATTATCTTGCCGTAATGAACAATATCCTGCAACAAGCTTTCTTCAGAGCCATGCGCACAGAAAAATCGGGAGTGTATGGAGCCGGCGCATCAATAAACATAGAAAAATATCCTATAACCAATGACAATGCAAGTTTGAGTGTCAATTTCACTACAAATCCGGACAGGATAGACGAAATGCTGGAAGTGGCCCAAAAAGAACTGCAAACGATAGCGGACAACGGTCCCCGGCAGGATGAGTATACAAAGGCTATCGAAAATACAGTCAATAACAGGACTACATGGAACAGGCTAAACGGCTTCTGGATTGCTGTCTTGGAATGTAATTATTTCTACGGAGAAGAAGAAAATATAGATTTTGAAAAGAGGATAAGAGCGATTACTCCGCAAGAAATCCAACAAATGATGAAAGATATGCTTCAGCCCGGCAACAAGATTGAAGTAATTATGCTTCCTGAATAGCAACTTGCCTAAATAAAACTCTTTTTTAATTCACGGGCGTAAGTTTCGGCTTACGCCCTAAAGAGAGAAGTTCCCAATCATGGCTGATTTAGAAATGAACGGAGATCTCCACGTTTTCGGCGGCATGTGACCATTTGGGACCTTCGTTGACCAGGCGCATGGCTTCGTGGTCACAGGAAGGACAAAGCCCTTTTTTGATCCGGATGTTATATGGCTTCCCGGCTTCGTCCGTGCTGAAAAGGACGGTGACATTCCCCGTTTTATCCTTGCACTCGGCATCTGCCGGACGTATCATTTTCTCATCCAAATATTGCTTATACGCTTTTTCACCACCGATGGGACACGGTTTGCCGGCCGGGCGCTTTTCTTCCTTTTTCACGGGAGGAAGAAGAATCGGCTCCGACGGTTCCTCCAACACCCGGCTGTCTTCCGACAAGGTGATCTCCATCCGCCCGGAAGAATCACTCTTCACCACAGCCGACTCATAACCTATATAACTTATTTCCAGATGGTCTCCCGGCGTATACACCGAAAAATCAAATTCGCCGTAGCAATTCGTAACGCTCCGTTCCTGGCGTTCCCTCAGCAAAACGGCTGCTCCGTTCAAAGGACGGCCTCCGGTGTCGACCACCTTGCCGGTCAATGGTTTCCGACTTTGTTCGACCGGCTGTTTTTGCTGTGGTCCGCTATGGGCAATAGCCGGAGGGCATAAAAACAAACAGACGGCCCCCATGCCAGTCAAAAGCAAGGCCACATAATTCTTTCTTTCCTTATGTGTGCTGAATAATTTCACGGTATTCTCTTTAACTCCACAAAAATAAATGATTTCCGGTAAATATCATATATTTTCACTATTGTACTGAAAAAATTAAAAACTCAGGCTGGAGGATACATCAAAAGCCATCGCTTATCCGCTGAAAATTCATACCTGTGAACGGACGCAGTCATAACTATGAATGAATACAGTCATAACTGTGAATGAACGCAGTCATAACTATGAATTTTTGAAGGAATCTTCTTTTTCTTGTTAATTTTACTCATTCATTGTTAGAACAACGACAGATATCTCCATTATTGACGAAAATTCATTTACTTTGCAAGTTCTAAATAATTAATATATCCAAATAGACTGTGTAAGATGGCACAAGAAGACGTATTTAAGAAGCTTGTTTCTCACTGTAAGGAATATGGATTCGTATTCCCATCCTCTGAAATTTACGACGGCCTGGGAGCTGTTTATGACTACGGACAATACGGAGTCGAGTTGAAGAACAATATCAAAAAATATTGGTGGGATAGCATGACCTTATTGCATGAGAACATCGTCGGCCTCGATTCGGCCATCTTTATGCACCCGACTATATGGAAGGCGTCCGGGCATGTCGACGCCTTTAACGACCCCTTGATTGACAACAAGGATTCCAAGAAACGGTATCGCGCAGACGTATTGATCGAAGATTATTTAGCTAAAATCGACGAAAAAATAGAGAAGGAAGTCAGCAAAGCCGCCAAACGTTTCGGCGACGCTTTCGACGAAGACCAATTCCGCGGCACCAACCCCCGTGTCCTGGAACATCAGGCGAAACGGGACGAAGTGCATACCCGGTTTGCAAAAGATCTGAACGACTCCAACTTCGAGGATCTGCGCCAATTGATTATCGATTGCGAAATCGCCTGTCCGG
The DNA here is from genome assembly GCF_900162725.1 of Parabacteroides sp. Marseille-P3160. Taxonomy (GTDB): domain Bacteria; phylum Bacteroidota; class Bacteroidia; order Bacteroidales; family Tannerellaceae; genus Marseille-P3160. The sequence continues at coordinate 915,398 of NZ_LT799418.1, read as the reverse complement.
TCTCCGGCACGCGTAACTGGACGGAAGTACGCCAGTTCAACCTGATGTTCTCCACCGAAATGGGCTCCACATCGGACGGTTCGATGAAGGTTTACTTGCGGCCCGAAACGGCGCAGGGCATCTTCGTCAATTTCCTGAACGTACAGAAAACCGGCCGCATGAAGATTCCCTTTGGAATCGCCCAGATCGGAAAGGCATTCCGTAATGAAATCGTAGCCCGGCAGTTTATCTTCCGCATGCGCGAATTCGAACAGATGGAGATGCAGTTTTTTGTCCGCCCGGGTGAAGAGTTGGAATGGTTTGCCAAATGGAAGGAAACCCGCCTGAAGTGGCATAAAGCCCTGGGCTTGGGCGACGAGAAATACCGCTATCATGACCATGACAAGCTGGCGCATTATGCGAATGCGGCAACGGATATCGAATTTGAAATGCCTTTTGGATTCAAGGAAGTGGAAGGTATCCACAGCCGTACGGACTTCGACCTGAGCCAGCACGAGAAATTCTCCGGCAAGAAGATCCAATATTTCGATCCGGAGCTAAATAAAAGTTACACGCCGTATGTGATCGAAACCTCTATAGGTGTAGACCGTATGTTCCTGAGCATCATGGCCGGTTCTTATTGTGAAGAGACGTTGGATAACGGTGAAACCCGTGTTGTCCTGAAACTCCCGGCTGCTTTGGCGCCGATCAAGCTGGCTGTCCTACCGTTGGTGAAAAAAGACGGGCTGCCTGAAAAAGCTGAAGAGATCGTTAATTTACTTCGCTTCGACTTCCGCTGCCAGTACGACGAAAAGGACTCTATAGGAAAGCGCTACCGCCGGCAGGATGCCATCGGAACTCCCTATTGCATTACGGTCGACCATGATACGCTCAATGATAACTGCGTAACCATCCGTTTCCGCGACACGATGGAGCAGGAGCGGGTGCCTATTGACCGCTTGCATGATATTATTACGGAAAAAGTAAGCATGAAAACGCTTTTAAAAAAAATAAACGGATAAAATAACATGAAAAAATATGTTTATCTCGCGATGTTACTCCTGTGTAGTGCCGTGTTATTCACAGCCTGCGGAGACGATGATGAGGAAGTAATCGACGAAGCTTGGAAAACGGAAAACGAACAGGCCTTTCAGGAAATTGCATCGAATTCCGCTTATACTAAAATCCAAGCCCAAAGCAGTACGAATATGGGCAAAGTCGTTTACAAGAGAATACTGAAAGAAGGAACCGGAAAAAAGATATTTTTTAATAGCCGTGTAGATGTATATTATAAAGGATGGCTTGTCGATGGAACTTCTTATAATCAACGTTTGTTTGAGGATGGTGTTCCTTATCAGGTTGCCGTCAGTTCAACAGTCGCAAATTACAGTTCCAGTAGTAGTACAGGGTACATGACTTGCCCTATTGAAGGTTGGTCAACAGCTCTTCAAACGATGAAAGAAGGAGAGAAAGCTGAGATTTGGATTCCCCAGGAATTAGGTTACGGTTCAATTAGTTATACAGAAAAAGAAGAAATTCCGGCTTATTCAACATTGAAAATCGAGATTGAAGTGGTAAAAACATACACCTACGGAATTGATTTTTAATAGGAAAGTACGTTAAAAGTGTTAAAAAGTTTGATTTTTGTCTTTTTAATATTGTATTTTACTTACAATTAAATACACATACTATGAAAAAGACGATTATCTACCTCACGATCAACGCATTAAGTGTTTTATTCCTAGTCTCATGCAATAATGAAGAAGATTCTTTTTTGAAGAACAGTTCTAACATCTCTCCTCAAAATGAATATTCTATATCTTTTACTTATTTGGGTAAAGAGTATTCTACTTCCTATATGCTTAATGATGATTCAACGGCAATTTTTGCCGATAAAAATATTGAGGAGAAGTTAAAAGATTTAAGCCAAATACCTAATCTATCTACTTACTTGAATAAAGATGGTACTCTTGCTTTTTTTGATAATATAGAATCTTTGAAAAAAGAATGCGCGGTACCTACAACTGCAGTAGTGACTAAAAGTGCAACAACAACAGAAAGCAATCCTTTGGTTACATTTTATAAGGATATTTTTTATCAAGGAAAGGCATGGCCCTTTGAGCAAAACAGAACTCCATTAGGACCTACTGATAAGGCTGTAATAATGATTCATAAACTAGGTAAAATGAATGACAACACATTATCTGTTAAAAATAATATAGGTTTTTCTATAACTGTATTTGAAGACAAAGACTATAAAGGTAATTCCCTGACTTTCACGACAAGTATTGAAAATTTTGATGCGATTTTTAGGCGTTTTAACACTAATGACGGAACTATTGCAACATGGAAAAATTGTATCAGTTCGTTCATTGTAAACAACAATTAAAAATGCAATACCCTCATTGCTGAAATTACTGCATCTCTGATTGCAGGTTACACTCATAGTGAGTTTATATATATCTGAAAATTAAGTAGAGATATTCTGCAAATAGCTCAAAAACTGCTTTATGATTTCATTTGTAGAGATATTTTTATATTTAGATTTTGTAATTGTTCTGTTTTTTTATTGTTTCTGGGCTCGTCAATCCAAGTTAGGAGCAATTCTCTTCACTTTATGGGTATATAAGAAGAGGGGGCAAAGTTTTTGCCCCCTCTTTTTGCTTTCTATTGAGTTAATTATTTGATTTCGCTGCCGGGTTTGACCATTTTTTGCGGCGTAATTACCGCAAGGGAACCGTCGGCATTTTCTGCTGAGAGGATCATTCCCTCAGAAATAATGCCTTTGAGTTTGCGGGGCTCCAAGTTGGCAATAAAACAGACTTGTTTGCCGACTAACTCCTCCGGCGCATAATGCTGTGCAATGCCGGAAACGATCGTACGGCCCTTCAATCCGTCGTCGATCTTGAACTGCAATAGCTTGTCGGCTTTCGGCACCCGGCTACATTCCAGGATCGTTCCTACCCGGATATCCAGCTTGGTAAAATTGTCAAAAGGTACCGCTTCCCGGATCGGCTTCGCCTGGTGGTTTTCCGCTTCGTTCGCCTTCTTGGTGTCCTGTAGCTTTTGTACCTGGCGCTCGATGATCTCATCGTCGATCTTTTCAAACAACAAATCCGCTTTGCCTAATTCATGTCCTGCCTCCAGAAGATTCTTATCTCCCAGGCGGTTCCATCCCAAAGCTTCCACATTAAGCATCCGGTTTAGTTTCTCCATGCTGAAAGGAAGGAAAGGCTCGAAGACAATACCGAGGTTCGCTGTGATTTGCAGGGAGATATTCAGGATGGTCGCTACCCGTCCGAGGTCGGTTTTGGCAACACTCCATGGCTCCGTATCGGCCAGGTATTTATTTCCTATGCGTGCCAGGTTCATCGCTTCTTTCTGTGCATCCCGGAAGTGGAACGTATCCAGAAGCTGCTCTACGTTACCCCTGACTTTGGAGACTTCTTCCCAGGTTTCACGGTCATAGTCCGTCCATTCTCCGGATTCAGGCACCCGGTTCTTGAAATACTTGCCGGTCAGCACCAGGGTACGGTTTACGAAGTTGCCCAGGATGGCCACCAGTTCATTGTTGTTTCGCGCTTGAAAGTCCTTCCACGTAAAATCATTATCTTTTGTTTCCGGTGCATTTGCCGTCAGAACGTATCGCAAGATATCCTGCTTGTCCGGCAGATCGACGAGATATTCATTCAGCCAAACCGCCCAGTTGCGAGAGGTGGAAATCTTATCACCCTCCAGATTCAGGAATTCATTCGCCGGGACATTGTCGGGCAGATTGTACGTCCCTTCTGCCTTCAGCATGGTAGGGAAGACGATGCAGTGAAAAACGATATTATCTTTTCCGATAAAATGCACCAAACGAGATTCCGGGTCTTTCCACCATTTCTCCCAACTGTCGGGAAGTAGTTCTTTTGTATTGGAAATATAGCCGATCGGTGCGTCAAACCAAACGTACAACACTTTCCCTTCTGCTCCTTCGACCGGAACAGGGATGCCCCAATCCAAATCACGGCTCACGGCGCGCGGTTGGAGCCCTAAATCCAACCAGCTCTTACATTGTCCATACACATTGGCCTTCCATTCCTTGTGTTCGTCCAAGATCCAATGACGAAGAAAAGGCTCGTATTTATCCAACGGCAGATACCAGTGTTTGGTCTCCCGCATCACAGGTGCACTACCACTGATGACTGATTTCGGATTAATCAGGTCGGTCGGGCTCAGCGAAGTTCCGCAGGCTTCGCATTGGTCGCCATAGGCATGTTCGTTATGGCAATGCGGACAAGTACCGGTGATATACCGGTCGGCAAGGAATTGTTTGGCTTCTTCATCGTAATATTGCTCGTTCGTCTTCTCAATAAAGACTCCCTTGTCATAAAGGGTACGGAAGAATTGGGAAGCCAGGTCATGATGTATCTTCGAAGTCGTTCGGGAATAGATGTCAAAGGTGATGCCAAAATCTTCAAAAGACTTTTTAATAATGCCATGATACCGGTCTACAATATCCTGCGGTGTCACTCCTTCCTTTTTGGCACGCAGTGTAATCGGCACGCCGTGCTCGTCCGATCCTCCGATCATCAACACTTCTTCTCCTTTCAAACGGAGATAGCGCGCATAAATATCAGCGGGGACATATACACCAGCTAAATGACCGATATGCACCGGCCCGTTGGCATATGGCAGGGCGGTCGTAATTAAAGTTCTTTTGAAATGTTTCTCTTCCATACCTTTGGATTCTTTTTTTTGACGGCCAAAGGTACGGAATTTAGACGAAAGTTTAAAAAGAATAAGAGAAGTAAAAACCGGCGCCTTGCGTATGAAAAGTCGGAACGACTACAAACTGCCGAGCGCTGCGACTGTTTACGCTGCGGGCGATCGCATTACGGAGCGGAAAATAGCATAAATAAGCCAACTCGACCGACAGGATCCCGAAGCCGGCACCTCCCACGACATCCGCTACCCAATGGCGGTTATTGCAAATGCGCGAGACGCCCACCGCCGTGGCGATTGCGTAACCGGAATAGGCTAGGAACGGGCTGCTGTCCTTAAACTCCTTATAAGCCATATGTGCTCCCAGAAAGGAATTGGCCGTATGCCCCGAAGGAAAAGAGTAGGGACAGCCATCCGGACGGCGCTCATCGACCACATTCTTCAGCGTATGCACCATCCCTGCGTTCAATCCTTCGGCAATCCCGAGAAGGAAGAACTGGTCGAGCCAATGATGCTTCTCCTTCCCAAGCAGGTCGCAGGCAAAAACCCATCCGAGCATCCCCCATTCCACATAATCATCCACCCGGACCCTCTTTACCGAGTCTTTACGTGAAAAAAGATGAAAGTCATTCATCCCGTCGATCGCCGTGCCGGCAGCTCCGACGGCGATCAGCGATGCCGGCAGGATCAATTGCCTGGCGCTAAACCGGTATCCGACGACAGGCACGCGTTCGGGAACACTGTCTACAGACGCTTTCTCCTGCCCCGACAAAGGCCTTGCAACAAGCAAGAACAAGAATATCCATATCTTTACCGAGTTCATAGTCGGCAAAGATAGAATATTTTCATATATTTGCCTTCCTGAAAATGAATTAACAGATATGGAACACCCTTTGACGATTTACAACACGCTCAGTAGAAAGAAAGAACAATTTATACCCTTGCACGAACCTCATGTCGGAATATATGTATGCGGCCCTACCGTCTATGGAGATCCTCATTTGGGACATGCCCGTTCGGCCATTACGTTCGATATCCTTTTCCGTTACCTGAAGCATCTGGGATATAAAGTACGTTACGTCCGCAACATTACGGATGTCGGCCATCTGGAGCATGACGCCGACAGCGGAGAAGACAAGATCGCCAAGCTGGCCCGAGTGGAACAACTGGAACCGATGGAAGTCGCCCAGTATTATCAAAACCGATACCATGAAGCGATGGACCGGATGAATGTGCAACGTCCCAGTATCGAACCGTTGGCTTCCGGACATATTATCGAACAGATCGAACTAGTCAAAAAGATATTGGATAACGGTTACGCCTACGAAAGCCAGGGATCCGTCTATTTCGACGTCGCAAAATATAACAAAGTCCACCGGTACGGTGTCCTTTCGGGACGGAATATCGATGATATGCTCAATACAACCCGTGAACTGGAAGGGCAGGAAGAAAAACGCAACCAGATCGACTTCGCCCTCTGGAAATCAGCACAACCGGAACATATCATGCGCTGGCCGTCGCCTTGGAGCAACGGTTTTCCCGGCTGGCATTGCGAATGTACGGCCATGGGGAAGAAATACCTCGGCGATCATTTCGATATCCACGGAGGAGGAATGGACCTGATTTTCCCTCATCACGAATGCGAGATTGCACAGGCCGTCGCTTCCCAGGGAGACGAGATGGTACATTACTGGATGCATAATAACATGATCACAGTCAATGGGCAGAAGATGGGAAAATCGCTGGGCAATTCCATCACGCTGGAAGAGTTCTTCAGCGGCAATCACAAATTGCTTCACCAGGCTTATTCACCGATGATTATCCGTTTCTTTATCCTTCAGGCGCATTACCGCAGTACAGTGGACTTCAGCAACGAAGCGCTGCAGGCTTCTGCCAAAGGGCTGAACCGCTTGCTCGAAGCTTATGAGCACTTGCAGAAAATAAATCCGGCGGAAGCTTCCACCGTTACGCTTACAGGATTACGGGAGAAATGCTATCAGGCGATGAACGACGACTTGAATACGCCGGTGGTCATCTCTCTCCTCTTCGATGCCACCCGCGAAATCAACACGGTGAAAGACGAAAAAGCAACCCTTTCTGCCGGAGATTTGAAAGAATGGCAGGAAGTATTCCAAATTTTCCTAGTCGAGTTGCTCGGCATCCAACCGGAAGCGACAAGCGACCCGGGCAGCAACGAGGCATTCAGCAAGGCCATCGATTTGTTACTCAATATACGCCAACAGGCGAAAACCAACAAAGACTGGGCTACTTCGGACCGGATACGGAATGAACTGGCGGAAATCGGTTTCGAGATCAAAGACACCAAAGAAGGCGCCGAGTGGAAATTGAACCGGTAAGATGACAATATCTTTCCACCTGCCGGAGGATGAATAGGGGCTATTGCTTAGGCATCACAATCCGGCAAGTCAAAGGGTATTTCAGCCCTTTGGAACTCTTATAGTTGATTTCCGCAGCACCTATTTTTAATTTAGCCCGGATCTTTACAGGGAGATGGTTCTCGTCGTCTCCTATCCAAACGGTAGCGGCCGAGCTGCTTTCCGAAAAGGCCTCGTCGTAAATATCCAAGGAAAACCGGAGGGTCTTATACTTTACGGACTGCCCCTGGGTAACGATTTCCTGTCCGTGGTAACGGACTTTCAATTTGATCATATTGCGTCCGAGCGCTGCAATGAGAGGATATTCATCACCGGGAGTCAGACGTTCCCAATCCAACGTACGGAGATAAAAGACCGCCCCCAGCATGTCGAATACGCAACCGTCTCCGGCCATCACCGTATCGATCTTAACCCGTTCCGAAGTATAGCGGCGGGAATGTACGTACGTCTTCTGATTCCGGTAGGAAAAAGCAAGATCGTCATATAAAAAAGGATCTTTATGCTCATCCGCCCGCTTGTTTGCAAAAAGGAGCTGGTTATCCTGTGAGAAATAACAGTTCAGCGTATCTCTCATGCGGTAGACAGACTCGAAAAGCCCTGTCGTATGGAAAGTCAGGCGGTAACGAGAAGCCTGCCTGCCACCATATCTAGTCTGATTGTAGGAAAGCGCAGCTTCCCCGGCTTTAGGCATCAATATTCCCCATTTGAAATAGGCATCATAGAAGACCTGCTCTCCATAATTGAAAGGCAGGTTTTTAGGTAAACATTGTGTCCGCGCCTCAACTGCGGACAAGAACCATAAAAAGAGGGCCAGAAGCCCTATCAATCTAAAACGGTAATCCGCCGATTTTGGGTGTACCGCTATTTGAAGACGATTGTTTTCCTTCATCTTTATAATTTCGCTTCTTTTTAGTCGCCTCCTTCGGCTTATTTTTCGTAATATCCAACGGTTTCTGCTTATCCAACGGAGTCGCCAGGATATCCCAACGGGTCTCATCGCTCCTCCAGTTCTGCATGATCTTAAACATCCCGGGATAATAGTATACCTCTTCCGGTTGTATTTTATCCAGATAGAACCCCGTATCCCATTTTCCATTCCTGTTGCGGTCTACCACCAACCGGGCATAGTAGGTCTCCGGCGGTAAATCCATGAATAAGGCGCCCCCATCCTTTACCTGTGCCTTGCGAACCGGCTGGTCGCTTCTATTCAGAAGCTCTACGAAAGCCATAGAATCCGCCACCCCGTCTATATAAATGAACAAATGCCCATATGCATCTTCCTCTTTCATTTTGAACTTCGCTGAGAAAGGGCTGTTCCATTTGCCGTAAATGCTGTAAACCGCAGCCGAATCTACATTCAACCGGTATTCTTCCCCATAGCGCCATTTGCGGAAAAGAAAATAGCGCAACGTATTGATCGAGTCGACCCTTAAGTCGAAATCAGCCGCCTGCCAGCTGGAATCGGCTTCCATCTTCTCCAACCGGATCGTCTCTTTCTTCAGGTCCGCTACCGGTTCATTAAAAGTAACCGATAAAGTATCGAATAAGTTCATCTCTCCGGTTGTATTGAAAGCCATTCCGAGGAAATCAATCGGCTCGGGCTCATCCTTTTTCCGTTTCTTCTTTTCCTGCGGACGCTGCCGGAAGAGCAATTGCAGCGTATCGGTTTCGGCTTGCAGCACATTCAGGGAATCCGTCCGGGGATAGACTACTTCCATTTGCAAAGTATCCTGCTGCCAGACAAGGGAATCCGTAATCCAATAGTTCACGGCCTTCCCTTCGTCGCCCCATTGCGTATAATACCACTCCTTGCCTGCCGGCTCAAAATTAAGCGGTTTCGGCACAGGCATCGAATCCAGCGGCGCATTGAAACGCAAAGAGAACAGATTCGCTTGTGAACGCTCGGGACGAAGCATATATTGCCGCTGGTAATTCTCCTTAAATAATCGCAACTTGACATCATTCGGCAGGAAACGCGTGTAAGAAACCGTCTTTATCGTATCGATCGTCAGCGTGTCTTTCCAGATTGTATCCTGCCGTGTCGTAAGCTCGAAGGTCGGAACTACGATAGAGTCGAGGAAAGCGATATCTTCTCCTGGCTGGTCGAACTTATAATCCCGGTTCTGGTCATTCAGGGCATAGACGCGGTAGCTTCCCGTAGCAATGTTCCGGATGGTAAAGCTCCCCTTGTCGTTAGTCCGCGAAGTACGGAAGAAGGGCGTTGTCAGAAAGGCGGAATCGGCCAGATCGCGATGCAACCCGATAGTAATGCCCGACATAGGTTCCAGATTTTCGGCATTCAACAGAACGCCGGCTATTTCCAGCGAATCGATGACATCTCCGGTTGAGAAAGCAAAGGAAAAGTTAGGATATTCGTTTTTCTCATTATTATCCGAAATGGAATTGTTGAAATCGATCGTATAAGTCGTATTGGGAATCAGGCTATCCTCCAGTTCCACTATCACATTTTTTCCGGCCGAACGGATCACGGGCGGTATTTTCTGCGGAGGGGTAACGATCACATTTTCCGAAGGATTGTCGATTTGGATCAATTCATCAAAAAAGATTTCCACCTTTTTCCCCTTATAGTTGGTGGCTTGGGGAGGCGGCGAACTGCTAATGAATTTAGGAGGAGTCTCATCATAAGGCCCTCCGTTAGGGGATGCCATATTTGCGCAGGAATAAAGAACTCCCGACAGAAACAATCCAATAACAGCCTTAAATCCAACTCGCTTCAACATCCGCTCCATTCCCTATACCAATCTGATTCATTATCTATGAGCGACAAAAATAACGAATAGTTATCAAAGGAGTAGTAAAAAAGAAAGTANCTGCCAGCTGGAATCGGCTTCCATCTTCTCCAACCGGATCGTCTCTTTCTTCAGGTCCGCTACCGGTTCATTAAAAGTAACCGATAAAGTATCGAATAAGTTCATCTCTCCGGTTGTATTGAAAGCCATTCCGAGGAAATCAATCGGCTCGGGCTCATCCTTTTTCCGTTTCTTCTTTTCCTGCGGACGCTGCCGGAAGAGCAATTGCAGCGTATCGGTTTCGGCTTGCAGCACATTCAGGGAATCCGTCCGGGGATAGACTACTTCCATTTGCAAAGTATCCTGCTGCCAGACAAGGGAATCCGTAATCCAATAGTTCACGGCCTTCCCTTCGTCGCCCCATTGCGTATAATACCACTCCTTGCCTGCCGGCTCAAAATTAAGCGGTTTCGGCACAGGCATCGAATCCAGCGGCGCATTGAAACGCAAAGAGAACAGATTCGCTTGTGAACGCTCGGGACGAAGCATATATTGCCGCTGGTAATTCTCCTTAAATAATCGCAACTTGACATCATTCGGCAGGAAACGCGTGTAAGAAACCGTCTTTATCGTATCGATCGTCAGCGTGTCTTTCCAGATTGTATCCTGCCGTGTCGTAAGCTCGAAGGTCGGAACTACGATAGAGTCGAGGAAAGCGATATCTTCTCCTGGCTGGTCGAACTTATAATCCCGGTTCTGGTCATTCAGGGCATAGACGCGGTAGCTTCCCGTAGCAATGTTCCGGATGGTAAAGCTCCCCTTGTCGTTAGTCCGCGAAGTACGGAAGAAGGGCGTTGTCAGAAAGGCGGAATCGGCCAGATCGCGATGCAACCCGATAGTAATGCCCGACATAGGTTCCAGATTTTCGGCATTCAACAGAACGCCGGCTATTTCCAGCGAATCGATGACATCTCCGGTTGAGAAAGCAAAGGAAAAGTTAGGATATTCGTTTTTCTCATTATTATCCGAAATGGAATTGTTGAAATCGATCGTATAAGTCGTATTGGGAATCAGGCTATCCTCCAGTTCCACTATCACATTTTTTCCGGCCGAACGGATCACGGGCGGTATTTTCTGCGGAGGGGTAACGATCACATTTTCCGAAGGATTGTCGATTTGGATCAATTCATCAAAAAAGATTTCCACCTTTTTCCCCTTATAGTTGGTGGCTTGGGGAGGCGGCGAACTGCTAATGAATTTAGGAGGAGTCTCATCATAAGGCCCTCCGTTAGGGGATGCCATATTTGCGCAGGAATAAAGAACTCCCGACAGAAACAATCCAATAACAGCCTTAAATCCAACTCGCTTCAACATCCGCTCCATTCCCTATACCAATCTGATTCATTATCTATGAGCGACAAAAATAACGAATAGTTATCAAAGGAGTAGTAAAAAAGAAAGTAATAATCGCAAGAATGCTTATTTCCAACCAAAGACCATCGAACGGATACGCTTTTTCCTTCCTTCTTTCAGGCGCCGTTTTGCAGTATGGCGCCAAGAATAATTTCGCTCACCACTTCTCTGCAAGAAAAATCCTTAATCGGTAGGCGGAGAGTACTTTGTTGCTGTGATTTTTGTGGTCATAGCGATGAAGGCGTTCAAAGGCAACTGTCGCCGGCGGACTTTTATACGGTGATTCTCTTTTTTCTCGCTACTCATTGAGGTGTTCGATGGCCGTCGAACACGTGTTTTACGGCTGTCGAACACGTGTTTTACAGCTGTCAAACACCTGTTTGATGACTGTCAAACACGTGTTTCACTGCCGTCAGCTACTATAATGTCAATATACAAAGAAAAAAATGAGTTGCCTTTTTTGTGTAAGGAGTTGCTTCTTGTTTCCCAAAGACAGGAAAAAAGCGGCACTTTGCTCTTATTAAAAACTAAAATCTTGCGGATTTAAAAGAATCTTTAAAACAGAATAGAATATTTTCCCATTCAATCTTTTTTTAGTTCTTGTTTTTCAATAAGATAAAAAACGATTTATTTATGAATGCCTAAACATTCTGTGAAACCCTGTTTATATGAAGAGAATAGGACATTGAGAAATATTTTTGAGAAAAATATCTCCAAAAAATTGGTTATAGTGGATTTCTTTTTTAATTTTGGAAAGAAAATAAAGAGAATATTAACAACAACCTGCTTCTTGCAGAGAAGTGGAAAAGAGAAGAAATGTATATTGGTAATATCCAATTATAGCTAATGTGTTTATCCTATTCTGTAATCAATGTATGAAATGACCGAAAAGTGTAAAAACGGCTATTTCATCCATTAGAATTAATTTTGTTTAACATTTAAATTATTAATTATGAGGCCAATCACTATCATGAAAGATTCTTATGGGATCTTATGTAAAAAACGCCGTATTGTAAGCCTACTCTTTTTACTTTTTCTCCTCGGGATCACATCCATATGGGCCCAAAGGACAACAATCCAAGGTATTGTAAAAGACACAAAAGGAGTAGAAATCATTGGAGTTAATATTTTGGAAAAAGGGACCAACAATGGAACGTTAACTGACATGTCCGGTTCTTTTTCTCTCAATGTAGAAGAAGGGAAAACGCTTGTTTTTTCCTACGTGGGTTACAAAACAGTAGAAACTCCTGCAAAACAAGGAATGCAAGTAATATTAGAGGAAGACGACCAGGTTTTGGGAGAAGTGGTTGTTGTAGGGTACGGTAGTACGGTAAAAAAAGATTTGACTACAGCCGTTACCAGTGTACGGGATAAAGACTTTCTACAAGGTGCCGTGAATGACCCCATGCAGTTGGTTGACGGAAAAGTTGCCGGTCTTTCGGTTTCCAGCTACGCAGCATCAGATCCCAATGCAAGTTCCGCCTTACAGGTAAGAGGCGCCTCTTCAATCAAAGCCGGAAACGGCCCTCTGATTGTTATCGACGGAATGCCGGGGGGAGATCTGAGAAATCTGGCCCAACAAGATATTGAGTCAATTACGGTTTTAAAAGACGGTTCGGCCGCTGCTATTTATGGTTCACGCGGAGCTAATGGCGTTATTTTGGTTCAAACCAAACAAGGTAAGGCCGGAAGAGTAAGTATCTCGTATGACGGATATATGGAACACGACTTTATCGCTAAAAAACCGGATATCCTTTCTCCTCAAGAGTTTGTAGATCATAACAGAGCCATTGATAAAGGATTCCGGACAAATTGGTATGATGAACTATTGAATAAAGATAACTTCGGACATAACCATAACATCTCCTTATCCGGAGGAAATGAATCGACATTGTTCCGAATCTCCGCCAATTATAAGAACAAAGAAGGCATTGACATTGCTTCGGGACGTGAAGAATATGGTTTACGCAGTAGTTTTAAGCAAACTACATTGGAAGGTTTACTTGAGGTCGGCGGAAATATTTCCTATCGTATTGCCGAGGAGGATTATACCGACTATAATGTCTTCAAAATTGCAACAAAATTAAATCCGACCGTGAGTAAGGATGAAATGGATTACTTTAAAGGACGCTATGATGAGTATAACCCCATAAAAAACCTTACGGAACGTGAGAATGGAGCAACGCAGGAATATTCAATGATAGACTTTAATATAAAGTTAAATTTATTGGAAAACTTGAATAGCGAACTTCGCTTGGGAAGGCAAGGCCATAATAAAAAGCAGAGGGAATATTATACGAAATATCATCGGGAATCCATAGACAACGGACGGGCCGGACGAGCTAGATTGGAACAACAGAACTGGGTTGATTGGACGTTGGAATGGTTAGGAAACTATAACTTCAAAATAGACAAACATGATTTCAAAATCATGGGCGGCTATTCTTATCAGGAGTTTAATTGGGAAAAGTTCGGTGCAGAGAATATGGATTTCCCTAGCGACGCCTTTCTATGGAATAATTTGGACGCAGGTAAATGGATGAAGGCGGAAGGACGCAATGGAATGTGGTCTGAGAAAAACAAAGAAAAAACAATCGCATTCTTAGGACGACTCAATTATGATTATGACAATCTATTTTTGGTAACAGCTTCCTTACGTTATGAAGGGAATACAAAATTCGGAGAGGATCATAAATGGGGAGCATTTCCTGCTGCCTCAGCAGCTTGGCGATTCTCCCGCCTGCCGGTATTTGAGGACTCTCCTATCGTAGACGACCTGAAGTTACGCTTTTCTTACGGAGTGACCGGACGTTCCGGATTTGATAAATATATTTCATTGGCCAAGTATTCCGGGTATGGTTGGCAGATTGATAGCAACGGACAATGGATTCAGGTTTACGGACCGGGAAATAACCCGAATAGCGAAATCGGTTGGGAAAAACAAATTTCCTATAATTTAGGCGTAGACTATGCACTATTTAACTCTCGCCTGAGTGGTAATATCGACGTCTTTATCCGGGAAGGAAAAGATGTTATTGCAGAATATGACTCGCCGGTCCCTCCTTTTCTACATCAAAGCATATGGACGAATGTCGGAACTACGAATTCCAAAGGATTTGAACTTCAAGTAAATTGGAATGCCATACAAACGAAAGACTTCAGTTATACGACTTACGGTACATTAAGCTATACAAAATCAAAATTAAAGTCATTCTCGAACGCAACCTATAATAAAGGATATATCGACGGAAACGGACTGCCTTCACCGGGAAATCCCGGACCCGCTCAACGTTTGGCGGAAGGACGCGAGATAGGTTCGTTTTACGGTTATAAATATGCCGGAGTGGATGAGGCCGGACGAATTATGATTTACAAAGGAGGACAAGAAGGGGCTGAAAAGATTTTGGCTGATGACGCACAAGATTCCGACCGGACATTCATTGGAAACGGAGCTCCGAAATGGGAGTTATCATGGGGGCACACCCTTAGCTATAAGCAATTTGACCTGGGACTATTTTTCCGTGGACGTTTCGACTATGATATCTTGAACACTTATCAAATGTATTTTGGATTGCAGGCCGAACCGGAAGTTAATCTTTTGCACTCTGCCTATAAAGAAAATGCACATATTCTCGGAGGTAAGAAAGTTTGTGATTATTTCCTTGAATCGGGAGATTATCTAAAATTAGATAATATCACCCTCGGTTGGACACCCAAACTTAAAACAAAATGGATTTCGAACCTACGCATCTATGCCTCTATGAAAAATGTATTTACACTGACGAGTTATTCGGGAATGGATCCCGCTTCAATTAATGTAGCCGGCTTATGGCCGGGCATTCGTAGTAGTGATGCTTCAGATGCTGATCCGTTAAGTGTATATCCGACAGCTCGTAATATCACCTTTGGTATTCAAATCAGTTATTAATCTTAAAGTGTATTTATTATGAAAAAAATAAAATCATATCTATCCCTTTTGTTGTTGGGAGTTATCATTTCTTCCTGTACCGATTTGACAGAGGAGCCTTTTAGCGTATTAACAACAGACAATTATTTTACAGATAAGAACTCCATTGAAGCGGCTGTACTCCGCCCGTATGAACATGGACACTGGTGCGCTTGGGATGGCGACCGTTGGATGTTGCAGGAATTAACAGCCGATCATTTTGTGTGGACCCAGAAGGGGAAGCATGGCTGGGATGAAGGCCAGTGGGTACGTTTGCACCGGCATAATTGGGATTACTTACAGGGACAAATCAATGGAGGCTGGGTAGGACCTTACCAAGGTATCGCTCAAATAAACAATGTGCTTCTGGATTTCCAAAAATTGGATTTTGCGGCTTTAGGGGCAACAGAAGAAGAAAAAGCTAACTATATAGGGGAATTACGTGCCTTACGCGCATGGTATTATACTTTTTTAATTGACTTTTTCAGGTCTGTACCTATTGTAGAAGATATCACTACTTTAAAAGAACAATCTTCGCCCCAGGAAGTATTTGATTACATAGAAAAGGAATTGAAAGAAGCTATACCTGGACTAAGCAAAGAGGCAAGAGTCGGTCACATTAACCAGGCCGCGGCAGCCGCTCTATTAGTTAGGATGTACTTAAATGCAGAAAAATGGATTGGAATAGCCAAATATACGGAATGTGCTGCGATTGCACAGGAAATTGTTGACGGGAAATATGGAAACTTTTCTTTAGATCCTGATTATCGTGGGCCATTCCATCGTTCTTTTGTAGGAAAACCTTCTCCTGAAAATTTATTTGAATGGCCGCATAAACGGAATATGTATGAACTCGGTTGGTTATATTCAGCCTTTCATCATTATAAATCCAACAGTATTTTAGACACCGACGGTTGGAATGGATATAACGGAATTCACTTAACTCCATCACTTGACCTAGACGGAAAACCTTATTCTTATGCATTAGGAAAGCCCTACGAAAAATATGCAGATGGGGACTATCGCAAACAAAATTATGAAGTCATTAATGGGAATGGCGATACAAAAGGCTTTTTCCTTGTAGGACCTCAATATGAATTCGACAAGGCAAAAGGTTATGGCTATGACAAGACAAAAACTGTAACAGGTAGCGAAGAATGGACGGGCGAACCGCTCGTATTTGTCGACCAAGTGGGGCGTTTTTCCGAAAAACCGAATGGTCGCTGGTCGGAAGGTTCTCAAGTCACAACCGGGGAAGAAAATTCGGGCATCCGATTAATGAAATTCGGGCCGTTGTCACATACCCATGGATTGTTTATGAGCAATTCGATTGCGGAAATACGTCTTGCTGAGGTATATTATTCTTTGGCAGAGTGTAAATACCGTGCGGGAGATAAAGCCGGAGCTGCAAAACTTTTGGATGCCGTACGTGCACGAAACTATCCAGCTGAAATATGGGCTGACTACAGCTATGAGGAGAATCCTTCTCTTTTGACAGACCAGGAGTTCATCGATGAATGGGGGCGTGAATTCTTAGGGGAACATCGTAGGCGTACAGATCTCATTCGCTGGGGGCGTTTTGGAGAAGGATGGTGGGACAAACCGGCCGACAAAACCGACAAGGATTATGAAGTATTCCCAATTCCTTCTCGTATAATCAATTCCAATCCGTTGATCAAACAGACAACGCGAGGATGGGAATAATTTGTGAATTATAACTAAATCAAAGGGGGTGTCCTCATAGGGCACTTTCCTTTTGTCTATATCAAGCGGTTACTTTTTTCCTTTTAATGAAGTGAAAATCTGATGAAATTACAGATAGGGAAGTCAACCGTTATCTTTTTATTAAGCATGTATAATGTTAATGCTTACTATCATGAAAAAACATCTCGAAGAACCACCTTTCCTAAACGAATCAATTGATTCGGGAGGAAATACTATCTAATCAATCTGCGTCTACATATAACCAGATTCGCTTTCAGTTTTAGTTTCACATTACTTATTGTTTAAACTTAAAATTAATTACTATGCAATGGAAAAAAGCATTTGATTTTTTCAAGCATAAAAAGGTTTATTTCCTTTCTATGTTTGTCGTTCTTTGCACAACTGTAGCCTTTTCTCAGGCAAAGACTGTCAAAGGTAAAGTGCTGGACGAACAAGGTCAACCCATCATTGGGGCCAATGTCGTAGAAAAAGGTACCACCAATGGCACCATCACTGATTTGGACGGGAATTATTCCGTTTCTGTGGATAATCCGCAAAGGGCGGTTCTTCAATTCTCTTATATCGGTTACAATACCCAAGAGGAAGCCGTTCACGGCAGAGATAACATAGAAATAAGATTATCTCTTTCGGTCGTAAACTTAGGTGAAGTGGTTGCAATCGGTTATGGAACACAGACACGTAGAGAAATCACGGGTTCGGTTGCCAACATTTCGGAAGAGAACTTTAATAAGGGGGTTACCCGGGATGCAACGGACTTATTACAAGGAAAAGTAGCGGGCTTGACCATTACCAAAGGTTCGGGTGACGTTGGCACTGATCCCACGATCCGTTTACGTGGTATATCAACATTACAAAATGATAAAGGCCCTTTTATTGTAATCGATGGGGTCCCGGGGGGAAATCTGTCAACGGTTGCCCCGGATGATATAGAATCCATATCCGTATTGAAAGATGCCTCTTCGGCTGCCATCTATGGTTCCCGTTCGGCCGGTGGCGTTATTTTAGTAACAACCAAGCGGGGTTCGGGTTCAAAAGTAGCAGTGACTTATAACGGTTATATAGCCACCTCGACCTTAGCCATGAAGCCCGATCTGTTTACAGCCGATGAATGGCGGAATTATGTTAAGGAAACGGGGCAAGACGGTTCCATGTATGACGCTTACGGCTCAAACACGGATTGGTGGGATGAAATTACACGCGTCGGCATTTCCCATAATCATAATATATCAATGTCGGGAGGCAGCCCTAAAAGCAATTATCGCGCTTCTTTTTCTTATTTGAATACGGAAGGCATCTTACGTGACAATAGCCTGGAACGTTATAACTTTCGTTTCCAATTCTCCCAACGCGCCATCAACGACCGCTTGCGCCTTGGGTTGACCGGATCATCAACCATGATCGAAAAAGACAATTATGCGGGAAGAAACTTCGTCTTAGCGTATAATATGCTTCCGGTTTATCCGGTTAAGTTGACGGATGGTTCATGGTTTGATACCCGTGAGTATGACCAGGGGAATCCGGTAAGGAACCAAGACTTGAATTCCAATAAAGACAAAATACAAAATGTATATGGAAATGGAGAAATCGCTTTCATGATCATGGATGGGCTGGAGATAAAAACGAATCTGTATAAGAGCCGTTTTACCCAAGAACGATCTGAATATTACAATTCCGAAACGGAAATGGGACGTGACGACGGCGGACGCGCTTTCAGAAGGAATGAAATATGGGATAAAGATTTGATGGAATGGATTGGTAATTATACCACGTCTTTAGGAATGGAAGAAGAACATAAAATTGAAGCGATGCTCGGATATTCCTGGGAAAGAAATGAATATTCTACCTTCCAAGCCCAAAACCGGAATTTTGTAACAGACATGTTAGGTTCGGATAATCTGCAGTCCGGACAGGGATTGAGACCGACCGATATCGAATCGGGAAGGAATATGAATAAACTTATCTCTTTCTTCGGTAGAATCTATTACGGATATGATGAACGCTACATGATAACTGCCACTTTACGTCGTGACGGTTCTTCCAAATTCGGAACTAATCATAAATGGGGAACTTTCCCATCGGCATCCATCGCTTGGGGTATTTCCCAGGAAAGCTTTATGGAGGACGTAACTTGGGTAAACGATATGAAATTTCGTGCCGGATATGGTGTAACAGGTAACCAAGATGGATTAGATCCGTATAAAACATTGGAACTTTACGGCTCAAGCGGAACTTATTATGACAACGGTTCCTGGTTGGCAGCATATAAGATCAATCAGAACGCAAATCCCGACCTGAAATGGGAAGAGACCTCCATGTTGAACATCGGCCTTGACTTTACCCTATTCAAGGGTCGTCTGAATGGTACGGTCGAATGGTACGATAAACAAACGAAAGATATGCTGTATACTTATAAAGTGCCTACCCCTCCTTACTTGTATGATAATATGATGGCAAACGTAGGCGACATGAAAAATACGGGTATTGAATTGGCTCTGAATTTGGATGCCATTCGGACAAAAAACTTCAATTGGAATACTTCGCTCAATTTTGCTTATAACAAAAATGAAGTAACCCGCCTCTCCAGCGATTTATATACGACAAACCGCGTCCTTGTAGGGGATGCCTGGATTCGCGGTGGATCAAGTAATACGACCCATGTGATAGAAGAAGGTTATCCGGTAGGGCAATTTTATGGCTGGAAATGTGAAGGCTTGGATAGTGAAGGACACTATATTATGACTGATATAACCGGTGAAGGGCAAATATCGGAAGATGACAGAACCTATATCGGATCGGCGCAGCCGGACTTCACTTTCGGATTGAATAATACTTTCAGTTATAAAAATTGGGATTTCTCCTTCTTCCTACGCGGCACATTGGGAAACGACGTATTGAATCATGTACGCATGGCCTATGCACAACCCGGTTACCTGATCGGTAGTAACGCATTGAACGATCCGTTGGTATATCAATTGAAACAAGTGCCGCAGTATTCTTCTTTCTATATCGAAGATGCATCTTTTATGCGCTTGGATAATATGTCTTTAGGTTATACCTTCAATACTAAAAATATCGACTGGCTAGACCGGGCAAGGGTTTATGTTACTGCACAAAACCTCTTTGTTATTACAGGATACAGCGGACTAGATCCGGAGGTGAACATGTCAAGGAACAATGGTTTGTCCCCGGGCGTTGAAGATCGTGAAGTATACCCGAAAGCCAGAATATTCTCGGTAGGGGTTAGCCTTAGTTTCTAATTACTTAATTCTATGAATATGAAAAAGAAATATATATTGTCATTACTTATAGGTTGTGTCCTAACAGGGAGCTTCTCAACCTGTACGAATTTGGATGAAGATGTCTACGATACCATTCCGGCAAGTGAATTTGGGAAAACACCGGCGCAAATCAATTCTATTATTGCTCCCATCTATAAAACCTTGAAAGAGATTTGGCCAGGCGACTTCTTTTGTTTAATGGCTGAAACATCGGATATAGGTATCAGTCCGACCCGAAGGGGAGGCGACTGGTGGGACGGAGGAGCCCATATGGAGATGAAACTTCATACATGGACAGCCCGCTCCACCTTAGTAACTAACTCATGGAATGCATGTACCAACGGAATCTCGACTTGTAATCAAATCTATAATATCATTGAGAAATCGGAAATGGAAGCTGAATTAAAAACAAGAACCTTATGTGAAATTCGAGGAATCCGCGCTTTCTGGTATTATATGTTGATTGATAATTTCGGCAATGCCCCGTTGGCGATAGACTTTAATAATACGGAACTCCCGACGGTCACTCCCCGACAAGAGTTGTATAAATTCGTAGTCGATGAACTCAATGCGATCAAAGACATATTGCGCGAGGATGTAACATCATCAAGTTATGGAAAGTTCACGAAAGGAGCAGCGTATACTCTATTGGCCAAAATGTACCTGAACGCTGAAGTGTGGGCAGGAAGCCCGAACTGGGAAGGTGTAATTGAGGCTTGCGATGTCGTAATGAACTTGCCTTATATCATCGAACCGGATTGGAAGGCAAGCTTTATCGTGAATAATCAAAACTCAAAGGAGATCATTCTCCCGGTTTGTTTTGGCAAATCCGATGGCGGAAACCACATGCATAAAAGATCATTACACTATTTAGATCCGATTGCTTTGGGCATGACAGTAGGTACCTGGAACGGTATAAGTGCCCAACCGAACTATGTAAAGAAGTTTGATGATGCGGATAAACGTAAAACGGGCTCTTTCCTGATCGGCCCGATGATCGATCCGGCTACAGGAGAAGTGCTGATTACAGGCCATAACCGGCCGCTTATCCATACAATAGATCTGACAATGATTGAAGGATCAATAAAAGAAGGAGAATGGGGCGAAGTTAATCAGGAAGACGGCGCCCGCGTAAATAAATGGGAGTTTGAGGTTGGTTTGGCCAATTCCGACCAGGAAAATGATTTTGCCATCTTCCGCCTCGCCGACGTATACCTGATGAAAGCAGAAGCGTTGTTGCGTCTCGGACGAGATAATGAAGAAGCAACCCGTTTGATTAATATAATCCGTGAAAGAGGTTTTGGAAATACAGATCACAATTATACAAGCACAACGTTGGAAAATATTTATCTGGAAAGATGCCTGGAATTGGCTTGGGAAAACATGAATCGCCAAGACATGATTCGTTTTGGAAAATTTCTGGAACCGGGCTATCTGAAACCGAATAGAACGCCTGACTACCGTTTGCTTTTCCCCATACCTCAAACGGCTTTCGATACGAACAACAAACTTGTTCAAAATCCCGGTTACCCTCAGTTCTAAGGGCTTAGGGAGAGTAAAATATTATTAATGTAAATTATAGCTAATTTGGCTGCGGATATTCAATAGAGTATCCGCAGTTTTTATATCTTTCCGGCTAATATTTACAAAATCATAAAGAATATGGACAAAAGTGCATTATATACGGGAGGCGGAGACAAAGGAATGACTTCGCTGGTCGGAGGCCAACGGGTTTCAAAAACAGACCAACGCATTGAAAGTTACGGGACAATCGACGAATTGAACTCTTTTATCGGCCTGTTGATTACGGAATTAAAGGACCGGAGGGATAGCGAGACTTTACTATTCGTGCAGCATAAACTCTTTACGATCGGCTCCTACCTGGCGACAGATCAGGAAGAAAAGGAGTTTAAGGTGGAAAGCGGCATTTCGGCAGAGAATATCCAACGAATAGAAAAGGAAATCGACCGCTTGGACGGTGATGTCCCCAAGTTACGCAAGTTCGTTTTACCGGGAGGTTGCCCGTCTGCGGCTCTGGCTCATGTATGCCGGACCGTCTGCCGGCGTGCCGAACGTCAGATTTACCGCTTGGCGGCGACAGCGACAGTGGAAGAACCTGTTTTGATATTTATCAATAGACTGTCTGATTATCTGTTCATTATGGGAAGACATGAGTGCTATATAAATCAAAAGGATGAAATAGTTTGGGATAATACTTGCATCTAAGAAATATTGTTCTATTTTTGCGAAAAAATTGAAAAGAACGAACTGTCATATGGCAGTATTAAAAACTTGAATGCTATGTATTGGACATTAGAATTAGCCTCAAAGTTGGAAGATGCGCCTTGGCCGGCGACCAAAGATGAATTGATCGATTATGCACAACGTTCCGGAGCTCCTTTAGAGGTCATAGAAAACCTGCAGGAAATGGAAGATGAGGGTGAAATCTATGAATGCATGGAGGATATTTGGCCGGATTATCCAAGCAAAGAAGATTTCTTCTTTAACGAAGAAGAATATTGACTAAATTAAAACAGCAGCTATAAAGTACGGCGGAGTAAGGAGATTTCTACAATCCCCTTATTCCGTTTGTTTTTTACAGAACAATACAATTTATCCCGTTTTTTGCAGTTACTATAAAAGATAATGTTGCTGGAATGTAGTATGAACCGATATATCCTGTCTCTTTTTTTAGCCTTTCTTTTTACGGGTATCGCCCGGGCCCAATATGACGCCCAGTTCAGCCAGTATTTTATGGCGATGGGGTATTATAATCCGGCCTATGCGGGAGTGACAGGAGATCTGAATACAATGGCGCTCTACCGTATGCAATGGGTCGGCATGGAAAGAGCTCCCAAATCTATTTTCGCGACAGCGGATATGCCTTTGCGGTTAGGGAAGACCAATCACGGAGTAGGCGTGACTTTCTTTTCTGAATCAATCGGATTGTTCCAGAATATACATTTATCGGGACAATATGCCTTCAAGTTCAAGTTATTCGGAGGCAGCTTGAGCCTGGGGTTACAAGGAGGCATAGCAAACCGTTCTTTCGACGGGAGCAAGGTAAAACTATTGGACTCGGACTATCACCAATCGACCGACGAAGCGATTCCCGCAAACGAGGTGAACGGTATGGCGCTCGACATCAATGCCGGATTCTATTACACACATAAGAATTTCTATCTGGGAGCGGCGGCTACCCATATCACGGAGCCGGAAATCGATTTCACGGAAACGATTACGACATACATAGGAAGAGCCTATAATTTTACCGCCGGATACAATATAAAGACGGGAAATCCGTTGTTTGAATTGCAGCCTTCTGTTTTCATGAAAACAGACATGCAAAGCTTTCAAGCGGATATTACCGGAAGAGTGATCTATAACAAAATGTTTAACGGAGGCGTTTCATGGCGTGTAAACGAGTCAGTCGTCTTACTGTTGGGGGCAACTTTCGAAAACATACAAGTAGGATATGCCTATGACTATCCGACTTCGCCTATCATTAAGGCGAGTAGCGGAAGTCATGAAATTATGGCCCGATTCCGGATTAATCTGAATAAGACGAAAAGTGGAAAATTTAAACACAAAAGTGTACGCATATTATAAGCATATATGAAAAAGATTTTAATCGTACTAATGGCAGGAGTATTGCTTTCTTCCTGTGGAAGGTCTCTTTCAGGAGCCGGAGGAGAATTGACCGGAATCAAATCGACTGCCTTTAACGAGCCCACTCCCTATGGGATGGTGCTGGTAAAAAGAGGGGCTTTTTCTATGGGACCGTCGGATAAAGACAGCCTCTGGGGCATTAATCCGGAAACCAAAGGCGTTTCCTTCGAAGCCTTCTGGATGGACGAAACTGAAGTGACAAACGCCAAATACCGGCAGTTTGTTTACTGGGTACGTGATTCCATCATCCGCGAACGTTTGGCGGATCCGGCTTACGGAGGTATGGAAGAATACAAAATCACCGAAGACCGGTATGGCGACCCGGTGACTCCCCATTTGGACTGGTCCAGACCCATTCCCTGGAAAAGAGCGACGGAAGAAGAACAACGGGCTATTGAAAGCGTCTATTATACCAATCCGGTTACCGGAGAAAAAGAATTGGACCCCAAACAGATGGTCTACCGTTACGAATGGTACGATTATACGGCTGCTGCCCTACGCCGCAACCAACTCGACCCGGCAGACCGGGTACGGAATACCGACCAAAGCGTCGACCCGAATGAGGTGGTTTACATATCCAAAGATACCGCCTATATCAATGAGGAAGGGCGGATCGTCAATGAAACGATAACCCGCCCGCTGAGCAGCGAATGGGATTTTCTGCATACGCGAATGGTTCAGGTGTGCCCGGATAAAACAGCGTGGATCAACGACTTTACCAATGCGTACAACGAGCCTTATCTCCGTATGTATTTTACCCATCCGGGATATGACGATTATCCGGTGGTGGGCGTTTCCTGGGAACAAGCTACGGCGTTCTGCGTCTGGCGTACCAACTACTATCTGCAATCTCTGAGCCTGCCTCCGGGACAAGCGATAGAGTCTTTCCGTTTGCCGACGGAGGGGGAATGGGAATATGCCGCCCGCGCCGGGAAAAACGAAAACAAATATCCTTGGGCGACCGACGAATTACAGAACGGCAAGGGGTGCTTTATGGCTAACTTCAAACCGGGAGAGGGCAACTACACGGAAGACGGCCATCTGATCACCTCCCGGGTCGCGTCTTTTGCACCGAACGAATTCGGCCTGTATGATATGGCCGGCAACGTGGCCGAATGGACTTCTACTACCTATTCAGAGTCAGGCCCCCGCCAGATGAATGATATGAACCCGGATCTCCGCTACGATGCAGCAAAGGAAGATCCGTACGAAATGAAGAAAAAAGTCGTACGCGGCGGCTCGTGGAAAGATGTCGCCCAATTTATACGTTCGGATATGCGGACGTTCGAATATCAGAACGAGACCCGCTCTTATATCGGCTTTCGTTGTGCACGTACGCAAGTAGGTTTCTCACGTTCAAAAGGTAAATAAAGTAAAATATAATTTCAACAGAAATGGGAGTACATAGAAGATACAAAAATATAGTGGAGATGTTTCTCGCGAGCGAAAGAGGGAAACGAATCTTAAACTTCGGATATAGCTGGGGAGCTTCCGTCGTTATCCTGGGAGCGATGTTTAAAATCCTGCACCTTCCCTATGCAAACTGGGTGATCGGAATTGCCATGACCTTCGAAGCCATCATCTTTTTCATTTTCGGTTTCGAACGGCCGTCGGAAGATTACAACTGGGAAGCAGTTTTTCCCGTACTAAAATCCAAGAATCCGTTGGATCGCCCTAATTTTGAGAACGGAGGGAACGGAAATGGGCAAGCTGTACATATCGCCGGAGCAGGCGCAGACGGAGGCGCACAGACAGTTCTCATCGCCGGAGGAGCTATTCCGGCAACCGGCGAAAACGTCCCGGGCGGCATTATCGGAGGAATCGGGCATGTCGGTGTGGACGTGAACGAAGAAGATGCAAAAACGCTGACGGAAAGCATTAAAAAGCTGAATGGCGCTGCCGAGCAGATCTCCAAAATGGCGGATTTGACCGAAGCGACCCAAAACTATCTGGAACAAATTGCCGCCATGTCCCGGAATATGGAACGTTTTAGCCAGGTGACCACCTCCCTGTCGGACGTCTCCGATACGCTTCTCCAATCTTACCAGGCCATCACGGATAATTCGGATAATATAGACCAGAACTCCCGCGGTTACGTCAATCAGATGGAACAGCTGAATCGCAATATTTCCGGATTAAACACGATCTATGAAATACAATTAAAAGGAATAAGTTCCCAGATCGATAACATCGAACGGATCAACAATGGGCTGAGCCGAATCCGGGATATGTATGACGGATCCGTTACGGACAGTACCCTGTTCCGTACCGAAAATGAAAAGATGGCGCAATTATTATCTCAGTTGAATAACGTCTATAGCCGGTTGCTGCAGGCTATGACGATCAATATGCCGGCGGGAGGATACAATAATCCTTACCAGCCGAACCAGGGGCCGTCCTATCCCCCCTCCTCCAATAACCCCTATTCAACGAATCCGGATCAACACAGAAGATAATAATATCAAATTAAAAGAATAAAATGCCAGTAGCAAACAAACCCAATTCTCCCCGTCAGAAGATGATCAACCTGATGTATCTGGTGTTCATCGCCATGATGGCTATCAATGTTTCGACAGAAGTATTGGATGGCTTTGAATTGGTTGAAAGCAGTCTGAGAACGTCCATCGAAAATGCGACCCACCGTAATACGCTTGTCGCAGACGATATGGAAGCCTATTTCAAAAGCAATCCGGAAAAGGTGCGGGAATGGTACGAGAAAAGCAAGGAAGTGCAACGTCGCTCGGATAGCTTATACACTTATATAGAAGAATTAAAACGGAAAATCGTAAAAGAAGCGGACGGCGAAAAGGGAGATCCCCGGAATATAGACCACAAGGATGACCTGGAAGCCGCTTCCCGCGTGATGCTGGCGCCGGTTACCGGTGAGGGGAAGAAACTGAGAGGTACTATTGAGGACTACCGGAAGATGATCGGACAGATGTTACTAACCGATACCGCCAAATTACGTATATTGGAATCGACCCTTACGACGCAAGCTCCGCGAAAGGCGGGTCTGAATATCCGGACATGGGAGACGGCCTTATTCGAAAACATGCCCGTTGCAGCAGCCATCACCCTGTTGACTAAATTGCAAAGTGACGTACGCTATGCCGAAGGAGAAACCCTTTCAAGCCTCCTGAACAGTGTGGATGTAGGGGATTACCGCGTGAACCAGATCGTTGCCCAGGTGATTCCCCAAAGCCAGATCGTGATGAAAGGGAGTCCGTACAGGGCTAATATCGTCCTTTCGGCTGTCGACTCTACCAAACGTCCCCGTATTTTTGTCAACGGCAAAGCCTTGCCGGAACAAAGCCAAGGGCTTTTTACCGTGAATACCGGTGCAGTCGGAACCTTTCCGATCAAAGGATATGTCGAATTGCCGGGCAGTGACGGAGGCATTGTCCGCCATAATTTCGAAAGTGAATACTATGTAACGGAGCCGACGGCTACCGTGGCGCCGGTACTGATGAACGTACTTTATGCCGGCATCGAAAACGAAATCCGGATTGCAGTTCCCGGCGTACCGAGCGGCAACGTAACGGCGACCATGACAAACGGTACGCTGACCAAACGCGGCGACCTGTGGGTTGCCCGCCCTTCGAAGGTAGGGACAGACGCCATTATCTCGGTACATGCGCGGATGTCCGACGGACGGAATCTGGAAATGGCGCAAAATACATTCCGCGTACGGCAGTTGCCCGACCCATTGCCTTATCTGGAATATAAGGATGCAAGCGGCAACCTGCGCCGCTTTAAGGGAGGAACCATCGCGAAACGGAGCCTGGTGGATGCGGAGGGTATCTTCGCCGCCATCGACGACGGGATTCTTAATATCCAGTTCGACGTAATCAGCTTTGAATTGACATTCTACGATTCAATGGGAAATGCTATTCCAGAAGTAGCCAACGGATCCAAGTTTTCCCAACGTCAGAAAGACCGGATCCGGAATCTCTCCCGGGGGAAACGGTTCTATATTGCCCGCGTCGTAGCCAAAGGGCCGGATGGCGTCCAACGCACCTTGCCTGTTATTGAAGTAATTGTAAATTAAAAAGATATGAAACGCTTGCCTTATATATTATTGGCTTTATTAGTCGCCAGTCTGTCCGCAACGACCTTACAGGCGCAGGAAACCCAACGCCGCTCTCCCCAGTTGACCCGGGGGGAAGACCGGAAAAAAGCGGAGGCCGAAAAAGAGTCCGGACTGCCGGAATTGACCGTCCGGGCCCAGAACAGGAATGAGCAGTTGACGCAGGAAATAGGACGGGCCCGCTGGATGCGCGTAATCTACAGGGAAGTCGACCTGACAAAGGAACAGAATGCGCCTCTTTATTATCCCACGACTCCGATAAACGGAATGATGAACCTCTTCACCTCCATCTTCAAACTGGTAACCGAAGGAAAATTGACCGTGTACGAGTATGTCGGGGATTATGAGCTTTTCGACGACAATCATAAACTACCTCTGAAAGACATGTTGGACAAATTTCACATCCTGTATGACGAGATTCCGTCCAAAGGCTCCGAACCGGCGCATTACGTCATCAACGAGAGCGATATTCCAT
This sequence comes from Parabacteroides sp. Marseille-P3160, assembly GCF_900162725.1. GTDB lineage: Bacteria > Bacteroidota > Bacteroidia > Bacteroidales > Tannerellaceae > Marseille-P3160. Next base: position 886,973 of record NZ_LT799418.1, on the reverse strand, counting down.
CCAATGACGTCAAGACTTTTTATGTAAAAGAGGCATGGTATTTCGATCAGAACAATTCTGTTTTCGACGTAAAGACCTTGGCGATCTGCCCCATCCTGACTGACAATGCGGAATACGGCGAACAGAAGATGCCGATGTTCTGGCTGCCTTACGAGGAGATTCGCCCTTATATCTCGAATTCATACATCATGACTTCCAACATTAATAATGCGAAGACTTTTACCATTGACGATTATTTTCGCCGCCGGATGTTCGACGGTGAAATCATCAAAACGGAAAACCTGATGAATATCGCTTTGCAAGCCTACTGCCCCACTCCCGATTCCATGAAACGGGAACAGGATCGCATCGAAAAACAACTGGCGACTTTCGAAGAATCACTTTGGTTTAAGCCGGATTCCACTTTATTGACCGATGCGGATAAGAAAGAGGCTAAAAAGTCAACCAAACGTTCCGTTCGGGAAGGCGGCGTAAGCGCTGCCAGCAAATCAACAACAAAGGGGGAAACGGTAAAAGCGCCCAAGCAACCGGCTGCACAGAAATCATCTCCGGTACGAAGCGTACGCCGGCGCCGCTAAGGTGGTGGTACCAATTGGCAGGAGATATTAGTCTTGAATCAAGGGCGGACATTCTCCTGCATCCACTTTTCCGCCTCGATGATAGTTTCCGGCTTGCCGAGATCGATGATCGAAAGCTCTTCCTTGGCAAAAGCCCGGATCGATTCCTTGGCGCAGACCGATAAATAGAAATTGATAATCGAGAACTTCCCTGTCCACTCTTCCATCAACCTGAAAATACGGGGTGATATCACATGGATACCCCCGAAGGCGTACTCTGCGTACTGTGAAGGATCAAAATGGGGATAGTGCGATTTCACTTCGCCGGTATCCCGGTTTCTCCAACCACAAAGTTCGTCTTTCTCATTAAACAAAAGGTAGCGGGATGTTACCCGCCGGCTGACCAGCAACGTGGCCAGCGACTGTTGTTCCAGATGGGAACGATAGAATTCCCCCAAATCAAGTGTGGAAAAAATATCGACATTATGGACCAGGAAAGGTTCTTCGCCTTGAAGAAACGGTTGCGCTTTTTTAAGCCCTCCCCCGGTATCGAGCAGATAGTCCCGTTCGTCCGAAATATCGATATGCAGTCCGAAATGCTGGTTGGCATTCAGGAAATCAAGAATCTGTTCGCCGAAATGATGGATATTGATCACAAGCTTATCAAACCCGGCGGCTTTGAGTTTGAGGATCACATGTTCCAGCATCGGCTTGCCTGCCACTGGAAGTAGCGCTTTCGGGCAGGTATCCGTCATAGGTTTAAGCCGCGAGCCCAAACCGGCTGCAAAAATCATTGCTTTCATATCTCTAAGTTAAGTGTCTATCTCTTTATTCCCTTTATCCGGGATATTGTCATAACGGATTAAAAGTCTGTTCCATATTTTGCTCACGGTGAATAAGGTGCACCTTGATCCCACCGAATTTTTCATGTAAGTGCTCAGCCAGATGTTGTGCCGAATAAACCGAACGGTGTTGGCCTCCGGTACATCCGAAACAAACCATCAGGTTTGTGAATCCGCGCTCTATATAACGCTTAACGGAGGCATCGACCATCACATACGCCTGCTGCAAAAAGTCGGAAATTTCGTGGTTGGATTCGAGGAACTGAATCACCGGCTCGTCCAATCCCGTAAAATGATTGTATCGTTCGTATTTCCCGGGATTATCGATGGCGCGGCAATCGAAAACGAAGCCTCCGCCGTTGCCGCTGGGATCGTTCGGTATGCCTTTCTTGTAAGCGAAACTGACGATCTTCACCTCCAGTATCCGCTTGCGGATATCCTCGGAAAACTGCTTTAACTCAGTTAGGTTCCGCAAGACGGAACAAAGATACGGATATTCCGGATAATCTTCCTGAAGCAGTTCGCGGAGATTGTTCAAGGCAAAGGGAACACTCTGGATGAAATGTGGTTTCTTTTCAAAATAGCCGCGGAAACCGTAGGCTCCCAACACTTGTAACGTACGGAAGAGAATGAAATGCTTCAATTGGCTGAAGAAATGCCCTTCGTCCACCTCCGTATAGTTCCGTAAGGACTGCAAATAATCCTGCAACAACTCTTGCCGCAGTTCGTGGGGATATTTAGCTTTGGCCTGCCAGAGGAAAGAGGCTACATCGTAATAGACCGGCCCCTTGCGCCCGCCCTGGAAGTCGATAAAATAGGGTGCCCCCTCCTTTACCATCACATTCCTCGACTGAAAATCACGGTAGAGAAAGGTGTTCGACGTATTTTGAAGCAGGACGTCGCTCATCTTCTGGAAGTCGTCTTCCAGCCGGTTTTCCTGAAAATCCATGCCGGTCGCTTTCAGAAAGCAATATTTGAAGTAATTCAGATCCCAAAGAACGGAACGGCGGTTGAATTCCGGCTGCGGATAGCATTGCGAAAAGTCGAATCCTTCGGCTCCCTTATATTGGAATGCCGGCAATAAGGCGACGGTCTTCCTCAACAGTTCCCGCTCTTCCGAACTGTAGACGCAACTGGTGCGGCCCTTTTCTATTGCCTGGAAGAGCAGCATATCACCCAGATCTTCCTGCAGATAGAACGATTCGTCTTCCGAACTGCAATAGACCTCAGGTACCGGTAATCCTTTTTCCTTAAAATGCCTTGCCATATAAAGGAAAGCGTGATTTTCCTCTTTCGAAGTACCACTGACGCCAATCAGCGTCTGCCCCTCTCCCCGGATACGAAAATAACGCCGGTTCGACCCGGAAGAAGGAAGTTCCGTGATATTCGTTACAGAGGATCCTGTAAAAGACTGGTAAAGCTGAGTTAAACCTTCGATGACCATTGTTTCATTGTTATCATGTTGCGAAAGTACGACATAATGATAAAAGTGCAATAAAAAAAACAGATTTGCTTTACCTCTTGCGTCAAATTAATTCTTCCATCCGCCATACCGTCCGAACGGGAAGATTAACTATTTACAAAGTCGCCACCCAATTTACCCATAGTTACCACTGCATCCTTTCTTTGTCGCCACCAGGGCAAACTCCTGTTATGTTCGGCGGAAGCTCCAGCTTCCGTCGGTGATAAAAGCGAGGCTCCCGCCTCGCAATGATTATCCTTTTTAAGGATTGGCAAAGCGGGAGCTTTGCTTCCAACACGACGCAGTGAGGACACACCGTCGAACAAAGGGATAAATGATTTAATCGGAAGCAGATAACCTGAGAACCAATTCTTTCAGTTGCGAACGGCTGATTTTACCCGTTTCTGTCAAGGGAATTTTTTCTACCCGGACATATTTCCGGGGAATATGGTAAGGGGGAAGCGCCTGCTCCAAAGCAAGGCGGTCGGCGACAGGACGCTCCGTCACAAGCACCACAATCTCTCCGAACCGGACGTCTGGCAAAGAGGTCACCGCAAAGGGAGGCGGAAGGAGCGGAGCCAATAGCCGTTCCATCTCTTCTATCTGAATTTTTATACCCCCGCTGTTAATGACATTGTCCTTTCGTCCGAGAATACGGAAACGTCCGTCCGGCAACAGTTCGGCAATGTCATGGGTCACCAGCCGTCCCTGATGTACCAATGGCGCCTCTATACAGAGCGTTCCTTCCTCCGAAAGCGACAGCATTACAGAATCAAAAGGGGTATAGTAAGGCGACGCCTCCGTCCCGTTTACCCGTCGGAGCGCAATATGGGAAAGCGTTTCGGTCATTCCATAGGTGGAATAGACCGCATTCGGAAATGACCGGAGCCCAACCTCTACCTGCGGATCGATCACGCCGCCGCCGATCAATAGCACATGGATAGCCGACAACCGCTTTCGTTCCGGTTCATTCTGCAGGCTGTTGAAGACCTGCAAAGGAACCAGGGCGGCCAAATGGAATGGCCGAGAAATGGATCGGAGCGGGTGGCCGGAAGGCACCACCGGATAGAGATCGAGCCCGGCGACCAACGCACGCACGACCATCATTTTGGCAGCAATATAACGAAGAGGCATACACAACAAGGCGCTGTCCTTCGGTCGAAGCCTGAGAAAGGCGCATGTCATCCGGGCGCTCTGCCTCATCCGTTCTTTCTCCACCTGCAGGACTTTCGGCGCACCGGTCGAGCCGGAGGTTTGCACGGAGAGAAAAGGAGAGGCGGAAAACCAATCCTGCAGGAACTCCCCCAACTCCCGGTGATATGGGGAGCGGGAGGCAAAGTCAGGCATCTCTCCCCCGGTGAAATCAGCGGCGGTATAAGTGACCCCTTCGACCCGGATGCATGGTTCGTCGCGTGGCAAAACAGGCATGGCTACTTCAGGGATTCAAGTGAAAACACCGGCTTTTCCGGACGGAACCAAAGGTTGTCGCCCTCGACCTCAAGCGGCATCTCAGGATTATCGGTATATAAGCCGCCGGTACCCAGGCCTTGAGGCATCAACGGATCCAATGTGGCGCACCATTGGGCGATGGCGTTCAGTCCTATATTGGATTCCAACGCCGAAGTGATCCACCATCCGGTCAGCCTTTCGTTTGCCAAACGGATCCATTCGTTCGACCCGGAGATTCCTCCGTGCAAGGTCGGCTTCAAGATAAGATACTGCGGGCGAATCACATCCAGTAATTCGGCTTTTTTCAGAGGATCGTGAATGCCGATCAGCTCCTCGTCCAGCGCAATCGGCAAAGGCGTTTCCCGGCATAAACGGGCCATCTCCTCCCAATGCCCGGCTGGAATCGGTTGTTCGATGGAATGAATGTCCAGCTCCGCCAGCCGGTTTAATTTTTCCAACGCATCCTCCGTAGTAAACCCTCCGTTGGCATCCACCCGCAGCGTGATCTTGTCCGAAGGGTAACGATCCCGGATCTGCCGGAGAAGCTGAAATTCCTCCTCAAAACAGAGGGCGCCGATTTTCAACTTTATGCAACGGAAACCTCGCCTGATCTTGTCTTCCGCCTGCTTCAGCATCTGTACCGGCGTCCCCATCCAAACCAAGCCGTTGATCGGAATGCCGGCCTCTCCCTTCGAAAAGGGTGTTTCCCAGAGCGTAAAACTTTCCCGTTGATAATGTCGGAGGGCCGTCTCGATACCGAACAACATGGAAGGATAAGGGTGCAGCGATTCCCTGTCCAGTAATCCGGCTTCCAACTGTACGCAAAACTGGCGGAGCTTCTGTTCGTAATCCGGCAAGTCGTCGCAACTGAGATCAGCCAGGGGAGCGCATTCTCCAATGCCCCAGTGCTTCGTGCGGATAGAGTCGTAAAGGACCACATACCAGACGGGATGCTCGGAATAAACACCGCGCGACGTACCGGCAGGCTGTTTGAAATGAAGCGTATAAGAAATAATTTTTGTCTTAAGAGCCATTTCGAATCGATTAAGGGAATTTGGGGAATTGCTTGAAGTCAGGCTTCCGCTTTTCCAGAAAAGCGTTTTTCCCTTCCTGAGCCTCCTCGGTCAGGTAGTAGAGCAGAGTGGCATTACCGGCCAGTTCCTGAATTCCGGCCTGGCCGTCCAGTTCGGCATTCAGCCCCATTTTAATCATACGCATCGCCATCGGGCTGTGTTGCATCATCTCCTTGGCCCATTGGACAGTTTCATCTTCCAGTCGGTCGAAAGGAACGACAGCATTCACCAGTCCCATCTCCAATGCTTCCCGGGCAGAATACTGCCGGCAGAGGAACCAGATCTCCCGGGCTTTCTTCTGCCCGACGATACGAGCCAGGTAGGAAGAACCGAACCCGGCATCAAAGCTACCTACCCGGGGACCGGTTTGTCCGAAGATCGCATTCTCCGATGCAATGGAAAGGTCGCACACGACATGAAGCACATGACCGCCGCCGATCGCATAACCATTGACCATTGCGATGACCGGTTTCGGCATGGAGCGGATCAGTTTCTGCACTTCCAATACTTGCAGGCGGGGCACTCCGTCTTTCCCTATATAACCGCCTTTCCCCTTGACATGCTGGTCTCCGCCGGAGCAGAAGGCCTTATCACCGGCTCCGGTCAGGATGATCACATAAATATCCTGGTTTTCATGGCAGAGCCGGAGGGCGTCCGCCATCTCCATCGTAGTAGTCGGCGTAAATGCATTGCGATAACGCGGACGATTAATTGTAATACGGGCAATCCCTTCGTAGAAGTCGAAGAGGATATCTTCATATTCCTTCAGGGGCGTCCATTCTCTTTGTGTTGCCATCTTATTTATTTTTTAGTTGATGATAATAGGTTTGTATGATCTGTTTGCTTAAAGTCATGTCCGTATGTGCTTCCAGAAGGATGGAAGCCGGGAGGTTTTCCGAGAAGAAGTCTTCGAAAGCCTCCTCCAAAGAGGCATTGTTTGTCGCCTCGCGGTAAATCATTCCGGCCGCTTCCGCCCATTTCTGCGCTCCGGCGGCATGGCCGGCCGCTACGTAGTGTTCCAGGGAAGCCGATTTGTTCAGTCCGGGTATCATATGGAAAATGCCTCCTCCCCCGTTATTGATCAGGAGAATCCGCAAGTTGGAGACCGGCCGGCTGTCCCAGAGTGCGTTCAGTCCGTAAAAGAAACTCAAATCGCCAATCAGCAGATAGACCGGCTCGTCCGTAACGGAAG
>NZ_LT799418.1:814607-879634 GCF_900162725.1 Parabacteroides sp. Marseille-P3160 | reverse complement strand
GATACGAGCCAGGTAGGAAGAACCGAACCCGGCATCAAAGCTACCTACCCGGGGACCGGTTTGTCCGAAGATCGCATTCTCCGATGCAATGGAAAGGTCGCACACGACATGAAGCACATGACCGCCGCCGATCGCATAACCATTGACCATTGCGATGACCGGTTTCGGCATGGAGCGGATCAGTTTCTGCACTTCCAATACTTGCAGGCGGGGCACTCCGTCTTTCCCTATATAACCGCCTTTCCCCTTGACATGCTGGTCTCCGCCGGAGCAGAAGGCCTTATCACCGGCTCCGGTCAGGATGATCACATAAATATCCTGGTTTTCATGGCAGAGCCGGAGGGCGTCCGCCATCTCCATCGTAGTAGTCGGCGTAAATGCATTGCGATAACGCGGACGATTAATTGTAATACGGGCAATCCCTTCGTAGAAGTCGAAGAGGATATCTTCATATTCCTTCAGGGGCGTCCATTCTCTTTGTGTTGCCATCTTATTTATTTTTTAGTTGATGATAATAGGTTTGTATGATCTGTTTGCTTAAAGTCATGTCCGTATGTGCTTCCAGAAGGATGGAAGCCGGGAGGTTTTCCGAGAAGAAGTCTTCGAAAGCCTCCTCCAAAGAGGCATTGTTTGTCGCCTCGCGGTAAATCATTCCGGCCGCTTCCGCCCATTTCTGCGCTCCGGCGGCATGGCCGGCCGCTACGTAGTGTTCCAGGGAAGCCGATTTGTTCAGTCCGGGTATCATATGGAAAATGCCTCCTCCCCCGTTATTGATCAGGAGAATCCGCAAGTTGGAGACCGGCCGGCTGTCCCAGAGTGCGTTCAGTCCGTAAAAGAAACTCAAATCGCCAATCAGCAGATAGACCGGCTCGTCCGTAACGGAAGCAAAGCCGACCGCCGTCGGCAGCGGACTTTCGATCCCGTTCGTCCCGCGGTTGACGTACACGCGGACGGAAGCGTCCAACGCGAACAACTGTGCATTGCGTACCGGCGAACTGTTTGCCAGATGCAAGTTAGCCCCTTTGGGCAAGCGCCTCATGAAAGCGCCTGTCACGGTCAAGTCGGAGAAAGGCAGCGCTTCCGAAGGCTCGGGAAGTTGGAAGGAGGCCTGTTTCCACTCCCGAAGGAAAGGCTTATCGATTTCCCGTGGTATTGCTTCCGTCAGTTGCTCCAGAAAGCGGGACGGATCCATTTCGATAAGGTCGGTAAGCGATTGGAAAGTATCGACCACTTCACCCGAAGGAGTTAGCAGCCAATGCTCCGGCCTGAGCTTCCGCAACCATTGTTTAAGCCGCTTCGATACGATATGCCCCCCAAGGGAAACCACCAGATCCGGAGCAAAGCGTCCTTCCCCGGGGAAAGTGTAAAGGAGAGCGTCGAAATTGGATACGAACAAAGGGGACAGGCAATTGGATAAATGTTCAGTCAGAACAACACAATCGTTCCGTTGTATAAGCGCCTCCAATGTCGCAACCGGAAGGGCGGAAGGAGGCAGCTGCCCTATGACGATCAATCTACGGCGTGCGGCTTTCCAGCGGTCAGCAAAAGGTTGGATGGCGACTTGCTTCTCCACCGTCGCGGCTTGGATCCGTTTGACGACGGGTAATTCGCTTGCGGAATAGTCGAATAACGGCTCCGAGATCGGAATGTTCAGATGGACTGGCCCGGGCGCCTCCCGGGTACAGGCGATCAGCGCCTCGTTGCATAGACGTTCGGCCCACCAGGTTTCCGATTCGTTATTTATTTCCGGCAACTGCACCGAGCGCTTCACTAACAGGCCGAAACAGCCTGTTTGCGGCAAGGTCTGTCCGTCCATTTGCCCGATCCACTCCGGAGCCCGGTCAGCCGAAAGGATGACCAAAGGTAGTTGTTGGTAACAAGCTTCGGCTACTGCCGGTGCATAGTTCAGCGGCGCTGTCCCGGAGGTGCAGCAGGCAACGACCGGCTTCCTCCGGCATTGTGCGATCCCCAGTGCATGGAAAGCAGCCGCCCTTTCGTCCACAATCACTTGGCAATGAAAAAAAGGATCTTGCGAAAAGCATTGCGCCAAAGGGGCATTCCGCGATCCGGGGGAAATGACGACTTCCCTGATCCCGTAAGCTTTCAGCATCGCTACCACCGTCTGTACATTTTTCTTTACCGGGTACATCTATTTCTCTATTGATTCGAACCCTCCCTCCGTACGGAGAAGGGAACGAATGGTTTGCAACTTATTTTCGGTCTCTTCCCATTCCGACTGCAGATGTGACGAAGGAAGAATGCCTCCGCCGGCATAAATACGAAGCGAATGGGTATTGATCTCCGCACAACGCAAATTAACATACAGATCCGTCCGGTCTCCCAGGTTGATCCCCCCCAGGAATCCCGAATAATAACGGCGGTCTATTTTTTCATTTTCAAGGATAAAAGCCTGTGCCTCTTCTTTCGGCAATCCGCAGACGGCCGGTGTCGGATGCAGGGCCTGCAACAGTTGTCCGACCGAGGCCGCATCGGAAAGAGGAAAGGAAAATTCCGTCTTGAGATGCAACAGATTCCCCGAACGGACGGAAAACGGCCCATAAGCTTGGTAAGGGTAACCCGCCTTTTCTAACTGTTCCTTTATATAATCCGTAACGATTTGTTGCTCGTCCAGATTCTTCCGGTCCCAACGGGATTTTCCGTCGGCAAGCAACGTCCCCGCCAAAGCGACCGTATGCCCGTGCCGCCTTTTCCCCGAGAAGAGCAATTCCGGCGAACAGCCCAGCCACGTGCCCGTCTCCGGCGTATGGCAGAGATATACGAAATGATCGGGATAACGGCGTTTCGCCCGTTCAAATGTCCTTCCTGCGGAAAAATCCGCCGTCCGTCCTTCCGTGACAATGCGCGAGAGGACGAGTTTCTTCAAATGTTCCTCTTCAAGTCCGACCTGGAAGCGGCGATACGTCTCTGCATAAGAAGCGAACAGCCCGGAAAAGGTTTCGTCTCTTCCTGCTAGCGGGGAGATGCGGGACGGAATCGTCCATTTCTTGTTCCGTAAATGATCGAAGATAGCTGTTTCACCTCTCAACACTATTTCCGGGCGGATCAAGATCACCGGAGTCTGTACCCTTACTAAAAACGGAGCTACCACAAAGCCCGTCCGTCCGTCCAGTTCCGTAAGGTTATTGAGCCGGAGACAGGTCTCCTCCGTCTCCTGCATGACCAGATTCGGTTCCTCTTCGCCTGGCAAACGGTAAAGAGCGAAAGGAAAATTATTCTCGATCAGGCAATCCAGCATTGCATATCCGGATTGCCGGTTTATTTCCATTTTGTCCATAAAAGTCGACTTGGCTACTTCAAAGCCTATACAAAAGTATTGATTTTCATCCGTACTCCCATACAATGCCTTCTTTATTCTAAAAGATGCCGGTCCAAAGGAGAATATCCGGGCCAAATGCAACCGGTTGGAAGTTTGTTTCGAGATTACACTCCCGGAATATTACCTTTTTTCGGAATAAAATCCGAAAAAATCTTACTCAAACCCTTCAATAATCCAATAATATAAGTCGGAAAGTAAGCCCTACGCGGATTTATTACTATTTTTTAGTACGTATTCTGCGATGAATTTATTTAAACATCCTATATTTGCGAATCAAAGAATAAAATTCATTTAAACCTAAAAAAATATAGAAAAACATGGAAAAGCCTTATGTGTTGGGTATCGATATAGGCGGTACGAATACGGTTTTCGGAGTAGTAGATGCAAGAGGGACAATCTTGTACAGCGGTTCAATCAAGACCGGGAAATATGAAGAGATCAATGATTATGTTGCTGCGCTTGCAGAAGGATTGCAGGGCGTGATTGCTCAAGCCGGCGGTAAGGACAAAATCAAAGGTATCGGCGTAGGAGCCCCCAATGGGAATTATTTCAGCGGTTGCATTGAATTTGCGCCGAATCTACCCTGGAAAGGTACCATACCCCTTGCGGAACTCATCAGTGAGAAGGTAGGCATTCCGGTTGCATTGACCAACGATGCCAATGCGGCGGCAATCGGAGAAATGACTTATGGAGTCGCCCGCGGAATGAAGGATTTTATCGTGATCACATTGGGAACCGGCGTCGGCAGCGGAATCGTAATCGGGGGAAACCTGGTCTACGGCCATGACGGATTTGCCGGAGAACTTGGCCACGTAATCGTGCGCCGCGAACATGGACGCCTTTGCGGATGTGGCCGTTACGGTTGCCTCGAGACGTATGCTTCGGCAACGGGTGTAGCCCGTACCGCCCGAGAGTTATTGATTAACCGGACGGATGAAAGCCTGCTCCGTTCGTTGAATCCGGATGAAATCACCTCGAAAGATGTATTTGACGCGGCGCAAAAAGGCGACCAACTCTCTTTGGAGATCTTTAATATTACCGGGAAAATCTTAGGGGAAGCTTTTGCCGATTTCGTGGCATTCTCCAGCCCGGAAGCAATTATCCTATTCGGCGGATTGGCCAAATCAGGCGATCTTCTGATGAAGCCGATCAAGGAAGCAATGGAAAAAAACATGCTGAAAGTCTTCCAGGGAAAAACAAAACTCCTTTTCTCCCAATTGAAAGAAAGCGATGCCGCCGTATTAGGAGCCAGCGCCTTAGGATGGGAAATCAAGGAAGCAGTAGAAATATAACATCATTTACTAATTAACTATAACGGCGCTTTATGCGTGTGAAAGGGGCGCCTGCGGGCTCCCCTTTTTTATTAAAAAAGAAGATCATGGCTCATCCCCTTTCACAATTTATCTATTGTCCGGTCTGCGGACACAGAACCTTTGTAGAGAATAATACAAAATCGAAGCGATGTACGAATTGCGGCTTTGTCTATTATTTTAACCCATCTGCTGCCGTAGCCTGTTTTATTAGGAATAAAGAGGGGGAATTACTGCTCGTACGCCGGGGAAAGGAACCGGTCAAAGGTACGCTGGACCTGCCCGGAGGCTTCACCGATTGTTACGAAACAGCCGAAGAAGCCGCCTTCCGGGAAGTCCGGGAAGAAACAGGCCTCCGCTTGGAACGCTGTCGCTACCTTTTTTCACTCCCCAACATTTACCTTTATTCCGGATTTAATGTCCATACGATGGACTTGTTTTACGAATGTTATGTTGCCGATTTTGCTGGTGCGAAGGCGGCAGACGATGCAGCTGAACTCTTTATCTTGCGCCCCGAAGCACTTTCTCCGGCAGCTTTCGGACTCGAATCCGTACGCAAAGCGGTTGCAAAATACAAAGAAAGCGTTTCCAATTCATTAAAATAACCAAAAAGAGGCTGACTGTTTGCCTGCGAAGTCTTATCTTTGCGTTTAACCTAATAGGCTTGGTCTATAATATAATAAGAATGAAGTAATGAAAAGAATACTAATTCCGTTATGTCTGGTGCTGGGAAGCCATTTCGCAATCGGACAACGATCGTATCAGTTTAACGCCGAAGACCGATTGTTCCGGGAAGGAAAAGAATTGTTCAGCTTGAAAAACTATCCGGGATGCACGGATAAGTTGGAAGCGTATAAAAAACAATCGACCGATCTTGAATTGATTCAGGAATCCGATTATATGTTGGTGTATGCCGCTTTTGAACAAGGGCGGGAGGATACGCCGGATTTACTTAAGAATTTTCTGGATACCTATCCGGATACCCCCCACCGGGATGAAGTAAATTACCTGATCGGCTGTACACATTTCAGCCGGGGTGAGTATGAAAAGGCTGTCTTCTGGTTCAAGGAAGCGAACATCGACCTGCTATCGTTAAGCACTCAAGAGGCCTACTCTTTCCGTCTGGGCTATGCCTTGCTGCAAACCGGGGAAAGAGATGAGGCGAGGGGATACTTCGCCCGTATTCGGGAGATCGGGACGACTTATCGCGACGCCTCCACTTATTATCTTGCCTACATCGACTATGCAGAAGGAAGATACGACCAGGCGCTCACGGAGTTTTCCCGCCTGAAGGATCATCCTGAATTCAAGGAGCAGTCCCTCTATTATATCACCCAGATTTATTTCATCCGCAATCAATATGACAAAGTCATTTCCTCCGGGGAATCTTTGCTCTCGGCTTATCCGGACAGTAAAAACAACACGGAACTGTATCGCCTCATCGGCCATTCCTACTATCAGAACGGAGACCAGGAAGAAGCGATCCGCCTGCTGAGCAAATACGTTTCTTCAACCGAAAAGCCGTTACGCGGCGACCTCTATATCTTAGGTGTCTGCTATTTTAATAAGGGCAATTATAACAGTGCGGTCAACGCCCTGAAACAAACGGTTGCCGAAAACGATGCGCTTACACAGAATGCATATCTCTACCTGGGACAAAGCTACCTGAAACTAAACGAAAAAAACAACGCCCGCATGGCATTCGAACTGGCTGCCACCTCGACTTTCGATAAGCAAGTACAGGAAGTGGCGATGTACAACTACGCGCTGACCATCCACGAAACTTCCTTCACCGGATTCGGTGAGTCGGTGACCATCTTCGAAGATTTCCTGAATGACTTCCCGAACTCGAAGTATGCCGACAAAGTCAACGACTACCTCGTGGAAGTCTATCTAACGACCAAGAATTATACTGCCGCCCTGAACTCGATCAACAAGATCAGGCGTCCGAGTACCAAGATTCTGGAAGCCAAACAAAACATCCTCTTCCAATTGGGTACCCAATACTTCACCAACACACGTATGGAGGAAGCTATCGACTATTTCGGTCAGGCCATTGCCTTGGGCAGCTATGACGCCAAGGCGCGCAGCGAAGCCTATTTCTGGCGGGGAGAATCGTATTACCGTTCCGGTAATTTCGAACGCGCGGCCAGCGATTACCGCTCTTACCTTTCCTCCACTACCCAACGGAATACCGACATGTATGCACTAGCCCGCTACAATCTGGGGTATTGCTATTTCAAGGAGAAACAATACAACGAGGCGCTTGCCTCTTTCCGCGAATACCTCCCTTTGGAGAAGGACAATAAGGCGGCCACGCTGGCCGATGCCTATAACCGGATCGGAGACTGCCTGTTCTATAACCGCCAGTTCGCTGCAGCGGAAGAGAATTATTCCCGTGCAGCGAATCTCCTGCCGGAATCCGGAGATTACGCCATATTCCAGAAGGGTTTCCTCATGGGATTGCAGAAAGATTACCGCGGCAAGATCAGCACGATGGACCAACTGGTACGTGAATTTCCCGAATCGCAATATGTGGACGACGCCTTATTTGAAAAAGGGCGATCCTATGTATTGCTGGAAAATTACAACGCCGCCGCAACTGCTTTCGATGCGCTGATCCGGCAGTTCCCGCAAAGCTCCCTGGCCCGTCAGGCCGGATTGGAATTGGGACTCCTTTATTATAACAGCAACCAGCCTCAGAAATCTATCGCAGCCTATAAGGAGGTCATTAAAAATTATCCGAACAGCGAAGAAGCCAAGACGGCAATACAGGATATGAAATCGGTTTATGTCGACCTGAACGATGTAGGCTCCTATGCCTCCTATGTCAATTCGTTGGGAGGAAGCGAGCAATTCGAAGTGAACGAGCAGGATTCACTTACGTATCTGGCTGCGGAAAGATTATTCACGCGCGGGGAAACCGAAGCGGCCCGCAAGAGCCTCGTCAACTACCTTCAATCCTTCCCAAAAGGCGCTTTTGTTTCGGATGCCAATTTCTACCTGGGAAGCGTTGCTTTTGCCCATAAGGAATACGCGGAAGCGAAAAAATACTTTACCAGCGTACTGGAAAGTGGGAATACCAAATATCGTGAGAACGCCCTGGCGCGCAAGGCGGAGATCGAATACCTAACCAAAGAATACGAGGCGGCGCTCGAAAGTTTCAAACGTTTGCAATCCATTGCCGAAGGCAAGGAAAACCGGGAAGCGGCCAAACTGGGAGCCATGCGGTGCGCCCAGTTCTTAGGGCGGCAGAATGATGCCCTTACCGCCGCCAATGAGTTGCTCAAGGAAACGAAACTCTCTCCCGAAGTACAAACAGAGGCGCGCTACATCCGGGCAAAGGCATATATAGGCCTAAAAGAAGAAAGCAAAGCGCTGGCCGACCTGAAGGAACTGGCGAAAGATACCCGTACCGTCCAAGGGGCGGAGTCGAAATACTTGCTGGCAAAGGTGTATTTCGACGGTAAGGAACTGGATAAGGCCGAAAAGGAACTGATGAACTTCATCGAAAACGGAACGCCTCACGCCTACTGGCTGGCCAGAGGGTTTATTCTCTTGGCGGATGTATACATCACCAAAGGGGACGATTTCCAGGCCCGCCAATACCTGACCAGCTTGCAAAAGAACTACAAGGGAAGCGATGATATTGCCGGAATGATTGAAGAGAGATTGGCTAAACTTAAGAAATAAGGAAATGAAAACGAATCATAAAATACAACTGTTGTGCCTGATTGCATTGTTTGGAGGTTATTCTTCCCTGCAGGCACAGGATAACCGGGGAAAAGAAAAGGGTAAAGACGAATCTGTCAGCCGGGAGATGACGCTGGAACGGGAGTACAACCCGACTGTCCAGGATGCGAACAAAGTGAATACCTTACCGGTCATCCACGAGCCGGTCGTCACCAAACGGACAATCGATTATTCCACTTATACCCTTCCGGCCGAGCCTCCTAAGGAATTCCAACTGCTCCCATCCGGAAGCATCATGACCCGGATCGAATCGAACAAACGCCGGGGATACCTCAATTTAGGAGCGGGGAATTATCTGAATATTAACGGCGATTTCGGCTATCATATCCTGAGCAGCGACATTGACAAACTTAATATCTTTTTCTCACACCGTTCCACTAATGGAAAGGTAGAGTATATCCAGAGCGATGAAAAGATCAAACAAAAGATCAATGATAATTTGGGAGGAATTAATTTCAATCATAAATTTGAGCAAGCGACTTTAAGTTTGGGAGTGAACTATGGTTATTCCGCCTTTAATTATTTCGGATACCCCTATACATTCCTTTTCACCCAAGATGTTCTTCCTCAATACGACCGTGAAACAAATCAGGTGAATCAGACCATCGGGGTGAATCTGGGCGTTCAATCGAACGAAGGAGCTGCATTAGGGTATTTAATCGGCGTGGATTATGCCAATTTCTCGCAGAAATACGGCTATTCAACCGAATACGATGGTGTGGGAGAAAATAAAATCACGACGAACCTGGGACTGAATGCCCTTTTCGGTGGCAATCAGCAAGTCGGGATTCTGGCTAAATTCGACTACTTCAATTTTAGTGATCCGAAGGATCCCTTATTAAATAACAGTTATAAATTAGGTGAGAATCATTTGGAAGGAACGCTATCGCCTTATTACCGCCTGGAAGGCGATATCTGGAATCTAAAACTGGGTGCCAACGCCATGTTCATCACCGGAGATAATGATAAGATATTCTTCTCCCCCAACATTGCTCTGGATGTGAAAGCGACGGATCAAACGGTGTTCTACCTGAAAGCAGACGGAAAAATTAACTCAAATACTCCTTATGAATTGTCGCGGATCAACCGATATGCCGACCCGTTTACGGTAGCAACCCCTTCCCGTACGTGGATTGACGGCTTGGTCGGATTCTGCAGTAATGTTGGTTCCGGCTTCTGGTTTGATGTGTTCGCTGGATATAAAGCAACGGACAACGATGCCTTTTTTATCCCAGTGCTGATTAACTTCGGTAATGTTGCTTCCGTGCAGCAATGGGATGCCAACGCACTGAA
This sequence comes from Parabacteroides sp. Marseille-P3160, assembly GCF_900162725.1. GTDB lineage: Bacteria > Bacteroidota > Bacteroidia > Bacteroidales > Tannerellaceae > Marseille-P3160. Next base: position 869,941 of record NZ_LT799418.1, on the reverse strand, counting down.
AGTCGGCGCTTCTTTTAAATATAACTATTCTCAAATGATCGAGTTTTCTCTGAAAGGGACTTATACCAAATGGAATGTAGAAGGGACCTATAGCTACAATCCGAACCCATTGTCTTCTGCTTTTCTTGAGCTGACGGAGTTTACCGATTTAAAAGCCTACGGACGTCCTGATTTCGAACTATCGACAGGAATTCAACTAACTCCTATCGAACCGTTGACATTCAATTTAGATTACTACCTCGGTACCGGACGTTATGCGTTGCTTGCTCCCAATCAGTTATTTGGTAGCATTCCCTATACGACTCCACAAAATGAGAAACTGGACAATATTCACGATGTGAACGTCACGGGAACATGGAAGTTCAACGACACCTTCGGCGTCTATGCCAAGATAAACAACCTTCTTTTCCAGAAATACGACCTAAATTACGGTTACCCCTCCCAGGGCCTGAACGCCATGGTCGGTTTCAATGTGAATTTCTGAAAACGATCTCTATAATAGGAGTATCCAAAAGGTACTCAGAAAGAAACACTCCCTCATGCGGATATCCATATGAGGGAGCGTTTCTTTAACAATAAAGCCATATCCGCCCACCTGTTCAACGGTTATCGCCTACGGTGCGATGCAGAAGGAAATAATCCGGGCCTTGCATACCGATTTGCGAAAAACCTCACTCTTATTACCGACGCCTTTAGTGGTTGAAACGGTTGGGATCGGAAAAATTCAGGATTTGAAGAAGCATGTCATGGGCATGCTGGGCCGGGCTGTCCGGATTCAGATCCATGGCGATCAGATAGTTGTTTAGGGCCCGCGGGAAATCTCCTTCTTTCCGGTAGGCATTCCCCCGCAGGTAATAGGCTTCATCAGCTTTCGGATCAACGGCGATCAGGCTGTCCAGGCGCTTGATCGCTTCGCCGGTCCGCCCGTCGTAAATCAATTGTTTTATCTCTTCCATCTTCTCGTTTTATTACATTCAAAGATAGGCAGAAATTGGGAAAAAAGCGCTTGGACAGGCTAAAAAACCGGAATAGAAAGCGAAAGAATTTGACGAAAAAAGTTTGAAATAAGTTATACCTTAGATTATTTATGTAAGTTTGCACTCGATTCAAAAAAAGAGTGAGTACGTATGCAAAAGAACCTGGTAATAGTAGAATCACCCGCCAAAGCAAAAACCATTGAGAAGTTTTTAGGCAAAGACTATCATGTGATGTCAAGTTACGGACATATCCGCGACTTGAAAACAAAAGACTTCAGTATAGATCTAAAAAACAACTATGCCCCCCAATATGAGGTGCCGGCGGATAAGAAAAAAGTCGTTTCTGAATTAAAGACGGCTGCCAAGGATTCATCACAAGTCTTGCTCGCTTCCGATGAGGACCGTGAGGGGGAAGCGATCGCCTGGCATTTGGCGGAGGTTTTGAAACTGAAGCCTGACTCTACCAAACGGATCGTTTTTCACGAAATTACCAAAACGGCTATATTGGATGCACTGGAGAATCCACGCGACATCGATATCAACTTGGTGAATGCTCAACAGGCGCGCCGCGTATTGGACCGGATCGTAGGCTTCGAGCTCTCTCCCATACTATGGCGCAAGGTTAAGCCGGCGCTCTCGGCCGGCCGCGTACAGTCGGTTGCAGTCCGGTTGATTGTCGAACGCGAACGCGAAATCAACGCCTTCGTCTCCGAACCTTCTTTCCGGGTAATAGCACAGTTCCTCCTGCCGGATGGTTCCACCTTACTGAAAGCAGAACTCAACCGCCGGCTGAAAGACAAGAAAGAGGCGTTGGCTTTTTTGGAATCATGCCAAAATGCCTCTTTTGTGATCGATGACATCACAAAGAAACCGATCCGAAAATCACCGGCTCCCCCATTTACAACGTCCACCTTGCAACAGGAGGCTGCTCGTAAACTGGGATTTTCTGTTTCCCAAACGATGATTGTCGCCCAGCATCTATACGAGTCTGGATATATCACTTACATGCGTACCGACTCATTCAACCTGAGTAATCTGGCGCTGGGAACAACCAAAGAGGAGATTCTGAAAAGTTACGGGGATAATTATTATAAATTCCGCCAGTATCATACGAAAAGCAAAGGAGCGCAAGAGGCGCACGAAGCGATTCGGCCGACTTATATGAGCCAGCCCAAAATAGAAGGGAATGCACAGGAGGTCAAACTGTACGACCTCATCTATAAACGTACGATCGCCTGCCAGATGGCGGATGCCGAACTGGAACGTACCACCATCTCCATCGGTTTCGGCGATGCAAAAGAGAGATTTGTCGCCGTCGGCGAGGTCGTTACCTTTGACGGGTTCCTGCATGTCTATATGGAAAGCCAGGATGACGAAAATGAGAATGAACAGGAAAACGGCCTGCTTCCACCGGTTAAGCTGAATGAAAAGCTGAGCCTTAAGGAAGTGGTGGCAACGGAACGCTTTACCCAGCGTCCACCTCGTTATACGGAAGCCAGCCTGGTACGCCAGCTCGAAGAATTAGGCATCGGACGTCCTTCCACTTATGCACCGACAATCCAGACAATCCAAAACAGGGAATATGTCGTACGGGAAGACCGGGAAGGAGTGGAACGCAGCTATGAAATCTTGACCCTTCAGAGTGGAAAGATCAAGGAAGCGATAAAAAAGGAGAAGGTCGGCGCAGAAAGGAATAAATTATTCCCTACGGACATAGGAATGGTGGTCAATGACTTCCTAATGGAATATTTCCCGGATGTCATGGATTACAACTTCACCGCCAGCGTAGAAAAAGACTTCGATGCCATCGCCGAAGGGAAGAAGGACTGGACAAAGGCGATCGATCAGTTTTATAAGGTATTCCATCCGATTGTGGAAGAGACAACGGCCTTAAAATCCGACCGGCGGGTAGGCGAACGCCTACTGGGAACGGATCCCATAAGCGGAGAACCGGTTTTTGTCAAAATCGGCCGGTATGGCCCGATTGCCCAGCTCGGAGAGGCGAATCCGGAGGATAAGGAAGCTAAAAAGCCGCAATTTGCCTCCCTGATGAAAGGCCAATCCATCGAAACGATTACATTGGAAGAAACGTTAAAATTATTCAAACTACCCCGCGTAGTGGGTGAATTCGAAGACACTGAGATGGTCGCCGGCGTAGGGCGCTTCGGTCCGTTTATCCGTCACGCCGGAAAGTTCATTTCCATACCGAAAACGCTTAGCCCGTTGGAAATTACACCAGAAGAAGCGATCGATCTGATCAAGGAAAAGCGGAAGAAAGAGGAACAACGCTTCATCAAAAAATTTGAGGGGGATACTGTCATCGAGATCCTGAACGGCCGCTATGGCCCCTACATCGCTTCCGAAGGGAAGAACTACCGGATTCCCAAGGGAACCCAACCGGAATCGTTGACCTTGGAAGACTGCAAAAAAATCATTTCGGAAGCAGCCTCCCAACCGGCCAAGAAAAGAACCTCGGCCCGCTCGAAAAAGAAATCGTAAAAGGCATTTCCATTACATCCTCTCGGGTACTGCGATGCCCAACAATGCCATGCCGGACTTGATGACCTTGGCCACGTTGGCGGACAAGGACAAGCGCAATTCTTTGACGGCGGCATTTTCTTCCTTAAGGATAGAATAGTCATGATAGAATTGGTTGAATTCCTTCACCAAATCATAGATATAGTTGGCAATATAGGCCGGGCTGTATTCGTCGCCCGCCTCCTTGACTGTCGTTGCATAGTCGGCAATAAGCTGTATTAATCCTTCTTCCTTTTCCGAGACGGGAGTATTCGCCGGCAAAGCGTCGGGAACCCGGATACCTTGCTCTTCTGCCTTACGGAGGACGGATCGGATCCGCGCATAGGTATATTGGATAAAGGAGGCGGTATTTCCGTTGAAATCTATGGATTCTTTCGGATTGAATGTCATATTCTTGCGGGCGTCTACCTTCAATATAAAGTACTTCAACGCTCCCAATCCGATCATTTCCACCGTACGGTCGGCTTCTTCCGGCGTCATCTCATCCAACTTGCCCAGTTCACTTGAAATTTCCCGTGCAGTAGCCACCATCTCATCCATCAGATCGTCCGCATCGACCACTGTACCTTCACGACTTTTCATCTTTCCTTCCGGTAATTCCACCATCCCGTAAGAGAAATGGACGAGCCCCTTGCCGAATGAAAAGCCCAATTTATCCAGAAGAATGGAGAGCACCTGGAAATGGTAATTCTGTTCGTTTCCGACGACATAAATCATCTTATCGATCGGATAATCATCGAAACGAAGTTTTGCCGTCCCGATATCCTGCGTCATATAGACGGAAGTCCCGTCACTGCGGAGTAATAATTTTTCGTCCAGCCCCTCTTTTGTCAAGTCAGCCCAGACGGAACCGTCTTCCCGACGGTAGAATACGCCTTTCTTCAGGCCTTCCAAGACGGCCTTCTTTCCCTCCAGATAAGTCTGGGATTCATAATAAATGCGATCGAAATTCACACCCAGACGCTTATAGGTTTCATCGAACCCAGCGTAAACCCAGCTGTTCATCTCCTTCCATAAAGAAACAACCTCCTCGTCTCCGGCTTCCCAACGGCGAAGCATCTCCCGCGCTTCCTGCATCAGGACGGATTGCGCTTCGGCAGCTTCCTTGGTCAGACCCTTTTCTTCCAATTCTTTCAGTTCCTTTTTGTAATACCGGTCGAAGAGGACATAGAAATCACCGACTAGATGATCACCCTTTTTACCCGTAGAGGCAGGCGTCGCACCATTGCCCCACTTCTTCCACGCCAGCATGGATTTGCAGATATGAATGCCCCGGTCATTGACTATATTCGTTTTGACTACCTTTTTCCCGCTCGCTTTCAGGATTTCCGACAAACTGTATCCCAACAGATTATTCCGGATATGGCCTAAATGAAGCGGCTTATTGGTGTTGGGAGATGAATATTCGACCATCACCAAGGGAGATTGTTCCGTCACCTCTACCCTTCCATAATCCGGTTGGGCATTGATCCCATTCAGTAATTCGATCCAGCAACTACCGGCAATCGTAAAATTAAGAAAGCCTTTAATCACATTGAAGGCCTCTACCGCAGGCTCTTCCCGTTGCAGGTATTCGCCGATTTCCTGTGCCGTCTGTTCCGGGGATTTCCTGGAGATGCGCAGCAAGGGAAAGACCACCAAGGTAAGGTGCCCTTTAAAATCTTTCTTTGTTTTCTGTAATGATATTTGTTCGTCTGCCACTTCGGTCCCGTACAGAGTCCCGATAGCCTTCTTTATTGCCTGTGCAAGTTGTTGCTCGATTGCCATATCTGATTCGCTCTAAATCCTTTCAATAAAATTCCCGGCAAAGGTAGGGGTTTTCATAGAAATAATCTAATTCCTCGAAAAGAAGATAGCGCCGCAAAAGATTATTCCTCTTCAAATTCGTATGTTTGTTTAGAAACTGTAACTTATCACATGGACTTGCGTCCATATATTGCGATGAATTTGTATACCGACAGTTACTACATACAAAGGATACAAGCGGGAGAGACAGACTGTTTTGCCTGTCTGCTCGATAAATACAGCCGCCAAGTGTATTCACTGGTCTATAGGATAGTGGAAAACCGGGAGGATGCAGAAGAATTGTCGCAAGATGTATTCATGAAAGCGTTCCGCTCGCTTTCTTCGTTCAAAGGAGAAAGCAGTTTCTCTACCTGGCTTTATAAGATTACATACAACACAGCCGTCTCGGCAACGAGAAAAAAGAAAACGGAGTGGCTGGCAATCGATGATTCCGCAATGGAAAATGTGCCGGAAGAATCAACCGACTCTTTTTTCGGGCAGGTAGATGAAAAAGAACAGTTAGACTATTTAAACAAGGCATTGGAGCAACTTCCGCCGGATGAGCGGGGCTTGATTACCCTGTTTTATATGAAAGAGAAATCAGTCGAAGAGATTGTTTCTATCACCGGATTATCAGCATCGAATGTGAAAACGAAGATGTACCGGATCCGTAAAAAATTATATGCATTGATGAAAGCGATGGAGGAATAAGGGATGAAAAGAAAAGAACAAGATCCACTGGAACGGTTATTCAAACAAATACCCGCAGCTCCCCTTCCGCCGGACTTCCGGGAGGTGATGATGGAGAAAATCCGGCGGGAAGCCCTGCGTATGCAAAAACGGAAGGAACGTTGGGGATTAATTGCAGTCATCCTGGCCTCTGTTTTCATGCTGACGCTGGCAACCCTCGGCTTTATCTACCTAAAAATTCCCCGAGTCGAAATCTCCCTGCCCCGCCCGGACTTACTCCCGTTTTATATCTACATCGGAGGACTGACCCTGGTTTTATTGGGTATGGATTATCTTCTTCGAAGGCATTATCAGCGAAAACAGCAGAAATAAAACAAAAAAGGCTGCTCCGGTGAAGGGGCAGCCTTTCTGATTCAGTATAAAAGACTAATTAATTGTTGTTACCGTCTAATTTTTCTTTCAATGCGGCAAGCTCTTCGATATCACCCAAGGTCGTCTTTTCGGCAGAGCCGGTGGTCAGAGCCGAGGTGGAAGTTTCTTCTTTCTTGACTGTCCGTTTAGAAGTTCTCTTTTCAGCCTCTTTGGCCTCCTTTTGCTCATCTTCGTGGATACGGCTATGGGAAAGAATGATCCGTTTTGCTTCCTTGTTGAATTCAATCACTTTGAATTGCAACTTTTCGTCCACTTGGGCTTGTGATCCGTCTTCTTTCACCAAATGTTTCGGAGTAGCAAAGCCTTCTACGCCATAGGGCAAAGAGATGACAGCACCCTTATCCATCATTTCGATGATCGTTCCTTCGTGAATCGATCCGACGGTAAAGATAGTTTCGAATACATCCCAGGGATTTTCTTCCAGTTGTTTGTGTCCTAAGCTCAAACGACGGTTTTCCTTGTCGATTTCCAGAACCTGTACATCGATATCGGCACCGATCTGGGTAAATTCGCTCGGATGTTTGATTTTCTTTGTCCAGGAAAGGTCGGAGATATGGATCAAACCGTCTACGCCTTCTTCGATTTCAACAAAGACTCCGAAGTTGGTGAAGTTGCGGACTTTTGCCGTATGCTTGGAACCGACAGGGAATCTCTCTTCGATATTTTCCCATGGATCCGGTTTCAATTGTTTGATACCTAATGACATTTTGCGTTCGTCACGGTCCAGGGTAAGGATAACGGCTTCCACCTCATCGCCTACCTTCATAAAGTCCTGTGCACTGCGCAAATGTTGTGTCCAACTCATTTCCGATACGTGGATCAGACCTTCTACACCCGGGGCAATTTCGATAAATGCACCGTAGTCAGCCATCACAACGACCTTGCCTTTCACCTTGTCACCTACTTTCAGGTTCGGATCCAAAGCATCCCAAGGATGGGGAGTCAATTGTTTCAAGCCAAGGGCGATCCGTTTCTTCTCATCGTCAAAATCAAGGATAACGACATTCACCTTTTCATCCAAATGAACGATTTCGTCCGGATGTGAAACACGTCCCCATGAAAGATCCGTGATATGGATCAAACCGTCTACACCTCCCAAATCGATGAAGACACCGTAAGAGGTAATGTTCTTGACTGTTCCTTCCAAAACCTGTCCTTTTTCCAGTTTGGAGATGATTTCTTTCTTCTGTTGTTCCAATTCGGCTTCAATCAATGCCTTATGCGAAACGACGACATTCTTGAACTCCTGGTTGATCTTCACGATCTTGAATTCCATCGTCTTGCCGACAAACACATCGTAATCGCGGATCGGTTTGACGTCGATCTGGGAACCCGGCAGGAATGCTTCGATTCCAAACACGTCGACGATCATACCGCCCTTCGTACGGCATTTGATATAACCTTTTACAATTTCGTCCTTTTCAAGCGCTTCGTTTACGCGATCCCAAGAACGGGTTGCACGCGCTTTCTTATGGGAGAGGATTAATTGTCCTTTTTTATCTTCCTGGCTTTCAATATAGACCTCGACCTGATCGCCAACTTTCAGGTCCGGATTGTAACGGAATTCAGACATCGGCACGACACCGTCTGATTTAAAACCGATATTTACTACTACCTCCCGTTTGTTCATAGCAGTAACGGTCCCTATAACGACTTCCTTATCCTTTACGGTATTCAGGGTTTCGTCATAAGTCTTTACCAAGTCTTCTGTGCTTACATCGCTGTAAGACTCACCTTTTTCAAAGGCGTCCCAATCGAAATTATCGACGGGAGCAATGTTTTTTAAATTTTCCATCCTTAAATTGTTAATACTCTGTTTTCTTTAACTAATAAATTAGACTTTATGTTGTTATCTCCCAAAAAGTGCGGCAAAGTTAATATTTTTTTCTTAAGTATCAACTAAATACCGGAGGATTTACAGCGATAGTCCGCTAAATATATTTTGGAGTTATCAGGGCGTATCAAAAGCCATCCGCTTTCAACTAAAAAAATGACAACTATGAATGAACACAGTCATAACTATGAATGACCACATTCATAACTATGATTGAATATATTCATAGTTATGAATTTATATAGGATGATTAACGCATAAAACTCTTTCTCTTTTGCGATCCATCTCATTTCATCAAGATAATCTATATCCCCATAAATAGGTATTTTACAGTTCCGTTTAAACAATTCCAACAAAATGACTATTTTTGAACAATAGAATAATGAATCTTTATAATAATAAATTATGGGAAAAATTGGTATTTTCTACGGCTCCTCCACTGGAAATACGGAGGAGGCGGCAAAACTTATTGGAGAAAAATTAGGTGTTCCTTCAGAGGATATACATGACATCTATAAATTGAAGGCCAGTCCGGCTGACTACGACGTATTATTACTCGGAAGCTCCTCCACCGGCTCGGGCGACTTGCAGGATGATTGGGAAACATTCCTGGAAACCCTGAAGGAAACCGACCTGAAAGGAAAAAAGATTGCCCTTTTCGGATTAGGCGACTCCTCGACTTTCAGCGACACTTTCCTTGGCGCCACAGGTAAAATCTATGATGCTTTGAAAGATTCGGGAGCAACCTTCATTGGGACAGGCGTTTCCACAGACGGTTATACGTTCGATGAATCCGAAGCGGTAGTAGACGGCGCCTTTGTAGGCCTCCCATTGGATGCAGATAATGAAAGCGATCTGACCGAAGGCCGGATCGATGCTTGGGTCGAAAAGTTGAAATCCGAACTATAAAATAAAATTTAAAGAGGAAAGGGCGCTTTTTAAGGCGCCCCTTTCTTTTTTCCGTATAGCAAATCTTGAATACTTCGCGATCTTCATCTCAATAGCAAGGATTGCTAAATTTGAAGTCCAAAACAATGCCACAAGCATATTTGCACAAAGGATGATTATAAAAAATATTGATTTTCTTCTTTTAGTCGCTTCCTCAAATATTGAATATCTATCTTATGTACATCATTCTTTGATTGAACAATTGCATGTTGAGCAGCCATACCTGCAGCTTCGCCTGTCACTAAACAAGGAGGCATAACCCTCAAGCTTCCAAAAGCTTCTTCATCCGTAGAGATACATCTTCCTGCAGTTAACACATTTTTCAATCCCTTTGGCGTTAAGCATCTATATGGAATTCCATGGGATTCTCCTTTTTTATAATGCGTAGATTTATGACCGGCTTTGTGTACATCAATATAATAACAATTACGCCCGATTTCATCATCAAAACTTTTCCTTTGTAACCAATCATCAACAGTAAAAATATAATCGCCTTCAATTCGACGACTGTCTCTAACGCCTAACAAGCTTCCGGTTTTGACAATAAAAGCTCCTCCAAAAGTTTTAGGTTGCAGATCTTTCATCGCATCAAGATATTGACCGGCAATTTGTCGACCTTTAATCATTGCCTCTGATACAGCCCAAGGATCCGTACTATCAACATTGACAAGATGTCCCGCATTGAATTGGACAACATCCGAACCAATCAAGTTATTACAAAAATGAGCATCAATCAAAGGATATTTACCGGATTTTACAGCCGAATGTATCGGACTATTTGCATTGCCTCCATGGAGTGTAGGCCCATTTATATAGTTATAGGTATCTACATTAGCAAAAGAAAAACACAAGGTAGAACTTTGAACCACTCCGTTCTCATCTCCTCTTTTAAAAGTCGCGCCCGCCCACGCAGCCAAATCTCCGTCTCCGGTCGCATCGATGTAAACTTTTGCCCTAAAGGCTGTCAATCCCGATTTATTAGCAATAATCAAAGCGTCTATTGTATCCTTAGTTTTCATTTCAACAGAAGCTAAACGTGAGAAAAAAAGGACTTTCGCTCCTGCCTGGGTAACCATGCAGTCATAAACGGTCATTAGATGTTCCGGATTTATACTCACCCAATCTAATCGATCTTTTCTTTCATGAGGTACACCTTTTTTCGACTCTACAAAAATTTTTTCGGCCAAACCTCTATAGATAATTTTTTCTCCATCTGAAAAAGGGCACCAAGCAGGTATCATACCTGCCGTTCCCATACCTCCTAATTGCCCCATTGCTTCAACAAGTAAGGTCTTTGCTCCTTCTCTTGCGGCAGATATTGCAGCAGTACAGCCGCTCGGGCCTCCACCTACAATAATTACATCCCATCCGTCTTCAACCTTAATTGTAGATTTTGGAAGAGCATATCCATGGCTCATGTTATTCGCAGAAAGGCCTGGCACTGTAGATGCCAATCCTAAGGCTCCCATATTTTTTATAAAATTTCTTCTTTTCATTAATAAGTTATTTATTCTATTTTTATTACAGTCCTAGGAGCTTTGAAAACATCCAAAGCCTCAGAATTGGGTTTGTATAAAGATTGATATGAAATCTCTTTACTTAAATCAGCTGCTATGATTGTCGTTTCTAATAAATCGGCAACGTTCCAAACTGTTGATACTTGTTTTCCGTCTATAGTAGTATAGAAAATTTCAACGCCTACTTCAGATGTACTGTTACTTCCACTCCATGTAATGGAAAGGGTCTTTGTTTCTTTATTTGCTACCACTTTATTTATCGAACGGTTCACTAAGGTTTGCTCATACTTTTCTCCATAAATATTTACCAATGTCTCATAGACTATGGAACGATGTCCTCTATTATCATATGAGTAAATTAGGAAGGTATAGTCACCTTCGGGGAAAGGACTATTTTCACCTAATGAAACATCTAAGGCACCTAACGGTTTATCAGCAGGGACAGAAACGATTAACGAATCTCCTTTATAATTCCAATACAAATGCAATGTTTTTACACGCGGATCGGATATCCAACATCTGATGATTGCACGCTCCTTCCCACTGAAGATATTCGTAGAATCTAATCTACCTATATAAGTTATTTCTCCGCCTTTCATAAAATCTTCATGAAGATCATTCATGCCGGTACATGCATATAAGAGAGAAATTAAAACAATCGATACTAAATATGCAATTCTTTTTATCATAATATATTATGTTTTAAGTTATTGAGGATTTCCCCATATAGTTATTTCATTAATGAATGCTGCACGGGTATTACCCCAAGTCGTATGAACAAGGAATTTAAGATAACGGTATTTGGACGCTTCGATCGGAACTTCGTATTCTTCTCCTGCTAACGCATAGGCTTCGTCTTCAGAAGTCAGGTTTCCTCCGGTTTCAATTCCGGACGGTCTTTTTGATTCACAGTCCATAATCTTTGTCCATCCTCCCCAATTATCCGGATCTGTCGTTTTGGAAGCGTCATTAGTTCCCCAAACCTCAAATGTCCTTAAATGGTGAAGTGAAAATAAGAAATCACGTCTTCCCCATAAACGGAAGCGGGATAATTTAGCGCTAACTCCCATATCAAACGCAAAGTATATTTCTTCTTCAGCAACATTCACATAAAATAAATTAGACGCAACATTATATATGTTATCCCACATCGCAGACATCTTGCCTCCCCCATAACTATGTAATTGGAACTTAGAGGAAAGCTTCAGCTCTTTAAAGTTCTTTTTATCTATTTCCGTTTCAAAAATAGGAGTTAACTCGGCATAAATCGTATCAGTGTAATTATCGTATGTATCTCTGAAATACATTGCGAATTTCGTAGGTTGGGAGTCCAGGCCTCTAATCGAACGATTAGCTGTAGCTTCCGATGAATAAACCGTTTCGACATGTTTATATTCTTTATTTTCATCCAATATCATTGCTTCAAAGACCAGATTTTCTTTAGATGGATTTTCCCAGTACAGCTTTACTCCTCCAAAAGCCTCTACGCATTTTAAAGTTTTAATTACATCATAAATAGGAGAATCTAAAGGTTCAATTTCAACATACAATGGGTCCGAATAATTTAGGCTTTTATCAACGGCATACAATGCAACCTTTGTTTTCCGCCCCATTCCAAATCCCTTTAATGTTATTGTATTGTTATATGCCGAACTGGATAGTCTTCTTGTACTTCCGTTAGGAGAAGTGTATACCGCAGTAATGCATAATAGATCATCTTCTTCCGGAAGATTATAGGTTAAAATTGATCCTCCCGGGATGTTTTCAACATGTACATTTGTTACATTCTGAGGTGCAGTATTATCTACGGGAAATTGTCCGGTGAATTCTTCCTTACATCCAGTAGTGATACATAATAATGCAATTAAAAATAAAATATAGTATTTCATAATTCTTTATTTATTAGTTCCAATATGGATTTTGTACAAGATTGATGTTTTTACGTAATTCACTTTCTCTGATCGGCCACAAATATAATTTTGTCGTATATACCGGTTGTTCAATTACGACTACTTTATAGTACTCTTCTGCAGTACTCTTGTCCACATTCCACCCTTGTTCCGGTTGATTATGATATACATATGCTTTTTTCCACCTGCGTAAATCCCAAAATCTCTTCCCTTCAAATGAAAGTTCGATCATTCTTTCCCGGTGAATTATTTCCCTCATACCTTCTTTTGTACTCGGTTTCTGAGGTAGAGTAGAATAATTCAACCAACTGTTAACAACCCCGTCTAAGCCAGCCCTTCTTCTTACCTTATCTACATATTCATAGACCTCAGCATTCGGGGCGTTCAAACTTTCATTTAATGTTTCGGCATATAGCAAGTATAAATCGGCCAACCTCATTATCGGAAATGTATTTCTTGTTGTGACTAAGGCACCTGTGGTAGTCGCAGCAGATTCGAAATTCGAAGTTTTTTTTGTGAAATATCCTGACCTGAAATAACGTATATCGCTTGTTTTCCCACTCATTTCTCCCTGTTTCATCTTTAAAATCCAAGAAGTTTCGCTTGTTGATCCCATTCCCACATCTTTGGTTCGCCCATTTCCATATAAGTAGTTGCAATCAAAACCTAAGGAGGCATAAAACCTCGGTTCTCTATAAGTATTCAGAAGAGGGACCGTCTGACCTTCCTGAATATAATATTTATGATCTGCGCCAATTTTAACTGTTTCATATCGATTACGATAGTCATATGTTACATCTTCTTCAATAGGAACTCCTTTATTTGAGTAATATAATTCGGACATCTTAAAAGATGCACAAATTGACGGATTTGGCCCACTCCCCAATTTATCCTCTGTCTTAAGATATGGAATTGTTCGCCCTTGCAATGAACCACTTGTATTTGTAGGATTACCCCAGATCAATTCCTTATTCCATTTTTCGGTTGCACAGCCTCGGATAGACATCGTTAACCTAGTTGTATCAGACATGGGATAACGGGTATCTGTAAATGTATATAGCTCAATTCCTGCACTTTCGCATAATTCAATCGCCTCTTTGCAAGCCTTAGCCGCCAGTTCCCATTTAGATGGGTCCTCAGTTGTGCTACACAAATTTATTCCTCTGTTATCAATCAAGGTTTTAAAATCGGGATTACCGTTAAACATCGGACTTGCCGCTAATGTCAGAGCCTCGGCTTTTAGCATGGCTGCTATCGGGCGTGTTATGCGTCCCATCTCAGATGCTATATTTGTTATATTTAGAGGCAAATCGGGCATCGCTTCTTCACATAACTGTACAACATACTTAATTCCATCTTCAAACGGTTCCCTGTAAACTTTCACTTCGTCAATACTGCTGCCAATTGGTAAGTTATCCTTTATCAAAGGAATGGGACCGTACATTCTTAATAGATAGAAATGATAAAAAGCTTTAAAGAATTTAACCTCAGCAATCCAAGACGCACGTTCTTCTTCAGAAAGATCCGGACCTACGTTATGTATATTTTCAAGAAATATATTACAATCCCGTAAGGCAATGAATAACCCACGACCATCATTTACCCCTTCCCAATAATTCATTAATGGGTTATTGGTATTTTGTTCTCCCTTCTTTATTCTATTACCATTGTAGTGAAAAGTACCGATATCCCAAGGGTCTTCAACGACGCCAAATTCATCACTAGCCAAAATTGAAGGATCTGCCTGCGGGTCGCCGATGCGTGGCATATATGAATAGATTGTTGCAAGAAAGCGTTCTGCGCTGACTTTGTCTGCAAATGCATGATCCATTGTCGCTACATTATCCGGGACAATGTCTAAATAATCCTGACAAGAGGAAAATAAGCAGACGGATAATGCTGATATTAATATATATTTTCTCATATTTTATTCTTCTTTAAAATGATAACTGAAGTCCTACATTAATTACTTTTTGAATCGGATACCCCATTCCATTTCCAGCCATTTCAGGATCCCATAGCTTAAATTTGCTAAATGTTAATAGATTGGTACCGCTACCGTAAATTCGTAAATTCGTAATGCCCAATTTTCGGATAACTTTACTGGGTATAGTATATCCAAATTCAAGAGACTTTAAGCGTAGAAAAGTTCCATCTCTCATAAACCATGTACTCGTCTGTGTATTATTAGCAATCTGTGTATCCGCTAATCGAGGCCATAGTGCATGTATATTCCTGTTATCCTCAGACCAATGGTTCTCTGCATACACCTTTAGTAAGGCATTTTTCGAATAGATGGCAGGATTATCATCTGTATCGATGAAAGGGTATGTCTTAACAGCGTCAATCCAAAATGATTCTCGGGCCAGCCCTTGGAAGAAAAATGAGAAATCAACTCCTTTATATCCGGTACTTAACCCAAATCCATAGATTATCTCCGGTGTTTGAGGGTACCCGATAGGTACTTTATCTAATTCTGTGATTTTATCATCTCCATTAATATCCCGGTATTTTATATCACCTCCCATAACAGTGCCTCCAAAATTTTGAACAGGAGAATTACTCACATCTTTTTCATCTACAAATAATCGTTCCGCAATATAACCATACTGCTGAGAGATACGCCTGCCTATTCTGGAAAGCCATGGCGTCGCAAAGTTATCAGGCTCTTCATAAACCGTATATTTTGCTGTTGCATAAGTGAAATTACCCCTTCCTGTAATCCAGAAGTCCTTGGTAAACGAATGATTTAAATCAGCCTGAATATCGATCCCGCTACCTTTTGCTTTTCCAATGTTAGCCTGTGGAGTTACTTGTAATCCCATTGTCGCCGGAATATCCGCACGAGTCATAAGTATGCTTGAACGGTGCTCTGTATAATAATCAATTAACAAATCCAGTTTCTCAAATAGAGACACTTCCAATCCCAAATTCATTTTCTTTGAAACTTCCCAACTGATTAAATCATTAGCATACCGGTTAATCGAGACGCCATTTACTGTATAATTAAAATTTTCTCCCCATGTGTATGCTCTTCCACTATTATTCACATTTACATCGGAGATATAGAAAAAGCGGTCGTTTTCATCACCAATGGCATCATTACCAACCAATCCATAGGTTGCCTTAAGCTTAAGCTTGGATAATATCTGACTAAGCCCTGTAGCTTTCCAATAAGGTTCATTAGAAACGATCCATCCTCCTCCGATTGATGGGAAAAAGCCAAATCGTTCCCTCTCCGAGAAACGTTCGGAACCGTTATAGCCGAAATTGAATTCACAAAAGTAGCGGTTATCATAGCTATATGTAAAACGTCCTGAAACACCAAGGTTCCTTTTAGGTAAGGATAGAATCAAAGAACCGGCATTACCGCTTTGGTAGTTACGCATATTATATACTAATAGTCCACTTATTGCATGAACGTCATTGAATGTATTATCGTAATTAACCGCGGCCTCAAAATAAGTCGTAGAATTGACTTCTTTACTATTTTCTTCATATTTCAGCCATTCCGATCCTGTGTCAGGGTTTAATGCATTTAATAGATAAGTATCATTAATTTTATCATAGATCGAGATCGAATAAAAATACGGATTGTAATATCTCCTTACATCATAAAATGAATACCTATTAGTACTGAATAACCCCCTTATATTCAAACCGGGTGTGATAAAATCCAATTTTTGTTTCAATTCGACTTGAGCAAGCATTAAGGACTTTGAATAGTCCTTGTAACCTTTAACCATATCTGCATATGGATTAATATATTGTCCTTGATCTATATTTCCAAATAAAGTATGCTTTCTATACGCATTGGCTGCGTCGGGAATATAATAAGCGGGAAAAGCGACTGGATCACTTCTCATTACTTTACTATAAAGATCACTACCACTATCTAAAGGGCCTCCATAATCATCGAATGTACCATGCAAACGAACAATAGCTTCTGTCGATTTTGTAACATTAATATTTACATTGGTTCGCAATAAATATTTTTTCAAATCGATATTGTTTTTACTGGCTCTTTCTGTTTTTAAAACGCCATTGTCTTGATTAAATGTTGCTGCTATATAATAACGCGCAACACTTCCACCGCCACTAAGATTAAAATTAAAACGATGATTAATAGCTTGATCTTTAAAAAGAATATCATACCAATCATTGGCAGGATATACCATCGGATTCATTCCTCTCATTGTGTTTTCTATTTTCTCTATAGAATAGGGAACATTCTGCATCGGATTTCTTGTCAATACTGCCTCATTATTTAATTTCATATAGGTAATCGGATCTGCCAATTCTATTTCCCGGGTAGGAGAAGATATTGACGTCTCATATCTGAATGAAATAGTGGCTTTCCCTTCTTTTCCTTCCTTTGTTGTTACCATAATTACTCCATTTGCACCTCTTGCACCGTATAGTGCTGTCGCTGCAGCATCTTTCATTATTGAGAAACTCGCAATATCATCAGGTTGTAATCGGGCTAAATCAGTAGAAGTCATTTCGACCCCATCAATCAGAATCAGAGGACCTCTGGCATAAGTAAAAGACGTGACCCCACGAACAAAAAAACTTGCATCATCCTCACCCGGTTCGCCACTACGTTGATAAGCAACCAAACCTGCAATTCTTCCCGCTAAAGAATTTGTCAGGTTTGAAGAAGGAATTTTTAATTCAGAGGGTTTTACCGTTGATATGGAAGCTATGACGCTTTCTTTTTTTTGCGTCGCAAACGCAACGACAGCAACCTCGTCCAGCTCATTAGGCTTTTCTCTTAGATGTACTTCAAGCTTTGTTTTTCCTTTAGTGTCTATTGTTTGGCTCTCCATTCCAATATAAGAAAACACTAATCTGTCCCCCGGATCGATCTCTATAGAGAAACTGCCATCGATGTCGGTCATGACTCCTCTTGGGCTACCCTCCACCAAAACAGTAACTCCAGCCAAGGGAACTCCAATATTGTCAACAACCTTACCGGAAATTGTGGTTCCTTTTTGCACCACTGAAGGGAATGCAGGAGAGCAAAAGAGCATTCCGACGAAGAGAAAGAGAATTTTTAGAAAAATAGATAAAGTTACCTGGTTTGTTTCCATAAACCATTTGTTTTTCATCATAGCTTTAAAGATTTAAATTTAACAAATTCAGTTTAAAATCATAGAAATGAGAGATCACTCATCCAAATCTCCAAAATCGGATAAGTTCAATCATAGTTTTTTCAAGGAAGGGTTATTTCCCCATAAAATAAATCCGCGGGTTTTCATGAATTTTTCTCTTCGATCTACGGTAGGATATTCATTGTTGCCAAGAAGAAATAACTTTGTACAAAAAAATAAATCATTTAATTCACACATAATAATAGTATTTAGTTAAACAATAAGATAATCAATCAATTAGATCAATGGTTTCCCGCACATACTCCTCTATAATCAAAACTTGTCATAGTCGACTAATTATGACGTCATAAACAACTTCGGTTAACAATAATGCAAAATAATTCATGCTTTATAAATCTTCTTCTCAACAAGAAGGGGGTGCAGATATTTAAATATTCATAGCTACTATCGAATGCCATTATTTTCACCCGGCAAATAATAAGACGAACCGCCGGGTGAAAGATTCGGCATTCAAATGATTTCTAAACAAAAAAAGTCTCTTTTCTAAATTTTTTTCTCAATTACTGTATTACAGTAGAATAGAGATTGTAGGATATAGAAATGGCAGAACATTTTATAGAACCTGTTCTATACCATGGAATAAAAAAGGAATAGAAAACTTTCTTTTAAAAAAAAGATGTAAATATTTGTTCGCAATTAAATTCTTTTCTATTTTTACGCCTGTTTTGCAAGCAATATTGACATGCACCCCCTTCTTGTTGAGAAGAGGGATTTTTTATCATAATCCTATCTTGCTATGTTAATTCCCCTTATCTAAGTTACACAAATAGATTGAGGACATCTGTTTTATTGTTAGCCTGTTGGAATTGATAAATTGTTTGATCGATTCACTTCCGTCAACCGATAGTCGGAAGAAGTATTACAACACACTTATTTTCAATAAAGAGCACGCCAGGGCAAACATTTATCCGTTTGATCGGCGGAGTATTCTCATTCCGTCGTGTTGGAAGCTCCAGCTTTGCCTATCCTTAACAAAGGATAATCATTGCGAGGCGGGAGCCTCGCTTTTATCACCGAGTAAAATTTATGATGCTTTGAAAGATTCGGGAACAACCTTCATTGGAACAGTCATTTACACAAAAAGCAGCTAACAGAAAGGATATAGTATTCAATGGATAATTTTCATAAAAACTTTGTCTATATTATAGAATATTCTATATTTGCAAACAAATTGTTTGTTATGGTAAAGAAGAGGCGAATATATGCGTTCAACTATCTATCAAGATTTATATTCTTGTTGATAACTCCTGTGTTTTTTCAATACTTCGCTCTTGGATTTATTTGGCATTCAATATACTGGGGTGTAATCACTTTAGTGCTATTAATATGGGTATTCTTTATCCTCTCCTCGTTATTGATTGGTCGTGTTGGTTGTGGCTGGTTTTGTTTTATGGGTACTACTTATGATTGCGTGAGTACATTTCATTCAAGAAAAACAAAATGGCGTGAACCTATTTTATGGTTACGTCTATTACTTTCTTTTAGTTTTATTACATCTGCTTTTACATTTTATTTTTTCAACTTAAAACAAGGAATAACACACGATTTTGAGGTAAAGCCGTTTTTCTTAAAGGTTAATTTTGATGACCATTATAAACTGGTTTGGGTAATAGATGTTCTTACAGCCAGCATTCTTGCATTGATAACAAACAAACGATGGGGATGCAAAAATATGTGTGTCGTAGGATTTTTATGTTCATTAACTGCTCGGTATTCACGTTTACTCCCAGTCGTTGATACAAATAAATGTATTCATTGTGGACACTGTGAAAATGAATGCTTGACGGGAATACCAATCACAGAGTATATCAAAAATAATAGCGGTCTTGTAACCAATCCAGAATGTGTGATGTGTGGCAAATGTTCCAGTGTATGTAAATCTTATGCTATTGAATATAAATTTGTTTGGAATAGGAAAAGATATGTTACAAATCATCAAAAATTACAGACATATGAAAACTAAAATTTTAATCTTATTTGTAATTTTTCTATCCATTGCAAATGCTACTGTGCAGGATATAAAATCATACAGCTTTAACGCAGATATTTATAGTGAGATATTAAAAAGCAATGTCAGTTATACGATTTATTTAGCGCAAGGTTATTCTTCTTCAGATAAGAATTTCCCGGTTTTATACTTACTGCATGGATGTGAAAATAATATGGGATGGATAGATAAAGGTAGAATAAACAGAATTGCCGATGAAATGATTAGCCATGGCAGTATTTCTCCTATGATACTTATCATTCCAGAAGATGCAAAAAGAAGTTGGTATATTTAATGGATTGGAAGATAATTATGAAGATTTCTTTATTAACGAATTCATTCCCTATCGCAATGAGTGATAAAAAAATTAATCATTATATGATTATGAGACATGGAGAGCACAACTGGTATTATTGGATTCCTGCCCTTCCTAAATTACTGAAATTCGTATCATCAAATATCATAAACATAAAATAAAATCTAAACTAACATATATGGAAGAGAGAAAAATAAACGAAATAGAGAGTTGGGAATTAATCTCAATGATGGTGAAAAATGCCCGAACTAATTTGAGGGCTAAAATAAATAGTAACATTCTTCTTGTATGGGGATATACAGTAGTCATAGTTTCTTTGCCTGTATGGATATTAAAAAAATGGACTATGCTCCCGTACACCTCTTTACTTTGGCTACTTATTCCTGTCATATGTATTCCTGTCACAAAATACCTATCCTCTCAAGACAAGGTGAACGTTAAATCTTATTTAGATAAAACGATAGACTACATTACTATTTTGAATGTGTTGGTGTGTAGTACAATTGCCCTGTCTGCAATTTGGACTAAAATGCCCATATTATTTATTGAAGGCATTCTATTTAGTATGTGGATAATTATCATAGGGCTATTAACCAGATACAAACCTGTAATTTATGGAGGAACAGCAGGAATAATTCTTTCGTTTGGTTTATTATTTATTTATCCGGAAATAAATCAAATCTTAGTTTTTGCACTAATACCTATCTTCTCTATTATTATTCCAGGGCATTTATTCAAGAAAAATATACCATCAGATGTTTAAAGAGTTAGATCCCATACTACACTCTGAATTACGATTAGGAATAATGTCGATTCTAATATCGATTCAGGAATCTGATTTTGTGTATATTATGGAACAAACGAAATCCACAGGTGGTAATTTGGGCGCACAAATAATAAAGTTGCAAAAGGCAGGATATATAGAGGTAATAAAATCATTTAAGGCTAATAGACCTTGTACTACTTGCAAAATTACTTCTAAAGGGATAAAAGCTTTTGATAAATATGTAGAGGCTCTTAAAACATATATCGAGAAGTAATGGAAAGCAATATTACAACACACTTATTTTCAACAAAGAGCACGCAAAGTCTATTGTTTGTGTAAAAGAGTTTGCCCTGTTCACCGTACTCGTTTTTTTATTATACCA
Source organism: Parabacteroides sp. Marseille-P3160 (assembly GCF_900162725.1). Lineage (GTDB taxonomy): Bacteria > Bacteroidota > Bacteroidia > Bacteroidales > Tannerellaceae > Marseille-P3160. Next base: position 848,685 of record NZ_LT799418.1, on the reverse strand, counting down.
TGGTGGGCCTGCAGACACACCTTGGTAGGCCTGGTGGCCCATCATGGTGAACCACCAGGCCTACCAAGTTTGAAAATAGAATTGCCACAGTTAAAAGCGGGAAAAGGTACTGCGGTGGCAACGTTTTGCCTATGCCCTCGTAGGAAAAAGGATCTGCTCCTTCATTTGTTTCCTTTTTTACTTGCGAAACATCAATTAAAAATACATAACTTTACAAACACCAATTGGAAAAGTAGAATTGTTGAAATCGATTAAAATCAATAGATTATGAAACAAATCCTTTGTTTGGGCGCTTGCCTCTTACTACCCATTTTCGCCTCTTTCGGACAACGGAACCACGTTGTCAGTGTCCTCGAGATTGTAGATGTTACCAATGGGCGGCGTACGGTAGTAAAAGAGTTTCCTTTCCTGATCGAGGCCCCCAACTGGACTCCCGACGGGAAATGGCTTATATATAACAGCGAAGGGAAGCTCTATAAAATAGCGTCCGAATCCCCGGCGGAACCGGTCGGGATTTATACCGGCTTTGCAACGAACTGCAACAACGACCATGTACTCACATTCGACGGGAAACAAATTGCAATCAGCCACGGAACAAAAGAAGATCGTAAATCACGCATTTACACTCTCCCCTTCGAAGGCGGCACGCCGAGATTAATCACCCCGATGGCGCCCAGTTATCTGCACGGGTGGAGCCCGGATAATAAATACTTAGCCTATTGTGCCGACCGTAAAGGGAATTATGACATATACATCATTCCGGCGGAGGGGGGAGAAGAAATCCGGCTGACTGAAGCCGAAGGTCTGGATGATGGTCCCGAATACTCCCCAGACGGTAAATACATCTGGTTCAATTCCGTGAGAACCGGCCTAATGCAAATCTGGCGCATGAAAGCCGATGGTTCGGAACAAACACAGATGACCTTTGACGAAACCCGTAATTCCTGGTTTCCCCATGTCTCGCCAGACGGAAAACTCGTAATTTTTATCACTTACTATAAAGGAGATCTTGAACCCGGCGAACACCTGGCTAACAAAAATGTGGAACTCCGTCTTATATCAACCCAAGGGGGAGAACCTAAAACAATGGCCAAACTCTTCGGCGGGCAAGGGACGATAAACGTTAACTCATGGGCACCCGATAGTAAACGACTGGCTTTCGTAAGCTATCGCCTTACTAATTAATTCCGGCAGATTTACATTCTATATGATATTCTCTCCTAAGTTGAATGCAAAAAATGGTAGCGTCATAGGATTAACCTACAAATACGATATATAACAAAGAGAATTATGAAAAAATACATAACTTTGCAAACGTCAATCAAACAAGTATAATTTAGGTAAAAATGACAGATATCAAAAAAGAAACCGGAACAGACAAAGTGAAGAAAGGCCTCGCCGAAATGCTTAAAGGGGGCGTTATTATGGATGTTGTAAATCCCGAGCAAGCAAAAATTGCCGAAGAAGCGGGTGCCGTTGCCGTAATGGCATTGGAACGGGTTCCTTCGGATATTCGGGCGCAAGGCGGAGTAGCACGCATGTCCGATCCGGAAATGATTATAGGCATTCAGAAAGCGGTATCCATTCCTGTAATGGCCAAAGCGCGTATCGGACATATCATAGAAGCTCGCGTCTTGGAAGCATTGGATATCGATTTCATTGATGAAAGCGAAGTATTAACACCTGCCGATGATGTTTACCATATCCTGAAATCGGATTTCAAGGTTCCCTTTGTTTGCGGAGCACGCAATTTAGGTGAAGCGCTGCGTCGTATTGGTGAAGGTGCCGCCATGATACGGACCAAAGGTGAAGCGGGGACAGGCGATGTTGTCGAAGCCGTCCGTCATATCCGCCAGGTAAACGAAGATATACAACGCGTTTTGGGAGCTACACCAATGGAATTAATGACAATCGCAAAGGAATTAGGCGCTCCTTACGAATTAGTTTTACAGGTGAAAGAATTAGGCCGGTTACCGGTGGTTAACTTTGCGGCCGGAGGGATTGCTACCCCGGCAGATGCCGCACTGATGATGGAATTGGGCTGCGATGGCGTATTCGTCGGCTCGGGTATCTTCAAATCGGATAATCCGGCGAAACGGGCCAAGGCGATCGTTGAAGCCGTCGCTCATTATAAAGATGCCAAACTGATTGCCGAAGTATCCAAAGGCTTAGGTGAAGCTATGCGGGGACAAAGTGTCGCCCAATTGGAAGATAAAGATAAAATGGCAGGCCGCGGTTGGTAAACAAACGATGAAAATAGGTATTTTAGCATTACAAGGGGCCGTCAGGGAGCACCGTAATGCCCTGCTCCAGTTAGGAGTAGAGACAGTCGACGTACTCTATCCGCGCGATCTGGAGGGGATTGACGGGCTCATTCTTCCCGGAGGAGAGAGTACCACCGTCGGCAAATTATTGATCCGTTATGAGTTACTGGATCCGATCACAGAATCAGGGCGGAAGGGATTGCCGATTTTCGGGACCTGTACGGGAATGATTCTGCTGGCCAAAGAGATCATCGGAAGCACCCAGCCCCGTTTCGGGCTGATGGATATCGCGGTGGAACGGAATGCCTTCGGCCGGCAGTTAGCCAGCTTCGAAGCAGACTTGGAGATTCCCGCCCTGGGAAGCGTCCCCTTTCACACCGTATTTATCCGTGCGCCTTATATAGAAAAAACAGGAGAAAGGGTAAAGGCCTTACTTACTTATGAGAGGAAAGTTATTTTTGCGGAAGAGGACAATCTCCTTGCCGCCGCCTTCCATCCTGAACTGACAGACGACACACGGGTGCATGAGTATTTTTTACGGAAAATCAAGAAAAGGTAAAAGCGATAACGCAATTAAAATAGAAGTCTGATTATCATCCTATTGCATACAACGGAATATTTGTCATCCATTCCTCCTCCCTATAATCGGATAAGGAGGTGCGAATGGCTTTTTCCGGTTTGTATTTTTCACAAAACAATTTAAAACTTCTCGCCTGTAAACTTTCTTCCGATTTGACTTCTATCGGAATGACCTCCCCCTCTTCCTGAACAACAAAGTCAACTTCCGATGTACTTCTGTCATTAGTCCAATAGCCGATATACCGGTCACCATTGATCCGCAATTGCTGCATGACATATTGTTCGGTCATAGCTCCTTTAAACTCAGTAAAGATAGCATCTCCTTCTATGATGGTTCGGACATTAAGTCCAGCCATCGCCCCGAGCAGACCGGTATCATGCAAATATAATTTGAAAGCGGAAAGATCCTGATAGGCGGGAAGCGGAAGATAAGGCTTTGATACCCGGAAACTTTTTAATAACAAGCCGCAATCGACCAACCATTGGATAGCCAATTCAAAATCTTTAGCGCGTCCTCCCTCTTTCAACACACCATATATGAACTTCTTGTTTTCCTTTGCCAACTGGGACGGGATGCTTTGCCATACCATCCTGATACGCGGGACGACTTCCAGCGGTGCATGCTTGGAGAAATCTCCCTCATAAGCATTCAATATCCGGTTTTGAATACGACGAATCAATTGCCAGTCACGGGTTTTTACAAAAGCATCCACCACTTCCGGCATCCCTCCTATATATAAATAATAACGAAGGTATTCTTTCAGTTTGTCCGCAAATACAGAGATTACTTTCCAATCTTTTTCCTTCAATGCTCCGACTAAGGCCGTTTCATCCAAAGCCAACAGGAACTCTGCAAAAGAAAGGGGGCGTAAATCCATAAAATCAACTTTTCCTACAGGAAACGAGACTGCGTTATGCAATCCCATCCCCAGCAAGGAGCCGGCAGCAATAATATGATATTGAGGTGCATTCTCACAAAAGTATTTCAATGAAGTAATGCCTCGTTCCGCAGATTGTATTTCATCGAAAATAATAAGGGTATCTTCTGCTGTTATTTTCGTCCCGGCATAGATCTGAAGTACGATTAATATTCTCTCTATATTAAAATCATTGGCAAAAACGGTTTGCAATGCCGGAGTTTCCTCAAAATTGATGTATACAAATTTAGTATACGAAGTCCGTCCGAATTCTTGCAGAAGCCAGGTTTTACCGACTTGGCGGGCTCCCCGTAAGATAAGAGGCTTCCGGAATTTGTCCTCTTTCCATTTTTTTAACGCATTTATTCCCTCTCTATACATATTACACCTGATTATTCTGATGTAAAAATACATTTTTATCAGGAATAAAATGTATAATAACTACACTTTTATCAAGATAATAACGTAATCGCTTCTAAAATCAGAAAGAATAAATGGAAAGCAAATGGAAATTCAGGCCGTAAAGGAGAGATTGTTTTTCATATTCACATTTTAAATGTTACAGGGCTTGCAGGAAGCCATGAATACCTACCATTTATCCGAAGGATATATTCTTACCCGCGGAAAACCTGAAACGATTCCACTCCATGAGCCAGAGCAAAACATCCGCATTGCCAATGTGATTGACTGGCTATCTCAAAAAGAAAGTATAGATCATAGTTACCGGCTTTAGGTACCTTATACGATAAATGAAGAATGTATCATTAGATTTCAAAAAATCGGAGAGATTATCAGCTTACTATAAAATATTCATTAATTTTGAAACCTTGTTAATCAACCATGAACAAAAAAACAGTTTCTTATGGAACAGCAGGATCAATGAAAAGAGACTCCACTTTACGAAGAAATAGTACAATCCAAAATGGCTATAGAGAAAGCGTATATAACTGAAATTAAGAAAGGCAATGAACTTGCTTTTAAAAATCTCATGAATTTCTATTCTTCCGATCTTTTTTATTATGCATTCAGCATTGTCCACTCCAAAGAAGCCTCCGAAGAAATTGTAAGTGATGCATTCTTTGAACTTTGGAAAAAAAGAAAATCCATAGATGAATTAAAAAACCTTAAAACCTGGCTACTCGTCGTTACACAAAACAAAGCAATATCCTATCTTAGAAAAGAGTCTAAAAACAATTTCTTATCGATTGACGACCTGGATGATTTCCTATTTGATCCCATTCAATCTCCGGACTATGAAATGATCAATAAAGAGGAACTGGACAATATAAATAAAGCGATTGAAAAATTACCTCCCCGATGTAAACAAGTCTTTTTTCTGGCCAAAATCGAATTACTTCCTTACAAAGAAATTGCGGACATGTTAGGGATCTCCGTAAAGACGATCAATAACCACATCGCTTATGCCTTAGAAATAATAGCGAAGGCGATGAAGTAATTTAACAATATTTCACGCACTCCGTATGGGAGATTATTTTTTTGTTTGCGTCTTGTTTTATAGAAACGACAAAAGAATAGAATGAATTTAAAATCCAGATATAGTTACTTCGCCTCCCTCTTCGACCGGAATAAAACGGAAGAAGAGAAACGGTTTGAATCGAAAGAGGAAGAAGAGGAATTTAAGAAACTGGAATTTCTGTGGAAAAATTGTTCTCCGGAGAAAATCGATTGCGAACAAATTCTTGCAAGAACGGCTTGGAAGATCAAAGAGGACTCCCGGCAGAAAAAACGCCAATTTCTTATTCGAACGGCATCTGTTGCGGCATCCTTCCTTTTTATTCTTTCTCTCGGTTATTATTTCTTCCATGCCTCCTCTGGGAAACAGCCGGATTTGAAAGAGATTGCGGCGACGTTCGCCACTGAGTCCGATGATATAAAGGAGATCACACTCATTACAGCCCAAAATAAATATCAGGTAAATGAAAATGCTTCCATTAAATATTCGGCAGAAGGAGATGTAATGGTAGACTCCGAACCAATAGAAAAAGAAAAGGTTGCAAAGGAGGAATACAATCAGATTATTGTACCGAAAGGCAGGCGCACTCAAGTCGTATTGTCCGACGGGAGTAAGATTTGGATCAATTCCGGAAGCAAGCTTATTTATCCAAGTCTTTTTAACGATAAAAAGCGCGAAATATTTATTGAAGGAGAAGCCTACTTTGAAGTAAGTCCTGATAAAAGCAGGCCGTTTGTTGTAAATACTTCGGGTTTCGCCGTAACTGTCTTGGGGACCTCTTTTAATGTTTCAGCCTATAAATATGAAGAGACCGCGACTGTGGTGCTTGTGAAGGGTTCGGTAGAGGTGAAAGACGGAAATAATATGAAAATGAAGATCGTTCCCAATGAATTACTTTCTATCCGAAAGACCGGAATAACAGGGAAAACGTATGTGAATGCGGAAGAATATATCAGTTGGGTAGATGGCATACTGATCTTGAAAGGAGAAACGCTATCCGTCTTGTCGGGTAAGTTGGAATTGTATTATGGAAGAACGATTCGTTGCGACGCTTCCGTTGCAAACCAAAAAATATATGGAAAACTGGATATGAGGGATGATCTATTAGATGTGCTTGATTATATAAAAACAATCATACCGATTCAAATTAAAGAAGAAAATAACGAGATTGCTTTATCAAAAGAGTGATATAGTATTAAATATTAACCTTCAAAATCTAATTAATAATGAGAACCTAAATTACAAAAGACGAAAAATCGGATAATACTACCCATATTATCCGACTCCGATTTTTAAAATCAAACCACGTTTATTTAATCTTAAAAAACATTATTCTATGACAAAGAAAGCCATTTTTTTTGTTGATAATATGAAACTGTACAGATGTTTCTATATTATTAGTATTTTTTTATTTTTTATCCTCATCCCTCTTTGGTCGAATCCGTTGATTTGGAATGCACAAAAAAATGAATTCACTATAAATGTCAGTAATAAAACGGTGAAAGACGTTTTTGAATACATAGAAAAAAATAGTGATTACATTTTTATCTACTCTGAGAATGTAAAAACAGTACTGAATAAAAATATTTCAATCAACGTATCCAACAAAAAAATTAATGCGATCCTTGATGAGTTATTTATAGGAACAGATGTTACCTATCGTATATCAGGAAGGCAAGTGATGCTTTCAACTAAGGGACACAGGCAGGAAGAGACTTCATTTGCCCCAATCGCCCAACAAAAGCAGAAGGTAGTCGGGACCGTAATAAATCAACAGGGTGAACCAGTTGTTGGAGCTAATATCATAGTAAAAGGCACAACAAACGGAATAATCTCCGACATTGACGGGAATTTCAGCATTGAAGTTACTCCAGGTAATATTTTGCAAGTATCTTTTATCGGATATATCCCGCAGGAGATTTCTACCACAGGAAAAACACGGATAGATGTAGTATTACTTGAAGATTTACAATCTCTGGAAGAAGTAGTAGTAGTTGGTTATGGCACACAAAAGAAGGTGAATCTGACGGGGGCTGTTGCCTCGATAGATTATTCGAAAGATGCGTTGTCTCGTCCATTAGTAGATGCTACGCAAGCCTTAGCTGGTGTGGCTCCCGGATTGCAGATCATGCAAGGGTCGGGAAATCCTTACGGAGAAAGTTACTCTATCAACATTCGTGGTACTGGTACACTGAATAGTTCAGGTCCTTTAATTTTGGTAGATGGGATGGAACAATCTATCAGCAATGTAAATCCGGTTGATATTGAATCTGTTTCAGTTTTGAAAGATGCTGCTTCTTGTGCTATTTATGGTAATCGCGGTGCGAACGGCGTGATTTTAATTACCACAAAATCAGGAACTAAGAAAGGTAAGGTCAATGTGGACGTCAGTTCAAAATTATCATTAAATGCTCCGATGAGAATTCCGAAGTTGGTAAATAATTATGCCGATTATATGGAGTTGATGAACGAGTCCTACACGAATATCGGCCGTTCGCAAGCTTTTACCGATGCTACAATTGATTTGTGGCGCGAAAAAGAGAAGGATCCTCAAGGTATTTCTGAATCAGGATATCCCAATTATGTGGCTTACCCCAATACGGATTGGTATGATGCTATTTATGACAGCCAATGGATGCAGGAGCATACGGTGCAGGTATCGGGCTCGAATGATAAGTCCGGGTATAATTTTTCTTTCGGATATATCGATAATCCGGGTATCTTGAAAAATTCGGGATTCAAACGTTTTTTTGTCCGCAGCAATATTTATTCGGATGTTACCAAATGGCTTCGCATAGGAAGCCGTATTTGGGGCTATAATACTGATCGTAACCGCGTTGGAACAGGTTCTTTAACGGATCTTGGCATGACAAAAATCATACCGGGCACCTATCCATATTATGATGGCAAATATGGTGCCCCGGAGTCGAATGAAGAAGACCCTCAATCACATAATCCACTATGGGATATGAATTTTGAGCATGGTGATATGAAATATACGCAGATATTCACAAACTTCTATTCTACAATAAAATTTCTGAAACATTTTAGTTACGATTTTGGCTTCTGGTATAAACATTATATTTATGATGGTAAATATGCTTCCAATGCCTTTCCTAAATGGAGTTTTAGTTTGAATGAAATTACTGCCAATGCGATTGATTTAAAAACAGCGACTACGGGTCAGACCTATAATCGTGATAATTACTGGAAATTAAATCATATCATCAATTATAGTCAAAGCTTCGGCAAACATGATGTAACAGCAATGGTCGGGTTTGAGGAAGGACGTACCTGGAGCCGTACATCAAACGTAACATTAAAGGGTTTGATAGATCCAAATATCGATGACCTTGATGTAGGTACAGAATACAGTTCTTCTTATGGAAATAATAGTGAATATACTGCACGCTCTTGGTTTAGCCGTGCCACTTATGCTTTTAATGAGCGTTATCTATTTGAGATGAATATGCGTAGTGATGGATCTTCAAGGTTTGCACCGGGCCATCGTTGGGGCTTTTTCCCTGCAGCTTCTGCCGGATGGAGAATTGCCGAAGAGTCATTTATGGCAGGTACTAGAAATTGGCTTGACAATTTAAAATTGCGTGCTTCATGGGGTAAACTTGGTAATAATAGTATCGGTGATTATGAATGGCAACAATCCTATGGTTTAGTGAATTATCCATTTAATAGCAAAACAAATTTGGGCCTTGCCCCTACAATACAAGCAAATGTCAATTTGCAGTGGGAAAAGACAACGACCACGGATATTGGTTTTGATTTCGGTATTTTAAAAAATAAGCTGTCAGGCACAATCGACTATTATTCAAAAAGGACGGAGGATATCCTTTACCGTCCGTCTATTATGATGATATATGGGAATGTAACGGCAGCACGTCAGAATATTGCTGAAGTAACGAATAAGGGGATGGAGGTGCAGTTGACTTGGCGTGATCATATCGATGATTTCCATTATAGTATAAGCGGTAATTTTTCTTACAACAGGAATGAGGTTAGTAAGTATAAAGGGAAGCTTGTCCGTGGTTGGGTAACTGATGAAAATGGCAAGACGTATGAGACTAATCTGGGCGATGTTTCAACAGGAAGTACGAATCGAGTATTGGAAGGCCATATAATTAATGAATATTATATGTTGCAACCCTATAAAGGGGATCAAACGTATTTTAACAAAGACGGTTCCGTCAATCCGGCTGGAGGTCCGAAAACCGGCATGATTCGTACTGAAAATGATATGGAATGGTTGAATGCGATGATAAATGCAGGATATAAATTCTATCCGAATCAAACTGTACGTAAGGATGGCATTTGGTATGGCGATTATATTTACGCCGATCTGAATGGCGATGGTCTCTATGGCAATACTTATGATAACGATTTTACAGGCAGTTCATCTATGCCCAAGTGGAATTTCGGAACTCAGTTGTCTGCAAATTGGAAAGGGTTCGATTTTTCAATGAATTGGTACGGCGTTGCAGGTAACAAGCTTTATTTCTATCGTACCGGACACAATGCGAGTACAACAATTAAGGGATATGCAATCGGTAAGGACATTGCTGATGATCACTATTTTTATAATCCGGACGATCCGACGGATTCTCGTACAAACTTGTCGTCACGTAATCCACGTCTAAGTAACAACTCAGGTAGCAGTCAAAGTGAATCCGTAAATACAAAGTGGTTATACAAGGGGGATTTCTTAAAACTCAAAAACTTAACATTCGGATATACCATCCCAAAGAATATTGTTCGCAAAATGTATGCAGAGAATATCCGAGTCTTTTTCTCCGGAGAAAATCTATTGACGATTACCGACTATCCAGGTATTGATCCAGAAATGCGCGCTTCTATTGGTTATTTGACTTACCGACAGTTTGCTTTTGGTGCAAATATTACTTTTTAATTTAAAAGGAAGAATTACAATGAAAAAGATAAATCGATATTTTTTATTAGGATTAATTTCCATGCTTATATTCATGGGCTGTGACTCTGATTTTTTAGATACGTCTCCCCGTAATGTAGTTAGCAGCTCAAATGTATGGACAAGTGCAACTTTGGCTGAACAGGCCGTTGCTGGAGTTTACAACACTTTTGTCGGTTGGTATTGCGCAGGGTATGCTAATAACGCTAACCGTATATGGGATGCTTATTCTTCTGTTATGGATATTGACTTGAACTGGATCTCACAAAATGCTCTTGTCAGAGGTACTGCTACTCCATCGAACAGCCAGTTTAGCAATATTTATACTCGTTGTTATACCATGGTAAACCGTGCAAACGATGTGATAGCCAATATTAATAAAGTGCCGGATATGAGTGCTTCTGATAAAGCGCGTTATATTGCCGAATGCAAATTTTTACGTGCATGGGCTTACAATCGTCTGAATATTCTTTTCAAAGGGGTCCCGTTGATAACAGAGCCAATCACTAATGAAGAAGAAGCCATGGCACCGCGCGCGAATGAAAGCGAAGTCTGGAATCAAATTGTAAAAGATCTGACAGATGCCGCGAATGAACCCAGCTTGCCTGATAAATATAAGTCTTCGGATGCAAATTATGGCCGTGTTACGAAGGGGGCTGTCTATGCATTCCGCGGACAAGTATATCTTTGGCTGGAAAAATGGCTGGAGGCTGCAAATGATTTTAAAGCGGTTGGTAATTGCGGATTTTCACTTTTTACAACAGGTGGTTCGGAAGCTTATAAAAATCTGTTGAAAACAACTAATGAGCAATGTGATGAAATGATTTTCTCTGTTCAGTGTGAGCAATACTCTGTCGCAAATCCCCTGAACGTGAATTATGGAAATCGTTGTACGGGAGGTTCAATGTGGAATAACTATATTCCTAATCCAAATTTTGTGGAATCTTTTGAGGTTAAAGATGGCAGTAAATTTAATTGGGATGACTATTGTCCCGGATATAGTTTGATGACGCCGTTACAACGTTCCGTATTCTTTTTACGCGATGGGATGAGCGATTCTGAAATCGCGAAAATGAAGACATATGGAGCAGATATGAGTAAATATTTACCTGAAGGAAATGAAGCGCGCATTCGCAAGGCTTATGAGAATCGCGATCCACGGCTTATGATGTCTGTTATTACGCCGTATTCTACTTATTTTGGAGCCACTGGCGGAACAGAATATGTATATACGCTTCGTTGGCCATATCGTGGATTCGATAGTCGCGAACCTTTCGATATTCGCACGGACACGAACAATTATTTCTATTATTTGTGGCGTAAATATGTTCCTGAAGGGAATGAATGGCCTTATCGTGATACTTACGATATGGATATTATTCTAATCCGTTATGCACAAGTCTTGCTTGGCTATGCAGAAGCATTGAATGAATTGGGAGAAACGGACAACGCCCTTCAGCAAATAAACAAAATACGCTCACGCTGTGGCGCGCAATTGTTGAATAGCAACGAGTCTACAACCGTTAAAGGTCAAGCTGATATGCGTGAAAGGATCCGCAACGAATATTATTGGGAGCTTGGCGGGGAGAATGTGATGTATTGGAATGAACTTCGTTGGAAAACCTGGAAAGACAAGAAGTTCCGTAATAATACAAATGGTCTAATGCAGATATGGGGGACAACTACTTATACCTGGCATTGGCTGGGAGATCAATGCTGGATCTGGCCTATCCCTTCTTCAGAACGTGAAAAGAATCCCAACTTGGTACAAAATGCGGGCTGGAATGATTAATTATTGGTAGAATAATAATGGCGAGGGTGCGTTGAATGTTAACAAAAACGGCCGGACACCCTCGCTACTCTATTACTATAGATGAAGAAGAATTATGGAATTTGGACATATTTCCTTTTTAAATTGTAAATATATGAAAAAGACATTTTTTTATTTTAGTTTTTCGTTGTTGATCCTATTAAGCAGTTGCGACAAGAAAGATAAAGAGGACAATACTTCTGAAAGTGATAATCCGTCAACGGTTGATACCTATAAAAACCCTGTCATTAATGAAAACTGCCCTGATCCGTCGATTATTAAGGCTGCCGATGGTTACTTTTATATTTACAGTACGCAAGACAATTCTCCGGGTGATATTCGCTATATCCCTATTCATAAGTCAAAGGATTTAATCCATTGGGATTATGTAGGTACTGCATTTAATAAAAGTAATCGTCCTGTGTGGGTGGAAAATGCAAGATTGTGGGCTCCGGATATAAATTTTATTGATGACAAATATGTGCTTTATTATGCGATGGGTTATTGGGGAAGCACTTATGATTCTGCGATTGGCGTTGCAATTGCTGATAAGCCCGAAGGTCCGTTCACAGACCTTGGTAAGGTGTTAGATTATGCTTCACAGGGTGTAAATAATTCGATTGATCAATTTTACATAGAAGATAAGGGGCATAAGTATTTGATTTGGGGTAGTTTCTATGGTATTTACGCGATAGAACTAGCAGCCAATGGCTTAAGCGTTAAAGAAGGAGCGGTCAAAGTCCAAATAGCCGGAAATCAGATGGAAGGTTCTTATATCGCACAGCATGGCGGTTATTTTTATCTGATAGGTTCATCGGGTACTTGTTGCGAAGGGAAGCTTAGTACTTATCATTTAATTTTCGGAAGGTCGATTAATGTTTTAGGACCTTATGTTACACAAGATGGAAAGCGTATGCTTGACGGAGCTGGCGATTTGTTGTTGCAGGGAAATAATACCTGGGCGGGTACAGGGCATAACGCGGAATTCGTCAAGGATGATGAAGGGAATGATTGGATTATCTACCATGCTTATCGTAAGTCAGACGACTCTGCCGGCAGGTTGTTGATGCTCGATAGGATCTATTGGAATGATTGGGGACCCTATACCAAAGGGAATACAGCCTCTATTGCCGCCCAAGCTCCTGTTTTCAAATAGTGGAACAAAATTGTAGGTGCTGTTTTTATAATGTGAGATAACAAGAGCCTGGCCCATCCGGAAAGTTTTGGCAGAGAAGATGATTGGGGAAAAGTACGTTTAAGGAATTTGAAGGTCACCCTTTCTGTAGGCCGGGTATTTTCAATAAAATATAGAGATATGAAGACAAAATTGATATTTTTAATTATTCTGATTGCAGGAAAGATACTTTCTGTAAATGCGCAGCAACGTGCCGATCAACAACACCTGTCGGATCCTAATTCGTTCTCAATGATATTAATGGGAGATCCTCAGGGTTATACTAAATATGATATTAATCAGCCTCTTTTTGAGTTATGTACTGCCTGGGCCGTTGATAATATTGAAAATTTGCATATTAAAGCGGTGCTATTAACAGGTGATTTAGTGGAACAAAATGAGAATATTGTTCTTAATCGTAAGATGCTGAATCAAACAAGTCGTGAGATGTGGGAATCCGCATCTCGTTCTTTAGCTCGTTTAGACAACAAAGTGCCATATATTATTTCCGCAGGTAATCATGAATATGGTTATCAGCATGCCGAAAATGGAATGACACATTTCCCTGAATATATCACATTCGAACGCAATAATACATGGCGAAATATAGTAGTCAGCTCGATTCCTAATCGAAATGGTGTTGCGTCATTAGAAAATGCAGCTTTTGAGTTCAACGATCAGTATTGGGGACATCTTTTAGTTATTACTACAGAATTCGCACCCCGTGATGAGGTCTTGGCGTGGGCAAAAAAATTGATAGATAAACCTCAGTATAAAGATTATAAAGTTATCTTTATGACACATTCATTTTTAAGGGAACGTACGGCTGAAAGAATAATGAATGAAAGTTATACAATCAATCCGCACAATTGGGGACAAGCCATTTGGGATAAATTAATAGCCCCGGCTACGAATATTCGTTTGCTCATCTGTGGACATACAGGAAAACCAGGCGATTTTGAAGATTCAGTAGCTTATCGTGTTGACAAGAATAATTCAGGGAAAAGCGTTCATCAAATGATGTTTAATGTGCAAATTCTTGGTGGTGGTTGGGAAGGAAACGGAGGTGACGGTTGGTTACGGATTTTAGAATTCATGCCTGACGGAAAAACGATAAAAGTCAAAACCTATTCTCCATTATTCGGAATATCTCCATCTACCAAGCATTTAGCTCATCGTACAGGTTCGTATGATCAATTTGAGATGGTTATTGAATAAGTAAATTCGTGAATGCAAAGTAGTTTTCTTATAAACAGTAGCAATAAAAATGTAAGTTCAAATATGAGAAGGTACCCCTTTTAACCAGAAGGAAATTGTCTTTATTAAATCAATGACAAAGGACTAAGGTATTTTTAATCTTAAGGTTTCTTGCCACAGAGTGTCAGTCTTTTCCCGTTTAAGTAGCTTCGTGTTTGCCTGGTTACTCGACGGGAATGACATTTTTAGCTATTCAGCGTTGAGATCTCGTAAATTTATTTGTACGGGTCTGAAGCCTTGTTTCTCATAGCCGCTAATGACAACCTTCAGTACATAGCCTAATGTATCCCGAATTTGTTGAGCGATCTCGCCTCTGTATCCTGAAAGGTTATTAATGATGAAAAGCCTCAAAGAATACCAAACTCCTGCTGGTATGTGAGACCAACAATATGAGGTGAAAGTCGGAACTTTGGGAAGAAAGCCATATCTGTGTGCTTTCAGTAATCTTTTTTGTATAGAGTTATCCTAAAGTTTACTAATGATAATTGGGTCGATCGCTTGGTCGTAGTTATCTTTGTACAAGAAAAGAATGCTATATGGAAAGTGAAATAGGAAATATACTTATTTCCTATTTTTCAATAGAACTACTTTTTAAAAGTAAAAGTTATATGTTAACAAAAGAAACCTAATAGTTTATTTATGAATGAATCTCAGCAGAATTAAACTCTAAAATTCTAAAATTTGTTCTAAATGATAAGATTAACCTAAAATATGGATTATGATAAAAAAACGATGTTCTCAATTTTCTATGTCGATCTGCTTCATCTGTACTTTCCTTTTCGGGTTCAGCAATTGTTCGGATATAAACAAAGTACAGACGAAAGATAAATTCTCAACTATTGAAACACAGTTTAAAGAACCTCCGAATGAATATCGTTCTGCTCCCTTGTTAGTCTGGAACGGGAAAATGACCGAATCGGAAATCGATCGGATGTTGAAAGATGCCAAAGAAGTTGGATTCGGCGGTGTTTTTATTCATCCGCGTCCGGGAATGATTACAGAGTACATGTCTGACGATTGGTATTCCCTATATAAATATGCAATTGCCAAAGGAAAAGAATTAGGGTTAAATGTTTGGATTTACGACGAGAACTCCTATCCGAGTGGATTTGCCGGAGGACATGTACCGGAAGAAATGCCGGAGTCTTATAATCAAGGGCAAGGATTAGCTTTGGAAAAAACAGATTTATTGCCTGACACAATGAACCAATATTATATATGTTTAGTAAAAGAAAAAAAAGATGCATGGAAAGATATTACTTCTTCACTGGCAGAATATAAAGGGAAAAAAGGGGAATATTACCTCTACAGGAAGACATATTATAGGAAAAGCGATTGGTACGGAGGTTATTCCTATGTTGACTTATTATTACCCGGCGTTACTGAGAAGTTTATAGAAATAACAATGAAAGGCTATGAAAAAATAGCGAAAGAAGAGTTTGGAAAAACGGTTCCGGGTATTTTTACAGATGAGCCTAATATTGTGACTTCCGGTGGTCTGCGATGGACTCCTGACTTATTCGATGTTTTCCAAAAAAGATGGGGCTACGATCTAAAACCTTTATTACCCCTACTTAGCCAAGAAACCGGTGATTGGAAAAGAGTACGCCATAACTATATGGAGACTCTATTGCAACTTTTTATCGACCGTTGGTCCAAACCCTGGCATGCTTATACGGAATCTAAAAACCTTAAATGGACAGGACATTATTGGGAACACGGATGGCCTCAGATGAATGACGGACCGGATAATATGGCGATGTATGCGTGGCACCAGATACCTGCTATTGACATGTTGTTTAATCAATTTGATGAAGAATCTCCACAAGCTCAATTTGGGAATATCCGTTCCGTAAAAGAACTTCGTAGCGTAGCAAATCAGATGGGATATATCCGAACGCTGAGTGAAACGTACGGAGGAGGAGGATGGGATGAAACCTTCAAAGATTTTAAACGCTTAGGTGATTGGGAGTTTGTGTTGGGTGTTAATTTCATGAATCAACATTTGTCGCACCAAACCCTTACCGGTGCCAGAAAATATGATTATCCTCCCGTATTTTCCTATCATTCTCCCTGGTGGAATAACTACAAAGTGATGAATGATTATTATGCTCGCCTCTCCCTTATGTTAAGCAAAGGCGTGCAACAAAATGAGATTCTCATTTTAGAACCAAACTCTACCTTATGGGGATACTATTCACATACGGGAAGCGGTCCTAAACTAATGGAGATAGGAAAAACCTTTCAATCGTTTATTACTAAATTGGAAAAGAGCCAAGTTGAGTATGATCTTGGTTCGGAGAATATTATTAAAGACCAAGGACGAATAGAAAACGGCCGTTTTGTAGTTGGGCAAGCCTCCTATTCGAAAGTAGTAATCCCTCCCATGGTTGAAATTCTGAATAAACCAACCGCTGATTTATTAACACAGTTTGTGAAGCAGGGAGGCCATCTTATCTGCTTTTCATCGCCAACAATGGTAGATGGTGTTGAGAATGAAGAATTAAAGAGACTGACTACCGGACAAAGTGTAAAAATAATTTCTGAATTAACCCCGCAAGTGATCAAAGAATCATTTACTTGCACAAACTTTAATTTGGATTCTAAGGGTGGAAAACTTTATCATCAGCGGAGGAATTATGCAGATGGTGAACTCATCTTTCTTGTCAATTCGTCAATGGATGAGACCGTAACAGGGGAATTGACCAGTAAAGGAAAAGCGATGTTAGAGATGGATGCAATCAGCGGAGACATCTATTCCTACCCGTCTGTATTAAAAGAGAAAAACTTAATTACAAAGTTTAAGTTAGAACCGGCGCAAAGTTTATTATTATTCTGTTCGCAAAAAGCTAAAAACAATCGTAAACAGAAGCCATCCATTTCTACACAATCAGAAGTTCCTTCAACCGGAGAGATTACAGTGAAAAGGAGGCAGGATAATGCGCTAAATATTGATTTTTGCGATTTAACGGTAAATGAGAAAACCTACCCGGATCTTTATTTTGCTAATGCCGCAGACTCAGCTTATAAAGCTTACGGCTTTATAAACGGTAATCCGTGGAATACATCGGTACAGTATAAACGTACTATTTTAGACAGGGATACTTTTAAATCCGAAGGATTTGACGTTCAATATCATTTTACAGTGAACCAGTCGTTTGATTACTCAAAAATGAAATTAGTTGCTGAACGTAGTGAGCTCTTCACTGTGAAAATCAATGGAGAAACGGTAAATCCTAATATCGGAGAATGGTGGTTGGATCAATCTTTTCATACTTATCCGATCGGTGAACAGGTAAGAAAGGGAATAAATACCGTCGAGTTAAGCGTAAAGCCGATGAGTATTTATGCGGAGATTGAACCTGTATATATCTTGGGCGACTTTTCAGTTGTTCCGGCAAAGAAGGGATGGAACATTAGTGCGCCTGTACCTTCTTTTCACTTAGGAAGTTGGAAAGAACAAGGGCAACCGTTTTATTCCTGGGATTTTAGCTATAGCAAGACTTATAATTTAAATGATTTATCTAAACAATATAGCATTAAGTTGGGAAAATGGAATGGAACTGTGGCAGAAGTCTATGTAAATGGGAAAAAAGCGGGTATAATCGGTTTTGAACCTTATGTCCTGCCTGTTTCTCCTTATCTTAAAGAAGGTGAGAATCAAATAGAAGTACGTATAATTGGCAGTTTGAAGAACCTATTAGGTCCACATTATCGTCATCCGGCACCAGGCTTAGCTTCACCGTGGCATTGGAAAAATATAACAGAACAAATGCCGGGAAGTGATTATCAAATGATGGATTATGGTCTAATAGATGACTTCAGTCTTGTCTATTGAAGAATGAGATCATACAAATTATACTAACAAGTAATATGATGTATTAGGGACGCTGCTTGCATCATGGTATTCACATAGTTTGTTAAGGATTGGTCTATCAGAAGGCTGTGCCGTCGAGTTGGATCTGTCGTATGAAAAAGTAAAGTTTCTCTTATCAGTAGCAAGATGGTTGGTAAGTCAAATTCGATTTCTTTTCAGACAGGGTATATTGTTAAAGGTGAATATGCCGTGTTGACAGTCAAACAGAATCGAGGAACTATTTATCCGGTCGTTAATGATCTTTTAGGCAATGGCTCTTTTATGTCTACGCCGTCTAAAAAGAAATATTATTCGTTGGAAAATTATGGAATAACGGAAAATCCGGTATTGATCTTTAACAAATAAGTAAATTATTCGTTTCTTTGTTAAAAAATTATTATCTTATGCTTATGAAATATTGGAGTGTTTTCTCTCTTTTCTCTTTGTGTTTGTTATTCACTTGTTGTAAACCGTCGGCAATAAAGTCTGACAGAACTTATGTTAATCCCTTGAAGACAACGGACAGTACGGATTTGTTCATTGCGGATCCATTTGTTTACAAGTACGATAGTTTATACTATCTGACCGGAACGACCGTTTTGCCAGAGGGCGAAGGTTTTGCATATTATACCTCATCCGATCTTGTTACTTGGAAATACAAGGGTATCCTTTATCAAAAGCCAGCCGATCATATCGGAAAATCAGCTTTCTGGGCTCCCGAGGTGAGATATTACAACGGCAAATTTTATATGACATATAGTTGTTCTGTCCCAGAGCGTAGATTGCTCCTGCCTTGTCTGGCTGTGAGCGATAAACCGGACGGACCTTTTAAGGATTTGCATACGCCTTGGTTTGACTTAGGGTACTCGGCGATCGATGCCGATATCTTTGTGGATGATGACGGTACCCCTTATGTTTATTATAGTAAGAATGAAACGCGCGATACGCTTGCATCCGGAGAACTCTATGCTGCTAAATTGAAAAAAGACCTTTCCGGACTTGACGGAGATCCTGTTTTTGTTTCTGGGGCTTCGCAACCATGGGAAAAGGTGAACTGGAATAAAAACCGCTGTAATGAAGGTGCTTTTGTTTTTAAGCGAAAAGGCGTTTATTACATGACTTATTCGGCTAACGATACTGGATATGGCTTCTACGGAGTAGGGGTCTCCTACGCAGAAAGTCCGCTGGGACCTTGGGTAAAAGATGAAGAAAATCCGCTGATGACCACAGATCTTTCTAAAAACATTTCTTCCCCCGGGCATAATTCGATCGTGGAGGCTCCGGATGGTAATCTTTATATTATTTACCATCGCCATGCTGATGCGCACCATAAGAAACCTGATTGGAACCGAGTTGTTTGTATGGACCGGCTTTATTTCGATAAAAAAGGGAAATTAAAGGTTGATGGCCCTTCCAGTACGCCTCAAAAGATATCATGGTGAAATCGGCACATTATTCCCCATTGAATGAAAAAAGAAACCCTTATGAGAAATTTAATAGTTGTTTTTCTGCTGCTCTTTTCTACAACTGTATATTCACAATCCCGTGTAGACGTATCTTTTCCTAAAAAAGATCTCTTTGCGCTGGGTTCTTATTATTATCCGGAACAATGGGATTCTTGCCAATGGGAGCGTGATTTAAAAAAGATGGCTGAAATGGGTATCACTTTTACTCATTTTGCCGAATTCGCTTGGGGTATGATGGAACCGGAAGAGGGTAAATACGATTTTGAATGGCTGGATCGTGCGGTTTCACTGGCCGGTAAATATGGCTTGAAAGTCATCATGTGTACCCCTTCCCCTACGCCTCCGGTATGGCTGTCGAAGAACTATCCGGATATTTTGATTCAGCGCGATAATGGAATGAAGATTCAGCACGGGCGGCGTCAACATGCTTCGTGGAGCAGCGATCGTTATAGGAGCTATGTCGGGAATATCGTATCCCGCCTGGCTGAACGTTATGGTGATAATCCTACCATTATCGGCTGGCAGATAGATAATGAACCCGGTCATTACGGGATGACGGACTATAGCGAGAATGCACAGCATAAATTCCGCAGTTGGCTGAAGAAGAAATACGGTACGATAGACGAATTAAATAAAACCTGGGGAAATACCTTCTGGAGTGAAACCTATCAGACATTCGATCAGATACGCCTTCCCAATGCACAGGAATTACCTGAAAAACCTAATCCGCATGCCATGCTCGACCTCAACCGGTTTATGGCGGATGAACTGGCCGGATTTGTCAATATGCAGGCTGATCTGTTGCGGAAACATATTGATAAAAAACAATGGATTACGACTAATTTGATTCCGATATTCAATCCGGTAGATCCTGTCCGGATGGATCATTTGGATTTCACTACTTATACCCGATATCTGGTAACCGGGCATAAACAGGGAATAGGAGAACAAGGCTTCCGCCTGGGCATACCTGAAGACATCGGTTTTGCGAATGACCAGTTCCGTAATTTCGTTGGAAAAGCTTATGGAGTAATGGAGCTGCAGCCCGGACAGGTCAACTGGGGGCTTTATAATCCTCAACCTATGCCAGGAGCCGTCCGCATGTGGGTATATCATGTGTTTGCCGGCGGAGGGAAATTCGTGTGTAATTACCGTTTCCGCCAACCTTTGAGAGGGAGTGAACAGTACCATTATGGTATGCTTCTGCCGGACGGCGTTACGATGTCGCCGGGAGGGGAAGAATATGTGCGGATAGCCGAGGAACTGAAAAAGCTGCGTGCGGCCTACAATCCCAAGAGCCGTATGCCGGAGCAACTTGCCTCGCGCCGCATCGGAATACTTTTTGACATGAGTAATTATTGGGAGATGGAGTTTCAGAAACAGACGGATCAATGGTCGACGATGACGCACGTAAATAAGTATTACAACTTATTGAAAGGTTTTGCTGCTCCGGTAGATGTTATTTCCGAAAAAGAGGATTTTACCAAATATCCTTTTTTAATAGCTCCTGCATACCAACTGTTGGATAGCGCATTGGTAGAACGTTGGACAAAATATGTGGAGAATGGAGGACATTTGATTTTGACTTGCCGGACCGGTCAAAAGGACCGTAACGCAAAACTATGGGAGGCTCCTTTAGCTGCCCCTATTTATCATCTAGCCGGGATAGACAAACTGTTTTACGATCATATGCCTTCTAACTTATATGGAAAGATCGGTTCCGATGGCAAGGAATATACTTGGAATAACTGGGCGGATGTGATGACCTCTTTGCCTGGTACGGAAATTTGGGCGACCTATAGTGATCAGTTCTACAAGGGAGCCGCCTCGGTTATACACCGTAAGTCAGGAAAAGGTACCGTCACCTATATAGGGGCGGACACCGACGATGGTCTTTTGGAGAAAGAGGTGATGCGGCGTGTATATAGTGAAGCGGGAGTAAAAACGGAAAATCTTCCCTATGGAGTTGTTAAAGAATGGCGTGATGGATTTTATATTGTGCTGAACTATACTTCGGATGTACAGCAGATCGCTATTCCTGAAAAAGCCGAGATACTGATTGGCAACGCGCGTCTCGAACCTGCAGGAGTGGTAGTTTGGAAAGAATAATGTATTTGTTTGCCGAAGATTCAAATTGGCAAATAAAATAGAGATTGTAATGGGAAAACTTGGTTGATCACAAATACGGAAGTATTTGGGAAAAGGGAAACCTGTCCTGCCTTAGAAAAAATTCACGGATAAATAATAGAGGAATATAAACTCCCTTTAAATTATAATCATGTTTACAATAATCGCTATATTTGTGATTAATTATAAACATGATTATAGTTTAGTTCAATGAAGATCCCCAAAGTTTTAAAGAACAGAGATACATATATCGACCGAATTGCCCCTTTTATGAGAAAGTCTCTCGTCAAGGTGGTGGTTGGACATCGACGTGTCGGCAAAAGCTATATTCTTTATCAACTCATGCAAGTAATAAAGAAAGAAGAATCGAATGCGAATATTATTTATATCAACAAGGAAGATCTTCAGTTTGCCGAAATAATTACTTATAAGGAACTGAACCACTATATCCTTTCAAGATCGGAAACCGGAAGGATGAACTACATTTTTGTAGACGAGATTCAGGAAATAGAAGATTTTCGGTTAGCCATCCGTTCACTTGCCTTAGCTGAAAACAATGATATTTATATCACCGGAAGCAACTCGCAAGTATTTTCCAGTGATCTGGCTAATGAATTGGGGGGGCGCTATATTGAGTTTAGAATTTACAGCCTTTCCTATCCGGAGTTCCTTTATTTTCACTCTTTACCGAATAATGATGAATCGCTGGAGCAATATATTCATTTTGGAGGATTACCTTATCTGATTCATCTACCAAAAGAAGAAGCTGTCATAACAGAATATTTGAGAAGCATTTATTCTACCATCATATTGAGAGATGTGGTCCAACAAAAGAAAATACGTAATATCGCTTTTTTAGAAGAACTTATCGCTTTTTTAGCGAATAATATTGGCAATCTCTTTTCTTCGAAGAGCATTAGCGATTTTCTTAAAAGCCAGAAAGTGGATATAGCTCCCAATCAAGTGAATGAATATGCAATAGCCTTGGCCGATGCCTTTCTTGTTCATCGGGTAAGGCGATACGATATCGCGAGTAAGAAACTTTTTGAAAGAGGTGAAAAATACTACTTTGAAAACATGGGGATACGTAACGTCATAGCAGGCTATAAAATAAAAGATAGAGGGATGCGGTTGGAAAATATTGTATATAATCATCTTCTTTATTGTGGATATGAGGTGAAAGTCGGAACATTGGGAAGTGAAGAAATTGACTTTATCTGTTCCCGTAACGGAGAAAGACTTTATGTACAAGTTGCAATTGAATTATCTAAGACAGAAACAATTGAACGTGAATTTGGTAATTTGTTAAAGATAAATGATAATTATCCTAAAATAGTAGTTTCAGGAGAACGTTTTTACGAGAATAGCTATGAAGGAGTTAAGCATATTTATATCAGGGATTTTCTGACTTC
Organism: Parabacteroides sp. Marseille-P3160; assembly: GCF_900162725.1. Classification (GTDB taxonomy): domain Bacteria; phylum Bacteroidota; class Bacteroidia; order Bacteroidales; family Tannerellaceae; genus Marseille-P3160. The sequence goes on along the minus strand of NZ_LT799418.1, from coordinate 825,410 downwards.
TTTGTTGTATCTATGACGTTATAATTATATTGTTTTATATTTTATTACAAATCTATATTAAACAGTGTCAGACTTTACCAAAAAATTGCCCAAAAAACAATCTTCATTCTTTTTGTTCTTTTATTGAAACCTGTCGTTTTATTTCCGCCAAGTTTCGTATATTTGTATATAAAATTTACGCTATATGGGAACAAAAGTAAAAGACCGGAATAAATCATTTGATTTTTCTATTAAAGATAAAGATATTGTTTCTTTGATAAGGAGCACGCGGGAAGGGATTGGATTCGATAGTTTTTTAAGTATTGCAAAAAATAGCAGTATTAATATGCAGGAATGGTCTGCTATCCTACACTTTTCAGAACGCAGCATGCTACGTTATAAGAAAGAAGGTAAAACTTTCGACCCTCTGCAATCAGAGAAAATAATACAAGTCGCCCTGATTCTTCAAAAAGGACAAGAAGTATTTGGCGATACGGCAAAATTCAATAATTGGTTGGATACGGATAATACGGCGTTAGGTAAAACAAAGCCGAAAGATTTATTGGATAACAGCTTCGGCATACAATTAATCGAAAACGAACTGACAAAAATCGAACATGGAATTTTGTCATGATAGTTTATAGACTTTCAAAAAAAGAATTTGCCGATGATTTATCCGGCAAGGGGGCGGAAATTTGCGGTGGAAGATGGAACAGTAAAGGCGTCGCCATGATTTACACCAGCGAATCAAGAGCGCTGTGTACCGCTGAAATTGCCGTACATACATCATTGACAAACATCCCGACCGACTACCGTATCATTACGATCGAAATTCCTGATAATTCGATAATCGCATTGGATATAAATGATTTTCCTGAAGATTGGGACGCTATACCGAACAGCTATTCTACCCAAAAATTAGGGAATACGTTTGTAGTGAAAAATGCCTTCCTCACGTTTAAAGTACCATCAGCAGTTGTTCACGGCGATTTCAATTATGTTATAAATCCCAGGCACAAGTATATTAACAAAGTTAAGATAATTGACATTTCTCCTTTTTCTTTCGACAAACGTCTTTTTGAAAAATAATTAACCATCACTACGCATCATGAGACTTATCCATACGGCAGATTGGCATATCGGACAGCAGTTCTTCGGCTACGACCGGAGGACGGAACACCAGGCATTCTTCGAATGGCTGAAAAGGCAACTTCAGGAACAAGAGGCGGATGTGCTTCTCGTGGCAGGAGATGTTTTCGACAGCCCCAACCCATCGGCCGAGTCCCAAAAGATGTATTACCGCTTTTTGCGGGAAGTGACAGCCGTAAACCCGGCCTTACAGATCGTCATAATTGCCGGTAATCATGACTCGGCCGCACGGTTGGAAGCACCGAATCCTTTGCTGGAGGAGATGCGCATCTCGGTCAAGGGAGTGGTGAAGCGTACCCCCGAAGGAACGATCGATTTCCGCGATCTGCTCATCCCTTTGAAACAGGGAGAAGAGACGAAAGCTTGGTGCATGGCCGTTCCCTACCTGCGGCAGGGAGATTATCCGGAAGCGGAAAGCTACGGTGCAGGTATCGCAGCCATGTACGCCGCCCTGAAAGAAGAGGCGGACAAGTTGCGGACGCCGGAACAGGCCGTCATCGCCATGGGACATCTACAGGCCTCCGGCTCGGACCTGTCGGCGGACGACCGTTCGGAACGGATCATCATCGGTGGGCTGGAAGCTGTTCCTCCCGAAATCTTCGATGCCGGCATTGCCTATACGGCGCTCGGCCATCTGCACAAAGCGCAACGGGTATCCGGACAGGACTGGGTGCGCTATTCCGGCAGTCCGCTTCCCATGTCGTTTGCGGAAAAGAATTACAAGCAGGGGGTCAATCTTATTGAGCTGGAGGGAAACCGCCTGGTGGCTATTGAACGGCTTGCCTTCGAACCGCCGGTGAGGCTCTTATCGCTCCCCGACGAACCGTTACCGCTCGCGGAAGTCCTGGCTGTACTGGAAGAACTGCCGGACGGAACGCCGGCAGAAGACTCTCCCTATCTGGAAGTAAAGGTCCGCGTGACGGAGCCGGAACCCTCCCTACGGTATCAGGTGGAGCAACTCCTCTCGGGAAAGGCGGTACGCCTCGGCCCGATGCGGGAATTCCGCCCCGGGGTCCAACGAGAGGAAAGGGTTGTCACCCTGGAAGACCTACAAACCATCAGTCCGCTGGAACTGGCGGAGGACGTATTCCGCCAACGCTACCAAACCGGATTACCGGAGCATCTGAAGAAACTTTTAACCCGCGTAATACAAAAAACTGAGCTATGAAAATCATTGCCATACGAGGGAAAAACCTCGCTTCCCTCGAAGGAGAATTCGAAATTGATTTTACGCGGGAACCGCTTCTTTCCGCCGGCATCTTCGCCATCACCGGCAGCACCGGCGCCGGAAAATCAACCCTCCTGGATGCACTTTGCCTGGCGCTGTTCGATAATACGCCGCGAACGAACAGTGCAAGTGAAAATCTATTAATTGCAGACGTGAAAGATAAAAGCATCAGCCAGGGCGATTCACGTAATTTATTACGCAGAGGAACGTCGGACGGCTACGCAGAAGTCGACTTCATAGCCCTGAACGGAATGCGCTACCGGGCGCGCTGGATGGTACGCCGGGCGCGCGATAAGGCCACCGGCTCGCTACAAGCAGCCGAAATACGGTTAACCAACCTGACAACGGCAACGGAGGAGCAGGGAAGGAAAACGGAGTTACTTCAGAAAATATCCGAACTGATCGGGCTGAGTTTCTCTCAGTTTACCCGCTCGGTTCTCCTGGCACAAGGCGACTTTGCCACCTTCCTGAAAGCCCGCCAAAACGAAAAGGCCGAGTTGCTGGAAAAACTGACCGGGACGGAAGTCTATTCCCGCATCTCCATCGCCATCTATGAAAAGACGCGGGAGGCGGAACAACAACTGCAAGGGCTAAAAGAACGTATGCAGGACATTCGCCTTCTGGAGCCGGAAGAGCTGGCAGCCTGCCAGGCGGAAAAAGAAAACTTGGAGAAAGAGCGGCAGGCAACCAGGGAGCAAGCCCGCATAGGGCAGGGGAAAATCGACTGGTATAAGCAGGAAGCACTGCTGAAAAAGGCGCTGGAAGAGGTGGAAGCTTTGCTTGCCGGAAGCCGGCAGGCGCTTCAGGAGGCGGCTCCGCGCAAAGCGTATCTCCAACAAATAGAGAAGGCGCAGGAAATCCGGGATGTTTATACCCAATGGGGGCACAAAGAGAAACGGCTGAAGGAACTGGGCGAACGTATTCCTCAGAACGAGCAGAGGGAGAGCGCCCATCTCCTCTCCCTATCCTGCATCGCCGCCGACTTAAACGGGGCGCAATCGGCACTGGAACAAGGCGAACGACGTTATACCGCTCTAAAACCCGAGATCGAACGGGCCAAAGTACTCGATACGCAATTGCAGGCCGCCGAACGGAATGTCAGGGAAGCTGCTCGGGAATTTGAGTTCCAAAAGAAAATAAAGGAAGAAACGGAACAACGGATCAAAACATTGGAAAAGGAACTGGCGGTCTCCCTAAAGAAGAAGGAACAGGGAATATGCTGGTTTTCGGATCATGCCGCCTACCGGGATATCGTGCCGAGGCAGGAGATGCTGGCACATATGCTTAAGGAAAGAAGCGACGCCGCCGTATTAATCAGCGGGGCAACAAACAACTTGGCCTCCAACCGGTCGGTTTGTGAAGGCTACCGGAAAGAGGAGGAACTACTGAAAGCCAAGTTGGAACAACTCAACCGCCTGCTTCCCGCCGAGGTCTTGCCTCTCCGGAAACGATTGGTCGAGGGGACTCCCTGCCCGGTCTGCGGCAGCGTACATCATCCGATATTCACGATGGAGACTCCGCCCATCGGCCTACTGAAGGAAAAAGAGATCGAAACGGCCAAAAAACAAGCAACCGACCGACTGGAATTACTCCGCACACAGAGGGAGGAAAGCGAACGGCAAACCGAACGCTTCCAAACACAGATCCAGACCTACGGGAAGGCTGCCGCCGAAACGGAAAAACGACTGGCGGAATACCTGGCCCCCCTGACAGACTGGAAAGAAAAGGCAGATAAAGGCCTTCTTGTTCGGGAACTGACTTCCGTCGCCGCTTTGTGGGTACAAAACCAGGAAGCATTGGACCACTGCATCGCTTCTATCGGACAAGCTCAGGCTCGCCTCGAAGGAGAAACACGGAACCTGGAAACCGCTTCGGAAAACTACCATAAACGCGAAGAACTGCTCCGACAAGCCCAAACGGCCTGGCAGGCACTAAAGAGCGAACGGGAGCAACTCTTGCAAGGACGGAAGGTCGAGGATGCCGAAACTTATTTCGAACGTTTGCGGGAGGCAAATACCCTCAAACTGGAGGAATTAAAAAAGCAAAAGGAGATATTAGAGAAGCAGCTGGCTGAAACGAGAGGTATCCTTTCCCAACTAAAAAGCGAACAGCAAAAGGAGACAAACGAAAAGGCGCAACTTTGGAATGAAATAGCGGACTGGATAGTTATTCAAAACAACAAAATAACGTTCGCCCAACTCCAGGAACTGTTAAGCCGGGAGCGGGCCTGGATCAACCGGGAGCAGGAACAGCTTAAACAATTGGAAGACCGGATGATCTCCCTCACAGCGACCGTTCGGGAGCGTCAGGAAAAACGTTCCGAATGGGAGCAAGCCCCCACCCGCCCGCAAACGGAGGAAACCCAAGAAGTCTTGCAACAATTCCTTACGGAGGTAGCGGAAAAAGAGGAATCTATTCATAATCGGATTACAACCATACAGGTAGCGCTGGCTACTCACGAGAGCGGAAAAAAGCAACTGGCTGCTTTCGAACGGGAGCTGGAGGAAAAGACGGCGGCTTATGAGGACTGGAACAAGCTAAACGAGCTTTTCGGCTCGGCCAACGGCTCTAAATTCAAACGAATAGCCCAAAGCTATACGCTGGATGCGCTTTTGGTCTACGCCAACAAACAATTGGAACAGTTAAGCAAGCGCTATCTCATACGCCGCATCCCCGACACTTTGGGCCTGGAGGTTGTCGACCAGGATCTGTTCAACGATGTGCGGACAGTACATTCGCTGTCGGGCGGTGAATCGTTTCTGGTATCGCTCTCTTTAGCATTGGGACTGTCCTCCCTCTCTTCCAACCGGATGAAGATCGAGTCGCTTTTTATCGATGAAGGCTTCGGTTCGCTGGATATGGAGACCTTGAACACAGTCATGGAAGCTTTGGAGGCCTTGCATACCCAAGGGCGCAAGATCGGGGTCATTTCCCACGTTGCGGAAATGACCGAGCGTATTCCCGTCCAAATCGCCGTCCTCAAGACCGCTAACGGCCGCAGCCGCGTAGAGATAAAAAAGGCTTAGAGAGTCATCTGATTTTTATTTTACAACTGCCGGAGGAGGGCATTCCATTCGGCATCAGTAAGGGCTTTGAGCGGGTTGTTGGTCGTGATGAAACTTTCGGCTAACTTGCTTTTCATTTCCTGTAAGCGGATGATCTTTTCTTCAATGGTGTCACTCGTGATAAAACGGTATACCATAACCTGCTTGTCCTGCCCGATACGGTGCGCACGGCTGACCGCTTGCATCTCCGCCGCAGGGTTCCACCAAGGGTCGATGATAAATACATAATCGGCTTTCGTCAGATTCAGCCCCACTCCCCCTGCTTTAAGGGAAATCAGAAAGGCAAAGAGATCCGGGGAGTCGCTGAAGCGGTTGATCTCCTCCTCCCGGTTTGTCGTGCTGCCGGTCAGCATGGCATACTTCCATCCCTTCTCCTGAAACACTCCGGCAAGCAGTTGGAGATATTTGACAAAAGAAGAGAAGATCAACACTTTATGTCCTTCCTCCATCAAGATCTGGTACATTTCAAGAATCCGCTCCATCTTTCCGGAAGAGAAAGCATAGTCGGACTGCAACATCTGCGGATGATTGGCCAGCAACCGCAGGCGGGTGATCCCCTGCAAAGCCACAAAACGATTTTTCAGCAGATTAATCCCCTCCCCGTCAGTATCCAGCAGCCTGTTCCGAAGCGCATTCTTCTCTTTCTTGTAAACCTGCTCCTGCTCGGGAAGCATCTCGCAAAATACCACCTCTTCCGTCAAGGTAGGAAGCTCCGGAGCGACCTGCTCCTTGGTGCGGCGCAAGAAGAAAGGACGGATCAGCTTCTGCAACCTGGCTTCCGAATGCACATTCTTCTCTTTGCTGATAGGCGTTACAAAAAGATCCTGGAATTTCAGGTACGAGCCCAGCATACCGGGATTGATAAAGTTAAACTGCGCCCATAAATCGTTCAGCGAGTTTTCGATCGGCGTACCGGTCAGGACGATCCGCTGTTTCCCTTTCAATCGGGTGGCCGACTGGTAAGTCACGGAAGTCCGGTTCTTAATGATCTGGCTTTCATCCAATATAATACATTCAAAGGTATAGTCGGACAGCAATTCGATATCGTTCCTTAGCAAGCCATAGGTAGTCAGGACGACATTATAATGAGCGAAGATGCGTTGGATACCTTTATTCCGCAGACGCCCCGTGCCGGTATATTCATAAACCGACAAGGAGCTGAATTTCCGGATCTCCTTCGTCCAGTTCGGAAGCAAAGACGTAGGTACCACAATTAACGAAGCCGGCCGGAGCGGTTCCAAGGCCTTTTCTTCCGGCGCCTCTTTCTCCTCTCCGAAGAGCAGATACTGCCCTGTCGGATCGACCGAAGGGGGAGACTGCCTGGAAGAGCGGCTTTTCTTCTCCGGCGGATAGAGCGCCTGAAGCAGAGTGATCGCCTGTAATGTTTTTCCGAGCCCCATATCGTCCGCCAGGCAGCCGCCAAAGCCGTTTTCCCGCAGATGCAACATCCAGCGGAAACCTTCCTCCTGATAAGAACGGAGCGTCGCCTTGATCGCGGCCGGGATGGGATACCTCTTTTTCTCGCGATAATACGAAACAGGCCCCTTGCCGCCCTGCTCCTGTTCCAGTTCCTCCACCAGGCCGAAATGTGCTTTCTGCAAGCGGATATGCCCGCCTTCCTCTACACCCAAGGCTAACAATTCGTTGTATTTCTCGAACCATTCTTCGGGCAGGAGGACGATCCGTCCGGTCGGGAGAAGGAACTCCCGGATCCCATGCATGATATACCGTCTGAACTGGGTGAAAGGGTAATGGAAAGTCCCGATATCCACCGTTATCTGCAGGTCGAACCAGTCCGGCTGCTCGCTCACGACTTGTGTAACCTTAAGATCCCCTAAAAAATACTTCTTGCCGGTGTCGGCTTGCACCAACTCAAAGCGTTCCGCCAGACGGGCGTGATTCGTCCGGATCCAGGCAAAGATACTTTTATCCTCCCCTTTTCCTTGAAACCGGAACTGGGCGTTTCCAAACTGTTGCAGCCCCAACGACTTCAAAGAACCGATGCATTCCCTTTCCCAAGCAATGTCCCGCGAAAAGAAGAAAAAGCGGAACTGCCCCCCCTCCTCCTCCATCGTAACGAATTTCTTGCGAAGTCGCACCTCCGGCTCGAAGGAATGGTCGTCATACCGGAAACTCAGCATCAGGACCGGCTCTTCCAATACCGAATTTCCCAGACTGAGCACCGCCTTCCGTTCAGGATGCCGCTCGATGATTTCGAATCCGGACGCCTCCTCAACGGTCGAATACTGCAACGCCGGCAAGATGATCCAGTCAATATATTTCCGGATCAGGGCGCGGGGTACTTCCACCGTCTTCTTATTAAAAAACGGCATCAGCCGCGAGGCTTCCAATTCCTCACAAACCAGCAATTCGTCTTTGGCAATAATGCAGGCAGGGAAACCGGTCAGGACAAGCGCCGGCTTCCGGTCGATCAATGCGTAAGGTTCTCCGCCCAGACGGCAGGAAATAGTATAACGGAAGGCTGTTTCGCTCAATTCGAAACGATAACCGATTTCCAGGGATTCCCGGTGTATTTTCACCCGGTGGTGGGGATAGAGCTTCTTACGTCCCATCTCCTTCAGGTAAAGGGGGATGTCATGCTCCGTGATCAGGCGGATCATCAACTGGGTTTTCTGCTCGATAAAAGGTCGGATATGCTCGGAAAATAACGAATCCGTCATTTTCCGGAAAAAGTCGGCGGTATGCTTTTCCTTGGAAAAGACTTTCATCAGATTGCGATCCGAGTAGCTAAGCGCCGTCTGCATGATCTCCCGGTCCACATCGGTCCGTTCATCACCCGGAGGAGAAGCCAACGCCTGCTCTTCGATTTCGAGCACACCGTCCTCCTTCTCTTTCACCAGATAAGGGAGCAATAAAGTTCCCAAATTAAGATGTTGCGTAACAGCGACGATCAGTTTCGACATGAATATCTTTATAAAACCGTAAACTACAAAGATACTCGTTTCAGGCAAGATGGCAATGAACAGGCCGTTAAATCCTTTACCAGCCTCTGGCAGCGCCTCCCTTGAATTCCTGTTCCGCCATACGGGCGACCTCGTCGGACTGGTAGGCCTTGACAAAGCGCTTGACTTTATCGGCGTCCTTGTTGTCCTCACGGGCCACAATCAGATTAACGTAAGGCGAGTCCTTGTCCTCTATCAACAAAGCGTTATCCAAAAAGAGCCCTGCTTGTATGGCAAAGGTACTGTTAATGACCGCAATCGTAACGGAGGCGTCATCCAGGACGCGGGGAAGTTGGGGAGCTTCCAGTTCTACGATCTTCAATCTCTTGGGATTCTCCGTAATATCCACCACCCGGGGTGTGGCCGTCGTGGAATCCCTAAGGGTGAGCAGCCCCGCTTTCTGCAACAGGAGCAAGGCGCGCCCTCCGTTGGTGATATCATTCGGGATCGCAATGGTATTCCCCTCTTTCAGTTCGTCGATCGAACTGATTTTCCTTGAATAAGCCCCTATGGGATAGAGGAACGTTTTCCCTACCGGAACAAACCGGTAACCCCTCTGCCGGGATTGCTCCTCCAGGTAAGGCCCGTGCTGGAAAGCATTGGCATCGAGATCCCCCTGGTCGAGCGCCGTATTCGGCATCACGTAATCATTGAAGGCCACCAGCTCGACTTCCAGCCCGTACCTCTCCTTCGCCACCTCTTTCGCCTTCAGGGCGACCGAATACTCGGGACCCGTCTCCACTCCCACTTTGATATGGTTCGGATCGTCACTTTTCCCGCCTCCGCAAGAAGCCGCCAGCACCAGTCCCGCCAACGCCAATCCTATTATATAGCCTGTATTTTTCTTCATATTCCTATCTGTAATTATATTTTCAACGGTGGTCCATCTTCTTCGAAAGGATATCGCCGGTATATTGAATACAGAATACCAGGATGACCAACAGCAGCAATACGATGTTCATTACCAGCATATCATAGCCCACATACCCGTACTGATAGCCGATTTGCCCCAATCCGCCGGCACCGACGGCTCCTCCCATAGCCGAATAACCGACCAACATGATCAGGGTAATTGTCGCGCCATTGACCAACGAAGGCAACGCTTCCGGCAAGAGTACCTTCCGGATGATCTGGAAAAGAGAAGCTCCCATCGCCCGGGACGCTTCGATCAATCCGCCGGGTACTTCCAGCAGGCTGTTTTCCACCATCCGCGCAATGAACGGGGCCACCCCCACACTGAGCGGCACCAGGGCCGCAAAGACGCCGATAGAAGTGCCGACCACCGCCCGCGTAAAGGGAATCATCCACACAATCAGGATAATGAACGGGATAGCGCGGAAGAAGTTGACCAAAAGGGACAAGACCTCGTTCACCCCCCGGTTTTCCTTGATCTGCCCTTTGCGCGTAATAAAAAGCGTCACTCCCAACGGCAGTCCCATGAGGAAACCGAAAAAGCCGGAGACAAAAGTCATAAAGAGCGTTTCCAGCGTGCCTGCCCATAAGAGCCCGATCATCGATTCAGACATAACCCAACACCTCCACTTTTATATTTTTACTTTTGAAATAGTCTACCGCTTTATGTTCATTCTCCACCTCGCCAATCAGTTCGATCAGCATGACTCCGAATTTCACTCCTCCCACATAAGCCATCTGCGCACAGACGATATTGCTCTTGACGGCATACAGCCTCATGACTTCCGAAAGAGCGGAGTTGGCCATGGATTGCCCTGAAATCTCAAGCGTAATCAACAGATGCCGTCCCCCGGAAGGTTCCGCCGTCAGCCGTTCCCGGTAATCGAACGGTACCTGTATATGGATGGAAGAAGCGATGAAACGATGCGTCAGCTCATGTTTGGGATGAGAGAAGATCCCCGCAATCGTGCCCTGCTCGATCAACCGTCCGCCGCTGAGGATAGCTACTTCGTCGCAAATCTCTTTCACGACTTCCATTTCATGCGTGATCAGCAGGATCGTAATCCCGAACTTCCGGTTGATTTCCTTGAGCAACGTCAGGATGGAGCGGGTCGTCCCCGGATCCAATGCACTGGTGGCTTCGTCACAAAGCAAGACCTTCGGATTATTGGCCAACGTACGCGCAATAGCCACCCGCTGCTTCTGTCCGCCGGAAAGTTTCGAAGGATAATCGTCTGCTTTCCCATCCAGCCCGACCAGTTCCAACAGTTCCTCCACCCGGCACCTGATTTCCACCGGAGGCGTGGCGTTCAATTCCAGAGGGAAAGCCACATTCCCGGCGACCGTACGGGAAGACAGGAGATTGAAATGCTGGAAGATCATCCCGATATTTTGCCTCGCCTTGGCCAGTTGCGACGGCGAAAGCTCCAGCAGGTTTTGCCCGTCTACCCGGACTTCCCCCCTCGTAGGCCGCTCGAGCAGGTTCACACAGCGGATCAACGTGCTT
>NZ_LT799418.1:810256-813595 GCF_900162725.1 Parabacteroides sp. Marseille-P3160 | reverse complement strand
CCCGCCTCCGCAAGAAGCCGCCAGCACCAGTCCCGCCAACGCCAATCCTATTATATAGCCTGTATTTTTCTTCATATTCCTATCTGTAATTATATTTTCAACGGTGGTCCATCTTCTTCGAAAGGATATCGCCGGTATATTGAATACAGAATACCAGGATGACCAACAGCAGCAATACGATGTTCATTACCAGCATATCATAGCCCACATACCCGTACTGATAGCCGATTTGCCCCAATCCGCCGGCACCGACGGCTCCTCCCATAGCCGAATAACCGACCAACATGATCAGGGTAATTGTCGCGCCATTGACCAACGAAGGCAACGCTTCCGGCAAGAGTACCTTCCGGATGATCTGGAAAAGAGAAGCTCCCATCGCCCGGGACGCTTCGATCAATCCGCCGGGTACTTCCAGCAGGCTGTTTTCCACCATCCGCGCAATGAACGGGGCCACCCCCACACTGAGCGGCACCAGGGCCGCAAAGACGCCGATAGAAGTGCCGACCACCGCCCGCGTAAAGGGAATCATCCACACAATCAGGATAATGAACGGGATAGCGCGGAAGAAGTTGACCAAAAGGGACAAGACCTCGTTCACCCCCCGGTTTTCCTTGATCTGCCCTTTGCGCGTAATAAAAAGCGTCACTCCCAACGGCAGTCCCATGAGGAAACCGAAAAAGCCGGAGACAAAAGTCATAAAGAGCGTTTCCAGCGTGCCTGCCCATAAGAGCCCGATCATCGATTCAGACATAACCCAACACCTCCACTTTTATATTTTTACTTTTGAAATAGTCTACCGCTTTATGTTCATTCTCCACCTCGCCAATCAGTTCGATCAGCATGACTCCGAATTTCACTCCTCCCACATAAGCCATCTGCGCACAGACGATATTGCTCTTGACGGCATACAGCCTCATGACTTCCGAAAGAGCGGAGTTGGCCATGGATTGCCCTGAAATCTCAAGCGTAATCAACAGATGCCGTCCCCCGGAAGGTTCCGCCGTCAGCCGTTCCCGGTAATCGAACGGTACCTGTATATGGATGGAAGAAGCGATGAAACGATGCGTCAGCTCATGTTTGGGATGAGAGAAGATCCCCGCAATCGTGCCCTGCTCGATCAACCGTCCGCCGCTGAGGATAGCTACTTCGTCGCAAATCTCTTTCACGACTTCCATTTCATGCGTGATCAGCAGGATCGTAATCCCGAACTTCCGGTTGATTTCCTTGAGCAACGTCAGGATGGAGCGGGTCGTCCCCGGATCCAATGCACTGGTGGCTTCGTCACAAAGCAAGACCTTCGGATTATTGGCCAACGTACGCGCAATAGCCACCCGCTGCTTCTGTCCGCCGGAAAGTTTCGAAGGATAATCGTCTGCTTTCCCATCCAGCCCGACCAGTTCCAACAGTTCCTCCACCCGGCACCTGATTTCCACCGGAGGCGTGGCGTTCAATTCCAGAGGGAAAGCCACATTCCCGGCGACCGTACGGGAAGACAGGAGATTGAAATGCTGGAAGATCATCCCGATATTTTGCCTCGCCTTGGCCAGTTGCGACGGCGAAAGCTCCAGCAGGTTTTGCCCGTCTACCCGGACTTCCCCCCTCGTAGGCCGCTCGAGCAGGTTCACACAGCGGATCAACGTGCTTTTACCCGCCCCGGATTCACCGATAATCCCCATGATTTTCCCCGCGGGTACCACCAGCGAAACATCCGAAAGCGCTTCCGTCACCCGGCCTCCCTGTTGGAAAGTTTTGGAAAGATGTTTTAGTTCGATCATGTCTTTTTGCTAAAGCTACCTATGACTGACAAAATTATATTTTTTTTGCAGAAATACCTCCTCCGGGCATCAATTCTTTGGTTCCGCCTAACCTTTCCCACCGGTGATTTGTTTTATTATAAACAGGGTTCCCGGTGAATCCGCAAAATCAAAAAAAATGGAAAGAGAAATCATACACTTACCGGAAAAAAATCGTTTTGAATACCAGGAGAATGACCGGATTGCTTTCGTAGAGTACGTCCAAACAGCCGAATCTCTGGATATCAAACATACGTTCGTCCCCAACTTTCTGGAAGGGCAGGGAATCGCTTCCGCCCTCGTCAAGGCGGCCTATGACTATGCGCTTACCAACGGCCTAAAACCGAAAGCCACTTGCTCGTATGCCGTCACTTGGCTGCAACGGCATCCGGAGTATCAGAAAGAATGACACTTATGGACGGATGACGGAAGAATCAGATGAATCGGGTGATTCATCATTGATCTTCACGATCTTATCCACCACATACCGGGAGTATCCCCGCCAGGGAAGAGCGGCGAAATACTCCTTATAGTGCAGCTCAACGGTCTTGCCGCCCGCCAGCATCAGTTGCTCGGCTATTGTTTTGTCCTCAATGGAAAACTCGAATTCGTTCGACTGGACCCCTCCCGGCTTATTCGACCAGACACCGGACTGGATCAGCTTCCCTTCATACGTCTTGAAGATGATTCCTTTATAGACAACGTAATTTAATTGCCCGGCCTTCACTCCTTCGCCATACGGATAGTAATAGCGAACCGCTCCGAAGGCCAACAAGGCCAGGATCACGACGACAAGGGTCCAGTTGAGAAACTTTTTAACCCCCGCCTTGACAGCTCCTTTTTTCTCTGTTGTTTTATCCATATCCCTTTCCTTTTTATGTTTGAATACAAAGGTAATTTTTTTGGAATCAATACAAAAGAAGAAGCCTGTCCGATGCAGGATAAATTGGAAGAATCCAATAAAAAATCTAATTTTGCAGCAGTTATGCTGATCAATGCGAAAGAAATAACCGTACCCGTTCAGCCGAACCAGAAAGTGAATTACGATTCGGTACTGAAAGAGATGATGAAGAGTTGGGAAGCGGAAGCAACGCGCCCCCGGCTGTTGATCCACAGTTGCTGTGCCCCGTGCAGCACCTATGTACTGGAGCGCCTTTCCCGCCAAGCCGATATCACTATCTATTTTGCCAATCCGAACATTCATCCGAAAGAAGAATATCTCTACCGCAGCAAAGTCCAGAAGCAATTTATCGAGGATTTCAACCGCCAAACCGGCAGCCAGGTGCAATTCCTTGAAGAAGAGTACTGTCCGCAAGAATTTTTCCAACGCACGATGGCGGAAAAAGATGCACCCGAAGGGGGGCGGCGTTGCGCCATTTGCTATCAGATGCGGTTGGACAAAGCCGCGCGGAAGGCGCAGGAACTCGGCTTCGATTACTTCGCCAGCGCCCTGACCCTAAGCCCGATGAAGAACAGCCAAAAGATCAACGAGCTCGGCCTGGAGATACAGGAGGTCTTTGCCGTGAAATACCTTCCCTCCGATTTC
>NZ_LT799418.1:668132-808263 GCF_900162725.1 Parabacteroides sp. Marseille-P3160 | reverse complement strand
CCCGCCAAGCCGATATCACTATCTATTTTGCCAATCCGAACATTCATCCGAAAGAAGAATATCTCTACCGCAGCAAAGTCCAGAAGCAATTTATCGAGGATTTCAACCGCCAAACCGGCAGCCAGGTGCAATTCCTTGAAGAAGAGTACTGTCCGCAAGAATTTTTCCAACGCACGATGGCGGAAAAAGATGCACCCGAAGGGGGGCGGCGTTGCGCCATTTGCTATCAGATGCGGTTGGACAAAGCCGCGCGGAAGGCGCAGGAACTCGGCTTCGATTACTTCGCCAGCGCCCTGACCCTAAGCCCGATGAAGAACAGCCAAAAGATCAACGAGCTCGGCCTGGAGATACAGGAGGTCTTTGCCGTGAAATACCTTCCCTCCGATTTCAAGAAAAACAACGGCTACAAACGTTCCATCGAGCTTTGCAAGGAGTATGACGTTTACCGCCAATGCTATTGCGGCTGCATCTTTGCCGCTATCCAGCAGGGTGTCGACCTGCAGCAGGTCATAGACAATGCCAGGGAAAACCTTTAGATTTGTGGAAATCAAACTTTCACCGGCCTTTGAAAGATCTTTGCATGGCCTTTGACAATTGATATGCCTTTGCTACAATTCCGATATTGACACAACGGTTGAAAGCCCTTTGAACCACCCTTCATACCATCAATAAGAAAATCAATAAAGGTTAAGGTTTGATTATATTTTGTATTCTAAGATAATTTGATATATCTTCGAAAATTAAATCATAAGACTATTTTTTATATTAGCTTAGTTAACCGGTTGACCAATATATACCTCCAATAAAAAATGAAAAAGATATCCATGCAGGACATTGCAGACAAGTTAGGCATTTCAAAAGGAACTGTTTCTCTTGTATTAAGCGGTAAGGCAAAAGGTAGTCGCGTTAGTGAGGAAATGTGTTTGAAAGTCAAACAGACGGCAGATGAAATGAACTATTACCCAAATGAAATAGCCCGCAGTCTTAGTCTAGGCATGACCATGTCCATCGGTGTTATTGTTACCGATATCTCAAATGAATTTTTCGGAAATCTGACATTTCATATACAGGAACGCGCAAAAAAATATGGTTATACGGTGATCATAACAAACACAAACGAATCTTTAGAAGAATTTAATAATGCAGTTACCATATTATTGAACAAACAGATAGACGGTATTATATTTGTACCTGTAGCCGGAGGACAGAAAATTGTCGAAAAAATCATGAAAAGACATCTTCCAATGGTGCAGATCGACCGTTACTTCCCGGATATTAAAAGCAGTTACATTATCGTGGATAATTACAAAATATCTGTGGAAGTAACTGAATTGCTGATCAAAAAGGGATACAGGAGAATTGCAGCCGTATGTTATGATATCAATCTGAATGCATTGACAGAAAGGAGGCAGGGTTATATCGATGCACTAAACCGTTATGAACTGTTAGACCCTGCACTGATAAAAAACATCAACTATGCGGATCAGGAAGAAGAGATAAAACGTGCCATAATCGACCTGAAAAATAATCCTAACAAGGTTGACGCTATCTTCTTTTGCTCTCGAAGAGTATTCATTACCGGCGTAAAATATATGCATAAAGAAGGTATCAAGATTCCCGAAGAGATGGAAGTCGTATGTTTTGATAAAATCGATTCTTTTTCTATTGCTAATATCCCTATTAATTACATTGAGCAACCCATCAAAAAAATGGGAGAAAAGGCAGTCGATATTCTCATGGAACAGATTAACGGAGCGAATGATATCACACAATACGTATTCGATGCAGAGATCAAACATTTTAGCTGAATTTTTATTAATAATGAAAGCCAATTTTTTAAGTAATAAGTCAACCGGTTTAGCATAAAAAAACAATAATGCCAAATGGTGTTTAAATAAATAAACAGAGAATTATGTCGAGAAAAATGTCGAGAAAAAAATTTATCCGGGCAGGCGCAACGACTGTCGTTGGATTAACGGTTGTACCTTCAACGGTATTGGGAAAAAGTATGGGAATTTATTTATCTTTTTCTTTTCAAAGCCGAACAATCATTGTTTAGGCTGCTAATAAAAATAAAAAACAGGTCTGTAACCTTAGTTAAAAAATAATGAAACAAATACCACTAAACATCCATGTTATTCTCCCTGTGTGTTTTATCCTATTAAGTTTCACATGCATGGGAACCAATTACAGAAGTATTCGGGAATTTGGCGTGCTTCCGGAGAATAATCCGAAAATAAATAAAGAAAACCTGCAAAAGGCAATTGATTGGAGTTCTTCAAGCGGAACAGCTCTTTTTGTTGAACCTTCAGATGAACCCTATCACTTGGAAGGCGGTATCATATTAAAAAAGAATGTATCGTTGATCGGAGTGCATGGACCAACACCACGGGGAACGCGACACCCTGTGAAAAAGCAACCCGTGGGCAGTGTTTTTCAAATAACGGACACCAGCCATGTTTTTATTACGGTAGAAACCGGAACCCAAATAAAAGGAATTCAATTTTGGTACTCAGAACAAACCATAACAGACCCCCAAAAAATAATTCCTTATCCTGCCACTATCCAAGTATCCAAAACAAGTTCCACGCAAGGTGTATATCTTTCATGCCTGACTTTTTATGGTGAATACACGGCTATGGATTTTTGTGCTGATCCGAATTATAATTGCGAGTTGATGATCTTCGAGCACTGTTATGGATATCCTTTAAGTGGTAAATTTATTGAGATTGATTATTGTTACGATATTCCTCGTATTTTGCATTGCCACGTCAATCCGGCTTGTCAACGTTTTATCGGGGGACAATATAGCCGAAAGATAGTCGACGCAGTAGTATCAAATAAAACTTTTGCCTATGCAATCAATCACACGGACAATGCTCAGTTAATTGATCTGTTTACATTCGGTACTTATGGCGGTATCTTATTGGAAGGCGAAACATACGGACAACTCACAAATTTTAATTTCGATTGTGTGACAGTCGGAATTCATAAAAAAGGCAATAATACCAAAAACAGGAACTGGCAAATTTCACAAGGATCAATCATTGCTAATTGTGGAGAAGTTGTTGAAAACATTCATCCGATCATCATTGAAGGACAAGGGCATACTTCCCTAAGTAATGTTGAATCATTTTCCGGGGCCAACCCTGCCCTGACAACCGTTCCGGAAAACAAATCCCAAGATTTTCTTCTGGTGAAAGGAGACCGGAAACTGACCATCTCAATTTTTGGATGCAGAATGAGGGATTATGTCTCCGATAAACCGATCACTGTTTTAAATGAACATGCAGTAATACAGGCTGTAGGGTGTTTGGATAAAAGTGAAAATCCATTCAATTTATTACCCTGATTTTTTTATTTTCTTTAATTAACCTATAACGAAAATATGTAGTAATGACAAATTTTAAATTCAGATTTTCAGTTTTTCTAATCCGGCTTCTGCCTCTCAATGCCTTTGGTAATGAAGTTATCTTGGTTGCTTCTTTAAATAGATACTTGAATTGCGATGGGTTGGATTACAATGGTAAATTCTTGAGATAGAAAATAAAATTATGACATTGCGTTGCAAATTACAGATATGATTTAAATACAATCATGATACATAAACCTAATTGATATGAATAACTTCAGATTTCTCATTTTAGATAAGCACAAATGTTATGGTTTGCATTTAATATTCAAGAAAACGTTGTTTGTTATAACTGTGCTGTTGTTTATAGGTTCATACAAAAAACAAAATTCTGAGGCTATTGGGATGTATGACCTAAAATACACGCTTAAATACAATCTCACAGATAGTTTGCGGGTATTGTCTTTGTGGGACGACATCCATGCAGTATCCACACTCCAGGGAATTGTAAATAGAAATGCCCCCCGACTGTATATAAATTATGTTGTTGAGTCGGGTATTGAGATTGATAGCTATTGGTGGAATAAATATCGGAAACCAGGAGAATGGTTACACGGAAAAGATACGATTGTCTATAATGATATTATATCATTGGTTGAAGCCTATAAAAATGATATAGACGGAGCAGTAGTTTATGATTCCCGAATAGCGGCTACCAGTAATGTGGCTTCGGCTGTAGCCGGAATTGAAAATTTAATTGCAATTAGGTATGATGCGTCTCCTAATAGTTTATACACCAGATTGGTATCTAAAGGCCCCAAATTAAAAGTAAAAGCATGGCTAATCAATAAAGACGGTTCTCCAATGTTTACAGGTCAGGGGAATATTCCCGAAACAAATAGAAATTCAACAGGGTCTATTAAAAATGATCCATACATCTGGTTTATTGAAAAATATATGAAAAAAGGAAGGTGCAATGGAGGATATGGAGCTTACTATATCGATCAAAAATGGCGCGATAATCCTATGGCGGCAGGAATGAACCACCATACATTGACTAACCATGATTTCTTTGTCAGTAAACGCGCTTTTTTCTTTGATCTTTCCCCATGGGGGGATGAACCAGCTACTGATGACACTTCTCAAATGATTGGAAACGATTTATCTACACTTAAAGAATTCCTTTCGGAGGCGTACAGGTTAAATAATGGTGAGAAATTCTGTTATATCGGAGGATTTCCGGCTTGGGCTTTCAAATATACCCAACGGGCAGGTGGACAGCATGACGATGTGGCTACCGAATGGGAATTCAGTCGCATCATCAGCGCATATAATGCTTTTAAGGATGCCGATGCCATAGGGTATGGAGCTTTGGCTAATGCCTCATTTTGGCAACACTTCCCGCTTGAAAAAAAATATCCGCAGAAATGGGTAACTCATGAAGAACTGAAGAAACGCGGTTACCTGACAGAAGATGGGAAAGTAGATTTTAAAAATCGGGAATTTATGATCTTTTATGTAGGGGATTATGATGCTTCGTCATGGATAACTCAACTTACGCCGACAATTTGGGATCACCCCGATAGAGGGAAACTTCCCCTGATGTGGTGCATAAGTCCTGTCTTACAGGAACGGGCGCCTATGGTTCTGCATAATTTCCGTAAAACGGCGACGCCCAACGATTATTTTGCCGCTGCCGATAATGGCGCCGGATATCTAATGCCGGGGATGTTACAAGAACCGCGCGATATATCCGGATTGCCCGGAGGATTGGATGCATGGGCTAATCATTGTAAGAAATACTACGATAAATGGGGGTTAAGTATAACCGGTTTTGTTATTGACGGGCATGCTCCGGGTTTATCCTCAAAAGGACTGGATTGTTATGCCTCGTTCAGTCCGAATGGCATTGTTCCGCAAAAAGTACCGTTAACTCTGCTACATGGTGATATGCCGGTTTTGCGATCGGATGAAGACATACAGCAAAATCCGAAAGAGGGGGCGCAGCGTATAGCGCAAAGGGTTGCCGAACGTCCGATTCCGTTTCATTGGTTCCGCAATATCCTGAAAACTCCCGGTTGGTATGTAGAGATAATGGAGGAACTCGGAAAACTCAATCCGAATATAGAGTTATTGGATGCCCCGACTTTCTTTGAATTATATCGCATCTGGCTCAAACAGAATCCGGATGCGGCAAGCGGAAATGTTCCATTACATTAATATATTTTTTGTCATGAATAAATATTTTTTAATTACTTTTTTCCCTGTCTTTTTAATGTTATTCTTTGGGAGCCGGAATAGGGAATTGAAGAAGCAAATAGCCGACGACAAACGTTTGGAAACTGTTGTAAATAAAGCAGAAGAATTAATAAGGACAGGATTTAATGCCGGTGGAAATTATAATGAGATTTGGATTAGAGATCTTAATACTTTCCTCGAACTGGCGTGTGAAACAGGACAATCCCAAAAAATAAGAAACGTCCTATTGACTTTTTTCCATTTTCAGGAAAAAGACGGAGATATTCCAGATGGTTATGTACCTAAAGACAAAGCTCACGAATCTTATAAGTACAGATATTCCGATAGTGCTCCAGGTTTTATGGCTCACAAAAATACGGTTGAAACCGATCAGGAAACATCATTGGTGCAAGCTGTGGCAAAATACATCAGAGCCACTGGCGACACGGTTATATTGCAGGAGCAGGTTGACGGTTTATCCGTGTTATCACGTATGGAGAATGCAATGTATTATCTTTTAAATCATCGTTATTCCGATAAGTATGGTTTGCTGTGGGGAGCTACTACAATCGATTGGGGAGATGTACAACCCGAGCATGAATGGGGCGTTTTTTTAGACAGTTCTTCGCATCTGTGTGTGGATATTTATGACAATGCGATGTTTGTCATTGCAATAAAAGATTTTATGTCTGTTACAACACACAATAAAGAATTTTGGTCTGCAACTTGTAATAATATAACAAAAAAAGCAAGGACATATCTATGGGACGAGGAACGTCAAAAATTCATTCCTCATCTTTATTTGGATAAATCGCCTTTTCCTGATGAATTTGATGAGTTGGAAATTTATTACCACGGAGGAACGGCAGTTGCCATAGAGGCAGGATTCTTGTCAAAGGAAGAAATCCTGAATTCATATCAGCAGATGAAAAGAAATGTTCAAAAAGCAAACGCTCAATCCATCGGTTTAACCATATATCCATTCTATCCTGTCGGGTATTTTAAAAATACCGGCCTATATCAATGTGGAAATTACGGCTATCAGAATGGAGGCGATTGGACATGGTTCGGGGCAAGAATGGTTAAACAGCTTGCCGTTAATGGTTTTTATGCCGAAGCGTATGAGGCTATATCTCCTATGCTTGACCGGACAATCGAGTATAATGGTTTTTATGAATGGTGGTCGCATGACGGCATACCTAAAGGATCGGGAGAATATCGGGGAACGGCCGGAGTGTTATGGTCTGCCATAAAAACTATCGAAGGACTAAATAAATTAAATCAATGATTAATGAAAATGTTATGTTTAGAAATTATATTTTAATAGTCCTGTTTTTTATTTCGCCTATAGCTTTTGCTCAATCCAACTTATCATATGTGGATCCTACGATTGGCGGGGTAGGCCTTATTCTGGAACCTACTCGTCCCACAGTACAACTACCTAACTGCATGTTGCGTTGCTATCCGATGAAAAAAGACCAATTAGATGACCAAATCCGTTACTTTCCGCTGAACGTTGCATCGCACCGGATCGCTAATGTTTTCCGGTTTCTTCCGGTAAGCGGACATACCGGTTTATGGGATAAAACTTTTATCATTGAGAGTGAACAAACCACCCCCTATTATTACCAGGCAATTTCAGAAATGAAAAATGATAGGATCGAATTCACGGCATCCGAAAGAAGCGCTATCTTTCAGGTAACCTTCTCGGAAAAACAACTCAATTACTTTCGTATCGGCATTCATAACCAGGAGGGAGAAGTACAGGTAAATAACAAGGTCATTACCGGCATTGACCATTTTAACGGAATGAAAGCCTATTTCTATGCTGAAACGGATGCAGAGGTTACCGATGTCCAGTACCGGAATAATAACAAACAACAAGTATTATTGCAATTAAGCGATAAATGGAAAACCGTCCGGTTCAAATATGGGATATCTTATATCAGTGTTGAACAAGCTAAACAGAATTTATATAATGAGATACCCGGATGGGATTTCGATGCCGTGAAGAAAGCAGGGTATAAAGCATGGGATAAAGTCATGTCCCAAATTAAGGTGGAAGGAGGAACCCAGGCTCAGAAGCGTGTATTTTATACCTCATTGTATCGTTGTTACGAGCGTATGGTCGACATCAACGAATACGGACGGTATTACAGCGCTTTCGACCACAAAATTCATCGTTCCGACAAACCTTTTTATGTAGACAATTGGCTCTGGGATACCTATAGAGCCTTGGAACCCTTATTTATGATTCTCAATCCGGAAAAAGC
The DNA here is from genome assembly GCF_900162725.1 of Parabacteroides sp. Marseille-P3160. Taxonomy (GTDB): domain Bacteria; phylum Bacteroidota; class Bacteroidia; order Bacteroidales; family Tannerellaceae; genus Marseille-P3160. Next base: position 800,400 of record NZ_LT799418.1, on the reverse strand, counting down.
CCAAGAACAGATTCGTTCTTATATAACCATGTATGAACAAGGAGGTTGGATGCCGTCATTTGCCGTTGTGTTTGGAGATTGGCCTGCCATGACGGGAAATAATGCCGCCATTTGGATGACCGATGCCTGGGCGAAAGGGTTGCGTGATTTCGATTTTAACAAGGCGTATGAGGGTATTAAAAAAGGTTCTTTGGAAGCAACACTTTTGCCATGGAATAATGGGCCGGCAACCTCTCTCGACTCTTTTTATAATGAAAAAGGCTATATGCCCGGCTTGTGGCCCGGCGAGGAAGAAACCGTAAAGGAAGTGGATGCGGATTGGGAAAAAAGACAAAGCGTATCCGTCACGATCGACAACAGTTACAGTGACTGGTGTATCGCACAGATGGCCGATTTTGCAGGTTATAAAAAAGATCGCGAACTGTTTTTAAACCGTTCATTGAATTATCGTAATGTATTCCGTGTCGATAAAGGTTTTGTTTGGCCTAAAGATAAGAACGGCGAGTGGATCGAACCTTATGATCCCCGTTTTGCAGGACGCGAATGCTTTACCGAAAATAATGCATATACATTTAACTGGGCGGCTAAACATGATTTGCAAGGATTATTTAACCTCATGGGAGGAAAAAAGCAAGCCGAAGCAAAGCTCGACCAACTATTTCGTGAAGACCTCGGCCTGCCGAAGTTCAGATTTTGGTACATACAGCCAGACGCATCAGGTTTGGTAGGACAGTTTGCCATGGGCAATGAACCCGGTTTACATATTCCTTATTTATACAATTATCTCGGCGCGCCATGGAAAACACAAAAACGTATTCGCATGCTGCTTGACACCTGGTTTACAGATAATCTGTTCGGGATGCCCGGTGATGAAGACGGCGGGGGAATGTCTTCTTTTGTCGTGTTTTCGATGATGGGATTTTTCCCTGTAACACCCGGTATTCCTATTTATAATATCGGAAGTCCGGTTTTCAGCAAAATAACAATTGAACTTCCCAACGGAAAGCAATTTATGATTCATGCACCCAATAATTCAGATCAAAATAAGTACATACAAAGTGCCAGTCTTAACGGAAAAAATTTAAATAAACCATGGTTTACCCATCAGGATCTGGCAAATGGAGGCGCATTGGAATTACAGATGGGTGACAAACCCGATTTAATATGGGGTAGCAAAGAAACAGACGCTCCTCCTTCTTATAACGACTATAAATCGATAACTAAATAAGAAAACATGAAACTAAGAACCGTTCACATTTTTTGTTTTTTACTCTTATGGATTAATTGCAGTTTGATTGCCTCTCCCCGTACGAAAACAGACCGGGACAACAAACAACAGTTGCAAAATATCGGTCTATCGCCAAAGGAAGTAAACCCGAACGACCCTTCATCGTTTGAGGTAAGAGATCTATTGCAATATGTAGATCAACATATCGGGATAGTAGAAGGCAATTGTTCATTTGGAATATCTCTTCCTTTTGGTTCCATACGTCCATGCCCTCATACTCCGGAAACAAGGACAGGCTATAACGCGAATGGGAAAATAACAGGTTTTACGGTTATTAATACCGGTTCGGTATATAAATATGGCAATTTTCTTGTTTCTCCTCAAATTGGATTGGATTGCTGGGATGACAATACTCCTACCGGTCATGATTCTGAAAAAGCCTATGAAGAAATCCGGCCGGATTATTATTCCGTTGATTTAACGAAGTTTGGAATTAAAACGGAGATCGCTTCTGCCGATCATGCTTCGATTTTCCGTTTTAGTTACCCTGAAGCCCGGAATGGCGAAGCCAGTATAGTCATTTACCCCTCCCACTCCTTGTTTTCCAAATCGACTTATTCTACTGCAAATTATGATTCTGCAAAGAATACGATTACAGGTTATGTATCGATCAATGACGGATGGTATTATTCAAAAGGGAAAATATATTATGCCATTCAATTCAGCAAGCCATTAATCAGTCATGGCATGTTCAGAAACGATGAGCGGAAATTACATGAAAGATCCGACTCTATTTCGGGAGACGGGGTGGGATGCTATCTGAAATTCAATGTATCGAAGGAAGAAAAAATTTATCTGAAAGTAGCCATATCGACCAAAAGCATTGCAAACGCCGAGAATTTTTTGGCCAGTGAAATACCGGTCTGGGATTTTGACCAGGTTAAAACCGACGCGGCCGATATATGGAATAAAGCATTAAGCAGCATTCTGATCGACGATGAAACCATTTCCCAAGGTGAAAAAATCATTTTCTATACAGCCTTATATCATGCCTTAATTTCTCCAAAGGACAGAACCGGAGATTGTCCGTGGGATTATTCCGGCCCCTATTACGACGATCAATTGTGTGTCTGGGATACTTACAGGACAGAATTTCCTCTTTTGACCCTCATAAAAGAGCAGGTGGTACGGGATAATATAAAATCGTTTTGCGAGGTATTTAAGCACTACGGCTATGCCTATGATGCCTTGTTATGTGGCGCGGGAGATATGATACAGGGAGGAGACGCTGTGGATGTATTAGTTGCTGACGCTTATGTGAAAGGCGTTTCCGGCATTAATTGGAACGACGCATACAATCTGCTTAAAGGGCATGCGACAGTTTCGGGAAGAACGCCTTACTACCGGGAGAACGATCGGGGGTGGGTACCCTTCAATACGATTCCCAAAATGTCCCATGCCTCTGCATCGAAAACCCTTGAATTTGCTTATAATGATTATTGCACCTCCGTGGTTGCCGGAGGTCTGGGCAGGAAAGATGATAAAACCCGCTTTCTGAACAGAAGCTCTCAATGGACTAACCTATGGAATGCCAATACCGCCAGCGAAGGCTTTGAGGGATTCATCCAGGCAAAAGATACAGCCAATAAATTCATGGCTATCGATCCTAAAACCAATCCTGAAGGTTCCTATAGCCTGTACTTTTATGAGGGGGACAGTTGGACCTATTCTTTTTATGCACCTCATCAAATGAATAAACTGATCGGTCTTATGGGTGGCGATGCGACCTTCGTCAAACGACTTGAATACTACGTGGGTAATCGAATAGAGATTAGTAATGAACCCTGTTTCCTTACCCCCTTTCTTTTTGTCTATGCTTTACGCCCTGATCTCACTTCTTTTTATGTCAGAAAGGTGTCTGAGAATTTTACAAGGAGCATCTATCCCGGAGATGATGATTCCGGGGCTATGAGCAGTTGGTTTATATTTTCAAGATTGGGTTTTTTCCCGGTAGCAGGGCAGGATCTTTATCTGGTAAACGGCCCTCGTTATAAAAAAGTAACAATCCAAATGGAAAATGGGAAAAAGATAGTAATTGATGGAGAAAATGCATCGGAAGAAAATAAATATGTAGAATCAGTGACCCGAAATGGTAAGAATATGAAACAGGCCTGGTTTAAACACAGCGATATCAAAAACGGGGCGGTGTTTAAATTCAAAATGGGGCCTAATGCTACAAAATTTGGGAAAACAACGCCTCCTTTTTCTTATAATAACAACGACTAACAAGGCAATGCTTTTGCGAATTAATATGACGAATCATTTTTTATAGCTTGCAGTTGAACCATTTTTTAACCTTAAATTAGTATGCAACGTAACGGAATCATTTCAGCAGGGAATTGGGTCATCGACCATATTAAAATGATAGACACGTGGCCGGAAAGAGGCAATCTGGCTAATATCACAGTAGTTGCCCAGAAGGCTTTGGGCGGATGCCCACACAATGTATTGGTCGATTTGGCACGTATGCGGACAGGCTTGCCCTTATGGGCGGGGGGCATTGTCGGCGCCGATGCCGACGGAAAGTATATTTTGGACGAACTCGACAAGCATCATATCGACCGTTCTTACATGTCTGTCCGTAACAACCTTACTACCTCATTCACCGATGTGGTGTCGGAGAGCCGGACCGGTGTCCGGACGTTCTTTCATTACCGGGGCGCCAATGCCTGTTTGGATTATACCGATTTTACGGGGATGGACACATCCGCCCGGATTTTCCATCTGGGCTATCTTTTGTTGCTGGACAGGTTGGACTTACCTGATGAACAATACGGAACAGTCGCCGCCAGGGTACTGCATCTGTTGAAAGCCAAAGGATACGCCACCTCTATCGATGTGGTTTCCGAACAGGGAGACCGTTTCCGTAGTGTGGTTACACCGAGCCTGAAATACGTAGACTATATCATCTGTAATGAGATTGAGGCGGGAGCATGTGCCGGCATCGAGCTTAGGCACCAGAACGGCATCCGCAAAGAAACTCTTCCGGAAGCCGCCGGATACTTTTTTCAACAGGGCGTCAGCCAAATGGTAGTGATCCATTTCCCCGAAGGCGGGTTTGCCATGCGAAAAGACGGACGGCAACTTTTTGTTCCTGCCTTTACCGTATCACAACCGGAGATTAAAAGCACGGTAGGAGCCGGTGACGCCTTTTGCGCCGGAGCATTGTATGCAATACACGAAAAACTTCCGCTCGAAGATTTGCTCAGGCTTGCCAATGCCAATGCCCGGTTTAACCTGTTGAGCGAAAACAGCACGGACGGAGCGGTTCCCTTACCCGAACTGCAAAAATTTATCGACAAAAATTCGTAATCATAGAACCTATCAAACAATTTATATATGAAAAGAAGTGAAATAAACAGGCAAATTGATTTTGCCATTGATTTTTTTAGTAAACACTCGTTTAAACTCCCATCATGGGCTTATTTTTCTCCGGACAAATGGAAAACCAAAGGTGAAGAATACGATGAAATACGGGTCGCTCAGTTGGGTTGGGACATTACCGATTTCGGCAAAGGAAAATTTTCGGAAGAGGGATTGACCTTGTTTACTGTCCGTAATGGCTATCCGGCACGCGTTCCTTATAAGCCGTATTGCGAAAAGATTATGATAGTCGGTAATAATCAGGTAACTCCCACGCACTTCCACTGGAAGAAGATGGAAGACATCATCAACCGCGGAGGCGGGGATCTTTGCATTCAACTCTGGAAGGCCGACGAACGCACCGATGAAAAAACCGAAAAGGCTTTTACCCTGAAGATTGACAGCGTATTGCATACTTTCCATGCCGGGGATACCGTACGTCTGAAACCGGGAGAAAGCATCTGTTTTGAGCCGTACGTCTATCATAATTTCTGGGCTGAGGGCGGACCTGCCCTTGTAGGTGAGGTATCTACCGTAAATGATGATAGCAACGACAACCGTTTCTATGAATCCCTCGGACGCTTTCCTCAAATCATAGAAGACGAACCCGCACGCTTTTGTTTGTGCAACGAATATGGTAAATAGAGAACGTATGCCTTCGAAAAGAGAGATAAAGGATTCCAAACAAATAAAAACTAATTAATTATTTATATTCTATGATTATATCATTTAAAGAAGCACTGCAAGATGCTTACCGGAATAAATACGCAGTTGGCGCATTTAACTGTTTGAGTTTAGAGAATGTAATGGGTGCAATCCAAGCTGCCGAAGAACTTCGATCACCCATTATTTTGCAATTAGCGGAAGTTCAATTTCCTTATTCGCCTATTGCTTTAATGGCGCCAATATTTATTGAGAGTGCAAAAAAAGCGACAGTTCCCGTTGCGGTACATTTGGATCATGGTCAAAGTTTTGAAACATGTGCAAAAGCGATACGTTTAGGTTTCAATTCGGTGATGATAGACGGTTCGGGATTACCGTTAGAAGAAAATATCCGTGTCTCTTCCGCTGTAGTCCGAATGGCAAAAGCTTTTGACGTTGATGTGGAAGCCGAACTGGGAAAAGTAGGTGATACAGGGAGTGGGGAAGGTGAAGGCACGGGCAATGCAAGTACGGCGGATGTGTTTACAGACGTGGAAGAATCTGCCCGGTTCATCCGGCAAACAGGTATTGATGCTCTGGCTATTGCCATAGGGAATCTTCATGGAAAGTATATTGCAACTCCCAGATTGAATATCCAGCGGCTAATCGAAATAAAAGATCGAAATAACATTCCTCTTGTACTACACGGCGGTTCAGGAACAAGCGAAGAAGATTTTAAAGCATGTATTCATAATGGCATCAGCAAGATAAATGTAGCGACAGCAATCCAATTAGGAATCGCCGAAGAAATGCAAGCATACTTAGGAACTATTTCAAAACCAAGTTATATTGAAATGAAATATAAAATGGTGGAGGCTACCAAACAGGTTGTTATGAAACATATTTTGTTATTCGAAAGTAATAATCGGGTATAAAAATCGATCTAATTATATATCAATTCAAACCGGGAGAGTCGGTCCGGTAGTCCTTTCTTTATATTGATTCTACGTCTGGCAAAAAAGTTTGAAGAAATATTTTCCAGGCCGGACGGATCCGAATGGTTTTGCCGAATTCGATTACATCCCGTTCTTCTTCGGAAATAACCAGGAAACATTCTTCGCAATCGATATTCCGGAATGCTTCTATCTCACGCCGGTAGGTTTCGGGATCGAAGATATCCCATGCTACCTGGATGGCCCGGGTGATTTTCCGGTTTTCAACCCATGCGAATATGGTTCCGATAGGCTATTTTTTAAGAAAAATATAAGATGTATCTTTGATAATCAGTAACTTTAAATCGAATCAATATGAAAAGATCGATTACAATTTTGGCAATTATCCTGTTTGGAATGGCAGGATGCGGAGGAAATAAACAACCAACTGATGACTTCCTCACGGTTGATGTAACGGCAAGTTATCCGAAGAAGGAACTGATCCTTCAGGACTTTATGGATGTGGAATATATCCCATTGGAGACGAATGACGAGTTTCTTAATAAAGGCTTTGTACAGGATATAGGCAAGAGATTCATATTAGTAATAAACCGGGACGAGGGGGATATTTTGATTTATGACAGAACCGGAAAAGCCTTACGAAAGATAAACCGTAAAGGGCAAGGAGGAGAAGAATATATCAGTTGTTTTAGCATTACTTTAGATGAAGATAACGGAGAAATGTTTATCAACGATATTTCTCTCCAAAAAATCCTTGTATATGACTTATACGGAAAATTTAAAAGAAGTTTTAAACACAAAAAAGGCGGCGGAACGTTATTTTATACTGACCTATTCAATTATGACAAAGAAAATCTGATTTGCTATGACCAATACAATGAGAAGATACCATTTGTTCTCGTCTCCAAACAGGATGGGAGTATTACCAAAGAGATTAAAATTCCTTTTAAAAAGAAGATTTTATTACAGCAACAATTAAGGGATGGAGAAAATATCAATATTGCGAGTCCCGGTCCTTATCGTAAAATAATCGCTTACAAAGGCAATTGGATGCTATCAGAAGCTTCGTCTGATACCGTTTATACATTATTGCCGAATCACAGTTTGCGTCCGTTTCTCGTTAGAACTCCGCCTATTCAATCCATGAATCCAGGAGTTTTTCTTATGTTGAGGCTTTTTTCCGATCGCTATATTTTCATGGAAACTATAAAAAATATATATAACTGGAATACAAATTCAGGATTTCCGAAAACTTTCTTCATGTATGACATGCAAGAAAAGGCCTTTGGAGGATATACTGTTTACAATGGCGACTATACGACAAAAAAGGAAATATACATGAACTTGTTATGGACTGTAAATCACGAAATCGAGTCATGGCACGCTTTAGAAGCCTACCAACTTGTTGAATCTTATAAGAAAGGGGAACTGAAAGGGAAATTAAAAGAGATCGCTGCAACATTGAACGAAGAATCTAATCCGGTGATTATGTTGATAAAGCATAAGAAATAACAAGCGCCTTACCGAAGGAGCATAATTATAAATTACGTATGAAAAAAATTATCTTTTATTTTATAATCAACTCATTATGCATATCTTTTTCCATTGCACAGACAAAGATTCCCCTCGTGGAAAGTATGAGTTTAACCGAGCGCAAAATCAGTAACTACGCCTCTTCAATAAGATATGTAGCTCTTGAAACGACCGATGAATGTCTTTTGACCGGAGAATTACAAATAATTACTACCGCCCAGTATATTTTTGTGCACGATCAACTCGAATGTAAAATGTATCGCTTTGACGCAACAACCGGAAAATACCTGAATAGGATTGGTAGAAAAGGACAAGGTCCCGGTGAATACGTCAGGTTGCATGGTTTTTATATTGATGATTTAGAGAGAAAGTGTTTTTTGTTTTGTAATACAGGCATCTATATTTATAATTATAAGGGCGATTTTCTCAAAAAAATATCATTACCGCGCTCTTACTGTTCGAGTCGGATGGAAAGAATTGGAAATTATTACGTGCTGAATAACGTGCTCTACCTTGATACAAAGAAGGAATTATGTTTATTAGACCTGCAAGGAAAAATGATAAAAGAGAGACTATTATCCTATAAAGCTCCTATAGGGTTTATGCTCTCCATCCCTTTCTTTTATAAACAGGACGGCCGGTGTTATTACAAAAACGATCTGTCAGAGACAATTTATTTGCTGGATGAAAAACTCAGCCTGAAGCCGGCCTATCAAATCGATTGTGGCAAGAAAGCAACAAATCCGGGGGAAGATCAATTTGATATCAACCGAGGCAAATATCTTGTAAATGGGAAAATAGTAATCGGCAGAATAAACGGGTATAAAAATAAATTATATATACCCTATTTTGTAAACAAAAAAGGCTATCCAACTTTATGCCAGATAACCTTTTCAAAAAATTTAATTAATTTATTTAGCCGAATATGATTTCTTGGTAACCACTTTACCATCCAAATCAAGCACCACCAGATTCATCTGATTTCCATTAGTTTCTACCGAAACAACGCTATTGTTAGAGTTAACCAATATAGGGAATTTAATGCGTGTACTCGGTTCTTCATATTTATTAGTATGGAGATGTCCGCATAGCATTAAATCAACCCCTAGTTCATTTAGTATAGGAACAAACTTATTCAAAACCTCTTTTTGGCCATGCCAAATATTAGGATCCGTAGAAGGTGGCATGTGTGCAATCACCACTTTAAATTTAGCTTGTTTGAAATCTTCATTTTTATATAATTCTTTCATCCATTCCATCTGGTCTGTTCGATAACCGTCGTAGTCAGTGATGCCACTATACTCAATATCGGAATCAGGCTTATCTTCCCCAGTATCCAACATAATAAAACAAATAGGTCCCTGTCTGAAAATGAAATAAAGAGAAGGCTCTTTCGGAGAAAAATACTTTTGGAATGATGTGGCAAACTCACCACGGGTTTCGTGGTTTCCACGCGCATAGTACATCGGTTTCACTGAAGCGAACAAATCAATGCTTTCTTTCATGAATCCATTGAAGATTGTTTCTTCATCTTTGAACTCAGAGACCATATCTCCGTTGAAAATAACTAAATCCTTATCATTATAATTGGCGGCATTTAACAGCTTCGTAATGATGTTCTCACGTCCGTGGATGTCATTAATCATTGCAAAAGAGGCTTCACTCTTATTCGGATCACAAGTTGTAAATGTCAACGGTTCTTTACTGAATACATTCGATGCCGCTACACGTCCGTACATCACAAAAATGCCTTCATGTTTGAGTATTTCCTGCGAATAGATACGATAACGATAAGTAGTGCCAGGGGTTAATCCTTTGACTTTTACAGCATGAAGCGAGGACATATTTTTAACTCCATTTGTGGTGTCAAAATATTTCGGCCTTTCTTCCCCATAAAAATGAGTTTGATCATTCGGAGCCAATTCTACCCAGCCTATGGACGGTTTATCTGCTACCCAAACAATAGTAGCTTCATTACCTTTTACATTTTGCAGATAAGGTCCATAAAGGATTTTAATCTGTGCAGTTGCCACTTGTGTGGCAACTGTCAGTAAAAGTACAGATATTAAAATTCTGATATATTTCATTGTAAGTAAAATATAAGTAATATTTATTAATAACCTTCATTCTGGACTAACTGAGGATTAGCATCCATTTCAGTTTGCGGAATAGGCAAATGTAACTGTTTTTTATCGAAATAACGAACCTCTACCAAGCGATCTTCACGGGGAGCATTCACATTGATAACAGCACGACGATCATCTTACCATCCACCATTTCAAATATGTCGACCAAATTTTGAGTCGGGACGAAAGATGCCCACCCCCATCAGCATTGTTGTAGAAACGAATTACATCGCCATATGCATATGTGGTTTTGACCGCTGACACACCCTCTTTATTTTACTGTAATCTTTATTCACTAATTAAAGAATAATCTATCAACATATAATTAAGGTGACTAATTAATCTCTTTTTTAATAGTCTCCCCTTTTTTCAATTTTATTATTTCACTATTTAATTCAAATTCGGTATCTTTCCATGCTTTAAAATGCAAGCGTGCATGTCTTTCATTAATCAGTCCATTTATGATAATACCTAATTTGGAATAGATATTTTTTAGATATATGTCGCCTTGCCAAGGATTACATTTTGCGATTTCCAACTTGCCATACCAATCACATATTAAATTATTTAAAAGAGATTGAGCAACCAACCCATTTGTTGTATTATAAAACGACGCCCCGTAACTTCTACTTGTTTCGTATATTTGAATCCATTCAGCATCTACATAATCTGACTTACGAAGATTATTCCAATCTTTTGACCATTCCTGTATATTTCCATACCTCGATCCAGCTAAAAGAAAAGCGCCTAATGTCCAACCATGAAAATACGGTTTATTTGAATCTGCCGTGATTTTGTACCGTAAATCATATGCATTCCGCGATGGATCAGACATTTTTCTATCAACTGGTAAGCATGTTAAAGCATTTAGTTGAACGGGGTGTTTCTGTTTTCCAAAGTCAGTATTACCACTTCCCAAACAAGTATAATAAAAACTATGCGGAGACAACAAGGCAGGAAATGCCAATCCATCCAATATCTCCTGAAAGCTGCCATCCGTATCCAATTTGTATTCTATTGCTCGTTGAAAACAATATTTAGCACTGTATAAAGCACATAGGTAATCTTTTTGATTGACGCCACCCATTTCATCTTGTCCCATCGATGGAATTAAAAATAAATGCCAAAGTCCGTCTTCTCCTTTCTTACTGATACTTTTATAAAATTCGGCCGTTTCTCTGATGAGTGGAATGGCATATTTTTTAGTCCAATTATCATCATTCACAAAAATTGCCGTTTCATAGGCCATCCTCGCCAAATAACCCGAATTATGAATTTCGTAATAGCACATATTTGGAGGAACAGGATCATGATATCCATTAAATCCGTCATATGGCAATACCCATGGACATAGAATGCCGTTTGCTCCTGTTAATCTCTTCGTATATTCTTTCATTCCATTTAATCCTGCTGAAAAATATTCTATCCATGATTTAGCAATATCGATATTCCCAGTAGCTAAAAGCATCGGATGAATATAGGATATATCCTGAGGAAAACAGAAAGGCCACCCGTTTCCGGTATAACCACATGGTGGTGGTAAACCGGCGCCATCATTGTTATAGGACGACAGGAACATAGCCATTGACCGAACCCACATATTTTGTGCTTCCGTATCAGGTATCATCAAACATCCTATATTCAACCACTTATTATGCCACCATTGAATGGTTTCATTCAATGATTTCGCATTTGATATTTTTATTGGCTCATTAATTGAAATAAGTATTTCATTTTTGCCTTTATGTAGCTGAAAACGCAAGTAATTACTTTCCTTTTTTACGTTGACATTGGTTTTTATATATATGGATGAAGTTACATTTTTACAACTGATATCAATTTTCCAAACACCTGATTCATTGCTTATTCTGGATGTTTGCATCAAGATCTGATTATAATGTACCGGCGTTTTCTCGAAAGGTTTCAGTATGATATCAAATGCGGAACCGTCAAGTTCTATTTTAATTCCGGCCATATTTCTACTAACAGGGTCGAACCATGTCGTAGTTTCCACGTTACTCCTCCCCGATGCAAACTGTGTACAAATGGTTCCATCATAAAACGATTGGTGTTGTGTATATTGCTCTGTCTTTTCAGGGATTTTGTCCCAATATATTTTTGCCATAGGCAGTAAATAATCGGCATTGAATTCTGCCCTGACATGATGTTGTAAATGCATATACTGAGTTTTTCCGTATTTATTAATCTGATCCGGACGGTCGTGCAATCCATACATACCATAAGCACACCCCCAATGTCCATTTCCCTGATACAATGGAACGGATGAGGCATTTTCACAAATATTTCTGTAAACATCGGCAGAACTAATAGCTTTCGGTATGTTAAATCCGGCTTTTACATAAGAAGCACAGCCTAATACCTGAATAATAACAATAATAAGAATAAGTTTGATTCGTTTCATTTTTTAAAAATTAATCATAAGAAATAATTCTACTTTGTTCTCTTTTTCCCAATAAAGAACGATCATTTTCCCTGACGGGACTCATTTATTTTTCATTTCGTTATTTATGAATGAATAATAGGCTGTCCAAGATATTTTTTGGACAGCCTAATGAATATGAACTTAGTTACTATAATCTTCAGGATACTGTTTAACAGGAATATTTGCTTCACTGCCAGAATATCCCGGAGTTTGATTAATCCTGCCTTGTGTGTTCGCATTGATTACGTCGGCAGGAACCGGCCATAAGATATGCTGTGGAGATATTTTATACCTGGACCCATTTTTATTCAAAATATGTTCCCTGTAAAAATGATTCTTCTCTATCACCCTGTCATAATAAAAATTGTCTTCCGAAAAATTCCCCAATGAATAAGTTTTGCCGTTATACGCCTTGCCAGTTTTTGCAAACAGGTAAGAAATACGGGTCAATTCACATTTACGGGGTTCTTCAAAATACAATTCTTTCGCCCGCTCATCCAATATTGTACCGATATTCATTTCCGATGCAGGAATCGGATCGCAACCCGCCCGTTGATGTACTTCATTGATATCCTTTGCTGCATTTGCCAAATCACCTTTCCAGAAATAAGCTTCGGCACGCAAAAGATACGTTTCGGCAATCCTGAAAACATACCAGTCAGAATGATATCCATTAGGTTGCACCCTTGGATCAGGAACAATAAATTTATTGGAAAACGGAGACCAACACCTGATGGAATCTAAGCCAGTATTTTGAGAAACAACATGTTTTCCGTAATACTGTTCGTTTTCGGTCCCAAGTAAAGCGGAATTATTATATACCAAATCTTCCATTCGCCACCAGTTCGGTTGTTTATGGCGTAAGTCTTTATCTTCCTTCCACATATCATAATTCATCCAGTTATTGGTCCTTAGAAAACCTTGTCCCCTACCTATAAACCGATACATACCCAAGTTGTCAAATTCCCGCATCATACCTCCAACTCCGGTTGGTGTTTTAACAACGCCTACCCTATTCCAATAAGGTGTACAGTTTCTCATAGTGACTATCTCATCGGTGCTTCCTTCCATATCAGCACGATCAATGAAAACAAACAGTACTTCTTTATTTTCGGCAGATGCCTTATTTTCCCAATGGTGAAGGTCATAAATCACGTCTAACGGGATAGATCCGCCATTTGCATAGGCCTGAAAGCCTTCAGTCAGGTAAGTTGCATTTTTGTATACGCCGAAACGGGTTCTCATCAAGGAATGAATGCCATCATTAATAACAGCGTTGGTAGCATCGATTGCCCCGTCAAAATCACCAAGCGCTAAATATATTTTTGCAAGCAGGTGATTTCCCGAAGCCTTATTAATTCTACCAAAAGGACAGGAAGTCGGTAGCCAATTAACTGCTTGCTCCATATCTTCTTCCATCTTTTTCAGGATGCTTTCCCGGCTAAAACTGTAAAAATCCAACCGAGGACTCTTTATTTCATCCAAAACCAATGGCACATCGCCAAATTGATGTACCAAACGGTAGTAACTAAATGCACGATAAAAATAGGCTTCGCCAAGCACTGCATTCCGCTCAGCGTCCGAAGCAAATTGTGCATTATCAATACGATTGATAATCATATTGGTGTATTTGATTATATTGTACCATGCTGTCCAGTATTGAGCAATTTTAATATCCTTACTTAAGCCAGTGGTAAAATCAGGCAAAAGTATTACATCCAAATCTATAGGAACATTGTCATCATCTCCACCGAAAATAGCAATATCGGAAGCAATAAGCTCGGATGCAAACATCGCCATGTGACTATAATACTCACCCCTTAACACTTTATTACAAGTTGCTAACAAGCCATCCATGCCATTTTTATCCAGCAGTGAATTTTCTGGAGAATAGAATGATAGGGGTTCAGGCTTAAGAAAATCGTCACTGCATGCTACAGTTAATGATAACAAGGTAATAAACATTGCAAAAAATCTGTATTTCATAATAATATGTTTTTACAATTTAATATTAATGCCTAAATTAAAATATCTTGGGGAAGGCCCGTTTGTATTTTCAGGATCCCATCCCGGCCATTTGGACCATACAGCTACATTTTGAATGCTTCCGTATATTTTGAGGGATTGCAAATGAAATCCATCCGTAAGGTGTTTAGGAAACTGATAGCCGATAGAAATATCCGATAGACGTACAAAGCCCATATCTATATAGTTGGATTGTGGTTTGGGATCTCCATCCCTGTTAGACATTCTTGCCCATTTATTACTCCTGTTCTCCTCAGTCCAATACGGGATTACATAATCACTTTCTCTTTCGTTGCCAAATTTCTCTACATAATTTTTCTTCCAACCGTGTTGCCCGTACAACGAAAATGAAACGGAAATATTTCGGAACAAAGTGAAATCGTTCATCATATTCCATCTGAACTGCGGTTTGGAATAACCAAGAAATTGCTTGTCAGCTATTTCTGTATAAATCCCATCTCCATTTACATCTACCATACGGTATTCTCCGGGAAGAAACCCACCAGCTTTGCTGGCTAATTCAGCATCTTCGATTTGCCAAACACCATTCTGCTTATAATCCCATATTGCTTCAATAGCATGTCCGATAAACCATCTGTTGGTATAATCATCACTTTCCTTAGTACCGATTTTATTCCCGTTCTCATCATAAACATCCACCATATCTCCATATAGATGGATAATTTTATTTTTGTTAAGTGAAGCATTTACAGATGTTTGCCATTCCAATTTACCTGGAATATCCATATTGATGGAATTTAAAGTGATTTCTATACCGGTATTGTTTACCTGTCCTAAATTTGAAGCGATTCTATCATATCCGGTAACATTCGGGAGCAACCTGTCAACAAGGAGATTAGTTGTTTTTGACAAATAACCTTCAATACTTCCATTCAATCGATATTTAAAAAGAGAAAAATCTACCCCTGCATTGTAAGCTGTTGTTTTTTCCCATTGTAAGCCTGTATTAGCCATCCGATTTATAATCAAACTGCTAACTGTATAGGCAGAGCCACTTTCATCGGCATACAAGTGTTTTCCTCCTGACAAGGCTGCTAAAGCATCATATTCACCAATGGCTGAGTTACCGTTAGCTCCCCACGAAACTCTTATTTTTAAATTGTCAACCGAATTCAGGTTAAAGAATGATTCGTCAGATATACGCCATGCTAATGCTAATGACGGGAAAAAAGCGTGCGGATTATCCTGTCCGAATGCCGAATAGCCATCCCTTCGGATAGAAGTTGTCAATAGATACTTACCATTAAATGTATAATTTAACCGGCCCAACAGCGCATCTCTTGTTCTGACATAATCATTACTAGAAATAACCGGAACACTTCCCGCTCCCATGTTATGGTATCCTAAAATATCCGATGGCGAAAACTGTGTGTTTGACTGTAAATTGGAAAAATATTGATATTTCTCTGCGTTGGCCAATAAGGTCAGGTCAAAATTATGCAAACCAAAAGTTTTGTTCCATTTAACGATATTCTCTATGTTCCAGAGCCATGAATCAGCATTACTTCGGGATGCTTGGCCGTTTGTAGCATTACCGGGATAGTCTGATGATACATGTTTATATGTACGATTTTGCCCAAAATTATTGATTGCATTAAATTGGTAAGTAATACCGAAAGGTAATGTAATAATAGCATACATCTTACTATTCAGGTCATTGGATTTATTGTAATTCTCATTATACGCCCTGTTAATCAGCGGGTTTATTACTGCCGGATCATCATGCGGCGCATATTTCATCGTCCCGTCATCATTATACATTGAACCATAAGGAGATAATCGGGAATATGCACTCCAATCAGCTGCGATACCGCCTTCATCGCGATTGGCATATTGGACATTCAGACCAATGGTAAGGAAATTGGCAATTTTACTTTCCAAATTTAATCTTGACCGAAAACTCTTATATTCTTCCCCGACAGTAAATCCTTTATTGTCGGAATAGTTTACAGACCAATAGTAATTAATCCTATCTGTTCCTCCAGTAATACTTGTCAAATAATCTTGCCTAAGTCCGGCCTGAAAAACTTGGTCAGCCCAGTCAATAGTTCTGCCAGCTTTATAATTGGCTATTTCCACATCCTGTAAGGCCAATCTGCCCAACCAGATATTGGCTGGATCTCCACTAGCGTTACTATATGCTAGCCATTGATCTAAAGATACTCCGGAAGGTAAATTATTAGGATTGTCATAATACCCGGGTTGATTATCCCTTGGAGCTGTATATTGCAATAAATTATGTCTCATGTCAATATATCCCTCAGGACTGAGAACGGGACGAATAAAAGAAGGGGTTACAAAACCTACGTTCATATTCACATTAATGGTTGGCCTTCCTACAGTTCCCTTCTTGGTAGTAATATTAATTACACCGTTAGCCGATCGTGAACCGAACACTGCAGCAGCACTGGCATCTTTCATTACGTCAATTCGTTCTATATCTCCGGAACTAATGTCAGCTAAATCACCCTCGAATATCACTCCGTCAAGCACAATTAACGGGGCATTAGATGCTTTTAAAGAAGTTGTCCCGCGTATTAACGCATTTCCCATGTTAACATTTCCTTTTGCGGTAGTTGAAAAAGGAATGTATAATCCTGCCACACTGTTTCTTAAAAGATCTGTTGCATTTGAGGTGAGTTTTTCAACCTTTTTAGTTGGATCAATTTGAGAAATGGCTCCCGTCAAATCACTTTTACGCACTGTCCCGTATCCAACCACGACCACTTCTTCCAATGTCTGGGTATCTTCTCTCAAAACAACATCAATCGTCTTCTGATTGCCAACCGGAATTTCCTGCGCCATATATCCGATAAATGAAAACACCAATACCGCTTTCTGATTAGGAATAGAAAGGTTGAATTTCCCACCCAGGTCACTCATTGTTCCGTTACTTGTTCCTTTCTCTACTATATTCACCCCGATCAGAGGTTCTCCCTTTTCGTCAGTAACGATCCCTGATACTTTTGGGGGTTGCTGTTGCTGTGTAAATGTGACTCCATCACTTTCACTTTTGTTAGCATTAGCAGACAATACAATATAGGAACCATCAATCGTATATTTAACATCGGTTTTGTCAAATAGATAATGTAATGCCTCTTTCAGCGGCGCCTTGCGTAGATCAACGGAAACCTTTCGGTTCACGTCTACCGATTTATTATAGATAAACAGGAAATCGGTCTGTTTTTCTATGTCGTTCAATACATTTTCAAGTGTAGTGTTGCTATTGATTATAGTAACCTTCACATTTTGCGAATTTGCATTTCTTGCACTCATGCAGAAAATGCAACAAATAAAAAAGAAAGTGGCTATCTTCATAATTCTAAAAGAATGTATCCATCGGAGGCTTTTCATAGCAGAGACCTCCGACAAAGATTTTTTTTTCATATCTTTGTAGTTCTTGTAAATTAATATAATTAGAAATAATTGTGTTAGTTATATGCCGATAGGTGTGGGGCACTTGTCGGCATTTTTCTTAAAGGTTAACAAAAATGGTCATTCATAGGCATCTTGTTTTTTAGGTTATTATTTTATGTAAATTACGGTATCATCGGCATCTCTTTCAAAGGTGTATTTTGCATCGCTTTGTAATAACCTCAGTGCATAATCGATCCCGTCAGAGATACGGAATTTACCGCTGCATTCATAATCTGATATCTTTTTATTCTCTATAACAATCCGAATGCCATAGCATTTTTCAAAACGTCTCATCAACTCTTTGAAGTTTGTGTTTTTAAAGCAGATCAATCCATCTCGCCAACGATAGAGATCATAATCCTCAATAGGCATAGACGACATTTCTCCCTTTTTATTCATCTCCACCCGATGATTCGGGGATAGTAAGACAAAGTCCTCAGGATGATTGTTATTGATCATTTTGACAGAACCCTCCAGTAATGCCGTGCAAAGATCATCCGAATCGGCATAGGCTTCGACATTAAATTTCGTGCCGAAGACTTCAATGTTACAGCGTTCCGTATGTACAATAAATTTTTGATCTTTCGCCTTCGTTACGTCAAAGAAAGCTTCGCCATTTAGGTAGACCTCCCTTAAATCTCCGGAAAAAGAAGATGGATAAGAGAAAACCGTACGGGAGTTTAGCCACACTTGGGTGCCATCTGACAAGACGAGGTTAACCCTTTGACCCGCAGGAACCGAGATGGAATTCATCGCCAGGTTTATGTCTTTCTGATCTTTAGTGAGGAAATAGATCCCTGAGAGAAATGCGATTACGACAATGGCTGCAACCCTTATCAGCGTATGGAGTTTTATTGATAGCGTGTTTTTTGTTTTTACCATTGGGTTCGGAATATCCACCCACTGGATGATGTCGTATAACTCTCTTTGCTTCAGAAAAGATTCTTTGTTTCGTTGATCGGCCTCGACCCATCTTCGAACTTCGGAAAGCTGCTCTTTTGAAGCATTTCCTTTGAAATAGTTATATAATATATTCTGATCCATTTTTCCCGTTTCTGTATATAAGGCAAATGAACGTCCGGGTACCCTAATGGAAAAGTGATTTTTTTTATAAACGACCGTAGAAGAATTCGAATACAGGTAGTAACAGGGGGAGATAATCTTTCAATGCAATTCGTAGAACACCCAAGGCTTTGCTCATATGGAACTCAATGCTTTTTGTCGTCAGATTCATCGTTTCGGCTATTTCTTTATACGATTTTTCGTCAGAGCGGCTCATCATAAAGATGCGGCGTGTCTTTTCCGGCAATGTCTCAAGCGCTTTATCAAATAGTTGTTGAATCTCTTCAGAGAAAAGAGACTGTGGATCACATGCCTCTAACGAAGAAATACGCATTTGGAGATCCCATTCTTTATCTGATAAGATTTTTTCCGATAAATCATCCCAGGTACATTGCCTTTGCAGATAGTTCAGGCATTTATGTTTTATTACCGTCAATAGATACATGGGAACATTTTCCACTGTTGATAGGTTTTCTCTGTTTTCCCAATAATATAACAGACTGTCCATTACTAGATCTTCCGCTGCCTCAGTGTCGTGGACATAAGATTGTGCAAAGCGGATATAGCGTTGTTTATATTTTACCAAAATTTGGTTGAAAAATAGGTCTGTTTGTTTTTCCAAAATAGAATAGGCTTTTATTAGTTTTCCTGTTATGTAGCAAATATAAATATTCCCTGGCGATTCCGGTTAGTGCAAATATATGAAATCAATGGTTTTTTCAAGCATCCTTAAAACCTCTAATAACTTATCAAGTTTCTTTGGTTGATTTTATACGCTTTAAAAAGAGATTCAAGATTGCTTATGCGTTGCCAAACATTGAATAGTTACAAAAGCATAATGCTATTAATAAAAACGTCATGCATTAACTTACATGTTCATAATAAGATATAATTTTGCTTATTACGAACTTTAAATAAGGCTAATATGAAAAATCTTAATCTAATTTGGACAATGATCCTGTTAGTAATGGCAGGGTGCGGACAAAGGCAAGCAGGCAACGATGATTTCATAACAGTTGATGTCACTAAGACCGATTATCCCAAAAAGGAACTGATCCTCCAGGACTTTATGGATGTGGAGTATGTTCCGTTAGAGACGAAAGAGGGTTTTTATAACCGAGGGGTTGTGAATTTTGTCGGTGAAAAATTTATATTGGTTACAAACTCTCGGAATGGTGATATTTTTATTTATGGTAGGGATGGAAAAGCCATACAAAAGATAAACCGTAAAGGTCAAGGCCCCGAAGAGTATATAAGCATTAATGCTGGCATTATATTAGATGAAGATAATAATGAAATTCTATCCAATGATCTTTTTAATAGAAGAATCCTTGTCTATGACTTACGAGGAAATTTTAAGCGAAGTTTTAAACAAAAGGTCGCTACTGACCATGAAGAATTTTATACCAACATTTTTAATTATGATAAAGGAAATCTGATTTGCTACAATGAATACAATGAAAAGATACCATTTCTCATCGTATCTAAACAGGATGGAAGCATTACAAAGGAAATTGAAATCCCATATGAAAAGAAAAAATTTCTGCGACAAATCAAGGACGGGGAAACTCCCGGTTCGGCAACCGTTGTTTTTCCCGGCCGTCATCGTTCAATGATTCCACATAAAGGAAACTGGATATTGATAGAACTATCGTCTGATACGGTATATACGATGTTGCCGGATTATAGTTTGCATCCGTTTCTCGTAAGGTCTCCGTCCATTCAATCCATGGATCCGGAAATATTCCTGACTCTTCATCTTATTTCTGACTCTTATCTTTTTATGGAAGCCACTAAAAATGAATATAACTGGGAGACAAGAAATGGTTTTCCGAAAACTTACATGATGTATGACAGACAGGAAAAGGCGATGCGAAATTATACTATTTTCAATGGAGATTATTCTATAAAAAAAGAAATGTATATGAGTGCGACAACCCCTGTCAATCACGAAATCGAATCATGGTACCCATTAGAAGCTTACAAGCTTGTTGAATCTTACAATAAAGGGGAGTTGAAAGGAAAACTAAAAGAAATTGCCGCAACATTGAACGAAGAATCCAATCCGGTGATTATGTTGATAAAACATAAGAAATAGATCTGCTTTTAGTTTATTATCCATCTTGGAATCTATACATCATTCTGTTAGTGAATTGACAAATTCCTCAAATCGCAAAATCTTTGCACTATTTGCTTTATTGAAAAGCAGGTGTTCAAAATCTTTTTGTTTCTTTTTCAAATCAACCTTCCACAAGTTCCATGTGGATCCTATTTTTTTCATTTTAATATGGTTTAGAGGTTAATTAATGTTTAAATTTGGAGAAACCAAGGAAACTGTGTTTTATTGTGGTATTATACTGTTCCTTTTTGTTTAATTCCACTGTTAGTTTTTGCGGTTTGTTCTTTTTTCAATCTCTTTGATTGACGTAGCCGAAGAAATGTTCAAGATTCCGATCCGAAAAAAAGCTGGCACCAAACGGTAAAAAGGATGCACAAGGAGCAAGCCATTTATAAAGTGACTCGTCTTTGCGTACTGTTTGGTGTAAGCAGACAGTCTTATTATCAACATCATGAAGTAAATTTTGAATGTCTTGTATATTAGAATATGTCCTAATATTTGGAAACTTATGCCGTCCAATGAATTTAGTTTTTCATGATCCGTAAATTGTACTTGAAGGTAATTAGGAAATAACCTTGCAGGAGCTGGGTGTGCCGTTCGTAAAAACCATCGGCCATGGAATTGCGTTCGTAATTTTTCTGGTCGGCCAGGATGTCGATCCAGTTGATGGATAACTCCGCCTGCTTCTTCTTCAGGAATCTCCAGAGGGCGCTAACGTTCCACAAGATTTCGTCGTTGTCATTTCCTTGCAGGTTAGTCCCGTTCCGGAAATGATAAGAAGCATCGGAACGAATGGACAGTCCGAATGGGAAATTTCCGTATCCCTCCAACCGGAAGGAGTAATTACGGGTATGGGTACGGCTGTCGGTCAGCGAATTAACCGATTGCTGAAAGAAATTGTTGGACGAAAAGTAAAGTCCTCCCCAGCGGGGTTGGTAGCCGAGCTGCGCGTTTCCTCCCAGGTTGGAACTGCGGGTGCGGCTTCGCTCGGGAATGGCCGAACGGTTTTCATTGACCAGGCTGACGTTATTGGAATAACCCCCCCTTCCGTTCAATTGGAAGGAGAAAAGCCCTTTCCGTTTATTCCAGAGGAGAAAGGTGTTCAGGTTCCAGTTTCCGTTGATGTTGACGGGGTAGGTTTCCCGGCCTCCGGTCTGCTCATTGTATAAGACGGCCTGTGTGATACTGTTTTGTACGGTTCCCCATCCGATATTCGCCATCCATCCTTTGACGGGGTTATGCAGGTTTAATTGAAGATTATGATTGAACGACTGCTTCAGGCCGGTGTTTCCCCGGGTGATATAGAGCGGGTCGCTATTGTCGGTCAACGGGATGAGGGCCGACAAAGAAGGCTGGCTGGTGCCTCCGTTGTAATTCAGGCTGAGGCGGCTGTCTTTCTTGCGCCATTCTGCGCGCGCCGAAGGACGGAGGTCACAGGTTTGTAAAGTCGTGTCTGCTTGCAATTTACCTATTCTACGGTCGATCGTTCTCTGTTCAGGGGCGGCTGAAAAACCGAAATTCAGGTTCCACGTCCGGTCGTTATAATTGAGGCGGAGCCCGAGAGTATGCCCCTGGGTGCGGCTGCTGCTCCGGTTGCTCAGGCTGTCTGTATATCCTTCGGTATAACCGGCAGGGAGTTTCCCGTATTCGACCGCCTCGTCTCCGGCAAAAACCGAAAGGTCGTACGTATCCCGGTAATCCTGTTCTTTCCGCGTGTTCCACTGATAAGAAAACTGGAGTCTTGTCTTTTCGCCCAGCGGTTGTGTGAAGGCAAGCCGGGCGCCCCATGAATGGTTGTTCTGAGGGGATCGCTGATACTGGTTGCGGTGTAATACGGAGTCGTTCCCGGCTGCATCAGGCAGTTGGAAGTAAGTTGTGCGGGAGACCGAAAAATTATGCCCCGTTCCGGTCGTATTCGAATGCGTCAGCGAAAGGCTGAGGTTACTCCCTTTTTCGTTCAGGCGGCGGGTGAAATTGGCCGACCCATTATAGTACTGCATGCGGTTGGTGTTCGATACGCGATTGTCGTTGTTGTTTAAACGGATGCTGTCCGGTATTTTTTCCAGATCCGGGTCGAAGGCGGTCAGATCGATGCCGGGCGGAGCGTTAAAGGTTGCGTTCACGCTGTTATTCTCGCTTTCATTCCGGTTCAGTCCCATATTGCTGAAAAAGTTAAACTGCGTTTGTTTGTCGATTTCCCAGACTGCGTTGAGATTAGACAGGAACGATTTCATTTCCTGGCGTGTCCCTCCGGAAGAGAAAGAATACTGGTTGCCGCTGCTGAGGTATTGTTCGTGATAGGTGGAGGAGACGCCGCCGTTGCGGTTGAGGTTCTGCTGGATATTTCCGTTCAGGCTGAACGAGGAGCCGAACTTACGGGTGAAATTGACGCCGAGGGAACGGTTGAGGTTATCCTTATAGGTCGTGTTTTGGTTTGTATTCGAGGAGCGTAACATAAGGGATAAATTCTCTCCGCCTTTCCGAAAGAAATTGAACTGCCCTTCCAACTCCTTTTTGCGATAATTGCCATATCCTGCGCTGGCTGAGGCAAGGAGCGTCTTGTTGAACTCTTCTTTCGTCTGCAGGTCGAGTACAAAATTCTCCGCCCCGTCGTCCATCCCTGTCGCCCGTTCGGTTTCGGAGCGTTTATTGTACACTTTGATTTTGCCGATAAAGTCGGCAGGCAGGTTTTCCAGTGCGATTCGGTGGTTGCCGGAGAAGAAAGATTCGCCGTTTACATTGATCTCCCGTATCGGCGTACCGTTATAGCTCAGCGACTGTGTCTTCTCATCATATTCCAACCCGGGAATGCGTTTCACCAGATCCTGCAAATAAGAGCCCTCGGGCGTAGGGTAGGCGTCGGCATTGATGATAGTCGTGTCTCCCTCCATCTTCACCTCGGGAATTTGTGCGGTAACAATTGTTTCCTTCAGGTTGATGCCTGTTTCGTTCAATTGGATCGTACCCAACCGGAGGACTGACGCCGTGTCGTTCAATGCGCGATAAGCCGTCTCCATACCAAGAGAAGAGAATTTCAACAAGTAGTTTTTCCCTTTTTGTACTGGAAATTGCACCCTGAAGTTCCCTTTCTCGTCGGTCGCCGCTCCCTTCACAAACGAAGAATCTTTTTTCTCCAGGATGACAACGTTGGCGTAAGGCAAGTCTTTTCCCGCCTTTTTCCCGTTTTCCACAGTCTGTATCTTACCGGTAATAGTCCTGATTTGCTGGGCAAGCAGTGCGGAAGGGAAAAAGAATAAGAGCAAAAATAAAAACCAGGTATTTATATGCTTCATTTCTTTTTAAGGAATTAAAGGAATGGGCTCTATTCCGTATATTCTTCTATAGCCATTACCCTAGTAGTCCTGGCAATAACGTGCTAAGTTGCAAATTTATTTTCTGTTAAGGAAGGAATGGCTGGAATAAAATTCCTCCACGGGTATGCACTTTTCTGTAAATTTCCCTATTCCGCGGAATAATCGGACGGATTCGATTGTATATTTATAGGGATTCAGGTCTTTTTTTTACCTTGATGTGCCTGGTGGCCCACCAAGGTTGGTCACCAGTCACACCATGGTGGGCCTGCAGGCCCACCATGGTGTGATAAAAAAGCCAATAGAGAGAAAAAACGATTTCAGTACGGCATGAAACTCTTTTCATGCTGCCAACCTTAAATAATAACTACTATAAGGAGAACTATTTTTCCCAAATCCTTTTTTACTCCTGATTTTTGCCATTGGAACAAATGTTCATCGGTTTCTTCTGCTAACTTTAATTCATAACTCATACACCTAACACGTTTCTAATTTTTTCGAGCAGCTCAACGATTTCTTTAACTTTTTTAGTCATAAACAATTAATTTGCTTTTTTTTCGTTATATAATAAATTTAATTGGCAGGAAGGAATCCGGTCGGTTCATAAAGGCTCAAATAATATTTATTTCATACTGAATCATTCACCTATAAATACGATTATATGAAAAGGTTAATTTCTTTTTTGCCGGAGATGTTCTTTCTTGCAGGTTCCGGTTTTATATTTTTAATGGATCTTATTAAAGACCGATCTATCTCTTATCCCGCATTGGCAATAATCGCATTGATAATAACCCTGCTACTATGGAAAAACAAGATATACGCCTTGTTTTTATCCTACATTTCCGTGGCCTTTTGCTTATTTATGTTTTTGGCTTTATGGTCGGAACTAAGTGAATTTACCGCTCTTTCCGCCGGATTCTGGGAAATGCTAATAGTGGGGCATCTGTTATTACTTTCCATAATTGTATCAACTGTTTTCATACTGATCAAATACATCAAACAACGTTTTTGAAGGTTGTCATTTAAATATTCTACAACCACAGTTATATCATCAATATCGCTATCCTATACAAAATAGCCGTTTCGGTCGATGTGCAAAGATTATACGAGTTTGCCAAACCGGTATTGAATGAACGGGAAACAACCGTGTTAAATCAGGAACACTCTGTTTTATGGCAGGATTTAGTTAAGATAAGCTCCTCTCCGGGAGGAAAACGGCCGAAAGCGGTTCTTGCTTTAAATAAGTAACCATAAAAGAAGGTGCTAATACTCGTTTGCCAGCCAATCGGCAAAGAAATAATCGTACACCCGGTAGGCATCTCCTTCCTGCGTTACTAAACCTGTCTTTAGCAATGGTTTGAGCGCCGACTGCACGGAACTGGCCGAGGGTAAATTATATTTTTTGATAAATGCCGACGAGGTAACCCCTCTCGCATCCCCCTCTTTAGCTATGGCTTGAAGCACCAGTTTCTGCTTGGGAGCAAGTCGTGAAAGCAAGTCTTTGTAACTGCCTTCCTGCGTTTGGATAACGTTCTTCCAGGCAGTATCTAACTTTGAAGTATCACAGCATTCATCCTTTGCCGTGAGCGCAAAGAGTTCATTCATTATCATTTGTACAAACCAGGTGCAGCCATTAAATTGCTGGTAGACTTTTTCAACAAGAATGGGTTCGACTTGCTTTCCCCGTTCTTCAAACAGGCGGATGGCAAAGGTTGTATAAATCTCCATCGGTATCGGTTCTAATCCCATGCTGATGGCACTCTGATAAAATGGCTTGGAAGAAGAATTGAATAGGTTACTCATCAGATGTTGCTTACTGCCGGAGAAGATAAACATGGTTTGTTTGCATTGCTGGATTTTTGTACGTAGCAAAGCTTCCACATTCTTTTCCTCATAACTGCCTATCTGCTGGAACTCGTCGATCGCCACAAGGCAAGGCTTGTCGGCAGCTTCGAGGTACTCGAAAATTTCATCGAGTGTGGTTTGAGGTGCCCGGATATCTCCCAAGCCTATATCGAAACTTGGCTCTCCCGTCATCGTATCCAATTTAAAGCCAACACGCAAAGAGCGGATAATTTGAAAAAATCGTTCCGTCCAAACGGTTCTCTTTGGTTTCAGCTCATCATAAATGGCTTTGCCTAATAGATAGGCAAACTCGGCTAACGAGGTCGTAGCATAAATATCGACAAAGAAAGTATGATAGTATTCTCTAAATTGCTCTTGGTTGAAGCAATGCTGAATCAATCCTGTTTTCCCCATGCGTCGTGGAGAAATGAGAGCAACATTGCGTCCGTTCTTGATTTGTTTTATCAAAAACTCCGTTTCCTTTTGGCGGTCACAGAAAAACCTATCTGAAACATACCTGCCGACTACAAAAGGGTTAAGTATATTTGCCGTTTCCATACTGTTTTGCTTTTATTGCAAATATAATAATTATATTTACAATAATCTCTCTTCATCCAGCAAGAACTCATAGATGTTCATAGATTGCATACAAAATCAACTTCTAATTGCTTTCACTGGCTGTACTTCGTCAAGAAGGATATAATACATTTGGCTATCCACCATTTTGCCATCAATATATTCCAAGACTGCATCCGGATCACGCAAAGTTTTATTGCGTCTGTCCTCTAAATCAATCGGTTTCAGCCGTTCGGCTGTCGACTGCTTGAACTCCTGTAAGCTATGTTTCCCATTTCTTCAAACAAAGCGATCCTCCATCCGGAAGAAATCAGGCATTTTACACTTGCTTTCAAGGGTCTTTCCATCAATAATATATTTTATCGATATAACGTTTTATATTTAAAACAAAATAGTTATTTTTGCATAGAATATAAAACATTATGAAAGGTTATAAAACGATATTATTGCCCAAACTGACTACTATTCTAGCCGGGTTAGGCGAGAATATCAAATTTGCCCGGTTGCGCAGAAAATTAACAGCGGAGCAAGTTGCTGAGCGGGCAGGAATTTCACGTTCCACGCTTTGGCAGGTGGAAAAAGGTTTGCCAAGTGTATCTATGGGGACGTACGCGCAAGTATTGTTTGTATTAGGACTGGAGAATGATTTGTCGGAAGTTGGAAAAGATGATGTGTTAGGACGTAAACTTCAGGATGCCGAATTGGTTGTTGGAAGACGTGCGCCTAAGAAATAGACGGCTATGGAAACAGCACAAAAAAGAATATACGTTTATGCCGATTGGTTAGGATTGGAAAATCCGGAACAGATGGGAATTCTTTCTTCTGAATTATTGAGGGGCAAAGAGATTTTCTCCTTCGAATACGATAAAGATTGGCTAAAAAATCGTCACACACAGCTTCTTGACCCTGATTTAGGCTTTTATTCGGGTGTGCAATATTTGAGAGACGAGAAATCAAACTTTGGCTTGTTCTTAGATTCTTCCCCTGACCGTTGGGGACGTGTATTGATGAAGCGCAGAGAAGCGATTCTGGCTAAAACGGAAGGGCGCCCCGTAAATAAACTATACGAATCTGATTTTTTACTGGGAGTATATGATATGCATCGTATGGGTGCACTCCGTTTCAAGCTGAATCCTAAAGGCGATTTTTTGGATAACAACAAAGGTCTTTCCGCACCACCTTGGATTTCCATTCGTGAATTGGAACACGCAAGCTTGGAATTGGAACGTAATTTAGAAAAAGACAATCCTATCCTGTTGAAATGGTTAAATATATTAATGGCTCCCGGTTCTTCATTAGGTGGCGCAAGACCAAAAGCAAGCGTTCAGCATACAGATGGCTCATTGTGGATAGCAAAATTCCCCAGCGTAAATGACGAGACCGATATGGGGGCTTGGGAAATGGTTGTAAATGAATTAGCTCAAAAATCGGGAATAAACATTGCCATGGCAAATATCAAGCGTTTCAACAGTAAACATCACACATTTTTGACTAAACGTTTCGATAGAATTATAGAGGGAAAAAGAATACATTTCTCATCGGCGATGACATTGCTTGGATATACCGATGGAGCGGATTGTTCAGCGGGTGTTAGTTATCTTGAAATAGTGGAGTATATTATTCAGAATGCTGCAAATGCAAAAGAAGATTTGCAAGAATTGTTCAGAAGAATTGTCTTTTCGATTGCAGTGAGTAATACTGACGACCATTTACGCAATCACGGCTTTATTTTAACCAATAAGGGATGGATATTATCACCGGCTTATGACATCAATCCCAACCCGTATGGCGCAGGACTAAAATTAAATATTTCGGAGGAGGATAATTCGTTGGATTTTGATTTAGCCCTGCAAGTAGCTCCATATTTCAGACTGAAAGGAGAGGAAGCCAAGCAGATTATCGGGCAAATAAAATTAGTTGTTTCCGATTGGAGACAAACTGCCAACAAGTACAAGATATCGAGTTCAGAGCAATTGATGATGGAGCCGGCGTTCAGATATTGACTCTATTTCCCTCATTATGCGACCAATTATTAAAATGAAAGTGAATCATTAATTTGTCCCATTGCGTTGAAAAGCTGTTCTGAGTTTAGCTTGGAGTTAAATGATTGATAACCTGTTACATATTCAGATAGATAAACTCTTTCCCCAAATTTGTGAAAAGCGCTCTTTTGCCGACAAAGCGGGGTAGTTTGTTATTCCTTTCAATGGAAAGGCAAATGATTGTTCCCTGCATGCCTTATTTATGCCGTAAAATAATTGAATAAGAATTGAGTTCGGATTTATCGTAGTTTTTCCTTTTTTATTGGTTATTTGGGAAAGAATTACATTCACCTAAAATCTGAATAAAATGTTTGACCGGAAACTATTATGTCTTGCCTTTCTTTGCCTCTTCCTATGCTTTTCCTGCAACCGATTAGATATTCCATCCATGGGGAATATCTCCGACTTTCTGGATCAAAAGTTTAATTCCGAAGAAGGAGAACCTATGAAAAACGTATAAAAAGCGATTCCGGAGCTATATTAACTTTTATTTATTTTGCTCACTGATAAAGAGATATCCTTTTCTAATACATAAAAAAGCGATATAACTCCGATAGGCTATTTTATAAGAGAAATATAAAATATAACTTTGGTACTAAGAACTTTAAATCAAATCAAAATGAAAAAACGACCTCTTTTCGTAACAATAATTGTTACAAGTTTCATGCTTTTCTCAACAGGCTGCGGGACGGCGCCTGCTGGAGATGGTTCCGTCATCGTAACTGAGAGTGAGGGTAATTCCCTGACTGTATGTAATTTCAACAATGTGAAAGATACCGTTACGCTGAATTTAAGCGATTTGGTGCAAGATTTCAAGATTGTACGCTTTGAAAATAAAGATGAAGCCTATTTTAAACCTGCACTGCCGATCATCACCGATAAATATATCGGTATCCGCCAAAGTAACCGGCCTTTTCTGCTGTTCGACCATACGGGAAAATTGATTTGTAAAGTGGGAAGTATAGGAGGAGGTCCCGGTGAATATACGTCCCTTTATGATGAAGCCATACAAGACCAGCCAGGGAAAGTGTATTTGTCTCCTTTTGCCAATTCCCGAAAGGTTTTAGAATACAATACCGACGGTAGTTTTGTGGGGGAGATTATCGTAAAAGCCAATCTCAACAAACCCAAAATAGACGTTTCCGACAATGGGGACATTACCTTGGTCCACATGCCTTTTAGTACCGACGAAGATCCGTTTCTCGCTTTGCAATACGACAAAGACGGCCATTTGAAAAGCGAGTTGAAACCTTCCGGCGGCCTTCTGGTACAGGCGATGGATCCTACCTATGGTTTCGTAGGATTCAATAACGAAGTTTTCTCCTATCGGAATACGCCCGATTTCAGTTTTATGATTACTTCATGTGACACCCTGTTCCATTACGACAAAGAAAAAAATAAAGCGTATCCGAAATTCACAATGAATTTTGGCAGGGGAGAGGAAATTCCCGGACATATTTATAGCGAAATTGCGAACTACTACCTGACTGTAGTTTTCGGGAAAGGTGTAATTTATGTAGACAAGAAGAAAAACACGTCGGACTATATAAAAATAGTAAATGACTTTTTCGGACATATGGATGCGCCCACGTTCAATTTCAATAAAGGCTGGTTCTACCAAATGTTTGAGCCGTCGTCTCTTGTCGAAAAAATCGAAGAGCGGCTTGCTAAAAGCGATTGTTCGGCCAAAGACCGCAAGCAATTGGAAGAGATGATGAGCTCGTTAGACGAAAACGATAATAACGTGCTGTTTATAGCCAAACTAAAGTGACTCTATACTGTGGATAAGAAAATCCGGAAAACGTCAGGAAAATTAAAACTAAAGGATGCAGTTCTTATGAATGAGAACGAAATAAAAAATGATTACAGGCGGATATGGTGGTGGTGATACCTGTCCTTCTGGGGATGGGAGTAAAATAAAGGCTTGTGAAGGTAAACAATATAATGACAAATGTTGTATTAAATATCTATGGTAGAAAGTGCATTCAAACACCTTATACATCTAGTTCGTTGTATTGTTCTGATGTAAGGTAAACCTAAATAAAGTATATTTAGCCCTAAGAAATAAATTTCTATAGTTCAATATACTTTTCCTATATGGTCAAAAAATAAAAAACATGAATAGATATTTTTATAGGAGGATTCTGACTATTGCGACTTTGCTAGCCTTTGTTTCATTGGATCTTTTACCCAGTTCAGCCGTAAAAAAAGCGACACTGCCTGATCCGCAAATCAAAATGGAAATTGCTAAATTGTCTGGGAAAATCATTCATATGGACCCGGACACTTTGAATGAGAAACCAGTCATTACTTTGATGTTTCCTAATCCGGTAACAGCTGAAATCAAAGAATTTAAAACCGAGTTGAGAAAAGATGGTACGTTTAATTTCGAAGTTCCGATTGTTTGTAACATTCTCATAGGTAGCATTAGTTCCAATATTTTCGAATCTCCGATTTTAATCGGTTTGGAGATTGGTAAAGAAACAAAAATTGAATTTGTTCACACCGAAATAGGTCCTATAAAAGCAAGGATGAAATCTGGTATAGGTTTAACAGTCGATAATCCGTCTCGATTCAACGAAGTTATGCAAATGATGCATAATCCTATTCCGGAGCGTTATAAATTAAAATTATATAAGTTGACTCCGGCAGAATATGCTCAGGAATGCTGGAAGTTGCCCATGAAGGATTGACAATAACAAATGACTGATGCAATAGGTACAGATTGGGAAATCCTATTAAAGAATAATATAGGTTTCTTTCAATTGTATGAAAGGAGTCGTTTCTAGTAAATTTTATTCATATCATGTAAGAATTGAGCAAGAATTGAATTCGGATTTTATCGTAGTTTTTCCTTTTTTATTGGTTAATTTGGCAAGAATTACATTCACCTAAAATCTGAATAAAATGTTTGACCGGAAACTATTATGCCTTGCCCTTCTTTTCCTCTTCCTAAGCTTTTCCTGCAACCGGGAACCGCAGGAGACCGATGATTTACCGGATCATCTCCTGGCGTTTGCTTGCCATAGAGACTATACACATTATTTGGCCTCCGTTTTAGCAGAAAACAGTCTGAAGGCCGTTCTGGAAATCCGGGAGAAAAACGATCCCAAATGGTTGCAAAGCGAGAATATCCGGCTGGTGTTCCAACGAAAGCGATTACTTTTCTATTCTTTTTTCTTACTTTCCGTCACTCTTCTTCTTGCACTGGTTTATTACAAAAAATGCATTCAAAGTAAAAAGAAAGAACGGGAAGCCGAACAAAAGATCAACCGTCTGATGGAGATGGCTAAGAGCTTTGATGAGAAAGAAAGATCTTTCCATAACACCCTGCTTCATCATTTTGGGATTTTAAAGAAAGCCGCCCTCTTGGAAAAACAGATAAAGAAGGAAAAAGAGAAAAGAAATGGAGATCAGAATATAACTAAATTGTTTAATGAAATCGCATATGGCCGGGAAGAGTTGGATTGGAACATTCTCTATCATTCCATGAATGAATTGCAATACCATCTTTTTGATCGTTTGCGTGAAGTTTACCCCGCATTGGATGAAACGGAGTTCTGTATCTGTTGCCTGACCTACATGAAATTTCATAGCGACGAGATCGGGATCATTATGGAGTTAAGCTTGAATACCGTCCAGATGAAGCGTTCCTCTATCCGGAAGAAATTAGGTATTCCACCCATGGGAAATATTTCCGACTTTCTGTACCAAAAGTTTAATTCCCGAGGAACTAAGTCCGAAGATTCCATATAAAAAGCTATATCAGACCTATATTAACTTTTATTTATTCTGTTTATTCATAAACAGATAGCCGTTTTTTATGTAAAAAAAACTATATGGCAGCTATAGCCTATTTTTCAAGAAAAAGAGAAGAGATAAATTTGAAAACAAGCTCTTAAATCAACTGGATATGAAAAAAATCATCTTTTTAGTTTGTGTGGCCATTGGCTGCTCACTTTATTCAACTATTGCAACATTTGCTGAAAATCCCTCAGTCAAGGAATGCAACGACACCGAAAAGGAAATCGAATTGGAAGGAAGTCTGGCTTCCGCTAGAACCCGGTCCTTGTTCTCACCCATAAAATTAGTCCAGAACTCTATCCAATTGGATGCTTCTTTTTTAGGAAACTTAGGTGCGATTCAGATTATTATCATTGATTTTTCTGGAAATCCGGCGTTTAAAAAAGTGTTAAAGCTTCCGTAAGATCAAAAGCATATGAAAAATCCTAAAATATCAGTGGTAATGCCTGTCTATAATGCCGAAAAACATCTTCGAGAGTCTATTGACAGTGTTCTTGAACAAACGTTTAGCGACTTTGAACTTATTATTGTAAATGATGGCTCTACCGATAGTAGCCTAGAAATTTTAAAAAGCTATCAGGATCCGAGGATTAAGATTCTGAATAATAAGCATTCCTTTATTGATTCTTTAAATAAAGGTGTATCTGCCGCTAATGGAGAATATATTGCCAGAATGGATTCAGATGATATAATGTTTCCTTATAGATTACAAGAGCAAGTGGCATTTTTAATAGACAACCCCATTCTAGATATTTGTGGAGGTTGGATGGAAACCTTTGGTGATTATGAGACTGTGGTGAAAACTTTTGAAAATCATTCGGATATTGTTCGTGCTGCGATTTTTTATAATCCGATGTGTCATCCGACAATAATGATGAAAGGTGCGTTAAAAAAACTATTTCCTTATGCAAATGGAATCTATGGAGTATATAAGAAAGGTTATTCTTGCGCAGAAGATTATAAATTATGGATAGACTTAATAAGTAAAGGCCTTCTCTTTGGAAATATACCTAAAGTCGTTTTAAAATATCGCCTTTCTAATATGCAGGTGACATCGGTAAATAAAAAGAAAATGTTCGAAAGTTCAATTAAGATACAGGTGGAGTACATTGAACTTATTATGGAGAAAATCATAGCAGAGGACAGCTCATATTATAATCTGCTGAATACAACTAT
Source organism: Parabacteroides sp. Marseille-P3160 (assembly GCF_900162725.1). Taxonomy (GTDB): domain Bacteria; phylum Bacteroidota; class Bacteroidia; order Bacteroidales; family Tannerellaceae; genus Marseille-P3160. Next base: position 766,654 of record NZ_LT799418.1, on the reverse strand, counting down.
TTGTTTGTTGAACGAAAATAAAATTTCGTTTGAACAGCTAAAGAAAATTGTAGAAACTACTGCGGAAGAAATGCAGATCAGTTTTGTAAAAGAGAGAAGATCGTTGCAAGCTTATTAGCTGATTTGGCGTGAGGGTGAATAACTTATTTTTAAGAGAAGTGTAATGTAAGATAACATTAAAATGTCAGCCGATAATAAAATCGTACAAAGCTTATGGATCGGAAATCATTTATCCGTAATGGAGTTACTATGTATAAATTCTTATATAAAAAATGGCCATGAATTTCATTTGTATGTTTATGACCGTCAAATCTCCATTCCGCAGTATGCGGTATTGTATGATGCAAATGAGATAATTCCGGAGGAAAATATTTTCCTTGACTCAAGGGGAAGTGTTGCAAGTTTTGCTGACTGGTTCAGATATAAACTCCTTTATGAAAAGGGAGGATGGTGGGTAGATATGGATACCGTTTGCCTTAAACCATTTGCCTTTGAAAAAGCGTATTGTTTTGCGCAAGAAGAAGTCGGTTCTTTATCTATTATAAATATAGGGTATATAAAGTCTCCTATGCGTGCTGATTATTTAGAAGATTGCCTGAATTCCATTAATGAATACCCTTCGAAAGCAGGGATCGCATGGGGGACGTTCGGACTTTCCCTTATTCGTGAAGTTCTTTCTCTCTATGACTTTGAGCCGTATCTGCAGAAACCAGCCGTTTTCTGTCCGATACCCTATTATCAATTAGATAAACTCATTAATGATATATCTCCTATTATCTCTGAAGAAGCATACGCGGTCCATTTGTGGAATGAGATGTGGAGATTAAATGATTTGAATAAAGATGGTGTTTATTCCAGGCATAGCTTATATGAATGGTTGAAAGATCTCTATTTGCATTAATGGGATTGAATAGGATAATTATTATTGTGGATCAGATGGATCGGCTATTGCTGGCCGGTCAAATGCCGAGATTCTTTGGTCTTATTATAAAATATTTTGATGTGTAACAAAGGTGAGTTTAAATTTATAGAGTATGAAATGGTTGACAGTCATTATTCCTTTTCTAAATGAAGGCGATGAGGTAGGAAATACATTAGAGAGTATAAAGGCATTCTCGAATGATGATGTGGAAATTATTCTTATCAACGACGCCTCTACCGATCAGTATGATTATGCCTCCGTTGCCGCTCGATTCGGAGCCGTTTACCTGGAGAATACGGAGCGGCTCGGAGTTGCCGCGTCCCGTGATTTAGGAGTGGAACTTTCACGGACGCCCTTTTTTCTCTTGTTAGATGCACATATGAGATTTTACCATACGGGTTGGGTGGACGAAATCATACGGGAATTAAAGTACGACAGTAAACTTTTGCTTTGTTGCCAGACAAAGGCTTTGCATCTCAAAGACGGGAAGCTGATTGAAGATGCCAAAAGGCCTGTGTCTTACGGTGCCTACATTGGTTTGGATAAATCGTTGGATGCCGAATGGATTTGGGATAAGAACGAGTTCCCAAATGTACCGGAGGATGGCATTCCTTGCGTCTTGGGAGCCGCCTATGCATCAAGTAAGGAATATTGGCAATACCTTAAGGGGTTAGACGGATTGATCTCTTATGGTAGCGACGAAGTGTATATTAGCCTGAAAGTCTGGCTTGAAGGAGGGCGTTGTAAATTGCTTGAAGATATTGAGGTCGGACATATCTACAGAAAGGAATTCCCTTATCAGGTGGAAACGATACATACCACCTATAACAAGTTGTTGATAGCGGAAACTCTACTGCCTTTGGAACTCAAAAAGCAATTGTTCCGCAAACTTAAGTCCAGTTGGAAAGAAATCTATGGGGATGCTTACGCTTTGTTTTATAAAAATGCCGGTTCTATGGAGCGATTGAAGCAGTACTACCAACAGATTTTCACCAAAGATTTTGACTTTGTATTACAGTTGAACAGGAACAAGGACCAGATTCGGTTGTCGTCCGAAGAAAAAGAAAAACGGTTGAGACAAATAGCCCGACATATTGCTTTACATAGTTGTTCAACTGCCGATATAGGCCTTTTTTACGGAAGAATGGGACATCTTCTCTTTTTGTATCATTATGCCAAGTATGCCGGAGATGTGGTTTCGGAAGAGTTGGCGGGTTATTTGTTGGATGATTTGTGTAAAAATCTGAATACCTCTCTTCCTGTGAATATGGAAAGCGGTTATTGCGGCATTGCCTGGGGAATTGCCTATTTGATGCGACATGGATTTGTGGAGGGCGATCCGGATGAGGTATTGGAAGATCTTGATAAAAAAATAATGGAACGGGATCCGAAACGAATTTCCGATTGGACGTTTGACCGGGGATTGGCGGGGATCTTATTCTATGTATCTACCCGTTTGATGTTTGCCGAAGAAAACAACCGGAAATCTTATTTTGATCCGGAATATCTCACCGGTTTAGCGGATAAGGTCCGTGAGGTTTTGTCTTTACCGGACTTTACAAAACAGGATGACGCGGACATCCTTTTGGAATATTCCGCTTATATCCTGCGGAATCAGCTGGTACTCCATCCGATCGGGTTATCCGATTTTATTTGTGTAAGGATTCCGGCAGAAGAGGAATTGGAAAGAATGCCTTCAGGGTTATTAAACGGAAGCGCCGGTATGGGACTCAACATGCTCTTTTTTTGTAAATAAATTAAAGTAAAGCTACCATGAAAAAGGGAAATATACTGTTTTGTGACAGGGAACTGATTGTGGAAGAATCGAATAAGGTTACCTGTCTTTATTATTATGATATCCTTGATGTCGTGGCGGAAGCTCCTTATACCACTATTACAACCATAAAAAACAAAAAAGTATATTTGGAGACTCCTTTGTCTCAAATAGCCAAAAGACTTCCCTCTGTCTTTTTCCAATGTAATCGTTCCGTCATTGTTAATCTTATTTACGTTTCCTTGTATGAAAAAGAAGGCTCTTTTTTTGTTTTGCATGCGGCATTGGGGAAAAAGTATATAATATCTTCCAGGAAAAAGAATGTCTTCCGGGAACGGTTACATTACGTAAAAACTCATTTTTTCCGGTGTGAAGCATGTTTGTCCTGCCGGAATGCCGTATTCTGTGAGAAATTTAACACTTAAATTCTATTCAACATATAAAACAGCCACATTCAACAAATTGCCTATAAAATAGTGATGGCAAGCATTTATTTTTTAATAAATTCAAGGTGTTATTGTCTATTGCAATAATATAACTTAAAATATAATAGATATGAAGAAGCTTGGGAAATTAAAATTGCATGATCTTAGCAAAGCTGAGATGGGAAAAAGAGAACAAAATGTTATTAAAGGAGGAAGATGTATCTGTAACTGTAGATATGCTGGTACTCAGTCTGACCCAACTGATAGTTATTATGGGGGAGCTCCTACTGAAAATAACTTTCTTGCTAATGGGGGCTATTAATTTAGATAAAAGAAAAGCTTTGTCACCGTTAGATAGAGTGATAAAAGCTTTTCTCTTTTATTTCTTAGTATATTCGTAAATGTTTACAATCTGGATATTATAAAGATTTGACAACTACTTACCTCCCATTATATCTTACTCAAATAAAGTTCTTATAAAATTATATTTATGAAATATCTACATATTTATTTAGAGAATGGTGTTTTATTATTTTGTATTTGTTTAATTTTTAACAGTTGTAATAAATCTCAAAATTCAAATAAAGCAGCTATTCCATTTATTGAAAATAGTTCAAATAAATTTCAAAATGAAATATTGAAAATTGATTTGAAAAAATCTTATCCCCCAAAAGAAATAGATTTAAAGAATATCGCTGATATCGAATTTATTCCGTTGGAAACCAAAGCGGATTTCTTATGTGACGAAAAAGGGCGTGTATTTGCTGTGACCGACGATAAAATTTTCTTTCATAATTGGAAAGAGGGAACTGTTTTTATTTTTAGCAGAAAGGGAAAAGCACTAACGAAATTCAATAGAAAAGGAGGTGGGGGTGAAGAATATATCGGTATCTCCCAAGCGGTTTTGGACCATGAGAATAAAGAGCTATATATTAACGACATGTGGAAAAAGAAGATTTTTGTTTATGACTTTGTCGGGAAATATAAACGAAGTTTTCGCCATCATCCCGGAAGTTTATATTCTAAAATAGCAAGTTTTAATGATAGCACAATGATTTGTTACGACCGGGGGGAAGAAAGTAGAGCAGGGAAAGCCTCTCCTTTTATAATTGTATCAAAAAAGACCGGGAAGAAAATAAGAGATATTATTATCCCTTTTGATAAAAGACTGGAGGTCGAAATAATTAAGAAAAGCGAGGACATATGGATAGGAGAATCCACCCCTGTATTTCCAATAATCAAAACAGAGGACGGCTTTCTGCTAAATGAGGTATCATCCGATACCCTCTATAAACTTAAGCCAAATTATGAACTTCAGGCAGTGGTTACAAGGACTCCTCCGGTGCAAACGATGGACCCTACGGTTTTTCTTCTGTCGGACATTGAAACAAATCGCTATCTTTTCGTGGATGTTGTTACAAAAAAATATGATTGGAAAACTAATATCGGATTCCCAAGAGTGCATTTAGGTTATGACTATAAAGACTGCAAGGTGTATGAATATAAGATTTGTTATGAATCTCCCGATCAAATCATTGATTTTAATTTGTTTCCTAAAATCGAACGGGAATGTTATATTAATAAAAACACATTCGTTGGAACGATTCAGTCATATTTACTTAAAAAGATGAAAGATAATGATGAATTACAGGGACAACTTAAACAGATTGCTCAAAATATAAAAGAAGATGACAATCCGGTATTGATGTTGATCAAATTTAAAGAATAAAGGACACACGAAACAATTTTCCGATATAAATCGAATGACGAAATAACTAATTAAAAAACAATCAGTATCTCTGACAGTTAAGAACTTTAATCCGATTAAACATGAAAAGAATCGCCATCTTACTTTGTGTAGCCATTGGAGTTTCACTATGCTTAAGCGCTTGCCATCGATCCGCTAAGCCAACCGATAAAAACCATACTGGGAAAGATACTCTTTTACAGGAAGGAAGCTATAGCAAAAACAGCCTTATCGAAGTGGACGTGACTAAAAAATATTCGGTTAAGAAAATCCGGTTGCAAGACATTGCCGATGTGGAGTATATTCCCTTGGAAACAAATCGCGAATTTATAGCAGATGGGCAAATTTGTTTTGCCGGGGATAAAAATATAATCATTTCAAATAATGCGGGGGAAGGTTCCATTCTAATTTTCGACCGACAGGGAAAGGCTGTCAAGAAGATAAATCGGAAAGGACAGGGGCCGGAAGAGTATTTCTCGATGGGGAGTGTCACCTTTGACAGTGAAAAGGGGGAGTTGTATGTCAATAATATGTTTGCCAAAAAGATTTCGGTATATGATATGGAGGGTAATTATAAACGAAGCTTTTATCATTTGCCGGGAGAACAGTACAGCTTTTTCTCTGTTTTTAACGATAAGGAGTTAATTGTTCCCTGCAGAGGACAGAAAGCAAATGAATCTTGTCTGTTACTATCGAAAAGCGACGGGCAAAAGACAAGGACGGTTTACATTCCGTATAAGGAGAAACAATCATTGGCCTTTACAATGGAACGGGAAGATGGGGCCTTTGGCACCATGCTCACAGTCGCGTTTCCCCTGATTCATAGAGGAGCTGATATTATAGTCAATGAGATCTCTTCCGACACGATCTTCCGGTTTACAAAAGATTCTGGTTTGGTCCCTTTGCTTACCCGTACTCCTTCAGTACTTGAGACAACACCTTTCATCGCGTTAATGGTCACTTTGGAGACAGAGCATTATTTGTTTATGCAAACAATCAGGAAAGAATGGGATAAAAAAATGAATACTGCTTTTCCCCGTACTTTTTTAATGGCGGATAAGCGTACGGGTGAAATAGGGGAATATACTTTGTTTAATGATGACTATCCCGATGTTCCTATTGTTTTCGACGGATTAGCAAATGCCGTTTTCTTGAACAAAAACCAATCTTTTGTTACTTTACGGGCTTCCCGGTTAAAAGAAACTCTTGAGAAGGGGGCCCTAAAAAATGAATTAAAAGAAATAGCCGCCAATCTGAAGGAGGATGATAATGATGTCGTTATGTTTCTGAAGTTTAAAAACTAATCAATATGTTTTCAGAGATAAATAAAAAATGTCTTGCATAATATCGTAAATCTAAGGCCGTTGGTTTTCGAGGTTACAGATGCTTGCAATCTCAGATATAAATATTGCGGTTACTATGAAATATATAAGGGGTATGATATAAGAGAAGGAATATTTGACCCCGTGGAAATTCAGCTATTTGCGAGGATTTTAACATTTAAAACTCGTTCAACATACTAAATCGCTATGTTCAACATATTTTATACAAAATGATGATTTTCTCAATTTTGCTTTTAATAAATTCATAGTGTTATTGCCTATTGCAATGATATAACTTAAAATATAAGAGATATGAAAAAACTTGGGAAATTACATTTGCATGATCTCAGTAAAGCTGAGATGGAAAAAAGAGAACAGAACATGATTAAGGGAGGGTATGATTTGCCACCGGTCTATGTTTGCTATTGTCCATGTCGATATGAAGGAACTCAATCTGATCCTACAGATAGCTATTATGGAGGTTCAAGTACCGCAGCAAATAATAGTGGAAATCGGAGTTAGTCGGATAATTGACTTTTAAAACTTAATTTATGGGGGTATATCAAAAGGCCTGGAATACCTTATCCATATTTTTAATAGGCTTTTGATATACACCCACATTTCCTATTAATTCTAGTACAAAATATGAAGCAGTCTTTAATTATTCTCTTTTTATTCGATTTGATTTTATTAAGTGGATGCCATAATCCAAGTAAACCAGTCAAGGAAGATAGTGTTAAAAAGGATACCCTTTCACAAAAAGAAACGGATAATAAAAATAGCCTTATAATGATAGATGTAACCAAAGACTACCCGAAGAAAGATTTTAATTGGGAAGATATGGCGGACATCGAATTTATTCCGTTGGAAACCAAAAATGATTTTTTATGTGATGCGAGAGTACATGTAGTGGGCTTGATGGATGAAGCAATTGTGTTAACAAATAGATCGGATGGGAATGTTTTCATTTTTGACATGACGGGAAAAGCACTGAAAAGATTTAACCATCAAGGACAGAGTGGGGAAGAATATACGAAAATAGGTCCAACATTCTTGGATAATGTCCAAAAAGAATTATATATAAATGACATGTTTAAGAAAAAAATATTCGTATATGATTTGGATGGCAATTATAAACGCAGTTTTAATCATATCCAAGCTGCACAATATAGTAAAATCGCAAATTTTAATGAAAAGGAATTAATTTGTTATGATGTCTCTTCAGAATATAGGAGTGGTAAAATTAATCCGTTTTTAATTATCTCAAAGCAAACCGGAGCTAAAATAAAAAAAATAGTCATTGCTTTTGAAAAAAAAATATCTCTTAATTTTACTCAAGATGTTGATGAAGGTGCTGTGTCAACGGCTATGCCTGATTATCCCATAATGAAATTCGGAAATGATTTTATCATAAATGAACTATCATCGGATACCATCTACTGTCTCAAACAAAACTATGAGCTTCAACCGATGGCGGTTCGAACTCCTCCCATACAAACCATGTCTCCATTTGTTTTCTTGTTGACAAACATGAATACGCATCGCTATTTTTTTATGTGGACCGTAAAGAAAGAGTATAACTGGGAGACTAATGTCGGTTTTCCGACCGTTTCATTAGTCTACGACAGAAACGAAAAAAAAATCTATGAATTTAACTTGTATTATCAGGGTATTAAAATTAAAACATATAGCGAAAGTGATTTCCCCTATATAGAGAGAATTTGCTACATAAAAGAAAATGTTTATGTTGGAACAATACAAGCCCATGTCCTCAAGAATATGGAAGAGAAAGGTGAATTGAAAGGTCAGTTAAAGGAAATAGCCGTTCAAATAAAAGAAGATGATAATCCGGTATTGATGTTGATCAAATTTAAAGAATAAGAAAATGGATACGGATTTATTCCTGCAAGTTGATAAGAAAATCATTCTGTATAATCTAATAAATTTAAAACAGTTGGTGTTTGAGGTAACAGATGCTTGCAATCTCAGATATAAATATTGCGGTTACTATGAAATATATAAGGGGTATGATATAAGAGAAGGAATATTTGACTCCGTGGAAATTCAGCTATTTGCGAGGAATTTAACATTTAAAGTTCATTCAACATATAGAATCGCTATGTTCAACATATTTTATACAAAATAATGATTTTCTCAATTTTGATTCTAATAAATTCAAGATGTTATTGCATATTGCAATAATATAATTAAAAATATAAGAGATATGAAAAAACTTGGGAAATTACATTTGCATGATCTCAGTAAAGCTGAGATGGAAAAAAGAGAACAGAACTTAATAAAAGGCGGAAGCTGTGTTTCTGCTTGCCTTTGTGGATGTCGATATTCTGGAACCCAATCTGATCCTACAGATAGCTATTATGGCGGATCCAGCAATATCGATAATGGTGACAGTAATTTACGTGGGCATGAGACATTTTATAACTAATAATAAAAAAATGATTGTAGTATTATAGTTCTATGTTTTTAAAAAGGAAGCCTCATTATTCTTAAATAATCGTACGTCAATATTTCTTTTAATTATCAATTGGCGTACGATTAAAAAATAAAAATCCAATAAGGTTGTAATAATTAACAAAATAAATAGAGCTTATGTCAAATAAGAAAAATTAGGAATTTAACTATATCATCATCAATCTAGTATTTAAAAAAAATGAAAGAGAAAAGCATCATAGTATATGTTCTGATTATTCTTCTATTCCTATCTGATTGTGGAAACGGATCACAGAAAAAGACTTCAGAAGCAAATTTTCCTGATACTAAAGAAATTCAATGGTCAAGGGATGATTTAATTCTTGTGGATGTAACCAAGAAATATCCTTTGAAGAAATTTAGATTACAAGACATTGCCGATGTGGAATATATACCTTTGGAAACGAATAAAAGTTTTTTATGTGACGGTTACCCCATGTATGTAGATGGNTTAAAACATATAGCGAAAGTGATTTCCCCTATATAGAGAGAATTTGCTACATAAAAGAAAATGTTTATGTTGGAACAATACAAGCCCATGTCCTCAAGAATATGGAAGAGAAAGGTGAATTGAAAGGTCAGTTAAAGGAAATAGCCGTTCAAATAAAAGAAGATGATAATCCGGTATTGATGTTGATCAAATTTAAAGAATAAGAAAATGGATACGGATTTATTCCTGCAAGTTGATAAGAAAATCATTCTGTATAATCTAATAAATTTAAAACAGTTGGTGTTTGAGGTAACAGATGCTTGCAATCTCAGATATAAATATTGCGGTTACTATGAAATATATAAGGGGTATGATATAAGAGAAGGAATATTTGACTCCGTGGAAATTCAGCTATTTGCGAGGAATTTAACATTTAAAGTTCATTCAACATATAGAATCGCTATGTTCAACATATTTTATACAAAATAATGATTTTCTCAATTTTGATTCTAATAAATTCAAGATGTTATTGCATATTGCAATAATATAATTAAAAATATAAGAGATATGAAAAAACTTGGGAAATTACATTTGCATGATCTCAGTAAAGCTGAGATGGAAAAAAGAGAACAGAACTTAATAAAAGGCGGAAGCTGTGTTTCTGCTTGCCTTTGTGGATGTCGATATTCTGGAACCCAATCTGATCCTACAGATAGCTATTATGGCGGATCCAGCAATATCGATAATGGTGACAGTAATTTACGTGGGCATGAGACATTTTATAACTAATAATAAAAAAATGATTGTAGTATTATAGTTCTATGTTTTTAAAAAGGAAGCCTCATTATTCTTAAATAATCGTACGTCAATATTTCTTTTAATTATCAATTGGCGTACGATTAAAAAATAAAAATCCAATAAGGTTGTAATAATTAACAAAATAAATAGAGCTTATGTCAAATAAGAAAAATTAGGAATTTAACTATATCATCATCAATCTAGTATTTAAAAAAAATGAAAGAGAAAAGCATCATAGTATATGTTCTGATTATTCTTCTATTCCTATCTGATTGTGGAAACGGATCACAGAAAAAGACTTCAGAAGCAAATTTTCCTGATACTAAAGAAATTCAATGGTCAAGGGATGATTTAATTCTTGTGGATGTAACCAAGAAATATCCTTTGAAGAAATTTAGATTACAAGACATTGCCGATGTGGAATATATACCTTTGGAAACGAATAAAAGTTTTTTATGTGACGGTTACCCCATGTATGTAGATGGTGAGAAAATCATTTATTGTATGAAAAAAGAAGCGACTATCCTCCTTTTTGACAGACAGGGCAAGGCCGTTAAAAAAATAAACCGTCAAGGCCAAAGCGGAGAGGAATATAGCATGGCTTCAGGAGCGACATTCGATAAAGCACGCGGAGAGCTCTATATCAATGACATGCAAAAAAAGAAAATATTCGTATACGATCAGGAAGGCCAATATAAGAGGAGTTTCTTCCATTCAAAAGGAAGACAATACGTGAACATGTCAAACTTTGATGCGGAACATCTAATCTGCTATGCCACCTTTCACAGTACGGGAAATCCTTATATCATTATTTCGAAACAGGATGGCCATGTGGTGAAAGATTTCAAACTCCCTTATGAGAAAAGGCTGGATTTGAAGTTTATCGAACAATTAGAAAACGGAATGTCTTTGTTTATTTCTACCGGAAGTTTTCCAATTGTAAAGAAAGGAAAAGACATTCTTCTGAATGAGATATCCTCGGATAGTGTTTATAAGATCAATCCGGACTTTAGTCTTACGCCGTTGATGGTGAAAAAACCTTCTGTCCAACAATTGGATCCGCCTATCTTCGTTTTCGCCGGAGTCCGGTCGGACAGATATCAATTCTTCCATACGGTTAAAAAAGAATATGACAAGGCCACTCAAATCGGTTATCCGGATGTTCAACTAATGTATGATAAGCAAACTCAAGAAATGTGTGCGTATGATGTATACAACGAGGATTGCCCCAATACTAAATCGCTGTTCTTTAGAGCGAATGAATGTGAAATCATTTCGGAAGATGATATGGATATCTTCTTCCTTAGGCCTTCAATGCTGCTGGAAGCAAATAGCAAAGGAGAACTAAAAGGACAGTTGAAAGAAATAGTTGCCACCTTAAAGGAAGACGATAATCCGGTACTGATGTTAATCAAATTTAAAGAATAAGAAAATGGATACGGATTTATTTCTAAAAGTTGATAAGAAAGCAATTTTGTATAACCTAATAAATCTAAAACAGTTGGTGTTTGAAGTAACAGATGCTTGCAATCTAAGATGTAAATATTGTGGTTATGCCGAATTATACGAAGGATATGATTTAAGGGAAGACAAATATCTACCCATAGAGAAGGCAAAATTGATTATTGATTATTTAGCTGATATATGGAGAACCCATTTATCTAAATCATTGGTCCAACCCGTGGTATTTGGTTTTTATGGCGGTGAACCATTGATGAACATGAAATTTATAAAAGAAGTGATTAATTATCTGGATACTATTAAAGAGGTAGGTAAACAATTTTTCTTTTCAATGACAACCAATGCCATGTTGCTGAATAAATATATGGACTACATAGCCGAAAAGAAAATCCAATTATTAATCAGTTTAGATGGTGACGAGCAGGGTCAAAGCTATAGAGTAGATGCAAGTGGAAAAAATTCATTCGACAGAGTCATCAGAAACGTAAAAAAATTGCAGGAGCAGTATCCGGATTATTTTAGAAAATATGTAAATTTCAATTCCGTTTTACATAACCGGAACAGCGTTGAAAGTACATATCATTTTATTAAAAATAATTTTTCTAAGGAAACAAGAATTTCACCCTTAAATAATTCTGGGATTAGGCTCGATAAGATTGAAGAATTCCGGAACACATACCAAAATGTGGAAGAAAGTATCAAAAAATCTTTGAACTGTGAGGTTTTAGAAGCTGAATTATTTATAAAAGAGCCCAAAACCGGAACTTTGCTTTCATTTATTCATAACTATAGTGAAAATGTATATGACAACTATAATGATCTTTTTATAGATAAGTCTAAATTACAATCTTGTCCTACCGGAACATGTCCTCCCTTTTATAAAAAAATGTTCGTTACGGTAAATGGAAAAATTTTGCAATGTGAGAAAATCAATCATGAATTTGCCTTGGGGCAAGTCTATGATGACAGGGTTGAATTGTACCTTGAAAAAGCGGCTAAACAGCATAATGATTATGTGTTCCGTTACCAAAAACAATGTGCTGTTTGTAGCATTAATAAACAATGTATCCAATGTGTTTTTCAAATCGATGATATTCATAAGCCCGATACAAAATGTTTTGGTTTTAGAAATGCCGAGGCGCATAAGAGATATATAAAGAATAATATAGACTATTTGAGAAAACACCCGAAGTTATACGGCCGTCTTATGAGGGAAGCCCGTATATCGGATTAATCTATAATAAGATGAAGAAATATTGGTTAAGCATATTCCAAGATGTATTTATATGGCAGACCAAGGATACCATTTTGGTATATAATTGCAAGAACAAACAAAGTTTTTCGGGTCCGAATCGTCTTGTTTTGAAAGAATATATTGACGATCTGTCGAACTTAGATAATCTTTATACGGTTGATATAGAGGAAGAGCAATTAAAGGAATTAAATCTTAAAAACTGGATAGACAAATTGGTTTCGACTCATTCAGGAGAACTTGTCGAACAGCAGGAAGGCGTTCTCCGGCCGGTTTCACTCTATCCCTATTTTAAGCTACAGAATGATATCGAACATATCCGATGGGAACATCGGTTGGGAATAGGAGGAAAAATCATACAGGACCTTCACGAAATCACCGTTCATGTTAATGGGACGGATCTGGGGAGTGAACTTTTCTCCAGACAGACTATTTATCCGCGACCCTCTTCCAGGATAATCGATTGGGAAAAGCTAAAAAACTTTTTACATAATTGCAGGGGAGGAATGCTTACGAAAGTAAGCCTAGTCGGGGATATTATGACTTATCCACATTTAAATGAATTAATTTCATGGTTGGATGATAATCAATTGGAAGTATCTGTTTACTTGCTTGATTCCGATCTTATCCGTAGTATGAAAGATAAAGAAGCATTAAAGCGGGGATGTGAAACAAATGTACTTTGCAATAATTTGTCATTATTACCTCAAGTTTCAAATTATTGTAAGCATAATAGTTTGGATTTTCATATTCTTTTCCCGGTCACGTCAGAAGAAGAATATGAGCAGATTTCAAATGTAATTGAAGAAACCAAAATGAGAGGATACGACCTGATCCCTTTATTCAATGGACATAATGAAAACTTTTTTCAGGACTATGTTTTTACGTCAATGGACGACATCCAGGAAATAGATCTTTCCAAAAGAGAAGTTTTTTCCCATCAGGCCGTGAATACCAATTTCTTTGGGAAATTAACCATCCTTCCCGACGGAAGGGTTTATGCTAACCTGAATCAATTACCGATCGGAACAATGAATGACCCAATATATAATCTATTGTATAAAGAAATGGACGAAGGAATTTCGTGGAGAATGATACGGGATCAAAAGCCTTGTTCGGATTGTGTTTACCAATGGCTATGTCCTTCTCCTTCCAATTACGAATTAGTGATCGGGAAGTCCAATCTTTGCCATATCAATCCGTGAAAAACGCATAATCTGTAATGAAGCTATTCCCCCATTATACCCAGCTTGATGCGATGGACTGCGGTCCGACTTGCTTGCGCATGATCGCTAAGTATTACGGGCGTAGTTATTCGTTGCAAAATTTACGGGAGAAGTCTTTTATCACCCGTGAAGGGGTGTCGATGTTGGGAATCAGCGATGCCGCGGAAAGTATCGGTTTTCATACAAGTGGGGTGAAAATTACTTTTGAGCAATTGACTAATGAAGTATCCATTCCTTGTATACTTCATTGGAATCAAAACCATTTTGTGGTTTGCTACGGCATAAAAAAGAAAGGAAATCAAGCGTATGAAATTAAAATAGCGGATCCGGCGGGAGAAAAATATACACTGAATAAAGAGGAATTCCTTAAGTGCTGGATCAGTACAAAACGGGAAGGTCAGGATACCGGGACGGCGCTCCTTTTAAGTCCGACACCCGAGTTTTATAGCCTGGAAGATGATAAGGAGCAGGGGAAAAGAAACTTGGGGTATTTTATCCGTTACCTGATTCCATATCGCTCGCAATTAGCCCAGTTGATTGTAGGAATGCTTATCGGCAGTGTCCTGCAGTTAATATTCCCGTTCCTTACGCAAGCCATGGTCGATCAGGGAATCGGCAATAATAACCTTTCTTTTATTACCCTTGTACTGATTGCCCAACTGGTTCTGTTCATTACCCAGTTGGCGGTTGAGTTTATCCGTAACTGGATTATGTTGCATGTGAATACCCGGATCAGCATTTCGTTGATTTCCGATTTTCTGTCCAAACTAATGAAGCTGCCGATTCGTTTTTTCGACACGAAAAATATCGGGGATATCATGCAGAGGATCGGAGATAACAGCCGTATCAAGTCTTTTCTAACAGGTTCGGCATTAACCACCCTGTTTTCTTTTGTCAATTTTATCATTTTCGCCTTTATCCTGGCTTATTATAATTTTATTATCTTAGGTGTATTTGTATTGGGAAATGCATTGTATATTACCTGGATCCTTTTATTTATGAGATACCGCCGGAAATTGGATTATAAGCGGTTTACCCAGGCATCCGCCGAACAAAGCAACCTGGTCCAGATAGTTACCGGCATGCAGGAAATCAAATTAAACAACTGCGAAAAACAGCAACGGTGGAAATGGGAACGAATCCAGGTTAAACTATTCAAGATCAGCATCAAGGGGTTGTCATTAGGACAATTCCAACAGATCGGTTCCGTCTTTTTCAATCAAACGACCTCTTTATTGATCTCATTTATATCCGCAAAAGCGGTAGTAAATGGGGACATAACATTAGGAATGATGATGTCCATCAGTTATATCATCGGACAATTATCCGGTCCGATCGGGCAGGTGATCGGTTTCGCCCAATCCTTGCAAGACGCTAAAATAAGTCTGGAGCGATTGAATGAAATACATAACAAGGAAGATGAGGAACGGACTATAGAATCAAAGATCAATGCGCTCCCTGAAAACCGGGCCCTGACAGTAGAAAATATTTGTTTCAGTTATGATGGCGCCGACCGGGATTATGTATTGAATAACCTTCAATTGGTCATTCCTCAAAATAAAGTAACCGCTATCGTGGGAACCAGTGGAAGCGGTAAAACCACATTAGTTAAACTTTTATTGGGGTTCTATCCATTGAATAAAGGTAAGATAAGAATAGATCAGATTCCTTTAGAGGATATCAATCCTCATTTATGGAGACAGAAAACGGGAGCCGTTTTGCAGGACGGTTTCATCTTTTCGGATACGATCGCAAATAATATTGCCGTGGGAGAAGAAGCGGTGGATAAAAAACGGCTGCTACAAGCGGTGAAGGTAGCCAATATCAAGGACTTTATCGAATCCCTGCCCTTAGGTTACAACTCAAAAATAGGAATGGAAGGAAACGGCGTCAGCCAAGGACAGCGGCAACGGATATTAATAGCCCGCGCAGTCTATAAAAACCCGGATTTCCTTTTTTTAGACGAAGCGACGAATGCGTTAGATGCCAATAACGAACGAACGATATTGGATAACCTGAATGAATTTTATAAGGGAAAAACCGTGGTGATCGTGGCTCACCGGTTAAGTACAGTTCAGCATGCGGACAAGATCGTGGTTCTGGACAAGGGGAAAGTGATAGAAGAAGGTAACCATTTGCAACTGACGGCTAAAAAAGGAGCTTATTATACTTTGGTGAAAAATCAGTTGGAGTTAGGGATGTAATGATGGCGGAAGAAGAAGATAAAGTAGAGTTGAGAAGCGAAGAATTTGAGGACGTATTGGGAAGTGTGCCTCCTTGGATTTTACGCTGGGGAATCATGTTCCTGGCTCTTATTGTCGTACTTATACTGATAGGGAGCGCAGTCTTTAAATATCCCGATATCATCAGTTCTTCCATGACGTTGACAGGTACGACTCCGCCGGCCGGAGTCGTAGCCAAAACTTCCGGTAAAATACAACAGTTATTTGTGAAAGATAACCAATCGGTTCGGGAAGGCGATTATTTGGCTGTTATTGAAAATCCGGCGACAATCGGAGATGTTTTATATCTAAAAAATTACCTGTTTTCACTCAGTCTGAATTTTGATACCGTCACCTCCTTACCTCCGAAAGAGTTGAAGTTGGGCGGTATCCAATCCGTTTACTCTTCCTTCTATATTACCCTGTTCGATTATCTGGAATTTAAACGACTGGAATATTATTCCAAGAAAATCGATTTGATGAAAGACCGGATCGTCCGGAATGAAGTTTATTACCGAAACATGAGCCGGCAAAAACAGATTGTGGAAGAACAGTTGACCGTCGCCCAAAAACAGTATGCCCGGGATTCGGCCTTAAATAAAAAAGGAATTATAGCCGACGAAGAATACGAGCAGATGTACAATCAATACCTGCAAAGCCATCTTTCACTGGAAAATACATCTACGACCTTAGAAAATGTGCAAATCCAAATCGCCCAAATGAGAGAATCTTTGCTGGATACGGAATACCAGTATATAGAAAAAAAGAACTCCCTGGAAACCCAGCTTAAAACGTATGCCACCCAGTTGTCAGCGGAAATACAATCTTGGGAAATCACATATGCTTTTATCGCTTCGATCGCCGGGAAAATCACCTTTACAAATTATTGGGTGGAAAACCAGAATGTAACATCGGGGGAAGAGATCTTTAATATAATCCCGGTGAACAAAGGAACCCTGATAGGCAAGGCATCGCTTCCAACCACCCGTTCGGGGAAAGTGAAGATCGGGCAGACGGTGAATGTCCGGTTTGATAATTTCCCGGAGAATGAATTCGGGATTGTAAGGGGAAAAGTGCAGAATATCTCTTTGGTTCCGTCCAGAAAGCAGGAAGAGAACCGTTATGTTGTGGATATTGCATTTCCGGACGGGCTAAGGACGACTTATAACAAAGAATTGCCTTATTTGCCGGAGATGCAGGCGCAAGCCGATATCATAACCGATGATTTATCTTTACTGGAAAGATTTTTCCTGCCGATAAAAAAAGTAATAACTGAAAGCCTATGAATACTAAGACAGAAAATACCACAGTCAATCTTCTCACACGCGTCGGACGGTATCTGATGCTGCATGCCAGTTACACGGATAATATCGGATTGCTGAATGGGAAAACCGGTATTGCAATCTTCTTCTTTCATTATGCCAGGTATACGAAAATGAAACTCTATGAGAAATTTGCCGGAGAACTATTGGACGAAATATACGATGAAATTCATACTCATATATCAACCGATTTTAAAGACGGATTATGCGGTATTGCATGGGGAATAGAATACCTGATACAAAACGGCTTTGTGAAGGGAGAGACGGATGAAATATTGGAAGAACTTGACAAACAGATCTTGGAACGTAATGTCAGGCGGATAATGGATAATTCCCTTGAAACCGGCTTAAAAGGAATCGCGGCTTATGCCATTAGCCGCAATACAAATATGAAAAACAACCTTATCAGTAAGGAATATATAAACGATCTGATATGGGCTTTATATAAGAATGTCGAAACAGACAAGGAGAATGAAGCGCTGATTTCGCAATTGGAAAAAATGGCAGAGGGTATTCGGCTTTCTATGAATGGGAAACTCCTTGCCGAAAAAATAAATAAAACCATATATAGTCCTAAGACTTTATTTAATGATAAACGTCCTTTAGGCATTATAAACAATGGTTTTTCAGGTGTAGGGCTTAAGATTCTCGGAGGGATACAACGATGAAAAAAAAGAAACTGTATATTTTCAATGGAACCAGTCGGGCCGCCACCTATGGTATCGGTACGTACATAAACGAATTGGCAAATAGCCTTAAAAATACAGATATTGATTTTACGGTTGTTCATTTATATGCGGAAGGTAATGAAGTTCAGCAGGTGGAGAAAGACGGTTATAAACAGATACAGATCCCGGCGGATAATAATCCGGCCAAAGCGAGAGGAAGTCAGCGTTATTATTCGAAAACAGTCTCTTATTTATTAAGGGAGATCATACCGGAAGAAAAAGAGATTGAGTATATCTTCCAATTGAACTTCATGACAAACAGTTCCTTGGTAGTTTCTTTGAAAAAAATGTTTGCTTGTAAAGTGATCCTTGTCGCCCATTATACCAATTGGAGTTTTTCTTTATTGGGAGATACAAAAAAACTTCAATCCATTATGAATAAAAAAAGCTTACGGCTTAAAGGTCCTTTGGAGAAACAAATATATAAAGGTTTAAAGGAGGATGAAAAGATGATCGCTAAATGTGACTGTTTTGTCTGCGTGGCCCAACATACATTGACTTCACTGGGTAAAGTGATTCGTATAGATAAATCCAAATGTTATGTTGTAAGCAATGCGTTAACAGATACTTATAAACAATTTTCTGATGAGAAAAAGAATAATCTTCGCGAAAAATATCACATTGATCCGGATGAATGGATCCTTCTATATGCAGGCAGATTGGACGAGGTGAAGGGTGTAAAATTCTTAATTAACGCTTTTAAGAAGATTTTTGATTCTTATTCCTCAATACGGTTGATAATTGTGGGCGATGGGGCTTTTCAACAACTCTTGACAGACTCCAAGCATTACTGGACGAAGGTTTCTTTTACGGGTAGATTGAATAAGAAAGAGCTGTATGATTTGTACCAGATTGCAAACGTCGGCATTATTCCCTCCCTTCATGAAGAATTCGGTCTCATTGCAATCGAGATGATGATGCACGAACTACCGATTATTGTATCGGACACAGGAGGGCTTTCCGAGATAGTTGAGGATGCCGTTTCAGGGTTGAAAGTTCCGGTAAGGGTAAAAAAAGGCAAAAGGATCGTAGACGAAAAGCTTCTGGCTGAAAAAATATCCGCCTTGCTGGATGATCCGGTTTATGCCCGAAACATAGGGGAAGCCGGAAGGCAAGTCTTTCTGCAAAAATATGAGTTGTCAATATTTAAAGAGAAAATGCTCCACCTTTACCAAACGATATAATGGAACAAATCCCTCATATTATCCATCAAATCTGGTCTGGAATTGACGGACCTTTACCCGAACGCTTTCAGATCCTTGGCGAGACTTGGAAACGTGATTATCCTGCATGGGACTATGAATTTTGGGATAATACCCGGATGGATCTATTTGTGAAAAATAATTATCCTCAGTATATGGAAATGTATAATGAGTTTCCTTATAATATTCAACGATGG
Source organism: Parabacteroides sp. Marseille-P3160 (assembly GCF_900162725.1). Taxonomy (GTDB): domain Bacteria; phylum Bacteroidota; class Bacteroidia; order Bacteroidales; family Tannerellaceae; genus Marseille-P3160. Next base: position 747,136 of record NZ_LT799418.1, on the reverse strand, counting down.
GATGCAATACGGTATTTGATATTGGAGAAAATCGGAGGAATGTATGTGGATTTTGATTATGAGTCGATAAGGCCCATCGATGTAATCATTAAAGATAAAACCTGTTGTTTTGCTTCTGAACCCAAAGAACATTTGTCTATTTTTAATAAGAATATGTACATAAATAATGCGCTTATGGGCGCAGTACCAGATCATCCGTTTATTCACGAGATTATTCAAAAAATATTTGATGCAGAGTGGCGAAAGAGGCCGTTTGTGAGTAAAATGGAGGAGGTTTTAAATACAACAGGCCCTTTATTTATTACTGACCTGTTGGAGAAGACGAATTATCGTAATGAGGTCTGTATTCTTCCGGCAAGTTATGTCTCTCCCTTTAGTAAAATGGATGTGCAAAAACTATTGTCTAATCGATACGACAAGACTTTTGAAGATTACCTGGAATTGAAACTGGATGAGGCTTATGCCGTACACTATTTTATTGGAACATGGATGTGATATATGTATAAATATGGAGATTCCGAAGATTATACACCAAATTTGGTCCGACTTTTTCCACCCGCTTCCTGATTGTTTTAAGGAACTTTCCCAGACTTGGAAACATGATTATCCTGAATGGAAATATGAATTTTGGGATGATAATCGTATGAATCAGTTTGTGATAAATAATTACCCTCAATACTGGGAATTTTATAATCGTTTTCCGTACGACATTCAGCGATGGGATGCGATACGGTATTTGATATTGGATAAGATGGGAGGAATGTATGTGGATTTTGATTATGAGTCGATTAAACCTTTGGATCAACTCCTGGAAGATAAAAGATGCTGCTTTGCCGCTGAGCCTGAACATACTTATTCTTTTTTTGATAAAAATGTAATGTTTAATAATGCCTTGATGTTGTCGGTCCCGGAGCATCCCTTTATTCAAAATATTATTCATTCTGTTTTTTGTGAGAGAACCCTTAATTACCCTGTTCTACCGAAGGACAGGTGTGTGTTAAATACAACCGGACCTTTTCTTCTCATTGATTTATATAATAATTTGCCGGTATCTGAGAAATCCGATGTGTATTTGGTGCCCGCCAAGTTTGTAACTCCTTTTGATGGTAATCAGGCGAAGTTAGCCAGGGCTGGTGTTGAAAATTCAGAACTTGAAACTTGTCTTGAGGATGCTTATGCCGTACATTATTTTATAGGTAATTGGAAGAATGAAGTCTGATGATCTTGTAAAAAAGCAATGTCAGGCTTATATTCATTTTTGTATATTCTGTTTATTCAGAAATAGATGTTTTTTTATATGCAAAAATGCAAAATGAGAACTCCTTTCATTTTTTTAAGAAATGAAATATAACTTTGATAATGATTGCTTTAAATCGATTGGATATGAAAAAATATATTTTGATAATTAATCTTCTTGACTATAATGAAGTGACACATACTATAAAGGTTTATCAATGTAATGAAAATTTTTTGTTCCTCTACTTGCATTATTTCCAAATATCCTAATCCTCTACCAAAAGACATTGGAAGCCTCTGTATCGATAAAATGCACTATAAAAGTGCATTTTTAGTTGGGATATGCACTATTTAAGTGCATAATGGTTATCTTTGTGGAAAACAGATTTATATGGATAAGTTATTCGAGTATTTTTATAGATTGTTGAAAGAGACAGACACTCATTTCTTTCGTTATATGTATGACGAAATTAATTGGAGAAACAAGATGACGGGCCTTATTGGTCCAAGAGGCGTGGGTAAGACAACATTAATTCTACAGCATATTAAGAAAAAGCTAAATCCGGCGGAAACCCTTTATGTAAATGCCGAAGATTTTTATTTTGTGGATAACCGGTTGATTGATTTGGCAGATGCTTTTGTAAAACGGGGGGGGAAATATTTATTTATAGACGAAATTCATAAATATAAGGATTGGGCCAAAGAACTGAAACTTATCTATGATTACCATAATGATTTGAATGTCGTATTTACGGGTTCTTCCATATTGGACATAAAGAAAGGAGCTTCCGATTTAAGCAGACGTGCCATTATATATAATATGCAAGGGCTTTCTTTCAGGGAATATTTACTGTTATTTCGGCAAATTTCCGCTAAAACATATTCATTAAGTGAGATTCTTGAACATAAGGTCGAAATACCTGAACTTCCCCACCCCTTACCGCTTTTCAACGATTACCTAAAAAGGGGCTATTATCCGTTTGCTTTGGAGGAGGATTTTGAGTTGCGCTTGAGACAGATCATCAATCAAACCTTGGAGAACGACATTCCTGTATATGCCGATATGAATGTTGCGACAGGGAGAAAGTTAAAGCAATTGTTGTCTATTATTGCAAAAAGTGCGCCGTTCAAACCCAACTTTAGTAAAATCGCTGAGATATTATCTGCCAGCCGTAATAATATTTCGGATTATTGCTTATATATCGAAGAAGCGGGAATGATCGGCCAATTAAGGAATAGCACAGGAGGTATAAGAGGTTTGGGAAAAGTTGATAAAATATATCTTGACAATACAAACCTGATTTATAATCTGGCGGATGATACTTCTAATACCGGTAATATCAGGGAAACATTTTTCTTTAATCAAATGCGGGTAAAACAGGCTGTCTTTGCTTCTCCTGTCTCCGATTTCCTCATTGATGATCTTACTTTTGAGGTGGGAGGTAAAAACAAAGGGCAAAAACAAATCAAGGATATTGAAAAAGGATATATAGTAAAAGATGATATAGAAAACGGTTATATGAATACAATTCCACTTTGGCATTTGGGTTTGACTTATTGAAAAAGTAGGGAAACATTTCTGTTAAGTCAGAAAAGGTTGGTTTCTGATGCTTTTAAACTGATTGTATTTCTCCGGAGAATATATTACTGATTGGTCTTAAGTTGGCCGAGCAATTTCGTAGGGGTATAGCCAAAGTGTTTTTTGAATGCGTATGAAAAATGTGACAGGTTTTCAAAGCCTGTTTCGTAACAGACATCAATGGGACGTTTTTGTTTTTCCGTAAACTGGTAATGTGCCAGTTCCAGCCGTTTTTGTGTGAGCCATCGCTGTGGTGTAGTGTTAAATGCTTTGCCAAAATCTCTTTTAAAAGTAGTCAGGCTCCTTCCAGTCAGGTAACCGAATTTTTCCAAAGGAAGGTTAAACATAAAGTTCTTTTCCATATAGCCAGCCAGATCTATTTTCCCCGGTTCTTCAAAATTCGCCAGTATATTATCTATGTTTTTATCCATCGCTCTCAGGATACTAATCGCTTCCGTAATTTTCAACGACGCGATATCCTCCGGTAGCTCTTTCATCTCAAAATACGGAATCAGGGACGACAGGCAGCTTGCCAATAAAGGATGGTTGCTGAAGTGATAGATTTTCTGTGACTCGAGAGCTTTGGGCTTTACATCCAGATTCGCATAAAAATCCCTTAGCTTTGCTGTGGAAAGGTGCATTACTACCGTCTTGTGTGGCTGCCCGTCCATGGGGTAATTGATGATGGTAGCCAGCTGGTTTCTCGGGATCAGGAAAATATCCCCTCCCTTAAAAACATAAGTGGCATCTGCCTGGACAATTTTTGTTTCACCCGAAATAAACCAGATCAGCATGTGATGCTCAAACATGATGTCCGATTTGAAAAACTTATCCTCATAGCAGGAGAGTTTGATATCATCCGTTATATATTTTGCTCTATATTCCATTCTTCTTTCTTTCCTTCAAGGAAAATAGTACTGTAAAAGTAAAAAATATCATTTATAACACTTTGTCATCTTTGAACCTTTTTCATTGCTTCGTTTTGAGGTTAAACAACAGGAAAGGATATGCCACTGACTTCTTCGCTCCATTTCCACAAACGTTTGGCGTCTGCCTCGTCCAATGAATAGCGTTTTACACCGGGAGACATCTCGCTATCGGACGCCAAGGGAGCTATGTCTGCATCTTCGCAGTACACGCCTCCAATGCTATCGAGCAATGGTGTAGTAGCACACCACACCGTTGTGGCAGCACCCTGAGGAATGGTTTTAAGCGATGCTAATATCTCGGGAAACATGTTGCCTTCTTCATCCACAAAGCCCATTTTCCGGAAAAGTTCCGGCGGTGCTTCCCTTCCCAGTTCTGTTCCGCCAATGGAACCCGGATGCAGGCTGTAGGCCCGTACATCGAATGATTTACCTCGGTTGTCCAATTCAAGGGCAAATAGGTTACTCGCTGTTTTGGATTGTCCGTATGCTTGTAGCGTTTCATACTCACGTTTTTGGAAATTGGGATCGTCAAAACGAAAGGTTCCAAACTGGTGGCCATGAGAAGATACATTGATAACCCTGGCTCCATTGGCTTGTTTGAGTGCGGACCATAACCTCGCCGTTAATTGGAATTGTGCCAGGTAATTGGTAGCCAGTTGCGATTCGATGCCGCGGCTGTCCCTGCGAAGTGGTACCCACATAATGCCCGCATTGTTAATTAGCAGATGAAGCGGCCTGCCTGAAGCCAGAAATTTTTTTGCGAATGCATCAATAGAAGCCGGGTCCATTAAGTCCATGGGGTCTATTTCAACACGGGCGATTCCATTCAGGTTACGTTTCGCTTTTTCTACGTCTCTTGCCGGAATAATAACAGTTGCCCCCGCTTGTGCAAGTGTTTTCGTGGTTTCCAAACCAATGCCTGTATTACCGCCTGTTATAATGGCTATTTTTCCTTTAAGGTCAATGCCTTTAATCACTTCTGCTGCTGTGGAAGCTACGTTAAAACCCGAACCGATCGGTTGCTGTAATGCTCCCTGATAATTGTTTTGTTCCATCTTTTTTAATTTTATTGGTTATTGATGGAACAAAGGTAAATACGCATCTTTCCGCCGACTTTGTTTAAACGTCCGAAGTCGCTTTGTTTAAAAGCTCAATGGTTGCGACATACCTTCATCGACCGTATTTTTTCGAACTTATCCGGAATATCCCATTAAGTTAATAACCTTTTATAGATTCAAAGAGATAAGTTCTTTCCCCAATTTGTGTAAAGCCCTTTCTATTTTGCGAATTTGTTCCGGACGCGGTTTACTGCTGCCTGAAGCATAATGCCACAACTGCTTTTGGTTAATTCCGGTAATACGTTCCAATCCCGCTTTGCTAAAAATTCCCGAATAAACATCAAGGAGGGATTTTACATCCGTTTTAAAGGTCAGATCGTAATTATCCTTTAATTCTTCCGGAATTTCACAACCCAATTCCTTGCATTCGTTTTTGAAGAGATCGATCGCTTCACTCATATTTTGTTTGATTTCATCAATGGTTGATCCGGTAGTAGTGATACCGTCAACTCCTTCAATAAACGCGGAGTAATTCTTTTCCGCCGTTTCTATTATGACTGTTAAATTTTTCATTTTGTTTTGATCTTAATAGCTTTGATTGCTTACTTTAATCCGGCTTCTCTTAAGATGGAAGATAGCGTTCCTTCTTTTAAATCGTCACTTTTTTTTCCCTGGTATTACTATGGGACGCCTTGCTCCCTCCTTGTACTACACATGATGGTCTACTTTTGTCCTTATGAATTTCCATCCATTTTTTTCGAGTAGCTCAATGACTTCTCTCACTTTTTTAGTCATAAATGATTAATATGTAAGTCGATATCCGTTTCATAAATGTTTTATATACCCCCTATTTGATAGATGATAACAGTACAAAAGTAACTATTTTTCTATTACTAATGGTTGAACAGGGAGGAATCCGGTTCGGTTCATAAAAGCTCAAACAATATTTATTTTATGCTGTTTCCTTCTCTAATACATTGATCGATCAGGGAGAATTGTATATAAAGGATTTGATGATTCCTATTTAATAGGAGTATTTGAAAATAATACAATAATAAAATAATATGTCAACCTTTTGATGGCGATCATCGCATGCTCAAAAAACTGTTGATTCTTGATTTATACATACTTTTGTATTCTTTTTTGAGCGTATCAGACAGAAAAGAATGTTCAATGAGTTCATCAATAAGTGGATGTATGGCACAGAATTTATCTAATAATCCACCCGCCAAATTAGTCGGCAGATTAATTATTTCTCCAAACACTTGAAATGTTTTTCCAGTCACGGCTGATGAAATACCAAAATACTCAGGCTTAGGTTTTGTAAAGAGCCCTTTGCTCAATGCAAAAACACTGTCATCTACATGTATATATGTGTTGAGCAGGTCATAAGCCGGAGATAGACGAAATTTACCATTCTTATCTTCCAACAAAGAGAAATTCTTTAAATGGGCATCACCGTTAGAAAGGGCAAAAACAAATCAAGGATGTTGAAAAAGGATATATAGTAAAAGATGATATAGAAAAGGGTTATCTGAATAAAATTCCACTTTGGCATTTGGGTTTGACTTATTGAAAAGTAGAGAAGCTCAATGATATCGTATGCGGGTAGGAAAAATAGAATTGGGAGATACGGTACCGCTAAATGTATCTAATATAAACTTATGGAACAAAGAGATTATATTATGAATGAAATAGAAGCTGTGGGAAAGATACTCGCAGCAATGATCACATTCTTACTCGGCATAAGAAATGGAGCTACAACAGTAAAATAGATAATATACATATAAATTCTTTTTAGCTGAATTCCGGAGAAACAATATACGAATATTCCGTATATTGTTAATTTTCAGAATAAATTAACGTTTGTTATTCTTGTAATTTCTGGCGAAGTTGTATTTTTCGTACGTTAAAAGAGGATCGGATTATTTTGTGTGTTCTTATAATTGTGAATCTTAAATCGAATAAAAATGAAAAAAGTAGTCTTTTTAATTTGGGTTGCCGCCGGCTTATTGCTATGTCTGGGCGGTTGTAGCCATTCCGGCCAGCTGACCGACAAGGGTGGTTCGGGGAAAGATTCGCTTTTGCAGGTAAAGGCGAAAACCGGAAATAATCTGATCGAAGTGGACGTGACTAAAAAATATCCGCTTAAGAAAATACGGTTACAGGATATCGCGGATGTGGAGTATATTCCTCTGGAAACGAATAAAAGGTTTTTATGTGACGGTTGCCCCATGTATGTAGACGANCTCCTCCCATACAAACCATGTCTCCATTTGTTTTCTTGTTGACAAACATGAATACGCATCGCTATTTTTTTATGTGGACCGTAAAGAAAGAGTATAACTGGGAGACTAATGTCGGTTTTCCGACCGTTTCATTAGTCTACGACAGAAACGAAAAAAAAATCTATGAATTTAACTTGTATTATCAGGGTATTAAAATTAAAACATATAGCGAAAGTGATTTCCCCTATATAGAGAGAATTTGCTACATAAAAGAAAATGTTTATGTTGGAACAATACAAGCCCATGTCCTCAAGAATATGGAAGAGAAAGGTGAATTGAAAGGTCAGTTAAAGGAAATAGCCGTTCAAATAAAAGAAGATGATAATCCGGTATTGATGTTGATCAAATTTAAAGAATAAGAAAATGGATACGGATTTATTCCTGCAAGTTGATAAGAAAATCATTCTGTATAATCTAATAAATTTAAAACAGTTGGTGTTTGAGGTAACAGATGCTTGCAATCTCAGATATAAATATTGCGGTTACTATGAAATATATAAGGGGTATGATATAAGAGAAGGAATATTTGACTCCGTGGAAATTCAGCTATTTGCGAGGAATTTAACATTTAAAGTTCATTCAACATATAGAATCGCTATGTTCAACATATTTTATACAAAATAATGATTTTCTCAATTTTGATTCTAATAAATTCAAGATGTTATTGCATATTGCAATAATATAATTAAAAATATAAGAGATATGAAAAAACTTGGGAAATTACATTTGCATGATCTCAGTAAAGCTGAGATGGAAAAAAGAGAACAGAACTTAATAAAAGGCGGAAGCTGTGTTTCTGCTTGCCTTTGTGGATGTCGATATTCTGGAACCCAATCTGATCCTACAGATAGCTATTATGGCGGATCCAGCAATATCGATAATGGTGACAGTAATTTACGTGGGCATGAGACATTTTATAACTAATAATAAAAAAATGATTGTAGTATTATAGTTCTATGTTTTTAAAAAGGAAGCCTCATTATTCTTAAATAATCGTACGTCAATATTTCTTTTAATTATCAATTGGCGTACGATTAAAAAATAAAAATCCAATAAGGTTGTAATAATTAACAAAATAAATAGAGCTTATGTCAAATAAGAAAAATTAGGAATTTAACTATATCATCATCAATCTAGTATTTAAAAAAAATGAAAGAGAAAAGCATCATAGTATATGTTCTGATTATTCTTCTATTCCTATCTGATTGTGGAAACGGATCACAGAAAAAGACTTCAGAAGCAAATTTTCCTGATACTAAAGAAATTCAATGGTCAAGGGATGATTTAATTCTTGTGGATGTAACCAAGAAATATCCTTTGAAGAAATTTAGATTACAAGACATTGCCGATGTGGAATATATACCTTTGGAAACGAATAAAAGTTTTTTATGTGACGGTTACCCCATGTATGTAGATGGTGAGAAAATCATTTATTGTATGAAAAAAGAAGCGACTATCCTCCTTTTTGACAGACAGGGCAAGGCCGTTAAAAAAATAAACCGTCAAGGCCAAAGCGGAGAGGAATATAGCATGGCTTCAGGAGCGACATTCGATAAAGCACGCGGAGAGCTCTATATCAATGACATGCAAAAAAAGAAAATATTCGTATACGATCAGGAAGGCCAATATAAGAGGAGTTTCTTCCATTCAAAAGGAAGACAATACGTGAACATGTCAAACTTTGATGCGGAACATCTAATCTGCTATGCCACCTTTCACAGTACGGGAAATCCTTATATCATTATTTCGAAACAGGATGGCCATGTGGTGAAAGATTTCAAACTCCCTTATGAGAAAAGGCTGGATTTGAAGTTTATCGAACAATTAGAAAACGGAATGTCTTTGTTTATTTCTACCGGAAGTTTTCCAATTGTAAAGAAAGGAAAAGACATTCTTCTGAATGAGATATCCTCGGATAGTGTTTATAAGATCAATCCGGACTTTAGTCTTACGCCGTTGATGGTGAAAAAACCTTCTGTCCAACAATTGGATCCGCCTATCTTCGTTTTCGCCGGAGTCCGGTCGGACAGATATCAATTCTTCCATACGGTTAAAAAAGAATATGACAAGGCCACTCAAATCGGTTATCCGGATGTTCAACTAATGTATGATAAGCAAACTCAAGAAATGTGTGCGTATGATGTATACAACGAGGATTGCCCCAATACTAAATCGCTGTTCTTTAGAGCGAATGAATGTGAAATCATTTCGGAAGATGATATGGATATCTTCTTCCTCAGGCCTTCAATACTGCTGGAAGCAAATAGCAAAGGAGAACTAAAAGGACAGTTGAAAGAAATAGTTGCCACCTTAAAGGAAGACGACAATCCGATACTGATGTTAATCAAATTTAAAGAATAAGAAAATGGATACGGATCTGTTAATGGAAAGAACTCCGTCTGTCCAATCTATGCATCCGGAAGTGTTTCTTTGTTTTAGGCTAATTTTAGAAGCTCACCAGATTAGAGAGGATTACAGGAAAGAGAAGTTAAAAGACAGATTAAAAGAAATTGCCGCGACTTTGGAAGAAGATTCAAATCCGGTCATAATGCTGATAAAGCATAAAAAATAAAACAACTGCAAGTGGATATGCATCAAATGAAAATTTTAAATAGTAATTATACACAATGAATATAAAATTTTTACTTCCCATCTTGTTTGCATTTTATTTGATAGGGTGTCGTCAAAAGGATCATGACTATTCGAATTTTAATTTAAGTTTTGAAAAGATTCAGAATGGAATGCCCCAAAACTGGGAAGTATATCCTTCACAACAAAACTATTCAATTTATTTAGACTCCATAATTGTTAAATCCGGGAAGTACGCAATTGCTATAGAGTCAACGGGGGACTCAATAACGGATCATGCGATAACTTTTAATTTTCCAAATAAGTATGAGGGTAAAAAAATTACTTTATCCGGATACATCAAAAGTGAAAATGTTGACGGGTATGCTGGATTGCTAATGGCTGTAGGAGCAGATAAAGAAATTCACATACCAAATAAGAATGGAGTTGTCGGAACTACTGATTGGAATAAATACGAATTAACATTAGACTTGGTCCATCCCTTAATACAAAATATTATTATAGGTGGGTTTCTAGAGGGAAAAGGCAAAATATGGCTTGATGATCTTAAAGTAACTATTGATGGACAGAATATAGAAAAAATACAATCATATAAACCTAAACCTTTTCCGGCAAAAGGTGACAAGGAATTTGATAAAGGTTCAAATATAATTTTTCCTACACTTAGTGAACAGAAAATAGAAGATCTGGAATTATTAGGAAGGATATGGGGGTTTTTGAAATATCATCATCCAATAATTGCAAATGGCGATTATAATATAGATTATGAGCTGTTTAGGATATTACCCTCTTATCTGAACTCTAATGACAATAAACAACGAGATAAAATATTATTGAAGTGGATAAATAAATATGGTAGAATACAAAAAAGTAATATTTGCAGGTCAATACATGATACTGCTTTTGTTAAACCGAATTTGACGTGGATTGAACGAAGTAATATCAACCTAAAGTTAAAGAAAACATTAATAAAAATATATTTGAATAGAAATCAAGGATATCATTATTATATTGAATTAATGCCAGGTGTTGGAAATCCATATTTTTCAAATGAGAGAACATATGAAGCTATGGATTATCCTGATGCCGGCTTTCGATTGTTGGCATTGTTCCGATATTGGAATATAATATATTACTTTTTTCCGTATAAACATTTAATAGATAAGGATTGGAATGTCATATTTAAAGAATATATTCCACTTTTTATTAAGGCAAAAAATCGATTAGAGTATGAATTGGCTGCCAGTCAACTTATTGGGGAGATTTGTGATTCACATGCTATTTTATTGGATGGTTGGATAAAAGTAGATTCACTAAGGGGGAAAGGACAAACGCCAATTGTAGCTCAATTTATCGAGAATAGACTGGTTGTAACAGACTATTATTTTTTTTATGATGAAAAAGTAAAAAGTGCCGCATTACATAAAGGAGATATTATTACTCATATTGATGGAAAACCTGTTGAGTTAATTGTTGATAGTGTTAAAAAATATTATTCAGCATCCAATAACGTGGCAAAAATGAGAGACATTGCCAGAGATATACTACGTTCCAACAAACCTTATATTCGTATAAATTATATTTCATCTGGTAAGATAAAACAAAAAGAAGTAATTGTTGGAAGAAGGGATCGATGGATCTATTATAGAAATAAGGGAAAAGACAATGATATTACTCCATGTTATAAGTTTATATGTAAAGACATCGGTTATATTACGTTAAAAAACATAAAATCTAAAGAGATCTCTGTTATAATGCAGAAATTCATTAATACAAAAGGAATTATTATTGACATTCGAAATTATCCGCATTCTTTCGTTCCTTTTTTGTTAGGCTCTTATTTTGTGTCTGATACGACCCCTTTTGTGAAATTTACAATATCAAATCCGGAGAATCCTGGAGAGTTTAATTATACTCCTGTGCTTGTAATACCTAAACCGGAAAGATTCTATCAAGGGAGATTATTGGTTTTAGTCAATGAAGAAACGCATAGTCAAGCAGAATACACAGCAATGGCGTTTCGGGCAGGAGACAATACAACGATTGTTGGAAGCCAAACAAGTGGAGCTGATGGAAATGTTTCTAAAATTGTTCTTCCGGGTGGATTATATACCAGAATTTCAGGAATTGGCGTTTATTATCCGGATGGAAGTGAAACTCAACGTTTCGGTATAGTACCGGATATAAAAATAGAGCCTACGATAAAAGGCATCAGGGAAGGGCGTGATGAACTTTTGGAAAAGGCTATTGAGATAATAAAACAGAAAAGATAAGTTGTTTGCCCTGCTTTTTGCTCTTCTCAGCCCTTTTTGCCCTTTTCCACGAGAGGATAAACCGGAACTCTAACTTCAGTGTAAATGAGCTGGATGAACATCCAATTAGTAATGGGCGTGCTACTTTTTGTTGCCGACCTTATTCTTATTTCCGCCGGGAGGATTTCTTTTCGACTACGACATCCAGTTTGCCAAGGTAGACTCCCTTGGCGCCGGTTTGGAGGACGAGAACTTTTTTGCCGTCCGCATTCAGACGTTCGTCCGCCTGCTTCAGGAAGGTATGGGAGTGGCCTCCGATAATGAAATCGATAAAACGGGTTTGTTGGGCCAAAGTGGTATCCTGGTCATAGCCGATATGGGACAGGCAAATCACAAGGTCGCATTTTTTCTTTTTCTTCAATTCTTCGGCAGTACGGTTGACCGATTCGGTAATCGGATGGAAAACCATACCCTCGCACTTACTCTGCTGGATCAAGCCCTCAGGGTCGATACCGACTCCCAGGACGCCGATCTTCAATCCGAAACGCTTGAGAATCACATACGGCTTCACAAGGCCTTTCAGTACCGTCTTCGAGAAATCGTAATTACAACAGACGACGGGAAAATCCATCCGTTCCAACATCATCCGGAGCGTGTCCAATCCGAAATCAAATTCGTGGTTTCCGATAGTGCCCACATCGTATTTCATGCGGTTCATGGCTTCGGCCTCCACTCTTCCCTTAAAGAAATTATAGTAAGGAGTGCCCTGCACGACATCCCCGGCATCGAAAAGCAGTACATTCTCATTGCTACGGCGGATCGAATCGATCAAAGCCAGGCGGTTGACAACGCCCCCCTTCCCCGGGTCGTAAGCGTCATTCATCGGAAGAGGTTCAATCCGACTATGGGTATCATTGGTATGAAGGATCACCAGCTTCTTTTGCGCGCCCATCGCCAGGGAAAGGCCGGCAAAGAGGAAAAGGAATAAAAGTCGTTTCGTTTTCATTTCATTCATAAAATATTCATTCGACAATAATCCGGCCGTCCAACCGGGAAGTTATCTGTTTTCCCTCTCCGGTCAGATTCGTTATATATTCCAAGATATAATCCCGTAAAGTCAGCCCGGTAGCATTGATTGAGACCGCCCTTTTGAAAGCGTCCATATGGTCGTTTCCTTCGGAGAGATAGTCCAGCGTCACGACGCGGTAAATCCGGTCCGGATCGACCGCCTGTCCGTTGACTTTGGCATCCGAAAGTTGCTTATCTTTGATGATAAGCCGGACATTTCCGGAAATGCCGGCTCCTCCGATCTGTGCGTAAGCCCGGAAAATATCCAACAGGTCGTTCCCCTTCAGGTTTACGATAACCAACGAATTATCAAAAGGATAAATATTATAGATCGCCCCTACCGTAATATCCCCCTTGGCAAGCGGGGCGCGATGCCCATGTACATTCATGACGGCTAAATCCGGCTTCTCCGCTTTCGCAGAGTCCCGGTAAACCTGCATCATGGCATCGGAAGTGAAATTAGTCAGCAGACTTTCCGGGCGCTCATACATCATCTCTTGGGCAGAATAACCGATCACTTTATCCATTTCAGCCTCCATCACCCGTTTGTGCCGGTCTACATAAGCCGACAGGCTACTGTCGGGATGGGAAGCCGCTATCACCGGAATCCGTTCCCAGGAAGCGGAAGTCACCGCATAACGCGGCCCAGTCGTACAAGATGCTGCCAAAAAAAGGACGCCACTAAAGAAAATTATCGTTTTTTTCATCTTGAAATGTTTTGACCCTGTAAAGGTAATGGATTCCCCAATAAGGTAATGGAAATAAATCAGGATTCTATCATTCCGGGACATAGATTATTTCCCCGTTCTCCCGTTCGTAAGCAATGCCGACTTTACGCCCCTTGGCACCGGAAGCTTGCTCTTTAGATGGAGTATAAAGATTAATTTTATCGATCATTTTAACATTTTAGTCTATGAAAAAAGGCCCTACTCCGATTCTTTTTGTATACGGGAGATACAGGAATTAGTTTTGCTGCCATAAGTAAAGCTAAAAGAATATGAAACAATATCGATGCAAATACATTTTCCTTCTCCTTTCACTAGCAAGCTGCCTCAGTTTGCAAGCAGAGGAATCCGCCGGGAAATGGACACTCAAAAAATGTCTGGATTACGCATTGGAAAACAATATTCAGGTAAAGAAAAGCAAAATTACACAGCTTTCCGGCAATGAGGATTATTTGCAAAGCAAGGCAGAGCTTTTCCCATCCTTGTCTGCAGGAATATCCCAAGGGGCTGTTTTCTACCCTTCCGACGGGGCCACTTCCAATAAAAGTTATACCGGGAACTACAGCCTGACAGCCAACTGGACGTTGTTTGACGGAGGAAGCCGGCGGACAGCCATCAAACAGAGTGAGATACAAAACGAAATCAACCGTTTGGGAGTAGCTCAGGATGAAAACGACATTCGGATCTCCATCATCCAAACCTATATGCAGGTGCTCTACGCCTACGAGTCGGTCCGCATCAATGAAAATACGGTGGAGGTCTCCAAAGCCCAACGCGACCGCGGAGAGCAATTGCTGGCGGCAGGCTCCATTTCGAAAGCAGACCTTGCCCAGTTGGAGAGCCAATACAGTACGGACAAACACCAGTTGGTCGTTTCACAAACCAGCTTGGAAAATTACAAATTGCAGCTGAAACAACTCTTGGAACTGAATATCACCGAAGAGATCCGGCTGGATATCCCGGAATTGGGCGATGCCGATGTGATGGTTCCGCTACCGGAAAAAGAAGTGATCTATACGACAGCGCTGGCCGTCATGCCGGAGATAGAAAGCAGCCGGTTGAATCTGGATAAAGCGCAGCTGGATATCAGGAAGGCAAAGGCCGCTTATCTTCCTTCCCTTTCTTTGAATGCCGGTGTAGGCACAGGGCATCTTTCCGGTACGGATTATTCTTTCGGAACACAGATGTGGGATCGCTTCAACCAGAGCATCGGGTTAACTGTCAGTATCCCAATCTTCACTAACCGAAGCAACAAAACGGCCTTAAACAAGGCAAAGCTTGCTGTAATCAGCCAGGAACTGGAACAAACGGATACCGAAAAGCAACTGCTCAAGACGGTCGAGGGCATTTACCTGGATGCGACCTCTTCGCAGCATCAATATCTGTCATCCAAAGAACAGACCCAATCACTTGAAACCTCCTATGAATTGATAGAAGAACAATTCAACCTGGGAATGAAAAATACACTGGAGCTTTTAACGGAAAAGAATAATCTGAAAAATGCACAACAGGAAGTCTTACAAAGTAAATATATGTCGATCATGAGTATTCTGTTATTGGATCTGTATCAAAACAAGCCGATTCAACCGGAATTCTAAGAAATAAAAGAAGAATCTATGAACAAGAAGAAAATCATCCTTGGAGCTATCTGCATTCTCCTGATCGCAGGAGGAATCTATCTATTCAGAAAAAAAACGAGCGGCGGGAAAATGCGGCTGGAGATGGTTACCGTCACACGTAGTTCCATCTCCAATGTGGTGACGGCGACCGGTACGGTCGAACCGGTAGTCTTAGTAGAAGTCGGTACACAAGTTTCGGGTATTATCGACAAGATCTATGTCGACTATAACGACCAGGTTAAGAAGGGTGAAATAATCGCCGAGATGGATAAAGTGACTCTTCAATCTGAGTTGGCTTCGCAACAGGCGACGCTGGCCGTAAGAAAAACAGAGTATGATTACCAGCAGCGGAATTATGCGCGTAGTAAAACCTTGCATGAGAAAAGCCTGATTAGCGATAGCGAATATGAAACGGCAACCTATAATTACGAAACATCCAAAAACAACTACGAAAGCACTAAGGCAACCTTAGAGAAAGCAACGAGGAATTTAGGATATGCCACAATTACGAGTCCTATCGACGGAGTGGTCATTAGCCGCGCCGTAGAAGAAGGACAAACCGTAGCCTCCGGCTTCAGCACACCGACCTTATTTACCATAGCCAACGACCTGACGCAAATGCGCGTGATTGCCAATGTCGATGAAGCTGATATAGGAGGAGTGGAGGTAGGACAAAAAGTAACATTCAACGTAGATGCCTATCCGAATGATACCTTTGAAGGTAAAGTGACCCAAGTACGTCTGGAAGCGACGACGGAGTCCAATGTCGTAACCTATGAAGTTGTCATCAGTGCCTATAACCCGGACTTAAAACTAAAACCGGGGTTAACGGCAAATGTGACGATTTATACCCTCGAGCGTAATAACGTATTGACCGTTCCGATAAAATCCTTACGTTTTGTTCCGGACGAAAAGATATTAGCCTCTATTGGATTGACGGTAAAAGATGCGACAATAGTAGCTCCTTCAGGCAAGAAGATTGTTTGGCAAAGAGAGGATAATGTATTAGTTCCCAGAACAATTACGACAGGAACAACTAGCGGAAGCATTATCGAAGTGGAAGAAGGATTGAAAGAAGGGGAGGAAATTGTAGAGAGCCTTGCCTCCTCCTCTACTCCGGTAACGTCAACAATAGAACGGAGTCCGTTTGCTCCGAGCCCTCCGGGTGGAAATAAGAATAATTCTAAAAAATAAGGACAAGGTAACAACTGACGTAAAATGAGCAAGATAGTTATAGAACTGAAAGACATAAAGCGTGATTTCCATGTAGGAGGAGAAATAGTACATGCTCTCCGGGGAGTTTCGTTTGCCATAACAGAAGGAGAATTTGTGACGATTATGGGTGCCTCCGGTTCAGGAAAAAGTACGTTGCTAAATACTTTAGGTTGTTTAGATACACCGACTTCGGGTGAGTATTATTTAGACGGGGTGGAAGTACGATCGATGGGAAAGAATGCCCGGGCTACCTTGCGTAACCGGAAAATCGGCTTTGTTTTTCAAAGTTATAATTTATTACCCAAAACGACAGCAGTCGAAAATGTAGAGTTACCGCTATTATATAATCCGGCATACTCAGCCGCTACTCGCCGGCAAAAGGCGATAGCTGCTTTGAAGGCCGTCGGACTAGGAGACCGGTTGAATCACAAAAGCAACCAGATGAGCGGCGGACAAATGCAGCGGGTGGCTATTGCTCGTGCTTTGGTGAATGATCCAGCCGTTATTCTGGCGGATGAAGCGACCGGAAACCTGGATACGCGCACATCTTTTGAGATCCTGGTTCTTTTTCAGCGCCTGCATATGGAAGGACGTACGATTATTTTTGTGACGCATAATGCGGATTTAGCCCGATATAGTAGCCGGAATATATTATTGAGGGACGGACATCTCATCAGTGATACGTTTAACGAACAAATTCTTTCGGCGGCTGAGACATTAAAGAAAATACCGGTCGAAGAGGATTAAAAAACAAACAAAAGAATGAACGTAACCAACCTATTCAGAATAGCCCTCCGGGCATTAGCCAACAATAAGATGAGAGGGTTCCTTACGATGCTGGGAGTCATTATCGGAGTCGCTTCCGTAATCACCATGCTGGCTATCGGGCAAGGTTCGAAGAAAAGTATCCAGTCCCAGATAAGCGAAATGGGATCAAATATTATTTCTATCCAACCGGGAGCAGATATGCGCGGAGGCGTCAGGCAGGATGCATCGGCGATGGAAACATTAAAACTAACGGACTATGAATCCATCCGGGAGGAAGCACGCTATATTACTTTTATTTCACCGACCGTCAACAGTAGCGGACAGTTTATCTATGGAAGCAACAATACCCCCAGTACCATTTACGGCGTAGGTATAGAGTACGCGGATATTCGCAAATATACGGTCGCCGACGGTTCTATGTTCACCGAGCAGGATATCCTGACGAGTGCAAAAGTATGTCTGATCGGACAAACAGTAGCCGACAACCTTTTCACAAACGGAGAGAACCCGGTCGGGAAAATCATTCGTTTCAAATCGATTCCTCTTAAAATTATCGGTCTCCTGACTCCCAAGGGATATAATAGTATGGGAATGGATCAGGATAATCTGGTGTTGGCGCCCTATACGACGGTTCAAAAACGTATCCTGGCGATTACCCACCTGCATGGAATTACCTGTTCGGCGCTAAAAGAAGAATATACCAATGAAGCAATAGAAGAAATAACAGAAATACTCCGTCGCAACCACAAACTGCAACCGACTGCTGCTGATGATTTTACAATTCGTTCGACGCAGGAGTTAAGTACAATGCTGACTTCGACGTCCGACTTGATGACGGTTCTTTTGTCGGCTGTGGCGGGTATTTCTTTATTGGTAGGAGGAATCGGCATTATGAATATCATGTATGTCAGTGTGACGGAACGAACTCGCGAAATCGGACTGCGGATGAGTATCGGAGCAAGAGGCGTGGACATATTGGCCCAGTTTCTGATCGAAGCCATCTTAATCAGCGTAACCGGAGGCATCATCGGGGTATTCGCAGGGGTCATTGCCTCATTGTTGGTAAACTTGATTGCTCATTATCCGATTTTCATTCAGCCTTGGAGTGTCTTGCTCTCTTTCCTTGTCTGTACGATAACAGGCATCTTTTTCGGATGGTATCCGGCCAAGAAAGCTGCCCAATTAGACCCGATCGACGCAATACGATATGAATAATAAAAAGATATCCGGTAAAATATTTTAATATTTGATTGCTTCCTGTTATGTTTGTAAAAATAGAATTTAAAAATACGATCTCTATGGATAAGACAAAAACGTTATCCGGCCTGATACATATCATTGCATGGGGAATTGTATTGGGTATTCCGTTCTTCTTTACCGGACGGGAAATGCAAATCGTAACATGGGAAAGTTATATTCGTTTTCTTATCGTACCTGTTTCTTTCATGTTGGTGTTTTATATAAATTACTTTTATCTGGTAAAGAAGTTTTTATTCACCCAACAACAGATTTCCTTTCTTTTAAGTAATCTTATATTGATTGCGGTGGTGATGGTAAGTGTCCACCTTTTAATGCAAATGCTGCCTCACCCCCCTTATTTTAACGAAAGACATCCTTCGCGACCGCATGATTTATCGGATGTTATCCGCTTTTTTTCGGCTAACGCATTGCTGTATGCACTGGTGGCCGGCCTTAGCGTAGCCATACGGATGACCGGAAGTTGGTATGATGCCGAAGCTTCCCGGAAAGAACTGGAACGGAACCGTACACAAGCGGAATTGCAGAATTTAAAAAGTCAGTTGAATCCGCATTTCTTGTTTAACACATTAAATAATATATACAGCTTGATTGCCTTTAGCCCGGAAAAGGCTCAGGAAGCGGTACACGACTTAAGTCGCTTGTTGCGCTATGTCTTATACGACAGTAGCCAGCCGACCGTTTTATTGTCCAAAGAAGTGAATTTCCTACAGGACTATATCGAGCTAATGCGTATTCGCCTCCCGGAACCGGTTCAGGTAGAAACGGATTTCCGGATATCCTCCCCAAGTATCCAGGTGCCTCCTCTGCTTTTTATTTCGCTCATTGAGAATGCATTCAAGCATGGAGTAAGTCCCAGTAGGCCCTCTTTCGTACGAATCCATCTCACCCAGGAAGATAGGCAAATCTCCTGTTCTATTACGAACAGCTATTTCCCTAAAAACGAAGCGGATAAAAGCGGTTCAGGAATCGGGTTGCAGAATCTTCATAAACGATTAACTTTGTTGCATCCGAATCAGTTTTCATTAATTTGCAAACAGGAAGGAGATATCTTCCGAAGTGAATTAAATTTGACACTTCCTGAGAGATAACTTTAAATGATGTATTATGATTTTATCTTGTGCCATTATTGATGATGAACCATTAGCTGTCAGCTTGTTGGAAAGCTATGTAAACAAAACGCCCTTTCTTCGTTTGGAAGGGAAGTACAACAGTGCAATCAATGCGCTGTCGGTATTAAACCGACAGCCGGTCGACCTGCTTTTTCTGGATATCCAAATGCCGGAACTAAACGGGATGGAGTTTTCACGTATGATCGGCAGTGAGACGCGCATCATCTTTACTACCGCTTTTGAACAGTATGCCTTAGATAGTTATAAAGCAAATGCTCTGGATTATTTATTGAAACCAATCAGTTACCCGGACTTTCTAAAATCAGCGCAGAAAGCACTGCAATGGTATGACTTATTACGTAGGCCCTCCGCAGAAAAAGAGGTAGCCTCTTCGGCAGCAAGCAGTGAAGCGGAGCGGATTTTTATTAAGACGGAACATCGTCTCGTTCAGATTCCTCTCCAAAAGATTCTCTATATTGAAGGACTCAAAGACTATGTCAAGATCCATATAGAAGACGAACCTCGCTCCATCCTTTCGTTAATGAGCATGAAAAGCATGGAAGAGATATTGCCTGAAGAGCGTTTTGTCCGGGTGCACCGATCCTTTATCGTACAATTAGAGAAAATAAGAGTCATCGAGCGTAATCGGATTGTTTTCGGCAAAGAATATATTCCCATCTCCGACAGTTACAAAAACAAATTTCAGGAACTCCTTGTCCGCCATACCATCTACCCCAAAGAGAAAGAGAAATAAATTTTCATATATACATATAAAACAGCAAAGGCGATACTCTTTTCAGAATATCGCCCAATGCGAATAATAGTTAAAAAGTGGAGCGTATCGGACTCGAACCGATCACCTTAACACTGCCAGTGTTACGCTCTAGCCAGATGAGCTAACGCCCCGAACTGATGCGAGCAACAAGCCTTTTGCCAATTGCGGCGTAAAGATAGTATTTTTTTTAAATATCTTCCCCTCAGTAATGGCATTGTGGCTAAAAAATATAGGTTACACCTAAAAATAGCGATGGACATGTTGGCGTCCCTCCTCCGGGAAGTAACCGAACGCCCAAAATGATAGTTATGAATGACCGTAGTCATAACTGTGAACGAGCGCATTCATAGTTATGATCGGAGAGATTCATAACTATAAATGCTTAGAGGCAGTATAACCCGTAAATTTATCCGAAGAAATGCTCTCTTTATTTCTTGAAGAGAATCGTGGCTAACTGACTTTTAATAGCTCCAACATTTCCCGGTCCAAAAGATATCCTTTATAATTCTCGTACTTTACATCTTTGCGTCCACTATTCAACACGCCGAAATCACCATGCAAATTCCATAGCGCCCATCCCCAGTCTTGTTCCTTAAACAAGCTGAAAACATCTTTCAACCATGCCATAGCAACCGGATGAGGCGTTTTGTTATAACAGCCCATTTCTCCGATATGTACCCTTCCTCCTTGTTCAATCCAGGATTTCCAAGGAGCAACAGATGTTTCATATACCGCATCCCTGTCCAAAAGTTTTCCATCCAGTGTGAGGGGCCATGACAACTCCTTTTCCGGGAAATCCATCAGGACTTTCATTCCCGGCCATGGAGCCCTGAAATGAGAGATAAGCATGGGAGCATAACCTCTGCCGCTTTGTATAATATTAGGAACATCCGTCAAAGTCATTAGAGGTTGTGTTCCTACATCTTTCCCATCAACAATAATTAAGCGGCCCGAATCTACCTCGCGAATTGTAAAAATCAATTGCCTGGCTACTTTATCATATTTTTCCGTTTCGATTGAAGGCGCTTCATTAATCAAATTAAAACTAAGCTGTGAACTTGGGATTCCTTTATATCGCTCGGCAAATAATTTCCAATGGAAACAACAAGCCTTCAACGGCTCTTCATCTTCAAATAAATTGGTAGGTAATGGTTGGGCATTATTAATACAATAACCAGGTACCCGATGAAAGTTCAAATTGACATGCAAACCATATTGCTTTCCTAAATCTACTGCCTTATCTATCTCCTTCAATACTTTTTCATCCACTTTATACCAGTCATCCTCACTACTCCAGCACCAATAAGACAGAGGCAGCCTTACGAAGTTAAATCCCCATCCGGCTATCAGCTCAAAGTCTTTTTCGCTAAATGCAGTCTGATGACCCGGGTTAAATTTGTCCAACAGATTGAATCCCTTCCATAAAGGATGATCTATTCCGCTCTTATTTCTCTTGGGGAGAGCAAAAGAAGAAGCAGTCAATTTACTACGACCCGTTCCCGCCAAAGCAATCGCGGAAGCGGCTCCAAGGGTCCTGATAAAATCACGTCTTTCCATATAGTCTATTTTTAAGGTAATGAAATGATGTCCGAAGAAAGCGGCACAGACTTTTCCCAATCTGTGCCGCTACAATATTACTAATTATTCTTCAATTCACTCCGTCATCCGATTAATAACCCGTATTTTGGTTCATGTTCGAATTATCAACCACCTCGTCGGAAGGCAACGGGAAATTAATATTATAATCCTGGAATTTACAGTCGATCAAAAGCGAACCAAAATCGTATGTCTTCAAATCGATTTCTCCGGCCATATGCCTTCTTCTTAAATCCCACCAACGGTGTCCTTCTTCGAAAGCCAATTCAAGCCGACGTTCCTGGAAGACCCATTCAAGAACCGTTGCACGATTTGTTTCCGTCGTACTTCGGTCTGCCGGAGTCAAAGAAGGCGTTCCGGTTTCATTTGAGTTCCTTGCCCTCGCCCTGATTTGGTTGATCAGTCCGATTGCTTCACTTAAGCTTCCATTGCTCCTAACGATCGCTTCGGCTTTTAAGAGTAATACATCGGCATAACGCAAGATACGGGGATTATTCACGGTTACACCATTGGCATTGCCGCCTAAAGCATAACTCGTATTTTTTATATACTTCATTACATTAACATTATCGGTAGCGCCCAAATTAATATTATAGGACTTTCTCGGATCGCCATCGTCATACGCATTTTTTATCGAATTGGTGGCCGTATAATAAGAGTTCCCAATCCAGGAAGGTAGCTGATTGAACATTCCCCAATAAGCCCCTATCTCTCCGATCACGGAAAAAGAATCGTTTCCTCCTGATCCCCCGACAAACGGGTTAACAGAACCGGGAGAACTATTTGCCTGATATTCAAACAGGGATTCGTTATTATTTTCATATTTCACATCGAAGTTATTACTATATTGCGACATGAGAGTAGCTCCAGAGATTGCATTAAAATCAGCAATCGCATCCGTAAAGTCCGAGGTCGTTTTATTGACTGTTCCCCGGAAAACCAGACACTTACCTCTTAATCCCAACGCAGATCTTTTAACCAGACGACCTTTATATTCAGACGGCCAAGTATCGGGTAACAGCTCGGAAGCCTGTTTCAGGTCGATAATCGCCTGATCCAATAATTCGGTACCTTTGGAATTAGAAGGATAAGCATCATCCAAGTCCGTAATTCTCTCAGTAATTAATGGCGCCGTACCGAAAACGTTCCAGAGAAGGAAATAGGTATAGGCTCTGAGAAATAAGGCTTCGCCTTTGTTATAATTCATTAATTCCGGAGAAGTCTGGTAAGCCGAGGCACCATTCTCTTCTATCTTTTGCAACACCGTATTTGCCCTGTTAATCAATTGATAAGCAAAAGTGTAATAAAGAATAAGTTGAGAGTTCGAACCATTTAACCCTGTAAAATTCTCCAATGCATAAGAGGAAGCAGTCGTCAAATCATCCGATGGCAACAACGTTACCGGATATACGTTATTATTCTGCCCTCCGCGGAAAGCATAGAAAAA
Source organism: Parabacteroides sp. Marseille-P3160 (assembly GCF_900162725.1). GTDB lineage: Bacteria > Bacteroidota > Bacteroidia > Bacteroidales > Tannerellaceae > Marseille-P3160. The sequence goes on along the minus strand of NZ_LT799418.1, from coordinate 723,623 downwards.
GGATAATTTCTGGTATATACCGAATACAGCTTGTTGCATTTGAGATTCATTTTGGAAAAAGCTGGCTTCCGTATCACCGATCGGATACAATTCGATCGTATCTGTACTGCAGGCGCTACAGAATAGGGTAAGCGCTACTAAAACGGATTTTATTATATTATTCATAAGGCTTTATTCTTTTTAATCATGATCAAAAACTAATATTAGCACCAAGTGTAAAGGTAGTCGGTGTCGTAATGTTTTCAGGATCCAGATCATTAAACGAAGAAATAACAAACAGATTGGAACCGGAGAAATAACAACGTAATTTCCTTATGCCGGCCTTTGTCAGCAAAGAGCCTTTAAAATTATATCCGATCTGGAAATTCTGGAACCGGAAAAAGTCTGCATCTGAAACAAATCGGTCGGAGATACGATTATTTCCCGAAGGATCATTCTGTATAGCCCGCGGAATCGTATTGGAAGGATTCTCTTTGGTCCAACGTTTACTATAATCCGTTAAGAAGTTCTGTCCGCCGCCATTAATACTAAGCAAACCTAAGGTACTTATTTTCTGTACATCTCCCACTCCTCTGAAATTCAATTGGAGATCCCAGCTTTTATAATTAGCTCCCAGGCTGATGCCATAATAATAACCGGGGATTGTTTTTCCTAAATAGGTTTTATCATAATCATCAATCTTTCCATCAGGAGAATAACTCTTCAAGGTTCCTTCTGGAGAACCGGAAGCAGGGGCTCCGTTCAGATCCACATAGCGCACATCACCCGGCGCTTTTTGAGAACTGTAACCCACATCATTGTTGTTCTTCTTCCATTCCTCAACCTCTTCTTCCGTTTGGAAGATACCATCTGTTTTATAGCCGTATATAAAATTCATCGTATAAGCATCTTCGATACGTAAATTACCGTTTGTTGACGGACGTCCACGATAAAGATCGCTTACACGGTTACGTACGGTCGTGAAGTTTGCAGAAGCATTAAATCCTATTTCTCCGAATTTCTCATTGAAAGAAGCCTGCATTTCAATACCTCGGTTAGAGACTTTCGCTAAGTTTACCATCGGTTTGGAAAGTGCTCCGATAACCAATGGCAAGTCAATTTGCTGTAAGATACCGTCCGTATTACGGCTATAATATTCCGTAGTAAAGCTCAGGCGATTACTTAATGCGATTAAATCGAAACCAAATGAAGTCGTCGTTACGGTCTCCCACGTCATATCTTTTACCGGGAAATCACCTAAGGCCGCCGCCTGATAAATCGTTCCGTTCCCGTCGCTTCCATTCCCGAAAGCGGCCTTCGGATTTGAGTTAACCAATGAGAGATAAGCATAATCCCGTGTTTCCTGGTTTCCGGTCTTTCCCCAGCCTCCACGCAACTTCAAATCATCTAACCAATTGATTCCCTTCATAAAGCTTTCGGAAGAAATACGCCATGCTCCTGCAAAAGAAGGGAAAGTTCCCCATTTATATCCGGAAGCAAACTTGGAGGATCCATCTTTACGGACCGTTGCGTCAAGATAGTATTTACTTCCAAAATTGTAGCTCAAACGTCCCATATACCCAATCAAACCTGAAGAGTAACGTTCATAATACGAGTTTTTATCGGCGGAAGCCCATCCTTCATTTATGTAATGTTGATCCCAACTCGTAATCGGAGAATTGTTGTTAACACTCATATTACTCACATTCCATCTTATATCTTGGTCCATTGCATTCAAGACCAAATCAACGGAATGTTTTCCAAATGTTTCATTGTAACCGATCAAGAATTCTTTTACGATATTGATATTTTTCGATTCACCCAAGCTGTATATATTTCCCACCGTGTAAGGAGTACCCCTGCCTATGGTATAGATTCCGGAATTGGCCTCCGTATAAGTATCCTTTTTATTGGTATAATAGTCAAAGCTGACTGTTCCTTTCAAACGCAGCCCCTTCAACGGTGTCAGTTCTGCATAAAAAGTTCCCAGGTTACGTACCAAATCCCTTTGATTTTTAGAATATAGATCCTTGGCAAGGAAGTTATCGATCGTTGCCGCTCCATAGCCATACGGCATCAATTTACCATCAAAGGTGCGTCCGGGCCGGGCCAATCCGTTCGATTCATTTTCATCGTAGAGCGGTTGCCAAGGCGTTACGAAAGAGACACTGCTCAGGCCACCAGTGGCCGTTTCATGATCATCATAATGCGAGTAGACAAACCGATAGGATTCTCCCAATTTAAACCAGTTTCCTATCTTATGGTCCGAATTCAGGAAGAAGGAATAACGATCGAACGAATCATTATAAATCGCATCGTCCTGCTTGGCATATCCTGTACCCAAAGCGTAATTTGTCGCTTTGTTTCCACCGGTTATGCTAATATTATAATCCTGAATTGCCGCATTTTCATTCAATAAGGCATCTCTCCAATCTTTGGTATAGTTGGCGCTGTTACCCATATAACGAGGCGACGTTTTATCGAAGAACGGATAATATTGATCTTTCACATAGGCCGGATTAGCATTGATCGCTTCCAAGGACCAGTCGATATATTCGTCTATACCTACTACATCATACTTTTTAGAGATATTCTGGATCCCATAGCTCATGGAGAAATCCACATTCGTTCTCCCTTCCGAACCTCTTTTGGTAGTAATCAGGATCACACCGTTCGAAGCTCTTACCCCGTAAATAGCCGTAGCGGAAGCATCCTTTAAAACCGAGATTGATTCGATATCATTGGGATTGATCATATTAAAAACATTCACATCGCCCCGGAAGGTACCGAATCTCGCATTTGATTGGCCATTGGCCCCTCCTTCCGCCAACGGAACCCCGTCTATTACATACAACGGATCATTATATCCTAAGGTACTTACACCACGGATTCTGATTTCAGGCCTTGCCGCCGGACCACTACCCGGATTACTGATTTGTATACCGGCCATTTTCCCTTGCATGGCAAATTCAGGTGACATGGCATTGCTTTGGGCGATATCGTCTGCCTTGATTTGAGAGACGGCTCCCGTCAAGTCTTTCTTTGTACGCGAACCATATCCTATGACAATCACATCTTCCAGATCTTTTGAGGATTCCGTCAAGACAACGCTCAGCGTATTCTTGCTGGTTACGTTTATTTCCTGAGTCTGATATCCGATATAAGAGATAACCAGAGTCCCGTTCGCCGGCATATTCAAAGTAAAGTTTCCTTCAAGATCCGAGATGGTTCCTGTTGCCGTTCCTTTGACAGAGAGACTTGCCCCGACAATCGCTTCGCCATGAACATCCTTAATCACACCCGAAACCCTTTTCACCGGAACAGGCGCTCCGCTTTCCAACTTACTGGATATTACAATCATTTTGTTATCTATCGCATAACTCAAATTTTCATCCAATACGGCATTCAGAACCTCTTCTATAGAAGCATTCTTGAAACTCCGTGTGATTTTCTTTTCTTCATTCACTTCATTTTTCTTGTAGATAATGGAATAGTTAAGTTGCCTTTCAACCTCATCCAATACTTCTTTCAAGGGAGTTTGCCTGAACTGATGCGTTATTAACTGTGCATTCAGAGACAAAGAACCGAAAAGTAATAAGGCCAATAGAAGTGACCTTCCTACATGCTTTCTGTACATCATAAGACTGTTATTAGTTATTAGACTTAAATATATTAACAAATAGCGCTATTGTTTTTTCATAATGTAAATGTCATGCCCTACCCTCCTGAACCGGATATCGATTATTTTGGACAAGGCTTGTAAAAATTGATCGATGGTTTCTTCATTACGTAAAGACACCTTAAAGACAGCATCTTTCTCCAGATCTCCATCCAGGAATATATTGACATCATATTTACGGGATAACCTGACAGCTAACTCATTCAGGGTAATTTCATCATATTCCACCCTTCCGTCTATCCATGATTTGTATTGATAGGCCTGCACGTTATGACGGAAGAACCGGGCCTCTCCCTTCTTAAAAGACAGAGATTCGCCTGGTTTCACCGGAATGATCCCTTCTCCATAGACAATCTCGACCGCCCCTTCCAGTAACGTAACCGAAGAAGCCGGGTCTTCTGCATAAGAAGTAACATTGAATTTGGTTCCCTTGACAAGGATATCGTAATGGTCTGTCTTTACCCTGAACGGAGATTTATCATTTTGCTTTTTCACTTCAAAATAGGCCTCTCCTTCCAGGATGACCTCCCGGTTGTGAGCGCTGAAATTTCCCGAATAACGGAGTTTGGAACCGGCATTGAGCCACACATTTGTCCCATCCGTCAGAACTACACGGCTTTTCTCTCCCGGATCGGTTACAAACGTATAATAAGGTTGTTCCTTATCCGGCAGAACATTCATTAATAAGGTGACGGAACTTATAAGCAGTACCAACAAGATAGCGGCGGCGGCAATCATTTTCCTCAGGTCGCGTTTGGGGGCGTCAAACGTCCGGTTAATCGCGCTTCTTACCCGAAGCCGGTGCTGAAGTTCGTTCCACTCCTTTGTAACCGGAATCTTATTCACTGAAGAAACCATCCACTTTTTTTCCCATTGGCGGAAGAGTTCCCGGTGAGAGGAATCAGAGGAAATAAAATCAAACAATGCCTTCTCATCTTTCAGCGGTAGGTTTCCGTTAAAGTAGGATAAGGCTAACTGATAATATCTCTTCATCTGATTCTCCATCTGATTCATCTGTCTTTGTTAAGATATAACAACTCAGTTTGATTTTACCCAACCTTACCCTTTCTTTTTTATTCCCACAAAATCCACGCTAATATTGCAATATATATGTCCAATGGATATTTATCTTTAAAGTGTTTGGAGAAATAGGAAAGTGCTTTCGCTATATGTTTCTCTACCGCAGTAGAAGAGATATGCAATATTTCGGAGATTTCCCGGTTTTTCATTTTCTTTAGCCGGCTTAATAAAAAGACCTCACGGCAACGGGGAGGGAGGCTATTGATAACCAATGTGATCTGTTCCTGCAACTCTTTATAAAGAAGGGAATATTCGGGATCTAAGTTGAAATCGGCATAATACAGTTCTTCCTGGCCACCCACCTTTTCCAGATAGTCAAGACTATATTGCTCCACGATTTGCAAATGCTTCAAATAGTTTAAGCAGGCATTGCGCACCATGGCAAAAAGAAGGGAAGACAAAGAGATATTGTTCAGATACAAACGTTTTTCCCAGAATTTAAGAAAGCTTTCTTGCAAGATGTCGCGAATCGTCTCTTCATCCTGCACAAAACGGGAAGCATATCCTCTTAGACGAGGATAATACGAATCAAACAGGAATTTGAAAGCATCTTGATTTCCTGCTTTTATTTCGTTTAATAAAGCCTTCTCATCCGCGAAATTAATCATGATATAACTTCTTTATATGCAAACGAATAAAAAAAGATCATTTCTATTTTATTAAAGAACAATATGTTGTCTTTTAATCCCGGCATTAAATATAGGTAGTTTTAAGAAATATCTATTCTTTTTCTCTTTTATTTTTCTGAATCAGGTAATCTAACTATTTGCTTTTTGCCTTCATCTTTTATTCTAAATCTATGTTAGGGATAGAGTTTTTTCTTTGCCGTTTGTGAAAGGGGAAATCCTTCTTAACCCCCTAAATAAAAAGCATACCAAGACATAGATTATCTAAAAAATTATAACTTTGGTTTTTGAGATAATTTTTAAAGTAAAACGTTCAATGATCATAGCCATGAAAAAAATCTACTTGATGTTGCTGATTTTGCCTGCATGCGTATTTGCACAGGCGCAAGAAAACGGATATACGCTGGTGCAAAATATTTCGTATGTTCCACCCGACGAAAGAGACGCTTACCGCAAAGAGCGTTGCTTGCTCGATGCCTACTATCCGACGGATGTAAAAGGATTTACAACCATTGTCTGGTTTCATGGCGGAGGTTTGGAGGGTGGACAGAAGGAGCTGCCTTTGGAGCTTCAGAACAAAGGAGTGGCAGTTGTTTCGCCCAACTACCGGCTCAGCCCGAAGGCCACAAATCCCGCTTATATAGACGATGCCGCTGCCGCTGTGGCATGGGTTTTCGAGAATATCGAATCGTTTGGCGGTGATCCTGCACGCATTTATGTGGCAGGGCATTCGGCCGGTGGATACCTCACACTGATGATAGGGTTGGATAAATCATATCTGCAAAAATACGGTGTGGATGCTGACCGCATAAAAGGATTGATACCCGCCAGCGGACAGACCAATACGCATTACACGATACGTAAAGAAAGAGGGCTGCCTATGGATATCCCGTTGGTGGACGAATACGCTCCCTTAAACAAGGTCAGAGCTGGGCTTCCACCGATATTGCTGATCACAGGTGACCGCCACTTGGAAATGACTGCCCGCTATGAAGAAAACCTCCATTTGGAGTCGATATTAAGGTACTTCGGAAATAAAGATCTGACACTCTATGAATTGCAGGGTTTCGACCATGGTGGGATGGCTATCCCCGCTTGCCGCTTGCTCATAAACTGGGTGAAGAAGCACGATCAGAAATAAGATAATCAAGAAGAGCGAATAGAACAATCAAGCTAGGCGACTTAACGCAAACACATTAAAAAAGTCTTTTATTATTCAGAAAAAATGCGTTTGCACGGTGTAAGAGAAATTACCGGGGGAAACATTATCTTTGCCTTGGTAATTGTTTTAATTTTAACGGTTACTTAATTTGATCCGGATAATGATTATTTATAATATAACTTTTCATATTGAGCAAGAGGTACTGACGGAATGTTTGGAATACCTAAAAACGGATTATATCCCAAAGGCTTCCGGTAGCGGTTTCCTTACTCATCCGGCCTTGCGACGGATACTGACGGACGAGGAAGAGGTAAAAAACTCCTCTTTCTCCGTACAGTTTCAGGTAAAAAATGTCGATACGCTTCAATACTGGTTAGAGACTCAGGGGAGAGCCTTGCATCAGAAACTGATAAGTCGTTTTGGCAACCAGGTAGTCGGTTTTTCAACGCTTTTAGAAGATATAACACTGGGAGATGAGTAAAGACAGAGTAATATTAGGTATCGATCCCGGAACGATTGTGATGGGATACGGACTTTTGCATATCGTAGATAACAAACCGGTTGTCGGTACGATGGGATTTCTTCAACTCAATAAGTACGACGACCATTACCTGCGTTTGCGGAGGATCTTCGAACGGGTAATCTCCCTCATTGACGAGTATCATCCTGATGAACTGGCCATAGAAGCTCCCTTCTTCGGAAAGAACGTGCAGAGTATGTTGAAACTCGGACGAGCGCAAGGAGTGGCTATCGCGGCCGCCCTGAGCCGCGACCTTCCCATCTACGAATATGCTCCCCTGAAAATCAAGATGTCGATTACCGGCAGCGGAAGCGCTTCCAAGGAACAAGTCTCCGGTATGCTTCAACGCATTCTCCATATTCCGGAAGAACATATGCTGACGCAGTTGGACGCAACAGACGGACTGGCTGCCGCCCTTTGCCATTTCTACCAGACAAACAAACCGGTACAGGAGAAGTCCTATACCGGTTGGAAAGATTTTATTAATAAGAATCCCGGGAAAGTCCGGTGAAAAGTTAAACGATTCCCTGCGCCATCATCGCCTTCGCCACTTTCATAAATCCGGCAACATTGGCTCCTTTTACGTAGTTTACATAACCATTTTCCTGTCCGTGGGCGACACATTGGGCGTGGATGCTGCTCATGATTTGGTGCAAGCGTGCATCCACTTCCGCCGCCGTCCATGAAATATGCATGGCGTTCTGTGTCATTTCCAGGCCGGAAGTAGCCACCCCTCCCGCATTCACCGCCTTTCCGGGGGCAAAGAGCAGTCTCTTTTCAATGAAGTAATCGACCGCTTCGGCCGTACATCCCATATTCGAAATCTCTGCCACGCAGGAGACTCCATTATCTACCAGATTTTGGGCATCCGTAAGGTTTAATTCGTTCTCCGTAGCGCAAGGTAAGGCAATGTCTACCCGTTGTTCCCAAGGACGCTTGCCGGCGATAAAGATCGAGCCGGGAAACTCTTCGGCATAAGGAGAGACGATGTCATTGCCCGAATTGCGAAGTTCCAGCATATAATCTATTTTCTCGCCGGAAATACCTGCCGGATCGTAAACGTATCCGTCCGGGCCGGAGATAGTCACCACTTTGCCACCCAGTTCGGTCGCCTTGGTAGCCGCACCCCAGGCCACATTACCGAATCCGGAAATGGCAATGACCTTTCCTTTGATATCGATCGAGTGGTTTTTAAGCATCTGTTCGACAAAATACAACCCGCCAAATCCGGTAGCTTCGGGGCGAAGGATCGATCCGCCGAATTCCAAGCCTTTACCTGTAATTGTCCCCGTATTTTCCCGCGCCAGTTTTTTATACATGCCATAAAGAAAACCGACTTCCCGTCCGCCTACACCGATGTCGCCCGCCGGCACGTCGGTATCCGGACCAATATTCCTCCATAGTTCCAACATGAAAGCCTGGCAAAAGCGCATGATCTCAGCCTGGCTTCTCCCGCGTGGTGCAAAGTCGGAGCCGCCTTTGGCTCCGCCCATCGGCAAAGTGGTCAGCGCATTCTTAAAGGTTTGCTCGAATCCCAGGAATTTCAGAATCGAAAGGTTGACTGATGGATGAAAACGAAGTCCTCCTTTGTACGGTCCGATTGCATTGTTAAACTGAACCCGGTAGCCCAGATTTACCTGTACTTCCCCCTTATCGTCTACCCAAGGTACACGGAAGGTGAAAATACGGTCAGGCTCTACCAGACATTCAATGATTTTTGCTTTTTCAAACTCGGGATGCCGATTGTATACCTCTTCAATAGAGACAAGCACCTCTTTCACGGCTTGCAAATATTCCTTTTCTCCGGGATGTTTTGCTTCCAACGCAGATAAAATCAGTTCGGTTTTCATCGTATTACTTTTTCAAAGTATCATTATGCTCACAAATATAGGTATTCACCGGGAATATTCAACAGTTTTACTAACTTTTAGACAATATCTCTTTTCTAATCCATACATTCTACTTTTTAGGGTGGGAAGTCAATAAATTCCTTATTTTTGCCTTCAGTCAAATGATAACTCATTATGGGAAGAATTAACGACTTTCGAAATTCGGTTTTTAGGGATACTTCTTTTGCCAGCTTAATGAATAAGCGCATATACAATGTCCTGCTGATTGCTACCCCTTACGATGCTTTCATGCTGGAAGACGACGGACGGGTAGACGAACAGATATTTAATGAATATACAGCCTTAAGCCTTCGTTATCCTCCACGGTTCACCCAGGTGTCCAATGAAGAAGAGGCGCTTCAGGTACTGCAAAACCGCCCGTTCGAACTCATTATCTTCATGCCCAATATGGTGGACCGGGATATCTTTGCGGCGCCCAAACAGATCAAGAAACAATATCCTACCATCCCTATAGTCGTCCTTACCCCCTTCTCTAAAGAAGTCTCCAAAAGAGTTGCCGACGAAGACCTGAGTGCGATCGATTACGTCTTCAGTTGGCTGGGTAATTCCGACCTTCTATTGGCTATTATTAAACTAATTGAAGATAAGATGAATGCGGCGGATGATACGGCCAGTGTCGGGGTCCAGATCATTCTGTTAGTAGAGGATTCCGTCCGATTCTATTCTTCCGCCTTGCCGCATCTTTACAAGTTTGTACTCGAACAGAGCCAGGAGTTTGCCAAAGAGGCCTTGAATGCCCATCAGCGGACTCTCCGTATGAGGGGACGCCCGAAGATCAAACTGGCGCGTAACTATGAGGAGGCGATTCGTATCTTCGACCGTTATCAGAACAACATACTGGGCATCATTTCCGATATGAGTTTCCTGCGCGAAGGCGTAAAAGATAATTTTGCCGGATATAAATTCGGGCAATATGTATGCAAAACCGGAAAAACAATTCCTTTCGTACTGGAATCGTCAGAGACGGAGAATGAGAAATACGCCAGAGAGTTGAAAGCCTCTTTCATTTATAAAAACTCCAAGAGTTATCCGCAAGACTTGAGGCAAAAAATCATGGAACGTTTCGGTTTCGGTGACTTTGTTATCCTGAATCCACAGACCAAGCAGGAAATTATGCGGATTAAAGACCTGAAAGACCTTCAAGTCAAAGTGTTCCGGATACCGGATGATTCTCTGCGTTACCATCTGTCCCGCAATCACTTTTCCCGCTTCTTTTATTCCCGTGCCATGTTTCCCCCGGCAGAGGTATTAAAACAGGTAGACGTCAGCGAATATAAGGACATGGACGAGGCCCGCCAATTTATTTTCGACCTGATCGTGCAATACCGGCAGATGAAAAACTCAGGCATAGTGGCGGTCTATCAGAAAGACCGCTTCGATGAGTACAGTAATTTCGCCCGGATCGGAGAAGGTTCCCTGGGGGGGAAAGGAAGAGGATTAGCTTTTATCGGTGCAATGATTAAGCGCCATCCGGAATTAAAACAGCCTAATTTTACGGTTAATATACCTAAAACGGTCGTCATCTGTACGGATATTTTTGATGAATTTATGGAAACCAACCGGCTATATCCCGTCGGATTAAGCAAAGAGCCGGACGAGGTGATCCTGAGATATTTCCTGCGCGCTAGCCTGCCGTCCAGCCTGGTGGAAAATCTGATGTCGTTCTTTGAAGTGGTGAAACGCCCCATTGCCGTCCGCTCGTCAAGCCTTCTGGAAGATGCGCACTACCAGCCTTTTGCCGGAGTATACGCCACGTACATGGTACCCAAGATAGATGATAAATACGAAATGCTCCGGGTTATAAGCGATGCGATCAAGGCGGTCTATGCTTCCGTATTCTATCGCGATAGCAAAGCGTATATGAATGCAACCAGCAACCTGATCGACCAGGAAAAGATGTCGATCGTTTTGCAGGAGGTGGCCGGCGCATCCTATGGCACCCGCTTATATCCTCTGATCAGCGGAGTAGCCCGTTCGCTCAATTTCTATCCGATCGGTAACGAAAAGGCGGAAGACGGGATTGCAAACATTGCACTGGGATTAGGAAAGTACATCGTCGAAGGTGGACAAACGCTGCGTTTCTCCCCTCGTCATCCCAATAATCTATTACAAATGAGTACGATGGATTTTGCCTTGCGTGAAACACAAACCCGTTTCCTGGCATTGGATCTCAACAATCCGCCGACACAGTTTTCAGTGGATGACTCCTTCAATCTTTTGAGACTAGGACTTAAAGACGCGGATGCCGACGGAGCGCTGCAATACATCACCTCTACCTACGACCCGATGGATCAGATCATCCGGGATGGCTATTATCCGGGCGGACGGAAGATATTATCGTTTGCCGGGATCTTGCAAAACGATCTTTTCCCACTCGCCCAAACATTAGATACACTTCTGCATATCGGGCAAAAAGAGATGGGGCGCCCTATCGAAATTGAATTTGCTGTCAACATGGAGCCGGGAAACCGGGAGAAAGCGACATTCTATTTCCTTCAGATCCGCCCGATTGTCGATCAGAAGGAAAGCATGAATGAGGACTTAAGCTTGATTCCGAAAGAAGCCACCCTACTTTCTTCCGCCAGTGTATTGGGCCACGGAATAATGAACGACCTTCATGACTTGCTCTATGTTAAGACAGGCGCTTTTAATTCGTCAAACAACCAGCAGATTGCCTACGAAATAGAGAAAATCAACCGTCAATTTGCCGAACAGGAAAAAGGTTTCGTACTTATCGGCCCCGGTCGGTGGGGAAGCAGCGACCCATGGCTCGGTATCCCGGTAAAATGGTCTTATATCACGAATGCCCACCTGATTGTGGAGTGCGGATTGGAGCAATATCGGGTAGACCCTAGCCAAGGCACGCATTTCTTTCAGAATCTGACCTCTTTCGGAGTAGGCTACTTCACGATCAATCCATTCAGAGGAGACGGTTGGTTTGATGAAGCTTATCTCGATGCCTTGCCGGCGGCGATGGAAACGGAATACCTCCGCCTCGTCCACTTCGAGCAACCGATCGTTGCCAAAATGGATGGTCTCCGCAGCTTGGGCGTCGTCATGAAACCGATAGCGGCCGGATCGTCAGAAAGAGAAGTAGGGCAATATCCCTTGCCGTAAAACTAAAATAACGAAACAAGAAGTTTTTCAAGCTCTGCCGTCATCTGCCTGTTGGTACAAGAGAAATTGTTGACAAAAAGACAAATGGCATACTGCTTGCCATCTTTGGTAAGATAACCTCCGTAACCGCGGACGCGGCTCATGCTCCCGCTTTTGAAGCGGGCGCGTCCTTGCAGGGAGGTGCCTTTCAGGAAATTCTTCACCGTCCCGTCTTCACCGACTTTCGGGAGTGAAGCGAAAAAGGCTTCCGATGCTCCCGACTGGGTTATCATGTAGCGATAAATATCACAGACAAAAGAAGTTGTCAACCGATCGGTGATAGCCAGCCCGCTTCCGTCGAACATCCAGAGGGAACGGGTGTCTAATCCCTTTTGCTTCCAATGCTCCTGAAGAACTTTCACACCCTTGCCGAAAGAGGAGATGACTTCGCCCCGCTCCGGCTTGTATCGTTCTCCCACGATTTTAAGGAGGGCATCCGCAAAGAGATTGTGGCTGACATGATTCGTAATGCGGGCTATTTCTGCCAATTCAGGAGAATAAGTCTTCGCTATCGTTTTCCTTTCCGTCGTTTTCCACTTCCCCGCTTCATTCAGAATACGGAAGGTAGCCGGCTCGCCAGACACTTTGATTCCCGATGAAGCTAATTTAGCGGTGATATATTGGGCAAGGAATAAAGCTGGATCCGGGATATCCCCCTCCAGGGAAAAGCGTTTCCGGTGAGCCGGAATTATACCGAAAAGTGAACGTTCACCCGAAAAAGGCGATCCGACGATATAACAACTGTCCGAAAAGACAGACGCCGCCTTCAGGTAATTCCGGAAAGACAAGCCCGGAATTTGGGGTGAACAATCCAGAATAACCGGACTCGTACCGGGCGCTCCCGTCAGGAAGTCTATTCGATAAAGATTATCGAAGACTGACAGCCCGTAACTTCCCTGCCCGTAATAACTCCCCAGATCTTCACGCATCCATTTCATGGAGACTCCCTCTGCATCGAAACACTGTTCATCGGCAATAACGGAGCCGTTAATCTGGCGGATCCCGGCTTTGTGAACCTCCGAAATCCAAAGACGAATCACGCTGTCTTTGTCTGATTTTAAATAAGAGGATCCCAACGTAGGATCGCCGCTGCCATGGATATAAATATTCCCGTTCAATATACCGTCAGTTAAGCTGCCGTCATATTCTACCCGCGTTTCATAACGATAACTCCCGCCCAGGATATCCAACGCTGTCGCTGTAGTAATCGTTTTCATTACGGATGCCGGAATCAATTCCCGGTTCGAATCATAATCATATAACACAGTCCCTGTCTGCACTTCCTTCGCCATGATGGAAAAAGAAGCGCCCTGCATGAAAGAAGGAGTCAAGAAACGTTTGATTGGAAAAGGAGTTTGTCCGTCTACGAAAAAGGCAGAAAGAAAGAGGAAAAAGACGATAAATATTCTAGGATACATTGAATTGATATTTACAATTATTCTATCTTTGTATAGATATGTGACAAAGATAAGAAATTTAACATGAGTCACCTCTTTGAAAAACCTTTTACTTTCGACCGGGTCGCCAGAATTTTATTCAGCTTGCTGATAGCCTCCGGCATTATCTACCTGATAGCAATATTAAGGAGTGCGCTTCTCCCGTTTCTTCTGGCTTGGGTCTTCGCTTATCTGATGCATCCGATCGTCAAGTTTTTCCAGTACCGGGTAGGATTCCGAAACCGGGTTCTCTCCATTATCGCCTTGTTGCTGTCGTTAGCGATCATTTGCACCTTGGTGGGCATGGTGGTCGTACCGCAGATGATCGACGAGACGACAAGGGCCATCCAACTTATCCAGAATTATAATATCACGAACGAACATATTCCCTTTATTCCTGATACTTGGTTGGAATTCATAAGGACCCATATCAATATGGATGAATACGCCGAGATGTTCAGCAAGGACCACTTATTGGATACGATTAAAATGTTTGCCCCGCGCCTGTGGACAATCCTGTCCGGCACCTTTTCCATCCTGTTCAGCCTGGGGATCGTTTTCCTCATCCTCCTCTATTTTATCTTTATCCTGTTGGATTATGAGAAAATAACGACTAACTGGATCAACCTGATTCCCCTCCGCTTCCGTCCGTTCCTGAAGGATATGACGAATGATGTAAGATACAGCATGCACCGATATTTCCGCGGGCAATCGCTCGTTGCCCTCATCGTCGGCATCCTGGTTTCCATTGGTTTCTGGATTGTCGACTTCCCGTTGGGAATCTCCCTCGGCATATTTATCGGGATCCTGAGCCTGATCCCTTACTTGAAAGTCATTAGCTTTGCCCCCATCATCCTGTTGAGCATGATCCGTGCGACGGAACCCGGAGGCAATTTCTGGCTGACCTTCGGTTCGGCCGTCATTGTCCTGGTTATTGTCCAATGCATCGAAGACCTATTCATCGTTCCGAATATCATGGGCCGGGCGATGGGACTTAACCCCGCCATTATCCTTCTTTCCCTTTCCATTTGGGGAACACTGCTCGGTTTCGTCGGATTGATTGTTGCCCTTCCGCTGACAACCCTCTGCCTCTCTTATTACCGCCGCTTTATCTTGGAAGAGATTGATGAACCTCAAGAAAAGGAACCATAAATATGCTAAAAGCAAATAGCTTCCTCCATCTAAGCGCTTATGGGTATTCACCTTACCCCAAAACCGCGCCTCATTCCATCGGGTCGCGGAGAATTCTTTTTTTAAGAAATCAAGCAGTTTTTCATAACGATTTGTTGTGTATATAAAAAATAGTACTACCTTTGCACCCACGTTACAAGAAGAACATACTTATTGATTCGCTAGCTCAGCAGGTAGAGCACATCCCTTTTAAGGATGGGGTCCTGGGTTCGAGCCCCAGGCGGATCACTTATTTTAACAGCAAATAGTACAAAGCTCTGATAATCAACATTTATCAGAGCTTTGCTTTGTTTTGCAAGAGTATTCGTATGCTTATGGTCAAAATATGTATTCTCGCCATCTTTTTCGGGTTCTCTTTCAGCTTATTCGGGCAAACAGTAGAGGTCGATTCTTTACTCAATGAATTGGATGCCCTGATTCTGGATGATCATATCTACATGGAAAAGAAATTTAAACGGATCGACTCGATCAAAGCACATATTGATCCGCCCAATATCCGGCTGACTGATAATAAAAAAGGGAGGAAGCTATATCATATTTATGCCAACCTCTTTGATGAATATAAGTCATTCCAGACAGACTCAGCGTTAGTTTATGCACAGAAGAAATTGGAACTGGCCGAAGCATTGGGAGATGACCCGTTGAAGAGCGATGCATCGATGAACGTAGCTGAGATCATGATTATAACGGGTATGTATAAAGAGGCTTCCGATCTGTTGGCTTTACCTTATATAGAACATGCCGGTTATTACTATCATCTTCAACATACGCTGAATGAAGCAATGGCTGATTTTACAATTCTCAAACCGGATAAAGAAAAGTATTTGAAAAAAGCGGATTTCTTTCGCGACTCCCTTTTGTTAATGACAACCGATTCTAATACTTATACGATGATTTTAGCAGATAAACTATCGTATAAAGGCAATTACCGCGAGGCATTGGAACTTATTATGGATATTTTCCCGACACATACGACGAATGACCGTTTTATGGGATATCTTGCTTATGCAATAGCTGACATCTATGAACGCATGGGCAACCGGGAAAAAGAGAAATATTTCCTGGCGCTATCGGCCATTTCCGATATAAAGTCATCCGTGAAAGAGAATATGTCACTGCGTATGCTTTCGATCCTTTTATATAAGGAGAAGGAGATCAAACGTTCATACAACTATCTCCGGTTTTCCTTAGAGGATGCTACTTTTTGTAATGCCAGGCAGCGTACCTTGCAGATATCAGAAGCGTTGCCTATTATCGAGAAGGCGAACCAGGATAAAATGCGAAAACAGCAGGAAGAGATCAAGATGGGGCTTTTTGCAATCAGCATATTATCGCTTCTGCTTCTTATCTTGTTGGTCTATATCCGGATACAAATGAATGCGCTCGCCCGTACTAAAAAGGAACTAAGCAGCACTAACCTGCAATTAAATAACCTTAACCTGGAATTGAAAAGGCTTAATGAGAACTTGAATCATTCTAATGCCCAATTGCAGGATGCGAATATACGTTTATCCCAAACGAATAAACATTTAAAAGAATCCGACCTTGTCAAAGAGTCCTATTTGGGTAAATTTATCAATCTTTGCTCTGTCTATATTGATAAATTGGATGCTTATAGAAAAGGGCTTAATCGGATTGCAATGACCGGAAAGATAGAAGAACTTTATAAAACACTGAAGTCTTCCCTTCTGGTAGAGGAAGAGTTAAAGGAATTTTATGCTGTTTTTGATGATACCTTTCTTCGTATCTTTCCGACTTTTATCGATGATTTCAATCAATTGTTTGAAGAGAAAGACCGCCAGGAGCCTAAGCCCGGAGAATTATTAACGACCGAACTCCGTATTTTCGCATTAATTCGCCTGGGAATTAATGACAGCAGCATAATCGCCAACTTTCTGAGATATTCGATTACTACAATCTATACCTACCGTTCCAAACTTCGTAACAAATCTGTTTACCGAGATGAGTTTGAAGAAAAAATTATGAAAATCGGAATCAAATAACTCTTCAATAGCAGCCATTTTTAACATAAACGATCTAGATTTATAATGGATTATTTTTTTACAATCCACTAATAAATAACCGCGTAGATCAATTAACAATTTAGTTTTTTATATCCGAGATTAGCCTGAAGGGCTTTTCTGAGATTACTTTGTGTTGTGTTAAGAAATAAATAATACATCTTAAATCATTAGTAATTTTTATGCCATGAAGAGAAGAATAATGTGTGTTACAAACTTGCATCGGATATTTATGATATTCGTATGCATATTCTTGAGCATTGCAGTGCAGGCTCAAAACAGGAAAAAAATCAGTGGAGTTGTTAACGACGAGAAAGGCGAAGCCGTAGTCGGAGCCAATATAAAAGTGAAAAATGCTCCCATCGGTACAATCACGGATGTAGACGGTAATTTTTCTTTAGAGATACCGGATAATTCAATCATCGAAGTTTCTTTTATAGGTTACCTGACACAGGAACTTTCGACGGTAGGGAATGATAACTTCAAGGTTGTCTTAAAGGAAGATGATAAACTGCTGAGTGAGGTCGTGGTTATCGGTTACGGAACAATGGACAAAAAAGAACTGACCTCCGCTATTTCTCATGTTTCCAGCAAAGATTTCTTGAAAGTAGGTTCTATCGATCCGGCGATGCAGATTCAAGGCAAAGTAGCCGGTGTTTCGATTACGAATACAGGAAGCGGCGATCCGAATAGCGGGGCAAGCATTCAGATACGTGGTGTTTCCTCCCGCTCGGCGGGCTTAGGCCCGTTGGTTGTTGTCGACGGTGTGCCTGGTGGAAACTTACATAATATTAATGAGAATGATATTGAATCGATTGATGTATTAAAAGATGGAGCTGCCGCTGCTATTTATGGTACCCGTGGTAGCAATGGCGTAATACTTGTCACTACAAAAAAAGGATCGACAGATGGCCAGGTTCGGACTTCCTATAATGGGTATGTTTCTTTTGATGCAATTACAAATGAGCTTAAAACGTTGAGCGCATCCGAATTCAGGGAATTAAGAGTGCCTACAGCGGGTAGTATGGATTATGGCGCCAGTACGGACTGGATGGATGAATTAACACGGACAGGGGTTGCACAAAACCATACGTTTACAATTTCCGGTGGAAACACACAAACAAACTATAGGGGAACCATCGATGCCCGTAAAGCTGATGGAGTGGATATTCGTTCGGATCGCGAAGAGTATGGAGCACGCCTTTCTCTTAATCATACGGTAAAAAGCGGATTGCTGAAATTCTCTTTCAATGTCGCTCCCCGGATTATTAATCGGAATAATTCCGATTGGGAAGTCTTTTCGGTGGCTTTATTGGCTAATCCTACCGCGCCGATTATGGATCCGGATGATGCTTCCGGTACACGTTATTTCAGCCTGAGAGGGCAGGAAGCCGGATGGAACCCGGTTGAAAAACTGAAAATTGAAAAAAGTAAGACAGAAACAAGGTTATTAGACTGGGATGCAACAGCTAAATTAAATATTCTTCCTCTATTTGCGAAGGAAGGTGTTTCTGACCATTCTCTAAATACGCAGGTGACAATTGCTCAACAAATCAATGATGATATGGATTATTGGTTCCGCCCTTCTACCAGTACGATCTCTGATGATACAGGATACCGCGGAGAGGCCAGCCAATCTTATAAGAAGAGCCGCCAGCAAAGTTTGGAATGGTTAGTGAACTATCGTTATACAAAAAGCGGACATAACGTCGGTTTCATGGGAGGATACTCCTATCAGGACTGGATGAACAACGGACTCAATGCGGAAAACAAGAACTTCTCTTCGGATGCACTTACATGGGATAATCTCGGCAATGGAGAGTATATGAAAGAGAAAGAAGGACGGAATGGTATGGGTAGTTACCGGAACAGTTCTAAATTAATTGCTTTCTTTGGACGTGCAACGTATGACTATGAGCAACGTTATTTATTGACAGCTTCCTTGCGTTACGAAGGTTCTTCTAAATTCGGCGTGAATAATAAATGGGGGTACTTCCCGGCGGTTTCTACAGGATGGAGAATCAGCGAAGAAAGCTTTCTGAAAGATGTTTCCTGGATCAATGACTTGAAAATCCGTGCCGATCTCGGGGTTACAGGTAACCAGGACTTCGGTTCTTACAATGCATTGGCAACCATGGGCCCCTTTAGTGATGTGTATTACTATGGCACATATTATACAGGTTGGGCACCTAATAAAAATACAAACCCCAACTTGAAATGGGAAAAAGCGATCAACTGGAACATTGGCGTTGACTTCAACTTATTCAGTAACCGTGTAAACGGAAGTTTGAACTACTATAACCGTAAGCAACAGGATTTACTCGGGAACTATAAAGTTCCGGTTCCTCCCTATTTATTTGACGAGATGTTCGTCAATGTCGGCACAATGAAGAATACGGGTCTCGAGATTGAACTGAGAGTCGATGCTGTCAAAACAAAAGATTTCAACTATAATGTCGGGTTTGTTGGGGCAACCAACCAGAATAAGTTCGTTTCCTTTTCCAATAATGAATTCGAAGGGCAACCATATCAAGATATGTGTTCAATGCCTTCTCCGGGAACCCCTGGCTACTTGCAAAGATTGCAGGAGGGTGAACGTATCGGAAACTTCTATACCTATGCATATGCTGGAGTCGATGAAAAGGGAAACTGGCTCATTTGGAATAAAGACAATACGGAAAAGATAGCGATCGGAAGTGCGACGAGTGATGATAAACGCATTACTGGTAATGGATTGCCTAAATTCACGGCTTCATTGAATAATACGTTTGTCTATAAAAATTGGGACTTAGGTTTATATTTCCGGGGCGCTTTTGGTTTCGATATTTTTGATGTACACGGTTTCTATTATGGTTTGCAATCAGCTGCCAGCAATGCTAACGTATTGAAAGATGCATATAGTAAGCACGGGAATATAACGACCGGCATGAATGTTTTAACCGATTACTTTATTTATAAAGGCGATTATATAAAGCTGGATGTTGCAACATTGGGATATACACTCGATTTAAATAGCAAATGGTTGGATAGTATACGTCTCTATGGAACGGTTAAGAACTTGTTTACGATAACCAACTTCCCGGGAGTAGATCCTGCGACTTATCAGGTGAACGGACTTACGCCCGGAACCTTCGGAGGGTCGAAGAACTATTATCCGTCTACTACACAATTCCTGATAGGGGTACAACTTGATTTTTAATCTATCTTAAATACAAACATCATGAAATCTAATAGAATCTATAAATATATTGCAGGTGCAGCACTAATAATAAGCATGCTATCTTGTACTAACCTCGATGAGAAAGTATACGACCAAGTCGTAACAGAGAACTATTATAACACAAAAGAAGATGTGATCCGGGCATACGTCCGCCCCTTCGAGCATGGCTTCTGGAGTATTTCGCCTATGTATGAATTACAAGAAGGAACTGCTGATCAACAAGCTACTTATAACCGTGAAGGCTGGTGGCTGGACGGACAAAAATACCAGCGTTTGCATTATCATACCTGGACCATTGACGACTCTTCCCCCCAGGCAGGATGGAATGGAAACTTCCAAGGCATTACGCAATGTAATTCCGTGATTGATGATTTCGAAAAACTTAACCCGGAAAAATTCGGAATGACTCAAGATGAATTCGATCAAATGGAATATGGGTTGAAGACAATGCGTGCATGGTTTTATATCCGTTTATTGGATTTGTTCCGTAATATTCCGTTAGCAGTTAGTACTGATCAATCATTAAATAGTAAAGGGCAGGTTACCCCTCAGGAAGCATTTGATTTTATTGAATCCGAACTTAAAGAGGCCTTGGAGTTATTACCGGTTAAAGAAGGCACGGGAGGAAATAAATTACAGCAAGGACAATGGACAAAAGCTGCAGCTGCTGCTTTGCTCGTTCGGTTGTATCTAAATGCTGAAAAATGGATTGGGAAAGCAATGTATTCCGAATGCGCAACTTATGCACAGAAGATCATTGATGGAGAATACGGAACTTATGCACTTGCAACTCGTTGGGATGAACCTTTCGATTGGAATAATGAGACCAGCGATGAAATTATATTTGCTTTCACTGCCGGCTACTCCAGAGCCCATTGGCATATGGGTTCCGATATGTACTGGTGGAGCCTGCCCGCAAATGCCCATTACTACTTTGGGTTTAAAGACTGGGGAGGAATGAACCCCAAATACGCTTTGCAACCTAGTCGCAATGTCGATGGGAATTTATATGATTTTTCCTTAGGAATGCCGGTTGCACGTTTCCAGGAATATCCGGAAGATTATCGTTTGAAAAAATATAAGAATCTTTCTGGTGAGAGCAAACGTGAAGGTATGTTTTTGTATGGTTATCTGGAATACGCAGACGATCCAACCAAGCGAGTGACTGCACCTAACGCATATGAATATTATATCCGTGACCAGGTAGGCATGTTCAAAGGAGCTTCTCCCGAGACAATCATTGCAGATAAAGAATCAAACATGAATCATGCTGATCATAACTCAGGATGGCATCCAGTGAAATACCCGATTTACCGGGATAATGATCCGGGAGCTATGGAAGCGGACTATGCCGAGATCCGGTTAGCAGAAATTTATTATTCTTTGGCTGAATCAAAATTCCGCACAGGTGATGTGACCGGAGCCGGAAAACTCTTAAATGACGTAAGAAAACGTAATTATCCGGCTGATAAATACAGCGAATATCTGTATCAACCGGATGGTAAAGTGATTCTGACAGCCGATGAGTTGCTGAATGAATGGGGCCGCGAATTTATTGTTGAAAGCCGCCGGCGAACAGATCTTTGCCGTTGGAATAAGTTCTCAACAGGTAGCTGGTGGGATAAACAACCCGATGCTGACAGTCATACGGATATTTTCCCTTTGAGCCGTACGGTTTTGAACTCGAATCCGGCATTAGTACAGAATCCCGGCTATGATTTTTAATAGGCAACATGAGACATTTTAAAATATTGATTTTGCTTTTATGGATACATTCTCCGGTTATAATGCTAGCCGGAGAATGCATTTCCTACGAAAAGCAAGGACATAATCAAGTGATATTCACCAGTAAGGATGGAGCCAAGCTGTCCTTAACGATCCAGAGTTCCTCTGTTATAAAAGTATGGTACGATCCTCTTGGCAAATTCCAACGTTCAAATGGATCTTTTGCTGTTGTTGATGAATCTCCGGATGATATAGGGGAAGTACAGGTTAATGAAGAGCCGGCTTGCTATGAGATATTTACCTCTAAGCTACGTATCCGGTTAAACAAAAGCCCGATGCAACTTCAGATATTTGACAAATGGCAAAAACTTATCTTCAGTGATTTCAAAGAAAAAGGGCATGTCTCCGATTCGACAGCAGTCAAAGCATATAAGATTCTACGGGCTGACGAACAGTTTTTCGGTTTAGGAGAAAAGACTGGTCCCCTAAATAGGCGCGGGCGTTCTTATAAAATGTGGAACAGCGACCGGCCGTGTTATAGTGTAACGGAAGACCCTCTGGCAAAAAGTATTCCTTTCTTTATGAGTAGTTACCGTTATGGTATATTCCTGGATAACACCTATAAAACCGAATTCAAGTTCGGAACTGAGTCTGATGAATATTATTCATTTGAAGCGCCCAATGGTGCTTTTGTTTATTATTTTATTTTCGGGAAAGATTATAAGGAGATCCAAAAGCAATACATCGCATTAACCGGTAAACCGATCATGCCTCCCAAATGGGCTTTTGGTTTTGCACAAAGCCGGGGACTTTATACGAAAGAGGCGCAGGCGCTCGAAATCGCTGCCGAATTCCGGCAGCGCCGCATTCCTTGTGATATAATTTACCAGGATATTGGCTGGACGCAGAATTTACAGGACTTTTCATGGAGAAAGGGCAATTACACGGATCCAAAAGGAATGCTTGAAAAACTGCACCGCCAAGGCTTTAAGATGCTGGTTTCGCAAGATCCCGTAGTTTCTCAACGTGCTAATCCGCAATGGAAAGAAGCGGATAAATTAGGTTATTTTGTCAAAGATATCCGTACCGGAAAGCCCTATGACATGCCATGGCCTTGGGGTGGTAACTGCGGGGTAGTAGACTTTACTCTCCCCGAAGCAGCTGACTGGTGGGGGCGTTATCAACAAAAAGCCCTGAATGACGGAGTCGATGGCTTTTGGACGGATATGGGAGAACCTGCCTGGAGTAATGAAGAAGATTTGGATCGCCTGAATATGAAACATCATATCGGGATGCATGATGAAATACATAATGTCTATGGATTAACTTGGGATAAGGTCGTAAAAGAGCAGTTCGATAAACGTAATCCGAATAAACGGATCTTTCAAATGACCCGTTCGGCATATGCCGGTTTGCAACGTTATACTTTTGGGTGGACAAATGATTGCGGAAATGGTAATGATGTATTGGAAGGATGGGCCCAAATGGAAAACCAGGTTGCCCTCGGCCTTTCAGGCGGATTGGGAGGAATTCCCTTTTGGACTACCGATATTTCAGGGTATTGCGGAGATATAACAGATTATCCGGCCATGGCGGAATTGTATACACGATGGATGCAGTTTGGCATTTTTTGTCCTTTAAGCCGTGCGCATCATGAGGGAGATAATGCTGTCGAGCCTTGGCTTTTTGGAGAAGTGGCGGAAAAGAATGCCAAAGCAGCAATTGAATTAAAATACCAATTGTTCCCTTATCTTTATACATACTCACGGATAGCACATGATACGGGATTACCGATCACGCGGGCTCTTTTTATGGAATATCCGAATGATTTAGCCTCCATAAGTATTGACAATCAATTTATTTATGGAAGCGAGCTCCTGGTTGCTCCTGTCCTGAAAAAGGGTGAACGTGTAAAAAAGGTTTATCTTCCGGATGGAGAATGGATTGATTTTAACGATAAAAAAACGGTTTACCTGGGTGGACAAACTGTTGCTTACCGTGCTCCGTTGGGAGTGATCCCTATCTTCGTGAAGAAAGGGGCGATTGTCCCCATGATGCCGGTCATGCAATATATACATGAACAGAAAGATTATCCTTTGCTAGTCCATATATTCCCGAACTATGAAGATGAAAATACTTCTTTCGAACTGTACGAAGACGAAGGAATCAATCTGGATTATTTGAAAGACATTGCTTCCCGGACAACCTTCCAATGTACAACTACCGCCAAAGGATATACAACCGCTATAGATCCAAAAGACAATGGCTTCATCCAATCTGACAAGCGAAATCTCGTTTTGATTTATCATTTAGAGGCAAGGCCGGCATCCGTCCATATTGGAAATGCTGTAATCGACTCGGTAGAAGAAGAGGTCATTACTCAAAAAATGAATACTAAACAGGAATCGATGGGGTGGTCATGGAATGAGAAAACACAAGAATGCTGGGTTCTTATTCCTGATAGACGCATTGAGCGCATAATACAAATAAGTAATTAATAAAGGAGTAGTCTTTTTATGAAAAAGGTTTTGTTTTTAATCTGTCTCAGTATGGTGGGAATCGTTAACTATGCTGTTTCGCAGGGACTGAAGTCTCCCAATGGTAATTTCTTGCTGGAATTTTCAGTAAATCAAACGGGTGAACCTATTTATACATTGAAGTATAAAGGGAAGGAAGTAATCAAACCCAGTAAAATGGGGCTGGAGCTGATAGGTGATGGTTCAAAGGTCGAATTTGGAACGGAGATCGAAGTTGAGAAAAACAATAAAGATCCCAAATCATCATTATATGACAAATTTCAAATAACCGGTCAGCAAACATCTACATTTGATGAGACATGGCAGCCGGTTTGGGGGGAAATGAAAAATATCAGGAATCATTACAATGAATTGGCGGTTACGTTGACACAGGCGTCAACCGATCGGAGCATGTTGATCCGCTTCAGATTATTTGATGACGGATTGGGATTTCGCTATGAATTTCCACAACAGAAAAATCTGATTTATTTTGTCATCAAAGAAGAGCGTACGCAATTTGCAATGACCGGCAATCATACCGCCTATTGGATTCCGGGGGATTATGACACACAGGAATATGACTATACAACGTCTCGCCTTTCTGAAATCCGCGGATTGATAAAAAACGCTATTACCGGGAATGCGTCCCAGACCTCTTTCTCGCCAACAGGCGTTCAGACCTCGTTGCAGTTGAAAACGGATGACGGCATTTATATAAACCTTCATGAAGCAGCTTTGTTGAATTATTCCTGTATGCACTTAAACTTAGATGATAAAAATTATATTTTTGAATCTTGGCTGACACCTGATGCAAACGGTACAAAAGGGCATTTGCAAACACCTTGCAGCACTCCCTGGCGTACGATTATTGTCAGCGATGATGCCCGCGATATTCTTGCCTCAAATATCACGTTGAATCTAAACGAACCGTCTAAAATCGATGATACATCATGGATTAAACCGGTGAAATATGTTGGAGTATGGTGGGAAATGATCACCGGCAAAAGCGACTGGTCTTATACATGGGATTTCCCGAGCGTCCAATTGGGGATATCTGATTATAGCAAAGCAAAACCACATGGACGTCATGGTGCAAATAATGAAAATGTAAAGAGATACATCGACTTTGCCGCTTTGCATGGCTTTGATGCTGTTCTGGTTGAAGGTTGGAACCAAGGATGGGAAGATTGGTTTGGCAACTCGAAAGATTATGTGTTTGACTTTGTCAGTCCTTATCCTGACTTTGATGTGAAAGAACTCAACCGGTATGCAAAGAGCAAAGGAGTCAAGCTGATAATGCATCATGAAACATCCAGTTCTGTCCGTAATTATGAACGGCATATGGATAAGGCTTACCGGTTTATGGTGGATAATGGATATAATGCAGTAAAAACAGGATATGTAGGTAATATTCTCCCGCGTGGTGAGCATCATTATAGTCAATGGATTAATAATCATTACCAATTTGCAATTGAAAAAGCAGCAGACTATAAAATCATGGTAAATGCGCATGAAGCAGTTCGTCCGACCGGAATTTGCCGTACTTGGCCTAACCTGATTGCCAACGAGTCTGCTCGCGGAACGGAATACCAAGCCTTTGGCGGAAGCAAGCCTAATCATGTGACTATCCTTCCTTTTACACGCTTAATCGGTGGTCCGATGGATTATACGCCCGGTATCTTCGAAATGGATATTGATAAGATCAACCCGAACAACCATTCACATGTGAATTCTACGCTGGCGAACCAACTAGCATTATATGTAACCATGGCAAGCCCATTACAAATGGCTGCTGACTTTCCGGAGCATTACAACCGCTTTCTTGACGCCTTCCAATTTATCAAGGATGTAGCCTTGGATTGGGATGACAGCAAATACTTGGAAGCTGAGCCGGGAGATTACATTACAGTCGCCCGGAAAGCGAAAGGTACTGACAAGTGGTTTGTCGGGAATACATGTGGTGAAAAGGGCTTTACCTCGAAAATTACATTCGATTTTCTGGATGCAGATAAACAATATATAGCAACAATCTATGCAGACGCTAAGGATGCAAATTATAAGACTAATCCACAGGCATATACAATCCGTAAAGTAATTGTGAATAAAAAATCGAAACTAACCCAATGGTCCGCTCCGGCCGGAGGATACGCGATCAGCATCATCCCGGTAACGGATAAGGCACAGGTTAAGGGATTGAAGAAGTTGTAATTCCTAAACTCGAAATAGCCGTTACTAACCCAAAGAGGCAACCTCAAATTAAGCTTGAGGTTGCCTCTGTTTTTAGTGGAGGCGCCACCTGCCGGTAGGCATAATTCCAAATAGACATTTTGGAGAAATAGAGAATAAAGTTTGCCATATTTATGATTATAACTTCAGTTGCATCCTATATTCACTTGGTTTCCTTTTTATTTTTTTCTCGAACTGCATAATAAAATACGGGACATTATTATAACCGGATTCGTAGGCAATTTGAGATATACCAAGATTGGAATAAGATAACAATTTGCAAGCGTGTTCTAATCGGATTTCAGCCAAGCATTGGAATATAGTTTTATCCGTGCGTTGCTTAAAGTAACGGCAAAGAGCGGAAGGATTTTGTTTCACATAGTCTGCCACTTCCTTCAATGTTATCTTTTCTTTGAAATGGTTGAAAAGGTAAGTATAAACTTTATTTATCGGCTCATTTACATCAGAAAGCAAGTTTGAGCTGTTGTAAGCGGTTTCGGAAAGGAGTTCAATTCTTTTACATTGAAATAGCCTATCCAATATTTGTAACAGGCCGATAAGTCGGGAAGTATATTCAAGATGATCCATTTCCTGAAACATCCGCTTCAGTTTTTTACATAAACCTTTTTCATAGAAACGTAGTCCATATTGACTTTTCTGTAATAGCAAATTAATCTGTTGATAATCGGGAATATTTTCTAAATGAATAGGGAAAATGGTCGGATGAAACTGTAAGGCTTCTCCCCCACTTGGTTCAGTCTTTGCTGAAGAATCTAATTTTGTGTTGCATAAATGTAAATGGGGAACATTACTGCCTATCAACGCAATATCTCCTTCCTCGAAATCAGCGACTCCTTCTCCCACGAATTGTCTTCCGCTGCCTCGGGTAAACAGCATGATTTCATATTCCGCATGTTTATGACGGGGAAGTACAAACTGCGGATACAGGATATGACTGCACAGAGTTGTCCTGTCATGTATGATTTTCCTTTCCAATATAATCATACTAGTCAATTACTATTATATTTGCAAATATACAAAAACATATCGCAAATAAAATAGAGCACTATTAGAAGCCTATTTCTTAACTTTGTAATATCAAATTTCTGATATTGAAAGCTATGAAAATAAAAGATAAATAGCCTCGGACATGGATGGAATTGGATTACAATTATTCTTTTAATAAATTAATGGGAAATTATTATGAAACAGACATGTTTAATTATTACCTTATTTTTTAGTTTTATTATATCAACAATCAATGCACAGGAGGGAAACAAGATGTATACATACAAGCAAATAGGTAACCAATACGTTATCAGCATTAATACACGTGAAGAAATAGTGAAAGCTCTGACCGCTTTTTGTGAAGAGAAGAAAATCAAGTCGGGAACCATCACGGGACTGGGTGCTATTAATGAAGTAACCCTGCGTTTTTTCAATCCGGCGACTAAAAAATATGTGGACAAGACTTTCCGTGAACAAATGGAGATATCCAATCTGACAGGGAATATCTCTACTATGGACGGAAAAGAATATCTCCATCTACATATCACGGTGGGAGGATCTAATTATTCCGCCCGTGCCGGACATTTACTTTCTGCCGTATTGAACGGCGCAGGAGAATTTGTCGTGGAAGATTTTGGAGAAAGGATAGAGCGCACTTATAATCCGTCTTTGGGATTGAATTGTTATGATTTCGACAAATAAGGAAAGCTTATGAATATAGATTGGGATGCACAGGAATATTCTCATGACTTTTCCTTTGTCCATCATTATGGCGAAGATGTACTGAAACTGCTGGACATTCATCCGGGAGATACGGTAATCGATTTGGGCTGTGGAAACGGAGCATTGACAATGCGACTATCGGAGATGGGAGCGCATGCCATCGGTATCGATGCCTCGTCGGAAATGCTTGAAATGGCAAATAGTCATTACCCTGAATTGGTATTCAGGCAAGCTGACGCTTTAAATTTTACGGTAGAGGAACCTGCCGAAGCGTTGTTCTCAAATGCCGTATTTCATTGGATTGACAAGGACAAGCAAGGGATGTTGATGACTCAAATAAATAGGGCACTGAAACTCCGGGGACAGCTTGTCTGTGAGTTTGGAGGAAAGGGATGTGCCGGTAAAGTACATGAGGCTTTACAGAAAAGTTTCAAGAAGAGAGGGATGGACTATACTATTCCTTTCTATTTTCCTTCCATAGGTGAATATACGGCATTGATGGAACAATTTGGTTTTAAGGTTGTATATGCTATATTATTTGATCGTCCTACTCGTTGCCAGAACAAAGAGAGTGGTTTAAGAAACTGGATCAGGATGTTTGATAAAGTCCCGTTTCAACAAGTGGATGCAGACATACAAGAAGCTATCATAGCCGAAACGGAACAAGAACTGCGGAATATCCTATTCCATGACGGAGACTGGTTTGTGGATTATGTCAGAATCAGAATAAAAGCAATAAAGGAGAAAAGCTTATCTCTTTTCGACTTTAGGCCTGTATAATTACCTTGTTGGAGGCAAGTCATTATACTAAACAAAAATAGTATGAAAAAAATAATAAGTATTTTTAGTTTGATATGGATTATTGTCCATAGTGCTTTTGCACAGCAATTGGAAATTGTCGCACGTATTGCACCGCCCGATCCGGATATGTCGGGCATTGCCATTACTCCCGACGGACGGATTTTCCTTGGATTTCCCCGCCATGCAGATAATCACAAAGGGTATGCTTTGGCGGAACTGAAAGACGGACATCTTATTCCGTTTCCAAGTAAGGAAATGACCTATCCGTCAAATCGCCCTTATAATGAATGGTTAGTCTCCCCACACGGTATGACAACAGATAGCAATGGAAATATATGGGTAATCGATGACGGCAAGCGTGCCGGAATAGACGGAATACCGGAAGGCGCAGCCAAAGTTGTTGGCTTCACTCCTAATGGCAAGGTCGTAGCATCAATTGTAATTAAGAGTCCTGTTTTACGTCAGGATATGCATTTGAATGATTTACGAATAGATCCGGAACATGGGGAAAAAGGTACAGCTTACATCACGAATTCTTCTTTCGGCACAACACCCTCCTTAATTATAATAGACATAGCTACCGGAAATTCCCGTGAAGTGCTTGCAAATCATTACTCCACCGCTATTCAAAACGGATATATTGCTTTTCTGGAAGGTGAAGCAAGAGCCTATCATCCGAATAATGTAACACTGCCATCAGGTGGCGCTAACGGCATTGCGCTTATTAAAGGAAGATTGTACTGGACACCTATTACCGGAAGGGGGTTATACAGTATCTTAACTGATTCATTATCAAACTTCACTATACCGGAATCTGAATTGGAAAAAGTAGTCCGTTATGAAGGCGACCGTCCCGCTTGTGACGGATTGGCGGAAGATGCTGATGGCAATATCTATTTTTCAGCTTATGAACAGATGGCATTGGTGAAGCGTTCTCCCGACGGAACATTCAAGACGCTTGTTCAAAGTTCTTTGCTGGGATGGCCGGATGGTATGTACTATACACAGGATGGCTATCTCTATGTAACTTTAGGTCAATGGAATCGTTTGCCCGGATTTAATAATGGAAAAGATTTGAGAAAACCTCCTTACAACGTAGTTAGAA
The DNA here is from genome assembly GCF_900162725.1 of Parabacteroides sp. Marseille-P3160. Lineage (GTDB taxonomy): Bacteria > Bacteroidota > Bacteroidia > Bacteroidales > Tannerellaceae > Marseille-P3160. The sequence goes on along the minus strand of NZ_LT799418.1, from coordinate 693,539 downwards.
TACGGGTGGCCGCATTGAAATAATTCATGTTTATAGGGTCACTCCTGTTTTGAATATCGCTATTTCACGATAACCTTTTTTCTCGTTATTTACCGGTTCACCGCTTGCCACATTAAGGATGTAACGGATAAACCGCTCTTTTACGCTTTCAAGGCTTTCATTTTCGACAATCGTACCGGCGTTGAAATCGATCCATCCCGGCTTCCTATTGTAAAGAGGCGTATTGGTCGATACCTTTAGCGTAGGGACATACGTTCCGAATGGCGTACCGCGCCCGGTTGTGAATAATACGATATGGCAGCCGCTCGAAGCCAAGGCAGTCGCTGCGACCAAGTCGTTGCCGGGAGCGCTCAAAAGGTTCAATCCTTTTGTTTTAATCCGTTCGCCATACATCAGGACATCTTTTACCAATGATTTTCCGCACTTCTGCGTACAACCGAGCGACTTCTCTTCCAAGGTGGAGATGCCTCCCGCCTTGTTGCCAGGCGACGGATTTTCATAAATAGGTTGTTCGTTTTTAATGAAATAGTTCTTAAAATCGTTGATCAGAAAAACGGTTTTATCGAAGATGTCCTTATTGACACAACGGTTCATCAAAATGGTTTCGGCGCCGAACATTTCGGGAACTTCCGTTAAGACGGTACTTCCCCCCTGCGCCACCAGAAAATCGGAAAAAACGCCAAGCAACGGATTAGCCGTGATACCGGAGAAACCGTCGGAGCCTCCGCATTTCAATCCGACCTTCAACTCCGAAACTGGAATATCTTCACGAATATCTTTCGATACAACATCATAAATCTCCCGGAGCAATTGCATGCCTTCCTCGTATTCGTCACCGACCTTCTGGGTTTCCAGGAACTTGATGCGCGATTCGTCAAAATCGCCTAACATCCGGCGGAATGCGCTTACCTGATTGTTCTCACAACCCAGTCCGACTACCAATACGCCTCCCGAATTAGGATGAAGCGCCATGTCGCGCAGGATCTTGCGCGTATTCTCATGATCATCGCCCAATTGCGAGCATCCGTAATTGTGCGGGTAGGCTACGATTGCATCTACATTCCTCAGTTGGGTTTCCGCGCGAAGCATTTCCGCCAGCCGGTTAATCGTTCCGTTCACACAACCGACAGTAGGGATAATCCAAATCTCATTGCGGACGCCGACTTCTCCGTTCGCCCGCCGATACCCCTTGAACGTCAGATGCCGGTCGGGAATATCCAGTTGCACGTCTATGGGTTTATACTCGTAGTTGAGTACGCCATCCAGATTGGTCTTTATCGTTTTCTCGTTCACCCAATCCCCTTGCCTGATTTCTTCCCGTGCATGTCCGATGGAATAGCCGTATTTTACGATATTCCCTCCGGTCGCAATATCAGTCAGTGCAAATTTATGCCCGGCCGGGATATCCGCCTTCAATATAATATCTGCATTACCTACCGTTATATTATCGCCCTGCTTCAAATCGGCTATCGTTACGGCCACATTATCCGCCGGATTTATTTTCACGTATTTCATCCGAGTGTTTTATAAGATTGTTTTTACGGTTTCCAACATCCCCTTTTCCCGGATCAACTGTAAATAAGTAGCCAGCTTCCCGGTTAATCCAGGAATGTCATTCAGGTCTTCATCCCAAATGAATTTAGCACCCAGCACGCCTTGGGCTATATTTTCAGGGTCATTCGATTTCCATAAGTCCGACAGAAGGTCCAAAATCGCTTCGTCATCATTCGGTTTGATTTCCTCATCTTCTCGTTTTCCACCTTTATAATAGGTGATGATTCCGGCCAGTCCCAAGATCAGGCCGTCGGGAAGAATGCCTTTCCTTTCCAGATAGATTTTCAGGCCAGGCAGATCCCGTGTCTTGAATTTCGGGAACGAATTCAGCATAATACTGGTAACAAAATGTTTGACGAATGGATTACGGAAACGATCGAGCACATCGCCGGCAAACTGCTCCAATTCCGGTTTGGGCAAATCGAGTGTCTCCATCAACTCGTCGAACATTACCTTATGCACAAACTTGCCGATCACTTCATCTTCCACACACTCGCGGACAGTATTCAGGCCGGACAGGTAGCCGACGGGAGACAATACGGTATGAGGGCCGTTCAACAGGGTCACCTTCCGGTCGTGATAAGGTTTCTCGCTATTGACAAACAGGACATTCAGGCCGGCCTTTGATGCGGGAAACTCTTTTGCGACCGACTCCGGAGCCTCGATTACCCACAGATGGAAGATTTCAGCTTTTACGACCAATTTGTCTTCTACCTGAATCCGGTCGAGAATTTCATGGATCGTATCTTTCGGATAGCCCGGCACAATCCGGTCGACCAGCGTACAATAAACGCCACAGGCTTCGTCAAACCATTTTTTGAATGCTTCGCTGAGATTCCATCGTTCGATGTATTGATGAATACATTTCTTCAGTTCGGTTCCGTTATGGAAGATCAATTCGCATGGAAAAATAAGTAAGCCTTTATCCTTAGCCCCGCCAAACGTTTTGAAACGGTGATAGAGCAACTGGGTCAGTTTCCCCGGATAGGATTTGGCAGGCTGGTCTTCCAACTTACAGGAAGGATCGAAAGCAATGCCGGCTTCGGTCGTATTCGAGATGACGAAACGTATTTCAGGGTTCTCAGCCAATCCCAAATAGTCACCAAATTGGGTATATGGATTCAGTCCCCGCGTAATGACATCGATCCGCTCGATACTGTCGACGGTCTTACCTTTATCTATTCCCTGCAGGTTCAGATGGTATAAGCCGTCCTGCTCATTCAATAAATCCACCATCCCGCCCGGTAGGGGTTGAACGATTACGACTCCCGCATCGAAGCCTGTTTTCTCATTCATATTATAGACAATCCAGTCGACGAAAGCGCGCAAGAAATTGCCTTCGCCAAATTGAATAATACGTTCCGGATATAACTTTGCCGTCTTTACTGTTTTTCTATTCAGTTTTTCCATATTATGAGTGATTCATTTATTATTCTGATACATTCTTATCTATTTACAAAAATACCATTCCCTCCGAAGAGAAACTAAGATACATAACGTATTTATCATTTTCTGAGAAGAAGAACGGTAGAAAATCAAATATAAGCATGATTTCATAGATTTGCAAAAATCATAAGAATAAGCAAGAAGTTTAATTTTATATGATTATCCGCATCGTGTCCTATGTGAAAAATCGAGTATACTGAATGGATGTATTGAGTGCACTGATTTTTTTCAGGGATTTAAATACCTTTGCCAGGACATTATGCGGATAATCATTTAATTTTATTTGTATATCCTTCCCTACATAGCAAAATGCATTAAATAGCCGTTTTTTTAAAATCAAAAAGGTTGAAAGTATTAATTCAGACAGGAATATAAAAAATAAACTTTATATTTGTGCACGTAAACCTATTGGTTACAAATGAAGACGCTATTACATACCGAGAAAGAACGGATTGAGAAGACAATCGAAAAATGTGAAATCTGTTTTGTGGGAATGATTGACACAGACCAAATCCCCTATGTGGTTCCGATGAATTTCGGTTATAGTGACGGTGTCGTTTATCTTCATTCAGCACCGGAAGGGCGTAGCCTTTCCATACTGAAGCAAAACCCGAACGTATGCGTGACATTCAGCACGCCTCATCACCTTGTTTACCAACATCCCAAAGTGGCTTGCAGCTACCGGAGCCGTTCGGAAAGCGTCATCGCTTGGGGAAAGGTGCGTTTCGAAGAAGATACCGACCGGAAGACGGACGCTTTGGATATCATCATGCAAAAATACACCGCCCGGAAGTTTACCTATTCCGAGCCGGCAATAGAAAATGTAAAAATCTGGAAAATCGAATTGGAAAAAGCGACCTGCAAAGAATTTGGGGTTCCGCATTATCAACAATCATCAGCTATGTAATAATTAAAAAGAATCTATGAAAAGATTGGTATTCTTATTATTTGCCCTATGCCTTTTTGTTTCCTGTGAGGGGCCGATGGGACCGGAAGGACCGGCCGGCGCGGGATCGAACTGGAAAGTAATCAATGTCATCGTAAAGGAAAATGCATGGGAACCTTATGCTGATAATGGAACAGGTTTAAATGCTTTTTATACGGCGGCAGTCGACGTACCCGAACTGACATCCTTTATCTATAAGAACGGAAATGTACAGGCCTATATGTATTATATCGATCCGATTACAGGTGACGAGGTACAGACTCCGTTGTTTTACGGGATTCCTATTCAAAGCAATCCGAATGATACATGGACCGAGTTTTATTCATTTGACTTTATGGTCGGTTCGGTCGCCTTTTATCTCCGGTATAACGATTTGGCCGCCATCCCACCGGCAGCGCGTGAATTCAGAATTGTGTTAACTTGGTAATTATAATATAAACAACTAATCAAAAAAGCTATTATTCGTTACAGCTATGAGCAACGAAACGTTTGACATGGTCGCAAAAACCCTCTACGGACTGGAAGAGGTATTGGCCGGAGAATTAGTCGCTTTAGGCGCAAACAATGTGGAAATTGGCCGTAGAATGGTCTCCTTTACCGGAGATAAGGAATTGTTGTACAAGGCCAACTTCTCTTCCCGTACGGCTCTCCGCATATTGAAGCCGATTTATCGATTCAAAGCCAAAGATGCCGACACCGTCTATAAAGAAGTGAAAAAGATTCAGTGGGAAAACTATCTGTCTTTAGAAAAAACCTTTGCCATTGATTCGGTGATCTACTCGGAAGACTTCAATCATTCTAAATTTGTAGCTTACCGGACTAAAGATGCTATTGTGGATTACTTCATCGACACGTTCCAAAAGCGTCCTTCTGTCCGGGTGAACAACCCCGACATCTATATCAATGTACATATTTCGCACAACGACTGTACGGTTTCGATCGATAGTTCGGGCGAAAGCCTCCATAAACGGGGATACCGGGTGGAACAGACCGAAGCTCCGCTGAACGAGGTACTGGCCGCCGGCATGATCCTGAAAACAGGCTGGAAAGGGGAATCCAATTTCGTCGATCCGATGTGTGGCTCCGGGACATTACTGATTGAAGCGGCCATGATCGCACTGAATATCTCTCCGGGAATTTTCCGTAAATCTTTTGCCTTTGAAAAATGGACCGACTTCGACCGGGAACTATTCGACCATATCTATAACGACGAAAGCAACGAACGGGAATTCAAATTCAAATGTTACGGTTCCGATATTTCTCCCGCAGCGATTGAAACAGCGGAAAAAAATGTCCGCAGTGCCGGATTGTCGAAATATATCGAACTCAAAGTGTTGCCTTTCCAGCAATACACCGACGCCCCCCAACCGGGCATTCTGGTCACGAACCCTCCCTATGGCGAACGGATCACGACACGCGACCTGATGGGGTTGTATACCATGATCGGCGAACGCCTGAAGCATGTGTTTCCCAATTATAAAGCATGGATTCTCAGCTATAAGGACGAGTGCTTCGACAAGATCGGTCTACATCCGAACGATAAGATGAATTTATTGAACGGTTCGCTTGAATGCGAGTTCCGCTGCTATGAGATTTTCGAAGGGAAAAACAAAGATTATAAAAAGGCGTTGAATGAACAAGGGAATCGCTTCAACCGGGATAGCAGGCCCTCCAAACCGGCCAAACGGTTGCCTTCTCCTATCCGCGACGACGATGAGGAAGAAGTCTTCATCGGACGAGGGAAATCGTTCATACCCAAGAAACGCTTCAACGAGGAGGATCGCTTCAGGGAGCGGAAACAACCGACCAAGAAGCCGTTCAAGAGAAGGAGCTATGATGATTAAACGGGGTGGACTGCTACTGTTGACAATCTTGCTTTCCATGCCCATCATAGCACAAGAGCAACCGCTCACTTTACAAGATCTGATCCCGGGAGGCAAAACGGCCTACCGGTTTACTCCCCGGGATATCAAACAGCTTCAGTGGTATGGAGATACCTATCTTTATGCAAAAGGAGATAGCCTATACCAAGGCATACCGGAGCAGGGCGAGAAAATCGCCTTGACGCTTTCCCGGTTCAACGAAACGCTGGAAACCGCCGGACTGCCGACCTTATCTTCCCTACCCAATTTTACAGTTCCCTACAATGCGACTCCTTTTCTGGCATTCGGAAACAGGCAACATCTTATCCATTATGATTTAAGTAAACAAATGGTATTACGGGATTACCAGCCTGAAACATCCTGGGAAAATGCATCCTTAGCCCCTGAAGGCGGCTACTACGCTTTCACCAACGACAATAATGTCGTCCTTCTTTCTCCGGAAAAAAAAATTCTTCCTATAACGAATGAAACCGACAAGGGTATTGTCTCTGGCCAGGCAGTTCATCAACGGGAATTCGGCATTACGAAAGGCTTATTTTGGTCTCCGACAGGGAAAGCACTTGCTTTCTACCGGATGGACAAACGGATGGTAACAGACTACCCGATTGTCGATATCGATACCCGATGCGCTGCCGTCAAACCGTTCAAATACCCGATGGCGGGAATGAAAAGCCATGAGGTTACCGTCGGCGTTTATCACTTGGAAACCCGTGAAACGGTCTGGCTTCAAACCGGCCTTCCCAAAGAGAAATACCTGACTAATATAGCTTGGAGCCCGGACGGGAAGCATATTTATATCGCCGAACTGAACCGGGAGCAGAACCATTGCCGGATGGTTCGCTATAATGCGGAAACGGGCGCCCGCGAAAAAGTCCTTTTCGAAGAACAGAACGACCGTTATGTAGAGCCGCAACATCCGGTAGTCTTCCTGCCGGAAGACTCGACGCGGTTCATCTGGCAAAGCCAGCGGGACGGCTTCAATCATCTTTACTTATATGATACGAAAGGGAAGTTACTGAAACAATTGACCTCCGGGGAATGGGTGGTCACCGACTTTCTCGGATTCGACAGGGACGGCACCCATCTTTATGTAGCAGCAACGGCTCCCCTTCCATCGAGTTCCGTCCGAAGCGGGGATCCGATGCAAATCTATGCCTGGCGGATAAATATCGGCAATGGAGAACGCTTTTGCCTGAACACGAAGCATCCGGCCGTTCATTCCGCTACGATCAGCCCTTCCGGAAAGTATGCGTTAGACCGTGCGTCTTCTCCTTCTATCCCCAGGGATATCGACCTAATACGCGCCAAGGACGGAAAGATTATAAAAAACTTATTGTCGGCGCCCAATCCGTATGCAAAGTATACAATGCCGGAAATTGTGACCGGAACGATTCTTTCGGCAGACGGACGGACACCGTTGAATTACCGGTTGGTCAAGCCGGTTCAATTTGATGAGACGAAGAAATATCCCGCGATCGTCTATGTATACGGAGGACCGCACGCCCAACTCGTCACCGGCGACTGGATGAACGGCGTCCGGGGTTGGGATCTCTACATGGCGCAACGGGGCTATGTGGTTTTCACGGTCGACGGCCGCGGGTCGGCCAACCGGGGATTTGAGTTCGAAAGTATGATCCACCAGAACCTCGGAGTTAAAGAAATGGAAGACCAGTTGAAAGGCGTAGAATTCCTGAAGTCTCTTCCGTTTGTAGACAGCAACCGCCTGGGAGTCCACGGCTGGAGTTACGGCGGTTTCATGACAACCAATCTGATGCTTACCTATCCGGATCTGTTCAAAGCCGGAGTGGCCGGAGGGCCGGTCATCGATTGGAGCAAATACGAAATCATGTACGGAGAACGTTATATGGACCATCCGAAAGAGAATCCCGAAGGTTACCGTCAAGCGGACCTGACGCTGAAGGCAGACCGCCTGAAAGGACATCTGTTGCTTATCCACGGCACGGCGGATCCGGTTGTCGTCTGGCAGCATAGCCTTTCATTCCTAAAGGCTTGCATCGAAAAGGAAACCTATCCCGACTATTTCGTTTATCCCGGCCACCAGCATAATGTGACGGGAAGGGATCGCGTTCATCTGCATGAAAAGATAACACGCTATTTTGACGATTACTTAAAATAAAAAAACAGATAAGACAATGAATATATTACTCCTCGGTTCCGGCGGCCGCGAACATGCGTTGGCCTGGAAGATCGCCCAAAGTCCCAAGACAGATCGCCTTTTCATTGCGCCTGGTAACGCCGGTACGGCAAGGGTGGGTGTCAATGTCCCTATCAGTGCGGAAGATTTCCCTGCCATCAAGGCTTTTGTATTGGAAAATGGCATCCGCATGGTTGTCGTAGGCCCGGAAGCTCCCTTGGTAAAGGGAATTTATGATTTTTTCAAACAGGATGCCGCCTTGCAGGACATCCCGGTCATCGGCCCGAGCAAACAGGGGGCCCAACTGGAAGGGAGTAAGGATTTTGCCAAAGCGTTCATGCAACGCCACAGGATCCCGACCGCCGGATATAAAAGCGTCACGGCGGCAAACCTGGAAGAGGGCTACGCCTTCCTTGGATCCCTGATGCCTCCCTATGTACTGAAAGCGGATGGCCTGGCAGCCGGTAAAGGGGTGCTGATATTGGATAACCTGGAAGAGGCGAAAAAGGAACTAGCCGAAATGTTGCAAGGAATGTTCGGAGACGCAAGCAGAACAGTTGTCATTGAAGAATTCCTCGACGGTATCGAATGTTCCGTCTTTGTCCTTTCTGACGGAACGGATTACAAAATCCTGCCGGTAGCCAAAGACTATAAACGCATCGGCGAAGGAAATACCGGGTTGAATACCGGCGGCATGGGAGCAGTCTCCCCTGTTCCGTTTGCTGATGGGCATTTCATGAGAAAAGTGGAGGAGCGTATTATCCGCCCGACCATTGCCGGATTAAAAGCCGAAGGTCTCGATTACAAAGGATTCATTTTCCTTGGATTAATTAAGGTTAAGGGAGAGCCGGTGGTAATCGAATACAACTGCCGGATGGGTGACCCGGAAACCGAAGCTGTCATGCTACGCATCCAAAGCGATTTCGTCGATTTGTTGGAAGGTGTGGCGGAAGGAAATATAGCAAAGCGTACGTTGACGGAAGATCCGCGGGCTACCGTAACGGTCGTACTGGTCAGCGGAGGCTATCCGGAAGCATATGAAAAAGGAAAGACGATCGAAGGCCTGGACGAAGTGCCGGCCGGAAGCATTGCTTTCCATGCGGGAACGAAGAAAATAGACGGCCGAATCGTCACGGACGGAGGCCGCGTACTGGCTATCAGTTCCTATGGCAAAGATAAAGAGGAAGCATTGGCCCGATCGTTCGCAGGCGCCAATGCCATCCGGTTTGATAAGAAATATTTCCGTTCGGATATCGGATTCGATTTATAATTGATTTATGCGGGAAGGACGTTACTCCTCAAGAAGATTGCCGGTGGTAAGCCGGTGGCCCGGCATTCTGACAATTATTGCTTGTCTGGGATGTTGGATCATGGGGTATGCCTTCTCCATCGGTTATCCGGTATATGGAGAGGTATCGTCGACTCCTCTCTGGAATATCATCTGCATGGCTTTACCTGGCAAAGCCTTTACCTACTTCATCGGTTTTATCCTGATGGCCTTAGGTGCGCTCTTGCTTCACCGGGCAAATTTAGAATTAAGATTTATCCGGGAGAAAACCCTGTTGCCCTTTATTCTCTATATCCTTTTTATAAGTACCAATCCGGACTTTCTCCCGTTGAACGCCACTTCGCTCGGAACCTACTGTTTAATCCTGGCCATGTACGAACTCTTTTCGTCTTACCATTCTCCGGAAAAGGTCAGCAAAGCTTTCAACACGGCTCTTCTGATTGGGATAGGGAGCCTACTCTGGATTCATATCATCTGGTTCCTCCCTTTGTTCTGGTACGGGATGTATACTTTCCGGACATTCAGCCTGAGGGGAGTGATTGCCTCCTTGCTTGGGATCGGCATTATCTATTGGCTGTTATTCGGATGGAATATCCTCTTTTATAATTACCAATCGTTCATCATTCCCTTTGCCTCCCTCTTTAAAATCAATTTGCAAGGAATAGGGGAATGGGATCTATGGCAAACAATCACGACCCTTTGGATCGCCGGGTTGACGGTTGTTGCCTCGTTCAATATCATTACACATGAATTCGACGATAATCTTCGCACCCGGGAGTATCTTTTCTTCCTGATGTTCTTTGCCATCTGGGCTTTTACCCTCTTCTTCCTTTATGAACAAACATCAGACGAACTGCTGGAAATAGCCTGTATCCCCTGTTCCATTTTATTGGCTCATTTCTTCACCGTACAAAAGGGGAAAATTGTTTTCTGGCTCTTCCTACTTACTCCTCTGCTTTTTCTGGCACGTTTTATAAATTATATATGGAATTTCTTATAGAATACGGCTATATAGGAGTCTTCATTGCTGCTTTTCTAGCAGCTACGGTACTGCCATTCAGTTCAGAAGTCGTCCTGACAGGAGTCATGCTCACCGGAGCATCCGGACTCCCCTTGTTTATTGCGGCGACCTTAGGTAATTTTCTGGGAGGGATGAGTTGTTATTGGCTCGGCATGATCGGAAAAACGGAATGGATTGAGAAATACCTGAAGCTGAAGCGGAGCAAACTGGAAAAAGTCCAGCTTTGGATCCAGGGAAAAGGCTCCTGGATGGGCTTCTTCGTCTTTCTCCCCGGCGTAGGCGACTTTATTGCCGTCGCCTTGGGATTCCTCCGCGCCAATATCTGGATTGTTGCCTTATCCATGTTTGCCGGCAAAGCCATCCGTTATTGGGTCTGGATGGAGTTAGTCTATAAAGCTCAACAAATGATTTAAAATGACGGCGTAGGAAACCTTTATAATAATTTAAACTGATATCCTTCACTTAAAAGCCATTCGATGGCGCGGGGCATGGCTTCCTTCATGTTCTTTTCCGCCTTCAGCGAATCGTGGAAAACAATAATGGAACCGTTTCGCGCATGCTTCTTTACATTATTGAATACATCCTCAGGAGTCATACGCCAACTGTAATCCCGCGTAACCACGTCCCACATGATTATCTTATACTTTTTTCTCAAACGAAGTAACTGCGGAAAACGCATATGCCCATGCGGAGGACGGAAAAGGTTACTGTGAATATATTCGGACGCCTTCTCGACATTCTCCACGTAGAGGCGGGACCAGGAACCGACTCCCTGTATATGATTGAACGTGTGATTTCCTACCCGGTGCCCCCGGTCCAATACCATCTGAAAAGTTTCCGGATGCTTTCGGACATTGTCCCCGACGCAAAAGAACGTCGCTTTGACGCCATACCGGTCCAAGATGTCCAAAACCCATGGAGTAACCTCCGGAATAGGGCCATCATCAAACGTGAGATATACGCATTTCTCTTCTCCCGGAATGCGCCAAATGGCTCCCGGGAACAGGATCCGATAATAACAGGGAGGGGACTCTATAAACATAACCGCTTACTCTCCTCTTGCCGATCCTGCATATTTCTGAGAAAATATTTCAAATTCCTTATGGAATTTCTTTCCATATTCAGGATTATACTTGTTGCTGGTACGGATGATTTCCTGCAATACCGCCAGGTCCTGCCGCAACTCCCTTTGTACGGAAGCACGTTGAGTCGGATTCAGGCGGAAGAACCAATCTATATTCCGGATGGAATAACCGGCGATCTGGTCATAAATCTTTTCTGCTTTCTCCTTCTGACCAAGTACATAATACATTTCAGCGATAGATAGACCGGTGTAATCCATCGTCACGTTCTTCAGCACTTCCACCGATTTATCCAGTACGGCCAACGCCTTATCCTTCTTGTTTTCGTTGATCAGCGATTCAGCCAACCTGCCGAACAAAGCCATCCGATAGCTTTTGCACATCCGCATGACATTCTCATCCAGGTAAACGCCCGGTTGGTCGATACCGCCCCATTTAAACTTGTTCATCAGATTGTCATACATCCGATCCGAATTAACCGAAAGGGGTTCATCTTTTGCAGGCAGGGGAACAACCTGATAAGTCAATCCGGTTTGCTGGAAATAGGGATCTAATCCCGCAAACTGATCCGGGCTAACCGTGATTGCGTAATAAATCGGGCGTTTCCAGTTATTGGTACGCAACATATCGAGGATGATCAATTCCTGTTTACCAAGAATGGTCTTTTGGCTCAGGTCGATTGACATCTGCGGCAAGATTTTAGAAGCATCCTCCGGACGAACCGTACCCGAAGCGAGGGCGGCTGCCGAGTCTACATTATAAACCAATGTCTTGGCAGGAATATAATCGATCGATTCACCATATCCGGGAATTTGTTTGGTTTTCGGATCATTGCTGCGGACAAACTCCAACGCGGCGCCCAGCTCGGCTGGCTGCCCTTCCATCCGGTCCATCACATAAGCAACATCCCTGGTGCCCTGTACATAGTCCGCCCGCTCCCAAGAGATAGGCAACGGATCGGAGTTATAAGCCTGACGCTTCATCTGGTCGATATACCAGTCCGTCTGCAGGTAACTAGTGTTGCAAACGCGGACATCCGTACGGATTCCTTCCACTTCCTGGGCATACCAGAGAGGGAATGTATCATTGTCTCCGTTTGTGAAGATCACAGCGTTCGGAGCACAGGATTCCAAGTAATTGCTACCGAAGTCGCGGGCAATATAGCGGCCGGAACGATCGTGGTCGTCCCAGTTTTGTGAAGCCATCTGTACCGGAACGACCAAGGCTGCCAGTGTAGCGACAGCGCTCGCCACTAGGCCTGGAGCCTTCAGGTATTTCTCCAATGCCTTCGCTATGGATGCCACCCCGAATCCTACCCATATACAAAAGGCGTAGAACGATCCGGCATAGGCGTAATCACGTTCACGCGGCTGGTAAGGTGTCTGGTTCAGGTACAAAACAATGGCGATACCCGTCATGAAGAAGAGGAAGAACGTCACCCAGAAACTCTGTATTCCTCTTTTCCCGGCATAGGCCTGATAGAGCAAGCCGATAACCCCGAGCAGCAGAGGCAGCATATAATATACGTTATGTCCTTTATTATTCGCAATATCATCAGGCATATTATCCTGCGGGCCTACCAAGACCTCGTCGATAAACTTGATCCCGGTAATCCAGTTTCCGTTCATCACTTCGCCGTTCCCTTGGATATCATTCTGACGTCCGGAAAAGTTCCACATGAAATACCGCCAATACATAAAATTCAACTGATAAGAAAAAAAGAAACGGATATTCTCGGCAAATGTCGGCTTCTGCACCGTTTTCCATTCGCCGCACCGCTCGTATCGTACGGGCTCCCCTTTAAAGCCGGACCATTCTTTATAAGCCCCCATGTGCTTGCTGTCCACGCTATACATACGCGGGAAGAGCATATTCAGCTCGTCCACATATTCGTACTTGAGATCGCGGCGTGAAATATAATAACGATCCTTTTCGTTCTTATCCTTTTTAATCACGCGGCTCCAGACCGGATTTCCGTCTTTCGTCACCGCAGCACACATTCCTCCCTGGCTTTCACGCTTCACTTCGGAAGCAAAGGTCTGTCCATAGAGCAGCGGCGTATCTCCGTATTGTTCACGCGCCAGATAAGTACGAAGCGTAAAGATATCGCTCGGCGTATTCTGGTTCATCGGGGTATCCGCCGTTGCACGGATCAGAATCAGTGCATAGGAAGAATAGCCGACCACAATGACCATCAGAGAGAGCAGTGTCGTATTCAATAATTTGATATTCAGATTTTTTGCCTTGAACAGGTAGTATGACAGCGCCAGAATCAACAGGATGCCCAGCATATACCCATTACCGATAAAAGGAATTCCAAGCAAAACGATTGAAAGAATAAACGCGACCTTCATCCGTCCCGGATGGATTTCGTCGCGCATCGTCTCCCATATCGCCCAAGCCAGCACGCCTGCAATCAAAATGGCATAGATGTAAACGCCACTGTTGTAAGGCATTCCCAACACATTCACGAACAAGAGCTCAAACCAACCGCAGATTTCGACCAGCCCCTGAACAACGCCATACATCATCAACGCCACAATCGCGAAAGAAATAAGAATGGCAATTAAGGTACCCTTCATCGTCGGATTAGGGAACTTCTTATAATAGTAAACCAGGACAATCGCCGGTATACAAAGCAAATTCAGCAAGTGGACGCCGATACTGAGTCCCATCAGATAGGCAATCAGTACGATCCAGCGGTCGGCATGAGGGCTGTCGGCGGAATCTTCCCATTTCAGGATCAGCCAGAAGACGGTTGCCGTGAAGAGGGATGAGAAAGCATAAACCTCGCCTTCCACCGCACTAAACCAGAAAGTGTCGCTGAAGGTATAAACAAATGCGCCGACCAAGCCGCATCCCATGATACGGATCAGTTGCGAAATATTCGGAGCCTCTCCGTCTGTCAAGATGATTTTCCGTGCCAGATGGGTAATGCTCCAAAAAAGGAATAGAATAGTCAGACCGCTAAAAAGGGCGGACATGACATTTACCATCTTTCCTACCTCCGCCGTACCGGAAGCAAAATGGGTAAACAGGTTGGCGACAAGCATAAAGAACGGCGCTCCGGGAGGGTGCCCTACTTCCAGTTTAAAAGCCGAGGTAATAAATTCACCGCAGTCCCAGAAACTGCCTGTCGGTTCTATGGTCATCAGATATACGGCAGAAGCTATTAGAAAAGTAATCCATCCCAATACGTTATTGACCAGTTTATATTTTCCCATATTTCGTGAAATGATGATTGTTTTCAATATGAAGGCACACCCTCGTGTACATTCGGACGCAAAGGTAGCAAAATACGTTCATATTAACGCAAGTATCGCTTTTAAATTCTATAACGGGAGGAGGCGATTAACATTCCTTGTTAGAAAAAATAGGCACGAGTAGAATAGATGCCTTTTTGACTTGTTGTATCTAAAAAACCGCTATAAGCGAATAGGATCGCTTTTTCAGGCATAATTAGAAATTTTTCAGGCATAAAAAAGAATTCTCGGCTCCCTATTCATCCACATCTGTTTATTAAGTAGCATTAGGAAGATAGGAAAATAGATTGTATCTTTACTCTTCAGATAAAAACAGATGGAACTTCGGATAGCAAACGTAACGCGATATATTATGCCCTTGCGGGAGGGTGGTTCCCTGCCGGCATTGGCGGAAGCGGACGACGGATTCAAATACGTACTGAAATTTAAGGGTACCGGACATGGGCCGAAGGCACTAATCTCGGAACTTATCGGGGGAGTTGTCGCCAAAACGCTGGGACTAAGGGTTCCGGAACTTGTCTTCCTCCAATTGGATGAAGATTTCGGACGGACGGAGGGGGATGAGGAGATACAGGACTTGCTGCAGGCCAGCCGGGGACTGAATCTCGGACTGCATTTCCTTTCGGGCGCTTTCATGTTCGATCCGGTAGTAACGGCCGTCGACCCTTTGCTGGCCTCGCAGATCGTCTGGTTAGATGCCTACCTGACGAATGTAGACCGGACGACGAAAAACACCAACCTGCTGATGTGGAACCATGAATTATGGCTGATCGACCATGGGGCGACACTGTTTTTCCATCATTCATGGGTAAATTGGGAGGCGCATGCGCTGAGTCCGTTTCCTTTGATCAAAAGCCATGCCCTGTTGCAGCAGGCGAGCAAACTTCCGGCTGTAGATGCAGCTTTCCGGCGGATATTGACTCCGGAGGTACTCCGGGAGATAGTCGGCCTTCTTCCCGACGAGTGGCTTCGATGGGGGGAACCGGACGGGGATACGCCCGAAGAACTGCGTTCCGTTTATTACCGGTTTCTGACCGAACGCCTCTCCCATTCCGAAAACTTTGTAAATGAAGCGCAACATGCAAGGGAAGCACTTATATGAATACGCCGTCATCCGCGTTCTTCCGGTGATCGAACGCGGAGAGTTCGTGAACGTCGGGTTGATCCTGTTTTCGAAACGGGCGAAATATATCCACGCCCGCTTCCTACTGGATCCGCGAAAGACCGCCTTCTTTCCGCCGGACTTTGATTTTGAATTCTTGAAAGCCAATCTCGAGGCGTTCTGTACGATTGCCGAAGGCTGCAAAAAGGGAGGAACCATTGCCAGCCTCGACCTTCCCGAACGTTTCCGATGGCTGACCGCCGTCCGCAGCACAACGATCCAAACCTCTCGCCCACATCCGGGATTTGCCGCCGATCTCGACCAGGCCTTCGATGCCCTCTTCCGTGAACTAGTGCTATGACAATTGTTATACCGGGGTAATTCCCTGCTCCGCAAGGAGCTTAAGGCCTAATTCCCTTAATTTGAATTTCTGGATCTTGCCGCTACCGGTCATGGGAAATGAATCAACAAAGAATATATATTTAGGAATCTTGTGGCGGGCAATCTTCCCGCGGCAAAAATCACGTACTTCATCCGCCGTCAAGGTTACTCTTTCATGCGTGATAATAAAGGCTCCCACCTCTTCCCCGTATTTTTCTGAAGCAATAGCGGCAACCTGAATGTCTTTCACTCCTTCCAGGTGATATAGAAATTCCTCTATTTCCCTCGGATATATATTCTCTCCCCCACGGATAATCATATCTTTAATCCGCCCCGTAATATGATAGTATCCCTGTTCATCCTTAATTCCCAGATCCCCGCTGTGGAGCCAGCCGTCCGCATCGATGACTTCGGCCGTCGCTTGGGGATTCTTATAATATCCTTTCATATTCAGATAGCCACGGCAACAAACCTCTCCTTGTACGCCGTGAGGGCATTCTTCTCCCGTTTCGGGATTGACGATCTTCACTTCCGTAAACGGATATTCCTTGCCGACGGTCGTACAACGCAGCTCGAAGCTATCGTCCAGCACCGTATGCGTCATCCCCGGCGAACTTTCCGTTAATCCGTATACACTCGTTATATAAGTAATATGCAACTTAGTCGTTACCGCACGCATTAGCTCGACCGGACACAGGGAGCCGGCCATAATCCCGGTGCGAAGGGAAGAGACATCGAACAGGTCAAACATCGGATGATTCATTTCGGCAATAAACATGGTCGGCACTCCGTAAAGCGCCGTACAGCGTTCCTTATGCACCGACGCCAGCACGACCAATGGGTCGAAACGCTCCACCATGACTTGCGTACATCCGTGTGTCAACACATTCATTGTCGCCAACACCACGCCGAAGCAATGGAACAGGGGGACGCAGCAACAAAGTTTATCTTTTGCGGTAAAGCCCATTCCTTCCCCGGTAAAATATCCGTTGTTGGCTATATTATGGTGGCTTAACATGACGCCCTTGGGAAAGCCGGTCGTCCCCGAAGTATACTGCATATTGACGACATCATGGCATCCGACCCGGCTCTTTGCTTCCGACAAATTCTCATCATCGACATTCTCACCCAGCAAGAGGATTTCCGCCGTGTTGTACATCCCCCGGAACTTTTCCTGCCCGATATAAATTACATTTTTCAATTCAGGGAAACGTTTGCTTTTCAAATAACCACGCTGCGATTCACGGAGCTCCGGAAGCATCGTATAGGTCATATCCACATAATTTCCGTCAAAGACACCTTCGGTAATACACAAAGTATGGATATCGGCATCCTCTACCAAGAATTCCAGTTCGTTCTGCTTATAGTTCGTATTTATAGTCACTAATATCGCACCGACCTTTGCCCCGGCAAAAAGAAAAGTCAACCAGTCGGGTACATTGGTCGCCCAGATACCGATATGAGTACCTTGTTTTACTCCGACGGACAATAATCCTTTGGCCATGTCGTCCACCCGCAGGTTGAATTCCTTCCAGGTAAACCGCAGGTTCCGATCGGAATATACGAGATATTCCTTATCGGGGGTAACGGCAGCCCAATATTCCAGCCACTGCCCGAGCGTTTTATCTTGCAGTTCCATTAATTAACCGGGAGTATAAATAATGCCCAGGATTTTAGCCGTAGCCCCGTCGGCCGCATGTACGTGGTGGGAAACGATGGAATCATAATAAATGCAATCCCCGGCATTCAACAGGTAAGCCTGTTTTCCGTAATTTACCTCGATCCTCCCCTCCAAAACATAGATAAATTCTTCTCCTTCATGGGAAGAATGGGTAAACTCAGCTCCTTCGGAAGAACTTACCTCGATCAGGAATGGCTCCATATGGCGTCCGGCCTTATCCTGCGAGAGTGAATGGTAAACCATATGCTTCCGGTTTTGCGTTGAATTGTTACTAAAGTTAATGCCGTTTAACCGGTTGCAATCCTGCATCCGGCAAATAACAGGCCCTAACTCCTTTTGGTCGTCGAGGAAGGTGCCTAACCGTACTCCCAGGGTACGTGCAACCCGGATCAACGGTGCAAGCGAAGGGAGATCGACATTTCCTTCGATCCGCTCCAATTGCTCTAAAGTTAAGGAGGAGCGTTCGGCCACCTCCTCTGTGGAGAGTTTTTTCGATTCGCGGACACTCTTTATCTTATCCCCGATGATTCTGTTTGTGCCCATAACTCATGGCTTTGCTTTGATTACATATAAAGATGACAAAAATACATTATTTTACTTTCTTCTCATCTTCCTTCCTGAAAATCTCTTCAATCTCTTCAGCACTTAATTCTTTCACGTTGGTTATGGTATAGGACAAAGACAAAAAATTACCGTATAAATTACATTCATGCACTATTTCGTCCAAGCGATCCTTCAGATTCTCCAGGACGGGCACTAAAAGGAGCATCTCCACATGGTGTTCCTTCACGGTCAAGCGTTCAATTTCGCAATCATGGAGGGGCAGGGCATAAGAGAATTCCCGCTCTATTGTCTTCTTCTGATAGTCCTGAAAAGGCATTCCGCCTTTTGAACCCAACAGGACAAAGAAACGCAACTTACCCTCCTTTCCTCCCAGTCCAGTGGAAATATAAATCTGTTTTTCTTCAGATAATTCCGACTCGAGCTGGATACGGCCTTCCATTAAAGCAATCGCCGTCCAATCCCTCAGATCTTCCGGAGCGACCACTATGAATTTCTCCAACAAACGGTAAGCTCTTACTTGCTTGGAAGTCGCTAAAGCCGCAAGAATGCGTTTCTTATAGCTCAGCATGGCTTCGTCATTTTGCATGGTAGCTACATAGTGTTCATATGCCTCATCATCCATCGGCCATTTTTCTTTGGCTACTTGGGCTGACACCCTAAAATATTCCATCTGTACCTCAACGGGAATGCGCTGCTCAAGTATATGATAATGTCCCTCTACTCCTTTAAAGGAGTCTTGGAACTTCTTAAAAACATCCTTTTCCTCTTTCATAAACTTGTTCTTTTTGCAAAGTCTCTACTCTAAAACCCTAAACAATGAGTAAAAATAAGACTTTTTTTTGCAGAATTACAGAATAATCCGTTTTTCTTCTTTTTTTTCCGGCAAAGAGTCGTTTGCCGATTAAAGGAAAAGACGTAGATTTGTGAGATTGAATGTATGGATATCTATTACTCTTATCGACGTGAAACAAGAAGAAGAAAAAATAGTCGGGCTACCGGAAAACGCTTACCGTGAATTAAACGAAGGTGAAGAATATAAACCCTTAATGCCCGCGGAAAAGTCTTTCCGGGAAGTTACGCCTTGGTCTGTATTATGGGGACTGCTGATGGCCGTTCTTTTCAGCGCCGCAGCCGCCTACCTGGGACTAAAGGTAGGACAAGTATTCGAAGCCGCCATTCCTATCGCTATCATAGCCGTAGGGCTTTCAACCGGCTTCAAGCGCAAGAATGCTCTGGGAGAGAATGTCATTATACAATCCATCGGGGCCAGCAGCGGTGTGATCGTAGCCGGTGCGATCTTCACCCTTCCCGCTTTATATATTCTCCAGGATAAATATCCGGAAATCACTGTCAACTTCTTCGAAGTCTTCATGAGTTCCCTGTTGGGAGGTATTCTCGGAATTTTATTGTTGATTCCTTTTCGCAAATATTTTGTTTCCGATATGCACGGAAAATACCCATTCCCGGAGGCAACCGCCACCACCCAGGTGCTGGTCTCGGGCGAAAAAGGGGGCAACCAGGCAAAGCCGCTCATACTGGCCGGCATTATCGGAGGATTATATGATTTTATCGTAGCGACCTTCGGCTGGTGGAACGAAACGGTAACGACCCGCATGGTCGGTTTTGGTGAAATGATAGCGGAAAAAATAAAACTGGTGTTCAAAGTCAATGTCGGTGCCGCCGTATTGGGACTGGGATATATTATCGGATTGAAGTATGCGGCCATCATTTGCGCCGGTTCTTTTCTTGTCTGGTTCCTGATCATACCGCTCATGTCATTCTTTTTCGGAGACGCCGTCCTGACCTTCGGAAATACGGCAATTGCAAACACCGTCGGAAGTATGAGCGCTGAGCAAATCTTCACCTCCTACGCCCGCCACATCGGTATCGGAGGAATAGCAACGGCCGGAGTCATCGGGATTATCAAGTCCTGGAGTATTATCAAGTCCGCCGTCACTTTAGCGACGAAGGAGCTTAAAGGGAAAGCCGGGAAAGCAGACCGGACCGTACTCCGTACGCAACAGGACCTCTCGATGAAATTTATCGCCATCGGCTCCTTAATCGCCCTGCTCGCCATCTTCCTGTTTTTCTATCTGGGAGTGGTAAATAACCTGGTACACGCCATCGTCGGGCTGTTGGTCGTCACCGTCATCGCCTTCCTTTTCACCACCGTGGCAGCCAATGCGATTGCGATCGTAGGGACGAACCCGGTATCCGGGATGACACTCATGACGTTGATCCTGGCCTCCATCATTTTAGTAGCCGTCGGCTTAAAAGGGATACCCGGAATGGTCTCGGCATTAATTATCGGTGGAGTCGTCTGCACCGCCTTATCCATGGCGGGGGGATTCATCACCGATCTAAAAATCGGATATTGGTTGGGCAGCACTCCTGCCAAACAGGAAACCTGGAAGTTCCTGGGAACCTTGGTTTCGGCCGCTACCGTAGGAGGCGTTATCCTGATCCTGAACAAAACCTACGGATTTACCAGCGGCCAATTGGCAGCGCCGCAAGCTAATGCAATGGCTGCCGTCATCGAGCCGTTGATGAGCGGCGCCGGAGCTCCCTGGCCGCTCTATGGAATCGGAGCCGCCATCGCGATCGTGCTAAACTTCTGCAAAATCCCGCCGCTGGCGTTCGCCTTGGGTATGTTTATCCCGATAGAACTAAATACGCCCCTCCTTATCGGCGGAGCCATTAACTGGTATGTCGGCAGCCGGAGCAAAGACAAAACGCTGAATACCGCAAGAGTAGAAAAAGGCACCTTGCTTGCCTCCGGATTTATTGCCGGAGGCGCCTTGATGGGAGTTGTCAGCGCCGCCCTGCGTTTTGCCGGCATCCAACTGATAAACGAAGAATGGCTAAGCAACCACTGGTCGGAAGCCTTGGCTGTAGTCATCTACATACTGCTAATTTCCTATTTGGCAGTTAGTTCCCTTAAAGCCAAAAAAGAGAACGAATGATGGAAGCACCTGTTGTCAACGTCGGTATCCTCACCGAAAAGGCCGTTACTTTCATCCTGAACGGTGACTTCATTCATACACAGACAGGGCATGACCTTTCCGGCGTGCAACATGTCCTTTGGGTAGACGGGCAAATCGTTTTTAACGGAAGACTCTATCAGGAACTGTTTTTTGAACCGGTATCTCAGGACGCGTCATTCGACCTGAAAGCGGTCACGATCGGTGTCCATTTCCATTGGCAACGCAACGAAGACCAACGATTCAGAGGATCGCTTTATATGCGTACCTCTCCCGAGGGGATTGTGACGATCAATCAGATTGATGTGGAAGAGTACCTGACTAGCGTTATCTCTTCGGAAATGAGTGCCGAAGCTTCCCTTGAGCTTCTTCAGGCACATGCCGTTATTTCCCGCAGCTGGTTGCTGGCGCAGATGGAGAAACGGATTCAAGTGGATCAGGATGACCGGAAATATCAATCCCTCTATTGCGACAACGAACAGCTTATCCGCTGGTATGACCGCGAAGACCATACGCTTTTCGACGTTTGCGCCGACGATCATTGCCAGCGTTACCAGGGAATCACCCGCGCCTCTACCCCGAAAGTTCAGGAAGCGATCCGGAAGACGCGAGGGGAAATCCTGACATATGACGGGGAGATCTGCGATGCCCGTTTTTCCAAGTCCTGCGGCGGAGTAACCGAAAGATTCGAAAATTGCTGGGAACCGGTACCGCACCCTTATCTGACCACTCTGCGCGACAGCAGGGAATCCGGCTTCCCCGACTTGCGGATCGAAGCGGAAGCGGAACGCTGGATCCGTACCGCTCCAGAGGCCTTCTGCAATACGCATGACCCGGCCATATTAGGACAGGTATTAAACAATTACGACCAGGAAACGACCGACTTTTACCGCTGGAAAGTAGAGTATACACAAGCCCAACTGGCCGAGCTGATTCACCGGAAGACGCAAATAAACTTCGGCGAAATCACCGATTTGATTCCCCTCGAAAGAGGAACTTCGGGAAGAATCGTCAAACTGAAGATTGTCGGTACGCGCCGCACCTACATCATCGGAAAAGAACTGGAAATCCGCCGTACCCTATCCGAGACCCATCTATACAGCTCGGCTTTTGTTGTAGACAAGGAGGGCGAAACCGCCGATGGTATTCCCCAACGTTTTTGCCTGACCGGAGCCGGCTGGGGGCATGGAGTCGGGCTCTGCCAAATCGGCGCGGCCGTCATGGGCGCCAAGGGTTATGGTTATCAGGAAATACTTACGCACTATTTCCCCGGGGCCGCTATCGAACGAAGATATTAAGGAAGGAAACATAATAAAGGCCGCCCGAATCAATCCGGACGACCTTAAGCTAATGTTTACCTAGTCTAACAGTTGTTGAGGCCAACTGCTTGTTTTCGCCTTCCCAGGTTACCGACAGTGCAAAAGAAAACAAATCTTTCTTTCGTTGAAAACAGAATAGACGAATGGCCCATTTTTCTCGACGAATGGGGCTATTCCGGAAGGGACTCAATTTAAGTAAAGCGACGCAGGCCTCTTTTGTATTTTTCACATTAAAGTCAAGGCTATTATTTTCTCACAAACAATAAAATTAAATGATTAAAAACACGACCCTTATCTTTTTATGATCAATGGTTTCTATTCTGCTTTTTATTTAGTTCATACTAAATAATTCCTCAACAAAAATTACCTTTGCCGCCATGAATAACTTTTTAATAGAATCTCATCCATTAGGCTTTTTCCTCCCTGAAAAGGCAAGGATATTAATGCTCGGAAGTTTCCCTCCTCCGAAGGAACGGTGGTCTATGAATTTTTATTACCCCAATATCCAGAATGATATGTGGCGTATTCTCGGACTTATTTTCTTCGGGGATAAAACCTGTTTCCTGACCACCGATGGAAAGGCTTTCGATGAAGAACGGGTTCGCCGTTTCTGCATGGAAAAAGGCATTGCAATCGGAGACACGGCCGCAGAGGTAGTCCGCCTGAAAGGCAACGCTTCGGATCTGCACTTGAAAGTGGTGAAGCCTTTTCCCATAGATCGAATTTTACGAACACTTCCGGACTGTAAAGGCATCGTTATCACCGGCCAGAAATCGATGGATACGTTATTAACCAACCTCCCGGCGGAAGAGCCTCCGGTCGGCGGTTTTACCGGATTCCAACTGGACGGACGTTCTTTCCTGCTTTTCAGAATGCCTTCTTCATCGAGGGCATATCCTAAACCCTTGGAAGAAAAAGCAAACATTTACCGGGAGATGTTCCGTCATTTGGGAATGGTCGATTAATTTTCGATATTCATCGTACCAAAGAATTTCGTTTTACGGCTCTCTTCGGGAAGTAAAGTGGAGATAGCTTTGGCCACTTCGATCGGACGATCCGATTCAATCATATCTACGCCTTGGCGTATAATCTGCCGGTAAGCTTCTCCCCTCTCCTCAGGAGTAGGTCGTTTGTCTTCTGTCGGAGCTGCCGAAACCATGCACATAACGCCTCGTTCGTGCAACATATCGATCACGATCCTGTTTTCCGGCGTCACCTGACTACCTACATAGGCCATGATATGGCTCCAGGGAATTCCGGCTTTTTCATATTCGAGCAAAGCTTCCTGCGTCTTGACGAAAGCTTCGAACATGAAATTCCTGTTTTTCCGGTAGTAGAAAAGTGCCTCTTCAGCATTGTGAACGGTAATCATCACATAAGCCTCGGCTCCCATTTCGGTAATGAGTCGGGCCGTCATTTCCTTCGGGACATCTTTTTCATCTAATATAAGAATGGTTTTTCCCTTTGCCCATCGGATCGCCTCTTCAAGTGTCGGGATTTGTGCATTGGTTTCATTTCCGTCGGCATCTTTCAGATAAAGTTTCTGCAATTCGCTCCAAGTATAATCGGCCACCTTCCCGGAGCCTGTAGTGGTCCTTGAAAGGCTGTCGTCATGAATAAGGATAATCACACTGTCTTGGGTCAGGCGGGGATCTACTTCGAAGGTTGCCGGCGTATTCCGTAATGTATTTTCAAAAGTTTCCAAACTATTTTCGGGAAAACCTTTTTCGTTTCCTCCCCGGTGTCCGCTGATTAAAGGAACAGCATCTTCGGCATATTCAAAATAGGAACGAAGTTCATCCGGAGTGGATATCTGAATTGTCTTCAGCTCATTCCCCAGCTCGCTTTTGGATTGGTTAAAGGCGCAGCTACTCATAAAGAGCAATCCGCATAGACTTATCATATGGATCCTCGTTTTCATTTCCGTTCATTTTTTATATATTCCGGGACAAAGTTAGGTCAAACGATCGAGATTCCGAATATAAAGCGGCAAACTAAATGTGTTAAGATTCCGCTTAGAAGATTTAGTATGCTGAATATGCATATTTTCACTACTGATTGCTCTCTATCAGCCATCGTACTAAATCTTTCAACCATTATTATTAGATAGGGAAGCCATAAAAAAGGAACACTAGTCAAAGAAAGACTTTGACTTATTCCCCTTCTTGGATAGAAGGGGACTGTTGCTAATATATATCTTTATTTTCTTGCCAAAAATAAAAAAGAAATCAACCATAAACAAATTTTTAGAGATATTTTTTTTCACAAACACTTCTCAATATTCTATCTTTCTAATAAAAAAAGAGTTCTATCAAATGTTTAGATATTTATAAATATTTTTTTTGTTATCCTATTGAAAAACAATAACAAAAAAAATGATTTAATGCAAGAATATTCCATCCTGTTTAAAAATTAGAATGGAGGCGCATTAAAATGTTCATTATGCATCCTTTTATCCTGGCATAAGGAATCTTTTCGGATTCGCGGTTTCCATTGCTGCCGGTCAATGCAATGATCCCGGTCATTCACCGTACCGATTATACATCCTCCACTTCTATCCAAGAAATACTCTTTTAGGTGAGATGTTGTAAGAACTGATAAGAAATTATCATGTGGAGGAGACCGCAAGATAGATAATTGTTAACCGTCTAATAATGAGAGCCATTAAAAGAAAAGTGCAGCTATCTGCCACGATGTTTATCCAGTATTTTATTCAAGGTCCCTGGTATGTCACAATAGAT
>NZ_LT799418.1:624028-668107 GCF_900162725.1 Parabacteroides sp. Marseille-P3160 | reverse complement strand
CTGCCGAAACCATGCACATAACGCCTCGTTCGTGCAACATATCGATCACGATCCTGTTTTCCGGCGTCACCTGACTACCTACATAGGCCATGATATGGCTCCAGGGAATTCCGGCTTTTTCATATTCGAGCAAAGCTTCCTGCGTCTTGACGAAAGCTTCGAACATGAAATTCCTGTTTTTCCGGTAGTAGAAAAGTGCCTCTTCAGCATTGTGAACGGTAATCATCACATAAGCCTCGGCTCCCATTTCGGTAATGAGTCGGGCCGTCATTTCCTTCGGGACATCTTTTTCATCTAATATAAGAATGGTTTTTCCCTTTGCCCATCGGATCGCCTCTTCAAGTGTCGGGATTTGTGCATTGGTTTCATTTCCGTCGGCATCTTTCAGATAAAGTTTCTGCAATTCGCTCCAAGTATAATCGGCCACCTTCCCGGAGCCTGTAGTGGTCCTTGAAAGGCTGTCGTCATGAATAAGGATAATCACACTGTCTTGGGTCAGGCGGGGATCTACTTCGAAGGTTGCCGGCGTATTCCGTAATGTATTTTCAAAAGTTTCCAAACTATTTTCGGGAAAACCTTTTTCGTTTCCTCCCCGGTGTCCGCTGATTAAAGGAACAGCATCTTCGGCATATTCAAAATAGGAACGAAGTTCATCCGGAGTGGATATCTGAATTGTCTTCAGCTCATTCCCCAGCTCGCTTTTGGATTGGTTAAAGGCGCAGCTACTCATAAAGAGCAATCCGCATAGACTTATCATATGGATCCTCGTTTTCATTTCCGTTCATTTTTTATATATTCCGGGACAAAGTTAGGTCAAACGATCGAGATTCCGAATATAAAGCGGCAAACTAAATGTGTTAAGATTCCGCTTAGAAGATTTAGTATGCTGAATATGCATATTTTCACTACTGATTGCTCTCTATCAGCCATCGTACTAAATCTTTCAACCATTATTATTAGATAGGGAAGCCATAAAAAAGGAACACTAGTCAAAGAAAGACTTTGACTTATTCCCCTTCTTGGATAGAAGGGGACTGTTGCTAATATATATCTTTATTTTCTTGCCAAAAATAAAAAAGAAATCAACCATAAACAAATTTTTAGAGATATTTTTTTTCACAAACACTTCTCAATATTCTATCTTTCTAATAAAAAAAGAGTTCTATCAAATGTTTAGATATTTATAAATATTTTTTTTGTTATCCTATTGAAAAACAATAACAAAAAAAATGATTTAATGCAAGAATATTCCATCCTGTTTAAAAATTAGAATGGAGGCGCATTAAAATGTTCATTATGCATCCTTTTATCCTGGCATAAGGAATCTTTTCGGATTCGCGGTTTCCATTGCTGCCGGTCAATGCAATGATCCCGGTCATTCACCGTACCGATTATACATCCTCCACTTCTATCCAAGAAATACTCTTTTAGGTGAGATGTTGTAAGAACTGATAAGAAATTATCATGTGGAGGAGACCGCAAGATAGATAATTGTTAACCGTCTAATAATGAGAGCCATTAAAAGAAAAGTGCAGCTATCTGCCACGATGTTTATCCAGTATTTTATTCAAGGTCCCTGGTATGTCACAATAGATACTTACTTGGGATATGCCCTAAAGTTCACGGAAGTACAGATCGGCTTAGTTTATGGGACCGCCGCGTTTGCCCCTATCCATCTGCGTAACTCGCCACAGGGCTTAATTGCCTTTGCGACCTATGGGGTTGGAAATAACTGGGAACGCTGGTTACCGGTAATATAGTAAATATCAATACACACGAAGATGGATATAATTAGGTCTCTATCTTGATAATCCCGTTGACTATCATATCAATCACATTCATTGGATTCATAGGCCTTTTTAAGGAAAAGACAAACGGCAAATGACAAATAATCAATATATTATCTGTAAACCTTAAATTTAGAAACAATGTTATGATGCTAAAAAAATGTAAAAAGGAACAATGCTTGCCATTACGGCAAAAGCTATTGTTGGGCAGAATTCATATAAAGTGGATATTGCCGTTATGTATCCTTACCTTTTTATCTCTTTCGGCTTTTTCTGTAAAGGCAGAAATCATCCCGGTTCTGGAAAAACAACAAGGGGGTGCAACTGTCAAAGTAAAAGGAAAGGTTTCCGATGAGGGTGGAGATCCCTTGCCTGGTGCAACTGTTCAAATCAAAGGAAGTACCAGGGGAGTCATCACGGATGAGAATGGCGTGTTTGAATTTGACGACGTCCCTTTAAATGCTACACTGACCGTTTCTTTTATCGGGATGCAGCCTCTTGAGATTAATTACAAAGGACAGAAACAATTAGACATTGTTTTGCAGTACAAGGTCGATGAACTGCAAGAAGTGTCGGTTGTCGCTTTCGGGCGCCAAAAGAAAGAAAGCGTATTGGCCTCCATCAGTACAGTGAAACCAACGGAACTGAAGATACCGAGTAGTAACCTTACAACGGCTTTTGCCGGGCGTGTTGCCGGGCTGATTTCTTATCAACAAAGCGGAGAGCCGGGAAAAGACAATGCAAGCTTCTTTATCCGTGGAATCACAACCTTCGGCGCGGAATCCAAGAAAGACCCGTTGATATTAATCGATGGAGTCGAGCTGACAACGGAAGATCTGTCGCGCCTGAACACGGATGACATCTCCAGTTTCTCTATCATGAAAGATGCCACTGCTACTGCCTTATACGGCGCGCGGGGAGCCAATGGGGTAATTTCCGTAACGACGAAAGAAGGAAAAGAGGGGAAGGTGCAAGTCAATGTACGTTTGGAAAATTCGTTCTCATCCCCTACAAGAAAAATTGATATTGCAGATCCTGTAACCTTCATGAAAATGCATAATGAAGCAGTCAAAACTCGCGATCCTTTAGGCATACCGATCTATTCCCAGGAAAAAATCATTATGACCGAGCGCGGGCTTTATCCGGATATATTTCCCGCAAACGACTGGTATAAAACGATGTTTGACGATGTGACTATCAATCAAAGAGCCAATCTTAGCCTAAGTGGAGGAGGAACCGTTGCACGTTACTATGTCGCAGCAAATATAACTCAAGATAATGGTAATATGAAAGTCGACAGCCGCAATAATTTTAACTCAAACATCAGCTTGACAAAGTATAATGTCCGTTCGAATGTCAATGTCAATGTCACCAAAACGACCGAACTGATCCTTCGTATGAATGCGGCTTTTGATGAATATACAGGCCCTATTGACGGAGGCAGCGCCATGTATCAGAAAGTAATGCAGGCAAATCCGGTTTTTTTCAAACCCTATTATGAACCGGACGAGCAATTCGCCTATGCAAAGCATATTTTATTCGGAAACTTTGGTAATGCCGGTTATATTAATCCTTATGCAGAATCGCTAAAAGGATATCGGGACTACAGCAAAAACCAAATGTTAACTCAATTCGAGGTAAAACAAGACTTATCCATGATTACCGAAGGGTTAACAGCACGTGCAATGGTCAATATGAACCGTTATTCGGAATATACCGTAGACAGGCAGTATTTTCCATTCTATTATGATATTCAATCTTATGATTTAATGACGAACACCTATAAATTGCAGCGATTAAATCCGACAAGAGGAACTGAATATATAAATTATATCCCGGGGCAACGATATATTAATACCACATTTTACCTGGAAGCGGCAGCCGAATATAATAAACAGATTAATAGAGTGCATAATCTGAACGGACTTTTAGTCTATACGATGCGCAATGAAAAAAAAGGGATTGCCGACAATTTGCAACTGTCTCTTCCCAGTCGTAACATGGGAGTTTCAGGACGTTTGGCCTACAATTTTGATTCGCGCTACTTCGGGGAATTTAACTTTGGATACAATGGATCGGAGCGTTTCTCTAAAAATCGTCGTTTTGGCTTTTTCCCTTCTGTCGGGGCCGCTTGGATGCTGTCGAACGAGACGTTTTTTAAGCCAATAAAAAAGTATGTCACGCAATTTAAATTGAAAGCGACCTACGGCTTGGTCGGGAATGATGCCATTGGAAATGAATATGACCGGTTCTATTATCTTTCAGAAGTAAATATGAATGCAGGCAGGCTTGTAAACTGGGGAACCCAGCTTAATTATAATCCGTTAGGCATTAGTATTAACAGGTATGCAAATGACAAAATAGGATGGGAAACCGCCTATAAAACAAATATCGGTGTAGAAGTTGCCCTGTCGAATGGCATGTCGCTGAATGCAGATCTATTTAAAGAACGGAGAAAGAATATTTTGCTGACCCGTGTGATTCCCGCAACCATGGGGATTATACCGGATGTCAAGGCCAATTTGGGAGAAGCGGAAGGAAAAGGAATAGACTTGGAGTTCAACTATGAAAAAATTGTAAATAACGATTTATGGTTGACCGGTCGAGGTACTTTCACTTATGCCACCAGTAAAGCGATAGAGTGGGAAGAACCCGACTATTCCGAAACTCCCTGGCTATCCAGAGTCGGAAAATCATTAGCTCAAAACTGGGGTTATATTGCCGAACGTTTATTTGTCGATGATTTGGAAGTTGCCAATTCTCCAACCCAGTTCGGAACCTATCAAGCCGGAGATATTAAATATCGGGATATTAACGGGGATGGAAAAATATCAGCATTGGATAAAGTCCCAATCGGGTATCCGACAACACCGGAAATTAATTATGGTTTCGGATTGAGTGTAGGATATAAAGACATTGACGCCTCTTTTTTCTTTCAAGGCTCCGGGAGACAATCTTTTTGGATTGATCTTAAGAAAACGACTCCTTTCCTGGACGGAAATTCCGGAATAGTGGGTGAAGATGATGGCCTTATCGGACAAAATGCAATTATCCAGGCATTTGCCGATAGCTACTGGTCGGAGGACAATCCAAATCCTTATGCCCTTTGGCCCCGGCTTGCAAACTATGAAATCGCTAATAATCGGGAAACGAGTACTTGGTTTATGCAAGATGCCACTTTCCTTCGTCTGAAATCGGTTGAAGTGGGTTATACACTCCCTAAAACACTAACAAGAAAATTCTTTGTACAGAATTTACGTGTTTATTTAAGCGGAACCAACCTGCTTTGTTGGAGTCGATTTAAACTCTGGGATCCTGAAATGGCCGGAAACGGTTTAGGCTATCCGGTACAGCGGGTATTTAACATAGGACTTACAATTGGTTTATAATAAAAAGATATGCTATGAAATCAACTTTAAAATATCTATTGAGCCTGGTTATAGGAGTGTCTATCACATCCTGTGACTATTTGGATGTGGTTCCTGATAATATAGCTACATTAGATAATGCTTTTGCCGATCGATATACCACAGAACAATATTTAGCGACTTGCTACTGGGGACTACCCAAATCCGCAGGTTGGAATGAGAATCCGGGTATTTTCGGCGCATTGGAAATGGTTTTCAATAAAGAAGACCAAACGACAGGGGGAATGCAATTTGGGTTAGGCAATAATAGCCCTACTGCCAATTATATCGATTACTGGGGTGGGAAAGGAGATTATATCCGGTCTTTATATGCTGGTATCCGTGAGTGCAATACCTTCCTGGAAAATGTGGAAGGAGTCAAGGATCTGAATCAATATGAAAAAAACCGGATGATCGCCGAAGTAAAGTTAATAAAAGCGTACATGCATTTTTATCTGATTGCTTTCTACGGGCCGATAGCACCTTTAAGAGAAAGTACTCCCGTTAATGAATCAACATCAGGTGTACGTGTTACACGTGAGAAAATAGACGATTGCTTCGCTTATACTCTTGAACTTTTAGATGAAGTTATTCAGAGTGATGCGTTACCTTTATTTATCCAGGCAACTTCCACGCAACTGGGACGGTTTACCAAAGCTGCCGCTTACGCAATAAAAGCTAAAGTACTGATGTATTGGGCAAGTCCTTTGTTTAATGGCAATACGGATTATAATAGTTTTTTGAATCATGAAGGAGAGCCGTTCTTTAATCAAGTTTATGACCCAAGCCGGTGGGAAAAGGCGGCCGCAGCCTGCAAAGAGGCTATCGATATCAGTGAACAATCCGGAATCCGCCTTTATCAAATATCCGATTATATTACTTCTAAACCAATCTCCGACTCAACTCGCTTGGTAAATACACTGCGAAGCAGTGTCAGTGAACGGTGGAATGTAGAACTAATCTGGGGAAATTCTTCTTATCCTGTTAATTCAGGATTACAGTCTCCCTGTTTACCACGTTTCGAACAGGGGACATCCTCATCATCCACGGGTAAAATGAGCGTTAGTTTAGCAACTGTAGAAACGTTCTATTCCAAAAATGGAGTTCCCATCGAAGAGGATGTGGCTTATGATTATGCCAATCGATACAATCTCCGGACAGGAGATGTCACACATCGCTATTATATACAACAAGGCGAACAAACCGCAGCATTAAATTTCGATCGCGAACCGAGATTTTACTCTACTTTAGGATTTGACCGTGGCAAATGGTGGGGAAATTCATATCGAAATGAACCGGATAATGATATCGACGCCTTATACCCAAAGAATCGATTCGGCGAATTTTCTTCTGTTTTTAACCCGGGTGATTATAACGCAACAGGCTATTGGCCGAAAAAATTAGTGTCGATGAATACACAATTTAGAGATGCAAATAGTATATCCTGGGAAACTTTTCCTTTTCCCGATATACGACTGTCTGATATATACCTTTTCTATGCCGAGGCGTTAAATGAAATGAAAAGCTCCCCTGACGCAGAAGTCTATGAATACATTGATTTGGTTAGGGAAAGAGCCGGGCTGAAGGGAGTCGTTGAAAGTTGGAAGCAATATTCAAATAATCCGGATAAACCCACAACGAAAGCCGGAATGCGCCAAATCATTCAACAGGAACGTAAAATAGAGCTGGCTTGTGAAGGACATTATTATTGGGATAGCCATCGTTGGAAGACGGCTCAACGTGAACAAAATCGACTGATACGGGGATGGAACGTTTCTTCTTCCGATGTTAATGAATATTACACGGTTACGACTCTTTATGTACAGAAATTCACATACAGGGATTACTTTGCTCCCATTCCTGAATATGATATAGTCAATAACCCGTTGTTAATCCAAAATCCAGGTTGGTGATTTTGTATTAAATTTTAAAAACAAGGCAAATATGAAACGAATATTATATTTAATTCTAATAACAGTCCTCTTTTCCTGTGAGGAAAAGAAACTTGAACCTATCAGCACAAGCTTGGGAAAACCGGGAAAAGTAACGGATGTAACTGTCGAATCGGCACCGGGAGGAGCGGTATTGAAGTATCGTATCCCCAATTCGGAAGATATCCTTGGCGTGAAAGTATCTTATACATTGACAAATGGGAAAAGACATGAAGTAAGCGCTTCTTTTTACGATGAGAAACTGGAAATTGTCGGATATAATGATACGTTGGAACACCAAGCTGAGATTTATGTATTCAATAGGGCGCAAGAACTTTCCGACCCTGTGACCGTTTCCTTCACGCCGACCGAATCAGCTTTAAGCAAAGTGAATAAGTCGGTAAAAATCATGAGTGATTTCGGAGGAGCACAATTTCGTTGGATAAACGAATTAAATGCGCCGATTAACTTTGAATTTCTTGCCGCCGATTCTACCGGACAAATGGTAACAAGACGTATTATTGCTTCGGAAGCAGATTCTATGCAGCAGACAATACGTGGATTCGAACCGATACCTCGAAAGTTTGGCGTGATATTAAGCGATCGTTGGGAAAATTACTCCGATACAATTTTTCCCGCAGGTAATGGCACCGTTACTCCTTTATATGAGGAAAAATTAGCCAAGGATAAGATGTCCATTATGAAATTGGGAAATGATGCAAGCTATACGAATTGGGAAGGTATGGATAATTATTTGATTGACGATGATCCTGAAACATTCGGTCACTCGGCGAATTCATCTCTTCCGGCGCCTTTTACCATTGATTTAGGAGTAACGGCCAAATTAAGCCGGATTGTCATGACTCAGCGGTTCTATGGTGACCAATATTATAACTGGGGAAATCCTAAAACATTTGAAGTATATGGTATTGATAAGAGACCTTCTCAAAACGGGGATTGGAGCGAATGGACTAAATTACTGGATTGTGAAATCATAAAACCTTCAGGGCTTCCTGTTGGAACAGTCTCAGATGAAGATCTTACCGCTGCAGAAGAGGGACATGAATTTGTCTTTCCTTTGGAAACTCCTCCCATGAGATATATTCGCGTTAAGATTTTATCCACTTGGGGAGGTACAACGTTCACTCATCCGGCAGAAATAGATGTTTATGGAGAAGCGGAAAAAGAATAGTAATAACATGAAAACATATTGGATAATGAAAAAAGTATATAATTATATCTTTGTTCTTTCTGCATTCTTCTCTTTTGTCTCTTGCGACAATTTTATGGATGTGCATGAAGAATATATTAAAGGAGGGGAGATTATTTATGCTCCCAAGACGGATTCCGTGCTGTTTGTTGCTGGAAAAGGAAGGGTTATGTTTTATTTTTGGTTGTATAATTCACCTAA
This sequence comes from Parabacteroides sp. Marseille-P3160, assembly GCF_900162725.1. Lineage (GTDB taxonomy): Bacteria > Bacteroidota > Bacteroidia > Bacteroidales > Tannerellaceae > Marseille-P3160. The sequence goes on along the minus strand of NZ_LT799418.1, from coordinate 659,571 downwards.
CGTTAAAACCGTAAATCTATATTGGAACGCAGGACAGGATTCATTAATTACACCGGTCTCCCCTTCTACAGGTTTGGACAGTATGAATGTACTCATTCCGAATTTGCCGGAAGGCTCCTATACATTTAATGTTAAAACCACGGATAGTTTTGGGCATAACTCTCTTTTTGTTACAGGATTTGGGAATTCGTATGGCGATTTCTTTCAAAATTCCATTAGTAACCGACGCATTAGAGATGTCGGACTGACTGATGAAGGAGGCCAGATTTCATGGTTTACCTCTTTAGAAGGAATGGTACGTACGGAAGTTCGATATCTGACGAATGACGGAGACCAAAAGATTATCAGTGCATCAAGCGATGAAACCGTTATTACTTGTCCAAATGCAAAAGCCGGTTCTTCTTTTGAATATCGTTCCCTATTTATCCCGGAAGAACAATCTATTGATACGTTTTCCGTGGAGTGGACACAATATGATGTTCCCTTTCCTTCCATTTATCAATACAATCGAAACAATTGGAGTGTTTTGGAAGTCTCCGATGAGACCGCAAGCGACGGCGGAGGTAAAAATACATTGATCGATGGAAAGCTGGATACCTGGTGGCATTCAAACTACTCAGGAGGAAATGCGCCGCTTCCTCATTGGGCGATAATCGATATGGTTTCTTCTAAAAAGATCTGCCGTGTTGATATTTATCGTCGTCCGGGAAACAGGGATGCCAAAACGGCCCAATTATTCGTCGGCCCGGATTCTGATCCCGATTCAAATAAATGGATAAAAATAGGGGAAGGCATTTTTCCAAGCGATGCTGATAATGTAAAGATTGAAATACCAGATTCCCAGTCGACTTTAAAGGGACGCTATCTTAAATTACTTTTACCTGACAGCAATAGAGAACCCTTTATTAGTATTGCTGAAATTTATTTGTACGGAAATTAATTTGATTATCATTTCTAAAACTAAAAAAGGTACATTAACAGTACCTTTTTTAGTTTTAGAAAATTCTTTTTATTACACAATATCCTTCTCCATAGTAAAGTTTCTAAGCCAATAGCAGTTATACTGGATCAATCTTAAAAGTCGGTTGGTAAATTTTCGAGAGATACCTTAATCTATGCGAAATTTAGAGTGAACAAAATTGAGTGCACTGGATGGATCAATTGAGTATATTGAATACAAAAATTGAGTATACTCAATTGAACATTCGAGTATACTCATTTATTCAGCATAATTCATTTTTTTTTTGCTTCCAACGGGGTTTTGGAATTTATCCATTATACTCCACTTTCATTCTATTTAAAATATTTTCTAAAATGCTGAAAATGTACTCTTCTTATGTGCCCAAGAGTATTATTTATACAGAAAAAAGCCACTTCTCTTTCAGAAGCGGAAATATGTTAACATTGCTTATAACGTCGGTAAAAATAAAAAAGAATTTAATCCCAAGCAAATATTTAAACAGAATATTTTTCAAAAAAAAATCTGATATTATATTGTAGATCTTAATAAAGAATAAGTTCTATCAGATGTTCGTATATTTATAAATTGTATAATCTTCATTTTCCAGAGAAACACATACATAGGAGACGCTTCAGTAAAAAAGGATATGATCTGTTTTGAAAATCCTTGTTTTCCAATACCAAATTTCTTTATTCATACCTAGTTTTTAAATAATAAAGATGAATACCGTTCTGTATAATTAACCTCTTTTTAGAACGCAGAGCCATCACTCTTTGGAGCTTTTTATACGGTTAGAACAAAAAAGCTCCTGTACAAATATCTCTCTATTTAATACATTTTCCGCTTCTGAAAGAGAAGAGGAGATGCTAGTTTAAGTGAGATGTTGTAAAAACGAATAAGAAACTGTTATATGGGGAAGTCCCCAGAACAGATATTTTGTTAATCATCTAATAGTGAAAACCATTCAAAGAAAAGTGCAGCTATCTGCCATGATGTTTATCCAGTACTTCATTCAAGGATCCTGGTATGTCACAATGGGTACTTATTTGGGATATACCCTTAAATTCACGGGAGTACAGATCGGTTTGGCGTATGGAACTGCAGCAATTGCTTCCATGATCTCTCCATTTTTCATCGGAATGATTGCCGATCGTTTCTTCTCACCCAACCGGGTGCTCGCCTTTTTAAATTTTTCAGGTGCCGCGTTATTATTTTGGATTTCAACGATTCAGAATTTTTCACTCTTTTTCCCTATTTTATTTGTTTACACAATTTGTTTCATGCCCACAATGGCATTGACAAACTCTATTTCTTTCGCCAATCTGAAAGATCCCGGAAAAGAATTTTCCCGTATACGCCTGTTAGGCTCTATCGGTTGGATTATTTCAGGAATATTAGTCAGCGCACTAAAAATAGAGCATCTGCCCCAACCCTTTGTCATTGGAGGCATTATGTCGGCGATCGGCGGAATATTTGCTTTATTCCTTCCGTATAAAGCTCCGGAAAAGATAAAGGATAAAGTTTCCATTGGGAAAATGCTGGGACTGGATGCCTTAAGTTTGATGAAGGAACGCTCCTTTTCCTTATTGCTTTTGTTTTCGGCCATGGCATGTATTCCGCTTGCATTCTATGACTCTTTTACGAATCTGTTTTTGAACACTTCAGGTTATACGAATGCGGCAGCAGCGATGAGCACGGGGCAGGTGGCAGAAATTATATTCCTCTTCACGTTCCCGTTCTTCTTTTCCAAACTACATTATAAAGGAAGTATCGGCGTGGCGATCTTCGCCTGGTTCATGCTTTACGGGCTTTTCACGTTAGGAGCATTAACCGGCATAAAACCTCTTGTCTATATGGCATTACCTATACACGGATTCTGTTTCACCTTCTTTTTTGTCGCAGGACAGCTTTATGTAGACGAGAGAGCACCTAACTATCTGCGAAACTCGGCACAGGGATTGATTGCCTTTGCCACGTATGGCGTCGGGAAATATCTCGGGACGCTGATTGCCGGCAATGTCGTTAATATTAATACGCACGAAGGAGGATACAATTGGGTTTCTATTTGGATAATCCCATTGATTATCATAATAATCACATTCGTTGGATTTATGAGTCTTTTTAAAGAAGAGAAAAAGAATATATAAAAGAAATTTGTTTAACCTCTAAATATAGCCGCCTATGATATAATTTATTATTTATCAACACAATAATGTTTCCTAGTCTAATAATTTTTAAATATCTAATCGTAAGAATATGATAAAAACTATTTTTTCAAAACCCACAAGAAAAAAACTGTCCTCTTGCCTTTTTATTATTTATTCTTTGTTGCTGTTATTTTGCTTTTCATCACTAAAAGCCCAACAAAATATCGGGATACAAGGTAAGATTGTGGACGAGAGAGGAGAACCGCTCATTGGAGTAAATGTTACCATTAAAGGGACGACGCTTGGGACCATATCTGACTTAGATGGGCTCTTTAAATTACAAGCACCTGATTCGCAAAGCACTATTGTATTTTCCTTTGTCGGTTACAATACAATCGAATTGCCTATAGGATCACAAAGAGAGTTTCGCGTAACGATGAAAGAGAACACTCAAAGTCTGGAAGAAGTGGTTGTCGTCGGTTACGGTGTGCAGAAAAAAGAAACTGTTACAGGGTCTGTATCTACCGTAAAAGGAAATGAACTGCTAAAATCGCCGGTAGCAAATTTATCAAATGCCATTGGAGGACGGCTATCCGGGGTCGTAACAATGCAACGTTCCGGAGAACCCGGATATGACGGAGCAACCATCCGTATTCGTGGTTCGAACACATTAGGAAATAATGATCCTTTAATTGTAATCGATGGAGTAGCTGCCCGTTCGGGTGGATTGGAACGTTTGGATCCGAATGAGATCGAAAGCATGTCGGTTTTGAAAGATGCTTCCGCAGCTATTTACGGTGCTCGTGCAGCAAATGGGGTCATATTGATCACGACAAAAAAAGGAAGGGTCGCGAATCGGCCACAGGTTAGTTATTCTTTCAATCAGGGTTGGGGACGTCCGACAATGCTACCCAAAATGTCTGATGCTGCCGAGTATGCGCAGTTACGTAATGAATTAATTGTCAATGATGCAATGAAGAATCCCGCTACTGGCGAGCCGTCTACTCCGCCAGCTCCTTGGAAGACTGAGGAGGAGATTGCTAAATACCGGGATGGATCAGATCCTTGGCGGTATCCGAATACGGACTGGTTTGATGCCACTTTCAAAGATTGGTCTCCGCAGAATAAACATAATGTGACATTAGAAGGAGGTACGGAGAACATTAATTACTTTACGACATTCGGCTACCTCTATCAAGACGGGTTATACCGCAATTCTGCGAATAATTACAAACAGTTTAACTTACGAACCAATCTGGATGCTAAAGTAAATGACTACATAAACATCAGCGTAAATCTAATGGCGCGACAAGAAAACAGAAGTTTTCCTGCCGGTGGTGGAGCCGGAGATATCCTTTGGTTCGTTGCAAGAGGTCGTCCAACCGATCCGGCTTACTGGCCAAATGGATTGCCCGGCCCGGCACAGGAATACGGACGAAATCCGGTTGTCGCTGTGACAAACCAAACGGGATATGATAAGGACAAACGCTATTACGTCCAATCCAATGCAAAAGTTGATATAACTCAACCATGGATCAAAGGATTAAAATTATCGGCCACCGTTTCGTACGATAAAATGTTGAGAAATCAAAAACGCTTTTTCCAACCCTGGTACTTATATACATGGGATAACATCAGCATGGAAGCAGACGGAGTCACACCTAAATTAGAAAAAGCGCTGAGTTATCCGAGTCATGCCGATCCGGATTTAACAATGCATTCCGAAGACCAGACTAATATGGTTTTAGGCGCCATTCTTTCTTATGACAACAAATTTGGAGACCATGCCATCACGGTCTTGGCAGGTACGGAAAAAGACAAAGCTGATAATGCTTATTTTCAAGCTTTTCGCAGGTACTTCTTATCTACAGCAATCCAGCTTTTCGATGCTGGAGGCGACAAGGAAAAGAATGCCCGTAGCCTTAGCAATGATAACTGGAATAATAACTGGGATCGCGCCCGTTTAAATTATTTCGGACGTTTTGCATATAACTACCAGGAAAAGTATCTGGCTGAATTTGTATGGCGTTATGACGCCTCCTATATGTTTCCGGAAGATAGCCGTTACGGCTTTTTCCCAGGAGTTTTATTGGGATATCGTATTTCGGAAGAACCTTTCTGGAAAGAGAATATCGGCTTCATGAACTATTTTAAAATCCGTGGTTCTTGGGGGCAAATGGGTAATGACCAAGTGTATTTTAACGACAGGCTTCAGGAATTCCAATACTTACCGACTTATTACTACGAATGGGGATATATCATAGACAATGAGGATGTCAAGGGACTTCGGGTAAGTCGTCTTCCGAACGATAAGATTACATGGGAAGTTGCCAATAATTATAATATCGGTATTGAAGGACAGACATTAAATAATCGATTAAGCTTCGAAGCCGATTATTTCTTCAATAAACGATCTAAGATATTATGGAGACGAAATGCCTCTATCCCGCAAACAGCCGGACTAACGCTTCCTGCCGAGAACATTGGTAAGGTCAATAACACAGGATTTGATTTCAAAGTGGACTGGAGTGACGAGATTGCTAAGGATTTCAGATACAATCTTTCCTTAAGCGGAGGCTATGCAAAAAATACAATCAAGTATTGGGATGAAGCGGCAGGTTCTCCTGAATGGCAGAAATCGACCGGGCATCCGATGAGTACGGATCTTTATTATGTATTCGACGGCGTGTTTAAAGATTGGGACGAAATCAATGATAAGGCAAACCGTCCTAATTACGACGGTATCACTAATGATGCAGGATTACAGCCGGGAGATATGAAATTTAAAGACATCGATGGAGATAAACAAATTACACCCGACGATAGAAAAAGATTTGATAAGAATAATCAGCCAAGATGGACATTTGGATTGAATTCGTTTTTCCAATGGAAGAATTTTGATTTAAGCATATTATTCCAGGGAGCAGCTTATTCTTGGACAAAACTTTATTTAGATTCCGGAGATATAGGTAATTACCTAAAGGATATTTATGACCACCACTGGTCGGTTGAAAATCCGACAGATAAGTACCCACGTGTTCATGCACGCGGTAAATATTATTGGGATAGTGGTACGGGGGCTAATAATACCTATTGGATGGTAAATACGGATTATATCCGATTAAAGAATATAGAACTCGGGTATTCCATACCTAAGCATCTCGTGTCGCAAAGTGAATTCTTCTCTTCCGCACGAGTATATGTAAGTGCACTTAATCTTTTCACATTGACTTCTTCCAAGAATCTGGATCCGGAAAGTACGAGTGCAAACGCAACGAATTATCCACAATCCAAAGTGATAAATGTAGGTGTCTCTTTAACATTCTAAAAGAATAAAAGATTATGAAACAATTAAATATAATATATATACTACTGGCATCTCTGTTGATAAGCAGTTGCAGCGATGATTTTCTTAACATAAAGCCGCAGAAGGAAATTACGGCAGATGATTTGTGGAAAGAAAGCAGTTTGGCTGAAGCTTATATGTATGATATCTACTTTACTTTCCAAGATGCCGGATTTACGGAAGAACTCCAAGCTTCGGCATGCGACGAATCTTTATTTACACACGGACGTGAGTTTCGGGAAACAAACTCCGGGGCGGTAACGGATGTAAATCTCGGATGGTTTGGAAAGACTCAAAGTGGACACCAATGGGAACGGCTATATAAGAACATTCGCTCTTGCAATGACTTTATAGAAAATATAGACGATGCGACTTTCGATGAAAAATATAAAATACAATTAAAAGGAGAAGCTTATTTCCTTCGCGCCTATTTTTATCATCGCTTGACAAGAGCTTTTGGCGGAATTCCTATGGTGTTGAAATTAACTCAATTGGGAGAGGATGATTATACAATTGCCCGCTCTTCATACACAGATTGCATCGACCAGATTCTTTCAGACATAGATAATGCGGCAGAGTATTTAAAAGACAGAACATTCTCCAATACCCAAAAAGGGCGAGCCACTTTAGCGGCAGTTTTAGCTTTGAAGGCACGTGTATTGACTGATGCAGCTAGCGATTTACATGATGAAGCCACTGCAACAAGCAAATCTTCTCTGCTTAGTTCGTATGGCAATAAAGAATTACTGTTTTATACCAAAGGTACCAGACAAGATCGTTGGAACGCAGCAAAAAACGCAGCAAAAGCCTTAATGGATAATCCAATGGGGCACGCATTGTCTACTTATGGCGGAGATGGGCTTTCCGTTGAAGAGAAGGCGGAAGCAATCTGGAAGTTCTTCCTTTCAGACAATGAAGAGTCCATATTTTCCCGCTATTTTATTGATACGAAAGATGAGAGTGGAACGAAAATGCCTGTTTTCAACGGGCCCAGCGGATATCACGCATGGGGAGGTAACACACCCATTCAGGAATTTGTAGATGATTATCTGATTGCAGATGGAAGTAAATTTGACTGGAATAATCCGGAACACAAGGCGCATCCGTATAAAAACAGAGAACCGCGTTTCTATGCCAATATCATGTATGACGGCATGCAATGGATCCAACGCCCGAGCGATTATGCAGTAACAGATCCCTACGGAATGATTCAAACGGGCTATTATCAAACCGATCCGGCACAGACAAAAAGAGATCAATATTTTCCGGGAATGGATACACGTACTGGCGGTGGTGAAAACTGGAACGCAACTTATACGGGATATTACTTAAAAAAATACATTAATCCGGCCGACGGAGATCATAGAAATAAGATTAATGCTGTTTTTCCTTTTATCCGGTTTACGGAAGTCGTTATGAATTATGTCGAAGCTTGCATTGAGCTAAATGAACTGGCCGAGGCCAAAAAGTATTTGAATATTCTCCGCAACCGGGTAGGACTTCCGTCCGTAGATCAGGTAAATGACCAAAGTGAATTACGCAGAATCTATCAACGGGAGCGTCGTGTTGAGCTTTGTTATGAAGAGCAGCGTTACTGGGATATCCGTCGATGGATGATTGCTCCACAGCAGGCAGGAATCACCGGAGTGCACGGCATTGATGTTGTGGCAACTCTAAAGCCCGGTGTAGGTAAACAAGAACGTTATGTATACGATGAAAGTAAATGGGACTATACCTATACGGTTATTTCATTATCGGGTCAGGAAGCACGTACATGGTTGGATAAAAACTATTTCCTCCCGATTCATCGGGACGAAATGAACCGGAATGACAAACTGATACAAAACCCCGGATATACTACTAAATCCGAATAGTATAATAAAAAATTGAGTGCACCGATTGAAAAGATTGAGTGCACTCAATTTGCAATTTCAGTTAACTTTTTTCCTTTCAATTGATTTTTACCCTGCAGAATGTATTAATTAATCTTTTGTCATTTAAGAAAAAAGGTCTAACTTTGGGATTGATTTCTTTTTAATTAAAAACCTATTTAAATCTAACATGAAAAACAGAAAACTACGGATGGGAATGGTCGGCGGAGGAAGTGACGCCTTTATCGGGGCTGTACATCGTCGGGCCGCTTTTATGGATAATGAGATCGAATTGGTTTGCGGATGTTTTAGTGTGAACCCGGAAATATCTCTTAGTTCGGGACGTTCTTACTACCTGCCTGATAATCGTATTTATGCATCTTATAGGGAAATGTTCGAGCGCGAAATTGCTTTGCCGAAAGAGGAACGGATGGATTTCGTGACCATCGTCACACCAAATAAATGGCATTTCGAACCGGCTATGCTGGCGTTGGAAAACGGATTTCATGTCGTTATTGATAAGCCGATGACTTTCTCGCTGGAAGAGGCCAAACTTCTGAAAAAGAAAGTGGAGGAGACCGGACTGACACTGGCCCTGACCCATGTCTATTCAGGCTATCCCGCCGTAAAAGAAGCAAAAGAGCGGGTTGCCCGGGGTGATCTGGGTAAAATACGGCGTGTCTTTGTGGAATATTCCCAGGGATGGCTTTCGCAACGGATAGAATTGCAGGGAGGAAATAACGCCGGATGGCGTACCGACCCGAAACGTTCCGGCAAGGCAGGTTGTGTGGGAGATATCGGAACCCATGCCTGGCATCTGAGCGAATATATCCTGGGATTAAAAGTTACCGAACTGAGCGCCGAACTGAGCGCCTTTGTACCCGGCCGGCCGATTGATGACGACGGAGCGGCTTTTCTGCATTACGAGAACGACGTGAAAGGCGTACTGATGTCTACACAGATTGCCACGGGCGAGGAGAACAATATCAGGATCCGCATTTATGGTGAAAAGGGAGGACTGGAATGGCGGCAGATGGAACCGAATACCCTGTATGCAAAATGGCTGGACCGCCCAACAGAAGAAATCCGCATGGGAAATAATTTTCCCGCATTAAGCGATCTCGCCAAGTGGAACACTCGCGTTCCCGGAGGACATCCCGAAGGCTTTATCGAATCATTCGCCAATATTTATCGTAATTTTGCATTGACGGTCAAAGCGCGGTCAAACGGCGAAACACCCAAACCGGAATGGCTGGACTTCCCAACCGTTGAAGATGGAGTGAGAGGTATGCAATTTGTGGAAACCATGGTCGCTTCCGGATATGACAACGAACGGAAATGGCAAAAATGGATCGAATAAAAACAAGGACCGGGGATTTATTAAGATAACGAAACAATATTAAGATAATTTTCACGGCAGAGCCCTTCCGTTTGTTTATTTTTGTTAAAACAAAAAGAATAAGCCTGCTTTGAATAAAATAATATCCTATTTTTATTGCCTGTTACTAATCCACTAATTAATTATATTTTCTGTAAGTGTCAGAACAATGAATAACTACCACCGATCTTCTCACGAAAAAAAGCGCTTCTACAAACGCAAATCATTCCTTCTATTCTTAGGCGTGTTTATAGGCATCATTCTTGTGGCTGCCGTATATCAAACGTCCGTCTATTTTTCTACAGATAAATCCTGCATGATGTGCCATGTCCATCCCCATGCCGAAGACAGTTGGAGACTATCCAGCCATGTCAACAACGGTAGCGGAGTCAAGGTGCATTGTGTCGATTGCCACCTGCCCCCGAAGAACGATACATGGGCCCATTATACGGCGAAAGCCAAACTGGGGATCAAAGATGTTTGGGGCTACCTGACAAAAGACAGTGCGGATTTCGATTGGGAGCAAAAATCGGAATTGGAACATGCCATCCGCTACATTCCGAACGCATCCTGCAAGGAATGCCACCAGAACCTGTTTCCTGAAGGAATCAACAACGATGGAGTCACAGCGCATTTGTATTATGAGGAGAACGAAAAGAAACTGGATCTTCAATGTATCAGTTGCCACCTGGATGTAGGACACCATAACCCGAATTATTCCCACGGGAAAATGACGGGCATTCCGGGGCTCAATACGGCTTCGACAATGGTAGATACAAGTAAGTTCTTCAAAGACACCGTCCGGGTTACCGAATTCAAGAACTTTACGGAACAGATATACGGAACGGCCGTTTCTTTCAATATGATCGCCATTCCGGGCGGTACTTTTCAGATGGGAAGCGACAGCAAAGAGCCTTTCCATAAAGAGGATGAAGCGCCGGTACGGAAGGTGACGGTCAGCCCGTTCTTTATGGCGGAAGTGGAAGTTACATGGGATCAGTTCTGGGCATTCTACGGCAATACGATGAGCGAAGGACGTACTCCCCCGGAAGAAGTCTATGCCAACAACAGCAATCCGAATGTCGATGCGATATCGGGCCCTACCCCTCCGTTCGGCTTCCCGGATCAGGGATGGGGAGGAGGAGACCGCCCGGCCATCACGATGACACATTACGCAGCGGAAACTTTTTGCCAATGGCTCTCAAAGAAAACAGGAAAGAAATATCGTCTGCCGACCGAAGCGGAATGGGAATATGCAGCCCGTGGAGGTACGGAAACGCCTTATTTCTTTGCCGGCAACCCGAAAGATTTCTCGGATGAAGGTTTTTGGCGCAAGTTCTTTTCCGCAAAAACCGAACCGATCGGAGAATATGTCATTTATAATAAGAACAGCAAAAACCGGACGCAGGAACCTTCAGCAGTTAAAGCGAATCCGTTCGGATTAAAGAATATGCTGGGGAATGTTATGGAATATTGTGCGGATAAATATAGTCCGGATGCCTATTCCAAGACCGGAACGGAGGTGAAAGATCCGTTAAATACGGAAGGGACCGAATGGGTGGTTCGCGGGGGTAATTATACCTCCGATGCGTCGCAGGTACGCACTGCCGTACGTGATTACACCAAACATGAAGCTTGGCTAAAGACAGATCCTCAGCAACCCAAGAGCATTTGGTGGTATTCCGACATCCGCGGCATCGGATTCCGGGTCATTTGCGAGCCGGATCCTTCCATAGGAGCTAAATAAACTATCTAATTGTTATTATATCATGAAAAAAGAAAACAGTATTAGTAGAAGATCTTTTCTAAAGAACTCAGCTTTAGTAGGTGCTGCAGGTATGATTGGTACCGGTGGAGCAGCATCAGTGTTAACCTCTTGCGGCGGCGGAGAAAAAGGCGGCGCAAACAAACCGTTGAAAGAACCGGGCAGCTATTATGTACCCGAACTTACGGATGTAGCTATCGACGGCCAGGAACTGAAAGCAGGCGTTATCGGTTGCGGTGGACGCGGTTCAGGCGCAGCATTTAATTTTCTGAATGCAGCCAAAGGAGTAACTATTGTCGCTTTAGGCGATACGTTCCAGGATAAAGTGGACGGATTGGCAAAAAAGCTGAAAGACGAGAAAAACATCGATATCCCCGAAGACAAACGTTTTGTCGGATTGGATGCCTATAAACAGGTGATCGACAGCGGAGTAGACGTGATTATCGACGCTACACCTCCTTTCTTCCGCTCTTCTCATTTCCAGTACGCAGTGGAAAAAGGAAAGCATGCCTTCCTGGAAAAACCGATCTGTGTGGATCCGGCAGGTTACCGGACGATTATGGCAGCTTCCAAACAAGCGGCGGCCAAAGGGCTTTGTGTCGTAACCGGTACGCAGCGCCACCACCAACGCAGCTATGTAGAGTCTTATAAGAAAGTAATGGAAGGCTTGATCGGTGAAATCACCGGAGGTATTGTTTATTGGAATCAAAATATGCTTTGGTATCGCGAACGTCAGGCCGGGTGGAGTGATTGCGAATGGATGATTCGTGACTGGGTAAACTGGAAATGGCTTTCAGGCGATCATATCGTAGAACAACACGTACACAATATCGATGTCTTCACTTGGTTCAGCGGATTGAAACCGGTAAAAGCTGTTGGTTTCGGTTCTCGTCAACGCCGTCTGACGGGTGACCAATACGATAATTTCAGTGTGGATATCACAATGGAAAATGGAATTCATGTTCAGAGCATGTGCCGCCAGATAGATGGCTGTACCAATAATGTAAGTGAATTCATCCAGGGCACAAAAGGAAGCTGGAATAGCGCCACGATGGAGATTAAGGATTTGGCCGGTAATGTGATATGGAAATATGATGGTGAAGCGGAAAAAGCAAACTTCAAACAAACAGATCCTTATACATTGGAACATGTAAACTGGATTACCCATATCCGTTCCAAAAAACCGATTATGCAATCGGAAGAAACGGCCGTATCTAATATGATCGCTATTATGGGGCGTGAGTCAGCTTATACCGGCACAGAATCCACCTGGGAAGCGATGACTGCTTCTCCGCTTGATTATACACCGAAAGATCTGAACTTAGGAAAGATGGATATGAGCTCCTTTGTGGTTCCGGTGCCCGGAAAACCGATAGATAAAAAATAAAGAACTTATGAATTTAGATAGAAGAACTTTTTTGAAAGCTTCAATGGGTACCGCAGCGATGGCAACATTCGCTGCGGTTGCACCGGCTTGTGCCGGAAATGCATCTGCTCCGGCTAAGAAAGAGAACAAAGACCTGGAACTAAAGCTTTCGTTCCAGGAAGGGATCGCACCCGGTGAATCCCTGACCGAAAAGCTTGACTTCATGGAGAAATTAGGTATCGTGGGATTCGAACCCGGCGGACGCGGATTAGGCGCCCGGGTCAACGAATTGCAACAGGCTTTAAAAGGACGCAAGATCAAAATCAGCGCCATCTGTGCCGGTTTTAGCGGATTTATCCTTTCTGAGAAAGAAGAAACGCGGAAAGAATGCATCGACACAATGAAAGAAATCTTAGCGGCAGCCGGTGAACTCGGATCCGTAGGCGTTATCATTGTGCCGGCCTTTAATAGCCAGGTTCCTGCGAAGCCTCATACGCAAGCAACCCGCGATTTCCTTTGCGAACAGTTCAACGAATTGGGAAACTTTGCCGTGGAACATCATACGACCGTGATTTTCGAACCGTTGAACCGCAAGGAGGCTTTTTATTTGCGCCAGGTAGCCGATGCAGCTTCCATCTGCAGGGATATCAATAATCCGGGCGTAAAATGCATGGGTGACTTCTGGCATATGACGTGGGAAGAAACTAACGATATGGGAGCCTTCCTCTCCGCCGGAAAAGAATACCTGCAACACGTACATATCGCCAGCCGCAAGCGGCGTAGCATGCCGGGCGAAGACGGCGAAGCGGATAATTACGTTACCGGATTCAAGGGACTGAAAATGATCGGTTACGATAAATATGTAAGTTTTGAGTGCGGATGCCAAGGCGACCGGAAGGTAGTTGTTCCTGCAGCTGTCGAATTATTGCGCAAGCAATGGAAAGAAGCCTGAGATGTCGTTAGTCTATCCGAAAATGCAATTGAGTGAGGTGGTGGAAGAACATCCCTCACTCATTCCTGTCATTAACCGCTTCGGAATCCGGTTGGGCCTCGGAGACAAGTCGGTTCAGTTTATCTGTGAGAAACAGGCATTGGATCCGGATTTCTTTTTGACCATGATCAACACCTTTCTAAATGAAGATTATTTTCCGGAAAAGAAATTGCAGAGTTTCCACACCTCTCTCCTTGTCGATTACCTGACCCAAACCAATCACTATTACCAACGTTCCCAACTGCCCAACATAGAGCGCCATCTGAATTATTTCATTTCGATGAGTACGCCTGAAAACAGTTCGCTGAAGGTGATCCGCAAGTTCTTTTACTCCTTCAAAGACGAATTGTTGAAACGCATCGCGAAAGACGAAAAGATCTGGTTTCCCTATTGCCTTTCGTTAAGCGAAAAATTGAAAGATATAACCCTTCCGGTTTTCCACAAAGAAGAGGAAGGCAAAACGGAAGATCCGATAGAAGCGCTATTGGCAGACTTGAAAAGCATCATGATTAAGCACCTGACAGGCGAATATGATGAAAATCTATGCTACGCCGTTATTGTAAGCATCAATACCCTTGAAAAAGATATCCGCCAGCACAACCGCATACGCTACCGGATACTGGAGCCGATTGTTTGGGGAATGGAGCATAGCTGAATAAAATGACTCACCGGTATAAAAATATAGCCATCATTCTATCTGACACCCTGCAAAGAATCGGGCTCCGTTGCTTGTTGCTGGATTATTTCTCCCCGATAGAGATCACCGCTTTTCCCGGATTCGACGACTTCTGCAAAGTAGAGGAAGATTCGTTCGACTTCTATTTTACCCAGCCCGATATCTTTATTTGTAATGCCGACTACTTCCTTCCCAAGCGAAACAAAACAATTCTTTTACTGAACGATAGCAGCTCCGCTCTCCCTCCGCCGGGGCAGGGATTCCATTCTTTACCGCTGAAGGCTTCACAGGAAGTGATTCTGGAACAGCTTCAGCATCTGTTCGCCTCCACAATCAATCACACTCCCAATGAAGGGAACAGGGAACTTTCTTCCCGTGAAATAGATGTCCTTCAACTTATTGTCAAAGGAATTACCAACAAGGAAATTGCGGATAAACTGAATATCAGCCTGAACACCGTCCTGACCCATCGTAAGAACATCACCTCCAAGCTGGGCATTAAAACAGTACCCGGACTGACCTTTTACGCCATCATGAACGGCCTGATTTCAGGCGACGAGATAGAGTTGTAAAAAATCACTATATATAGCGATTGCCCTCTCAATGGCTTATACGTTCCTTTGTAATAGTATAAGCCAATAAATCTCATGAAAACGAAAAATCTATTTTCTCTATTTCTCTGTTTAAGTGTTCTATTCCACTTCACCTTTCTCCATGCAGAAAACAATACACCGAACGACTCAATCAAGACTTACTCTTTAAGCGAGGTATTAGTCGTTTTCTCTCCCAAAGAGACCAATAAGCTGCAGACTTTACCCGGTTCCGTCTCCTTCCTTTCGTCCCAGATCATCTCGGAAAGGCATATCTCGGCTTTGAAAGACCTCAGTTCTTTCATCCCCAACTTTTATATTCCGGATTATGGGGCCAAGCTGACTTCGGCGGTTTATATCCGCGGCATCGGCGCCCGGAGCAGTGGCCAATCCGTCGGTCTCTACGTTGACAACGTCCCCTATCTGGACAAAAGCACTTTCGACTTCGAACTGACCGATATCAAGTACATTGAAGTCCTTCGCGGCCCCCAGGGTACGCTTTACGGAAGGAATGCGATGGGCGGAATCGTAAACATACAAACTCTTTCCCCTTTTGAATACCAGGGAACCAAAGCGTCCGTTTCCGGAGGAAACCAGGGGCAATGGAAGATCAAGGCCTCTCACTTCGGCAAGATCAGCCAAACGGCCGCCTTTTTGGCCAGTGCCTACTATAACCGCCAAAACGGATTTTTCAAGAATTGGACCGAAGGGAAAGAAGATGAACGCATCGATTCGGAGGAATCGGCCGGAGGACGTCTGAAACTCAGCTTACGCCCTACCTCCAGTTTCAGCGCCTCCTATTCGCTTCAAGCGGATTATACCGACCAGGGCGCCTTCCCTTATGGCTTGTATAACCTCGAAACCGGGCAGATTGCCCCGATCCAAATAAACGATCCCTCCTCCTATCGGCGCCTGATGATCGGCAACCACTTCCAATTGGAGTATAAGGCCGAGCCTTTCACGCTGACCAGTACGACCGGCTATCAGTTTATGAAAGACAAAATGAAGATGGATCAAGACTTTTCTCCACTCTCTATCTTTATCCTGCACCAAAAGCAGCGGCAGAATGCTTACAGCGAGGAAGTCACTATCAAAAGTCATGCGGAAAGGAATTATAAATGGTCTTTCGGGGCTTACGGATTTTATGACGACCTACACATCGAAGGGCCGGTTACATTCAAGGAAGATGGCGTCGAAAAAGTACTTCAACCCGTATTTGACCGGCTGAATGAAGCTTATCCCCAAATGCCGGTACGACTGCAGATTACGGATAAGGAACTGTATATCCCCGGAAACTTCGCGACCCCTTCCTATGGCGTGGCACTATTCCACCAATCGACCTATGACAACCTTTTCACCGAAAGACTTTCGCTGACGGCCGGAATCCGAGCCGATTATGAAAAGCAGAAGATGAATTACGATTCGGAGGCAAAGATGAATATGAAAGCAATCTTCATTACGACTGGTAGGGAAATGGATATCAGCCAGATGTACGAAGCGTCGGCAATGAACGAGCGGCTTTCGCAGGACTTCTGGCAGATACTTCCCAAGGTTTCCCTGAAATACGAATGTACCCCCCGTACATTCACTTACCTTTCCGCCTCCAAAGGCTATAAGGCGGGAGGATACAACGTCCAGATGTCCGCCGACTTGATGCAGGGCCGTATGCAATACGATATGATGAAAGCTTTTGAGAAGATGATCGGAACCGCAGTTCCCGAGCCGCCCTCAGCACAGGAAATTATCTCCTACAAACCCGAAACCAGTTGGAACTATGAACTGGGCACCCGGAGCGAACTGATGGAAAACCGGATGCAGGCGGAATTGACTTTCTTCTATATGGATGTAAAGGATTTACAGATTACCCGCTTCGTAAACAGCGGCAACGGACGGATCCTGGCCAATGCCGGAAAGGCGGAAAGCTACGGTACGGAATTTACCTTGCGTACTTTAATCTCCGATGAACTGTCCGCTGATGTGAATTATGGCTATACACACGCCACGTTCCGGAATTACAACAACGGGAAGGAAGACTTCAAAGGGCGCTTTATCCCTTACGCCCCCCGACACACTTTCAGCCTCGGCTTGCAATATACCAAATTGTTCCGGGATGCATGGATCGACCAGTTCACGATCTCCCAGCAATACAACGGCGCCGGAAAGATCTTCTGGACAGAGCAAAACACGATCTCCCAATCCTATTACGGAACACTGAACGCTAAGATCGGAGTGCGGAAAGGAAAACTGCGGCTAGATCTTTGGGGGCGTAATCTGACCAATACCGATTATGCCGCCTTCTATTTCGAATCATTCGGCAATCCTTTCATACAGAAAGGAAAGCCGGCACAGTTCGGAGCGGAGCTTTCCGTTGCTTTCTAATCCCCTTCCTGACACCAAGAACGATGAAGCATGGACATAGACGATACGCCAGACGGGGCCCATTCGAAACCTGGCAGCTTTGAAGGTGTGAAAAATTACTACCTTTGTCGCTGTTTATAACAAAAACAGCGATGAACGGCTATCTGATCCTACTTATCATTGCGGCTTACTTCGGAGTGTTGATGCTTATTTCCCGGATTGCCGGGCGAAGCAGTTCGGGAAACGCCTCGTTTTTTCTCGGCAACCGGACGTCACCTTGGTATGTCGTCGCCATCGGCATGGTGGGGACATCGGTCTCCGGAGTCAGTGTCGTTTCTGTCCCCGGCATGGTCCGTAGTACGGATATGACGTATATGCAGGCGGTATTCGGTTTCGTAATCGGCTATATTGTTGTGGCAAAAGTGCTGCTTCCTCTTTATTACCGCCTAAGACTGACCTCTATCTATACCTATCTTCAGCAACGCATCGGGGAGAGGAGCTATAAGACCGGCGCTTCGTTCTTCCTACTCTCCAAAACAGTCGGTTCCGCAGCGAAGCTCTATCTGGTCGTACAGATCCTACAAACATATATTTTCAATGCCTGGCATATCCCGTTTGCCGCCACGACGGCGCTTTGCGTGCTTTTCGTCTGGCTATACACCTACCGGAGCGGTATCCAGACGCTGATCTGGACGGATACTTTACAGACAATCTGCCTGGTATCGGTACTCCTGGTCATGATCTGGCAGGTGAAAGAACACATGGGACTGGATTTCGGAGGTATGATGCAAACCATCACCTCTAGCCCCCATTGCCGGATCTTCGAATTTAATGACTGGGGAAGTACGCAGCATTTCGCCAAGCAGTTTCTTAGCGGTATCTTCATCGTTATCGTCATGACCGGGCTGGATCAGGATTTAATGCAGAAAAATCTCTCCTGCCGGAACCTGAAAGAGGCGAAGAAAAACATGTATTCCTATGGAGTTGCCTTCATCCCTTTCAATCTGCTCTTCTTCTTCCTCGGCATCCTCCTGCTCGCCTTTGCAGCCCAACAGCAGGTTACGCTTCCGGCCGCAAACGACGATATCCTTCCGATGTTCGTCACATCCGGGCTGTTGGGTAATACGATCCTGGTCTTCTTCACCATCGGCATCATTGCTGCGGCCTTCAATAGCGCCGATTCGGCTCTCACAGCCCTCACGACCTCCTTCTGCATCGACATTCTCGGCATTGAAAAGCAGGAAACCGCCAAAGCCCGGCGCCTACGGATCAAAATCCATGCATTGATCTCCGCCCTTTTCATCGTCATCATCCTGCTCTTTAAGGCATTCAACAACCAAAGCCTGCTGGATGCTATTTACCGGCTGGTCTCCTACACCTACGGGCCCTTGCTCGGACTGTTTGCTTTCGGCTTATTTACCAAAAGATTTCCGCGTGACAAATTTGTTCCCTATATTTGTATCGCCTCTCCTATCCTCTGCTATCTTATCGAGACAATTGTGAAAGAAGCGGCCGGCTACCGGTTCGGATACGAGATGCTAATGTTGAACGGCTCCATCACCTTCGCGGGTTTATGGCTTGCCTCTATTAATCATGGAAAAATAACCTCCGATGGAAATAAAGAATGCAGTATTTGAAATAAGTAATACCGATATAAGGAAATGCCCTCCGGGCAATCGGTTCGAGTTCGCTTTTATCGGACGCTCCAATGTGGGAAAGTCTTCTTTGATCAATATGCTGACCAACCGCAAGAAGTTGGCCATGACCTCGCAAACGCCGGGCAAGACTCTTTTGATCAACCATTTCCTGATCAACGACGAGTGGTATCTCGTAGACCTTCCCGGCTACGGCTATGCCAAACGGGGCAAGGAAGGACGTGAAAAACTGCGCAAAATTATTGAAGACTATATCCTCGAGCGGGAGCAGATGACCAATCTTTTCGTTCTGGTCGACTCACGCCTGGAGCCCCAGAAAATCGATTTGGAGTTTATCGAATGGTTAGGAGAAAATGGGATTCCCTTTTCTATCATCTTCACCAAGATCGATAAACTCAGCCGGGGGAAAGTCGCCGAAAATGTAGAAAAATTCAAGAATATCCTATTAGAGAAATGGGAGGAACTGCCCCCGATCCTGCTCTCCTCCGCCGAAAAAGGCACCGGACGGGATGACATCCTGAGACATATCGAAGAGATCATTCAATCGTTACAGCAATAGAACGCAATCGTTCATCCCTTATTTAAAAACAAATCGCTATCTCTATGCAAATTTGTAGTTGCACTCCAAATCCGCTCGAAATTTTTATCGGCCTTGCCGGACAATAAGATCTAAAATCCGGGTAGTTCGGGCGCCGCTCTCGGCCGTGGAAGGGCAGAGACCGGTTCCCGTCAGTTCGTTTACAATCGTTTCGATCAGGGGTTGCTGAACATGCAGAGGCTTGGGAAAGTCGTATGAAACCGGATCGACGCCATCAACTGCCACCCGGATCGGATCGAATGAGAAAATGCCGAACCGGATATTCCCCTTGGTACCTATAATCTGAACCGATTCTTCCTCTGCGGTTTTCGGAGAGACAAAGCAATACTGCATACTACCCGTTATGCCCGACTTGAATAATAAGACTGTCGAAAAAGTATCTTTTACCTCATACAACTTCCCCCGGTTGGTCGCAAAAGATTTTACCTCTTCAATATCACCAAGTAGAAAATCCAGGATATCCAAGGAATGGGGAGCGAGATCGAAGAAATAGCCTTCTCCGGCGATCTCCTTCTTCACACGCCAGGTTTGCGTCTCGGCGCTGAGGTCGGAGGCATCCGGCGAGCGATAGTGGCGGACCTCGACCGTCAACAGTTCACCGAGAACCCGGCTGTCTATGATTTCCTTGACTTTTTGAAAATAAGGAAGTCCCCTGCGATAAAAGGCAGGAAACAATCGCTGCCCCGTCTCTTTCGAGACTTGAAGTAGTTCGAGGTATTCTTCGTAGTTCATGGTGATAGGCTTCTCGACATAAATGGGCTTACCCGCTCTCATGGCTTCTATCGCATACTGTTTATGGGTATTGGGGGGAGTGGCAATATATACAATATCCACCTCATCGTCATTGATCAAACGCTCTGCATCCGTATACCATTTCTTCACATGATGTCGTTTCGCAAAATCTTCGGCTTTCTTGCCATCGCGTCGCATGACGGCGATCAATTCGGAGTATGCCGTCTTGTAAAAGGCGGGGCCGCTTTTTACTTCGCAAACATCTCCGCAACCTATAATTCCCCATCTGACTATTTTCATATCAATCTGTTTTTTTTTATCTTTTGCGGAATTTCTATTCCAATCTCCATTCCTCTTTCCATCTTATCACAAATCGATTTCCCTCGAATTCGACAGGCAACCAGATATACCTTCCGTCAATGGCATTTTCCGGTGTCCAACGGTCTCCCAGATATATAAATTTACCGGGATGTCCTTGAACGGGTAGGATGTAAGTACTTTGCGAATGAAACGTCAGATCGGCATCTTCGCCGACGCAGGGATTCCCCAGTTCTTTCCATTTTCCAAAGATGGAATCAGCTACGGCGGAGCGGGCGGCGTTCGGCGCCCATCCCGTACAACCGGACATCATCAAATAATATTTGCCGTCTTTTTTAAATAGAGCGGGAGCTTCCATGAAACGTCCGATAAAAAAACGCGCATACTTCCCCGTATAATTCAAATAGTCATCCGTCAGTTGGGCGATATGAAGCGTACTGTTTTCTTCCGACGAATAGATATGATAAGCCGTCCCGTCCTCATCGACAAACAAATTCATATCCCGGGCCATTTGTCCTTTTCCAAAATCGCGTTTGACGATATTCATCGAATCGGGATGCTCCGGCAGACGGTCCCCGGGAAACCGAAGTCCTTCGGCTTTACTGGACTTCTCTTTTAATTCATCGGGATAGTTCACCGCCCAATATCCGGCATTTGGTCGCACCGCCTTAAGATATTGGTAAGGGCCGCAAACCTTATCACTCACCGCGATTCCGGACAAAGCCCCCGTGTACCCTGCTCCTTTCGGCTCGAGATGAAAATACATGACATATTTTTTCGTTTTTTCGTTATAAATCACTTTAGGACGTTCCAAAATGCATCCCCTCTCTATATCGCTGCCCGAACCTTCCGGAGCGACGGACAACGCAATCCCTTCGTCCTTCCAATTGTATAAATCTTTCGAGGAGTAACAGTGCACGCCTACATTGGCGACATTTCCCTTCTCTCCCTCAGTCTTATGTTCGCCGAACCAATAATATTTCCCTTTCTCAAACAAAATTCCTCCGCCATGGGCATTGATATGTACTCCATTATTATCCGGCCATAATTCTCCCGGTTTGAAAGAATGGTTTTTACCGTTGGCGGAACAAGAGAGAATCGCCATAAATGCCAATAAAATAAGCAAACCTTGAGGCAAGGTCATTAATCGGGTTTTCACATTCATAAGTCTTTATTTAAAAGGTTATTCCATCCATTTTGCAAACTTCAGGCACATAGGTTTGCCTCGTAAAATATCCCGTTGGATATCAGTCAGAAAACCGGTTTCCGGATCGATATGAAACAATTGGATACGGTTTTCATCCCGGCTCGCCACAAGAAGAAACTTTCCATTCGGTGAAATTACGAAATTCCGCGGATGCTTCCCACAAAGTTGATATCCCGCTTTGGAGAGCGTACCGTTTTTTTGATTGATCGAAAAGATGGCAATCCCATCCGCTTGCAGTCGGTTGGAGGCATAAAGGAAACGTCCGTCGGGCGACACATGGATATCGGCGCTTCCGCGGGCCCCTATCGTATCGGCGGGAATTGTCTGTTTCAGGGTTAGATTGCCGTCATTATAATCGTAAACAACCACTTCTCCAGAAAGCTCCCCCAGCACATACAAGTACTTACCGTTGGGATGAAAGTCAAAATGACGCGGTCCCGTACCGGAAGGAGTTGCAAATTTAGTCAAGCTACGCTCTGAAAGAGCCGGCTGTTCTTCATCTGCCGTCTCCACAGCTTGCAGCCGGTAGAGATTATCCGTTCCCAGATCGGCGGCGAATAGAAACCGTCCGTCGGGAGAATACCTCACGCTATGCAAATGAGGCTTATCCTGTCGGCTCTTATCCGGCCCTGAACCCTCGAACGGCATCAACAAATTCAATTCTCCCAAAGTGCCGTCCTCCCTGACAGGAAAAGAGGAGATGCTCCCACCTCCGTAGTTAGCCGTCTGTACACTCTTTCCGGAAGGATCGACCGTAATATAGCAAGGATTATCGCTTTTCGTAGGTTGGGAATTGAGTTGGGTAAGTGTACCGTTTCGCTTATCAAAAGCGAAAGCAAACGCAGCGCTACTCTTATCCTTATTCCGCCCTACAGAATAGACAAAACGTTCATCGGGACTTACCGCCAGATAGCCGGGCTCATCCACGTCCACCCTACTTACCGAATCCGTCTTCCCTGATCCTGCATTAAATTTATATACATAGATTCCTCGACTCCCACTGCCGGAAGTATCAGTCCCCACCAAAAGAAACCATTCGTCACTTTCAGTCCATTCTATATTTGCAGCTTCAACTGAAGGACGAAGCATAGATCCCGAAAGCAAAAGTAGCCCCAAAATGCGTACCCATGCGATTGTTTTATCCATTCCCATTGCCAAANGCAGACGGTCCCCGGGAAACCGAAGTCCTTCGGCTTTACTGGACTTCTCTTTTAATTCATCGGGATAGTTCACCGCCCAATATCCGGCATTTGGTCGCACCGCCTTAAGATATTGGTAAGGGCCGCAAACCTTATCACTCACCGCGATTCCGGACAAAGCCCCCGTGTACCCTGCTCCTTTCGGCTCGAGATGAAAATACATGACATATTTTTTCGTTTTTTCGTTATAAATCACTTTAGGACGTTCCAAAATGCATCCCCTCTCTATATCGCTGCCCGAACCTTCCGGAGCGACGGACAACGCAATCCCTTCGTCCTTCCAATTGTATAAATCTTTCGAGGAGTAACAGTGCACGCCTACATTGGCGACATTTCCCTTCTCTCCCTCAGTCTTATGTTCGCCGAACCAATAATATTTCCCTTTCTCAAACAAAATTCCTCCGCCATGGGCATTGATATGTACTCCATTATTATCCGGCCATAATTCTCCCGGTTTGAAAGAATGGTTTTTACCGTTGGCGGAACAAGAGAGAATCGCCATAAATGCCAATAAAATAAGCAAACCTTGAGGCAAGGTCATTAATCGGGTTTTCACATTCATAAGTCTTTATTTAAAAGGTTATTCCATCCATTTTGCAAACTTCAGGCACATAGGTTTGCCTCGTAAAATATCCCGTTGGATATCAGTCAGAAAACCGGTTTCCGGATCGATATGAAACAATTGGATACGGTTTTCATCCCGGCTCGCCACAAGAAGAAACTTTCCATTCGGTGAAATTACGAAATTCCGCGGATGCTTCCCACAAAGTTGATATCCCGCTTTGGAGAGCGTACCGTTTTTTTGATTGATCGAAAAGATGGCAATCCCATCCGCTTGCAGTCGGTTGGAGGCATAAAGGAAACGTCCGTCGGGCGACACATGGATATCGGCGCTTCCGCGGGCCCCTATCGTATCGGCGGGAATTGTCTGTTTCAGGGTTAGATTGCCGTCATTATAATCGTAAACAACCACTTCTCCAGAAAGCTCCCCCAGCACATACAAGTACTTACCGTTGGGATGAAAGTCAAAATGACGCGGTCCCGTACCGGAAGGAGTTGCAAATTTAGTCAAGCTACGCTCTGAAAGAGCCGGCTGTTCTTCATCTGCCGTCTCCACAGCTTGCAGCCGGTAGAGATTATCCGTTCCCAGATCGGCGGCGAATAGAAACCGTCCGTCGGGAGAATACCTCACGCTATGCAAATGAGGCTTATCCTGTCGGCTCTTATCCGGCCCTGAACCCTCGAACGGCATCAACAAATTCAATTCTCCCAAAGTGCCGTCCTCCCTGACAGGAAAAGAGGAGATGCTCCCACCTCCGTAGTTAGCCGTCTGTACACTCTTTCCGGAAGGATCGACCGTAATATAGCAAGGATTATCGCTTTTCGTAGGTTGGGAATTGAGTTGGGTAAGTGTACCGTTTCGCTTATCAAAAGCGAAAGCAAACGCAGCGCTACTCTTATCCTTATTCCGCCCTACAGAATAGACAAAACGTTCATCGGGACTTACCGCCAGATAGCCGGGCTCATCCACGTCCACCCTACTTACCGAATCCGTCTTCCCTGATCCTGCATTAAATTTATATACATAGATTCCTCGACTCCCACTGCCGGAAGTATCAGTCCCCACCAAAAGAAACCATTCGTCACTTTCAGTCCATTCTATATTTGCAGCTTCAACTGAAGGACGAAGCATAGATCCCGAAAGCAAAAGTAGCCCCAAAATGCGTACCCATGCGATTGTTTTATCCATTCCCATTGCCAAACCAACTTTTATCCGTAAAAGTAGGATATTTTTTTGAAGATTTAGGCAGAACAGGTATCCTTAGAGATTTTCGTCCATATTATTCCTTTTGAAATTTGCGGGCAGATATAAAATGCCTATGTCCTGTTGTTTTACATTTACAAAATCACATGAACAGTGTATGTCCACCCTTTTTATTAATAAATAGTACCTTTATAATAGACCTCGTCCCAGTTACTAATACCTAACGTTGATTTATATTTTTCTTTCACATTGTCCCAATCCGAAGTTTCAAAAGCACGATATACCTCCCATATAGGTTTTTTGCCGAGAGGGTCGCCTTGGGTATCATAATATTTCCTCAAGCCTAAACGTAATCCCTCCTCTTCATAAGCATCTGCCCATAGATGATATTGAAATGCCGTTACATTTTTCATTCTGATTACTTTTTCCCATCGAACAAAAGTTGCCAGCCATCGTTTACTTCAGCCTGAGTCAATTCATTTATTTTTTGCGCGTTGGCAGTACAAACAGTAAATACGGAAAGGAATAAACTACCCAAAAGACACTTTAATAAACCTTTTCTCATGTGATTATTTTTCATTTATGATTTCCTATTACAAATATAGATGAAACCGCATGGATTCTTACATCAACAACCATTAATAAAATATCATCTTTTTTCTGCCTGTATGTCTTCACATCAGTTGAAATATTACCTGTATGTGGGTTCCATAATTCAATATTTTTAATTGAACATCTGCAACAATATTCATTTGATTGAACGCTTTATTTAGGATTTCTTTTGTCACTGTCTTTACAAACATGATCTGTCCGCCTTTATTGTTCGACTTCGAAAGATCTATTGTTATTTTTTCCGAAGCATCCCAATCCTCCTTTCCCGGCAAAAAACATCAAAAGGTAACCGTAAATTAATAAAAATGAAGTTATATTGAGATATACTTCATTTATTTTAGCTGCGTACAATATGCAGTTAAAATGTTTGAATCATTAGACGAAAATATCTGGAAATCCTGTTTGAAAGGAGATCGAAAAGCGTTCGAAGAACTATACAAACGGTATTATTCTTTGATCTATAATTATGGATGTAAATTTACGGTAAACCGGGATTTAGTAAAGGAAAGTATCCAAAACTTATTTATTAAAATGATCACCAATCACCAATCTTTATCAGAAACGCATTATGTAAAGGGTTATTTGATAAAAGCATTCAGGAATATTTTATATGACACGTTAAGCCGGGAACAGTTACGTGAAGCACAACATATATCCTCAGATGAGTTTCTTTTATTCGAAAAAGAGCTACTCCTTTTTCCCGATGAATCGTTGTTGACGGACAATATGATAAAGATGAGGAGTGCTTTCTTAGAACTGTTACCCCGCCAACAAGAAATCCTGTACTTGTATTATATAATGGAAATGAGCCACACCGATATTGCTAAAGCACTGAATATCGGCCACCAATCCAGTAAGAACTTACTTTCACGTTCTCTTATTAAGCTCCGCGAATATTTTTTTGAAAAAAAGAGAAAAGATGAATTGAGATCCGCCAGGCTTGAAAACGACTTTTGCTATTCTGAGTTTTCAGATAGTTTGAGTTGGTTTCATCTTGTTATGCAAAAAAATCCTAAAATAAAAACAGGATGAGTACGCTCCGCCTTTTTTATCGTATTAATGATAAAAAAGGAAAGAGATGGGTATTCAAAAGGAAAAAGACTCACAAGATGAATTATTTAAGCGGAATGCCAGGCAGTTAGCAGCAAAAGTAAAAGTAAGCGAATCATGTACGGATGATTCTGATAATACCTGGAGGGAGCTTGAAGAACATCTCTACCTTATCCATACACAAAAACAAAAACAACTGCGCCGGAAGATCCTATTGGTTTCGTCTATAGCCGCTTGCTTTTCCCTTTTAACTGCCCTATCCATCTGGCATTTTATACCCTCTTTTGAACAGTCCGCTTTAGCCGAACTAAGCGCATTCTCCAAAGACGAAAGACCGGGCAAAGAAATCTCATTGATCGCTCTCAATAAGCAATTCTCGTTGCAGAACGGATCAACAGTTACTTATGGTAAAAACGGGACGCTTTCAGTCAACCAAAAACAGATTAACAGGCCGGCAAACTTACCGGCTACGGTTTCATCCAACGATTTGAATCATCTGATTGTCCCCAAAGGAAGACGGGTGCATATTACGTTATCGGATGGAACCAAATTATATGTAAACGCGGGAAGTCATGTGGTGTATCCTACGGTATTCAATAAGTCAAGGCGTGAAATTGCCGTGGAAGGAGAAGCCTATCTGGAGGTCTCCCATCAACGCGAATGGCCTTTTTATGTACAGACAAACGGATTTAACGTAAGGGTATTGGGGACAACCTTTAATATTTCCGCCTACAAAGAGGAGGCTGTAGCTGCTGTTACTTTAGTGGAAGGAAGCGTCGAGATAGAACGTAAAGATAAAAAGATAAAGCTCACTCCCGACCACATCGCTTTTATCTCAGCCGACGGGATGAGTATGAAAAAGGTGGATGTCTTTAAATATATCTGTTGGAAAGACAATATGATCCTGTTAAATAAAGATTTGTTAGGCTCCGTGCTGAAACGGCTTTCCCGTTATTACGGAGTCACTATTTCGTATGACACGGAAGTAACGAATATCCCTCTCTCCGGTAAACTGGACTTAAAAGACGATATCGGCACCGTACTTTCCACGATTGGAGAGTCGCTGAACTTGTATTGCCTGAAAAGAGATGATTCGGACTTTTATTTTTCAACTAAATGAACTAAAACAAAATAGCCTATAGAAAAGAATCGTAGCAAAAAAAGACCGGATAATATAGCCGTATTATCCGGTCGGTAAAAGATCTCTCTAAATAATTGTAATTCAAAGAATCATTAAACAAAAGTATGAAAAAAAAGAAGAAGTACGACCGAAAGAGGAGTAATTATCTGAAAAAATTATGCTTGCTGGCATGCTTATCCTTATTGCCTGCGGCCCAAGCGATTTCATCCAATGGGATACAAAAGGAACAGCCAAGCGAGAGCATGACTACCGAAACATTGCTGGATCTGTTTTCTTATATAGAGAAGCATAGCCAGTATATCTTTATCTACCATGGTTCGAATATTAATCTGAACCAGCGGATAAGAGCTGATTTAAACCATAAATCGGTAACACAACTCCTGGACGAAGCATTCGCCGGAACAAACCTTAGCTATTCGGTTAAAGACCGGCAGATCATTGTAAAACGGGAAGAGAAGGCACTTTCCGCATCACAGAGCCCAACCCAGGGAGAAACCCCGAAGAAAACGATCCAGGTGCGCGGTGTCGTAAAAGATAAGTCGGGACAGCCTTTAATTGGCGTCAACATTATTGTAAAAGGATCTGTCAAAAGAGGCATAACGGATATGAACGGTGGTTTCACACTGCAAGAAGTAGATCCGAATGCCATGATCCAATTTTCCTATGTCGGTTACAGAACGCAGCAAACAGCTGTAAAACCGGTTTTGTCTGTCATCTTGCAGGAAGATGACGAGACACTGGATGAGATTGTCGTAGTGGGTTATGGAACGCAGAAAAAAGTAAATCTGACCGGTGCGATTGAGCAGGTAGGCAGTGAAGTTTTTGAGAATCGTTCGTTGGCAAATGTGACCCAGGCATTGCAGGGGAGCATTCCCAATCTGAATCTTAAACTGGAAGATGGAAAACCGACACGTTCCGCCCAGTATAATGTCAGAGGGACGACCTCGATCGGCCAAGGAGGAAGCGCATTAGTTTTGATCGACGGCGTGGAAGGCGATCCATCACTGCTGAACCCGAACGATATCGAAAGCGTAACCGCACTAAAAGACGCCGCTTCTTCCGCCATATACGGAGCGAGAGGTTCTTTCGGTGTCATTTTAATAAACACGAAGAATCCGGTAAAAGGAAAAACGAATGTGAATTACACCGGAAATTTTTCTCTGCAAGCACCTTCTCATACACCCGATTTTGTAACCGACGGAGTCACATGGGCGGAACATTTCCGGGCAGCCTACGTAAACTATAACAATGCGTTACCGACAACGGCTAATAATATGCAAAGTTACTCCGACCAATGGTTAGAAACATTCAAACAGCGAAAAGCAGAAGGCAATACAACAGAAGTAGAAACGAATGCAAATGGTTCGTTCACCTATTACGCAAACACCGATTGGTATGGTTTATTATATAAAGACCAGGTATTCGCCCAAGATCATAATCTCACGATTTCCGGAGGAAGCGAAAAATCGGACTTCTTCATCTCCGGACGGTTTTACGATTATGACGGGCTATACAATTATAATCCGGACACCTATAAATCGCTTAATCTAAGAGCAAAAGGATCTCTTCAGGTCTTTGATTGGTTGAAAGTATATAATAATATGGAGTTCTCCAATGCAGATTACCACAGCCCTTTTGTTTCTTCCTACAGTTATAACGTACAGCGATATATAGAACTTGCTTCGTTTCCGTCGATCCCTTTATATAATCCTGACGGCAGCTTTACAAGGTCAGGGGCCTATTCACTCGGAGCATTTATATCCGGGACCAACGAACAAGATACGGGAAATAAACTTTTAAAGAATACAACAAGCTTTGCGGCAAACTTTCTGAATAATAAGTTACATATAAAAGGTGATTTTACGTTCCGGTATAAGACATACGACAAAGCGAGAAAACGATTGCAAGTACCTTATAGTGATAAGGAGAATGTGGTTTCGTATGTAGGCACTGCTTTCAATGATTTTACGGAAGAGAATTCCAAGACAAACTATACCGCGACCAACCTATACGCCGAATATGAAGATACCTTCAACAAGAAACATTATGTAAAGGGTATGATAGGCTATAACTATGAAACATCACGGTATAAACAATTGAGTGTCTTGCGTAATGGCGTTTTGCTGGAAAATGCAGAAAGCATCAATTTAGCGTTGGGAGAATCGATTACAACCTCGGCCAACGCGCAGAACTGGAAAATTCTTGGTGCTTTCTTCCGCTTGAATTATGGATTCGACAATCGTTATTTACTGGAAGTAAACGGACGGTATGACGGATCCTCCAAGTTCCCTTCTAACGAACAATATGCTTTTTTCCCTTCTGTCTCGGCCGCATGGAGAATTACAGAAGAGCCTTTCTATAAAATAGACCGGAATATTTTATCGGATGCCAAGGTGAGAGTTTCTTACGGATCACTGGGTAATGGAAACATCCCTCCGTATAGCTTTATGGAATTGCTGAGTATCAATACTTCCGGACGCGTATTAAACGGAGCAAAAAACAAATACACCAGCTCCCCCGCTGTTGTACCCAACTCTCTCACATGGGAAACCGCTACGACCTCTAACCTCGGGCTCGACTTAAGTTTCTTAAATGGAAGAATGCGTTTTACCGGTGATTATTATGTACGCAAGACAACGGATATGTATACGGTAGGCGTCACCCTGCCGGATGTCTTCGGGGCGACTTCCCCTAAGGGCAATTATGCGGACATGACCACCAAAGGCTATGAAATTTCACTCGCCTACAATGATCAATTCACCTTGGCAAACAAACCTTTTCATTTTGAAATTCGCGGAACCCTGCACGACTATCAGTCGACCATCGACCGGTATAATAACCAAACCATGAGCTTGAGCGATTATTACGAAGGGATGACGATTGGTGAAGTCTGGGGATATAAAACAGACGGCCTATTTCAGTCGGAAAGTGAAACAGAAAGTTATGTAAACACGATCTTTAAATCCAGTGTAGATGGTAAATGGAAACCGGGAGATTTAAAGATTGTCGACCTGAATGGGAACGGGAAGATCGATTATGGCGATAATACGCTGGAGAATCATGGAGATAAGGTAATTGTGGGAAACACGGAACCTCGTTATATGTATAGCGCGACCTTCAGTGGAAGCTGGAGCAATTTCTTCTTCTCTGCGTTCTTTCAAGGCGTCGGCAAGCAAGATTGGTTCCCGGGTAAAGAATCCAGCTTCTGGGGACAATACAACCGGCCGTACAACAACGTACCCAAATGGCATTTAAATAATTACTGGACAGAAGATAATCCGAATGCTTACCTGCCTCGCTACTCCACGTATAATGCCGCCCTGGGATGGAACGACATCGCTACGGATCGTTACAAACAGAATATCGCCTACTTACGATTAAAAAACCTGCAGTTCGGCTACACGTTCCCTAAACAGTTGGTGAGTAAAGCAAAAATACAGAATCTAAAGGTTTATGTAAGCGGCGAAAACCTGGCTAGCTGGTCTCCTTTATATAAACGAACCAAAGATTACGACGTGTCGAATGTTGCCGGATCGACTGATTCTGATTTAAACAGTAACAGTATGGGAGATGGGAATAGCTATCCCTTGATGAAAAGTGTTTCATTCGGCTTATCTGTCACCTTTTAATAATTGTCAAATATGAAAACAAAAAATATATTCATGTGTTTGCTCTCGCTCTTTATCTTAGGCTCGTGTGACCTGAATGAAGAGCCGATAACCGAAGTGGGGAAAGACGCGATCTTTAGTTCGGAAAAAGGGCTTCAGACCTATGTTTATTCTTTCTATAATATGCTCCCGACAGGGACTGAACTTCATTACCTGGAATCAACATTAGTCGATTACGGAGCGACTAATTCAATAAATAACTACGTCAATCTGAATGCATATAGCGAGACAACCGGCAGCGGTTGGTCATGGAGTGCCTTACGAAATGTCAACTATTTTATTGCAAACTGTACGAACGAGAATATGGAGGAGAAAGTCCGCAATAACTACATTGGAATTGCCCGTTTTTTCCGGGCTTATTTTTACTTCGATATGGTTAAGACATTTGGCGATGTACCTTGGATAGACAAGCCACTGGATTCGGATGATGAAGCATTATATAATCCGCGGGACTCCCGCGAGCTGGTAATGGAAAATGTGTATGCCGACCTTCAATTTGCCTGCAATAACATTACCGTAACCTCGGACGCCACTACTTCGATGGTGACGAAATGGGTTGCTTACGCATTGGCTGCCCGGGTAAGCTTGTTTGAAGGTACCTACCGCAAATACCATCAATTAAGCTTAGCCACTTCGGCAGATACCTGGCTGAAGAGAGCGGTTGATAATTCAGCGTACATTATGAATAACTCCGGTAAAAAGCTCTATACTGCGGCAGGAGTTGCAACCTCTTACCGAGCTTTATTTACAACCGACAACCCCCTTTCCGATGAAATATTGATGGCGGTATGTTCCAGCGCCGAACTGAGTGTCTATCATGATGCCAATTGGAAATGGACCTCCCCGACCTATGGAACGCGAATGAACTTAATCCGCCCTTTTATCAATACGTACCTGCAGGTAGACGGAACTCCTTACACGAGCAAAGCGGGTTGGGAGTCGGAAGACTTTTACCAGGAGTGCCAAAACCGGGATTACCGGTTATCACAAACCATCCGTACGCCGGGCTACAAAAGAGAGGGTAATCTAGCGCTACCTGAATTCGGCGGTTATGCCCGGTTGGGATACCAGCCGATCAAACTCTGTGTAGACGGGACGAATGGAGACACCAAAGCACTTAACACCAATGCCTTGTCCTTATTTCGTTATGCGGAAATACTGCTGAATTATGCCGAAGCAAAGGCCGAATTAAATACGTTAACGGATGAAGATTGGGCTAAAACAGTCGGGGCATTACGCAAAAGAGCCGGAATAACCGGAGGGCTGGCGACAAAGCCTGCGGTTGTAGATCAATATTTGCAGGCTACCTATTTTCCCTCCGTTCCCGATCCTGTCATTTTAGAGATCCGGCGGGAAAGGGCCGTTGAGTTAATCCTTGAAGGTTTTCGTTTTGATGATCTCAGGCGTTGGAAATGCGGCGGATTGCTGAAAATGAGCTGGGCCGGGATGTATATTCCTTCGGTGAATACAGCATTGGATATGGACCGAAACGGCACTCCCGATGTTATTTATTACACCACAACGGCCGGCCTTGAAGCGGCTAAGGCAACGATCGACTGGAATAAATATAAAGCAACTTGTGCAACGGTATTGGTTAGTAGTGATCCGGCTTCGTCCAACATCCAGATAGTGAAGTCCGGTTCAGGCTATTACCTGACATGGAATACCCAAAACGACAACAAGAAAGTTTGGGGAGAAAAGCAATACCTCTATCCGATCCCTTCATTGGTTATGGTGAAAAATCCGAAGATCGAACA
This sequence comes from Parabacteroides sp. Marseille-P3160, assembly GCF_900162725.1. Classification (GTDB taxonomy): domain Bacteria; phylum Bacteroidota; class Bacteroidia; order Bacteroidales; family Tannerellaceae; genus Marseille-P3160. Next base: position 626,420 of record NZ_LT799418.1, on the reverse strand, counting down.
AAATCCGGGATGGGAAGACGGAGCGGCAAATGATGGAAATTAACTAATATACAGGCTTCTTAGCGGGGGTTAAATCGGGTTCTACTTCCGATTTAGCCCTCTTTGGTTTGGAGGGAGTCTCTGTCCCTGGAGAATGAATTTACTCACAGGGGACAGGGATTATACTCGCCAGGGCCAATTTATTAGCGATTATTCTTGTTTTTATATGTGGAGGCCTCGGAAATTCATAGATAAGCGGATCACCTCTATCCGTGATTACACGGATCAGAGCAAATGAAAAGATACTGAAACGGATCTCTCCCTCGGATTGCGTGTGGAGATCGTGAAACCAGTTTATTAATGGCACAACCGGTTCACCTAAAACCTGTATAACAAAAGAAAGAAGGGATTTAATTATTTTTGTTGAAAGCTTCTCCGGCTTGAGAATAAACGATTCAATTATTGGAATACCCTTACATAATCCAACAGATATTCCTGGGGAAGTGAGGCAAGATCGATCCCCTGCTGACCTCCCCAGGTTCCGCCGAAGGCAAAGCTCAGGATCAGATAGAACGATTCGTTATAAGGCCACGATCCCCAATCTTCCCCTTCGCCGGAAAGGGAAAAAACTTTTTGGTTGCCCACATACTAGTCCAACTTATCCTTCGACCATTCGAGGGCATAGACATGAAAATCAGCCGTCACATCCGACAGGGAAATCGCAGTTCCCAGGCTGCCTTTTTCCCGGTGGACGGTAAAATGCACCTTGTCAGGCATATAACCGACATGCTCCATAATATCAATTTCCCCGCTTTTAAGCCATCCACCATGAACGGAATAGGTCGGCATCATCCAAATAGCCGGCCAACTGCCGAGGCAAAGAGGCAATTTAGTGTACTTACCCGATCCTCCTTGATACGGAGCGATTCTTTCCGAAACGGCATACCCTTTAAGAAAAAAACAAACAGAAATAATATCGAAAGCGGCAAACAGGTCTTCATTGTATCAGAGATTTTAAATGGGTACTAAAGCGCCTAAAGAAACAAAAAAATTAAATTACTTTGCAGCTGTCAGCATAAATATCCGCTATTTTTTTGCATAACCGAAGCCACTTTCCGAGAGAACTGGTTGTCCTTCATCTGTCGCTCCCGTAGCATGCAGCCGATAGAGACTATCCGTCCCCAAATCGAAAGCGAACAAAAACCGTCTGTCGGGAGAATACCTTACACTATGCAGATGAGGCTTATCCTGCCAGCTCTTATCCGGTCCTGAACCTTCGAACCCTATCAACAAATTCAATTTCATCAAAGTACCGTCTTCCCGGACCCTACATTGAATTTATACATATAAATTCCCCGACTCCCCCCATCGGCAGTACTGGCACCCACCAACAGAAACCATTCGTCACTTTCAGTCTGCTCTGAAGTTGCCCCTTTAACCGAAGAAGCAAGTGCATTTTCCGAAAACAAAATTTCCCGGCCGCTTTAAAAATTGCTTTCATCATCTGTTCTCTCCCGATTCATTGCACCCGAATAATACTCTTTCTTTTTCCATTTCGTTAAATCGTTTATTTCATTCACATAAAAATATATGTTGGAAAGGATACTAATAGACAAGAAAAGGAAAGAAGAATAAAAATAATCTATAAAAGTTTCAATATATTGCAACTTTCGTTATATTTGCACTATGAAAAGAAAAGTAATAGCGTTCGGTCGATATTATAAGGAATTTCTTGCTACATTGACAGAAAAGGAAGTTTTAAAGGTGAAATATATACTTTCGTTGCTTGAAACAGAAGACCGTTTGCCTATAAAGTTCATAAAATCTATACGGGACGGACTGTATGAACTCCGTATAGAATACAATAGCAATATTTATCGTATCTTTTTCATTTTTGATGATGGACAAATAGTTATTTTATTTAACGGTTTCCAAAAGAAAACGCAAAAAACCCCACCATTAGAAATTGAAAAGGCTCTAAAAATAAAGGAGAAATATTATGAATACAAAAGACAACATGCTGACTGATATTAGTGCAGAACTTAATAAAGAGTTTGGAACACCGGGGACCCCCGAGCGAGTAAAGTTCGATGAAGAAGCATATGCTTTTTATACAGGCCAGATATTACTGGGTGCAAGACGAGAAGCTAAAGTAACGCAATCTGAACTTGCAAAAAGAATCAATGTAACTAAATCATATATTTCGCGCATCGAGAATGGATCTATAAATCCAAGTGTTGCTACATTCTATCGAATAATGAATGCTCTCGGACTAAGGATTGAAATTGTAAAACTAATAGCAGGCATGTAAAGAGACTGTCCAAAAAGTCGGACAGCCCCTTATTTTATCCATTTTCATCATCCATCCAACTTTTATCCGTAAAAGTAGGATATTTTTTTGAAGATTTAGGCA
>NZ_LT799418.1:450160-623881 GCF_900162725.1 Parabacteroides sp. Marseille-P3160 | reverse complement strand
CATATAACCGACATGCTCCATAATATCAATTTCCCCGCTTTTAAGCCATCCACCATGAACGGAATAGGTCGGCATCATCCAAATAGCCGGCCAACTGCCGAGGCAAAGAGGCAATTTAGTGTACTTACCCGATCCTCCTTGATACGGAGCGATTCTTTCCGAAACGGCATACCCTTTAAGAAAAAAACAAACAGAAATAATATCGAAAGCGGCAAACAGGTCTTCATTGTATCAGAGATTTTAAATGGGTACTAAAGCGCCTAAAGAAACAAAAAAATTAAATTACTTTGCAGCTGTCAGCATAAATATCCGCTATTTTTTTGCATAACCGAAGCCACTTTCCGAGAGAACTGGTTGTCCTTCATCTGTCGCTCCCGTAGCATGCAGCCGATAGAGACTATCCGTCCCCAAATCGAAAGCGAACAAAAACCGTCTGTCGGGAGAATACCTTACACTATGCAGATGAGGCTTATCCTGCCAGCTCTTATCCGGTCCTGAACCTTCGAACCCTATCAACAAATTCAATTTCATCAAAGTACCGTCTTCCCGGACCCTACATTGAATTTATACATATAAATTCCCCGACTCCCCCCATCGGCAGTACTGGCACCCACCAACAGAAACCATTCGTCACTTTCAGTCTGCTCTGAAGTTGCCCCTTTAACCGAAGAAGCAAGTGCATTTTCCGAAAACAAAATTTCCCGGCCGCTTTAAAAATTGCTTTCATCATCTGTTCTCTCCCGATTCATTGCACCCGAATAATACTCTTTCTTTTTCCATTTCGTTAAATCGTTTATTTCATTCACATAAAAATATATGTTGGAAAGGATACTAATAGACAAGAAAAGGAAAGAAGAATAAAAATAATCTATAAAAGTTTCAATATATTGCAACTTTCGTTATATTTGCACTATGAAAAGAAAAGTAATAGCGTTCGGTCGATATTATAAGGAATTTCTTGCTACATTGACAGAAAAGGAAGTTTTAAAGGTGAAATATATACTTTCGTTGCTTGAAACAGAAGACCGTTTGCCTATAAAGTTCATAAAATCTATACGGGACGGACTGTATGAACTCCGTATAGAATACAATAGCAATATTTATCGTATCTTTTTCATTTTTGATGATGGACAAATAGTTATTTTATTTAACGGTTTCCAAAAGAAAACGCAAAAAACCCCACCATTAGAAATTGAAAAGGCTCTAAAAATAAAGGAGAAATATTATGAATACAAAAGACAACATGCTGACTGATATTAGTGCAGAACTTAATAAAGAGTTTGGAACACCGGGGACCCCCGAGCGAGTAAAGTTCGATGAAGAAGCATATGCTTTTTATACAGGCCAGATATTACTGGGTGCAAGACGAGAAGCTAAAGTAACGCAATCTGAACTTGCAAAAAGAATCAATGTAACTAAATCATATATTTCGCGCATCGAGAATGGATCTATAAATCCAAGTGTTGCTACATTCTATCGAATAATGAATGCTCTCGGACTAAGGATTGAAATTGTAAAACTAATAGCAGGCATGTAAAGAGACTGTCCAAAAAGTCGGACAGCCCCTTATTTTATCCATTTTCATCATCCATCCAACTTTTATCCGTAAAAGTAGGATATTTTTTTGAAGATTTAGGCAGAACAGGTATCCTTAGAGATTTTCGTCCATATTATTCCTTTTGAAATTTGCGGGCAGATATAAAATGCCTATGTCCTGTTGTTTTACATTTACAAAATCACATGAACAGTGTATGTCCACCCTTTTTATTAATAAATAGTACCTTTATAATAGACCTCGTCCCAGTTACTAATACCTAACGTTGATTTATATTTTTCTTTCACATTGTCCCAATCCGAAGTTTCAAAAGCACGATATACCTCCCATATAGGTTTTTTGCCGAGAGGATCGCCTTGGGCATCATAATATTTCCTCAAGCCTAAACGTAATCCCTCCTCTTCATAAGCATCTGCCCATAGATGATATTGAAATGCCGTTACATTTTTCATTCTGATTACTTTTTCCCAGATGTAAACCATTCCGGCAGCCTGATCCCATAATGACTTTTCGCCATAATCCGGAGAATTTAACCCCTGTTCGGTAAATTGAATTTCGCGAGGCTTACCTTTAAAGAGTACACTTGGTTGATTTGTCCAGGCATCCAATACCTCCAAATTTTTGAATGTCAAATAGGGTGTATCGAAACTATATGTTGCCTGAGTATCTTCCCATGTACGAGGATTATTTATATTCTGAGCATATGGATGATACGCAATACCCCATTCAAAATCAGCCTCTTTGCGCCCAAAACTATTTAATAATTCGAGAACCTCTTTCCCTTTAAATCCACGAGGATCTCCTATACGATTCCAATCATGATCTAATGATATCAGGACTTTAGCATTCTCATCATACTGCCGTGCTAATAGATATACTGTCCGCATTGATTTCTGATATAAATTCATATATGTTTCTTTTGTTTTTTTCCCCGCATTACACCAATAAAATCCGTTTTGTATTTCATTATGGATAATCCAATGATGAATACGCCCGTAAGTTTCATTACTATACCGTTCGGTCAAGAAACTCATTGTGGCTGCATAAGCTTCTGCACCTTCCTTTGTCGTAAAATTTGGCATAGAGAATGCTGCACTTGGTTGGGTCTCAGGATGAGCAGCCAGCCCTAACCATGATTTTTTATCTCCGCTTCTGTTCACCGGAATTAGAAGAATGGCAGATACCATCCAGTTTTTCTGTTGAGCGATTTTCATATCCTTGTCTATACCTTTCAAATGTTCGCCCTGAACGTCTGCATACCAAGTTTTTCCTGCATAGGTATAAGGGATACGTCCTGCACCATTTTCTGTATATAAAACCTGATCCAGTAAGATGTTGAATGTTACGGATGCAATACCTAAATCAATCATATCCTGATGATCGGGAGGGCACCCTCCAATGCCTTTTAAAGTACGAGGTATTATATTTGACAAATGCGACCGAGGTGTTATATCGTCAATATAATGCATTGCCGACAGTAATTCATATCCATCCGCTTTGGCTTCAACAATAGCCCATCCCGATAATAAACGATCGTGCTTATCATCTGCTATTCGATCAATCGATACAGATATATCACTTGATGTAAGCGGTATAAATGTTGTAGGCTTTTTCAAATTAGTCGCATCTTCCCACATGGGAATTTCAGCTAACCCTATATTTTTGAAATCGGTTCTATTTGTTTGTCCGTTTATAAGGATTTTTCCGTCACCGTGATTTGCCTGAATCGACGTTATCCTTGATTGGAAATTTTTAGACAAATATTTTTGTAAACGGGCCGTCAATTCTTGATCTTGCCTTTCCAGATTTTCCCTATTTTCAACTGATTCTTTTTCTTGCTCAGTCGGCTCACGCAATATGAAATTTCTTACCTTGAATGTTTTACCCGCAGACATCCCAAAACGGATACGAAGCTGTGTGAAGGGAGTAGGAGGCGATTCTAATGTAACGGATATATCATATGAATTTGTGATCCATCCTTCAGTACGAGGCATCCTGTACCCTTCGATCAAATGATTGTTGTCCAGGGCACTTCCAACAAAAATAATAAGCGGCAAAGATTCTGTCGTATTGAAACTTTCAAAAGAAAGTATATAATGTGTCTTGATATTAACCTCTTTGGATGCATCAACAAAGAAAAAGGGATCAAAACCGCCGGTTGTTACAATCCAACCATCCCCATCTTTCTTAAATTCTATTTGATTCGAATCTGCTTGGCGCGGGGTCAAATAGATCTCCGAACTCGGAGTTGGAGGATCAGGGATCGGTGAATCAGGAGTACCGTTTCCATTATCGCGACATCCTCCCCATAACATTAAAAGCATCAATAATAAATTACACATTTTTCATATTGTTTTTTAGGTTCTACATTATAATACATAGGACAACCAGCGGCTTTTTATATTCGCAGTGCCGCTTCCGTTTGCCATTTGAAGTCCTATTTTTCCTCAAGCTTCTTTATCTTGATGTTACGAAACGATACTTCGTCGAAATGATCTTGAAGGGCTATTTTCCCTTTTTGAAATTTCCCTATATCTTCTCCATTATATTTATCCGACCCATTCCATTTACTTTTGGCAATAAGATCTGCCCATTCGCAACCGCCCATATAAACGTTTGCGGTAACGATACCGTTAAGGTAGAATGTAACCTGTCCGTCTTTCTTAAGTATGCGGGACTCATTCCATTGGCCTACCGGTTTGGGTTTAGACGTTTGTGAAGCATCTATCAAATCATACATAGCTCCTGCCAAATGCTTAGGATCATGCCTGTCTGCACCCTCTATATTATCTAATAATTGCATTTCTATCCCTGTGCTCGAAGCCCATCCATACTCGGCTCCTTCTTTCACACCGAAAAAAACGCCACTATTACCGCCCTTGCTTATTTTCCATTCTAAACGCAAATCGAAGTTTTCAAATTCTTCGTCAGTAACTAAGTCCCATCCACGCTCACCTTCCTTCGTTATTTTAAAGTTCAGTTCGCCATTTTTTACTTTCCATGGACTTAGCACTTCAGTCCGATTAAAAGAATGCCAGCCGTTTGTCGTTTTGCCATCGAACAAAAGTTGCCAGCCATCGTTTACTTCAGCCTGAGTCAATTCATTTATTTTTTGTGCGTTGGCAGTACAAACAGTAAATACGGAAAGGAATAAACTCCCTAAAAGACACCTTAACATTTCTTTTTCCATTTGATTATTTTTCATTTACGATTTCCTATTACAAATATAGATGAAACCGCAGGGATTCTTATATCAACAGCCGTTAATACAATATCATCTTTTTTATGCTTGTATGCCTTCACATCAGTTGAAATATTACCTGTATGCGGGTTCCATAATTCAATATTTTTAATTGCACCTCGCAGATAAACTGTTAGATCCATCTCCTTTTCTGTAGTATTGGTAAAATAATAATAGTCTTTACCATCTTTCTGTTTATGTATATAGTTTACATATCCTATCTCATGTTTAGGAATAGATACTTCGTCAAATTGAACATCTGCAACAATATTCATCCGGTTGAATGCTTCACTTAGATTTTCTTTTGTCACTGCCTTTATAAACTTGATCTGTCCGCCTTTACTGTTCGACTTCGAAAGATCTGCCGTTATTTTTTCCGAAGCATCAACTCCAAACATTTCCGATATAATATTCTTCACAATATCGTCCTGTCCAAATTCTGCGGACTTGAAGGGTAAAGACGCCGTTGCTATTACTTTGCCTCCTCCGTCATAATATTTCTTTATCGCTTTTAGGGTAGCTGCCGAAATAATATCTCCTCCGGGAAGCAATAAAACTTTATAATCTTGAATATTCGTAGCATTATTCAATCTGAGTTCTTGCCCATTTGCTGTTATTTTACCATTGCACAAGTTTTCAGGGTGTATGAATGTAAAATCCCGACGAAGTTGGTTCGTAAGCAGATCACTCAACTGATGATGATTCACCCCTTCCGGCACCCAATTAGCCACAGGCAGTCCTGACGCAGCATCCCTATTAATATACGAGCCTCCCTGTATTGAAGCTATCGGTGATAATAAAGCGATTTCGGAGACGTGCTTTCCGCCCTGTAACAGCAAACATGCCCGCCCAACATAAGCGCTGTAACGAGGCAAGCAATCCCTAAGCAATGGATTTTCGGGAGCTATCAGCGGAGGTATAGCTACTTTCTTCGGATCCGTGTCATACCACATACCATGAGGAACAACCAAATTTACACCTCGTACAATCGCCTCGATCGTAGTTCTATACATTGCTAAGGAATCCATATCTGCGGAAAATGCACCACACAACTCCGCTCCAACTAATGGTTTATCGCCTAAGTCGGCCGCTGAACTCACTTGTTTAAATCCATTCAGACCTCTTCCATAATAAAAAATAGCATCTAATAATGGAATCTGTGCATAACGGTAATATTTAAGTATATCTCCATGGGCCACGACCGAATTCGGACTGTAATTTTCAGGCGGATGTCCCATACTTTTAAGATTTCTTTTGGCAGCCCATTCTGAAACTTGTTTTACATAGCCTTCTGCCATCAATTCGGAACGGATATCATAAAAAGCGACCCGGGCAGCTTCCGTTTCGGAACCTATGTCATAATACAAGGCCGGATAATAGAGTGCCGGGTTCTTTTTGTATTTTTCTTCAAATATCCGGGTTATGGCCGGAGTCCATGTCTCTTCCTGATGAACAAAACCGACGTCATCGAAAAAGGTCTTGGTTATCACATTGCCAAAATATTGGCTGTACCTTTTATCATATTCTCCATAAGTCATTTCGATCAATTTAGACACAGCTTCGGGCTGCATATAATCGACCAAAGGCCCATGAACACCATTTGTATTCATTTCACAAATGAAAAACATAATTTTCCATTTACCTTTTGGAGATTTCCAGTCTATTGCATTATTTTCATCCAGATAAGGTTGTAGATCGACAATCTCTTTTGTGTTCATATTCATTGCCGATACAGCCATGATTATAGATTTAGGATCGGGGCATTGTTCCTTTATCCGCTTTTCCCCGATAATATCTACTTCATACTTTTTTATCAACTTACGTGTATATTCAGGATACTCTCTTTGCAGGCGCCCTCCTACTGATCCACTGGGAAAATCAATATCATCATATAAGATAACTTGAGTGCCCTGCTTCTCCGATATTCGCAGTATATCCGAATAGCGCTCAAAGTATTCATCGCTTAAATAAGCCGGACTCATTCCCGGACATGGAATACCGGTCGGATGCTGAGGCCTTGGTGATACAGGAAGTACTGTGACTCCTCCAAAGCCGGATAAAGTTTTAGCTTCGGTCACTTCTTTTTCTATTTTTCCGGTAGTTAGATGCCCGTTCAAATGCCAAAATGGCATTGGACGGTATTGGTTCGGAGGTGATTTAAATTTCTCCTTCAACCCGTCTTGGCTGGAAGAACATGCAATCATCGTCATGCCAAGAGCAAGTATTGTTAATACCTTCTTCATATAATCTCTATTTATCATAAATTACTTCTTTTCCCGGGGTTGTGTCAAAAGAAAATGCTGTAAAAAATTCACAACTATGAATGCGTGCATTCATAGTTATGACTGCGTTCGTTCATAGTTATAACTGAATTTAGTCATAACTGTCATTTTTTCGATTGAAAGCGAATGACTTTTGACAACACACCTTCTTTAAATATAAGGGGAAGATAAATTCTACTGTTAATATCTTCCCCTTATGATTAAAAAGACATTTATGGGTTCTGTTCCAATAGATTATTACCGGAAAGCGCACTACTCGGCAAAGGATAACGGTTCAGCCTTTTATCATTAGAGGCGTTATGATCCCACCAATTTTCAGTAACAAACATGCCCCACCGTATCAAGTCAGTTCTTCGGCGTCCTTCACCTAAGAATTCGATGCCCCATTCGTCAACAAATCGATATTTATCCAGGTTTGCCGCCGTTACAGGATCGGGATCAACCTCATTCTCGAAATTTCTTTTACGTACTGCATTAATAAGGCTGGCGGCAGAAGCTTTATCTCCGGCTCTCCATTTACATTCAGCAAGCATATAATATATCTCAGCCAACCTGATAATGGGCCGGTCTGCTCCCCAGGTTAGATTGACATCGGATGATGTAGGAATAGGTACTTTTACAAGTCTTACTCCGGAATTCTCTTCACCGTCTTTTACCGTTGAGTGTAAACTGCCGACTGTTGGGTATGTTGCGGATCCTACTTGTGACATCCGCCCTACATAATCGACAAAAACAAGAGGCCTGTCTTTATATTCTTCAAATCCATTTATGACATTTCCTTCAGGCGTTTTGAAATCACCGACAATGAACATACCTTCATATGCGCCATTTCCCTTATATTTGTAAGGTTTCTTCCTCAAGTCTTTATCATTGAATTTCTCATAAGCCTTTCCTAATTTAAATTCAGTATATATTTCGCCCGTAGGTTTCCTTGACGGTTGAATACTTGTTGCATTCATCGCTCCACCCAACGTCTCATTTCCAAAATACATATAACTCGTACTATGATAATGAAACGCATACATATAGAAAGAATTATACTGCAACTTATTTCTTTCGGAAGGCGTCAGCCATAATAACTCTTTCGACTTATTGTTATCAAAACTATGAGGTCCGTACCAGGTAGAAGATAATTCATATTCTCCGTATACCCCATTGATAATATCTTCACAGATCTTGGCACATTCCGTGAACATATCTTCTCCTATATAGGATTGGGCGTTAAAGTACAGCTCGGCCTTAATTGCTGCGGCCGCACCTCTGCTGATTGTTTGCCCTTGAGAGTTATCCCAGGAGATAACAGGTAATTTGGGTATAGCATCGGTAAGCAACGAATCAATAAAATTAAAAGTTTCCTCATCCGTATTCCTGGGTTTCAAATCTTTCTCATCTATAGACCTATAAATAGGCATTCCACCATACCAATCCAATCCTCGCATATAGAAATAAGCCATTAGCGTTTTAAGTTGGCTCGTATGGTCTTGCCGATCCGCCTCAGTTAAGCCGATAGCATTATAATCTATTTTTTCAAGGTCTCCGATGACGTCAAGGCACAAAGTAATGCCCATTGTAGCCCCCGTCCATCCGCCGGTAACCCAACCTGAATTCGCGTCCCAGTCACTATGCTGCATACGCTCAAAATCTCCTCCGAAGTTGACTCCTTTTGTCAAAACAACAAACTGGTCGGCAGTACATTCCTGAGAAATCCATTTATCTCCGAGAAACCAATCAAAATGAGTAAAAGGACGTCCCATGGCAGAGTAGATTTCTTCCTTTGTTTTATAGAATGTTTCAGGTGTTACTTTATCATACCATACAGGCTCCAAATCAGTACATGAGCTCAAAAATGAAATTATCATTATCAGTATGGTATTCCTTATTATCTGTATTTTCTTCATAATATCCTTTTTTTAATAAATTAAAACCCTATTTGAATTCCCAGCATAAACGTACGTGTCCTTGGATAAGCATTGACATCCTCGAATCCGGGTTCAAGTCCGTTTACGTTTATTTCCGGATCCAATCCTTTATAACCCGTAATTGTAAACAAATCACGTCCCGTCAAATAGATACGGGCATTAGCTAATGGTCTGATCATTTTCCTATTGAAAGTATAACCTAATGTTATCACATCCACCTTGAGAAAACTTCCGTTTTCTAACCATTCATCCGTAAGTAGACGCGGGTTGTCCTTGCTAATAAATGCATTTTTTGTGACTGCATCTTTTAATACATTCCTTCCATTGCTCAATGAAGTAGGTATGCCATAATACATCTCATTGACATTAAACACATCATACCCAAGCCAGCTACGCATATAAATGTTTAAATCCCATTGTTTATAGCGCAAGTCATGTCCCCAGGATAAGGTTAATTTCGGAATTGATTTCCCAATATATCTCCTGTCTGTTTCGGGATTCCTCCTATCATAAGGGATAATATTTTCGTCTTTATCATAGATCAGTGCCATTCCATTCTCATCGTATCCGGCACTTTTAAATAGAAAGAATTTCCCAATTTCCGTGCCGGGTTGTATCCGGACAGCTGTTCCGGGTGATCCGGGATGAGGCAATGTATGCAAGTCTACATAGGCATTGCCAATGCCCAATGTTTTTAATTTAGTATTATTTGTAGATGCTACAATAGTTGTATTATATGTGAAATTCTTCTTGTTTATTGCATTCCAACTCAATTCAAATTCAAAACCGGTATTTTCCATATTCCCGGCATTCGTCTGAGAACTACCGTAAACATTAGGAGGAGACGCAACAGGTATAACATAAATCAACCTATCCACTTTCCGATTATACCAATCAAAACGACCCGTCAGTTTATTATTTAATACTGCATAGTCTAAACCAAAGTCAAGTTCTTTCTTAACTTCCCATTTCATGTCCTTTACTTGGTTATGTTGTAGCCCGTAGACTCTCATCCATTGTCCATTAACATATGTCCAAGAATCAAGGCTAAACATCCGGAAAGCATTTACAGAACTAAAACCTGCATTACCGGTCTCGCCATATGCACCACGGATCTTTAAATCGTTTATAAATTTGACATTCTCCATGAAATTTTCAGATGAAATACGCCATCCGGCCGATATCCCCGGAAAAGTCCCCCACTTATTTTGATAGAATTTAGAAGATCCTTCATAACGTGTCGTAAGGGTTAACAAATAACGGTCTTTATAAGCATAATTTATACGTCCTAAAAAAGCAATCAAACGAGTCCGGACATCTTTAAACGATCCCATATTGGCTTTTCCTTCCGACAGGTATGATCCTGATCCAAGATTATTAACTCCTATATAATCAACTAAAAAATTCTGATTATCAGCGCCAAATCCCTGGCCGTTAAACTCTTGAAAGGAATAGCCGGCAACAGCATTTATAGTATGATCCCCAAAGGTTTTGTCTAAATTAGAGGTTAGGTCAAAAGTCTTGTCTATATACCTTTTATAATCCTCGGAACCCCATCCCTTTACTCCGTTTTCCAAAGAAATCCTATGTTGCGCCGATCTATATTGAACTTGGTAAGCAGAAGTCCTTTTGGCAGCGACCATGGCCGATACAGACCAAAAATCAGTCAAATTTAATTTCAACGTTGAATTTGCCAATAGAAGAGTGGATTCAAGATTGTTGTTTTTCAATTTAACTTCTGCCACAGGATTAAATAATTGGGACTGATTGAGTATCATATTATAACCCGATTCATATTGATCGCTATATAAAGGATATGTCGGGTTTAGTGTCATTGCTTTCTCAAAAATCTCATTATCGATAAGATTTGAATTTATCTCCGAATAACTAATATTCGAGATTAATTCAAGCCGGTCGTCTAAAAATTTGAAATAGGTATTCAATCGCCCGCTAAGCTCTTTTCTGGTGGAAGTTATAGCCATACCTTTTGCATCTCTGACCGTAACGCTTCCTCCGACACGAGCGTTTTCTGTCCCACCGCTTGCGCTAATTACATAGCGTTGGCTCAATGGAGTCGAACGTAATATCTTATCATACCAATTTGTCGACCCTCCATAATTATACCCTCCGTCACCCGGAGTATCTCTGTCTGCTTTCCCATAGCTACGAAACTCGTCAGCCGTAAGAATATCGGGCTTCTTCCTTACAGTTTCTGTAGATAGCTCACTTACAAAATTGATTTGGGCTTTGCCGATCTGAGGTCGCTTGGTGGTAACCAAAATAACACCTCCAGAAGCTCTTGTTCCATAAATTGCTGCAGCAGAAGCATCTTTCAACACTGTTATGGATTCTATATCTTCTTTGGCAACTAAAGCCATCTCTGCTCCAGGTACGCCATCGATCACAATAAGCGGTCCCATATCAGCATTAATGGAATTAGCTCCTCTCAATTGGATGCTTTGATTTGCATTCGGGTCAGAACCGTTTGTCGATTGTACGGAGAGTCCGGCCACCTTTCCTTGTATTGCCATTAATGGAGAAGTGGTTCCACTTGTAAAATTTTCAGATTTTATTTTTGTGACAGCATTAGTCATCACCTTTTTATCTAAAGCCCCATAACCTACAACGACAATCTCATCTAATACATTAATACTCTCTTTTAGTATAACACTAAACTTAGTGCCCTCGGTTATATCCAAATATTGAGTAAGATAACCAATAAAAGAGATTTGTAACTGTTTATTTCCGGTAGGTATATCTAAAGAGAATACTCCATTTAAATCTGTAATTACCCCCATATTAGTACCTTGCACAATGACATTGGCACCAATAATCGGTTCGCCTTTTTCGTCCGTTACAGTCCCGGTAATTCTACGGGTTTGCGGTTGTTGCAAAGCGATCGGAAGTTCTTCTTTTGTGTTCAGAACGATCTTTTTGTTGACAACCGTGAAGACGATATCGGAATTATCAAATAGCTGGGTGAGTACTTCATAGATATTTTTGTTTTCAACTGCAACGGAAGCGTTTCTTGCCGTGTTGACTTGATGGGCGTCATAGACAAAGGTAAAGTCGCTTTGCTTCTCCACCTGCTCCAAGATCGAACCAACACTGGAGTTCTTTACATTCAGTGAAATGAGCTTGTTCTGGGCATAGGTGTTGCCGGCAAAACTCATTCCGATACTAAAAAAAAGAAAAAGAATACTTAGTCTCATGGCTAATGGTATTTTTCGTAAGAGAGTATACGATTTTCCCCCTAACTTTTTTAAGGTTAATTTTTTATACATACTTTTGTATTTGGTGTTTTAAAGTTATTTAATAGCTGCAATCGCAGCAGATGGCTTTCGTACGGAAGGATGTTGCTGCATTCTTCCGTATTTTTTTCTTTTTTCCTATTTCCTTCCCATAGGCAAAATGGTTTTACAATTCATACTTGATTTTTATTTGGTTAACTCTACTACCACGGCATTCAGTTTCTCTCCGCTGATTTCCGGTTTCCTTATTTTATATTTTATGCCGGTCGCCAATTGGATATATTCCAATACCTGCGGCAGTTGTTCGTTCTCAAATTTGGCGGTGATGATGGATTCATAGACTTTCCGGTTATTCACTGCAAACCGGACATTATAATAACGGCTAAGCCGTTGAAGCACATCCTGCATCGGGAGATTCTTGAAATACATTTTCCCTTCTTTCCAACCGGTTTCATAGATCGGGTCAACGGTCTCGACAGAGATTTTCCCCGCCTTAAAAACCGCTTTCTCATTGGGATGAAGCGGATAGCGTTCACTCCGGCCTGCAGTACGCAGATTTAACTGCACGGAACCTTCGACCAGTGTGGTAACTATTTTACTATCTTCTCCATAGGCGGAAACATTAAATTCGGTACCGGTTACTTCTACTCCATACGATTCGTTCACTTTTACGAGAAAAGGCTGATTTTTCCTCTTCGCAACGTCGAAATAGCCTTCACCGGCCAGATAGACTTCCCGATGCCCGGCGGCAAAATGGGTCGGATATTTGAGGTACCCGCTTGCGTTCAGCCATACTTTGCTGCCGTCCGGTAAATCGACCGCCGCCACCATGCCGGGGTTCGTCCGCACTTCTATGTATTGGGGAAGCGCTTCCGCCGGCTGTTGCCGGGTAAAAAGATAATAAGACAAAAGTAAGGCGGGCAAAAACAAAATCGCGGCGATCCGCTGTAAGGCCATCCACCGTCGCCTGATCGAAATGGACTTCTTTTCCCGGCGAATCTTTTCCTTCAAATCGCGCAGGGATGCCTCCGCATTTATCTGGTCTATGGCCTTTAAATGGTCGGCCAATTGCCCGATAAAATAGAATTGCTCCAATGCCTGCTCGTTCTCCGGCGACTCGGAGGCCCACTTCTCAACCGCACGCCTTTCCTCTTCAGAAGCTGTTCCTGAAAGGTACCGTATCACTATTTCATTCTCCGGGTTTTCCATTTTCTTCTTTGCTTTCTGTATATAATACCGTTCAGGATGAAAATGTACTAAACCGGAAGTAAATTATTTTTCCAATAAAAAGAAATTTACCTCATTTCCTGAATATTTCTAATTATTTATTTATGTTTGTTCACAAATCGATCGAAGATGCGTACGATAGATGTCAATAATTCTAATGCTATTCGCTTGCTGAAAGAAGGGGATGAAGCCATGTTCGACTCCTTCTATCTACATTATTATAGCAAGTTATGCGCTTTCGCCTCCCAATATGTCGAGCTCGTCGAGTCAGAAGAACTGGTGCAGGATGTCATGCTATGGCTCTGGGAAAACCGCCAGGCGTTGATTCCGGAGCTTTCGGTCAAGTCGCTGCTTTTCACTATGGTAAAAAACAAATGCCTCAATCGTATAGAACACCGGAAAATCAAAGAGGAAGTCCATGAAAAATTTCGGGAAAAATTTCGGCAGCAGTTTGAAGACCCCGACTTCTACGAACGGGAAGAATTGATGCAACTCCTCTCCGACGCCATCCGGCGCCTTCCCGAAGAGTATCGCCAGGCCTTCGAATGGAATCGGTTCAAGAACCTCACTTATAATGAAATTGCCGAGCTCACGGGCGTTTCTCCCAAAACGATTGCCTACCGGATTACGCAGGCGTTAAAAATTCTCCGTATCGAGTTGAAGGACTATCTACCTCTTCTTCTCTGGATCATAATCCATTAATCATAATTTTTCGCTTTATATATTTACACATATATATAAATTATCTATCAATATACTGATCAATAATTTATTTTCCGCTGTTGATAAACAAATGAGGAGCAATCGGATTTTTTATCCATTTTGACAGACCCCACATAAGACAAGCGTCCCGGATTTACTCATGGAACTTGAATATTTTTTATACCTTTGGACAGCATAACCAAATAATACCCATTCACATGAAAAAACTTAAAATTTCCATCCTCTGCCTGCTTTTGTCAAGCTCCCTACTTATCTTGGCAGCCTATTCCCAAGCCAATCCGCCCCGATTAATCGTGCGGGCCGATGATATGGGCTCCTTCCGGGCAAGCAATATCGCTTGCATGGAAACCTACCGGAGCGGAATCATTACCTCCGTGGAAGTGATGGTTGTGACGCCCTGGTTCCCCGAAGCAGTCAAGTTATTGCGTGAAAATCCCGGTTTGGATGTAGGGCTTCACCTTACGCTTACCAGTGAATGGGAAAACATTAAATGGCGCCCGTTGACACAGGCTCCCAGCCTAACGGACTCTAATGGCTATTTTTTCCCAATGATGTGGCCTAATCCAGCCTATCCGGGATTATCCGTCCTTGAAAACAAATGGAGCCTCAAGGAAGTCGAACAGGAGTTTCGCGCCCAGATCGAGCTGGCATTGAAGAATATCCCGCAAATCAGCCATCTCTCCGGGCATATGGGGGCGCTTCAGTTTCATAAAGACGTTTCCGAATTAGTCCGCCGCCTTGCGGATGAATATAACCTCACGGCCGTAGACCGGAGCGAAGCGATGAATGCCTACCAAGTAGAGTTTGTCGGCTATGACGGCCCGAAGGCTACCTCGGCCGAAAAGGAAGAGAGCTTCCTTCGGATGCTGAATAAGTTACAGTCCGGAAAGAGCTATCTCTTCCTGGATCATCCGGCGCTCGATAACGAAGAAATGAGTACGGTCGGCCACATCGGATACGAAGAGGTCGCCAAAGACCGGCAAGGCGTCACCGATCTGTTCACCTCCGACCGGGTGAAACAGACCATCCGCGAAAAAGGAATTGGATTGGTCAGCTACAACGAACTGACGAAAGCGCTCCCGCGAAGCGCGCCTGAAGCCGAAAAGGTATCGGAGCAAAAGATCCGGGATTATCTGGCCGACGTGAAGAAAAGCGGACAGGATTTGCACAGCCTTATGATTCTCCGCCATGGGAAAGTCATTTACGAAAAATGGTTGGGCGAACATTCGGCCAAAGAACCTCATATCATGAATTCGGTCAGTAAGACATTTACGGCGACAGCCATCGGCTTCGCCGTTCAGGAAGGGTTGCTGAAGGTGAACGACAAAGTCGTTTCCTTCTTTCCTAACGATTTGCCTGCTGAAGTCTCTCCCTATCTGGCCGAACTGGAGATCGAAGACCTGCTGACCATGTCGGTCGGCCATGACGCCGATCCTACGGGGGAAATCCGTACTTCGACCGAACCGGATAGTTGGGAAAAGCGCTTTCTGGCGACTCCGATCGTGCATCAACCGGGCACCCGGTTCGTCTATAACAGCTTGGCCACCTATATGCTGGCTTCCATCCTGCAGAAAGTTACCGGAGAAAAACTGACAGATTACCTCTATCCGCGCCTTTTCCGCCCTTTAGGCATCACGGGGGTAAAATGGGACGCCAGCCCTTCGGGGGTAAATACCGGCGGTTGGGGACTTTACATCAAAACAGAAGATATGGCAAAGATGGGACAATTCCTATTGCAGAAAGGAAAGTGGAACGACAAACAATTACTTACCGAAGCCTGGTTTGACGAGGCTACCCGGGCGCATATCCAGCAGGCCCCTTCCTGGGTCGGAAAAGAGATAAAAGAAAAAAACAGTGACTGGATGCAAGG
The DNA here is from genome assembly GCF_900162725.1 of Parabacteroides sp. Marseille-P3160. Classification (GTDB taxonomy): domain Bacteria; phylum Bacteroidota; class Bacteroidia; order Bacteroidales; family Tannerellaceae; genus Marseille-P3160. The sequence continues at coordinate 607,813 of NZ_LT799418.1, read as the reverse complement.
TTATGGCTATCAGCTCTGGCGTTGCCGTCATAACGCTTACCGTGCCGACGGAGCCAACGGACAGTTTATTATTGTTCTTCCCGAGAAAGATGCCGTCATCGTGACAACTGCCCATATCAACGATATGCAGGCGGAGATCGACCTTATCTGGAAACACCTGCTCAAGGCACTGAAATAAAGATTCCTCTCTCAAGAGTTTAGATAAAAATTAGAAAAAGGATATTACCTCCGTATAATATATTTATATTACAACCAAAGGATAAAATTGGAGAACCGGTGGATAACAGATCGCTGCTTCGGAAAAAATGTTGCTGCAAGTTTAGTTCCCTCTTAATCTCAAGAATAGTTGTCAACTGGTTCCTACAACAATGGGATTACAAAAAATGAATAAACTTATTTTTTGTATAAGGATAAAGCTGCATAAATATTTTATCCAAGCCAAACGTTCATTAAGCATTTTTAATCGAAGGGGCCGAACAATACTACTTACAATTAAGAGAAAAAAGAGGATTATCCGTTAATAATTTTGCTAAATTTGCACTTTCCAAAAATGAACTATTACTTGAATCAATAAAATAATATTTATGGCAAAGTTAACAAAAGAAGATGCGCTTCGGTATCATGCCGAGGGGAAACCCGGGAAAATCGAGGTTATCCCCACTAAACCTTACAGCACGCAGGACGATCTATCACTCGCCTATTCCCCGGGCGTAGCTGAGCCTTGTCTGGAAATTGAAAAGAATCCTCTGGATGCATACAAATATACAGCGAAGGGCAACCTGGTGGCTGTCATCTCGAATGGTACCGCCGTGCTCGGATTGGGTGATATCGGCGCCATAGCCGGGAAACCGGTAATGGAAGGAAAAGGTCTTTTATTTAAGATATTCGCAGGCATCGATGTTTTTGACATTGAGGTGGATGAAAAAGATCCCGAAAAGTTCATCCAAGTGGTTAAGGCAATCGCTCCTACCTTCGGAGGTATCAACCTGGAAGATATCAAGGCGCCGGGATGTTTCGAAATCGAAACGCGCCTGAAGGCCGAATTACCTATTCCGGTCATGCATGACGACCAACATGGGACAGCCATTATCTCCGCAGCGGGTCTGCTCAACGCGCTCGAGATCGCCGGAAAGAAAATAGAGGATATCAAAATCGTAGTAAACGGTGCAGGCGCCGCTTCCACCTCCTGTACAAAAATGTATCTGCGATTAGGGGCTAAAAAGGAAAATATAGTGATGTGCGATAGCAAAGGCGTCTTGTCTGTCTATCGTACAGACCTGAACGAATCGAAAAAAGAATTTGCAACCACCCGCAATATAAAGACATTGGAAGAGGCAGTAGCCGGCGCTGATGTCTTTTTAGGTTTATCGGTAGCAGACGTTCTTACAGAAGAGATGTTGAGAACAATGAATTCTGACCCGATCGTCTTTGCCTTGGCCAACCCGAACCCGGAGATTGCTTATGATAAGGCGATCGAATCCCGCAAAGACATCATCTTCGCCACCGGCCGTTCCGATTATCCGAACCAGATCAACAACGTATTGGGATTCCCCTATATCTTCCGCGGGGCATTGGATGTCCATTCAACCGCCATCAATGAAGAGATGAAGACAGCTGCGGTTTATGCGTTGGCCGAACTGGCAAAGGAAGAAGTACCCAAGAGCGTGTTGGATGCCTACGGATTGGACAACCTCGCTTTCGGACGAAGCTATTTCCTTCCGAAACCATTTGATCCCCGTTTGCTGGTACGCGTTTCCACCGCAGTAGCCAAGGCCGCTGTCGAGTCCGGCGTCGCCCAGCATAACATTACCGATTGGGATGCCTATGCTGTTTCCCTGGAAAAATTCAAACGTTAACTAACCTGGTTATATAAATTAAGAATGTTTCATAAGCCGTTTCTCTTTCGAGAGGAACGGCTTTGTTTTTAGAGACTCCGGTAGCCCCCCGGCCGTACCTATAAATTGAAATTGCGGAACGGAATAGATTTTGTACTTTTGCAGATGGAAACAGAGGAACGATAGTGAATGAAAGTTTGTATCGCTGAAAAGCCAAGCGTCGCACGCGAAATTGCCGAAATACTCGGAGCAACCCAGAGAAAGGAGGGATATCTCGAAGGAAACGGATACCAGGTTTCCTGGACTTTCGGCCATTTATGCACCTTAAAGGAACCGCATGACTACACGGCCGACTGGAAACGCTGGAGCATCGGCGCCTTACCGATGATCCCCCCGCGATTCGGCATCAAACTGATTGAAAACGAATCGTATGAAAAACAATTCAAGATCATCGAGTCGCTGATCCAAAATGCCGAAATGGTCATCAATTGCGGGGATGCAGGACAGGAAGGAGAACTGATCCAGCGTTGGGTGATGCAGAAAGCTGGCTGCAAATGCCCGGTCTATCGCCTCTGGATCTCCTCGCTCACCGAGGAGGCTATCCGGGAAGGCTTTCAACAACTAAAGAATCAATCGGATTTTCAATCTTTATATGAGGCTGGACTCTCCCGTGCCATCGGAGACTGGCTCCTGGGGATGAATGCAACCCGGCTATATACGCTGCGGTACGGGCAGAACAAGCAGGTCTTATCCATCGGACGGGTACAGACCCCTACACTTGCACTGATCGTGAACCGCCAGAAAGAAATCGAAAACTTCCGACCGGAGCCCTATTGGGAATTAAAAACGATCTACCGGAATACGCGCTTCTCCGCGACAAAAGGCAAATTCGCCAAAAAGGAAGAAGGCGAGGCGTTCCTCTCTACCGTCCTGGACAAAGACTTTGTGGTCACCGATGTGTCGGAGAAGAAAGGGAAAGAAGCCCCGCTCCGCCTCTTCGACCTGACTTCCCTGCAAGTGGAATGTAACCGGAAATTCGCATTCTCGGCAAACGAGACATTGAAACTGATCCAATCTCTGTATGAAAAGAAGATAACGACCTATCCCCGGGTAGACACTACGTTTCTTAGTGAAGATATCTACCCCAAGATCCCGGCGACACTCAAAGGCATGACAGAATATGCCGAACTGACGACCCCGGTTTTAGCCGCGAAGATCCCGAAAAGTAAAAAGATATTCGATAATGCCAAGGTAACCGATCACCATGCGATCATCCCGACCGGCGTTGCTCCCCGTAACCTGACCGAACCCGAACGGAAAGTCTATGATCTGGTGGCCCGCCGGTTTATTGCCGCCTTTTATCCGGATTGCGAAATATCCACGACCACGGTACTTGGAAAAGTAGATACGGTGGAATTCAAGGTGACCGGCAAACAGATCCTGAAGCCCGGTTGGCGAGTGGTCTTCGGAGCGGAACAGAAAGACCCGGAAGCGGAAGAAAACGAGGAAGAAGGCATCTTACCGGAGTTTGTCAAAGGAGAAAGCGGGCCGCATCAACCGGAATTGTCGGAGAAGTGGACGAAGCCACCCAAACCCTACACGGAGGCAACCCTCCTGCGTGCGATGGAAACTGCCGGTAAATTAGTCGATAACGAAGAGCTGCGGGATGCACTCAAAGAGAACGGTATCGGTCGCCCCTCTACCCGGGCCGCTATTATTGAAACCTTATTTAAGAGAAGGTATATCCGCAAGGAACGAAAGAACCTGTATGCAACTGCCACCGGAGTGGAACTGATCGATACGATCCACGAAGAACTGCTGAAAAGTGCGGAACTCACCGGACTTTGGGAGAAGAAACTACGCCAGATTGAGCGGGGTACGTATAAGGCAAATATATTCCTTGAGGAGTTAAAAGATTTAGTGCGTCAGATCGTGCTGAATGTCCTATCGGATCAATCGACCAAAACCATCACGATCGAGGAACAGATAGAGGAGGAAAACACGAAAAAAAAGCCACCGAAGCAAAGCGGAGGTACGGCTAAAAGAGTAAAGAAACAAAAAAAGCCCTTGCGCTGCCCCCGGTGTAAGAAAGGAACGATCTTACGCGGCAAAACAGCCTATGGATGTTCCGAGTACAAAGAAGGATGTACGTTCCGGCTCGATTACGCCACCTACGGAGAAGGATTGAGCGAGGAAGAATTAGAAAAAATAATCCAATCCCTATGAACGAACCGATCATACAAAAAGAAGAATATTTTCCTTTAATGGATGCTGAAGGCCATACGATCGGCAAAGCAACCCGGAAAGAATGCCATAGCGGCAGCAAACTTTTACATCCGGTGGTCCACCTCCATGTGTTCAATGAAGCCGGTGAGCTCTATCTGCAAAAGCGAGCCATGAATAAAGATATCCAACCGGGAAAATGGGATACTGCCGTAGGAGGGCATGTGGATTACGGGGAAACGATTGAAGAAGCGCTCCGCCGGGAAGTAAGGGAAGAACTGGGTATCACGGACTTTACGCCGGTCTTCCTTGCCCGTTATGTCTTTGAGTCTGCGATCGAAAAAGAATTGGTTCACTCTTTCAGAACCCTTTATACCGGAATGATCACCCCTGATCCTTCCGAACTGGAAGGCGGCCGTTTCTGGTCTCTCCGGGAAATTGAGGAGAACATCGGAAAGGCCGTCTTTACCCCTAACTTCGAGAATGAGTTCAAGAAAGTACTTCAACAATGTTAATATTTGAGTATGCCGATCTGTTTGATCGCATCCGAAAAATCCTCCTTCGGTATTTTCGCCTTATTACGCACCTTCAAACGGTAGTTATAGACTGTCTGGGAGGAATAATGCAGGAAACTGGCTATCTTCGTACTATCGCTGATGCCCAGACGTACCAGTGCAAAGATCCTCAATTCCGGACTAAGCAACTCTCCGTCCCGGGGGATGATCTGTTCCTTTTCAAGGAGGAGTGAATTAAATTCTTCCACGAAATTAGGATACAAGTTCAGGAACATCGTGTCGAAGCTTTTATAAAACTCTTTTAGCTCATTGGCCAGTGTGGAGGAAGAGTCGGTCATATTCAACGCCTCTTTTATCTGTCCTACCTTCAGCTTCCGATGCACATTCTTACGTATATCCTCCAGTTTATCAATATAGACCGAGCACATATTGAAAACATGCCCGATATACTCTTCCTTGACCCGGTTGGATTCAGATAATTCCCGATTCAGAAGATTCAAATCCTCATTCATTCCTGTCAGGCTCCGGTTACTCTCTTTCAACGACCGACGGGCAATCGACAATGCTTTCATCTGTTTGCAGGTATAGAAAATAGCGACTAATAATACGAGCACCAATCCTAAAATCAGGAATATAAACAGATTTAAACGTTCTTTTTCCTGTCTTACCTTTTGATCGTAAGCCGAGTTGATTATCGGCAGCATCTGGGATATTTCCAGAGTCCGCATCCGTGCACTGCAAAAGAGAGCGTCTTCCATCGAACATTTAATATAAGCATAGGCTCGCTCGATATCTCCGTCTTCATAGAGCCGGATCGCCAGTTTACGTAGCGAGATATACTCTTTCACTCCCGAACGGATATCTCCAATAGATGAAATAGCCAAATAAATCCGGGCTTGCTCTTTTTGCCCCATTTCCATATAGATTTCCGAAAGATTGTAGGCTGCCATCCCGATCTCATGATTAGTCAGTTGGAATTTCTCTCCGCAAGCAAGGGTAAGTTTCAATGCTTCGTCAACCTGGCCGATTTGCAACAGTTTCATCCCTTTTACCATGTAATAGGCCAGATCATCGGGAGTTATCACGGATAGAATCGAATCCTTATATTGGAGTTCCAAGGCTTTATACGCATCCCGTTCATCCTTACTGAACGAATAACTGGCTAATAAAATATAGAGCGAATGATAGAGATGATAGATCGTGGACTTTTCGTAATTTCTGAAATGGGTGTGATCAATCGATTGTAGAATATCAAAGGCTTCTTTATACATGCCGGTAGTCATCATCACCTCCGCGTGATTCATCGTAGCAATAGAAATTTCCTGCTGATCTTTATCTCTCTGAGCAAGCTCCATCTGCTTTTTAACGATCTGCAGCGCTGAATCCATCTGATAATATTTATAAATACCGAAAAGCTCGCCGTACTTATTAAAGCGTTGCTTGGAAGACATATTCTGCTGCAGGCTCTTTTCAATCAGCAGGATCCGCTCCCTTGTCTCCTGGTCATAGATCGGACGCTCCTGAATGGTTTTATCCAATACCGAGAGCAAGGAATCGAGCTGCCCATTCGATGCATGGATCGAAAGACTCAAGGTTAATAAGAAGAATAAGACCCACAGTTGTTTCATTCTATCCGTACTTAATCACTGAAGTAACGAAATTACTAAAAAAAAACGGAACGAAAGACTATATAATCCAGGATAAACTTAAGAATTCATTCTCCACAAAAAAGAATATCAGTATGAACAGTATGAACGGGCAAATTTAAACTCCTGTTATGTTCGGCGGAAGCTCCAGCTTCCGTCGGTGATAAAAGCGAGGCTCCCGCCTCGCAATGATTCTCCTTTTTTTAAGGATAGGCAAAGCAGGAGCTCATATCTTTGCTTCCAACACGACGGAGTGAGAACACTCCGCCTAACAAATGGGTAAATACGTTTGCCCTTTTGTATGGTGGCAATTGAGTGTTTGATGGATATAAAACACGTGTTTGACAGCCATAAAACATGTGTTTGACAACCGTGAAACACGTGTTCGACAGCTGTGAAACACATGTTCGACAGCTGTGAAACACTCAAGAGCCAAAACTCAATATCACCATCCGGTGCAGTGGATATATTTATTGTTCTTACTTATTTTACAACACGGAGCTACTTATTTGTTTTGTCTTGTTCCTGTTTGTTTTTGGTCCGGTTCCATGGGAGTATGGAGGGCGTTCTTCCGTATGCTTGCAAAAACAAAAAAACCGGTAGTAATCAATTTGAATCTCTAATAACAGTGAATAAAAACTCCGTTTATACGGTTACCCTTTTTCTTCAAAACACTTACTCTTTATGATATTAACATATTAATCAATTATCTAATTATTAGTATATTAAATTACAAAAAAGAAGATTTCAGACTTACTTTGATTGTCTACATAGGTAACTATTTGCCTCTTGGGGCTTTTATATTTGTAGTGAAAGTGTGTAACTCTCTTTTTGAAAGTGTGTATTTATTCTCTAAAATAACCTAAAATCAAATTAAGCCATGAGTCTTAAAAGAAAAATTATTTTATTTCTACTGGTTGGCGTATTCACTTCCTCTCTAAATCTTTTTGCCCAGACCAACGACCGGATCACGGTACAAGGTATTGTAAAAGACAACCAAGGAATACCCACCATCGGTGCAAATGTCATAGAGAAAGGTAGTCCCAATGGAACGATCACCGATATGGACGGTCGCTTCTCTATTAATGTATCTCCCACAGCAACCTTAGTATTTTCGTATATTGGCTACGAAACACAGGAAGTCCCCATTGCCGGACGAACCACAATCAATATCACCTTCCATGAAAATGCAGAGATGTTGGAGCAGGTTATAGTCATCGGGTATGGTACGGTTAAGAAAAATGATGCAACAGGTTCTGTAACGGCTATTAAGCCGGACGAAATGAATCACGGTCTGACAACAACTGCCTCGGATATGATCACCGGTAAGATAGCCGGTGTAAACGTAACGAGTGATGGAGGTGCTCCCGGCAGTGCAGCGACCATACGTATCCGTGGAGGATCTTCTCTATCCGCAAGCAATAATCCATTGTATGTGATTGACGGGTTACCCATTGATAATGAAGGGATCAAAGGAGTATCAAATCCGTTAAGTACAATTAATCCAAATGACATCGAAACATTTACGGTCTTGAAAGATGCTTCCGCAACTGCTATTTACGGATCCAGAGCTTCCAACGGAGTGATTCTTATCACGACAAAAAAAGGTACGAAAGGCTCTCGTCCGCAGGTAAGCTACGATGGAAATCTATCGATTAGTTATAAAGATAATTCAATTGATGTGATGTCAGCCGATGCATACCGCTCGTTCGTCAATACGACCTTCGGAGAAACCTCTAATACCGCGAAATTGCTTGGAACAGCTAATACAAACTGGCAAGATGAAATATTCAGAACAGCGGTAGGTACGGATCATAATGTGACGGTAAAAGGTGGACTCTCTTTTATGCCCTATCGCGTCTCTTTTGGATATACAAATCAAGATGGCATTCTTGAAACGTCTAATTTTGAACGTTATACCGGATCCGTCAATGTGGCTCCCAGTTTTTTAGACAATCATTTAAATGTGATTCTGAATGCAAAAGGGATGATCGCGAACAATCGCTTTGCCGATACGGGAGCTATTGGGGCAGCAATGGCGTTTGATCCTACCCAACCGGTAATGGATGGTAATACCAAATACGGCGGCTATTACGCATGGGAAAATGCCGGTGAATTTATTTCTATCGCTACGAAAAACCCGGTTGCCATGCTTAAACAGAAAGAGGAGACAGCTAACTCTAAAAACTTAGTTGGTAATGCCCAATTTGATTATAAGTTCCATTTTCTTCCGGATTTACGGGCAAATTTGAACCTCGGAATGGATATAGCCACCGGAACGCAAGATATTTATTATCCCAAAGAATCTCCTTTAGGGTATGTCGACAATGGAAGAACCGGATCCGAAACAATAGAGAAATACAACAATCTATTGGAATTTTATATGCAATATGCAAAAGAATTAAATGAGAACCACCGCTTCGATATCATGGGTGGTTATTCCTGGCAGCATTTCCATAGGGAAGTAAGCAATGCTTACAATAACTTGAGCGGTGACAATCCAACGTCCTATGATTTTGCAACAGAGAGTTATTTAATTTCGTTTTATGGGCGTGCTAATTATACATTCATGAACCGGTATTTATTGACCGCCACGCTTCGTAATGACGGGACCTCCCGCTTCGCCAAAGGAAATCGTTGGGGATTGTTCCCCTCCGTTGCACTTGGATGGAAAATAAAAGAGGAGGCCTTTCTGAAAGACGTGGATGCGCTCTCCGATTTAAAATTACGCTTAGGTTACGGTATTACCGGACAACAAGATATCTCTCAAGGAGATTATCCTTATATGGCTACTTATTTTGCCGGCCAAGATGGGGCCTATTATCAATTCGGGGATGAATTTGTATCCATTGCCCGTCCGAATGGATATAATCCGAATTTGAAATGGGAGAAAACAACGACCTGGAACGCCGGACTGGATTTTGGATTCCTAAACAATCGAGTCACTTCTTCTATTGATTATTATTACAGAGAAACGAAAGATTTAATCAATGTGATCGATGTTCCTGCCGGGACCAACTTCAAAAATCGTATTGTAAGTAACATCGGTTCGTTAGAAAACAAAGGGATTGAGTTCTCTATTAATGCCAAAGCAATCTCCACAAAAGACTGGAAATGGGATATCGGCTTCAATATCGCATCAAACAGTAACGAGATCACGAAGTTAACAGCTCAGGATAATGAATCGACAATCGTCTTGGTCAATACAATCGATGGTGGAACGGGAACGATGATTCAGGCACAAGGCATCGGACATCCGGCGAACTCATTCTATGTCTATGAACAAGTTTACGATGAAAACAAGAATCCAATTGAAGGACTTTATGTCGATCGTAATAAAGACGGCATTATCAACGAAAATGATCGCTATTTTTATAAGAAGCCAGCCGCAGACGTAACGATGGGATTGTCATCCAAGTTAATTTATAGAAACTGGGATTTCAGCTTTTCCCTGCGTGCTAACGTAGGAAACTATACCTACAATAATGTGGCATCTTCCAATGCAGCACTGAGCGAAGGGAGCATTAATAACAAAGGATATCTGTCAAACCGGCCGATTTCAGCGTTTGCCACCAACTTCCAGAACATGAATGTTCTTTCGGACTATTACGTGCAAAATGCATCTTTTATCCGCTGTGATAATATTACGCTGGGGTATTCCTTTGACAAACTGTTAGGTGTAGTCGGCGGGCGTGTGTACGGAACCGTACAGAATCCGTTTATTATCACTAAATATGACGGCCTTGATCCGGAAGTGGGAAATGCAGGAACGCTCGGTATTGATCGGAATGTGTATCCGCGCCCTATCGTGGGTATTGTGGGTATAAGTCTTAATTTTTAATCTTAAATAAAACAAGTCATGAAAACAATCTCAATAAAACAGATCGTACGGACCTTCTTACTTGCAGGGTGTATCAGTTTCACTTCCTGCGTGGGAGATTTGGATGTAGACCCGATTGATCCGAATTTAAATATCTCTTTCGATCAGAATGCCAATCTTGCAAAAATCTATGCTGGTCTGGCTATCACGGGAAATAAAGGGCCTGATGGCGAAAGTGATATTGCTGATACCGATGAAGGGGCCTCCGGTTTGATGCGCATGATGTTCAACATGAATGAACTCCCAACCGATGAAGCCATCTGTGCCTGGTCCAGTGATGCCGATGTTTATCCGTTGAACTTCACGAATTTCAGTTCTTCGAACGGTGTTGTGCTTAACATGTTCAATCGTTTGTATATTCAAATAGCACAAGTTAATAATTTTCTGATCAATACGGCAGATAAAACCGACGAAGCAACAGTGACACAGCGCGCCGAAGTCCGTTTTATTCGCGCATTAGATTATTACTATCTATTGGATTTATATGGAAATGTAACCTTTGTAGACGAAACAACCGGCATCGGTTCGTATGTTCCGGAAAGAATTGTCCGGGCAGATCTGTATGCCTACGTGGAGAAAGAGTTGAAAGAGATTGAATCTTCCATGAAAGAGCCTCGCCAGAATTTGTATGGAAGAGCCGATAAAGCAGCCGTATGGATGTTGCTCTCACGGTTATATTTGAATGCTGAAGTTTACACAGGGACGGCCCAGTGGAGTGCTGCCGCAGAATATGCAAAGAAAGTAATGGATGCCGGCTATACGCTTGAATCAAATTATGGGGATATGTTTAAAGCAGATAATAACACATCAAATGAAATGATTCTACCCATCTGTTACGACGGAACATACACCCGGTCTTGGTCAGGCCTTTTCTTCATAGCCAGCTTTATTAGCGGAGACATGAGTTCTCTTTCCAACTTCGGAACAAAAGAGGCTTGGGGAGGTAACCGCGCCAGAGTCGCTTTGATTAAAAAGTTTGCAACAGATGGCGATTTATCAAAAACGACGGACGAACGTGCCTCTTTCTGGACCACCGGCCGTACACTTGAAATTACAAAACCGACTGAATTTACAGAAGGATATTCCATCACTAAATTCAAGAATATAACGAAATCCGGTACAATCGGTAGTGATCCGAATCAACAGTTCCCGGATATGGACTTCCCTTTATTCCGTTTAGCAGAAGCCAACCTGACCTTTGCCGAAGCGACACTCAGAGCAAACGGCGACAAGCAAGCAGCATTAACGGCAATCAACGCATTACGTACCCGGGCAAAAGCCACTCAAATCACAGCTTCCGATTTAACACTCGATTTTATCCTGGATGAAAAAGCGCGTGAGTTTTATTTCGAAGCGCAACGTCGTACGGATTTGATTCGATATAATCAATTCACTTCTAATTACACTTGGGACTGGAAAGGAAATACGGCAAACGGGACATCCGTTTCAAGCCATTATACCTTGTATCCTATCCCTTCTGCACAACTTACTGCAAATAGTAATCTAATTCAGAATCCGGGATATTAAAAACAGCGTACAAATTCTTTTAAACGTATAGAAGATTATGAAAAATATAGTGAATAGCATTTTACTTTGTCTGGTCGTCTTTTCAATTACCGGCTGTACAGATGACAAAGATCCCATCATAAATAATTTAACGAAGGCGGATGGAAGCCCGATCTCTTTTGTACTCAACGCGACAGCGAACAGTTCATATACGCTATTGGCAGAGAATGCAACAGCTGTCGTGGATACTTTAACCTGTGAGCAACCCGATTATGGGTTCAGTGCGGCAGTAACCTACACCGTCGATATCAGTGAAGCCGGAAGTGACTTCGCTACCTATGCCTCTTTAGCAACAACAGGACAAGGGGAAAAAATTGTCATTAAGACCTTTGAACTGAATGATGCAATGACCACGCTGGGGATGTCAAATCCAGCTGTCACATACAGCATCGATGTCCGCTTACGTGCAGCCGTAAATGACAGCGTACCTAAGCTGACATCCAATACGATCAGCCTGTCGGTAACGCCTTACAGCGGCTCACGAACCCCTGTCTATTTCGTTGGTAATATCTTGGATAACGAATGGAATAATAATGATCCGGGCATGATGCTCTTTGCCGAAAACGATATGAATGATATGACCTATACGTATACCGGTTATGTAAAGGCGGGAAGCGAATTTAAGATCATTCAAAACCTGGGAGACTGGGCTGTTCAATGGGGATATGCCAGTGATGGCAAACTGAGTCAGGATGGAGGAAGCGGTAATATCGGCGGATTCACGGCCAACGGATATTATACGATCTCGCTGGACTTATCAAACAACACCTATTCCATAGAACCTTATGACAATACACCGGCAGAATATAATCAAATATCCTTTATCGGAGCATTCAATAATTGGGGAGGTGACCTTGACTTAACGCAATCCACTTATGATAAACACATTTGGGTTGGACAGAATATTGAAATACCTTCCGATGGCGAATTAAAACTTCGTGTAAATCATGATTGGGGAGCCAGCTTTGGTGGAAGCAATAGTCTTTGGTCTGAAAAACAAGGCGAATTCGCAAAATTTGATGGTGGCGATAACGTTACAGTAAAAGCTGGAACCTATTTTGTGAAGTTCAATGACATCTCAAAACATATTATCTTAATCGCTAAATAGAACAGTTATCAATATAAAGAAAGAGGAGAGGGAGGATCTAAGTCGACCGCCCCTTCCCCTTCTTTTTTATAATAATAGATGCAATATAAAATAGAGATCAACGATGAAAAAAAGAATGCTTACGCTCATCCTACTTGGCATGAGCTCTTTCCTTGCATGCCCTCATGCCCAAGAACTTCAATCACCGGACGGGAACTTAACGATGAAATTTACCCTACAGTCGGGAGGCGAGCCGAGTTATACCCTATCCTATAAAGGCAAGGACGTAATTAAACCGAGCACACTGGGACTGGAACTGGTTCCCGAAGCTGACTCCAGAGAGTTCTGGGATTTCTCGCCCGAAGGGACTGTAGCTGAAAAAAGGGATGCCAAAACATCGCTCTATAATGGCTTCACGGTAACGGATACAAAAACAACAACCTTCGACGAAACCTGGGAACCTGTTTGGGGAGAAACCCGGCAGATCCGAAATCATTATAACGAACTGGCCGTGACGCTGCACCAGACAGAAACCGATCGGCAAATTATCCTCCGCTTCCGTCTCTTCAATGATGGATTGGGCTTCCGGTATGAGTTTCCTCAACAAAAGGACCTGACCTATTTCACCATCAAGGAAGAACGCAGCCAGTTTGCCCTGACCGGAGACCATCTCGCATTCTGGATTCCGGGCGACTATGATACGCAGGAATACGACTATACGACATCACATTTATCCGAGATACGGAGCCTGATGAAAGGAGCCATTACTCCTAATTCTTCACAGACTCCTTTCTCCGAAACAGGTGTACAGACGGCTTTAATGATGAAGACCGCTGAAGGACTGTACCTCAACCTGCACGAAGCGGCATTGATCGATTATTCTTGTATGCATCTGAATCTGGATGACAAGAATTTCGTCTTCCAATCCTGGTTGACACCGGATGCGCAAGGTAATAAAGGCCATTTGCAGGCTCCTTGCACTTCTCCCTGGCGTACGATTATTGTCAGCGATGATGCGCGGGATATACTGGCATCCAACCTGACACTGAATCTAAACGAGCCTTGTAAACTCAAAGATGTCTCCTGGATCAAACCGGTGAAGTATGTCGGGGTTTGGTGGGAAATGATCACCGGACGTAGCTCCTGGGCTTATACGAACGACTTGCCCACCGTCCGGTTAGGCGTTACCGATTATACAAGAACAAAGCCGAACGGTATCCACGGAGCCAATACGGCACATGTAAAAGAATATATCGACTTTGCAGCCAAACATGGTTTTGATGCCGTATTGGTGGAGGGTTGGAATATCGGTTGGGAAGATTGGTTCGGCCATTCGAAAGATTATGTATTTGATTTTGTGACTCCTTATCCCGACTATGATGTGAAGGAATTGCACCGTTATGCACAAAGCAAAGGGATCAAGATGATGATGCACCATGAGACTTCTTCTTCCGTCCGAAATTACGAACGCCATATGGAAGCAGCGTATCGGTTTATGAATGAGAATGGCTACACCTCTGTGAAAAGCGGTTATGTAGGTGATATGATCCCCAGAGGAGAGCATCATTACGGACAATGGTTGAACAATCACTATTTATATGCCGTCCAAAAGGCGGCGGAACATCGGATCATGGTAAATGCCCACGAAGCAACCCGTCCTACCGGATTATGCCGTACGTATCCGAACCTTATCGGCAACGAATCAGCCCGTGGAACCGAATATCAAGCCTTCGGCGGAAGCAAGCCGAATCATGTAACCATCCTTCCCTTTACGCGCCTGCTCGGCGGACCAATGGATTATACGCCGGGGATTTTCGAGATGGATGTTGAGAAAATCAATCCGAATAACCATTCGCATGTAAACTCCACCCTCTGCAACCAGTTGGCGTTATACGTAACCATGTACAGCCCGTTGCAGATGGCTGCCGACCTTCCGGAAAACTATGACCGCTTCCCGGATGCGTTCCAATTCATTAAAGACGTTGCCATTGACTGGGATGACAGCCGGTATCTGGAGGCCGAACCCGGCGAATATGTCACCGTTGCCCGGAAGGCAAAGGGCACGAACAACTGGTTTGTGGGAAATGTATGCGGCGAAAAGGGATTTGCCTCAAAGATCTCTTTCGACTTCTTAGAGGCCGGAAAGCAATATATTGCTACGATCTACGCCGATGCCAAAGAGGCGCACTATAAAACGAATCCACAGGCTTATACGATCCGTAAGGTGGTTGTCAACAACAAATCAAAGTTGACGCAGCTTTCGGCCCCCGGCGGTGGATACGCCATCAGTCTTTTAGAAGTAACGGATAAGGCTGAACTCAAAGGGATAAAGAAATTGTAATATTCACCGGCATCTTTTGTTCATCAAGACAAAGGATGCTTTTCATCAAGACAGACAAGATATGAAACGATTCAGCTTATTTATGCTACTGGCATTCATCAGTATAGGACTTACCCATGCGATTGAGGTGCGTAAGTTAGATCCCGCTTTCTGGTGGGCAGGGATGAAGAACACAGAATTACAGGTCTTGCTATATGGCGATCAAATCGCACGTTGCGAGGTTTCTCTCTCCTCCAAAGAGGTGAGGATCAAAGAGATTGTCCGCCTTGAAAATCCGAATTACCTGTTAATCTACATGGACCTGACCGGGGCAAAGCCGCAATCATTTGAGATCCTGTTGCAACGGGGCAAAGAGAAGAAAACGGTTCCCTACGAACTCAAAGCTCGTAAAGCCGGTTCTAGTGAACGCCCCGGATTCAACGCCGGTGACGTACTCTACCTGATTATGCCCGACCGTTTTGCCAATGGAGATCCAAATAATGACGTGATCCCGGGCATGCGCGAAAACAAAGTGGATCGTTCCGATCCGTTTGCACGCCATGGAGGTGATCTTAAGGGTATCGCTGATCATCTGGATTACCTGCAGGATTTAGGGGTAACAGCTATCTGGCTGAATCCGACTCAGGAAAACGATATGGCTTCCGGCTCTTACCACGGCTATGCCATCACGGACTATTACCAGGTAGACCGTCGTTTCGGTTCGAACGAAGACTTTCGCCAATTGGTAGATCAGGCACATCAGAAAGGAATGAAAGTAGTAATGGACATGATCTTTAATCATTGTGGCAGCGAGAATACACTTTTCACGGATATGCCTTCGCGCGACTGGTTCAATTTCCCGGAGAAATATGTACAAACATCCTATAAGACAGCGACTCAATACGATCCTTACGTATCAGCCTATGACAAAAAGAAAGCATTGGACGGCTGGTTTGTGGAATCCATGCCGGACTTTAACCAACGGAACCGCCACGTCGCGCGCTATTTGACGCAGACCAGCATTTGGTGGATTGAATACGCCGGGATCAATGGTATCCGGCAAGACACTCATCCGTTTGCCGACTTCGACGGAATGGCAGCCTGGTGCCGGGAGGTTACGGAAGAATATCCCGATTTTAATATTGTCGGAGAGACTTGGTATAAAAACAATGCAGCGATCGCTTTTTGGCAAAAAGACAGTAAACTGGCCGCTCCACGCAATTCGAATTTGCGTTGCGTCATGGATTTTCCACTGCTCTTTACGATGGAGAAAGCATTTGAAGAAGAAACGGACTGGGACAATGGATTGACTCGTCTTCATGAATACCTCGGACAGGATTTCATCTATACTAATCCGCAGGAACTGCTGGTCTTCTTCGATAATCATGACACCTCCCGCTTCTTCAAAACAAAAGAAAGTACGAAGAATACCGACCGTTTCAGGCAGGCCTTCGCTTTTCTGCTGACAACACGCGGTATCCCGGAAATCTATTACGGAACGGAGATTCGCATGGCAGCCGATAAATCGGAAGGCGACGGTGCGCTCCGCGCTGATTTTCCCGGCGGATGGAACGGGGATGCACGAAATGCCTTTTCGGCAGCCGGACGGACGAAGGAACAGAACGAGACTTATGACTACCTACGCAGACTCTTACATTGGCGACAAGGCAATGAGGTGATCGCCAAAGGTTCGTTAAAACATTTTGTCGTCGATCCTCTGAAAGGCATCTATATCTATGAGCGGAAGCTAAACAATAAATCGGTAGTAATCATCCTAAACGGCACGTCCAAAGAACAAGTACTCCCCTTAGAGCCCTATCGGGAAGTTTTGCCCAAGACGGAAGCAAAGGAAATTATTGTCAATCGGACGGTCTCCCTTTCTTCCGCATTAGAACTTCAGCCCCGGGAGGTCTTGATATTGGAATTCAATTAACCTTGATTCTGCGAATTCATGCGATTAAACATGACTGCCAGATGGGAATAAATGGAAGTGTTTTGGACGACAATCTCTTCGGGAACCCGGATACGGAACGGAGTGAAGTTCCAGATGGCTTTGATTCCGCCGGAAATGAGATCATCCGTTACTTCCTGCGCTTTCTCAACCGGGACGGTGAGAATGCCGATTGTCCCCTGCAACTCCTCTTGCTTTTGCTGAAACTCACTGATATGATAGACCGGGATTTCGTCAATGGAAGTACCGACGATTTCTTTGCGCGTATCAAAGCCGGCAACGATTTCGACGCCGTATTGCTGCAATCCGGAGTCACGCAACAAAGCGGCTCCCAAACGGCCGACACCGAACAGCAAAGCCTTATGGCGGGAGGTAAACCCAAGAAAATCTTCCAGGACTTTTATTAAGGTAGCAATTTCATACCCGACACGTGTTTTGCCGGTAATGCTGACATAAGACAGGTCTTTAGCCACCTGGCTGGAATCCACGTTGATTTCTTTTGCTATCTGAGTGGAGGAAACAAACGATTCACCCTGCCCTTGCATCAATTTAAGGAAAGCAAGGTACCAGGGTAGCCGCCTAAGGGTAGGTTCCGGTACTTTCGGTTGTTGTTTCATACTCAAGTCGCTCATCTCATCTTCTATAGGTATACCAATTTTACAAAGGTACGTTTTTTTTATCTCTCAGCAATGTTTTAACGATCACAGACATCGTAAAAAAGAAATAATCCCTGCAAAAAAGAGGTTTTTCAAAAAGGAAGTCCTAACTTTGCTCCAACTCCATGCCAATTGCATAGGAGATTTTTAGTCATCATCTTTTATTTACTTACAATTATTAGCATTATGGAAAAGAGCATTAAGGGTACTCGTACAGAGCAAAACCTGCTAAAAGCCTTTGCAGGCGAGTCACAGGCAAGAACACGTTATACGTTTTTCGCCAGCGTTGCAAAGAAAGAGGGTTATGAACAAATTGCAGGTGTATTCCAGGAAACTGCAGATCAGGAAAAGGAACACGCAGAACGTTTCTTCAAATTCCTTGAAGGAGGAATGGTAGAAATTACCGCCTCTTATCCAGCCGGGAAGATCGGGACGACGCCTGAAAACCTGGCAGCTGCAGCCGCCGGAGAGAATGAAGAATGGTCCGAGCTTTATCCCGAATTTGCCAAAGTAGCGGAAGAAGAAGGATTCAAAGCGATAGCCGTTGCCTTCAAGATGATTTCCAAGGTAGAAGAGGAGCACGAGATCCGCTATCGTAAGCTTTTGTCGAACATCGAAAAAGGCGAAGTCTTCGAGAAAGAAGAAGAAATCGAATGGCAATGCCGCAATTGCGGTTACGTACACAAAGGAAAGAAAGCTCCCGGAAAATGCCCGGCATGCGAACATCCGCAATCCTTCTTCGAACCGAAGAAACAAAATTACTAATCACCCGGTGATTTTTGCAATCATAAAAAAGGCGCCCGAAAGAGCGCCTTTTTTATTTATCTCACCAACTTTAACTCATCGATCAGGCGGTTGCATTTACCCCATTTATCGATCAGATAGAGAACATAGCGGATATCCACTGCGATACAACGCTGCAATTCGGGCTCGAAAGCGATATCCCCGCTCATTGCTTCCCAATTACCGTCGAAAGCCAGGCCGATCAGGCGGGCATTTTTGTCGAAGACGGGACTTCCGGAATTACCACCGGTAATATCGTTGTTTGTCAGGAAGCAAAGCGGCAGCTCGCCTTTTTCATTAGCATAGGGCTGAAAGTCGCGTCCCCGGATCAGATCCAGGATTTCAGGCTGCACATAGAACTCGTCACTTTCGGGATTCTCCTTTTCCAGGATTCCCTTATCCGTGGAATAATAGTCATACCAGGCGGCGTCATAAGGGCGATAGCCACCGATGGAACCGTAACTCATCCGCATCGTAAAATTTGCATCCGAATAGAAAGTTTTGTCCTTCTGCATTTCCTGCAGGCCGGCCAGGTATAAACGCTCACCCTTGGAGATATCATATTCCGCCTCGCTCATCGTTTGCTGCAAGCTCAGCACCGAAACCATCACAGAAAGGCTCAGTTCAGCCGCGGGATCCTTTTTCAGCTTCTTGTTTTGTTTCGGATCCTTCAAGGCTCCGGCAATCCGGTCATAGGATAAAAACATTGTCTTTTTAAACAGATCGGCTGCATAACGCTCATAATCGCCCTTATACTTCTTATCCACTTTCTCATAGATATCGGGCAGGAACTCGGACGAAACGGACTCTTTGGCAATCTTCATCATTGCGCCGAGCACCTTCTGGTCCAATGCGGCATTATAATCCTTAAAGAAAGGACGTATCTTTTCTTCCATGAAGCGGTCTACATCTTCAGGGGTAGCGTCTTTCGTGACGAAACTCTGTACCGTACGCGCCAGGCGTATGATCTCCGCTCCACTCATGAAAGCCTCCGTCAGGTAGGTATAGGATCGGCGATACGGATCATTGGTGGTATACCCTTTTTCCAACAGGGAAAGCACCTCCCCGTAAGTGGCCTTACGGGCCGGATCCTTGCCTACCCAATCGGCAAAGGCGGCCTCTTCGGCTTTTTTCCGTTCGATGACATTCAGCTTATCCAACCCACGGTTCATTCCGATCGCATTCTTCCAATAATTGGAACTGCCGGCATATTTGGACGCATATTGGATGCGCACCTCATCGCTGGCGCTCATAGCCTCTTTCCATATCTCCTGTTTGATGCCGCGCACCTCAATCCGCGGTTTATTACTGTCCTCGATCCGTTGGGTTACTCCCCAGGAAGAAAGATAACGGTCGGTGCTGCCCGGGAAACCGATGGTCATCCCGTAGTCTTTTTCCCGGTAACCTTGCAAAGACACTTCAGCTACATATTTCGGCTTGTACGGACGATTTGACTCGCTGTAGTTTACCGGCTCGTTGGATTCATTCGCATAGACGCGGAAAACGGAGAAGTCGCCGGTATGGCGCGGCCACATCCAATTGTCCGTATCCCCGCCGAATTTGCCGACCGAGCTGGGAGGAGCGAAAACCATCCGCACATCCCGGTATACGTTATACACCACCAGATAATACTTGTTATTATTGTAAAAAGGAACGACATCGGCCGCCAGGAAATCATTCTCCCCAATGGAATCACATAAAGCCGCTCCGATCGAATCGGCGGCATAAAGACGTTTGTATTCGTCCGTAATCGTATCGGTTACGGCATTGATGCGGTCGCTCACGTCTACCATCTCTTTCAGGTAACGCACCGACAAGCCGGGAACGGGAAGTTCGTCTTCCTTTCGTTGGGAAATAAAGCCATCCTTCAAGTAATCATGCTCCACACTGCTCAACTGCTGTATCGCCCCGAAGCCGCAATGGTGGTTCGTAAAGATCAACCCCTCTTCCGAAACGGTAATCCCGGTGCATCCTCCGCCGAAGATCACGACGGCATTTGCCACACACGGATCTGTCTCGCTGTACAACTGCTCCGGCGACGGATTAAAACCCAACTCCTTCATCAGGGCCAAATTCTGCTTATTCAACTCTTTCAACACCCACATCCCTTCGTCGGCATACATCTGCATGCAACCCGCCGCAAGCAGCAGTGATACAGATATCTTTTTCAAAACATTCATTCAGTTACTTTATTTAATTATCATTTGTTAATTTTTTCTCTATTTTGATTCTCCTTGTTTTTTGAAAAGTAACGTCCGATATACGGCATTTGATTCAAAGGAAGGTCTTTCCTGACAGCATAAAAAAGGAAGACGAGCAGCAGGAGCGTACGCCAGGCCATCCGGAGCAGCAGGTTATCTATCGGCGCATACATCCCACCGATATAGAGTACTGCCGCAAGCAATCCATAGGTAAGGCCGGACTTCATATCGTAAGCTATCGGATAGTATCGCTGTCCGAAGAAGTAGGAAAGCAGCATCATCAGCAAATTACAGGCAAAAGAAGCCCAGGCGCAAGCCATATAACCATAGCGCGGCCCGAACACAAGGATTATGCCGACGGTGGCCGCACAGCCCAACAGGGAAAAATAGGCTCCCCATTGCGTCTTGTCTACCAATTTATACCAGAGCGAAAGATTGAAATAAATCCCGAAGAAAAGTTCGCCGAACATCACAATCGGTACGACCTTCAGGCCCGGATAGTAATCCGGAGTAACAAGATGCTTCAGGATATCCAGGTAGAACATCACCCCCAGGAAGATGAACAGTGCGAAAATGATAAAATATTTCATCGCCTCCGAATAAGAACGTTTATTGTTTTCGCCCTTGTTCCGGGCAAAGATAAACGGTTCGTAGGCATAGCGGAAAGCCTGGATAAACATGACCATGACGACCGCAATCTTGAAGCAGGCCCCGTAAATCCCCAGTTGTTCCTTTGCGTATTCTTTATCCTCGAAAAGGAAAGGAAACAGGATTTTGTCTGCCGTCTGGTTAAAGATGCCGGCAACCCCGAGGATCAGGATGGGGAAAGAATAGGACAGCATCTTTTTCAACAGAGGAAAATTCAGTCGATACCTGAAACCGGTCAGTTCCGGAAGCATCAATAACAGATTAAGCGCCGAGGTCAGCACATTTGCTATGAAAACGTAGCCGACACCATAACCAGGGTGGTAAAACCAGGAGATCGTATCAGGGAAACGACTGTAAATCCAGGGACAAATCACAAGAAAGAAAACATTCAGGAAAATATTCAGAAAGATATTCAGGAGTTTGATAAAGGCAAAGCGGAGCGGCCGTTGCCGGTAACGCAGGTATGCAAACGGCAAGGCGCTGAAAGCGTCCATCCCGACGATCACGATCAGCATCCCGATGTACTCAGGATGATCGGCGTAACCGAGGGAGCGGCTGACCGGTGTCAGAAAAGCCAGCCCTGCAAGGATAAAGAGCAGGGAAGTGGAAGCCACGCTGATCAATGAAGTCGAGTAAACCTGCATCGGATCTTTTTCTTCTTTCTTGTTGATGAAGCGGAAGAATCCCGTCTCCATGCCGTAGGTCAACAGCACCAGAAGCAGCGCAGTCCATCCGTATAAATTGGTAACCACCCCGTAATCGCCCGTTGTATCCAGAACACGCACGTACATGGGTACCAACAACCAATTCAGAAACCGCCCTAAAATACTACTTATTCCATAGATAGCCGTGTCTTTGGCTAAACTTTTCATCCCTCCTGCCATCAGTCTATCGAATCAAAAAGGAGCCCCTGTTCTCCATTCCGTTTAAAACCTAAATGTGTATATGCCAATACCGTCGCTTCCCGCCCCCGGGGAGTTCGTTTCAGGAAACCCTCCTTGATAAGAAAAGGCTCGTATACCTCTTCCAACGTACCGGGATCTTCGCCTAAAGCCGTCGCGATCGTCGTCAGGCCGACGGGGCCTCCGCCAAACTTTTCAATGATGGTGGTCAACAGTTTATTATCGATCTGATCCAATCCGTATTTATCTATATTCAAAGCTTCCAGGGAGAAGCAGGCTATTTTCTTATCGATTTTACCGGAGCCTTTCACTTGTGCAAAATCACGCACCCGGCGTAATAAGGCATTGGCAATACGCGGGGTCCCCCGGCTTCGCCCGGCTATTTCCTGGGCGGCGCTTCGATCGCATTGCACCTTCAGTATGTCGGCGCTTCGCAATACAATATTCGTCAAGGTATCGATATCGTAATATTCCAGATGCATATTGATACCGAAACGAGCCCGCAGGGGACTGGTCAACAAGCCGCTCCGCGTAGTCGCTCCGATGAGTGTAAAAGGAACTAAATCGATTTGTATCGAACGGGCGCTCGGTCCTTTATCAATCATGATATCGATACGGTAATCCTCCATCGCCGAATATAGGTATTCCTCGACGATCGGGCTCAGCCGGTGTATCTCATCGATAAAAAGGACATCGTTTTTCTCCAGGGAAGTCAGCACGCCAGCCAAATCGCCGGGTTTATCCAATACCGGCCCGGAAGTTACCTTAAAGCCGACGCCCAATTCGTTGGCGATAATGTTGGATAGGGTTGTTTTGCCTAACCCGGGAGGTCCGTGCAGCAAAACATGGTCGAGGGCTTCCTTACGCATACGGGCGGCCATTACAAAGACTTTCAGGTTTTCCACCACCTTTGCCTGCCCGCTGAAGCTCTGAAACGACAGCGGCCGGAGCGCGTTCTCAAATTCCCTTTCGCTTTCCGGTATTCTCGTCTCTCGTATGTCGAAGTCTTCTTCCATTTTAAACTATTGACCGACAAAGGTAATAGAAACGGATTAAAAACCGAAGTTCTCACCCGATTAATCCCCGGTTGATCCATCCGGTTTTACAGATTATTATAGATCGTAACCTCTCATCCGAATGAATTAATTGCAACGGAATAAATCCAGGAGGCAAGCTTCCTTGCATATATAACTTGATCCGGAAAACTACAAAATTGTATTGCCACATCCGTATTGGCGGAAGAATTTACCACTTGAATAGGGCTTAAAATCAGAAAGAAATTACTGGATCGCTATGTTGATTTTTAATATATTAATTACTGCCGAAGTGTTGTTGTTGGGGTATTCATTAGATTAAGAAAAGACAAATCGTAAAAAACATTTTGTTTTCATACGTAATCAATTTTGCAAGCTGTTAATATATAACTATTTTCAATACACATCCTCCTCAACATTATTCAAAACACTAAAGTCTGCTCTTAAAAGGAGGATCATTATTAAAGCATTATTTAATTATCAATTACGAATTTACAAAATAAATGATATAATTCTCTATCATTCTCATTCGTAGAAATAGAAAGTTCATATAAGGCCTTACCACCTTGATAATATGCAACCTTTTTCGTTTTGTTTATTCCGTTTTCTCTAAATGCATTCAGATAGTTCTCGAGCCTATAGCCCCATCCGGACAGTACTTTCTCATCAAACTCAAATTCCATATCCATATCGTATTTTTGAGCTAATTCACATGCTTCGTCGAGCCTGGAAAGAGGTATACTTTCATTAAAAAAGTAATTAGGCTGAAGATAGGCATAATTAAAATTAAGTTTCTTCCATTCGGAATAACCATCGGATTTAAAATAAGGGATCCAAACAAAGCTATATTTAAGATTATTCAAATAAATTGCGATGTCTGCTAATATAGTTCGTGTATTTGTTGCCTCTTCCGCTATCCAATAAAAGCCGGCTAGCTCAATGTTACTATATTTCATTTCATTAAATTTTCGCCTTACATAGTCTATGTACCATATACATGCAGCAATACGGTCATTGGGCTTTGAAAAATCTAAAAGTGTCGCATTGCTTACTGCTCCCCAATCTTTTTGATTAACAATAGGTTCCGGTAAACCAATAATCACCTTCCTTTTTACATTTGGAGTACCTATCCTACCGATTGCTTTATCAACGGAGCGTTGTAATGCACCTAAACAATACTTCGATTGAAAATATGAATCAGCTAACATTTGCCAATCTTTCTGATTTGCAGGAGTATTCGTATATCCTGTAGCAAAGGATTTTCCTGATCCATTATGGATTTCTAAAAATAGAAAAGAATCAAACAACCAATTTTCTTGTCCTGATGAGTCTGTATAGGTAACGTAGGGATTAATATATTTTTCATCCCACTGAAAGGTACGGTGTGATCCTCCGCTATATAACAATACAAGATCCTTACATTCCAATAATGAAGTACGATTTTTTTCCCAACTGTAAATAGTATCTTTTTTACTGGGAGGCATTGGTGCTCCCCCTTCAGCATTATCTGCTTTTCCACAGCTTATCGCAATTAAAAAGAGGAAAAATAGCAAGAAACTCTTTTTCATATTCTATATTTAATTTTATGTCATGAGGGTATGGCAAATTCTGTCACACCCTCATTATTAATTACATATTATAGCCCCATAAGGTTATTTCACACAAAGAAATAGCCGTGGTGGGCGGATTTTTATAGTTTTCCAAACATTTTACCCTTAGATACCTGACGAATGGACTTTTATCTTTCGTAAATTCAAGCATGTCACCTTTGGCAAAATCAGCTAATGTCGATTTTGAATTATCTAATGTTCCCAATTTGGTCCATTTACTCCAATCACCGTCAACTGGAGGAGTCCCATCTTCTAGATAGCCCCACAACTCATAATTCTTAGGACAAACATTCGTGTATGCCCAATACAAACTTGCCCTAAAACGATATAAATGATAGTAATCACCCATATCGAAGGTAAAGCATTCTCCTGTCAGATAATTTTTGTAACCGATTTCTCCATAATTTTCAGGTTTAGACATAATACCTTTATCCCAGAGATAAATAATGTTTCCTTCCATCTGTTGCGTGTCATTATTCAACCTATATTCTTTAAATACAGAATTGTCAATGGATATATATTCCGGGATAGAAGCGGTTAATGTATAATCCAATTCAGAATATAAATTATCAATCCGAATATGATACGGTTTAGTCAAATCTAAGGTCAAAATTGTATCCGTAGGAGATATTAATTTAGCTCTTTTAGAAATGCTTAAATGTATATTTACATTAGATAAACTTTTTAGATTGTTTAAGTCTAATACAATGGTTCTATCTTTATCAGAAATAACTCCTGTTGCTATATCTTTTCCATCTTGCGCTGTAACCGCTTTAATCGGAGTCAGTACCGGATTAACAGGCAGCGATTCATCAAACTTTGCATCTTCACACGAAACGAAACATACGGCTAAGCAAAGCGTCATACTTATTAAAAAAGTTAAGTTCTTCTTCATCTTGTGAAATATTTTGATTTTTACCACCATGGATTTTGTACTAATTTTTTACTCATATCTATTTCAGTCTGAGGAATTGGAAACAAATAGTATTCTTTTCTGAATATCCTCGTTTCAAATGGTACTACATTATAAAAACCCGAAAAAGAAAAATTATTAGATGCCGGGTCCCCCGCATTAATATCCATCCCCCACATACGTCCGCCATCACCGTATTTACGGTCATCAGTCGCTCCTCCCTGATCTGGAGTGTGAGCCAACCAGCGACGCCTTGTTGTAAAGTATCGATCACCTTCGCTATTCAGTTCAATTTGCCTTTCCCTTATTATAAATTCACGCTGCAGGTCTTTATTTCCTGCAATTTCCGGATTCGTAGAAAAAACACTGGGTATGCCAGCTCTTTCTCGTATCATATCCCAATATTTACGTATGTCCGCATTTGAAGGATCATACTCGTTTAACGCTTCTATATAATTTAATAAGATTTCCGCATAGCGGATAAAGACATTCATATATTGTTGAGGAAAAATACGGTCATACATATTCGCCATCGGATCATTGTTTTTGAATGCCAGATACCCAGTACGAGAGAAGAATGTATATGAACCGGACTGGCGGGAAACACCTCCATAATAAAGTTCTGCACGAGCATATCCATCTTTTTGCCCTGCGGTATTGAAATAATTCCTTTTATCAATGTCATCGGGAAGTTGTGGGATAATCCGCCTATTATAAAGGATAGATGCATAAAAACGGGGTTCACGATTTGCATACATATTCCAGTCCCCCGCCCAATGCCCCCAAGCATCGCATTGACGTATGTCTGCAATCATTTTTTTACGGCCGTCTTCCGTGTTTACTGCGCGATTTTGGGGATTCCAATGTTTATTTGGAGTTGTAGAAAAACCATCTTTAATATATCCGGAATTTGGATCGTCAATTGTTTTTCCATTTTCCATTAAAAAAGCGTCGACAAGACGTTGTGTAGGGCCGACTCCACCTAATGTTTTAGGACCAGGAGTCGTATGGATCATCCATGCCTCGGTATTATAATTTCCATAGGCACCCCAAATAATCTCGCAATTCCATTTTATTAATTGGACATCCACGTATGATTTATATGGGTTAAACTCGTCGTCTCCGTTTTCATTATTCTTGTACAAACGAAGCTTCGCCTCAGGATTCTGTTCTGAAATATTAATTACTTCCCGACTTGCTGCAGCGGCTTTTTCCCACTTATTTTCATCATATATCGTATTGGCCAATTGACTTCCGTCGGGATTCTTAAAGTCTTCATATTCCTCATTCCCATTCCACTGAGGGCTTGCTGCCAACAAAAGTACCTGAGATTTAATCGCTTTGCAAACCATTTTATTGGGTTTACCCATCCAACTTGTATTATCACGCCAGTGAAGGGGCAGGTCTTTCTCCGCCTCATCCATCATTTGACAAATGTAATCCACACATTCATCAAACGGGGCACGCATAAGAGAGGCATAATCAGTATCACCGGATTGTAATTCTTTTAACAATACAACAGGGCCATATTGCCTGAGGAGTAACCAGTAATAATATCCGCGAAGGAACTTAACTTCTGCTTTGTATTGTATTTTTAGATCTTTACCCAATTCATCGCACTTGTCTACATTATTCTCAAAGACAAAAGAGGCCCTTATCGCTCTATACCAAAGGCTGTATTTATTATAGAAGCCGGAGGAAGGGTTCCAGTTTCCTAAATTAATGCCATAAGTATTATAGACAGTCCATGATAGATCTATTTCATCCGAACAACCTAACCAGGGATCATCTTGATGCAGATTGTGCAAAGGAATCGCAGCATATACATTCGCTAAATAACCTTCGACTTCTGTTCTGGAGCTCCAAACCATATCGTCTGTTTTCATGTCGTCCGGTTGTTTATCAAGGAAGTCGGAACAACCTGCAAACATACACGATAAGACTGCAACTAAAATTATTATCTGTTTTTTCATTTCTACATCATTATTTAAAAAGTTGTTCTAATACCGAAATTAATTTTCCGGGCAAGCGGATATTTGTTCCCATTCGATGTGCCTGTTTCCGGGTCCCACATTTTCCATTTAGAAAATAAAGCGACATTATTTGCTAGAAAATAAATACGTAAACCTTCTATTCCTAAGAATGAAGTCTTTTTCCGAGGAATGGTATAACCCAACTCAATATCATTTAGCCGGAGTAAATTTCCATTATAAAGATTACGGGTGGAAGCCTGCCAGTTATTTGTAGATCGTCCATTGGATAATCGGGGATAAAAAGCATCCGGATTAGGATTTTCTACAGTCCACCGATCCATCGCTTTTTCAAAGACGTTTCCTTTACCGACCCCTTCTGAAAATGGAATAAATGTAGAACCTCCTAATGCATAAGAAACGTTGGCCTGCCCTCTGAAGAAAATACCAAAATCAAAACCATTCCATAAAAATTGAGCTCCAAAGCCATAAATAATTTCCGGAACAGTAGAATAGCCGATGGCTGTTTCATCATCAATATCGATAATACCATCTCCATTCACATCTTTGTATTTAACGTCTCCAGGACGAACTTCTCCAAATTTCTGCTCCGGACTACTATCTATATCCTCCTGGTCTTTAAATAATCCTAGAGCGATCAACCCGAATTGCTGCCCATATCGATGGCCTGTCCTCATACGGTTTGCCCATTCTCTCTGTGGTTCATCCATCTCCTTTATCTCATTCCGGGTGAAAGTGAAATTCCCATAAAATTTGTACTGTAATTTATCTATCTGATGGTTTAATTCAAGTGTCGACTCTATTCCTTTATTTGTCATTACTCCCATATTCGCAAATGGAGCTGTATTTAGTCCGGCGATACCTGGTAATGTTTGGCGCTGGATCAAAATATCAGATCTTCTTTCGTGGAAAAAATCCAGATCTAACGAAATGGCATTATTCAACATCCTCAATTCAATCCCTAGGTCTTTCTTTAATCCTTTTTCCCATGTCAGATCACTCACTCCTACCTGATTTTCACCGACACCTCCGATTGTAGTCGGACTTTCTCCAAAAGCATAATTTCCTAAACCACTGCCCCAAGTGGATAGATAACCGTAACGCATATCTGAAGGAAGCGCATCGGATCCGACTAAACCAATTGATCCTCTCAGTTTTAAAACATTGATTGCTCTTACCTTCCAGAAAGATTCATTTGAGATGAGATATCCAAATGCACCTGCCGGGAAAAGGCCGAAACGTTTATTCTTGGGGAAATTTTCAGAACCATTATATCCTAAATTAAATTCTGCGAAGTATTTATCATCATATGAATAAGTGCTTCTGAAGGCCAAACCTTGTTTTCTGTAGGGTAAGGCCATAATTGAGGTTGAAGCAGAATTATTAATATAATCTCTCTGATAATACATAAGCATTCCTCCAATACGATGTTTTTGATCAAAAAGCTGATTGTAATTTAATTGTGCTTTTGCTTCAATCGCCCTATTAGAATTATAATATTGAGAATAGCTTAAAAAATCTTCTCCTTTATTAACTTCACGGACAACGATATCGCCTGTTTCATCATCGATGTTATCTATAGCGTAAGTGCTGGAAGATTTACTTCGTATTTGAGTATTGTTATTATTATTGTCAAAAGAGAAATAACCCTTAAAGTCCAATCCTTTCAATAGAAAATCTAAGTTCTGATTAAGAATAACTTGACTTGTTATTTGCGTTCTATATCGAGTGTTATAACCCGACCCCATCAAACGTTCTACAGGATTGCTTTCTCCTACCTGCGTCGGAGCTCCCCATCCCCACTTTGTACTTCCATCCAAATTTTTTCCAATTGGAAGACGGACCGGATTGGAAACAGGAGTAGAAAGGTAGGCCCAATAAAATAATTCTTCTGCCGGACTATTAAAATAAGTGGAATAAAGTGTTCTGTTTCCTACACTGGGTTCATGTATATCCGTTAAGTTAGCCCCGATTTCTAAACTGACGACCGTGGATTTAGTCAATGTGACATCTACATTGGAACGGAAATTATAACGCTTGAGATTAATGTTTGACGAATAATCATTTATTCCGTAGTCTTTTAAATTGCCGTTGTCTTCAAAATAACTTGCATTCAGAAAATAGCGGGCTCTTTCACCTCCACCTCGAATGTTTATAGTTGCATTTGCATTCGTAGACCAATCTGTGAAAATTTCATCAAACCAATTTACATTTGGATATAAAAACCTATTGGTGTGATTTTTTAGGGCAGCAATATAATCTTGCGAATAATTTTCTGAGCCTAACGCTTCATTGTACAAACGTGCATAATTAGCCCCATCCAAAAATTGGGGCATATTTACCAAATTAGATGCGCCATATTCAAATTTAACATCAATAACCGGCTTTTGGGCAATTCCTTTTTTGGTCGTTACCAGTACGACGCCATTGGCTGCCCTTACTCCATAAACAGCTGTTGCTGAGGCATCTTTAAGAATAGATATAGACTCTATTTCCTCTATGTTAAGATTCGTCATATCCCTTTCTACGCCATCTACCAGGATTAACGGGCTTTGGTTGGAACCAAGCGTCGAGATACCCCTTATCCAAAAAGAGGCATTGTCATAACCAGGTTCGCCCGAGCGCTGTACAATGGTAGCGCCGGCAACCCTTCCGGACAATGCTGACACTAAAGAACGCTGGGGTGCAATGATAGAGCTTGTTTCTACGGCAGAAATCGCACCTATAACACTGGCCTTCCTCTGTGTTCCCATTCCGACAACAACCGCTTCATCTAGAGTCGTTGTCTCTTCCATCATAGTAACATCAATCGCAGATTTATTCGATACGGTAATTTTTTGTTGTTGGAAACTAATAAACGAGAAAACGAGCACATCTCCTTTTTTCGCCTCAATAACATAATAACCTTCGGAGTCCGTGATAACTCCTTTCGTCGTTCCTTCGATCGTAACATTTGCTCCAGGTAAGGGCTGGCCATTTTGATCAATAATTTTACCTTTGATAATCATGCCATTTTGAGAGGATTCACTTACTTTATAATTTTCACCCGCATATCCATTTAATGAAATAATGGATAAAAGGAAAAGTAGAAAAGAGTGGTACATGATCTTTTTTACATCAATAATCGTGTTTGTCATACATACTAGATTTTATTTAAACATATTGTGAAATAAGATTTGATAATTCATTTAAACTTCGCATATAAACGAATGATATCATCTAAAGCGTTTATCGCCTTTTTTCGTAACTTTTTTCATAGCTCATCAATTTTATATTGTTTTTTCATAATTTGAACTCAGCCTCAGAATTGCTTTTACAGCTATCAATGCTTAAGCCGTAAAGCTAAGAATCAGTCGATAAGGATTATTTTGCTCTTAGACGAGAGCATATGTTTTTCGTTTGACGATGGCCAGGGTATCAATGGCATCCCTTACAATACTTTGAGCGAGTTCGGTATTTCGCTCACGATCACCTTTCAAAACTCTCCTGACATAGTCATCGGAACATTTATATTTCCTGGCTAATGCGGAAATTTTCAAATCTTTAATTTCTGTACTTGTAAAAATCTTTGTCGTCATATTCAAGACTATTATTTATATTATTTCTAACTTTGTCAAGAAAGACAAGACAAAGTAAATCAAGATTCTTGATATTACAAAATAAAATCACAAGAAATATGATATTTTTTTCAAAAAACCTGAAGTTTCTTAGGGAAAAGCAAAACATGACCCAAGGAGAATTGGCTAAGTTATTGGAATTAAAGTCTAACTCTATATCTAATTATGAAAACGGAGTTAGTGAACCGGACTATAATATATTGAAGCGGATAGTGGATATTTATAAAGTTTCGGCTCATGACATCTTATATTCCGATATGGAAATGACAACGGAAAATAAAAAATCAAGCAACTTGATATACCCCAGTGAATCTGCAAAAGATTTTATCGAAAAACTGTGCGACCTGTCTGCTGAAAACGCATTATTAAAGAAAGAGAACGAAGATCTGAAAAACCTGAATAAAAAAACAGATCGAATGTCTGATGTACCTTCAGCTTTTGTTGCAGAGAAGGAAATAGAGTTCAATAAAAAGACACGCAAACGGTAGCAAGACACAATCCCTCACACAATATTTCTCATACACATGTTTTACCTTAATGAAAAAAATGTACGTATGAAATTAAAGAATGCATTACCCATTTTAGCTTTAATCTCAATTACAAATTTTGTATTTGCACAAGATACGATTAAAGTTACCAATAATTACGGAAGTGAGAATAGAGAAATCCAAGATTTAATTGATTTTGAAAATATCTACATTGAGGAATTAAATTTCGAAGGTGAAAAACTTAAAGGAAAACAGTATGAAATTAATTTGCAAGAGTTTGTAAATGGAAAGCTAATTAGTGTATCGAAGCTTTTCGACGGTTCTGAATCTGATTATTTCAAAATTGCATCAGATAAAGAATCATTAAAATTTTTCTTTAGTATGACTGACGGGAATTTAAAGACTTACATAAGAGGACAAAAATTTGGAAGCAAAAAATCTTATTTCAAATTAAATGATGAATCTGACAAATATGCTTTGAAAGATTTCTTTGGAAGTAAAAGCGAACTAAATATAGACATAAACTCTAAACAAGAGATTCCAATCTTCGCAATAATAACACCAACTATTCATAAAGACGGTTCCGGTTCTTATTGTGAAGTTGTTCAATCAAATGTAAAACCTGAGAATTTGGGAGAACATTTCAACATCCCGCATTATTTTTTAGTAACAATAAGATTCAAATAATGAGACTCTACGAACATCCTGAAAGTAATCTGTTTTATCCAAAGATAACTCCTCAAGGATTTTACCTTTAATATTGTAATAGATTATTGTGTATTTTTAGTTCCAGGAATTCTGTAATATCAATCCGTCTGTGCAAAGTGGCAGGCAGGATAAGTAATAACTTTATTTTCTCCTTCTCAAGATGAAACGATTTGGCTCAGTCAAAAGTTAATGGCAACTTTGTTGATTGTTCAACAGACAATATATCACTGCATCTTAAAAACATATTCAAAGAGAACGAACTGGACGAAAATTCAGTTACCGAGGAATTCTCGGTAACTGCACAGACGGTAAGACCCATAAAACCAAACATTATAATCATGGATAAAGCCGAAAAGAACATCTTTCGGCTTCGCAAATCAGGAGATAAAACGCCCTTAAAAATTAAATTGACCGGTCAAAATCAAGTCGATTTGCCATGTGAAAATTCATAGTTATGAACCTTTTCATTCATAGTTATGAATGGCTCCAGTCACAGTACTCATTGTTTTCGTTTATAACTATGAATTTTCAGGAAGAATTCCGGGATGAATTGTGAATAAACATCCTCTTGATAAAGGTATGTAAATAGTTCCTTTACACCTTTAATATATATTAAATCTTTCATCACGCATACTTTCCTTGATTAGGCCATAAAAAACTATCATACAGCCTATTAAATTATCGATAGACCACCTTTTAATCTCCCCAAAGAGCGTTTTTATAAAAGCTCTAAGAAGGCCTTTAAAAAACAGGGAATTCTCCTTAAATCATCGCTACAGCACTATAAAGAGGGGATCGGATCCTTTTTACTCTCAGTTTTAATGCCTTCTCAGACCTTTTTGCCCCTTTCTACGCAGGATATCTTTGCGTCGTACCGGTACAACAAAGTAATCATTTTTAATTAATCATTTAAATTTTCAAATTATGGCACAGTTTATTAAATTAGTAAAGACACCCGCAAAACCAGGTGTAAAGGATTCAGGGTATAAGTTAATGGCACGTAACGTCAGTCAGGGCAAGACCAATCTGGCTGCCTTATGTCAACTGATTTCAGCCAGAAGTTCCATCTCCAGCGCCGATGTCAAGGCGGTCCTGGATTCCCTTAATTTCGTGATGGATTATGAATTGAAGCAGGGACGCATCGTGCAGTTCGATTCCTTCGGTAATTTCCGCCTCTCCGTAAGTAGCGACCGGGTGGATGAAAAGAAGGATTTCGATACTTCGCTGCTCCGCAAGCCGAAGATTGTCTTCACACCGTCTGGGTCTTTACAAGAGACCCGGAAGACCGTCAAGTTCTCTTTACAGACGGATGAGGAAACGGATCCGGAAGAAGGAGACGACAAACCGGAACTCTAAAGTCAGTGTAAATGAAACGGATGAACATCCAATTAATAATGGCCGTGCTACTCTGTGTAGCCTAATTAATGAATATAAACAATTGTTTCATAATATAATATAGTATATTCATTTGCAATTTGCAAATTTTTTGCAAGTAAAAGCCCCGACCTAATAAGCCGGGGCACAATCGGAAACTAAGCTACTGTCAAACAACTAAAGCTACCGACTGTTTTATCTTATCTGAAATATCTGTTAGCGCATGTGCTAATATGCCTAGTTCTTCTCTCGTAAACGATGCTTTTTTATTGTTTACTATGTTACCATTTAGCCTCTGATAAAACCATTGCGGAGACTTTTGAAAATATTCTTTTGCGAGGTGTGACACCGATATCGCAGGTAGTATATCTTTTAGCTTTTCACGCAAGATGGCTTCTTCTAGTTCCTTATTTGTTTCCTGTATCGAATCCAACATTTTGCCGGCAAATTCAACCTTATTATTACTTGATAGTGAATCTATCTCTTTGTCTATTTCTTCCAGTTCCTTATCGGTTTTTGCTACCCGGAAACGTTCTTTTAATTCTTGTATTTTCTTATCCATACCTTTTTTTTGTTTTATACCCCCTCTTTCGAGGGGGCTTGTTTTTACTCTAATTCTTTGAGAAACTCTATCAACCGGTCTATCTCTCTCTGAAACCTTTCCCTCGTATCCGGAGGAAACTTTTTAAAGTAACGGAGGTAAAAGAGTAAATCCCTCTCTGCTTGCCTCCTGATCTTTTCTGTTTTTTTCATTCTTAATAGCTTTAATTGTTTGACATTACAAATGTAATAACATATTTGTTATTATAAAAACATTTAGCCATTTATTTTTGAAAAAAACAATAAAAAACCGCCTCTATTCTCACGAACAAAGGCGGCAAACAGATTGAGAATTTTACTTAGTATTAATATCTATTTCTTTAATTTCTTCGTTAGCCAAATAACTATATACCCTATCCCTATGATTAGCAACCCGGACGCAACACCCATCGCCCAGCCTCCGAAATCCATCTTCGTTTTTTGCCAGCGGGTTAGCTCTTTTTCTACCGGGAACGGAACCTGTATAGAATCGCGTATATAGACGCTATCCCGGACAGTATTATAGCGGTAGATGTACTTATACTTATTAAAGTACACCGTATCGCCGAGTTGATAAACACGTACACTGTCGAGCTGATAAATGCTATCGCGTTGTATCTTATCCTTATATTCCGTACGCACACTTTCGACCGGAACATATTTAATCGACCGGCATCCGGAAAACATTGCGAGCGACACTAATAAGTAGAATACCTGTTTCATAACCCTACCTTTTCAATTTCTACCCATTTCGTTCCGTCTACGCTATTTACGTCGAGCAGCCCGATTTGCTTTCGATCGAAATCAACTGCATTTACTTCATATTCCCTGCCTTTGTGGTAGACCTTTGCCGGCCGGGTGAATGCTTTTTCAAACTCCTGTTGTGTCATAATATCAATTTTTTAATACTCCGTAGGGTACGAACCTACGGAGCTGGTGAAAAATAATAATCTTGACAGATTAATCGTTATATTGTAAGAAGTTTCCATCCGGCCCTTACGTCCCCCATAACAGCCGGTATTCCATTTTCAACCCCCGACATAGCAGCTATAATCCGGCACATCAGATCTTCGTTGTTTACATCGATTTCCACGTCCGGACGAACCTTCGCGTTATTCGATACACTTTTAATATAAGCTTCTGTATCATTACTGTCCTCCGGGGGGGCCCACCGGTATATCCATTCCCGGAGCGTATTTAACTTATATATCAGCTTATAGTTCCTGATTATGCGGAACATCGACCGGTAGCCGTATGCCATCGAAACAAAAGTTTTGAAACTTTTGTCTTTTGACGGGATAACCTCGCCTTGAAACTTGTCTGAATTAATTCTGATGTTTCCGGGGTTATTGTTCCGTAATCCCCTCGGGTATTTTGTTGTCGCCATCTTTTTCCTTTTTCTTGTACACCTGATCCCTTAACTTGCAATCGGATTTGTAACACCGGAATCCTCTATAAAAAGTAACCTTGCTTTTTGTCTCGGCTATTTCGTTGCATTTTTCGTTTATTTTATCCGAAAATTCGATTCGGATCGCAATAAGTTCTTTTGTGTATTTATCCGTCGCGGCATTAAACTGTTCTTGTATCTCTCTGTATTCCTTCTGGTATTGTGTAAGTTTCGCGGTTAAATAATCGTATTGATCTTGCTGTAAGTCTATCTTTACTTTTTCCGCTTCCGCGTCTGCCTGATTAGCTTCCGCGTTATGTTTTTTTCTTTCTGCTTTTACGTATAAAAACCAAGGTATGTTTCCCAGTAATAATATTCCGCTAATAATTTCCCAAATGCGATCCATCTTCTTTTCTTTTTAAACAGGGACGGCCGTAACCGCCCCTCTGGATAACCTAAACTCTAATTGCCTTATTTTACAACACCAATTTCCACGCTTGTATCTTTCTCCTCTTTCGACACTAAACTCTTTAATAGATCGAAGGCCCCGGATCCGCTTAATCCAGCAACAAGAATAGTCAGTACGATCTCATACCATTCTGCCCCCTGAAGAAATACGGCTTTTCCGCTTAAATACCCGAAAACAAGATAAACGGCCGATACGGCGATTGAAATCAGAATCTTGTAAATTGCTTTCGTAATTTCTTTTCCTGTAAGTTTAGCAACCCACTTGACTACTTGAGTAATCGCAACAGCTATAATAGCGGTCACAGAAGCAAAAGAGGAAAAGTCCCCGGGAAAGATAAGATTCCAAACATTCCATCCTGGATCGGAACCGATTGCGGCCGTTGAGTCAACTTGTGCAAATAAGCACGTTACACTTGCGAATAACATCGCGATAAACAATAAAATTTTAGTTTTCATATTTAAAAAATTTGTGGGCACATGCCCGGTTATTAGTTATATCTTCCGAATGGCCCGGATGGAGGCGCGAAATTGTCCGTATCCCGAACCACATCCGATATCCTCAATTCGTCTATAACAAGACCAGTAAATGCAGATGCGTTCTTCGTCGTATTGAGAAGCCACATAACAACAGGCGTAAATGCGGCGGAACTTGTTGTTGTTGCTACCAATACCCCGTTTTTCCACGTCTTATATGTATTTCCTGATTTTGTTACCCTTAGATGCCTCCAGTCATTTGCTTCGATTGTCCCCATCGAGATAGTTGTTTCATTTATTACGAAATACAGTGTTCCGCTATAACTTTGTCCGAAGACATACCTCGAAAATGTAGATGATTTATTCGCTGCTATAGACACAACACCCCCTGAGTCTGCCGTAGAAGACCTTTT
Source organism: Parabacteroides sp. Marseille-P3160 (assembly GCF_900162725.1). GTDB lineage: Bacteria > Bacteroidota > Bacteroidia > Bacteroidales > Tannerellaceae > Marseille-P3160. The sequence continues at coordinate 570,544 of NZ_LT799418.1, read as the reverse complement.
CTCCCACCACTCGACTGCAAATTCGCTCCACGACGGAAGATTTAAGACAGATCCTATAGAATCAAAATCAATAGATGAACTTGAACTACCTGCCGATACCCCTTGTCCGAATTTTCCCGCTGAATAATTAACGCTTCCTGTTATTGTCCCATATAAATTGCTTTCGGAATCATCCGCAATGTTATTCTCAGCGTGAAAAAGGAACTTTGTACTTATGTCTGCCGTTAGGATCAAATATGCAGTTGTCTGTGTATTTGCGGTTGCGGACTTCTTTATAAGGTATTGCCTCTCATAGTTATCGAGATACAATTTAGAGTACGTACCGTTTTTAAGGTATACTATATCTCCCTTTGTAACGTCGATAGTCGGGGTTATACTAACCTCTTCCTTGTTTATTGTCAACCCGCCCCCGCCTGGCGCTCTTAAATATCCGCTCATAGGTTTATAATTGAATAGTTTATAATCACATCTCCTGTAGGTTGGCTTTTAGCCTTCACTTTGAATGATCCGGCCGATACGTCAATCGAAGGGTAAAGCTGTGCATCCGCAGCAGCATCGTAAGATTCATCTGCCGTTGCCGCGTCGATTATAGATGTTGATTTGATGGATGCATTAGAGATTGTTGCTTCATAGAGATTTGAAGTAGTATTCAACACCCACGCAGAAGTAGCCAAAGTTGAAGATCCGTTAACTTGAGCGATCCCGGCTAATCTGTCCTCTACCGCCTTTCCTCTATTTCCTGCAAAAGCCGTGTTACTCGTTTCCCCTAATGCCAACGACGGGGAGATAACGACGTATACGCTGCCAGACCACCTATATTGTAGATTCGTCGTAAGGTCAGTATAGATTTTACCTGATTCCGGCGTGTAGGCCACGTTTTGAACATTTCTAAACTCCGTTTCGGAGTACAGAGTTCCTTCTAATACATCGTCTACATAGGAAGGTAATTCGCTTGCCGGAACCTTACCGTCTACGAGGTTAGCTTTTGCGTTCAGGGCTGTTTGGGCTGCGGTTGAAATCGGTTTGCTTGCATCGGACGTGTTATCTACACTTCCTAAGCCTATTTCCGATTTCGTATAAGACGGCTTGCTCGATCCTATCCAAGACGGTATACCCGTTATGTCTGTACCCCACGCAACAGCACTCTTAAACGCAAGGCTTCCGAGGTCGGCAAACCACTTCCAAATCTTACCGAGCGAAATTGAAAGTTTTTCCCCGGATGTAAGATTCTGTCTCGAAGCCGCCCCGGTGAATTGAATAGTACCATCTTCGATAGCTACTATAGCCTCCACCCTGACGCCGGTATCTACATAATCCTTCAGGTCATTGTCATATACCCACCAAGTTTTATAGCCTAATGCAGAGCTATCACGGATGACTGGGGATTTTCCCGGCTCTCCGATGAATCCATCCATCCTTTCGTAGGATCCATCTTCTTTTTTAGAGTATGGTATAAAGTATTTCATTCAAATAAAATGTTTTTGATTTTCCGAATACTCTCTGTTTAACCGTTGCAAGAAACGGGAAACCATCTTCGGGGATAGCATCCAACGCATTCGAGATAGGCGCCGATTATGTAAAAAACTTTTGAAGTTGTCCATTTTTGCCTAAACAGCACAAGATGCCGTCCTTCCCCAAAAGATGTATTCACCTTTTCGAAGTCTACAACTTCTATCTCTGTGTTAAGGACAGAATAAATTGATACCTCCGGGCAATCAAAGCTCTTCTTGCTCCCCATCTTCATCTGTATTCCAAAGTCAGCAAACCTTTTCATAATGCTATGCCGTTATCTATGCAGTCTTGTTCTACCATTTCATGAGTGTTTTTTCTTAATGCCAGGAAATTCAAATAGGGTTGTTTCCTCTCCTCGGTAACTATACCAAGCACAGAAGCCTCATAGTCATTACGTAGCTTATTCTCAACCGATACAGGATATAGTTCCTCTATCAGCGTTTTGAATATAGTATTAGAGTTAACAGGATAGTCAACCAGTAGTGAATCATAAAAAAAACCTTCTGTTTCTTCCTGCACACCTTCCTCGATATTGTGATTATACAACACCTGATAATCGTTTATCCAGTCGAATATGTTCGGCCTGAATGTTGAAAAAAGCTTTTTAGTCAATCTTTCCATTTATCGCCATTTTTAAAATGTTTTTCCGATGTTCTTCCGTGCAGCCCGCTGGCCGCCTAAGCACTTATTCGCTTTTCCCGGCACAAGCGGAACCCGTGAAACGCATACGCAAACGCAAACCGATAATGCGTAAACGCACAACGCCAACCGGCATACGCCCCATAAGACGCATTGCCAACAAAACGGGTAGAGAACCAGCCATAGGAAGGTGATGCATCATCCGTAGGACAATAGTAATAGTCGCAGTAAGTCTTATTCGCGGCCCCACCAACGGAAGTAGGCATCATGTGTATATTTGGGGAAACAGTTTTTATATATCCATCCACACGGGGTAACTCGGCGATAAGTTCATATCCATCCGGAACAGTGGCCTGATTATCTGACGGAACAACTATTTTACTAATATCTTTACAGAAATAGCAAAGGGATTTTCCTCCCTGGTCGGCTGTTTGATGCCATACGGCATAATCGGATGATATTAAAAGGATATATTCAGACGGTAGTTCAAAACCACGATAAGATGCCACATTGACTACTTTGTCTTCATATATCGGAGCTTCTCCCGTACCCGTATTTTTCCAGTTTTTTATAGTGTAACTTACAAGGCCTGTCTTATTTCCTATTTTAGCCGTAACTAAAGAGGGAATAAAAGGATAATAGGCATTAAAATTAAGCCATTCTGTACCATTTACTGCGGTGCCATTACCAAGTCCTCCCTGATGGTATCCGTTAGAATCCAAAATAGGATTATAGGTTTCCTGAATATCGAAATTGCAATACTCGATATAGTAGAGGAGCGCAAGTGCATTATATGCTAATCCGGAGCTGTTATTGTAGTCTGCACCCACTGCCTTACATTTATTAATTATGTCGGCCGATGCGATAGCTGTTCGAGCCATTCCGAGTCCTGATTTAGCCGTTCCATCGCTGTCGGAGGCGTTGTTTGCGCCCCGGAAACGGGCGGCATTAGCCGTCACAATAGGGAATCCGTTCGCATCCCTTGCGATTTCATTTTCATCCCATATAAGACTACAAACAGTCGCAGCCCTATTGTTAACATTATCGTAAGTAGAGAATGTAGGAGCAATGTCGAACACGGAAATAAGTTCAAAACCAGGTAGAGCATAAGGGGAAATGCGCCATTCCGTATATTCGTCCGTATCAACCACTTTAAGATAAAAGTCCGGCACACGAAGCAAAAGATTCCCGTTGCTACCATCTATCGCAACTGTATTTCCGTTTTCATCTACCGTTGAATCCTCATTTCCAAGCTTAACATCTCCATTAGGAGTGGCAAGGTAACGGTATATACCGTTTTGCACAGGAAGATCCTTATGCATTTGCAAGGAACCCACACGTGTAGGAAGTTTTGAATCATTCGCCTTTGTCTTTCGTATACCATACCAGTAGTTATCCATATTCGCTATATCGATAATAGACATCAGCTCGATGTGATTGTTAAACTTAACCCAAATTTCCGTCGTGTATTTCCTCTTTATGTAGTATGTTCCGTTCGGGCTTACTGACGTGGGAGGATTAGTCTCGTTGTAGAAAAACATTCTATCTTTTTCCATATCTCTTTTGTTTACCAGTTATTTATCCAATTTCCAGTTATTGCATCGGCAGCCGTTTCGGCTCGCTCTGCCTGTTCCTTCGCATTATCTCCTTGCTGTTTCGCATAGTTTCCCTTGCCTTCTGCGTCGGAGGCTGCTCCTTCTGCCAAAACGGCGGCATCGTTTGCGTTCTGTGCCGCGGCGTTGGCGTTTTGAGTCGCGGTGGCGGCATCATTAATGGCTCTTATTGTGTCAGCTTTCAATTCTATATAATCGGCAGATATTTCACCCATTTGCCGCATTACGTCTTCGGCCGCCTGCGTGGCCGGCTCTTTTAATTTAGATATCTCCTCTTCCGACAGGTTTATAAGATGCAGATTCGAGACGTCGAGCGTGTCGGTGACGGGAATAGAGATTATCTCTACATTGCATTGGGAAGAATTGCGCTCATCTTCGCTGTGTGAAACGATATTAAACACTTTTGGATCTCGCTCGAAATCGAAGCCGGCGTACTTAAAGCTTATAAACAAACGATGTTCGCCTGTAGCAAGACTATCTGATACGTTAACCTGAATACTTTCTTCGACGAACGAATAATCCACATCGACTGTCCCGTTCCAATACGCAAGCTTAACGGTCAATTCTTCTACCTGGCGTAGATCGATCTTCTCCCCCTCGTTTGTTACGGCAGAATAGAGAATATTAAAGCTATTGCCTTTACGGATTCTTTTCATGACCAGTTATTTATCCAATTGTTTAAAATACTATCCGGCTTCTCTTCTGTTTCCAAAAAAGCTACCTGGGCCGTTGCCTCCTCAAGCGAATCGACTATATCTACGCCTAAATCACCCTTTACGTAGATGTCCGTCTTTATATATGCATGTTTAGTTAAACTCCATTCGTACACGTAATTATCCAGACCTACTTTCGTCGGATGGGCATTTAGCTCTTCCATTAATGCAACTTTATCATCAATGTCAGGCTTATAAGTGTCGTTCCATTCTGCTTTTGCGTCTGCTGAAGGTTGACGGAGATAGGATAGCCAGTCTTCGTAAGTCTTATCTTCGTTGCCTTCTTCTTGCAACCATAACTCATATGCCGAAAGGCCCTTTAATTCTTCAATAGAAATAAGATCTTGCCATGCTTCGCCTTCTAACCTCCATTGCCAATAGGTATCGGTTGACTGAAGTTGAATCTGTTTTCCATCTGCGCCCTTCAGCAGCAGCAAGGGCGCCACAACTACCGATTCTATCGTTCCGACCTTTCTGATTGCAGGAAGAGACACAAGGTTGGCCAGCGAGGTTGCTTCTTCAACCTCGCCGACTCCCTGGCTGTTCGCTGCAAGAATGGTTGCCACCTCGGCGGCTAATTGTTGTAACTCTTCCTGTATCATCTTATTCGCTTAAAACTGTTTCCAGAATTTCAAAACCCTTGCTGAAAATAAGCCCTCGCTCTTCGGCCGTCAATTCCGATCCGACCGAGATGCTAATGCTGTGATTGAACTCTGATGTAGTACCAATAAAGCCGATTGGAGTCCGGGCATTGGCTTTCGTGATATTACCGGTAATGGACTTTTGTGCATTTTTCATATCCTTGCGGATATTGAGGGTAACCATTATCGCCTCATTAATGAGAGCCTGATATGAATCAGTCTGCGTTAGTTTCGTCAGTTCCATTTTCTTTTTTGTTTTCTGTTAGCAAATCAAGCAATGCTTTTTTCACCGGATAAATCCAGCTACTCTGTTGTATCAGTTCCCTCAAGGAGGAAAGCAGTTCCTTGGGTACTTCGACCGATCCTTTGTAATAAATCTTCTTTCCAAAATCACTCGTTGCCACATCTCCCGAGCGGGAATAGATTATATTCCCCGCTTCCTTTTGCAGGTCGACCACCTGAGGTTCCCCTTCGACGGTCATTTGTACTGCCACTTTTGAAAAATTCACTTTCATATTATTCTGTTTTAAAAATTAAACTCCTCTTAAGACCCCTCCACTATCGTTCGTTACACCAATAATAATTCCTTTCCGTATCCTAAACCGGATGTCGTCGAGATCGTAGTCCCCTGGATCAACATCAATGCCTGCATAATAACTATAGGCTCCCGTTTCAGCATTAAAGGATGTCACGACCCGATACTGTTGGGCGGCTACTATTCCGATCTGTGCCGTTCCGGTAGTTCGAATATTCCCACTGAAAAATCCGGCCCAAGCGGTAAATTGTCCCGGTACATTGGAGCCGTATCCGTCCGAAGAACCATAGATTCCTACTCCGAAAGCGCTGACAACTCCGGCAACGCACATTGAGCGTTCAGCCGTACTGCTTGCCGCGCCGATTATAGCCGAAACACCCGAAGTACTCATATTTAATAGATTTGTTCCGAGTGCCAAGGAAAAGGCGGTACCGCCGAAATAGTCGTAACCTTTCCATGTCAGGCCGTTGTAAGAGTTAATTTCGAAAGCCCCGATTTTTGCACCTTGTGTAACCGTTAACCGGCCGGTGGTTATATCTGTAGTTTGTATCCGATTAGCGACCAAAGCCCCTGTAACGATTGCATCTGCATTAATGAGGGTAGTAGCTATGAACCCTCCGATTATAATTGTCGAATCGAGCATAGCCTTTCCAACATAATCTCTATAAGCCATATCGCCTAAGTTCTGCTGCAAAGTATTGAGAGCCGTATTAATGCTTGTCACTGCAGAATTGTTCGCTTTATTATTTATTTCACTGACAACATCATTGCCAAGCATGTCGGAATAGACTTTGTCGTAATATGCGAGGTAACCGAGTGAAGAGCTGTTTGCCTTACCATTAACCGTGCTTTGTAAACTTGCATCGAATGCGCTGAATGTCACCGCTCCGGTCAGGTTTATATTCTTTGCTGCGATCTTAATCGAAGCAGGCTGAACATTAATATAACCTACGATTTTGTCCCCCGTTATCTCTCCTTTTTGTGCGAATATGTAAACGGCATCTGTTTCCGAGATCCATCCCGCATTCTCAATCGTCTGATTGACATTATCGACACGCGTGTTAACTGCGCTGATCTGTCCGGGTATGACGTTAATAATCGAATATTCCGTATCCGTAACCCTTCCCTCGACCTCCGTAACCCGGCTTGCCCAGATATTTATATCACCCGCCATCACGGAGATATTTCCTTCCGTTGTTGTCATCCGATTTCCGACTTCCTGTATCATCTCTGCATGAAGTAATATTTCCCTTTCAGTTTGAGATATCCGGGTTAGGAACTCCGCTTTGAAGTCTTCCAGCGGATTGGAAGCCATTGCGAGTGAATAAATTCGTATGTCACCGGTAAAAGAAAGGAAGAAGTCTCCCGTCCCATCCCAACGTCCGGAATATTCCTTGGTCTCATACGTCGTATTTTCCACGAGTTCCTCCGTATGATACAAACCCTGTCCGGAGAAACCGACCGTTAGCGTTCCTGATTTCAATACTTTATACCGGAATGAGATATAAAACGATGGCCATACCAGGCTTCCATCTTCCAACTCTATCTTTCCCGCCGGCTTATTCTTCAAGTTGGCATTAAGTTGCTTAATTGAATTACTCTTAAGCCTTAGCGCTCTCCGGCTGCCGTCAGCTACGATAACTCCCAACCGGTTTTTATCGGAATAAAAATTATTATTGAAATAAAGGAACTTATTGTTTACAGTAAAAAAAGAAACATCGTTCGATGTGTCCCATTTATCCAAATCGGAAGCGAAAGAAGCATTTGTCAAACAATTGTCTGTATCAGAAATCTCAGCCCGAAGAGCGGATATCTCACTATTCAATTTTCCTTCGACAATCTCGAAGCGTGTGGCAACGTCTTCACCCGTCTGCAGCATGAACTTCCCTTTCAGGTAAACATTGTCGGACATGATACCGTAATCTTGCAATCTCCCCCAGTAAGACGTAATCAATCCCTCCAGCTTTCCGACACGTGTCCGGGTTGCATTCTCCGGATCCGTTTTCATCCCGTATATAATATCCATGAAAGGACTGCCTATTTCTACTGAGGTTTGTTTGATGACGCCTTTCCGGTCGGGATTTGTAAGGTTATCTACCCGCACAAGCGTATCGCGCTCTATTATGCCATCTTCGTTACCGGAAAAATTCTTGTATTTGATCCAATCAACGCGGTTTCCCTCGCTATCCGTATCGCCTATATGGGTTTCTTCTACCGCCAGTTCATACTGCCGTGTAACGTAGTACCCGTTTTCAGTAGTCGGCATGCCGTTAAACCGTTGTACCATCAGGATGTCATCCGTCCAAAACGGATTATACAACGTCCCCTCTTCAGTATCAAGATAGATGATCTTATTTTCCTTGTCTACCGATTTGATTTTCATCATATCGGTAGTCAGGTGCGTACCGTTTTCACCAAGCAACTGCGATATGATCATTTCATACACACGTAGAATTCCACGTACGGTCAGGTCATCAATTTCAAGATGAGCCTTCTTAGCTGCTACTCCGGCTGCATTGACCACATCACGCCAGGTTAGCGCCCAACCGATTCCGGCCGGGAATCCGCTGACAAAAAACGGCGAAGAGAGATCACCCTGAACCATTACATCTTTCTTCACGAAGAGATCCTTCATCCAGGCGCCGCCATCGGCCCAGATTTTAAAACCGTTTTCATGCGCAAAACTATTTGCCCCTTCGTCCGAATAAATAGAGTCCCGGACGTGTAAATCTTTCATCCAACCGCGTCCCTGTTCGTTGATCTGCCATCCATTTACGCCAATCTCAAACCCAGTACTTTTAATTGATTTGTCGAAAGATATGATGCCAAATGCTTCATCATCGATATCCTTACGCAGGTATCGTTCGTCAAAGGCTTCACCCATATCGATACTTCCGATATCTGTCACGTGTCCGAACTGATCAAACGCTAAACTATTAATTACTTTCGTGCCGGCGGGGGCAACATTTTCTATATCAGAAGTATTTCCGTGTGAAATTATATAAGTAGACTTTGATGGAGTTACATTCTTTTCAATTAAAATACCCTCTCCCTGATTGATCGAAAGAGACGCATCGATAGATCCTCCGCCTGATCCTGTTCCGGTGGATGAAATCGATCCTGTTCCGGTTACGATTGTCGTACCGCTTTCTTTCCGATAGCGTGAGCGGGGCGTGGGTGATATTTTCTTCTTTAGAATGTCCATTATACCAACTCTATTAAACTAACTTTTGAACTTTCATACATATAATCTATTTCTTCGCCGATCATCAGGAACTCTTTACCGGGTTGAAACTGATCCGTTACAAGCTGGTATGGAATGATCCCCTGCTTTCTTGTAGTTGTCAGCTTTACTTTTGAATTGTAGTACTGATTAACTACCCGAACGATTATTAACTCCTCCGGCTTCAATTCCGAATCAGTGATCCGGTTATATAACTTATCCACCGAATTTGTCATACCTTTTATTACTTTCGAATATGACAGTCCGGAACCATTCGATGATGTTAGTTTTAATTCAATGTCGTCAAGGTCGTTTATATACTCTTCATTTACGATATTCGTATACAAAGTATCGTTTTTTGTTTTTTTGTTTTTTTCTGTCGATATCTTTACGCTTCTTAGACTTATGTCTTTAATTAAAATATACCTGTGCTCGTATACTGATTGCAGATTTTTAGGGCAATATAACGTCAACTCTAAATCTCCCATTATAGCTTGATTATTGAAATATATTATGTGCCCAGACTCATCGCCCAAATCGAGAATAAAATCATTATCGTTCTTCGTATTCAGCCAATCGTAGGTAAACCTTGTTTTACGGGTAATATCTGTATATAACTTGTAAGTTGTCGGAGTAGCATTCCATGTCGCCCCATTGTAATAATAATTACCGCAACGGAGCTGAATGGGGATATAAAACCATTTATCAAAGTTTTCCGTTCCTGAATCGTCATTTACCACGTCTCCTTTATTTTTTTGTATCCTGAATCCATCTTCCCTGTCTGAAAAGCAAAGAGACATACTCAAAAACAATACTTGCTCATTGTTAAATAGTAATGTTTTTGCCGGAATGGTAGTCTTAAGAATGGGAAAAGAACTATCGGCGAAACTATCAAGCAGTATGGATGTATCTGTGCCATCGTATAATTTCACCTGGACCCATGTTTCCCAGTTAAGAGAATTTGGCCGGTTGTCTTTTTCCCACTCAGTTGCTTTCACAAAGAAGGATCCGGCCCTCTTAGTCTGATAGTTTATATTAGCCCTTATAAATGTAGAGCCTGTTTTTTGATATTGAAATAATTCAAAGTCTGAATTTTGCCCATATTTCTTTTGATAGAATTTTCCATTTTCCTCTTTTATCTCTCCAAGTAGATTCTCCAAGTTAATATTTTCATCTATCGATGGGTATAAGCTCTCTTCGTCTACTTCATAGTCGGAGCAAACGACATTTACTTTGTTGAAGCCTGGTATGATGTCTAATGTGTGGTCAGATCCGGCGGAACCTAATACTTGTATATTCTGCTTTTCTGTCGAAAGAGTGACGATGCTCTCTGAAAAAGAAGGATCATAAAAGAAGTATTCCGTAAGTCCCTTTTTGATATAGTCCGGATCGATAAAATAGATATACCCGTCTTTCTCTGTCATTGTCCAACAAAAGAACTTGCATATCTCTTCAAGTATCTCTTTATAGGTCATGCTTTCACCGTCCTCATCGATAAAATTCCAGGATGAAACGGAAAGCTCTTTCAGAATATTGGATGTTGCCGAATATGTCGCCGGGATATACATACCTGAATAATCGCCTTTTGAAAGCAGCACCGCTTTTTTTATAAGGTCGAATAGGGTAACGACTTCGGCCTCTTTTACGAATTTGATATATTCAAGTGTCGATAGGGCGCAAACACATTCGATCTGAAAGATGAAATATACCTTATATTCCTGTGAATATACCTCCGGCGTGACAAATCCAGTCCAGACGATAACGCCCTCTTTTTTCAAATTAACCTTCACGCCTTGCTTTGTTGAAAAAAGGCTATTTAAACTATCATTCCCCTTAATTGAAATAGTCGATCCCGAAAACCGGAGAGGCGTATAGATAAAATCGTCATCCTTATATTTCACATTAAAAGGTGATCTCGATGGTTTTAATTCTTCTGACCCCCCAGAGTATCCATCTTGTAATACTTCAATAAGGTATTGAGTATTGTTCAAATCTTTAAAGGGAATTGTGTATATTAGTCCGTACATTAAATCCTCCCATTCTTTTTTTCGACATTCTTAATCATCAATACCAGATCCGTACCCTCAATACGGGAAACAAGTTCCTGGCGGCTTGGAGTGCGTAATACGCTTCCGCTCCCGTTCAGAATATTAAATAAGCGTGATTGCTGGCCCTTATTGAGAATCATCTCACCGCTATTTACACGAACCGCCAATTTGTCTCCAACGTAATACCCACCGCCTACCGTCCCGCCTTTCATTGCGTCCGGCATTCCTCCGGTAGCAAATTTCGGCATAGAAAGAAAAGCTGCAGATAAAGCCGCAACGGCCGCTATCGCATTTATCCATCCAACAAATGGAACTGCTGCCGCCGATTTAGCTGATTCAGCTACCGCAACTGCCGCTTGTGCTGCAAACAAAGACTTTAATGCCGGAATGGCAGCGGATACCGAAGACGCCAATGATGCCCCCCATGAGAGCCAACTAACGGCAGATGAATCCGTCACGTTCGATAGTGTCTGCATTGCGGACGTGATATTGCTTAATGATTCCTCATAATCATTATTCTTTGTTATTTCAGTTTTCGGGATAAACTTCGTTATATCCGATCCTCCCAGTTTATCCGAATCAATATCTTCTTTAACCCGTCCGCTTTTCTGTTTATCGATAAATTCTTTATATTGAGCCCAAAGGTTTACCATGTTTAATTGCGGAGTTATAATAAGCGGTACCCCCTCCTGCCTTGCACGAAACATCTTTAGTTCCGTCTCCATATCCTTAATCGTTTTCGATATTTGCGCCCGGCTTTGATCGCTCGTCGCTAAGCTTAATTTATTCCGCTGTATAGATATTTGTTTTTCTAATCTTTCCGTAGATCCTACAGGTAATAGATCTAATTCGAGAGTTAGTTTTTTATCATTTAGCTCCGTCTTTGCAGATAAGAACCCCGCTCGCAATCCTGCGTCCGCCGTGTTCTCAAATTTCTTTTGAAGCTTAGCGATCTCCTGATCATACCATTTCAATGAATTTTTAACCGCCCTCTCTTCACCTTCACCTTCTCCGCCTCCGGCAACAACTTTTTTTTCTGTTTTCACGCCCGGCGCCGGTGCGACATATGGTTGAGTTGAAAAAGGCAAGCTCATCCCTAAATTATTATAATCGAACCCCTTAAACAATGGTGAATTTTCAAGTCTTTGAGATTCTTTATTTATACCCTTCAAATACCTTTGTAGGTCATCATACTTATCTAATGCCGCATCTTTAATATCAAAGATAGATGAGTTAAAGGTCCAGTGAGCAATCTGCCCCAGTCCGGATGATATAAAATTCCAAGCCTTACTATCTGTTATTTCATCCAGTTTTGATATAAATTCCGTAGCTGAATCTATCGCGCCCCTGAATAGACTGTTATTCCCGCTTTTATGTAAGACGAAAGCATCCCATGTATTGCTCAGTTTTTTTAATGATGCATCAGCGTTATCATTAACGATAGCCTGTTGTTCAAGTGCCATGTTCGTACCTGTAACAGCCCCAATCATATCATGATACATGTTAATGTTTTGTAGCAAGGCGAGCGCACCTGTAACATTTTCCTTACCGAACATCTCTGTTAGCTTCGTAACATTCAGTTGTTTTGCCGCAAGGTTGTCAAGTGCTTTTGTGAATCCTACGACCGAAGGCCTTAGATTCTTATTGGTTGATCTTTCGAGCGTAAGAAATATATTTCTCAAATTAAGCCCGGCCGTGGATGCCTCTGTAATTTTAGGGGCCATTGTTTCGATCGCTGCAACCAACTCATTAAACTGTACGCCAGTTGCCGACGCCGTACCTCCCGCTTTAAATATCGCATCATTCAAGTAGGGTATTTCGGCGGCTCCATTACCAGCGCCCGCAGCAAGTATATTAACAAATTCGGCGGCCTTATCCGCACTCACCCCCATCTGATTTATAGACCCTATTAACGCTTGTGCGGCGGAAGGAACATCTATGCCGGCAGCTTCCGATAATATGATAGCCTGATTCGTTACATCTACCAATGCCTTCTTATTTTTCAACAGTTCATCGGAAGATCCTCCGATAAGCTGAAAGGCTTCGGCTATTTCGTTTGCCGACTTTGTGGATGTTTTTGACATTGAGATAGCAGAGTCTTTAAAGAATTCCATATCTTTCGCATTACTCTGCGTAAGCGCCTTTAAAGAGGATAGCGTCTTTTCGAATTTAATAGTCGTCTGAACGGCATCTCCCAGCGTCATCGATATACCGGCAAATGCCGCAAGTCCTCCGGTGAACTTCCCGACAGATGCTGCAATACCTGTAATATTCGACTTGAATTTGTCTATCTGGTAAGCGGTCTTTTTGATGTTTGAATCAAAATTACTGCTGTTTAATATCAGTCTTGTTACTAAATCCATTGATGTATTTTTTCATTTTATTAAATACCCTGTCTTTTTCTTTATCGGATACCACTTCGTCCGGATCTGGTTTATCCCAGGGAAATATCGCTATATCCGTCGGCTTTATTTTTTTCGTCGAGAATGACTGTACGATCGGCAAACTGGTAAATCTCGCACGCTCCCACATATCCTGCTTTTTTGAAAGTATTCTTTCTAATAAAGGACTTATTTCATAAGAAGACATTTCGTCAAGAACATAAGAGGGTGACATGCCACCCTCTATTACCAAAAGCGAATAAATATCTGATATTCTTACTTCGCTTTTTTTTTGCTGTCATCCGCAGGGAAGAGTTTATTAACCCGCTGAATTTCTGACGTAATCCATTTTGCGAATGTCGCATATAATGTCGGATCCTCATCGCAAACATCAATGAACGCATCGAAATCATCAAGCGGAAAGTTCTTATTGCTTGCCAGCAGATAGCTATAAAACAGCAGGAAATCATTTACAGAAGCATCACCTTCCTCATACCTCTTACCGGTTATCTGTTCATAGATGAATAAAGCCCGGAGGGAATACCGTAATTCGTATTCAACTCCCCTTATCTTTATTTTCATTACGCACCTCCAACTTTACTTAATTCCCCGGTTCCGGTAAAGGTCGCTGAATAGCTCGCTTTATCTCCATTCGGAGCATTAGCGTCTACCGCTGTAATATATGCCTTGCCAGTCCAGCCGCCTCCCTTTGGCGTCCATCCGCCCACAGGAACCTCACCGTCCGCCTCGGCTTTTAGATCAAATACAAGATCCAGCAATTCTCCCGAAATAAGAGCTTCCGTTAATTCGGCAAAATTATCCTCGGTAAAGAGGCATTCTGTTGTTATTGACCATTCTATGTCCCCAGGTTCGCCGCCCGGCCATTTCCCGCTGTCCTTACTCTTCGTGTCAAGGAGTGCCCGGGAAACACTTAAACTGTGACTCGTTGCTCCGGCGAACGCTTTTTTTGTCGCTCCTTCTGTGCGGAACACCATTAAATCTTTTCCTTTTATTGTTGCCATTTTTAAAAATATTAGTTGTCGATTTTAAATCCGTAATTTAGAATTTGTACATAAGAATTGTTAGAAGCATATTCTTCGGAAGCATTCTGCAAATGGGATTCTGAAACATTCTTCCCTTTAAAAACGCCCCTTTTCCCTTGCAATGATAGAAAAACGAGCTTCGCCAAATCAACGCTCTCTTCATAGGTTTTTGCATAGCAATCAAGTTGCACGGATGCTGTATATTCTCCCGTGTCTCCGTCTTTAGAATAGTCAGGCTCCAACGATCTCCTGCTATAAACAACGTAGGGTAGTGGAGTATTCTCCGGGGCGGCGATGGCGTAAATACGTTTATCTATCTTTGCCAAAACGCTCGCATTACCCGTGAGTATATTCTTTACGGCGATTCCTATGTCAAAAGCATCTGCGTTCATCTATATTTCCTCCAAACTCTCTGTATAGCCGAATTAATACGTTTATTCATATTATCGAAAATCTTTCTTTCCGTTAGTTGCTGCGCCGTCCTAAATGGATGCACCGGTCTAATGTACCCCCGATAACCACCCTTACCGGTTCGTTCTCTGTATTTTCTTCCTCCAGGCTTTAGCCTATAATACTTTCCCGTTAGTCTATGCCCCTTTGTGTATCTTTTATTGGTACCCATCTCGAAGAACTTCGCTCTAAAATCACCAAGGATATGAACCTTTGCGGAAGGCTCTCTCTTATCTACAACGACAGTTGCTATCTTTGCGCTTTTAGTGACAATTTCGCCCTTCCGGAGATCGAATAAATTACGCTTATATCCTTCTTTGAGATTCGCCTTTTCCGCAAATTGCCGAATAGTTTCGCGCCTCAAAATATTAGCGGATGAACGCAAGGCTGATATTTCTGCTTTTAACCGATCCTTTTTATTCAATTCGGATAAAGCGTGCTTTATCTGCCTGTCGTCTACTATTACAGTATTACTCATTGATAACCTCCGCCGTTATTGTAATTTGTTTTTGTGCTCTTTGCGGGTTAACGTCCATTATTTCGTACGTCTTACCATCATACACAATTTGCATATCGCTTTTTATACGATCCTTATACCAATATCCAATAACGAATACTACTTGATAGGAAGAGAATATTTCACCGGAGTCTATAACCTTATTTCCCGCTTTATGGAGAATATCGGCCCTGGCCTTAAAGGCTAATTCGTACGTTACCCGATCTCCCGAATAATCCGTATCAGTCTTAACCGGGCGGTTAACCTCTATAAACCCAAAAGCCCTTCTACCTATCATGCCTTATCCCCTCCGTAATAGTTTCTTTCCAAATCGATCAAGTATTTATAAGAAAGGGGAATCTCGGTTGCATTTGCAAATGCAACCGGTTCCCTATTCGTATAAAGATGTCCGATCATAAGCAGTATAGCCCGGCGAACGGGCCCTACTAACATTCCATTTCCATCCACAAAATCAGATAACGGGCGCCCCAAATCGGAAGAAACAATCAATTCCGCATCAATGATAATCCCCATAAGCAGACCATCATCCGCTGTATATTCGGGATCATTTGCAATCAAATGATCCTTTGCTTCTTCCAAAGTGGTATATACGGTATCCGCTGCCATGATTTTTATTTTACAGATGCAATTGCAAATGATTCGTTACGCACTCTCACAAAGTTGAAGTATGCATTTACAACGATACGGATAACTCCGTCGATGTCCTTTATATAAGGATTGATTGATAAATCCAAGGCTCCCCACTGGCATATAAAAAGATCAGCCCAATTACCGAATGCGATTCCATACTCATCTTCTCCTTCCTGCAACCCCGACGCTACGGCGTTCGATGCATACACATTGTATCCGTTTACCTTACCGTCCAATTCGGCAATAAAGCCCAATGCCCCAGCCGATTTTTTTACGGTAGTTTTCATTTTGCCGATAACCGCCGGATGTGTGATATATGCCAAATTGCCGTTCAAGGCATTCGATGTATCGACCGATGTTTCCAATCCTACTACGGAATCCCAAGAGACGGCGCCCAGCGAAGCCGGCAAGGTGGTAAATAATCCGTCCGGAACAGTCTCTGCATGCGCATGCTTGCCGAAAATCGTTTGTTCCAACTTAATGGCGACTGCATTCACAAGGCTATTTCGGATAAGGCTTTCAATGCCTACAGAATCCTGCGTAAGCAACAATTTACTTATTTCCACGAAAGCAGCAATGCGGAGCGGCTTCAAGGGGATTTGGCTTGTTGTACCCGCCCCGTCTTTCGCTGATATATTCTCTCCTTCCCAAAAAGCATTCGTTCCGCTATATTTCGGGACGGTGATATTATTAGTTAAGCCGGTAAGTACCGTTGCTCCCGCCTTGGCAGCGACAAGGCGATCCGTCAACGGAAGAAGGATGCCCAGTTGGTCTGTCTCTATTGTATTCCCTCCAGCAGCAGGAGTTCCGGCATTCAACAATGCCCGCTGTTCGGTAATAACAGGAATAGACAATTGTCCCTTCGGGCCATTTCCGATTGTGGCCAGAGATGCCTGTCCTCTTTTATTAGCTTTTTCTGTTACTTCATCAAAGCTTCTATTCTCTGCAACATCAAGGATAGCCTTTCTTACTGAAAACTTACTTATATTTTTCGGCTCTACTTTCGTGGGTTCCGTTACATTGAGTAAATTTCGCCTATTGATTTCAAGGATGATCTCGTTAGATCGCCGGACATTTTCGTCCAGTTCCTTTGTTTCTTCGTCGTTCAATTTTCTTGCTTCCTTTTGAACGTTAGTCTTAATCTCTTCTCGCCGTGTTTCGAGCTGTGCCAATTCACTACGCAATTCCTGCAAACTTGTTTCTTTTGCCATCTTAATACATTTTGTTTAACTGTGAAAAATAAATTCTTAACTCTTTTTCTGAATCTTCGCCCTCCTTTTTGATTTTATCAAGTGACCGGACGGCTACTGTCGTATCTTCGTATGCGGGCCGGTAAACCGGCGATACATCGTATAGCTCTTTTACCTTTTTGATATACCTGGTATAATTTTCACCTTCTCTTTTCCATTCCTCTACGTCCACAGAAAAACAGAAAGACGAACTGGATAAATCACCCCTTTTTATCATCTCAAGCACATCATTTCCTAATGTAGTATTTGGGGCCTCAAAGGAATATTTAAGACCTCTCTCGTCAATCGTAAGAGTAAGCGTACCCTTACCCTTTTTCGATCTTGCCAATACTCCATTATTCTCCCAATGATTAACCGTGCATAATACATCGGATCGTTCAATAACCCCATCCAGTGCAGCAGGCTCTATTATTTCTTTCCAGTCCCCGCTATATCCCAGCGGATTAGAAGGGGAATTGAAAAGGATAGCATATCCTTCTATCGTCCGGCTTTCGGGCCTCACCTCTACCGGACTGTCTATCGCCCTGACTTCTTTATTCGTTTCATTCATATCAATGCCTTTATATATATCCACCAAAAATGTATGACAAATTGAAAATTATTTTTGCGTGGCCTCTTTTTTCTTCCTGGTAGCCACTTCTTCCATCGTCGCCATATTGGATTGAATGAACGCATGATCACCAAAAGGAAGTGGTTCTTCATCCAATTCCCGTCTAACTTCGTTGGGTGTATACACTCCACTGCTTATTAAGAATCTATAATAATTCGCTTGCGCCGTTTTGTCGGCCCGAAGTATGGCAGCCGTATTGAACTTCAATTCTATCTGCGATTGCTCCGCATGCGTATAAAGTTTTATAGTAAATTCATTCTCTATCTTTTCAAGAATAGGGGCCAACGTGTCGGTAAGAAATGCTAACTGTGTAGCCTCGACGGTATTATAATTTGACTTCGATAGATCGAATGCTTTTACGGGCGATACGCCGAAGAACCGGCATATATCGATTACATTGTATTGCCTCGACTCCAGTAGCTGGCTTTCGACCGGGGAGACCTGCAATGGGTTATACTTTACTGATGATCCTAAAACGGGAATCTTTGACTGTACACCGTTCTCGCTATCTAATCCTTCCTTCCATGAATCCCGTATTTCATCCCTTTGTGTCGGTGACACTTTTGCAGCCTCTGTCGAAAGGTATCCCCTTATCGCCCCGCCATTTTTAAAAAATTGACTTGCATTCGATTCGGAATAATAAGCGAGTTCCATAGAATAAGCTGCGTGTTCCAACGTGCTGACTCCTCTTATTCCGTCATAAGTGAAATTTAAGACATGGATCATATCATGTGGCTCAACTAATTGCGATATCCCCGTCACACGGTATCTCTTCCTTTCTACACCTTGTTCGTCCTTTATCCAAGTTATATCTACACAATCCGGATTAAGTAGTATGATCTGATCCGCATCCCCGTCGGGACGACGTTCGATGAGTGCATATCCATTACCTTTTATCAATACACTTGTCATTAATGCTTTGAAAAAAGTAAAGCGGCTCATATCTTGACAAGGCTCCAGCCGTAAAAGATTATAGGTTGAATGTTGCCTGTATGGGGTTTTGTAACCCTTTGGATCAACTTTGTAAAGAATCAGAGGTAATTGTGCCACGCTATCACTAATTACATCAATACACCTATATACGGCACTAATTTTTAATGCCTTATTCATCGAGTAGGGAATGATCCTACTCCAATATGGAAGGGTTAACGACCATTGCACCATTTTGCGCCGAACAATACCCCTAACCCTATCTGCCATTCGTGATAAAATATTCATATCCTATATTTTTAAATTGATAAATCGTAATGTGGAGTAAGGAGATAAATACCCAAAGCCTGTAACATCGCTATAACCCCATCGATTTTATTGTCCCCACTCTCTTTAGATGGCTTGCAGTTACCGTTGTAATCATACTTCATTACCACATTTTTGAAACAAAAGCGGGTAATCTCATTATCATCAATGATCAGCTTGTTAGACAAGCATCGCCTTTCAAATTCTTTCGTCGGGCGATTGAATGATCCAAGGGCCTGCGAATACTCCTGCATCGGCATATAGGCATCCTGGGCGTTAACGACAAATTGCGTCGCATTCCAGCTATCATATCCTACACTTATGAGATTTAAATCTTTTGTTTTTGTGACTAAGTCTTTCAAAATATAATCGTAATCACAAACATTACCTGGAGTAATTGTGATGGATTTGTTATGGCGCCATCTGCCGTAAAGCGTCGCATATTTCTTTTCTTTCAGCGCTTCTTCCGGTAAATAATAGAATGTTTTGAAATATAAAAAACCACCTTTTATAAGCATTAGGGATAATGCCGTAAGGTCACTTGTTGAACTAAGATCGACTCCGCCATAGCAATCACAGCCTACGAACTCATCTAAGTTAACTTTCTTCGATGCATCCATAATGTAATGATCCGGTATCCATGTATCCGAACTGTCACACCACTGATTGATTGTTTTTGTTCTTACCGGAACTTCCTCAGAAGGGGCGTTTATCGCCTTCCTAACTTCGGACTTTATCTTTTCAATCCTTACGGTAATACCCAAGTTCGGATTGCTTTTTGCCCATGTCTTTTCATCTTTCCAGTCATCGTCTTCATCCAAACAATAGATAGCGGAGAATAACGTATCATCCTCCTTTAGCCCTTGCAATACTTCAATACACATCTGACGAAATTGATAACACGGGCCAAGCTTATCAAATCCGGCCGTAGTAATAATAATACCAAGCGGGTTTTCCCTCGATGTCTGTGAAGATTCTAATACGTTCTTAACCTCACTTGTTTTTGCCGCATGGTATTCATCAAGTAAATACAGATAGGCGTCCGGGCCATCGAGCTTAGTACTATCCGCCGCAAGTACCTTCAACCAACTGAATGTAGCGTCAAATTTTATCGTATCCCTGTAAATATCGAGGAATTTCCCTTTTGGATCTAACCCTTTTGCAAAATTCGAACAAAGGGGCCATGAACTCAATTTTACCTGATCCTTTGAATTGGCGGCCAAATATACTTCCGCTCCACTCTCCCCGTCCGCAATAAGAGCCTCCAAGCAGAGAGCAGCCGCCAAAGCAGACTTCCCATTCTTCCTGGCCATCTCAATATAGACCGTTTGAGTTAAGCGGTTACCGCTCTCTTTGTAATAGAATCCGTATATGTTTGCTATGATGAATTGTTGCCAAGGCTCCAGTACGAAAGATTTTCCACTGTGACGGCCCTTATAATGTTTCAATAAGGAAATAAAAGATATAACCCTATCGACCTTATCTCCCATGAACTCTAAATCATCCCGATCAAGAAAGTCAAAGAACCTATTAACGGACAACCTTATCAACTTACCGGTGACAATCTTTCCGTCCTGAACATCGTTTGCGTATTGTAAGTATGGTTTCATTTTACACTCTTAAAGAATTTGCCAAGGGGCGATTCGTCTTCCCCGTTACCTTCTTCCGGTTTTATGCCGTCCCTACTTTTTAATGTCAGTCCATATTCCTTAATGAAATTGAAACATTGTGAACTGGCATCCTTAGCTATTGATGTCGCCGGGTTACGAATAATGTCACCACGGTAATTTTTAAATGTTACCCCATTGTCCTCGATATCCTTAGTCGCAAGTACATACGAATTATACTGTGTCGCTAATATGTTAATGGCACCCAGGTCAATATCTTTCAGCTTATCTCTATTCCCTCGAATGATAATCTGTATCCATTCTTTCGTTTCCTGTTCGAACCATTCCGGTATATTGTATTTTAATCTTTTTGCCATACGTTAGACTTTTCTTATAATCCACCGATTTTGTATGACACTTTTCTGACTTATGCGAAATGTTAATATTTTAACTGTTCTGAAAGTTTGAAAAACCGCCGTGTGTGTGAAGTCGAGCGGTATGTGGTTTCAGAGCCTTCTATCCTAAAAAAATCCCCCCCCCTATCCCTAAATGTTAAACGGATTGTTAACTTTGTTTAATTACCGAATCTTTCCCCTTCTCTCTCCTATCCCTTAAGTTACAATTCATGCAAGTCCAGTTCATCGGAGATGACTCCACCATCCGGCATCTGCATACAGGACATCGGGGATCTCCTAAATATTTTGCAATCGCAGATCTTTTTCTATTCATTTCTTTAGCCTGCTCATTGATTCGTCGTCGAAATACTCACATGCTATTTCGTTTGCTTTTATGCCAGTTAAACCGCATTCGCAAAACGCATCACAATCTCCGCATCGCTTATCCCTCCCCTCTATCATCCCTTCTAATTCTTGAATGTCATCTGTTATTCCGTCGAATAACCTGTACATAAGTTCCGGCTCCTGTCGGATTGGAGAATAGACAAATACTTTCTTTCCTTTTCCTTTCATCCATCCGGCTTCCGCGTTCGCTGAGCGTCCGCAAGGCAGAACCATTACGCATATATCCGCATTATCCATCCCTTCAAAATCGGAACTGAATCCGGCTTTCGCTATCGGATGCTTAAGCGCCGCAACAAATTCTTTCGTACTCCAGCTTTGCCAATTATCATTTATGTCCGACCAGGCGAACCCTGATCTTTTCGGAGGGTTACGGAAGTCATACACTTCATGCCCATAAGATTTTAATGTCTGAACTACGGCCGGCTGGAATAAATTTCTCCAACTGCTCGCCACATAAATTTTAGCCATATTATTGTTGTTTAAGTGATTGTTTTATTCTTATTTCCTCATTGTGATCATATTCATAGCAATTAGGGCAGTAGCATTTCCCTATGTGTTTTATCCAGGAGTATTTTTCTGCCTCTTCCATCGGCGACTGATTATCTGCCCACAGTGAAAACCCAGTAATAGGATCCTCAAAAGTTTCTCCGCATCGGTCGCATTGTACGCCGTATGCTTTTTCTTCAAATATTGCCATATTAAAATTGTTCTGTTTCAAAATAATTTGTCTGTTTATTATCTCTTAATTCTTCATCCACATCTCTTTCGAGCCTTTTCGTAGTACTTAGAATATTCTTGTCTCTTGACTTAAAATATTCTTTCTGGTACTTCCTCATCTCACGTACTAAATTCCTAAATCCATAATCTTTTTCCATTGTATATTTTTATTGTTTAACATTTAAATGATTTCCTTTTTAAAAGCCTGTCGGCTTTCCCTCATCGGGAAATATACGACAAGCAACCTGGCTATGTATGGTAACTATATAGCTGCCCGGCAAAACGTTTTCTTTGTTCTTTTGTATTCATCCTTACGCATAATGTTTTGTAATTTGTTGATTATCAATCCTTCTTTATTCTCTGTCTACACGTTGTTTTCATCATATTTTCAATAGCTGGTAATACGACTGCAAGAGGCGTCTATATTCTTGTTCCTCACTGCTTTGTATAGCTGCAATCTGACTTTTCAAAACGGGCCAGTCACGCTGCACAAACTCTCTTGTGTTCCTATACTCCCAATCCTTCAGGGCACCGGCCCTATGACGCGCCCTTGCTTCCCTTAGTACATCTTCCACGGATGATGAAAGTATATGCAAGCAAATAGCCTGTTTTGCCCGTCCCGTCCCTGGCGGAGTTTGTATGTCTCTTATAAAATGTAACTGCCTCCAATCCCGGAAGAACGTCTCAACCAGCCGGGAAAGATTTGCTGCCGAGAAGAAAGATTCTATCGTTTGGTTCTCAACCCGTCGAAAGGCGGTTTCGATCCTTAGTATGGGATGATCCGGGACGTCCGTACGTCGCTTGTCTTCCGCCTCGAACACCTTATCGTAAACTTTAAAATATTTCCTTGTATGGCGGTGAAATACTGTTGTCTTTGCCCGCTCATCTTTATAATGAGGGTTGACATATATTTCCCTTTCGTCACCGGGAGGCCCTATGCTCCTTATTTTGTCGAGAAAGGTGCGGCAATTGGATGATATATTCAGGTTTAATCCTATTTCAAAGTTGTATACCCGCATATCACCAGGCAGCTTTTTGTCTTTCAAAAACAAACCTATGGCGGACATCGCGGCCGGCATAGTAAATAGGTCGTAGTTGTTTCGTAACCCAGAGCGTATTTCATTATAATACTTATGTAGGCTACATTCTACTTTTAGCTTCTGGCTTGTTTCGATCTGTATGAATACACCCTTCGATTGCTCGAGATTCTTTGTTTTTGCGTTGTCATAGCAAACCGCCCCATCTTTTGAGTTAAGCTGAAGTTTGTTATGAGACGCTATTCGATTAATCTCACTGGTCGATAGCCCCATTTTTTGAAAGGTGATCAGATCTATCATCACGTTATTGTATTTTCACAAACTTGCTGTTTATCGTATGCCCTATTTCGATCAAACCTTCCTTTTCCATTTCGTCGAGCTCTTTTGAAAGATCAGATTGCAGCTTTTCTTTTATTTCGTGCAGCATTGCGTGAGTAGGATGTAGCTTTCGCTCCTTCTTCTCATTCACAATGCATTTTATCAGTTCAATAATATAGTTTCTCATGACCTTTGCTTTAAAATGTTAATTATATCCTTCGTTTTAAAGGCCTACTGTATGAGCGCTTACGGATCCTGCTCCGCTCTTCCTTACATAGATCTATTAATTCTTCTTTCGTCATAACTCACCTTCCATTATAAGGTTTTCAATTTCAGATTTTAATATGTATGCCTTTCCGCCATTGCCAGCCGGATGATTCTCCTTTATTACCCCCTTTTGTACGTAGCGTTGGTAGGTTGACCTTCCGATGCGAAGCATGGCGCAGACTTCTTTAGGAGATAGCACCTCTTTCTTCTTTTCCTCAACTAATCCAGATACCATATCCCGCGTTTCTTTTGCGAGTGCTTTCAGTTCGTACCATTCCTCAATAGGTATAAGAATTTCTATATTTTTATTTTTCATATACGATCAGAATAATTCTAATTGAACACATGGATTTCTTAGCTTTTTAATCTCCCGGAGCGTATCGTTTATTAACTTACTGTTATAGTTTCCGCATGAATCCGTTTTGCCGGCTTCAATCCCATTAATCATAACAGACCTTAAGTACTCAAGCCCATATTCACAGGCCTCTTTTTCTGTATTATGTAGTTTGTCATATATGCTTGGATACCATCCGCCGCCGGCGTTCCCGGTACTGTGATCTACTCCGCAAACGAATTTGCCGGACGGCGTTTTTGCTATCCGTATACGCGACTTACATACTTCTATCTCTTTTACAATATCAAGACGATAACTCGCCCAATCGAATTCGTCATATATCGGCTCGGTGAATCCGCAAAGCTTCGCACGCTCAAATTCATATGTATTCTCAATTATTTGCCTAAAGTGCCCTCCCATATTTTCAAAGTACTCTAATGTCGTTATATCATTGTTCCTAAGTGCTATTAGATATCTCGCTTTTATGTTCCTATAGTGTCTCCATGCTCTGTAATTTAGAGCCTCGTCTATTTTTTCTTCCCTGGATAAGTCTTTAAACTTTTTCATCTTTACGCCTCTTCTAACAGGTCAAACAAAGTAGGAGACAAGACTCCCTCTTCCGCTTCAATCTGATATATCAAACCATCTTTCCAATAGTCGTAATTGAGCTCCATAGATAGCGCCTTTCTTCCCATTTTAATGGCACAATACGGAACCGTACCGATGCCACCGAACGGATCGAATATTACATCCCCCGTATGCGAGTACCGCTCGATCAACCTCTCAACAATATCGAGTTGAAGCGGGCAAATATGATTTTGACGGTTCTTTTGCGATTGCCTGGTATTGAGTGTGCGCATCCGGGTAACATCATCCCAAATCCAAGGCTTTTTTGAAACCGGATCGATGGCCATAAACTTTTTCGGTAGCTTGTCCTTACTTTCAAGAAACTCTGCGAATTCGACATGCCTTTCAAAATTGTATACATGCTCACGTTCAAAGTTTCTAAATAAATACCTTATTTGAGATATCTCCATAGCTGCAAAGTCGTATTTATCGAGTAATGTATCCCCAGATGATTTCCAATCCGCATGCGCATCGATCTGCCAGCGAGCAAGTGAATATTCTCCGTGTTTTTCGTGCGTTACGGGAATATCTGCATAAGCTTTCGACGTGCTCGACGGAAGCTTACGAAAGAGTAGAACGTATTCCGGGCAACCTACACCCATCTTTGAGCCGTCCTTACACATCTCAGTATATCCTAACCGGTAAGTCTGATTGTTCTCCCGGACGACATCCGTATCAACTGTGATCATTCCGAAAAATCGGAAATTATGTTTTATGCCGTGAAAGATGCAAAGTGCATGGAACGGATCGATCGTAGGCATCCCATCGCCGGTCGCATTCCCGAATAATACACGGTCTTTTACATGCACAGCCATCACACGGCCCGGTTGTAGCATCCGGTAGCATTCCCTTGTAAGGAAGTCCATTTGTTTGAAAAAATCGTCATTATCTAAGTTGTAGCCGAAATCGTTGAAAGTCGGAGTATATTCGTAGTGATTTGAAAATGGCCAGGATGTTACGATTAACCCTATTGAGTTATCCGGCCGATCAAGACATTCAAGCACATTGTCATTATTGACTGATTCGAAAAGTTTACCCTTCCGAACCTCGCGCCGCGCAAACATCCATCTCATCATCTTTTGCTCTGCATTAATAGATGTGAGTCCGTTTTCCCGGACGATCTTTGCTAAACTTTCTATCATTTCGTTATGTTGCGCCCATTTATTCATAAATCGCTGGAATATGACCGATTCGGATTCTGCATATACGAAATAGATTGTTACTTTATATTTCTGCATAAAGCGATAAATCCGGTGGATAGCTTGAAATTTATCATTGAACCGGTCATCGATAAACATTATCGCTTTATGGCAGTGATGCTGAAAATTGATTCCTTCTCCTAACATCACAGGCTTGGCAGCTAAGTACTTCAATTTTCCATGTCGGAATTCGTCTATAATAACATCCGCTTCGTTTTCATCCTGTGTACCATACACAGCCTTACATCCGGGTATCGCCCTGCAAAGTGCATGTCGTTCGGCTTCCTGGTCATGCCAGAAAATGAAGTGATCATCCTTATTTTCCGGACGATTGATAATCTCCAATATACGTTCTATCTTTTGAGAAAGACTATCCCGCCGCTCTTTTGCTGCATCGGATAATGATAAGGCCGATTCTCGATACATCTTAACCTGTCCGTCCCGGTCTATTCCTGCAGTCGAATTGTCTACATCTACGACCTCTTCCACGTATTCCAACTCCGGCAGACTAAAGCCTTCGTCTGAAAATCCGAGATCGGAAGGTTTTGTAATAACCAGCGCCCAGGTAGACATCCATATCCAGAACTGCGCTTCCTGGGATTTTTTCAGAGTCAAGTTATTAGCCTTTGTGCTATCCCTGTCAAAGAAACGCGTTAATGCCTGCCCGGTATCCATTACCCCCAGATAGCCGGCGTAGTGAATTAACTCCTTATACCTATTAGGTGCCGGCGTTGCGGTTGCGACAAACTTATACTCCACGTCTTTGAAGTAATCCAGAAACGTCTGATAGGTCTTTGTTCCATATCCACGCAAAACGGAAGCCTCATCCAATGAGGTTACTTTGAAATAAGAAGGATCTATTCGCACCCCGTCCGCACCATCCCGTACACGCTCGTAATTAGTGATCATAATATCCGTCGTGCAATTCATTACCTCTTGCATATTACGTACATAGGTGACATCAATTCCGATGTGTTTTTTTGCTTGTTGCTCAAATTCGGCTATCACCTTTTTGGGACAAACGATCAGGCCCTTGCCTCCTTTATTCTTCACGATAATCCTCTCTATTTCGAGCTGCGTATTTGTTTTATGCAATCCGAAAGACGAAAATACGGCCCGGCAACCTCCTTTTATAGCCCATTGCACAGACGCTTTTACATGCGGGTATAATCCCGGTGTCATTTCATCTATAGAGACGTCAAACCCAGTCTGCTGACTAATTGCCATTTTAGACTTAAGAAAATTAATATACTTCTCTTTTGTTGTCATTGAAATTGAGTTTTAACCGGCGCCGATTTGGTTAATACTAATTTGTGAGCGGGAGGGGATTCCAACCCCTATGCGCCTATGTGCGCTGGCTCTAATGTCTACCCGCCCATGTGCCGGTCTATTCCCGGCTGCCAATAATCTATCACTAATAAAATCGAACAGGGGCATTCTCCCTACAGGCGTCCTTTACGCCCGGCATTCTGGTTAATAAATAATTTATTTATAATTAGATCATTTCGCTCTCTTCCGCGTCACTCTCTTTGCTGTACGGAAATATGTCTATGATCTTTGTTTCATCGAGGTTTACGATCTCATAATCGGACATAGTTCCTTTCATGTATTCGACAAGTATATCATGCGCAGCATTTACCGAGCACGCCTGAATAAGATAATAGCTTGCTAATCTCTTCTCCCTTCCCGATTTCTCATCCAGGGTTATAAAATTTATTTTCGCCCTATAATATTTGTCCGGATCTCCGGATGCGTTACGGTTTATTCCAGATAGCTTTTGCGCTTCCGCATCTATTTGACTTATACCCATCTCATCATAAATTAGCTCGGATACATTGTATCGCCGGATTCCTTTCACCGTAAATTCTCCGGATATGTAAGGACGTATTGCCTCAATAATACGCGCCTCTGCTTCTGTGAAGGATAGAGCATCTACCAGGTAGGCTTCCGCCACTTTCTTTTGTGTCCCGTTTTCGATCATTTTTTCATACGAGATTCTGCATTCAAACCAATTCTGCATAACTTATTTAGTCTTTTTCGAGACCTTCCCAGTTTTCGCGTACCGGAATATCTAATTCCTCACAAGCATCCTCATAGCTTCGTACACGGTCAGTGATAGAAGAGGAGAATACATCCTCACCGCATAAGTTTCTTAACAATTTCCGCCCTTTTTCATCTGCTTCTTTAAAAGCCTTTCTTACGTTCTTTACAGTTAATTCGATTGTTTTCATACTGATGTAATTTATTTTGTTATTAGAAATGGTAATTTATTTTGTTGCCGGCGTCCAGGTTATTGTTATATGCGCAATGAGTTTACCGGTACCTTCACAATAGCCGCATGGGTTCCTTTTGTACTCCCCGGGGCCTATCTCATCCGGGAGGAATTCGCCACGGCCAAAGCATTTAGGACAGGTAGAAGGACCTGTTATGAAGCTCTCTTCTTTCGAATATGCAGACGGCTCTATGTTGATAATATTCCTTTGCCTGCTCATCGTTACCTCTTTGTTTCGTTCAACATCATCAGGCCCAACATAGATGCAGCTCCGCCGATAAACAATAGATGCATGAGCGATAAGTTGAATAGCCATGCGATAAGAATCACGATGCCAAATAAGTGCAGGAATCCTCCGAGTACCAACCATATTGTTTCTATGATATTTTTCATAATTTGGATTTTAGATTCTGAAACGAAATTCGTAGTCCGATGCCTGATCCTGCTTGACATTACCATCTGTCAACCGGTAGCCATTCGCTAATCTTTTTGTAAGAAGCAAATCTGCATCTCTTCTATTTGTGGCCTCGATCATCTTAATCCGGCCATCATTGATATTCTCAAATACGTACATAAGATTTAATTTATAGTTGTTTATTGTTTAAGTATCTTTCTAATACCTGAATGCCTTCGGCGGCGGAGCGGAAGAGGATGTATTTCCCGCCTACCCTTTCTATTTGCTCTTGGAATTCCCTTTGCGCATCCGATTGTGTGCCCGTCGGCGTTTTAGTTTCTAAACATAGACAGGTATATCCATCGCTCGGTAGTAGGCATATGATATCTGCTACGCCGGCTTTTACGCCAAGGCCGATCATCCGGGCCGCTTCAATCCGGTCCCTTTTTCCGCCATTCGGCACGGCGAACAACAGACGACCAAGACGTGGAAATAATGTACGCGCGGTGCGAAAGAACGCTTTCTGTATGTCGTCCTCTTCATGCCCGATGTGCCTTTTCCCTTTTCCCGACTTGGCGGCTGAAAGGAAGCATGTTAAACAAAGATCACGTCCATGCAGGGCCGGCTGGCCGCATATTTTACATTTATTGTTCATTTTGAATTGTGCATTTTTTGGTGACAGACTTTACATACAGACATTAAATTCTCATCATCAAAGGCAAGCTGTATTCTTACATCCTGGTTAGTCGTTTCCATGAATGATACTATATGATGCACCTCTTCCGCAGCCGTTGTCCGCCCTTCTTTCAAGCACATTTCGCAAAGAGGAGATATTCTAAGCTTGTAATCCCTTAACTTTCGCCAGTGAGCGGTATTATATATGGCCATGCGCTCTTTTCGTAGGCCGTCATTCGTCCTCTTCTTTGATTTTCTTAATATTGTCGGCATATTGTTCACTTTTAATTAATATGGAGTCTCTTATTTTACTCTTTCGATAGCTTCGATATTTCTTAATAAATTCATTAAGTAATTTCCTCTCGCCCATTTTTCTATATTTGCTATCTTGTATACAATGGAGTATTACATCATGAAATAGATCTTCATCGCTTTCTGATAGTATATTCCCGCAAGGCGTACATTCCAGTTTATTTTTAAGAAGGAGATAATTTCGAGATAAAATCTCCGCCACCTTTTTTGAGGCAGGTATTTTCTTGTTGGTGTTTAGCCTCTTCCGAGGCGTAGCGTTTTCCATCATTTGTCGTATATCCTTCTTTATCGGTTACCCTTTCGAGACCTAAACCGACCATCATCCTGATGACGGCCGATTTAGAGACTCCGGTTTCTTTTGATATTTCGTTTATTCTCATTGCAGAATAATCATCAATCCGAAACACTGCTCTATTACCCTTCTTCATGTCCTAAATCTCCCTTCATTAGCATCTATTGGTGAAGCCGCATAAAACCTGAAATTCTTTTCCATCAAAACATCAAGGTCTCTCTTTCGATATGTGATCGAACGTCCGTCTCTCTTTACTCCGAATGTAACCCGTCCGTTATACCTTAATCGCTGCAAGGCTTTAACGCTCATACCTGTGTATGTGGCGGCTTCTCTTTCGGAAAACCATTCTTTCACGGTAAGATTATTTATAGTTCGTTTCATGCCCTCTCCATTTTTACCTTATTGGCTGTGATTAATAACTGCTTCTTCTCGGGAAAATCCTTTGTAGTGAATTTGATTTTCCTTTTGTGGTACCGCCTTGCCACATACCGGCAAACAGCCCGGAACGTATACACTTCCCCGTCATCCTGATAAGTGAATAACTTCGATTCACCCGGCGACATTTTTTTTAATTCTTCTACCATATTATTTTTCGCTTTTTGTTTTGATATATAAAATGGCGTCACTATATTTGCCGTATGTAAAAAGGGTTTGATAATCACGGTTTTATACGCGACAGCCATTTTTATATCTTTATGTTTCGTTTATTACTGATGCAAATATTACAGAAATAATTCTGCAAAACAAATAAATGCAGAAATAATTCTGTGTTTTAACTATTATTAAACATTATGGGATATACTTCAAATGAGAGAGGGGATATTTTAGGCAGCGTTAAAAGCAGCCTCGATGCGTTCTATTCACACCAAGAGGAACTGCATAAAACAATGTGCAGTCCTGATTTAAGTAATATCCAGGAGCTAATCGAATCTAATAAAGATGAAAAGATAAGGGAACTTGAAATCTTATTACATAAATCAGAAAGGAGGGAGCTTACACGCACAATAATAGGAGCCATTGTCGGATCTGTGGCTACTATTATCGTACAATCTATAGTCAATTCTTTATTATGAAGCTATCATACAATACACTATTTGCCCAATTATAGAGATTCCTTTTTCTAACGTTTCTTTGAGTTCGTTATATTCTTTATCAGTCATAGCAATAATTTAAGTGATTAATCGAGTATAAATATACAGAATTAAATCTGTAAAATATGAGCGATAATATAAAATACAGGATTACAAGCTTTTTAAATTACCTAAAAATCGGCCAAGGCAAATTTGAAGAGATATGCGGTATAAGTAATGGGACCGTAAATAATATTAAAAGAGGCATTAGTTCTCCAAATCTCGCTAAAATATCTAATGCTTATCCCGATTTGAGTCTTGAATGGCTTATTACCGGTAAAGGGAACATGCTTAAGTCAGTAGATAAATATTCCGGCAAGGACGGAGACAAATCCTCAAATGAGGAAATTGAACAACTCAAAGCCGAAATCAACATGCTAAGGGGAGAAAATCGCATACTCAGGGAGCTTCACGGTCTCGGAGAAAGAAAAGGTAAGGACTCCGCAAGTGCGTAATCATTAATTTTAAAACGAAAATAAAATCATAGTTGTATCAAAAAAAATATTTTAACTCTTTAAAATATAAAAACATGGGACAGTTATCTGATAATAAAAAAACCGGCATAATCGCATTGGTTGGTCTTTCTCTTGTAATATTAGCTATCGTGTATAGTGGCGATGATAATAACGATCATAATAATGAGTTATCAAAATATACTGCTTATAATATTTCTCAAGATTTCGTGAAAAGATTCTTAAAAACTCCCGCTACAGCTAAATTTCCTTCATTTCAAGACATAACAGTACAAAACACATCCGAAAACACTTTTATCGTGAAGGCGTATGTTGATTCTCAAAATCTCTTCGGCGCATTGGTTAGAAATGATTACCTCGCTACAGTCTCACGGCAGTCACCTAATAGCGACACGTGGAATTTAGTATCCCTCGAAATTGATGATAATCGGGTTAAATGATACTGTTGAACAAAATCGTCGGTAAATTTCAATGTTTCCTCTTCCAACATCAGCGAATCCCCGATCTTTGTTTTTTGCCCTAATGGATTATTTATCTGATAACCCTAACGCATAGTCTATAACCCTCCGATTTGCCTCATCTACCTTCTTTCTATTAAAGTCGATATAAACGTCGGTAACGGTTGCATTTTGAGAGTGCCCAAGGGCGGCGGCGATGGTTTCTTTCGGTATATCCAATTCAGCCGCTAACGTAGCCCATGTGTGCCTAAATACGTAAGTGGTTAACATGGGAATTCCCATCTTTTTCCCGACCGAACGTAGGTATTTGTTGACCTTTTTAGAAAAAGATCCGTGCGCAAGGAAATCGTCTGAAAAACGAAACACTCTATTTTTCCCCTTATATTTTTCAATCATCCGGATCGCTTCCGGCTCTGTCTTAATATCATACATCCGGCCAGTTTTCGCCCGTTTGTAAAATATTCTTCCAGAATGATATTCTTCCAGGTAGTATAGATCTTTTATATTGATACCTATCAGAAAGAAAATGATCTTTGCCACATCAACAGCCCAATTTTCCTGAACGGATCCGGAGTAATCGAAAATGGACTGTATTTCTGGAAGTGATAATGCCCTCTTCCTGGTAAGTTCCCGGACTATTTTATACCTTCGGAAAGGGTACAATTCAAGCCCGATAAGTTCCTCATCGATCGCACTATTAAAGACGGACTGGATAACCTTTAAATGCACCGACCTGGCATTAGTACTTAATCCATCTCGAATTATATTACCATCCTTATCTCTTAGCTCTTCGTTTTTCATCTTTCTGTCAAACGAATCAAGCCACTTATAATTTATTTCATCGAAGAACACGCTTTTCCCAAAATAACGTTCAATTTTCTTCAGCGTCGATTGATACGATCTCTTTGTCCTTCCTGATTTCCTGGTTATAACTTCCCGACAATATGCGTTAAATGATCTGTTAGTCATTATGTCTCCGCCTTTATCCAACATCTTTTTGAACTTGACGGGTGATATATTATCCCGACCTTCAACTTGCAAGGATAATAGCAGGTTTTGCGCACGTGTCAAATCGTTTTTTATTCGTATGTTAGACCTCTGATTTTCCAATTTGGTGGCCTTATTAGATAGTAATAGCAGGTTGTTTGCCGGATCAAACTCATCCGGATCAACATAAATACCCAATGATGAAAGTGCCGTCTTCCCGTGATTAGAGAAACTCAATTTAACAGGATACAGACCATCTTTATTAGCTCTGCGAGCGTCTACAATTACTTTTATAGTCATAATTTTTGCAAGTTTTTTGCAAGTTCAATGACGCAAATATATCAGTTATGTACAGAATTTGCAAGTAATTGCAAGTATTTTAAAAGCATTCCATGGTGCTATATCGGGATATGATTAATCTTATATTTCTGTAAAACAGGTTAGTAAGTGCTTGTGGTTTTTATTTTTTAAGGGGTAAAACGTGCTACTCTGTGTAGCCGGCCTTACGTTGGTCTTTTTCGGATTCTGGGTTCCCCCGACGGGGGAGATCGACAGTAGCGTGCTGGTTGCATTCGGAGAGGTCTGCACCTTTTCCGGCGCATTGTTCGGCGTGGATTATTCTTACAAGATAAAAGTAAAATAAACGAAGATGGAGATTAAAAATAGAAAAGAAAGGATGAACCCGGAACAGCTCGGAAGCTATTTCATGTTAAGCGAGTTTACTTATAGCCGGGTAGCGATTGAGCATGGATTAGATAATACGCCGCCACCCCGTGCGGTCGAAGCGCTGAGACATCTGGTAAGCAAATTGCTCGACCCGTTGCGCCGGCTGTACGGCGGCCCGATCCAAGTCACCAGCGGCTACCGCTGCGAGGAGCTGAACCGGTTGGTCAAAGGTGTTGCCAACTCGCAGCACCGGCTCGGCGAGGCGGCCGATCTCTATGTGTTGCAGCCGAAAGCGTTGCTAGACTGTTTGCTGGATTCCTCCCTCCCATTCGACCAGGCGATCTATTACCGGAAGAGGCATTTCCTGCATCTTTCGCTGAAACAGGAAGGGAATAACCGCCGTCAAGTTTTATACCAATGAAACGGACGATGTTTTTTATCCTTTTAGGATTCCTGACTTACTTAGCTGTCTCTTGCTCGGGTAGCCGTAAAACGGTACGGCAGACGACCGCCTCCCGAACGGATTCCGTCAGGGTACAAAAGCGGGACAGCCTCCGGGAGACTACGCAGCGGCAAAAGGAGTATCGAACGGACCAGTGGACGGAGCAATTCGCCTTATCGCCTCCCGACAGCCTGGGCAAACAATACGTCCGGACCGTCACCCGGCGGATCACACGGGAACAAGGGAGTGAGCAGGCCGAGAGTCTCTTTACACGTATCGCCGATACGACCGGGGAAGCGGTCCGTCATTCGGAGGTACAGGAAAAGGTGAGCGAAAAGAAGCGGGAAGCCACTCCGTGGATTTGGTATGGAATCGGGCTGTGCCTCGTAGCGGCGGCAGCCACGGCCGTATGGTTCCGTTTCAGGCGGTAGCCCTCCGTCCGGAATAGTCCGGCAAGGCCCCCGGCCGGCAGCGATCCGAATCGTTGTCCGTCCGGGGGCCTTCTTTTTCCGGCGAGAGCCGAAGAAGGAATAAATGTTTCTTCATACTTGAAAATGTTTAATTAATAAATAAAATTGAAAATCGCTGTTTGTTTTTTATACATTATTCTATTCCGTTTGTTGTTCCCTTTTTAGTACCTTTGCTATTGGCACTTCTCGGAAGTGAAACTTTATAAAGATGATAAATATGGAACGCATTGTATTGGAAGTAGATAGTAGTACCGCCTCCGCCTGGCGAAAAGTGCCGGCTGAAATTAAACGGCAGTTTATCAAAGAAACAGAATTAAGGATGAAAGAGCATGTTCGGTTGGCAGAGCAAGATGAATTTAAACAAGCCTTGACAAATCTCCGCCGCCAAGCTGCCGAAA
Source organism: Parabacteroides sp. Marseille-P3160 (assembly GCF_900162725.1). GTDB lineage: Bacteria > Bacteroidota > Bacteroidia > Bacteroidales > Tannerellaceae > Marseille-P3160. The sequence continues at coordinate 535,628 of NZ_LT799418.1, read as the reverse complement.
ACGGTTTGACCAAAGAGATTCTCGAACAACTGCTTCATAATGAAGTGTATTGATTTGAAATAAGTCTTCAATACAATCAGCACTTTCAAGGGCTTCAATACGGAGTTTGTAGCTCTTTATTACCTCCGGTTGAAACCGGTGCTTTTTATCCGATGTTTTCCCTTTGTAATAAAGTCCAGACAAATATTCTTTCTCAAAAGTAATTTCCATATCATTTATTTATCCGATATAAAGATAGGGGTATTTCTCGATATACACAAAAAAAGTGTATTTTTTGCGGTATTGCAAACCAAAACGGATGCAACCCTTTGAATGTTAGTATTTATTAGCAACGGCGTAGCGGCAGCCGGTTGGTTCTGGCTCGGACGATAGAATAGTTGCGTGAGGAAACATGGAAAGAAAACTCGTTCGAATGACGATTCAAATTGTCCGGGCGAGTTTCTTTTTAATCAAAAACAAGCCAAAAACCTTCCATAAAACATTTTTACAGCAGAAAAGTTAACAACGGGATCTTTTTCTATCTTTGTGTATTCGCTCAAATACAATCTCATGCCACAATTAAAGTCTATACGGTTTTGCATTATCTGCATTTTATCAAGCGTATATCTGATTTCCTGTAACAAAGAAACCTCGCATACGGCCGGTTTATTGGATACGGCCGAAAGGCTGGTCGAACAAAATCCCGACAGCGCCCTGGCCTGCCTCGATTCCATCATGAATCCCTATGAATTAAGCAAACAACAATACAATAGATATTTGTTATTGCAAATTCAGGCAAAAGATAAAGCGAACAGGAATATCACTTCCGATACTCTCATCTTCCGGGTAAAGAATTATTATATAGCTAAAAAAGACAATAGAAATACAGCTTTGGCTTACTTTTATTGCGGGCGGGTATTGCAGGAGCAAAAGAAAGGGGAAGAAGCGATGTCTTGTTATTTAACGGCAGAAACGTATGCGAACCAAGCGGATGACACGAATCTAAAAGGACTGATACAAAGTGCGGTGGGGAGCATCTTATTCGACCAATTATTAAAGGACGAAGCTATCTACCGATTCAAAAGGGCCGTTGCATACTTTCAGAAAATCAAAAACCGGAAGAATGAGATTGGGATCTACACTCTCATTGGAAATTGCTATCTGTTAAAAGCAAAAATAGACAGTGCATCCCACTATTATACTAAAGGACTTGCATTGGCTGAAACCGTAAAAGACAGCATCCGGTCGGCAATGATTAATCAGAACATCGGAGTTCTTTACCGGGAAAAAGGCGATTATATCCAAGCGAAACAATCCTTCAAAAAAGCTATTCCTTATGCAATAAATGAAACGGAACAGGCGAGAATCTATCTCAATATAGCAAAGGTTTTTGAAAAAGAGAATCAAAAGGATTCGGCCCTGTTTTATGCACATAAAGTTCTTGCACTTCAAGGAAAAACAGAAGAAAACCATCTGCTGGCTAATACCTACTCTCTGTTGTCCAAGATAGAGGAAAGTCGGGCTAACTTTCAGAAAGCGTTGGAATATCATAAAAGCTATACCCGTTATCTGTCTTCCATCATAGACGAAAATAAGAATAAAGCGGTTCTGGATATCCAGAAGAAATATGATTTCGAACGGATACAGAATGAAAATAACCAATTGGCATTGCAAAAAGAGCGTACGCTTCTATTTGCTTCGGCCGCTTTTTCCATATGCATTTTAATTGTCTTCTTCTTTTACCTCAAAAGCATCCATGACAAAAAGAAGGTGGCAGAAACGGAACAAAAATTACATGCCCTGATGGATATGGCTGAAAATTATAGAGAACAAGAACGCTCTATCCATAACACTTTAGTCCGTCATTTCGAAATATTAAGAAAAGCGGCTCTTTTGGAGAGTAAGATCGCAGAGCAGGATAAAAAACAATCGCAGAAACTGATCAAGGAATTCAATGAGATCGTTTATGGGCAAGATTCTTTGGATTGGGATCTGCTGTATCAATCGATGAATGAGTTGGAACATGGATTTTTCGACCGCTTGCATGCAAAATATCCGCAATTGGACAAATCGGAATTTCGCATCTGCTGCTTGACGTATGCCCAATTCAGCCGAATGGAAATTGCAGTCGTCCTGAATCTGAGTACCAGTACTATCCAATCGAAAAGGGCTACTATACGGAAGAAATTAGGACTCGATTCTTTCGGAAACATTCAATTATATATAGACAACGAATTGCGTAAATCTTGATTTTATCGAATATCCGGAGTGTCCTTTTAAATAAAAGCGATATCCAACCGACATAAGCAATAGCGTAACCATGTTAATTTCAGAATATTATATTTTTCAAAAAACAAAAAAAGCGACACTCCACCAATAGCTTATTTCATAGTAAAATCAGATCATATAGATTTGAAGACCAAAATAATTATAAAACTGGTCTACAATGAAAAAAGCGGCTCCACTTTCTTGTTTCATGATTTGTGCAGCTATTTGCACACATGTTCTTGCGTATTCAACTCTCTTGACAATCGTTAATGGAATTGAAAGCGGTAGTGATATAGCTTATGCCATTAAGTTTTTTCAATAATACAATAAAAAGGAGGTGTGTCACTTTTATATATTTTCACGAATTATGCATTTACATTACTCCTTATTTCTCGGTTTTCTCTTATTATTGTATTTAGTGGTATTCTTGGGGAAAGAAAATGTTCCATCAAAGGCTAATATTCATATGTTAAAATATAAGACTTTTATGACATTATTCTTTTTTCCCTTTCTTTTAGCCTCATTCTTATACTCATGCGACAACTTTGAGTATCATCCATTGGATGGTAAAATAGATATTAAAAATGGGCCAAGAAATCCAATTGCAATATCAACTATTCAAAAAAAACATTCTAAGGATTCGCTTAAATTTGTTTTTATTGGTGATACCCATAGAGATGACGGTGACACCGAGGATTTTGTAAAACATATTAATAAAAGAAAAGATATAGATTTTGTAATTCATGTTGGAGATTTTACTGATTTTGGATTGAAAAAAGAGTACGAATTATCTGAAAAAATTCTATCCCGTCTAATTTATCCTTATATAGTGCTCATAGGAAATCATGACATAAGGAGTCGAGGGGACATTACCTATAAAAGCGTATATGGAGAAGAGGATTTCTCCTTCGTTGTTTCTAATGTAATGTTTATATTTTTAAATACCAATATGTTAGAATATGAAAAACCTGTTAATATACCGAATATTTCTTTTCTCAAAGAACAATTAGAATATATTAATGATCTGAGTTCCATAAACAAAGAAAAAATAAATAAGACAATAGTTATTATACATTCTCCACCTAAAGGTGAACAATTTTATGATAAAAAGCTATCAGAAGAGTTTCATGAAACGATAAAGAAATTTCCAAACTTACTTTGTTGCTTGCATGGGCATACTCATCGTTATTCAGATGTGGATCTGTTTGAAGATGGCATTAGATATTATGGTTGTGACAACATAGCAAAGCGAAGTTATTTGGTATTTACAATAACAAAAAAGGGTTATACACATGAATATGTTATATTTTAAACTGCCTCTGTTACTAATGCTATGTTCAACAAAGTTTAATGCCCAAGAGAAAAAAGAGTATAATATCCCTTCTCAATCAGCTTTCATAAAAGTGTTTGCACCTAAATACACTAAATTGCAATATGCAGGAGGTATGGGAATGTTTTATTTAGGGATGGGATGGGGTTATGGGAAAAATCACTGGGAAACAGAATTATTGTCTGGTTTTGCCCCAACCCCGGCAAATAGACCTACGCTATTTACAGTAACCCTAAAACAGAACTATCGCCCTTGGGAGATTATAATAAATAAACCATTTACATTTGATCCTTTAAATACAGGAATATACATTAATGCAATATTAAATGATAAAAAACTATTCTCTTTTAATCCAGATAGATTCCCTGATGGATATTACTGGCATTCCGAGAGATTCAGATTAAATATATTTATAGGAGAACGACTTAAGTATAAGTTGAAGAACCAAAACTGTATAATAAAATCGGTCGCATTTTTTTATGAAGTCAGTTCTTGTGACTTATATATAATGCAATCTTTCACCAATAGCAAGATGAGTTTAGAAGACAGACTGATTTTATCTGTTGGTTTAAATTTTAATTTTATCTAATGCCACTTCGTGTATTTTATAGGATATGTCATTGAAGAAATATTACAGAACAGGAAGCAGCTATAATACAATATATTCAATTTAAATATATGAGAATCAAAGGAAATTACTTTTCAGAAAGAATGAGTAAAACTGTATTTCTTTTAAGATGTTTTGGGTTCATGGGTGTATTTTTTATTATTCTTTTATTAACTGTTTCTTGTTCTGAAGATAATTCAAGTTCTAATTTAAAAATCATTGCGAAATCGGGAAGGTTTTGAATAAAGATCTTTCTGCAAAGAAAAAATTAGGTATACGGTATTTATGGAAGGCGGTTATTTCTTTTAACAAGAATGCCTATCTTAGCGGCAGCAAACAGGAAACCGAAAAAAATAGTCTATGAAATATCTATTTGTTGTACAGGGCGAGGGAAGAGGACATCTTACACAGGCAATCTCTTTGGCAGAAATGCTGCGCCGCCATGGGCATGAAGTGATCAATGTCTTAGTCGGCAAGAGCAGGGGAAGGGAATTACCCGCCTTCTTTGCAGAAAAGATAAAGGCTCCTATCACAACTTTCGAAACCCCTTCTTTTGTCTTCAAAAAAGACAAGAAGCATATCAATCTGCTCATGACCGTGCTTTATAATGTCAATCCTCCCAAACTAAGAAGATACAACCGGAGCATAGAACTGATTAACAAAGAAATTAAGAAGAATAAACCGGATGTCGTTATCAATTTCTATGAGATGCTGACCGGGATGTGTCATCTTCGCTTTCGCCAGGAGATCCCTTTTATCAGCATCGGACATCAATACTTGCTGAGGCATCCGGAATATAAATACGGCAAAGGAGATACTCAACAACTATTACTACTTCGCCTTCATGCTATTCTGAGCAGTATCAGCACGACCAAAACGCTTGCTCTTTCCTTTTATCCGCTCAAGGATTGCCTGTATGAACGTATTGCCGTAGTTCCTCCGCTATTGCGCCATGAAGTGCTTGAACTGAAACCGGAGGAAGGCGATTATATCCTGGGGTATATGCTGAATCAAGGCTATGAGGAAGAGGTGCGTAACTGGCATAAGAAACATCCGGAGACACCCCTCCATTTCTTCTGGGATAAGAAAGACGCTCCGAAAGAATTAAAAGTCGATGACACTTTTACACTCCACAAGATAGACGACGAACTTTTCCTGCATTATATGAAAAACTGCCGCGGATATATTACCACCTCCGGCTTCGAATCGGTTTGCGAAGCACTCTATTTAGGCAAACCGATCATGATGATTCCGGCCCATATCGAGCAAGAGGTTAATGCCGCCGATACGGTGTCTACCGGAGAGGGCATTATTGGTAAAAGTTTCGATATCTCGGCTTTACTTAGTTATATTGAATCCCGAAAACCGGCGGAGAACACATTCAAAGCATGGGTGGAATCAGCCGAAGAGATCTTTATCAAGCATTTGACGACCTTCGTCTAACCTGTCCGGGTTAATAATAGATCAATTGGGACAAAGCATCCGGGGCCAGGATTTCATTGGCGACTTCCAACAGGTCGGAAGCGGTAATCTGCTCTATCTGGGCGATAACTTCCGGCAGGCTGTCATAACGGTCGTAATGCAGGAAACTTTTTCCTAAAGCCAGAAATGTCCCCTCCTTATTATCACTGGATACACAAAACTGTCCGATCATTTGCTTCTTGACTGCCGCCAACTGCGTGGTTGTCAATTTTACCTCCCGCAATTTTTTCAGTTCTTTATGCACCAGCGATAAGGCTTTTTCCATCTGTCTCGGGTCCGTACCGAAGTAAATGGAAAAAACGCCGGTGTCGGTATAAGAGGTTACATTCGACTCGACCGTATAAACCAGCCCCTGCTTTTCCCGGAGCGATACGTTTAACCGGCTGTTCATCCCCGGCCCACCCAGGATGTTATTCAGCAAATAAAAGGGAACACGTTTAGCATCGTGTAAACCGTAGGATTGCCCCCCCAGCAAAATGTGTGTCTGGTGGGTCTCTTTTTTCTTCCGGAGGGAATGGGGAATAGAGGTCTGGGGCTTCTTCCGGTCAGGATGCCGGAAACCGTTCGAGGCCACACATAAATATTTTTCCGCTAAATTACTGATCCGCTGAAAAGGGGTTCGTCCCATAGAAAAGAAGACCAGATTTTCCGGACGGTAATAACGCTCCACAAAGGAACGTCCGGAAGAGGTGTCGAAGGTACGTAAGGATTCCTCGGTCCCCAGGATTGCATGTCCCAAAGAATGTCCGGCAAATAAAAGATTCTCAAATTCATCAAAAATCAACTCCGCCGGGTCGTCTTTATATGAATTCAACTCATCTAAAATAACCTCCCTCTCCTTATCGATCTCCGCCACCGGAAAATTAGAATGAAAAACCAGATCGCTCATTAACTCTAATGCCCGGTTAAAATGTTCTTCCATAAAAATGGAATAGACAAAGGTCTCTTCCTTCGTCGTATAAGCATTCAATTCACCGCCCACATTCTCCATCCGGTTTAAGATATGCCAGGATTTGCGCCGGGCTGTTCCTTTAAAAAGCATGTGTTCGACAAAATGAGCCAACCCGAATTCATGCTCACCTTCATCCCTAGTACCTGCCTGAACGACAAGCCCGGCATAAGATACCGGAGAATCAGTCTCCAAATGGACGATTCGAAGCCCGTTGGGGAGTATTGCCGAGTGAAATATCTCTTTTTCTTTTTTCATCGCACAAAAATACGACAAAAAGAGAGATTATCCTCTCTTTAGTTTTTAAGCCCGGATAGATTGTTTTCTCACCGAAAGATGTACTTTTGTAAATCTTATGATCTCATTAATATTAATACAAGGATCCGATCACACATGACAACTGAAGATATCACATCTATTCTGACCAAAGAGGCGGAAGCCGTACAAAACATCCCTATTACCGAAGGCTATGGACAAGCTGTCGAACTGATCGTCCGGCATGTACATGAATTAGGGGGAACCCTCATCGTCAGCGGCATGGGAAAAGCCGGACAAATAGCCATGAATGTCGCAACGACTTTTAGTTCGACCGGAACGCCGGCCTTCTTTCTACATCCCAGCGAAGCGCAGCACGGAGATTTGGGCATTGTCCGTCCGAATGACCTTATGTTGCTCATCTCCAATTCGGGGAAAACAAGGGAACTGGTGGAATTGACGGAATTGACACACGGGCTGGTGCCGGATATGAAGTTTGTCGTGATTACCGGCAATCCGGACAGTGAACTGGCCAAAGCGGCAACGGTTTGCCTCCCGACAGGAGCTCCGGAAGAGGTGTGCCCTTTAGGGCTGACTCCTACAACCTCCACAACGGTCATGACCGTGATCGGAGATATACTGGTGGTAGAGACGATGAAGAAGATCGGATATACGAGCAAGGACTACGCCAAGCGGCATCACGGCGGATATCTGGGCTCCAAAAGCCGGGAATTGAGCCGGAATGAAAAATGAAATACAAGTATAGCAATAAGGTAAAATGAGAAAAGTCATCGGAATCGGGGAAACCATCCTCGACATTATCTTCCAAGGAAGTAAACCAATTGAAGCCGTTCCAGGAGGATCCGTATTCAACGGGCTCGTTTCTTTGGGGCGGGCGGGCGTTCCGGTTACGTTTATCAGCGAGTTGGGAAATGACCGGGTCGGAGAGATCATCCGCCAATTTATGAAGGAGAACCAGATCTCCACCGATTTCGTCGATTGCTTCCCCGACGGGAAAAGCCCGGTCTCTTTAGCCTTTCTGGACAACGATCACAATGCCAGTTACCTTTTTTATAAAGACTACCCGAACCAGCGGTTGGAAGTTCCGCTTCCTCCCATCAATGAAGACGATATCTTTATCTTTGGTTCCTACTACGCCTTAAACCCGGTATTGAGGGATCCGGTAACGGAGTTCCTGCAATACGCAAAAGAACGGAAGGCTATTATTTATTACGATCCGAATTTTCGCAAATCACATGCCCATGAAGCTATCCGGCTGCGGCCGACAGTAATGGACAACCTCGAATTTGCCGATATCGTACGAGGTTCCAACGAGGATTTCTTCAATATTTACGGTGAGTCGGATATGGATTTCATTTACAAAGAACATATCCAGTTTTATTGCGACCGCTTTATCAGCACCCATGGAAACGAAGGGGTAGACCTTTACACCGGCCGGGGCAAGCATCATTATGATGTTCCTCCGATCGAAACGGTCAGTACGATTGGCGCCGGAGACAATTTCAATGCGGGCATTTTGCTGGGACTGCTGAAGTATGACATTCATCGCGAGGATCTTCCCAACCTTTCGGAAGAGCAGTGGGGAAAGATCATCCAATGCGGCATTGATTTCTCCGCGGAAGTTTGCCGAAGTTACAACAATTACGTATCACGGGATTTCGCGTCCTCCTATTTCCAATGAAAACCCTTTTTCCTGAAAAAACAAAATAGAAACGAAAGCATCCTCCATCCAAGCGGCTTTAAAAATATTTTTGCTCCAACTCATTAATATAAGGATTATTATACGTACCTTTGCAGGCGTATTTTTTATATACTTATCTTATAGTAAATTTTGAAAACATTTGAAGAATTAGGAATTGCTCCGGTTATACTTAAGGCAATTCAGGAAATGGGTTTTGAATCCCCAATGCCCGTGCAAGAGGAAGTGATTCCTTTGCTACTGGGCGAAGACAATGATGTAATTGCATTAGCACAAACAGGAACGGGCAAAACCGCCGCTTTCGGGCTTCCTATCTTACAGAAAATCGATATATCCCAGAGACAGCCGCAGGCTTTGATCCTGTGCCCGACACGCGAACTTTGTTTGCAGATTGCCGGAGATCTGAACGATTATTCCAAATATATGGAAAAGCTGAAGGTCCTTCCGGTTTACGGAGGTTCCAGCATCGAAAGCCAAATCAAAACGCTTCGCGGCGGGGTACATGTGGTCGTTGCTACGCCGGGGCGCCTTTTGGATTTAATGAACCGCAAGACAGTAGACTTGGGGACGGTTCGCAATGTGATTCTGGACGAAGCGGACGAGATGCTGAACATGGGCTTTACAGACAGTATCAATGCGATTCTGGCTGAAGTGCCGGAAAACCGCAACATGCTGCTTTTCTCCGCTACCATGCCGCAAGGCATCGCCGGCATCACCAAGAAATATATGCGCTCTCCGAAAGAGATCGTGATTGGAAAGAAAAACGAGGGCAACAAAAATATCCGCCACATCTATTATATGGTACATGCGCGCGATAAATACCTTGCCTTGAAACGGATTGTCGATTTCTATCCGAATATCTACGGCATCGTCTTTTGCCGGACGCGCAAAGAGACACAGGAAATTGCCGACAAACTGATACAGGACGGCTATAATGCTGATTCCCTACACGGGGAATTAAGCCAGGCCCAACGGGATTACGTAATGCAAAAGTTCCGCATCAAAAACCTGCAATTGCTGGTGGCGACCGACGTTGCCGCCCGCGGCTTGGATGTGGACGACCTGACACACGTCATCAACTACGGCCTGCCGGATGAAATCGAGTCCTATACCCATCGTAGCGGACGTACCGGACGCGCCGGCAAAACAGGAATTTCCATTTCCATCTGCCATATCAAGGAGAAAGGGAAAATCCGTGAAATCAGCCGGATTCTGAACAAGGAATTTGAAAAAGGAACAATACCCAGCGGGAAAGCGATCTGTGAAAAACAGCTGTTCAACCTGGCGGACCAAATAGAGAAAGTCAAGGTCAATGAAGATGAGATTGCATCAATTATCCCTTCTATCTTCCGCAAACTGGATTGGCTGGAAAAGGAAGACATTATCAAGCGTTTGATTTCATTGGAATTCAGCCGGATGCTTGAATATTACAAGGATGCCAACGAGATTGAAGCAGTGGACGAACGTTCCGGACGGAGTGACGAAGGGGATGGAAAAAAAGGACGCCGTTCCTTCGAATCGGAAAAAGGCTATGCCCGTTTCTTCCTGAATTTCGGAAAGGCGGACGGCTTATATCCGAACCAACTGATTGAATTGGTCAATAAATGTGTACCGGGCAAAGTACTGATCGGCAAGATCGATCTACGCGATAATTTCTCCTTCTTCGAAGTCGAGGAACGGGAAGCAAAGCGGGTCATGGACGGTATGAACGGATTCGAAGTCGACGGCCGCCGTATTTCGGTAGAGCCGGCGCAAGGTAAGAAAGAGGGAGGAGGCACCCGCTACGGAGGCAAAGACGGCGGCAGTGGCTTCCGGGGCCGTGGAGGCAACAGGGATAGCTATGAAAGCGACCGCTCTTCCAAATGGTCGGGCAAAGGCGGCAACAGTGATAAGCCCTGGCGTCGCGGAGCATCTTCCGACCGTTCTTTCCGTAAAGAAAGCCGTTCCAAGTCAAGAAGGTAATCCATAAACACTACCTAATAAAGAGCGCCGGTTCATCAAGAGCCGGCGCTTCTTCTTCATATCTATCTCTTTATTTTGATTTTATATACTCTCGCTCTATTTCTGATATACCCTTACGTAATCAATCTCATAACGAACGGGAAATATCCCCGGATCGATTCCCTGCAATCCTCCCCAATTTCCTCCTATCGCCAGATTGAGCTTGAGATAAAAAGGGACATTGAACGGCCAGGTTCTCTTATCCCCTTTCCTGTCATTCTCAAAAGTAAAATAAACAACACCGTCCACACTTCCTTCAATCTTATCTTCAGTCCATTCCACCGCATAGATATGAAACTCCGTTTCCGCATTTCCGATCGATTTCATAGCCGTCTTTTCTGTATGAGCGACATGATTGTAGGCATCGGTATGTACGGACGCCTGGACGATTTCCGGCCGGTAGCCAACATATTCCATGATATCAATCTCTCCATCCAATGGCCAGGAGCGAAAATCCTTCGGCAACATCCAAAAAGCAGGCCAGACACCCCGGCCGCCGGCCACTTTCGCACGCATTTCAAAATAGCCGTACTTCCATGACTTTGCCGTATTCATACGTGCGGAAATATAATCGGAACCCTGATAAGGAGTTACCAGTTTGAAAGCGGTAATGACCAGGGAGCCATTCTCTATCTTCGCTACTGTATCTTTCCCGAGTACTCTGTCGACATAATATTGAGGTTCATTGTTTCCCCAACCGTTGTTCCCGGTTTCGAACCACCACTCCTTACCAGGCAAAGGATAGGCCCCCGTACTGCCGGGCAACTCATCGAATTCATCGTTCCACACCAGGCGGTAGCCGGAAGGACCGCCATTCTCACTTTCGATCTCCGGGACAGGATCATCCGACCCGGCACAAACATTCATGGCAAGGAAGGAGAAAAGAAATACGATAACTATCTTATTCATATATTTTACATTAAAACAGGACCGCCCTGCGACAGTTCTATTATTTTATTATCTACTTTCATTCCGCAGAAGACACGCTCCCGGGGGATACATGCTCCGGGTTTGCGCCCCGCTGCCCAATTGGTCTTTGTTGAAATTTAATTTTTAAATGTTTGCCTTACTGATTCAGATATTCCATAATATTGGCAGGAGGGCGTTTATTTAATAACTCCTTTTTCATGTAATCCATATAGGGAGCTACATGGGTATAAAATTTATAATATCCTTCACAGAGATAGTTTAGTCCCGGCTCGCCGTCTTTCGTAGAGATGATGCGGTTTTTGGGACATTCCCCGTGGCAAGCGAACAGGACATCGCAGTTTTTGCACTGTTGCGGCAACTTTTCGTATTTATCCAGGCCGAATTGCTGTTGCTTTTCGGAATACATCATTTCCGTCAGGCTCTGCTGCCTGATGTTTCCCAGTTTATAGGCCGGATATACAAAATGGTCGCAACTGTACACGTCACCGTTGAATTCCATCACGCCGGCATGTCCGCAATATTTGGATAAGGTACAGACGCCCGGCTTTTCTCCGACCCAATTGGCCAGTGTCGAATCAAAATACTGGACATAATAGGTCCCGACATCATTCCGGACCCATTCGTCAAATATCGCAATCAGGAAATCTCCCCATTTGCCGGCAGGGACATTCCACGGGGCAGGTTTCCCGTCGATGCGCTCTACAATAGGGGAGAACTGGATAAACTGAGCGCCGATCGATTTGAAAAACCGGTAAAACTCCAACGGATAATCGACATTATAATCATTAACGACTCCCATCACGTTGAAATCGACCTCATGCTTTTTCAGTAACTCAACACCCTTCATTACCTTATAAAAAGTCGGCCCTTTATTTACATCCCTCCGATACTTGTCATGGCAATGTTGCGGCCCGTCGATGGAAATACCGACCAGGAAATTATTCTCTTTGAAAAAGCGGCACCAGCGATCGTCCAGCAACACGCCATTCGTCTGGATGCTATTTTCAACCTGCCGTCCCCGTCCGTAAATGCGCTGATAGTGTAAAGCCTTTTCATAGAAAGAGAGGTTCCGCATCAAGGTCTCCCCTCCGTGCCAGGTAAAATTGACGGCGGGAGAAGTCTGGGATTCAAAATATTCCTTTACAAATTGCTCCAACAATTCATCCGACATTGTAAAACGATTCACATCCGGATAAAGTCCCTTCTTTTCCAGGTAATAACAGTAGGCACACCTCAAATTACAAACAGCGCCGATAGGCTTCAGCATGACATAAAGAGGTCTTGCAAAAGGAGCATAGGTTGCATGCATTGATCTTTCTATTTTATTATATTATACCAAACCGCCATCCATTCCAAAGGCAAACCGGCAGGCGAATAAACAAAAGTACGGATTTGCATGAAGACATAAATACCCTTTTCATGGTATTTATGCTGCATTCTTTTATTATTCTCCCAAAGGAAGGAATTCTTTCACTCTCCGATTAATAAAAACGTCACCGAATATTCACAAAAATGTAATCCCCTCTTAATCATTTAGTAACATTTTGCCCTTAATTTCGTCTGAAAAATCAAACAAAGAATGGATACGAAACGTTTAGCCGCCATTGATATCGGTTCCAATTCTGTTAAGTTATTAATTACCGACGTCATAAGTTACGGCGGAAAGCTCTTTTTCAAAAAAGACCAATTGGTGCGGATTCCATTAAAGTTGGGGGAAGATACCTTCACAAACGGCTTCATCAGCGAAGAGAAGAAGGAAAAGTTGGCACTCCTGGTACAAGCACTTTGCTCGCTTATTAAAGTCTATGACATCGAAGACTGGAGAATTTGCGCCACCTCTGCCCTTAGGGAAGCAACCAACCGAATAGAAGTGATAGACTATATACGCAAACAGACAGGCGCCCCGGTTGAAGTCCTTGACCCAAAGGAAGAGTTCCGGTATATTCTCCTGAATAATGTAGAACACAACCTGGAACCGGATCGGGCCTATATTTTCACGGATGTAGGCGGAGGTTCGACAGACCAGATCATTTTTTTCCAGAACAAGGAGATCGCTTCCGAGTCTTTCAAGTTGGGTACCATCCGGACATTAAGCGAAGAAGACGAAGCGGCAGAATGGGATAAACTGAAAGGATGGTTGAATATGCATTGCAAAGAATTCCCCAAAGTTTCCCTTATCGGTTCGGGAGGAAATATCAACAAGCTGGATTCGCTTCTTCGCCGGTGCGGCCGTATCCGCCGGGAAGAACTGATCGCCTATGCGAGGAAATTGAGGGGGATGACGCCCGAAGAACGCGTGTTAAAACTTAATATGAACAGAAACAGGGCGGACGTAATTCTTCCGGCTATCAATATTTATCTGAGAATAATGAAAATGGTCCATGCGCTGGTTGTCGAAACCCCGATTATCGGGATCGCGGACGGAATCATAAAGGATCTGTATTTGAAAAAGAGCGCTATCCAGTAACCCGGAAAGAAAAAAAACAAGGAAGTTGCGAATTAACCGTAATTTAACAAGAAAGATATCATTCCTTCACAATCAAATAATTCCTTTGAATTGCAAAAGGGCGAAAAGTCATGAAAGAAACAAAACATCATAAGACGATTGTATTATCGGATATCCATTTGGGATCCAAGTGGTCGAAAGCAAAAGAGGTTACTCGCTTTTTAAAACATAATTCATGTGACACGCTTATTCTCTGTGGGGATATCATTGACGGATGGAACCTGATACGCGGCAGAAAAGCAAAATGGAAAAAGAAACACACCACTTTCATCAAGCTGCTCCTGGACCTCCAGCACGACACCCGGATTATCTATCTAAGAGGGAATCATGACGATTTCCTCGACAGGGTTCTTCCCATGCATTTCCAAAATATCCATATCGTTAAGGATTATATCCATACCAGTGGGGACAAACGTTTCTATGTCCTTCACGGAGATGTTTTCGACACGGTGACCAGCCGGTTCAGCTGGCTGTCCAAGATAGGAGACGTAGGCTACACGCTGCTTCTGCATATTAACAAGGCATACAATAACATGCGCATAAAGAAAGGGCTTCCCTACTATTCCCTGTCCCAAAAGATAAAAGACAAGGTGAAAGCATCTGTATCCTATATCAGCGATTTCGAGAACCATATCGTCAATATCGCCAAGGCGAAGAATTGCAACGGGGTAATCTGCGGCCATATCCATCATCCTGAAAAACGCTATTATGGCGACATCTTATATCTCAATTCGGGAGATTGGGTGGAGTCGCTATCGGCATTGACAGAGGACTATACCGGGAATTGGGAAGTCGTCTATTATGCCAAAGAAAATGAAAAAGAAACGGAGACCAGCGCCGAAAAGGAAAACAAATTGGTCCCTCTTGCCGTTTAAAGAATAAGAAGCATTTGTTTTCTCCCCTAAGAAAGCGGGATAAGGAATTTCAGAGAGACATCTAAGTATTTTAAAATGATAAATAACAGAGACTTAAGCTGGTTGAATTTTAATGAACGCGTACTGCAGGAGGCGCAGGATAGGAACGTGCCCCTCTTGCAAAGACTCCGTTTCTTAGGGATTTTCTCCAATAACCAGGATGAATTTATCAAAGTACGGGTCGCGAACGTGACCAGGATGGCCCAACTCAGAGGGAAGAAAACGCCTAAATTTTCAGGGAATTATACTGCTCAGGAATTATTGCCTCTTCTCAATGCCAGAGTACTGGAATGCCAGAATAAATTCGGCAAGGTCTATCAGGAGGTCGTCTCCGAGATGGAGGAAAAAGGAATTTACCTTGTTAGCGAGACACAATTGAACGAAGAGCAGAAGGCCTTTTGCCGGACTTATTTTTCCTCGGTCGTAAGCCCGAGGCTGGTTCCGCTAATCATCCGCAAGAGTACCAAGATGCCTTTCCTGATGGATAACTACATCTATCATGCCGTAAAACTAAGTTCCGACAAAAGGGCGACGGTACGTTACGCCGTCATTCAGATACCCGTAAGCCAGGCATGCCCCCGCTTTATCGAATTGCCATCTCTGCCGGGAAAGAGTGAAATCATCTTCTTGGACGACATCATCCGCCTTTGCCTGGACGACATCTTTTTCATGTTTAATCTGGAACATATCGCGGCTTACACATTTAAATTTACGAGAGACGCCTTACTTACCCTGGACGACGATATTTCGAAAAGTTTGTTGGAGAAAATGGAAGAAGGGTTGGAAAACCGGCTGCACGGGCAACCGGTGCGGCTAGTCTACGACCGGGAGATGCCGGAAGACCTATTGCAAATCATCACTTCGAAGCTGAACATAAAAGCGCATGACAGCATAGAGCCCGGAGGACGGTATCATCTGAAAAGGGATTTGATGAAATTTCCCTGGATCCGTCCGGATCTGGAATACCAAAACCCGCCTGCGTTGTTTCACCCGGACATCAAAGCCTTTTCCAGCGTCCTGAACGTCATCCGACGGAAAGATATTCTGTTGAATTATCCTTACCATACATTCAATCACTTCATCGACTTCCTCCGGGAAGCGGCTATCGATCCGAAAGTGGAAAGCATCTTCATCACGCTCTATCGTACGGCCGAACATTCAAAGGTAATTAACACCCTGATCAATGCCGCCAAAAACGGGAAGCAGGTAACGGTCTTACTCGAACTTTTCGCCCGTTTCGATGAAGAGCAGAACGTCGAAAACTCCGAACTTCTCCAGAAGGCCGGCGTCAAAATCATCCATGGCGTCGACGGGCTGAAGGTACATAGCAAATTAGTACTTGTAGAGCGGAAGGAACGAGCCTCTATCCGGGGCTATGTCTATGTCGGGACCGGAAATTTCAATGAATCGACGGCCAAAATCTATTCCGACTTCGGCCTGTTTACGGCCAATACCCAAGTCGTGGCAGACGCCCGGATCGTCTTTGACTTCCTGGTAAACCCACACAAACGGTTTACCTGTAAACGGCTGATGGTTTCTCCCTATTTCATGAGGAGCCAGTATAAGGACTTGATCGAAAATGAAATCAAGAACGCGCAGAAAGGGAAAAAGGCATTCATCTATGCAAAATTCAACAGCCTAACGGATGAAGAGATGATCAAGTTACGGTATAAGGCAAGCAATGCCGGCGTCAAAATCAGGCTCATTGTCCGGGGTTCCTGTTCCCTGCAACCCCAAAAAGAAGGGGAAAGCAAGAATATAGAGGCCATCAGCATTGTGGATAAATATCTGGAACATGCTCGGTTGGTTATTTTCTGCAACAATGGAAACAACCAGGCATTCATCTCGAGCGCAGACTGGATGACAAGAAATCTGGACCGGCGCGTAGAGGTAGGAATTCCTATCTTAGACGAATCGATAAAGAAGACACTCAAATCATTTTTCAGAATCCAATGGTCGGACAATATCAAGGCCCGCGATTTGAGCGAGTTCGGTAAAAACAATTACCGACAGAATGGAGAAACACCCTGTCGTTCGCAGGTTGTATTATACGATTTTTATAAAGACATAGCCCATGAAAACGGAAACGTATGCAGCGATTGATATCGGATCCAATGCGATCCGACTGTTGATTAACGATATAGACCAGAATGCGTCCACGACGGAGTTTAAGAAAACAGCCTTTCTCAGAGTCCCGATTCGTTTGGGGGAAGATGTGTTCGATGAAGGAAAGATCAGTGAAAAAAAACGGCAACGCCTGGAAGACGCCTTAACCGGCTTCATCCATATCATGCGAGCCTATGGTGTCAGCAAATACCGCGCTTGCGCCACCAGCGCCATGCGGGATGCCTCCAACGGGGCTGAAGTCGTCAGTAAGATCAAAGAGCTTTGCGGGATCGAGATCGAGATCATTAACGGCCGGGAAGAAGGAGACATCATCTATGAAGCCGGAAGACTAGACCAGATGATGGACCAGGAACGGAATTACCTTTATGTGGATGTAGGCGGGGGAAGCACGGAGATCATACTTTACAGCAACCATCAGAAAATTATGTCAGAGTCCTTCCAAATCGGAACGGTACGCATGCTGGCAGACAAGGTAGAGAAGATGGAAAAAAAACGTTTTAAGGAATGGCTGAAGGAAGTCTACAAAGGGTATTATCCGATGAGTATCATCGCTTCGGGAGGCAATATCAACAAAGTGCACAAGCTACTGGGCAAAAGGGAAAACGAACCGATCGGGTATACGGAGCTCAAGATCCTTTATCAGACATTGAAGGAAATGAGTTACGAAGAGCGGATCCTCAATTATCAACTGAAATACTACCGGGCGGATGTGATCGTTCCGGCGCTGAAAATCTTTTCCACGATCAGCAAGATTTGCAAAATAGACCGGATATATGTACCTAAAGTAGGCCTTGCCGACGGCATCATCCATCATTTATATTACGAAAAATAATAATTGGGATCTATTTAAAAAAACTCAAGATCAAGACAGTGACTTGTACGAAAAAAGCTTACACCCAGGGCAAACTCCTGTTATGTTCGGCGGAAGCGGGAGCTTTGCTTCCAACACGACGGAGTGAGGACACTCCACCGAACAAATAGGGAAATGCATTTCTCCTGAGGTTATACCTCTTTAATTTTAAGTTGTGTAAACTTTTTTCCTTACAAGTCAAACTCAATAAACCCAGGCAAAAAAATCAGTGCACTGAATCATTTTATTCAGTGCACTGATTGTAGAAAACGAGTATACTGATTAGAGAATTTCAGTTAACTCATTTTTTTCATCTATTTCAGACTCTTTTTACGAGTTTCCTTTTGTGATTTTAAGGACACAACCTCCGCCGGGAGCCAGTTTCACACTGAGCTTCCCGGACGCCGGAATGGAGATTTCCTCTTTCACGTAATCACGCGCTACACGGTCGGCATTGATGCCGTCACGGAAAATCTCCGCCCGGTAGGAACCTTCTCCCAGGAAGGAAAGATCCAGCTCCAACGTACGGGCATCCCAATTGGTCAAAGCGCCGACGTACCAGTCGTTGCCTTTCTTACGGGCAATGGCAATGTATTTGGACACTTCTCCGTCCAGCGAAACCGTTTGATCCCAAGTGGTCGGTACCGATGCGATGAACTCAAGGCATTCCTTCTCCGCCATATAATTGGAAGGGTTATCGCAAAGCATGTTCAATGGGGATTCGAAGACAATATATTCCGCCAGTTGGCGACAACGGGTTCCCTGACTCATCGGTTCCGAATTGCATGGATAGTAATTATTCTTCGTCGCATTCCGCATCGCGCCTTGCGTATAATCAAATGGGCCGGCAGCCATGCGGATGAAAGGAATTGTTACGTCATAGGTCACCTGATCCACGCTTCCAGGCGACCATTTCATAGTCTCCAGACCATGCACCCCTTCGTAATTGATTACATTGGGATAAGTACGGTGCAAGCCGGTCGGCTTATACGTTCCGTGGAAGTCGAGCATCAAATGATACTTGGCGGCTGTTTCGGCCGCCCGCCGGTGGAAATTCACCATCGCCTGGTCGTCGCGATCCATAAAGTCTACCTTAAAACCTTTGATCCCCATTTCGGAATAATGCTTGCAGACCTTTTCCAAGTCCCGGTCGAAAGCCAGGTACCCGGCCCAGAGGATTAGTCCGACTTTCTTACTGTCGGCATAACGAACCAGTTCCGGCAAGTTAATCTCAGGAACGACCTGCATCAGATCCGCCTGTAAGTTGACCGACCATCCTTCGTCCAGAATAACATACTCGATTCCATGTGCGGAGGCAAAGTCGATATAATATTTGTATGTCTCGTTATTGACTCCGGTGCGGAAATCAACGTGATACAGGTTCCAATCATTCCACCAGTCCCAGGCCACTTTCCCAGGT
Source organism: Parabacteroides sp. Marseille-P3160 (assembly GCF_900162725.1). Taxonomy (GTDB): domain Bacteria; phylum Bacteroidota; class Bacteroidia; order Bacteroidales; family Tannerellaceae; genus Marseille-P3160. The sequence goes on along the minus strand of NZ_LT799418.1, from coordinate 516,290 downwards.
TTGATCCAGGCTATATCTGTAAATGTAGCGGGAGAAGCCAACTTATAAACCAGATCGTTATCCGCCAACTCCCGGTCTTTTTCAGAAACGACAATGACCCGCCAGGGGAAGGAGGTACCCTTGTCATATTTCGCAAGGTAAGCCTCCCGCGACTTTACCACGCCTTGCAAACGATTATGCCCGCCCTGCTCGATTTCCTTGGGATAAGGCGCGAAAACGCCCTGCAAACCGGGAGATCCATCCGGGTTATGCAGATACATACCCGGATAATTCAGCAGGTCGCTCTCGGTAATCAATACCTTTTTTCCATTAGGCCCTTCCACTAACAACGGAAGGAATGTCAGACGCTTGCTATCCCATTTTGACAGGGGAATATGCTCATACGTATTTTCGAACGAGTTAAAGAACTGGGCCTCAAACCCGGCATCCGTCCGTCCCTTCACATAAGGAACAAACGCCTGGGCGTCCGCCGGGAAACGGAAAGAAGCCTGTTCGCTTTGAACCTCGAAGCCCTTGGAGGAAGTCGACACAAAGCGGTAAGCCACCCCTTCGTTGTAGGCGCGGAAAATCAAAGTATAATCTCCCTTGAATTTCAAAGCCAACTCATTGAACTCGTCTTTGATCTCAGCCCGCTTATAGACAGGAGGTGCAATCGTCTGGTTCACGCTACGGGTCGATTTCTTCTGAAACTTCGGATCGATGCCGAAAGCCTGCCCGTTCGTCAGAGTCATCGAAATCGGCGATGGGCTTATTAGCAGATCGCTCCCTTGCGTAACGGAGTATTCGATCGTCTTATCGATCGTAATATCCACCTGCAACTGCCCGTCGGGAGCTTTTAAGGTAAACTTTTTCTCAGCGAAAGAAAAGGAGCAGACCATCATCGAGGCGGCCGCCAATAATAAAACACGGTATTCATTTCTCATAACCAATAAGTTTAACAGACTCATCATTTTGGACGATAAATATAGGCAAAAAGTTTGACTCGCACCCAACTCTATTCTCAAAAGCAATGAGAAAAGAGGAGCTCAGTAAATTAATTATTTTTTCGTATATTCGTAAGCTATTTTCGTACATCTTGACTACTATTAAGAGATATCGTTAAAACCGGCAACTCATATATCCGTCGATTATGAAACAGAGATACCTGATTCTTCTACTATATATCTGCGCATTTACTCCCAATATATATTCCATTTACTTCAAACATATCGGGATGAAAGAGGGATTGGCCCAATTAGCCGTCATGTCAATCTATCAGGATGAGTTTGGTCGCATGTGGTTCGGAACAGAAGAAGGATTAAGCATGTATGACGGGAACGTTACAATCTCATTCAAACCGACAAATAGCCCAAAGGTCCTGTCTCCTGGAAATGAAACATACCCTCTCACCGGAGATAAAAACGGTAATTTATACTTTATTTCCGATTATTCCGCTTTACTCCGATATGATTTCAGAACCGAACGCTTTGAGAAACTGATTCCCAATAATATAAAAGCCCTCCTTTTTCATGACAATCGACTTTGGTTTGGAATAAATGACTCTATCTGCATTTGGAATCCGAAGGAACAATCATATGATTTTATAGTAAAAGTCGAAAACTTCTCCATTCAGAAAATATTTATCGATTCCAATAAGCAACTGTGGATTGGTACCAAAAACGGTTTGCTCCTCAAGCAGGGGAAAGAAATTCAAACAGTCATTCCCAAAGAAGATATTTACGAACTGTTTGAAGATACCCAAAAAAATATATGGATTGCCACTCGTGAAAACGGAATGTATAAACGGGATAAAGAAGGAAGGATTAAGAAATTCATGCATGATTCCCACAATTCCAACAGCATTTCAAGCAACCATATCCGTTGTTTTGCCGAAGACAGCAATGGACAAATATGGATAGGAACCTTTCTCGGACTTAATGTTTTTAATCCGAAGACGGGAGTATTCAAGGTCTATTCAAAAGATGTAATCCCCGGTAGTCTGGTCCATTCTTCCATATTCTCTATCTATAAAGATAAACAGGGAAGCCTGTGGATCGGTACTTATTATGGAGGCGTAAACTATTTTAATCCGGTTGCGGATGTATTTACCTACTATTATGCCGATACTTCGCGTACCGATTGTATAAGCAATCCCTTTGTCGGACATATGGCGGAAGATAAGGATCATAATCTTTGGATTTGTACCGAAGGAGGAGGATTGAATTTTTTTGACAGAAAGAAGCGTAAATTTACTCATTTCATCGCTGGAGAATCGGGCAATTCAATATCACACAACAATTTAAAATCCATCTGTTACAGTCCCGAACGAAATAAATTATATATTGGTACCCATATCGGAGGATTATCTATTTATGATATTTCAAGAAAGAAGTTCCATAACATAAAAACAATTTACCCATCGGATACACCTGAACTAGCAGATGATGTTATAAATCAAGTGGGGATTTATAAAAACGAATTCCTGATTTTCTATACTCGGAAAGGGCTCTTTAAAATGTCTCTCGATGACGGGAAAATTTCCAAATTATTTAAGAAAAACTATACTCCGAATTCTTTTTTAATAGATTCTAAAAATAACATCTGGCTTGGGATAGGTTCCGGTATAATCCGCATTTATCTGGAAAATGAAAACGATCAGACACAATATAGCCTGCCGGGCAACGGCATAAAGAATTATTCGGTTATTAAGATATTCGAAGATAATCAAAACCGTATTTTCTTTGGAACAAGAGGATCCGGGTTGTTCGAAATAAGAAAGGAAACGAATTCATTTGTGAAATACAGTGCCGAACAGAATTTATTACAAAGTAATTATTGCTATGATATTGTACAAACGAAAAAAGGATCTTTACTTATATCGGGAGATAAAGGCATTAGTATTCTCTCACCTGACAAACAGAAACTTGAGGTGATAGAGTTGGGAATAGCGCTCCCTATCTCCGGCATTAATTACGGATGTGGAATGTTTGTCTGTCAAGATGGAGAAATCTTCATCGGAGGAGTAGACGGACTTACCTCTTTCCATGAAGAATCTCTTTTCTTGTCTAAAAAGAAATATAAATTATACTTCTCTTCTTTATCCGTCAACAACGAGTTGGTACATCCGGGACCTTCCTCAAAAGTATTGAAAGAAGCCTTACCCTATACAGAGAAAATAACTTTAAAGTATAATCAGAACAACTTGATTTTCACGTTCACGACCAACAACTATGTAAGCTCACTCGAAACACCTGTATATGAATACAAAATGGAAGGCTTTGATGAAAAATGGATATTAAATACAGATAAAAAGATATCATATACGAATTTAAGCCCCGGAAAATACAAGCTATCGGTTCGGCAAAAACAAAATTCAAACATGCCGCAAGTAGAACCTATCCAACTGGAGGTTATTGTTCAATCACCGTTTTATGCCACCCCTCTGTCTTATGCGTTGTATATTCTTGTATTTTTAGGAATAGTCTATACTTTTATCCGTTTTAAACATGCCGAAATCCTTTTAAGTACTTCTCTTGAGTTTGAAAGAAAGGAGAAAGAGAGAATAGAAGAACTTAATCAAGAGAAGTTACAATTCTTCTCCAACATTTCCCATGAATTCCGAACTCCATTGACTCTCATTATATCACAGATAGAACTACTTTTGCAAAACAACCGTTTGGCGCCTTCTCTATACAACAAGCTATTAAAAGTCTACAAGAATTCGTATCAGATGCGTAATCTGATTAGTGAATTATTAGACTTCCGAAAGCTGGAACAAGGCCATACAAAATTGAAAATAGCAGAAAGGAACATGGTTCCTTTTATCAAAGAGATCTATCTTTCTTTTCTTGAAATTGCTAAGAATAAAAATATCAGTTATCACTTCCAAACCTCACAAGAAAGCGTTTTATGCTGGATTGATTCGAAACAAATGCAAAAGGTAATCTTGAACTTACTATCGAATGCATTCAAATATACCGGATCCAACGGAATGATCGATATCATCCTTGAAGAAACGACGGACGAAGTAGTCATAAAGATTATCGATAATGGCATCGGTATAAAGAAAGAGGAATTGGATAAAATTTTCAATCATTTCTATCAAAGTGAAAATGAAATAAACAGCTCGACACAAACTATCGGAAGCGGTATCGGCCTCTCTCTTTCTAAAAATATCATAGAACTGCACAAAGGGGTTCTTCAGGTAGAAAGTAAACCCGGATACGGAAGCATTTTTTCCGTACGATTAAAAAAAGGAAAAACACATTTCGAGCGGGGGGAAGCTGTATTTGAAAAAGAAAATTCTTCTGTGATAGATATGGAACCCATCTTAACCGAATCATACGATAACGGAGAAACGGTAGAACCGGAGATGGAAAATTATATCCTGACAAATGAAAAAGATGCATCTTACAGTATCCTTATTATTGAAGATAATGAAGAACTCCTTCAAATATTAGTCTCTCTATTTCTTCCTGTATATAAGGTATGTATAGCTAAAAACGGGAAGGAAGGACTGACAAAGGCGGTAGAAATCATGCCGGATATTATCCTGAGTGACATCATGATGCCTGAAATGTCCGGCACGGAAATGTGTTTGCGAATAAAAAGCGATCTTAATCTTTCCCATATTCCGGTTGTACTCCTTACGGCGCTCACTTCACCGGAGCAAAACCTCGAAGGCTTCAAGCACGGGGCAGACGCCTATATCACCAAACCTTTTAATTCAAAAGTACTGCTTGCTTGTTGCAATAATATTGTGCGTAACCGCCTTATCATCAAACAGAAATTCAGTCAACAGGAAAACTTCGAGACAAGCCTGCTGGCTGATAATCCCATGGACCGGGACTTCCTTCGGTCGGTTGAGAAGATCATCCAAAAAAATTTAAATAATACGGTATTCGACATGAATCTAATGGCCCAACAACTTGGAGTCAGCCGAAGTTCATTCTATGCGAAATTCAAGTCTTTGACAGGTATGACGCCCAATGATTTCGTATTGAATTACAAACTTAAGTTGGCTGCCAGATGGCTAAAGGAGAAACCGCAAATGCAGATCATCGAAATAGCAGAGCAGGTGGGATTTGAATCCGCCCGCTATTTCAGTCGTTGCTTCAAAGAACAATTTCACATGCCTCCCAATGAGTACAGAAAAAAAGGCAATGAAAACTGAATGTAGCATTCCTTTTTCATAAAGAGGTATAGAAGCTATGGAAGCAAGATTATACATTCCGCCTGCAAACCGGGGTATTTTCCAATCACCCCTTTCCCTTTTTTCTCCTTCCCCACCAGATATAGAAACCTGTTAAGGAAAGGCTTGAGGCAATCAGGCCTCCTAAGAATGTGACAAATTTGCCAACAGGCCCCATCCAATTCCCCATATGCAAAACCCAAATCGTATTCTCAATCTTTTCGTGCTTCAAGGCAGGCTCCGGTATCTCGATTTCTTCTCCTGAAAAGCGGTTATATACTTTAAAGACGGGACGTTGTGCACTTTTTAAGCCGATCCGATCGGCTACTCTGAGAGAATAATATCCACTGGAATCTAATTTGTAGGTTGCCACCTGCACTTCACTCTTTTGAGGATACCGGTCAAATGTATTTTTGATTAACCGGTTTAAATCGTATGCTTGTTTATCCGGCTGAAATCCGGGCAATTGCTTTTCCCATTGATGAGAGGTATCCGCTCCGGCGGATTTCAGCACCAAAGCCGATAACGGATTAAAGGCTATAAGTAATCCTGTGATGGATAATAAGAGAATGACACCCAGGGCATAAAAGCCTAATACCTTATGGAGATCGTAGTTAAGACGTTTGGCGTTTGATTTCCATTTGATCTTAAACGAACTATTCCTCGAAGAGCGGTTCCATCTCTTCGGCCACCATAAAATAAGCCCGGTGATTAATTCCAGAATTAATATAATCGTTGCTATATCGATAATCCACTGCCCTGTTTTACCCAAAAGTAATGAATTATGTAAATGTGCCGTGATATAAAAAAAGTAAATGGTTCCGTCGTCTTTCAGGATTTTCCCGGTATAAGGATCCATATAGACCATCCGCAAGCCGTCTTCTTTTCCATACGTATTAAACCGGACACTACGTTTCGGATCTTTATATGCAACCATATAACTGACCGCTTTACGCTGTGGGTATTCCTTTTTTATAATATTTATCAATCGGTCAACTGGTAACCTTTCTTCTTTTATCTCCGAGACATAGCAAGCTTTGCCTGCTGAGAGATCCATGATTTCATCACTATACACTATGATTGTACCGGTAATGCAAACAAAAAACACAAGTAGGGAAGAAATAAGGCCCGGATATAAATGGAGCCATGAGATTAGTTTCTTATTCATTCTAAATCTTATTATTTATTCTTCTTTTGACATTCATACTGCCCGGATTAACCGGCCTTATAAAATAAAGTTGTTCCGGCGGAATATATCGCCGGAATAACTTCAGGAAAATTTCTTCATTAAAACTTATAAGAGATATTTGCCATAAACTGGCGCGGGTTTTGAGGTTGTCCATAAACGCTCCAATAAGTAACATCCGTCAAATTATTGACTTTTAAAGTTACTTTATATTTCGGTTGGTCATAAAACAAACTGGCACTCAATAAGGTATAGTCCGGGACATAAAAATCGTTTACCATATTCAGATTAGCTTTACCCACATAATTCACACCGGCGCCAAAACCTAATCCCTCGACTTTTCCATCCAGAATTTTATAACTTGTCCATAGACTAAAGATATTATCAGGAATAAAGTACATTTTTTTATTCTGGTAAGACTCGTTGTATCGGGTATATTTATTTTTATTCGTCCCGAATCCGGCAACAATATTCAGCCCCCTCACCGGATTAGCAATCACTTCAGCTTCAAAGCCTCTGCTATATTGGGTACCGTCTTGTTCCGATGTCCCGTCATCCAACGTTCTTACCAAATTCTTTACTTTGATATCGTAATAGCTGATCGTACTGGTTATTTTTCCATCTAATAATTCAAACTTAAATCCGCCTTCTGCCTGATAAGATTGTTGAGGATCCCATTTCCTTATCTCCCCATTCGAACCCATAGACGGCGCGACATTCGTAAATCCATTGGAATAATTACCGAAAAGAGAAATCTTATCTTTCCATAATTTGGCGACAATTCCAAATTTAGGAGAGACTTGTACCTGATGGTAATCGTCATCCCCCTTCACGCCGTTGGTCACGGTTTTCTGATTTTTATATCTGTCTACACGCACACTCGCCATGGCAACTAACCAATCCGTAAAATCGATAACATCGGAAGCATAAGCGCTTATCGAATAATCACTGTTTTTAATGCCTGTCGTTGAAATTCTTTCCAACTTATTCACTTCCGTACGCGTAATCGGTTGCCAAGGTGTAGTATCATCCAGCGTCACATCATCGTAAAAAACAAAGACCCTGGAATATGTATTATCCTTAAACGTTCCATATTGATAGAATGTGCTCCGAGCCAGTATATCAAAACCTCCTACAAACCGGTTGCGTATCTTACCCAGATTGAATTCGCCGATAAAATTCTGCTGGAAATTATCCGTCTTCATTTCGTATACATCAAAAGGCCTTATGTAACGGGAGACTTTGGTATTATCCGTGTTGTACATCAAGACGAGAAAAATCGATTCTTTTTCACCCGATTCACCATGTTGGTAAGATGTTCTTGAAGTCCAGTTGTTCGATATACGGTGCTCTACTTCGGCTAAGGCATAGTATGAAGTACGTTTGGTTCCGATATCATTACTCGTAAAGGCACGTCCGTGTGAAGACTTAAGATCCTTCATGGATTCGTAATTCAGCAATTGGGAATTCCGTACATAAGCGTTCAGCGTTTTATCCGGGGTGTAAATATCGGCATCAAAACGAACGGTCGTACGTTCGCTCGTCTTAAAAGCCAAACTTGCCGCAAAAGCCAAACTTTTCATATAACCCGCATCCTGGAAACTATTCTGCGTATGCGCTACCCCGTTGAAACGGGCCAATGCCGTACGGTCTTTATTCAACGGAGTGTTCAGGTCTACCGTAAACCGATTTAATCCCCAGCTTCCGGTCGTATAATTAACATCACCTCTAAAGCTTTCATAGGGACGCTTTGTTACGGTATTAACAACTCCTCCATAAGTCGACATCAGCCCTCCGAATAATGTCCCGGCAGGCCCTTTCAGTATTTCGATGCGCTCTACGTTTGCAATCTCGGTTTGGGTCCGTGGATTTACAATCAATCCGTTCCTAAAGGTTGCATTACCGGTGAAACCTCTCAAGGTAAAGTCATTACCGCTATCATTTACTCCGTTGTTAGCAATAACTCCAGGTACATTAGATACGGCCGAATTCAAATCCGTCGCCACTATTTCCTGCATAAAATCTTTTGAAACGACACTATAAGCGCTTGGGTTTTCCATATCCGCAAGCGGCATACGGGCGACTGTTGCGGTCATCTTTTTCGAAAACTTATTTTTTTGTATATCCGCCACCACGACTTCCCTGAGCCTTTTCGAATCTGCATTAATGATAAGGGTACCCACATCTAAACTTTGACCGGACACTACCACAACCTCCTTCTCTATCGTAATATATCCTGTATAAGTAACGATCAATGTATATTTTCCCGCAGGAGCTTGAAAAGAAAAACGACCGTCATCTGCTGCCATATCCCCGTATTTCGTATCCTGCAAAAGTACCGAAGCGTAGGAGAGAGGTTCATTATCACTTGTCTTAACATAACCCATAATGCGCCCATTCCTGCTTTGAGAAAATAACGACGAAGAGAAAAACATTAAAATGGAAAAGAAGAGAATAACTATTCTTAAATCTTTAAAACCTATTTTCATTTTGATTTGATTAAATTAATACACTTTTACGCCCACAAAAGTAGAATTAGCTTCTTCTTTCCACAATCACCATTCATTGCTATTTTTCATATGAATACAAGAGGAAAATACCTATTGCATGCGATTGCTGAAAAAATGATAGTTATGACTGCGCGCAGTCATAACTATGAAACGAAAAATTCATAACTGTGAACGCGTTCATTCACAGTTATGAATTTTTACAGGATTTCCGTCTCCTTTCGGCAATCGGTTCTAAGTTAGTAATTCTAATTTTTTACGGTCTCCTCCAAGTCACGTTTACGTTTAAGGGCTTCCAAAAAATAATAATCGGCATAGTTGAGAGGAACATCCACCTCTGCCTGGTGAGGAATGCTTCCGACCGAGTGCATCAATATGAAATTACCGTTTTCCCCTAATTTAGCCCGGTAATCCGGCGAAGATAAGGAGACAAGGATACGATCCGCATAATTTCTATAAGAAGAAGCATTTACCGTATCTAATGTACTCATCATATATAAAGCGGAAGCAATGCATGAAGCCGAGGAAACATCCCTCAAGGCATCCGGAATGTCCGGAGCATCCATATCCCAATAGGGAACAAGGTCTTCAGGCATCACAGGATGATTCTTCATAAATTGAAAAGTTTTGCCCGCCTGATCCAGGTATTTCTTTTCTCCTGTTTCCCGATAACAAAGGGCAAAGCCATAAATCGCCCATGCTTGCCCCCGGCTCCAGGCAGATTCATGCGAATAGCCTTGCGCCGTATGGCGATTTCGTACTTTACCGGTTTTCAAATCATAATCCACCACATGATAACAGCTCCCATCCGGACGGAATTGTTCAGCCAGGGTACGGTCGGCATGTGAAACGGCTATCTTATAAAAAGAAGAATCTCCGGTCAGCCTGGTCGCATTGAACAGCAATTCCAAATTCATCATATTATCAATGATTACCGGACATTCCCATCCGCGCTCCGACTGCCAGCCCTTGTCTACATTCCAGGATTGGATGATACCCGGTACCGGACGGAAACGGGTGGACAACGAGCGGGCGGCATCGACAATCACGTCTTTGTATTTCTCATTTTTTGTCAACCGTAGTCCGTTTCCGAAACTGCATTCAATAATAAAACCGACATCATGATGCCAATTCAGATCTTTTGCTCCTTTGATCGCTTCAGTATATTTATCGGCAAGAGGCAACAGGGCAGAATCTCCGGTCAGTTCATACAAATACCAAACGGAACCGGGGAAAAATCCGCTGCGCCAATCGGTCATATCGCAATAGAAAACCGATCCGTCCGGTTTAAGAGTCACCGGATTTAATATTTTCCCGCTGGCTTCAATCGTTTTTATCGCATTTCCCAGTTGCTCCTGCGCAAAACTGATATTTTCCTGAATAAAAGGATCCTGCTCCTCGACTTGCTTATGGGTATGGCAAGCTGTCAACAGAATGGCACACATGAAAGTGGTCAAATTCTTCATCTTTTTCTTTGATTTAATTATTTTATTTGCTGAACGGTATATTTATATTTTCCGATTGTACTTACTTTCTTAGCCGTTAATGATACCCTATAGACCTCATTGCCCCAAACATTGGACAATCGCGGGTCTTCTATGGAAATCGTCTCAATAGAAACATCGAACGCCTTTTCGTCATAGGAAAGCATCGCTTTCTGGTCTTTAACCGCAATTTTAATTTTTCCTTTCTCGGAGAGATCGACCTTTCCCCAAGTCAGGAAATTGATTCGGTTCGGTTGAGCGGCTTGCTCCAATGCGTAATTATCTTCAATCAATAAACTATTTTTAGAAAGCGTATACGAACGAATCCATTTTTTCACACGGGCCTCGGCCGGATATGCCTGAGCTATATTGGCTGAAAAACTCATTTGCTTTGCTTCGAATTCCACATCAGTCGCCTTATACTGAGATCCGAACGCTTGGGGAATTCCGTTAATCATCGGCAGATTATGATAATTACTCTGCATAGTCCAGATCGTATACCGCTCGCTACTGAATGTCTGCCGGGTATAAGTACCTACACCGGCATCGATAAAGACAGGTATTGTGTTCAGATAAAGAGAAAAAGTACCTACGTCATTATGGTTATGGCTCTCATTGTTATAGCCTCCTTTCGTTGCCAAAAAGAACCCGGATGAATTCGTCATATAACAAAATTCCGTCTCCGGGTACCAGGAATAAGGAGCCTGCTGAGGCTTTCCCTGCATCTTATTCAGTTCATCGGCATATAGTATATTCTGCAGGGAACGGAAGATATCGCGGCTCGTTGACAATTGCTCTTTCTTTTGGTTTAAATAAGCAGCCTGTTGCATCATCCTGTCGCTCTTAACGGCTTTCCCGTATCGATAGATCAAAGGAGCATCCCCTCCCCCTCTGGCGGAAGCGTCTGCAAAATTGACAACCCACCCGTTTCCCACGTACGAACGTACGATATACTCTCCCATATTTTTAATCATGGGTTGGTCGAAAACGGAGACTTTCCCTCCGGTTCCGTCGGAAAGGATTTGTAAATAATCATACATCTTACCGGCAGCATGTCCCCAATAAGAAGGACCTTCTTCACAACCGCCGTCTTCATGGGTATAATTGATAAATTTATCGACCGAGGCCATGGTCCGGTAAACAGCTTTAGCTAAAGTCTCCCGGTCATTCTCAAGTAACAAAAAGCACTGCAACACATTGAAATTACACCACGGATTCCAGTTGTTCACCATAACACCCGGTTTCCAATCGAAAGCCATCCACCAAAAACGATCCTCCTGCATATAAGGATCCAAAATGCGCTTTTGCAACTCGTATCGTAACCGTTCCGAAATAACCGGGTTTACTTTGTCAAACTCTTTGTGGAAGAAATAATAAGTCCATGCAAACAGGGATCCCATATCTCCTGACATAAGATCAATAACATTTTCTTTATAATCCGGTAAAGAACGTTTGGAGTGTTGAGCAGTTAAATGAGCTGAAAGTACCCAGGAAGTCATTTCACACGAAGTAAAAACACCATTAATCAATTGATCCATAAACCGGCCTTTTCCTTCGGCCAATTCAGCAAAGAAAAGGTCGGTTACTGCCGTTACATTGCTGCCCAACGGATCCTCCATAATCCGGCGGTCTCCGCTTCTCTCAAATTCAAGATAATCGGTAGCCTTCACGACTTTCCACTCGTAAGTAAGGGCTTTCTCTCCTCTTTGTATAAGAGTCTCCTTATTGGAAGCGCCTAATAATTGCTCCCAACCGTTCCGATCAGAATATACGGGATAAGGTACCCATTTCTGATCCATTATCAGAGCAGACTGAACCTGCTCTAAAGTCGCTGCCTTTTGTAATAGATTCTTTTCCGTATAAGCATGTGTCGAAAAAGAGCAAAGGAACAAAAACAGGAAGATTGTATAAAAAGATATTTTCATGTTTTAATGGTATTAGTTTCTATTTTCATTCTGTTACAGTATAAATAGCACTCTTTCTGCCTGAAGGTAAAACGAGGCTCGTCATTGATAACGACTTGTGGAAGTGATAACTTACCGGATTCATTCCTGGAAATTAATTGCAGAAGCGTTTGGACTCCGTAAAAGACTCCGGTTTCTCCTCCTTGAATACGAACTCCATCTTTATCTATTTGTAATTGATAGGACTCTGATTTCATGGAGTCGTCAACAATCAATCGAATTGAGTTTTTACTTGCCGATCCTTTTTTTAATTGTACCCCATAATTAGCAGACAAGAAATCTGTCAAAAGAGAAGCTGTCTTATCCAGTTTCGAGGGATAATGCAAACGAATAGCTGATGAAAGAACAAATTCGCCGGAAAGTACCTCTGCTTCCTTAGGATCAGGGATTAAAGATAGTCTATGTTGCTGTAACTGCGATAAACACACAAAATTAGATATTATCACGGTGAGTAAAAGGACAAGATATTTCTTCATTATTTAATTTGTATTTGAAATGTTCTTACTCGTATTATCCGTTTATATCATTTCCAAGAAGATAACGAGCAGATCTGTTGGGTTCTTTAATTGATTCTCGCCAACAACAAAAGGAAAAAGTCAGAAGAAGAGGTATGACAACCTCTTCTTCTGATAAAAGATTAATACCAACCAGGATTTTGAGTCAACAAATCATTTGTTTCAATTTCCTGTCCGGGTATCGGCCATAAATAATCACGGTCGTCAAATTTACGAGTATAAAGATTCGCTCCGATCAGAGACTTCTCAACCACATTGTTCAACATGGATTTTGCCAACCCCCATCTTTTTAGATCGCTAAAACGATGTCCTTCGCAAGCCAGTTCAACCGCTCTTTCATGCATGATACGTTCAAACATTTCTTCTTTTGTCGTTACCTTTAACCATTCGGAACCACTATTCAGGGCCGGCATGTTGGTAGAAGAACGTTGTCTAACTTTATTTAACTCGACCACCGCTTTGTCCAATTGCCCTAATTCATTATAGGCTTCCGATAACATAAGCAGTACATCAGCCAAACGAATAATCGGAAAATTAAAAGGAGTATGTTCCCGGTTGGTTAACTCTCCATTCAGATCTCCTTCCGGAACAAACTTCCTCCAAAGATAGGTATACCATCCCTTATTATTTCTGATTTGTCCGAAATTTTCATTTGTTCCCGGAGCAACGACAAACAACATTTGCCGTTCTTTATTTGCATTCCAACCTAAATAAGTAGAATAAGGAACGATTAAAGTTTGCAACATCCGTGGATCGCGTTTCGCATAAATAGAAGCCAATAGCGCCGTATCAGGAACAGAAGTCAATACCCCATTTGTATGAGTAGCAAGGAAAGCTTTACTCTTTACCGCATTATCTTCATTAAACCGTGGAATAAAGTCATTCCAATTGAATTTTTTCCCGTCTTTCAGTTCATACATATCCGCTAATGCGGCAGAAGGCATTCCATTATTCCAACAACTCCCGTATGTACTGCGAGTTCCAATATAAAAGGCAAACGGCATTCCATTATCAATTCCTACCCCTCCTTTATTTTGAATAGCAAATATCATTTCAGAACTGGCATGACCTTTTTGATTAAATAAATCTGCATAATTGTCATATAATTGATATCCGTAGGAATTCGTTTTATTATAAACTATTTCCTCAAAATCAGCAACCGCCTTTTGCCATTCTTTATGGTATAAGTAAACTTTGCCACGTAAGGCATAAGCCGCACCCTTTGTAGCACGTCCGTAATTATCAGTAGACCAGGAAACGGGTAGCCCTTGGATCGCTGCATCCAAATCCTTTAGAATAAAAGCACGTACATCGTCTTCCGAACTTCTCAGATTTAACAGGTTATTGAAATCAGCATTCAAATCAACCGACTCATCATATAAGGGGACTCCTCCAAAAAAATCAAGCAAATGGAAGTAATAGAGAGCCCGCATGAATTTAGCCTCTGCAATGACTTGTGTTTTTACTTCTTCGGAAATCGTCATGGTCGCAACATTCCGGATCACCGTATTTGCCCGTTGAACGCCGTCATAAGTCATTTTCCAATGATTAACCACAATTACTGAACGGTCATTGTAAGATCCGAGAAAAGCCTCCTGATAGGATTGAGCATCATAACCGATGCCGATATCTCCCATATTGTCAAACATAAAAGCTGTACCGAAGACATATTGTTGTTTTGCCTGTCTATAGACGCCCATAATCGCCTGTTTAGCATGCTCCTCAGTCTTCCAAAACGTTGAGGAACTGATTTGTTCGTAGGGAGCCGTGTCCAAATCATAACAACTGTTCAAAGAAAGGACTCCCGCAAACAGAAATAGATATTTTATTATAGTTCTTTTCATGATAATTTTTTTTTATTAGAATGATACACTCAATCCAAAAGTAGTCTGTTTCATAATAGGATAATTTATACCACTAATCTCCGGATCAAATCCTTTATATTTAGTAAAAGTGAAATAGTTCTCCAAATTAGCATATACCCGGATATTATCAATTCCGAAAGGCTGAATTAGCTTCTTCGGTAACATATAACTTAATTGGATGTTTTTCACACGTAAATACGATTTGTCTGTCACCCAGAAATCACTGTACTGCGTATTCAATGTTTTTGAAGATTGTAACAATCTCGGATAAGTCGCATCTGTTCGTCCTTCATACCAACGGCCTTCCGCAATCTCTTTATTAATATGGTTACCGTAAACAACGACAGGTCTGTAATAATTATCTAACCAAAAGACCTTATAACCACTTACCCCTTGCAACAATACGGATAAATCAAAACCATTCCACTCTGCGCCCAGTGACAAACCATAATTAACGCGTGGTGCCGTTCCATGACCGAATGTATATTTATCATCATTGTCTACTATTCCATCACCATTCAGATCTTTATATAATAGATCACCCTTGGAAGGTGTCCCGAATGTAGCAAATGGATTTTTCTTTATTCCTGTTGCCTCATCAATAGGAGCTTCATCTATCATTTTCTGGACCAGAGCTAAGTCTTCATCTGTTTGAATAATACGATCTACCGCCAATACATATTGCACATTGATTGGTAATCCCTCTTGTATTACATTTGCACCACTGATCGTTTTTTCCTTACCCTTAAATTTTGTGACCTTATTATCCACAAAGCTAAAGTTTCCGTTGATACGGTATTTAACATTTCCAATTTTGTCATTCCATCCCAAGGTCACTTCAATACCTCTATTCCTTACCTCTGCCGCATTTTGTTTGGGGATGGAAGCATTTCCGACAACCAAAGGAGCAGGTAGATTAATCAAAATGTTCTTCGTGTTTTTATTAAAGAAATCGATTGTTCCGGATAATCTAGTTGAAAGTGCATCAAAATCAAACCCTAGATTGGTAACATAGGTACTTTCCCAGGTTAATATAGCATTAGATAAAGCTGTCTGCGCAAAACCGACATTCAAGGTATTATTTAATATATAGTTGGATGCAGCATAAACGGCCTGGTAATCATAGTTTCCTACCGAATTATAGTTTTCCACGGAATATTCATTTCCACTCGAACTAAGAGTACCAACTGAATTATTACCTAAAGAACCATAGGAAGCGCGTACTTTCAAATTATCCAACCATTGAATATCTTTCATAAAACCTTCCTCCTTTATCCTCCATGCAGCAGAAAAAGAAGGGAATGCTCCCCAACGGTCACTTCCAGTACGGAAACGGGAAGAAGCGTCATATCTTAAATTTGCTTCAAATAAATATTTATCCTCCCAATTTAAATTTAGGCGTCCGAAGAAAGAGCGCATAGCCCAGTCTGTAGCCGTACCTGTAGCTGTAGCATCCAACGTGGCGGCATTTAATACCGTAAGACTCGGGTCTGTAAGATCATATTTCTGAGCTTGGAACCATGACTGTTTATAATATTCCTGACTAGCTCCTACCATTACATTGTATGAGAGTTTATCAAACAATTTATTTTCATAACGGGCCGTTCCATCCATAAAATAACGGTAATACTTCTCATTACGATTTAAGACATAAGTACGCCCGGTTCCACTTACAGCAATTGCGTTTGTTAGAAAATTCCAACGATCAATGAATACCGGCTGTTGTTCCCGTATCTTATCTCTAAAATCATAATTATAAGAACCTTCGATAGTAAGGCCTTTTAGCGGAGTCATTTTTCCGAAAAAACGTGCTTGTATCCGATTCTGTCGAACATCTCCTTTTACAGAATTTACTTGAGCAAGTACGTTATTAGATTGTGGATCATCTTCTGAATTATTAGGAGCCCCATATCTTCCATCCGGAGAACGAAGAACCATGCCTGGTGTACTGGCGGCCGCATATGTGAAAACATTAGAATCTAATAATTCCGTTCCTATATCAGAAGAAGACACAAATCCGCTCACATTCATGCCTAAAGTAAGCCAAGGTTTTACGGCAGCATCTGCATTGATTCTCGCCGTATATCTTTCAAAGCCTGAATTTTCGATAATTCCCGGATTATCCAAATATCCGAAAGAACCGAATAAATGCAATTTATCTGTTCCTCCGCTAATAGAAAGATTATGATTTTGCGATAAATTGGAAGAAAAAATTTCTTTCGTCCAATCTGTATTCGGATATAACAATTGATCTCCATTTTCATTGGCTCTCCATAGGTCAATCGAGGTCTGCGAAAATTGTAATTGTGCATTCGGATCCGTATTTCGGGTTGCTTCATTATATAATTCCATATAATCTGCGTAATTACTAATCGATTCTATCAGATGAGCCGCTTTCTGAGTGCTCAATTGTCCATTATAATTAACCTTGATAGAGCCTTCTTTACCTTTCTTGGTTGTAATAAGAATAACGCCATTTGCTGCCCGTGAACCATAGATAGCGGAGGAGGCTGCATCTTTCAAAATAGAAATACTTTCCACATCCTGGGCATTGATATCGTTCATGCTTCCTTCTACTCCATCGATAATAACCAATGGATTCGAATTATTCAACGTGCCCTGTCCACGAATTCGTAAGGTGGCTCCATCTGCTCCGGGACGGGCATTACCCTGATTAACGGAAAGTCCGGCTGCTAATCCATGTAAGCTAGAAGACAAAGAAGTAATAGGTCGAGTCTCTGAGAGTTCACTCATATTAACTGCTGCCACAGAACCCGTCAGGTTTACCTTCTTCTGTGTACCGTAACCAACGACGATCACTTCTTCCAGGGTTTGCAAATTCTCTTTTAATTGAATACTAAACGTCCGTTGACTACCCACTGTGATCTGTTGCTCCACATATCCGATATAAGAAACGACAATGACGGCATCAGGAGAGACTTCCAAAGAAAACCGTCCGTCTATATCCGTAAGGGTCCCTCTCGTAGTCCCTTTTTGCACCACATTGGCTCCAATAATAGGTTCTCCCGATGCATCGGTAATCGTTCCGCCAATTTTAATATTAGATTGTTGCCCCACTGATAATATACCGGAATCTTCCGGATTTGGTCTTTCGGGACTTGCCCCTGCCATTCCCAGCGGATAAAGAAGAGCAATGACACAAACCAGTAACATTTTAATGCATTCTTTCATAAATGAATAATTTAATGGTTAATAGTTATAAAAAAACAAAAACAAATGTAGCCCGGAGGACAAGTAAGCATAGACATTATTTGTCCTATTAACAGGCGTTATTTGTCCAAAAACGACTTTTTAACTACTTTGTAGAATCATCTACACCACCATACGACCTTATCCTGTAATTTTATTTTAGAAATGGAACTACGTATTTCGATCTCATTCTTCCCTTTAGACAAATCAACATTCTTCCATTGGAAAGTGGCATAAGCATCCGGAAATTGACGTTCAATAAAAATACCATTCACATAGAGATCCAGAGAGAGCAAATTGGAAAAAACCATAATGTCCGTCTTTCCTTGGGGACGTTCGCGGTGACGGCGGCCGGAGATGTATATGAATTTATCTTCGTTGTTCCAATTGGCTTTATAAAAGTAATAAGCGTCCTTTTTTACTTTGCGGTCAGCCGTAACCAAGCCTTTATCATTGACTCCCGGCCGGTCTCCTTCCGTCCGGTGGGCTGCTCCGAAATCAAACATCACCCAGATAAAAGAGCCCCAAATATAAGGCCGTTCGGATATAACCTTCCAATTTTCCCTATGATAATAGGTCTGCCAGTTTTCGGGATGCCACCAGCCGGAAGCCTGTCCCTGTTTAACCGAATCCTGTTGATGATAAATACTGGCTCCTGCTCCGTATTCACTGATCGCTATCCGGAACTCAGGGTAAGCGGCATGCACTTTATCCGCCCACTGTCCCAAAAGCTCCGGTGAGCCTCCGTACCATCCATAATATTTGTTCCAGGCAATTAAATCACTAATCCGATTAATAGGATTTTCATCTTCCAGAAAAGAAGCAGAGGTGGTCAAACGGCTCGGATCTTCCTCATGCGCCAAAGCATTCAACTCTTTTATATATTCAACCGGGTTATCTCCCACCGTTTTCAACTCGTTAAATAAACCCCAGAAACAAATGGAAGGATGGTTGAAATGTTGCCGTATAAGCTCTTTGAGTTGCTCTTTCCCGTTCGAGCGGAAAGAAGCTTGATTCACATATCCTTGGTCAGCATATCCGCCGGGACCGACAAGAGGTATTTCCGACCAGACGACAATGCCGTATCGATCCATCAATTCATAAAAATAGGATGCTTGTGGATAATGGGACAAGCGTACGGCATTGACACCCATTTCTGCCATAATCGCCGCATCTTCTTCATGATGTTCTTTCCAAAGGGCGTTGCCCCGTTCCGCCCGGTCTTGATGACGGCATACGCCCCGAAGTTTTAAAGGTTCGCCGTTTAAAAAGAAGCCTTTGTTTTCATCGACATGGTAAAAACGAAGTCCCAAGGGCTGAACGATTCGGTCAACTTCCTTTCCTCCCGATAAAAGAGAGACTTCCACCTTATATAGAAACGGATCTTTACGCCCATTCCACAAATGGGGATTTTTTAGGGTAAAAGGTATTTCGACCGACTGATTATCTCCCCTGCTTATATCCTTCCGAATAGATTGTTCCTGGATTACTTTCTGATTATCACTTACCTTTACTCTTATTTCTACCGGTTGAGAGGATTCGATTGCACTCGACAGTACAACTTTCGCTTGTATCTCCGCCAATTCTTTCGTTATCTTCTTCTGGGTCAAATAGACTCCCGGCGAAGCATAATCGGTAAGCGAAATAGAAATCGGATCAGTGACAATCAGATGCAGGTCCCGGTAAATTCCGCCGTACATATTGAAGTCTCCAACCAATGGTATGACATCCAAAGTCAAAGCATTACTTACTTTTACCAAAAGATTGTTGTTTTCACCATATTTCAGAAAACGGGTAATTTCAAAGACGAAAGCGCCGTATCCCCCGCGATGCTCTCCCACATGGGCCCCATTCACAAAAAGATCGGTAACGGTATTGGCTCCTTCGAAACGGAGATAAATACGTTTATCCTTCCATTCCGGCCGGGCGAACAATTGCTTTTCATAATTTCCCATACCCCGATAGTAATCCTGTTTGCCGGAAAGCGCATCCATCGCATTCCACGTATGAGGCAAGTCTACCCGTTGCCCGCTATTCGGCTGTACCTGATAAGAAAAACGGAACGTCCAGTTCTCATTGATTAAAATATCCTCTCTTGAAGCCTTCGTCATAAAGGCAATATTCAGAACTAACAGTAGTATCAAACAGGTTCTCTTCATAACAAACGATTTTCAACAAAAATAGAAATCCTTCTCCGCTGTCAATAGATCAATTGTCCAAACTAAGGTATATGATTGTCTGATCCCGCCTTTTTAACATAGATGCAAGGATAAGCAACGATTATTTCTACCCGGGATATTTATAAATCACCTTTTTTATGTAGGTTTGTACAAGCGATCAAAATTACCGGACAGAGCCGGATATAAAGGAAGAACGGGCAGGAAAGGAACAAATGATGTATTCGTATAATGAAATGAGTATACCCGATGGGAAGATCCGCCGTACTGAATGATTGCAATCAGCATACTCAATCGTTTTTTTGACAAATGTCAAAAAATAATTTAGCAGGTGTCAAAAATATAAATGGGTCTGCTGAAACAAGAACTTGGCACAAGTGATTTAGGAAAAGGAACGTACTCATCCGAAATAGAGATTAGATGGGAAAAAAGAAATTAAGGCCGTTAATGCTGGTAGGCACCGGGAGCGATGTGGGAAAGAGCGTCATAGCGACCGCCTTTTGCCGGATTTTCCTGCAGGATGGCTACCAACCGGCACCCTTTAAGGCGCAAAATATGGCGCTTAATTCGTATGCCACGCCTGAGGGGTTGGAAATCGGACGCGCCCAGGCGACACAAGCCGAAGCCGCCGGCATCCCCTGCCATACGGATATGAATCCGTTGTTGCTGAAACCAACTTCCGACAAGGTATGCCAGGTTGTACTCAACGGTAAACCGGTGGGAAACCAGAGCGCCCAAAGCTATTTCCGGAAAGAAGGACGTGAGATCTTCCGGCAAGCGGTTCATGACGCTTTCGACCGATTAGTCAGCCGCTATAATCCGATTGTGATGGAAGGCGCCGGAAGCATCTCTGAAATCAATCTTCGCGACGTAGACTTGGTTAATCTTCCGATGGCACGCCATGCAGGAGCCGCCGTGATCCTGGTGGCGGATATCGACCGGGGCGGCGTTTTCGCTTCGGTTTACGGTTCCATCCAATTATTGACGCCGGAGGAACGTCCGCTGATCCGGGGAATTCTGATCAATAAATTCCGGGGAGATATCCGCCTCTTTGAATCCGGTGTCCGGATGCTGGAAGAGTTATGCGGCATCCCGGTAGTAGGTATAGTCCCTTATTATAAAGATATTTATATCGAGGAAGAAGACTCCGTTTCTTTAGAGACCAAACAGGTACAGGCCGCACACGGAAAAGTGAATATTGCGGTCGTCTTATTGCGCCATCTCTCCAATTTCACCGATTTTCAGGCGTTGGAACAAGACCCGCGTGTTCACCTCTATTATACAAATAACACGAAAGAGATAGAAAAAGCCGATATTGTTCTTCTTCCGGGAAGTAAAAATACGATCGGCGACCTCTATGAGCTGCGGCACAATGGCGTAGCGCAAAGCATTGTCCGCGCGCATAAGGCCGGGGCTACCGTTGTTGGTATTTGTGGAGGATACCAGATGATGGGACGGGAAGTCTGCGATCCGAAACAAGTGGAAGGAAATATCGAACGTCTGCCGGGACTTGGATTGCTGCCGGTTACAACCGAAATGGAAGGTGAGAAAGTCACGAGACAAGTCCGTTTCCGGTTTTTACCCGCTCTTGAGGAACAGTTCTGCTCCGGTTATGAGATTCACATGGGAAATACGGTTCCTCTCCCCGATGTTTCCGTCTCACCCCTCAACCAAAGGAGCGACGGAGAAGCGGATGGATATTTTGCCTCCCCGAAATGTTTCGGCACGTATATCCACGGCATCCTGGATAACGCCGCTGTTATCAATTACCTGCTTCGCCCCTATGTGGATAAGCTGACGGATGTTCCTTTCGACTTTCAATCTTTCAAGGAGGAGCAGTACGACAAGTTGGCCGATCACGTCCGCTCCCATGTCGACATGCCCCTTATTTACGGGATGATGCAACCGGCAGTGAAATGAAAAAAATTATTCCGGAGAAGGATCTGCTGGATTTAAGAAATCAAGGATTTGCCCGCTAAGTTGAAGAAGAGAGATTTCACAGATCTTAGTCGAATATTCTGCAATGGACTGCCGCTCTTCGGCCTCAAGCAAGCTGTTCTGTGCTTCCCGAAGCTCGATTCCGGACAGGTCTCCCAATTTATAACGGTCGATGGCAATTGAGAAATTCTCCTGCGCCGCGACTAAATTCTCTTTCTCCAGACTCCAGAGATTCAGGTTGTTCTGATAGGCCATCCAGAGGTTACTCATATCGGCGCGGATTCCAAGTTCCATTTCCTGTCGACGAAGCTCCTGGTTTTTAATTTGAATCCGGGCGTTACGCTGCTCCCTTCGCCGATTGAAACCATCGAAGAGATTGAAGCCAATCGTTACTCCGTAATTCAGCCCCAATCGTTGTTGCCAATCATAGTTTCCTATTTCATACCAGTTATTGGTGAAACCATAGCCTCCGCTGAGTTTAACAGTCGGATAGTTACGGCTCTTCGCTTTTTTATAATCCAGTTCGGAGAGTTGTTCCTCTTTCCGAGACAGCAGCAGTGAGACATTGTTCTCTTGTGTCTTTTTCCAGAGATCCACTTCGTCCAGAAAAGGATTGGGACTAATTAAAGTATCGCTGAATTGAATATTTTCTTCCACATTATCAAGTGCCATCAACTGATTCATTCGAATACGGGAAGTATGTACAACCGCCAATTGATTGATCACATCCGAACTGTCGGCATTAAAGTCTACCTGTGCCTGCTGCAATTCCAAACGGGAGCCAGCCCCGATATTATAGCGTTCTTCTACGATACGAAGACGCTCTCTCGAGAGTCGCAAGGTAGAACGAAGATTATGCAATCGTATTTTTTGCCGGATCAAGTTATAATATTCACTGGAAAGGTCGGCGACAAAATCCTCTATCGTCAGACGGGTATTCAGCTCGCCTTTCCGTTGAAGTTCTTTCAACTTATCATAAGTCGCCTGAATGCCGAAACCGTCAAAAACAGTCCAGTTAAGATTCAAACCGACATCCGCCGTCTCCGAATTTACACCGGAAGCCTTTTCGGTTGTTCCGTTGGTCAGCCGATCCCGGTTTTGGGTGGAACTACCGGAAAAACCACTACTGAGGTCAATCATAGGTAATGCACCGGCATTGCCCAGCGTGGCATCATTTGCACTGATCTGTTGTTCATTACGGATAATGCGGATCGAGTAATTAGATTCCAACCCCTTTTCGATACAGTCTTTAAGTGTATACACTTTCTGTGCACCAACAGAAGTCGCAATCAAAAGAAATTCTATAAAAAATAATATCCGGAAGCCTTTCATAACATCATTTCTTTCTTCTTTTTCTGTTGTAAATTCGTAGAAATAAAGCAATACATTGCAGGAACAATATAAAGCGTCATAAAAGTAGAGATAATCATCCCGCCGACAACGGCAATTCCCATGGCGATTCGTCCCTGTGCACCTTCACCCGAGGCATAGACCAAGGGTAATAAACCTAAGATCGTACAAAAGCTGGTCATCAGGATCGGTCGTAAACGTTGCGCGGAAGCTTCCCGGATCGCATTGTCGAAAGGATGTCCTTCATGTTGTCGCTGATTGGCAAATTCAACGATCAGAATTCCGTTCTTAGCCACTAATCCAATCAACATAATGATTCCTATCTGACTGAAAATGTTCATTGTTACTCCTGAAAAACTCATAAAGGCCAACGCCCCGGCAATAGCCAGCGGAACTGTAAACATGACGACCAACGGATCTTTGAAACTCTCGAACTGGGCCGCCAATACGAGGAAGATCATAATCAAGGCCAATACCATGGCAAACATCAAGCTGGAGGAACTCTCCCGGAATTCTTTCGATTCCCCGGAAAGAGCCGTCCGAAAACTGGAGTCCAGCGTCTTGGCTGCAATCCGATCCATCTCATCCAAGCCATCCCCAATCGTGTAACCCTTATTGAGCCCGCTGGAAACGGTTGCGGAAACAAACCGGTTGTAACGGTACAACTGTGGAGGCGCTACATCTTCTTTCAGTGTGACCAGATTATCAAGTTGGATCATGTCATCAGTATTACTCCGTACATAAATTGACTTTAAATCCAGAGGTTGATTACGTTGCTGACGGTTGATATCCCCCAATATCTGATATTGTTTTCCATTGAGATAAAAGTATCCCATACGTTGTCCGCTCAATGCATATTGCAAAGTCTCGGCAATCTGCTGTGTACTGACTCCCAGCAGGGAGGCCTTGTCCCTATCAATCTCCACCCGTATTTCCGGTTTCGTAAACTTCAAGTCTACATCTGCCATCTGAAAAACAGGACTTGCATTCACCTCTTGCATAAAAGCGGGTAAAAATTCCTGCAACTTTGCCAATGAGGGTGCCTGCAAAACATATTGCACCGGCATACCACCCCTCCGGTCACCAAAGGTCGATTGTTGTTGCACAAAAGCGCGGGCCTCGGTCTCCTTTCGTACTGCCTGCGAAAGCGTTTCGGCAATTTCCATCTGCGTACGTTCCCGCTCCTTGATGCCGGTTAAGGCTAAAGTTACATTTCCGCTTCCTTCCCGGGAACGAGTCGTAATAGATTCCCGTTCAGGCACCAAAGAATCAGCCAACGCTTCAATTTTATCGGTATAATCGCGTATAAATTCATAGGTAACTCCTTCGGGTCCCCGTGTATTGATAATAACCTGCGAACGATCCTCCAAAGGAGATAATTCAGAAGGAATTTTCTTCCAAAAATATACGATGGCAAACAATAGTATCAAAACAATCGGCAACGCCCAAATCTTCTTTTTCAGAAAAGCATCCAATGTGAGTGAATAATAATGATTCATTCCGTCAAAGAACGGGGATGTTTTCTCATAAAACCAATTTTTCTTCTTTTTCTGCTTTAACAATTTCGTGGCCAACATAGGAGTAAAGGTCAAAGCGACAAAAGCGGAGATAGCGACCGAACCGGCAATAACAATACTAAATTCCTTAAATAGGCGTCCGGTCATTCCTTCCATAAAAACAATCGGAAGAAAAACGGAAATCAACGTAATCGTTGTAGAAACGACGGCAAAAAAGATTTCGGTCGATCCCTTTACTCCGGCTGCTTTCGGACTCATCCCTTCCTCTATACGTACGAAAATATTCTCGGTCACGACAATCGCATCATCAACCACCAACCCAACAGCCAATACGACCGCAAGCATGGTCAAGACATTAATGGAAAATCCGGCGACATACATGACAAAGAAAGCTCCGACCAAAGAAACCGGAATCACAATGATCGGCACAAGCGTCACACGCCATTCCCGAAGGAAAAGAAAAATGATTAATACAACCAATGCAAAAGCGATATAGATTGTTTCTTCTACCTCTGCAATAGAAGCGCGTATAAAACGGGTATTATCGATAACCATCTCGATGGTCACATCTTCGGGAAGGTCTTTCTTCAGTTGTTCGATACGTTTGTAAGCTTCATTGGCTATTTCAATATGATTTGCTCCCGGCTGCGGGATGATGACGTCCATCACGACGGGCACTCCGTTCTTTTTCATTATACTCCGGAGATCTTCCGGAGCCAGTTCAGCACGCCCGACGTCACTAAACCGTACAATATTATTTCCGTTTTTCTTAATGATCAAATCGTTAAATTCCTTTGCCGTGTGCATTAATCCCAACGTCCGGATAGATAAAGACATCGTATTTCCCTCGATACTTCCCGAAGGAAGTTCTATATTTTCTTTATCAACGGCATTCTTTACATCCAACGGGGTCACGCCGTATCCGGCCATCCGAATCGGATCAAGCCAAAGACGCATGGAATAACGCTTCTGTCCCCAAATATCAACGGCGCTTACATTCGGGATCGTTTGCAACCGTTCTTTTACCGTCAATTCAGCGATTTCACTCAACTCCATTAGGGAACGTCTATCACTCTGTACGGCAACCCGGAGAATCGGATTGGCATCCGCATCCGCCTTGGAGACAACCGGCGGATCACAATCCCGAGGCAAATATCGTTGCGCCCGTGATACTTTATCGCGGACATCGTTGGCAGCCGTTTCCATATCGACGGACAATTCAAATTCCACCGTGATCCGGCTACTTCCCTGACTGCTGACACTGCTTAACGAACGAATCCCCGGAATCCCGTTGATGTTTTGTTCCAAGGGTTCGGTAATCTGATTCATAATTACGTCCGCATTCGCTCCGGGATAGGTTACATTAACAGATATAATCGGTTGATCCACACTCGGATATTCCCGAACGCCCAGAAAACGGTAACCGATCATCCCAAATAACAAAATAATCAACACCAAAACGGTGGAGAGCACAGGACGGTTAATACTCGTTACAGATATATTGCTCATCGTTTTCTTTCCCTTTATTTCATATTCTCAATCGAGACAGGCATACCGGTACGCAATTGCATGACTCCCGACGTAATCAACGTATCACCCGGAGAAACTCCCTGAAGAACTTGTAGCCGGCTTTCGGTACGCAAACCGATGATAATTTCAACCGGCTGCGCCACTCCGTTTCGATAAAGATACACAATATCTTTTCCCATTTCCGGGATCAACGCTTCGCTCGGAATCGTAAGCGCATCCTTAATCTCGCGCTTCATAATTTCGATGGAGGCATAGCGACCGGGCAATATATGTTCTCCGGGATTCGGATAACGGGCGCGAACTTTCAGGCTGCGGGTACTTTCTTCGATAATACTTTCTACCGCATAGATTGTTGCCTTATATTCATTCATCAGTCCGCCGGAAGTCAACATCCGGAAAATAATGGACGTTCCTTCTTTCACTTCGGAAGCATAACTTTCGGGAACGGAAAACTCTATTTTCAGCGGGGATATTTTGGTCAGCTTGGCAATCACAGTCGTGGGGGAGGTATAAGCTCCTTCACTAACAAAACGCAATCCGATGACGCCATCGAAAGGAGCACGTAATTCGGTCTGGGCTATATTGGCTTTCACCAAATCAATATCGGCCATCAGTTTCTCATATTCGGTACTGACCTGTTCGAAGGCCTCCTGGCTGACCGCATCCCTCTCCAAAAGAGTGCGCTGGCGGAACATCCGGTCTTTTGCCAACGGAAGTTGAGCTTCCAACTTCTTTAATTGGGCTTGCAGCGGAGCATCATTGATCTTTGCCAGCAATTCGCCTTTATGTACATGAGTGCCTTCCTTAAAATGAATTGCAACAATCTTGCCGGAAGCTTCGAATGAAAGATCAACCTCTTCGTCCGGAATCGTGCTGCCGGTGCTGATAATCTTGTCTGTTAATGTCTGATGCCTTAGTACTTCCGCATTGATATTCAAAGTTCTTTGATTCGTAGCCGCTTTGGAAGAAGGAGCGATGGTCAAGCCTTCTTGCTTCGCCTTCATCATTCTCCTCACATACGGATAAGCTATCATTCCGACAATCAGTAATAGAATCGCCCCTATTATAACCCATTTTGTTCGATGTGCCATCTTTTTTCTTGTATAAGATAAAACTAAGGTATTTTGGGCTGTTCGCAAACAGCATTCACGTTTAGATCAAAAATTTCCTAAAAGGTTTAACCGCCCTCTTCCTTAAAAAACGTAAAGACGCTCTATCCTTAAGGGAGGCAACAAAAACCTCATCCCGATAATCCTCCGTGCAAAAGCCTTCTTGAATGCAAGTTTTATGGTTAAAAACGAATGGGCGGCTATCCATGAAAATCGGACAGAGAATCGTATTGTTCGATTACTCCATCAGATGGGATTCGAGAACCTGGCGGACGGAAAAGTTTTCCAGCCCCAGATAGTAGGCAGCGGTATCCACCAAGGCTGCCAGTGGAAGCAGCCCGATGAGCTCTCCACCGATTACGCTAACTCCATAGCGTTTGGCCTCCAGGCGGACCAGTTCGTGAGCTTGGTAGAGGGAAGTCCGGGTGTAGTCAGTTAAGTTCATAGAGACCTGCACGATATGCCTTTCCTTCAATTCAACGCCCATCGCTTTGCAAAAGCGCAAGCCGCCTCCGATATAACGGACTTTCTTTGCGATCTGCTTCGCAATCTCCAGGCAGTCGGTATTCAGGTTTATATTGTAGGCGATCAGAGGCATCCTTGCGCCGATCACCGTAGCACCAGCCGTAGGATGCGGTATGTCCGGCCCGAAATCCGGCTTCCATTCCGGTTGTTTCATCTTTTCGGCCAGCCCTTCGAATTCGTTCCGGCGGACTTCGGCCAGGTTCTCGCGATGCGGAGCAGAAGCCGACTTTTCATAAAGGAACATCGGAATGCCGTAGCGTTCCGCCGCCTCTTGGGCAACGGTTTTCGATAAAGCGACAACTTCCTCCATTGTTGCATTTTTAATCGGGATGAAGGGGACGACGTCGGTCGCTCCCAAGCGAGGATGTTCCCCCCGGTGGCGAGTCAGGTCAATCAATCGGGCGGCCGTTCCGATCGCTTCAATGACGGCTTGCTTCAAGGGTTCCGGTTCGCCGACCACGGTTACTACCATGCGGTTATGGTCTCGGTCTGCACTATAGTCCAATAGTTTTACGCCTTCTTTCGCGCGAAAGGCCTGCACGATCCGGTCGATCTTTTCCGGATCGCATCCTTCGCTGAAGTTCGGTACGCATTCAATAATCTTATTCATCTTTCTTTTATTAATCCGTCCGACGGACAGCGGAAGGCTAAGATACTTGGTGTTCCGGGCGAAGCAGATCGTTCACCGCCTTTACCGGATTGAACGTCCCGATGGGGACTTCTACGAAAATCGTATTCCAATCGCTCATCGCCCCGTTCCAAAGCCCCGGAAGCTCCAGCGCTTTCAGTTCCCGGCCGTCTTTGCTTTTATGGGAAATAAAACCGGTATTCTTATCCACGAAGTCCGGCAAATGGTAGGAGTTACCCTCCGGGTCTTTCAAAGCGCAGACTAGATCCACCGGATTGAAGTGGGTACCTTGTTCAAACAAGGCTTTCTTTTCCGGATCGCGCATGTCAATCTGATTGCTTTCCAGTATTTGCAAGGAGACGGTTCCGTCCGGATTAACGGCAAAGAAAGGGCCGCCTCCCGGTTCACCTATATTCTTCACCATCCCGCAGACGCGGATCGGTCGGAGGAGTTTGCGCCGGATATAAAGGATCAATTCGGCATCCTCCAGCAATTTCGTCTCCGGATTCCGGATATTCAGTTCGTCCTGAAGGAAATGAATCATTTCTTCCACCTGCTTATGCGAATACTTTCCACTTTTTATCAGGCGCAGGTAGTCGAATATCTTTCGCTGTATGGCTATCAGGACACCGGCCAACACTTTTTTGTAAATCACGGTCGATCCCTTCAGATTGTCGGGAACCACATTATCTATGTTCTTTATGAATACCACATCGGCATCCAGTTCATTCAGGTTGCTGATCAAGGCGCCATGGCCTCCCGGGCGGAAGAACAGGTTTCCTTTGGCATCCCGGAAGGGATGGTTCTGCAGATCTACGGCAATCGTATCAGTACTGTTTTTTTGTGTACTGAAGGAAATGGAATAGACCACCGAAAACTTCTCTTCATAAAATTTCTGCTTTTTTTTCACCAATGCCTCGAAAAACTTGAGATGTTCCGGTGAAACGGTAAAATGAATGTAAACTTGTCCGGTTTCGTTCTTAGCGTACATGGCTCCCTCCGCCAGATGCTCTTCCATGGCTGTCCGCGGCCCCGTTTGGTAAGAGTGGAAAAGGAGCAGGCCTTTGGGTAACTGGCCGTAACCCAGTCCGTCTTCTTCCAATAAATTCCGTACGATATCCTTATAGCGTCCCTGCTCCATCAGGCTAAGAACATCGCTTTCTTCATTCTTGAGGCAAACTTCATTCAACGCCTTATAAAAGGCAAAACGGCTGATTCCTTCAAAAAAAGTTTTCTCAAACTCTGTTTCAGGAGCCTCTTTCTTTGAAGAAAGGAATTCAAACAGCCCCTTAAACATCCGGCTGGCGGCTCCGGAAGCCGGAACGAACTTTTCTATTTTCCGGCGCTGCGTCAGGTATTCATCCCATACTTGCAGATAAGCGGACTTGTCTTCATTGGATAAAACCCGTATTCCTTTTCCAGAAGAGGCGGACGATATAATTTCAAGAAAAGGGAATCCTTTCTCAAAACAGGACAACTGCTCTTTGATTTGTTCTTCTGAGATATTCTTCTCTTTCAAGAGATTCAGATCGCTTTCGGTTAGCATGATAATTTGTATTTAATTTACCTATAGATTCCAACGAATTTATTGAATGATAACTTTTTGTACAAATGTATAAAATACTGCAATAAATACGGCTTTATTCAGGGAAAAAAGATACTTTTACATTAGAATAATCTCAGTTATTATCCTATATCTATGAATACCGAAAGCGTAAAAGATTTTTTTACCCCGGAAGAGAAAAAGGTCTTTTTCTCCAAATACCGGCTTTTGCTCAGGCATCTATATTCCTGCTTGGAGCCTGAAGATATTCGTAAAATGCGGAAGTTGACGCAGCATATGGTTTCGCTGGATTTTTACGGACGGGACCGAAACGGCATCAACGGACTCCTGCGCAATATCGAAACGGCGTTGATCGCGACGGTCGATATCGGCCTGAAGAGGACTTCCGTCCTGGCTGTCCTCCTTTACCGCCCGGTCCTGAAAAAAGCGATTACCCTGGAAGATGTCGAAAAGACTTTCAATGAAGATGTGGCTTTAATTATCAGCCGGCTGTTGAAGACTTCCAGCTTGTATGCCCGCAATACGGCGATCGACTCGGAGAACTTTCCCCATCTGCTTTTCTCATTCGCAGAAGATGTCCGCGTGATATTGATCATGATTGCCGACCGCCTCTGTATGATGCGCCTGGGGAAACAGATAAAGGATGAAAAAGACCGGATACGCATGGCAACGGAGGTATCTTTTCTGTATGCTCCGCTGGCTCACCGCCTGGGGCTGTATCAAATCAAGAGCGAACTCGAAGACCTGACGCTGAAGTATACCGACCCGAAGCAATATAATTATATAAAGAAAAAACTGAACCAGACGAAACGCTCGCGGGATGCATATATCGCTCTCTTCATCGATCCGATTCGGAAGAAGCTGCAGGAGAGTGGCTTGACATTTGACATCAAGGGGCGTACAAAGTCTATCTATTCGATCAACAATAAGCTGAAAAAACAGAATATCGATTTCGAAAACATCTACGATCTCTTTGCGATCCGCATTGTGCTGGACGCTCCTCCGGAAAAGGAACGTTCGGAATGCTGGCAGGTCTATTCCATCGTTACGGATATGTACCAGCCGAATCCAAAACGAATGAAAGACTGGATATCGATCCCGAAAAGCAACGGGTACGAAAGCCTGCATATCACCGTCATGGGGCCTGAAAACCGTTGGGTGGAGGTGCAAATCCGGACGCAACGGATGGACGAGATTGCCGAACGGGGCCTGGCCGCCCATTGGAAATACAAGGGCATCCGGGAGGAACGCGGATTGGATGAATTCCTTAATGATGTCCGGGGTATGCTGGAAACACAAAGCTCCAATCCGATGGAGGTGATGAAGGAGTTTAAAATGGATCTCTATCAGGATGAAATCTATGTCTTCACACCGACCGGCGAACTGATCAAGTTGGCAAAAGGAGCGACCGTATTGGACTTCGCCTTTTGCATCCATTCGAAATTAGGCAGCAAATGTGTATCCGGAAAAGTAAACGGGAAGAATGTCCCCATTAAATATGTGCTGACGAACGGGGATACCGTGGAAGTCGTCACCTCTCCTACCCAGTCGCCAAAACAGGACTGGCTTTCGTTCGTCGTCACCTCCAAGGCCCGCTCCAAGATAAAGCAAGCGCTGCGGGAAGAGCTCGCAAAAACGGCCGAGTTTGCCAAAGAGACGCTCCAAAGGCGTTTCAAAAATCGGAAAATCGATTTTGAAGAACCCATCCTGATGCGCCTGATCAAAAAGAAGGGTTACCGTACCGTTACCGACTTCTATATGGAAATCGCAGAAGAAAGGCTGGATGTGAACCATGTGATCGATGAGTTTCTGGAACTGGAACGCAAGGAGAAAGAGATCAATGAACGCATCGAAATACGTAGCGCCGAACAGTTCATCGCCAAAACGGAAGCGGAAGAGATCACGTCGCAGCAGGATGTACTGGTGATTGACAAGAACCTGACCGGCATAGAATATAAGCTGGCCAAATGCTGTAATCCGATTTACGGGGACGAAGTATTCGGCTTTGTGTCTACCCAGGGCATCAAGATTCACCGGATGGACTGCCCCAATGCACAAAGCATGTTCAACCGCTTCAGCTACCGTATCATTCAGGCAAAATGGAGCGGCAAAGGCGAAAACGGATACAGTATCACGCTCCGCGTCGTCGGGCATGACGATATCGGTATCGTTACCAATATCACTTCGGTCATCAGCAAGGAGAACGGCGCTTCCCTCCGTTCCCTGAAGATTGATTCGACGGACGGGCTTTTCCAGGGAAATTTTACTGTTACCGTGAAAGACACCTCTGCATTGAACGTCCTGACCAAAAAGATCCGGACAGTGAGAGGCGTAAAGACCGTCGAGCGTCTGAATACCTGATATAGTCATGGAACAAGTAGAATTACAGAGATATTACGTGTTTATCTAATCAGTTTAAGAAGATAACAAGTATTACTCTATCATCTTTATAATACATGACAATACATGGACAGAAAAGAACAGTCAATATTGAAAATCTGTAAATTGTGCGATATTCAATTGTAAAAATGTAACACTCGAACACTCTGTAGAAATGTGGATTGAATAAAGAAGATCGAAAAAATCCTCCTTATTTGATCTTCAAATCATCTAATCCCTTTTTGTTTTTATCTGCCCGTTTACTGGCTTTCTCCGCCCGCTTTTCTTTCAAGTTCTTTTGAGGAGCTTTTTTATCCGCTCGGTCTTTTCCTCTATCTTCTTTTGACATAATTATTAAAAGTATGAATTAAACTCAAAGATGAGAATTAATGAATTAGATTGTATTACACAAAAAGCAAAATAAGTTACATCTTTTACTGATGTATTATAGTACGTACCCTAATTCCGTTAAAATCCCATTCCCAATTGCAACATAAAACGCTGATCGTCGTTGGATGCGAAGAATGATAGTTTACCGGTATATTCCCGGAACAATGTCAACCAGAATCCACCTCCATAGGAAGAATGCCATTTATTTGAATCTTCACCAGGATACCACACACGCCCATAATCAACCCCTGAGAACAAACCGTATTCGACCGGTGTGAAATTATTATTCAATTCACCCATATCCCATCTGAATTCGGAAAACTGATAAAACGATTGTTTGCCGATGAAACGATTATTACGGAAACCTCTTAATTCAGTAGTTGCGGATTGAAAGAAATCGTATTTATCAGAAAATAGCGCCTTGGCATTCACTTCTGTAGCAAAGGACAAATGACTTATTAAGTGAACGTTTACACTTAAATTAGCTTTTGCGTACGGAACAAAACGACTCATATCTCCTAAATTTAATGTTCCTCCGGTAGATAGGTCTACTTTGTATTTTGAGATGACATATCTTGTTTTCTTATCCAACACATACCGTGCGTTCAGGTCAACGAAGAATTTGGTATCAAAAATATCATCGTCGTCATTATATATTTGATTAATATAACGGTCTCTGCTTTTGGGATTATCTACTTTATCAATCTCGAACGAACCTGCGATATTAAATAATTGGTCTTGATCGATTTGATAATAAAATGCCGGTGTAACTGCATATTTTTCCAGATGCACCCTGTTAAATTTATTTTTCTCGTCTTTATTCCTTGTCGTTAAATTTCCATAACCAAAAAAGTTTGAGAAATAAGCGGGACTGCCTATAAATGCCGACAGATGGAAACTTCTTTTCCCATCGTAATCCGGAAAAATCCCCTGATAAGTAAAACCGTTGATATAATCAAAACCAAGTTGATGCCATTGGGTATAGGGAGCTCTTTTAAAGCCGTATATAGCATAAGCAATCGATGTTCCGAGATTAATACCCAAATCAGAGTCATAAAGTCCGATCGGAGTAACAGACAGTTTTTTATAGCTCAGTTTTTTATAATCATACTTCAATGCATTTTCTTCATTACTGGGATATACCATTTTTATAGACAATGAATCGGCCAATCTTTCTTTTTGAGATCGGGATTCATAAACCGTGATTTTCTCCTTATGGGCAAAATCATATTCATTTATCCCTTTTCCTCCAATCACCAATAGTTTTATCCGGTTGGTAGGACGGTTTCCCTCAAACAGATCATTCCCGTCTAAACCGTAAAGCCATATTTCCTTTGTATATTTAGAAGAATAGTGCCGATCAAAATACGGCCGGTCTGAATTTGAATTATAAATTTGCAGATGCAAATTGCCCGTCTCATCTTCACCGAATACAAATCTGTCATCATTATTCGTTCCTGTAATCACAGGTGTTTCCTGCAATGAGAGATAATACCGATGTGCGATATCTTCTATCTGGTTGCGGCGGTTGATTAATTTTCTTTTTATTTCTTGAATGCCTCCATCCTGAATCTCTTTAGGTAATGCCGAAAAGGCGCTGTTTATCAACTGATCTGTCAAATGAATCTTCAGATATCTGGCTTGCTCCAACCAGACATCCTCTCCACTCTTTTGAGTAAGAGCCACATCCAATGCATAGCCAAGCGTATTGAATTTCTTTACATTATCCAGTGTTTCATCATAATTCGTGATAAAGCCCAACCCTAACATACCCAACAATGGCTTAAATAAAAGTCCTTCTATTTTCGGATAAGCATGGTTCCGGTCAAGCACCATCGGTCTAAATATAACGGAGTCATTTTTCAATGAAGTAATCCAACCCCATGATTCGGGGATTTTATTCCAGTCGCCAATCAACATATCAAATAATCGTGTGCGGATGTAAAGTTGCTGATCGACATCATAAGTGTCTCCTTTATGTAATTCTTCAAGAAGTTTTTCCACATTAGCAAACACCTTTTCCTGTTCCGTGAAAGGTAAACGTGTAATTGTTACCAAATTTCCTCTAATATTGCTGCCGTCCGCAATCGTATCTGTCGCTTCACCTGTTGAAATATATGCAATATCATATCGGTTGGAAATCAAGTTAATATCTTTAGCCATACGATTGGAGGCAATGAACCCATACGGATGGACAATCGTAAATGCTTCCGTAATGAAATCGCCAATGTAAGTATCCTCTAAATCGTCGATATCATAAATACTTTTAAAGAAACTTGAGTTCAAGAAACTGGTAGACCCTCCAAGTGGACGCAGTAAATACAAACGTTCATTCTTATCCTTCAATACTAAGGTATGTAAATCCTTAAATTCTCTGAGAATCGATAATCCTCCATATAAAGAATTCAAACTAATTGCTTTTACACTTACCGGTTTATAATATAATGGTTCGTAATGCGTACCCCATAACCGATGATAGAGAGAACCATGTTCCTTTCTTTCTTGTCCGTATATCGGTTTCTTTACAATGTCACCTAACCGAATAGGAATGGAATCTTCTTCATTCTGCGCATTTAATGTCGTTACAGAGAAAATAGATATAATGACTAAAGCGCAAACTCTAATTTTTTTACATAAAATAATTCTATGATGAACTATTAAATAGTAAAAGGTAATTAATGATATATTTTTAGATATATTTAAAGGCTTCATCTTATCGTTTTTTATAAATTCTATTTGGGAGAAGTAATTAATAAATTATTAAAGACCCGATTTCCTTCCGCGATCGATGCAGTCTCCTTTTTTGATCCGGTAATCTAATTCTTATTCTTTTACTCATGCCGATATCTATTAACCAAACTACCAAAGGAAATAATTTATTTGTAATTTTTGTTATATATTTCTGATTATTATTTGCATAATTCACAGATAAATAAGTCATATATGATTATAGATTGTTTTTACTATAAGAGTTATAGATTTTTACTATTAGAATTTAAAAATAAAAAAAATGGGATTAAGTATTATTGGTTCAATCATTATTGGAATTCTCGCCGGTTTTATAGCCGGTCAGATTACAAAGGGACGGGGTTTCGGTTTAATCGTAAACCTGATAGTCGGTCTAATCGGAGCCGTATTGGGTAGATTTATCTTCAGTTTGCTGGATGTAGATTTCGGTGGAATTATAGGAGTTTTGATTGTGTCGGTTGTCGGTGCGGTTGTCTTCTTATGGATACTCTCTTTATTTAGCAGAAGAGGTAACCGAGTTTAACTAAACAAGTAAGCTATATAGCTTAAATATAAAAAATAAATCATGAAAAAGATTTTAAGTATACTGTTTATCTCCGGATTTGTACTGCTGTTACCTTCATGCAATACAAAGTCTGGTGCTGATAAAGATTTTAAAAATGCGAAAGAATCGGTAAATAAATCTGTTGATAAAGCCGCTGATAAAACAAAAGATGGTGTGGAAGATATGAAAGATTCATGGAATGACACAAAAGAAGCTGTTGACAAAAAAGCAGATACTATCAGAACCGACATCAAAAAAGATATCAAGGATATAAAGAAGGATGTTAAGAAGAAATTAGATTAATATCCGGACTATGTGAAAATGCCAACCAATCACGATAAACAAAATGGTTGGCTCATTTTATTAAAAAACATGATATGAACAAGTTACTATTTTGCAGCATAATGCTATTAACTACCATCGGTCTTACGTCTTGCGGAGACGATGATGACGACGCTCCGGCATTAGGAGCTAATGTACAGGTTACAGTAAAGAATATAATCGGCACTGTTCAACCTAATACGACAGTTTACCTATATAAAGATAAGGAAATAGACGAATCTACAAAAAGTTCCGATGCCGACAAACATGCTGTAACCGATGAGAATGGTGTTGCTACATTTAGCTTAAACTTTACCGAATTAAACATCTTTGAGTCTAAAACAACATTGTCTTTTGCCGTCTTTTATGAATTCGGAGGTGTTGAAATTATTGCACCGGGAAGTGAAAGCATGACGGTAAAAAGGAATGACGAGAAGACATTAGATCTTACAATTCCAATTTGAAAAATAAGAAGTATATGGAAAAGCAAGCAGGAACAGCACCGGATTATCTGGAAGACAAGCATTTGAGCGTCGGAATAAAAAAGTATTTAAAAGTATTGAATGCCGGCGGAGCTGTTGAAACATTGTCGAAAGAGGATGCACGTGATGTTCTTATAACGGTTCAGGCAGGAGTAAAAGTTGATTTATCAGGGATTGAAGAATCTGAAAAAATAATTACAGATAAAGATTACCCGGTGAAGTTAACCATTGTTCGTCCGATAGGAATAATAGAAAAACTGCCCGCTTTCATTTTCATACACGGAGGAGGATGGATACTGGGAGACTATATCACCCATAAACGGATGGTGCGCGATTTGGTAGTAGAATCGGGATATGCTGCAGTTTTTGTAAATTACAGTCCTTCGCCTGAAGCCAAATATCCACAGGCTATCAATGAAGTTTATGCCGCCACAAAATGGATTGCAAAACATGGAGACGAAATAAATATAGACGGCAAACGTTTAGCTTTGGTCGGTAATAGCGCTGGAGGCAATATGGCCATTGCTACCAGTTTATTAGCAAAGAAAAATAATGAATCACTTATTAAAGTCCAAATTTTATTATGGCCTGTGACAGATACCTATTTTGATACGGACTCGTATAAAATGTATGCCGAACAAAGATTCTTAACTACATCGATGATGCAATGGATGTTCGATCAGTATGCAAACGATCCGAAACAACGCAAAGAAATTTACTTTTCACCTCTTCTGGCTTCCATCGATGAATTGAAAGGATTGCCTCCAACGATTATATTAGTGGCCGAAAACGATATACTGAGAGATGAAGGGGAAGAGCTTGGGCGTAAGTTAGACGAAGCTGAAGTCGATGTTACGACTATCCGTTACAACGGCGTAATTCATGACTTTGGATTACTAAATGGATTAGCGGCTTTACCTCAAACACGTTCGATGTTCATATATTCAGCAGGAGCGTTAAAATATTATCTCAAATAAATTAATAAGAATAAACATGAAAAAAGCAATATTGATCTTAATGGTTGGCTCTCTAACAGGGTATTTAATTCGTAAAATGCAAGATGATGGACAGTTTGACTGTATTTGCGATAATGTCAACAATTTTTTCAGGAAATCAAAGAGAGATTTAAAGGATATAGCAGATACTACTAAGAATGAAGCAGGATATTTGAAAGATCGTGTGGAAGATAAAATTAGAGAATAAAATTCCAATAACTCCTTCCTTCCGAAAGGAAGGAGTACAGATAGGTTAAACCGGTTTTAATCCCAACCTGGCCGCCCGTTCAAACATAAATTGACGGGCGGCTTCGTATTCATTCGGAATGACGCCGTCGAGTATGGCTTCTTTGATGGCTTCTTTGATGACTCCGACCGGGCGGGAAGGTTGTAAGCCGAATGTCTTCATGATTTCCTCCCCGCTGACCGGAGGTTGGAAGTTGCGTATCCGGTCTTTTTCTTCGATCACGGCCAGTTTTTCGCGTACCAGACGGAAATTATTCAGGAAACGGCGCACTTTCTCCGGGTTCTTACTGGTAATATCGGCCTCGCAAAGCGTCATCAAGTCGTCTATATCATCTCCCGCGTCAAACAGCAGGCGGCGGACAGCCGAATCGGCCACTTCGTCATCGGCAAGGGCTATCGGACGCATGTGAAGCCGTACCATCTTCTGCACGTATTTCATTTTCTCGTTCATTGGCAGCTTCATCTTCCGGAAGATGCCCGGGATCATCCGCTCGCCTATAAAGTCATGGTTATGGAATGTCCAACCGAGCCGTTTTTCGAAACGCTTGACTGCAGGCTTACCGATATCATGGAGCAAGGCGCTCCAGCGCAGCCAAAGATTGTCGGAATTCTTGCTCAAACGATCCAGCACCATCAGCGTATGGGCAAAGTTGTCTTTGTGCCCGATTCCCTCTTTGGTCTCCGCTCCTCTGAGGGCGCAGAGTTCGGGAAAAATCAGCGGCAGTAACCCGCATTGATCCAGAAGTTCGAATCCTACGGAAGGTTTGGGGGAAAGTATGATCTTATCCAATTCGTCGATGACCCTCTCTTTCGAAACAATCTCTATACGGGAAACATTTCGTTCAATCGCTTCAAAGGTCTCCGGATCGATCGAAAAACCCAATTGGGAGGCAAACCGTACGGCCCGCATCATACGTAAAGGATCATCGCTGAAGGTAATATCGGGGTCGCAAGGCGTACGGATAATCAGGCGCTCCATATCCTCCAACCCGCCGAAAGGGTCGACTAATTCGCCATACCGCTCCCCGTTCAGGCAGAGGGCAAGCGCGTTGATCGTAAAATCCCTCCGGTTCTGGTCGTCTTCCAACGTCCCGTCTTCGACTACCGGCTTCCGGCTGTCATGGCTATAGGATTCCTTCCGGGCGCCGACAAACTCGATTTCAAAATCGCCGGACTTTACCTGTGCGGTTCCGAATGTCTTAAATACGGAAAGTCGGGCGCCGCGTCCCAGGCGGGAGGCGACTGCTTTTGCAAACTCGATTCCGCTACCTATGACAACGATATCGATATCTTTCGACGGGCGCCGTAGGAAAAGATCCCGTACATATCCTCCGATGACGTACGTCTCCGTCCCCAAATGCTCCGCTACTTCGGAAATCAGCCGAAACGGCCTCTTTTCCAGATGCTCCTTTATCTTATCCTCATCAATGTACATCCATGCTCTCTTTAATCCAGTGCAAAGATAGGTAAAATATTTACTTCAACCTGTTAGAACTCCTCTACGGGACGGATCCGGGAGGCGGAACGATTTGGTAAACAGAATAGAATATATTTGCGGCTTTTTTCCTAAGTTTGTCTCGTCAATCGTGCCAAAAAGAAAGAAAAAGATATTATGAAGCAATTATTGTATTATATCCTCCCCCTTGCCTTGCTATTGGCGGGCTGCGGGAATGGCGGAAAAGAAGCGAGGGCCAGACTGGAAAGAGCAAAAGCCATGTATGAAAACAACGAGTTGTATGCGGCTAAAAGCGAAATTGACTCGATCCGCACGCTCTATCCGAAGGAGATCGGTGTCCTGAAAGAGAGCCTCGCTCTGATGCGGCAGGTAGACCTCAAAGAGTGCCAGCGCAACATTGCCTTTTGCGATAGTATGCTTCCGATCAAGACGGAAGAGGCCGAGAAATTGAAAAATGGTTTTACCTTCGAAAAAGAAGAGCAATACGAAGAAATCGGCAATTATATCTGGAAGCAGCAGACCATTGAGCGGAATGTACAGCGCAGTTATGTCCGTTGCGGCGTGAACGAAAAGGGAGAAATGTATCTGGCCAGCGCATTCTACGGGAATAGCCCCCTGAACCATACGGGATTGCGGGTCAGCACTCCGGACGGTCTTTTCGCCGAAACAGCCGCCGTCCCTTATGACGGAGGACGGAATTATCGCTTCAAGGATATGGGAATGACCTCCGAAATCGTCACCTATAAAGGACCGGAATGTGAGGAAGCCGTCAAATTTATTTATGCCAATCAGAAGCAACGCATCAAAGCGGAATATATCGGCGGGAAAAAATTCTTTCTTTATATTGCCGAAGGCGATAAAAAAGCTATCGTCGCGACATTCGAGTTAGCTGCCGTCCTCAGCGACATCGAGTCGATGCACCAGGAGAAGGAGAAGGCGGCCAAAAAGATCGCTTACCTTACCCGGAAACTAGAGGGGAAAAGCACAGAGGACAAGCCGGAAAAGTAAAAAGGCGGAGGCTGCGACCGTACAACGGTGGCAGCCTCCTCATCTTTAATAAAAGTGTGTCTTATCAATCATCCTCCTGTGAGGCTTCATATTCTTTTAAGAGCTTCTCCTGAACATCCGCCGGAACCAATTCGTAGGAGGCGAACTTCATCGTGAAGGATGCGCGGCCGCCGGTCAGCGAACTGAGGGTAGTGGAATAGTTGCCCATTTCTTTCAACGGAACTTTCGCCTGCAGCTTCTCATAGCCCTTCTCACTGCTCATCCCCATGATCAGCGCACGGCGGCCTTGCAGATCACTCATCACGTCCCCCAGATAGTCGGCCGGAACAGATACCGTCACGTCATAGACCGGCTCCAGTATCTTCGGCCCGGCTTCCTTAAACGCATGGCTGAAGGCATTCCGCCCCGCCAGCATGAACGAGATTTCATTGCTGTCCACCGGGTGCATCTTTCCGTCATAAACGATGATGCGTACGTCCCGGGCATACGAGCCGGTCAACGGCCCCTGCTCCATACGCGCCATAATCCCCTTCAGGATAGCCGGAAGAAAGCGGGCGTCGATCGCACCGCCGACAATACTATTCACAAATACAAGTTTGCCGCCCCAATCCAGGTCATACGTCTGCGTATCCCGGGCGTTCACTTTGAATTCCTGTCCGCCGAAGCGGTAGGT
Source organism: Parabacteroides sp. Marseille-P3160 (assembly GCF_900162725.1). Lineage (GTDB taxonomy): Bacteria > Bacteroidota > Bacteroidia > Bacteroidales > Tannerellaceae > Marseille-P3160. Next base: position 474,809 of record NZ_LT799418.1, on the reverse strand, counting down.
ATCCGGCATCGGCATGCCTTCGTAATAAGGTTCTATGATTAGATGCACTTCACCGAACTGCCCGGCGCCGCCAGATTGCTTCTTGTGCCGGTAATCCGCACGCGCAGCCTTGGTAATCGTCTCCCGGTAAGGAATCTTCGGCTCACTGTATGTGATTTCTATCTTATCATTGTTTTCAATACGCCATTTAAGAGTACGCAAATGAAACTCCCCCTGCCCCGAAACGATCGTTTGCTTCAGCTCTTTGGATTGTTCCACCAGCCAAGTCGGGTCTTCCTCATGCATCCGGGTCAGCACTTCGCTCAGCTTCTCCGCTTCGGATTCATTCACCGGCTTGATGGCACGGCGATATTTCGGTTCCGGATACTTAATGAAATCAAAACGGAAATCGCATCCCTTTTCATTCAGCGTATTTCCACGGCGTACGTCTTTCAGTTTGACCGTAGCGCCGATATCACCGGCTACCATTTCCGGCACCTGATGACGGATCTGCCCGTCAACGGAAAAGAGCTGCGAGATGCGCTCCTTCGAACTGCGGTCGGCGTTAATCAAATCGTCTCCCTCTTTCACTTTTCCAGAGAGAACTTTAAAATAAGAAACCTGTCCGATATGAGGTTCCAACGTCGTCTTAAAAAAGAACAGGCTGGTCGGGCCTTCCGGATCCGGATCGACTTCCACGCCGTCAACCGTCACCAGCCGGGGCATCTTGTCGGTACATGGCACTACATTGCCGAGGAATTCCAGCGTCCGCCGGACACACATATCCTTGCCTGAGCTGACACAGAAGACCGGGAACATTCCGCGCGTAACCAATCCTGCCCGGATCCCGGCGCGCATTTCGTCTTCCGTCAGAGATCCCTCCTCAAAGAATTTCTCCAACAAGACATCGTCATGCTCCGCAGCGGCTTCGACCAAGGCTTTATGCAACTCCATCGCCTTACCCATCTCTTCAGCCGGAATATCCAATACATCCGGGACGCCTCCCTCCGGCTTCCACTGATAAAGTTTCATCTTCAGCACATCGACTACGGCGTTAAAGGAAGGTCCGCAGACAAGTGGATATTGGATCTGCACGATCTTGCTTCCATACGTATCCTTCAACTGCGCCACCGTATTATCATAATCCGCCTTTTCATGATCCAACTGATTCACTACAAAGATCACAGGTTTATGGAAATCTTCCGTATAACGGAATTGGTTGATCGTACCGACCTCCACCCCATATTGGGCATTCAGCACCATCAATGCCGTATCGGTCACATTCAGCGCTGAGACAGCGCCCCCGATAAAGTCATCCGAGCCGGGACAATCGATAAAATTCAACTTTAGATCATTCCATTCCACACTAAAAACGGTTGAGAAAACAGAGTATCCGTACTCTTTCTCAACCGGGAAAAAGTCGCAAACCGTATTTCCTGCGTCCACACTGCCGCGACGTTTTATAACCCCACCCTCGTAAAGCATTGCTTCAGCGAGAGTGGTTTTCCCCGAGCCGGAACTTCCCAAGATGGAAATGTTCTTGATTTCATTTGTTTGATATACTTTCATGATACTGCGAATAAGTTTAACAATAAGTTTGATCTCTAAAATTTCCACATCCCGCAAAATATGAATTGTTAACGGAATAATCAATCCATAGCCCAGTGTTTGACAACTATGTTATGCAGCAAGAAATAAAGAAAATAGATTTTGTACTTTTGCAATATGGCAGGATTATATATACATATTCCTTTTTGTGAGAAGCGTTGCCTGTATTGCGACTTCTTCTCCCAAACGGACTCGTCCTCTAAGGAGGCGTTCCTGCAGGCATTGCTCAGGGAAATGGAGCTGAGGAGCGACTATCTAAAGGGAGAAGAGCTGGAAACCGTATATCTTGGCGGGGGAACGCCATCGCAACTCCTTCCCGGCGAATTGGAAAGGATCTTTCGGCAGATCGACCGGTTATATAAAGTATCCGCCACAGCCGAAATTACACTGGAGGCGAATCCCGACGATCTGACACCCGCCTATATCCAGTCGCTCCGCAAGCTGCCGGTCAACCGGATCAGCATGGGAATACAGAGTTTTAATGACACCGACCTGACGTTCCTGAACCGTCGGCACACTGCCCGGCAGGCCGTCGAGGCCGTAGAACAATGCCGATCCGCCGGCTTCGACAACCTTAGCATCGACCTGATCTACGGCCTTCCCGGACAAACGCCCGAGGCTTGGGAGAGCAATCTGGCACAGGCGCTCCGGCTGGACATCCCGCATTTATCGGCTTACCATCTGATCTATGAGGAAGGCACGCCGCTCTACCGGCAATGGCAGGCTGGGAAAGTCCGGGCCGTCGGGGAAGAAACCAGCCTCCGGCTCTTTACCCTGCTGATCGATCGTATGAAAGAAAACGGATACCTACATTATGAGATCTCCAACTTCTGCCGCCCGGATGCCTATTCCCGTCACAATAGTTCATATTGGACGGGCAAGCCTTACCTCGGGCTGGGCCCTTCGGCACATTCCTATAACGGCGAATCACGCCAATGGAACGTCTCCTCCCTGCCGGACTATATCCGGAGCGTTGGTGCCGGGGAGCCGAAGATAGAGGTCGAAAGGTTGGATGACCGAATGAAATACAACGATTACATCATCACCGGGCTGCGCACCCAATGGGGTATCGATCTAAAAGTGATCGGCGAACGTTTCGGAGCCGGGCAATCCACCTATTGCATCGAGCAGGCGCGCCCTTACTTAAGTAACGGAACCCTGAAAAAAACGGGAGAAATACTGCAGCTTTCCCCCCAGGGAATCTTTATTTCTGATGGGATTATGAGCGATTTGTTGTGGGTCTGATTCGTTTTTGTACAAAACACCCCGTTTGAATGACGTAACCCCGCGCAAAACAAACATTTTATATTTTATTACATCATAAAATGTTGCGTATATTAAACAAATATGCATATATTTGCCGTGATAAAATAAGAGTAGTGCCGTACTTATACATTATATCGGGATGTAATGGGGCAGGAAAGACAACAGCCTCATACACTATCTTGCCAGAAATGCTGAAGTGTAAAGAGTTTGTCAATTCCGATGAGATCGCTAAGGGATTGTCCCCATTCAACTCAGACAGCATAGCGGTTGCAGTGGAAGCGAGCCGTATCATGTATAAGCGGATAAGAGAGTTGATCTCGGGAGGTAAAACCTTTGCATTGGAAACGACGCTGGCCACTCGGTCGGTAGCGAATCTTGCCAAGGAAGCACAAAAAAAGGGATATTACGTCACACTGCTGTATTTCTGGTTGAATACGCCGGAATTAGCAGTTGAACGCGTAAAAATGCGAGTAGCCGAGGGAGGGCACAATATCGGGGAAGCCACCATTCGTCGGCGCTATAAAGCAGGAATCCGTAACTTATTCGAGCTTTATTTACCCGTATGCGACTATTGGATGATTACGGACAACTCTTTATCACCGATGGAAGTGATAGCAAAAGGATTTAAAAATGAAAAAAAAGAAATCTATAACCCTGTAATTTATAATAAACTCGAGCATTATGAATGATCAAGAGCTAAGAGAATTTGAAGAGAGTATAGTGAAGGGAGCTAGCATTGCTTTTCAACGTCTGGTAAAAGAAAAGAAAAAAGACAACGGAGAACTCGTATTTTCACGTAACGGACAGATCTTTAAGGTAAAGGCTAAAGACTTAGACAAGGGCTCCTATTGAAAACGACTCAATGACACCACTGTAGGGGCGAATAGGCATTCGCCCGCACAGGTATAACCAAGCCATTTCTCTCCTTTTCATTCCATCTCTCTATATGCGGACGGAACTCCCGCTTTGCAGAAGAACAATCTTTTATTCCCAGTAATTTATTAATCGATGATGTCCAGTTCCTTCAAGAGATAGTCCGCCCCGGCATATTTATCAATAACAAAAAGGACATAGCGGATGTCGACAATGATGCTTCGCTGGTAGTCGGGAAGATATTGGATGTCTCCGCCGACCCCTTCCCAGTTACGGTCGAAATTGATGCCGATCAGTTCCCCCTTTGCATTCAGTACCGGACTGCCGGAGTTGCCACCTGTCGTATGGGTGGTCGCACAGAATGCCACCGGCATACGTCCGTCCGATATCGCATAATGTCCGAAATCCCTGTCCGCATAAAGCTCCTTCAAGCGGGGAGGAACCACAAACTCCCAATTGGTCGAGTCTTCTTTCTCCATCACGCCATCCAATGTCGTCTGGCAGGTATAATAGACCGCATCACTTGGAGAATATCCTTTCACTTGCCCGTAAGTCAGACGTAACGAAAAATTGGCATCCGGAAAATTAGCCCGGTCGCCATACATCGCCAACAGCCCTTCTACATATTGCCGATGTGCCAATGCATAACCCGTTTCAAACTCATCCAACGCAGCCGCAAGCCTTGCTTTTTCTTCCTTTACGGAATGGGCGAAAAGAATCATAGGATCCTTCTCCAAAGCCTTGGCGGAAGGATTAGCGTAAAATCGATTAAAGTTCTCTTCACTACCGAAGATAGATTCTTTGAAAAGAAAATCTACAAAACGGTCGACATCTCCTTTGAACTTCTTATGAATGACCGTAAAATAACCGGGTTGACTGACTTCGGGAATCAAATGGAGATATTCTTTCAAAAGCACTTTTGCAATCTTCTTATCTACACCAGGATTATAATTCTGGTTGGCGAACCGGTGATAAGCCTGCTCCAGAAGACGCATCTGCTGCTGTTGATTTGCCTTGTCCTTTCCTCCCAACGCTTTGATGACCCGGTCACAGTCGGTCGGCACATTCATAAACTCGATGCCTCTCACTAACGCCTCGTCCAGCATCCAGGAACGGTACCTAAGGTCGGTCCGGTCGGAAACCACCTGCCGGATATAATCCAGCGCCATAGCGTATTCCGGTCGGTTCTCTTTTCTCGCCCAGGCCAACAGAGCGTCTTGTTCCGCCTGCTTTACCTGTTCGAAATTCCGTTTCCGGATGGCCCAGTTTGTTCCGATGGCATTTTTATATGCATTCGTGGAACCGGCGTATTTACTGGCATATTGTATACGGACGGACGGATCTTTCAACATCTCTTCCAACATCGCCTCCTGCCGCAATTCGCGCACCCGGATACGGACGGCATTATCGATATCCCGCCGTTCGGCGACTTCCCAGGAAGTATAGTACTTGTTGGTACGACCGGGAAACCCCATCATCATGGCAAAATCATTTTCCTGAACTCCCTTCAGGGAGATCCTGAACCAACGCTTCGGACGCAGCGGCACATTCTTTTCCGAATACTCCGCAGGATTGCCGTTGGCGTCGGCATAAACCCGGAAGACGGAGAAATCGCCCGTATGCCGCGGCCACATCCAGTTATCGGTATCCGCGCCGAACTTCCCGATGGAAGAAGGCGGCGCACCGACCAGCCGGACGTCCGTATAAATCTTCTTCGTAAACATGAAATACTGGTTGCCTCCGTAAAAAGCTTTGATCTCTACCTCCGTTCCCGGATGGTCGCTCAGGAAAGCGTTCCCCACTTTGGCTTTAGCCAGGGCATTCAGGTAGTGAGGGGAAAGGAAATTCATGCTGTTTTCGACCGTATCCTTTTTCAGTTCGGCCTTTACATAGTCGGTCACATCTTCTATATTATCGATGAAAGTAACCGTCAGCCCCGGATTCGGCAACTCCTTTTCCCGGGAGCCGGCCCAAAAACCGTCGCTCAGATAGTCGTGCTCCAGAGAACTGTGACGCTGGATCTGGCTGTATCCGCAATGATGGTTCGTCAGCAATAGGCCGTCGGGCGAAACAATCTCGCCGGTACATCCTCCGCCGAAGATTACGACGGCGTCTTTCAGCGAAGAAGAATCCGGGTTGTAAATATCATAATCCTGCAATTTCAAACCCAAGGCCTGCATATCCGCAAACTTCTGCTGCTTTAGAAGAGGGAGCAGCCACATGCCTTCCTCACTCTTCGCCGGAAGGACAAACAGGATCGTACATAGGAATAAAATCAGTCTTTTCATCGGATTTCATTTTAGTTCATGACTCCATAGCCGGTAAGGCTCTTTGCTTAACATAGCATTATAATAGCGCCGGTCTCCGGTCACTTCCTTCCCGAGCCAAGCCGGGCGCTCAAAATCCTCGTTGCGGGAAGCAAGTTCAATCTCCGCCATCACCAACCCCTCGTTCTCCCCGTGGAAGATATCGACCTCCCACAGATGTCCGCCGTAGTTTACCAAATGCCGTACCTTATCGATCACTCCCGGCTCACAAAGCCGGAGCATCTCTTCGGCATCGGAAAGGGGAATCTCCTGTTCGAATTCATAGCGGCTCCATCCGTAGGCGTCCGAAGGTCCTTTGACTGTCAGGTACCCTTTCTCGCCACGGATGCGTACCCGTACGGTACGATCCGGATACGAACAGAGATAGCCTTGTACGATCCGGTCGCTTTGATACACATCCGGAAGGAAATCGCCTTCCACCCGGAACTTTCGCTCTATCTCCAACGCCATTATCCGTTTTATTTAATTGTCACCATCGTCGCCCCGAATCCGTATTCGCGGAAGGAAGCGTCCTGATAGGTATATTGTTTATACTTCGTTTTCAACTCCTTCTCTACCGCCGCACGCAAGACGCCGTTGCCTTTGCCGTGGATAAAAACGATCTTCTGGCCCTTGTTCCCGGCTTGTTGCCGCAGGACTTCATGAAATCTGTCCAGTTGGAAATTCAGGATATCCCCGTTACTCATGCCGGCGGTCGAATCGAGCAGGGAAGTAATATGCAGATCCACCTCCAGTACAGGTTCCGCCTCTTTTTTCTTCCGGACGATCACCTGCGGCGCCCGTCGGTCCTCCCGCGCCTTTTGCGTCATGGCCTCCTGCAATTCGGCAGCCGAAACGAGCAGTTCCCGTTCGGGCACGTCGTTACGCACCACCGGATAAACCAGGGCGCCCTCCTCAAAGAAATCATTGTCAAGGAAGCAATGCAATTTGTAGAACTTAACGGTATCCGGATGCAGCTCCACCGACACGGCATTCTTCAATGTAAAAGGCTTATCTTTCTTATAGGCGATAAATTGCAGGCAAACCCGTTCCAGATCATTCAGATCCTCTTTCGGAAACTCTTCGAGGAAGATTTTCGTATTCGGCTCGATCTCTCCGTGATACCGGCTGGACCAACTGCCGTTCTGGCGATTCATATAAGTAAAGGAGAGGTAATAGTTGCTTTCGTTGATCAGGTAAGCCTCGTACCCGCTTTCCGCCAGACGCTTCGCGTCGACCGGCAGGTAAGCCAGAAAAACATTCAGCCGTTCCCCTTCGGGTGTCTCTTCAATCTTCACCTCTTCCGGCTTCGGACGCGATGCCGGAGCAGGCGTCTGAGCCGCCGGAGCGGGCGCCTTCGGTTTGTTGGAGGAATGCACTTGCATATCGCTATCCCCTACAACCACACATTCGGATAGAAACACAGGAAACTCGAACCCGCTTTCATCCTCCACCATCACCATGTTTTTGTCCTTGAAGCCACGTACGACTCCGCCTCCGACACTATTCAGAAACCGGACTTTATCTCCAATTTTCATCTTTTCTTTCTTTTTTGTCTTCTACTGCTCCTCCCCCCGATAAAACCGGAAGCGGGAAGCGGCTATGTGGACAAAGTTCATTAATTTTGCGCAGAAATTAAAATAATGACTACAAAAACTCAAGAGATACGCATCGAGGAATTCAATTATCCGCTGCCGGAGGAACGAATCGCCAAATTTCCTCTCTCCAAACGGGACGAATCCAAATTGCTTCTATATAAGAATGGGGAAATCCGGGAAGATGTCTTCAAACACATCAGCCGCTACCTGCCGGAAAAATCGCTGATCGTCTTCAATAATACGAAAGTGATCCAAGCGCGTCTCCGCTTCCGTAAAGAGACCGGCGCCCTGATCGAAATCTTCTGTCTCGAGCCGGCCGTACCACACGACTACGCCCTGATTTTCCAGCAAACCGCCCAATGCAGTTGGACCTGCCTGGTCGGGAACCTAAAGAAATGGAAGGAAGGAAAACTCTCCCAGACGATCCGGTTCGGCACCGACGAAGTCGTCCTGCAGGCCAAAAAGATCAAAAGCGTAGGTGACAGCCATCTCATCACCTTCTCATGGAACGATTCGCGGTATACCTTTGCAGACCTTCTGGAAAGGGGAGGCATCCTTCCCATTCCCCCTTATCTGCACCGGGAGACGGAGCCGAGCGATTTGCAGACCTACCAGACCGTCTATTCCAAGATCAAAGGCTCAGTAGCCGCCCCCACTGCCGGGCTCCATTTCACCGAAGAGGTGCTGGACGACCTCGACACCCGGGGATTCGAACGGGAGGAACTCACGCTACACGTCGGTGCCGGCACCTTCAAGCCCGTCAAATCCGAAACGATCGCCGGCCATGAGATGCATGAAGAATATATTTCCGTCCGCCGGGAAAGCATTGAACATCTTCTCCGCAAAATAGACTCCGTCATCGCTGTCGGCACGACTTCCGTCCGCACACTCGAAAGCCTCTATTACATCGGCTGTATTTTATCACGCAATCCGGAAGCCACTGCCGAAGAATTGGTCGTTCCCCAATGGCTACCCTACCAGAAAGATAGCGATTTTCTCACCACACAGGAATCCCTCCGGGAGATTCTCGCCTACCTGGACCGCCACCAGACCGACCGCCTCGTTACCGCTACCCGGATCATTATTGCCCCGGGCTACCGTTACAAACTCGTCCGGGGCATCATCACCAACTTCCATCAGCCGCAAAGTACGCTTCTGCTACTGGTTTCCGCCTTTGTCGACGGCAACTGGAGAGCGATCTACGATTATGCCCTCTCCCACAATTTCCGTTTCCTCAGCTACGGCGACAGTTCCCTACTGTTGAAATAGGAAAAGGAGGCTTTCCTATCTCTACTTTCGGCCTCCTCTCCATATTACAACCATATATCGATTATCTGGTTTCTGAAAACGAAAAGCGTAATGTGCTATTTCCAATGATATAATATTCTTCCGTCTTTATCAAGTCCGACCAACGTGATTATTTATCTAATAGATCTTGTAAATACTTTCTGGTTTCTATAAGATAGTTCCGGTGACTCCCGGTTAATTCGCATTCTATCGTTAATGCTCCCTGAAAATTCTGCTTTTTTAACTCCGCAATTACTGCGGGGAAGTTTACTTCCCCTTCAGGTATATTAACTTCCTTTCCTAACTCATAAGGATTGTCTGGATCCGGGTAATGTCCATCTTTTGCATGAAATTCTTTGATTAAGCCACCAAATAATCTTACCGCATCCAGGGAATTGGCCTTTCCATACATCAATAAATTCGCCAAATCACAATTTATGAAAACATTGCCTGTCCCTATATCTTTTATGGCTCGTATCAATGTGATTGGAGTCTCTTGCCCCGTTTCAAAATAAATTAGAATATTACGCTCTTTCGCATATTCCGCCAATCCTTTCATCACCTCAATAAAGTCTTTGTATTGAGAAGAAGATAGGTCTTCAGGGATAAAACCAAAATGAGAATGCATAGCTGGAACTCCGGCCATTACACAAAAGTCTATCATTTGATGATATGTTTCTATTTTTTCTTCTCTACCATCCACCGGTACTAAACCAATCGTCGCCGGTCCTTCTCTGAAGTTCCAAACGCTATGGCCCGGAACGCCTACCACTGTTGTTACCTTTATTTTATATTTCAAAGAAGCTGCTTTCAACTTTTCCGCAAAGGCTCTATCCATCTTTTTATTATAGTTTAACTGACAAGATCCAAATCCTAAGTCATGAAGCTCCTTAAAACTCTTATCAATATCAGTCCAATCATACTGAATTACACCTACGGTTATTTTATTTTGCGCTTCAATCACAGAAGACATCAAAATCCCGACGAAGACCAACAATGCAAATTTTGTTTTCATATATAACGATTTTAAATACAGTACTAACTTGATATAAGAGGCAGAATTGGAATATCCAATGCCTCCCTCTTATAGCAATAGACAAAAATAATATTTTATTCTAAGGCAGGATTAAAGTTACCACCCCAGTCAACGTTTTGTTCCAGTTTATTATTCCTATCAATCGAATTCTTACTAATAGGAAAGAAATAATAAGTATTGGGAACAGAGGATACTTTCACTCCGCTAAAAGGAACCTGATGAATTACATAACGGAAATTCTCTTCTTTCAATTCGTTTTTATCCGCTCTACTTTTTGCTTCTGAAATAGGCATATCCGTTCCGTCCGAATTAATTGCAATAGATTCGATGCCGTGTTTTGTAGTACCATCCAATCGATCCAACATTCTCAATCGGCGTAAATCCCAGAAACGATGTCCCTCAAAACAAAATTCAATATTACGCTCTGCTAAAATGGCTTCACGTATTTCTTCACGTGTTTTTGCTTCGATGCCGTAATTCTCATCATCACCAGCTTCAATACCTGCCCGTTTTCTAATTTGTTTCAAAATATCCAAAGCAATAGATGATTTGCCGGTTTCGTTTGCCGCTTCGGCATAATTTATCATCACTTCAGTAAAACGCATTACGATATAATCTATATCATACTGTTGAACCTGGGATTGAAGTAAAGACAAATTACTTGCTTTCCGAATAAAGAAACCAGTATAAGAATTCAGGTTCGTACTATTAACATTTGCTTTGGGATTCGTTCCAAAATCGTCCAATTCATGGGCAATTCCCAAAGCTGTATATTGACGATGTCCCTTTTTACCGGAAACTTCATAAATACTCCCATTCCAAACGACTGATTCGTCAAAACGAGGATCACGATTTTTCCAGTAATTATTCAAAAATTCCTCTTCTGTCATTTTATATTTACAAGTAGGATCGGTATACGATTTACCGTCTTTCATAGGGAACTCCTTAACAAACTCCCACGTTGGGCACGCCCAGGCATTACCGCGGCTTTCAGAACCCGGACGTACTCCATAATCCCAGTTCGCCATTTTATTTGGATACTGATTAATTACAGCAAAAACCACCTCAGGCCCCTTTTCCACTAAAAAGATATTTTCATATTTATCGGTTAAAGCATACCCATACTCCGATAATGTTTCATAAGCATCTTCATTCGCTGTAAAAGCCTCTTGCCAATAAGAATTATTCCACGGATTCTTAGGATTAAACTGAGGCGAAGCTTTATAAAGTAAAATCTTCGCTTTTAGCGCTTTTACAAAACAACCGTCTACACGTCCATAATCTGACGATGTTTTAGCAATCGATTCCGGAAGCAGTTTTGAAGCATCATCTAAATCCTTTATTATTAATTCGAAACATTCTTTTGTAGAGTTACGCGTGACGTACAAATCATCAATATCCTTATCTTGCGCTTTCGTCAGGTAAGGAACTCCTCCGTGATATTTAACCATTCCAAAATAGAGATAGGCTCGCAGAACTAAGGCTTGACCGATAAGCTTATCTTTGACATCTTGGGATAGACTTCCTGAGTTCGTATATTCGATGGCTTCATTAATTTGACGAATGGTTGTGTAATCCCAATTCTTATAATTGTCATTCGTCGTCGTAATCATATCCGGATAAAAAGGAATATAATTTAGTTGCTGCGAGGTGATATCGGCAGATGGATTCCAATTGCCGAACACATTCGCATACAGGTTCGTTAAATAAGCATCCGCCAACTTTTCATCATTCCATACTTTATCGGCATCGTAACTGTAAATATTTTCTATATCCAGCGTATTACAACTTTGCAAAAAGCAAACTGCCCAGAATATTGTATAAACTATCTTTTTCATCTTTTTCATCTTATCAGAATTTAACATTCAAGCCAAAAGTAAACGATTTCATCAGAGGATAAGAGTCATAACAATCCTGTTCAGGATCATGAAACTCGGTCATGGGAGAAATTACAAATAAGTTTGACCCGTTAAAGAAAAGTTGTGCCGATATTAATCCGAACATCGAAACAATATTTTTGGGTAAATCATAGCCAATATTCAAATTCTTTAAACGTAAATAAGCCCCACTCCTTATCCAGAAGGATTGAACGCCGGTGCCCGATTCATACCAGTTTTGACCTACGGGGCGAGGGTATTTAGCGTTAGGATTTTCTGGAGTCCATACATCGTCCGCCCATATCGGATAATAAGGACGAATAGCACCTCCATGCTGGCGAAAACCGCCTCCTTCCAAATTGCTAACGATACGATCATAATCCCCTACACCCTGAAAGTGAACGTCTACAGATATACCTTTCCAACTAACATTCCCTCCGAAACCATAATTGATACGGGGAGAAGCTTTATCTGATAATAATTGGATATCATTCCCATCAATTTTTCCGTCAGCTCCTTTGGAATATCCTTCACTACGTATATCTTCAAAAATCAACCCGCCTAAATAAGGAGAACGTCCGTATTGCGTAAAACCTTTAGCCAACAACTCATCCAATTGTTCCTGCGTACGCACCATTCCGACCGTTTTTAACCCGATGATCCGATTCAAAGGATGTCCAATGGCATCTAAATCTTCCAAATTACCTCCTTCTTTATATAAAGCGGTTTGATCCAAGACATCCCATTGATCATGAGAATAACCTAAATTTCCATAAACACTGTATTGTATGCGCCCGTCAAGCATACGATCTCTCCATTGAGCGTTTATTTCAAAACCTCGCCAAGACCGTTCGGCATAATTTTCCGGAGCTAAAGACTGTCCATAGGTATCAGGGAGGGTAACAATACGTGTTCCTAAGATATCCGATTCTTTTTTATAGAAAACATCTAACGAACCATTCAAGCGGTTTTTGAATACGGAGAAATCCAAACCGCCATTCAGCGTTTTAGAAGTAGCCCATGTTATATAAGGATTGGGAGTATCTCCGGGTTTAATGCCGAGATTCAAGCTGCTGCCAAATATATAGGGACTTCCGGAGACGTAAGTGGGAATATAGGAAAAGGGAGTTATCTTTACATTTTGTTTTTGAGCCAATGTCTTCTCCAAATCCAAGTCATTACCTGCAGTACCATAAGACGCGCGAAGCTTTAAATCATTCAACCAATCAGAAGTTCCTTCCATAAATGATTCCGAACTAATACGCCATGCTGCAGAAATCGAAGGGAAAAAGCCCCATCTCTTTTCTTCAGGGAAAAGACTGTTTCCATCATAGCGGAATGAAAATTCGGTAATATATTTTTTATCATATGTATAATTAAAACGTCCGATCCAAGAAAGGCGGCCTCCATTCACTTCATTTCCGTCTCCATACCTCCTTTCCGAATCAGTAGAATAAACAAAGAGTTGATCGAAATAGGTTAAAGGAGACTCTGCCGTCACATAAATCTTCTCACCTCTGTTCGAAGCTTGTTCCCAGATCAGAGATCCTGACACATCATGCTTACCAAAACTTTGATTATAATTTAAAAACCAGTTCAGTTGTTCACTCCATAATGAATGAAGACCGTATTGTAAGTTTTCCTGATTTTGGGAGAACGTGAATATATTAATCTTATCTGGATTAGGAGGAGCCGGTATAAAGCGATTCTCATCTGCATTTTTTGGTGTCCACACATAATTTTTTTGATATGTCATATATTTCTTACGTGAATAATCATTGCCTATATAGTTTGCACTAAATTTTGTGCTTAGTCCTTTCAATATAAAGTCCAAATTCACATCAAAAGAAAGGATTGTATTCATTTCACGTTGACGGGTTTTAATATAACGCTCATCACTTATTACCTGATCTATTACACTCCATGCCTGCCAACTACCCATTGGCGTTTGTACGGGGTATTCCGTTATTTCATTGGCCGGAGTACCATCCGCATATAGATAAAAAGGATACGTTTTAGGCCAGTTAAAAGTACAACGGTATAAATCTCCAACGGTTTGTTCATCATCTCCGGAAAAGGGCCAATAAAAACGGCGTTGGTTTTGTTGATTTGCGGCTATATTTAAATTCATTTTTATATAGTCTGTGATCTTAGCAGTAACATTTGAGCGTAAGTTGAATTTTTCATTTTCAAGATGCTTGTAAGAACCCTCTTCCCCGATATAACTTGCTAAAGCATAGTAGGAAATTTTATCACTTGCCCCGCTCACATTTAGTGAATGTTTGGTATTCCACGGGGTTTGCCAGATATAATCATTAACGTTATAATTTTTATCTGCAAAATAAGCAAATTCGACATCTCCGTTAGGAGCTTTATTCCCCTGAAATTCCGCAACCCGATTCTGATAAATTAACTCATCAATTGCAGTTGTTTTATCTGAAAGCAGTTCCATCGTAGGTGCTGAGAAAGTATAGGAACCTTGGTAATTAAAAATAGGCTTTTGAACGGTCGTTCCTCCCGATTTTGTCGTAACCAAAACAACCCCGTTTCCAGCTTGCGAACCATAGATAGAAGCTGTCGCGGCGTCTTTCAGGAAACTCATTTGATCTACCTCGTTGGCTTCCAACGCATCAAAAGCCGCTTTGTCGCGTATGATTCCGTCAATAACAAAAAGAGGGTCTCCAAATCCGCCACGAAAACGAATCTCTGATGAAGAACCCATCAATCCGGAATTTCCCGTAATGTTTATGCCTGGCGCCCTTCCGGCCAAGGTATTAGAGAGATTGGGCGTCGCAATCGTGCTCAAATCATCTGCCTTAATCGCAGTAATAGAACCGGTCATATTTACTTTTTTCTGCGTTCCGTAACCAACAACGATCACTTCATCCAACGTTTTTGTATTTTCTCGTAAAACAATATCAAAGGTCGTCTTCCCTCCTATACTTATATCTTGTTCTAAATAACCTATATAAGAAACACGGATCTTAGCATTCATTGCAACATTCAGAGAAAAATTACCGTCAACGTCCGTTACAGTGCCATTTGAATTATTACCTACTTCCAAGATATTAGCGCCAATAATCGGTTCCCCGCCTTCATCCGTAACTTTACCCTTTATAACTCTACGTTGCTCTTGCATTACCCCAAATTCTGGAGTTGTATTCCCCATATTTTTCGGAGAAAGGATAATCTGAGATTCTTTTACTTCATATTTCACATTCTCCCCATTAAATAACTTATCTAACACGGATGCAATCGTCTCATTTTTAACATGAATATTGACTTTGCGGTCTACATTTATTAGTTTACTGTTATACAGAAAATAGTAGTCTGATTTCTCTTCTATGGTCTGCAGTACTTTTTCAAGAGATGAATTTTGTATATCCAATGAAACTTTTGTCTGCTGGGAATACATATGCTCTGCCTTCATTTGAAAAACAAAAGCGCATAATAACACAATTATTATCCTCATAGTGATTGGGATTTTATTTAGCAAGGAATAAAAAAATAGTCTTTTTTGGACAATTGATAATTTATTCATAAATTTCACATCGTTATTAGATTAATACTGATTTAATAGCCCTGTTTGCTTATTGGTCAGGTGAGATTTTCCAAAAAGCGAACAATTTTCGGGAGGGTGTTCCGCATTCTCCCGTTTTATATAAATTATATATACACTTTATTTTATCTTCATTGATCTCCTCCTTTCCTTTGAATGATACTATTGCTACACGGTTTCTGAATACAAAGTTTTTCTATTTATGCTTAATTTTCACGATTGGCTGACTGAAAGTATTATTACTTAGCTGTTCTCGTTTCGTTATTGAGTAGGTGATCGGAGCTGAGCGCATCAACAAATCCAGTATCTCTTCCAATGTTTCATTCGCGAATGTTGCCGTATATTCATAATCATTTACGGTTTCCCCACTAAGTTGGATGGATGCCCCATATTTACGAGATAGTTTTTTAACTATCGTGCTGAGTTTTTCGCGACGAAAAACCAATTTTCCATCTTTCCATGCTGTTTCCACATAAACATCAGCCGGTATTATTTTCATTTTATCTGTTTGAGAGGATAAAATAATTTTTTGTCCTTCCTGAAGCATCTCTTTTTGTCCTGAATTAGACGCAACCACTTCAATTTTTCCGCGAGCTAAAGTTATCTGGGAATCCTCCTCTTCCGGATAAGCATTTACATTAAACTCCGTTCCAAAAGCGCTTATCATCGTGTTATAAGGCGTAAGTACATTAAAACGATTTTTTCGATCAGAGACTACCTTGAAATAAGCTTCACCGGAAAGTTTTACCGTACGCTCTTTCCCAATAAATTCGCGTGGATATGATAATTCACTTTGTGCATTCAACCATACTTCACTACCGTCCGGAAGCATCGTCTTTGTTATCACTCCCGGGGCTGAAAAAAGGGTTATAAGTTCATCATTTTTCGGTTCTGATACGGGCCTTAAAACATATTGATAAAGTAGAAACAGAGGCAAAACAATCGCTGCAACGGTCTGTATCCCACTCTTTGTTCTCTGTATAAAAGAAAAAAACATCATTTTCCGATGCAATTTTTCCCATGCAGACAAAGTATCAATATTCCTTTGTTTATCCAGGTCTTCGGACAAAGAATAAAAAGATCGGATTTCCTCTACTTTCATACGAAATTCAGGTGATGTTTGTAGAAGTTCATCATATTCTTTTTGAGCATCTTCGGAAAGTTCTCCTTTTATATAAGCTAAAATATGCGCCTCGTTGAATTCCATACAAAAAAGTTTATACAATTACCGCATCTCGTATTTTTTCATTTTTTATATTAACTTGACGTAGATTAAAAAGAACCCCCGAGTTAATATTTGTTAATTATTAAAGAATCCAGGATAAAGAAGAAGGAGAAGAAGGAAATAGTCTTTCAATTCTACTCTTAATATAGTTAAGGCCTTGCTGATATAAGATTCAACTGTTCTTGGAGATACGGCCATCTCCTGGGCAATCTGGGTATAACTCATATTTTTCAGTCTACTCATTTCGAATGCGACTCGCACATTTTCCGGCATCTTTTCCAAAGCAATACGAAGTAATTCTTCCAATTCTCTAACAGTATAAATTTCTTCCGGCGTATCATCATTTAACGAAGAGGCTGCTTGCTTCCTAACATAATTCTGTTGTACCGACTCTCTACGAAGATAATCCGTACAATTATTCTTCACTGTAGTTATCAAGAAATTACGAAAAGAAGAGGTTATTTCAATGGTTTTCCGGTTTTTCCAGAGTTTGAAAAACGTATCCTGAACAATATCTTCACATGTTTCAGGGGAGAATATATATCTGCCCGCAAAGACACAAAGAGAAGGATAAAAGCTGAAAAACAGCTCTTTAAACGCCAGATCATCATCTCTAAAGGCTATTCTTCTAAAAAGATCGTCTATCGAATTATTCTTTTCCATCTATCTGTGAAGATAAGATTGTTCTCAATATTTATTTTCATGAGAATTAGCGCAAAGATGTAAAAAAATCTTTAATAACAAAATAAATATATGAAATATATTCCGCCTAACTACTTTCTTTATGCAACCAATTTACCAAAATATAAATCAAAAAGATTATCACAATGCCATGCTTTGCCATCAAGATTATTTATCTAAGGCAGTTAACATTCATTTTTACGATGAGATATATTCTTTCCTTGTTCCCCATACTGATATGTCTGGATTTCGCGCTTCTCGGCTTAATTTTTTCCAGTGGGTAAAAGATCTTTTCCTAGCGGGTCGAAGATCTTCGACTCACCATGAAAAGATCTTCGACTGGCCGGAGAAAATTAACTTGTCACTGTCGAAAAACCAATTTGAGTATTTCCGGATGCAAAAAGGATTTATGTGAAATAAATAAACGAAAGCGTTCAAAAAAGCATCCTTATTCGGAATCTGATAAATTCAAAACAAGTAGAATGATAGCAACAGAAGCTTCACACCTATTTCTATAGGCATAAGGGCTATTGTATATATACTTGCTGGGCTTACCAGAGCTTCAAAATATACTGGAGCAGAAACAGATAACACCTCATTTTTCCGTTGCTTTGTACCTTTGGCTTTAGTAACAGCATACAAGTATATTCATAATCGTGTTTATTAGTTGTGATTTGCTTTCAAAAGTTCGTACCTTTGGCTTTAGTAACAGCTCGCACCAAATAATATCGAACATATCTTTGGTTGTGATTTGCTTTCAAAAGTTGTACCTTTGGCTTTAGCAACAGCATAGCTGGATAGTGGTTGCTGCCAATAAGGGTTGTGATTTGCTTTCAAAAGTTTGTACCTTTGGCTTTAGTAACAGCTCTATTGGTTTAGTTCTTGCTACAATCGGTGTTGTGATTTGCTTTCAAAAGTTTGTACCTTTGGCTTTAGTAACAGCCTTATTATGCCCTAAGAGGCTACTGGCATAGTTGTGATTTGCTTTCAAAAGTTTGTACCTTTGGCTTTAGTAACAGCAAGCTGCAACATAGCTCCGATTGATTCTGTGTTGTGATTTGCTTTCAAAAGTTTGTACCTTTGGCTTTAGTAACAGCCTCCCAACACTTTTGCGCCACGACCTTTGCGTTGTGATTTGCTTTCAAAAGTTTGTACCTTTGGCTTTAGTAACAGCAACCACCTCCAAGCGTCTTTGGGAATATGTGTTGTGATTTGCTTTCAAAAGTTTGTACCTTTGGCTTTAGTAACAGCAACCACCTCCAAGCGTCTTTGGGAATATGTGTTGTGATTTGCTTTCAAAAGTTTGTACCTTTGGCTTTAGTAACAGCATATAATTGTAAGGATATCGGTAAACATACGTTGTGATTTGCTTTCAAAAGTTTGTACCTTTGGCTTTAGTAACAGCATCAGAAGAAACCGAGATTGGCGATAATGGTTGTGATTTGCTTTCAAAAGTTTGTACCTTTGGCTTTAGTAACAGCATAAAATTGTAAGGATATCGGTAAACATACGTTGTGATTTGCTTTCAAAAGTTTGTACCTTTGGCTTTAGTAACAGCTTAAGGGTATTACTTTCAAGTCTCCATCTGGTTGTGATTTGCTTTCAAAAGTTTGTACCTTTGGCTTTAGTAACAGCATATACTTCAATTCATCCTACTAGGAGACGGTTGTGATTTGCTTTCAAAAGTTTGTACCTTTGGCTTTAGTAACAGCATCAGAAGAAACCGAGATTGGCGATAATGGTTGTGATTTGCTTTCAAAAGTTTGTACCTTTGGCTTTAGTAACAGCATAAAATTGTAAGGATATCGGTAAACATACGTTGTGATTTGCTTTCAAAAGTTTGTACCTTTGGCTTTAGTAACAGCTTAAGGGTATTACTTTCAAGTCTCCATCTGGTTGTGATTTGCTTTCAAAAGTTTGTACCTTTGGCTTTAGTAACAGCATATACTTCAATTCATCCTACTAGGAGACGGTTGTGATTTGCTTTCAAAAGTTTGTACCTTTGGCTTTAGTAACAGCATCAGAAGAAACCGAGATTGGCGATAATGGTTGTGATTTGCTTTCAAAAGTTTGTACCTTTGGCTTTAGTAACAGCATAAAATTGTAAGGATATCGGTAAACATACGTTGTGATTTGCTTTCAAAAGTTTGTACCTTTGGCTTTAGTAACAGCTTAAGGGTATTACTTTCAAGTCTCCATCTGGTTGTGATTTGCTTTCAAAAGTTTGTACCTTTGGCTTTAGTAACAGCATATACTTCAATTCATCCTACTAGGAGACGGTTGTGATTTGCTTTCAAAAGTTTGTACCTTTGGCTTTAGTAACAGCATCAGAAGAAACCGAGATTGGCGATAATGGTTGTGATTTGCTTTCAAAAGTTTGTACCTTTGGCTTTAGTAACAGCATAAAATTGTAAGGATATCGGTAAACATCTGTTGTGATTTGCTTTCAAAAGTTTGTACCTTTGGCTTTAGTAACAGCAATTAGTATCTTAATAAATGCTCTTAATCTGTTGTGATTTGCTTTCAAAAGTTTGTACCTTTGGCTTTAGTAACAGCAATCAGGTGCTTATTGATGCAAAGGCATGGGTTGTGATTTGCTTTCAAAAGTTTGTACCTTTGGCTTTAGTAACAGCATTTATCAGATTCGTTCTTGTGAACTCCAGTTGTGATTTGCTTTCAAAAGTTTGTACCTTTGGCTTTAGTAACAGCATTCCGTTGCTATATCATTTGTAACTAATGGTTGTGATTTGCTTTCAAAAGTTTGTACCTTTGGCTTTAGTAACAGCTCAAACGGAATTTTAAGTGTAGAAGAGAATNCGCATATGCATTAAAGTTACAAGAAGTTGTTGTGATTTGCTTTCAAAAGTTTGTACCTTTGGCTTTAGTAACAGCCGAATATGATCGCAAGCTCTTGACCGGACGGTTGTGATTTGCTTTCAAAAGTTTGTACCTTTGGCTTTAGTAACAGCCGCCAATTCGTCCGGGAAAAGGGAGACCCCGTTGTGATTTGCTTTCAAAAGTTTGTACCTTTGGCTTTAGTAACAGCGTTTTGTCGAGAATCTTCAACCGGCAATCGGTTGTGATTTGCTTTCAAAAGTTTGTACCTTTGGCTTTAGTAACAGCACCTGCAGTACGTGGGGCCTTGAAGTTATCGTTGTGATTTGCTTTCAAAAGTTTGTACCTTTGGCTTTAGTAACAGCATCGACGGGAAAATGGTTGAAAAGATTTTTGTTGTGATTTGCTTTCAAAAGTTTGTACCTTTGGCTTTAGTAACAGCTGTAGGGTATTACTTTCAAGTCTCCATCTGGTTGTGATTTGCTTTCAAAAGTTTGTACCTTTGGCTTTAGTAACAGCATATGAAAAGGAATATGTGCAAACAGGACGTTGTGATTTGCTTTCAAAAGTTTGTACCTTTGGCTTTAGTAACAGCGTCACTGACATATATATCGATTTTGATATGGTTGTGATTTGCTTTCAAAAGTTTGTACCTTTGGCTTTAGTAACAGCAGGTTCAAATCCTGTCATCCCGACTTGCTGTTGTGATTTGCTTTCAAAAGTTTGTACCTTTGGCTTTAGTAACAGCACAAATGTGGTCTTCTTATTTTCAGTTACGTTGTGATTTGCTTTCAAAAGTTTGTACCTTTGGCTTTAGTAACAGCGGCAGACCTACTCGGTCAAGATGTCACTGAGTTGTGATTTGCTTTCAAAAGTTTGTACCTTTGGCTTTAGTAACAGCATGAAGTATTCGAAAAGCTGAAAGCTGTTAGTTGTGATTTGCTTTCAAAAGTTTGTACCTTTGGCTTTAGTAACAGCATATCCCTCAATTCATCCTACCAGGAGACGGTTGTGATTTGCTTTCAAAAGTTTGTACCTTTGGCTTTAGTAACAGCATCTGTTATAAATACCTTGTTTCATTTTACGTTGTGATTTGCTTTCAAAAGTTTGTACCTTTGGCTTTAGTAACAGCATTTTCTAATGTATATGTGCAAACAGGTCGTTGTGATTTGCTTTCAAAAGTTTGTACCTTTGGCTTTAGTAACAGCATTTAATTGTAAGGATATCGGTAAACATACGTTGTGATTTGCTTTCAAAAGTTTGTACCTTTGGCTTTAGTAACAGCATTTAATTGTAAGGATATCGGTAAACATACGTTGTGATTTGCTTTCAAAAGTTTGTACCTTTGGCTTTAGTAACAGCATATAATTGTAAGGATATCGGTAAACATACGTTGTGATTTGCTTTCAAAAGTTTGTACCTTTGGCTTTAGTAACAGCATATAATTGTAAGGATATCGGTAAACATACGTTGTGATTTGCTTTCAAAAGTTTGTACCTTTGGCTTTAGTAACAGCATATAATTGTAAGGATATCGGTAAACATACGTTGTGATTTGCTTTCAAAAGTTTGTACCTTTGGCTTTAGTAACAGCATATAATTGTAAGGATATCGGTAAACATACGTTGTGATTTGCTTTCAAAAGTTTGTACCTTTGGCTTTAGTAACAGCATATAATTGTAAGGATATCGGTAAACATACGTTGTGATTTGCTTTCAAAAGTTTGTACCTTTGGCTTTAGTAACAGCATATAATTGTAAGGATATCGGTAAACATACGTTGTGATTTGCTTTCAAAAGTTTGTACCTTTGGCTTTAGTAACAGCATATAATTGTAAGGATATCGGTAAACATACGTTGTGATTTGCTTTCAAAAGTTTGTACCTTTGGCTTTAGTAACAGCATATAATTGTAAGGATATCGGTAAACATACGTTGTGATTTGCTTTCAAAAGTTTGTACCTTTGGCTTTAGTAACAGCATATAATTGTAAGGATATCGGTAAACATACGTTGTGATTTGCTTTCAAAAGTTTGTACCTTTGGCTTTAGTAACAGCATATAATTGTAAGGATATCGGTAAACATACGTTGTGATTTGCTTTCAAAAGTTTGTACCTTTGGCTTTAGTAACAGCATATAATTGTAAGGATATCGGTAAACATACGTTGTGATTTGCTTTCAAAAGTTTGTACCTTTGGCTTTAGTAACAGCATATAATTGTAAGGATATCGGTAAACATACGTTGTGATTTGCTTTCAAAAGTTTGTACCTTTGGCTTTAGTAACAGCATATAATTGTAAGGATATCGGTAAACATACGTTGTGATTTGCTTTCAAAAGTTTGTACCTTTGGCTTTAGTAACAGCATATAATTGTAAGGATATCGGTAAACATACGTTGTGATTTGCTTTCAAAAGTTTGTACCTTTGGCTTTAGTAACAGCATATAATTGTAAGGATATCGGTAAACATACGTTGTGATTTGCTTTCAAAAGTTTGTACCTTTGGCTTTAGTAACAGCATATAATTGTAAGGATATCGGTAAACATACGTTGTGATTTGCTTTCAAAAGTTTGTACCTTTGGCTTTAGTAACAGCATATAATTGTAAGGATATCGGTAAACATACGTTGTGATTTGCTTTCAAAAGTTTGTACCTTTGGCTTTAGTAACAGCATATAATTGTAAGGATATCGGTAAACATACGTTGTGATTTGCTTTCAAAAGTTTGTACCTTTGGCTTTAGTAACAGCATATAATTGTAAGGATATCGGTAAACATACGTTGTGATTTGCTTTCAAAAGTTTGTACCTTTGGCTTTAGTAACAGCATATAATTGTAAGGATATCGGTAAACATACGTTGTGATTTGCTTTCAAAAGTTTGTACCTTTGGCTTTAGTAACAGCATATAATTGTAAGGATATCGGTAAACATACGTTGTGATTTGCTTTCAAAAGTTTGTACCTTTGGCTTTAGTAACAGCATATAATTGTAAGGATATCGGTAAACATACGTTGTGATTTGCTTTCAAAAGTTTGTACCTTTGGCTTTAGTAACAGCATATAATTGTAAGGATATCGGTAAACATACGTTGTGATTTGCTTTCAAAAGTTTGTACCTTTGGCTTTAGTAACAGCATATAATTGTAAGGATATCGGTAAACATACGTTGTGATTTGCTTTCAAAAGTTTGTACCTTTGGCTTTAGTAACAGCATATAATTGTAAGGATATCGGTAAACATACGTTGTGATTTGCTTTCAAAAGTTTGTACCTTTGGCTTTAGTAACAGCATATAATTGTAAGGATATCGGTAAACATACGTTGTGATTTGCTTTCAAAAGTTTGTACCTTTGGCTTTAGTAACAGCATATAATTGTAAGGATATCGGTAAACATACGTTGTGATTTGCTTTCAAAAGTTTGTACCTTTGGCTTTAGTAACAGCATATAATTGTAAGGATATCGGTAAACATACGTTGTGATTTGCTTTCAAAAGTTTGTACCTTTGGCTTTAGTAACAGCATATAATTGTAAGGATATCGGTAAACATACGTTGTGATTTGCTTTCAAAAGTTTGTACCTTTGGCTTTAGTAACAGCATATAATTGTAAGGATATCGGTAAACATACGTTGTGATTTGCTTTCAAAAGTTTGTACCTTTGGCTTTAGTAACAGCATATAATTGTAAGGATATCGGTAAACATACGTTGTGATTTGCTTTCAAAAGTTTGTACCTTTGGCTTTAGTAACAGCTGGAACGCTCCACTGTGTTTTTGCGCACCTGTTGTGATTTGCTTTCAAAAGTTTGTACCTTTGGCTTTAGTAACAGCCTTTGTTATAAATACCTTGTTTCATTTTACGTTGTGATTTGCTTTCAAAAGTTTGTACCTTTGGCTTTAGTAACAGCGCCGAGGTAAAAACGTACACAACGATTTGTGTTGTGATTTGCTTTCAAAAGTTTGTACCTTTGGCTTTAGTAACAGCTATGCCCATCTTTATGTATTTTTTTAAATAGTTGTGATTTGCTTTCAAAAGTTTGTACCTTTGGCTTTAGTAACAGCTAATACTGGATGAGAATGATAACATCATATGTTGTGATTTGCTTTCAAAAGTTTGTACCTTTGGCTTTAGTAACAGCTTAACTCTTTCTTAATGTAATCCGGATCTAGGTTGTGATTTGCTTTCAAAAGTTTGTACCTTTGGCTTTAGTAACAGCATATCCCTCAATTCATCCTACCAGGAGACGGTTGTGATTTGCTTTCAAAAGTTTGTACCTTTGGCTTTAGTAACAGCATCAGAAGAAACCGAGATTGGCGATAATGGTTGTGATTTGCTTTCAAAAGTTTGTACCTTTGGCTTTAGTAACAGCATAAAATTGTAAGGATATCGGTAAACATACGTTGTGATTTGCTTTCAAAAGTTTGTACCTTTGGCTTTAGTAACAGCTGGAACGCTCCACTGTGTTTTTGCGCACCTGTTGTGATTTGCTTTCAAAAGTTTGTACCTTTGGCTTTAGTAACAGC
>NZ_LT799418.1:70548-447869 GCF_900162725.1 Parabacteroides sp. Marseille-P3160 | reverse complement strand
AGTTGTGATTTGCTTTCAAAAGTTTGTACCTTTGGCTTTAGTAACAGCATTCCGTTGCTATATCATTTGTAACTAATGGTTGTGATTTGCTTTCAAAAGTTTGTACCTTTGGCTTTAGTAACAGCTCAAACGGAATTTTAAGTGTAGAAGAGAATGTTGTGATTTGCTTTCAAAAGTTTGTACCTTTGGCTTTAGTAACAGCCTATGTACTTAAATTGCTGCTCGAATTCGGTTGTGATTTGCTTTCAAAAGTTTGTACCTTTGGCTTTAGTAACAGCGTCAGAGATTAAAGGTTGAATGTAGTCTACGTTGTGATTTGCTTTCAAAAGTTTGTACCTTTGGCTTTAGTAACAGCTTGTTCTTCTCCTTCGTTCTCAGGTACTTCGTTGTGATTTGCTTTCAAAAGTTTGTACCTTTGGCTTTAGTAACAGCTTGTTCTTCTCCTTCGTTCTCAGGTACTTCGTTGTGATTTGCTTTCAAAAGTTTGTACCTTTGGCTTTAGTAACAGCGGATGACTCATACGATATGGCCTCGGAAGCGTTGTGATTTGCTTTCAAAAGTTTGTACCTTTGGCTTTAGTAACAGCGCCGCATATGCATTAAAGTTACAAGAAGTTGTTGTGATTTGCTTTCAAAAGTTTGTACCTTTGGCTTTAGTAACAGCATAAAATTGTAAGGATATCGGTAAACATACGTTGTGATTTGCTTTCAAAAGTTTGTACCTTTGGCTTTAGTAACAGCTGGAACGCTCCACTGTGTTTTTGCGCACCTGTTGTGATTTGCTTTCAAAAGTTTGTACCTTTGGCTTTAGTAACAGCGTTTTCTTCTCCTTCGTTCTCAGGTACTTCGTTGTGATTTGCTTTCAAAAGTTTGTACCTTTGGCTTTAGTAACAGCTTATTCTTCTCCTTCGTTCTCAGGTACTTCGTTGTGATTTGCTTTCAAAAGTTTGTACCTTTGGCTTTAGTAACAGCATTTAGTATCTTAATAAATGCTCTTAATCTGTTGTGATTTGCTTTCAAAAGTTTGTACCTTTGGCTTTAGTAACAGCAATTAGGTGCTTATTGATGCAAAGGCATGGGTTGTGATTTGCTTTCAAAAGTTTGTACCTTTGGCTTTAGTAACAGCATTTATCAGATTCGTTCTTGTGAACTCCAGTTGTGATTTGCTTTCAAAAGTTTGTACCTTTGGCTTTAGTAACAGCATTTAGTATCTTAATAAATGCTCTTAATCTGTTGTGATTTGCTTTCAAAAGTTTGTACCTTTGGCTTTAGTAACAGCAATTAGGTGCTTATTGATGCAAAGGCATGGGTTGTGATTTGCTTTCAAAAGTTTGTACCTTTGGCTTTAGTAACAGCATTTATCAGATTCGTTCTTGTGAACTCCAGTTGTGATTTGCTTTCAAAAGTTTGTACCTTTGGCTTTAGTAACAGCATTTAGTATCTTAATAAATGCTCTTAATCTGTTGTGATTTGCTTTCAAAAGTTTGTACCTTTGGCTTTAGTAACAGCAATTAGGTGCTTATTGATGCAAAGGCATGGGTTGTGATTTGCTTTCAAAAGTTTGTACCTTTGGCTTTAGTAACAGCATTTATCAGATTCGTTCTTGTGAACTCCAGTTGTGATTTGCTTTCAAAAGTTTGTACCTTTGGCTTTAGTAACAGCATTTAGTATCTTAATAAATGCTCTTAATCTGTTGTGATTTGCTTTCAAAAGTTTGTACCTTTGGCTTTAGTAACAGCAATTAGGTGCTTATTGATGCAAAGGCATGGGTTGTGATTTGCTTTCAAAAGTTTGTACCTTTGGCTTTAGTAACAGCATTTATCAGATTCGTTCTTGTGAACTCCAGTTGTGATTTGCTTTCAAAAGTTTGTACCTTTGGCTTTAGTAACAGCATTTAGTATCTTAATAAATGCTCTTAATCTGTTGTGATTTGCTTTCAAAAGTTTGTACCTTTGGCTTTAGTAACAGCAATTAGGTGCTTATTGATGCAAAGGCATGGGTTGTGATTTGCTTTCAAAAGTTTGTACCTTTGGCTTTAGTAACAGCATTTATCAGATTCGTTCTTGTGAACTCCAGTTGTGATTTGCTTTCAAAAGTTTGTACCTTTGGCTTTAGTAACAGCATTCCGTTGCTATATCATTTGTAACTAAAGGTTGTGATTTGCTTTCAAAAGTTTGTACCTTTGGCTTTAGTAACAGCATATCCCTCAATTCATCCTACCAGGAGACGGTTGTGATTTGCTTTCAAAAGTTTGTACCTTTGGCTTTAGTAACAGCATCAGAAGAAACCGAGATTGGCGATAATGGTTGTGATTTGCTTTCAAAAGTTTGTACCTTTGGCTTTAGTAACAGCATAAAATTGTAAGGATATCGGTAAACATACGTTGTGATTTGCTTTGAAAAGTTTGTACCTTTGGCTTTAGTAACAGCTGGAACGCTCCACTGTGTTTTTGCGCACCTGTTGTGATTTGCTTTCAAAAGTTTGTACCTTTGGCTTTAGTAACAGCGACTCTCCAATGTATATGGATTCGAATAAGGTTGTGATTTGCTTTCAAAAGTTTGTACCTTTGGCTTTAGTAACAGCATTGTGTTTAGAAAAGTAGGGTCTAGCATAGTTGTGATTTGCTTTCAAAAGTTTGTACCTTTGGCTTTAGTAACAGCGAAATTTCTTATATGAAGGGATCGGAAATAGTTGTGATTTGCTTTCAAAAGTTTGTACCTTTGGCTTTAGTAACAGCTCTTTCCTCGTTGCTTACTGGAGATTTATCGTTGTGATTTGCTTTCAAAAGTTTGTACCTTTGGCTTTAGTAACAGCTATATTGTTTTTCATGCAAACAAGAAATCGGTTGTGATTTGCTTTCAAAAGTTTGTACCTTTGGCTTTAGTAACAGCTTATTTCTTTGAATGGATATTTGGCAACCTGTTGTGATTTGCTTTCAAAAGTTTGTACCTTTGGCTTTAGTAACAGCGGCCAGTCGATGCGTGTCCAGGTGATCGTTGTTGTGATTTGCTTTCAAAAGTTTGTACCTTTGGCTTTAGTAACAGCAGAGTAAAAAGCTTATGAAGCTTTATATAGTTGTGATTTGCTTTCAAAAGTTTGTACCTTTGGCTTTAGTAACAGCTTCAAGCGTCATTGTTTATCCTTTCCATCTGTTGTGATTTGCTTTCAAAAGTTTGTACCTTTGGCTTTAGTAACAGCCGAGAACTCTACAATCTATCTTAATACGGGGTTGTGATTTGCTTTCAAAAGTTTGTACCTTTGGCTTTAGTAACAGCTATCGCATATATAAAGTTCTGCAATTGATGTTGTGATTTGCTTTCAAAAGTTTGTACCTTTGGCTTTAGTAACAGCACAATATATACAAGTCAAAAAGAATCAAACAATTAATCCTTATTTTTGAACTGTAAAAAGCTATTACTAAACAAATAAAAAATCCCGTTTAATGCGGGATTTTTTATTTGTACTATAGATTTCTAAAAAAGAAGACGAGTTGCCCCGCCTTAAATGTTTTCACAACGGAATAATCCTTATTGTGATTTGCTTTCAAAAATTTATATGCAAAGTTACATAAAAATAATTTGCAAAAAACATTCTGCGAAATAAAAATTATACATAATTTTATACATCATTTACAATGAATTGTAATTATGAAAAAGCATATTTTAGGACTAGACTTGGGTACCAATAGTGTTGGCTGGGCACTACTGGAAGTAAATGAAAACGGCAAACCATATAAAATACGAGGAATGGGAAGCCGAATCATTCCGATGAGTCAGGATATTTTGGGAAATTTTGAAAATGGGAATTCTATTTCTCAAACAGCGGAACGTACTGATTATCGTGGAACAAGAAGATTAAGGGAACGCCATTTGTTACGTCGCGAACGATTACATCGTGTTTTAAATGTTTTAGGATTTCTACCCGAACATTATGCGAGTCAAATTGATTTTGAGAAACGTTTGGGCCAATTTGCTAGTGATACAGAACCTAAATTAGCATGGAAAAAATTAGATGAAGGGAAATTTGAATTCATTTTTCAGAAGTCTTTTAACGAAATGATTACTGATTTCAAAAACACTCAACCTCAACTACTTAAAGAAGGGAAACTGATTCCCTATGATTGGACAATTTATTATTTACGAAAAAAAGCCTTAACTCAAAAAATAGAGAAGGAAGAACTCGCCTGGATTTTATTGAACTTTAACCAAAAACGCGGATATTATCAGTTACGGGGAGAAGACGAGGAAGAAAATCCAAATAAATTGGTTGAATTTTACGCGTTGAAAGTAGTTGATATTACAGCAGATGGGCCACAAAGAGGGAAAACAGACATTTGGTATAATGTTGTACTTGAAAATGGTTGGGTGTATCACCGTTCAAGTAAAGTTTCATTAACTGATTGGATTGGAAAAACAAAGGAATTTATCGTTACAACAGATTTAAACGATGACGGAACAATAAAAATAGATAAAGAAGGCAATGAGAAACGCTCTTTCCGTGCTCCTTCAGCAGATGACTGGACCCTTTTAAAGAAGAAAACAGAAGCAGACATTAATAAAAGCAATCAAACTGTCGGAGAATACATTTATGAAGCTTTACTTCAAAATCCAAAGCAGAAAATCAAAGGTAAACTGGTACGAACTATTGAGAGAAAATTCTATAAGGAAGAGCTAAGGCAAATTCTGTTAAAGCAAAAAGGATTCCATCAAGAATTACAGAATGAAGATTTATACAATGAAGCAGTTCGAGAGCTTTACCGAAACAACGAATCTCAGCAACTTTCCCTTGCAAAGAAAGACTTTATATCATTATTTTTAAACGATATTATATTCTATCAACGTCCATTACGAAGCCAGAAATCATCTATTAGTAATTGCACATTGGAATTTAGAAAATATAAAGATAAAGACAACATAGAGCATATTGAATACTTGAAAGCATCTCCTAAATCAAATCCTTATTATCAGGAATTTCGTTTATGGCAATGGATCAATAATTTAGCGATTTACCGTAGAGATGATGATGCGAATGTTACACAGGAATTTCTAAATCAGATCGAAAAATTCGAAGATTTATTCGATTTTCTGAACAATCGAAAAGAGATCAAGCAAGACGTGTTAATCAAATATTTCTTAGAAAAGAAAGGATATAAAGGAAAAGCCTTAACAAATGAAGTCTCCAAATATCGTTGGAATTTTGTTGATGACAAAGACAAGGCTTATCCGTGCAATGAGACCAGGTATCTTATTACAAACCGGCTTGAAAAAGTGCAAAATACTCCCTCTGATTTCCTGAACAGAGAAATCGAGCAACAATTATGGCATATTATTTATTCGGTAACCGACAAGGCGGAATTTGAAAAAGCTTTAAAATCATTTGCCGAGAAACATCAGTTGGATATGGAATCTTTTGTTGATAATTTCAGGAAATTTCCACCTTTTCGAAACGAGTACGGTTCATTTTCTGAAAAAGCCATTAAGAAACTATTGCCTTTAATGCGGTTTGGAAAGTATTGGAATTGGGAAGCCATTGATCCCAAAACGAAGGACAGAATTGATAAAATAATTACCGGGGAGTACAATGAAGAGATAAAAGATAAAGTTCGGGAAAAGGCTATTCATCTATCTCAGAAAGAAAATTTTCAAGGGTTACAGCTTTGGTTGGCAAGTTATATCGTCTACGGTCGCCATTCGGAAGCAAATGCTGCAGAAAAATGGAATACCGTTGAAGATTTGGAAACGTTCTTGAAGAATTTCAAACAACATTCTTTAAGAAATCCTATTGTAGAGCAAGTCGTTACTGAAACCTTACGGGTTTTAAAGGACATTTGGAAACATTACGGAAACGGAGCAAAAGATTTCTTTTCCGAAATCCATATTGAATTAGGACGTGAGATGAAACTCCCGACCGAAGAACGCCAGAGGTTGACAAAACAGATAACAGAAAATGAAATAACGAATCTGCGGATTAAATCCCTTTTGGCCGAAATGGAAAACTATGCGGAAGTAGAAAACGTGCGGCCGCTCTCACCCATGCAGCAGGAAGTTTTGAAGATTTATGAAGATAGCGTATTAAATTCCGGTATCGAAATTGATGATGATATCTTAAAAATAAGTAAAACAGCACAACCTTCGTCATCCGAACTCCGGCGATACAAATTATGGTTGGAACAACGTTATCGTTCGCCTTATACCGGAACAGTTATTCCTTTGAATAAACTATTCACTTCCGATTATGAAATTGAGCACATCATTCCGCAAAGCCGTTATTTCGATGATAGTTTCAGTAATAAAGTGATTTGTGAATCCGCTGTAAATAAACTAAAAGGTAATCAGCTCGGATTAGAGTTCATAAAAGAGCACCCCGAAGAAATGGTTGAGATTGGATTTGGGAAAAAAGTTAGAATATTCAACGAAAAAGAATATTTAGAATTCGTAAAAGAACATTATAGCAAGAACCGATCGAAACGGAGCAAACTTTTGATGGAAGAAATTCCCGAGAAAATGATAGAGCGGCAGATAAATGACACCCGTTATATCAGCAAATATATATCTTCTCTACTCTCTAATATTGTACGTGAAGAGATAAAAGATGATGGCGTCAATTCCAAGAACCTCATTCCATTGAACGGGAAAATAACAACTCGGCTAAAACAAGACTGGGGATTGAACGATATCTGGAATGATTTGATCCTTCCTCGTTTCGAACGTATGAACCAACTGACTAATTCTACAGATTTTATAACCTATAATGAACGCTATCAAAAATATTTACCTACGGTGCCGATCGAAGTATCCAAAAATTTCCAGAAAAAGCGTATCGATCATCGACACCATGCCATGGATGCTTTAGTTATTGCCTGTGCTACCCGAAGTCATGTAAACTACATGAACAACCAATATGCTTTAGATAAAAGTAAAACCAAAGAAGAGAAACAAGTCAAAAGAGAAGATTTAAGAACTGTTTTATGTTACAAAAAATACAATGACAATTTTTCAAAAAGCTATAACTGGTTTTTCAAAAAGCCTTGGGATAGTTTTACTGTAGATGCCCGCAATGAATTGGAGAAAATAATCGTCAGTTTTAAGCAAAACCTTCGGGTGATCAATAAAAGCGTCAATTATTATCAACATTATGTCGATGGGAAAAAGGTTATAGACAAACAGACTAAAGGTGATAATTGGGCGATTCGAAAATCTTTACATAAGGAATTCGTTTATGCCAAGGTCAATTTAGTAAGAATAAAAGTGTCCAGAGGGAAATTTATTACGGCAATAAGAAAAAAGTTGGATACTTCTTTTGATTTAAAAACTATTGATAAAATAACGGATACGGGCATTCAAAAAATCTTGAAGAATTATTTGTCCTACAAAAAAAGCCCAGAGTTGGCATTCTCTCCGGAAGGCATCGAAGATTTAAACAACAACATTGAGAAATTCAATGACGGGAAAAAACGCCAGCCTATTCATAAAGTACGAATTTTTGAAATAGGAAGCAGATTTCCTTTGGGCGAAACGGGTAATAAAAAATCCAAATATGTTGAAGCGGCCAAAGGAACGAATCTGTTTTTTGCCATTTATGTCGATGAGGAAGGGAATCGTAGTTATGAAACCATTCCTTTAAACATAGTGATTGAAAGATTGAAACAAGGGTTAACCGATGTACCCGAAATCAATGAAAAAGGAGATAAACTTTTATTTCACTTATCTCCTAACGATTTAGTATATGTACCAACAGAAGAAGAAAATGCAAAACCTTTAGATAGAGAAGAATTACATCAAAACAGAATTTATAAAATGGTTAGCTCAAGTGGCTCTCAATGTTTTTTTATAAAAAGTGAAGTAGCGAATTCTATTGTCAATAAAATAGAATATTCAGCATTGAACAAAATGGAAAGAGCAATTGATGGAACAATGATAAAACAAGTATGTATAAAACTGAAAGTGGATAGATTAGGAAAAGTGGAAGAAGCATTTCGATAAGCAGAACTAATGAAATAAATATAAAATAGCATAACGCTACAAAGCAGCAAAAAAGTCTTATAATTTTGATAAAACTTATATTAAATGATCAAGCGTACCCTTTATTTCGGAAATCCAGCTTATTTGAGCATAGCGAACAAACAGTTGGTAATCAAGCTTCCGGAAGTGGAACGAAACGATGATTTGCCCGAATCATTCAAACGTGATAGTATACGGAAACTTCCAATCGAGGATATCGGCGTGGTGATGCTCGACCATAAACAAATAACCATTACCCATGGACTTATGGAAGCTTTACTGGCAAACAATACGGCTGTTATCACTTGCGATAGCAGCCGCATGCCTTTAGGGTTAATGCTTCCGCTAAGCGGGAATACTGTTCAGAGTGAACGTTTCCGTGACCAATTAAACTCAAGCATACCGCTTCGCAAACAACTCTGGCAGCAAACCGTACAGGCAAAAATAACGAATCAAGCTCATGTCCTAGGAACTTTGCGTAAGACAGTAGTAAAAAACATGCAAAAATGGGCATTGGATGTAAAGAGTGGAGATAGCGATAATCTCGAAGGACGGGCAGCTGTCTATTATTGGGCAAACCTATTCCCTTCCATCACGAATTTCCGAAGAGACAGGGAAGGCGTTCCTCCCAATAATTTACTCAATTATGGCTATGCGATTCTCCGGGCCATCGTCGCCCGTGCCTTAGTCGGTACCGGACTTTTACCAACATTGGGCATCCATCACCACAACCGCTACAACGCCTACTGCCTTGCCGACGATATTATGGAACCATACAGACCGTTCGTCGACAAATTAGTGCTTGAACTTTTCGACAGTAACGAGGATATTTCAGAATTGAGCACATCTCTGAAAACCAAACTTCTTAATATTCCAGTCATGGATGTGATGATAAACGGACAGCGCAGTCCACTGATGATTGCCGTAAGCCAAACTACTGCTTCATTGGCTAAATGCTTTAGCGGTGAGATGAGAAAAATTTCATATCCGATTTTTGAATAAAGTGGAACGTTTTAGTGAATATAGGATCATGTGGGTTCTTGTATTTTTCGATTTGCCGACCGAGACCAGAAAGGAAAAGAAGGCGTACTCCGATTTTCGGAAAAGGTTGATTGAAGATGGATTTACCATGTTCCAGTTCTCTATCTATCTACGTCATTGTGCAAGCCGCGAAAATGCGGATGTGCATATCAAACGAGTGAAAAAGAATCTTCCCCCTTTAGGGCAAGTAGGAATACTGTGCATTACAGATAAGCAATTCGGTCAAATGGAGCTTTTTCAAGGTAAAAAAGAGAAGCCTGTAAGCACTCCTTATCAGCAACTGGAATTATTTTGAAATGACTTACCTTCATTATTATAATATTTTTTAAATAATCGACCCAATTCTCCTTTCCACCACTTTCCATATGCTCTTTCTATTATTGATGCCCGCTATATACTGATGCCCGGATTTCACACTTGCCACTCTAAATACTCTCTCTTAAAAAATATAAAACAAAAAGCCGCGGCCGAAACCAGGGCAATTCGATTCAAAAGCATATCAGGCTATTGAACGTGCTACATTTCTAAGTTTCTGCCCGATATCATCCAAAGCATTAGATAAAATATCCAATTCTTCATCGGTAAACGATACCGGAATACCATTTCTTTTATGATTATTCAAGCGTTGGGAAAACCAGGAACGACTTTTCTTAAAATACTTCTCAGCAATATAAGACATGGAAACAATATCCAGGATGTCCGCCAATTTTACCTTTATATCTACATATCTACCTATTTTCTCTGCCCGTTCAACGGCAGCTTTTGATTCTACGTTAAAAGCGTCGATAAACTGCTTCCGTTCTACTTCATTTTTTGAAGCGATCTCTTGATCTATCTTCCGGGTGAAAGCCTCCATATCTATATTTTCGGAAGATACGAATTCAAGCCGTAGAGCTTCCAATTTTTCTGCCTCGGTCATAATCCAATTCTTTTTATAATTATTTTTTCAGTTTGGAAAGTAAATCAATTAACCTATCAAGGTGAAAATTAATTTGACTTTCAAACTCACTTTCTAATAATCCGCTTGCAACAAGGCGATCGTGCATTAAAACATAGAACAGAAGATTCCTTTTTTCGTGTTCTACCAGAGCTTCTAACTCTTTCCGCTCTTCTTCGTTCAACATTCCGAATCATTTTAATTGCGATGTTTCAAAGATAGTAAACATTTGTTTACCGTACGAAAATAGAGGCCTTTTTTATCACTCGTGTCCCGTTAGATTCTCGGATTATTATTTAATTGGAAGGTTAGACACATTAGTAATTAAACCAAATAGGCTAAAGAAATTACCCAAAAAGGAGAAAAAGCCCTACACTTTTACATACCGGGTCTTTTTGCTCCTATCACAGCCTACGGTATCACATCGGATCAAAGCAACTTTCCGCTTAAAAACAGACCAGCAACCGTAAAATAGATGATTAATCCCGTTACATCAACCAAGGTGGCGACAAAAGGGGCGGAGGCTGTGGCCGGGTCTAATCCTATTTTCTTCAGCAGAAACGGAATCATGGAGCCGGAAAGTGTTCCCCAGAGAACAATCAAGACCAGGGAGACAGCCACGCTAATCCCAATCCAAACCCAAAATTGACCGTAATCGTAAAGCCCGCTCTCCTGCCAGATAAATATCCGGATGAATCCGATACATCCGAGGATGGCTCCTAACATTAGTCCGGAAAAAATCTCCTTTCGCATGACATACCACCAGTTCTTTAACCTCAGCTCTTTCAAGGCCAATGAACGGATAATCAAACTGGCTGCCTGCGAACCTGAATTACCTCCACTCGATATAATCAAAGGAACGAACAGGGCCAAAACAACCGCTTTGGAAATTTCCTCCTCGTAATGTCCCATCGCAGAGGCGGTGAGCATTTCACTCAGGAATAAAACGACCAACCACCCGGCCCGTTTTTTCACCATTTCCCACAGGGGAACTTTGGTATATGACAGATCGATTCCTTCCGTACCACCGAATTTCTGGAAGTCTTCGGTACTTTCCTTCTGTTGTACGTCAATCACATCATCGACAGTCACAATCCCAAGCAGTGTTCCGTCGGTATCGGTTACCGGCAAGGCGACGCGGTCATGGTCGGCAAAGATCTTGACAGCCACCTCCTGATCATCATAAACATTGAGTGAGATAAAACGATTATCACAGAGTTCGGAAATCTTCTGTTCTGGTAAGGCCAGGATAATTTCCTCGATACGTATGTCATCGATTAATTTCCAATTCTCGTCCACTACATAAATCACATTCAGCGTTTCGGAATCCCGCCCGAATTTCCGGATATGATCCAAGCCCTTCTGAACCGTAAAAAAAGGCCTGACAGCTACATATTCGGGTGTCATCAAACGCCCGATACTATCTTTCGGATAACCTAATAGTTGAGTGGTGATCTCATGCTCTTTCTTCGACAGCATTTGCATCAACCGTTGGCTCACCTTTCCGGGGAGTTCTTCAAAAAAGGCGGTACGGTCGTCCGGATCCAAATCATTTAACAAGCCGGTCAGCATATTCACATTAGCCGCCATGCCTTCAATCACATCTTCCTGTTCGTCATGCGAAAGATGTTGAAAGACCTCCTTAGCCTGCTTACGTGAAAGCAGGCGAAAGAAAAGGATCAGATCGGATTTGGGTAAATTATCAATTAACTCGGCAATCTGGAAAGGTTCAAGATTAACTAGTTCGAGTTTAAGATCTATCCAGTTTCTATCTTCAATCAGTTGTTGAAGACGATTTCTAATTTCATTCATGTTACAATCTCCTTACGATTTTAGTTCTATAAGGAGACTGCAAGGCCTCCCTATAGAGTCATTAATATTAATACTCCATTCTCTCTGTAATTCGGATACGGGCCTTCGTCCATGATAAAAATTTTAAGTGAATACTCGTTTTACGGCATTTCTTCCGTAATTTTTACAAATTGCTGCGAAAGTACAATTATTCCGGCAAACAATCTCAATAATAAAGGCTTTTTAGCAAAACAAAGAGATTGGCAGTGAATAAAAAGACAATTAGGTTGTCTGAATTATTTTATTTCAGAAAAGATTATAATTAAGGCCGGTCACCTTGAATTCGGTACGGCGGTTGATCTGGTCGGCTATCGTCTGCTGCTCGGGTGGAAGGGTGAGGATAAATTCTTCCGTAAGCGCTTGCCCTTCCTTCAGGAACGGATGGTCGGCGGCCAGTTTCTTGGTGACCGTCTTGGGGATGGTCTTACCGTAACCTTTGGCAGTAAGGCGCTTGGTATCGATTCCGGAGGCGATCAGGTAGTCGACGACCGATTGTGCCCGCCGTTGCGCCAGATCTTCATTGTATTTCTCCGAACCTTTGCGGTCGGCATGTGCACCAAGCTCGATGGTTACATTCGGGTTTTCGTTCAGGACCTTAATCAACAGGTCCAGCGCCTTTTTGGATTCCGGGCGCAGGGTCGCCTTGTCGAAATCATAAAAGATGTTCTCCACCACAACCGGCTTATTGACCGGCGAAAGAAAGAAATCAACGTAATAGGTTTCATTTTTCTCCTCGGGGCCGGTAACGAGTTCAAAATTCTGGTTCAGGAAATTAGGGGCACTCGCCATCATGACATACCGGATATCACGTTCCAGCTCTACCCGGTAGGTCCCGTCCACTTTCGTCATCGTTTTGACATTCAGTCCGTCTTTACCGACAATCCGGACGGTTGCGTTTTCAATCGGCTCTTCTTCCACATCCGAAACAACCCCTTCAATATAGATCGTAACCGTAGGGCGTTCGAAGGAATAAATATGGTCGTATCCGCGTGCGTCATTGCGATTGGAGGAAAAGAAGCCACGCTCCCTTTCCCCTTCAAAAGTAATTCCGAAATCGTCCCCCGGCGAATTGAACGGCACTCCCATGTTTTCAACATGCCATTGGCCGAGACTGTCCAACGTTGCCTTGAACAGATCCAATCCTCCCATGCCGGGATGCCCGTTCGAAGAAAAATAGAGCGTCACCGAGTCGCGTACATAAGGGAACATTTCGTCTCCCTCGGTATTAATGGCCGGGCCCAGATTTTCCATCGGTCCGAAATCGCTTCCTCCGACCAAGCGAGAACGATAAAGGTCTTTGCCCCCCTCCCCGCCAACCGTTTCGGAAACATAATAGAGATATTTCCCGTCCGGAGAAACTGTGGGGTGCGCCAAGGGAGTAACCGAGTCCTTCACAATTGAGGCCCGCGTACCGGCTCCCCACTGGGCGCCGCTGCGGGTAGAAATATAGATTTCCGCCGTACGCGACCCCATCGGATCTTGCGCACAATACGTATAATACATCGTATTACCGTCTTTGGAGAAAGACGGTGTTCCCTCGTCGAAATCAGTATTGACCGGGTCTTCCATTTCTTCCGGACGCTGCCAGGCACCTTTTTCATCCTTCTTGGCCAAATAGAAATCATTGTTCTTTACGCCTGTGATGGCGCTGAGGGAATCGCGGTTCGCTTTTCCGCGGGAAGAAGCGAAATAAAGCTGATCGTATTTTTCCCCGTAAAGCATCGGGCTGAACTCCCCACGGCGGGAATTGAAGAGATCCATCTTACGGACCTGATAATAAGAAATTCTCTCTCTCAACCCAGGCGCCAGTTCGCATCCTTTGATCCCATTGAGCGCCAGCTGGCTGGACGGATTGAATTCAAGGAACTTACGATAAGCTTGGATGGCGTTTGCATACTGCCCGGTCTGCTGGTAAACCTGCCCGATCCGCAGATGCACCAGACTATCCGGATATTCGTAACGCAGCGCGTTCATGAAAGCCGTGGCCGCCCGCCCGGTATTATTGATCCGCCGGTTGCATTCTCCCATCCGGAAGGCAATATAACCCCGCAAGTCACGTTTATCCGGTTTCGTCTTAGAATACACTTTCCGGTAGATTTCCGCCGCCTCATAGTATTCCCCGATCCGTTGCTTTTCTTCCGCATCCGCCAGTTTGGCCGATTTACAGGAAAAAAGCAAGGAGACAAAAAACAGAAAAACGATATAAACAGGTATATGAACACGCATTCCGGATAAAATCTTGCTTAATACGAAATAATAACGAATGGATTATCCACTTATTGCATCTTAGAAAAAAGAACGGTACCTTTGTCTGTAATAAATTTTTGTATGCTTAAATAACAGAAAAAAGGGAAGAATCATTAAAAAATGCAAGTGATATAGTTTTATTACCCTGCATTTATTAACTTTCGAACATCTGGATTTTATAATTTTATCGGAACTCTTATTTCAGAAATATTAAAAACACATTGATATGAAAACTTTTATCGAAGAACGTTGGGGAACCCATCCTGATGATGTAAAACACTATGACACGGCACAACTCCGCAAAGAATTTTTAGTAGAAAAACTATTTGAAGCCGATACGGTATTAATGACCTACACCCATAACGACCGTCTTATCATCGGCGGGGCCCTCCCCGTAAACGAGGCGTTAAAACTGGAGACCGTCGATTTGATCCGCTCGGAATATTTCTGCGAAAGACGCGAAGCGGGTATCATTTGCATTGAAGGCGAAGGTGTCGTAACGGTCGACGGAACCGATTACCCGATGACATTTAAAGACGCCGTCTATATAGGACGAGGCTCAAAAGAAGTGATCTTTAAAAGCAATGACCCTTCCCGGCCAGCCAAATATTATTTCGCATCTTCACCGGCCCATAAGGCCTATCCGACTACCCAGATAACAGCATCCATGCGCCGTACGCGTGATTTGGGATCGAAGGCGACGGCCAACGAACGGCTGCTGAACCAGATTATACTCAACGAAATCGTACCTTGCTGCCAACTGCAAATGGGCGTAACGGAACTCAAGGAGGGAAGCGTATGGAACACCATGCCTCCGCATACCCACTCCCGCCGGATGGAAGCTTACTTCTATTTTAAAGTACCGAAAGAACAGGCCGTCTGCCATTTTATGGGACAACCCCAGGAAACCCGCCATATCTTCATGGCGAACGAACAAGCCGTGATTTCTCCCTCCTGGTCTATCCACTCAGCCGCCGGCACCAGCAATTATACCTTTATCTGGGCCATGTGCGGGGAGAACCTTGATTATGACGATATGGACACTTTCACGGCGGACAAATTAAGATAAGAACCAAGTTCTAAATGAAATAACAAGATGAAAAAACTAATTTATTTCGCATTTGCCGCGTTATTATTCGCCTCTTGCACGAAAGCATCCAAAGAGGTAAAAATAACCATTGCCAATCCGAGTGATTTCGACCGGACGGAAGAATTGACAGCCATCCCGCTGGATAGCTTGAGTAATAAGCTGGCCTTGACAGACAGCCAGGTGTATGTAGTAAAGAACAGCGCGGGCGAAGTCGTCCCTTCACAGGTTACTTTCGACAGGACACTGATTTTCCCTTCGGGAGTCAAAGCGAATGAAACAGCGACCTATGCTATCAGCGCAGGAACATACCAAGAATTCCCTGCCAAGACGTATGCACGCTTCATCAAAGAACGTAAAGACGATTTCGCGTGGGAGAACGACCGGGTAGCATTCCGCATCTACGGGCCGGCCCTTGTCGAAATCGACGGACCGAGTAACGGAATCGACCTTTGGTATAAACGGACAAACAACCTGATCATCGACAAATGGTATAAGGACGATCTGGCTAAAGTAGCCTCTTATCACGAAGACCGGGGGGAAGGATTGGACGACTATAAAGTCGGACGT
Organism: Parabacteroides sp. Marseille-P3160; assembly: GCF_900162725.1. Lineage (GTDB taxonomy): Bacteria > Bacteroidota > Bacteroidia > Bacteroidales > Tannerellaceae > Marseille-P3160. Next base: position 432,137 of record NZ_LT799418.1, on the reverse strand, counting down.
ACATTAGGCGCCGGCGCCATGGCTCCGTTTGTAAACGGAAAATTATGGTTGAACGAAAACTTTGCCTCCCAGGAGCTGCTGGAAAACGGGCCGCTCCGCACTACCTTCAAGTTGACCTACAACAGTTTCGACGTCAATGGGAAAAGCATCAGCGAAATACGCATATTTTCTCTCGACGCCGGCTCCCAGTTGACGAAAGTAACAGAACAGTTGGGGGTTAGCGAACCGACTCCGGTGGCAGCCGGTATTGTCAAACGGGAAAAGAACGATTCCATCCTCGTTTCGCCGGAAAAAGATTATATTGTCTACCTGGAACCGGGCGAAAAGGCGGGAAGCGTCTTCGTCGGATTGGTTTTCCCGACTCCTGTCGACAGTACGGTTATCAATACCTACGAGGTGTTGAATCCTATTTCAAAGAAGAAAGAGACGCATACGCACATATTGGGCCTTACGACCTATCAGCCGAATAAGCCGGTTACCTACTATACCGGTTACGGTTGGGAAAAATTCGGATTCCCTACAATTGCCGATTTCCAGAAACATGTCGCGAATTTCTCAAAAGCCTTGAAGCAGCCGCTTATCGTTACATTCAATTAAGCAACCTTTTAGATACCCATTCAAATAAAAACTCTAAAGAATAAACGGAAAGAATGAAAAAAGTAGTCACTTTCGGGGAAATTATGTTGCGCTTGGCAACTCCCGGATACCAACGATTTATACAGTCGACAAATCTAAACGCCACCTTTGGAGGCGGAGAAGCTAATGTAGCCGTATCCTTGTCCAATTATGGAATACCCACCGAGTTTGTAACCCGCCTGCCGAAGAATGATATCGCAGACTGGTGCTTGTCCGAATTAAGAAAGTACGGTGTGGGCGTTAACAGGGTGATCAGAGGAGGCGACCGGGTAGGTATTTACTTTCTTGAAACAGGAGCTGTAGCCCGTGCATCGAAAGTAGTATATGACCGCGCCAATTCTGCGATTGCCCAAATCCAACCGGGAATGGTGGATTGGAAAGAGGTTTTTAAGGACGCGCAATGGTTCCATTGGACCGGCATCACTCCCGCGCTATCCCAGGGAGCGGCGGACGCCTGCCTGGAAGCGATCCGGATAGCCAACGAACTGGGCGTAACCGTTTCCACGGATCTGAACTATCGTAAAAACTTGTGGAAATACGGAAAAACAGCGGCCGAAATCATGCCGGCATTGACGGAGGGTTGCGATGTGATCTTAGGCAACGAAGAAGATGCGGAGAAGGTTTTCGGTATCAAACCGGAAGGATTCGACGTGGCACACACCGGAGGGGAAGTGAATGCCGCCGAATTCGAATCTGTATGTACCCAGTTGCAGAAACGTTTCCCGAGGGCAAAGAAGGTAATCATTACCTTGCGTGGCTCTATCAATGCGAATCATAACACCTGGGGAGGCGTCCTCTATTCCGGCAAGCTCTATCAATCGAGAAGATACGATATTACCCATATCGTAGACCGGGTAGGAGGAGGAGATTCCTTTATGGGCGGACTGATCTACGGATTGATCACGTATCCGGAAGACGACCAGAAAGCCCTGGATTTTGCTGTGGCGGCTTCCTGCCTGAAGCATACCATCTACGGAGACTTCAACCTGGTGACGGTTTCCGAAGTAGAAAACCTGTTGAAAGGAGACGGCTCCGGCCGTGTATCCCGTTAAAGCATACTTTGTATATTATAAATTAAAAACAAAAATAAGAAATGGAGAATCAATTTTCATTAGCCGGTAAAGTAGCCCTTATAACAGGAGCTTCCTACGGCATTGGCTTTGCCATTGCAACGGCATTCCACAAAGCGGGTGCAACCGTAGTGTTCAACGATATCAAACAAGAACTGGTTGATAAAGGGATTGAGGCATACAAAGCGGAGGGTATCCGTGCGCACGGTTATGTATGTGATGTAACCAATGAAGAAGCGGTTCAGGCATTGGTTGCCCGGATCGAAAAAGAAGTGGGAGTTATCGATATCCTGGTAAACAATGCAGGAATCATCAAGCGTATCCCGATGGTCGAAATGTCTGCCGCTGAATTCCGCCAGGTAATCGATGTAGACCTGAACGCACCGTTCATCGTATCCAAGACGGTCATCCCAGGTATGATCAAAAAAGGACACGGCAAAATCATCAACATCTGTTCCATGATGAGCGAGTTGGGTCGTGAGACGGTTTCGGCCTATGCAGCTGCCAAGGGTGGTTTAAAGATGCTGACCCGCAACATCGCTTCCGAGTACGGAGAATTCAACATCCAATGCAACGGAATCGGACCGGGTTATATCGCAACACCCCAGACCGCTCCGCTCCGCGAAATCCAACCGGACGGCTCCCGTCATCCTTTCGATTCCTTTATTATCGCCAAAACTCCGGCTGCCCGTTGGGGGACGCCTGAAGATCTGCAAGGACCCGCCGTATTCCTGGCATCCGATGCTTCTAATTTTGTTAATGGTCATGTGCTTTACGTAGATGGTGGTATTTTGGCATACATTGGGAAACAACCAAAATAAGAACCCTATTAAAGCGAAAAACCATGAATGCAATAAAAACAATAAATGAGAAAATGACGAACTACAGATGGACCATCTGTGCGTTACTCTTTTTTGCTACGACAATCAACTATCTGGACCGCCAGGTATTATCCCTGCTTCAACCCGTATTGGAAGAAGAATTCCATTGGACGGACAGTGATTACGGAACCATTACGGCAGTCTTCTCTTTCGCCTATGCCTTCTGCATGCTTTTTGCCGGCCGATTCATCGACAAATTGGGAACCAAGAAAGGATATGCCATCGCGATCGGCGTTTGGTCGGCGGCAGCCTGCATACATGCGGTATGCGGAATTCTGACGGAGAAAGTAGTCAACCTACCCGACGCCTCCGCCCTTCGTAACGCAACTGACCCGGAGGTCGTCGCGACAATCAGCCTGGTAAGTATTGTCACGTTTGTCATCGCCCGCTGTCTCCTTGCCTTGGGAGAAGCCGGAAACTTCCCGGCGGCCATCAAGGCGACAGCCGAATATTTTCCCAAACGTGACCGCGCTTTCGCAACCGGAATCTTCAACTCGGGAGCAAATATCGGTGCTATTTTAGCTCCGTTGACCGTACCTTTTATGGCTCAGGCCTGGGGATGGGAGATGGCCTTTATCGTTGTAGGCGCCACCGGATTCATCTGGATGATTTTCTGGCTGCTTCTTTACAAGTCGCCTGAGAATAACAATTTGATGAATGATGCGGAACGGAAATATATCAATCAGGATTACAAGGACGAAATTGTCAGCGAAGATAAAACAGCAGAAAAAGTATCTTTTGCCCAATGCTTCAAATACAAACAGACCTGGTCGTTTGCCTTCGGCAAGTTCATGACGGACGGTGTCTGGTGGTTCTTCCTATTCTGGACTCCGGCTTACCTCAAGGCGGAATACAATATGGAAATTACCGAGATAGCCCTTCCGATCGGCGTCCTCTATACGTTGACTGTGTTCGGTTCCATTTTCGGCGGAAAGTTTCCTACCTTTTTCATTAATAAGGGATTGGATCCCTATGCCGGGCGTATGAAAGCCATGCTGATCATCGCTTTATTCCCTCTGGTCGTATTATTGGCACAACCTTTAGGGCACTTGTCCTTTATGGGAAATTACGGATATTGGATACCTGTATTGATGATTGGTATCGGAGGCTCGGCCCATCAGGCTTGGTCGGCCAACATCTTCTCTACGGTAGGAGACATGTTCCCGAAGAAAGCCATTGCAACCATTACGGGGATCGGCGGTATGGCCGGTGGTATCGGCTCCGTCTTCATCCAGAAATCCAGTGGTATGCTCTTTGACTATAGCTTGGTTGAATGGGGAAGCAAGACGCCCGGATATACGATTGTCTTTTCATTCTGTGCAATTGCTTACCTTATCGGTTGGTTCGTGATGAAAGGCCTGGTTCCGAAATTCAAGCCCATTACTGATTTATAATCCGAAGAACAATAAGGAAAGAGGGATGCCCTTTCGGGTATCCCTCTTTCTATTTTGGTCCAATATATCATTTAGGACTCAGGATGGACATTCATGCTCAGCAATTCATCCAGGATGGTACGATCGTTGTTCAGGCGGGGAATTTTATGCTGTCCACCAAGTTTCCCCCGTTGCTCCAGCCATTCGTAAAACACTCCGTTACGGGCCGGGATAAGCTCCAGAGGCTGTAGGGAGATCTCTTTATATCGCTTGGCTTCATAGTCCGAATTCAGTCGTTGAAGGGCTTGATCCAACACCGTGGCGAATTCTTCCAAGGAAGATGGAAACACCTCAAATTCAATAAGCCACTGATGGCGCCCTTTCGCCCGATCTAACAAAAACAATGGAGCCACCGTATACTCTTTTACTTTGGCCCCGGTTTGAGAACAGGCTTCGCTAATTCCTTTGTCTGCATTATCAACCATTAATTCCTCTCCAAAGGCATTGATAAAACTCTTCGTTCGGCCTGTAATGACAAATTTATGAGGGAAACAAGAGGTAAAGCGGATTGTATCTCCGATTTGATAACGCCAAAGACCTCCCGATGTACTGATCAGCATTACATAGTTCACACCCGGCTCTACGGCTTCCAGAGGAAGAACCGTAGGATGTTCCTCTCCTAATTCTTTCATCGGGATAAATTCATAGAATGTCTGATAATCGATCATCAGCAACATACTTTGATCTTTCGGATCGTCCTGTATGCCGAAAAAACCCTCCGATGCATTATATGTTTCCATATAATGCATCCGCTCCGAAGGAATCAATGTCCGGTATTGCTCCCGGTAAGGTTCAAAACTGATCCCTCCGTGGAAGAAGACCTCCAGATTCGGCCAGACTTCCAATAAAGACTCCTTTCCGGTCTTTTCCAAAACCCGTCGGATTAAGGTCAGCATCCAGGAAGGGATGCCTGCCAGATTACTGACATCCTTATTCCATACGTGCTCCACAATTGCCTGCAACTTACTTTCCCATTCGCCCATCAGGATGATCTTTTTTGACGGGACGCGCACCAGATCCACCAAAGGATTCAGTTTTTGCAGCATGACGGCAGACAAATCGCCGTAATGGGATTTCTTATTGAGCGGAGACGGACTATGGCTTCCCCCAAGCACCAGGCTCTTACGGAAAAGGAAACGGCTGTCCGGATAATTCTTAAAATAAAGCGCGAGAGTATCGAAACCGCCTTGATAATGCGCCTTCTTCAGGTTATCCTTTGTCACAGGAATGAACTTGCTCTTATCATTTGTTGTCCCGCTGCTTTTTGCATACCATTTAACGGCAAAAGGCCATAAAACGTTCTTCTCTCCATTGATCATTCTTCCGATAAAAGGCTTAAGATCTTCATAGGTCTGCAGAGGAACCTGTTCGGCATACTCCCGATAGCTTCGTATGTCCTTAAACCGATACCGCTCTCCCCATTCTGTCGCGGCTGCCTGCCGGAGCAACCCTTTCAATTGTGTCCATTGAATCTCATCCGCCGATTGTCCATACCTTTCAATCTCCTTTAGCCTTTCGAGAAAAAGGGAGGACACTATTTTTTTTATCATTCCTTCAGTCAATATTGTAGAATACAAATGTATGCATTCTCTTTTTATTTTTATATTTGTCGTTACTAAAATATGGTTACCATGAAGATAGGAATTCTTACTTCCGGAGGAGATTGTCCGGGTATCAATGCGACCATCCGCGGGGTGGGAAAAACAGCCATCATGCATTACGGGATGGAGGTGATAGGAATCCATAGCGGCTTCATCGGCCTGCTGAATAAAGACGTCGAAGCACTGACCGAACGAAGTCTCTCCGGTATCTTAAACCTGGGAGGAACGATTCTGGGTACTTCGCGCGAAAAACCTTTCCGGAAAATATTGGAAGATTCCGACGGAGACAAACCACAGAAGATTTACGAGACTTACCGGGATTTAGGGTTGGATTGCCTGGTCTGTATCGGAGGAAACGGAACGCAGAAAACAGCCAGCCGGTTATCCGGCATGGGATTCAACATCATCGGAGTACCCAAAACAATTGATAATGATGTCTGGGGAACCGATATTACTTTCGGCTTCGATACGGCAGTCGGTATTGCGACTGATGCAATTGACCGGCTCCACTCGACAGCGAGCTCCCATAAGCGGGTGATGGTAGTGGAAGTCATGGGTCATCATGCGGGATGGATTGCCTTATATGCCGGGATGGCAGGCGGAGCGGACGTAATTCTGCTGCCGGAATTGGGTTTTGATATCAACAAAGTGAATGAAGCCATCCTCGACCGGGCTCACCGGGGAAAGCCCTATTCCATCGTCGTAGTGGCTGAAGGAATCGATATCGGGGAGAAATCCCCGCATCCCAGCAGTTATATCACCCAGGCCATTGCCGAAGGAACCGGGATAGAAACGAGGGATACCGTCTTAGGATATATCCAACGCGGGGGAAACCCCTCTCCTTTTGACCGGAACCTGGCCACTCGCCTGGGCGGTCACGCCGCCGAGCTGATCGCGAATAAGGAGTTCGGGAAAATGGTTTGTATGCGGGGAGATGAAGTGGCCTCCGTCGCCTTATCCGAAGTAGGAGGAAAATTAAAAGTTGTTACTCCGGAACATGATCTGATCCGCCAAGGAGAAAGAATGGGAATTAATTTCGGACATTAAGCTCCCTTCTTTCGTCATTTTCTTTTTCGGCGGAACTTTTGCTATTTTCCGTTTCTTCGGGCAGTTCATCATAATCATTCTCTGTCGTGGCTTGGTTTGAACCTTCGTTCAGGCTCTTTTTCAGTTCAGAGATATAAAGCTGGAAGTCTTTGTCGGTCCGGAGCTTACGGATCGCCATCTTTGCCGCATGTTGCTGGGACTCTTTCTTGGTATATCCCACCCCTATTCCGATTTGCTGGCCAAGAAGCGCAACTCCGGTCTGGAAGACAGGATTTCCCTCATGATCAGAATATGATTCGATCAGATTGAAGGCGATTTCCAACTTATTTTTCTGGCTCCATTCGATTAAGATCGACTTGAAATTGACCTCTTTGCGGGCAGTGGCTTCCAGATTGATATATTGATCCAGCAATTTCTCTTTCACAAACCGGTAGCAGACGCCATACCCCTGATCCAGGTAGACTGCCCCGATCACGGCTTCCAGTGCATTGCCAAACATGTAGTTGTTATGCGCGCTCGTCCGTGCCGAATAGACGATCAGCTTATCCAATCCGATCTGGGTCGCCATGCGGTTCAGGCTTTCGCGTTGGACAATTTTGGAACGTGTGTTGGTAAGGAACCCTTCCTTTTTACGGGGAAAACGCTTATATACGATATCTGCGACAATCGCACCAAGCACCGCATCACCCAGGAATTCAAGCCGCTCATTGTTTTTCCGGAATCCTCCTTCGGTATTTCCTACGGAAGAAGAGCGATGGTGAATGGCTTGTTCATATAGTTCGATGTTAGTGGGATAAAATCCCAAAATCCTATAAAAAGACAAATAAGGCTCTTTCTTTCTTACCAAAAAGAGCCTTATTTTCTTATATAATCGGGCAAACACGTTCTCTCTATTTCTTGAATTTTTTGACAATCACGCTGGCATTATGCCCACCGAAACCGAAAGTATTCGACAGAGCCGCTCTAACCTCACGCTTTTGTGCCTTATTAAATGTAAAGTTCAATTGATAATCGATTTCCGCATCCTTGTCATCCTCAGCGTGGTTAATCGTCGGAGGAATAATGTCATTCTGAACCGCCAAGACGGAAGCAGCCGCTTCGATCGCGCCGGCAGCGCCCAGTAAGTGGCCGGTCATTGACTTAGTAGAACTGATATTCAGCTTGTAGGCCTGTTCTCCGAAGACATCCTTGATTGCCTTGACTTCCGAAAGGTCTCCTACCGGAGTCGACGTTCCATGTACATTGATATAGTCAATATCCTCAGGCTTCAGTTCGGCATCTTCCAAGGCGTTGAGCATTACCAACCGCGCACCCAAGCCTTCCGGATGGGAAGCAGTCAGGTGATAAGCGTCTGCGGATAAACCGCCCCCGGCAACCTCGGCATAAATCCTCGCTCCGCGTGCCAACGCATGCTCCAGCTCTTCCAGAACCAGACAAGCGGCTCCTTCACCCATTACGAATCCGTCGCGACTTGCGCTGAACGGCCGCGAGGCCGTCTCCGGCGAATCGTTGCGGGTCGATAGTGCATTCATTGCATTAAAACCGCCGACACCTACAATTGTAACTGCAGCTTCGGCGCCTCCTGCGAGAATGGCGTTAGCTTTTCCCAGACGTATATAGTTGAACGCATCGTAAACAGCATTGGTAGAAGATGCACAGGCGGATACCGTCGCAAAGTTCGGACCCCGTAATCCGTATTTCATTGAAATATGGCCGGCTGCGATATCGGCTATGATTTTAGGGATAAAGAACGGGCTGAAGCGCGGGCCTCTTTCCGGATCATACCCCATTACCTCTTCTTCAAAGGAATGAATCCCCCCGATTCCGGCGGCAAAGATCACGCCGATACGATCTTTGTTTTCATTCTCCAGATCTAAATGAGAGTCCGCCATTGCTTCCATAGCCGAAACCATTGCAAATTGAGCATAAAGATCGAACTTACGCGCTTCTTTACGATCAAAATACTGCAACGGATCAAAACCTTTTACTTCGCAAGCGAACTGAGTCTTAAATTTAGATGCATCGAAACGAGTAATAGGCCCCGCTCCACTTTTTCCATTAACCAAGTTCTCCCAGGTTTCCGGGAGGGTATTGCCTAAGGGAGTAATGGCTCCAAGACCTGTTACTACTACTCTTTTTAATTCCATACCTTAATTTAGAACGGATTTACTTCGTATTAGCTTCTATATAAGCAATAGCATCTCCTACGGTTGAAATTTTTTCAGCTTGATCGTCCGGGATAGAGATTCCGAATTCTTTTTCAAATTCCATGATCAATTCCACAGTGTCAAGAGAGTCTGCTCCTAAATCATTTGTAAAGCTCGCTTCGTTTGTTACTTCGGATTCTTCTACACTTAGTTTATCAACGATGATCGCTTTTACTTTAGATGCAACTTCAGACATAACTTTTAAATTTAGATTAATAAATAAATTCGTATTACTTTATAAATTTGCAGTGCAAAGAAAAGCAATTTTTACGTTACAATACAAATAAAAAGGGGTAAAAAACACGAAAACTTGCACATTTCGTCTTTTCTTGTGCATTTAAACATCAAAAGCATGAAGAATATTGCCATTTTCGCTTCCGGATCGGGAACAAACGCAGAGAATTTTGTAAAATATTTCTCTGGCAACAAGTCAGTTAAAGTAGCGGTCGTACTTTCCAACAACCGGAAAGCCGGCGTACACGAGCGGGTAAACCGCCTTGGGGTTCCCTCTTTCGCCTTTTCACGCGATGAATTTGTCGAAGGTGCTCCGATTTTGAGAAAACTGACTGAATACCACGTGGATTATATCATTCTTGCCGGATTCATGAATAAGATTGCCTACCCTTTGCTGGAGGCTTATCCGAACCGGATCATCAATATTCATCCGGCTTTGCTACCGAAATTCGGAGGAAAAGGAATGTACGGAATGCACGTACATGAGGCTGTGGTGGCTGCCGGTGAGAAAGAGACCGGAATCACGATCCATTATGTCAATCCGCATTATGACGAAGGAGAGGTTATTTTCCAGTCTGTCTGCCCGGTGTTACCCACCGATACGGCGGAGGATGTCGCCCAAAAGGTCCACGTTCTGGAATACCTGCATTATCCGCAGGTCGTGGAAGAGTTGTTGAGCAAATAATCGGATGTATTACAAGCAATAAAATAAATATAAAAATCAGTATAAGGAGATACTGTCTTCTTACGATTGATTGACAAGATCGGCTAAAAAGAGAAACGTTTGGGTATTTACCGATTCCCGAGGCGGTTTTCGATATAGGAAAGAATAGAGTCGGTCCGGTCGGGATGGAACCAAGTGATTTCCTGATCCCGCTTGAACCAGGTCATTTGCTTGCGGGCATAGACGCGGGTATTCCGCTTTATTTTTTCCACGGCAAAGTCCAGCGTCCATTCTCCGTCAAGGTATTTGAATAGTTCTTTATAGCCTACCGTATTCAATGAGTTCAGATGGCGGAAGGGATAGACGTGCCGTGCCTCCTCCAGCAAGCCTTCCGCCATCATTTGGTCGACGCGGCGGTTGATGCGGTCGCAGAGCTCCTCCCGGTCGCGGGTAAGGCCGATTTTCACTATATCAAACGGACGCTTCTTGGGTTGGCGGGTACGAAATGAGGAGTAGGGACGCCCTGTAGTCCGGCAGATCTCCACGGCATGGATCACACGCTTATAGTTCATCCGGTCGACCTCTTCATAATGTACGGGATCGGCAATCTTAAGCTCTTCCAGAATCGGTTCCAGCCCATCCGTTTCAAACTGTTTCCAGATTGCCTCCCGGATGGCGGGAGGAACGGAAGGCATCTCATCGATTCCCATGCAGACCGCATCAATATACATCATGGAGCCGCCCGTCAGGAGAACGACCGGGTGGGTTTGGAAAAGCTGCTGCAGCAAGGTTAAGGCTTCTTCCTCGAATCGGCTGGCGCTGTAATAATCATCCAATTTAAGAAAGCCGACCTGGTAATGGGGAACCCGGCCTTTCTGCTCCTCTGTCGGCGCTGCCGTACCGATAACCAGATCCTCATAGAACTGCCGGGAGTCGGAAGAAAGGATCGGGCTGTGGAAATGTTCGGCCAGTCGAATACTGAGGTCGGTCTTTCCTACCCCGGTCGGGCCAAGCAAGACAAGCAGCGCAGGCATCAATCGTCATACGGATTACTGATCGGACCGTCTAATCCTTCGAAACCTTCCTTATCCAGCTCGTCGGGATCGTATTCGGAGTCGCCGTAAAAATCTTCGCCTAAAGAGGAAGGCGTATTGTTGGCCTTCAGATCGGCTTCGTCGAAAGACAGTTCCTGTTTGGGAGGTTCTCCGACGGATACGGAGCAAACTGCCTTCTTAAGGTTTTTCCCGGTAATTATTTCACGTAGTTCGATAAAGAAAGCGCGTTCGGTCAGGTAATCAAAAACGTATAAGAGTTTCTGATGTTCGTCTTCCAAAAGGTCTTCCAGCTTGGTCTCTTCCATCAAATAAATATCTTCTTCTGAGGGCGAACCCATGTCGACTAATGTAATTTCAGTACGTTTGCTCCAGTCGTCATCACAGATAAAGAAGGAACACATCTGGGTTTCAGTATATTTCACCGACTCAACGATCGCATGATGCAGATCCAGAAAAGTCGCTTCGGAATCAATTTTTATTTCACGCTTGAATCCGTCTACTTCATCGGAAAGAATGAGAAATCGATATACCATTTTTCAATTGTTTTATTGCCCCAAAAGTAGTAAAAATATTAATAACACAACCAACCAAAAGAGGGTATGCCTATGACGACATACCCTCTTTTTCATAACTTTTTTTTGATTCAATCATCAATCGAACCTCTCACGATTCCGCGCTTGGAGGTTTTGATAAAATCCAGGATCAGGCTCTTTTCTTCACTGGGGCCGTATTCGGTTTCGATGCATTGGATGGCGTCGGAAATGTTCAACCCACGCGTATAAAGGGTACGGTAGATATCCTGGATCAGGAATACCTGGTCGTTGGTAAATCCCCGACGGCGCAACCCGACAATATTGATGCCGCAGTAGACAATCGGCTCCCGTCCGACCAGAATATAAGGGGGAATGTCTTTCCCCAGGCGGGAACCTCCCTGAATCATTACATGCTTGGATATGCGGGTAAATTGATGGACCAACGATCCTCCGCTGACAATGGCGTAATCGTCGATTTCTACCTCTCCAGCCAATTGGCTGGCGTTCCCTATGATGATATGATCTTTCAATATACAGTCATGTGCCACGTGGGAATAAGCCATAATCAGGCAGTCATTCCCTACGACAGTCCTTCCTTTAGCAGCCGTACCGCGGTTAACCGTCGCACATTCACGAATGGTCGTGTAGTCTCCGATCTCGGCCGTCGTTTTCTCCCCGGCAAATTTCAGGTCCTGGGGAATTCCCGCTACCACTGCTCCCGAATGAATCTCACAATGATTTCCGATACGCGCACCATCCAAGATGGTGACGTGGGGATGGATATGACAATGATCACCAATGACCACATCTTTCTCTATGACCACAAACGGGTCTATGATCACATTCTTTCCTATTTGTGCTTCCGGATGAATGGCCGCTAAGTTTGAGTGCATCTCTTATCTGTTTTTTATAATTTGTGCCATAAATTCGGCTTCACAAGCCACTTTTTCACCGATAAAGACATATCCTTTCATCGTGGAGATCCCCCGCCGGATCGGCGCCAACAAAGATAACCGGAAAACGAGAGTGTCACCCGGAACTATTTTATGACGGAATTTAACGCCGTCTATCTTCATGAAATAGGTAGAATAGCGTTCCGGCTCATCAACCGAATTCAAAACGAGTAGACCGCCGACCTGTGCCATCGCTTCCACCAGCAAGACTCCCGGCATAATAGGCTCCTGGGGGAAATGTCCCTGGAAGAAAGGCTCGTTTACCGTTACATTCTTAATCCCTACGATATAATCTCCGCCGATTTCGATGATTTTATCCACTAACAAGAAAGGATAACGGTGAGGCAGCAGTTCCTTGATCCGGTTGATATCCATCAAAGGCGGTTCCCCCATCCGGTAGACAGGCGCCTGAACGGAGTTCTGTTTAATATCCTTGCGGATCTGCTTTGCCATCTGGTTATTTATCTTATGTCCCGGGCGGGTTGCAATGATCCGGCCGATAATCGGTTTACCGATCAGGGCAACGTCTCCTATCACGTCGATCAGCTTATGACGCGCCGGTTCGTTTACATAGACCAACGGTTCGTGGTTGATATATCCCAATTCCTTGACATCCTGATGAGGCAATCCCATCATATCGGCCAGCTTATCGAGTGATTCCTTGGAAATCTTCTGGTCATAAATAACGATGGCGTTATCCAGATCGCCGCCTTTGATCAGGTTATTTTGCAATAAAGCCTCCACTTCGCGAACAAAAACAAAAGTACGGGAGGCCGCCAGTTCCTTCGGGAATTCTTTCAAATCCGAAAGCACGGCGTATTGGTTGGATAAGACAGGCGAATCGAATGATATCAGGACGTTGACACTGAATTTATCGTCCGGGAGAATAACGATGGAAGATCCGGACTTCTCATCTTTTACTTCGATCTTATGTTTAACTATGTAAAAGTCTTTCGGCGCATTCTGCTCTACAACACCGGCTTTTTCAATCTCTTCGGAAAAATATTTGGAACTGCCGTCCAGGATCGGAAATTCGGGCGCGTCCACTTCCACCAGGCAGTTGTCTATTTCCCAGGCATATAATGCGGCCATTGCGTGTTCCACAGTGCTGACCTGTACTTCTTCTTTCGCCAGGACGGTTCCGCGTTGCGTATTCACCACATTTTCCGCCAAGGCGTCAATAACCGGAGTTCCCTCCAAATCGATGCGTTTAATCTTATAGCCGTGGTTTTCCGGTGCCGGACGGAAAGTAATATGGATATCCAATCCGGTATGCAAACCTTTTCCTTGCAATGAAAAACTGGTTGCAAGCGTTTTTTGTTTCTGCATATCTCTTATTTATTCTTTAGTTATTCTCTTCTTCAATTCTTCTATCTCACGCTGCAATTGCCCCATTGTGCGGTACATTTCGGGCAGGCGGGCGAACACGGCGCTGGAACGGAAGAATCCTTTGGCATCAATCGCCGGAGAACCCAAGATCTCATCCTGTGGCTTGATGTTCTTTATGACTCCCGACTGGGCGCCGATCTTCACCTCATCGCCGATGACAATATGCCCGGATAAACCTACCTGTCCGCCGAACATACAATGTTTCCCGACCTTGGTAGAACCTGCAATGCCGACTTGTGCCGCCATCACCGTATTCTCCCCGACTTCCACATTGTGGGCTATCTGAACCAGATTATCCAACTTTACCCCCTTATGGATCAATGTCGAACCCATTACGGCGCGGTCGACCGTCGTATTGGCGCCGATCTCCACATTGTCTTCCAAAATTACATTTCCGAGTTGGGGAATCTTCTTGTAATCCTCCCCTTCCGGCGCAAAACCGAAACCGTCGGCGCCGATCACCGAGCCGGCATGAAGGATACAGTTATTCCCAACCTTACAACCTTGGTAGACCGTCACATGAGGATAAACAATCGTATAGTCGCCGACTACCGCTCCATCCCCGATAAAGGCGTGCGGATAGATCTGACAGTTTGCACCGATCTTCGCGCCCTCGCCGATATAGGCAAAAGCGCCGATATAACAATCCTCCCCGACAGACGCCGAAGAGGAAATAAAGGCGGTAGAGTCGGCGCCTTTCTTTACGCTTTTCGTCTTTTCCACCAGATCGAGCAGGGTAGCCAACGCAACATAGGCATTGGGAACTTTTACCAAAGTCGCCTTTACCGGAGACGCCGGTTCGAAGTCATTATTCACGAGAACGATGCTTGCTTCCGTCTGATATATAAAATGCTCGTATTTGGGATTGGCCAAAAAAGTAAGCGTTCCCCGCTTTCCTTCTTCTATTTTTGAAAAATTATTTACAGATACCGTCGGATCACCCACCACTTTTCCATGTAGAAAATCCGCTATTTGCTGAGCTGAAAACTCCATCATTAAATTTAATTATGCATTGAATTATAGAAGACTTCCAGAATTTTTTGAAAGTCAGTTTGCAAAATTGGTGAAAAATATTGGGAAAGTCTATGCATTCCCTTAAATAATTCCTTTTTCACGCAAACAAGTGGACATTTCCTGCTGTATAACAGAAACTTTCTCCCTCGCTACCGCATCGAAACGGGGACTCGCGTCAGCATAAATAATAGCCCGGGACGAATTGACGATCAAGCCGCATTCAGCATTCATACCATAGTCGACAACCTCTTTCAAGCTACCTCCCTGTGCTCCCACGCCGGGAACCAGGAGAAAATAGTCGGGAGCATATTCCCGGATGTCCGCAAACAACTTTCCCTGCGTAGCCCCTACCACATACATCAATTGCTCCGAAGAAGCCCACTCCTGCGATTTCCGGATTACCTTCTCAAACAACCGTTTCCCGCCGGCATCCTCCGTAAACTGGAAATCCCGCGACCCTTTGTTTGAAGTCAGAGCCAGCAGAATCACCCAACTGTCCGGATAGATTAGAAAAGGTTTAACGCTATCTTCGCCCATATAAGGAGCGACCGTAACGGCATTGACTTTGAGATGGTCGAAAAACGACCGCGCATACATCTCCGAGGTATTGCCTATATCGCCGCGTTTCGCATCGGCTATGATGAATTGATCCGGATAATTCTCACGCAAATAAGCGACCGTTTTCTCAAACGAGAGAAGTCCCGGGACGCCCAGGCTTTCATAAAAGGCAAGGTTCGGCTTATAGGCGATGCAATAATCGGCGGTTGCGTCGATAATCGCTTTATTAAAGGTGAAAACCGGATCTTTTTCTCCTAACAGATGTTCCGGTATTTTTTTTATATCAGGATCCAGTCCCACACAGAGAAAGGAGGCCTTCCTCTTGATATTTTCGATTAATTCCTGCTTTGTCATTCTTTCTTCATTCCGTAATAGAGTGTTTATAATTCCGATTCTTTTAATCGTTCCGCATTTTCCGCCACGATCAGGTGATCCAGGCAATCTTGGATATCACCGTCCATAAAGGCGGAAAGATTATAAATCGTGTAATTGATACGATGATCCGTCACCCGTCCCTGCGGAAAGTTATAGGTACGGATCTTGGCCGAGCGATCACCGGAAGAAACCATTGTCTTCCGCTTTGAAGCGATTTCGTCCATATATTTCTGGTATTCTATATTATAGATACGCGAACGCAATTCGGCCATCGCTTTGGCTTTATTCTTCAATTGGGACTTTTCGTCCTGGCATTGTACTGTGATTCCCGTCGGCAAATGGACCAGGCGGATCGCCGAATAGGTAGTATTTACCGACTGCCCGCCGTGACCGGAAGCGCAAAAGATATCCACCCGGATATCCGATTCCTTAATATCAACGTCAAACTCATCCGCTTCCGGCAGGACGGCGACTGTGGCGGCAGAGGTATGCACCCGCCCTTGGGTTTCCGTTTGCGGCACCCGCTGTACCCGATGGACGCCGGATTCATATTTCATCACTCCGTAGACGCCTTCCCCGCTTACCGTAAAGATTATCTCCTTGAAACCGCCGGAAGTACCCTCCGTACTGCTGGTCAGTTCGACCTTCCAGCCCCGGCTCTCACAATATTTCACATACATACGATAGAGGTCGCCGGCAAAAAGCGCCGCCTCGTCCCCTCCGGTTCCTCCGCGGATCTCTACGATCGCATTCTTATCATCCTGCGGGTCGGCAGGAACGAGCAACAGCTTGATCTCTTCCTCCAAAGCCGGGATACGGGAAGCGCATTGCTCCAGCTCCTCACGGGCCATCTCCCTCATCTCCGGATCCTGTTCGCTGTCGATCAGTTCTTTCGCCTCGTCCATTCCTTGTTGCAACCGGATGTATTCTTTTCGCGCCTCCATGATTTTCTCCAAATCACGGTATTCCTTATTCAATTTGACAAACCGCTTCATATCGGCAATCACAGCCGGGTCGGCAATCAACGTACCCACCTCTTCAAAACGGTTTACCAAACCATCCAACTTGCTTACTAATGTACTTCCCGCCATCGACCTTATTCGTAGAGAAAGCGACCTTTTTCACTTTCGATAACCAATTCATTCTGTCCTGCATCTTCCACGAAACCCACTATCCGGGCATCGATGCCGAAACTTTTCGCTATCCCGACCACTTCACCGGCGTGTTCGGGAGCCAGATAAACCTCAAACCGGTGCCCCATGTTGAACACTTTGTACATTTCACTCCAATCCGTACCGCTCTGCTCCTGAATGATGCGGAATAAGGGAGGAACAGGGAAAAGATTATTCTTCGTCACCCGCTTGTTTTTTACGAAATGCAGGATCTTCGTCTGGGCACCGCCGGAGCAATGCACCATCCCGTGAATAGCAGGGCGCAAGCGGTCGAGCAGCACTTTTACCACCGGGGCGTATGTACGCGTAGACGATAGTACCAGTTTCCCGGCATCGACGCCCGTCTCTTCGATCTGATCCGTCAGCCGGAGGCCGCCGGAATATACCAGTTCGTCCGGAACCGCCGCATCAAAGCTCTCCGGGTATTTAGCTGCCAGATACTTGGCAAACACATCATGCCGGGCCGAGGTCAACCCGTTGCTTCCCATACCGCCGTTATATTCCTTTTCATACGTGGCCTGTCCGAACGAGGACAGCCCGACAATCACATCCCCGCCCTGGATGCGGGCATTGTCGATCACGTCTGCCCGCTTCATCCGGCAGGTTACGGTACTGTCCACAATGATGGTACGCACCAAGTCGCCTACGTCCGCCGTCTCGCCGCCGGTCCCGTAGCAACCGATTCCCATTTCGCGCAATCCGGCCAGCAGTTCGTCCGTACCGTTGATAATCGCAGAAATGACTTCACCGGGGATCAGCAGTTTATTCCGCCCGATCGTAGAGGATACCAGGATGTTATCAACCGCACCGACACAGAGCAGGTCGTCTATATTCATAATCAGGGCATCCTGGGCGATGCCTTTCCAGACCGACAAGTCGCCGGTCTCCTTCCAGTACAGATAAGCCAGCGATGATTTTGTTCCCGCCCCGTCGGCGTGCATGATATTGCAATAAGCCGGATCTCCCCCCAGCACATCCGGAATAATTTTACAGAATGCCTGAGGAAAAATCCCCTTGTCTATATTCTTAATCGCGTTATGTACATCCTCTTTGGAAGCGGATACGCCGCGAAGATTATATCTCTGATCGCTCATGCTTATCTTTCATTTGGTCTGCAAAGGTAATACTTTAACCTGAATTATCTAAGTTTTAGCACATCGCCTTCTTCCGGGATGTAGTCGAATGCCTTCTTATTCAGCTTATACAGGCTTTTCATCCTCATGCCGTAACGCTGGGAAATGCTGTGCATCGACTCTCCGATCTGCACCACATGGTCGTAATGAGGTTTGTCGGCCTTACTCTTTTTCTTCTCCAGATAAACGATATCGCCCTTTTGCAAAGGGAAGTCTTCCGGAACCTCGTTATATTTGAGCAGGTGCTTTTCCTTAAAGCCAAGGTCGTCAGCGATCTTCGCGAACGAATCGTTCTCACGCGCAACGACATAAAGCAATCCGTAGGATTTATAAACCGCGCGCTGCAACCTTACCGTCTGCCCGCTTTCCGTCCGCGGCATATATCTGGGCCCCGACACTGCATCAAAGCGGTACAGCTCATAGTCTTCAATCAGCTTGATCAGCTTATTGGCATAAGCCCGGTCGGTTGCATATCCATATTCCTGCAATCCGCGTGCCCAGCCCTTATAGTCCTTAATGTCCAGTTTGAATAGCCCTGCATAGCGGGGGCGCTTCGTCAGAAAGAGGGAATGATCGTCATAGGAATGGATTACCTTTATGTATTTACGAAAACATTCGCCCACCTCGTCATCATCGTGATAGACACGCCCGCCGTCCCAATCGGCATGGCATTTAATGCCGAAATGATTGTTGGAGTTTTTGGCTAATGTGCTTAAACCGGCTCCCGACTCGAGCAAGGCCTGCGCCAAGGTGATACTGGCCGGTATCTTGAATTTACGCTGTTGTTCCACAGCCAGGTCGCTGTATTGCTTAATATATTGTTCATAGGCGGCATTCTTCCGTTGTCCCTGCATCTGGAAAGAGCAAAAGAGCAGTAGCCCGGTAAAAAGGGCAAGGAGACGAACTTTTGTATACTTCATTGTTATCAATCTAATGCAAAACTTTTTGCAAAGATAATTACCGTCGAGCGATTTTACCCAATCTGCATTGAACAAAATTCGACTCCTTTCAAAGCAATCTCTATCATTGTTGCCTGACGCTGCAGGCATTTCCGCCACTCAATTCCCGCAAAACTGCTATTCAATTTATATTTCTAACAACTATTGAATATTGAAGTTTCGTAAGAAAGGGAAACCAGTCAAAAGATAAATTCTTTTGCAATGCAGGGCAAACATTTAAATTCTTATTATGTTCGGCGGAAGCTCCGGCTTCCGTCGGTGATAAAAGCGAGGCTCCCGCCTCGCAATGATTATCCTTTTTTAAAGATAGGCAAAGCAGGGGCTTTGCTTCCAACACGGCTTCCGTATATTTTATTACTATCAATCTAAACTAAAGCGAAATTTTTTTGTAAATATAACGCCCGCCGGCTGATTTTACCCAATCTGCAACGAAAAAAATCAGTACACGCCTTGCCGGTCTCCCGACCGAATTCATACCAATGTAATACTGCCTCTTTTGTTCTACGGCTATGAAACATGTGTTTTACGGCTATAAAACACGTGTTTTACAGCTATGAAACACGTGTTCTACAGCTATGGAACACGTGTTCTATGGATATAGAACAAGACGATGGCAAGCCCTTTTGCAAACAACTGGTATACAGCCGGCTGTGTTTAGCGCGCAGGAAAGTCTGCGGACAAAGGCCTTCATTCGTATTCTTTTCTTACATTTGCAGGGAATCAATAGGTAAAGGCAACTATGGTAAAGGCAATATTCCTGGATATCGACGGCACGTTAGTCAGTTTTAACACCCACCGCGTCCCCGATTCCACCAGGCGAGCCCTTGAGGAAGTCCGTAAGAAAGGAATCATGACTTTTGTCGCCACCGGGCGGCACCAGTCTGCTATCAATAACCTGGACGACATTCCCTTCGACGGCTACATCACCCTCAACGGAGGGTATTGTTTCGCAGGAAAAGAAGTACTCTATAAACGCAGCATTTCCCCGGAAGACATCGAATCATTCGTCCGCTACCAACAGGAAGTCAGAAGTTTCCCCTGCATGTCCGTGGAAGAAAACGAAATGACGGTCAATCTCGTGGACGATGAGGTGCGGTTCCTTTTCCAGCTTCTTAAATTCAGAAGCGTGCCGATCCGGCCGATCGAATACATCCTGGACAAAGAGATCTACCAGTTGGTCGCATTCTTTACGCCGGAGGAAGAAAGCGAAGTGATGAAGGCGCTTCCCCACTGTACGGCAGCCCGTTGGCATCCGACCTTCGCCGACGTGGTTACGACCGGCGTAGACAAAGGGCTGGGCATCGACAAAATCGCCGCCCGTTTCGGCTTTACGGTGGAGGAGACGATGGCTTTCGGAGATGGAGGGAATGACATCGCCATGCTACGCCATGCGGGTATCGGCGTGGCAATGGGAAATGCTCTCGACCACGTCAAAAAAGAGGCGGACTACGTAACCGATACTGTTGACGAAGACGGAATACGGAAAGCGTTCCAACACTTCGGGCTCATTTGAGGAAGTCGCAGATCTTGTCAAAAGTAAGGTGAAACTGCTCGTCCACTTGGTCTGCTATTTTCGGAATAATGGGAAACGGATCTTCATGCGTATACTTATAAGGATAGTCGAGCGTCTCTATCGGGATCGGAATATCCCGGTCAATCCCCTGCAGGGTATTGATAATTTCATAAGCCGGCACAACCTCGTCTTTAGCCAAGGCAATCACATAGAACTGGTCGCTCAACTCCCGGAAACGGTCTTCCCTGAATCCGGTCAATGTCTTATAATTCAACATGCACCTGAAGTTCACGCCTTCCAGATGGGCGTTCATATAATGCCTTAGCACCTCGTCGCGCTTCATGTGGCTCTCCAGATGTTCCACAACGTAGGAATAAAGGCTGACATTGGCTTCGCTGTCCAAAATAAACTTGGATACCGGGCTTAAGCGGTTGAACACCGCCCCTCCGCAAAAGGTGGCATATTTGGAATGGGAAAAATAGCCGTTCTTGTTGGTCATCATCAGTATCTCGCCGAGAAACGTCCCGATGGAATAAGAGAAGAAGTCAATACCGGCCCCCGGCACAATGACCGGATGTAATCCCATTTTTATCCGTTCGACAAAATCGATCACATCGTAGTAGGTCTGCAGTCCGGACCAGATAAACCGCTGGGGCTTATTATGCAGGCGGGTGCTGATCGCGACGTTCGAAAGGCTGGAGCAGATCACGTCGGGATGCCGTTCTTTCCGCTGTTCGCTGACATTATACATTTCATGGGGATCGCTCCAGATCGCCGGAGCGCGGTTCATATGGAAAGCAATCGGAAACATGACGACCGACTTACCGGTCTTCTCTACCATATACTTTGCCCACGGCAGGTATTTCGCCCAATATTTCTCGTTGAAGCCATGGAATAGGAAGATAAAGGCGTGCGTTCGTTTCTCCTTCTTCGGCATCAGGATGTGGTAACGGAATTTCACATTCTCCAGAATTTCCGCATCCTTTTTATTCAACATCTTTTGGATAATATCCGGCTCGTAATCGCCGGCGATGCTGGGAATATATTCGTAATTATCGCTGTTCCCGGCGCCTCCGGGCAGGATAAAACGATAGTTCGACTCAAAAGTAAAATTACGAATAACTAAATTTTCATCGATATCGATCTCATTATCGGTGTAATTTTCAATCTCTTTCAGATAATTGAATTCGTCTCTGTATATCATTATGAGTTAGTTATTATCCCGTATCTTTTCTTTGGAGAGCCTTCTCCGGCGGGAACTGTTATTTCTTCTCTTGTTTCGTATTTCTCTTCTCCTTTTTGGCAAGGACAACCACATGATAAACAAATTCAGTCATCCACTGCTCCGAATAGCCCAGGGACTCGGCATATTTGCGGACATTCCAGGCGGTCTTTTGAGTAGCCTCATCTTTCCACACGGATTTCGTTACAATATCATGCACTGTTTTTTCTGTGACAGCGTACAAAGCCTTTTTCAGGAAAGAAGGGACGGCCGCTTTCCACTTCATCAGCGTACCGATCAGGGTAAACAGGTCGTTCGTGAATCCCTGGAATTTATAAAAATAGCCTTGCACATCATTCACCGACTTGCAATTCTTTTTTATAGAGGTATCGACTTCCTTGAAAAAGATCTCTCCAAGGCCGTAGTCTTGTTTCAATACTTTCCTCGCCCGCGCTTTTTCCGCCAGGCCGAGTTTTCCGCCTTGGGTAGGAATTTTTAGCATCCGCTTGAATAAGGCCAGATCCGACAGGACATTCAGGTTGGTAATCCCCAGTTTCTCGGCGATGGCCGACTGGTAATAAACGCGGATCAGGAACATGAACTCTTCAACCGTCGGCTTGGCCAAGCCCTCTTCTTCTGTTTTTTTCTTAAATATTTTTGAGATGAAGCTCATAACTTTCTTTTTACATTTTGATTTTCACAAAAGTAATCAAGTTTTTTCTATTAAAAACAGGAAGACGGGTAAAAAGCGGAGGTGTTTTTCATATTTGAGAGTGGAAGGAGGAGAAAGAAATAAAAATGTCCGGAAAGGAAGGCTCGATTCCCTCCCTACCGGACAAGTTAGATTATTTAATGAGGATTAACGGCTGCAGGCGCAACGCGGCTTCAGTTGCTTGAAGAAGTCGTTCCCCTTGTTATCCACCAGGATGAAAGCGGGGAAGTTTTCCACTTCGATTTTCCAGATAGCCTCCATTCCCAATTCGGGATATTCAAGGCACTCCACCTTTTTGATGCTGTCCTGTGCCAGGATGGCTGCAGGACCTCCGATGCTTCCGAGATAGAAGCCGCCATGTTTTTTACAAGCGTCCGTCACCTGCTGGCTCCGGTTTCCCTTGGCGATCATGATCAAGCTGCCTCCGTTTTCCTGGAACAGATCCACATAAGAATCCATCCTTCCGGCGGTTGTCGGGCCGAAGGAGCCGGATGCCAACCCTTTCGGCGTTTTAGCCGGGCCGGCGTAGTAAATGGGATGATCCTTGATATATTGGGGAAGGCCTTCTCCGCGATCGAGGCGTTCCTTTAGTTTGGCATGGGCGATATCGCGGCCTACTACAATCGTTCCGCTCAAAGAGAGGCGGGTAGCCACGGGGTATTTGTCCAACTCTTTCAGGATTTCCGGCATCGGACGGTTCAGGTCGATCTTCACGGCGTCGCCTTCACCTGCGTGACGCAATGATTCGGGGATGAAACGCCCCGGATTGGCTTCCAATTTCTCAATCCAGACACCTTCTTTATTGATCTTAGCTTTGATATTGCGGTCGGCCGAACAGGAGACTCCCATTCCGACCGGACAGGATGCGCCGTGACGGGGCAGGCGGATAATCCGCACGTCATGAGCAAAATATTTTCCTCCGAATTGGGCCCCCAATCCGATGTTGTAGGCTTCTTCCAGTACCTGCTTTTCGAGTTCGATATCCCGGAATGCCTGTCCGCCTTCGTTCCCTTCCGTCGGAAGCGAATCATAATAATGTGCGGATGCCAACTTAACCGTTTTCAGGTTGGTTTCGGCAGAAGTCCCGCCGATGACAAAGGCGATATGGTACGGAGGGCAGGCGGCCGTTCCCAGGGTTTTCATTTTCTCGACAAGAAAAGGAAGCAGTGTCTTTGGATTCAGCAAGGCTTTTGTTTCCTGGAACAAATAAGTTTTATTGGCGGAACCGCCTCCTTTGGCAACACAGAGGAACTTGTATTCTGCTCCTTCGGTTGCATAAAGGTCGATTTGCGCCGGAAGGTTACAGCCCGTATTCTTCTCTTCGTACATGGTTAAAGGTACATTCTGCGAATAGCGGAGGTTTTCTTCGGTGTAAGTCTGATAAACGCCTTTGGAGAGCGCTTCGGCATCATTGAAACCGGTCCAGACCTGTTGCCCTTTTTTGCCGACGAT
The DNA here is from genome assembly GCF_900162725.1 of Parabacteroides sp. Marseille-P3160. Lineage (GTDB taxonomy): Bacteria > Bacteroidota > Bacteroidia > Bacteroidales > Tannerellaceae > Marseille-P3160. The sequence continues at coordinate 408,324 of NZ_LT799418.1, read as the reverse complement.
GATCGCGGTTCCGGTATCCTGGCAGAAAGGAAGTTGCCCTTTTGCCGAAACTTCCGCATTTCGGAGGAAAGTCAGGGCGACGAAACGGTCGTTTTCACTGGCTTCCGGATCGGAAAGGATCTTTGCTACCTGCGCCTGATGCTCCGGGCGAAGCAAAAACGCAACATCACGGAAGGCGGCATGAGCCAACTCAGTCAAGGCTTCCGGTTCTACTTTTAAAATTTCCTTGCCTTCAAACAAGGCCGTCGAGACAAAATCTTTTGTAAGTAAATAATACTCTGTCGTATCTTTCCCCATTGGGAACGGGTCTTGATACTTGAAAGGAGGTATTGCCATATCTTTATTGATTAATAAAATGAATCTTATTGGTTTATGATTGGTACATTCCTTTTTGTAACGTATGTTGCAGCAAAGATACTTATTTATTTTTTCTTCCGGAAAACGGTATTTTCATTTCTTTGCCCCAGGAATAATAAAGAGATGCATTTTTTCACAAAAAAAGAACAAAAAAGCTTTGACGATTAGGTAAAACAAATCTAACTTTGTTGTTCGTAAACAAAAAGGCGAAAACACTGCTTTTTACGCCTCCTAGTTAAGGCAAAAAAGCGGATAGAGAGTAGGGATTTACAGAAAAAGTGGAAAGAAAAAAAGACAAAATAATAAGGTTAATAAGCGTTAATAGCCCGCTTTTTAATTTAGCTTTGCTAAAAAGAAAGAAAAAATGGGTTAGATTTGCATTATGTTGCAAATAGAGCTGTTAAAGAGAAGAAATTAAATCAGTTAGTATAGTATAATAATTAAACTTTTATCAATTATGAAAAAAAAGTTATTAATGCCACTCTTCGTGATGGCAACAATTGTAGCCTTTTCTTCTTGTTCAAACAAGTTGAAACCGTTATCCGAACAATACATTAAAGCGGAACCGCAACCTCTGGAAGCAGTGGCCGGCAAGGTTCCCGTAACAATTAATGCGACATTTCCGGCAAAATGGTTCAACAAAAAAGCAACTGTTACCATTACTCCGGTTCTTCGATATGCCGGTGGTGAAGCATGGGGCACCGCTTACACCTACCAAGGTGAAAAAGTACAGGGAAACAACCAAACGATTAATTACAAAACAGGTGGAAATGTAACATTAAAATCTTCTTTCGTCTACAAACCCGAGATGAAGAAGTCTGAATTGTTCTTAACGTTTGATGCAAAAATCAAAAACAAAGTAATCAAACTTCCGGATTTGAAAATCGGCGACGGCGTTCTTGCTACCTCTACATTAGCTGATGCCGCAACTTCTACTCCTTCTATTGCAGCCGATAAATTCCAACGCATTATCAAGGAAGCACACGACGCAAATATCCTGTTCTTAATACAACAGGCTGAACTTCGTTCTAAAGAGTTGAACAAGACCGAAATTCAGGATTGGAAAGATTTGATTAAAAACGCCGACGAAGCGCCGAATCAAAACGTCTCCGTAGAAATTTCAGCTTATGCATCTCCGGATGGTGGTGTAAAACTGAATACGGGTTTGGCAGAAAAACGTGAAAAGAATACGTCCGGTTATTTAACAAAAGAATTGAAGAAACAAAAAATAGACGTTCCGGTAGATGCCCGCTACACAGCTCAGGACTGGGAAGGTTTCCAGGAATTGGTTTCCAAATCAAATATCCAGGACAAGGACTTGGTATTACGCGTTCTTTCCATGTATAAAGATCCGGAACAGAGAGAAAAGGAAATCAAAAACATCTCTTCCGTATTCAGCGTATTGGCAGAAGAAATCCTTCCTCAACTGCGTCGTTCACGCTTGACAGCCAATATTGAAATCATCGGCAAATCAGACGATGAAATCAGCGCTTTGGCAAAAAGCAATCCGAAAGCATTGAATGTGGAAGAAATCCTGTATGCCGCTACATTGGTAAAATCCGATGCAGAGAAAGAAGCTATTTATTCAAAAGCAACCGAATTATATCCGAACGATTATCGTACTTGGAACAACTTTGGTATCCAACGCTTCAAAGCAGGCGATTTGGCAAAAGCAGAAGAATTGTTCAACAAAGCCAACTCGGTCAAAAGCAATGGCGAATCTAACCTGAACTTAGGTTTGATCGCTTTGACGAAAGGCGACCAGGCTAAAGCGCAACAATTATTCGGTAGCGCAGGTAGTGTTGCCGAATTGAGTGAAGCTTTAGGCGTTCTTTACCTGGAACAAGGCGAATATGCGAAAGCAGTCAATTCCTTCGGTTCATCTAAGACGAACAACGCAGCATTGGCACAAATCCTTGCAAAAGATTACAGTAAGGCTGCACAGACATTGAATGCGATTGAAAAGGCAGACGGTACGACTGCTTATCTGAAAGCAATCGTAGCTGCCCGTACAAACGATGCGGCAGGCGTAGTTAGCAACCTGAAGGCAGCAGTCGCAAAAGATCCTTCTTTTGCTAAAGAAGCAGCTCAGGATCTTGAATTCGCAAAATACGTTACGAACGCAGATTTCTCCAACTTAATAAAGTAAATCCGAGAAAGGGACAAAAAAAACGGGTATCCTTCGGTCGAAGGATACCCGTTTTTTTTGTCCCTTTCCTTTATCCGGGGAGAAAATACCATAAAGAGGGTATATAGAATGCCCTCATTTAGGGATGATTCTTAAAGAAAAGACGACTATCTTTGCAACAAACATTTAATTTTTCGTTATGGCACAAATCGCAAAAAGTTTAACCGAATTAATTGGTAAGACTCCTCTTCTCGAATTATCCGAGATTGAGAAAAAGTATGACTTACATGCACAAATATTAGCCAAATTGGAATCTTTCAATCCGGCACGCAGCGTAAAAGACCGGATCGGACTGGCTCTTATAGAGTCGGCGGAGAAAAAAGGATTAATAGATAAGGATACGGTTCTGATCGAACCGACCAGCGGAAATACCGGAATCGGGTTGGCTTTCGTCGCAGCCAGCAAAGGATACCGTCTGATCTTGACCATGCCCGAAACGATGAGTATCGAACGCCGCAGTCTTTTAAGGGCTTTGGGCGCTGAAATCGTATTGACTCCCGGACATGAAGGAATGGGCGGAGCCATTCGAAAAGCAGAAGAACTGAAAGCGACCTATCGGAAAGCATTCATTCCCCAACAATTTAAGAACCCGGCTAATCCGGCCATTCACCGGACAACGACCGCCGAAGAAATCTGGCAGGATACGGATGGAAAAGTAGATATCTTTATCGCCGGAGTCGGTACGGGAGGAACGATCACCGGTGTCGGGGAGGTTTTGAAAAACCGTAATCCGAAAATAAAAGTAATTGCTGTCGAACCGGCAGATTCACCGGTCTTATCCGGAGGGAAATCCGGTCCGCACAAATTACAGGGTATCGGAGCAGGATTTGTTCCGGAAGTATTAAATACACATATATACGATGAGATCTTTAAGGTGAAAAATGAAGAGGCTTTTAGGGTTGGCCGTGAGTTGGCGCGCGTCGAAGGATTGCTGAGCGGCATCTCCTCGGGCGCAGCCGCTTATGCGGCTATACAGATAGCCAAGCGGCCGGAGAATAAAGGCAAAACGATTGTTGTGCTGCTCCCCGATACCGGAGAACGCTATCTCTCGACCCAGCTTTATCATTATGAAGAGGAAGAAGAATAAACGAAATTGACAATAGACATAAACATTTTAAACACAAACGCAAAAATGGCTAAGATCACAGTAAACGGAGAAAATCAAGAGGTAGAATTACCCGCTACAGTGAATGACATCATTAGACTGAATAAGGTTAAGCAACCGGACATGGTGTCGGTACAGGTAAATGAGGGATTTATCAACCGGGACGAGTTTGGAACCTTTCAACTGAAGGAAGGAGATAGCATTGACTTCCTCTACTTTATGGGAGGAGGATCCGATGTTTGATTTCAGTGAAGACCAAATAAACCGTTACAGCCGCCATATCCTCTTACAGGATGTCGGCGTAGAAGGGCAGTTGAAAATCGCACAAGGTAAGGTACTCATCATCGGGGCTGGCGGATTAGGCGCTCCGGTAGCGCTTTATCTGGCAGCTGCCGGCGTAGGTACGATCGGTATTGTAGACGGTGATGTGGTCGATTTATCCAACCTTCAAAGGCAGGTCATTCACTTTACCCCGGACGTGAACCGTCCGAAAGTAGACTCCGCCAAGGAAAAGATAAACCTGATCAATCCGGATGTGAACGTCATTACCTACAAAGAATTCCTAACCTCCGAAAATGCATTGGATATCATAAAGGATTACGACTTTGTAGTGGATGGAACCGACAACTTCCCGGTAAAGTTTTTGATTAACGACGCCTGCGTAATGGCAGGGAAACCTTTCTCACACGGAGGAATTCTGCGGTTTGAAGGACAGACCATGACGTACGTGCCGGGCTCTGCCTGCTATCGTTGCCTCTTTCATATGCCTCCCCCACCGAATGCCGTACCGACTTGTTCGCAGGCAGGCGTACTGGGAGCCATTGCCGGAATGCTCGGGACTATTCAGGCGGCCGAAACATTGAAATATCTTACGGGAGTAGGCGAATTGCTGACCAATCGTCTTTTGACATTCAATGCGAAAACGATGGACTTCCGGAAGATAAAGACGCATCGGCGTGAAGACTGTCCTATTTGTGGAAAAAATCCGACAATTACGACGCTGGTTGACTATGAACAGGCCGTATGCGATCTAAAAGACCGGCATTAAAATGTCATTAAAAAGGTAAGAACATGAGTACGACAACAGACCTACAGGCAGCATTGGCTGCCCAGACCGAAGTAAAGCAACCCAAGAAGTTATCCCTGATTGCTTTCAGCGGTGATTTTGACAAACTTACCGCAACGTTTACCTTAGCGACCGGGGCAGCGGCCGTCGGATACGAAGTAAATATCTTTTTTACCTTCTGGGGATTGGACGCTGTCAAGAAAAAACAAGGGCGCGCTTTTGTCGGCAAAGGATTCCTTCCCAAATTATTCGGTTTCTTTATGGGCGGTCCGAAAGCGGCGCCGGTAAGTCGGTTGAACTTCCTGGGATTAAGCCCGAAGATTTTCCGTTATATGATGCGGAAGAACAATGTCGCCACACTGGAAGAATTAATAGAAGCAGCCAAAGCATTGGGTATAAATCTATATCTTTGTGAGATGGCGATGCATATCCTCGGACTGGAAAAAGACGACTTCGTCCACGAAGTCAAAGACGTATTAGGTGTCGCTACCTTTTTGGAAATTTCCGAGGGAGGTAGAACTTTATTTATATGATAATGGCAACACATAAGTTAGATATTACAAACGAACATTGCCCGATGACATTCGTGAAAACGAAACTGAAATTGGCGCAAATAGCAAAAGGAGACCGGCTGGAAGTCCTTTTATTGGAAGGAGAGCCGCTCCAGAACGTACCGAAGAGTGCGACGGAACAGGGTTTTCAGGTATTGGAAGTGAAACAGATAGACGGACCTGTCTATCAAGTAACCATTCAAAAGTAAACCTATGAAAATTAAAAAAGATGTTTATGAATCCATCCTCTCGCAAGCCCGGGCGGAATTGCCCGATGAGAGTTGTGGATATCTATTAGGAAGTAACGGGGTTGTGACCGTGAATCACGCCATGACGAATATCGATCACAGCCCTGAACACTTCTCATTCGATCCTCAGGAGCAATTCAATGTCCTGCGCTACGCCCGAAAGGAAAAATTAGAGGTTATCGGTAATTGGCATAGCCATCCCAATTCCCCGTCAAGGCCTTCCATCGAGGACATACGCTTGGCTTATGATCCGACAATTGCCTATGCGATTCTTTCCCTGGCAGGAGAGGAACCTGTTTTTAAGGCCTTTCGGATTACTGAAGGAGAAGTGGAGAATATTCCTCTTGAAATCATTGATTAAAAAAGGAATAGAATGAGTAGACCGACGGATGTAATCCTTAAAAATGTGGAGCTCCTGAGTATGGACTCCATCAAAGAATATAAATATATACCGCAGAAAGGAGAAGGTCCCATGCCAAGTATTCCACAACTGAAAGAGGTAGTGGAGTTGGTAAAAGCGATCCTTTTTCCCGGCTTTTTCAATGAATCCGGAAGGACGGGAGGAACACGGCAATACCATCTTGGTGTCCATTTAGAGCGATTATTTCTCCTGTTGGAGAAGCAAATCTCCCGTGGTTTGAATTTCTTTGCCGATCAGATCAATGGTGAAGTGGCATTAGACGCCTCGGAGCTTGCCGCCGCTTTTATCGACCGGCTTCCGGAGATAAAACGTCTGCTTTGTACGGATGTTAAAGCCGTTTTCGATGGCGACCCGGCCGCTAAAAGCTATGCCGAAGTCATCTTCTGTTATCCTGCCATCCTCTCCATGGTACACTATCGTATTGCCCACGAACTATTGAAACTCGGCATTCCCGTGATTCCACGTATCATTACGGAGTTGGCGCATTCAAAAACAGGAATAGACATCCATCCGGGTGCCCGGATTGGAGAATATTTCAGTATCGATCATGGCACCGGCGTAGTGATCGGAGAGACTTGTGAGATAGGAAACCATGTCCGCCTCTATCAAGGGGTTACCTTAGGAGCAAGGAGTTTCACGCTTGATGAACGCGGATTACCCCTGAATGTTCCCCGGCATCCGATTCTGGAAGATTATGTCATTGTGTATTCCAACTCTACCATACTGGGACGAGTCACCATTGGCCGCGAAACTATTATCGGCGGGAATGTCTGGTTAACCAATTCGGTTCCTCCGAATTCCCGGATCCTTCAGCAGAAAGCCCTTACAATGGCTTTCACCGACGGATTGGGAATCTGACAAAGCTCCTCCTTACATAAGCATCTTTTCATTGACAGGTTCTTTTAAGCACTTATGGAAAGATTTTTTTCCACAAACAAAAATAGACCAGGCATAGTAAAGATATCATTATAAAATATAACCGAATTAAAAAGTGAACGATTATGGCTAAGAATGATTTACAGCGCAGCGTAACGACTGCTACAGCCCGTCAATTGGCAAATACCACCAAGACTCCTCCTCAGATGGGGTCTATCACTCCCCGTCTTTTATTGAAACTACTCCCTTGGACACAAGTAGATTCGGGAACTTTCCGGGTCAACCGCACCAAGGTAGAACAAAAAAAAGCCGAACGGATCGAGATTGAATATTATGACGGTGTCCCGGCTTTCCGCTCGGAATCTCTACGCCGTATTCCCCTCTTCTCTTATATTGATGAAGACATTGTCAACCGCTTGGCGAAACGATTCCTTCCTGAAGAAATCAAACTCGGAGCCAACCTCATCAATGAAGGAAAAGATAAACAGAAATTTTTCATCATTGCTAGCGGACAAGCGGAAGTCTTGAGCAAAGGAACTCACGGAGAGGATCTCCGTATCGCATTATTGAGCGAAGGAGAATATTTCGGAGAAGCCGACCTGCTAGCAGATAAGCTCTCCTCCGTCACCGTACGAGCCGTTACGCCCGCCATTTTCTTCACACTGGATAGCTCCGAATTGGAGAATATTATCAGCGAGGTTCCCGATTTCCGCGAACAGTTCCAAAAAGCGGTCGACGAACATTTACGGGTAAAAGCAACTGTCAATACCCATGGCGAAAGGCATATCGACTTAGTTTCCGGCCATGACGAAGACCAAATCATTCCCGAGACCTATATCGATTACGAAGAATTCCCCCGGGAATATTCCTTGAATACCCTCCAGACCGTTGTCCGGGTACATACCCGCGTTTCCGACCTTTATAACGATCCGTATAACCAACTGGAACAACAGATCCGGCTCAGCATCGAAAGCATTAAGGAGCGTCAGGAATGGGAATTGATCAACAACCGTAAATTCGGATTGCTTGCCAGCGCCGATCCGGGCTACCGGATCTCTACCCGCTATGGAGCGCCGACTCCGGACGACCTGGATGAATTGCTCTCCCTGGTATGGAAAAGCCCCGCCTTTTTCATCGCCCATCCGCGCGCCATTGCCGCTTTCGGGCGGGAATGTACCTGGCGAGGCGTACCTCCGGCAACCGTAAATTTGTTCGGCACCGAGGTCATCACCTGGCGTGGTGTACCGATCATCCCTTCCGACAAAGTTGAAATCAAAGGACAATACCTTACCAATCGCGGCGTAGGCACTACCAGCTTCATACTGGTACGTACCGGGGAAAAGGAACAGGGCGTTATCGGCCTGCACCAGGCCGGCATCCCGGGTGAAATCGCACCGTCTCTCTCCGCCCGCCTCATGGGATTGGACAAGTTCGGCGTAGCGTCTTATTTATTAACCAAATACTTCTCATTGGCTGCCCTGACGGATGACGCAATCGCAGTCCTCGAAAATGTAGAGGTAGGTTACTATCACGATTATCAACATCGGAATAAAATAGAGAAATAATGGCTTACGAATTAGACAATCCATTCACCGGGGGCGGATGGGAAGATATCGGGAGGCTTCGCCAGATTGCTTCCCCATTATGTCCCGAGGAGGTGAAAGAGGAGGTCAGAGAGGTTTTTCCCGATGATGCGGAAGCCCTCGACCTCAGCCAAGTCTATGCCTCGTTAGAGAATTTGTTGAAGCCTTCCGGAATAGGGAGCAGCCACTCTTTCAACGGAGATTTCGGCATCGGTATCCCCGAAACCGAAGTGCTGCGCAAGATCTCATACAACGAAGAAGACACGCTGAATGTACAGGCCATCCGGAAGGACTTTCCGATTCTTCATCAGAAAGTGCATGGGAAGGACCTGATCTGGTTCGATAACGGGGCCACTACCCAAAAACCCCAGCAAGTGATTGATGCGATCAGTCATTTCTACCGGCATGACAATTCGAATATCCACCGGGGAGCGCATACGCTGGCGGCCCGTGCGACGGATGAATACGAAGCGGCCCGTGAGAAAGTGCGGAAATTTATCAACGCCGCTTCTCCCGAAGAAATCATTTTCGTCCGGGGGACAACGGAAGGGATCAATCTCATAGCCCAGACTTTTGGCCGCAAATATCTGGAACCGGGAGACGAAGTACTCGTTTCCACCCTGGATCACCATGCGAATATCGTCCCGTGGCAACTGATAACCAAGGAACGGGGAGCCAAACTGATTCCCATACCGATCAACGATAACGGGGATATCCTGCTGGACGACTATGAACGCCTGCTCGGCCCGAAGACTAGGATTGTCGCCCTGCCGCATGTCAATAATACCTTCGGAACGATCAATCCGATCAAAGAAATCATTGCTTCAGCCAAGCGCTGGGGAGCGCGTACGCTTATCGACGGGGCGCAATCAATTGCCCATACGCCGATCGACATACAGGAACTCGGAGCTGATTTTTTCGTCTTCTCCGGCCATAAAATCTATGCGCCGACAGGAATCGGGGCGGTCTATGGAAAGAAAGAAATGCTCAACCGGCTGCCTCCATGGCAAGGTGGCGGCAATATGATCCAGGATGTAACATTTGAAGAAACTCTATTCAACGTACCTCCCGCTCGCTTCGAGGCCGGTACGCCCAATGTGGCGGATGCCGTCGGATTGGGTGTTGCCCTGGACTATGTCAGCCGCATAGGTATTCATAATATTGAAAAATACGAACACGAATTGACAGAATACGCCCGCACCCAACTGGGACGGACCCCCGGCCTGACATTGATCGGGAATCCGAAGCGACGGGTAAGCGTCGTCTCTTTCGTATTGGACGATGTTCCCACGCCTGAAGTCGGTCGATTGCTCGACCAGGAAGGAATAGCAGTCCGTGCAGGGCACCATTGTGCCCAACCGGCCCTGCGCCGTCTGGGTTATGAAGCCAGCGTTCGCCCGACTTTCGCCTTTTACAATACAAAAGAAGAAATCGACAAATTGGTTACCGCCGTTCGGAAAATAATAAACGAACGCCGATCATAAATAACGATCTATTTAGGTTTGTGTGGTTTATGTTTTTAATAACGGATTGTTTGTGAAAACCGTCCGTTGTATCTAAAGGCTGCTTCCCTCCGGGAAGCAGCCTCTTTGTTTCCATAAACCACTTGCAAAGGTATAAAAATAAGATTAGTAATAAAAATTGCTACATATATGTCAACAAAATCTTATCTTCGCAAAAAGGATTCTCCCCGGAAAAAACAGACCTGATGTTAAATCTTAAAAACTTGAATCAATAGATGAAAAAAGTACTTTGCACTCTCCTCCTTGTCATGGGCTCTCTTTTGCTTTGCCATGCCCAGACATCCCTGCATGGGAAAATATTCGTTCACCCGGAAGGTCGGTATCTCCAATATGAAGACGGCACTCCGTTCTTCTACTTGGGAGATACGGCTTGGGAACTCTTCCACCGCCTCGATCGGGAAAGCGCACGCATGTATCTATCCGACCGCCGGATGAAAGGATACACCGTGATCCAGGCCGTCGTGTTGGCCGAGCTGGACGGGCTCAAAGTTCCGAATGCCTACGGCGATCTGCCTTTTACGGATCCCGGATATTCCCAGCCGAATGAAAACTATTTCCGCCAGGTGGATTTTGTGATCAACCTCGCCGATTCGTTAGGAATGGTGATCGGGCTGCTGCCTACCTGGGGCGATAAATTCAACAAGGCCTGGGGAGTAGGCCCCGTTATCTTCGACAGTCCCGAAAAAGCGGAAAAGTACGGCCGGTTTTTAGGGAATCGCTATAAAGAAAAGAAAAATATCATCTGGATCCTGGGCGGGGACCGTGACGCCAAAGGCTATGAAGAGATTATCCGGAAAATGGCCCGGGGTATCGCTCTCGGAATCTCCGGAAAAGAAGATTATTCGAAATGCCTGATGACTTTTCATCCGTCCGGAGGAGCAAGTTCCGCCACTCTCTTCCATTCGGACGAATGGCTGGATTTCAATATGCAGCAAAACGGGCATTGTTATGATACGGATGTATGGAACAGAATACAGGGGGAATATAACCGGACGCCCGTCAAACCGGTAATAGACGGAGAACCGCTCTATGACGAACATCCTATCTGCTTCGACCGGGATAAATACGGTACCTCTACCGATTTTCATACCCGTCGTTTTTTCTATCATGAGGTTTTCTCCGGCGCTCTCGGCCATACACAAGGATGCCATGCCATCTGGCAAATGTGGACGAAAGACAGGGAGCCGGTTAACGGGCCTCTCCGGACTTGGAAAGAATCGCTTCCACTTATCGCCTCCTATCAAATGGGATATGGGCGGAAATTAATCGAAAGCCGTCCTTTCTTCTCCCGTATTCCCGACCAGACGATCCTTTTGTCGGAAACCTATAACGCCAACGACCGCATTACCGCCACAAGGGATCGTTCCGGATCGTACGCAATGGTCTATACAGAATCCGGTAAACCTTTTGAGGTCGACCTTGGCAAACTATCCGGAAAGAAAATCCGGGCAAGCTGGTTCGACGTCCGTTCGGGGCAATTTATCGGAATCGGCATCTATGACGGAGGGAAACCTCAATGGTTTTATCCTTTGACCGAAGGGAAAGGCAACGACTGGGTATTGGTTCTGGATGACCTTGAAGCCAATTATCCTATCCGGCAGATTGGAAACGAAGATCTTCTCCCCCATCGGATAAACGGCAAAAAGAGGTTCTAAAAGCAGAAAAATTCAGTGTTTCGAATGGTTCAGAACTTGACTTGATTAAAAAAGGGGGGTGTCAAAAGTCATTCTCTTATTAACTAAAAAAATGATAGCTATGAATGAACACAGTCATAACTATGAACGAATGCAATCATAACTATGACTGCGCGCAGTCATAGTTATGAATTTCTTATAGCATTTTTCCTTAATTTTCAGTTCCTTTTAATATCGATAGTGATCGGCTTTGTAAGGGCCGTTGACCGATACCCCCAGATACTCGGCCTGCTTTTCCGTCAGCGTCGTCAGTTTTACTCCGATACGGGCGAGATGCAGGCGGGCTACCTCTTCGTCCAAGCGTTTCGGTAAGCGATAGACACCCACTTCATACGGTTTTTCCCAAAGATCCATCTGGGCCAATACCTGATTGGTAAAGGAATTACTCATTACGAAGGAAGGATGTCCGGTTGCACAACCCAAGTTCACCAGACGACCTTCGGCCAGCAGGAAGATGGAATTTCCCGTCGGAAATGTGTACTTATCGACCTGCGGTTTGATATTGACGTGTATGATGTTCGGATAGTTGACCAACTTGTCTACCTGTATTTCGTTATCGAAGTGACCGATGTTGCAGACAATCGCCTGATCCTTCATCTGCGCCATATGCCCGATCGTAATGATATCGCAATTTCCGGTCGTGGTAACAAAAATATTGCCTTCCTTGACAGCCTCCTCCATGGTTGTTACTTCAAAGCCTTCCATCGCGGCCTGCAAGGCGCAGATCGGATCGACTTCGGTCACGAGTACCCGTGCCCCGTAAGAACGCATCGAATGGGCGCAGCCCTTGCCCACATCCCCATATCCGGCGACAACGACTACCTTGCCGGCAATCATCACGTCGGTTGCCCGCTTGATACCATCTGCCAGAGATTCGCGACAGCCGTACAGGTTGTCGAATTTCGATTTCGTCACAGAGTCGTTTACGTTGATGGCCGGAACCAACAAATCACCTCGTTCCATCATCTGGTAAAGACGGTGTACACCGGTAGTCGTTTCTTCCGAAACTCCTTTCATTTCGGCCACCGTCCGGTGCCAACGTTGGGGATCTTCCGCCAGGATACGTTGGAGCGTATCCAGAATCACCTGTTCCTCGTGGTTCGCTCCCTTGCGATGAATCGTTTCAGCGTCATTCTCCGCCTTATACCCCCAATGAACGAGCAGCGAAGCGTCTCCCCCGTCGTCTACGATCAGGTGCGGTCCTTTCCCGCCGGGAAAACGAAGCGCTTGATCCGTGCACCACCAATATTCTTCGAGGCTTTCGCCCTTCCAGGCAAAGACCGGCACGCCGAAAGCCGCAATTGCAGCCGCTGCATGATCCTGCGTCGAAAAAATATTACAACTTGCCCACCGAACCTCTGCGCCTAAAGCAACCAAAGTTTCGATTAACACTGCAGTCTGAATAGTCATATGCAATGAACCGGTGATACGCGCCCCTTTCAGGGGAAGCGATGCGGCATACTTTTCGCGTACCGCCATTAATCCCGGCATTTCGTGTTCGGCGATTTCGATCTCTTTGCGTCCGAAATCCGCCAGATTGATATCCGCTACTTTATAAGGCAGATTATCAGGGAATAATTGTGACATAGTCATAAATTAAATTATACAAACGTTTACGCTGCAAAGATAATGAGAAAAGGGTTACTAGTGAAAAGTTTGCTTTCATAATTGCCGCTTGCCAATGATTCGATGGAATATTGCCGGATTTTTTTCGCACAAGCCAAATCTTTTTTTGAGTTGCGGCTTTCCAAAATCTTCCAGCCACCAATCAGAATCTCGGTGTCCGGGAATGTAAAAACAAAGGATTGCATACAAACAATTTTACACGAAATACAGCGTTTATTCAAAGAACAATCTGCTGCGAATATGTATATTTGCAGAAATTTTGTCATCTCAACATTGGGACTGACGGGATTTTGTTATACCCATGAGGTAAGTAAAAAAGAAATGAAAATCGGTATCATAGGATTAGGTTATGTAGGACTTCCATTGGCTGTCGCTTTCAGCGAAAAGTATCGGGTGATGGGGTATGACCTCAACACCGAACGAATCCGGGAACTGAAGGATGGCATCGACTGCACGAAAGAAACCGAGCCGGAACGGTTGCTTCGCCCACAAAAGACGAATGCCCTTATCCTGACTAATCGGACGGAAGACTTACGGGACTGCACGGTCTTTATCGTTACGGTACCCACCCCGATCACCCGGTTTAAAACACCGGATTTAGGGCCGCTCCTCTCCGCTTCGGATATGGTCGGCAAACTTCTGAAAAAGGGGGATACCGTCATTTACGAATCAACCGTCTATCCGGGATGTACGGAAGAAGATTGCGTGCCGGTACTGGAAAAGGCTTCGGGACTGGTTTACAATACCGATTTCTTCTGCGGCTATTCCCCCGAACGCATCAATCCGGGCGATAAAAAGCATACGTTGGCAACTATTAAAAAGGTGGTTTCCGGCTCCACGCCGGAAATCGCGGAGAAGATCGATGCCCTGTACCGTTCCGTCATTACGGCGGGAACATACAAGGCATCCAGTATCAAGGTAGCGGAAGCCTCCAAAGCGATTGAAAACGCCCAGCGAGACGTCAATATTTCATTCATGAACGAGCTGGCACTAATTTTTGACCGGATGGACATCGACACGCACGAAGTCTTAGAAGCGGCTGCCACAAAATGGAACTTCCTACCCTTCTCACCGGGATTAGTCGGCGGACACTGCATCGGAGTGGATCCTTACTACTTGCTTCACAAGTCGCAATGCCTGGGTTATAACCCGCAAGTGATTTTATCGGGACGGACGGTAAATAATGAAATGGGACGTTTTGTCGCCCAGAAGACCGTTAAGTTAATGATCCGTCGCGGCATAAAAGTCGTTGACAGCCGGGTTCTTATCTTAGGCCTCACTTTTAAAGAGAACTGTCCCGATACCCGGAATACCAAAGTCGTCGACGTGATAGACGAGCTAAAAGATTTCGGCATCAAAGTAGATGTTTACGATCCGTACGCCCTCAGAGAAGAAGTCCGGGAGGAGTATGGCATTACTTTATTGGAGACACTTCCGGACGTGAAGCAATACGATGCAATCATCCTCACGGTTGCCCACGATGCTTTTAAGAAAATAGATTTTAGCTTTACCCTTACCCGGCCGACCGTTCTTTTCGATGTGAAAAGCGTTTTGGATAAAAGTCTTGTTGACGGAAGGTTATAACAAAAGATGGCGGAACAAAGCTTAAAAGATAAGACTGCAAGGGGATTATTCTGGGGAGGAATAAGCAACGGACTGCAACAAGTATTTAGTCTTGTCTTTGGAATAATCTTAGCACGAATCTTAAATGCTGAAGATTATGGCATGATAGGAATGTTAGCCATTTTCTCAGCGATTGCTTCGAGCATCCTGGAAAGTGGCTTTACTAATGCACTTGCTAATAAAACCACGTTTAGCCATGAAGATTATAATGCCGTTTTCTGGTTTAATGTGTTAAGTGGAATTCTTTTATATATATTGCTTTTCTTTTTATCGCCTTTAATTGCTGAATTTTATAGGAAACCCGAATTAGTCGGTTTGTCACGTGTCGTTTTTTTAGGCTTCTTATTTGGTTCGATAGGAACGGCTCAACATGCTTATTTGTTTAAGAATGTGATGGTAAAAGAACAAGCTCAAATTACGATTATAGCTTTAGTCTTTTCCGGTATAACCGGAGTTCTTCTGGCCCTTTCAGGTTTCTCTTATTGGGGGTTAGCTATACAGTCTGCGCTTTATGCCGGAATAAGTACAATTTTGCGCTGGTATTTCTCGCCTTGGCATCCAACGATGCAGATTAATTTTATCCCTTTAAAAGAGATGTTTGGATTTAGTTCCAAATTATTCTTCTCTAATATATTCTACCAAATCAACAATAACATCTTCTCGGTGTTATTAGGAAAATTCTATAATGCAACTCAGGTCGGGCATTATACACAAGGACAAAAATGGATGTCAATGGGACAAACTTTTATTGGGAGTATGATAAACAGCGTGGCCCAACCGATATTAGCGCAAGTAGTAGAAGATAAAGAACGGCAATTAAACGTCCTTCGTAAAATGCTTCGTTTCGGAGCTTTTATATCTTTCCCTCTTATGTTAGGACTTGCATTCGTTGGAGAAGAATTTATAGTCATTTCCATCGGAGAAAAGTGGCGTCCTGCTGTACCTTTTTTACAACTGTTCTGTATCTGGGGAGCTTTTGCCTATTTATGGACATTATTTTCAAACTTGCTAATGACACATGGAAAATCTAATATTTATATGTGGATTACAATTTCTACCGGTTTATTGCAATTATTAATCATCTTTTTTATGTTCCCTTATGGCGTTTTGCCTATGCTTGTAGCCTACCTTAGTATCTTTTTCGTCGGATTATTATTACAAAGTTATTTTGTATATTACTTAATTCATTTATCTACAATAGACGTACTAAAAGATATTATTCCATATTTATCGATCACATTAATATCTTTTTTCTTCACCTGGTTGGTCAGCAAAAATATAGATTCTCTATATTTATCATTTGGGGTAAAAATAATAATGTCTGCATGTCTCTATATCTTGATTATGTGGAAAATGGATAGTGTTGTTTTTAAAGAATGCATTCTTTATCTGAAAGGGAAAAATAGAACATAATATCAATAGTTTATCTAACACGGTACAAAATGAATTTTATAAAAGATTGTTTTCGATTCTGGTTTAATCTGTTCGGATTTGATATCGTTAAAACAAGAAGAAAAAGACTTTTCTCGCAGTCCAACTCTGTCCGGATAGGAGATTTTGATTTAAAATTACCGAAGGGACATGCTCTACCCTCTTATTTGCTACAATTTCCATTTTATTCCAGAAATCTTCAACGCATAGTTTCATATATTAGCGAAAGAACCTCCTCAACTTTGTATATTATTGACGTAGGTGCCAATGTAGGAGACTCTGCCGCGTTAATTATGGAAAATAGTAAAGATGTGTTCATAACTTGTATCGAAGGAGATAAACAATATCTACCTTTTTTAAAAGCAAATCTCTCTTCATCGCAGAACATAAAAATAATCGACCAATTTTTATCTGATACAAATAAAGAGAAGAATCATCAATTAATTAATTCTGAAGGAACAGCCAGAATTATAAAAGGAGATTCCAATGCTTTTAAATTCACAACGATAGACCAGTTATATGAAGAGGAACCATGCATTGCTTCATCAAAACTATTGAAAATTGATACCGATGGATTTGACCTCAAAATCATAAGAGGAGGATTGAAGTATATCGCAGATAAGATGCCGGTCCTTTTTTTTGAATATGATCGAGAATTCTTAGATGCCAATGCAGATGATGGTATCTCTACATTGAAGACATTACAAAATATAGGATATACATTAATGTTAATATACGATAACTACGGAAAACTGTTATTATCGTTAACTGAAAAAGATTTTCCTTTATTTTCCCAGTTGGATGAATATATTAAAGGGAAAAAAGCGGCATTTCAATATTATGACATTTGTTTTATTCATCAAAAGGATGAAGAACTTTTCAGAACGATCGACGAGAAAGAACGTCTTTTTTTTAACCAACAGGTGAATACTCTACCCCATTAATTAGCAAAAAAGATGGACGTCCTATTTGATTATCAGATTTTTTGCAGTCAATATATTGGCGGTATTTCGAGATATTTCTACGAACTTTTGAAGCATCTACCTGATGAAAAGGTAAAAGTAAAATTCCCTTTGGCTTTTTCAAATAATTATTACTTAAAGAAAAGAGATGTCTCTTCTCATTTCGCTTTGTTACCTCATTTGAATCTAAAGATACGAAATAAAACCATGCAGTCTATAAATGAATACTGCGTGAACAGGGTATTAAAAAGCCAGCAATTCGATTTGTTTCATCCGACTTACTATCAAACGTATTACCTCGATAATAGTCTATTAAAATCAAAGCCTTTAGTGTTAACCGTCCACGACATGACACATGAGAGATTCATGAAAGGCGATGAAATTATTTTAGCGAAAAAAAAATTAATGCAACGGGCAGATCGGATTATAGCAATCAGCCAGCATACGAAAAAAGATATTTTAAAATATATAAATGTACCGGAGGAACGAATTAGTGTCGTATACCATGGACAGGACTCTACCGTCACTCATAATATAAGCCGCCCCAGAAATATCCCGGATACGGACTATATACTCTATGTCGGTTCTAGGAATGGATATAAAAATTTTGAAATATTGGCGAGAGCTTTCTCTCAATTAGTGGAAAAAAATAGATTTTTAAATTTAATTTGTACTGGCGAAGCTTTTACCAAAGATGAATACGCCCTCTTTGACCAATTAAAGATTAAAGAATTTGTTTATGCACAGATGGTAACGGACGAAGAATTGAGATGGCTTTATAAAAATGCACTCTTATTTGTTTTTCCTTCCTTATATGAAGGCTTCGGTTTTCCTATTCTTGAAGCTTTTTCGATGGGATGTCCTGTCGTACTAAGCAATGCTTCTTGTTTTCCTGAAATAGCGGGTAATGCTGCCGCATATTTTGATCCTATGGATGTCGATTCCATTGTACAATCAATAGAGTCGGTGGTCGAGGATGAAGAAAAACGTAAAGTTCTCGTTCAATTAGGGACGGAACGCCTATCTTTATTCACATGGAATAATACGGCACGGGAAACGGCAAATGTTTATAAGGCTTTAATATAGAGCAAAAGAAATGATTTCGATTATAACCATTTGCTTTAATGCAAAGAAAACGATAGCCAGGACTTTTGATTCTATATTAGAACAAGTTTTTTTGCCTGCAGAATATATAATAATAGACGGGATGTCGACAGATGGGACCCTGGATATAATTAATCAATACCGTCTTTTGTTTATAGAGAAGGGCATCTCACTGAAAGTAGTGTCGGAAAAAGACAACGGGTTATACGATGCAATGAATAAAGGAGTGAAATTGGTTTCACAAGAATGGGTGCATTTTTTAAACAGTGATGACTTCTATGTCAATAAATACGTTTTATCGTCTATCCATCAACAACTGATTAACATAAAAGAAGATATTGTATATGGAAGAATCATTAAGGAAAAAAATGGATCCCAATCAATCCAATATGATATAAAAGAAAAACACTTAAAACTAAATATGTTGTCCGGCTGTCCAATCAGTCAACCTGCAACGTTCTTTAGAACGAATCTTTTAATGCATAAATATTCTTTTGACACTACATATAAAATAAGTGCGGATTACAAATTGTATGTTGAGATGATTAATAATAAAGAAAGATTCAAATTCATTCCGTATTTTGTTACTTGTTTTGATGAGAATGGCATTTCGAGCATAAATAAGGATGGTTTAGTCGTAGAAGAAAATATTCGGCTATTAAAAGAGTGCGGGCATACAACGGTCTTTATTCAATTAAGTAAAAATAAAAAGTGTTTTAAACTATATTCTCTGCTTATCGAATTTATATCTAGATTCTAAGAATGAAAGTTTCTATCATTATACCTATTTATAATGTATCACCATATATAGAACGCTGTCTACAATCGGCGCTTAATCAAACCTATAAAGAAATCGAGTACGTTTGTGTAAACGATGGCTCTACCGATGATAGTTTTGAAAAAGCAAAAAAGATTATAGCAAGTAATTCCCGGGAAGATCAAGTTGTTTTAGTTGAGCATAAAAAAAATGAAGGAATTGCTATCACAAGAAATACAGGGATTGAACATAGCACTGGGGAATATATCTATTTTTTAGATAGTGATGATGAACTTCCATTAAATGCGATAGAAATATTAGTCGCAGCGAATGATGGAATCGCTGCTGATATCGTTCTTGGCGATTTTGATATTACAGGTGGCCGACGAGAGGAGTACGTAAAGATAAAAAAAAGTGATACGATTATAGGGAAAGAAAAAATTCTGAATTCCTTTCTTTCTTTGCAATGGTATGATGGTACTTGTAATAAAATGGTAAAAAGATCTTTCCTGGAAGAAAATGGAATCTCTTTTAGAAGAGGAATTATCCATGAAGATATCTTATGGTCTTTTGAAATTGCAATGTATGCTTCCTGTTTAATTTTTCTCAATAGGAAAACGTATATCTATCATATCAGGCCTAACTCTATTACACAAAAAGTCTCTGATAAAAATTTCAGGAGCCTTCTGTTTGTGATGAAAGAAATGGTAGAACTATCAACAAAAAATAACTTATATAGCAGCCAGTCAGAGTTGTTTAATTACTTTTCCAATATAAAAATCTATTTTCTGAAAGAATTGGTGAGGTCGAAAGCTAGTGTTGAATATATTAAAAAAAGCAGGACAGAGGTTAACCATATTTTTTCTAACAAAATATTTAATAGCTTGGGCAACTACTCTTTTGCTTCCATCTTGAAAATACTGCCTTATAAATTGCCAATTCATCTGTCTATCTTATATATTAAAGTAATACTATGCCTAAAAAGAGGTTAAAGATTTTTTTTGTGGATTTTTGGAAAGGATTTAATCCGAATAAAAACTTTTTCATTGATAAGTTGGGGGGAATCTTTGACCTTGAACTAAACCCAGATCCGGATTACCTTATTTATTCTACTTTTGGATCAAGCCATTTAAAATACACCAACAGTATTAAAATATATTTTACCGGAGAGAATGATGTTCCTGATTTCAATTTCTGTGATTATGCAATTGGATTTCAGCATCTTTCATTTGAAGATCGATATTTAAGGCTTCCACTCTATTTATTATATTCCGAATATGAAACTATAAAGAATAAGGTTATCACACCAGATTTGGCAAAACGGAAGTTCTGTAATTTTGTTTATTCGAACTCCATTTATTCAACACCACTACGTGAGCAGTTTTTCCTCTTATTATCAAAATATAAAAAAATAGATTCTGGAGGCAGATTATTGAATAATATAGGTGGAGCTGTACAAAACAAACTTGACTTTATCAAAGATTATAAGTTTACAATTGCTTTTGAAAACAGTTCTCTTTCTGGTTATACAACGGAAAAATTAATGGAACCAATGACTGTTAATTCCCTTCCTATCTATTGGGGAAATCCCAGTGTTCAGTTGGATTTTAATAAAGCATCCTTTATCTGCATTCAAGATTATGAATCAATGGATATGGCTATAAAAGAGATTATTCGATTAGATAAAGATGATGAAGCATATTTGCAAAAACTTTCTACTCCTTGGTTAAATAAGGAACAAAGGGAGATAGATTGGGATCAGAGGATTTCTTCCTTTTTTGATAATATATTTAATCAGCCTCTCGAAAAAGCAAAGCGTACTACCATCTATGGTTATGCCATCATAAAAAAATACAGAGAAGCAAAGTTTGCGAAACTGGCATCACTACCTATTATACGGAAAATGTGAAAATGGGTAATATTACATTTAAAACGAATGCAAGAGCATAATCTTTTATCCAAATATCAACAAGAGAACAAAACTTTTTCTCCCCGTTTCGTATATCATATAGGAGCAGAATCTGGTTTCTTTTCTGAGTATAATAATATGATCCTGGCAATGGTGTATTGTTTTCAACATAAGATGAAATTTTCAATCTATTCAAAGGATGCAAACTTTAAGTATGACAAAGGATGGGATGATTATTTCATCCCATTTTGCGACGAATACGGAGGATTCCTTCATTCACTATTTAATAGGAGAACAAACGATCGATTCAAGAATAATACGTTAAAGAAACTGGATATTGCTCTAACTTATCTTTTTAGAAAATCGAACCTCAGAATACTGACAACATATGATTTATGGGATTATATCCGTTCTCAAAAAATCTCGGCTCCATACCGTTTTAGTAGTATTGGATTGATTGGTGATCTGCGCTATATATGTCAACAATTTATTAATATGACTTGGAATTACAATGAAGAGAGTAAGTCCACAATCAGACAATTAATAGATAGTATTGATCTGCCTGCAGATTATATAGGGTTTCACATCAGAGGAGGGGACAAATTTACCGAAGCAAAAATTCAAGAAATAAATGTATATATCAGAAAAGCAGAGTCCTTATCGAACTTAAAGGAAGCTTTTGTCTTGACAGACGACTATACAATTATAGAAAGTCTAAGAAAAAACTATCCCATGTGGACGTTTTACACGCTTTGCCAACCCGACGAAAGAGGATATTATCATAATCAATTTAAGAAGGAAAGCCCAACAGTCAAAAAAAGCCGATACCTTAAACTCTTTGCGTCTATGGATCTGCTTTCTAATTCCTCTTTGTTTGTAGGTACGTTTTCTTCAAATCCGGGAATGTATTTGGGAATGAGAATGAATCCAGAAAAAACCTATTCAATAGACATACCAAACTGGCAAATTTGGTAATAACATTCTCGTCACTGAAAGATAACAGCAAACCTCTTTTTCCGTTCTTCTTCCGAGTAATTATTGACAAAGACTTCCCTCGCATACAGATTAAAACGGGGGCGAGGATGAGTAGATATAGACTGAATTGCCCGGATAAACTCATCTTTTGTATTACAACGCGCTCCCACTCTTTCAAAATCTAACTCATACCCTTCAAAAGCCTCTGTCGTAGCAATAATATTCTTCCCATACATCAAAGCCTCACATGTTTTGACTTTCATCCCGCTTCCTTCAAAAACAGGTAACAACATAAAATCAGCCTGTTCAATATAAGGCTTTAAATCAGGCACATCACTAAAGACTTCGACTTGCTCATATCCTTTAACCATAGGCAAGATAGCGCTCATACCTTTTCCTACAATCTGTAATCTGACAGAAACGGCCGGTAATACTTCCCGGATAAACCAAAGGATACCCCGGACATTCATAGGAAAATAAGTGCCTAAAAAAAGACATACGGGAATGTTCCGGGTCATTTCTGTCGGATATTCGGTTCTCTTATAAGTATCTTTAAAAACAACGGGAGAAAGGATATCCGGAGAGCGCTTATACTCCCTCTCTATCACTTGCTTATCCCTTTGGTTCAAGGCGATCACGACATCCGAAAATTCACAAGAATATAGATCGTTTCTTCTCACGCAATTTAACACGATTGGTCTCCATGGAGCATATTTACGGATCTTTGCCGCAAAATAGATCGATTCGACATTATGAAAAAAGGTAATAATCTTTCCTTTATAGGAAGAGGCTTTCAAAGCCTTTGCGATAACTCCGAATATGCTCCGATCGATAAATACATAAGAGAAATTTTGAGACAGGGATACGATTTTATCGACCTTACGAGGAGATAATCCGTAATAGTATCCTTTCAGGAAATTGGATAAGATGCCAAGGGCATGTAAAAGCACTTTTATTTTGCTTTGGGATTGATGTATGTAATACACCTCTATATTTTCTTCTCCAAGTATCTGGCACAATACATCATAGTTGGCGTTTGTCCCCTGCTCCCCTCCGGCATCAATCTTATCCGATTTTCTATATCGGATGAAAAGTAATTTCTTCATTACAAGATTTCCGTTTAATGAGAACAAATATATACTTTTATTTCATAAGACCTTACCAAGAATTTAAATAAATCCTCTATTTTTGTATCAAATGTAAAAACGATATCTTATGCAAGATTTCATAAAAAAATATGGGAGATATTTATTAACTCTATTACTCTTTTTAAGTTTAGTCATTATCTATTTCTCCCCATCTATTATCGATGGGAAAACGATCAGGCAAGGAGATTCGATGAAATTTGTCGGCATGGTTCAGGAACTGTCCGATTACTATAATAAAGAAGGGAAAACATCCCAATGGATTGGTTCGATGTTTTCAGGAATGCCGGCTTACCAAGTAGGAATGCCCGGAACCCCTACAAGCCCTATCAGTTACCTGACAAACCTTGTCAAAGGAATCGACCCGATGGGTGCCGGTATAGTATTGGCGGGATTAATCTCATTTTATATTCTAATGTGTATTATAGGCGTCAATAGGTGGCTGGCTATTGCAGGAGCCATCGCTTATACCTTTGCCTCGTACAATTTTATTATCATCGAGGCCGGGCATATTTCAAAAGCCTATGCCATAGCCTTCATGCCTCTTACTATTGCAGGTATGCTTTTACTTTTTAATAAGAAACTCATCTGGGGAAGTGTCATATTCATTCTGGGAGTTGCTTTTTCCATTATGGAGGGACATCTTCAAATAACTTACTATCTGGCTATTTTCTGCATCTTTATTTATCTCTATTTCCTTTTTAAGGAAATCAAAGAAAAAAGATACAAAGAACTCCTTAAGATAACGGGGATTCTAATAATCTCCCTATTGATTGCCGTCTTACCCAACTTAGCCAATCTATATGGCAATTATGAAATGAGTAAGACCTCTATCCGTGGAGCGACCGAGCTGACGACGACCAGTGCGGAGGGAGAAAAAATTTCTTCCGGCTTAGATAGAGACTATGCCTTTGCGTGGAGTTACGGGAAATCGGAATTATTGACCCTTCTGATTCCCAATGCCTATGGCGGAGCAACCGGTGGGACATTAGATAACACATCGGAACTCTATAAAGAATTAAGGGCTAAAGGAGCTCAAGTTGGCAAGGATATACAGACCTATACCTATTGGGGCGACAAGTCGTTTACTTCCGGGCCGGTTTATTTCGGCGCTCTGGTCTGCTTTCTCTTTGTTCTGGGAATGTTCTTTATTAAGAATCCGCTAAAATGGTGGTTGTTTGGAGGAGCAGTCTTCATGGCTTTTCTATCTCTGGGAAGAAATCTGGATTGGTTTAATGATTTTATGTTCCATTACCTCCCGATGTATAACAAATTCCGAACGGTAGAAATGGCCTTGGTTATTCCCGGATTGGTTGCTCCTATCATTGCATTCTGGGGGTTGAAAGAACTCTTCTCCGGGCAAGTGGATGCCAAATCCTTCAAGAAGGGAATGATCTGGTCATTGGGAATTACAGGAGGTTTGTGCCTGATCGTTTGGTGGATGCCAAGCCTTCTCTTGAGTTTCCAATCTTCTTATGACGCACAATACCAAATGCCGGACTGGTACTATAATGCCTTGCTGATGGACCGCAAAGCGCTTGCCTCGGCAGATGCCCTGCGCTCCCTTGTATTCATTCTGGCGGGAGCCGGACTACTTTACTGGTATTTTAAGGCGAAAAATAAGAAAACGGCAACGACTATAGTTAGCGCCATTATTGCAATTTTGATCTTAGCCGATCTATGGAGCGTAGACAAACGCTATCTGAATGGATCGAATTTCGTTCGGGAAAAAATTTATGAACCTTATAAAGAAACGGTTGCCGACAAAGCGATCTTAGCAGACAAAGATCCTTCCTATCGGGTCATTAATCTGAATAATCCGTTTCAGGAGACGAATACATCTTACTTCCATAAGTCCATCGGCGGATATCATGCGGCCAAACTAAGACGTTACCAGGAATTGATCGATCATCGTCTGGCAGGGGAACTGAGTTCCATCATCACGGTCATTCAGAAGGCGCAATCTCTTGAAGAAGTGACCGCCTCTTTCGCCCAATGTCCCTCTCTTAACATGTTGAATACGCGCTATGTGATTTATAACCCGGAGCAACCTCCCTTACGGAATCCATACGCTTTCGGAAATGCCTGGTTTGTCGGAAAGGTAGAGATTGTGGAGAATGCAGATGCGGAAATTGCCGCCCTCAACGCGATCAATCCATTGGAAACGGCTGTAGTTGACAAACGTTTTGCCGACGATTTAGCAGGTTTTACCCCGCAATTAGATAGCACTGCGACGATTAAATTAGATAGCTACCACCCCAACCAATTGACTTATACAAGTAAAACGGCAACTGAACAATTAGCCGTTTTCTCTGAAATCTATTATCAACCGGGATGGAAAGTCACAATAGATGGGGAACCTGCTTCCCATTTCCGTGCGGACTGGACGCTCCGCGCCATGCGAATCCCGGCAGGGGAACACCAAATTGTCTTCGAGTTTCATCCGGATCGATATGTAATGGCAGCTAATATAAGTTCCTACGGTTCGTTTTTGATCTTGCTTTTATTGGCGGTAGCCATCGGATATTCCATCTGGAAAGAAATTAAGGGGAATCGCCAAGGCAAAAAGGTTTCAGAATAATAAAAAATGACACCCAATTATATATCTCGTTATTCAAAGAATATTATCTTCGTACATTATAATGTACAAAATTAATAATGTACAACTTAAAAGCATATAGCGATGAGAGTAATTAGTTCGTCAGAGTTAAGAAATAATATGAAAGAAATCTCCCCATGCAGGTAACAAAACAGCACCTCTATATTTCAACCGATATGGGAAAGATATGCATTATGCCATGTTCCGAAAGAGTAAGGCTACTCAATGGTACGTCTTTTTCAACATCTATGTCGATAATGGGGAATTAATTTATTGAGTGCGATATATTAATAACAATCATATGATTGCAGAATTCTTATAAAAAGGACGATCTGTTTTTCTAAAGATCTGTGGGAAACTGACATAAGTATTTATTTTAGCAATTTTCTATTATCATCGCCCTCTAACACTCTCATTTGCTGGATAGCAATCCGATTAAGCTTTAAAAGTCGTTGACCTTGTGGAATTCCATTGTCAATAAAAACAGCATTAAGGTTTTCCATATTCGACAAACAAATCAGTTCGTTGATAGTAGCATAATCACGAATATTTCCTTTCAATTCAGAATTCGTCTCACGCCATTGCTTCGCTGTCATTCCAAACATGGCCACGTTCAATACATCGGCTTCGTTGGCATAAATAATACTTGCCTGCTTTGCTGTCACTTTTGCAGGAATAAGGTTGTGTTTGATAGCGTCGGTATGAATACGGTAATTTATTTTTGATAACTCACGCTTTGCATTCCAACCCACTTGGGCCTGTTCTTCAGTTTTAAGCCGTTGAAACTCACGTATCAGATAGACTTTGAACTCCGGACTAATCCACATGGCAAATTCAAAAGCAATGTCCTTATGGGCATAAGTACCGCCATAACGCCCTGTCTTTGCAATGATACCGATTGCATTGGTTTTCTGCATCCAGTCCTTTGCACTGAGGCGATAGCTGTTTAAACCTGCCTGACTTTTAATTATGTCGAATTCGACATAATTAAAAGTCGGATTATTCAATTTCTCCCATATACCAAGAAATTCAACAGTATTCCTATTCCTTAACCAATTAGAGAAGAAGAATTCACCATCTTTCGCTTTCAGCATATCCGTGAGACTGATGTAATCCTCATCGTTTATCTTTATTACCGACACCGAAGTATCCTTAACTGTAATCTTCGCCATATTAGATTTATTGTTTCAATTCTATAAAATTATCTCAAAAGCAGAAGAATACACCATTGTTTGCCCACTTTTTATGTTTTACTGACTCAAAAAGAGAATAAAAGAACCAATTATCTGAAAAAGCAATACTTTTAATGAATCACAGTGTAGCGGAGAAGCTGGCAATTGCATCGGCAAAACGCTCCCACGAAAGTTGCTTCTTCTCTTCCCGGATGGGGAGGATGTAGGAATCCGGGCCTTTTGCGAAGATCTCCTGCACGCCTCGCGTGAGGCTTTCCGCATCGGGATGGCAGACAACGCCGGTGCCGGCACCGGAGATCGTGCTCTTCAATCCCCCGACATCAGTGGCTAAGATGGGAACTTCAAAATGATAGGCAACCGGAATAACTCCACTCTGTGTCGCCGATTTATAAGGTAAAACCAGCAGATCGGCAGCAGAAAATAGTACCGGTACGCGGGAATCATCAATGTATTCCACAATGGTTTTTATCCGATCTTTTGCGGGGGAAGCGGCGATCTGTTGCTCGTATTTTTCGAAACTGCCGTATGATTCTCCTGCGACAAGCAACTGATAGGAATCATCCAATTGCCCCATTGCATCAATAAGCAGATCCAAGCCTTTATAATCCCGGATCAATCCGAAAAAGAGTAAAGTCTTTTTCCCTTGTTGCAAGCCCAATCCGTCTAAAGCCTTCCCTTTGTCCGTCTTTTCTCCGAAATGGTTATATAAAGGATGTGCTTTATAAATGAATCTGGCATCCGGTTTGATGCGTAAAAGATCGGCCTGGACGGCGTCACTCATGACCACATTCCCGTCGCAACGGTTGAAGAAGTACTGCGCAAGCGGCTTGTCGAAAAACCGGGGCTCGTGCGGAATGGCATTATCGATCACACAAATCACTTTCACCCCCTTCTTCCGGAGCCGCCCGGCCACATAACCGAGGGAAGGAGCGAAATAACTCATCCAATATTTAAGAATCAAAAGGTCGGGCTTCCATTTCAGGATTTCCCGAACCGTCTTCCCGTAGGAGAGAGGATTGGCTGTATTTAACACCCGCAGGCTATCCACCGGAATCGCCCGGTCTTCCTTTGTTACAAACTGCGTTTTGCCGGGGAAGAGGAAATCGGGATACTGGCAAGTAAAAGTAAAGGCTTTCACCTCATGCTCGTTTTTCTCAAACGCTTGTTTCAGCAATGCATTGAACTGGGCAATGCCGCCACGATAAGGATAGAAAGTGGAAAGATATGCGATTCTCATTTTTGTTATATCTTTTTATAAGCCTTTCTGATATTTTTCTGCAAACTTAAGTAAATTCTCAAAAGCGTAATCGATTAAAGCCGGTTCTTTTTCGCTCTCCGTGTATTTGTTACCGACAAGAACAGTACACATTCGGGCATTTCTACCAAACTGGAGGTCGGAACGGCTGTTACCGACCATCAGGGAGGTTGAGAAGTCGATCTCCGGAAAATCCCGCCGGGCCTGCAAGGCCATCCCGATGTTCGGCTTGCGGTCCGGACTATCGGCCTGGATATCCATACAGACATAAACGGCATCGATCCTTCCTCCGGATTCTTTTATTTCCCGGAGCATCCTATGGTGTATGCTCTTAAGATCTTCCTCGGTCATCCGCCCGTAACCGACTCCTCGTTGGTTAGTTACGATGACAATCCGGTTAAAAAGAGGATTCAGGATACCAAGCGCCTCCTTGACGCCGGGAAGGAAAATAAACTCATCCCAGTTTTTTACATAATCGCCCGGGCGTTCCTCATTGATTACCCCGTCGCGGTCAAGAAAGAGCGTCTGGTAGCTTCCCATCTTTAAATTCTATTTGGGCTTTCCGGTAATCTTCCGGAATGCCGATATCGATGAAGTAAGTATCACTGACAAAACCGAACAATCCTCCCTTAATCACCTCCTTTTCAAAGAAATTTTTCTCCATGGAGAACTTGCCGGGAAATGCAGCCAGTTGTCCCCGGTTGATCACATAGATTCCGCCATTGATCACGCCGTAGCTGCAAGGCTTTTTCTCTTCGAATGACAGGATCTCTCCTGTTTCGGGATAATAACGGACAATCCCGTAGCGGTCGAAACAGTGCATCGGCTTCAAGGCCAGGCTGGCTTTCGCCTTTCTTGATCGGTGAAAATCGACTAATTGCCGGAGGTCAACCTGAAAGAAAGTATCCCCGTTGAGTATCACCACTTCTTCCTCCGTCGCTTCCGTCAGGGCATAACGAATCGCCCCGCCGGTACCCAGCGGCTCGGTTTCCACTTTAAAGACGACAGGATAAGGAAACGACCGGGCATTGACCCACTCCTCCACCTCTTCATGCTTATACCCCAGGGACAAGATCACCCGGGAAGGGCGGTAGGATTCCAAATAGGAAAAAAGATAATGGAGAAAAGGATATCCGTTAATCTCCGCCATACATTTCGGCCCGCTGACAACTGATTTCAGGCGGGTCCCCAATCCGCCGGCAAGGATCACAACTTCCATCGGTCAAGCAAAGAGGTTTCTTTCCACAATCTCACACAAGATATGTCCGATCAGGATATGTGATTCCTGTATTCTCGGCGTATCTTCCGAAGGAACATTAAGGAGGACATCTGAAAGTTCCCTCATTTTCCCTCCTCCTTTTCCCGTAAATCCGATCGTGGAGATTCCCATCGACCGGGCCTTCTCAAAAGCCAGCAGGATATTTTTAGAATTACCGGAAGTAGAAAGCCCGATCAACACATCGCCGGCTTTGCCGATTCCGTCGATCAATCTTGCATAAGCGATTTCATAAGAATAATCGTTACTCACAGCCGTCAGATAGGAGGTATTGCAATGCAACGCTTCCGCAGGAAGTCCCTTGCGGTCAAGATAAAATTTCCCGGAAAACTCGGCGGCCAGGTGTTGCGCATCGGCAGCACTGCCTCCATTGCCGCAGAAAAAAACTTTCCCGCCGCTGCGAAACGCAGTAGCGACCAGTTCTGTCGCCTGTTCGATACGCCCAAGCAACTCCGGCTGTTGAAGGATGTGTTGTTTGACGTCGATAGACGCCTGTACTTTTTGTTGAATAAAATCGATCATCTTAAGTTTGTGTTTATTCGAATTAAATGCTCCATGTGAATAGGCCCTCTTTCACAAATTTATAATTTGTAAAATAACCATTAAACCGCCGCAAGGCCTCGATCACCCGAAACCGGTGATTATCGGAACAATAGAAAACCATAAAACCGCCGCCGCCGGCACCGGATATTTTACCTCCCAGGGCGCCGGCCTTTCTGGCCTCATAATAAATTTCTTCAATCAAGGGGGTGGTAATCGATTTTGCCATTTGCTTCTTATATTCGAAACCTTCATCGAGAATAATACCGATCCTGTGGATATGTCCCGTAAGCAACGCTTCCTTGATCTCCTTCGCCTGTTCCTTGATGACATGCATCGCCTCCACAGAAGACTGCTTGTTTTCTTTTACATTCCGTTGCTGTTCCTTTATGATATCGGAAGAAACATGGGAGGTTTCCGTATAGAACAATAACAAATTATTTTCAAGCTCCAACAAATGCTTCTTCTCAATCCTAAGCGGATTAACAATTACTTTATTATCCGCATAGAACTCCATATAATTTACTCCGCCGAACGTAGCGGCATACTGATCCTGCTTTCCTCCGGCCATTTGTAAATCCGAACGTTCAATCCGATAGGCAAGTTGGGCGATGTCATAACTGCCGAGGGGAAGATGCAACCATTCCATGAAGGCGCCTAATATGGCAACCACCAGGGTCGAAGAGGTTCCCAATCCCGATCCGGCCGGCACATCCACATAAGTACTTAAATGGAATCCCCTCAGCGGGAATTTGAAGTCCTTCACCAGACGGTTATAGACGCCCTTAGCTAAATCCAGGTTCCCATCGACCGGCAGTTCTTCCGACAAGTCATATTCCTCATATTCCTTGCGATCCAAACTCTCTAACCGGATTTTAGGCACGTCCAGTTCCTGTATATTGGCATGGGCATATAAGGAAATAGTGGTATTCAGAATAGCACCTCCATAAATATCTGAATAGGGACTTACATCGCTTCCTCCTCCGGCCAGTCCAATCCGGAGCGGAGCTTTACTTCTGTATAACATATTATATGTCGCTCAAAGATAAATTATTGCCACAAAGATACGATTCTTTATATGAAAGTAAAAAATTCAGGCTACTCATTGCTGCAATCACGACACTGTAGTCAACTAAAATCATTAAACTACACAAGGAAAACGCATTTAAACTCCTGTTGTGTTCGGCGGAAGCTGGAGCTTCCGCCGGTGATAAAAGCGAGGCTCCCGTCTCGCAATGATTATCCTTTTTTAAGGATAGGCAAAGCAGAAGCTTTGCTTCCAACACGACGGAGTGAGGATACTCCGAACAACAAAGGGATAAATGCTTTTCCCTGTTAAACTATAGCAAAGTAAGTGTTTGACGACTATAGAACAGGTGTTTCACAGCCGTAGAACAGGTGTTTCACAGCTGTAGAACACGTGTTCGATAGCCGTCAAACACTCAACATGGTTTACCCAAGACAGATCGCCTCAGGTATCCGCCGACTTGACGAGTACCTTGGCAGAAAGAGAGCATGCTGCCCGTCCGGGGATGATTAATAATTAATTGTACTTCGTCCGGCGTACCGCCTATGTTCATCATACTTCTCATTCATCATTCACAAAAGAGAACATCTTTGGACAAAACCAATAAAAAAAACATCGTTTTCATGCAGCGTTTTACCTTTCGTAAGCATCTACCTAATTATATAACACAACTTAATTTTGAAATACTTATGGATAAATTCACACAGCTCCTGTTCGTTCTCCCGTTATTCCTGTTTTCCGCTTGTGAATCCGACGGAGAATCCAACGATCAGTTGTCGAAAGCCGAACCGATCATATTAAAAAGCGCTTATGCAGAAAAGGTAAAGCAAGACAACAACTTTGCTTTCGACCTCTTGAGAACTACCGTCCGGGCTTCCGAAGAGCCAAATACATTTATTTCCCCTCTCAGCGTCAGCATGGCGCTTAGCATGACCCTCAACGGCGCCCAAGGCCAGACGGCCGAAGAAATGAAGCAAGCCCTACGCGCCAGCGACTACACGATGGACGAAATAAATGATTACAACCAGACTCTCCGGGAAGCTTTACTCAAAGTAGACCCGTCCACCCAGCTCGGAATTGCCAACTCTATCTGGGCAAAGCATGGATTCCCGGTAAAAGAAACCTTTACCCAGACCAACAGGGATTATTATGATGCCGAAGTCCGTACGGAAGACTTCTCTGTAAACACCGTAAAGCTCATGAACCAATGGTGTTCGGATAAAACGAAAGAAAAAATACCCGAAATCATCAAGGAGATCCCTTCCGATGCTGTTCTCTATTTAATCAATGCAGTCTATTTTAAAGGAATATGGATCAGCCAATTCAAGAAAAACCAAACGAAGAAAGAATCTTTCCTTGCAGAAAACGGCCAATCGAAAGAAGTCGAAATGATGCACCAGGAAGCTTCCTTTAATCATGCAACGGATGACCAGGCAGCTTACCTGGAATTACCGTACGGAAACCAGGCGTTCAGTATGGTCGTCATGCTTCCGAACGAAGGCAAGAGTACGCAAGATGTGTTGGAGCATTTAAACCCATCCATTTGGAACGGCTTATCTTTTATAGGAAAAACCGTCAATCTGAAACTTCCCCGCTTCAAAATCGAACTGGAATACCAGATGGAGAAAAAAATACTCCCTGACATGGGCATGAAACTCCCCTTCGTTGCTGGGGCAGACTTCCGGGGAATCGCGGATGCTCCGCTCAATATATCGCAAGTCATCCACAAAACATTTCTTGACGTGAATGAAGAAGGAACCGAAGCGGCGGCGGCAACCTTGGTAGGAATAGAATTTACAACTGCACCTTCTACCCCGCAACGGGTCGACTTCATTGTAAACAGACCGTTTGTTTTTCTCATTCGCGAAAACAGCACCGGCGTCATCCTCTTTGCCGGCAAAATAGGCAATCTCTAATTCTCTCCCGTCTTGCCCACATATAGGCATTTATACCATGAGGAGGGCGTCAAAAGGGTCGCGTAAGGGAATTCGCCCTTACACCTCTGCCTCTATGGGCTTTTGACGCACCCCCTTCCAATATTATAAGAGATGCAAGGTGGGACGCCTTGCATGCGTCTCTGCATTGATCCGACGCAACGAAAGACGCAGGACCGAACTGATACCTTATTTCCATGTAAATACCCGGAAGGAAAATCCCCGGCATTTGTCTTTTTTTATCTATTTGAACGTTTATTCAGGTGGGTTATAAGGCATGAACTGATAATTTCATTACTTTTGTATAGATTAATGGGACTCATAGTTCGTGACAAACGATACATTACTTATTCTGACTATTTAATTAAAACTTTTATATTTATCATGGAAGATAACTATTGCGTCATTATGGGAGGTGGAATCGGAAGCCGATTCTGGCCCTTCAGCAGAGAAAGCTATCCTAAACAATTCCTTGATTTTTTCGGCGTCGGCCGTTCCTTATTGCAAATGACGTTTGACCGTTTTGCAAAAATCATTCCTACGGAAAATATTTATATTGTAACTAACGAACGATATTTGGATTTGATAAAAGCGCAACTTCCGCAATTGCAGACAAAGCAAATCCTTCTGGAGCCGGCGCGTAGGAATACGGCTCCGTGTATCGCTTATGCCACCTATCACATCAGAGCATGCAATCCCCGCGCGAACATTGTGGTAGCGCCTTCCGACCATCTGATACTGAAAGAGGAAGTATTCCTGCGTGACGTACAGAAAGCATTGGATTTCGTAAAGGAAAACAACGCCCTGGTCACCCTGGGTATCAAGCCCAGCCGTCCGGAAACAGGTTACGGATACATCCAAAGCAGTGATACGATGATCCATGATTTTACCAAAGTAAAGACCTTTACCGAAAAGCCGAATCTGGAACTGGCAAAAGTCTTTATGGAAAGCGGTGAATTCTTCTGGAACTCCGGCTTGTTTGTCTGGAATGCCGAAACGATCATGGATGCTTTCCGGAAGTTTTTGCCGGACATAACGGCCCGCTTCGACCTGGGGAAAGATGATTTCAATACGGAAGGGGAGCATGCTTTTATTAAAGAAAACTTTCAATACTGCCTGAGCATTTCCATCGACTACGGGATTATGGAAAAAGCGGATAATGTCTATATGTTGTGCGTCGATTTCGGATGGGCGGATTTAGGTACCTGGGGATCGCTTTACGACCTGGCTCCGAAAGACGAACAAAGGAATGCCATTCTCAAAAGCAACACCATGTTATATGAGAGCAAAAACAACATTATAACCTTGGACAATCCCAACCGCCTGGCGGTTATCCAAGGCCTTAACGACTATATTGTGGCTGAATCCGGCAATATATTGCTCATTTGTAAGAAAGAGGAGGAACAACGAATCAAGCAATTCGTCGCCGACGCACGCTTGAATCATGGACCTGACTATAATTAATACCCTAATAATGAGTGATCTTAAGCAAATTATATGTCAAATAAAGAACATCATATAACTAACTTTTTGCTACTCTTTATGGCAGCAGGATTTTGGATCATCGGAAACAGCTCCTGCTCGAAACATGTGGAAGTCATCATCCCCGATTTGATCTACAAGGCTGAAGCTACAACCGGGGAAGGCTCGATATGGCATCCCGACAGGAATTCTCTCTTTTGGGTCGATATCGAAGGAAAAACATTATATGAGCTGTTCTCATCGACAGAAGATTGCCGGAAGTGGTCGTTCGACCGGATGGTCACGACTGTCGTACCGGAGAGTGACACGACAGTCATTGTCGCTCTCCAAAATGAAATTATCCGCTTCAATTTGGAGAATGGCGTAAAAACTTCCCTTGCGGCAATCAACGACAAGGAGCAAAGCCTCCGTTTCAATGACGGGAAATGCTCCCCGAACGGAAGCCTGTGGGTAGGGACAATGAGCTTGAAAAATGAAAAAGGCGCCGGAACGCTCTACTGTCTTCATCCCGACGGCACCCTCGATGCTATGCTGAAAGGGGTAAGCATTTCAAATGGAATTGTCTGGTCGAAAGACCGGAAATATATGTATTATAATGACACTCCTACAGGAAAAATCCAGCGTTTCCGTTACGATGACCGCTCGGGCGATATCCTGCTCGACGGAACAGCCGTGATTCTGCCTCGCAACACCGGCGGGCCGGACGGGATGACGATCGATAGCGATGACAATCTCTGGGTTGCCCAATGGGGAGGCTTCGGCGTATATTGCTACAATCCCTACACGGGGGAATTATTGACAAAGATCGACGTTCCGGCTCCGAACATAGCCTCTTGTGCCTTTGGTGGAAAAGACATGGATACGCTATACATCACCACCGCCCGCGCCGGATTATCCGAAAACGAATTGGAAGACTATCCCTTGAGCGGAAGCGTCTTCTGTTGCAAACCCGGCGCCGTCGGCATACGGCCCAACTATTTCGGACAAAAACCCGCGGGAAAAAACCGGGAAAGTAAATGACCGGTACAAAAAAGGTATTTTACCTCTTTAACAAATAAGATTATGGTTAGAAAAAAAACGAAAAACAAGGAATATACGGACAGGAAGCCAAAAGAGAAGGGAAAAAGACTTCGCAAGGAGCAGATTATCGAAGCGATGTTGAAGGTCTTCCAATCCAATCCCAAAACAGTATACAATTACAAACAACTTTGCAATGAAATAGGCATTGAAAATCAGGTGCAGAAGCTACAGGTAGTAGACTATCTCTACGATCTGGCCGCGGAAGATATCATCACCCAGATCGATCCGGGGCGCTACCGGTACAACAACCTCGGAGTGGTTGCAGAAGGTCTCTTTGCCCGGCGCAGCAATGGGAAGAACTCTTTCCTGCCGGACGACGGAGGTACGCCCGTATTTGTCGCCGAACGGAATTCCAGGCATGCAATGGATGGTGACAAGGTGCGCGTGCAGCTTCTGGCTAAGCGTAAAGGCGCCGAGCCGGAGGCCCAAGTCATCGAAGTATTGGAGTCGAAAGAACGTTCTTTCGTCGGGAAGTTGCAGGTAGGAAAGGAATATGCTTTTCTAACGACCGAAGATAAAACGTTAGCCAACGATATTTACATCCCGAAAAATAAATTGAAAGGCGGCAAGAATGGAGACAAAGCGATCGTTCATATTATTGAATGGCCGGATAACGCTAAGAATCCAATAGGAGAAGTAAAAGATATACTGGGCGTTTCCGGAGAAAACGATACGGAGATGCACGCGATCCTCGCCGAGTTCGGACTGCCCTACAGCTATCCCGAAACGATTGAGAAAGAAGCCGACCGAATCCCGGACCGGATCCCGGAAGACGAGATTGCCAAACGGGAAGACTTTCGCGGTGTCACAACCTTTACGATCGACCCGAAAGACGCCAAAGACTTTGACGACGCCCTCTCCGTACGAAAGTTGGAGAATGGAAATTGGGAGGTCGGAGTACACATTGCGGATGTAACCTATTACGTGAAACCGGACAGCATCATCGACAAGGAAGCCTTTTCGCGCGCAACATCCGTCTATCTGGTAGACCGCACCATTCCCATGCTGCCGGAACGGCTCTGTAACCTGATCTGTTCCCTCCGTCCGAATGAGGAAAAACTCTGTTTTTCCACGATCTTTGAAATGAATGAAGAGGCAGAGGTTATCAACTCACGCATTCACCGGACGATCATTAAAAGCGACAGGCGTTTTACTTACGAAGAGGCACAGGATATTATCGAGACCGGGAAAGGAGACTATAAAGAAGAAGTACTCCGGTTAGACGCTTTAGCCAAACTCCTTCGCGCCCGCCGTTTCAAAGAAGGAGCGATCGACTTCGACCGTTACGAAGTGAAGTTTGAAATCGACGAGAAAGGAAAACCCATTCAAGTCTACTTCAAGGAATCAAAAGATTCCAATAAGCTGGTAGAGGAGTTCATGCTGTTGGCGAATAAGACAGTAGCCACTTCCATCGGAAAAGTGCCCAAAGGGAAAAAAGCCAAGACCTTTGTTTATCGTATTCATGAAGCTCCGGACCCTGTCAAGATGGAGAACTTCGCCACCTTTATCCATCGGTTCGGATATAAGTTGAAAGTCGAAGGCAAACAGGGAGAGGTATCCAAAGGCATCAACAAACTACTGGACAGCGTCAAAGGGAAGCCGGAAGAGGATTTGATCGAGACACTGGCTGTCCGGGCCATGCAGAAGGCGAGATATTCAACGGAAAACGTCGGCCACTACGGACTGGCTTTCACCTATTATTCCCATTTTACTTCCCCGATCCGCCGCTATCCCGATATGATGGTGCATCGCCTGCTGGAGCGCTATATGGAAGGAGAACGCAGTGTTCCCCAAAAGAAGTATGAGGAGATGTGCGAACACTGTTCAAGCATGGAACAAGTGGCGGCCAATGCCGAGCGCGCTTCCATCAAATACAAGCAAGTAGAATATATGAGCGACAAACTGGGGAAAGTATACGACGGGGTTATCTCCGGCGTTACGGAATGGGGGCTCTATGTGGAGTTGAATGAAAACAAATGTGAAGGACTGGTACCCATCCGCGATCTGGACGACGACTATTACGAATTCGACGAAAAGAATTACTGCCTGATAGGCCGCCGCCACAAGAAAGAATACCGCCTTGGCAACCCCATCACCATCCAGGTTGCACAAGCAAACCTGGAACGCAAACAATTGGACTTTACCTTAGCGGATTAAAAGGATTAATGAGAAAAAGAAAAGGTGAAGGATTTTGAAATTCCTTCGCCTTTATTTTTATCCAATATTTATATTATCGCGATTGCCGCTTGCGCTCGTTCTCATCCAGAATGACCTTACGCATACGCATGTGGTTGGGAGTTATTTCGACATACTCATCATTTTTAATGTATTCCAAGGCATCCTCCAAGCTGAAAACTACCGGGGGAGCCAAGGCAACCTTGTCGTCCGAACCGGATGCACGCATGTTGGTCAGTTTCTTTGATTTCGTGACATTCACGACCAAATCTCCTTCCTTGGAATGCTCTCCGACGACCTGCCCGGCATAAACTTCCTCACCCGGAGAGATGAAAAACCGTCCGCGGGATTGCAGGTTATTCAGCGCATAAGCAAAAGCCGTACCTGTTTCCATGGCGATGATCGAACCATTGAGACGGCGTTCAATATCCCCTTTCCAGGGTTGGTATTCCAGAAAACGATGGGCGATCACGGCCTCTCCGGCTGAAATTGTCAGGATCAGGTTATTCAGACCGATGATACCGCGGGAAGGAATGTTAAATTCGAGGAACATCCGTCCGTTCTTGCTTTCCATCAGCGTCATTTCCCCTTTACGCTTGGTCACGACATCGATGATACGGCTGGCGCATTCTTCCGGCAAATTCACCGTCAATTGTTCTACCGGCTCGTTTTTCACCTCGTCTATTTCGTGGATAATCACCTGGGGTTGTCCTACCTGCAATTCATAGCCTTCGCGTCTCATCGTTTCGATCAGCACCGACAAGTGAAGCACTCCACGGCCGTAGACCAGCCACGAGTCCGCCGAGTCGGTCGGTTCCACATGCAATGCCAGGTTCTTATCCAATTCCTTCATCAGCCGTTCATAGATATGGCGGGAGGTAACAAACTTTCCATCTTTGCCAAAGAAAGGAGAGTTATTGATGGTAAAGAGCATCGACATTGTCGGCTCATCGATGGCAATCGTCGGCAGTGCTTCCGGCATATTAAAGTCGGCGATCGTCTCGCCGATCTCGAAGCCTTCGATTCCGATCACCGCACAGATATCACCTGAAGAAACAGCATCGACCTTCGTGCGCCCCAATCCTTCGAATACGTCCACTTCCTTGATTTTCGAACGGACTTTCGTTCCGTCCCGTTTGCAAAGCATCACATCCTGCCCTTCCTTCAACGTTCCCCGATGGACGCGCCCGACGGCAATACGTCCGACATATTTAGAGTAATCCAGAGAAGTGATCAGTAATTGGGCAGGACCTTCCAGTACTTTCGGTTCCGGAATATATTCGACGATGGCATCCAGCAGAGGAAGAATATCCTCGGTCGGCTTCCTCCAGTCGGTCGACATCCATCCCTGCTTAGCTGAACCGTAAATCGTCGGAAAGTCCAACTGGTCTTCGGAAGCGTCCAGGCTGAACATCAGGTCGAATACCATCTCCTGTACCTCGGAAGGACGGCAATTCGGCTTGTCCACCTTATTAATGACCACAATCGGCTTCAGTCCGATCTGAATCGCTTTCTGCAACACGAAGCGGGTCTGCGGCATCGGCCCCTCGAAGGCGTCAACCAACAAAAGGCACCCGTCGGCCATATTCAAAACGCGTTCTACCTCTCCGCCGAAATCGGCGTGTCCCGGAGTATCAATAATATTAATTTTGTATCCTTTGTAACGAATAGATACATTCTTTGCCAAAATCGTAATTC
Source organism: Parabacteroides sp. Marseille-P3160 (assembly GCF_900162725.1). Taxonomy (GTDB): domain Bacteria; phylum Bacteroidota; class Bacteroidia; order Bacteroidales; family Tannerellaceae; genus Marseille-P3160. The sequence goes on along the minus strand of NZ_LT799418.1, from coordinate 368,921 downwards.
CCCGTTCCCTTTCCAGATCGTTGCTGTCAAGGAATTGATCCGGTTCGTCCTGTCCTTCACGGAAGAGCTTTCCGGCTAATAACATTTTGTCGACCAATGTCGTTTTACCATGATCGACGTGCGCAATAATCGCGATGTTTCTAATCTTTTGCATTTAGACTAATTTATGGGCGCAAAAATACACATAATTTACAAGGCACACAATAAGAAGTCAGCTCAAAACGCTTGTTAATCAAAAATTAATATCTATCTTTGCGTCCGCTTAGATAATATAGTATTAATTTATTCAAAGTAAAAACATGTATTTAGATTCAACCAAAAAAGCTGAGCTGTTTGAAAAATACGGCAAATCAGTGAAGGACACCGGCTCGGCAGAAAGCCAAATCGCGCTGTTCACATTTCGCATTTCCCACCTGACGGAACATCTGAAGAATAATCACAAGGATTATAATACGGAACGCTCCCTCAAAAGACTGGTAGGCAAACGCCGCCGTTTACTGGATTACTTAATCAAAGTAGATATCGAACGTTACCGTGCCGTTATCCGGGATTTAGGTATCAGAAAGTAAGAAAAACTCTTTCATATATCGTAAGGCGACTACGGGCTTTTCCCCGTGGTCGTTTTTTTATGCACCTACTTCACCGGAATCAACGCCCGAGTCCGTTTCCGCCCAATCCCTCACCGACCAACCGGAAGCCGATTCTACAAAACATGCACTTCTTCTTCTCGCAGTATTCACGTTTCAATTGGATCAGCGCCTGCGTATCACCGGCATTCCGGACTCCGATCCCGGCCTTTGTAAAAAGCGTCACGATGCTGTTGCTTTCCGGAGGAATCTTTTCCAGGAAGGAAAGGGCGCGGTCACAAAACTCCGGCAGCCTGTTCTTCTGCCCGTAAGCAAAAAGAATCGGAACAACGGTGTTGATTAATATGATCCGGATCGAACTTTTACCTAATGGCTTTTCCTTTCTTTCGGAAAGCTGGAGAAGACGGTAGTGCGTCAGCCAATATTCCGAGGGGAGAATATGGAAATATTCCTCTGCCTCTTCGGGCGTACGAACCTCCAGCAATTTTGAGAAGAGGGATTCGTATTGCTGCCAGACCGATGCAAGCTGCGCCAGTTTGATATGGGGAAAACCGGACGGACGGACCCGAAGGTTCCGGAATAAGTTGCCCTCGATACCATGCAGATCGTACTTCTTCCGTAAAAACAAGTATTCCCTGCGGAGCAAAGAATAGTAGTCATCTCCACCATCCTCCTGCAAGGCGCCCGCTTGTCCGAAGAGCAGTGCTTCCACCTGTGAGTTGCTATTGCGCTGCCTCTGTATGCATCGGTAAGGGAGGCTTTGCCCCAACCATTCAAAGGCATCGCTATTGGTTCCGAATCCGAAATTACGTGTAAGGGTAATGTAAAACACCTCGTTCCAGTCCTGGTCATACCGTTCCAAGAGTGAAAATATATGCTCTGTTTTCCGTTCCAAACGTTCACAGAGAAGGGACTCCAGCCAAGAAGAAAGATGTAGCCGGTCGAATCCGCCGATGCGGGGAAAACAAGGAATAGCCTCGTCCCGATTCAGCAGCCAATCGATATTGGCCTGCACCGAATCGGGTACTTTCAGAATCGCCTGGGGGATCACTTCTCCGTTCGTCCGGCAAAGCAGCGCATCGCTTTGTTGAACAACATGCAAGATGACCGAATCGTAGGCTTTATCCCGATCATGATGATGCCGGAGCCAATCGGAGGCTTTCACGTGAAGCTCCACACTGCCGGCCCATACCGTTCCGGCGATCCGTATCTTGGCATTGAAAAAGTCCGGACCGGCGTCTGTATTAGGGATACCCGGATCGATTACAAAAATGGGAATACCTTCGGTGGTTGTTAAATTTGCTTCCTTATAAAGGCGGTTTTTCCAAACATAATGTAATAAACGTTCCATTGCTTCTCATAGTTAGATTTTGATTCCCAAAATTAATTCTATTTCTTTATATTTGCATTCTTATTAACTAACGAATTAGCACAACATCTTATATATTTTCTATGAAGATTGCACTTATAGGTTATGGCAAGATGGGAAAAACCATCGAGCAGATCGCAATTAGCAGGGGGCACCGGATTGTTTCCGTCATCGACGTGAATAATCCGGAAGAATTCGGATCGGAAGACTTCCGCAGTGCGGAGGTGGCCATCGAATTTACCACCCCGGCAAGCGCATTTAGTAACTACCTGAAATGTTTTGAGGCCGGCGTAGCGGTAGTGTCCGGAACAACCGGATGGCTGGATCATCTGGATGAGATTAAGGAGCGATGCGCCAAAGAGGGGAGAACCTTCTTCTATGCCTCCAATTTCAGCATCGGAGTCAATATCTTCTTTGCCCTCAATAAATACCTGGCAAAAGTGATGAACCGTTTCCCTGATTACGACATCAGCCTGAAGGAAGTGCATCATATCCATAAGTTGGACGCCCCCAGCGGCACTGCGATCACCCTGGCGAATGACATCCTCGCGGAGGTAGGCCGGAAAAGCCGGTGGACGTTGGATTCGGCCGGAAAACCGGAAGACCTTCCCATCTATGCCATCCGTGAAGGCGAAGTCCCCGGCATTCACGAAGTGACCTATGATTCAGAGGTGGACTTCATCCGTATCGAACATTCGGCCAAAAGCCGGGCCGGTTTCGCCTTAGGCGCCGTACTCGCTGCCGAATTCACCCTTGGAAAGAAGGGTTTTCTGGGAATGGAAGACTTATTATGCCTAAATGCCTGATTGATAATAAAAATGAAAAAGATAGAAATCACAAAAAAACAATGGATCAAATTCGGCATTTCAGCCGTATTGTACACGCTTTTTTCCCTCTGGATGGAGAATCTCTGGCTCCTGTTCGGACTGATCATCCTGGTCGATATCTTCCTGACCAAGTTTGTCCCGTGGGGAGCCTGGAAGAATGTAAAGAACCCGAAGATGCGGAGTGCCTTGGAATGGGTGGATGACATTCTCTTTGCCCTCATCGCTGTCTATCTGATTAACCTGTTTGCTTTTCAAAATTACCAAATTCCCAGCTCGTCGCTGGAAAAGACCTTACTGGTCGGAGATTATCTTTTCGTCAGCAAGGTAAGCTATGGACCCCGCGTGCCGAATACACCGATCTCTTTCCCTTTGGTTCAGAACACATTGCCGATCCTGAATTGCAAATCTTACATCGAATGGCCGCAATGGGGTTACAAACGGGTTAAAGGAACGGGGCATGTTAAAAGAAACGACATCGTCGTTTTCAACTTTCCCACAGGCGACACTGTCGCTTTAAAGCTACAGAACCCGGACTATTACACTTTGATCGAACAGGCCGGACGCGAACGGATTTACCTGGATAAGGCTACGTTTGGAGACGTTATCTACCGTCCGGTCGATAAACGGGAAAACTATGTGAAACGCTGCGTCGGAATGCCGGGGGATTCCCTGTCGATTGTCAATAATCAAGTTTTTATAAACGGCAAAGCCGCTAAAAATCCGGAGAACATGCAGTTGAATTATTTTGTAGAGACCGACGGCTCTCCGTTGACCGAAGACCAATTCCGGCTGCTGGATGTCAGCAAAGAAGCCCGGGCGTTGATTTCCGCAGATGGCTATATGAATCAGGTGTTGGAGGCTCTCGGCTTTACTCCCAACCAGGCAGGCAAATTCAATCCGATTTACCGCTTGCCACTCACAAAGAAGTCGCTCGGCATCGCACAGAAATTGTCGGTGGTAAAAAAAGTCACGATCGAACCGGGTGAAATCTATGGTGATATCTATTATCCGGTAGGCTATCATACCGGATGGTCGCGCGACAACTATGGCCCGCTATGGATACCGAAGAAAGGCAGTACGATCCAACTGGACGAACGCAACCTGGCCTTCTATTCCCGCTGCATCAAAAATTACGAGAATAATACGCTGGAAGTCAAAGACGGCGCCATATTGATTAACGGAAAGCCGGAGACAACTTATACGTTCAAATACGATTATTATTTCATGATGGGTGACAATCGGCACAACAGTGCGGACAGTCGCTCCTGGGGCTTTGTCCCGGAAGACCATGTGGTCGGAAAACCGATTTTGATCTGGCTTTCTCTGGATAAAGACCGGAGCCTGTTCGACGGTGGTATCCGCTGGAACCGTCTGTTCCGGATGGTCCATACCGATTAAATTGATTGAATGTCTGAAAAAAGAGCACATATATATGTCAATCCATATTTACGCGCCTTCTTCACCATCGCCGTGATTTTAGGAGGGGTTTGGGTAGTGCGCCAATATGTCATTGGTTCCTACCGTATTTCTACGGATTCGATGGAAAAGGCGGTTAGGGAGGGAGATTATGTATTGGTAAACAGATTGCAAACGGATGATAATCCCGGGCGCGGCCGGGTTGTCCTTTTCTATAGCCCGCTCCTCAAAGATTCCATTCACCCGCCGCTATTGATCAGCCGGTGTATCGCCCTCCCCGGCGACACCATTGAGAAAATCGATAGTCTTTATAAGATAAACGGAAAGCCCGTTTCCCTTCCCACAGAGGTTTCGACTGCGAAAAACTATACATTGATCGTTCCTCGTAAAGACTGGCCCTACCGCCTGGATTCAACAGCTTTATTAGCCTGCAAGGAAGCGATTCTGAGGGAAGCGGGCGGCAAAGCCGTCTTCCGGAACGGGAAGTTATTTTTAGACGGACGCGAGAGCAGTTTCTTTTTTTTCAAAAACAACTATTACTGGTTTATTTCCGATAATCCGAAAGAATCCGTCGATTCGCGTCATTTGGGATTCATCCCAAGAAACCATGTGATAGGAAGCGTCTGGTTTTGTTGGTTCAGCCATTCGAAAGAACAGTTCTTTAAATCGATTCGGTAAATGGAGGCTGTTTATCTTTCAACCGCTTATCTGGCGCCCGTTCAATACTATTGCAAGCTCTTTCAATACGAGCAAGTCTATATCGAAACGGAGGAAAATTATTTAAAGCAGACCTACCGGAATCGTTGTCATATCGCCGGGGCCAACGGAGTACTGCCGCTCTCCATTCCCATAGAAAAACCGGAAACGATTAAATGCCTGACGAAGGATATCCGGATTTCCGATCACGGTAACTGGCGCCATCTACACTGGAATGCAATTGTTTCGGCCTACAACACCAGTCCTTTCTTCGAATACTATCAGGATGATTTCGTCCCTTTCTATTCTAAGAAACAGAACTTTCTGCTGGATTTTAATGAAGAACTACGGCAGTTGGTTTGCGAACTGCTGGACTTACATCCGGCCGTGGCTTATACGGAACAATATCAACCGACCGTAGCACACGATTTTCGTGAGTCCATCCGTCCGAAACACGCCGGGGAAGACCCCGATTTCGTCCCTCTCCCCTATTATCAGGTCTTTGCGACGAAATACGGCTTCCTACCCAACCTAAGTATTCTTGATTTGCTTTTTAACATGGGGCCGGAAGGGCTTTTGGTTTTAAAAAACTATACTCGTCACAAATCCTGCGAAAGATAAGATTTTAGACGCCACGAGAACCCCTTCGTAACTGAAAAAATTCAGTGCACTGGAATTAATAAATGAGTGCACTCATTCTTTTGATCGAGTGCACTGGATCTCTTCATTCAGTGCACTCAATTTTCAGACTGGGTATTTCGATTAAAACGTAAGCTCTCAATAGTAGAAAGACAAGCTCCGCTTCAAGGATGCGGATGCTTATCTTTTCATCTTCTTAGCAAACTCTTCAACGGCTTTTATGTCTATTGCGGATATTGAGCCTGTGACTTTCGAAACTTTTCTAATAACGAGTTTTTCGAAGAAGTTAAGCTTATCGAATAAGAATTCGCCGCCTAAAAAAGCGTTGGCTTTAGCCTGCCGACGCAAAGATTCGGGATAAGCATTTACCATCTCAGCATCCCGGCTATCAGAGTCCGGCTGCATCCCACAAATAAACAACCCGATATTTCTTTGCAATAAAATTTCTTTATTGTTTTTGCAAAACTCCCGCATCCGTTTTTGAGGCATTCCCGCATAAATTGACGTCCCTAATATAATTGTATCAAAAGAACTTATATCCGGTTTTTTATTTCGCATTAAAGAAATTAAAATCACACCGTTTCCCAATCTTCCGGCAAGTAAGCGAGCTACTTTTTCTGTCGTTCCATACTTTGAAACAAAAACAATGACTGTATTATTCATACTTTCCCCCATAAGTAATAAGTTTCTTTATTCATTTTATATGCAGTCCCGGAACATACAATTCCAAAACATCCGTTGCGATAATGCGAATGAGTTCATTTTCTTTGAAAAGCCAGGCATTCCGAATCCAATCCTGAAAAAAACGTCCAAACATTTACGAACGTTTTTACAAAGAGCGGAAGATCTATTTGTTATTTGTTGCTACCGATTATTTAGAGATTCAGATTTAATTTTTCATTTCCTTTCGTATCCAATACACGCAGTGTCAACGCCTTGCCTTTCTTCTGAAGGATCATAACGGTAGCCGTCTCCAAGGTGTTTCCTCCGCCGATGACAACAGGAAAATGATTTCCTGCCGTATTTTCCGGATGATAAGCATACCGGTGCGTATGCCCGCTGAGGTTAAGGTCAAAAGGTGCTTTGGATAACAGATCTCCCCATAACTCAACGCATGGTTGGAATTTACTATTATACCCGTATAGCGGTATGTGGTTGACTAATATCCGGCGAGCAGCCTGCCGGTAAGCCGGATTCTTCAATTCCTTTTCAAGGAATTTCACCTGCTCTTTCCGTAAATCCGTAAAATCATTCAGATCATAGTAAACCCATGTACTATCCGGTTTGTCTTCTCCGCAATCGAGAAAAACAAAACGGGTATCTCCCCAGTTGAACCCAGCATAGGTTTTATCGTCGACATAATCGAACAAGGCTCTTAAACCGATGGAATAGGCGCCGCGAATTTCATGGTTGCCTCTTAGGAAAAAGGCCGGAACATTTGAGGCTTTCACTTTTCCACACATGGTAGACAAGAAGTCGAGCGCTTCGGCTTCGGTATTTGCATCGTCAATGCAGTCCCCGTTAAAAACGACAAAATCATAAGTAACATCCTGTACCTGCCGGTATAAAGCTTCCAATACCGGTTTCTTTCTGTGCAGGTCATTAAATATCAAAGCCGTAAAGTCCGTCGTCCGGGAGGAGGGAAGTGTAAACGAATAGAAAGGCGTTACGGCCGTTTCCCCGAATTCCTTTTTATATGCCTGGTAAAGGGTGATCTCCTGCGAACAAGCGCGATAATAGTAAGTCTTGCCCTCTTCCAGCCCTTCCAGGCGGATTTTATTATGTAGTCCGTTGCATATGACTTGTCCATCTACCAATGTACGAGCCTTTTTCAGATGAAGCGTATCCGTTCCGTATTCTATCCAGCCGTAAGCCGGTACATTCGTTTGCCACATGACCGTAATGCCTGCGTTTACCGGATTTTGCAAGTAAGGACTGGAATAAAAGATCGCCTCTTTCGGCGCCTTAGCCTTAAAACGAAGGTCGACATACAGCGGCAGATGATCGGAAGCCACAGGCTCGTCGATCACCTTCGCCGCAACGACAGAAAAAGGTATATCCTTTTTATTCCCGGTATAAACACCAACATAATCAATACAGTTTTTCGGATTAACAACCGGTACCGTAGGTTGTTTCGGATTAGTCAGAATGGTAAAGTCGGTAGTCAATCCGGCCATGAAATCGCTTTCCGGAACTGCATTCCAGTCTCCGGCCATAATAAAAGTCTTTCCGGCAGCTGCCGCCTCTTTCTTCAGGATAGGAAGCGAAGCCATCCGATCGGAACCGGTTACGGAAAGGTGCGTACAGCAGAAAATAAATTTCTCAAATTCGACCATCAGCATGGTCCGTTTCTCCCCTTGTCCGGGGAGTGGAACCTGCCAGGAACGTATCGGACGCTCTTTGCTTAAGATGCCTACCCCATACCGTCCCCCGTCGTACTCGATTGCCGGGCCGAACGTCCGGTGCATCAAAGTCCGTTCCGATAATTCCCGCAAGACATCTGCTCCGTTGTTACGCCCGGTAGCACTGTCTATTTCCTGCAAAGCAACGACATCCGGCGATTGCCGGTTGATGACATCTGCAATACGTTGGTAATCGATCACCTTATCCATCCCTTCCGCATGATGGATATTATAACTCATAATCCGGAAATTCTTCCCATAGGTTTGTGCAGAAGCAAAATTTATCTCTGCGCTGAGATAAAGGGACAAAGTAATTAGAAAAAACAGGTTGAAACGTTTCATATCTAAATTTATATCGACATGTAAAAATAACAAATAGTAAATATATTCTCCTATAAATAAAAATAAAGTGGAGAGTATGTATAACCATACATGCCCTCCACTTACTTTATTATCCGTACAGCTTAGTCTATTCCATCCTTCCAACCCGGATTCTGGGTCAGATTCAGATTCAGCAGTCTTTCCTGAATAGGTATAGGATACAGATAGTCTTTGGTATCATCCCATTTCTTTTTAATCTGGGGATTTACAACAATATTGCCGCTTTCGCCATTCTCCAGCGTGATATCGCTTTTGAGTTTCAAGTACTGTACATTGCCTGCATCCGGTTTCGTATCTTTATAAATACAGATATCCATCTTGCCGTCCCCGTCCAGATCATAAGTTCCGACAGACGGGAAATACATCCCTTTGAATTGTTCGGTAAAAACAGAAGCGGCCTTCCAGCGCATCACGTCATCCCAACGGAAATTCTCCATCACCAATTCAACGCCTCTCTCCCGTCTGATTTCAAGAATCACTCCCTTATTCGATCCGCTCACGGCAGGATACAAATTGGCAAGATAAGGATCCGGATCAGCATTCGCCTTTGCCAACTCCAGTTTAGGCATACCGACGCGGGTACGGACTAAGGTGATGGATTTATCCAAGTCTGCCTGGGTCAATGTTCCCCGTTCGGCTTTTGCTTCTGCATAGTTCAGCAAAATTTCGGCATAACGGAATATCGGCATGGAATTGCAAGCTTTTTCATAGGTATCATACTGTGTTCCGGCAACAAACTTAATTAATTGATAACCTGATACCGTCGATCCAAACTCAGGAACCAAAGTTGTTGATTCGCCGATGCGGGTATATCCCGGCGTACGGATCGTCTGTGCCAAACGGGCATCCCTATTCTTAACCTCATCAATAAACAACATTTTGTCGTAACCGGGACGGTCTGTGAAACGGCTTCCGTCGGCCATCAGGTAACTATTCACCAAGCGTTTTTCCAAACCCGGTCTTCCGTAGGAAGCCGTCATCGTATAATAGTTCACATTATGATAGATCTGAAGAGCATCGCTGAACTGGCGCGCCAGGATCACTTCCGTTGCAATCGGAGAAATAGAGGCAAACAGGTTCAGGTAATCTTTGGATGCGTTGCCTGTACTATACAAAGCATATCCGCTATTGGCGATCAGTTGTTCGGATGCGGCTATTGACTGGTCGAGTAAACTTTCCCAACCGGATAAATTAAACTCCGTATGGTATTTGCGAAAAGTACCTTCATAAAAGCAAATTCGGGATTTTAATGCCAAGGCTGTCCATTTACTCACCTGATCTACAGTACGGGTAGCCGGTAGATTTTCAATGGCATAATCCAAGTCTTTTAACATATTCTCAACAACCAAAGTACGGGGATCTCTCGCTTTCTGAAGCGCTTCTTTATCATCCTCCAGGATCACCTTATCGTACCAGGGCACATCCCCGAATCGTTTGACCATATTAAAATAAAAATAGGCACGGAAGAAACGGGCCACACCGTCATAACGTGCACGTGCTTTCTCATCGGAACATTTCACCGAATTCTCCAGATAAAAATTGATATTACGCAGATTACCCCAATCCCAACCGCCACCACTGGTCGGTACCGTACGAATTCCCTGGATTTCATCGGGGAGGCTATTCTTGATAATATTGTCTACGGATTCATTATAAACACCCTCTCCGCTTGGCAAGGCGCCATAAAAGGAATTAGTATACAACCGCAGGTCATTCTCCGTATTGAAGAAAGTTTCGGGACTGATGGAATCTTTAGGGAATTGATCCAACTGGTCACCACAGGCTGTGAATACCAGCCCGACAAACAATAGATATAGTATCTTTTTCATCTTTACTCTATATTAAAAAGTTAAATCTAATCCGACAGAAATTGTTTTGGATAAGGGATACGTACGGCCGTTGCTATCGGCAATAGGCTGTTCGGGGTCGATATAATCCGTTTCAAAGGGAGTCCAGGTAAACAAGTTCTCCCCGCTCACATATAAACGGCAGCGTTGTACGCCGACCTTTTTCATCCAGACTTCCGGTAATGTGTAACCGATCATCAGGTTTTTTAATCGCAGATAGCCGATATTTTGCAAGTATTTATCGTTTACGGCACCTAACGGGCCGGAAGTTCCTAACGCTTCATATCCCCGTAAAACCGGGAAATAGGCATCTTTGTTATCCTCCGTCCAGATTAGACTATTAAAATCTTTCGGAAGAAATGAATAATAGGGACGGGAATAGGGTCCCCAGAACTTATCCGCATTAGTTCCCGGATACCAGTTAAGCTTTCCTATCCCCTGAAAGAATACAGACAAATCGATATTATTCCAACTGAAATTGGTATTGATGCCATAATTATAACGAGGTTCCGAATTTCCTATCTTTTCCAAATCCCCGTGATCGTCCAGGGTATTCTTCCCTTTATTAATTATACCATCTCCATTGATGTCCACAAATTTGATATCACCGCCGCGAAGTTTGGCCCATTCTCCCGAAGCATTAAAAATCCGGTCTCCAACAGCTGTTTGATCTATTTTCCAGGCGGCCGCCTCTTCATCCGATTCAAAGAATCCGGCTATACGGTATCCCCAGATTTCACCCCATTCTTTCCCTACGTAATTATTTGACAGGAGATTGGTCGGATTATAAAATTTAGTAATCTCCGACTTGGAATCACCCAGCATGAAAGTTGCCCCATAGGTAAAGGGCTTGCCGGCAACATTAAACTGATCTTGCCAGGAGATGCTGATCTCATAGCCTTTCGTCCGTAAGTCGCCCGCATTTTGTTTCGGGGAGCTGGCGCCATAAACAGCAGGTAACGTTTCTCCGGCAATCAGCATGTCTTTCGTATCACGGATATAGGCATCCCCGGTAAATGACAGGCGGTTGTCCAGCAAACTGAAATCAAGGCCGATATTACTCGTGGTTGCCTTTTCCCAAGTCAAATTGCCTGCAATAGGTGCAGGGGCGCTGACCGTTTGCGTTTTATTTCCATCCATGACCCAATTGTTTAATCCCATACCCAGCATGGAGAGGTAAGGATAATAGTTGGCCGAGGTATTGCTGCTTCCAATCAACTGGTTGCCCAACGTACCGTAAGAAGCCCTGATCTTCATATTACTTACAATTTCCTTGGCCGGTTTGAAGAAAGATTCCTCACTGATTCTCCAAGCAGCTGATACGGAAGGGAAAAAGCCGAATCGATTTCCCTTTTTATAACGGGAAGTCCCGTCATAACGACCATTCACTTCCAATAAGTAGCGGTCGTTGAAACTGTAATTCACTCGGAAGAAAGCACCGAACAGAGCGTATTCATAGGATCCTCCTGAAACTTCCACATCTCCGGTTCCAAGGTTCAGGTCGTTCAAATCCTGGGAAAGCAGGTTTTTCCTTGACGCGACAAGTTGGCTATGTTTCTTGTTTTCATAGTTAATACCTCCCATGATCGAAAAATCATGTTTGCCGATGCTATTCGAATAATTTGCGTACGCATTAAAGACATGCATCGGATCCAGCCAACGGGTTTGTTTGTATTTGTCCGTATTATAATTGGGAACGTCCTGCAAAATGCCCGGTTGGATCGAGTATTTAATCACGGTCGAACGATACCAATCATCTGAAATGTATTGGGAATAAGTATAATCAGCATTGATCTTTAAATTTTTGACAGGTTCAAAGACTACTCCCGTTGTAGTAGTCAATTCATGAATCCCTTCCTCTCCTTTCGAATGGCCGTCCGCCAATAAAGCGATCGAACCGTCACCGATTGAATAATTATTTTTTAATGTATTATAGCTCGCTGTTCCGTCCGGATTAAACGGTGCGTAAGCAGGTAAGGCATGAACCGTAATATTGACAAAATTTGGATTTCCACCTCCCTCTTTTCCGTAATATCGATAGCTCTTATCATAATACTGTGTATTATTTGTAATCTTCAGGAAAGGAAAGATCTGGGCATTGATTTTGCTTCGAAAATTAAACGATTGGAATTTATCCGTATTGATTTTCATTACACCGTCTTTCGTATAATAATTACCCGAAAGCATAAAGTTCAATTTTTCATTACCACCACTCACATTTACGTTATGTGACCAGGATGGTTGGTTTTTCGTAAAAAAGGTATTCCACCAGTCGTAATTCCCATAATAATTATATATATCTTTCCCATTCACATTTTTAATGACCGTCCAAGGACGTGAAGGATTTTCCGTTTTGTCATACCGACGCGCCTCCAATTCGGCATAATCTTCTTCGGAATAACGGGTATAAGTATTACCGGTTACACGTAGGAAAGCTTCGTCGTTCAACATGACCGACTCATAACCGTTTGTCATAAAATCCGTGCTTACCGTCGGGCTGGAAGAGGCGAAATAACCACTATAAGTTACGCTCATTTTCCCTTCTTTTGCGCTTTTAGTCGTAATTAAAACAACTCCGAAAGCACCGCGCGCACCATAAATCGCGGAAGCAGCCGCGTCCTTTAATACGGAAATGGATTCGATATCGTTCGGATTCACACGGTTCATGTCTCCGGGGATACCATCAACCAGTACGAGGGGGCCTCCACCGTTCAAGGAAGTTAATCCGCGCACGTTAATCGAACCACCCAGTCCGGGTTCGCCGCCACTGAAAGTAATATTGACATTCGGCATCTTACCTTGTAAGGCCTGGGAGACATTCGATATCGGACGGCTTTCCAGTTCTTTTGCCGTGATCTGTTCCACAGCTCCCGTCAGATTCACTTTCTTCTGTACGCCGTAACCCACAACTACTACATCTCCCAACATTTTTGCATCTTCTTCAAGCACAATGCGGAGCGTACTTTGGTCCTGAATTTTAATTTTCTTAGACTTATAACCTACATACGAAACTGAAATTTCGGATGGAACCGGCAGGGATATTGAAAAATTTCCATCAACATCGGAAGAAGTCCCCGTCGTTGTACCCGGCAGGACGATAGAAGCTCCGATAATAGGTGAATTATTCGCATCCAGCACAATCCCTTTAATGGTCTTGTGTTCTTGTTGGTCAATGTCTTTTGTATAAGAATCCGTTGACTGAGGTTGGAAAACTTCCTGAGATCCGATATCTGCTGTTTTATCGGATCCGGCCTGTACCGGAAGATAACCTGCGCATAACCCTACTGACAACCAACTACTGATTATCATCCTTTTAGTCCTAAAACCCATAATTTTTTTAATTAATAATTATTTACTTGGTAAACCTATCTAACTCGGCAAACCCTATCATACAAGCACCTAAACATTACCCTATGAATTTGCATCCATAGTTTTGACTCGGCAAATGTAAAGGCTAATCATTACGGGGGAAATACAGAATTGTTACATTATCGTTAACAATTTATTCGTTTTTTAACTAAAACATTGTTAAGTACATTATAGACAACAAATACAAATCCGGATATCTTAATTGTAGATTGCCCGTCTTCTCCTTTGTTATTATTTTACATTCTATTTCATTTTGGAGAATAAGTTTTCCGTTTTTCGGAAGTACGGATATTGTTCTTCAAAAATATGCCCGTCACAGTCATATACTTCGGGCAGGAACAATACGAGATGTTAAAGCGCATCCATACTGGGCAAATAAAAAACCGAAGCATGTATTGCTACATGCTTCGGAGTAATTATCAAACTTAGAAATTTAGCAAAAGCTTTTGATCAAACAATCTTTGCAAGCCTTTTTAATCTTTGGTAAAACGGATATCGGCGAGGTAGAGGACGACTTCCTTCGAGGCGTTGTAGGTAAAGGCTTCGCTCGGCTCGTGTCCGATATTGAATACTATGACGCGGTTGCGGCGGTTGGAGGTCGGACCGCCGTCATTTGCCGTCATGTCTATCACATACTCTTTCCAATTATTGCGGATGTCGGTATTTGAAATCTTATCGCAATCGACGCCCCAATTTTCCTGACCATAGATACTCTGATTACCGAAGTTCCACAGATAGTTCATCGGACGAATCCATGGTGCGAGAAAGTTGCCGTTATAGCCCGTCATGTCGTCAGCCTTCGTACCACAGAACATCTTGAAGCGCAGTTTCTTATAGCGCTGATTGTCATAGCGGTATTCTTGGGGCAGACTCATACACATCGACGCCGAGCGCATCTTGATGACGCACCTGTAAATATTCTTGCCGTCACTTTGGATGAGTTGCGAGAGTTGCAGATTGACCGGGTCGCCGTTGACCTTCTCGTTTTGAGAGTCGAACTTGCCGCAGTCGGTCAAGCCGGCGCGCGGCAGGAAGTCGCCCGAATAGTAACTGGTCATTTCCCAATTGTTATCGACCGGCTGCCCTTTGACAAAGAACTGCGGTTCAATGAAAACCTCTTTGGGAAAGATAGGGTCGTCGGGCTGCACCAGTTCCACTATACCCGCACCAACGAGTTTCACAAGGTCGGGATTAGCCTCGAAGTTGAGCGAGTTGGGGATATAGCGGATTTTGGTTATCTGACCCGATTCCACAAGGCTCAGCAGCAGAGGCAGACCTGCTATATTAATATCGGCAGGTTTATCGACCCGGGCCATGAAGGGTTGCCAGGCTCCGCCGCCGCATTGTGTCTTGACGCCATTACGGTCATAGGTCAGCGTTGGCAGCACGTTCTGCAAGCCTGCGCCCGTAAGGTCGAGTTCATGCAGGTTGGGAAAGTAGAGTAGGTCGGCAAACGAGGTTACATGCAGCGGATAGGTCAATTTGGTAATTGCTGCGCATGCGGCTGAAGTAAACGTCGAGACACCGTTAGCCTTCAGGATAACCGGTTCCGAGGGGGTGAAAGTTGTCAAAGGTGAGGGAGTAGTAACGGTTAATGGTTGTGTAACTGTTATGGTATCCAGAATCTTGCCACCTTCGGTCATGATGGGAACGATACGATAGGATATGTCCACCGTTACATCCTCCTCGGATGCAAGATTATTGCATACGAAGAATGTGCCGGTCGTGCTGCCGGTTTGATCAGAGCCGTTCTTGTCCTTGTAGGAGTATGAAAGCCCGTAATATTCGAGAACCGGCGAGTTCAGTCCGTTGGGCCAGTCCACCACCATGGAGGTAGGCGTGATGGTCAGTTTGGGAGTAGAAACACCTATCAGTTCGGCGTCTTGCGAAGTAAAGGGTATGACGGCTACCTCCTGTGGAATAGAGTAGTTGCCAAACTCGTCTTCGGTATAAACCTTGATACGATAAAGTTTCGATTCGGTCAAGCCGGTAACGTTGACCCACGAGAGGACTTCGCCCTGAGGGTATTTCTGACCGTCATATTCGACGATAGTTTGCTTGGCTTTACCCATTTTTAGTTCGCTCGAGGGGATGCGCCCCTGCTTGAGCAGGTCGATTTCAACGCGTTCATAGCCTATCTTTACTAATGCAGTGTCGTAAGAAGCGGGATAGACTACTTCGCCTGCATACTTCTCGATGTTGTCGTATTGACCCGAACAAGATGCCAGCGTTAACACCGCAATCGTTATTATTGATATTAATATTTGCTTCATATAAAATTAATATTGAAGTTTGAATTTATATTTTTTGTCCACTAATTTTCAATAATTTGCACCAATTAAATTAGTATTAATTCGTGGATTCAAGATTTTCGTGGATTCAGTAATTATTTAACTTTTTTGCCGTAGAGGGTAAGTTCGGACATACAGTTGGCTCCTGTGGAGGAATAGTTGTCGTCGAAACAATGCAGCCCTTCGTAGCGGAACCAGCGCGTCGAAACGGTGTATTGCGGATCATTGGGATAGAAGTACGCCTCGTCGCCTGCCTCGCCTGCCTTGACAAACTGCAGTTCATTGGTGAAACTCGGTATGGCTGTGCGCTGAGTCGAAATAGAATCCCATTGCATGGTAGTTTCGTTAAAGACCCAAAGGCGGAACTCACCGCAGTTCTCAGATTGATAGTACTGTCCGCGGCTGACATTATCAAGCCCGCCAGAGTGGCGCTGAACAGTTATGATACGGCTCAGCTGGTAGTAACCGCCAAGGTCGATAATAATATTCCAGGGCATGTTACCATCTTTCGAAAAGCCGGTGCGTCCGCGTCCTGCCGTATGGAAAAAGTTGAGATTATCGCCCCGGTCGATGATACCGTCTATCAGTTTCGACATACGTCCTTCGAGATTGTTGCCGAACATTGCCGGTATGCCGGTATTGATAACCACTCCGTTGCCTATCGTTATTGTCGAATCGTTTGCCTCCGGTATTTTCCAAACCGACTTGTCAAGTTCAATATCTTCGAGCAGGGTTATGTTGCCGTATGACTGATATTCGGTAGCGTTACCGTACTGGTCTTCTACCTTGACCTCTACCGATATGGGGTCTTGTGGGCCAAGTTTAAGACCGGAAATAAACCTGCGCTCTTTGAGTACGTTCGACGAATAAACCTGTGTCAAGTCGCGTTCCTGGCCGTCCTGATTGAACTTGAAATGGATATAGATATTGACGACCTTTTCGAGTTCATTTTCCCAGTCAACAAGGAAAGAGGAGAAACCCGGCTTAACCGTTATCGAGCGCTGCACGCGGGTAACAGCCGATTCGTTAGGTATAACCTGGACTTCGACAGGCTTCGAGCGGTTGCCTGCACGGTCAACTCCATAAAGCCTGACAGTGTGCGGATTGGTATCGCCAAAACCCAGTACGTCAAGCGAATCAAGATAGAACGAAGAAGTAAACAAAAATGTTTTACCCGCATCGTTAGTATATTCGGCGTCAACGCTGAGCAGGTCTTCATCCGTAGGAATGGTATAATGGAAACGAGCGCCGCCATAGAGGGGCTCCCAAGTAATACCGGTAGGCTGTCCGGGAGGCGTCGAATCGTCCAATCCCGGTTCATAGCGGCTTGTTTCCTTGCACGCTCCCAATCCGATCGCCATCATCAATAATAATAATAAATATTGTTTAGTCTTCATATAACATTAATTTTAAATTTTCATCCATTCATCTTTTTATCCAATAATTTTCGTGGATTCGGAGGGGTTACCATCCCGGGTTTTGTATCAACTTGCCGTTAGTATTAAGCTCGTTCAGGTCGATAGGCCAGAGATAGTCGCGGGTGGTAAAGCGCCGATTCTGGATGACACCCAGCACGAAGAAGGTCGCGGCGCTTGAACCTTTGTAGTTCCAGCCCTGTATTGGTGTCGAGAACTCCGTATGGGCTTTCTTGTAGCGCCACATATCCCAGAAGTGGCTACCCTCGAAAGCAAACTCGATCGCGCGTTCTCGAAGGATTATTTCCCTCATGCCCAACTTGGTCTTGTGATAGTCTTTGGTCTTGGCATTGGCTGACGACCATGCTTCTTCGACCGTCGGTATGCCGGCGCGTTCGCGTATCTTGTCAATTTCGTTCCATACCTCTTGGTCCGGAACGTCCTTTATCTCATTCAGTATCTCAGCCTTCATCAGATAGAGGTCTGCCATACGGATAATCGGGTAAGGGTATCTGACAACGCGCTGCCAGCTCGATGAGCGGCTTTCGGGATGAACAAGTTTCTGAATGCCTACACCAGTGCAGAGGAAGTCGGTCGAATTGACGCTCGGATTGTATCCTCCGCTTCGTCCCTGCATCATATAGGTCGGGATAATCTCGAAGTGCGAGCGGAAATAGCCGCCGGTGATGCCCAGATTGGCATAAAAGCGGAGTTCGCGGTGCGTATAGAGATTAATCGTCGTCTCGTTGGGCTGCAGTAATCCGGCTATCGAGGGATAATCGGGGTCTTCGGCGCCTGCAGTGGTTACCACATCATGGCGGGCGTTGTAGTTGAATGAGTTATCCTGGTCTATAGGCAGACCGTTCTCTGTATAATAGCGTTCGGTCATGCGATAGGTCGAAGCCATCCACTGCCATGAAAATCCGGCTGAGTTAAAGTCACCTTCCGAGATACCTACATCGGCAGGAAGACGGATATTAGTGGAGTTCGACAGTTCGCCGTCGTCATAAACGCTGATATTGGAGTTGCCCCATATCAATTCATCGTTCCAGGGGTCGACTATCAGCATGCGCAGGTCATAATAGGTCTTCATCTTCCCGGGATTAAGATTATAGAAGGAAAGATCTTTGGGATAAACGCTCTTGGGATAATGGTAAAGTTTCTTGCCGTTAGCCTCGCAACTCGTTATAGCGTCATTGACGGCTGTCAGCGCATCCTGCCATTTCTCTTTGGTACGAGCCTCGCTGTCGTTAATCGGGAAGTAAGGCTTGTTGTCAACGGGATCGAGAAAATCGTCATAGAAGGCACGGTTACCGCTAAAGAAGGGGCTGGCGCGGAAAAGCAGTATGCGAGCCTTTATAGCCTTTGCCGAAATCTGGTCAACCATACCGAGTTGCAGATTGCCTGAAATTTCTTTTAATCCAGGTATCGCCTCATCTATCAGGTTGATGATATAGTCGAAACAGTCGTCGATTTTCGAGCGTGAGAAGAAGAGTTGATCCGCAGTTGCGTCCGGCATTATTACAACATCTGACAGAATGATAGGTCCGTACTTCTGCAGCAGCAGGAAGTGATAATAGGCTTTGAGGAATTTGGCTTGCGCCGTCCAGTCGGCGCGCTCAACATCTGTCATGTTGCGAGTATCCTTGATATACTGCAGGAAGACATTACACGAACGTATGGCTTCGTAATACCTCTTGCCTCCGCCGCTACCGCTCCAGTTGCCGAGTTGAGGATCGCCGGTCGTTTGCAGACCGCGCATGATGCGTTCGGCACGCAGGGAGCCCGCATTGTCCTGAACAGAAGCATCGATACGTCCGATAAATTCATCGCCTAACGACCACATGGTAGTATGCGTCATGTTGTCGGCGGGAAGATAACTGTATATTTTCGCAAGTCCGTTCCATGCATCTTCTTTTGTAGCAAATATGTTTTCCAGCTTCATCGTATTGTCGGGAACAACTTCGAGATAGTCGGAACATGAACCCAACGATACAGCCGCTAATATTGTCAGTATATATTTATAATATCTTTTCATTTTGCTTATGGATTAAAGATTAGTTAAAATCAAATTTCACTCCTATATTAAAACGCCTGTTAGGCGGATATCCCAGGCCGTTACCGCCCATTTCCGGATCCCAAAGTTTGAAACCGCTGAGTACGAATGCGTTCTCTATAGCTAAATATAGGCGTACATTGGCTATTCTCAATTTATTGAGAGAGGCTATGTTGTATCCGAGTTCCATCGTTTTGAGGCGCATAAATGAAGCGTCACGCAGCCACCATGTGGACTGTTGCGTATTATTACTGATAAGCTGGGTCGAAAGGCGGGGCCAGAATGCATGAGGATTGGGGTTGGTTTCGCTCCAGTGGTCGTCGGCTATCAGGGGTAATGCATTACGATAATAGACGAAGGGGGCTATACCGGTGGGTTTAGGCACAGCTTCGTTGTTGTATACTCCCGAATTGATAAACATCGAGACGCGGGCGTTGCCCTGGAAGAAGAATGAGATATCCCATTTCTTATAGCCTACGGAAAGACCGTAACCATACTGTATTTCCGGGGTAGTAGGATAGCCTATGGCTACGCGGTCATTGCTGTTGACTACGCCGTCTCCATTGACATCCTTATACTTGATATCGCCTGCCATATACTCGCCGAAGTCCTGTTTGGGCGAGTTGGCTATTTCTGCCTCGTCCACAAACAGACGCTCGGCTATTAAGCCCCATTGCTGGCTGTTATTATGCCCTACGCGTTTCAGATACTCGTCAGGATAGTTTTTTTCGTCAAGTTCGACCAGTTTGTTGGTAGCATACGTCAAGTTGGCGCGTGCCTGCAACCAGGTGTCGTTGTTGAAGAAATACTGTGCGTCCATCTGTGCGTCCACACCTTGTGAATTCATCCTACCCACGTTGCCGCTGATGGCCGCCTCGAGACCAGTCGAGGAGGGGAAATTCTCGCGAGTCATATAGATATTGTCGGTATAGGTCTTGAAAACATCCACCTGAAGCTTAATAGCCTCGTTCTTCAACAGGCTCAGCTCTGTTCCCAAATTGTATTTCGTAGAAGTTTCCCATGTTATATTCGGGTTAGCGTAACGAGAAACGTTATAGCCATCGTAATAATTCATGAATGTTTCACCCCAGCGATAGGATGAGCCGCCTCTCAAAGATCCTATTGACACATCCGAGAGGAAGAAGAAACGTCCGCTTCGTCCGGCAATGGCGTCGTTACCGCCCTTACCCCAGGATGCTTTCAACTTCAGGAGGGATATCTTATCCTTCAGGCCTGAGAAAAACTTCTCGTTCGATATCAGCCATGCGCCGGCAACCGA
The DNA here is from genome assembly GCF_900162725.1 of Parabacteroides sp. Marseille-P3160. Taxonomy (GTDB): domain Bacteria; phylum Bacteroidota; class Bacteroidia; order Bacteroidales; family Tannerellaceae; genus Marseille-P3160. The sequence goes on along the minus strand of NZ_LT799418.1, from coordinate 348,347 downwards.
AGGGAAGAAACCGAACATCTTCGAGCCGGAAAATTTCTCGGAACCGTTATAACCCCATGAGAAATCTACGAAGTAACGGCTGTCGTAGTCGTAAGTCAAACGACCCGATACGCCAGCGTTTTTCTCGGGCAAAGTTTCGTAAATACTCCTTGAGTTACCACCGGTGATGAGGTTTTCCTGCATGATTCCTACTATGGTTACGCCTGTATTGTGAACGTCGTTGAACTTCCTGTCCCATGACAGGATGCCTTCGTAGTAATACTTGCCACTGGCATCGCGCGTAGGATTAACGTCGCCAAGATAGGGCTGGCCGCTTGTCGGATTCAAGGGGAACAATGTATGTACGCCTGTTATCTGGTTATAATCTTCAAGGGCGTAATAGTAGGGTATGTAACTACGAGTAGACGTATATTCGCTCCAACTGTCGGCTGCCATCTTGATGCTCAACTTCAGGTTTTTGGTGATAAAGTCGAGATCCTGCTTCAATGTCGCCATCAGGCTCAGATTGGTCTCGTTCTTGTCTTTATATCCGGATACCATGTTAGCATAAGGATTTAACTTGTACGAAGAGCCTACGAGTGTGCTACCGAATAGTATGTGCTCAGCATACATGCGTTCTTCGTCAGGTTCATAGACGGCAGGAAAATCCACCGGATTGGACATCATTATCTGCTGGAACAAGTCGGTAGCGTCAGCCGCCGGTCCCGTGTAACGCTCGAAACGCCCTGAAATACGAGTATCAAGGGTTGTTGTCGGGGTTATCTTAAAAGTAACGTTACTGCGCATCTGAGTGCGCTTGATGTCGATGTTATTGTTGAAATTGTTACGCTTGTCGACTTTCAACAAACCTGTTTCGTGATCGAACGAACCTGCAAGATAATAAGTCGCTACCTTGCCGCCACCCGATACGTTGAGGTTTACCTTCTCGTTCCAGGTCGACTGATTAAACATCTCGTCGTACCAGTTGACGTTGGGATATATCATCGGGTTCTCGCCGCGTATGGTGGCCTGTATCTTCTGCTCGTCGTAATAGTTGCCGAGCAGCGGATTGCGGGTTATCTGCGCCTCGTTATACAGGCGCATGTACTGTACTCCGTCGAGGTACTCGATCGTGCGGGTCGGTTGGGCAAGGTTTGATTCAGCACGGATATTTATCCTTGACGTGCCCTCTTTACCCGACTTCGTTACTACCGATATGATACCGTTAGCGGCGCGAGCGCCGTACATAACGGTTGCCGAAGCGTCCTTCATGACCGAGAAACTCTCAAGGTCGTCGGGATGCAGGCGGGCAAGGTCATCGCTTGTCGATTCGAATCCATCAATCAGTATCAAGGGGGACGCCGAATAACCGAAAGTTCCGACGCCGCGCACGAAGAATGCCGCATTATCGGCTCCCGGCTCGCCGGAGGTCTGATACGAGATGATGCCTGCAATCCTGCCCGCCATAGCGCTTGTCAGGTTAGAGGACGGTACGCGGAGATCGGAAGCTTTGACCGTCGTGATAGACGATACAACGCTCTGCTTCTTCTGCTGACCGAAAGCTACCACAGTTACTTCTTCTAACTCGCTGGCGTTGCTTTCCATGGTAAGGATAATATTGTTCTTGCCATTAAAAGTGTAAGTCAAGTCCTTCATACCAAGAAAAGTAGCCACCAACTTGGTGCCTACCGTAATATTAGGAAGTTCAAAATTGCCATCCCCGTCGGCCATGGCTCCTTTTGTACTGCCGACAACAGTAACAGAAGCGCCGGGTAAGCCCTCGCCCGTATTGTCCAGGACCTTTCCCTTTAGTGTTACTCCGCCTTGCGCCATTAGGGCTACCGAGCAACAGAACATCATCAAAAGACATAATAAATGCCTAATAATACCTCCCTTTCTCGGCGTACAGGAGGTTAACTTTACAGGGATATCCGGATTATAAGGTTGTCCATTTCCTCCGGTGTCACTATCCTTATAGAAAAAATCAATAAAAGGATAGGATGGGGACAGCATGAAAATTTTTGTTTTCATAAATTAGATTTTAAGAGTTTATAATAGTTTCGATCAGGTTACAATCCATTTATTATCATTCTTGAGAAGCCGCTAAGGCCCTATATATGGTATCTGGTATGGATCGGATGGCAAGACTGCTGTTGGAAAACGTTCATGGATATTCACAAGGTTAGCTGATAACAGGTATATCATAATAAATAGATTTAATGTTCCAAAGTAAAGGAGAGAGATGCCTATTACCTATCAATAGATGTAATATAATATCGAAAACAAGACTGATATTATCAGCTTTTATATAATATAATATTATTATTGCAAATAAATTTTTTATTCAGTCTAAATGTTTATTTTTGTGTAAAAACAACTTCTTATATAGAAGTTTATGGAAGAGACAACAGCCAAAAAATGCAATCAGGGCGCCAACATCCGCCGATGGAGAGAATGGCGGAATGTAAAGCAGGAAGTACTTGCAGAGCAAATTGGGGTATCACAAGCCACTCTTTCCGGATATGAAAAACGCGACAAATTGGGACAGAAAACATTAGATAAAATAGCCAAGGCACTGGACATCCCTGTTGAGGCCATAACCGAACTTGAACAAGGCACTTCTATTAGCATCGTATCAAGCACTTTGCATGATAATGCCGGATCAATAATAAATTATCCAACTTTTAATCCCATTGATAAAATCGTAGAACTTTATGATAAACTTTTGCAGTCGGAAAAGGAAAAGGTAGAGATGTTGCAGGAAATATTGAAGGAAAAGAAATGATCTGAAAGGGTATGGTCTAATCTATACTTTATTATATGAGAATAATAGAAACAGGACGTTTGATTCTTCGGCCGATAACGGAAAATGATGCGGAAGCCATATTTGAATATAGCCAAAGCGAAAATGTGGGTCCTAATGCCGGATGGAAACCGCATGCCAATATCGAAGAAACTCATGAAATTATGAAACTCATTTTCCTGGATAAAGAAAACGTTTGGGGAATGGTATTAAAAGAGACGGGAAAGCTATTTGGTTCGATTGGATTAATACCTGATCCTAAAAGGGAAAACGACGGAACACGAATGCTGGGATATGCTATTGGCGAGTATTATTGGGGCAGAGGTTATACAACCGAAGCTGTACGGGCTTTGATAAATTACGGTTTTTACGAATTGGAACTTGATCTTATCTCCGCGTATTGTTACCCCTTCAATGAAAAGTCAAAGCGAGTATTGAAGAAATGCGGATTCGAATATGAAGGTAAGCTTCATCTGGCTGAAAAACGTTATGATGAAGAAATTCTTGATAACGAATGTTATGCAATCAAGAAGCCAATGTCCGCCGAGAATGGCGGAATGTAATATTCGTCGCAACGACAGCCAATAAAATCAAAAGAACTCCCGACCAACGAACCATATCGACAGATTCGCCAAGAATAAAGGCGGAAGACAAGGTTGCAACAGGAAGTTCTGCAGAACTAAGGATAGCTCCGATCGAAACCCCTACCCTCGGCATGCCGATAGAAAATAACAGAGGTGGAATCACGGTGCCCAACAAGGCCAAACTGACTCCCCAGAGATATAGTCCGCCTCCATAAACGCCATTGAAGAAGAATAAAGGAGGAAAAATAACCCATGTAATTATACATGCTCCGGTAATCATTAGGGCACTTTTTTTCAATGCAGGCAGATCATTACCGATACGGCCGCTTGTCATAAGAAAAAGAGCATAACAGGTAGCTGCAAGAAAACCATACGCAAGACCTTCCAAATTGAGAACAATCTCTTCGTTGAATAGACCTCCGGCTAATAATGTTCCAATAAAAATTATCCCGGCTAATAGGAGTTGCTTCTTAGTCGGTTTCTTCCTAAAAACGATCGCTTCAATTAGTATGCTGATCCATAAATATTGCATTAACAATATGATCGCAACGGAAGCCGGTAAAAGTTTAACCGATTGATAATAAAAGATCCCGACCAAACCCGTGAAAGTACCGGCTAATGAAACTTTCCACCATCCCGTTCGTTGTATGATGTCTCCGGTAGAATTTTCTTTGCTTTTTCGTCGTAGACTTACTAAATAGAACAGCCAAAGAATAACCATCCCCGAAAAAGATTGCGTCCCGGTAATTTCCCCCAGCGTATATCCTTGTGCATACGCAAACTTTACAATCGTCGAAAGCAATCCAAAACTGGCAGCTCCGACAAAAACCAATAAACCTCCTGTAATCTTATTCCTTCTTTCGTTCATGACTATATCACACAAAAAAGGATACCCGCCCTCGGATACCCCTTCCATCAATTATTCGTTCGAATAAATACAGACATACCGGCATTTATTCGTTTTGGTCCGACAAAACTAATAACAATTAATCATCAAAACAAATCCGTCCCGTAGAAAAGAATTTTAATAATGGTGATGCTGAAACAAACTAACGAGCAAAAATTAAGCAATTACTAAATATTACCCTTATAAACAAACTCTTATTCAAGCTAAATGTTTATTTTTGCATAAAGAGGAATTCATTATATATATAATCATGGAAGAGACAGCAGCTAAGAAATGCAATCAGGGCGCAAACATCCGTCGATGGAGAGAATGGCGGAATGTAAAGCAAGAGGTACTCGCTGAACAGATCGGAGTATCACAAGCCACTCTTTCCGGATATGAAAAACGGGATAAATTGGAACAAGAGACCTTAGATAAAATTGCCAAAGCACTGGGTATTCCGGTAGAAGCAATTACCGAACTCGAGCAGGGAAGCGCTATTAATATTTTTTCAGGAACATGGAATGATCATGCATCCAATTCCGTTAATTATAATCCAACCTTCAACCCTATTGATAAAATAGCCGAACTTTACGAACGCCTTTTGCAGTCGGAAAGAGAAAAAGTAGAAATGCTACGGGAAATATTGAAGGAAAAAAAATAATCAAATAAAAAAGCAAGGCGGAAAGAGAGTGAATATAAACGAAATCATGGAGTCTGTTTGTGATCATCCGTAAATATTTTCAAATTGACAATCTTAACTTCTTTACCGAAAGAATCTAAAAAGCGCTGTACCACCCTGAAAATCCAGTACACTCAATGGCTTGATTCAGTATACTTCTATGTTGTAATCCAGTGCACTCATTTATAAAATCCAGTACACTGGATTTTTTCCGTATAAATCAGTACCTCAAAAGTTGGACAAAAAACTTTTGAGATGCACTTCGCTTTTCGGACAGCCCCTTATTTTGTGAGAATATCGTTAAAAACTCTTTCGTTCTGGGGAGTATATCAAAAAACGGAACAGAATAATTCTATTGTAAAGTTTTTGTCGAAAAATAATTCAACAATACTTCCAATAGTTCCCGAAAGCGTTTTCATAGAATAGAGATATCCGAAAAACAGTAAATAAAGTAACTTAACGTCATTAAAATTCCAAGCAATATTCATTATATTTACAAGCATCAATCTTAATCTAAAATAGTAAAAAGAAAGAATCATGCAATTTAAAATAAGTTTATTAAACGCCGATTTTTCGTATCCGATATTACCTATAAATTATCAATATCCGCTCTCTTCTGCGTTATATAAAATCATGTCAAAGGGAAATAAGGAATATGCGGAGTTTTTACATGAAACGGGTTATGGCAAGGGATATAAGCTATTTACCTTTTCTCAAATCAATAGCCTATTCAAGCTAAAGGGTGATCGCCTCTTCCTGCAAAGCAATGAACTGACATTTATTGTATCATTTCACCTCCCCCAAGCGATGGAAAGTTTCATCAAAGGGCTTTTCCAATCGGAAACAATAGATATCGCCGACCATACATCAAAAGCAAGTTTTACTGTAAAGTCAATTGAAAGTTTACCTAATCCACTACAGAAATATGCTAATTACGAAATTGTCTCCGTTCCTTTGAGAATACTTTCACCCATAGTCGCAGGTTCGAAGAACGAGAAAGATAACTATTACTTTCTCTCACCAGAGGATCCTCTTTTTCCCGAATCTTTAGTTTATAACTGGCGGAACAAAGTAGCGACATGTTACGATGAAGGGACAGCCCAAACGGCCATCCTTCTTTTGGAAATAATACCAACAAAATATCCCTTCAAATCGCGATTGATGGCCATCAAAGCCGATACTGCCGAAGAAACAAAGATCCGTGGCTGGCTCAATTTCACCTTGAAGGCCACAGGAGAAAAACGATTTGTGGAACTGCTGGTAAATGCCGGAGCCGGTGTATATAACGCGATGGGCTGCGGATGTGTAGAGGTAAATGAATATAAAAAACAAAATATATGATACAGGAACTAATCAATTTTACGGCCAATTTGGATGAGAACTTCAAGGTATTAGGTTCTCTCCCTAAGGAGGGGTTGCATATTTTATTAAAAATTGTAACGGACAATTTGGGGCAAACTAAAATTGATACTACAGACATTGAGTATGAACTTTTCTCAAAAAAACAAAAAGAAGAAGTTTCAGAGTTTTTGAATAAGTGTAAGACTCTTCAACAAAATGCTTGGTGTATCAATACCAACAAATGTCTTGACTTGCCGACAAAAGCCATTCATACCTGTTCTCCTTTTGCTGTTGCATTTAAACGGGAGCATTTGGAAGGTGGTGCAAAATATAAAGCCAATGCAGGTAAGAGAAAGCCACAGATTTATGAACGTTTTGATGCCTACTTCAATAAAGCTCTTGAACTGTTTGAGAATAAAGAAGAATCAGAAAAGTATGAGATATTCAAACAGCTTTTTACTCATAATACATTTTCTATTTTTCTTAAAAGGATAGAAGATAATTTTTCGGGTCAACGTAGTGAATTGGAGTTGGAATTATCCGAGATGAAAGAACAATTAAAAAATACATCTGACAAAACTCTGAAACAAGAAATTAAGGAAAAAATCGTTACCATAGAACAAAAACTTCTTAAAGTGAAGATTTTAGATGACAGCGACTATATTCTTTTCTATCTTGAACTTCCAATAGAAAAATACCTTCAGATACATAATAAGTATTTAAAAGATAATCTTTTTACTGTTCCTAAATATACTATACCTGCTAATGAAAATGGATTAATTTATGGCAGTAGTAATTTTATGAATGGTTTAAATGGCAATATGCCTTTCTTAATGCATCAAACTGCATTGTTTGATATTAATGGGCGTATTTCAAATATTGATGCCAAACTTCTTTATGAATTGCAAAATATATTTTCCAATAATACACTGCCTAAACCATTACCTATATTTATCTATAAAGAAGAATTACAACAAAAAGTTATAGGCATATTCAAAGATAGTGGATTCAAATTCGGATATAAAGAGATCATTGAAAAATTAGCTACAAAGAACAGTGATGATATCAGCAACTATTATCTGCTAAATTGGCAAAACACAAAAGATGGTTTGGTGTTTATGGATTTCGATTTTGTGACCAAATTTGAATATAAAATCTCAGAGCCGATTGCAATACTTAATTTATTTGGCATTAAGGAAAAAGGGGAAAAAGAGTCCAAGCAGTATGCTGTATTAAAAAATATCTTCGAATTTGAACAACAGATATTCAAACCTCTTATTCAAAACAAGGATCATCGTATTGATTACTTTGGAGATTTAAACAAGAAAGACTATGAAAAACTCGATTTAACTTTTACATCTTATTGCAAATACAGAAAAGCCATTTACGATTATATATATAAATCTCAAAAACACACAATTGAAGGTCATAATTTTGATGAAATGGTTTTTAGCTCCATAAAAGATGATATAAAAAACAGTAACGGATATGGGGTTAAAGACAAACTTAATAAATGGTACAGTTTATATGAATATTTCAATACTAATAATAAAATCAATATGGTAAACAAATTAAAAGAATATCAGGACTTTGTGGCTACCATCATTGCCAATGAACCATTGACTGATATAACCGACGAAAAATTTGCCTTTGCAGCCGGGCAGGTTATTGATTACATTTTGAGTAAGAGTAAATCGGCTGACACAAGCTATAATTTACTTGAGCCCTATTTGCAACAATCCAAATGTGAAGAGTTTAAACGAGCTATTGCCAACGATTTCGGTAGATACAAACACGAAAACTTTTCAAAAAAATTTGAGAAAGTAGCCGCTTTTGTTTTGAGCTATGAAACATCTTCTAATCTAAAACATCTATTGCCTCAACTTTTATCTGGAGTATTTTCTAAAAATCAATTATTCAGTAACAACCTATAAAACTTCACAAATATGTCCACCACATTTAATAATCGTGTATATGGCGCAGCCATAATCAAATCAATCAATTCAAATTACAATGCCGACTTTTCCGGCCAACCTAGAAAATTACCTAATGGAACAGTTTATGCAACGGATAAAGCATTAAAGTATTCTATCCGTAATTATTGGAAAAATATTCTGAAAGAGAATGTGTTTTTCTTTAAATCTTATGATGATATGATGAAACCAAGAACCCTTGATGAAAGATATCTTGAATTGTTTAAAGATTTCAAACGAGATATCACATCCGATAAGTATTGCCTGTTTCAATTTGATGGAGATAATATTAAGGGGTTAATACCCAATCAACCCAAATCAAAAAATGTAAAGGACGTATATAAAGGAGTTGATGAAGAAGATGAACTGAACTCTATCAAAGAATTTTTAACAATTCTCTCAACTAAAAAAATTCAAATATCCACTTTGAATAATGTAAACAAAGATAATTTAGAAGAAGATACAAATATCTTTTACATTGATAACAATGGAAAATATGTAAAGGTCTTGGAGGATGAATTTATAGTAAAAAAGGGAGTCGATATGCTCTTAGAAAATATGGGAGGTGGAGTTAATAGAACTTTAACTTTAAAGGACCTATTGTCGTGTTTAGATGTCAGACTGTTTGGAGCGACTTATGCCGGTCAAACTAATATATCAGTTCACGGGACTTGTCAAATTACACATGGATTAAATAAGTTTACAGAAAACGTTATTTATTCCGAACAAATTATGTCGCCGTTCAAAAATTCTAATAGCGCAAGCGCGGATAGTACTATGACTACCTTAGGCACACAATCACGTCTACAGGAAGGTCATTATGTACATCATTTTTCAGTTAATCCCCAAAACATTGAAGAAGATGTAAAACGAACAAATTCAGAAAGTCTTACCCCAGAAGACATTGACAAACTAAAAGAAGGATTAAGAAGAGGAGCAACTTATTATGATTCTGCGGCAAAAGCAGGGACGGAAAACGAACTTCTACTGTGGATTCAATTAAAACCGGGATCAAAACTCGTTCTACCTTCTTTTGTCAGCCTGATTGACGTGAATGAGAACAAGGAAATCGATTTATCTAAAGTAAGCGCTTTGTTGTCGAAAGAACACATAAAAACCGAAATAGAAAAAATAGAGATTTATTACAACAAAGCAAATACAGAGGTATTAGCAGCACCGGCCGGTGCTGAATTTTCAGAACTGTAAATCAAGTGCAAATGAAATTAATATCCTTTGATTTAAAAGCGGACTTTGCCTTTTTTAGAAAACCGGATACAAATGCCACGATTAATTTGTCTTACAATATTATTCATCGACCTGCGGTGTTGGGTATTTTGGGGGCAATTTTAGGACTTGAAGGATACAAAGAAAAAGGTAAGTTGCCTCAATATTACGAAGTATTGAAAGATGTAAGAATTGGAATAGAGCCATTGAATCATGAGATGGGGAACTATGCCAAAACTACTATCAAATATTCCAATACAGTGGGCTATGCCAATAAAGGGACAAATTTTCTGACAGAAGAGCTAACATTGGTAAATCCAGAATACCGAATTTATCTTTTATTAGACGAAGACGATAAATATCAAAAGCAATTGATTAGTTCGATACAGAAAGGATATGCAGAATTTATTCCTTATTTGGGAAAAAATGAGTTTACAGCTTGGTGGAATGCGGAATCCTATAAAGAATATTATTTTACTGAAAAGCCAATTGAAGGTGAAAGGGTAAAAATTAAAAGTATATTTTACAAAAAATATATATTAAAGAATAACACTGAAGCGCCATTCCCAGACTTATTAAACTTTGATGACGAAGAAACTCCATTCATTTATTTTGAAAGGTTACCTAAAGGTTTTGATTTGGCACTAATGCAATATGACATTGCAGAGTTTGCATATTCTAATTATTTAATCAAGAATGCCCAACAACTCGACAATTTACTTTTTATTGATGAACTAAATGCTTATGTCCAACTGCTATAAAACTATTTCAGATATTATTAATAATTTACCTGTATTGAGTAAAACATTACTCAATGCGGGTAATTATTATGCTCACACACCGAAAGAGAATAATGTAGTAAAAGAGACACTTGCAGAACATCAGGGATTGGTTAATAAGTATTTTATAAATCTCGTAAAGCATCATCAATTAGATAAAACTATTGACAAACTTATTAGCGGATTAAAAGCTAATATAGATTTAGCAACAGGTAACTATATCAAATCTCTTTTTGTTGATGCAATTGTTTTCCATGACTATGGGAAAATAAACGAACACTTTCAGTTTGAGAAAATGAATAATGATTCATTTAAAGAATCGACTTTTGATCAAAGCCCAATTAGTTCAAACCATTCCTCATTAAGTGCATTTATTTATCTTGGAAAGCATCTGAATGAAATTGTATTTGACAGGAAGCAAGATCCGTTGCTTGTGGTTTGTTGTTTATTTTTTGCATATGCTATTTTTAAACATCATGGAAAATCTTTCGACGATAATTATGTCTCTACAATTGAATTTACAGAACTAAAAGCAAAAAATAACTGGAAAGAAGTACAGAACTTTCTTACTTCTTATCTAACAACTTATCAATTCAAGATTCATCCCAATATTATCAAACTCATAGGGGACGAAAGATTATTAACGAATAGACCATTTACAGATTATATTCATTCATTTGAACTTTATGCTCTTTGCCGTCTTAATTTTTCCCTTTTAACAGCATCTGACTATCTAGCAACAAATGAATATATGAACTCCTTGCCTGTTAAAGATTTTGGTATTCTTACTAAAGAAAGGATAAGCGAATTATATGACAATGTCAGCAAAAGGGAATGGATTGACAAAGAACAAACAAAGGTAAATTACAACAAAGCAACTTATGACGCTTTAGAAAATTATGAATTTAAGAATCCAAAACAGAAAAGTGGTGAAAATCTGAATGTTCTTCGTAAAGAAATGGCCATTGAGGTTATAAAAAATATAAGACGGCACCATCGAAGTAACCTTTTTTATATAGAAGCACCTACGGGAGGTGGTAAAACCAATCTTTCCCTATTGGTTACCATTGAATTGTTAAAAATATACGAAGGACGATACAAAAAGGTTTTTTATGTGTTTCCTTTTACAACTTTAATCACACAAACCTATGCCGTTATTCGGGATATGTTGGGACTAAAAGAGGAAGAAATTATTGAACTGCATTCAAAATCGGGCTTGAAATCCGGTTCTGGAGAAGACGATAATTATGGAGACAAACGATTGAATTATATTAATTACTTATTTGTAAATTATCCTTTTTGCCTTTTGTCACATATCCGCTTCTTTGATATACTGAAATCAAATGAAAAAGAAGCCAATTATTTGTTGCACCGATTGGCAAATTCTATCGTTGTAATAGATGAATTACAATCGTATAATCCATCACAATGGGATAAGGTTACATACTTTATCAGACAATATGCCGACAAGTTCAACATCAAATTTATTTTAATGTCGGCAACATTACCCAAATTGGATAAATTGAATGTAATTAAGGAGAATGTAAACAATTTTGTTTATTTACTTCCTAATGCAAAAGAGCTCTATTTCAATAATCCGAATTTTGCCGGTCGTGTCAATTTTAATTTTGATTTATTCAATAAAAAAAACCTTTCCCTACAAGAATTAGCCGATAAAATTATCCAATCTTCTATTGATTTTCTTCAATACGATTTTGGTAAAGCAAAGCCTAAAAACAGTGTTTATACTATTGTAGAATTTATATATAAACAGGCTGCGACAGATTTTTATTCAATTATCCATAAGTATAATTTTTTTGATGAAATATTTGTATTATCAGGAACAATACTTGAACATCGTAGAAAAGAGATTATCAATTATTTGAAGAATTCGGCAAATAGGAAAAAGAAAATTATTTTGATAACCACTCAGGTTGTTGAAGCAGGAGTAGATATTGATATGGATTTAGGGTTTAAAGACCGTTCGATAATTGATTCGGATGAACAGCTAGCCGGTCGTATAAACAGGAATGTAAACAAGGAACATTGTACACTTTATCTTTTTAACTACAATAAAGAATCCACTATTTACGGAAAAGATTTGAGGTATGAAATAACAAAAGGACAGATAAAAGAACAGGAATACAAACGAATTATTGAACAAAAAGATTTCGATTCTCTTTACAACAAAATATTTGAAGACAGAAATAAATGGAATGAAAATGAAATGGCAGCGAACTTTAGTGAATATGAGCACTCTATTCAAAAGCTAAAATTCAAAACCGTCAATGACGACTTTAAATTAATTGAACAGCTAAATTTGTCTTGCTTTATTCCGTTGAATCTTCCTACTATAATTAATGGAACGAACGAAAAAAGTTTTGATTTTATATTTAATAATTCGGAGTTACTCTTTCTTGAACAAAACGGTATTTATCCCAACGGACAAAATGAAATCAAAGGAGAAGAAGTCTTTAATTTATATATTAAATCAATTCATAATAAGATTGAATTTACCCAACAGCAGATTAGAAACAAAGTATTGCAAAGTATAATAAACAAGTACACTTTCTCAATATTTGCCAGTCCTACAATAGAAAACGAGTTAGTCCATTTTTATGATAAGGACAAATCGGATTATGGTTATATCTACATAGAAAGATGGGAAGAAATTTATTCAATTGAACAAGGCCTTGATGCTAAAAAATTAGTAGGAATAGAAGAAACTCAATTTTTGTAAAATTATAACCATGCACATTAATGCCACTTTAATCGATCTCTATCATGTTTGCAAGCGCGAATGCTGGCTTCATGCCAACGGAATCAATATGGAGCAAACAAGTGAAACCGTATATGACGGAAAGTTGATTCATGAAACAAGTTATGCAGATAGAAGTCGCAAATACAATGAAATAGATGTCTCTGCACAATACCATGGCATTGATTTGTATGGAAAAATAGATTTTTATGATACCCATAACAGAATTATTCATGAAACAAAAAGGAGCGATAAGGCGGAAAAGGCTCACGAATGGCAGGTGAAATATTATATGTGGTTATTGCAATTAAATGGTATACAGGACGTAAGTGCAATTTTGGAATATCCTCAGTTGCGTCAGACATCTCAGATTGAACTAACTGAAAATGATATAGAACATTTGAAGAATGCAATTATAGAAATAACTCAATTAAAAGACATGAAAGAGTGTCCGCCAACCATTAAGAAACCAATTTGTAAGAATTGTTCCTATTATGAACTTTGCTATATCAACGAAGAATGAAAAAGACTTATTACCTATTCAATCCCGGGCGTCTGAGCCGGAAAGACAATACGCTTAAATTCACGCCGGTGGATGAAAACGGAGTGGAAAGTTCTCCGAAATATATACCAATTGAAGGGGTTTCGGACTTCTTTTGTTTTGGGAGCCTCGATGCGAACAGTGCCTTATACAACTTTCTTGGGAAAAATGGAGTTTCCGTGCATTTTTTTGATTATTACGAGTATTATACGGGTTCATTTTCCCCAAAAGAATACCTGTTGGCCGGGAAAATGCAGATTGAACAAACCAAACGCTATCTCGATAAAAGGAAACGGATGGACATTGCCCGCAGATTTATTCAAGGTGCAGCTTTCAATATGTCGAAAAACCTGAAATATTATATCAACCGTGAAAAAGAACTGACCCCTATTTTGGAAGTAATGAACGAATATACTTCATTGATTGATGGTACAACGGCGATAGACGAATTGATGGGCGTAGAAGGCAATATCCGGCAAACATATTACATGGCTTTCGACGAGATTATTTCAGCTGACTTCAACATGGAAAACCGGAGCAAACGTCCACCAGAAAATGAGATTAACGCGATGATTTCGTTTGGGAATACCTTGTGTTACAGTCTGTGTCTTAGCCAGATTTATCATACGCAACTAAATCCGACCATCAGCTTTTTGCACGAACCCGGATATAGGCGGTATTCGCTTGCCTTGGATATTTCCGAGATTTTCAAACCTTTGCTTGTGGACAGGTTGATTTTCCGCTTATTGAATAAAAAAGAAATACAGTCAAAAGATTTCGATCATCAAATGAACTCTTGTTTATTGAAAGATGCCGGACGTAAAAAATTTGTCCGGGCCTGGGAGGAGCGTATCAACGAAACTTTCAAGCATCCTGTCCTGAAACGGCATGTGAGCTACAAGCATTTGATCAAATTGGAATGTTATAAACTAACAAAGCATATTCTGGGCATGGAGGAATATAAACCTTTCAAATCGAGATGGTGAGATAACAGTAATGGAATAACTGAGTAATAGAGTTATCCAGTTATTCAACCAATTAGTTAATCAATCATTCTATTTATATGTATGTAATTTTGGTATATGATGTTGGGGAGAAACGTGTAGGGAAAATGTTGAAACTTTGCAGAAAATATTTACACTGGGTGCAAAACTCTGTATTCGAGGGAGAGATAACCGAAGTAAAATTAAAGGAACTGACGATAAAAGCAAAAGCCATTATGGACGTTGGGGAAGACAGTATGTTAATTTTCAAAAGTCGAGATGAAAAATGGCTTGAGAAAGAAGTTGTTGGGCTTGAGAAAAATGAGCTGGACAATTTCATTTAGAAACTTGTCAGATTGTTGTCGACTCTCTACCAAAGCGCTCTTTGACATATTGTTTGAGCTTATATAAATATTTATAATATTTATACACAATGGATTATAGAGATAGTCGATGCCCCAGACTTTTCGGGCTATTCGTGATCGACTAATTGAAGTGCTATTTTTCTTGCATCGCATCGATGTTACAGCTATTTTTGACATATATTTGTGGCTGTTCTGCAACGGCTTTTAATCGAACCTTATGGAATTGAAATATCAAATGCAATCAGATGCCTCTGCAGAATTAGGCATCTTTTAATCGAACCTTATGGAATTGAAATGAAAAAAGATATCGAAGGAGGGGAAGTTAAATACACTTTTAATCGAACCTTATGGAATTGAAATCGCTTACCGGACTTCGCATCTTGTTCATCCTGGTATGACTTTTAATCGAACCTTATGGAATTGAAATTTTCTTTTCCTCCATTCTTTTCAATTTATCGCACCCTTTTAATCGAACCTTATGGAATTGAAATCAGTAGCAGAGCCGCAAGCCTCCACAGTAGCAGAGCTTTTAATCGAACCTTATGGAATTGAAATCAGAAGATGGCACAAGTAAATAAATTGGTTCCCTCTTTTAATCGAACCTTATGGAATTGAAATATACATGCATTCAGATTTCTACTAAACTCGGATTCTGACTTTTAATCGAACCTTATGGAATTGAAATCAGATTCTTTCTTTTCACAGAAATACGGTGGAGCCAAACTTTTAATCGAACCTTATGGAATTGAAATCAATCAAACAAATGCAGATGGATCATGTCGATCCGCTTTTAATCGAACCTTATGGAATTGAAATACAGATGTCTTTGCGGGCGTGAATGTTTGGTACGACACTTTTAATCGAACCTTATGGAATTGAAATTGGGCTAAACCTGATAGGTTTGTGGTCGATAAAACTTTTAATCGAACCTTATGGAATTGAAATTTATCGATACAGCCGGCAAGATGCTTGACTACATGCTTTTAATCGAACCTTATGGAATTGAAATTCATGGCGAGTGTAAACAATACCTGTATGATTGAACTTTTAATCGAACCTTATGGAATTGAAATTCGTGGGATATATAATCAAGTCTTGGGCCTAAACCCTTTTAATCGAACCTTATGGAATTGAAATTTCACAAAACCGAAGTCAAGGCCTATCCATCTACCCTTTTAATCGAACCTTATGGAATTGAAATTCGTTAGAGATTTACTCTAACAAATCTTCTAATTCTTTTAATCGAACCTTATGGAATTGAAATATTTAAGTGCCCGAGGGATTGGTAATTATATAACACTTTTAATCGAACCTTATGGAATTGAAATTTGGAGTCAAAAGAAAGGGGTATCCATCCTATTTTACTTTTAATCGAACCTTATGGAATTGAAATTACATGGTGCTTTGCCCGTCTCTTTAGGCTCCTTAACTTTTAATCGAACCTTATGGAATTGAAATTTCCGGGAATATCCTTATCCGAAATATCATGCTTCTTTTAATCGAACCTTATGGAATTGAAATCCTTTTTTTACGAAATACAGGCCATCTGGATCACCGGCTTTTAATCGAACCTTATGGAATTGAAATTTTTTTATCGCCTTGCATGATTGCAAACAATCTAACACTTTTAATCGAACCTTATGGAATTGAAATATTAAAGATTGTAAAACCTTAATTATCAGCTCCACACTTTTAATCGAACCTTATGGAATTGAAATCCTGAGATGTTGTAGGAAATATAACGGCGAATAGCACTTTTAATCGAACCTTATGGAATTGAAATCTGGCTATAAGTCTTCCAGTACAAGCGAACGATATTGCTTTTAATCGAACCATAATGGAATTGAAATGTAACATTTGATTATTGACCGGGCGCAAGCCCATAATCTTTTGATGCAAGATATATTAGATAAAATTGCCGAGGCACTGGATGTCCTGTCCCTATAGGAGCCAGTACTGAATTTGAACAAGATGCATCTATTAGTATTATTAATGCATATGATAACTCAGTCTCCATAAACCATTCTCCAACCTCCAACCCTATTTATAAAATAGTTGAACTTTACAACAGTTCATATGCTGCTGTCAATCATTAGATTCTCAATCTAATTGATAAAATAACAGAACTATACGATCGTTTTTTGCAGACTTCGGTATTGACGGGGACTCAGACCTTTTTGCTTTTTGAAGAAATGATTCAGATGACTGATATCGTTAAATCCGAATTCATAAGCTATTTCTGACAATCGTTTGTCACTGAAATGCAGTTTCTCTTCTATCAATTTTATTTTATATAAGGTCATGTACTCCTGAGGGCTTTGCCCTATCTGTTTCTTGAAATATTCACTGAAATATGACTTCGATATTTTGAAATGTGAAGCGATCGCTGAAATCTTTAACATTTTGGGTTGAAATATATTCAAATGTATATAATCGAGTATCTGCGTTGAGTCGTGATAGATACTTGATTTGTCAGCCAAGGTATTCATTAACGAAATATTCCGGGCAGCTATAGTTATCAGCGAATTAACCAACTGCCTTATTACTTCCAGCTTTTGAGGCGCGTCACTATCCTGCTCCCGGAGCAAGGCTTCGGCAATAGACCGTACCAGCGGTTTATCGACAACATTCTTCAAGATACAACCGGGCAGACGATTGTGATTATGAAAAATATATTCAAGCCGCTGTCGCCATTCGCTGCTTTGCGTCTTAAGAAAACTTTGATTAAAGCGTAGCATGAAGAAAGTTGTCGTTTTCTTTATCTTAAACCCATAGATATCTTGCGGAAAGATAAGAAACAACTTGTTCTCGGCATAAGGAAGACAAAGATCATTTATCATTTGTATGCCTTCCCCTTCAAGAATAAAGACCATCTCGAAAAAGGTGTTCTTGAAAGTGGAAACGATATGTTCACATTCATTTTCCCGGATGCAGGTAATCTCGTAAGGTTGATGCAAATTTCGAATGCTCATACCGTCAAAAATACAAATTATTCCATAATATATACAATAGATTCTTCGTAATTAATCACAATCTTTGTATCCATATCAAAGTATATAGATAGTATGGAAAAGGTTAAGTTAGGCAAAACAGATTTGAACGTTGCCCGTATCAATCTTGTTGGAAACGTGTTTGGGTGGACATTGAACGGACAACAATCGTTTGGGATTTTGGATGCTTTTACAAGAGCCGGTTTTAACTTTATCAACACAGCCGACTCTTATTCGTGGTGGATGGATGGAAACGTAGGCAGTGAATCGGAAAACGATCTGAATAAGAGCGTGCAGGGTAAAGATGCCCGAAAATATTTAAACGAAAAGAGCTTAGCTGTCCTTGCAGCTTTAGATAAGGTTTCGGACAAGCACCAAAGCAAACCGGCAACCATGGCCCTGGCTTGGCTGTTGGCCCAACCCCATATTGCCGCACCGATCGTAAGTGCAACAAGCCAAAGCCAACTGGAAACACTCTTTGCTGTGCCTCAACTTTCACTGGATGCCGAAGATCTGGCAATTTTGAACAATGTGAACAAATAATGAGTATGAAAGTATTTATAATAAATGGCGGACAACAGTTCGCTCATTCCGGAGGCCGCTTTAATGAAACGGTGACCGGATGGACCAGTGATTTTTTCAAAGAAATTGGCGCTGAAGTACAAACAACTGACATCAATAAACCATATCTTCCGGAAGAAGAAGTGAAAAAATATGTTTGGGCAGACCTAATTATATATCATACCCCTGTATGGTGGTTTTCGTTGCCATACAAACTAAAAGAATATATAGATATTGTATTTACCGCAGGACATCAGAATGGCATTTATGAAAGTGACGGGCGTAGCCGCAAAAGTGACAACCCCAAACTTCATTATGGTACAGGCGGTTTGCTTCAAGGGCGGAAATATATGCTGACCACGAGTTGGAATGCGCCTATTGAAGCATTTACCATTAAGGGAGAGTTCTTCGATTTGCATAATGAAGATGAAATACTTATCGGTGCTCATAAATTAAATCAATTTATCGGGTTAACAAAAGTAGACGGATTTCATTTTCATGAAATGGAAAAAGGTGTGACTCCTGAAAAGATAGAACTGGAAAAAACAGCCTATCTAAATCATTTGAAGAGTATTTTTACAGACTAAAAACACCATATATTATGCAAAGATTGATTATTTTATTACTTATCACACTTTCTGTCGTTTCTTGTAAACAAAACACAAACAAGCAGGAAAATGGAGATGAAGCTGAAACAGGATATACTTTATTAAACGCTTATAAAACAAATAACCTTGATTTGAACAACCGGGTCGTAATGGCTCCGATGACACGTTGTAGAGCAGATAATGAAGGACATGTACCCACCGATCTAATGGCAGAGTATTATGCCCAAAGAGCCTCGGCAGGACTCATTATCACAGAGATGGCGATCATTGCTCCTAACGGTTATGGATTCCCTGATATTCCAGGTATTTATACAAACGAGCAGATCGAAGGCTGGAAAAAGATAGCCGATAAAGTACATGAGAAAGGAGGTAAAATTTTCATGCAGATCGCACATAACGGTCGCAGATACGTTGATCCCGAAAGTGAAATCATCGCACCTTCGGCTATCCCATTCAAAGAGGGAGCCGTTGTGCCCAAAGCAATGTCAAAGGTTCAAATCGGACAAGTAGCCGGAGAATTTGCTACGGCAGCTAAAAATGCAATTAATGCAGGGTTTGACGGGGTAGAAATACACGCTGCAAACGGTTATTTGATCAGTCAGTTTTTAGCTAAATCGGCTAATATCCGGACAGACGAATATGGAGGATCGATCGAAAACAGAAGTCGTTTTTTGTTCGAAGTGCTTGACTCTCTTGCCAACAAAGTAGACATGTCTAAAGTCGCTATCCGGATCTCTCCATCCTTAAATGAGTCGGGAATTGTAGATGACGAAGAAACGCAGCCATTACATGAATATGTCGTAAAAAGGCTAAACGATTATAACCTGGCATACCTCCATATTTCAGGAAGAGCGGATAAAATCAAAGGAGAAAAAGAGCAAGCGGCTCATGTATTAAACATTGCCAAACATTACCGCCAGTTCTATAAAGGCACGTATATAATAAACAAAGGTTTTACAAAAGAAACAGCGGAAGCTGCCATTAAAGAAGGTATTGCCGATCTTGTTTCTTTCGGGCATTTATATGTGTCTAATCCTGATTTAGTCGAACGTTTCAGAAATAACTATCCGCTTACCGAGTCCAATCCGAAAACTTTTATGGCAAAAGGAGCGGAAGGATATACCGATTATCCGTCTTATCAGAAAACGAATTAACTAAAGGAGAGAGAAAAAATGAAAAGTATAACAACTATCCTTCTATTTATAGTCGGGTTGCAGAGCCATTCACTTGCTCAAAACACATATCACAGCGATAAATTAGTTCCGGTTGTAACATTCGGAGAGTATAGGGCGATTGGGGTAGGCGTTTCTTCCGATAATCGCCTTTTTGTATCTTTCCCCAGACGTGGCGGAGCATACAAGTATGGTCTGGTTGAAGTCGTTAACGGAGAATTAAAACCTTATCCTGATGAGACATGGAATAGAGATGGCGACGAAACGAACCATTTCGCCAGTGTGCAGGATCTGTTTGTCGATGTCAACGATTTTCTTTGGGTATTGGACTCTAAACCTTCTCCCGGAGGCTCGATCTTTGGAGATAGCCGGGAGAAAGCTCAGGAAGGAGATTTCAAATTGTTGAAAATTAATTTGAAAACAAATAGAGTTGATCGGGTTTATACGTTCGAGGGTTTAGATAAAACCCGTTCAGGCCTGAATGATATAAGGGTTGATCCGGAAAAAGGGTTGGCTTATTTATCCGATCCGGGATTGGCAGCCCTTGTTGTTTTGGATTTAAATACAGGTAAAACGCGCACTGCATTGGAAAAATCGTCCTTTACATTAGCCGATCCGGATATAATATTGTCATATAACGGAACAGAAATGAAAGACCAAAGCGGTAAACCATTCTCGTCCAATGTAAACGGAATAGCATTAACTAAGGATTTTAAGTATCTTTATTTTAAACCGATCAACAAAAACAATCTCTACCGGATAGAAACGAAATATCTTGCCGACGCGTCTCTCACAGACGAAACTTTGGAAACGAAAGTAGAAGATATGGGCGAAGTTGGCGTAACACACGGCCTGGAGGCCGACCGCAAAGGCAATATCTTTCTTACCACTTCCCTGGATTATAGCATCAAATACCTTAGTCCCGATGGGAAACTACATACACTTGTACAAGACTCAAGATTGCTCTGGCCTGATTCGTTTGGGATCGGAACCGATGGATACTTGTATTTTTCCTGTGCTCAGTTACAAAACGAGCCACAATGGAATAATGGTGCAAACAAGTCCCGATTGCCATTTACACTTTATAAAGTTAAATTACCATAAGATAATGGTCTGTCATCAGTAAATAAAATAATATATCGTAATCAGGAAGAAGATCAACGGACAAAAGGCAGATAAAGAAGATGCAAAGCGGTGAAACACCAACAAAGCGTTTAGACAACAAGCTTCTTTTTCTAATGGCAGCAACCACCGGCCTGGTAGTTGCTAATAATTATTATAATCAGCCCCTGTTGGGATTGATGGCCAAACATTTTGAAGTTTCGGAGCTGCAAATAAGCAGCGTACCCATGTTAACGCAAATAGGATATGCGATAGGTCTTTTTTTGATTGTCCCTTTAGGAGATAAGCTTAAACGGAAAAAATTGATTCTATTCGACTTCTTCTTCATTATTGCAGCATTGCTCTCTGCAGCATTTGCCCAGTCACCTATGCAACTAAAGATCGCAAGTTTTTTTATCGGATTAACGTCTGTCGTACCTCAAATCATGGTACCTATGGCAGCCCAGCTGGCTGATAATAACAAGCGTGGTGCAGCCATCGGAACGGTTATGACAGGAATGTTTATTGGTATTCTTGGGTCAAGAACAATAAGCGGTTTCGTGGGAGCACACTTAGGATGGAGTTCGATGTTTCTTATTGCATCAGGCATTATGATTGTTTTATTTATTTGCCTCTATAAGTTTCTGCCTGAAATTCATCCGGACTTCAAAGGGAATTATATTTCGCTGTTAAAGTCTATAATAGAACAGTTCAAGACCTTACCGCAGTTACGGCTGGCAAGTATTCGCGGTGCATTGGATTTTGCTTGTTTCAGCATTTTCTGGACAACACTTGTCTTTCTACTCGAATCGCCTCCTTTTTATATGGGAAGCGACGTTGCAGGCGCAATGGGATTGGTTGGAATTGCAGGTGCGTTAATAGCATCGGTCGTCGGCAGACTTAGCGATCGGATCAGTAAAAATATAATAATTATTATTGGAGTATTCGTCATAATGGTATCATGGGCTATTATCGGACTTTCCGTATCAAGCCTGATTGGTCTTATTATCGGGGCATTCTTCCTCGATCTGGGAATCCAATCTGTCCATATTACCAACCAAACTATAATATTTGAAGGAAATCCCCCGGCACGTAACCGGATTAATACGGTTTATATGGTTTTATATTTTGCCGGCGGCTCTATAGGAACATTCATAGGAGGATATATCTGGTATTATTTCAAATGGGCAGGCATTTCTATTGCCGGTTTTTCACTCGCTTTTATTACGCTTATAGTACACTTAATTGGTATAAAAATCATCGAAAGGAGAAAAGTATAGAGAAATGTAGAACAATAAAATTGATTGAAGATGAAAAAATATCCTCTAATGAATATTGAATTCCGGAAAAACATCAACACACCTCTTTGGAAGATGCGGTGGAATTTTCAGAGAAAAGCAAAATGATTTATCAGTTGAAGAAAGGCCATGAAGAAAAGTCTGTTATATTATTTGTATATTAGCGAGTAATTAATTGAGGGTGCTATGAAACAGTCTATTATACTATTTATATTCAGTTTGTTATTTGTCGGGTCCGGTAATTTATTTGCTATAGAAAGAGGTCATCTACAATCTGTTTCCAGGCAAACGGTAAGCTCAAAAAAAATAGTACCTATAGGTGGTGGGTATACAAAAGATAATTTTCAGGTATATTATCAAGGAGAAATTGTCGAAAAAGCCTCATCTTCTTCTTTTACCTATTTGGGAGATGGCTATGGGAAGGATAACTGGACTGTGTTTTACAGAGGAAGGATCGTGAAAGATGCTTCTTCCTCTTCCTTTGAATGTTTAAAGGATGGATATGCCAAAGATAATTGGAACACGTTCTATAGAGGAAAAGTTCTTGATGAGGCCTCCGCTAATTCATCTAAAACGTTAGGAGGCGGATATAGTAAAGATAATTGGACTGTATTTTATAGAGGGGACGTTGTAAAGGACGCCTCTTCTTCTTCTTTTAAATATTTAGGTGGGGGGTATGGGAAAGATAATTGGACTGTGTTTTACCGGGGGAAAGTTGTGAAAGATGCTTCCTCCACCTCTTTTGAATATTTAAAAGACGGATATGCCAAAGATAACTGGAATGTATATTTTAGAGGGAAAATAACCAGGGGTTATCGTTGAGTCTTATAAAGTATATTCGATTGATTTTTTCACTTCACGTTCCTTTTAAAGCCCTAACCTCGCAGAGAGTTCCAGCATCCGGAGGATTGGCTTGACCGCTTTCTCCCTGATTTCATCTGGTACGGTGACCTCCGGCTGTTCATAACGAAGGCAATTATATAGTTTCGCCATTGTATTCAAGCGCATGAAGCTGCACTCATTGCAAGCACAGGTACTGTCGTTCGGCGGAGCCGGGATAAACTCTTTTTCGGGACTTTTCTTCTGCATTTCGTGGATCACCCCGCTTTCTGTAGCGACAATAAAACGTTTGGCGCCCGAAGTCATGGTGTGCTTCAATAGAGCGGCCGTGGAACCTACAAAGTCTGAGATTTGGATAATCGGCTGCTTGCATTCCGGATGGGCAATAATTTCAGCATCGGGGTATTGCTTTTTCAGTTCCAAGATCTTTTCCAAAGAAAATTTCTCGTGCACGTGGCAAGCACCATCCCATAGCAACATATCCCGGCCTGTAATGCTGTTGATATAGTTGCCGAGATTTTTATCCGGGCCGAAGATCAGTTTGGCATCCTGCGGGAAACTTTCTACGATTTGGCGTGCATTCGTAGAGGTCACGACCACATCGGTTACCGCTTTAACAGCTGCCGAAGTATTGACATAAGAAATAACCGTATAGCCTGGATGCGCCTTGACAAAAGCTTCGAAAGCATCCGCCGGGCAACTGTCCGCCAGCGAGCAGCCGGCATTCAGATCCGGGATCAGTACTTTTTTATCAGGGCAGAGAATTTTAGCGGTTTCCCCCATAAAATGAACGCCGCTCAGCACAATAATGTCCGCCGTTGTCTTAGCAGCCCATTGGGCAAGCGCCAAGCTATCGCCCACGAAATCGGCTACATCCTGTATATCACCCGTCTGGTAATAATGGGCTAAGATGATGGCGTTCTTTTCCTTCCGCAACCGGTTGATTTCCTTCACCAGATCGAGTCCGACGGGAATCGGTTTGTTTACGTATCCTATTGATTGGTCCAACATAGCATGCAATACATTAGTATGATTCAATAATCGAATCCAAAGGTACGGACTTTCATGTAGACTATGGCAATTCTCATCTATTTTAAGATTTCCGCAGGAAAGAGATTAACATTCTCTTTTCTTTTTCAGAAAATAAAGGCGTTGAGGCTCGGGATAATGCTCGATAGCATAACGGAGGGTGGTACGAGGAAGTTCGGTTGCGTGCGCCTCCAGCCACTCTGTAAGCGTATGCCGGTCTTTCTTGCCAATCTCACGCAGCATCCAACCGAGTGCCTTATGCATCAGGTCGTGCGGATGCCCTTTCAGAAGTTCGACGAAGGCCAGGGTGTCACGGAATTCTCCCCGCCGGATAAAGACGATCGTCGAAACAACAGCGATCCGCTGTTCCCAAAGGTTCCGGCTTTCAGCCAGCCGATAAAGGATCGAACGATCCTTATCAATCAGATAGGTTCCCACCACATGCGGACAGGTAACGTCTACCAAGTCCCAGTTATTAATCCGGGTCGTATGATCCAGGTAAAAGGCGAATAAGGTTTTCCGTTCATCGGGTGTCGCCTTCTTGAACTGCTCTGCCAGAATCAGCAGGGCGCAAAGCCTTGCTTCATGATATTCGCTTTCTATCAATTGCTCTAATTCAGCCAACGGTGTCTGCCGGTTCGCCTTTGCTACATTCCGGACCAGAGGAACTACGATCCCGAGGAAGACATCTCCTTCGGCGTATTGCCCGGGGCCGGTTTTAAAAAAGCGCTGCAGGAAAGTTGCTTTTTCCGGATTAGCAATTGAAAGCAACTCATTCAGGATAAAACCGGCTGTCATGGATGCAAAACCCGGGCCACCGGACGGTCTCCTTCGAAGAAACCGACGACATTATCACTCACGGCCTTTGCCATCTCAATCCGGGAAGTAACCGTTTGCGTCCCGATATGAGGGGTCATAACTACATTATCCAACTCCAATAATCCGGGCAGCGGATGGTCTCCGAACTCAAAGACATCCAGCCCGGCACCCCAAATCACTCCTTCCTTCAAGGCCTTCACAAGTGCATGCTCGTCGACCAAAACTCCACGGGCGGTATTAACCAGAATAGCGGAAGGCTTCATCCGTTTCAGTTCCCCCTCTCCTATCAAATGATAAGTTTCCTTTGTACTGGGTGCGTTCAGGGATACAAAGTCGGCCTGTTCCAGCAATTCTTCAAAAGAGACATAGGCTGCTCCCAACTTGGTTTCCTCGTCGAGAGAAAGCCGGCGGCGGTTATGGTAAATGACACTCATTCCGCAAGCGATCGCCCGTTTGCAGAACGCCTTTCCGATACGGCCCATTCCGATAATCCCCAATGTACGCCCTTCAACGGCAACTCCGAGATTTTCCGACAAGCTGACCTTCAGCCCTTGTCCTTTCATCCGTAGCTTACGGTCGTATTCCGTGACCCTACGGGCAGTATCCAAAAGTAAGGCCAGAGCCAGATTAGCTGTCGGAGCTGTTACCGGGCCGGGCGTATTTGCTACGGTTAGTCCTTTTTCAAGAGCATAAGCGACGTCTATATTCTCATAACCGACCGCATAATTCGCGATCAACTGTAACTTTGTTCCCCGGTCAATCAACTCTTTAGTTACCGGAAAGTTAAACATCGAGCACAAAACATCGTAGGCAGGAATTAAGTCCAAAACTTCCTCATACGTAAAACTCTTTTTCTCCGGATAAGTAACCTTATACTTGCTTTCCATCTCCACGAAACCTTCACGGAACATGTTATAGGTAACTAATACTTTCTTCATTTTGATTCCATTCGATATTTATTGCCGACAAAAATAAATAAACGGCTCCTCAATGCAAAGAAGAAATACCACTTTCATCCTTTGAACAAGTATATTTTACAAACATAAGAATTTAATCAAATTGAATTATAAATTCATTCCGTTTATCTTTTTTCCATGCGAATTGTTTGTAGTAGGAGAAGCTGCAAAAAAAGGAGAGGAAGTTCGTATTTTTACCTTTTTTCATAAGGATGGAATTCCAATATAAGAAGCCACCCGTCGCCTCCACTTCCATTTCGGTGTCCTCCTCCTCCCATTTTGTACATCATAGAGAATCTGATGTACTGATTTCCCTTCCGCACTTTTATCATGTCTACCCTTCTCCTGAAATATGGCCACACAATACTAACTCAATATTTGAAGCCGGAGCATTTCCGGTTGAATTTATAACAAGACTGATTCTGATAACTTTGTAAGTACTTCGGTCGTATAACATGAAACACATCCAATGGAGATAGGGTGACCACACAGGATCACCCCTACCCGGATCAATTTATCATTAATATCCTAGATTTTGTACCAAATTCGGATTTATTGCCAACTCTTTCAACGGGATTGGCAACAAATACTGTCTTGCCGGAACACTTCGCGGAAATATTATCTGAATTTTACCCGTGGCATACATTGCAGAGAAGTCAATTGTTCCATCATCCATTACGTCCGGCAATACATCTTTTGGAAAGAACCAGTCGCCATTGTCGTAGTTCTCCAACAATTTGTTCTTGTCCTGCAACATAACATAGAGCGGTCGTTGCAGAGCTGTTTCAATTTGACGCCAACGGATTATGTCGAACCAACGCTTGTTTTCCCATGCCAACTCACTGCGGCGTTCGTAGCGGAGGATGGTCCGCAATTTGGCCTGATTGGTTTCGGTCACCGCGGGATACTTGGTCGTTTCGGTCACCTCGCACTTGTAGGCGCGTGCGCGTACCTGATTGATGGCATTCAGTGTGGAGGCGTCAATTTCATTCAACTCCATTTTGGCTTCAGCGTACATCAACAGGACATCAGCATATCGCATGATTTTGTAACTTCTATCCGTCTGTTTGTCTTCCGTCCATTCCGCACATGCCCCCTTTTTCAAGGCCAGACCGTTGAAAGCTGCCCACTGGTCATTTATCTTTGAGTCCTTATTGGTCACCATTTTGCCGGTAGTGAGATTCAATACTTGTTTTGCTGCCGGACTTGGGTCGTAAATGAATCCGAGGTGTTCCGTACCAAATTCGACAATCGTGGCAGCACATCGGGGATCCCTGTTTTTGAAAGGTTGCGCCGGATTATAGAGCGGTGATTCGTCTATCGGTTTTCCGTCGGTACAGGTAAAGGAACAAAGCAACTCCCACGAAGGTTGGGCTGACGCACTGCCACCCGGGTTCCGGGGATACATGGTAGATATCGTTTCAGCGTCGCCATTCAATGCTGTAGAGCGCGGTATTGTAAAAATCAACTCGTCTGATTTTCTCGTATCCGTCACGAACAACTCGTCAAAATCGGGATGTAAAGAGTAGACGTCTAAATCCATGCAGCTTTTGGCAGCATCACGGCAGGTTGCCCAATCGGAAAACCAGATAGCCGTCCGGGCCTTAAAAGCGTAAGCCGCCCCCTTGGTTACCCGCAGATGCGATTCGGTATCGATATTGGTTACGGGCAGATACTCAATGGCCTTGTCAAAGTCTTCATAAATCTGCTTCAAAATGGTATTCTTGTCTGTCTGTTTCATTTCGTAAGCTTCCTCAAGGGATAGATAATCCGTAAAAAACGGAACATCACCATATAGGAATATTAAATAAGAATAGAAGACAGCTCTGAAGAAACGTGCTTCGCCTTCATATTTAGTTATCAATTCGTTGGCGAGATTTGCATGTTCCAAACTGCCGATGATGGTGTTTGCCCTTGAAATGCCTTTGTATGAATTGAGCCACGTTGTTTCTACATAACTGGTTTCGCTGGTAACGGTTCCGCCTATCCATTCATAAAGGTGATCGCGTTGGCTCCAATCGTCGGTGAAACGATCGCTGTGGAACAGACGATTAGCCTCCCAATACCACAACGATGCTCTATACAAGTCGTTGACCGCCATTTTTATCTCCTGTTCGTTTGTATACCAATTCTCCGTTGAGGCCTCCGAGAGTGGATTCAAGTCCAAGTTCTGGCATCCCGTGAGAAACAGCAGGGTACCCATTATTGTTGATAAGATGAATTTTTTCATTGTCATTATTAATTTTAAAATTTAACCTGTATGCCAAAATTAAATGATCTGGTAATGTATGCATTAATAGCTGTTTCCGGGTCCCATCCTTTGGGATAGTTGTCTATCGAGAAGAGGTCGGAAGCCGAAGCCCATAACCGTACATTGGACAACTGCGCCCGGTTGACAATCTTCTTGGGCAGCGTATAGCCCAGTGTGATATTCTTCAACCGGAAATAAGAACCGTCAATCAGCCAATAGTCAGACATCTTGTAGTTGGTGGTTTCGTATCCCATGGTCGATAAGCGGGGATATTTGGCTTTAGCATTCTGCTCGTCCGTATTGTAATAGCTGAAATAATTGCCATCGAGAATCGAAGGGAAGGTATGTGCACCCGTTGTTCGATAAACCATATCGGCCGTCAGAAGCTTCTTCACCTTGCCAACCCCCTGAAAAACCAGAGACATGTCAAATCCTTTATAGCCGGCATTGATATTGCCACCATAGATATACCTCGGCAATGAACCTCCTAACAGTACCCGGTCGTAGTCGGAACTGATTTTTCCGTCGGGTACTCCGTCGGGACCGCTTACATCCTTATACTTCACATCTCCGACTTTGACGGATGAATGTAGCACAGGAGACGCATCCAGATCTTCCTGAGTCAGAAAAAGACCGTCGGACAGATAACCATACCATTCGGCATACTCACTACCTTCGCGGATGATGGTATTCCCATCAAATACGATGCCCGACAGATTGCCCATGACCGAACGGTAATCGGACAGATTAGCGCTTATCGAATACCTGAAGTCACTTATCTTGTCTTTCCATCCCACTTGTAAGTCCCAACCCTTCGTATTCATGATACCGGCATTTTGTTGGGGATTGTCATAGCCTAACAAATCGGGAATTTCAAGTGCCAACAACATGTCGTGGGTGGTCTTCTTATACCAGTCGAATGTCACAGAGAACCGGTCGTTGAAAAGATTGGCATCCAGACCTACATCGAATACCTCCGTCCATTCCCACGTGATATCCTGTACATTGTAAGTCTGTTGGGCAGCCGACGTTGCGGCGTCAACGCCTCCTGTAGTGTTAACAAAAGCAAGGGCTTCAAAACCGATATTTGCCTGATAGGGATAGTTTCCGATACGTTCGTTACCCAAATTGCCCCACGAACCTCTCAACTTGAGGAAGGAGAGCGGGAGGTCGAGTTTCTTGAAAAACGATTCTTCGCTGGCTACCCAACCGGCCGAAACAGAGGGAAAATAACCCGTACGATAGTCGCGGTGGAAACGTGATGATTGATCAATACGTATATTGGCCTGAAACAGGTACCGGTGGGCAAAATCATAGTTGACTCGTCCGAAGTAGGAACGGTAGGCATTTTCGCTGGCATTGCCCGAACTGGCTAAATAATTATTATTACTTCTGTCTAAATAGGGGAAATTGGATAATTCCATCATGCTACTGGAAGATCCGAGCGATTCGGAAAAAGCATAATAGTCCTCGTAACCGGCCAGCAGTGAGAGGTTATGCATTTTATCAAAGATGGTTGCATAGTTGACCAACAACTGTTTAGTGGTGGTTCGTTCTTCACCTCTTGATTCACTCAGACTGTTATTTTCGTGTCCGGTAATATAGCCTACAAAAAGAGTCGGGTCGTCGATATCATAATAAGGAATCCGTTTAATCATATTTTTCCCTTTATTCAATAAAATCGTCGGGGCATAAACTCCCGTAATGGTTAGCCCCTTGAGGGGAGTGAAGTCCAATGCTATTTTTCCGGTGAAATAATCGCTCCATGAATTGTTAAAGCCTCCGTAATTCAAGCGGGCGTATGTATTGGAACCTTCTCTTGCACCGGTAATACGACCATCCGAGAAAAGGGGAGCGTATATCGGAGAAAGTTTGTATGAAGCTTCCATCGGGTTGACGGTCGCATTTTCAGAAATGCCACGACGATAATAACCGTCAACTGTTGCCGCCAGATACTTGTTGATACGTAGATTGTTGTTTATACGGGCGATAATAGTGGCATACGAACGGTGGTTGTATAGGGCATCTGTCTTTTCATACCCAATGGAGGCCTTTGACTGGAAAACTTTGTTACCATAGTTGATCGACAGATTGTGTTTTTGTCTTGGCGCAAAATCGTTAATAAGATATGATTTCCAGTCGGTAATGGGATAACGGTCGGGATCAAGCCGGTTGTTTTCGGCGTAACTTTCGATGAAGTCCTGACTGTAAGTAAAATATTCACTTCCGGGTATATTGCCACTGTCGTTCCAACTCGTTTCGTTATGCATTTCCATGAAGCGCTTGTAGTCAACTACACCCGGAAAAGTAGTCGCTTGCAAAAAGCCAAGTGTTCCCGAATAATCGATACTCAGCTCCCCCTCTTTGGCGCGTTTGGTCGTTATCAAAATGACTCCTGCCGAAGCTCTGGCTCCATAGATAGAGGCTGAAGCGGCATCTTTTAAGACAGAAATGCTTTCTATGTCATCCACATCCAGACCCAAGCTGCCCTGTATTCCATCCACCAAAATCAAGGGATCGGAAGTACCGATAGTCGTGATACCACGCACCCGGATGCTCGCGCTTGCTCCCGGCATCGAACTGGAACGGGTGACTTGTACACCCGGTATCATACCTTGCAACGCTTGGGATACGCTAGTGGCCTGAATAGATGCAAGCTTTTCTCCATCCACGCCGGCTACCGATCCGGTTAAGTCGATTTTCTTAATAGTACCATAGCCGATGACCACTATCTCGTCGAGAGATTGGGTATCTTCTTTCAATACAATAGTTTCATTTTGTATATCAGAGGCTTTTAACTCTTTAGTAATAAAACCTATATACGAAACTGTAATTGTCGCATTTTGGGGCATTCTTATGCTAAAGCCTCCATTGACATCTGTCGCCATGCCCATGGTAGTTCCCTTTACGACTACCGAAGCACCGATAATTGGTACGTTTTCCGAATCAACGACTTTCCCCCTCAATTCAATAGTGGGGTAATCTCCTTGTTTAGGTAAACTATCTTCTGCAATGATTGTGAATATTTTAGCATCTACTTTCTTATAGGTGAAGTTTGTTTGAGCTAAAGAATGCGTTAGGATTTGTTCTACATTTGCATTTTTTGCATTGAATGCTGGGACGCTGATCCCCTTGAGTTGTTTGGAATCGAAAGTGATAATACAGCCGGATACTGCATGAAGACTTGTTAGCCGTTGGATCAAAGTCTCTGATGGGAATTGTCTGTTTATTGTCTGCCCACATAAAAATTGCGGCAAAAAACATAAGTATCCCAAAAAGAGAATTAATAAGATACATTTTAATTTTTTTCTTCTCATCTTGTTGAATTTTAGTTTATTGTGTTATTATAATCTGTTCATTTTGTAAAAAAGACCTTCCTTGGACTATTTTTTATAGCCCTTAATAATCATATTTGTAATTTATCTTGGAACTTCTATTTTAACCCCGTGAAGTTATGAAGAACGATATATTGTGATATTTTCACCTTTACATGTGTATTTCAAATTATAAATAAGACAAATTGATTTAATCACGCTTTCAGGACTAACCGTTTTGTCATATACGCCATTAATCATTATGTCGGTTAGTGAAGAATCTTCAATTTTCAGGTTAATCCCGTAGAACTGCTTCATCCTTAGAATGAGTTCCCCCGAATTAGCATTATTCAGTACCAAATTTCCCTCTTTCCATGCATTTATATTGTTGAAATCCTTTTGATTTATTTCATACTTATCATTCTGGGTATTATACATTAATTCACTGTTTTTTACTAAAGTCCCTAAAAGTTGATTCCCCTTATTAACATAGACTTTTCCGCTTTGTACGGAAACGACATACAGCCCAATCTCTGCATAGGATTTAACATTGAATGAGGTTCCTATTACTGTTATCTGAAAATCTCCATTATGTATAATAAAAGGTTTATCCGGATTTTTAGCCACATTGAAAAAAACTTCCCCTTCTATCCAAACCTCCCTTTTGTTTTTATTAAAGTTCGATTCATTATACCTTATGTTGGAATTGAGGTTCAAACTTATTGCTGTTCCATCTTCAAGGTTTAAGGTCCTAATTCTACCTTCGTCAGTATAGCAAATATCCTGCGCCCTATTGGATTCTGTTTTGAATATCTGGTGACAAAAAAGTAGGATAACAAAAATCGCAGCAATAGATGCACTATATTTCAATAAACGAAAAGTCTGAAGCTTCTTCTTCTCCTTAGAGATATACTTTGACAGCCTATTATAAACGTTTTTATTGATAATCTTTGATGTTTCATCGGAAATCGGAGATTTATTTCCATTATTAATGATTCGGCTTGATTCATCAACGATTTTCTGGTCTTCTTCATCTGTTTTTCCATTCAAAAAACGGTCGTAAATGTCACTTAAAACATTTAAAAATTCGATTTTTGACTTTAATTTGTTTTTATCCATATTTAGATAATACATAAAACTATAAAATACTTTGTAAATCTGCTTCCATTATAATAGCGTAAGATTTAACTTCAATATCCCCGTAAATCGATTAATTATCTGTTACGATTTTGATGTTTTTCTTCATTGAATATTAACAGGCAGGTGATAATAAAAATGTATTTTTGAGAAAAAATTATTATTGAACGTGATGGTAATATCTGATAAAAAACTGTTAGAGAACATTTCTAAAAAGGATGAATCTGCATTTAAGGAATTATACGACCGATATAGCCAATCCATACTTAAACAAGTTAGTTCAAGGATAAAAGACATAAATGCGATTGAAGATTTGTGTCAGGAGTTTTGGTTATTTGTTTGGACTTCCAGTTCTCTTATTCGAATAAATGAGGAGGGAGACGCTTCTAAATCATTGTTCTATATTCTTTCGAAAAGAATACTTGATTATTATCGTCACATTACTAAAAGCATAATTATTCAGAATGAAAACATAGAAAATGATGTTTCTAAAAACATACAATATTGTCATGTATTCGAGGATTTAGTAGAAAAAGATATTATAGAACTGGTTGATCAATTGGTGAATAAGTTACCCCAATTAGATCAAAAAATCTACCAATTGCGTATAAAGAGAGGGTATTCTATTAAAGAGACTGCAAATCAACTCTCAATCAGTGAAAAGACGGTACAGAGCCATATGACAAAAATAACATCAGAAATACGTTCCCAGCTTACCTTCATTAGTTTATTTGTCAATTCTTCAATTCTATTAAATTTTTATGATTACCTAAATTCATTTTTGTAAATGTCTTTCTTTTGTGCACAATATACTCTTTTTCATGCCAAGGCATAGGCAAAACATGGGCGAGGCAGTACCTTTTTGTTTCACAGGTAGCAAAATCCTACTTTCCACCGGCCGGCAAAAGATCTTTCTCTGGCCGGATGAAGATCTTTTGCCGGCCAGAGAAAATTAAAAAAACAGTGCAAAAAAAACAGATTCTCAACTATAGCCGAATTCGTTTAAAGTTCAAACGGATAAATAGGACACAGATAATGCTTTCAACGTAAGCTTTCTTTATTTTACATCTCTTTTTCACAAAAGAGCTATTTGCATTGCGGCAGATAGATCAACTACTTTGAAAATTTAACACGGATAAAGGTCTATCGGGGGATATTTCATCACCTCTTTAACTTCAAGGCTTATTTTTTGTTTCCATTCGATATTTATTCGTGACAAAAATAAACAAACAGCTCTCCAATGCAAAGAAGAATTACTACTTTTGTCTCTCAATCTTTCAAAAGAAATATATGGTATTAAATTACATCTGGATTGCCTTCTTCCTTATTGCCTTTGTGGTTGCCTTAGCGAAATTGATCTTCTTGGGAGATACCGATGTCTTCACGCTGATTATCAACTCTACCTTTGATTCCGCAAAGATGGGTTTTGAAATTTCTTTGGGATTGACAGGTATTTTGTCTCTTTGGCTCGGGATCATGAAGATAGGTGAGAAGGGAGGCTTAATTCAGGCATTTGCGCGGCTGGCTTCTCCCGTTTTCAGTAAACTTTTTCCGGATCTGCCCAAAGACCATCCGGTAACCGGATCGATCTTTATGAATTTCTCCGCCAATCTCTTGGGGCTCGACAATGCTGCAACCCCTATGGGGCTCAAGGCTATGCAACAATTGCAGGAGCTGAATCCGAAAAAGAATTCGGCGAGTAATCCGATGATCATGTTTCTTTGCATCAATGCTTCGGGATTGACCATCATCCCGATCACGATCATGATGTATCGTGCGCAGATGGGAGCTGCCAACCCTTCCGATGTCTTTCTGCCGATCATGTTGACGACCTTCTCTTCGACGCTGGTTGCGATCGTTGCAGTCTGTGTCATGCAAAAAATTAATATTTTCCAAAAGAATTTACTCCTGTTTTTCGGAGGTCTTCTCGCTTTTATCTTCGGACTTATGTTTCTCTTCAAATCCATGTCGCAAGAACAAGTTACCCTCTATTCCACCCTTTTTGCCAATACAGTACTCTTTACAATTATTTGCGGATTCCTTTTTTCCGGTATTCGTAAAAAGATCAATGTCTATGACGCTTTTATAGAAGGGGCCAAAGAAGGGTTTACAACAGCTATCACGATTATCCCCTACTTGATAGCTATTTTGGTAGGGATCGGCATCTTCAGGGCTTCCGGTGCAATGGACGCTTTGGTAGGAGGGATCCGTTGGTGCGTCGCTTCAGTAGGTTTGAATACAGAGTTCGTAGGCGCCCTACCGACAATGATCATGAAACCGCTCAGTGGAAGCGGCTCCAGAGGAATGATGCTGGACGCAATGAATGTTTACGGCGTCGATTCTTTTGTCGGTCGTCTCGCTTGTATTGCACAGGGATCAACAGATACGGCATTCTATGTCGTCGCGCTATATTATGGAAGCGTAGGCATCCGCAATACCCGATACACCATTCAATGTGCGTTACTGGCTGATATTTCCGGAGCTATTGCCGCTATTCTGGTCACCTATTTATTCTTTTCCTTTTTAATTGCTTAAAAGTATGACGATCACATTCTATGCAGAAGGAGTTAAGCTACCGGCTATAAAGAAAAAAAAGGTCGGTGATTGGATCAAAACAGTAGCCGGAACGTATGGGAAAACTGTGGGGAATATCTCTTACCTCTTTTGTTCGGACGAGAAGATATTAGAAATAAACCGGCAATATCTCCAACACGATTACTACACCGACATCATCACCTTCGATTATACGGATAAAGACCGCATCTCAGGTGACATCTTTATTAGTCTGGATACGGTCAATAGTAATTCCGAAGCCTTTCAAACCCCTTACAACGAGGAACTTCACCGGGTCATTATCCACGGCATCCTCCACCTCTGCGGCATTAACGACAAAGGCCCCGGGGAACGCGAGCAAATGGCCGCCGAAGAAAACAAAGCCCTCGCATTATATGCGTTGGAATAAGTCCGGACTTATTTTCACCCACACATTAAAAATATGCAAGTATATTTCTCTTTACTATATTATTGAAGTTTATCAAGTAAAAAACGAAGCATACTCTTTTTCACGCCAAAGGATAAATCACACCTTCCCTTGCAGCAATTCGTTACGCCCCTTCTTCTAAATAATACTAA
Organism: Parabacteroides sp. Marseille-P3160; assembly: GCF_900162725.1. Taxonomy (GTDB): domain Bacteria; phylum Bacteroidota; class Bacteroidia; order Bacteroidales; family Tannerellaceae; genus Marseille-P3160. Next base: position 312,241 of record NZ_LT799418.1, on the reverse strand, counting down.
AAGAAACCGTACAGACGCGTTTTTTCCCACTTATTTTGTACATTTATCTCTCTATTTAAAGACTATCGCCCCAGAAAATCAGGCATTAGTAAAAACAAGAACATAATGAGCAATCAATTTTCATTGAAAGGAAAAGTCGCCTTGATAACAGGCGCAGCGTATGGGATCGGTTTCGCGATCGCTTCCGCTCTTGCAAATGCGGGGGCCCAAATCGTCTTCAATGACCGCCATAAAGAATCTCTCGAAAAAGGATTGGATTCATACAGGAAAGCAGGTATAGACGCTAAAGGATTCGTCTGCGATGTAACGGATGAAACGGGTGTGAATGAGATGGTCGCACAGATAGAAAAACAGGTTGGCATCATTGATATCCTAGTCAACAATGCCGGTATCATCAAACGCATTCCCATGACAGAGATGAGCGCCGCCGATTTCCGGCAGGTCGTCGATATTGACTTAACCGGCCCGTTTATTGTTTCAAAAGCAGTCATTCCGGGCATGATAAATAAAGGACACGGCAAAATCATCAATCTCTGTTCGATGATGAGCGAACTTGGCCGGGAAACCGTTTCGGCTTACGCAGCCTCGAAAGGAGGACTGAAGATGCTGACCCGTAATATCTGCTCCGAATATGGGAAATACAACATTCAATGCAACGGCTTAGGCCCCGGTTATATAGCAACCCCCCAGACCGTTCCACTAAGGGAAAGGCAACCGGACGGTTCGCGCCATCCGTTCGACTCCTTCATTATCGCTAAGACCCCGGCCGCGCGCTGGGGATCACCCGAAGACTTGCAGGGACCAGTCGTCTTTCTGGCTTCTGATGCCTCCAATTTCGTCAACGGACATATCCTTTATGTCGACGGCGGTATCCTGGCCTATATCGGCAAGCAACCCTAAAAAAAATTCCGCATGAATTTAACCGACAAAAAAGAGTTCCATATAATGCAAAAATACAAACATCTTCTTTTCGATATTCCCCTCTTTTCCGAAATGAAGGCTTTAGCAAATGAATTAAAGAACAAGGGGATAAGATTCGGACTCATCCTCCCGGAAAGCCAAAAAGACACCCCCCCATTGAATAGGACAGACCTTTTCGAAACAGTAATTTATGCGGAAGATCCCCCTATGTCAAATCCGATAATAAAATATATCGAAACAACCGGCGCACATAAAGAAGAGATACTCACTATCGGAAGCACTATTCAACATTCACAATATGCAAAAGCTGCCGGAGTTGATTGGGGATTAGCGCTATGGGAATGCATGTCGGTGAAGCATCTCTATGCTACTTATTATTTCAGCAAACCAGAGGATATCCCATACCTCCTGGCAATGAATCCGGATCCTTTCGGCGAACTTCCTTGGCTGAAATGGGCCATGGAGTTACAATTCATATCACAAGCAGGCACTACCTATTCAAAGGATGCCTTCGATGTAGAGCGCTTCGAAAGACTGAAAGAAATTTCGGCAGAGATAATGAGTTTAAAGACAGGAATTTCAAAAGAACAAGTAAAAGACGTTTTTTGTAATGAAACGGGATTCCAGACACCCAAACTCGATACAAGAGCGGCCATCTTTGAGGATGACAAGATCTTGCTTGTCAAAGAGAAAAACGGAACCTGGTCATTACCCGGAGGATGGGTGGACGTCAATGAGTCCATCAAATCGAATACCATAAAAGAGGCAAAAGAAGAATCCGGATTAGATGTGCTCCCGGTCAGATTGATTGCCATTCAAGACCGAAACAAACATAATTTGCCTCTATATGCTTATGGTATAAGCAAAGCTTTTGTTTTATGCGAAATAGTCGGAGGAAGTTTCACACCGAACGTAGAAACGGAAAGAAGTGAATTTTTCGGCTTGGCCGAACTCCCTCCTCTGGCTCTCGAAAAAAATAATGAAGACCAGATCAAACTCTGTTTCGATGCCTATCATTCCAACTATTGGGAACCTGTTTTTGATTAGTATGGCCTATTAGCAACTATTTAAATTTATAATGTAATCAACTTTGATTGTAGATAAAATGGATAAGATTAAACTATTCGTAGGAATTGCCTTGTGTTCATTCCTATTCTCAGCTAACGCTCAAGTCACCTATTATGATGCCGCCCTCTTCCCTTTGATAGGAAAGATATCAGAAAATACGGAAACCCGTTATGAACGCCTACCTAAGAATTTAAAAGGATCGTGTAGGGAACCTGTATGGAATCTGGGTAAAAATACTTCCGGCCTTGCACTCCGGTTTAAAACAAACAGTACAGCTATTTATGCCAAATGGGAGGTCTTCGGAAATCACATGAATCATATGACGGATACCGGGACCAAAGGGCTCGATTTATACGCTTGGGAAGACGGTCGTTGGCAATTTGTAAATTCAGGCCGTCCACAGGGAAAAATGAATGAGCAAAAGATCATCGCAAACATGCTGCCGTGCGAACGGGAATACATGCTTTTCCTGCCGCTCTACGACGGAATTATGTCTCTTTCTGTCGGCATAGATTCCTTGTCCCGTATAGGACAACCGGACCTGTCAAATTTCCAAACCGGGCATCCTATTATAGTATACGGAACAAGCATTACCCAAGGCGGTTGTGCCTCCCGTCCCGGCATGTCTTACCCCAATATTCTGGACCGGGAATTAAACAGGGAGTTCATTAATCTTGGATTTAGTGGAAATGGGAAATTAGATTATGAAATTGCAGAGTTAATGGCAACCAGGCATGACGCTTCGCTCTTTATTCTTGATTTTATACCCAACGTTACAGCTGAAGAAATTAAGGAAAAAACAAAAACGTTCTTCCAAATTCTCCGTAGGGACAATCCCAATACGCCTGTATTATTCATTGAAACAGCTATCTTCCCCCATTCAGTCTTTGATAAAAGCACTTATGGACTACTCGTGGAAAAGAACAGATTATTGCGTCAGGAATATGAAGGCCTGAAACAATCCGGCGTCCAACATATTTATTATTTAAAAACGGACCAACTGATCGGCCAGGACGGGGAGGCGACGGTAGACGGAGTTCATTTTACAGACTTAGGATTTTACAGAATGGCCCGATCGTTAAAAGAATGCCTGCAGGATATTTTGAAGTAGGGATAGGGAGGCCTCGGCCAGGCATGGAATCGCAAATCGCTTATGCTATAGATTCTCAACCTGACGAGAAAGATAGGCCCCTAGGCTCTGCTAAAGCCTGGGGTTCTCCTATGCGGGTGACACCTGCATAGACAAGTTGCATTTTGACTCGAACGGCCCCATTCACCCCGTAATTATGACAAACAAAGGGGTGGCCCCTATTAAACAACGATTATAAAAGCTGTAAGGCGATCTCTGCGCAAGCTTCGGCGTCTGCCAGCGCATGATGATGGTTGGAAAGGACATAACCGCAATCTTCTGCAACTGTCTGCAGCTGGTGGTTGGGTAAATGACGCAATTGGCGGCGCGATTCGGCCAACGTGCAATAAAAGATATAACCGGGATAATCCATTTGATAAGTTCGGAATACCGCCTTTAAGCAGGATTCGTCGAATCCTTTGTTATGGGCGACTAACGGATAATTCCCGAGAAGGGGGCTTACCTGCTCCCATACTTTCGGGAAGACGGGAGCCTGTTCCGTGTCTTTGCTTGTCAATCCATGAATGCGACTGTTTCCCGGGCTGTAATAAGCCGGTTCCGGCTGGATCAGACTATAGAAACGGTCGGTAATCGAGCCGTTTCTGACGATAACCACTCCTACACTGCATACGCTTGACAATTGTTCGTTGGCCGTTTCAAAATCGATGGCTGCAAAATCCCGTAACATCTTTTTTCTATTTTGATGTGTAAAGGTAGTGAGAATTCGTTATAATGCGACTCAAAGAATAATGATTCCCCGGATTTACGGCTGTGTGCATTAGAATCCGGAATGAACTTCCTGATTGTAGGAAGTATCCGATTCCCGTCTCTTTTCTCCACTGTAAATCCATTCGATCGAATCTTCATAGGTTTTTCCTTTCCGGCGTACAATGGCCCGAATGTTGTTTTTCCCGTCCGCCAAAGTTACATCGTCGATGATATAATGGACGTCTGTGTAGCCTTTACGGATGCCGCTAAGCTCTTTACCATTCAGATAGACGGCCGGGATACCTATATTGGAATAAACGGTAATGGAGGTATGCTTTCTCTCCCGGTCCGTATTGCGGCGTTGGGTCAGATATATTACCGGATCACTGCTCCAGTTGGCCTTATACCAGTAATAGGCGTCTTTTTTGATTTTCCGGTCGAAAGTGATCAATCCTTTCATATTCCGGGCAGGTACTCCTCCACGCGTCCAGAGCGGGCAGGCAAAATCGAACATATTCCATAAATAGGAGGCGATGATATACGGATGTTGGGCTATCACGCTCCATTGGTATTCATGTGTCTTGGTCTGGAATGTTTCCGGATAAAATTCTTTCGTCCAGTTTAAAGCATCCCCCAGGTATTCGGTTTGGTGATGAATATTGGCGTCCGCTCCGTATTCCGTCAGCATCAGTTTTTCGTGAGGATATTTTCTTTCCAGTCCGTCAATCCATGGTTCCATGTCCTGCAATTTTTTTTCATACCAGCCGAAATAACGGTTCATTCCCTGGATATCGGCATTCAAATTAACCGGATGCTCCATGTCTCCGTAACCATTGACCGATACGGTATAGCGGTCGGGATCTTCCGTTTTGGCCAGATCGTGCAGTGACTTTGTCAGTTCTTTGGTATATTCATGCGGGCGATAGACTTCATTGTGCAATCCCCAGACATAAATAGAAGGATGGTTGAAGCTCTGCCTGATCAATTCGCGTAGTTGATTGCGCGCGTTTTCAGCCTCCTGTCCTGTTACACGATTGACAAAAGGTATTTCCGCCCAAATGATCAAACCGAGCGAATCACAACGCGAGTAAAGATAGTCGGATTGCTGGTAATGGGCGAAACGAACGGTCGTGGCTCCAATGTCCATGATGGCGGCGAGGTCGAAATCATGGTTTGCGTTTGTCAGTGCGCTACCCAATCCCCACCAATCCTGATGGCGGGTAACCCCGTACATCGGGTATTTTTCGCCATTCAGATAAAACCCTTTGCCTGCGATTATTTCATAGTTGCGCAAACCCAGTGGCTGGATCATTTCATCGATAACTTTCCCGTCTTTTATCAGATGGGTGACCACTTTGTATAGATACGTATTTTTCCGGCCTTGCCACAAAACCGGGTGTTTTAGCGTGAAGTCCGTCTCGAATGTTTGGACACCTTGCGGCGTCAGATCGATTGGTTGGTCCCGGGAAACTATTTTCTTACCTTCCCGGTCGTAAATCGTATTCCGTAAAATGAGAGGGACTGGCTGTAGCGTTCCGTTGTCCAGTTTGACCTTCAGTCGTACGTCCGCTTGTCTGGAAGATACGTTTTTTTGTGTAATGTAAACACCCGGAGAAGCATTGTCCGTGATGCAAATGTTGCATGAATCCGTCATAATCAGCCATACCGGACGGTAGATCCCACCATAAACTCCAAATAGGACATGGTTGGCGGGTATGATATCCGGGCGTGAGGAATTGTCCGCCTTTACGATAATTTCGTTTTCTCCGGTTTTCAACATCGTTCCGATTTCACAGGAAAAAGCAGCATAAGCCCCCTTATGGGTAGTCACTAATGAGCCATTTACATAAACTTCCGAATAAGACCCTACGCTTTCAAAGCGAAGAAAAACCCGTTTTTCTTTCCATTTTTCCGGCAGATTATATTGTTTCCTGTAATAAGCGGCGCCTTGGTAAAAGTCATTGGCTTGGATCTGCATGTCCTTCGCATTCCAAGTATGGGGAATTTCAACCTTTTCCCAACCCTTTTCCCAGTTCGGAATATTAATTACTAATTCCGTATTTACCGGGGCCTTTTTGAATTCCCATCCGGAATTGAAAGATTCTACCCAACGTCCCTCGGCTGAAAGCGAAGAGCAAAAAAAGATGTTTAAAAGAATGAAGGCAAAGGTCAGTTTATTCATGATGTATGTAATGATTGGAAGGCAAAAATAAAAGAATGGAAACCTCCTTTCGCGTAAAATTATCTCAAATCGATGTAAAATCGTCTCTATTTCTTTATTTTTGCCAGGTAGTATTTTCTTAACAAGATCTTTTAGCAAATGTAACTGCAAATAAGTGAAGAGAAAATTGAAAATAATCATCTGGATATGTTTCCTCCTGTCGTATGGCTTACCGATGCGAGGAGCAACCGACCTCTTCTTTTCACATTTAGGCGTGGAAGACGGATTGTCACAACTTTCCGTGTTACATATTTTTCAGGATTCCGATGGTTATATCTGGTTCGCCACACGCAACGGAGCCAATCGGTATGACGGATACGAGTTTGTAATATACCAGAATGAGGTGAATAATAGTGCCTCGTTAAGTGATAATTATATCCGCCGGTTTACCGAAGACAAACAAAAAAATATTTGGGTGGCGACTTCCAACGGAATCAATTGCATTGACTATAAAAGTAAGGAGGTAACTCGTTTTTACCCTCAATTAATAGATCGGGAATCAACGAACAATGTTATTTATACCTTTTTGAAGCAGGCCGACGGAACGATCTATGCCTTTAACAGCCGTTGGATTTTTCGTTGTAATCCGAATCAAACGGTCGAAAGGATCTGGACGGATGTTCCAATTGAATCTCCGGTCTACTCCGCCGCCCAGGATGAAAAGGGAGATATCTATTTAGGAACGGAGAAGGCGGGGTTATATGTGTTCTCGAAAGATTGGAAGCTGAAGATGCATATTCTTCCGGGGGAAGAGGAAAATACGCTTCCGAAAAGCATGATCTCCACAATCCTCCCTAATGGAAACGGTTTGATATGGATCGGAACGGAGGAAGAAGGAATTTGCCTTTATGACAGGAAGAAGCAGACCTTTACCCGTCTGAATAAGAAGAACTCCGGGCTTAGCAGCAATGGGATAAGAGCTATGATTCCTTACCGGAAAAACACCATTCTGGTCGGTACCTTCGGAGGATTGAATAGTATTGACACCCAAACCCATACAGTTACGCTCGTAGATGGCGGTATGTCGGGAGATGGAGGACTTAGCCATTTTTCTATTCATAGTTTGTTGATGGATAAAGATCATGGACTATGGGTAGGAACCTATTATGGAGTAAATTACCATAGTCCCTATTACAGACCGGCAAAACTGATTACTCCACAGAAATATACCAAGGTCATAGGAAAGGGCGGGGAAGATGCCAATGGAAATATGTGGTTCGCAACCGAGGGGGCGGGCTTGTTTTTTTATGATCCGCAAACCGGACAACAGGAATTGTATCCCATCAAATCGCAAGGAAAAGGAAATTATGAAATGAATATTATTAAATCCGTGCTTATAAAAGGCGATTCGATTCTTTGTTCCACTCATTTTGGCACGGTTTATCTCTTTTCAATCCGGACGAAACGATATAGATTATTATACGATTTCGAATACAATGATATCTGTTCCCTGTATATGGATCGTGAGGGATGTTTATGGATACCGACGAACAGTTCGATGGGCTTAGTGATGGAACACGGAGGTAAGATACAGAATACATTTGAAATGAACGGCGCCACCCGCTCATTTCGAGGCATTACTACGATTCTCGAATTGAAACCGGATCTGTTTTTGTTCGGGACCTTATCCGACAGCCTTTATTTGTATGATCGGGGAAAAAAAACAGTCTTGGAGTTTTCTTCGCGTTTATATAAACGAAATAAAAGTGAGAGACTGGGGGTAATCACAGGTTTATTGAAGGATCAAGACCAGCAGGTCTGGATTTTCACGAGTAAAAACGGAATTTTCCGTATGGATGACAACCTTCGCATGATCAAGCATTATCATAAAGAAGATGGCATCACAGAGAGCCTGATAAGTTCTGTTACGCTTGATAAAAAAGGGGATTTATGGGTCACTGCCGGTTGTCTTTTGTATAAACTGGATAAGAAACAAGACCGTTTTATTTCGATAAAAACAGTGGAGATTCCTCGTTTGGAATTTACCTTATATAGCGGCAATAATGTGGGATCCGACGGTACCATTTATTTCCCTGGAGATAAGGGGATTCTTGCTTTCAATCCGGGACAGAAAGTATTAAATCCAGCTTTGCCGGCGGTCTATGTCACCTCTTTGATGATTAATAATAAAGAAGAAATGCTTGGATTGTCCGACAAGCAACGTCTAACCTTGAAATCCAGTCAGAATAACCTGATTATTAAATATACCGGTATTAATTTCATCCACTCCGAAATAAACCAGTACACCTATAAACTGGAAGGGGCGGATCTCAATTGGCATCCGGTAGGAAGCCGGCGTGAGGCGTATTATAATAATCTGGCTCCCGGTTCATATATTTTCCATTTGAAGGCTGCAAACAATGATGGAGTGTGGAATCCAAAGGAAACGGTTTTATATATTATTATAAATCCTCCGTTTTATAAAACCTGGTGGGCCTATCTTTTGTATATATCCATATTCTTCTTTATTGTGGCCGGTGTTATCAGGCAACAGTGGAAAAAAAACGAACGCGAACATGAAATCCGTTTCAAGCAGATGGAACAGGAAAAATTGAATGAGTTACATGAGGAAAGAATGCGGATGTTCACCAATTTCTCGCATGAATTAAGAACCCCTTTAACTCTTATTATCAATCCATTAAATGATTTAATGCAACATCTCTCTTTTTCTCCTGAAGTCAAAAAGACCTTGCAATTGATGCGGAAAAACACCGGACGTATGCTTTTATTGGTAAACAATCTAATGGATATACAAAAATATGGGGCCGGAAAGACGGATTTGCAAAAGACTCGTTTCGACTTTTCTTCCTTCATACGGGAAATCTATCATTCTTTTGAAAGCATAGCAAATAACCGTGAGATAATATTTCGGTTGAAAAACGAATTGCCGGCTATCTATTATGTACGATATGATGAAAGGGAAATTGAAAAAGCTTTTTTCAACCTGCTTTCCAATGCCTTTAAATATACTCCGTCCGGCGGAAATGTAACCTTGCGTGTCAAAAGCATTCCTCAATCTTCAATCGAAATGCTTCCCCGGTTTCCTTTACGACAAAAACAAACATTGGTGGAGATTAATTATTTATTGGTGGAGGTACTGGATACGGGGAAAGGATTTAACAGTAAAGATACGGAGAAAATTTTCGAACCGTTTTATCATTCTCAGGAAGATATTCACCAGGAGATTTCCGGTAGCGGCATTGGATTGAGCTTAACGCATTCGATCATTCTCCAACATAACGGGTATATATGGATGGAAAGTGAAGAGGGAAAAGGCTCCCGTTTCATGTTTCTCCTTCCGGATACAGAGACGCAGGAGGTGGAAGTGGAAACGGCACCTCTATCCCCCCATCAAACTGAAATAAGCCAAAAGGTGAATCTACTGATCAAAGAATCCGAGATGCAGGACAAGCCGCTTATTATGCTGGTAGATGATAACCGTGAAGTACTGCAATATTTAGAAGAACAGTTAGGCATGGATTACATGATTGTCAAGGCCTCCGATGGGAAAGAAGCCTTACAGAAAATCAAGGAATCATCCCCGCATATAGTCGTCAGTGATGTCATGATGCCGGAGATGAACGGGATCGAGCTTTGCCGGCGCATAAAGGAAGATCCGACAACCTGTCAAATCCCGGTGGTTTTGTTAACCGCTAAATATATGGCCTTGCAAATAGAAGAAGGTCTGGATGCAGGCGCGGACGATTACATTGTCAAACCTTTCCAGCTTTCGATTCTGAAAGCGCGTATCCGCAACCTTTTGTCTTTGCGACAGAAATTGAAAGTTGTTTATGAAGAAGGCCACCTTTCATCAGAGCAATTAGGATTGCCTGACTCGGCCGACGGAGACGAATTTCTTAAGAATTATATCGACATCATAAAAGCGAATCTGTCCAATCCGGAATTAGACATTGTCGCCATCTATGAATCTTTAGGCATGAGCCGCACCAGTTTTTACCGCAAAGTAAAAGCAATAACGGGTTTGTCTCCGATTGACCTTATTAAAAGCATCCGTCTTGAAGCCGGCGCCAGATTACTTCGGGAGTCGCGCATGAATATTTCGGAGATTGCCCAACAAGTAGGTTTCAGTAGCCGTTCCTATTTCGCCCGGAATTTTAAAGAGGCCTATGGTCTTTCTCCGACCGAGTATCAGGATGCATATCATCCCCCCCATTCGTAAATCAAAATTTCAAGTAATTGATCATTTTTATCAAAATGAGATATTTTTATCTTCATTTGGGATTATTTTGCTCGTTTTACAGGCCTTTATTTCATTTTTTTGACACAAAAAACAGTTTAGCTTGATTAGAATTATTTTTTTAATGTTTTAATGTGCGATAAATTATGAGAGACTTTAACAGAAAACGATGCGGTGATTTGCCTCCTGCAGAAAAGGCAAAGCGGAAGGATAAGCATCCTTTTGGATTATTCTTTATTTTAATGGCGTTTATATCTTCTATCCAGATATATGCGCAGAATGTAAAAATTAGCGGTACGGTACTATCGGATGCCGATAAATATCCGATTATCGGAGCTAACGTACTGGTAAAAGGAACTACTATAGGTACTTTTACAGATGCAGATGGAAATTTCTCTATTGAAGCACCGTCAAATGCGACACTGATTGTTTCTTATGTAGGCTATTTGTCGCAAGAGATTAAAATCTCCGGAGCAAAAACGTTAACGGTTACGTTGAAAGAAAGCGCGGTTGGACTGGATGATGTTGTTGTGGTCGGTTACGGTTCGCAGCGCAAATCGGATTTGACCGGTGGTATTACAGCCATTGGGGAGGACAAGTTGCAGATGGTTTCTACCAATAACCTGTTGGATCGGTTGGCCGGACAAATCCCGGGCATGAATGTAACGACAGGGAATGCAAAGCCGGGTGAAGATCAAACATTACGTATCCGGGGTGAAAATTCTTTGTCCGCAGATAACTCCCCGTTAATTGTAATGGATGGTATTCCGTACAGCGGGTCTTTAGGTGATATCGATCCCAATATTATCGAGAATATTTCGGTTCTAAAAGATGCCTCCTCCGCCGCAATCTACGGTTCACGTGGAGCAAACGGCGTTATCCTGATCCAAACCAGGAAAGGTAAAAAGGGAACTCCGACCGTTACCTACAAAGGACAAATCGGGATGCAGCAGGCCCAACGTCGTATTAATATGATGAAGGGAGAAGAATATGTGAAATATACACAGGATTACAACCGGATGAAATACGGCTATACAGGTGACCAGTTGGATCCAAGTGAACTTTTGAATCCGAGTGAACGTCCCAATTATCAGAACGGAATCGAAACGGACTGGCAGGATATTATGTTCCGGAACGCTTTGACCACCGACCATCAAATTACGATTTCGGGCGGAACGGATGCGACGACCTATATGGCTTCCCTCTCTCATTTACAGGAAGACGGAGTAATGGTCAATACGGGATTGAAACGCACCAACCTTGCACTGAATATTACACAGGTCTTCAATAAATGGTTAACCATCGGTATGGGGACCCAAGCTGTCCAAAAAGATTTCGGAGGAATACAGCCGGGACTCGAAGCAGGTTTGAAAATGAGTCCGTATGGTATTTATAAGGATGCAGACGGTCGCTATGTCGATTATCCGATGGACCAGACGCTCTTTCCAAATCCGATGGCGGATGTCAATGCGACAGATGACAAAACGAACCGGAATGTGTTTATCTCTACCTTTGCGGAAGTACAGTTTCCGATTGACGGCTTGTCTTTCCGTACTAATTTCGGTTATAACTACCGCAGTGAATTTGAAGGGGCTTATTACGGAAGAAATACGCTTACCGGCAAGAAGGTAAACGGATATGCCTCCATTTCGAATGTCCATTATTATGATTATACCTGGGAAAATTTATTGAAGTATAATAAAACGTTCGGCAAACATAAGATTGATGCGACGGCATTATTCAGTATGCAGCAAACAAGCAGGCAGGAGTCTAAAGAATCAGGAGAAAGCTTTGTAAACGACGATTCGGAATATCATAACATGGCCGGCGCAGAGAAAAACAAAATAATCACTTCTCAACTGACCGAAACGGCGATGCTCTCTTATATGTTGCGTTTGAATTACTCATATGCCAATAAGTATTTGCTAACACTTACAGGACGTTCGGACGGCTATTCAGCTTTCGGAGAAAACAATAAATATGCTCTCTTTCCTTCTGTCGCAGGTGCCTGGAATATTTCTTCCGAAGATTTTATGGAGAGTAGCTCAGACTGGATGGATCAGTTAAAGTTCCGGTTATCCTGGGGCTCCAACGGGAACCAGGCAATCTCTCCTTACCAGACCTTGGACCGCTTGAGCCTGACGACTTATATATGGGGGGATAATGGCACGACTGTCAATGGAGCGTATCTTCCTACCAACGGAGTCGGAAACCCTAATTTGAAATGGGAGACTTCAAAAACCGTCAATGTTGGTATTGACTTCAGCCTTTTCAACCGGCGCCTTTCCGGTAGTATTGATCTTTATCTTGTTAAAACGAGTGATTTGCTGATGAGCCGTACGGTTCCTTATATGAATGGATATAAATCCATTATGGACAACATCGGAAAGACGGAAAACAAAGGAATCGAAATCTCATTGAATTCGATCAATATGCAGAATGAATCGTTTACCTGGACGTCAAATCTTAATTTTTCATTGAACCGGGATAAAATTGTCGATCTTCGTGGAGACGGGAAAGACGATATTACCAACAAATGGTTTATCGGGGAGCCTTTGCGTGTTTTTTATGATTATAACGTAATCGGAACATGGCAAGAGGACGAAACTTATTATGACAAGAAAACCGGCCATACGATCAGCTGGGATGCAACCAATGGAAAATACCTGAATGAAAACGGGGTGGAATACCAAAAGGGAGCAATTCCTGGTTCTGCCAAATTGCAGGATAACGACGGAGACGGTGTCATTTCTTCCAGTGATAAAAAGATCATTGGTTCAAAATTGCCGAGTTTCCTTCTTTCGTTGGGAAACCGGCTCGATTATAAAAATCTTTATTTCTCTTTTGTGCTGAATGGCGTGTTCGGACAGACAAAAGAACTGCACGATTATAACTTTGATCGTTGGATGCCGACATTCAATTACATAAGCGGCATGGATTACTGGACTCCGGAAAATCCGACCAATGAAATGACTTCCCCCGTCTATATTCCTTATGATAAACATTCGTTTTACAAAAAGGCAAATTATGTACAGGTCAAGAACATCACATTAGGCTATACTTTTACCAAAACGGTACTCCAGGCGGTAGGTATCAGTTCGCTTGGTGTAAATGTGAGTGTAAATAACCTTTATACGTTTAGTAATATTAAGAATGCTTTGAATCTGGAAGATAATAATGCAAATCGGAATATACTGGTAACCTATCCTACGGCACGTTCTTACATGCTCGGTTTAAATCTTACCTTCTAACATTATAATAGTAACTAAAGATGAAAAAAATAATATTACCTGCCATTGCCGCATGTTTATTGGCGGTATGTTCCGGATGTTCCGGATTTCTGGATGAAAAATTAAAAAGTTCATTGGCTCCAGATAATACTTATACGAGTTCATATGGATTCGAAGTTGGAGTGACCGGATTATACGGCTGGGCTCGCTCCGAGTTTAACACGTGGGGAGATGCTACCACGACCCAAGGACAGGCTTGCCCCTATGAAGCCTTCCAAGTTGCAACCGATATTGTCTACACCGGGCATAAGGACGGGTCGTTGGTTCCGTTCGAAAATCTATCCTACACCGCTTCGACTACCTTCGTTACATCTTACTGGAACTGGGCTTATGGCCTCATTGCCTCTGCCAATGAAATTTTGGAATACTCGGAGGGAAATGTAAATTGGGATACCTCTACAGACAAGGCTTATTATCAGGCTGTCGCCCGTTTCTTCCGTGCTTATGCCTATCGTTATCTGGTTTATTTGTATGGAGATATACCTTATGTAGATAAGATAGAGAAAAATTTCCGTGTAGATTTTACCCGTACGCCGAAAGCGGAAGTATTGAGTAAGATGATTGAAGATTTACAATTTGCGATAGACAATTTGCCGGTAGATCCGGATAAGGTGAAAGTCGGGCAGTTGACCAAATGGGCAGCACAGCATTTATTGTCGGAGGTCTATTTGATGTCCGGTGAGTATGCCAAGGCGGAGACGGCTGCTTTGACCGTCATCAATAGCGGATATTTCCACCTGATGACTTCCCGTTTCGGTGTTGACAAAGATCAGGAGGGAGATTCGTTTTCGGATATGTTTAAGGAGTATAACCAGAACCGGACTTCCGGAAATATGGAAAGTATCTGGGTCATGCAGCTTGAATACAATACAACCGGTGGCGGTGGTGAATATGAAGATTGGACAAGAAGAGCATGGCTACCCAAATATTATAATGAAGATGGGTTTGTGTTGGCTGACTCTTTGGGCGGACGCGGATTGGCGCAGATCGTCCCGTTTAAATGGTGGATAGAAAGCGCTGATTTCTTTGCGAAATCCGATATCCGGAATTCGGAGTATAATATCAAGAGAAACTGGTACTATAATAATGTAAACTCCAACAAATATGGGAAGAAAGCCGAATTCACGGATGAAACATGGGCTAAATGTACCTTATTCCCTGCAGTCACAAAATTTTTCTATGGGAAACCGGATAATTTGAGTTATGCAGGAAGCAACAAGGATCGTATGAAATTCCGCTTGGCGGAAACCTATTTGTTGCTGGCTGAAGCCCGTCTGGATCAGAATAATCCGCAAGGAGCAGCCGAAGCAATTAATGTAGTGCGCAGACGTGCGGGGGCTCCGGAGATCACGGCGAACCAAGCTACGATAGATTTCTTGCTGGATGAACGGATCCGTGAATTGGTCGGAGAAGAACTCCGTCGTTTTACTTTAGTCCGTACCGGGAAGTTAGTTGAACGTACCAAAAAATACAATTCTTATAGCAGCAGCATGGATGAGCACAATACTTTGTGGCCGATCCCTCAAACCATTATAGACTCTAATACGGGTGCTGACTTCCCTCAGAATCCCGGTTATTAATATTATAAAAAAAAGAGGCTGTCTAAAAAGCACTGTGCATCCTGAAAATCCGGTGCACTCAATGAATTGATCCGGTGCACTCATTTATAAAATTCAGTGCACCGGATTTTTTCCGTACAAGTCACAACTTTTTGGACAGCCCCTTTTATCAAAATTTATTTTATGACAATTCGTATGATGATAGGTACAGCGCTGATCATAGCCTGTCCCGGTTTATTAAATGCACAAAAACAATCATCCGCCATCTATCATAAAGGGTGGATCGACTTTAATAAGAATGGAAGAAAAGATCTTTATGAAGATCCTGCCCAACCGATAAACAAGCGGGTGGATGACCTTCTTCGTCAGATGACTCTGGAGGAAAAGACTTGCCAATTAGCAACCCTCTACGGATATGGAGCGGTTAGCAACGATTCGCTGCCGACCCCCGAATGGAAAGAACGGGTATGGAAAGATGGCATTGGAAACGTAGATGAACAATTAAACGGCGAATGGAAGAGGACAACTTGGGAGTATCCCTATTCGAATCATCCTGTAGCTATGAATAAAATACAAGCCTTCTTTGTAGAAGAAACCCGCCTGGGGATTCCTGTGGATATGACAAACGAAGGGATCCGAGGATTGAAACATGAGAAAGCAACCTTTTTCCCGGCGCAAATCGGCCAGGGTAGTACCTGGGATAAAGAACTGATACGGAAGATCGGTGAAATCACCGGACAAGAAGCAAAAGCCTTGGGGTATACCAATGTCTATTCTCCCGTCTTAGATATCGCCCGTGATCCGCGCTGGGGGCGTACGGTGGAAAGTTACGGGGAGGATCCTTATCTGGCTGGCGAACTCGGCCGCCAGCAGGTGCTGGGTATACAAAGCCAGCAGGTGGTTTCTACTCCCAAACATTTTGCCATATATAGCGTACCAGCCGGAGGACGCGACGGATGGTGCCGGACAGATCCGCATGCTACGCCGCAGGAGGTACATGAATTACATCTCGAGCCTTTCCGCATTGCATTTCAGGAAGCGGGTGCATTGGGTACCATGTGTGCCATGAATGATTATAGCGGTATTCCTGTTTGTTCGAATCCTTATTTCCTGACGGAGCTTATGCGTAAGCAATGGGGCTTTAAGGGATATGTCGTTTCCGATAGTTGGGAAAAGGAGCAGAACATGGTGTTCTATCATATTGCCGGAACGGTTGAGGAGGCTATCTCCAAAGAAATCAATGCGGGAATAAATATCCGTACCTATTTCCAATATCCCGAAGATTTTATCGTACCGCTTCGGAGCGCCATCCAACAGGGATTGATTACGGAGAGTACGTTGAATCAGAGAGTCAGCGATGTCTTATATGTGAAATTCTGGTTAGGCCTGTTTGATAATCCGTATGTGAAAAATCCCGGAGAAGCAGACCGGATCGTCAACAATGATACACACCGTTCCGTCGCTTTGCGTTCGGCGCGCGAGTCGATCGTATTATTAAAAAATGAGAATCAGATACTTCCATTGTCAAAGGAAAAAATAAAGAAGATTGCAGTTATAGGACCGAATGCCGATGAAACAAAATCCCTCACTTCACGCTACGGTCCTCATGATCCGGACGTGATCACCGGATTGCAAGGCCTGAAAGAATTAGTGGGCGACCAGTGTGAAATTCTATATGCCAAAGGATGTAATGTACGTGATTCTCATTTTCCAGAAAGTGACGTCATGTATTTCGAAATGAATGATAAGGAAAAGAGTGAAATAGAGGAAGCGGTAGACATCGCCCGGAAAGCAGATGTCGCCATTCTGTTTGTGGGAGACGATGATCGAACGATCGGCGAATCGCGCAGCCGCCTGAATCTGGATTTTTCTGGACGCCAGAAAGAACTGATCCGTGCGGTTAATGCTACCGGTACTCCTGTTGTGCTCGTCTTATTTAACGGTCGTCCTATAACTATTAATTGGGAAGACAAGCACATTCCTTGTATCATAGAGGCCTGGTTTCCAGGAGAGTTTTCCGGGAAAGCGGTTGCCGAAGTTTTATTTGGTGAATATAATCCGGGAGGAAAATTATCTGTGACCTTCCCAAAATCAGTAGGACAGATCCCCTGGGCTTTTCCCTTTAAACCGAATTCCACAGGAAAGGGATTTGCAACAGTGTCCGGCGAACTCTATCCTTTTGGTTACGGACTAAGCTATACCTCTTTTGAGATAACTGCGTTAAAAACCGATCGGAGTAAAATCTCCGATGGAGATACACTCTTGGTTTCCTGTACAGTCAGGAATACCGGAAACAGGAAAGGCGATGAAGTGGTGCAACTTTATCTGAACGATGAAGTTTCATCCATATCCCGTTATGAAAAGGAGCTTTGCGGATTCGAACGTGTTACCTTGGAACCGGGTGAAGAAAAAAAGGTGTATTTTAAGGTGAACCGCAGGTCTTATGGAATGTATAATGCAGATAACGTATTTGTTACCGAGCCAGGAAAGTTTACACTCTTTGTAGGAAATTCTTCTCAATCGCTTCCCCTAAAAACGGATTTCTATGTGGAATAAAATACGATTCATCTTAATCTTTTGCCTTTTCCTGCAAATAGGATTTGCTCAGGAATGGCTGGGGCAATCTCGCAAACAAATCCTTTCCGGTATCGAACGGAAGGTGCAGCAGGCGGAGATTTTGCCCGATACGGATTCCCTCCTGAAAATCAACTGTCAGGAAGAAGACGAAAGATGCCGCAAATTCCAGGTATCCTATATCTTTACCTTTGATAGTGACCGATGCATCTCTTATAGGCGGATCTTGCCCTTACATAACTATTGGGCAACGACCTTTCAGGAGCTTGTCTCCCAACAGGAAGCCAAAGGTTCCGGGGAAACACTGGATGTAGACGGCGAAATGCTTTTGACGGATTATGCCTTTGAGGCATATACGTTGCATCTCTCCATTGAAGCGAATCATTTGAACGCTTTGTTTAAAATAAAAGATCAACATAGATAGAATAACAATATGAAACGGAACATGAAACTTACTTGCCTGAACTTGTTTTTTTGCGCTTTCCTTTTTTCCGCCGATCCCATGCCGCTGATGGCGGCATCTGCCGGATCAGCCCTCGAGCCGGTTGCCACCGACTATTGGAGTCTCCAGGAGGTAAGGAACATCTCACGAAAGGTTGCCGACTGGCAAATCAAAGAATTCCCGCAAGATAAATATGCCGTGGAAGAGCCCAAAGGATGGATTGCCGGAGCTTTCTATATGGGTTTATTCGATTGGGCGGAGCTAGACGAAGATGATGCTTACTTTGATTGGCTGAAAAAACTATTCGGACGTCAACAATGGCAGGTAGCGGAAAGAATGTATCATGCGGATGACATTTGCATAGCGCAAGTCTATCTGGACATGTATGAAAAGTATAAGAACGAATGGATGCTTCAGCCTACTTTAGCCCGTACGGAATGGGTGATAAACCATCCTTCGAACGGAAGCATGGACTTGGATTACAAAGAAGCAAGTACGATTGAGCGTTGGAGCTGGTGCGATGCACTCTTTATGGCTCCAGGAGTCTATACCCGCCTATATACGTTGACCAACAACCGGAAATATATGCATTTTGCAGACAATGAGTTCCGTGCTACCTACCATCATCTTTACGACAAGAAAGAACATCTTTTCTACCGGGACAGCCGTTATTTCAGCCAGAAAGAGGCAAACGGGAAAAAAGTTTTCTGGGGACGAGGCAACGGATGGGTGATCGGAGGCCTGGCTGAGATACTCAAAACATTGCCTGCAGAAGATAAGGAATACCGCCCTTTTTATGCAAGTGTTTTCGTTGAATTTTGTGATCGTTTGGCCGGACTGCAGGGTAAGGATGGATACTGGCATGCCAGCCTGCTGGATCCCGAAAGTTATCCGTCGCCCGAAACGAGTGCAACAGGTTTTATTGTTTATGGCTTGGCATACGGGATCAATCAGGGACACCTGCCGGCCGACAAATATCTGCCGATTGTTAAAAAAGGATGGAAAGCCTTAGTGGAGGCAGTGGATGCAGATGGAAAACTGGGTTGGGTACAACCGGTAGGGGCAGATCCTAAAAAAGTAACTTATGATATGACCGAACTGTATGGAACGGGAGCTTTTCTCATGGCAGCCTGTGAGATCTATAAACTGTGTAAATAGCGGATTGGCATCAGATAAAAAACAAAGCTTTTAGAATGTAATCCAGAGAGTTTCGCGAATATTAATTAATTTTGTTATGATAAAACGAAGAAACATTTTCTGTTATTACTATTTATGTTCTTTAGAGTGTATCTGTAATTATCACGAATGCATTCATTTTACCAACGGAATATAAAATGCTGGGTTTATGAAGAAGACAAAAAAGTTGTTGGCCTATTAGGATTTAGGATTTGTGAGAATATAGAAGAAAACAGTCGGTTCGGGGAGATTTCTTTGATAGTCGTAGACCCCGCTCATCTATTGTATAATTGAAAACTTTCGTAATTCTTTCGTTTGTATATTTATCCCAAGCTGCAAATACAAGTAAATGTGAACAATCGATAATTTGACTTTGATTAAAAGCAATATCCTTTATTTTTTCTAATAGGGCTTTATCGGAAATTACAATAATTTTTATATGGCTGTAATCCTGCTGCAGAAGGAGCTAAAAACTTACACCTAAATATAAATCCTCTCTATAATCCAAGATGATTCCAATCTTTTGGGAACGATTTGGGAACAAATCTCCAAAATAAAAAGCCTAATTAATTGATATTCAATTAGGCTTTCATTTTAATTGTACCCAGAGACGATACATAACCTATCAAATAAAAACAATTAAATATTTATATATCAATAATTCTTTACAAGAAGAACTGAACGAAGTCTCAACTGTCGCAAAATTTGTGACAGTTCAACAAGAAGGCAAAAGACAAGTTGAATGTTATAATCTCGATATGGTTATATCTGTGGGATATAGAGTAAAGCATCCAATTCCGTATATGGGAAAATAAGGTATTAAAAGAATATCTTGTAAAAGGATTTGTAGTCAATCAGAAAATAATACCTTAGCAGCTCTTATATTGATGATTGCAGAAAGCCGAACAGAAGAAAAAGATGTGATGGTTAAAGTGATTGTGAATTTGATAAATAGAAATAATTGATAATATGAGGGGAGTAAATTACTATATTTTATTTTTATGGGTGGCATTGGTGCTCTCTGCCACAAATATTACAGGAATATTTGCCCAACAGAGAACATTGGATGTCAACTTTCTGAAAGACGGAAAACTGTGTAATGAAACAATTCTGTTAGATTTTATAAACGAACAAGGCAACATAGTATCTCCTTATATCGAGTCAGTTAGGTTCTCCATTTTAGACTCCACAAACTATATTGATAATAATCCCGATAGAAAACAAGTATACTCAACTCCTGTTAAATTAGATTTCAAGAAAGAAATAGAGCCATATTCTCCTGAATATTATACAGCTTACACAGTATACAATATCAATAAAACTATCGAATATTACAATTCTTTATTCCATAACAAGATAGATTTTAACTCACAAAAGGAATATAAAAACATTGAAATTACACTTGGAGATATTCCTTTTCTTACATCTCCTAAAACATATATATTCGAGGAAAATTCCAATCCTTCGCCCTCTCTTTTTTTTCATGAAATAGGACATCGGGCTTTTTGGCTGCTCGAAGATAGTTTAGGAATAAAATTTAAGGGTTTATCGTACGTACATATGGGTCTATTAGAGTACTTTACTGTCTCTCTAAATAATTCACCTATTGTAGGAGAAGATGCTCTGCCCTCGAAAATGATACGGAATGCCTCGTGGATATATGGTTACCCACCAGCCGACTCTTTAAATATCGAGAATATGCTAAAACTTTTGAAAGATTCGTATCCGCATAAAATTGATGATAAAGAAAGCAATATCGCCAAATATTATAATGTAGCAAGCAATAGCTATAAAGACTATTATCAGAGGTTAGACAATCACAGAGGAGGAATGATTATCGCAGGTACGCTTTGGAGAATCAGACAAAAACTAGGCCAGAATATTGTAGATAAATTAGTAGTTGAAACGACCTTGAATCTAAATGCATACATGAACCAACGGGAGCAGTTTTACAACATTGTTGGTAAAACAGAAAATCTTCCCGATAAAATTGAATGGTACGATATTTATTATGGACTATTACAAAAAGATAAAGAGTTGAATGAATCCAAAGGACAAAAAATAATAACGGAAGAATTTATCAGAACAGGGTTTAATGTAGATAAAGTGCATATCATTGATGATAAATAAGTATTCACAGACAAGAAAATAGCTATTCATCCTAATAATAGACATGAAAAACTTGGGGGTTAAATTAATGAATTCAGCACCTGAACATGTTAAAGAATTAGGCGGAAAAAGATATCCATTGAGATTATAAATACAAACTAGCGTAAAAAATGATATAAAACAATTTGACCATCTGTCTTTTGATGTGGTGTATGTTATATGGAGAAAGTTACATAATCAGTAATAATAATTTCGCACATGCTTATTTTGAACAAATATCTTGAACTCGACGGTATTGCCCAACTAACAAAATTCTTTTTGGAAGAAGGAAAAATAAGAAAGTATAGAAAGAATGATTTTTTTATCCAAAAAGGTCAGAAGAGTAAATTTGTCGGTTTTGTTATAGAAGGATCTTTTCGTTATTTGAATTATACATCAGAAGGAAAGGAACAAATTGTCGGTTATAGTTTTGAAAATGATTTTGTAACTGACTACGGATCTTTTCAGAACCAAACAAATTCAGTTGTTGATATACAAACAATTAAAGATAGCACAATCTACATCATTACTTATAAAGAATTAAACAACTATTATAGTAATTGTAAAGCTAATGATTTTCGGACTAAGGTAGCTGAAACATATCTTACTGATGTATATGACAGACTACTTTCTTTATATTGTGATACGCCTCAAGAGCGCTATATTAAACTGATACATCGCTATCCTGATATTTTGCGTCAGGTCAGTTTAAAGGAAATAGCGTCATTTATAAAAATTACCCCTGAAACTCTAAGCCGAATACGAAAAAAGATATCATCAACAAGTAATCCTTGATTTGGATCAAGGATTTTTTTGTCCGGCTTATTACCTTTGTAAAATTAATATAATATTAGTACCACATAAGTTCAATAAAGATGAAACTCAAAACAATTCAATGGACGCTTTTCATCCTGTTTTCTACTTTTGGTTGGATGTCGTGTGATAAGGATACTAACGAACCTTTATCCTTACACGAAGTGGAGAATAATACCATTCAACTACACTATGGCTCAAAGGGGGGCATTACTATTATAGGAGGAGATGGGATTTACTCTTTTTCCTGCGAGTCGCCTTTGTTAAAAGCGGAGATGACCTACAACAATTACATTTTATTTGAACCATTAGGCGTAGGAGATGCTACCGTTACGATTAAAGATTCATCCGGAGAG
The DNA here is from genome assembly GCF_900162725.1 of Parabacteroides sp. Marseille-P3160. Taxonomy (GTDB): domain Bacteria; phylum Bacteroidota; class Bacteroidia; order Bacteroidales; family Tannerellaceae; genus Marseille-P3160. The sequence goes on along the minus strand of NZ_LT799418.1, from coordinate 289,638 downwards.
TCTTATGTTCTGAATGTAACCATAGCTTATAAAACTGAAAATATTATTGTCTCAAAATTGGATGCTACAGTTGTTGGCGATGCTATGACCGTCGCAGAACAAAAAGAACTGAAAGCAAAAGCGCTTGCAACAATCCCTGTAAAAATTGGTGGTGGTTACAAGTTTGTATATACCGAAGGAGAAGAACAGGATGAGACGGAAGGGGTTGTTTTTATTTATCCTGAAAAGTATGATCAGGATGGTATAAAAGGTACTTTTGAGCGAGTGATTGTCAGGTATGATGATGAAAGTTATTTCTATACTAGCTACACCTTGCATTACAACGATATCAACCGTACATTTATTTTCATGAAATATAGTGAACCGACCGTCGAATCGTTACCATATATGGCTGTTCAGTTTGCCGAAGATCTTAAAGATCAATACAAAACAGATTATCCGAATGTCGAACAGGTCTATACCTCACAGGTGATAGGTGACATGACCATAGAGTAATATTAATCCTTGATTTAAATCAAGAATAGAGTTGTTTTTTTATATCTATCTTTGTTTCATTAGTTTTCAAAAGAATATGTTTTGAAACATCATTTATATAAACGATTACATGCTGACAAACCCATAACCAAACAGATATTGGATATATCGTTTCCTGAATCGTATCATCTCAACATTGTAGAATCAATGCGCATTGTTTCGGAAGGACAAAAAATGCAAGATATCAGGGTAAATGACGCAATAAACTATCTCATGTCGTAAAACAACGAGATGGATGGAAAATCTCTTACCGGTATAAAGCCGAAGGTTATACGGTGTTTGACAAAGGAGCAAAAGCCGGAAATTGGGTTTCATATATTATTCATAAAGCTTTGCCAAAATTCAATATATAATACAAATCGATGTATATGATACAAAAAGCTACAATTCAGGATTTGAATGCTATCCAGAAAATTGTCTATGAAACAATATCTGAGATATATCCTAATTATTACCCTCAGGAAGTTGTTGAATTCTTCCTGAACCATCACAACGAAGAGAATATAGTTCATGATTTGGAAAATGGAGATGTATATTTACTCTCCAATGATGATGAACACATCGGTACAGGAACAATAGTCGAAAATTGTATGAATCGGGTTTTCGTCCTTCCGCAATATCAGGGAAAGGGATATGGAACGCAAATAATGGATTTTTTAGAAGAAAAGATATCGGAAAAACATAATAGCATTTCCCTGGATTCTTCTCTCCCTGCATTTAATATTTACATAAAAAGAGGATATAAGCCAATTGAGTATTATGAAAATTCTGTTGAAAATGGAAAGGTTCTATGCTATCAGGTAATGACAAAAGATATTGAATCTGATAATAATTCAGATTTTAATCTGAATGATCGGATATTCGTTTCTACTTCCAAGACAGAGAATGGAGAAGTTTCAAATGAGACTTGCTTCAAGTTTCACCAGAAAGGGCAATCCATATGGGGTTCATATTCGGGAGGTGATATCGAAAGAGGTACATTAATCGGTAAATTTATTGAATCCGACCAGATCTATTTTACTTATCAACATCTGAATACAAATGGTGATATCCGAATCGGCGAATGTAAAAGTAGGTTGGAAAAGCTTCCGGATACCGGATTACGCATATACAAATCATGGAAATGGCTTAATGGAAATATGTCGTATGGAGAATCTATAATAGAAGAATTAATTTAGATATGGAAATTAATATAAAACTATCTCAAGAAGAAGATTTTGACCAAATATTTGAATTGCTGAAACAACTTTGGCCAAATCAGTCATTAGATAAATTAGCAATGGAACAAATTTATTTAAAAGGACTTAGATCTAACAACCAGACTTATTTAGTTGCAGCCACTAAGGATAACAAAATTATCGGCTTCGTATCTTTATATATAAAGAATAATCTATGGCAATGTGGTAATTTGTCCCATATTGACGAACTTATAGTTGATCAGGATTATAGGAAAAAAGGCATAGCCACCCTTTTATTGAATAAAATAATTGTAGAAGCTAAGAAAAATGATTGTAAAAGAGTGGAATTAGATTCTGCATTTCATAGAGAAGCAGCCCATGAGTTTTATAAAAGAAAAGGCTTTGAAAATAGAGCATATCTTTTTTCAAAGAACATAACTTAAAACTTTATTATAGATACAATTATAATCCGGGATACTATCCTAAATGCTTCTGATAACAAATTCAAACGATAGTTGATATCTAACACTCTTATTTTATTGATAATTATATTTTAAGGATCAATTCCAAAATCCGGTTAGAAGCAAAAAAAGATTCGGATTTACGCTAAATTATTGAGTATACTTCAATTGATCCATCCAGTGCACTTAATTTTGTTCACTCTAAATATCGCATATACACGGAAACCGCGGATGCGGAGTGGTTAAGTGAAATATTGCAGAACCTTGCATCAACATTAGAAGTTGAATTTGGAAGAGGATTTTCTTATAGACAATTAGCCTTTTGCCGTCAATTTTACAGAACATATACGAAAGAGGATGCGTCAAAAGTCATCGCTTATCAACTAAAAAAATTGATAACTATGAATGAACGCAGCCATAACTATGAACGAACGCAATCATAACTATGAATGTGCACATTCATAGTTATGAATTTTTGCAGGATTTCCTTTTGATACCGCCTCCATTCAATTGGTCACAGTATCGTCTTCTAATACAGATTGACAATGAAGATAAGCGGGAATATTATGCATTAGAAGCAGCCAATAATAATTGGACTGGCAGAGAGTTAGAACGCCGGATAAATTCGGGCTTATACGAAAGATTATTGTTAAGCAATGACAAAGAAGCAGTTTGGGCTGTAGTACGCAAACAAAGGATTCCGGAACAACCTTCTGAGATAATTAAAGACCCGATAGTGTTGGAGTTCTTAGGTCTGAAGGGTGATGCCTCTTACTGTGAAAAAGATTTAGAAAGTGCATTAATAACGTATTTACAATCGTTTTTATTAGAACATGGCAATGGCTTTTCATTTGTAGCTAGAAAGAGCAGGACAAATACCAACTGACTATTGACGGAGGAGATGACACGAATTGGTGCAGAAAAAAATATAGGGAATCTCTGGAAGCTTTAGGAATAAAAGCAAGGCACAAACTGGAAACAAGTAAAAAACAAAGCTTTTAGAGTGTAATTCAGTGTGTTTTGCAAATATTAATTAATTTGATCTGCGATAAAACGAAGAGTACAAGTATGTCATAAAGCAGGAAACCTTGCACCTCAAGGAGTTAATAGAAAATGTAATTTTACTTATGAGGGTAATTTACGTGATTTCTATTCTTATGAGAGAATCATTTTTTTAAATCACTGGGTAGATATCCGAATTTTCGTTTAAATGCAGCTGTAAAATGTGCTGGATTTTTATATCCTACCATGAATGCAATTTCAGAGATTGTAAGTTTTCCGTCCAGAATAAGAGTTTTACTACGCTCCATTCGTTCATCAAACAAGTATTTAAATACCGTTGTCCCAAAAACTTCCTTAAATCCTTTCTTTAATTTAAAATCATTGATTCCCGAAAGTCGGGCCAACTCGATCAAGGAACAAGGATCGTCAATTCTTTTGATGATGATCTCTCTTGCATTGTGTATTTTATTTATATCTTCCTGCGACAAAGTTGAAATGGTTAAGGCATATTGTGACATTTCTTTTACCTGCAAAACGACGAGTAAAATCAAATCATTGATTTGAGATTCAATGGAAACTTTTCGTAATACTCCTGATAGTTTCTGTGATGGGTCAATTAATTCTTTAAGAATGTGTCTCATCTGTAAACTGATGGTTGAGTTATTGATAAAAACAGCATTTTCTTTTTTCTGCAGTTTCTCGCCAAACTCTCCCAATACACTAAGGTCATTATTTAGTAATCTTTTCAAAAAAGGGATCGACAATTCGATTTCAAGACAGCGTCTAATTCCTTTTTCAGGGAAGAAAGAAAGCGTTCCGTCCAATTCCTTAAAATAAAAAAAGCTATATCGTCCATTAAGGGTTTCTAAGCAATCACCATTCTTTTGTATATAATGTTTATGACCTTCTAATTCAAAACCAATCTCCAGATGCTCTCCATCTTGCTTGATCTCCATTTCTATCGGTTCTTTGTGTTTAACATCAACGTAATCGATAGATATTCCATTTATTTTTATTTTTCTGAGTGTCCCGGATATGTAATTATAGTCTAAAGAACTGTCACACTCAATAAAAGAATCCTCTATGTGTTCTTTTATATTATAGCTGGCCGGAATATCTTCTGCTAAATACTGGTCGATATCTTTAAAACTATATTTCCGTTTCATTACTTCATTTATATTTATGCAAATATAGAAAATCCGTTTCACGTTGTTGATAATCCCTTAGATGATATTCGGGTGCTATTGCCTCGGCTATTTTTGTAAAAAAAATGGGAATGAGGTTTCTTTTATCAGTTTTGTTTTTGCTCGTTATAAGTCATGGTTTTGCTCAAAATGATACAATAAAAAATATAAATCTGAAAGAAGTATTAGTAACAGGTGCTTCTAAATCAAAAATAATAGAACAACAAGCCATTAAAACAACAGTTGTCGATGTAAAATCTGTCAGTGCGCAAACGGCTAATCTATCGGAACTCATGAATCGGACAGTAGGGTTAAGGGTACGACAAACAGGAGGACTGGGGTCCAGTGTAAATTTAATGATGAATGGATTTGAAGGGAAAGCGATCAAATACTTTAAGGATGGCATTCCGATGGATTATTTGGGATCTGCTTTCAGCTTTTCTATTGTACCTATAAACCAAATTGACCGGATTGAAGTTTATAAGGGAGTTTTACCTACAGCTTTGGGTGCTGACGCATTAGGTGGAGGCGTGAATATAGTAACGAAACAGAGTGTCACTCGCCGGAATTTAGATGCGTCTTACCAATATGGTTCTTTTAACACACATCGTGTATCTTTGCTGACTTCAGCAACAGATGCTTCTGGTAAATTTTTCATTGGTGGAGATTTCTTTTATAATCATTCCGATAATGATTATGAGGTATCTGTGCCGATCGTTGATTCTGAAACAGCTGTGAGCCATCGCGAAAAATTACCTTTATTCCATAATCGCTTTACAAATATATATGGAGAGCTATTTGGGGGTGTCCGTAATCAGAAATGGGCAGATGAACTACGTTTCGGATTAACGTATTTCAATATAGATCGGGATAATAATTATGGAGTGACAATGGATACGCCTTTTGGTAAAGTTGTTAGTGGTGCTCATTCCGTAATTCCGACTATAAGATATCAAAAGAAACTATTTGATAATCGGCTTAAGCTTGATCAGTTCCTTGTATATAATACTTTGTATACAAATTATACCGATACAATAAAAGGGGTCTATGATTGGTATGGCAATTTCACTTCTGTTCCTTCGCGAAATGGAGAAGCAACTAATGATGGAAGTTTGACAAAGCTTCAATATGAGAACTTTATCTCTCGTTCAAATGCCTCTTTTCGTTTACATCCTTCTCATGAGGCGGAATTGAATGTTGTTTATTCGAAAATTACTCGTACCGGATCCAATCCGTTTGGCGATACTTATCCTCAATCTGGAGAGGATGTATTGTCTACTCCTGCCAAATACGAAAAACTTGTATTGGCCTTAGGCTTGAAATCATTTTTCATGGAGGGAAAGTTAACAAACAATCTTTTATTTAAATATTTTAAAGCAAAGGGCAAGGGGTATAGTGGTTCTTATGCTTCGGAAGAAGAAGGTTGGGATAAGCAGTCTACAGACCGTTTTGGTGTAGGTGAAGCTATAAAATATTCCTTTTCCGAATATTCATTTATCCGCATGTCCACAGAGTCAACGGTTCGTCTTCCCGAACAATCCGATTTTTTTGGTGATGGTTCATTCATTGCATCAAATTTTTTACTTAAACCCGAACGTAGTTACAACCTTAATTTAGGAGCGTATTATTCAACACCGTCTTCTCTTACGGCAGATTTGAATTTATTTTATCGACGGACATACGATCTGATTCTTCTGATTAATACCGGAATTCTAGGGAAATACCAGAATGTAAATAAAGTAAAAGGACTCGGGATGGAGTTTGATATTGCATATACTTTTTTCCGTCGATTAAAGATAAACGGTAATTTCACTTATCAGGATTTTCGCCTTTTTGGACAATCGGATGCTGCTTATGAAGATGCACGCCTTCGCAACACTCCTTATTTCTTTGCAAACATAGGAGCTAATATTCTATTCAACAATGTAATACGAAAACAAGACCAGCTTTCTATTTATTGGAATTACGGTTTTGTGCGTGAATATTACTTGAATTATATCCCCAAAGAATATGAACCCGATGGATTTCTAGGTTTATGGGGAAAACCGGGTGTGAATGTAGATGCGTTAATCATTCCTAATCAAAACTTGCACAGTGTAGGATGTACCTGGCAACTGAATCCAGCCGGAACTTTAGCTCTTAGTTTAGAAATGAAAAATATTTTTGACGCTGCTGTATTTGACAATTACCGCATTCAAAATGCAGGGCGCAGCGCTCATGTAAAAATAAGCTTTGCTATTAATTAACATATTATTAATTTAAATAAATTTTCACAATGCGTAAAAATCTAAAAATAAACACTTTGCTCCTTCTGTTTATAACAGGAATATGTTTATCTGCTTGTTCTGATAATGACGATACTCCCACCGTACAAGAAGATACTACCAATTATTATGCTTTGCTAACCGGAGATATGACTACTTCTCCTTATGTCGGCTATGCAACAACTTATACGGAAATACCTTCGGGCAGTATTGACAATGTTAAATCAGGCTCATTAGCTATTCAAACCAATGGGATGCAAAGTTTCGGTAAATGGGTATTTAAACGTTCAAGTCTGGCAAGCCAAAGTAAAGATGATTTGATCAGATATTCTGTCGATGCATCCGGAAATCTCAAAGAAGATGGGCGAATTTCTTCTGGACTGAATTCGAATTATTATATTTACAATGATACTCTTGGTTTCTATCTGGATGCTGATCGAAGTCTCTTAAAGATACAGAAATTTAACCCCTCCAGTATGGAACGTTCCGGAGATATCGATTTGAGTGCTATTCGCGATCAGCAATATGGTTATCAAGATATCGGAACATCCCTCATTGTAGCAAAAGAAGGTAAACTGTATGTAGATATCTTCTCTAATAAAGAGAACGAAAAAGGGAATTTTTTCATTAACGAACCTTTGGGGTTTGTGCAATTGGCTGTGGTTGATATTGCAAGCGGGAAATATGAAAAAACGATTCGTCGTGAAAATATCAGTTATATCGGATATCCCGGAAATGAAAACCAAATGTGGGGTTTGGGAGATGATGGTGCATTGTACTTTTGTTCGCATGGTTTTGGTGCAACCGGAGCGATTAACGGATCTGCGATTGTACGGATTAAAAAGGGAGATACTGATTTCGATAAAGAATGGATTATTAAAGCTGACGATTATACAAAAGGAACATCTTTTGGAACTGTGTGTGTAAAGGATGATAAGTTATATACTTCAATGAGTTCCCAGGCCCTTGCTTTTACTACTTTATTAACTGATGTTTCCTATAGCTATTATGCATTTAATAAGGAAAACATCGCACAAGGTCCGACCAAAATATCCGATATTCCATTAACAACTTATCCTTTCCAGTGCGCACAATCGATAACTGCTATCGATGACAAAGTTTACTTTAGAGTTGTGAACAATGCAGACAAGAACGGATACTATGTTTTGGGTGATAATAATACAGCGACTCAGGTTTTCAATGTTGCTTCCGGAGGAGTTGTATGGGGATTTTGTAAACTTGTAGTAAAAGCAGATTAACCGTTCTTTATTAGTTTACTATTCCGGATTCTTAATAAAGGAGGGTATTAAAAAGGTTCCCAGAAATACGAATAACACTTAGTATCCTCCTGTTATTACATTAATGGATCATTTAATTCGTAAAAAAAAGATTACAAATCATTCAATAAATCAATAACTACTATGCATACAACAGTTAAAATAGTTTTTTACTGGATATTAATCGGAGTCTGTTTTATCCTACACAATTCGTTACATCAGTTTGAAATTTATTATGGAAAAAGCATGGATATTGTAGACGCAGCCGGGGTGATTCCTTTAGGAGTACATATCTTTACAATATTGGTATCAACCTCACCTTTTATCCTTGCTTTATTGTTTTTAAATTTTTCTTCTAAAGGATTATCGTGGGGGGCTTTAGTCTGGAGTATTCTATTTTTGCTTCTGAACGCTGCTCATTTGATAGAGGCCATTGCCGTTGAAAAACCTTTTAATTTGTCTCAAGCCGTTTTATTATCACTCATTGTAATAATCAATGTTTTACTTATCCTGACTTTATGGAAGTATACTAAACCGGGGAAAAAAGAGGAGGCATGACTATTAAGGAATGGGCAAGCCACCAACGCAAATGGTGGGGGAAATGGCATCTTTATTTGGGTTTGATTGCCGGTTTAATTGTTTCTGTTGTGGGACTCACCGGAAGTATTCTTGTTTTTCAGGACGAAATCGATCAAAAGCTGAATCCTGAGTTATTCACTGTCGAGGCGAATGGTACATATAAAGATTATGGAGAAATTCTGCCATTGGTAAAAAAACTTCACCCGGAACTGTCGGCAGAGTCCATTATGATAAATAAAGGGACGACGAATCCAACCTATCGGATTTTGAAAGATGGTTATCAAACGGAGGTGTTTATTAATCCTTATACCGGTGAAATCCTAGATTCTCGTCCTCGTTTTGGCCGTTTTATAGGTTCCGTGATGGATATCCATCGTACTCTAATGATCCCCGGTGTCGGACGTTATATCGTGGGAGCAGCTTCATTGATTTTGTTGATTTTATCGATTACCGGTATTCGTTTGTGGCTTCCTAAAAAGATACGACAGATAAAATCATCACTGACAGTGAAATTTTCGGCCTCATTTACCCAACAAAATCGTTCCTGGCATAATATTTTGGGAGTATTTACTTTTCCGGTAGTATCGATGCTTTCATTAAGCGGATGTGTTTTTGTGCTTAATATATTGATTTTACCGTTGATGTTGATGTTTGCAGGGAGTTCCCCTCAAATATTGATGAATATCTTTGGAGCTAAATCAAATTATTCAGTCGAATATCAATCACTTCCACTATCCAATATTTTGAATTCTTTTCAGAAAGTAGAACCAGAAGCCACTGTTACAGCCATTATATTTCCTAGAGATTCTACAGGTGCATATTTAATTAATGCTCAAAAACCTGCTAAAATGGCTGAAGGACGAAAAGTTCTTTCTACCGTTGATCAATATTCGGGTAAAATTCTTTTTAATTCAGAAACAGATCTGCCTAATATAGTACATGCCTACCTTTCATGGATACAACCTATTCATTACGGTTCGTTCGGAGGGATGATAACACGCATATCGGCTTTGATCGGAGGCTTGATCCCACTTGTATTAACAATTACCGGATTTTTCATTTGGTGGCCGCGATATACGGGTAGAAAAAAATATAGAGAGAAAAATAAAGGTCGAGCACCCAAAGAAAAGGGGGAGCAGGTTCTCCTCGAGGTTAATGTATGGAGGTTCTTTGTCAGTCAATTGAAAAAAGGGATTATATATGCTTTATGGATTTTACCGATTACCTTTCTTTCAGGAGGATTATATGGATTATTGGTTGGAATAGTTTGGCAACCGGCTTGTTTTGCTGTGATATTCTGTAGTTTTTTAGCTACAATCAATTTTGCCGTATCTTTGATAGTACTTCTCTTTAATCTTTTGTTTTTGGTACCATTTAAAAAGGGAAAACGATATATTTTAAGATATTTTGCATGGTCAATGTCTATTTTTATACTGTATTTAATCGCCTATTTTTTCTTTTCCAATATCAATATTTGTAGATTTTGATTTTTATAAAGTTTTCTGTAGAAAAAGAGAGATGTTACTTATTTTAAGTGTCAGTTATATGCTTTCGGTATAGGTTTACAGAACTATTGCTATACTCGTAATCTCATTGTTTTTTTTGTTTAATAAACTGTAGAGGGTATTTCGCTTTACTAGATATATACTTACTGAATCGAACTTGATAGATTCAAGATCTATCAACTTTCGCCTGGGAACAATTTGGAAACATATGAGCAAAGCAAAATAATAATTGATCAATCAATTAGGCTCTCATCCTAATCGTACCCAGAGCAGATACATAACCTATTAAATAACATCCAATAAAAAGAATATAAATTACTATATATTAAATATTTAATCTAATATATAAAATTGAAATTTTCCATTAATTTGAGCGTTTTATGCTATTTTTTTCATCTTTTTACACCCCAATTAAATTATTATTTTACCTTTGCCAATAAGAGTTAAGAAAGAGAATATAACCTCAAGATCTAACTAAGATGGCTAAGATTCAAACAAAAACCAAAGAAAATCCCAAATTACAGCAAAAACTCCATCGTTATTATTCCTCTTAGCCCAACTTTACTAAGTCTTATCGGAGAGAAGCCAAAGAAAGATGACTTTATATTCACACTACCGAGTCATACGGGTTGTTTGAAAGCACTTAGAACGTGGGTAGCTCGTGCAGGAATAGATAAGCATATTACTTGGCACCTTGCTAGGCATTCATTTACTGTTAATCTATTGGGAGAATACCAGACTGATATAAAGACCCGTAGAATCACTTTTAGGAGATAGTGGACTGAAATACACTGAGAAATATACCCGTGCGGTAGATTCATTAAAAGAAAAAGCTGTAAATTCATTGCCGGAAATTGAATTATAGAGATGAACATTAGAAAATACTTACTATTTCTTTTATTTTCTGCTCCAATAATTTCGAATGCTCAAATATTGGATATTAGAAAAGAAATTGACTTAATCACTAAGTCAGAGCCAAACAAACCGTTCAATGGAGTAATTCTTATAGCCGAAAATGACAGTATATTATATAGAAAAAAATTTGGGTATGCTGATTTACAAACGAGAGACTCATTAACATGGGAAAATACATTCATTATAGGCTCAATTAGCAAACAAATCACAGCCGCCTTAGTATTGCAAGAGGTCGAGAAAGGAAATATAAGATTAGACAACCATATTTCCGCCTATTTGCCTGATTTATCGCAAGAATGGAAAGATACAGTTACAGTCCATCAATTATTGACTCATACTCATGGTATTGTATCTATAGATGAACCCTTAAAATTTGTTGCAGGTACTAATTTCGCCTATTCACAAATTGGGTATCAGTTATTAGCTAATATATTAGAGAGAATTAATAGTGATTCCTTTGCAAATATAACCTCTCGCCTTTTTAAGAAATGTGGAATGAATAATACATCTCATCCGATTTTACATAATGGCTCTCATCTTGTAAAATGCTATACGGAAGATAAACCCGGAGATATTCAGGAACAATGTCCTGATAGTGTTTATGTCCCTGCCGGCGGGTTTATTTCAACAGCAGATGATTTATTGTTATGGAATAAGAATTTGTTTCAAAAGGATTTATTAAAGAAAGAGACACTAGAGATTATGGTTTCTCCATATAAAAATGCGACTAGAAATCATCCTATATTTGGATTAACTTTATACGGCTATGGCATAACAATTGATAGTACAAATGACTTATTACAATTAGGACAAACCGGGTATTTGCCATATTTTGTTTCTATGAATTATTATTTTCCCGAATTTAAAACAAGTGTAATTGTTCTAGAAAACATAAGCTATGGGAATAATTTAAAAGATACATTCTTTCATCATACTCAAATTTTAAATGTTGTCAGAGATTATCTAAAAAATAAAAAAGACCTAAATGAATAAAGGTGAAATAATAATATATCAAACACCTGATGGTAGGACTACATTAGATGTTCAATTAGAGCATGATCACTTGTTATCGTAGTGAAAGGAGAAGCTAAAGTATTGTTTGAAGACAAAACTCAGATAATAGCAGAGAATAATTCTTTTATTGTAGATGGTAACAGACCTCACTCTGTTTGGAATAATACTTCTGAAACAACTATAATGATTGGTAATAATTTGAAGATATGGCGAAAGAAATAATTGAATTTAGACGGACAAATTCTGAAAACGAAGATTTTCTAAAACTGGTTATTGAGCTGGAAAAGCATTTGACAAATGCCGACGAAGAGGCTCATTCTGAATGCAAACGATACAATAACCTTGAAACTATAAAACATGTCGTTATTGCATACATTGGCGGAACAGCAATTGGTTGTGGAGCAATCAGAGAATATGATGCAGATACGATTGAAGTAAAAAGAATGTTTGTATCCATAGCTGCAAGGGGACAAGGTGTCGGAACTAAGCTGTTGATAGAATTAGAAACATGGGCAAAACAATTAGGATTCAAAAAAAGTATTTTAGAGACCGGGAATATGCTGCCCGAAGCTGTAAGATTGTATAAAAGGAACAATTATGTTCAGATTCCTAATTATAGGCAATATAAGGATATGGAAAAAAGTATTTGTTTCGCAAAAGAACTGTAAGTCAATAAACGTTAGAATCTTAATAATTTATACAATAATAAAGCATGTTACAGTATTTTGAAACTCAAACCATAAATATAGAAAGACATGTTTTTAAGACAATTTCAATATGCTGAAGATAATTATATGTTAGCTTATTGGACTAGTGATCCTAAAATTCTATCGCTATATTCCGAGCCAATATGTATTGCAAAAGAAGAAGTGGGTTAGATGGATAGGACTTTTAACAAATTGATAATTCTGAAAAGTATGCAAAAAAAGAAAGTATTAGTGTTTCTAGCAAAGGGATTTGAGATAATGGAATTTAGTGTTTTTGTAGATATTATTGGTTGGGCTAGAGTTGATTATGGACATAATTTATTCGTTGATACATGTAGCTTTACTGAAAAAGTTATAAGCACTTTTAATGTACCTGTAATGGTAGATAAAACCATTGGAGAAATAAATGTTGACGAATATGACGCCTTAGCAATACCTGGTGGGTTTGGGGAATTTGGTTTTTATGAAGAAGCATATGACGAAAGACTCCTAAAATTAATTAAGGAATTTAATGCAAAAGGTAAAATTATTGCAACAGTTTGTACTGGAGCATTCCCTTTAGGAAAAAGTGGAGTTCTTAAGAATCGGAAAGCAACTACTTACCACTTAAAAGACGGATATTGGCAAAAAAAGCTGAAAGAATTTGGAGTGAATATTGTGAATGAGCCAATCGTAGTTGATGGTAATATTATTACGTCTTATTGTCCTGCGACAGCTCCAACTGTTGCATTCGAATTATTAAAAATGCTGACCTCAGAAGAAGAAATGGCAGTAATAAAAAAAGCTATGGGATTTGATCAAGGATAGAAGAGAATGATTAGGTAAATGGGATCAACCCGAAATGTTTCAGTCATGCTTCAGTAATAAAAATAAAAAAGAGCTATAATCAATTAAGATTCAGCTCTCTTTATCATTTACTTTCGTACCCAGAGCCGGTTTTGACAAGCCCAAAATAAGGAAAACATATAAGATTGAAAAAGAACTATAATTATTTGATATTTAGTGATTAACGATTGAATCTGATTGATTGTGTTTGGATGCTATTTGAGTACTTTTCCAAAAATGCGGACAAATTGCGGACACGGAGATCGTATTTTTTCGAGGAATAATCTTACCTTTGAAGAAATGTTTTTTGCTATGGCTCAGACGAATTATTATTTAGGTAAAGCGGTTAATAGTGCAGGAGAATCGGAAATAAACTTGCGACTATACGTGTCTCGGGATATTCGTATTCGGGCAGCTTCCGGCATTTGGGTTGACCGCAAGCGTTGGGGAAAGAAAAATGACATCAATATTCCTTTAATACAGGGAGAAGAAAGAGAGCTATTACTTGAAAAACGCTCTAAACTCAAAGCTCTGACCGATTATCTCGAAAATATAATAAACACAAGCGAGGACAAGAGTACAATAGATAGACCTTTCATTGAAAAACAAATAAAGAAGTTTCATAAGCCTACTCGCAAATCTGTTGCTCCAACTGAAGAATCCTTCTTTGATGTGATGGGAAGATATCTTTCCACTCACAAATTATCCGTAGCACGCCAAAAGAATTTCAAAGTAATAATGCGAAGTTTACGCCGTTTTGAGTTATTCAAGAAAAAAGAAGGACATAGAGGATTTAAGATGTCATTCGCCAACTTATCAGTAGATCTGTTACACCAGATTGAGGACTTTCTTGGTAACGAAAAAGATGCGTTCCTGAAATACCCTGATATTTACGAAGAGATTCCATATTCGACTAAAGTAGCGGTTAAAACACCAAAAAGAAAACGTCCACCTCGGCTGGATGAGAACGGTAATGAAATTCCTAAAGGTATGCCTAAGCCTCGTGGACAAAATTCAGTCGCAGATATGATGCTCCGCTTCCGCAGTTTCATTATTTGGGCAAATGATAACGGGTATACATCCAATAATCCGTTCAAACATTTTACTATCGGAGAAATCGTTTACGGGACACCCATATATATTACTAATAGGGAGCGGAACAGGCTTTTGGAAACTGATTTGTCCGATAACAAAGAATTGGAAACCCAGCGTGATATTTTTGTTTTTCAATGTTTAATAGGCTGTCGGGTCAGTGATTTGTATAAAATGACTTATAAAAGTATTATCGATGGCGCTATTGAATATATTCCGAGAAAAACAAAAGAGGACAGGGCGATAACAGTTCGTGTACCGTTAAATGATACAGCCAAACGACTAATAACCAAGTATCAGGATTATGAAAGAGGAAGTCTTTTTCCATTCAATACGGAGCAGGACTATAATCGCAAAATAAAAGAAGCCTTTAAGAGAGCCGGACTTGACCGTATGGTTACGGTTCTTGACCAACAAACCCGTGAGGAAATTCAAAAACCTTTATACGAGGTGGCTTCCTCTCACATGGCGAGACGCAGTTTCATTGGGAATATCTATAAAAAAGTCAAAGATCCGAACCTGGTAGGAGCTTTAAGTGGCCATAAAGAGGGTAGTAAAGTTTTTGCACGATACCGGACTATTGATGACGACATGAAAAAAGAATTAATCGGTATGTTGGAATAAATAACTACTTTTGTGTTAAATTTCAGAGTATAATATGATTACAAGAGAGGAAATAAAGGCTCTATTGAAAGATATTGAAAACGAACGTGTAGAAAGAACAATATCAACAAAAGATACCGATAAATTTGCAAGGGCTGTTTGTGCCTTTGCAAATGACCTGCCTAATAAAAGACTTCCGGGTTATCTCTTTATCGGAGCTTATGATGACGGTTCATTGAGTCGGTTAAAGGTGACGGATGAGTTATTGAGGAATTTGGCAGGATTACGTTCTGATGGAAATATAACGCCTCAACCGGCATTGATGGTCGAAAAGTTTTCATTTCCTGATGGCGATATCGCCGTTGTCGAAGTAAAACCGAGCAAGAATACTCCCGTGAAATATAAAGGAACGGTGTATATCCGTATCGGGCCGAGACGGGGAGAGGCAAACGACGAAGAATTAAGAATTTTGAGGGAAAAGAGCGAAATAAAATCACAAACATTCGATACCTCTCCATGTTTACATACCACCATTGATGATCTGGATTTAGACCTGTTCAAATCTGAATATCTCCCCAAAATGGTAAATGCTAACATATTAAAGGGAGATAAACGGGAAATAAAACAACAGTTGGCATCCCTAAAGCTATTCGATACGGTCCAAGACTGTCCGACTGTTGCCGGTATCCTCCTCATCGGGAAAGACCCTTCTCATATTCTTTTTGGCTCCTATATTCAGTATGTCGAATTTGCCGGAAAAAGCATAACATCCAAAGTGCTGAATGAAAGGCAATTTTCAGGGAACATTATCACACTGTTGAAAGAAATAGATTACTTCATCAAATATACCATTCAGAAGCAACGTCCGGTGTTCGTCACGGTTTTACGGGAAGAAATGAAGATCAATTATCCGTATGAAGCAATAAGAGAGTTGGCTATGAATCTTATCATGCACCGTACGTATGAGACGAATGCTCCGGCTCGATTTTATGAATATTCCGACCGGATTGAAATGGATAATCCGGGTGGACTTTACGGTAAAGTACAACCGGAAAACTTTCCTCATGTAAATGATTACCGTAATCCTGTTATTGCTGAAGCGATGAAAGTACTTGGATATGTAAACCGTTTCAACAGGGGAATAAGTATGGTACAGGAACAGTTAGAAGCAAACAAAAACGGCTTGGCCATATTTGACTTTAAAGATATTACTACATTCAAAGTAACGGTGATGAGCGCCGATCCTAAACTAGAAGGAAAAGTAAGTGGTGCAGATGAGGCAAAAAGTGGTGCAGAAAATGGTGCAGAAACAAAGAGAAATGTTTCTGATAAACAGCTGGTTGTAGGAGATGAACATAATGATCATCTAAGTCTTGGTGCAGAAAGTGGTGCAGATGAAGCAGAAAGTGGTGCAGAAAACATAGGGCATGGCACAGATGATACAGATCGTGATACAAAAAATGATACAGATAAATTGACCTCACGAGAGGCTGAAATCGTTTTACTAATAAAAAATGATAATTCTATATCAAGGAAAAGAATAGCCCAAAAATTAAGTATAGGTACAACTACTGTTTATAGATACATTGAATCTCTTAAAGATAAAGGTATTATTGAACGTATTGGAGGAAACAAAGGCGGTTACTGGAAAATAAAATAATTCTACAGTCATGGATTATCGTAAAATCAATAGCCATATCATTCTACTCCTGATAGTTTCTATTGTCGGTTTGACAATAGCTATGGTAGGCAGATTGATTGTCCTTGAAAAAGGAATTGATACAGGTACGGCAAATTTGACCTTTGTGATTATCCTTGGTATGTGCGTTATTGCGTATCTGATTATCCTGGCAACATTGTCTCATGTTATTGTCCCGTGGATTATGAAAAAACTGCCGAATAAAAAGAACACGGCTTCAACAATCACAGATGATAATGTTTCCAATGAAACAACGTTTGACGGAACAAGCTGTAGTCAAAAAGGAAAAATGCCGGAGCAATCCATAGAAGAAATAAGGAAAGACGCTGAAAAGCGCCATATAGAAAAGCAGAATGCCAAAATCAATCTTTTTATTGAATATTCGCATGTAGCGATGGCTCCTTATATAACGGACGACGAATTATTACGGCTCGATAAGTACATCGAGTATTATGCAAGAGAAGAGCCTTTACCCGATAATCTCATCCCGATCAAACCCAATAAGTTAAAAAATCCCGATATGTTTCATTTCGGTTGGAACATGACCCATTATTTCGACCATAAGAAACAAGATGTCGTTCCGTGGCTTCAGCAAGTTTTCATCGATTTGCAAGATCTTGAATATTCCTATGTAAAAGGCAAACTTCACGACTATCAAACCAAGAAACATATCATACCCAATATTGACGATATTCCCAAATATTTAGCGGAACACAATAAGTAAAAACATTCATTTTCGGAGATAATGGAGAGATTTTCGAGAGATTTCAAGTGATTTGAATCTCTGAAATATCTCTCTTTTTATTTGCCTCGGATTCAATTGAGTCCGGAAGCAAATTATTGTATAACTAAAAAAAATTCCGATTATGAACTATCGTGATTTATTGAATTCCGGGGCGAATGTGAGTGTAACACTCAAACTGGAAGATCTGCGGGAAATCTTTAGAGAGATGGCGGGCAGTCTTAAGTCCGTACCCAAAGACCCACCACCCGAAGAGTTCCTAAGCCGTAAAGAGGTTTTATCTATTCTTAAAATTGATTCTTCTACTTTGTGGAGTTGGGAGAAAACAGGTTACATCAAATCATTCCCATTTGGAGGACGAAAGCGGTACAAATCTGTAGATGTCGAAGCAATACGCACCGGTAGGAAAGGAGTACGTCATGGAAGATAAAGAAAAATATATCCGTGTCGGGACAACCTTGTATAAAATTGTTCGTCGTCCGCTGATCAGTGGCGATTATATTGAAGAGAAAATCCTCTGGAGTTATGAAGCGCTGCGTCAAGATTATGGAAAGAATAATCTCCCCGAAATTGAAAAATACGATGGCTTTTGCATTATTCCGAGCCATATAGACTACCAACAGGTTTATGGAACTTTTCTTAACCAATATGAGCCTGTCAATCATACGCCTTGCGAGGGTGATTTTCCTTATATCCGGCTATTTCTGGAACATATTTTTGAAGAACAGATAGAGTTGGGGTTGGATTATATTCAACTTTTATATACCCGGCCAACACAGATACTTCCCATTCTTTTACTGGTTTCCAATGAAAGGGAAACAGGCAAAACAACGTTCCTGCGATTTTTGAAAATAATTTTCGGAAAGAATGCCACATTCAATACGAATGAAGATTTCAAAAGTCAGTTCAATGCCGATTGGGCAAACCGCTTGTTGGTTCTGGTCGATGAACTTCTTCTGAATAAGATGGAAGACACCGAAAAGATAAAAAACTTATCAACCGCTGGCGACTATAAAATCGAGGCCAAGGGAAAAGATCGCCGGGAGATTGAATTCTTTGCCAAATTCGTTCTTTGTTCCAATAACGAAAAGAATCCGATTATTATTCCGAAAGAAGAAATTCGTTTTTGGGTTCGCAAAGTCAAACCGGTTGAAAAAGATATAACTTCTCTAAGAGAGTTGATGACAAAAGAAATTCCCTGTTTCCTGTATTTTCTTATGAACCGGAAGCTATCTACCCAAAACGAATCCCGTATGTGGTTTAAACCCTCATTACTGGAAACCCCCGCCTTGAATAAAATCAAGAAGTATAATTCGAGTAAAGTTGAGATTGAAATGGCTTCCTATTGTGCCGACGTTATGGAACGCCTCGAACTAAACACATTTCATTGTTGTCCGAAAGACTTTTTGGATATTATGCGGAATGCCGGACTGAAAACGGATATTTCTCAAATCCGAAGCATTTTGAAAGATAGTTGGGGGCTTCGTTCTGACCGTAACAGCGACTATACTTTTTATTGGGTTGGTTTTGACGGGGAGATACATCCAATGAAAAGAAAAGGACGGTATTTGGAGATAGAGAAAAATTTGGTGGATAAAATCCTGTTGTAATGTTTTCTTCTTATCGCTAATTAGCTAACAATCAAAAAGAACATAATAGCAACAAAACCGCAACAATCATACAACAAAATCGAAATTGTCGGTAACCATCAACAACGAAAACGTCGTTTGTTGTGTATATGTTGAGCCTATAATTTAGTGGAATACTGTAGAATATCCCAACCCTACAACAAATCAACAAAAATAGAAATATGCAAGCAGACAATATAAAAAACATACCCATCCGGGATTACCTGAAAAATCAGGGAACTTATCCTGCAAAAGAATATTCCGGTTACGGAATGTATAAAAGTCCGTTCCGTGACGAACGCACGCCGAGTTTCAAAGTCGATTACAACCGGAACCTATGGTGCGATTTCGGAAGTGGTGAAGGCGGAAGCATCATCGATCTGGTGATGAAACTGAACAAATGCCCGTTCATTGAAGCAATTGAGCAATTGAAAAACTTTTCATCCATTCCCGAGAAAGAAGAACAACAATCTTTTTCCTTTCATCGGAATCCTGAAAAGAATAACGGGATCATCCTGATAGAAGAAAAACCGGTGGAACACCCCGGACTGTTGGAGTACCTGCAAAGCCGAAAGATTGATTTAACCATCGCAAGGGAACATTGCCGGGAGGTACATTATCAAACCGGGGGACGGGAGTACTTTGCCATCGGTTTCGCCAACGATGCGGGAGGGTATGAAATACGCAACCCCTCTTTTAAAGGCTGCATAGCGCCCAAGGACATCACCCACATCCGGCAGGACGATAGAAAGGAAACCTGTTTTCTTTTCGAAGGCTTTATGGACTATCTTTCCCTGCTCACTATCCGGCAGCAACTCAATCTGGAATATCCAAGTTCCAACTGGCACGACAATATCATACTCAACTCCACGGCCAACCTGCAAAAAGCATTGCCATTATTAGCGGACTACGGACAAACGTATTGTTTCCTTGACAATGACAAGGCAGGGATGACCGTTTTCAGGGAACTGCAAAAGGAACTGGGTTACCGTGTGCGTGATTCCTCACACCACTATTCAGGGTACAAGGATTTGAATGAATATTTGTGCGCAGGGAAGCATTTGAAACTCCGCCAAGCCCTAAAAAAGCCAATCCAAAAACGAAAAAAAGGACTGGGAATTTAATGCTGCAAAAAATGGGATGTATCATGTTTTTTGGAGTAGCAAGTTTATGTTTTGGTAGTACCAAAACCCACTTGCTCCCCTAAAAGGGAGAAATAATCCCGCTGGTCTGGAATTGAAAATCATGATAAAAATTAAAAGTATGAATGCTATAAAAAAAGGAGGCCGCCCTGCCAAGAAATTGGGAGAAAAACGCAGGTACACGGTCAGCGTGAAACTGGACACGAGGGAATACCTTTCGCTCAAAACAAAAGCCAATTCTGCGGGAATTACCCGCAGCGAATTTATCCGGCAGTCCATATCCCGGAGCGTAATCCGTTCCCGGTTAACCCCCGAACTGAACACTCATATCCGCAAACTGTCCGGCATGGGGAACAACCTGAACCAGATCGCACGGAAGGCAAACGCCGGGGGATATACCAACGCACGGAGCGAATACCTCTATCTGGCCGACAAGATTGACAACGTAATAGAAGATATCCGGGATGATGGCAAAGATCGTAAAGGGTAATTCTTTCAAAGGTGTAGTAAACTATATCATGGATAAGGAGAAAGAGGCTCAAATCCTCGATGCCGACGGATTACGGATGAAAGACGTTTCGTCCGTCGTTGTGAGCTTCGTAACGCAGGCAGGGATAAATGGTAGGGTATCGAAACCGGTCGGGCATATCTCCCTTGATTTCTCTGCACAGGACAAAAGGAAGCTAACCAACGAAGTCATGGTGAAGATCGCACATGATTATATGAAGCGCATGGGTATCAACGATACGCAATATATCATTGCCAGGCATTTTGACAAGGAACACCCGCACATCCACCTTGTCTTCAATCGGGTTGACAACAACGGCAAGACCATTTCCGACAGTAACGACCGTTACCGGAGCGAGAAGATCTGCAAGGAATTGACACGGAAGTATGGCTTATACTATTCCACCGGCAAGGAGAACGTAAAGCAGCACCGCCTACGTGAGCCGGACAAGACCAGATACGAGATATACGAAGCCCTTAAAACTTCCGTCCCCAGATGCAAGGACTGGAAACAGTTGATACGTGAACTTGACAGGGCAGGAATTAAAACGGAGTTCAAAACCAAAGGGAATACCAGCACCGTAGAGGGAGTACGGTTTAGAAAGGGAGAGTACACGTTCAACGGCTCGAAAGTGGACAGGATGTTCAGCTATTCGAAAATCGACTATCAATTGAAACAGAACGCCAGACAGTCCATACAGCAGAATCAGGCACAATCCCAATCGGCAACAGTAAATACGGGAATAGAATCCATCGCATCGGGATTAGGAGGACTGTTTGACATCCGACCGGCAAACGGGAACAATGACGATCAGGAATATCTGTACCGGCAATCGAAGAAAAAGAAGAAACGCAAATATGGACGGCAGATGTAATCTGCACGGGGTGATAAATTAGTATTTCAATGTATCAAAGCAATAATACAACAAGATATCATTATAATATTACGGAAAAAATGAAAAATATAGACGTAAATGAGATATACACGCTTTTTGAAGAAATCAGGGAACTTGTAAAGGCAGGGAATAGGAACAATACCGCCAGTCAACCTGAAATTGAACTGCCGGACTTGTCGGCCATAGACGAATTATCCTACAAACTGGATGAAGTGATTGGAGAAATCCGCAAGCCGGTAAGGACGGAACACCACCATATTTTCAGTATTGCTTCCAATAAAATATTTTATGGAGTAATCGGATTATGTATCTTGTGCCTGTTTCTTCTTTTCACCGCATTCTACCAGCGAAAAGAAATCGCCACCTATAAGGATAACGATTTAAAATACCGCTATATTCAAATGAAGGGGGAAATCACACCTGCAGATGTAATTGCTCTAGACAGCATTTTCGAGAATCGGAGGGATAGCGTGAGAGTTATCCGTAAACAAGTGGAAACTTTTGAAGAAAAAGTGAAACAACGAGCAAAACTGATTGAACAGGAAGAGCGTTTGCAGGAGGCGAAAGAAAGATTGGAGGGAAAATCGAACTTATCGGATGTCAAAATGAAATATAAATATGCAATAAATTTGTTTTGTGTTTTATATTGCTGATTTTCTGAAATGTATGTTTTATTATAAGATTTGATTCATACTTTTTAATTGGAAAATAATTCTTAATTTTGTAGAATAGACTTGTTATATTTTTTTAGAAATGAACGGAGAATCGCTAACGCCTCATAACGTGATAATTACCCAATTAAAGCAACAACTACCCGAAGTCTTTACCGAAGGGAAAATTGATTGGGAAAAATTAAAGGTGACACTCGGAGAGAATATTAATTTCTCCAATGAACGCTATGTGCTGAACTGGGCTGGTAAAAGTGAAGCATTCCGTGTAATGCAAGAACCCAGTTATCAAACGCTCATTCCGGTTGAAGAGGACTCTGTTGATTTCTATGGAACTGAAAATATCTTTATCGAAGGTGAAAATTTGGAGGTGCTGAAAGTATTGCAAAAAAGTTATTTCAGCAAAGTGAAAATGATATACATTGATCCTCCATACAATACGGGTAATGATAGTTTTATTTATCCTGACCGTTTCTCGGAAACTAAAGAAGAATATCAAAAACGTGTAGGAGATAAAGATGATGAAGGATATATGACAAGTGAAGGGATGTTCCGACGCAATAGTCGAGAGAATGGGCAATACCATAGTAATTGGCTCAATATGATGATGCCACGCCTTTATTTAGCCAAAAACTTGTTGCGAGAGGACGGCGTAATTTTTGTTTCCATAGACGATAATGAAGTTCATAATCTCCGTTTGTTGATGAATGAGATTTTTGGGGAGGAGAATTTTCTTGTCACTATTACTCGCCGTACTAAATCAGGTGGAGGTAGTGCGTCTCATCATTTTGCTATAGAAAATGATTTCTTAATTGGGTATTCAAAAAACAAAGATAGTTTAGGGAAAGTATTTGTTCCATATGAAAAAGAATATGCTAAGAGATATGCATATGAGGATGAGTCGGGTAGGTACTTTTGGGATACTATGGAAAGATCTTATACTGCAACAACCCCATACAAAATAGAGGCTCCGGATGGTCAATTGTTAGAAGGAAATTGGTTCAGAAGTGAAGAACGTTTTTTAGAAGATAAGAAGACTGGGGATATTAGGTTTGTTAAGAAGAATGATGGATCTTGGTCAGTTCAATTTAAACAAAGAATGCCATTAGGGAAAAAAATACGTTCTATTTTTAGTGAGAATGAGTTTAAATCCAGTCAAGTAGATTTAGATGGATTAGGAATGAACAATATTTTTTCTTTTCCAAAACCTGTATATTTGATCCAGTATATTGCAAGAGGTTTTCTACAAGAAAGTGATCTTATTCTTGATTTTTTTGCAGGTAGTGGTACTACTGCTCATGCGGTTATGCAGCTTAATAAAGAGGATGGAGGCAATCGTAGATTTATTTGTGTTCAAATGCCCGAACCCTGTGAAGAGAAAAGTGAAGCATATAAAGCTGGTTATAATACAATAGCCGATATTGCCAAAGAACGTATCCGCCGTACCGGAAAAAAAATACAGAAAGAAATTGCCGAAGAAAACCGGAAAAATAAAGAAAAACTTGATTTCGACAAATCAAATGAAGATATAAAATTGGATACTGGTTTTAAAGTATTCAAGCTATCCGTGAGCAACTTCAAGCAATGGAGACAATCCCGACTTCATGATTCCCAAGAATTAACAGACCAACTAAAATTATTTATCGACCCTATTGCAGAAAATGCGATAATTCAAGATATGGTGTATGAACTTTTGCTGAAAAGTGGGAAAGACCTGAACAGTCGGGTAGAAAATAACGATGGTTATTATTTAATTGACGGCAACGAACTGGCATTTATTCTGGAAAAGGTGAATGAACAGATAATCATGGAGGTGTTGAGCGAATACCCTAAAAAAGTTATTGCTCTTGACCGTATTTTCAATGGAAACGACCAACTTAAAACCAATACCGCCCTGCAAATGAAAGATGCAGGGGTGGAATTTAAAACGATATGATTATGAAAGAGATATTTGAAAAAGTAGACTTTGATCATATTGAAGTAGATGAAAGATGGTGTTTTAAAAATGTACGTTCTACTGAACAATGGACGCATGGGTATCATAGATATCCGGCAAAGTTTTTGCCGAATATTGTGAAAAAACTAATTGAGGAGTATGCAATTGATGACAGTATGATTGCTGATATTTTTGCCGGATGTGGAACTACACTTGTTGAGGCAAAAATTCATGGGAAACCGTCGATAGGAGTTGATATTAATCCTGTTGCAAAATTAATTACTCAAGTTAAAATTCGTCCATTACTTCCGATGGATTTGCACATAGCCTATGAGAATCTCCTAAATGTTTTTGACACCTTCAATGATGCCGATTTTCGGTATAATGAGACTCACGAACGAATTGATTATTGGTTTCGACCACAAGAGAAAGTAAAAATAGCTTTTTTGTATAAAGTAATTTCTGATATAGATGAGACTGACTTTAGGGATTTCTTTCTGGTATGTTTATCAAATATATTGAAAAACTCTTCTCGTTGGTTACAATCGAGTACAAAACCCCAGATTGATTCGAATAAAATCCCTTCAGAACCTTTTGAGGCTTTTAAGCTACACTGTAAAAAAATGATCAAGCAAAATGCAAGCTATTATAAAGAACTGCATAGTAAGGGTTTTCTGAATACATCATGCCAAATAAAATTACAAGATGCAAGAAATACTTCACTACCTAGTGATACAATTGGTACGATTATTACTTCTCCTCCCTATGTTACGTCTTATGAATATGCCGATATACATCAGCTAACAGGGTATTGGTTTGATTATATAGAAAACTTATCTCTATTTCGAAAAGAGTTCATTGGAACTTTTTATTCAAACAGCCAAGTGACGGAGACAACTAGTAGTATAGGACAAGAAATTATTGATGATTTGGTTGTAAAGGAAAAAAGGAAAGCATGTGAAGTCGCCAATTATTTTAATGATATGTATAATGTGGGTAAGGAGATGTTCCGAATTCTTAAACCCGGGGGACACGCTTGTATTGTAATTGGAAATACGATGTTTAAAGGGGTTAAAATTAAATCTGCAGAAGTATTTTTTGAAATGCTCATAGATGTGGGATTTTCAGAAGAGAAAATAATAAAAAGAAGTATTCCGTACAAACTCATTCCGGCTATACGTGATAAAACAACAGGGAAATTTACTACATTAGATAATAAGAATAGTAAGTTGGTATATCCTGAGGAGTATATTTTGATTTTAAAGAAATAAATATATGGCTATAATACAACAGGATAGTATGCCCTTTAGGCCTTATGCAAGGCTTATGAATATTATTGGAGACCAACTGATTACAGACAAGAAAGTCGCTGTAATTGAAATAATAAAGAATAGCTATGATGCAGATGCCAAGTCGGTAAAAGTCAGGTTCATAAATATGCAAAATGTTAATTATAATGATTTGCCGATTGAAGACCAGGCTTATATTGAAATAGAGGATAATGGTGTAGGGATGTCATTGGATATTATTCAGAATGTCTGGTTAAGACCCGCAACGCCTAATAAATTAGATAAGAAGAAGAATAAACAATTAAGAACACCTCTTGGAAGAATTATTCAAGGTGAAAAAGGTATAGGGAGATTTGCAATCCATAAGTTAGGAGAGAAAATTCATTTATATACAAAAGCAGAAAATGAAAATGAGATTAAGTTAGAGATGAATTTTTCTGAATTTAATCCGGAAAATAGTAATTTGTTTAATCAACGAGCTACAGAATATAAATTGCTAGAAGATGTTTCAAATAATTGGTATGTAAATGATCCTCCTGAAGTAATAACGTCAAAATCAGGTACGATTATTAGAATATATAATCTGAGGGAGCAATGGACAGAGAGAGATTTTGAGGAATTATATAAAAATATACAACGTTTAATACCTCCTGTTGATGATAATGCCAAAAATTTAGGTGTTAGCTTTATAAGTGACTTTAATGTTGATTTGTATAAAGAGGGTAAATTATATACGAGAGAGGATGTAATGACTTTCAAAGACGTCATAGAACGGGCGCAATTTACAATGATAGGAAAGGTTGATAATGATGGAGTTTTGGATTTTAAGTATAAATCAACAGTTCCCTTGCGTAAAATAGATAAAACTATTGATTTATTTGATCAGAATGATTTAGACAATAATAACTACTCTTTAGTCGGACTAAAATGGTTCATCGATAATGGACGGAAACCGAAATGTGGCCCTTTTAGTTTCACATTTTATGCCTTTGATTTGAAAAAACCAGACAAAACTATTCTAAACGAAGATCTAAAGACTTTTATCAAGGAAAATTTCGTATTCGTGTTGAGGGATGGGGTTCGTGTTTATCCATATGGAGAAAAAGGGATAGACTGGTTAAACTTAGATAAACTTCGTTCTACTTTTAGGGCAGGCCAATTTATTAGCTACAATGATTTAACTGGCTTTATTTATATTAGTCAGGAAAATAATCCCGATTTGAAGGATGCGTCCAACAGACAAGGGATTGTAAACAATGGCGGACGATTTGATGACTTCACCAATTTAGTTACTGCAGTAACAGAAATATTTAATACAGAAATAAAAATAGATAAGCTTAAAGGGGAAATTCAAAGAAAGACGTTGTTAAACAAATCAAAGAGTTTTCTGCAGGATTCTTTTGATCAATTGCAGAAGTCATTGACTAAAATAAACGATACAAAAACATTATCCCTTGCAAATAAATTTATAGACACGTATCAAAAACATTTATCTGTTATGGAAGGACGTATGGAAACGGTAGAAGATTTAGCTGGCTTAGGCATGGCAGTGGAAAAATCTTCTCACGATTCTTTAAGGCTTCTCTCTTTAATGAGGCAAAATATCAAAGATTTTAGGAAAAAGGTAGAGAAGAATGATTATCAGCAAGAAGAATTATTATCTATATTATCAGAATTGGATGAAAGTGCAGCTATTGTATATGATGATATGCAGTTGATTCAACCGCTTTTCAAGATTCAGAGAAAAACCATAAAAGAAATCTCTATATCTGATAGCATAGCCAAAGTTATTAAGTACTTCAGAAATGATATTGATGGAAAAATATCGCATGACATCAAGCAATCAATTGGGGATTTATTTATCAAAACCAATGCGGGATTAATTTTACAGGTATTAATTAACCTTGTGGATAATTCTATCTATTGGTTGAATAAATCAGGAACACCTAATAAACAATTACATTTTTTGATTAATTCATCCGAAAAAACCATTATCGTTGCTGATAATGGTTCTGGAATAAGAGAGGATATTGCTCCCTTAGTTTTCGAAGAATTCTTCTCCATGAAATCGAATGGTCGAGGGTTGGGACTGTATATTGTCAGGGAACTTTTATTAAGAATCAATGCTGAGATAGCAGTTTTAGAGAACCCCAAAGATAAAATCCTTTCAGGAGCAAACTTTATTATTAAATTTAATGAGGAGGATAAATAATGAATGGTGTAATATTATATGCTGATGACGATGTCTTGAATGATGGAACATATGAGAATAAACTTTTTCAAAAATTTAATAGGAGCCTTGACTATTCTATCCTTCCAATAACAAATATATCAGATCTTGAGAAAACGATATCATCTATTTCCACTTTTCGAGCCTTACTACTCGATTGGACTTTTAAGAAACCAAGCGAAGATGAGGAGATGCCGGAAATGAATGAGAATCCGTTAGATATTTTAAGGAGTAAAAAAATATATTCTCTTGTGTATATATATTCGAGAGAAGAGTTGGCAAATGAACTTCAAGAAGAATTAAAAGGGATATTTGGAACTGAAAAGATTTATTTCGAGAAGAAAGCAAGTGATTTTGATGAAGAGCAAGAATTTGCAAAGATTTGTAGCGAAATAGCCTCTTTCGAAGATAAGAATAAACATATGGAAATTCCATTTATTTGGAGTCAAAGTATAAATCAATCAGTCCAGATGATTTTTTCTGAATTGGAACAAGCAGATCCAAATTGGATAAGTGAGATTAAGGACACTGCGAAGGAAGATAAATCAGACCCTGTTTCTGAGGTGATAAATATATTTCACAATGTTTTAAATGAATCTTTGATTCAAGATACAGTTCTTCGAGAAATATTAGAAAAAGATCAAAATCCTGTTAATGGATCAACAGAAGAGAGTGCTGCACGTTTGTATTATAGAATTTTTTATTCAAAATTGAATGAAAATGCTCCAATAATGACAGGAGATATATTTAAATTTGATGATAACGAATATGGTCTTTTAATAACTCCAGAGTGCGATATTACAGATACAGAAAAAGAATTTTATGAATTCTTGATTATTATGAAGGATAAGTCAAAGGAATATCAGGATGAGAAGAAAAAGAAATTTATCAAAGATCAGAAGTCAGTAAAATCGATATTTAATAATGGCATTATAAGTCGACATATATTACCTTCGTTTCCATTTGATATTCAACAGTATGATGCAGTTGCTTTGATTAATTTTATATCAGCATTTGTATCTAAGAATAAAAATGAAATAAAGGAATATCGGACAGAGTTTAAACTTAATTCACCCTATATCCATCAATTAAGACAAAGGTATATAGCATTTTTGGGAAGATATGGTGTTCCTGCCATTCCTGACAGTTTGAGAACTTATAATTTAAAGTAGATGAAACTTCATTTCGAGTCCAATCTTCAGTATCAACTTGATGCGATAAGTTCGGTTATCCGACTCTTCGAGGGGCAGCCAATCGATTATTCTACTCTGGAATTTGGGGTAAAAGAAGATAATGCATTGAATTTTATTGATGGTATTGCCAATCGTTTAATACTTTCCGAAGATCAGATTTTAAATAATCTGCAAATAGTGCAGAGTGAAAATCAAATTCCAATATCTAAATTTTTAGAAGGAATGAACTTTTCGGTTGAGATGGAGACAGGAACAGGAAAAACCTATGTGTATCTCCGTACCATATATGAACTATACAAACAATATGCTTTTAAAAAATTTGTAATTGTCGTTCCTTCTGTTGCTATACGAGAGGGTGTTCTTAAAAATTTGGAAATTACCCATGAGCATTTCCAGAATTTATATGATAATGTTCCTGTGAATTTTCGTGTGTACGATAGCACAAAAATATCATCATTACGAGGGTTTGCAACAGGTAATAATATTGAAATTATAATTATCAATATTGATTCTTTCGCTAAGGATGAGAATATTATCAATAAACCGAACGACCGTTTGAACGGACAGATCCCTGTTGAGTTTATCCGTGCAGCGAATCCCATTGTGATTGTAGATGAGCCTCAAAATATGGAGACCGACAAACGCAAGAAAGCGATTGAGAATCTCCATCCGCTTTTCACGTTACGTTATTCCGCAACCCATCGCAACCTATATAATCTGATTTATAATCTGAATCCTGTAGTGGCCTATGATTTAGGATTGGTAAAACAGATTGAAGTAGAATCAGTTATCGAAGAAAATTCTTCTAACGATGCTTTTATTTCAGTTGAGAGTATTACTGCTGCTAAGACCAAGGTAACAGCAAAAATATTCATAAACATAAACACCCTGAATGGTGTGTCAAAGAAGGCCATCAATGTTAGGGCAGGAGATGATTTATATATTCTCTCCAATGAAAGAGAAGTCTATCGAAACGGTTATATAATTGAAGAGATTGATGCTGCAAATGGGTGTATAACACTCTCGAACGGAAATATCCTTTACAAAGGAGCGGTACAAGGAATCCTGACCGATGAGCTGATGAAATTCCAGATGCGCAAAACCATAGAAGAACATTTAAAGAAAGAATTAAAATTAAAACCAAAAGGAATAAAGGTTCTGTCGCTCTTTTTTATTGACCGGGTTGCAAATTATAAAGAGTATTTGCCTGACGGTAATTCCTCGCAAGGAAAATTTGCACGGTGGTTTGAAGAAATTTATGCTGATTTAATATCGAAACCCGTATTTAGGTCTCTTGATGATTATCAGATTCAAGAGATTCACAAAGCTTATTTTTCCCAAGATAAAAAAGGAAAACTGAAAGATACATCTGGTGAAACGCAGGCTGATGATGATACGTACAGCCTTATAATGAAGGAAAAAGAGAAACTTTTGAATGTTAATAATCCGCTCCGCTTTATCTTTTCTCACTCCGCTTTACGTGAAGGATGGGATAATCCGAATGTTTTTCAAATATGTACACTTAATGAGACAAAATCCGAAATGAAAAAGCGGCAAGAAATAGGCCGTGGATTACGTTTAGCGGTTGATGCAGAAGGGCGACGTATTTATGATCCGAATATTAATCGCCTAACTGTAGTCGCTAATGAATCTTATAGTGATTTTGCCAAAGCATTGCAACAGGAAATCGAGGAGGATTGCGGGGTAGCATTTGAAGGTCGGATTAAGAATAAGCGTGAACGTACAGCGGTAAAATATCGCAAAGGTTTTGAAGCCGATCCCAAGTTTTTGGAAATATGGGAACGTATTAATAAGAAAACAACATATCGAGTGTATTTTGATACCCCGCAGTTGATTATTACGGCCTCAAAGGCAATAAAAGATTTACCAACCATACTTCCACCTTCCATCCGTTCTACCAAGGTTAATGTATTTATGACTGATTCCGGAATAGAGACCTCTTATCTTGGAGACAAAGTGGAGCATTATGGTAACTTTAGATGGGAGATTCCTGATGTATTAGGGTATATTCAAAGCAAGACAGAGCTTACACGCAGCACACTACTACAAATACTTGAAAGATCGGAAAGGATAAACGACATTCTTATTAATCCTCAATTGTTTATGGATTTGTGCTCGCAAGCTATTCGACGAGTTCTGTCCGATTTAATGATAGACGGTATAAAATATCAGAAAATAGGTAATTCAGAATATGAAATGAGATTGTTTGAGGAACAGGAATTAGAAATATATCTGAATGATTTCTCTTTTAAAGTATCAGACACATCCAAGACGCTTTATGAGGAATATATTCCTTTAGATTCAACAGTGGAAAGTCAGTTCGCAAAAGATTGCGAGAGTAGTGAGCAAGTGAAATTTTATTTTAAGCTACCAAGATGGTTTACCATACCCACCCCAATTGGAAGTTATAATCCTGATTGGGCAATTGTTTTCGAGGGTAACACAAAGGTATATTTCGTGGCTGAAACAAAAGATACGGGAACCAAATCTGTAGATTTATCGAAACTCCATAAAAGCGAACAGTTGAAGATAAAATGTGGTAAAGCTCATTTTAAACAGTTTGATGATGTAGAGTACAAAGTTATAACTAAAGTTAGTCAACTAGTCAACTAGCCCATATATTTGATTAACAAACTAAGCAATTATATTAAATGACGGAATCTCTTAAATATACACCAAGCGCCAGAGAAATTGTACGTTGTCTTATATCGGAATATCCTTGGCTTAGCTTAATCAAAAATCAGGGAAAGAAATATGATCCTATTTTGGACTATTTGATAACTGTTGGAAAAGAAAAAGAATCTCAAGATTCAAGTTATGAATCGAAATATCAATCAAAAGTAATTTCAGAAATAACAGGTATCAAAACTTCAAACATAAAAAAGTTTTTACAGGAAGCATATAACGATATCTTAGAATTAAACTTGTCAAATCCAGAGTTGTTTTGTAACGGTGGAAAATATTTATATCGTTTCTCATTTAGTTATCTCTCGTACTACTATTACAGTTTTTTCCATTTATGGCTATCTGCTCCTCTAAATTTATTTGAGAGTTTTGACTTTCCATTTATTTACGCAAAAGTAAAATGTGGGTACTTTTGGATAGAAGATATAGTACACGAACAAGAATATGGAAGAAGTCTCGTAACAGTCACATTAAAGGGTGGATACCCTAATTTGTATAGGAGTTTATTGTTGTCTAAAGCACAATTTACTGATGAAATTCCTCTCGATGATATAATAAATCTCTCTGAATATCAAATTGAAGAGAAATTGAAAAAATATGCAAAGCAGCAAAAATTATAAATGTCCGAGTTTTTAAAAGGAGAATTTTTTTGGAGTTCTCGGCCAACAACCTAATAATATTACTCGCTATCTAAATCAATTGAGGTGAAAAATAATGAAAAATTCGACAGCTTGAAAGTGGAACGATCTATAACTTGTCAAAAATGCGGACAAATTGCGGACACGGAGAGAAAAACAAAAACGCTAAATCTTCTATTATCAAAGATTTAGCGTTTCAAAAAAGTACCCAGAGCCGGGATCGAACCGGCATGGAAGTGAATCCACTGGTGTTTGAGACCAGCGCGTCTACCAATTCCGCCATCTGGGCATTTTTCAAAAAGGTGACGCAAAGGTAGGGATATTTTTTTACTATACAACACCCCGTACGAGAAATTTTATTGGGAATCGGATCGCTTTTTTCATTTCGTTAAAAAGACTTACGACTTAATCTATTTCGGAAAAGTACATGCTGATTAATGGCAAAAACTTATCTTTGCATTATCTAATTTCCGAATAGAGCGTGTAAAAGAATATGTTGAAACAACAGCTACAACAGAAACTGCAACAAAAACTTTCTCCACAGCAAATCCAATTAATCCGGCTGCTGGAATTACCAACCATGGAGATGGAGGAACGCATCAAACATGAACTTGAGGAAAATCCTGCTCTGGAAGAAGGAAAAGAATCTTTGCCGGAAGACGGCGCCGACGACTATGCGGCGGATGACTTTCCGGACAATAATCCGGACGGGGAAACAGGTTCCGACATCGACCTCTCGCTTGGTGATTACCTGACGGAAGACGATATCCCCGACTATAAACTAAGGGAGATCAGTGGAAAAGGGAGTACAAAGGAGGAAATTCCTTTCTCTATCAGCCAATCTCTCAACGAGTTTTTGCTTCAGCAGCTCGGCCTTCGGGAACTTTCTGAAAAGGAGACCAAAATCGGGGAATATATTATAGGCAATATCGACGACGACGGCTATCTGCGTCGTAACTTACCGGCCATTGCCGACGATCTCGTTTTCCTGGCCGGGCAGGAAGTCAGCGAAGAGGAAATCCAAAAAGTGCTGGAGGCTATCCAGGATTTCGAACCTACCGGAGTAGGCGCCCGGAATTTGCAGGAATGCCTCCTTATCCAACTGGAAAAGCAGGAGCAAACTCCTTCTAATCAGTTGGCCAAAAGAATATTGCAGGATTATTTCGAAGAGTTCACCCGTCGTCATTACGATAAAATACTTAAAGGACTCAATATCGATGAAGAAACGCTGAAGGCGGCCATACAGGCTATCGTTTCCCTCAACCCTAAGCCGGGAAACAGTTGGGGAGGTACGATGGAAACCGCTATGAGCCAAATCATACCCGACTTTATCGTCGAATCGCATAACGGCGAGTTGATTCTGAGCATGAACAACCGGGGAGTACCGGATTTACGGATCAACCCCGAATACAAGACAATGTTTCAGGATTATACCGGAAACAAGGCGAATCAAACAAACGATATGAAAGACGCGGTTCAGTTTGTGAAGCAAAAGCTGGATTCGGCGCAATGGTTCATCAACGCAGTCAAGCAGCGGCAGGAAACCTTGCAACGCACGATGGAAGCCATCATCCGCCTCCAGACCGACTTTTTCCTCACAGGCGATGAAGCCAGGCTCCATCCGATGATCCTGAAAGACGTCGCAGAGCAGACCGGCTACGACATCTCGACAATTTCCCGCGTCAGCAACAGCAAATACGTACAAACGAACTTCGGCGTCTATCCGCTGAAATACTTTTTCTCCGAATCTACCCAGACGGAGAGCGGCGAAGAGATATCCACCCGCGAAGTAAAGAAAATCATGAAAGAATGCATTGATGCCGAAGACAAGCGTAAACCTGTTACAGATGAGGAACTCGCCCTTCGCCTCAAGGAAAAAGGATATGTAATCGCCCGGCGTACCGTTGCAAAATATCGTGAACAATTAGGCATTCCGGTTGCACGCCTCAGAAAAGAAATATAATTTTGTGAAATGACATACCTTGCAAAAATAATCTCTTGGGTCTTCCATCCATTGTTGATGGCAACTTACGGTATAATATTGGCACTATTCAATACCTACCTGCTTTTTTTACCGACTTCCATGAAATTACTAGTGATAGGCGGGGTGTTCTTTATTTCCGCGTTTCTTCCGGCTTCCTTGATTCTTTTCCTGATAAAAAGCGGAGCTGCCAAAGATACGGAACTGACCGACCGGAATGAACGGGCTGTCCCCTATCTGATCATCATTGCATCCATCATTCTCTGCATCTTTTTCCTATACCGGCTGATGGTTCCTTTCTGGCTTCTGTCTGTATTGGGAGGAGGATGCGTCGCCCTGATACTTGCCGTTTCCATCAACTTCTACTGGAAAATCAGTGCTCATGCGATCGGAATCGGCATTTTGACGGGCGGAGTAATGGGCATTTCCCAGATTCAGGCTTTTAATCCCTATATAGCCTTTATGCTGTTGTTCCTGATTGCGGGAGCTCTCTGTACTTCCCGCATCTATCTGAACAAGCATACACCGATGCAAACTTATACCGGTTTTTGCCTTGGATTTGCTTGTCCTTTTATTTCCTCTATATGGAGTTATAATCATTTTTTCATTAAATAAAAACCAGACAATATGAATTTCCCAGCAGAATTAAAGTACACAAAGGACCATGAATGGATCCGTATCGAAGGAGACATAGCTTATGTAGGTATCACAGACTATGCTCAGAAAGAATTAGGTGAAATCGTTTTCGTCGATGTCACCACCGTAGGAGAAACCGTAGCCAAGGAGGAAGCATTCGGTACCATCGAAGCCGTAAAGACCGTATCCGACCTTTTCATGCCGGTAACCGGTGAAGTTTTAGCTTTCAATACCGCTTTGGAAAACAAACCCGAGTTAGTAAACGAAGACGTATATGGCGAAGGTTGGTTGATCAAAATTTCCATTGCAGACGCAAAAGAATTGGAAACGCTGCTTTCGGCAGAAGAATATGAAAAATTAATCGGATAATGACAGCACGCGTAAGCATCATCATGGGCAGCACCTCTGACCTTCCGGTAATGGAGAAGGCTGCCCAGTTTTTGAATGACATGGAGGTTTCTTTTGAAATGCATGCCCTCTCGGCACATCGCACGCCTGAAGAAGTCGAATCTTTCGCCAAAAATGCCAAAGGAAGAGGCATTCAGGTTATTATTGCAGCAGCCGGAATGGCGGCGCACCTCTGCGGAGTCATCGCCTCCATGACGACAATACCCGTCATCGGCGTACCCATCAACTCTACGCTGGACGGGATGGATGCTCTGTTGGCCATCGTACAGATGCCTCCGGGCATTCCGGTCGCAACCGTTGGAATCAACGGAGCACTGAATGCCGGTATCCTGGCCGTACAAATCCTTTCCGTAGGCGATGAAACGCTTCAAAAGAAACTGGAAGATTACAAACTCAATCT
This sequence comes from Parabacteroides sp. Marseille-P3160, assembly GCF_900162725.1. Lineage (GTDB taxonomy): Bacteria > Bacteroidota > Bacteroidia > Bacteroidales > Tannerellaceae > Marseille-P3160. The sequence continues at coordinate 253,799 of NZ_LT799418.1, read as the reverse complement.
GAAAAAGAAAATCGTGAAAGCAAACGAAGAGTTGGCTAAGGTTTCGTTTGAATACAAAACAAATTGATTTTCAGATTATATATAGTAAATTAAAAATCAAAATCCTTGGACTTGTTTAATTACACACGGCGCCCCGCCTCGGTCGTACAGATCGGAAAGATCCCCTTGGGAGGGGATTACCCGATCCGGATCCAATCCATGGCCAATGTCTCGACAATGGATACGGAGGCCTCTGTCCAGCAGGCAATCCGCATCATTGATGCAGGCGCCGACTACGTTCGCTTTACAGCTCAAGGGGAACGGGAAGCCCGGAACCTGAGAAATATACGAAAGGGACTGGACCTTCAAGGCTACCGGACGCCTTTGGTAGCGGATATCCATTTCACTCCCAAAGCGGCCGATATCGCCGCCGAAGAAGTAGAGAAGGTGCGTATCAATCCCGGTAATTACATCGACAAAGTCAAGACATTCAACCATCAAGAATATACCGAAGAGGAATATGCGGCCGAACTCCAGAAGATACGGGAGCGTTTCGTACCGTTCCTGAATATCTGCAAGAAGAATCATACCGCCATCCGGATCGGAGTTAACCACGGTTCGCTTTCCGACCGGATCATGAGCCGTTACGGAGACACGCCGGAGGGGATGGTCGCCTCCTGCATGGAGTTCCTGCGTATCTGCCGGGAAGAAAATTTCCCGGACGTCGTCCTATCGATGAAAGCCTCCAACACCGTCGTGATGGTGCAATCTGTCCGCCTGCTGGTGCAAACGATGGATGCGGAAGGAATGCATTATCCGCTTCATCTTGGCGTAACCGAAGCCGGAGACGGTGAAGACGGTCGCATTAAGAGCGCAATAGGTATCGGCGCCTTGCTCTCGGACGGCATCGGAGACACGATCCGCGTCTCCCTCAGCGAAGAACCGGAGGCCGAAGTGCCGGTTGCCCGCAAATTGGCAGACTATATCCGTACGCGGGAAGAATTGCCCAAAATCGTTGCCACTCAGGCCCCAGGCTTCGATCCTATCCGTCCGGGAAGGCGAAAAACCCGAAAAGTGGGGATCATTGGCGGCGGACAAGTGCCGGTCGTTCTCTCAGACCGGACTTCCGGCGATTTTGTGTTCGACCCGACAGCCAATCCGGACTTCCTCTACATAGGGTTGGAAGATCCGGAAAACCTGCCGGATCAGTTCCGCCTCATTGTGGATGCCTCCGCATGGAAAGCCTTACCGAATGCTTTCCCTCTTTTCCATACTTCGGAGATCGAAGCAATGGAAAAGACTCCCGCTCCGGTGAAGTTTATCCGCCTGACCTACGCTGACTTGTCCGATTCCACCTTGGAGATACTGAAAAAAGACCGGACATCAGTCGTCCTCCTCACGACCTCCTCTTCGAACCGTGTGGGCGAGGCGCGAGCTTTCATGCACCGCCTGCTCATGACCGGATGCGATGTCCCTGTCATCCTGCAGCACGAATACCGGGAAGAAGATAAGGAGTCGCTTCAGATCAAGGCCGGCGTAGATTATGGAACACTCTTTCTCGATGGATTCTTGGACGGTGTTCTGCTGACCAATGAAGGAACAGAGCCCAAACTGACCGATAATTATTCTTTCGCTGTCTTGCAAGCCGCCCGTATGCGAGTCAGTAAAACGGAATATATCTCCTGCCCAAGTTGTGGGCGGACGCTTTTCAACCTTCAGCAAACTGTTTTCCGTGTCAAAGAGGCGACTTCACACCTGAAGGACCTGAAGATCGGAATCATGGGATGCATTGTCAACGGTATAGGCGAGATGGCGGACGCCGACTACGGATACGTGGGGGCAGGCCGCGGACGCATCAGCCTCTATAAAGGGAAAGAATGCGTTCTCCGAAATATACCGGAGGAAGAAGCTGTCGAGCGTTTGGTTCAATTGATCAAGGAACAGGGCGATTGGCACGATTAAAAGCTTTCAACAACTCTATAAAATCCATAGTTATGAATGAGTTCATTCATAACTATGGATTTTTCACCTTTATATAACCTTGAAATTCATCCTCCTCTCCATCCCCTTGCGAAAAGTAAGCCTTATATTTTTTTAAGTTTGCTTGGTAGAGTTTTGCTACAATCCCTCAAGCAAATGCGCCATTCAAACTACAGTTTTATTATCTTTGCCTCCTAATAGACTTAATAACAAGAAATGAAAGTAAAAATAGTAAACACCTCGCATCATCCGCTGCCGCAATACCAAACGCCTCTGTCCGCCGGGATGGATGTCCGCGCCAACCTTACCGGACCGGTCATGCTCCAACCGATGGAACGGAAGTTGATTCCAACCGGGCTTTTTATCGCACTTCCCCAGGGGTATGAAGCGCAGATGCGCCCCCGTAGCGGATTGGCCCTGAAACACGGAATCACCCTTCTGAATACGCCGGGGACGATCGACGCCGACTACCGGGGAGAGATCGGGGTGATCCTGATAAACCTATCGGACAAACCGTTTGTTATTAATGATGGAGAGCGTATTTGCCAGATGGTGGTCGCTTCCCATAGCCGGATAGAATGGCAACCGGAAGAAGTCCTGGACGAAACCGAACGCGGAGCCGGAGGGTTCGGACATACCGGTAAATAATCCATAAAGAATATATATGTTAAAGCAAACCCTGTCAGGATGTATCGTTGCAATCATTGTGCTGTTCGGGACTATCCGTCCCGCACAAGCTGAACGTGTGGATAAAGAACAACCTTCAAAGGCTATATCGCTCGATCCGGCGCAGCAACGGAAATTCGACTATTTCTTCTATGAAGGTCTTAAGCTACGGAACGCAGGAAAATTCGATGCAGCCTACGCCGCTTTCGAGCATTGCCTGACGATCGATTCGACCGCTTCTCCCGTCTTGTTCGAGTTATCCAACTTCTACGTACAGATGAACAAGCCGGAAAAGGCGGTGGCTATGCTCAGACGAGCCGTTGCCAACAGCCCGGATAACTATACCTACCGCCTGTCTCTCGCTTCTCTCTCGCTGAACATCGGAATGTATGGCGAAGCGTCGGACGAATACCGGGAGTTGGTGAAAGACCATCCGGAAAAACCGGAATTAAATTATTTCCTTGCGGAATCCCTAACGCAGGAAGGCGAGATAGGGGATGCCATCGACGCCTATAACGTCCTCGAGGATGCCATAGGCATGAACGAGGCGATTAGTATGCGCAAGTTCAAACTATACAACACGCTGGAGAAACCGGAAGAGGCCTTTAAGGAGCTCGACGCGCTCGTAGCGAAATATCCGATGGAGGCCCGCTATCCGATTCTGATCGGAGACTTATACCTGGAGAAAAACGATACGGTCAAGGCATTGTCTTATTACAAGAAGGCGCATCAGATCGATCCGGAGAATCCTTACTATACCGTTTCCATGTCCAATTATTACGAACATATAGGAAACAAGGAAGCAGCGGAGACACAGATCCGGAACGCCTTGCTCAACGACAAGCTGGATGTGGAAACCAAAGTCGCCATCCTGGCCCGTTATATCCAACGCCTGCAGCAGGGCAAGAACGAGACGGAAAGCGCCAATACGCTCTTTAAAACACTTTTGGAGCAGCATCCGGAGGAAACAGAACTAAAGTTGATGTATGCTTCCCTCCTCGCGTCGCAAAACAAAACGGACGAGGCGCTTTTCCAATACCAGGTGGTCACCGAGATGGAACCGGAGAACTCGGCCGCATGGATGCAACTGCTGAACCTGTTGATGAAAGCCGACCGGATGGAGGAAGTACTTAAAGTCAGCGAGAAATGCCAGGAACTGTTTCCCGACGCTCCTGAGTACTATTTCTTCAAGGGAATCGCTTATTTCCAAATGAATAAATATCAGGAATCGCTCGATACGTATTACGCAGGGCTGAAAGTTATCCCGGTTGAAAACAAACCGCTCCGTTCCGATTTTTACGGACAGATCGGGGATATTTACTTCCAGATCAAGAAACCGGAAGAGGCTTTCAAGGCTTATGATGAAGCGCTGAAGCTGAATGAAAATAATGTAGTGGTGCTGAATAATTACAGTTATTACCTTTCCCTGGAAAAAAAGGAACTGGATAAGGCGGAGCGGATGAGCGCCCAATGCATCAAGCTGGAACCGAATAACGCCACATATTTGGATACTTATGCCTGGATCTTTTTTGTACAAGGGAATTACTCCTTCGCACGGATTTATATCGAGAAAGCGCTTTCGGAAGATAAGACAAACAGCCCTGAGCTGCTGGATCACTACGGGGATATTCTCTTCAAAATCGGAGAGAAGGAGAAAGCTGTGGAACAATGGAAAAAAGCGAAGGAGTTAGGGAAAAAGAACGCTCTATTAGACCGGAAGATTGCTGAAGAAAACTATATAGAACAATCCGATGAAAAGAAATAAGCAATATCAACGAATAAGACTGTATGCCGGACGGGTAGTCCTTCTTTTCGGCCTTCTTTCCTTTATCCTGACCGGCTGTAAAACGGCGAAGAAGATTGAAACCATACAGCCTGTGGTAGAAAAAAGGGAGGCTGACGTGTTCTTCGGGCTGATGGTTGAAAAGGCTTTCCAATATCAAACGCTGAATGCCCGGCTGAATGCGGAGATTAAGTTGCCGGAAAAAGAGCTGAACTCGCGAGTCAATCTGAAAATGATCAGGGACAGCATCTTCCAACTTTCGGTGCAACCTTTCCTTGGCATCGAAGTATTCCGTTTACAGGTCAGCCCCGGGCGGGTCCTGTTGATCGACCGGCTGAATAAACGTTATGTAGATGAATTGTATGAAAATATAAAGGGAAAGACGCCGGTCGATTTCAATTTCTATAACCTACAGTCGCTCTTTACTAATCATCTTTTCCTTCCGGGAAAACAGCAGATCTTGCCGGAACAATATTCCGAGTTCGGATTAGACCAGGAAGGAAGCACTTACACGATCGAGGCTAAAGACAAAATGGGCTTGCTCTATACTTTTCAGGCGGACGGGGAAGAGAAACTTCTTTCCACCCAGGTACGCGACAGTCGTGAAACTTATTCCCTGCAATGGAATTATGCCGATTTCCAATTGATCGGCTCACAGCCTTTCCCCATGCGGATGGATGTGCAATTGCTGAAAGGCGGGGTTCCCGCAGGAAAGACGATTCTGAATTATTCGGATGTAGAAACCAATACGCCGGTCCAGATTGACTTTGAGGTTCCTTCCAAATACGAACGGATAACAATCGACCAATTTATAAAATCCCTTTCCAAAAAGAAAAAATGAAATACGTTTTAATCGTCCTATTTTCTTTTTTCCTGTTCAATGCTTCTGCCCAGCAATCCGAGAGATTGAAGCAGCTGGAAGCCCAGCGCAAAGAAGCGCTGAAAGATATTGAAGAAACAAGCCGGCGATTGAAAGAAACACAGGCTACGGCAAAAAACTCGCTGAACCGGCTCAACCTGCTGGCCCGCCAAGTGATGTCGCGCCGCAATGTAATCGATTTATTAAACAAAGAGATTAATTCTCTTGATGACCAGATTTTTGCGTTACGAAAAGAAGTAGACGAGCTACAGGTTGATTTAAATAAAAGCCGCACCAATTATGCCAATTCAGCGCAAAAACTATACCGCCGCCATACATCACAGGATAAGTTGCTTTTTATCCTCTCGGCGGAGAGTTTCATACAGTCTTTCCGCCGCATGCGCTACCTGCGCGAGTATGCGGAATGGCAGAAAAAACAGGCCCGTGAGATCATCGAAAAACAAACACAGATTAGCCGGAAGCAGACCGAATTGGAGAAGAGCCGTTCAGATAAACAACTCTTGCTGGCGACACGTGAACAGGAGCGGATGAGATTGCAGGGCGAAGAGAGCGATCAGAAAGCGGAAGTACAGCAGTTAAACAAACAGCAAAAGGAACTTCAGGCTGTCCTGAAGAAAAAGCAGCAACAGGCGAACGCCCTCAACCAGGAAATCGAGCGGTTGATCGCAGAAGAAATCCGCCGTGCGGAGGAAGAGGCGGAAACCGCCCGGAAAAAAGCGCAAGCCGACGGGATAGAGGAAAAACCCGAGGAAAAACGCCAAGCGGAAACCAAGGGCGGATATGCCATGACACAAGCCGAAAGGAAACTGTCAGCCGACTTCGGAAGCAATCGCGGGCGCCTGCCTTACCCTGTTTCCGGACGGCACACAATCGTATCCCAGTTCGGAGAGCAACAGCACCAACAATTGAAATACGTACGAACCAATAATAACGGAATCGACATTGAAACGACACCCGGCAGCGACGCCCGGGCAGTATTCACCGGCGTGATAACCCGTATTTTCGTCGTTCCCGGTTATAACAACTCCGTTATTATCCGCCACGGAAATTATCTAACGGTCTACAGCAACCTGAGCCAAGTCTATGTGAAAGTCGGGGACAAAGTAAAGACCGGCCAGTCTATCGGAAAAATCTTCGTGGATAGTGAAGAAGGCAATTCCACCATTCTCCATTTCCAGTTATGGAAGGAGAAAACCAAATTGAATCCGGCTCCCTGGCTGAATTAATGTTTGGAATGCTTGTGGAAGAGGCGGGAACGGAGGGCTTCCCAATCTCCTGGTGTCGGAAGCAATTCCCGGGCGGCCGTACGGGTTTGGCGCATAAAAACAAGCAGGGAAAAAAGAAGCATGCAGATATAGGCAATGCTGGAAGTAAGGGCCGCTCCGGGAATACCCTTCGCCGGAATCAGGAAACAACCGATCAATAAAAGTGTACCGAGGCCGAGAAAAGAACAGGCGGCGCAGTATTTTATCTTTCCACAGCCAATAAAGTAGTGCGCCAGGATATTATTCCCTCCGAAAGCCACGATACCTACGGACAAGAGCAATATAATCTCACGGATTCCCTTAAATTCGGCAGAGAAAAGATACTTCGTATAAATCCATTCGGGAACCAACAGGATAATCCCCATGACCAGAAAAAGGACGCAATAAGTCAATTTAAATAACTGAAGCGTGATGCGCCGTTGTTCTTCTGCATCCTTCGTCTTGGCAATGCTACTATATTCAATGAGACTCACCCCCCGGCTGATATTCCAGGCGCTCTCCGATACCTTGGTTCCGGAGTCCAACAGTCCTACCCCTCCCAGCCCGCTGAATCGTTCCACCATGAAATAATTCAGTCGCGTCGTCAGTCCTTCCGCCAGGCTCTCCATACTGCTCCAAAGACCATAGACAAACATCTCCTTAAGTATCTTTCCGAAAGAATCCGGCTCCGGATACCCTGCCTTCCGGCTCTTATGGGAAAAAGAGGAAGCCAATAACAGGATACTCAACAACAGGGCCGTCCCGTTCGTTAGGAACAAGGCATTCACATACGAAGAAACCTCTTTTGCCCCGGCTACGAAATAAAAGAAAAGCAAGAAAACAAACAGACCGCCTCCCTGTACGGCCATCGTCAGATTGAAGGCGGCGATACGGTCTTCTCCCAGGAATACCCGTGAGTTGACGCCCACCAACGTCATCAAAACAGCCAGTCCATAAACCAGCCACCCATACCCTTCCGGAATCATTCCGAGGAAAAACATAATCCCGCAGGCTATAGCCGACCCGACGAACGACCAGCCGGCCGCCGGCCAAAACACATACCCCAGAGGATAGCGGTTCATAAAATAGACAATCGTATTACCACATAGAACACTGTTGAACATGACGGCAATATTCGCGGAAGCATAGATCAACCCCACTAATCCGAGCCCTTCCTTTCCCAAGATTTTTGCATTGATAAAAATCAGGAATAAGTTCAGGAAGGCAATCAGGTAACGGGTTCCGACGGTTCCGAGAATTTTCCTCAACATCCTGTCAGAGTTTCAATCCGTCCAGCAGACGGACATACGTATCAATCGCCTCCCGGATCTCCGTGAGGCGGATATATTCGTTTGCAGAATGTGAACGGGCGGAATCTCCCGGTCCTATCTTTACGGAAGGGAAAGGCATCAAAGCCTGGTCGCTAAGCGTCGGAGAACCGAAAGGCTGCTTTCCTAAAAGGATAGCCCGTTGCACAAACGGATGCTCCAACGGAGTCTGAGACGAATTCAAACGGGTGCTCCGGGGTTTCACTTCACAACCGACTTCCTGCCGGATCAGTTCGCAGAGCGTTTCATTAGAATAAAATTCGTTGGAACGGATATCGACCGTAAATTCGCAACGATCAGGTATTACATTATGCTGCGTACCGGCATGAATCATCGTGACGCTCATTTTGACCGGTCCGAGGAAGTCGCTTTCTTTCGGAAAATGATACGAATTAAACCAGTCGATCTCCTTCATAGCCAAGGTAATCGCATTGATTCCTTCGTTGCGGGCGGCATGCCCGGCCTTGCCGATGCAAGTACAATCGAGCACCATAAGTCCCTTTTCCGCCACGGCCGGTTGCATCCCGGTCGGCTCCCCTACTACTCCGAAGGCAATCGAAGGCAATCTCTTCAAGGTCAGTTCGATCCCTCCCCGCCCCGAAATCTCCTCCTCACAAGAAGCCAGGAAGATTAAATTATAGGATTGCGGCCTCATCGTCAATAAGGTAAAGGCTGCATAAAGCGAAACGACACTGGCGCCGGCATCATTGCTTCCCAAGCCGAAAAGCAAATCTTCCCCGTTCTCCTCCGGGAGAAAAGGATCTTTCGACCAACCGCTAACCGGCTTAACCGTATCGATATGTGAATTAAGCAAAAGCGTCGGCTTCTTCGAATCGAAATCAGGAGATACGATCCAGAGGTTATTCCCTTCCCGTTGTACCTTCCGCCCTGAAGCCTGCCAGGCAGCTTGCAGGAAGTCCGCTACTCCCGCTTCCTCCCGGCTGAAGGAAGGACGGGAAATCATTCCCTTCAAGAGATCGATCGCTTCGTAGTAATATTCCATTATTCAGGCAAATTAGTTCGGTTCAGTAATTTCTCAACATAAACCCGGTCGTGCGTCAACTGTGTACTTAAATCCCGGATCGAGTCAAACTTTATATCTTCGCGTACATAATAAATGAACGAAACGGTAATCTCTTTCGTATAAAGATCCCCCTCAAAGCCCAGGATATTGACTTCAATCGAAAGATCCGGACCGTTACGGACCGTCGGCCGGTTGCCGATGTAAAGCATTCCCTTATAATATCTTTTGCCGACCTTTACCCAAACGGCATAGATTCCTATGCCCGGCAAAAGTTTCTGAGGCTCTTTCAGCCGGAGATTCGCCGTGGGGAATCCGATGGTACGCCCTAACTTCCGCCCGTCGACCACCTCTCCGCAGAGTGAATAAGGATAAGTCAATAACCGGTTTGCCGTCGAAACATCACCTTGTTTTATTAAATTCCGGATCATGGAAGAACTTACCTCGGTCTTTCCCCCGTCATAAGGCGAAGCCTTCACCACATCCATTCCACAAGCCGTACCGTAGGCGACATAATCCTCAAAACCCTCCAGGCGGTTATGCCCGAAGCGATGGTCATATCCGATCAGCAGGATGCGGACGTGCATTTGCTCCGATAAGACATCCGTAATAAAGGCTCGGGCGGACAAGTAAGACAATTCCAATGTAAAATCAAGGACGATACAATAATCCACTCCCGTTTCCGCCAGCAACTCCAGTTTTTCTTCAAACGAATTCAGTAATTGGGGATGGAAATCAGGATGCACAACTGCCCGGGGATGGTTCGGAAAAGTAATGATAGCCGTAGGCAAACCGCGGGCAACTCCTATCTGTTTCAGTTCCTCTATCAGGAACCGATGCCCCCGGTGCACCCCATCGAAAAAACCGATGGTTGCCGCCAGTTCTTTTCCTTCCAGGGCTTTTGTGTCTTTCGTTACGATCATGATTTCCTTATTCAGCTACAAATGTACATTTTAATTTTTAATCTTCTCCGGCTCCATTTCACAACGCATAAAGAAGAATAAAAAATTTATGATTTTAGTAAAGGTCACAATGAATAAATCCAGTATACTGAAATTCATCAACCAGTATACTGGATTTATTATGCTGGATACGATGCGGATAATTATTGAAAATTTATATCTTTGAGATAAAACAGGAACACACTAAAAATGAGAAGAAAAATAAAACTTATGCTGGGGGCATTCTTGTGCCTGAACTGCGTTTTCGCTCAACATCCAAAACTGTCGCTCGATCTGCAAGAGGCGGAATGGTTTAAAGAAGCCAAATTCGGATTGTTTATCCACTGGGGATTATATTCCATCCTCGGAGGAACCTACAACGGCCATACTTTGCCCGACCCTTCCCTGCCTCAGGGTGAAAGCTGGTATGCGGAATGGATCCAGATGCGTCTCGGAATACCTGATAAAGAATACCGGGCATTGGCGCAGCAATTCAACCCGGTGAATTTCGATGCCGACCAATGGATCAAAGAAGCTAAAGAAGACGGAATACGCTATTTTGTCATCACTTCCAAGCACCACGACGGTTTTGCCTTATGGGATTCCCAAGTCTCGGATTTCAACAGCATGCATACCCCGTTCAAGCGGGATATCCTGGCCGAGTTGGTCGCCGCCTGCAAGAAATACGGGATGAAATACGGTTTCTATTACTCCCATTGGCAAGATTGGGAAGATCCGAACGGAGCGCTACCCTACTGGATGCCTAAACGTTCGGATGCGGATTTCGAAAAATATTGGCAAGGCAAAAGCCTTCCACAGGTCAAGGAACTGCTGCAGAAGTTCGATCCCGATCTGCTTTGGTTCGATACATGGGACGAAGAGACACACATCACCGAAAAGCGGCGGGACGAACTGATCGCCCTCGTACGCGCAAACAGCAAAAAATGCCTGATCAACGGACGTATCTCCTTCCTCAATCCAGGAGAGAACATCGATTTCCTGGAGATGCATGACAACCAGTACCCTGACAAGATATTAAGCAAACCCTGGCAAACGCCGGCCACCATGACAAAATCCTGGGCTTGGCACGCCCATGATTTCAATTGGAAATCTTCATGTGAGATGCTGGGCTATCTGGTCAATAATACCTCCAAAGGAGGAAATTACCTTTTGAATATCGGGCCTAAACCGGACGGAAGTTTTCCGGCCGCCGCCATCCGTCGCTTGCGGGAGATGGGAGGTTGGCTATATGCCAATGGAGAGGCAGTCTACGGAGCCAAGCCGGTTCCCCTGGCAGTCGGTGAAGGCATCTTTCTGACGCAAAAGGAGGAAAATGGAAATTCTTATCTGTATATCAGCATAAGCAATCCTTCCGGGAAAATCGATCTTCCCATCGATGCCAAACGGATTGGAAGCTGTGAAGTCCTCGAAACCGGCCAGCCGGTTCCGTACAGGGAAGTAAAGGGAGCGACGCACATCGAATTACCCAAAGAGGTCTTTCCGATCACTTCCCTCATCGTCCTGAAAGCAAAGCTGACAGGTAAAATACCGGAAGGCGGCTCCTTATAATGCCCCCGGTTATTTCCCGGAAATAATCCGTTTGATTTCGCTTAGTTTGTTGAGCGCTTCCAGCGGGGTCAAGTTATTGACATCGATGTTCTTAATCTCATCCCGCACTTGGCTTAACACGGGGTCGTCCAGTTGGAAAAAGCTCAGTTGATACCCCTCCGCATGGGTGGTAATCGCCTTGATCGGCTTGCTGCTGATTCCATTCTGCCGATTTTCCGTCTCCAACTGTTTTAATATTTCGTTGGAACGTTTAACAATGCTCTTGGGCATTCCCGCCATCTTTGCCACGTGGATACCGAAACTGTGTTCGCTACCTCCCTTGACTAATTTGCGGAGGAAGATCACCTTGTTCCCGACCTCCTTCACCGAAACGTTGTAATTCCGGATCCGTTTGAAGGAACGCTCCATTTCGTTCAGTTCGTGATAATGCGTAGCAAACAACGTCTTCGCCGCAGCCGAGAGATGTTCGTGAATATACTCCACAATCGCCCAGGCAATGGAAATTCCGTCGTATGTACTCGTACCGCGCCCCAACTCGTCGAAAAGCACGAGGCTGCGTGGGGAAAGATTGTTAAGGATGTCCGACGCTTCCGTCATCTCGACCATGAAAGTAGACTCGCCCACCGAAATATTGTCCGAGGCCCCTACCCTCGTAAAGACTTTGTCTACCCAGCCGATCCGTGCGCTCTCCGCCGGCACGAAGCAGCCGATTTGCGCCAGGATAGTGATCAGCGCCGTCTGCCGCAAGAGGGCTGACTTACCCGCCATATTCGGGCCCGTGATGATCATGATCTGCTGCCGCTCTTTGTCCAGGTAGACGTCGTTGGCGATATAAGGCTCTCCCGGAGGCAATTGCTTCTCAATCACCGGATGCCGGCCGCCTTTGATGTCGATCACATCCGATTCGTCGACCACCGGCCGGATATAATGGTTCTGCTCGGCTATCTTTGCAAAGGAAAGCAGGCAGTCGATCCGGCCCACCAGATTGGCATCCTGGAGAACCGGCTGTATGTATTCGCCCATGGCAGTTACCAACTCGTTGAATATCCTGCTTTCGAGGGAAAGGATCTTCTCCTCCGCCCCCAAGATCTTCTCCTCGTATTCCTTCAGTTCTTCGGTGATATAGCGTTCGGCGTTGACGAGCGTCTGTTTCCGGATCCATTCGGGTGGTACCTTGTCCTTATGCGCATTCCTCACCTCTATATAATATCCGAAGACATTATTGAAAGCGATTTTCAGGCTTGGAATGCCCGTCCGTTCGCTTTCGCGTTGCTGCACTTTCAGGAGGTAATCCTTCCCCGAATAGGCGATCGTCCGAAGCTCGTCCAGTTCCGCATCGACACCCGGAGCAATCACGCCACCCCGGTTCAACAGCGCCGGCGGATCGGGCTGAATCTCCTTTCCGATCCGTTCGCTCAGGACGACGCAAGGATCCATCTGTTCGCCGATCCGGCGGAGGCTCGGCTCGTCGCTCTGTTCACAAAGTTCCTTTATTGGTTCAATCGCCTGCAAAGCGACTTTCAACTGAACGACCTCGCGCGGAGAGACTCGCCCCACTGCCACTTTCGAAATGATCCGCTCCAAATCCCCTATCTGTCCTAGCTGGATATCCAGAAACTCTTTCGCATCAGGATGGCGGAAAAAGTAATCCACCACATCCTGCCGCGCCTCGATGGGGCGAACTTCCTTTAGCGGGAACAAGATCCAGCGCCGCAACAAACGGGAACCCATTGGGGAGACGGTTTTATCGATTACATTCAGCAGGGCCGTGCCGCCTTCGTTCATAGTGCTCACCAGCTCCAAGCTGCGTACCGTAAACTTATCCAGGCGCACATAGCGCTCCTCTTCAATACGCGACAAGGTCGTGATATGGGAAATATGCGTATGCTGCGTAACATCGAGATAATGAAGGATCGCTCCCGAGGCAATCAACCCCAAGGTGAGATGCTGTACGCCAAAGCCTTTCAGGTTCTGCGTTTCGAACTGCTTCAACAGCCGTTCGTTGGCCGTTTCACTCGTGAAAACCCAGTCGTCGAGTTCGAAGACCAGATAGCGTGTACCGAAACTCTCTTCGAAACGCTTCTTGCTTCCCCGTTGGATCAGTATCTCTTTCGGAGAAAAGTTATTCAACAATTTGTCTATATAATCAACGGAACCTTCGGCGGTCAGAAACTCACCAGTCGAAATATCCAGGAAAGAGACGCCCCCCTGCCCTTTTTCCATATGCACGCAGGACAGAAAGTTATTTTCCTTATGATTGAGAATGTTGTCGTTAATAGAGACACCCGGCGTCACCAGTTCGGTTATTCCCCGCTTCACCAGTTTTTTCGTCATTTTCGGGTCTTCCAGTTGGTCGCAAATAGCCACTCTTTTCCCGGCGCGGACCAATTTGGGTAAATAAGTATCCAGTGCATGATGGGGGAAACCGGCCATTTCGACATATTGCGACACACCGTTTGCCCGGCGTGTCTGTGTAATCCCGAGAATCTCCGCTCCTATCACCGCATCCTCACCGTACATTTCGTAAAAGTCCCCTACCCGGAAGAGCAACAAAGCGTCCGGATGTTGCCTTTTGACATCGAAATATTGTTTCATCAACGGGGTTTCTACTATCTTTCCCACAATCTCTCCATTTAATTTATTCAAGAAAGACAAAGATAATCAAACTAAATTTTTTAGCCCCATCCTACCCTTTTTTGTTTTCCATTACCCCTGTTAAATTACCTATTTTAAGGTACGGAACATCCGGTTAACCCGTTGGATGAATTCAGCCACCCACTCTAATAAAACTCGTTTTAGAGCATTTCAAATCGAAAGAAACCGCCGGAAAGAAACAATATTAAAAACTTTTTTCCGTATATTTTGCGGAGAATATACGATTTATTCTCCGCAAACATTATACGACCAACTCATAATTCGTACTTCGTCCTCCGTCGTCCGTCTTTTGCAATATTCCTTTTGAAATGCTCCGATGGAATAAAGCAGGAAATCCTCTTTTTTTCTTACTTTTGCATTGTTTTTTAGTTAAAGGTAACTACGCTGTAAAACAGCCGCTTTTATTAATTATACAAAATCTATGGAATACGCATTTAAAGAAATCGAGAAGAAATGGCGCGAAAAATGGATTGCCGACGAAGTCTATAAGGTAAAAGAAGACCCTAGCAAGCCGAAGTATTATGTATTGGATATGTTCCCTTACCCTTCGGGAGCCGGACTACATGTGGGCCATCCGCTCGGTTACATCGCTTCTGATATTTATTCCCGCTTCAAACGCTTGCAAGGCTACAATGTATTGCATCCGATGGGCTACGATGCGTATGGACTTCCCGCCGAACAATATGCGATCCAGACCGGACAACATCCGGACGTGACGACCCAAAAGAATATCAACCGCTACCGCGAACAATTGGATAAAATCGGATTTTCTTATGATTGGAGCCGTGAGATCCGTACTTGCGACCCGGAATATTACCATTGGACCCAATGGGCATTCATTCAAATGTTCAATTCCTATTATTGCTTAGACGAACAGCAGGCGCGTCCGATCGACGAGTTGATATACGCTTTCGAACAAGTAGGAGCGGACAAGCTGAACGTGGCTTGCGGAGAAAAACTTCATTTTACGGCGGAAGAATGGAAGGCGAAAAGCGATCAGGAAAAACAGGAAATACTGCTCAATTACCGGATTGCTTACTTAGGCGAAACGATGGTCAACTGGTGCGCACAACTAGGCACCGTACTGGCAAATGACGAGGTAATCAACGGCCTATCCGCCCGGGGAGGCTATCCGGTGGAACAAAAGAAAATGCGCCAATGGTGCCTGCGCGTTTCGGCTTATGCACAGCGATTGCTGGACGGATTGGATACAATTGACTGGACGGACTCGCTGAAAGAGACCCAACGGAACTGGATCGGACGGAGCGAAGGAGCGGAAGTCAGATTCCCGATCGCACCGCGATCTATAAAGGCGGGAGAGGAAACATGCGACGGATTTACCGTCTTCACCACCCGCGCAGATACGATTTTCGGCGTCACCTTTATGGTCTTGGCGCCCGAAAGCGAGCTGGTTCCTTTGCTGACCACTCCTGAACAGCAGGCTGATGTAGACGCCTATCTGGCTGCCACGAAGAAACGGACCGAACGGGAACGAATTGCCGACCGCAGCGTGACGGGGGTATTCAGCGGTTCCTATGCCGTTAATCCTTTGACGAAAGAAGAAATTCCGATCTGGATCAGCGATTATGTACTGGCGGGATACGGAACCGGAGCTATCATGGCGGTTCCGGCCCATGATAGCCGCGACTATGCTTTTGCTAAACATTTCAACCTTCCGATCATCCCGTTGATTGAAGGTTGTGATATCTCCGAAGAGAGTTTTGACGCCAAAGAGGGAAAAATGATGAATTCTCCCCAAAAAGGAAAAGAAATACCCGGAGGATTAGTTCTCAACGGATTAGAGGTCAAAGAGGCCATTGCCGAAACGAAAGCCTATATCCAGGAAAAAGGATTGGGAAGAGTAAAGGTCAACTACCGCCTGCGTGACGCCATCTTCAGTCGCCAGCGCTATTGGGGAGAACCTTTCCCCATTTACTACGATGAAAACGGCCTGCCGCAAACGTTACCGATTGACAAATTGCCTTTAGTACTCCCGGAAGTCGATAAATTCCTCCCGACGGAAAGCGGGGAACCTCCTCTGGGACGCGCCACACGCTGGGGATGGAACCGGGAGAAACAGGAATTAGCTCCGACCGATAAGATTGACCATAAGACCGTTTTCCCATTGGAACTTTGCACGATGCCCGGCTTTGCCGGCTCCTCCGCCTACTATCTGCGCTACATGGATCCGCATAACCATCAGGCATTGGTTTCGCAAAAAGCCGACCAATACTGGAGAAATGTCGACCTATATATCGGTGGAACGGAACATGCTACCGGCCATTTGATATACAGCCGGTTCTGGAATAAATTTTTATATGATATCGGTTTGGTTTGCGAACCGGAGCCGTTCAAGAAACTAATCAATCAGGGAATGATTCAGGGGCGGAGTAATTTTGTCTACCGGATCAATAACACGAATACTTTTGTTTCGTTGAACCTAAAAGACTTATACGACGTCACTCCGTTGCATGTAGATGTCAATATCGTATCCAACGACATACTGGACCTGGAGGCTTTTAAAGCCTGGAGTCCGGAATATAAAAACGCCGAATTTATACTGGAAGACGGTAAATACATCTGCGGATGGGCGGTGGAAAAGATGTCCAAATCCATGTATAATGTAGTCAACCCAGACGATATCGTGGAAAAATTCGGGGCGGATACCCTACGTCTGTACGAAATGTTCTTAGGTCCATTGGAACAATCCAAGCCTTGGGATACGAACGGAATCGACGGGGTGCACCGGTTCCTGAAAAAGTTTATCGCCTTGTTTTACGGAAATACAGATACCCTGCGGGTAACCGACGAAAAAGCGTCACCGGAAGAACTGAAATCATTGCACAAGCTGATCAAAAAGATCACCTCGGATATTGAAAATTTCTCTTTCAATACCTCGATCAGCGCCTTTATGATTTGTGCCAACGAACTAAGCGCCCTGAAGTGCACGAAGCGGGAGATTCTTTCTCCTTTCGTAATCCTTCTGACTCCCTTTGCACCGCACCTTTCCGAAGAATTATGGCATGTATTAGGAAATACGACCACCGTTTGTGACGCCGCATGGCCTGAATTCAAAGAGGAATACCTCGTTGAAAACACGGCGACTTATACGGTATCCTTCAACGGAAAGGCTCGCTTTACGATCCAATTGCCGGCTGACCTGCCGAAGGAAGAGGTGGAAAAAGCGGCGTTGGGCCATGAAAATTCAGCCAAATGGATTGAAGGAAAAATCCCTAAGAAGGTGATTGTCGTTCCTCAGAAAATTGTAAATATAGTACTTTAATGAAATCATTCGCAAGTATCTATCACCCGATTCGGGACTATGTGCTGATACTGGTCGGAACACTGCTTTTCGGCTTTGGTTTCAACGGCTTCATCCTTGCGAACGAAGTGGTTCCCGGCGGCTTGACAGGTATCTGTTCCCTGATCTTTTTCACAACAAAGATTCCGGTTTCCATCTCTTATTTAGTGGTCAATGTCCTCCTGCTTGCCATTGCCTATAAAATCATGGGATTGAGATTTATACTGAATACTATTTTCGGTGTATTCGCCCTCTCTTTCTCCCTTTCGCTCTTTGAATGGCTGCTGGGAGGCAAACCTATTATCGACGACCAGCCTTTTATGTCGATCATTATCGGAGGTTGTATCTGCGGAGGGGGATTGGGGCTCATCTTTTCGGCCAACGGCAGCACGGGCGGTACTGATATTATCGGAATGATCATCAATAAATATAAGAACATCTCGATCGGGAGGGCCTTACTGTTTTGTGATTTGATCATCATCAGTTCTTCCTATCTCATTTTCCAGGATGTAGAGAAAATCGTTTACGGATTCGTTGAAATGGTCGTCAATAATTATATTCTGGATGCCGTGCTGAACGCCAACCGCCAGTCCGTACAATTTCTTATCTTCTCCCAAAAATATGACGAGATCGTAGAACGAATCATCAAAGACTTACATCGGGGATGTACTCTGCTGGACGGAGAAGGGGGATATTCCCAAAAACCGATTAAAGTGATTGTCCTTTTGGCCAAGAAGACCGAATCCATCACGATCTTCCGGATGATCAAAGCCATCGACAGCCATGCCTTTATTTCGCAAAGTAATGTGCATGGCGTTTATGGAGAGGGATTCGACCAGATGAAAACATAAACCTCCCAAAAAACAATTAAAAGCACTTTTGTCCGTTATATATTCGTGACAAAAGTGCTTTTTTTATAAAAACAAAAGGATGAGAACAATCGTTTTTGCGACTAATAATGCCCATAAATTGGAGGAGGCGAAGGCGCTCCTCGGCCAACACGTACAGCTTGCCAGCCTAAAGGATATCCATTGCCTGGAAGAAATTCCGGAAACAGCCGAAACACTGGTAGGAAATGCCCTGCAAAAGGCATATTATGTTAAAAGACATTATGGAAAAGACTGCTTTGCCGACGACACCGGACTGGAGGTCGAGGCATTGGACTATGCACCGGGCGTTTACTCCGCCCGCTACGCCGGCCCCGCCCATGACTCGGAAGCCAATATGCAAAAGTTGCTCCGGGAATTGGAGGGAGAAAGCAATCGGAAGGCCCGCTTTCATACGATAATCGCTTTGTTGTTAGAAGGGCGGGAATACCTCTTCGAGGGGATTATCAATGGACATATAACCGAAAAAAGATGGGGAACCGCCGGCTTTGGTTACGATCCTATCTTTGTCCCCGAGGGATATGACCAAACCTTTGCCGAAATGGGAAACGAATCGAAAAATAAAATCAGCCACCGGGCCCTTGCCATCAGGAAGATGGGTGAATTCTTATCCAAAATATCTGTATAAAATGAAAAGAATCATCTATTTCTTATTATGCTTCACAGGCATCCTGTCCGGCCTTTCCGCCCAGGCGATCGGCGAATGGAGAATGCATTTCGCCTACTATGAAACGACAGCGGTAGCAGAAGCCTCCCAGCAAGTCTTCGCCATTTCCAACGGCAGCCTCTTCAGCTATGGGAAAGAAGACGGCAAAGTAAGTTTCTACTCCAGGCAAACCGGGCTAAACGATACGGAGATCAGTCATATCCGCTATAATACGACAGCGAAGTGCCTTTTAATCGTGTATGCCAACCAGAACATCGATATCATGGGGGAGGAAGGAATAAAGAATGTTCCCGACCTTAAGAACAGTACGTCTATCCCGGACAAAGAGGTCAACTCCATCTATTTTAAAGATAAATTGGCTTACCTTTCCACTCAATTCGGCATTCTGGTTCTCGACCTGTCGAAAGGGGAGGTGGTAGAAACCTATCGCCTAAACAAGCCGACCCGGTCGGTTTGCATGAAAGATAACTTCATCTATGCCGCTACCAGCAGCGGGATCTTCCGGGCGGCTATCGGAGACAACCTGATCGACCCGAATAACTGGAAGCTTTATTCGCTGAATTCTCCCGAATTTTCCGATTCGAACATTGTCCAGATAAGCCTCTATAAAAATGTCCTCTGCTTTTGTGTAGCGGGAAATGGAATTTACTATCAAAACGCAAACGGAGAGATAATAAATATACTGAGAACCAACAATATTCAGAACATGTTGTTGGAAGGAGACCGCCTCTTGGCTTATTCTTCCACTAATTTCTATGTATTATACGACCTGACATCTTTTGAAACCGTGAACGCACAGATCGTAAAAGGTGTTTCTTCTTTCGGAGGAGGAAAATATTGGATTGCCGGCGGAAGCAAGGGGCTAAGCGGTTACCAATACAAAAGCCCCTATCAATACGAAGTATTCCTCTCCGATCTCCAAACAAATAGTCCGAAACGTAATTTAGCAGCTTACATGGCCTTTCAAGACCAGAAACTCTACGTCACCGGTGGCGGACGACGGGGTGTGCCCTATTACAATCCGGGAACGTTAATGACTTACCAAAACGATACTTGGTATAGCTTCGATGAGAACGAAATAAACAGACAAGCCGGTGTCGTATGCTATGATTTCATGTATATCGCCATCGATCCGAAAGATACGGGACATTTCTTTATTTCCTCTTTTGGAGAAGGTCTGCTTGAATTCAAAGAGAACGCTTTCGTTAAATTATATGGTTCAAAAGACGGATTAGAATATTATGAAGGGGGAGACCCTTCGAGTACGGTCCGTGTAGAAGGGCTTGCTTTTGATAAAGAGGGGAACCTTTGGATGACCAATTCCAACAGCCAATTAAACGGAATTAAAATATTAAAAGCGGACGGAACCCTGACAGGGCTTCCTTACTTGGGAAACAACGATATGACGGACAAAATCCTGATTACTTCTGCAGGACATGTCTGGGTTAATATCTTTCGTACCAGTAAAGCACCTGCCGGTTTTTTTGTTTTGAATCCGAACGGAACCGCTGACGATCCTTCCGATGACCAATACAAGAATATCAACGCTTTTATCACTGTAACCAACGAAACTATTTCCGCCAGTGAATTCTATTGCATGGTTGAGGATAAAAATGGGGTGATCTGGATAGGCAGCAATAAGGGCCCTATCCTATGTTCCAACCCGAAGCGCGTCCTCACTACCGATGGATCGGCCTTCTTTTCACGCATCATCCGCATGGGAGATGACGGCCTTCCCTATGCCTTTTTAGACGGGGAAAGCGTTACGACGATTGCCGTCGACGGAGGAAACCGGAAATGGTTGGGAACCAGCAGTTCCGGCGTTTTCCTACTAAGTGCTGACGGAACAGAAACGATCGAGAACTTCACGACCACCAATTCCCCCCTTCCTTCCAATACCATTCAAAGCATTGCAATTAATGACCGTACGGGAGAAGTCTTTTTCGGAACCGACAAAGGCATTGCTTCCTATATGGCGGAAGGAACGGAAGCCAGCAGCAACTATTCGGATGTCTATGCGTATCCCAATCCGGTACGTCCGGACTTTGACGGTCCGGTAACAATCACCGGATTAATGATGGATTCGAATGTGAAAATAACGGACATCAACGGCAATCTGATCTATCAGACTAAATCCGTAGGGGGGCAAGCCACCTGGAATTGCCGCAATGGCAAGGGCGAACGTGTCTCTACCGGTATCTATCTTGTCCTCGCTGCCACTCCGGAAGGAAATGAAGGAGTCGTCAGCAAGATCCTGGTCGTAAAATAAGAAGGAAGTATTTAGCGAATGGCTATTTTCCGAACGGTTTCGCCGATACGGATAATATAATATCCCTTGGCAATATTAAGAAGATATTCGCCGGAAGGTTGTTTGATTTCAATTTCCTTTACCTTTACACCGACTACGCTATAAATCTGAAGTTTGCTGCCTATCGGCGCATTATTGATAATAATCCGGTTATCTGCCACTATGATCTCAATCGAATCGGTAGACTGGATGGTAAGGCTATGCGTCGTCGCTACCGATTTCTGCGCTTGCATCAAAACCGGGAAAGATAAGAATCCGCATATACAAATAAGTAGAAATTTTTTTACCATATATTCCACTCCTAATATGCTACAAACATACAAAATAATCTCCAGAATATAGCTTTTTACCTATTTTTTTATCGTAGGGAGATCATCATCCCTTCTTCCGCCAGGATGGTTCCGGGAAAGACCGAGTCGGCTTCCTGTTGCAAAAGGGCGGTATCTTCATAGCGGGCCGAATAATGGCCGATAACCAATTGTTTGGCCCCGGCTTTCTGGGCTATCTTTGCGGCCTGCCGGGCCGTGGAATGATAGGTTTGGTTTGCACGGGGAAGATCCGCCTCTACAAAAGTAGCCTCATGATACAGCAAATCCACCTCCTTTATAATCGGAACGATTTCCGGCTGGTAGGCCGTATCGGAACAATAAGCATAACGTTTGGGTGGATCCGCCGGGCGGGTTAATCGTTCATTAGGGATGACTTCCCCTTCCGGCGTAACATAATCAGCGCCTTGCTTGATGTATTGAAGTTCTTTGATAGGTATTTTGTAGAAATCGATCATCTCACTGATCAAATGCGGCTCCGAAGGCTTTTCAACAAAAAGATATCCACTGGTAGCGATGCGATGCTTCAATGGAATGCTGTAAACGGAAACCGAACGATCTTCCATCACCAGTTGATGTTTGGTTGTATCCACCCAATTGAAGCAGACCTGATAGGGTAGGCGGTTGCAGGTAGTTTGCAAGACTGGCCGCAGATAATCCTCCACTTCTTTCGGACCGTGGATCATCAACTCACCCGTACGCCCAAGCATACCTAAGGTAGAGATCAAACCGGGTAATCCATAGCAATGATCCCCGTGAATATGCGAAATAAAAATGTGACTGATCTTGCTGAATTTGATATGCATCCTGCGCATTTGCAATTGCGTACCTTCTCCACAATCGATCATATAGATTTTCTCTCTCAAATCGATAATTTGGGAGGTAGGTAAATGACGGGTGGTAGGCAGGGCCGATCCACAACCAATTATTTTTATTTCAAAATTTGCCACAAGGAAGCTTTTTTCAAGATTTGCATAGCAAATATACTAAAATAATATGAAATCGTTTTCATACGATCCAATCTCTTTTAACATCAATCATTATTCTATGAAAAACAGAATCAATATATTTGTAACAATGATTCTCATATATGTTTCATTCTAATATAAAATTATGGCAACTCAAGGAAGACTGCTCTCTCTCGATGTGATGAGAGGCATTACAATCGCCGGTATGATCATGGTTAATAATCCGGGCTCCTGGCAATATGTCTATACCCCTCTCCGCCACATGCCTTGGGACGGATTGACGCCCACCGACCTGGTTTTTCCTTTCTTCATGTTTATCATGGGAGTTTCCATGTTTCTATCCCTTAAGAAATATGATTTTAAACTTTCAAGAGAAAGTGTCCGGAAAATACTTAAAAGAACGGCATTGATTTTTCTTGTCGGATTTGGCCTCAACTTATTCGGCCATCTCTGCCGGAACGGTTTTACCGGTTTTGAAAACCTGCGTATTCTAGGGGTAATGCAACGGCTTGCGCTAGCTTATGGCTTCGGATCGCTTATCGGACTGTCCATCAATCATAAATATCTTTTACATGTCGCCGGAGGTATTTTGCTTTTTTACGCCGTCCTACTGACTGCAACGGACAGCCTCACCTTAAGCGAAAGCAACCTCATTGCCGTAATAGACCGGGCTATCCTGGGGGAAACGCATATGTACCACGATACGTTGGCGGACGGGACGCGAATCGCTTTCGATCCGGAAGGATTGCTGAGTTGTATCGGCAGCATAGGCCACGTACTCCTCGGATTTTATGCAGGACGCATCATCCTGATGAGTAAAAAAGATAACGAACGGATTATCCGTCAATTATTCATTTACGGAACGATCCTTCTCTTTGCCGGACTCTTATTGAATTATGCCTGTCCTATCAATAAAAAAATATGGAGCAGTACTTTTGCTTTGACTACCTGCGGATTTGCATCCCAATTTTTGGCATTGCTCATCTGGATCATCGACATCAATAAAAAGCGGAAATGGTCGCTTTTCTTCGAATCGTTCGGTATCAATCCTCTATATCTCTATGTGCAGGGATCTATGCTCTCTACTGTCTTCAGCCTTATCGGCGTAACACGATTCATGACAGACAATCTCTTTTTTCCGTTATTCGGTAATTACGGAGGTTCATTGGCCTGGGCTATTTTCTTCGTCACGATTAACTGGATTCCGGGATATTTCCTCTACAAAAAACAAATTTATATTAAGATATAAACATGATAAAAAAGAAATTATTACCTATCACCTATATATTGGGATTGTTTTTGTACTTTCCTTTTATGCTGTCGTCGCAAATTAGTGAAGGAGGCATTCCTCCCAGTTTCGAACATACATCCTTATTGAAAAGCGCTGTGGCCGCCCGTTCCATACCTATTGACTTCAGCGTTGAAGACTTGAAGACAGTAGACGCATGGAAGGTATCCCAAGGGGCTCCTTTGAAAGTAGCTACCATCCTTCCGGCCGAATTGAATCTCCAAGATTCAGGCCAATGGGTTACGTTGGCCAACGGACAAAAAGTCTGCCAACTTCGTATCCAGGCTAAAAACGCCATTGCTTTGATGCTTTACTACAAACGCTTTTACATTCCCCAAGGAGGTAAGCTTTTCATCTATAATATGGAAAAAAGCCAGGTATTGGGAGCCTATACTTACCAAACCAATCCTCCCAAGACCAGTGGTTTTGCCACTGAATTTATAGCCGGAGACGATCTCATTCTCGAATATGTACCGGCCGAAAGCGGAGAAGAGCCTCAGATAGAAATAGAAGGAATCGGTTATGGATATAATCATTTATACATCAGTCATAATGCTTCTTCTTTGAAGAGTACTTCGGGATCCTGCCAAGTCAATATCAACTGTGAAGAAGGCAATGCCTGGCAAGCGGAGAAAAAGGGAGTTTGCCATACCATCCAAAAAATAGGAAACAGTTCATATATCTGTTCCGCTTCTCTTTTAAACAATACGGCGGAAGACTTAAAACCTTATATCCTGTCAGCATACCATTGTTCTATGAATGAATCTACCGTTGCTTCGGCTGCTGATATGGAAAAATGGGCTTTCTATTTTCATCTGGAGCGGGAAAGTTGTGACAATACTTCGCTCCCAATAATTTACAAAACGATGGTAGGATGCAAGCGCATCGCCTATACTCCGATTCAAAGCGGATCGGACGGCTTACTTCTTTTGTTGAATACGTCTATTCCCGAAAGCTATAACGTTTACTATAACGGATGGGACCGGAGGGATACGCCTGCACAGTCAGGAGTTTCCATCCATCACCCGCAAGGAGATTACAAAAAGATTTCGACCTTCAACAAGCCGGCCAAAAGTTATACATTCAATGGTACGAATGGAACAACAGGAACAAAAAATGCCCATTGGGATGTAATTTTTGTCGAAACAACCAACGGACATTCCATAACGGAAGGGGGATCTTCCGGATCTCCTCTCTTTAATGAAAGTAAATTGGTAGTAGGCAGCCTTACGGGAGGAAACTCCGAATGTACTATACCGGAGGGCGACAACCTTTACGGAAAACTCAGCTATCATTGGGATAAATATCCGACGGATTCTACACGGATGGACATCTATCTGGATCCTATAGGAAAAGGTTCAGCGACAACTTTAGCGGGAAGATATGCCAATATTTCTAATCCAACACCTACTAATCTTACGGTTTCTTTCGCCAACCAAAAAGTTACTTTGAACTGGACCGCCCCGGTAACATCGCTTTCCGTCAGCTATTATAATGTCTATGCAAATAATACTTTTATAGGTTCAACCGAAACAACCGGTTTTGTGGATTCCTCTCCCGAATACGGTTCACAAACCTATAGCGTCTCAGCTGTTTACTCAGACGGAAACGAATCTTCATTTGTTTTTACTTCCATCTATATAACAGAGTACAAACAACCTACTGATTTAACGGCCAAACGTATAAATGCAACAGAAATAACTTTGAATTGGAAAGCTCCCGTATATACACAAAATATTTATTGGAGAAACGACGAAGACAGCCTATTTAAAATAGGATTCGGAGGAACTCCCTTTTATTTCGGGCAACGATGGGATAAAACCGAAATAGCCTCTTTGCATAAAAAAACAATTATTTCGGTGAACTTCATTCCTATGGAGAACACAGATTATGTACTGTATATTACCCAGGGTGGAGAGGGATACAGGCAAACACTTACTAATTTAAAAATTGATCATTTTTATAATGTTGTCCTTACGACTCCATTCGTTTTAGATTCTTCAAAAAATTTGATAGTTTCCTTCTATGCCTCAAAGTATGGTGAAAAAGATTACCCGGCCATTATCGATAACGGACCAAGCATTGCCGGCAAAGGAGATATATTCTCCCTTGACGGAACTACCTGGGAAAGTTTATATGATAATGATTTTGATAATAACTTTTATTTATCAGCTATTCTTTCATCGGAGGAAGGAGAATTAAAAACAAGTAGTTATTCCTCTGCTCTTTCTATTCAAAAAAGCAAAACTAGTAAAACTGCCTTATTAAAATCTATTCCTTCTTCATTGAATGAAAGCATAAAAACGACTTCCACGAGCCAAAGTTCCTTGCCGGCTGCTTTCCCCGAACTCACAGGATATAAGATTTACCGGGATAATAATCTTATTTCAACCATTCCGCCGAATCCTACCCAATATACAGATAAAAATATAGATGGCAGTGATCATATCTACTACGTAACCGCTCTCTATGGGATGGAAGAGGGAAAGGAAAGCGATCCTGTACCTGTAGCCAATGAAAATATTGATTTAATAAAGAATCAATTAAATATAGTCCCTACCATATTCTCAAACCAAGTGCAGTTAATCAGTACGGAAGAGATCCGTCAGGTTAGCATATATTCTTCCGCCGGACGATTGGCTCTTCAAATAGATTTTCCTTCGGATGTAATCGATACAAGTTCATTGCCTGTAGGTAATTATTTTTTCCGTTTACAAACCAAAGGAGGAGAAACTAAAATTATAAAAGGTATAAAAAAGAGATAATTTGATTATTATCAATTAAATATTTTTTAGCAATCGGTTTTAAAACAACGAATTCCAAACGAAGCAGTATATGTAGCGCAGAAATCGTTTTAGTAAGAAACGAAATCATTGTGAATAAAATATACAGTCTTATTTAATCCGAGCATCGCGCTAAAAGTTTTCAATAATCACCTTTGAAAACTTGTTAATAGAGAGTAGATAACTAGTGAATAAAATTTCGCTCATACTATTTCATGTCCTAATATTATTTCCGTATATAATTATTACGATATTATTACGAAATAATTACTATTTTTTATAGAGATTTTATGAACTCATCTTATCGACTGTTTTCAAATGCTCAAATTCATTTTTTTTCTTCACCGCAGCTATATTAACAAAAAATAGATAAATCAATATAATATACATATTACCAATAATCTACTATATTCATTACTTGTTCATAACCTTTTCATTATTGAATTTAAATTCTTAATAACGACATAAGCAATGATAGGAATGAAAAACTATCAACGCTTTCAACAAGCCATTATGACTACCATTTTCTGTTTTGAATTTTTTTAAAAGATAATAAGATAATACTTATCGGTGGAAAAGTATTAAAAGCGGAAGAGTAAAATCCTGCGTTTGCCTGACCGGTTAATTCGATCAGGTGTTTGACGAATATAGAACACGTGTTTCACATCTGTCAAACACGTGTTCTATAGCCGTCAAACAGTTACTTGTGTTTAGTAAGGAATGACAGAGAGTATACATCTGTATGATAAATACTCTAAGGTTTCTTTGCTATGGTAAGACAGCTTTAAAAGATTGGCAATGAAAATTAAACCTTTTGTAAATTGTTTTCTCTATTTTTGCATACATCTATTTATGTATTTAAAAGATGATAAAAACAGAAGGTATTACCAAAAGCTTCGGGATGCTTCAAGTACTGAAAGGCATCGATATTTCTATCAATAAAAAAGAGATTGTATCGATTGTAGGGCCCAGCGGAGCTGGGAAAACAACTCTTTTGCAGATTATAGGTACTTTGGATAAGCCGGATCAGGGAACTGTTCTTGTTAATGGTATAGACCCTTTTCGCCTGAAAGAAAAGGATATTTCTTCTTTTAGAAATAAAAATATAGGTTTTGTTTTCCAGTTTCACCAATTGCTTCCGGAGTTTACAGCATTGGAGAATGTGATGATTCCGGCTTTAATAGCTAAGGAAAAAGCTTCGGTTGCCGAAAAGAAGGCAAAAGAGTTACTTCAGTTTTTAAAGCTGACGGACAGGATGACGCATAAGCCGTCTGAACTTTCCGGCGGAGAGAAGCAAAGGGTTGCCGTAGGGAGGGCCTTGATCAATAATCCGGCAGTGATTTTGGCGGATGAACCTTCGGGAAGCCTGGATACAAAAAATAAGGAAGAATTGCATGCCTTGTTCTTCGAGTTACGAGACAAAATGGATCAGACCTTTGTGATTGTAACTCATGACGAACAATTGGCTGCTGATACGGATCGGATTATCCATATGATAGATGGAACAATCATAGATAAATAGAAGGATACCGATAACTTATACCATAACCTTAATTAAAATACTATGTTTTGGCGTGATTTCTTTTATTTCTCCAAGGGAGAAAGGATCGCATTGCTCGTACTCCTGTGTTTGATTGTTATTGCAGGAATTATTCTTTATTCGACAGATAAAAGAACGATTATTGCTGCTAATTCTTCTGTTGCTTCCGATACGGTCAGGGGAGCAATTCCAACCAACCTTTCGTCCGCCGGAAAACAGGTTTCTACGAAAGAAGAAAACCTATCTTTACGGAAAGAGACAGTGTCTGAAAGGGTAGAGCGGTTACATCGTTCGTACCAGCCTTATCAAAAGCAGGAAAAATTTCCGCCCGGAACTATTGTGGAGTTGAATACAGCGGACACGACAATTTTGAAGAAGGTACCGGGAATAGGTAGTTACTTTGCGCGGAGAATCATAAAATTCAGAAACCTGTTGGGAGGTTATGCTTCCGTTAATCAGTTGAAAGAAATCTATGGGATGGATGAGGAACGTTTCGAATCGATTGCTCCCTGGTTTTTTGCGGATGTAAAACTGATAAATAAATGGCCGATAAACCGTTTGCCGGCAGACTCTTTACGGCGCCATCCCTATCTGAACCGTGAACAAGTCAGTATCCTTTTGAAATTGAGGAAACGAAAAGGAGGTATCAGCGGGTGGAAGGATATGAAACTATTAGAGGAATTTACAGAAGCCGATTCTCTTCGCTTAGTTCCTTATTTGTCATTTGATTAGTTTATTGTTTACCTTAACCTTACTGCTATGAAAAAACAATTGGTTGTTTTATTGGAATGTTTTTGTTTTATGTTTTTCCGGCTGAACGCACAACAATCTGCCCGATGGATGGATTATCTGGAAGAGATGGCTGTCGAAAATGAGAATGAAGAGCAGATGGAAACTTTATTTACGGAACTTTCCTATTGGGCCGATCATCCGACGGATCTGAATGAAATAAGTATAAGCGAGTTAAGACGGCTCCCTTTTTTATCCGACAGGCAAATAGAGGATATCATTCTTTATAAGAAGAAGTATGGGAAATGGGCCACTATTTACGAACTGAAAAATATAGAATCATTGGATTTTGAAACGATTTCTCTGCTGCTTCCCTTTGTTTATGTAGGAGAATGGAAGGAGGAACAAAAGTCATTTACTTTAAAAAACCTGATGGAGAGAGGTAAGACTGAAATTCATATTCGTTACGATAGGGGGCTTCAGGAAAAGAAAGGGTATAAATACCAGCCGGATAGTATTCTCAGGAAGTATCCTAACCTGAAATATTTAGGAGAACCTTTTTATCATTCCTTCCGTTATTCCTATGCATTCGGTGACCGGTTACAATTCGGATTTTGCGGGGAAAAGGACAGCGGGGAACCTTTTCTCAGGAAAGAGCATATAGGATACGACTTTTATTCGATTCATCTTTTTCTAAAAGATATGGGAGCATTAAAGTCATTGGCTATTGGTGATTATAAAGTTTCTTTCGGACAAGGATTAGTAGTAAGTAACGATATTTCTTTTTGGAAGAGTTCTTTAATGCTTCAGCCCGAACAACGGAACAATGGTTTCCGCCGTCATTTCTCAACCAATGAAACGGATTTTTTCAGAGGAATCGGCGTTACCGTTTCTTCTCATAAATTGGATTTCAGTTTGTTTTACTCATTCCGAGGAATGGATGCGACAGTCAATGGAGATAATGAGATCACTTCTTTAAAAACAGATGGGATTCATCGTGTACCCCTGGATATAGAAAAGAAAAATAGATTTACAATGCATACGATGGGAGGAAATATCCGCTACGCAAGTCCTGATTTAGCCATTGGCATAACGGGAATAACTTATGACTATGGGGGCTTCCGGGTAAATCCGAAGCTAAAGCCTTATAACCGCTACTATTTCCGCGGGAAAAAGAACAGTAATGCGAGTGTGGATTACCTTTGGAAGAACCGTTTCGTAAAGTTCTACGGCGAAACAGCCATTTCCGAAAATAAAGCCTTGGCGACAATAGATGGAATCCAATTTACGCCATTCTCCTATTTATCGGGACTGGTCCTGTATAGAAATTACAGCCGGCGTTACCAAGCCTATTTTGCAAATACAGTCTCTCAGAATACCATGATACAGAATGAGGAAGGAGTTTATATAGGCATACAGTCCAATCCTTTCTCTTATTGGAAATTTTCTGCCTATGCCGATTTATTCCGCTTTCCCTGGTTGAGATATTTGATAGATGCCCCTTCGAAAGGCAGGGAATGCAGGATACAGTCCGACTATTCGAAAGCGAATGGATTTTCTTTCTCAATGAACTATACCTACAGGAAAAAAGAAAAGAATGGCAAAAATAAAGAGGGGGAAATACGGATTTTGCCCTATGAACAACATCGGGTGCGCGGACAAGTCAGTTATTTGCTTTCCTCCTCTTTTACGATGCGCACTTCTGTAGAAAGTATTTGTTACATTAAAACGGATAAGGAAAAGAGCTATGGATGGATTTTTTCCCAGAATAGCGGGTGGAATCCGGAGAAATTTCCATTTAAAATAGATTTTTATGCAGCTTATTTCAAAACCGACGATTATGATAGCAGGGTTTATTCAAGGGAAAAGAATCTTTTATATGCTTTTGCTTTGCCTTCTTTTTATGGGAAAGGCATTCGTTTTTCTTCCGTATTCCATTGGGAAGTAGCAGATAGGATGGATTTGTCAGCGAAAATAGGGTGGACGCATTATTTAGATCGTGATGTGATAGGCAGTGATCTGGAAGAGATAGAGGGAGCTGATAAAACGGATATAAATACTTCTTTCCGATGGAAGTTCTGAAGAAAGTTGCTTTTACAGGAATGGATTGGACGGAAAGCTTTGCAATAAAATGATTAGGAAAAGAAAAAAAATCCTTCTACTTACCAAAAGCAAAAGGATCAAAAGAGAATTTTAGAGATACAATGTGGTCTTATTAGATCTTCTTTTATAGTTCAATCAAAAAAGTGTTTCTTGTAGTAAAATGTTTACAGTACAAATGTCTCCCTTTATTGTTTCATAAAAGTGAACAAACCCATACATTTTTGTTAAATTAAAAGGAAAAAGGAATCCTATAAGTTGTATAAAAGAGGATCAATCAGAACGGATTGATTTTTCGTATATTTGTCCTTTCTAAAAAAATGGGAAAAAATAGGTATGTCAGTTACTAAAAAGAGTATTGATAAGGAGATCCTTATTAAGGGAGCCAGGGTAAATAATCTAAAAAATATAGATGTAGCCATTCCGCGGGACCAATTGGTAGTCATTACCGGATTATCCGGAAGTGGAAAATCATCGCTTGCCTTCGACACGTTGTATGCGGAGGGGCAGCGAAGATATGTAGAGAGCCTTTCCGCCTATGCCCGCCAGTTTCTGGGACGCATGAGCAAACCGGAATGCGACTACATCAAGGGAATCCCCCCCGCTATTGCCATCGAGCAGAAGGTAAATTCGCGTAATCCGCGCTCCACGGTGGGAACTTCAACTGAAATTTATGATTATTTGCGTTTATTGTTTGCAAGGATAGGGAAGACAATCTCCCCTGTTTCCGGACAAGAAGTAAAAAAGCATCAGGTAAGCGATGCCGTAAAAGAAGTATTGGCCTATCCGGAAGGAACTCGCTTTGCCGTCTACGCACCGGTTATCGTACCCGAAGGGCGCACCATGAAGGAGCAGTTGACAATTCTTCAGAAAGAGGGATACACCCGCCTGGAAATAGACGGGACAATCTATCGCATTTATGAGGTATTGGGAGATGAGAAGCTGTTAAAAGCAAAGGAAATAGAATTACTGATCGACCGTTTGACGGTGTCGGACGATAGGTTACTGAAAACGCGTCTGGCCGATTCTGCGGAGACGGCTTTCTATGAAGGGCAGGATAGTTGTAAAATTCGTGTTTTCTTGCCTGGGGAGACCGTCTTATTAGAATATAGCAAGCGTTTTGAAGCCGATGGTATAATTTTTGAGGAACCGACGGACAGGATGTTTAATTTCAATAATCCGATAGGAGCCTGCCCTGTTTGCGAAGGTTTCGGCAAAGTATTGGGCATTGATGAAAACCTGGTTATTCCCGATAAAAGCCTTTCGGTTTATGAAGGGGCAGTGGTCTGCTGGAAGGGCGAAGTGATGGGCGAATGGCTACGGGAATTCATACGGAGCAGTGCGAAATATGACTTTCCGATTCATCGGGCTTATTATGATCTGACTGAAAAAGAAAAGGATTTGCTTTGGCACGGGGCTAAAGGTGTGCATGGGATCGATGATTTCTTCAAATTTGTAGAAGAAAATCTCTATAAGATACAATACCGCGTGATGCAGGCCCGATACCGTGGCAAGACCATTTGCCCTGCTTGTAAGGGAAGCCGTTTGAAACCCGGAGCCTTATATGTGCATGTGGGGGGAAAGAACATCGCGGATTTGGTTTCGCTTCCTATTACCGAACTGAAAGATTTTTTCGATACCTTGGAACTGAATGAGACGGATGCTGCGATAGCAAAGCGTTTGCTGGCGGAGATCAACAGCCGCATACAGTTTCTTTTGGATGTGGGACTGGGATACCTAACCTTGGATCGTTTGTCATCCACTCTCTCAGGCGGGGAAAGCCAGCGGATAAATATAGCGACTTCATTGGGAAGCAGTTTGGTAGGTTCGCTTTATATTTTGGATGAACCGAGCATCGGATTGCATTCGAGGGACACGCACTTATTGATCGACGTATTGCGTAAATTGCAACAGTTGGGCAATACGGTGGTGGTCGTGGAGCACGACGAGGAGATTATCCGGGCGGCGGATTATATCATCGATATCGGCCCGAAAGCCGGCCGGCTGGGAGGAGAGGTCGTCTATCAGGGATCAATAAAGGATTTGCAGTTGAACAGCAACAGCTATACGGTGAGATACCTGACAGGCGAGGATCGGATTGAAGTGCCTCCGTTCCGCCGTCCGTGGAACAATTATATCGAGATAAAGGGAGCGCGCAGGAATAACCTGAAAGGAATAGATGTCCGGTTTCCTTTGAATGTAATGACGGTGGTAACCGGGGTAAGCGGTTCGGGTAAAAGTACGCTGGTACGGGATATTTTTTACGAGGGAGTTAAAAGGGCTTTGGATCATTCCGTTAGTTTGGGAGTGGATTGTAACAGTATTACCGGTGACCTGCATTTGGTTGAAAGCATAGAATTTGTCGATCAGAACTCGATAGGGAAGAGTTCCCGTTCGAATCCGGTCACATACATAGGCGCCTACGATGAGATCCGCAAGCTTTATGGAGACCAACCGCTTTCCAGGCAGATGGGATATACGTCGGCTTATTTTTCTTTCAACAAGGAAGGAGGCCGCTGTGAAGAGTG
The DNA here is from genome assembly GCF_900162725.1 of Parabacteroides sp. Marseille-P3160. GTDB lineage: Bacteria > Bacteroidota > Bacteroidia > Bacteroidales > Tannerellaceae > Marseille-P3160. Next base: position 220,328 of record NZ_LT799418.1, on the reverse strand, counting down.
CAAGGGCGAAGGAAAGATTACCGTAGAGATGCAGTTCATGGCTGATATAACGTTGACTTGTGAAGCCTGCCATGGAAAACGTTTCAAGCAGGAAATACTGGATGTAGAATATCACGGCGTAAATATTTATGATCTACTGGAGATGACGGTAGACCAGGCGATCGAGTTTTTTAGAAAACAGACCGATTCCCAGGAGAAAAAGATTGTAAAAAAACTATTGCCTCTTCAGGAGGTCGGATTGGGATATATAAAGCTGGGGCAAACTTCTTCCACGCTTTCGGGCGGCGAGAACCAACGGGTAAAGTTGGCTTACTATTTGGGACAGGAAAAACAGCAGTCAACGCTTTTCATCTTCGACGAACCGACGACAGGCCTCCATTTTCACGATATCAAAACCTTGTTGAAGGCTTTCAATGCATTGATAGAGAAAGGGCATACGGTAGTGATTATCGAGCACAATATGGACGTGATCAAATGTGCCGACTATCTCATCGATTTGGGTCCCGAGGGTGGCAAGGAGGGCGGTTCCCTTGTTTGTTGCGGTACGCCGGAAGCGGTTTCCGCCTGTTCGGATTCATATACCGGACATTATTTAAAAGAAAAGTTGTAACTTATTTTATGGAAGTTATCACAACAAGTAAAGTATTTTTGCTGTTTTAAAACAGATAGGAATATTATTCTATCTATGAGAGTGCTAGGTTATTATTAGTAAGAAAGTTTATATGAAATCATTTTTTAATCAATGGATCAGGCCTGCCGGATTATTTTTTTTCGGAGTGTTTATGATTGTTTGGGGTTATATAGCGAATGCTTCCAATAATGCGAAGGTTAAAGAAACGCAGGATCTTGTGAGCAAGGAAGAAGAAAATAAACTTGCCGGCGAAGAAACGGGAGATTCTACAAGTATAGAGGATACGGTAGCAAATCCGGCAACGCCGGTCTCGTTGGAAAAAGATTCCGTTCCTGTTGCACAAAAGTCCGGCAAAGGGAAGAAAGATAAATCGTCCGTTGACAAATCCAAAAAAGAAAAGGCGCCGGTAGTGATCGAAACGGAGAAAAAGGCAGAAGAAGCATCCGGCACGAATTAAGGGATGAGTTTGTTATATAAGGCACAGACACGGTTTTTGTTTCATGCTCATATAAAGATTAAAATATCTGTTTTTTATGAGGATAGGTTGTTTGATGTTTTATTTGGGATATTGGAAGAAATCGATAGGAAATACAATTCTTACCAACCGGGATCTTATATAGATCGAATTAATAAACACGCAGGACATTTTGTGGAGGTGGATGGAGAAACCATCCGTTTATTGCGACGGGTCATTTCTTTATCGGATCGCCTGGACGGAGACTTTGATCCGACGATCATGCCGCTTATCCGTCTCTGGGGATTTTACAGGGAAAATCAACGCACAGTTCCTTCCCGGGAAGAGATCGGGCGGGTGAAACCTTTGATTAATTATAAAAACATAATTATAGAAGGCAATAGAGTTCGCATAGGGGAAGGACAGGAAATCATTACGGGATCATTTATCAAGGCTTATGCCGTAGATTGCCTGACAGATCGAATGGAGAAGTTGGGGATCAACGATGCGATCATTAATGCAGGGGGTAGCACCATACGGGCGATCAATAACGAAGGGCATCCTTTCTGGGAGATTATTGTGAGGGAACCGGTGGATGATTCTATTTTATTCCGCCTCAATATAGGCAATCAGTGTTATTCCACCTCTTCGCAGGCAAAGACTTTCGTGGAAATAGGAGGTCGCCGGTATGGGCATATCCTTGATCCCAAATCCGGTTATTCCTCGGCAAACAAGGAGGTGGGAATTGTTTCCGAAAACTGTCTCATGGGAGATATCCTTTCTACGGGACTATATAATCAGACGGCCGGTGGTTTTCTGGAGAAGATGGAATTTCTTTCTTCCTTTTATCCAATAGAAGGCTTTATGATTGATGAAAATGACAATAAGGTGTTTACTAAGGGTTTTAATCAATATATAAAAGGAGAAAAATGAGAATGCATATCTTTTCAATGAAGGGAATGACCAAGAAGGAAAAGATCCGGCAGATAAAAGACGCTCCCGTCTTGTATGTTCCGCTTCTTCAGCAGATAGGCCAGGCAGCCCTTCCGACGGTTTCCGTCGGGGAAAAGGTAAAGAAATACCAGCTTATAGGACAGGCCCATAAGGGATTGTCTGCCAATATCCATGCTCCGGTTTCCGGAGTGGTGCAAGCGATTGAAGACTATCCGCTGGCAGACGGAACAGCCGTTCCTACTCTATTTATAAAAAATGATTTCAAAGAGACGGAGGAAGAACGTACGATCTTTCGCTGGGAAGAATTGAGTCCGGATGAGATTATAGGATTAATCCGGGAAGCCGGTATCGTCGGTGAGGGGGGAGCGCAATTCCCTACTTCACTTAAATATACTTTGGATGGGAAGCGGATTCATACATTGATAGTCAACGGGACGGAATGTGAACCTTATCTTACCGCCGACTATGCATTGATGGAGCAACATACCGGTGAACTGCTCGAAGGAATCCGGATTATAAACAAAGTACTTCAGGCGGAGCAAATCGTGATTACCTTGGAAGAACAGAATAAGGAGTTGGTGAAAGTCTTTGCTCCCTTTCTTCCGGAAAATCCGTTGGTTCGTTTGCAGATTCTTCCGAATGAATATCCCCAGGGAGGGGAATTACAATTGATACAGTCGGTATTGGGCTTTGAGTTGCCGAGGAATCAACTTCCGAGGGATAGGGGAGTGCTTGTCAACAATGTAGGAACGATTTATTCCGTCTATCAGGCGGTCGCCCGCCGGATTCCTTTAGTGAGCCGTTTCATAACCCTTTCCGGTGAAGAATCCCTGCATTATGGAAACTATGAGGTCAAGGTCGGAACGCCCATCTCCCATCTGTTGGAGGAGTTGCATCTTTCGGCAGAGGGAAAGATACTTGTTTTGGGAGGGCCGATGATGGGAAAGTTTGTCGAATATCCGGATGCATCTTTTGTCAAGGGCTCTTCCGGTCTGTTGCTATTCAGGAAACAAGTAGTGGAGCGTCAGAATTGCATCTCATGCGGTTATTGCGTGGAAGTATGCCCGATGCACCTGATGCCGATGAAGTTCGAGGAAATATACCGTACGGGAAAATTCTTTAAATTGGAAAAGTACCAGTTGAGTAATTGCATTGAATGTGCGGCCTGCGAATATATTTGCCCGAGTAACGTACCGCTGATCCAGAGTATAAAAGAAGGGAAAAAGAAAATAAAAGAATTAGCCCATGCAATCCGTTAAAATACAGTATCCGCCCTTTGTCAGAGCCAATGACAGTACGTCGAAAGTGATGTTCGACGTTATACTTGCCTTGATTCCCTGCCTTGTTTTTTCTTATTTTGCTTTCGGGTTTGTTCCGGTCATGGTGATCTTGGTAGCTGTCGGGAGCGCCTTGTTAACAGAGTTTATCTTTTCAATGATCTTCTGGAGCAAGAAAAACTCCGTAACGGACGGTTCGGGGATTGTTACAGGCATCTTGCTTTCCTGCACAATCGGCGCCTTTACGCCGCTTTATGTCGTCGCTTTCGGAGGAGCGATGAGTGTCTTGTTCGGTAAATTGCTATGGGGAGGATTGGGACGGAATCCCTTTAATCCGGCATTGGTCGGTCGGGAGTTTATGACGGTGTTCTTCCCTACCGTCATGACTTCGGGTAGTATCTGGTACGATCGGACGGCGGTTAATCTATCCGGAATCAATCTCTTCGACAATGAACTGCTGAACGGCTTATTCTTTAGACCTTCGGGAGCTATCGGGGAATATTCCATTCTGTTTTTGACGCTCGGAGGGCTTTATCTTTTGTTTAGGCGTCGCATTTCCTGGCACATCCCTTTTGCCTTGTTTGCGGCTTTCAGTTTGCCCCTTTACCTGCTGCTTTATTTAGGAAACAGCCTTTCTTTTTCACTGGGAGGATTGATGTTGGGAGCCATATTTATGGCTACGGATATGCCGTCCAGTCCTTCTACCTCTTCCGGAAAAATCTTTTACGGGGCGATGATCGGGCTGACGGCGATCCTCTTTATCCTCAACGGGGTCAATTATGAATATATGTCTTATTCCATCTTGCTTTTGAATGCATTCACCGCTCCTGTCAATTGGGTTTTCCGCCCAAGGATCTGGGGACGGAAACTGGATTGGTCCAATCGTTTGGGGCAAGGAGTAGGCATCACTGCCGGAATACTTCTGGCAGCTTATGCAATTGCTTACCTTCATCAAATAGGTGGCATCCAATATCTATTGTATGTCTATATTGCTTTTTGCATTATCCGTTTCAACAGTCTGTATATCCGGAAACGTATTTGATTCCTTCTATCTATTCTCCCACCCTGAATTTTTGGTGGATCACCCGGCTCTTATTGTCGGCCGAAAAGAAGTAAATGCCTTGGAGAAGAGGCAAAGGAATCGACAAATCTTCGGAATCCATTCTTTGGGAGAAGAGGATGCGCCCGTTCATATCGAGTACGGAGATCCGGCTTGATTCCGTTATTCCTTCCCAATGAAGGGAACCGTTGAGATAGTAGACCTTTATAGACGGAGAGGGGATTTGTCCGGTGGCAACCGGTTCAGCCCGGGAATCATTAAGCGAATGCTGGGTGGATATAAGAATGGAGTTTTCTGTTGAGACTGTTTCCGGCGGAATAACTAATTCGGTTTGATTTTTTGCTTTTACAAAGAAGGCGGAGAAAGGCGGGAGGGCATAATCGCTTTCCATCGGGAAAGGCTGGTAACCCGCTCCGTCATATACCCAGACAGAAGGTTCGAGCTGATCATTGCCGGCTAACTGTCGCAAGGCAAGGGGATGGGGGAATGGATTTCCGCAGAGGTACCAACCGTTATCCTTCGGATTTTTTCCAAACCCGGGATTGATAGGGATACTTCCCTCCGTAGCAAAGGAAGACGGTACGGATGTGGCGGAGAAAGTGATTGTTTGACGATCGGAAGCAGCATCCAAAGCAATCAGATAGCCGGTATTCTTCTTAAATAAAGGCTCGTCGTCCTTTTCCATATTTTCTGTTGGGATTACTTTCCAATTGGATGTTTTGTTTCCGTTTTGGGCCCGTTGTTCTGAATTATATTCCTGTATATAAAAATAATTTCCTCCTGCACTTTCCTTTTCGTCTTTGAGGGTGAATGCCGTATCGATCCCTGAAGGATATACATCAAAGGGAAAGGAAACGAAATACCATTTACCTTTCTCCGGAAAAGTCTTTTGATAAGTTACCGCCTTCCGGATATGGACCTCTCCCGAAGAAGCGAAAGAAATGTTATCTCCGTAGAAGGCCAGACTATCCGTTTGTAGCGAAGAATTTACCCGGATGCTTCCTTCGTTGAGCAGGATGGATTGGCAGGAGAGAGGTTGGCTGACCGTTATTTTCCCCTTCACCAAAGCGCTTCGATGACGCGCAGGAGGTAGGTGCGACCACCGGATCGTATCGTTCCAATCACCTTCGCCGGTAAAGAGAGAATAGTTTTCTATCTGTCCTTCTACTAAGAGACTGTCAATGCAACAATAACCATAAAGGGAATTCTCTATTATCGGATTTGTCGTTATTAATTGAAAAGAGATAGGATTATCTTTGAACCCTAGGTTTTTATAAGAGTAGGTCGTATTATTCGCTTTTATATCCATAAATTTAATCGTATCTCTTTGCCCATTTCTAATAAATGAGATGTCCAATCTTTCTCCCATCATCAGGCTATCTGATCCGTATATTAAAAACATTTTATGACTTTTATATACGTTTGTTGGGAAAGAATCCATTTTAATCCAACTGTTTAACCTCATTCGTATGGAATGCTTGCCTCCTTGTCTTTTTATTCCTGCTTTGGAAGCATCGAAGATGGAAATGCTATCGCTATTACTGACAGTATAACCCCAGTTATCTTCCGGCGAGGATTCGAAGCCTTGGAAGCGGAAAGTGTCCGAGAGAAGATAATTATCTTCGCTGTTGACGAAGGTTGCCCATTGTTCGGGAACGGTTTGTGCAATGACCTTATCTATTGCGAAAGCGCAGAGAAGAAATAAGAAAAGTTTTGTTTTCATAGTTCGTATTGGTTTTAAAGTATATACAACTGTAAAGTTATATAATTTTTTATTGATTATCTTTGCCGTATGAAAGAATTTGTAATATCGGAAGCGCAAACGGAAAAAGCCGTTCTGGTCGGTTTAATCACTGCCAATCAGAACGAACAAAAGGCGAAGGAGTATGTTGCCGAGCTGTCTTTTCTGGCGGAAACAGCCGGAGTGACGCCTGTCAAAACCTTCTTCCAAAGGCTCGACATGCCTAATTCGGTAACCTTTGTCGGTTCAGGCAAACTGCAGGAAATCAAGGAATATGTGGTTGAGAATGAAATAGGGATGGTGATTTTTGATGATGAGCTCTCGGCCAAGCAACTTCGTAATATTGAAAAGGAATTGCAGGTTATGATCCTTGATCGGACGAATCTGATCCTTGATATCTTTGCCAAAAGGGCGCAGACGGCCAATGCAAAGACACAGGTTGAATTGGCGCAGTATAAATACATGTTACCCCGACTGACCCGCTTATGGACTCACTTGGAGCGCCAGCGAGGCGGCGTCGGCATGCGTGGGCCGGGAGAAACCCAGTTGGAAACGGACAAGCGAATCATTCTCGATAAGATTTCACGCTTGAAGAAAGAATTGCTTGATATCGATAAGCAGAAAGTAGCGCAGAGGAAAAACCGCGGCAAGTTGGTGCGTGTCGCCCTGGTCGGTTATACCAATGTCGGCAAGTCGACTTTGATGAATCTTTTAAGCAAGAGTGAGGTCTTTGCCGAAAACAAGTTATTCGCCACCCTGGATACTACCGTGCGCAAAGTAATCATAGAGAACCTGCCTTTCCTTCTGTCCGATACCGTCGGTTTCATACGGAAATTGCCGACCGAGTTGGTCGAATCGTTCAAATCTACTTTGGATGAGGTTCGTGAAGCCGACTTGCTACTTCACGTGGTGGATATATCCCATCCCTCGTTTGAAGAACAGATCGAGGTGGTCAACAAGACATTGCTTGAGATAGATAACCGTCCGAAACCGATGATCATGGTGTTCAATAAAATCGACGCCTTCACTTTTGTCCCCAAAGAGGAGGACGACCTGACAGCCCGGACGAAGGAAAACATCGATTTAAAGGAGTTGGAAGAAACCTGGATGAACAAATTAAAGGACGATTGTATCTTCATCTCCGCCAAAGAACGTACCAATGTAGAAGCTCTAAAGTCGCTGCTTTACGAACGGGTCAAGCAGATTCATACGACCCGTTTTCCCTATAACGACTTTCTCTACCAGCAATATGATGAGGAAGAATAGGAAGAAAAGTAAACTATTTTTGTTTGTTCGTTTTTTTTAACGCACAATCATCATCTGAAGAATTGAAATATATATAGTTTTATTCCCTGAAAAACAATTTGGGTTTGAATAGGTATTTTGGCTATCTCTTGAATAGGGAAAATAGCATCGATGCTATCCTTATGAGATGGAAAAGTAATAAAAATATAATCAATTCATTGTATAATTTATTCTTTAGAACTAATGAAAAATAGACTAATCATGTATTCGTCTTCCCAGACCTTTTGGTTGGTATTACTTCGTTTGCTAATCGGTTGGCATTTCCTGTATGAAGGCGTAGCTAAAATTTTGAGTCCAGGTTGGAGTGCCTATCCGTACTTAATGGATTCTGGAGGGTTTCTTTCTTCTTTCTTTCAGTCAATTGCTTCTAATCCGAGCTTATTGGGAATCGTTAATATTGTCAATGCATATGGGCTGACAGTGGTAGGATTAGGACTTATTTTAGGTTGTTTTTCTCGATTGGCATCCATTGGAGGCATTCTGTTTTTAGCGTTATTTTATTTGTCGCATCCTCCCTTTGTGGGCGCTTCCTATATAATGCCGACCGAAGGTTCTTACCTTTGGATCGATAAAAACGTGATTGAAATGGGAGCTTTAATGGTTCTGATCTACTTCCCTACTTCCCAAATTATAGGTTTGGATCGGTTTATATGTAAATTCTGCAAACGTTAATAGAGAAAAGAATTATGTCAATTAAAGAAAATAATACCCCGGAAGATAAAAACGAAGAAAATAAGGAGACGCATAAAAGTGCGCTTCCTGAATCCCAAGGCAGGAGAGACGCTCTCAAAACGTTAGCTACCGTCCCCGTATTAGGAGCTTTGGCTTACGGCGTTTACAAAAAACAAAAGTATAATGCGACCCTGCAAGATGTGAAAGACGTCTTTAATGTAAGCAAGGAAAGCCCCACAATTGCAAAAATGCAACCTAATGGGCAACAGATAAGATTAGGTATCATCGGATGTGGGATCAGAGGGAAGCAATTACTTCGGGCAGCCGGTTTTGCCACTCCCCAATCATTACAGGATTTAATAGATGCGGCCAAAAAGAACTCCAAAGATACTCGTTACAAAGACTTTAAGGAACAGGAAGACCTGAATATCGTCCTGGCCGGAGTTTGCGATATTTTCGATACTTTTGCCGAGCAGGGAATTGCCGCCGGTTCAAATATCTATCGCGAAGGGGTGGGCGGCAAATTAGGACCGACTCCCAAGAGATACCGTACCTATCAGGAGATGTTGGCAGCCAGTGACATCGATGCCATACTGATAGCCAGTCCTGATCATTGGCATAGTACCATGGCAATGGAAGCGGCGAAAGCCGGAAAGCATGTCTATGTTGAAAAACCTTTATCCTGGACCGTCCCTGAAACATATATGGTGCGGGAAACTATCAAACAGACCGGCATTGTTTTCCAGCTTGGCCATCAAGGACGCCAGGTCGACAGTTATAATAAAGCGAAAGAGATTATAGATAAAGGCTTGCTGGGTCCGATTTCACTCATTGAGGTTTGTACCAACCGGAACGATCCCAACGGCGCATGGGTATATAATATCGATCCGACGGCAAATGAACAAACCATTGATTGGAAACAATTTGAAGGAAATGAAGAACGTGTGAAGGAATACATGGATTATATGACTAAATATAATCTTCTTAAATACGTAGGCCCGGAGGAGAGAACTAAATTTAGTCTCCCGCGTTTCTTCCGTTGGCGTTGTTGGTGGGACTATAGCACCGGTTTGAGTGGGGATTTATTGACTCATGAATACGATGCGATTAATCAACTGTTGGGCGTTGGAATCCCTCATTCGGCTACTTCTTCCGGAGGTGTTTATTTCTTCAAGGATGGAAGGACAGTACCCGATGTTTTGCAAACGACCTTTGAATTTCCGGATAAGAACATGACGATGCTTTACAGTGCGACATTAGCCAGCAACCGCAATCGCGGGAAGGTGATAATGGGTCATGACGCTTCCATGGAAGTAGGAGATACGCTGACTGTCAAGGTAGATTCCGCTTCTACGCGTTATAAAGAAAAGATAGACAAAGGGATCATCAAACCTAATGTACCTTTTTACACCTATGTCCCCGGAAAAAGTAATGTGGACGCAGTAACCTCTGCCACCGAATTATATTTTGCCCAACGCGGATTGCTTTATTCCTATCTTGGCGGTAAGCGTTACGATACTACTTTTCTGCATATTCGTGAATGGCTCGAATGTATCCGTGACAGAAACAAGAAAACATCTTGCGGGATAGATGAAGCATTCCAGGAGGCCATCACGGCGCATATGGGAACGCGCGCTTATCTGGAAGGAAGAACTATGTATTGGGACAAAGACAAGGAAGAAATAGTGAGAGGAGAGCTTGGCTAATTTATAGAATCTATGTCGACCACCGATACGATCCTGGCTGATGATGGTTCCGTTTACCGTCGTCTCCAGGGTAAGGCTGAAGGGACAAGTTTTCACATTATCTATCAGGACGAGAAGGGGACTGATCTTCAACCGGATATAATCCGGTTGTTCGATGAATTCGAGCAGTCCCTTTCTGTCTATATTCCTCATTCGCTTATTTCACGCCTGAACAGGAATGAACCGGTAGAGGTTGATGATTTTTTCCACTACGTATTCACTCGTGCAAAGGAGATAAGCAAACAGACAGACGGAGCTTTCGATATTTCGGCAGAACCTCTTTTCAGAGCTTGGGGATTTAGTTCGGAAGAAAAAAATATTCCTGATGAAAATCAAATAAAGCATTTAAAACAGTTCATTGGGATGGATAAAGTGAGGTTGGAAGGGAAGCTGCTTGTCAAAGATTTTCCCGAAACCATTCTGAATGTGAATGCCATAGCCAAAGGTTATTCGGCAGACTTGCTTGCCGCTCTATTGGCGCAGAGCGGCAGTCCCAATTACTTGGTTGAGATAGGCGGGGAAATACGGGTAAAAGGTGTTAATCCCGGTGGGGAGATTTGGCGGATCGGAGTGGATCATCCGTCTGAAAACCGTCGTATTCCCGGTGAAAAGTTGCAGGTCATCCTGCAAATTACAGATAGAGGGATTGCTACCTCCGGGAATTATCGCCAATTTTATATGGAAGACAGGCGGAAAATCACTCATACGATTGATCCGGCAACCGGCTATCCGACCGAACATAATCTCGTTTCTGTGACTATCATTGCTGATGACGCCATTACTGCCGACGCCTATGCAACAGCGTGTATGGTCGGAGGAATAGAGAAGGCCGTCCATTGGATTGATCGGAATCCCACGTTGGAAGCGGTTTTCATTTGCAGAGAAGCGGATGAATACCGGACTTACTTCACTTCCGCCCTTGAGGGTAAGGTAGAACAAGCTTAGAACCGGTTTAAATTTTCCACAATTTTTTCTAAAGATGATTTCGTTATTTGTTTAGCTTTTTTTGTGTATTTGCTCCGTTAAACTGAAATTAACGACCGAATTTCCTTAAAAAAAATAAAGGATAAAACCGTATTTTTGTATGGTTAGTTATAGAGAACAATGAAGATAGGAACAATCGATTTGGGAGCGCGCCCGGTATTACTGGCTCCGATGGAGGATGTGACGGATATAGCTTTCCGTTTGATGTGTAAGCGCTTCGGGGCGGATATGGTGTATACCGAATTTGTATCGAGTGATGCCCTGATCCGCAATGTGAGCAAAACGCAGCAAAAACTGACGGTATCGGATGAAGAACGGCCGGTTGCTATCCAGATCTATGGCCGCGAAGTCGAACCGATGGTGGAAGCCGCCAAGCTCTGTGAAGAAGCCGGGCCCGATGTGCTGGATATCAATTTCGGATGTCCGGTGAAGAAGGTGGCCGGAAAGGGCGCCGGCTCAGGTATGCTTCGCAATGTACCGTTGATGCTCGAAATCACCCGTGAGGTCGTGAAGGCGGTACGGATTCCCGTCACGGTAAAGACTCGTCTGGGGTGGGATGCCGACCATCAGATTATTGTCGAGCTGGCCGAGCAGTTACAGGATTGCGGGATTGCCGCCCTGTCCATCCACGGACGTACCCGTAGCCAAATGTACACCGGCGAAGCCGATTGGACGTTAATCGGGGCCGTGAAGAATAATCCCCGCATGTCTATTCCCATCATCGGTAATGGGGATGTGACCTCCGCCGTGCGCTGCCGGGAGTGTTTCGACCGCTATGGCGTGGATGGAGTGATGATCGGCAGGGGTAGTATCGGCCGTCCCTGGATTTTCCGGGAAGTGAAGCATTACCTTCGTACCGGAGAATTAGCCGCTCCCGAGTCGTTTACCTGGTATCTGGATATTCTCAAAAAGCAAGTATTGCAAAGCGTCGAACGGTTGGACGAACGCCGCGGGATCCTTCATATCCGTCGTCATCTGGCGGCAACCCCCCTGTTTAAAGGGATTCCCGATTTCAAGTCGACTCGTGTGGCCATGCTTCGCGCCGAAACGGTCGGCGAGCTTTTCACCCTCATGGATGCCATCCCGAAGCAATACGGACTGGAAGGCTTGAGCGATCCTTTGCTATAATATTCCCGATGAACGTATCTCAAAAATCTTTTTCTTCTACTTTTTATTAAAAGCATAAAATATTTTTGCGTCTCATTTGTCTACTTCTATAGAAGAACTTAATTAATAAAGAATGGACAAATGATTGCAGTTTATGTTTCAGCATCGGTTTTGCTCATTTTGTTTTTAGAGCAATACTATTATCGGAGGGCACACCGTGAAAATAAAATCATACATATAAAGAATGAAAATTGCGTCAGATGCAGAAGCTGCGTATCGAAATGCAGGCGTCATGTACTGGAAATTGCAAATGAAAGCAACGGAAATCGCTTGATAATTAAAAATCCGGATCTTTGTACAGGATGCGGACAGTGCATCAACGTCTGTAATTTCAAGGCTCTTGAGTTGAAGGAGAGAATAAAGAACGCTGTTGTATGAAAAGCTCAAACTGTTGTTATAACAAAAATGATCCTGAAATATGCAGTGTTTTGAGTTGCCTGTTTAAAGGATTAAACATTCCGTTGAAGGAACAAATCCTGTTGGTTAATGAGGCTAGAAAGAAATCAAAAGATGGATGTCGGGATCTGGTGAATATTCTATTATTCTTACATCAAAAAACCGAAACCTTTTTTTCAGGATGAAGAGACAGATAATCTTATCTTGAATGATTTTTCGGGAATCTTGTTTGGAAAAGAGCCGGATTCTTCTTCTCCCGAGAATGGATACCTCCGCTCCTTAGTTTGGAGCAAATTGGAAGATGCGTTGTCGGAGTTACCCGATGAACAGAGGGAGGTTTTTGAACTTACTGAATTGGATGGCATTCCTTCAAAAGAAATATCGAAGACAACAGGCACTCCGCAGAATACATTGCTTTCACGTAAACACTACGCCGTGCTCCATCTTCGTAAACGACTGGAAGAACTATATAAAGACATCATTGAATACTGATATCACAAATAGGTATCAGTATTCATTTTATAATGACTTAAAACCGGGATTGCTTCAGGATTGGTAAATATCCCCTTTTGAGATTTCGATGAATAGCGCGGCCAGTTTATCCGTAACTGCTTCGGCGTATTTTTTTCCTTTCTCAGCCGTCGAATAATGCGGATTGCCGATCCCGGTATCGACCGAAACTTTCGACCAATCGCGTGGTGTCCAGGCCACTCCTTCGCAGAGCGAGTTGGCTTTGAAGGGCTTGTAAGTACCGTCTCCTGCCACCGATAGGTCCACTAATTCTGGATGGTAATGCATGAGGACAGACGTTTCTACCTCATCGGCATGGTCACCGGGTATATCAAAATACTCTTTTTGGGGAACGATGGCATACCAGTTGGAGACGGCAATTAGAAAATGAGGATAATCCACCGCCAGGTCGCGGATCATGTTCTTGAAACTGTTCCCGCCATGTCCGTTCACGATAATCAATTTGTCCATTCCCTGGCGATAGAGCGAGGCTACGATATCGGATAAGATGGCTTTCTGTGTCTCATACCGGGCGTGTAGACAGAAAGGGAGACCGGTTTGTCCCGGGTTTTGCGAACCGAAGGGAATAGGCGGCAAAGCCATTCCTTTTACTTTAGCCTGTCGGTAGGCTTTCTCTATGGCTTCAATGGAAATGCCGTGAGCTAAATAACAGTCTGTCAGATAAGGAAGATGGTAATTATGCGGTTCGGTAGCTCCCCAAGGCAATACGGCGTAATCATATTTTTCGTTTTTTGTATCTTGATAAGATGCGGAAAGAATATCAAATTTAATCATTGCGTAGATAGTTAAGTTATTAAAAATAGGATCATCCTATATGATACTATAAAAATACAGTTTTATTGTACATGAATCAAATTTTTTATAAAAACAATTTATAGGAAATAATACTAGTTTTACCTTGAATAATATAAATATCCGGATCTCCTAAGAGTGTGTGTCAAAAGCCCATTGTGGGGTGAATGCAATTCGCCCGTATCATGGAATAATGTATATAATACGTTTATTTTGATTAAATCGCATAGGAGTGGGTGAATGCAATTCGCCCCTACGGAATTCCCTTATGGCCCTTTTGACGCACCTTCATTCAAATCAAGTGCACTCATTGAATAAATTGAGTGCACTCGATTTTTATGGTGTGTAAATGGGATTTTCTTTTTATCTTAGCCATCGCTACAGTTTTTATCAGTAGTGAAGTTGAAATTAGTTTAGAATAATTGAAAATTAAACTCTTATGAAAAAAGGATTCATCTGCATAGGATTATTCTTAATCTCCGTAATTTGTAGTTTCAGTCAAGAAAAACAAAAGGAAAAAGCCGGTAATCCGGTTTTCCCCGGCTGGTATGCAGATCCCGAAGGAATTATATTTGATGATAACTACTGGATCTTTCCAACCTATTCTGCTCCTTTTGATAGCCAGGTCTTTTTCGATGCTTTTTCTTCTCCGGACTTGGTTAACTGGACAAAACATGAACGGATCCTTGATACGGTAGAAGTAAAATGGGCGAAGAGAGCGATGTGGGCGCCCGCGATTTTGGAAAAGGAAAGTCGCTACTTCCTCTTTTTTGGAGCGAATGATATACATGAAAAAGGCGAAGGAGGCATTGGTGTGGCGGTTGCGAACCGTCCGGAAGGCCCTTATAAGGATTACTTGGGCAAACCGTTGATAGATGAAGTTATTAACGGTGCACAGCCTATTGATCAGTATGTTTTTAAGGATAAAGACGGAACTTATTATATCTATTATGGCGGATGGAGGCATTGCAATGTAGCTAAGTTGAATGCCGATTTCACCGGATTTATACCCTTTGAGGACGGGAAGACTTTCAAAGAGATCACTCCGGAAAATTATGTAGAAGGCCCGTTTATGTTTATCCGTAACGGTAAATATTATTTTATGTGGTCGGAAGGAGGTTGGACCGGGCCGGATTATAGTGTGGCTTATGCCATCTCGGATCATCCTCTGGGACCGTTTAAGCGGATAGGCAAGATATTGAAGCAGGATCCGTCGATCGCAACGGGAGCCGGGCATCATTCCGTCATCCACGAGCCGAAATCGGATAAATATTATATTGTATACCATCGCCGCCCATTGACGGAGACGGATGGCAACTCGCGGATGACTTGCATAGACGAGATGTTGTTTGATGAAAATGGCTATATCAAGCCCGTGAAGATGACCAACGAAGGTGTGGAAGCAAATCCTTTGGACTAAAAAGAATTTTACCGGATAAGAGCCGGAAACGTATTTTGCCTATTTTAATTACAAACCGAAATTCTTCTTGTTTGAAAATAACTCGGTGGTTGCATTAGTTCCTATGTTTGTACTTGGAATTACGGCAATTGTCAAAAAAGCAGTTACATCAATTTGTAACTGCTTTATTATAAGAGTGGTCCCACTTGGGCTTGAACCAAGGACTCCCTGATTATGAGTCAGGTGCTCTAACCAACTGAGCTATGGGACCCTTGCCCTTCGGGGGGCGAAATCGGGTGCAATATTACTGCTTTTTATTGGTTTTTACAAGTATCGGCCGTATGAAATCTGCGAAAAGATGGAGATTGCTTATACGTTGAAGCGGAAGTGCATAATGTCGCCGTCCTGTACAACGTAATCTTTGCCTTCGACACTCATCTTGCCGGCTTCTTTTACAGCACTTTCCGAACCGTAATGAATAAAATCGGCGTATTTGATTACTTCCGCTCGGATAAATCCTTTCTCGAAATCGGTATGGATCACTCCCGCACATTGGGGGGCTTTGCTGCCTTTCAGATAGGTCCAGGCGCGCACTTCCTGTTCCCCGGCGGTGAGGAAGGTCTCCAGATTCAGCAGTTTGTAGGCCGATTTGATCAGCCGGTTGACGCCGGATTCTTCCAGTCCTATTTCCTGAAGGAAAAGCTGACGCTCATCATAGGTTTCGAATTCGGCTATTTCGCTTTCTATTTTAGCAGCGACAACCAGAAGTTGAGCGTCTTCGCCTTCGATGGCTTTACGGACTTGTTCAACGTAGGAATTACCGCTTTTGGCGCTGGCTTCGTCGACATTGCATACGTACATGACCGGTTTGCTGGTAAGCAGGAAGAGTTCCTTTGCTATCTTTTGCTCGTCTTTGGTATCGAAAGTGACTGTACGGGCATTTTTTCCTTGTATAAGGGCTTCCCGGTATTTGGACAAAACTTCGTACGCCAGTTTGGTTTGTTTATCGCCTCCGGTTTGCGCCTGTTTCTGTACTTTGGCAATCCGACTGTCGATTGTTTCGAGGTCTTTGATCTGAAGCTCCGTATCGATGATCTCCTTGTCGCGCACCGGGTCTATGCGACCATCCACATGCACGATATTATCGTCATCGAAACAACGGAGCACGTGCAGGATGGCGTCGGTTTCGCGGATATTGGCGAGGAATTTGTTTCCTAATCCTTCCCCTTTGCTGGCGCCCTTGACTAATCCGGCGATGTCGACAATCTCGACAGTCGTCGGAACAATACGCTGGGGGTGAACTAATTCAGCCAGTTTGGTAAGGCGTTCGTCCGGAACAGTGATCACGCCTACGTTCGGTTCGATGGTACAGAAAGGAAAGTTTGCTGATTGTGCCTTTGCGTTTGATAAGCAATTAAATAGGGTAGACTTTCCTACGTTGGGAAGACCTACAATGCCGCATTGTAATGCCATTTATCTTGAATTTTAATTATATATCTGCTTTTGAGGAAACAAAGATAAGAAATAATCCGCTTGGAGGGAAATTCGATTCCGACGAGATTTCTCATGACCGCGGACGGACAATATAAAAACAGGAAGTGGTGAAAAAGTTCCGCAGATAGGGGATCTTTGCCAGCGGCTTGAAAAGCAACCTTGGCTTCAGTCCGAATTTGGTTTCATAATGAGGATTTATGAAGTAATACCGGCGGTTTAGGATTTCAAAGTTTCCTTCCTTCATCACTTTTTCGAACAACTCAATGGGTGTTTGGGTGCATTGAATATCCAGAAGTTCGTGGATGGTACCTTCGTCTTCATGAAATGCTTTAAGAAGTTTGCGGTAGAGGGATTTCGGAAGAAGGTGGCAATAGGGTAAATTGGAGAGGAGCTTGCTGCGACAGATCTGTTGGTGTCCTCCGAAGGGCATCTGCCAGGCAGGAAAGCGGAAGAAGACAATTCCGTCCGGGGCGATATATCTCCTTAGATTGTTGACGAATTGGCGTTTGTCGTGAATATGTTCGATGACATCATGAACAAGTATAACATCAAAAGTCTGCTCAAATTCCTTGATTTTGAAGATATCATCGGCAATCAATTGAATATCTATCTTTTTCCTGGCATAGATTGCCCTGGCGTTTTCGATTTTTCCTTCGGAGAGATCGACACCGACAGCAGAACAACCTAATTCTGCGAACGGGAGGAGGTTTCCACCGTCGCCACAGCCTATCTCCAGTATCTTTGTCTGTTTTGTGATAGGCTTATATAAAAGGACATACGGAAGAAAGTATTTTCTACTGCTTTTTGCCAATTCCTTGAAGTAAAGATTTCTGTTTTGATGCCTTTCTTGCATAAATAGAAATTTTATTATTGATATTAATGCGCTTCCAGCCAATTGTTGCCTACGCCGCAATCGGCAATGAGGGGAACTCTCAGGGAGATAACATGCTCCATTTCGTCGAGGACGATTTTCCTGACTTCCTCCAATTCATCTTTCCAGACGTTGAAATTGAGTTCGTCATGCACCTGCAGGATCATTTTGCTTTTCAACCTCTTGCTTTCGAAGCGGTTAAAGATATGTACCATGGCCAACTTGATGATGTCGGCGGCGCTTCCCTGTATGGGTGCATTGATGGCATTCCGTTCGGCATAACCGCGAACTATCGCATTGTGGGAATTGATGTCCGGTAGGAAACGCTTACGCTTGAATAGCGTCTCTACATAACCTTTTTCTTTTGCGGTACGGATACTTTCATCCATATATTCCTTCACGCGCGGATAGGTCTTGAAATAGCCGTCGATCAGTTCCTTGGATTCGGATCGGGGAATGCTTAAGCGCTCGGCCAATCCAAAGACGGAAATGCCGTAGATGATGCCGAAGTTGGCGGTCTTGGCCTTTCTTCTCATATCGGAAGTAACTTCTTTCAGCGGAATGCCGTATATTTTGGCTGCCGTGGAAGCATGGATATCCTCTCCGTTTTGGAAGGCGGATATCATGTGGGGATCCCCGCTGAGATGCGCCATGATACGGAGCTCGATCTGCGAATAATCGGCTGAAAAGAAGACGCAGTCTGCATTATCGGATGTAAAGGCCTTTCGTATCTCACGGCCTATTTCGTCCCTGATGGGGATGTTTTGCAGGTTCGGGTTCGTGGAACTCAACCGGCCGGTTGCCGTGACCGTTTGGTTGAAAGAGGTATGTATCTTTTTCGTTACCGGATTGATCAGTTGGGGCAGGGCGTCGATGTAGGTGCTCAAAAGTTTCTTGAGGCCACGGTATTCCAGCAGTTTTCCGACGAGGGGATGCTTGGAGCGGAGTTTTTCCAATGTTTCTTCGTTGGTGCTGTAACTTCCCGTCTTTGTTTTCTTTGCCCTCTCATCTAACTGGAGGCGGTCGAAGAGAATCTCACCGACCTGTTTCGGCGAATTGATGTTGAATGTGCTGCCGGCGATTTGATAAATTTCTTTTTCCAGGCGGATGAGTTCCTTGGTCATTTCTTCGGACGATTCTTTGAGCGCCTGGGTATCCAGGGTGACGCCGGTGCGCTCGATGTCGGCTAATACGTAGATAAGGGGCAGCTCGATTTCCTGCAATAAAGGTTCGAACCCTTCCTTTTTGATTAGCGGTTCGAAGAAATTCTTTAGCTTTAGGGTAATGTCCGCATCTTCGGCTGCATATTCGGCGATTTCCTGAATCGGAACGGCTCGCATAGTCCGCTGGTTCTTTCCTTTCGGACCTATGAGGGTTTCGATGGAGACGGGCTGGTAGTTGAGATAGGTTTCCGCCAGGTAATCCATCCCATGGCGCAACTCAGGATTAAGTAAATAATGGGCGACCATTGTGTCGTATAACTTTCCTGCGATTTTGACTTCATGCTGCCGCATGACGATCAGGTCAAATTTTATATTTTGACCGATCTTCATGATGCCGGGGTTTTCCAATGCAGGGATGAAAGGAGCGACCGTCTGCTTCCAGTCTTCCGATTCGGGAACGGGGACGTACCAAGCCTCATTTTCCCGGATGGCGAAGGACATCCCGACCAATCTGGCGGTCAGCGGATCCAAGCCGTCGGTTTCCGTGTCGAAAGCGAAAAAACTTTGTTTGGAAAGTGATTTTCCCAATTCGGCTCTTTTGTCCTCTGTATCAACAAGAAAATAGTGATGAGGGGTGGTTTTAAGGCTCTGTGGTTGCGATATTTCGGATGAGGCTGGCTTATCCTCTGGAATATCGTCGAAAATCGAGAGTTGAGCGGAAGGTTTTGAGATGCTTTTTTTATCCTCTCCGATCAATTTGTTAATAAATGTTCGGAATTCTAAATCGGTATAGATGGAAATCAATTTTTCCTGATCGGGTTTTTCGCGGATGCATTGTTCCGCTTCGAAACGGATCGGGACGTCAGTTACGATAGTTGCTAAAAATTTGGAGAAACGGATCTGCTCCTCGTTGGTTTCGATTTTACTTTTAATGCTTCCTTTCAGTTGGCCGGTATTCGCCAGCAGGTTTTCAACGGAACCGAAATCAGACAATAGTTTCTGGGCGGTTTTTTCTCCAACTCCCGGACATCCCGGGATATTGTCAGAACTGTCGCCCATTAATCCGAGGAGGTCGATCATCTGCGTAGGGGAGGTGAGGGAATATTTTTTCAGTACTTCCTCGACTCCCAGAATTTCATAGTCTCCCCCGAACTTCGGGCGATACTGGAAGATATGTTCGGAAACCAACTGCCCGTAGTCTTTATCCGGCGTCATCATATAAACATTGAAGCCTTCCTTCTCTGCCTGCTTAGCTATGGTGCCGATAGTATCGTCCGCTTCATATCGCGGGACTTCCAGTATTGGAATCCCGTATGCCTCGATGATTTGGCGGATAATAGGTACGGATTGCCGGATTACTTCCGGCGTTTCTTCCCGCTGGGCCTTATATCGTTCGTAGGCCTCATGGCGGAAGGTCGGGCCTTGCGGATCGAAACCTACGGCGATATGAGTCGGATTTTCACGCTTGAATATATCTTCAAGCGAATTGATGAATCCGAAAATAGCAGAGGTATTCATTCCTTTGGAATTGATCCGGGGATTTTTTATAAAGGCGTAATAGGAACGATATATGAGGGCATAGGCATCGATAAGAAATAGCTTCATTGCTTTTAACACGTTTTAGTGAGACTTATTAGTGTGTAAATGTACAAAAAAACTCTGTAAGTCTGGGGATTTTGTTATTTTTGCAAATCATTAGAAGGTCATGATAGAATTAAAAAGGATAGAAGAACCGGTTGCAGAAGAAATAAAGGCTTTTCGAGACGATTTTGCCGCGTCAATCCATAGTGATGTGCCTATTTTAGAAGCTGCTATCGACAAGATTCATAATTCGACGGGCAAGCATATCCGTCCGCTTCTGGTACTCTTGACCGCAAAGGCTTGCGGGAAGGTGACCGGTCATTCGATTAATTCTGCTGTTTTCCTTGAGCTGTTGCATACTGCGACGTTGATTCACGACGATGTGATCGATGAAACGAAGCAAAGGCGCGGAATCGCTTCCTTAAATGCAATCTTTGACAATCGTATTTCTGTCTTGGTGGGTGATTTTATTCTTTCTACGGCTTTGGCCCGTTCGATTCAGTCCGGAAATTTCCGGATAATATCGATTGTTTCGTCTTTAGGACGGACTTTATCCGAAGGTGAACTGAAACAATTGAAGAACGCCGAGGATACGGTTTTGGATGAAGAGGTTTATATGCAGGTTATTCGGAAGAAGACGGCCGCTCTTTTGTCCGCTTGTACGGAAATCGGAGCCCTTTCAGCCGGAGCTTCCGATGAAATCGTTGAGATCTGCCGTGAGTTTGGTGAGTTTTTAGGTTATTGTTTTCAGATCAAAGACGATATTTTCGATTATTACCGGGATTCAAATATTGGAAAACCTACCGGGAATGATATCCGGGAAGGAAAAGTGACTTTACCTCTTTTGTATGCTTTACGCACGGGAAAGAAAGAGGAGGTGGATTATTACACGGGTCTGATCAAGTCCAAAGACTATACGGAAGAGCATGTCGACTCCCTTATTGAGTTTGCGAAGAATAACGGCGGAATTGAATATGCCATTCAGCGAATGGAAGATTTTAAGAGGAAAGCGAATACACTTTTGGCTTTGCTTCCGGAATCGGAAGCGAGGCGCAGCCTGCTTCTCTTAGCGGATTATATCATGGATAGGAAAAAGTAGAGAAACAAGAAGAGCTTGACGGAAATCCGATCAAGCTCTTTATCTATATTTATTTTAGGAAATTCTTTTTAAAATATCGCCGGCAAGACTGCTGGCGCCAATCCTGAACAGGTCACTGTTAAGCCATTCATCTCCCAGGATCTCTTTCACGATCGTATAGTAATTGACCGCATCCTCCGCCGTACGTATTCCTCCGGAGAGTTTGATTCCCTTTTTATTTCCGGTGAGTTCGGCATATTGCTTTAATACTTCGCATATCACATAGGCCGCTTCCAAAGTAGCGCCCGGATAACTCTTGCCCGTGGAGCTTTTGATGAAGTCCGCCCCTGAATAAAGGGCCAAAACGGATGCCTTCTGGATATTTTCCGGTGTTTGAAGCGCTCCGGTTTCCAGAATTACTTTGAGTTTGGCGCCGCGGCAGCTTTCTTTTATCTCGCTCAATTCGTCGGTCAGTTCTTCATATGCTTCCTCCATGAAGTATCCCAGGTTGAGTACGACATCGATTTCATCGGCTCCCGCTGCAACAGCCATCGAGACCTCGGCTATTTTGATTTCCGTAAAGGTCTGGGAAGAGGGGAATCCTCCGGCGACCGAGGCTATCTTTACATCCTGGGTGGTAAGTGCCTGTTTTACTGTTTCTACCAGATTAGGATAAACACAGATTGCTGCCACATTAGATACATCCGGCCTCGTGCCTTCAAAATCATTTACTTTATCAACGAATTTCCAGACGCTTTCTCTTGAATCCAAGCTTGTTAATGTGGTCAAGTCTATGCATTCATAGATTGATTTCAGAACTTCCGGCGTGAAATTCTTCTGAGAATTCTTTTCTATGATCTGATTCGTCTTGTTGGTGAGATTCACTCCCGTTTCAAAGGGAGAAAATTTACTGAATGCTTCCTGATATTTGTCCATCTTATAATTTTTTATTGTTTATATGTCTTTCCTTGTCTCTGCTTGTTTTCTTTTCGATATTTCGAAAAAAAGATTCGGTTAAATCGACTCCGGTTTGGTTGGCCAAACAGAGGAGTACCCATAGAACGTCTGCCATTTCATCGCCTAAATCGTGCTGTTTATCACTTTCTTTGAATGATTGTTCGCCATACTTGCGGGCAATGATCCTTGCGACTTCACCCACTTCTTCGGTTAATATTGCCATGTTGGTTAATTCGTTGAAATAACGAACGCCGTAGGTTTTAATCCACAGGTCTACTTTTTCTTGTGCTTCTTGTATTGTTATACTTTCCATTATTCTTTGTTTTTACTATCTAATATAATCGTTACTGGACCGTCGTTCAGCAAGTTGACTTTCATATCCGCTCCGAAAGTACCTGTTTTTACCTCTTTTCCCAAGGATAGGGACATTTCATTGCAGAAATTCTCATACATAGGAATGGCAAATTCCGGTTTTGATGCCCGTATGTAAGACGGACGGTTTCCTTTCTGGGTGGATGCCATGAGTGTGAACTGACTAACGACGAGGATCTCACCGTTCGTGTCCAATACGGAGCGGTTCATTACCCCGTTTTCATCGTCAAAAATTCGCATGTTCACTATCTTCTTTACCAACCATTGGATGTCCTCGTCCGTATCTTTGTCTTCAATTCCTACCAGGACTAATAAACCATTACCGATTTGACTTTTGACGATTCCTTCGATTGTTACGGACGAATGACTTACTCTTTGTATTACCGTTCTCATTTTTATTTTGTTAATCCTTCTTTTAGCAAGGCCACTTTGGCTTCGCCGATTAATTTTTTCAACTCTTCCGGGCTTGCTTTCTTGATTCTTTTTACACTTTTATATTCACGTAAAAGTAATACTTTTGTCTTTTCGCCGATGCCTTTGATCTGGTCTAATTCGGATGCCGTTTGCCTTTTACTCCGCTTTTCCTTATGAAAAGTAATGGCGAAGCGGTGGACTTCATTCTGCATCTGTTCCAACAGATGGAAAAGCGGGCTTTGCCGGGCTAATCCCAAAGAAGTAGGAGGAGAACCATAAAGAAATTCCGAAGTACGGTGCTTCTTGTCCTTTGCCAAGCCTGTGATGGGTATTTCCAGGTGCAATTCGTCTTCGATTACCTCCCGTACCACTTCCATTTGTCCTTTCCCTCCGTCCGTAATGATTAGGTCGGGGAGCGGCGCCCCTTCTTCCTTCAGTCGTTTGTAGCGCCGATAGACAACTTCCTTCATGGAAGCATAATCGTCGGGACCTTCGACCGTTTTGATAATGTACTTCCGGTAATCTTTCTTGGAAGGTTTGCCCATTATGAAAACGACGCAGGCGGCTACGGCATCTGAACCTTGTATGTTGGAATTATCAAAGCACTCGATATGGGCCGGCAGTTTCTTTAATTGGAGCTGGGTCTGGATTTCCTTCAGTAACCTTGTATTCCTTTGTTCTGGATTCAGCTTTTCCGCCTGTTTCAATCGGTCTATCTTGTATTGTCTTACGTTCATTTCTGATAATTCGAGCAGTTTTTTCTTGTCTCCACGTTGGGGAATGGTAAATGTTATTCCTTCCAGTTGGAGATCGAGATCGAACGGAACGATGATTTCCCGGGCGTTGCTTTCGAATCGCTTACGCATTTCGATAATACCTAATCCCAACAGCTCTTCTTTTTCTTCATCCAGTTTCTTCCGGTACTCGAATGTATGCGCCTGAACAATCGCCCCGTTCCCGATATGGAGGAAATTAATGTAGGCGGAGCGTTCGTTCTCAGCAAAAGAAAAGACGTCGATATTGTGCAGCATGGGGGTGACGACCGTTGATTTCGAACGGTAATTCTCTATGATTTCATATTTCTCTTTAATGGCCTGAGCTTCCTCGAAACGAAGCTCTACCGCTAATTGTTGCATTTTCTCATACAGAATCTTCGCGATATGGGAGATATTCCCTTTTAAAATCTCCTTTATTTCGGAAACATTCTTCATATATTCCTCTAGCGATTGCAGTCCGATGCAAGGAGCTTTGCAGCGTTTGATATGATACTGGAGGCATTCTTTATACTTCCCCTGTGCAATGGTTTCCGGGGTGAGCGGGTACTTGCACGTCCGTATCGGATAAATATCCTTTAGCATTTGCAGCATAACTTTGGCTGTATAGACCGAAGGATAAGGACCGTAATATTGGGAACCGTCGCGTACGATGTTTCTCGTTTGGAAAACGCGCGGAAAGTACTCGTTCTTTACGACAATGGAAGGGTAGGTTTTGTCATCTTTCAGAAGAACGTTGTATCTGGGACGGTATTGTTTGATCAGATTGTTTTCGAGCAGAAGGGCGTCCTCTTCCGAATCGACAACAATGTATTTGATATCCCTTATTTGTTTGACGAGAACCCGTGTCTTGTTGTTGTCATGCTCTTTGTTGAAATAAGAGGTTACGCGCTTTTTCAGGTTCTTCGCCTTGCCTACGTAAATGATAGTCCCTTTTTCGTCGAAATATTGGTAACAACCCGGGCTATCCGGAATCGTTGCTAATATTAAGTCTATTCTATCTTTTGTATTCTCCTTCATTTTCTCTCCCTTCTTTTGTTTGAAAAAGGTGATGTTTCACGTGGAACATTCAACTTATCTCCCCAATAAAACCAGGAGGATGTTGATGTCACTCGGAGATATGCCGGGGATCCGGCTGGCTTGGGCAATCGTTTCCGGATTTATTTTTTGCAACTTTTGCCGGGCTTCAGTAGAGAGCGACTGGATAGTCGAATAGTCGAATTTGTCTTTGATGCGGATATTCTCAAGGCGGGAAATCTTATCTGCGATCTGTTGTTCGCGCCGGATATATCCGCTGTATTTTAATAGAATTTCCGCCGCCTCCATAATTTCGTCACGCCTTTTCTGCGGAATTTTTTCCAACTCCAAGCGAAGGGCGGGAGTGAGGTTTGCCAAATCGGATAGCTTCACCTGAGGGCGAAGGGCCAAATCGACCAATTTGCATCCGTGTGTCAACGGAGCTGTCCCCAACTGTTCCAGGCCTTCATTCATTTCTGCCGGCTTAACAGAATAGTTTTCCACGAATGAAATGAGCTCGTCGCGATACTTCTTTTTTTTCTGGAGCAAGTCGTATCGGTCTTGCTTTGCCAAGCCGAGGGCATATGCTTTCTCGGTCAGGCGCATGTCGGCATCATCTTGGCGGAGGAGGATCCGGTACTCGGCACGGGAGGTAAACATGCGATAAGGTTCGTCCACACCTTTTGTCACCAAATCGTCTATCAGTACTCCGATATAAGCCTCGTCCCGTCCAAGCGTGAAAGGCTCTCCCCCGTGGCAACGGATATGTGCATTGATGCCTGCAATCAGTCCTTGCCCGCCCGCTTCCTCATAGCCAGTCGTGCCATTGATCTGTCCGGCAAAAAATAGATTGGCGATCTGCTTCGTTTCGAGCGTATGGCTTAATTGAGTCGGATCGAAAAAGTCGTACTCGATCGCATAGCCTGGACGGTAAATCTGTAAATCGCGGAAGGCGGGAATCGCCTGCAATGCCCGGATCTGAATGTCAATCGGAAGGGACGACGAGAATCCGTTCAGGTAATACTCATGCGTTGTTTCTCCCTCGGGTTCCAGGAATAGTTGGTGATGCGTCTTGTCGGCGAAAGTAACGATCTTCGTTTCGATGCTCGGGCAATAGCGGGGGCCGATGCTTTGGATCTGTCCATTATATAGAGGAGAATAGGGGAGGCCTTCGCGTAAAATGTCGTGGCAGGATTCGTTCGTGTAAGTCGTCCAGCAGCTAAGTTGGCGAAGTTCCCGGTGCACCGAATCAAGATAGGAAAACTGATGGAAATCGTTTTCCCCCGGTTGTTCGCCCATCTCTTCGAAATGGACGGAACGTCCGTCAATGCGCACCGGAGTACCGGTCTTCATCCGGTCGGACCGGAAGCCTAACTGTATGAGTTGTTCCGTCAATCCGGTTGCCGCCGGTTCGGCCATCCGGCCTCCGCGCAATTGCGTTTTTCCGATATGCAGCAACCCGTTCAGGAAGGTACCGTTTGTAAGTACTACGCTCTTGGCGCGAAACTCGACACCCATCCTCGTACGTACTCCCTGCAGGGTCTTGTTCTCTATAATTAGTTCATATACAAGATCTTGCCATATGTATAAATGTGGAATATTCTCTAAAATCTCCCGCCAGTTCCGGATGAATTGCGCCCGGTCGCTTTGCGCCCGGGGGCTCCACATGGCAGGTCCTTTGCTACGGTTCAGCATCCGGAATTGGATGGCAGTCCGGTCGGTCACAATCCCCATATAACCTCCCAGGGCATCGATCTCCCGGACGATTTGTCCTTTGGCGATACCGCCTACAGCCGGATTGCAGCTCATTTGCGCTATTTTATTCATGTCCATCGTAATGAGCAGTGTCTCCGAGCCTAGGTTGGCCGCCGCTGCCGCCGCTTCACAACCAGCATGTCCTGCGCCCACTACGATTACGTCATATGAAAATTTCATTTCTTTATTTCTTTTAGGATGATTTTCGGCAAGAAGTAACCCGTTCTATTTCTTGCAAAACCAGTCTGCAAAGTTACCAAAAAAATGTTTTCCGCCGCATTTGATTTTCCCAAAGGCCATTCGAGCGGTCATAATAAAGAATAAAAGGGTGACAACTTTGATAATAAGATGTTTATGTTTTATAGGCGTTGAATTCTCACTGACAGGAATACGAAGCATGCTTTTTACCTTCCGCCCAGGTGCGCAAGAAATTGGCGAGTGATGCTTAAGCCAATCTTTTCCCGGTAAAATAGGTCAATATGATTTATAGCTAAATAATAAACAAGTCATAACTTACAAGTTAGAGAAGATGTAGTCAACTAAAATCATTAAACTACACTCAAGTAGGTGTTCTATGTCCGTCACACACGTGTTTTACAGCTGTCGAACACGTGTTTCACAGCTATCAAACACGTGTTTCACAGCCGTCAAACAGGTGTTTCACAGCCATAGAACAGTTAATTGGATTTAGCGGAGGATGAAATTGGATATACATTATTTTGAAAATCAGTATAGTAAAGCGTCGTTTCCAGATTATTATATAGACAAGCTGGTAAAAAATAAATAGTTCCCGACGATCTTTTATAACTGTTTCATAAGCATTTCGTACTTTTGCTTCTCATTGACTAAAAACAACAAGGACAGAATGCAATACGATCTATGCTGTGTGGGGCATATTACCTTGGATAAGGTGATTACACCGCGGAATACAGTGCAAATGCCGGGAGGAACCTCTTTCTATTGTTCCGAGGCCCTTTCCCTTTTTACGGACATCCGCTACAAGTTGATTACCGCTTTGGGTAAATCGGAATATCCGACCGTGGAACACCTGCGTGAGAAAGGGGTGGAAGTGGAAGTGATGCCCAGCAGGCATTCGGTTTACTTTGAGAATCGTTATGGAGAGGATCAGGACAACCGTGCCCAACGGGTATTGGCGAAAGCCGATCCATTCACTCTCGATGCTTTCCGGCAAACGGAGGCCCAGATCTTTTTGCTCGGCGCCTTGCTTGCCGATGATTTCTCTCCGGATATTGTGAAGTCCCTATCCGGGAAAGCGCTGGTTGCCGTCGATTCGCAGGGTTATTTGCGCGAAGTTCGTGATACCCGCGTCTATCCTGTCGATTGGACGAATAAAAGGGAAGTCCTGCCGTATATCCATTTCCTGAAAGTCAACGAGGAAGAGATGGAAGTCCTGACCGGATATAAAGACATCCGTCATGCTGCCCGGCTGCTCTATGAATGGGGAGTCCGGGAGGTACTGATCACGATGGGAAGCCGTGGATCGGTTTTGTACGACGGCAGGCAATTCTATTCCATCCCTGCCTATGAAGCCGACAAAGTGCTGGATGCGACCGGTTGTGGCGATACTTATTTCACCGGTTACCTTTACCAACGCAGCAAAGGGACCGGCATGGAGCAATCCGGACACTTCGGGGCTGCAATGGCTACGTTGAAAATCGAACGCATCGGTCCCTTTTCCGGTACGAAGGGAGAGGTATTGCGGAAGATGGAAACAGCCCGGAAGCGATGGCCGGAAAAGCCTTGAAAATCTGAAAAAAGATGTATCTTTGACTCGGTTTTAAAGCGTAAGGGCATGGACAATAAGGAGAAGGCAAAGAGCATCGCTACCGATATCCGCCATTTGGCCGAATGGTTGGAAAATGCTTCGGAAGAAGAAGGATTTTACCCGGTTTCCTTTTTCAGTGAAGCGGCCGACCGAATCCAGCTTATCCAGCGGGAATTGCAATTCCTCGAAGCGATGCAAGGCGAGCGGATTACCCATTGGATCCGGCAGGATCAAATGGCGGACGAAGCGCCCCGTCCGGTAGAAGAGAAGGCTGTGGAAGAGCCGGCCGTGCATTCTTTGCATGAGCGGTTTCTTATCCGGAAGTTCTCCGACCTTACGCAAGCCTTAAGCCTCAACGACCGGATCCGTTTCTGCAAGGAACTGTTTCTGAACGACGGAAAGCGGATGAACCAAGCTCTCGAGGCGCTGAATGCTTATAGCAGCTTCGACGATTCGCTCCGCTATCTCCGCCGGTTGGATGGCTGGCCTCCGGAGGAGAAAGGTGCCGCCTCGGAATTAATCGAATTATTAAAAAAACATTTCTCTTAAATCTATCTTGATGGCAAAACTGACAATTGTTCCCACCCCTGTGGGAAATCTGGAAGATATTACCCTGCGCGCTATCCGTGTACTGAAGGAAGCCGACCTGATCTTGGCGGAAGATACCCGCACGACCGGCAACCTCCTGAAGCATTTCGACATACAAAACAAGATGCAGTCGCATCATAAATTTAACGAGCATCAGACTGTGGAGCAGCTTGCCGCTCGGATTTCAGGAGGCGAGGACATTGCCCTCGTGTCTGATGCCGGTACACCGGCCATCTCCGACCCCGGCTTCTTATTGGTGCGCGAATGCGTACGGGTAGGGGTGGCGGTGGAATGCCTCCCGGGAGCGACGGCCTTCGTTCCGGCCCTGGTTGCCTCCGGCCTTCCGAACGACCGCTTTTGCTTCGAAGGCTTCCTCCCGCAGAAGAAAGGGAGGCTTACCCGCCTCAAAGAACTGGCTTTGGAAGAGCGGACGATGATTTTTTACGAATCTCCTTTCCGCCTGCTTAAAACTTTAATGCAGTTTGCTGAGCACATGGGAATTGATAGAGAAGTCTCTGTCTCCCGCGAAATTTCTAAAATCCACGAGGAAACGGTGCGTGGAACTGTAAATGAACTGATTTCTCATTTTTCCGTGAACGAACCGAAAGGAGAGATTGTTATAGTTTTAGGAGGTTTAAAAGAGAAACATAAGAATAAAGATATTTAATTATTAATATTATAACAAAATGAAGAAAGTACTATTTATTGGGATCAGTGCACTCCTGTTGATTTCCTGCGGTCAGAATTCGTCCGATTATAAGAAGCTACAGGCGGAAAATGATTCCCTGAAACAGGAAAGCGCGCAGAATACGGCGGAACTTAATGAAATGCTCTCTACTCTGAATGACGTGCAGGCTGATATCCAGTCGATCCGCGATGCCGAGAATTACCTTACGATCCAGCAACAGACCGGAGGCGAGTTTAATCAAAGCAAGCGGGAGCAGATTAAAGAGAACATGCAGTTGATCACTGAAACGCTGAAGAAAAATAAGGCGCAGATCGCCCAATTGCAGGAGCAACTGAATAAGAGCAATATCAAGTCTTCCGCTTTGCAGAAAACGTTAAACCGCCTTTCTTCCGAATTGGATCAGAAGGCGACGCTCATTGCTTCCCTTCAGGAAGATTTGGCTAAGAAGAACATCCGTATCCAAGAATTGGATGAAATGGTTGCCTCTTTGAATGAGAACGTGGAAAACTTGTCTACAACCGCCTCCAGCCAATCGAAGACTATCAGCGCGCAGGATAAGGAACTGAACAGGGCGTATTATTGCTTTGGAACGGAAAAAGAGTTGAAAGACCAGAAAATCATTTCCGGCGGAGGCCTGTTTTCAAAATCTAAAGTCTTGCAGACCGGTTTCAATAAGGATTATTTTATTGCGGTGGATATTCGTGAGTTGAAAGAGATACCTTTGTTCGCTTCGAAAGCAGAACTGAAATCCAATCATCCCAAGGATTCATATGAATTCAAACAAGACGCCGAAAAGAACCTGACTTTGGTTATCAAGGATTATAAATATTTCTGGAGCTTGGGCAAATACCTGGTGATTGAAGTCGGATGAAGCATTACAAATCCCTTTTTATCGATCTGGACGATACACTCTGGGATACTTACCATAATAACAAAGAGAGCCTCGAAGAAATTTATACCGACTATCGTTTCGACCGGTATTATACCTCCTTCGAGGCTTTCTTTGCTATTTATATGCCGCATAACGAACTTCTCTGGGCGCAATACCGCAACGGGGAGATCGACCGGCAAACGCTGATCCTCGACCGTTTCCTCTATGTCCTCCGCCCCTTGGGTATTGAAGACTCGGAGGAAGTCCTCCGGATCAACAAGGACTTCCTTTTCCGTACCGGAAATAAGACGCGCCTGGTGCCCGGTGCATTGGATCTCCTCGATTATCTGAAGGGGCGCTACCGTCTTTTCATCCTTTCCAACGGTTTCAGGGAAGTACAGGGAATGAAGTTGCAGTATTCCGGCCTGGCGCCCTATTTCGAGAAAGTGATCCTTTCGGAGGATGCCCAAATACAAAAACCCAATAAGCGGATTTTTGATTATGCTCTAAAGAATACCAACTCGAGGAAAAGCGAATCGCTGATGATCGGCGATAGCTGGGAAGCCGATATCTCCGGCGCTTATCAAGCCCGCATCGACCAGCTTTGGTTCAATCCCCGNCCTTCCGAACGACCGCTTTTGCTTCGAAGGCTTCCTCCCGCAGAAGAAAGGGAGGCTTACCCGCCTCAAAGAACTGGCTTTGGAAGAGCGGACGATGATTTTTTACGAATCTCCTTTCCGCCTGCTTAAAACTTTAATGCAGTTTGCTGAGCACATGGGAATTGATAGAGAAGTCTCTGTCTCCCGCGAAATTTCTAAAATCCACGAGGAAACGGTGCGTGGAACTGTAAATGAACTGATTTCTCATTTTTCCGTGAACGAACCGAAAGGAGAGATTGTTATAGTTTTAGGAGGTTTAAAAGAGAAACATAAGAATAAAGATATTTAATTATTAATATTATAACAAAATGAAGAAAGTACTATTTATTGGGATCAGTGCACTCCTGTTGATTTCCTGCGGTCAGAATTCGTCCGATTATAAGAAGCTACAGGCGGAAAATGATTCCCTGAAACAGGAAAGCGCGCAGAATACGGCGGAACTTAATGAAATGCTCTCTACTCTGAATGACGTGCAGGCTGATATCCAGTCGATCCGCGATGCCGAGAATTACCTTACGATCCAGCAACAGACCGGAGGCGAGTTTAATCAAAGCAAGCGGGAGCAGATTAAAGAGAACATGCAGTTGATCACTGAAACGCTGAAGAAAAATAAGGCGCAGATCGCCCAATTGCAGGAGCAACTGAATAAGAGCAATATCAAGTCTTCCGCTTTGCAGAAAACGTTAAACCGCCTTTCTTCCGAATTGGATCAGAAGGCGACGCTCATTGCTTCCCTTCAGGAAGATTTGGCTAAGAAGAACATCCGTATCCAAGAATTGGATGAAATGGTTGCCTCTTTGAATGAGAACGTGGAAAACTTGTCTACAACCGCCTCCAGCCAATCGAAGACTATCAGCGCGCAGGATAAGGAACTGAACAGGGCGTATTATTGCTTTGGAACGGAAAAAGAGTTGAAAGACCAGAAAATCATTTCCGGCGGAGGCCTGTTTTCAAAATCTAAAGTCTTGCAGACCGGTTTCAATAAGGATTATTTTATTGCGGTGGATATTCGTGAGTTGAAAGAGATACCTTTGTTCGCTTCGAAAGCAGAACTGAAATCCAATCATCCCAAGGATTCATATGAATTCAAACAAGACGCCGAAAAGAACCTGACTTTGGTTATCAAGGATTATAAATATTTCTGGAGCTTGGGCAAATACCTGGTGATTGAAGTCGGATGAAGCATTACAAATCCCTTTTTATCGATCTGGACGATACACTCTGGGATACTTACCATAATAACAAAGAGAGCCTCGAAGAAATTTATACCGACTATCGTTTCGACCGGTATTATACCTCCTTCGAGGCTTTCTTTGCTATTTATATGCCGCATAACGAACTTCTCTGGGCGCAATACCGCAACGGGGAGATCGACCGGCAAACGCTGATCCTCGACCGTTTCCTCTATGTCCTCCGCCCCTTGGGTATTGAAGACTCGGAGGAAGTCCTCCGGATCAACAAGGACTTCCTTTTCCGTACCGGAAATAAGACGCGCCTGGTGCCCGGTGCATTGGATCTCCTCGATTATCTGAAGGGGCGCTACCGTCTTTTCATCCTTTCCAACGGTTTCAGGGAAGTACAGGGAATGAAGTTGCAGTATTCCGGCCTGGCGCCCTATTTCGAGAAAGTGATCCTTTCGGAGGATGCCCAAATACAAAAACCCAATAAGCGGATTTTTGATTATGCTCTAAAGAATACCAACTCGAGGAAAAGCGAATCGCTGATGATCGGCGATAGCTGGGAAGCCGATATCTCCGGCGCTTATCAAGCCCGCATCGACCAGCTTTGGTTCAATCCCCGCCAACTTCCTGTTAACGGCTTCGCACCGACCTACACGGTTGCCTCCCTCAGCGAAGTCCATGTTATCCTATAGGTGTGTTTTTGAATGCGGGCGAGTTTGCAGGCGAGTTCACTTTGCTCCTACGATCCATACGCCGTTCCTTGTGTTCTACGTTCTGTAGGGGCAAATTGCATTTGCCCGTCCTAATAACCATCAGACGATTAATTTGAGCTATCTTACCGTATTCGTTTAATATCATTTCGCCGCATTCGGAGAGATCCCCAAATAAATGGACTCGTTCATAGGTACAAAGGGTAACGAAATACAATCCTTCTTATGAATAATCATATTTCTGCAAACGGATCGTATGGCGTTTTGGCAAATTAATTGGCATTGTCTTGGTTTTATCATCCAAGACGGAGCATAGGGCGCTTTTTATTCTTTCAGGAAAAGACTGAAGTTAACGGAGCCGTAAACGCGCCGCTGGTTAAAATGGGGAAGAGAGGAAAAGTCTTCTTCCTTGGAGTGTTCCATGACAAAAAGTCCTCCTTCTTTCAACAAGCCGGACGACAAGACGAGTTGCGGTACTTCCGCCAATCGTTCCAACGCATAGGGAGGATCGGCGAAAATGAAATCGAAGGAGCGCCCAGGAGAAGCGCCCAGATAGCGGAATACGTCTCCCCGGATCAATGTCAGTCCTCCGGTATTCAACTCCTTCTCTACCTTCGCTATAAATGCTGCATGGGCGTTATTCTGTTCCACGGCGGTTACCGAACGGCAACCGCGGGAAAGCAATTCGAACGAAATGCCGCCCGTCCCCGCAAAAAGATCCAGCGCATCCGTTTCTTCGAGATCGATCAGGTTCCAAATCACGTTGAAGATATTTTCCTTGGCGAAATCCGTTGTCGGACGTGCCGAAAAAGTGGGAGGAACCTGGAAACGCCGGTGTCTATATTTTCCTCCTATGATTCGCATGTGGCCAGGGCGATTAAGTCTAACGGAGCCTGCATCAAAGCGGGACCGAATGTATAAGTTTCCGCCGGGAGTTCGATCCGGGCGATGTATTGAAGGTAAATCTGAAGCCTGTCCAACACCTGGTTGCAGAGAGTCGGTTCCCCCGTCAGCCGGATCTGGTCGATTAGTTGGTTCATGTCGATTTGTTTCCAGACATACAGGATGTAGTAAATAATATCTTCGGAGTGCTCGAAGCCGAATGAATTAGCGAATAACAACTGTCCGCGTTCGTAGCAGGCGATATCCATCGATTCCTTTTGCAGGATGACGTACATCTGCTTCGGCAGGCAATTCTGGCTTTGTTTTTTCCAAAGGCGGAGAAGCGGCCGGATCGGATGGATAAACTGCGGGTTTGTCAATGAACGGCAGCAAAATTCGTATACCTGGCGGTCTATGTCGAAAACAATCTCTACTTGGCTTTCCTTGCAATTGTTATTCAATGCCTTCCCATTCTTCGAAGCAAAGTTGAACGCCAGTATCTGCTCCTTTTCTTCCGGAAGGTAAATCTCTTCGGGTACAAGTGTGTAAGACGACGGAAACGGAATCACAAATACTTTCTTGTAAGTATAGGTCAGGAATTCGTGAGAGAAAAAATAATCTTTCAGGGATTCAAGATAGGGCTTATCTTTATCAAAGACTACTTTCACAAAGAAATAACTCCCTTCTTCTTTTGTATTATATCCGGAGAAAGAGAGGCCGCCCGGATCCAAACGTAAATAGACGGTGAACAGTGCGGCGCTATCCAATGTCAAAGTTTCCGGTATTTCAAAAGATTTCATGCCTTTATCCTTATTTAATTTTACAAATGTATAGAAAAGAATATTTAATCCATACCTTTGTTTGTTTCTTTTTGATTAAGAAATGCTTTGATGATTGATACCTATTTACTTCAGCAAATAATAAAATCCTTGCCTTATGTTCCGACGGAGGAGCAGTACGGCGCCCTTCAGGCCATCACCGGCTTTCTGCTTTCCCGGGAAAACGATTCGCTCCTGTTGCTGAAAGGATATGCCGGTACCGGAAAGACGTCCTTGCTCGGGGCGGTGGTAAAAACCTTGACCGGATTGAAACAAAAAACCTTGTTGCTTGCTCCGACCGGACGGGCTGCCAAGGTCTTCTCCGAATACTCCGGAGAAAAAGCCTATACCATTCACCGGAAAATCTACCGGCAGAAGTCTTTTGGGATGGATTCCGGCTTTTCGCTGACCGATAACCTGCATAAGGATACCCTTTTCCTGGTCGACGAGGCCTCCATGATCGCCAACCAAAGCCAGGGGAACCATTTTTTCGGAACCGGCTGCCTGCTGGACGATCTGATTCACTTTGTCTATTCGGGTGAAAATTGCCGGTTGCTTCTTTTGGGCGATGACGCCCAGCTCCCTCCGGTGCAACAGATTGAAAGCCCCGCATTAAACAGGGATTTATTGCAAGGATACGGCTTGCATGTCATTCAGGTTAGCCTCACACAGGTGGTCCGCCAGACGGAAGGTTCCGGTATCCTTTTTAATGCGACGCGCATCCGTGAAGCCTTACGCCGGAATCAGATCCATCTCTTTCCCAAACTTCATCTGGCCGGCTTCCCCGATCTGAAACCGATCCCGGGAGGCGAATTGATCGAGGAAATTTCATCGGCCTACAGTCGCGACGGAATCGACGAAACGATGGTGATCTGCCGTTCCAACAAGCGGGCGAACAGCTATAACCAAGGCATCCGCAATCGTATCCTTTACCGGGAAGAAGAGCTTTCGTCAGGCGACTTGCTGATGGTGGCCAAAAATAACTATTTCTGGACGGCAGACTGCAAGGAGATGGATTTTATCGCCAACGGAGAAATTGTCCGTGTGCAACGGGTCCGCCGGCAAACGGAGTTCTACGGATTTCGTTTCTGCGAAGCGCTCGTCTACTTCCCCGACCATGAAGTGGAACTGGAGGTGAAGGTGATTTTAGACACACTCCAATCCGACAGTCCCGCCTTGTCTGGAGAACAGGCGGACACCCTCTTCCATTCTATCCTGGAAGATTATGCCTATGAAACGACGAAGGCTGGGAAAATGAAGAAACTAAAAGCCGATCCTTACTATAATGCCGTTCAGGTGAAATACGCCTATGCCGTAACCTGTCACAAAGCGCAGGGAGGGCAGTGGAAAAACGTCTTTCTCGACATCGGCTATGTGACGGAAGAAATGCTGGGGGAAGACTTCTACCGCTGGCTCTATACCGCTTTTACCCGTGCCACCCGCCGCCTTTATCTTGTTAATCTCCCGGACGAGTTTCTCGATACATAATGCTTCGTCGCAAAAGAAAAAACGATAAAAAGGGTTCGGAGGCGCAAAAAAAACGAAGGTTTGCGAGATATCATTATCTTTGTGACTTAAATACTGATTTTATGAAGATAAGTTGTTTCGGAACAATTTTGTGTTTCACCCTGCTGGTTACAACCGGCTGCCGGGAGGAATATTTTCTAACGGACAAGTACGTCCGTACACAAGTCTATGCAGACTTGGAAGTAAAGAAGAAAGATTTACCTGCGGGCGATTTGTTTAAAATACTCGATCAAGATATCAATTCACGGGAAAAAGAAGCGCTCGCGTTTCTCTATGCCTATATGCCGGTCGGTGATTTGACCGATTATGATGGTGAATTTTATTTGAAGAACGTACGTTCCTCTTTCCGGGCACAACAGGAAATGCCTTGGGGAAAGACGATCCCGGAAGGGATATTCCGTCATTTCGTCCTACCGGTGCGAGTGAATAACGAAACACTGGACGAGAGCCGGATGGTTTTTTATGATGAACTCAAAGACCGGGTGAAAGGGTTATCGCTTGCAGATGCAGCGCTGGAGGTCAATCACTGGTGTCATGAAAAAGTCATCTATACCCCTTCGGATGCACGTACCAGTTCGGCCCTTGCGTCAGTGAAGACCGCCTATGGGCGTTGTGGTGAAGAGTCTACCTTTGCGGTAGCCGCCCTGCGGTCGGTCGGTATCCCTGCGCGGCAGGTCTATACGCCGCGATGGGCACATACAGACGACAATCATGCCTGGGTGGAAGTCTGGGTAGACGGCAAATGGTATTTCATGGGCGCTTGTGAGCCGGAGCCGGTGCTCAACCTGGCTTGGTTCAATGCGCCGGCTTACCGCGGGATGCTGATGCATACAAAGGTGTTCGGTCGCTATAACGGCCCTGAAGAAGTGATGGATTCCACCCGGAGTTATACCGAGATCAATGTAATAGAGAATTATGCACCTACCGCCAAAAGCTTCGTTACGGTAGTCGATTCCGCCGGTAAACCGCTGGAAGGCGCTTCTGTCGAATTTAAAATATATAACTATGCCGAGTTTTATACGGTAGCGCGGAAAGTAACCGATGCGCGAGGGCAATGTTCGCTTTCGGCCGGTAAAGGCGATATGTTGGTCTGGGCGAGTAAAGACGACTGTTTCGGTTACCGCAGGCTTTCTTTCGGAAAAGAAGATACGGTCACTATTGCTCTGGAGCACCGGCCGGGCGACTTGGGCAATGCTGAGATAGATATCGTTCCCCCGGTTCCGGGCTCCATTCCGTCAGAGGTAGCGGAAGAGCAGAAGGAGGCCAATGCCGTGCGTTTAGTCAGGGAAGACAGCATCCGGAATCAATATGTAGCAACTTTTTATACAAAAGAGAAAGCGGAAATGCTGGCGGAAGAGATAGGCACCGACCCGGCTAAAACCTCCGATTATTTAGTGGGAAGCCGCGGAAACTGGAAAGAAATCGAACAGTTCCTTCGTGAGACACCGGTGGAACAACGTCCGAAGGCGATGGCGCTGTTGGGCGTCATTTCCGCTAAAGACCTGCGTGACACTCCCGCCTCCGTCCTGAAGGCACATCTGGAGTATACGCCGGTGGTCGACAGTCCCTTTTTCGACGCTTATATACTGAATCCGCGGGTAGGATATGAGTATCTCAGCCCTTACAAGAAAGAACTGGCGGAACAACTTTCTGCAGAAATCGGGAAGGAAGCTGTCTCCGAACCGCAGAAATTAGTCGATTGGATAAAAGTTCAAATCAAAGTGCGGGAGGATTTGAATCCGCAACGCATTCCTGTCCGGCCGCTCGGCGTCTATCGCGCCCGTGTGGCGGATCGTAATTCCCGGGATATTTTCTTTGTTGCGGCTGCGCGTAGCCTGGGCATTCCGGCCCGTATCGAACGGGTTGCCGGGAAGGTGCAGTATGCCAAGGGCGGCCAATGGACAGATGTGGACTTTGAATCAAATATACAGATAATCGCTCCGAAGGGGCAGGTGGTCGCCTCTTATCAACCCACGAAAGCATTACCGAATCCGAAATATTATACCCATTTTACTATCGCCAAAGTTTTGTCGGAGGGCATTCTGCAGACCTTGGATTTTGAGGACGGGAACAGCGATCCGACTTGGGCGGGCTTGTTGAAGAAACCTCTCACGCTGGATGCCGGTAACTATTTGTTGATCACCGGTATGCGCATGGCAAGCGGAAAGGTGTTGACAAAGGAAGCGTTTTTTACGGTACGCCCGGGGCAGACCACCTCGATCGCCTTGGAAATGCGGACCAGCAAGGACGATATCCAGGTAATCGGTAGTATTGACGCCGAGGCGAAATTCCGCCCGGTAGATACGTTGGAGCCTACGTCGATCCTGAATACTACCGGACGGGGGTATTTCATCCTCGGGATTTTAGGCTCCCGGCAGGAGCCGACCAATCATGCGATGCGCGATATCGCTGCTTTGCAAAAGGAATTTGAAACGTGGGGACGAAGCATGATCCTGCTGTTTAAGGACGAAGCGGAATGGAAGAAATTCGACAGGAACGAATTCGGCGCTTTGCCGGGTACGATTACCTACGGAATCGATACGGACGGAAAGATTGCCGGGATGGTGGGCAGCGCGATGAATTTGCCTTCATCCGGTATATTGCCCGTTTTTGTCATCGCCGATACATTCGGGCGGGTAGTCTTCGTTTCGCAGGGATATACTATCGGGTTGGGAGAACAAATGATGCAAGTGATTCATAAACTATGAATATAGAAATGGCGGATCTCCGCAGGCAGTATCACCGGCTGAAGCCGGAAATAGATGCGGCTTTGCAGGAGGTGCTTGAAAGCACAGCTTTCATTAATGGCCCGCAGGTTAAATCCTTTGCGGTACATTTGGCGGAATACCTGAATGTTCCGCATGTCATTCCCTGCGGGAATGGAACGGATGCTATACAGATGGCGCTGATGGCATTGAA
Source organism: Parabacteroides sp. Marseille-P3160 (assembly GCF_900162725.1). GTDB lineage: Bacteria > Bacteroidota > Bacteroidia > Bacteroidales > Tannerellaceae > Marseille-P3160. The sequence continues at coordinate 181,116 of NZ_LT799418.1, read as the reverse complement.
TTTGCAGCCGGGGGATGAGGTGATTGTCCCCGCTTTTACCTATATCTCGGCGGTGGAAGCCGTGGCGATGCTCGGACTGGTGCCCGTCCTCGTGGATGTCGATCCGGAGACTTTCAATCTGAATATCGAACAGATCGAACAGGCTATTTCCTGGCAAACCAAGGCGGTGATCGCCGTCCATCTCTTCGGCCAGTTATGCGACATGCAACCGCTTATGACCCTTGCGAAGAGGTATCATCTCTATGTCGTCGAGGATAATGCCCAATCCCTCGGTGCCGAATGCCTTTACCCTGATGGAAAGACGCAAAAGGGGGGGACGATCGGACATATCGGGACGACCTCCTTTTTTCCTTCCAAGCCGCTTGCCTGTTACGGGGACGGAGGTGCAATGATCACGCCGGACGATACATTGGCGGAAACTTTGCGGCAGATTGCCAATCATGGCCAGATCTCAAAGTACAATCATAAAATAATCGGCTGCAATTCCCGTTTGGATACTCTGCAGGCGGCAGTCCTCGAGATAAAACTGAAGCATCTCAAAGCCTTCAACGAGGCGCGCATCCGGCTAGCCCAGCGGTATGATGAGGGATTGAAAGGCTTTGATGCGTTTGTTCTCCCGGTGAAATCGCCTTTTTCCACCCATCTATATCATCAATATACGGTACAGGTGAAGGATGGGCAAAGGGAGAAGTTGCAGGCCTGGCTGAAAGGAAAGGGCATTCCGACGATGGTTTACTATCCTTTGCCGGTACAAGCACAGGAAGCCTATAAATGGGTTGCCCGAAGCGCTTCGGATTTATCGGTAGCGACGCGTTTGTCCAAGGAAGTCCTTTCTCTGCCGATCCATTCCGAATTGACGGAAGAAGAACAGAACTATATTATAGATTCGATTATAGAATTCTGGAAAAAATGAGTGAAAAGAAAATTATCCGCTTTGCCGTAGTCGGTTGCGGGCACATCGGGAAACGGCACGCCGAAATGATCTCCCGTGATCCACAAGCAGAACTGGTCGCGCTTTGCGACCTGCTTCCCCGGGAAGAACTGGGGCTGGAAGCCTATCCGGTTCCCTTTTTCAGCAGCTTGGAGGCATTGCTCGACAGCGGGCTTTCTTTCGATGTTGTGAATATCTGTACGCCGAACGGCCTACATGCACCGATGGCTTTGCAGGTGATCGAAGCCGGCTATCATACAGTGATTGAGAAACCGATGGCTCTTTCTCTCTCCGAAGCCGAGAAAGTGGTCTACGCTTCACTCAACTATCACCGGCAGGTCTTTTGCGTCATGCAGAACCGCTATTCGCCTCCTTCCGTCTGGATAAAAGGGATGGTGGAATCCGGGCGGCTCGGCAAACTGTACATGGTACAGTTGAACTGTTACTGGAATCGCGACGAACGGTATTACCAGAAAGGCGGATGGCATGGGAACGCTTTGCTTGACGGTGGAACGTTGTTTACCCAATTCTCCCATTTTATCGATATCATGTACTGGCTTTTCGGAGATATCTGCAATATCCAGGCCCGTTTCGCCGATTTCAATCATGCGACATTGACCGACTTCGAAGATTCTGGTTTCGTCAACTTTAATTTTGTAGATGGAGGGATGGGTACGCTTGCCTATTCGACGGCGGTATGGGACAAGAATCTGGAAAGCAGCCTGCTGATCGTGGCGGAGAACGGAAGCATTAAGATCGGCGGACAGTATATGAACGAGGTGACCTATTGTCATATTAAAGATTATGAGATGCCTGAATTACCACCGACTAATCCCGGCAATGATTATGGCCCTTATAAAGGTTCGGCACAAAATCACAACTATGTTATCCGTAACGTAGTCAACGTTCTTTCCGGACAACCCGCCGAGACTATTACGACCAATGTGCTCGAAGGGATGAAGGTGGTCGACATCATCCAGCGCATTTATGCTTTGAAATGATCGTCAAAAAAGCCTTTGGTCTGTTCGGGCTTAAAAAAATCGTTGATTTTTTTCACCGTAGATGCTTTTATGTAGGCGTCATGGCAATAAACGAGGATTTGCCCCTCAGCAGCCGCCTTTTCCAATAGCCGTACCTTCGAATAATAGGATGCTACGGGGTAGGTATCATAAGCTGAGATCCAAGTAGGAGAGACGCTTGCCGCCAGAGGGATCACATCTCCGGCAAAAACAATCGTTTTATTCGGCAGGTAGATGTAGGGGACGAGCTGTCCCGGCGTATGTCCGTCGTATAATTTCAATTCGACGGAGGGATCCGGATGTATTTCTTTATCTACCAGGCGGAGTAATCCGCTTTCTTCAACGGCGCTCATGTTTTCGAGGAAAAAAGAATCGGCTTCTAACGGATTCGGTCGTTGGAAATTCTCCCATTGTGCCTTACCTACCCAGTAATTCGCCCGGGGGAAGGTCGGAACGAGCCGACCGGTTTCCGGATCCCGTCGCGTCGCATCCCCGCAGTGGTCGAAATGAAGGTGGGTAAGGATGACATCCGTTACTTGTCCGGGGGAAATACCCAGTTTCTCTAGTTCGGAAACCAGATCTTTGAGGTCGAAGAAATGATAAAAGCTAAGTAATCTCAATTGCTTCTCCCCGGCGCCTGTGTCGACCAGTATCACTCGCCCGTTGCCGGTTCGTATGACCGCCGTTCGCATTGCGAGGATGCATCCGTTCTTTTCATCCGAAGGATAGCGCCGACTCCATGAGGTCTTGGGTATCGCACCGAACATGGCCCCACCGTCTGCATGGAAATAACCGGTATCGATTAATCGAACTTCCATCTCTTTTTTGATGTAAAGATAGTAAAAGATCGCCTTTTTGTGGTCTATAGTCTTTTTTTACCATTACTAAAACGATCTAATTTGTGAGGATAACGATTGATTTGTTTCGAATAATAGAACTCAGATCCCTCTTTTTTCTTTTAATTTGAGTGTATAAAACTTAAATGATTCTCTATTATTGATAATATTGCATTAAAAATGCTATCTTTGTCAAATTAAATAACTATAAAATCATATTGAGATGAAGATGAAACAAAATATTTTGGGTTTATTGCTTGTATTAATGTTTACTCTCGCTTCTTGTGGAGGAGATGATAAGAAGGTTGCTTTACCTGTCTCAAAAGAGATTCCTTATATGATTACGATTGAAGTGGCGGGTATCGAAGGAACAACGACTCCTCCTTTAGTGAATGTTACTTTGGATTCAATTATTGGTAAGGAGAATGCTCGAAATCTATCGCCGGCTAATGAGCAGAACTTTCAAAGAGGAAAGTCCTATTTTGGTGTTTATGGGTTGAAAAATGTATCTGAATCGGCTATATTACAGAATTTTACCATAACGATCGGGAATAATACCCCAGTTAATTTAGGTTCATGTTCTCCTTCCGGAATAACGGGGATCGGTTTTTTATCGGAAACCGATTTATCTGATGATAAGTATACCAACATTATTAAAGCACTTTTTGATGAACTTATTGTAAAGAAAAGTTCGACGGTAAAGATATCTTATGATGCCAATCAAGATATATCAAGAGACCAAAAAGTCCTCTTTAAATTGTATTTGAACGGTATTTATAAATATAATACCTATCCGGATTAAAAAAACACTTAATTATTGAAAAAAGGTTACAATGAACTTGTAACCTTTTTTTATCTCTATTCAATCTTATCTTTGTAGTCAAATGCGGCGGAAATGAAAAAGAATGCACAATTTATGTTTGTTATCTTCCTTTTGCTGTTTTCTGGCTGTGATCTTTTCGAATACCATCCGTATGACGGGCGGATCAAAGGAGAACGGAATATTAATTACAAGAATATCCTGCGTATAGAGGAAGCTTGCCGGGATAAAGATACAATCCGGTTTCTTTTTATGGGGGACACTCAGCGCTGCTATGATGAAACGGTTGATTTTGTAACGGCGGCCAACCGACGGACGGATATTGATTTCATTATCCATGGGGGAGATGTGGCTGATTTCGGATTGACCAAAGAGTTCTTATGGACGTGCGATATATTGGAGAAATTGTATGCACCTTATGTTGTATTGCTTGGTAATCATGATTGTCTGGCCAATGGGGAAGAAATTTTTCGTCAAATCTTCGGCGATGAAAATTTCGCTTTTCAGGCGGGGGATGTGAAATTTGTTTGTTTAAATACGAATGCGTTGGAATACGATTATTCCCGGCCTATTCCCGATTTCCATTTTATGGAAGAGCAATATAGGGATTCGACGGCGCATCGGCGGACTATTTTTGTGATGCATGTCCGCCCTTATTCAGAGCAATTTAATAATAATGTCGCTTATGTATTTCAGGAGTTTATAAAGAGATTTCCCCAATTGATGTTTTGTTTGAATGCACATGACCATCGATTGTCTGTAGATGATCTTTTTGAGGATGGTGTTATGTATTACGGAACTCCTAATATTGAGAAACGGCAGTATTTAACTTTTACATTAACACCGAATTCATATGATTATGAAGTGGTTGACTTTTGAATATCGGAGGCGGTTGCTTTGTCTTTGGATGTTATGTGCCGTCATATCGCTTTCAACCCAGGATGCTTATCAAAAAAAGATAGATAAGTATCATGAAATTTGGACAAGTTTAATTCCTAAATATGTAAAGTTACAATATGCTGGCTCCATGGGCTTTCTTTCGTTCGGTACCGGTTGGGATTATGGAAAGAATAATCAATGGGAAACCGATGTTTTTTTAGGTTTTATCCCCCGTTATTCTACGGATGATTTCAAAATAACTTTTACCTTAAAGCAAAATTTTATTCCTTGGAAGGTTCGATTGAATCCGAGCTTCTCTTTGGACCCACTGGCGTGTGGAATCTATATGAATACAGTTTTTGGGGAAGATTTCTGGATCAGTGAAGCAGAAAGATATCCAAGCGGTTACTACTCTTTTTCGACTAAATTAAGAATGAATGTGTTCTTGGGGCAACGGATTACTTATAATATACCGGCAAGTAAACGGTACTCGGCAAATGCAATTACTTTCTTTTATGAGATCAGTACGAATGAACTGTATTTAATCAGCCGGATTCAGAATCGTTATTTGACGCCAAAAGACTACTTGGGGTTATCGTTAGGATTAAAAATACAATTCTTTTAATCTAATCTTATTTGTCAATCTGTTTTTTTACTCTCCTTTTTGTATTTTTGAGCTGTTTCAAAACTAAACGCGATGAACAATAGAAATCCTTTTTTGAGCCTAGGGCTCTGCTTTTTCCTTTTTTCGGCTTGCCAATCGTTCGTTCCGCCGCCCGCGCTGGTCTTGCCGGTGCCTACGCCGGATCAGGTGGCATGGCATAAATTGGAAACATACGCTTTCGTACATTTCGGGCTGAATACTTTTAACGATTTGGAATGGGGATACGGTGATACCCCGGCGGAAACATTCAATCCTACGAATCTGGACTGTGATCAATGGGTGCGGACGATAAAAGCGGCCGGGTTGAAAGGAGTGATCCTTACGGCCAAACACCACGACGGATTCTGCCTATGGCCGACAAAAACGACGGAATACAGTGTCAGGAATACTCCCTGGAAAGAGGGGAAGGGGGATGTCGTACGTGATCTTTCGGAGGCCTGCAAGAAATACGGGCTGAAATTCGGTATCTATTTGTCCCCCTGGGATCGGAACAGCGCCAATTACGGGACTCCGGGTTATGTAGACAAGTTCCATGCGCAGATGCGCGAGCTATTGTCGAATTACGGCCCGATCTTCGAATACTGGTTCGACGGAGCCAACGGAGGGGACGGCTGGTATGGCGGGGCAAAAGAGAAACGTTCGATCGATTCGAAGACATATTATCGTTACGAAGACGCCCGCAAATTGATCAAAGAGTTACATCCTACTGCTATGATTTTCGGCGGAACGGTACCGGACATCCGATGGATCGGCAATGAAGAAGGATGGGCCGGAGATACCCAGTGGAGTATGTTCTGGCCGGAACCGGCCTTGGGGTATGTATACCGGCAGAGCCAATGGGGAGATGAGAACGCTCCGCAATGGCTTGGGGCCGAATGCGACGTGTCGATTCGTCCGGGATGGTTTTATCACCACCGCGAGGATCATCAGGTGAAGACTTTGGCGCAGTTGGTCGATTTGTATTATTGCAGCGTCGGACATAATGCCAATTTCCTGCTGAACTTTCCGGTTGCCCTGGATGGGCGGATCAGTCCTTCCGACTCTATCCGCGTGGTAGAATGGTATCAGACGATCCGGAATGATTTGAAGGTGAACCTGCTGAAGAATGCGAAAGTGAAAGCAAGCCATACCCGGGGATACCAATATAAGGCAGCCAATGTAGTGGATCCGAGCTGGGATACCTATTGGGCGACCGAAGACGGAGTAACCTCCGCTTCGTTGACCTTTACCTTTTCCCGACCTACGGAGGTGAACCGCCTGCTTATGCAGGAATATATCCCCTTAGGACAGCGGGTACGTAAGTTCAGTGTCGAAGCAGAAACCGGAAAAGGCTGGGCTCCGGTCGAATCGGTCGACTCGACCACCACCATCGGTTACAAGCGGATCGTCCGCTTCCAGACGGTAAAGGCGCAAAAGCTGAGGATTCATTTCCTCGATGCCCGCGGGCCTCTTTGCATCAATAATATTGAGGCATATCTGGCACCGGTATTAATGACGGAACCGCTTATCCGCCGTAATCCGGGAGATACGGTTACGATCCGGCCCGGAGATGCCAATTCGATCGTTTATTATACGCTCGACGGAGCGGATCCTACGAAGCAGGCCGCTGTTTATAAAGGCGGTTTCCCGTTTGCCCGGAGGGGGATAGTGAAGGCGGCCGCTTATGATCCGACCTTCGACCGTTGGGGGCCAGTGGCTACCCGGAAATTCGACCTGCCTGCCTCTTCTTATAATGTAATTATCCCCAAAGAGTTGGCATCCAACCCAATTCTTTTCGACGACAATGGATATACCGCTTATCACCTGCCGGAAGGAAGCCGGGAACTGGTTATTGAACTGGATGAACCGGAACAGATCTCCGGTTTCCGTTATACGCCCAATCAACGTCGTGATGCGGGAGGGCATATTTCTCATTATGATTTGTTTGTTGATCGGAAGGAAGTCTCTGTCGGGGAGTTTTCGAACATAAGGAACAATCCGATCGAGCAGGAGGTTCGTTTTGCCCCGGTTAGGGGGAAAATCGTCCGCCTGGTTGTGAAAAACGTGGTGGATAACGCCCCGCGCGCCGGAATTGCCGAGTTTTCGGTTATTACGGAAGAATAAGAAGCAAAAGAGCTGTGGAGATTAAATCTCCGCAGCTCTTGCCAATGCTTCGTTGATGTTACTGCAAATATTTTTTTCTCCGATTTTGTCGGCCAGTCCGCATTTGATGATCAGGGCCCGTACGTTTTCATTCACGCCGGAAAGAACAAAGGCGATGTTTTCGTTTTTAGAGAGATAATATAAATTCTCCAGGTTATGCAGTCCGGTAGAATCCATAAATGGAACTTTCCGCATCCGGATGATCCGTACCCTCGGATTATCCGCCACCACTTTCATAGCCTCATCGAATTTACTTGCGACGCCGAAGAAGAACGGGCCGTCTATTTCATAAACCTCCACGTCTTTAGGGATGGAAAGTATTTCCATATCATACGGAAATTCTCCCTCTTGCGTTAAATCGAGTTTTTCAGTTGTAATGGAGACATGCGTTGTTTCCGCTACCCGGCGCATGAATAGAAGCATGGCCATCAGGAGGCCGATTTCGATGGCGATCGTCAGATCGAAGATGACGGTCAGCAGGAACGTCGTCAGCAGGACGGCCGTATCGCTTTTCGTCCCTTTCATCAGGCGCAGGAAGGTACGCCATTCGCTCATGTTATAGGATACGACTACCAGTACGCCGGCGAGGCAGGCCATGGGAATATGTTTGGTCAGAGGGCCGAGGAAAAGAAGGATCAATAGTAGAACGACCGCATGTATCAATCCGGCTACGGGAGTCCGTCCCCCGTTATTGATATTGGTCATGGTTCGGGCAATGGCGCCGGTCACCGGGATACCTCCGAATAGCGGGACGACGATATTTGCCGCTCCCTGCGCAATCAGTTCCGTATTCGAATTATGCCTGTCGCCCGTTACCCCATCGGCAACCGTGGCGGAAAGCAGCGATTCGATCGCCCCCAGGATGGCAATTGTAAAAGCCGAAGGAAGCAATAGATTGATGGTCTCCATATTGATGGAGATCGCTTCCGGTTGGGGGATAGAAGCGTTGATCGTAAAACGGTCCCCGATCGTCTCGATGCCGGAGATCCCGAAATACGAGCGAAGGAAGTAGACAATTAGTGTAACGACCACGATGGCGATTAATGATCCGGGTATCTTTTTGGATATTTTCGGTGTCAGGATAATAATCAGGATGCTGATCAGCCCGATTAGTAACACCCAACCGGAAAGCGAGGAGAAATGATCGAAATAGACTCCCCATTTGGAAAGGAAATCCGCCGGCATCTTTCCGATCTGCAGTCCGAAGAGGTCTTTGATCTGGGTAGTAAAGATGGTGAGTGCTATACCGCTGGTAAATCCTACGACAATCGGATAAGGAATGAACTTGATGATCGTTCCCAGCTTCAGCGCACCCATCAGGATCAACATAATACCGGCGATAACCGTGGCAATCGCCAATCCTTCGATACCGAAATTTTGGATGATACCGTAGACAATGACGATGAAAGCTCCGGTAGGTCCTCCGATTTGGACCGAACTTCCACCAAGGAAAGAAACGATAAAACCGCCTATAATGGCAGTGATTAACCCTTTTTCCGGACTGACGCCGGACGCGATTCCGAATGCGATGGCCAAAGGGAGAGCCACAATCCCGACAATAATTCCCGCCATGAGATCGCCCATAAAGCGCTCTCTGGTGTAACCATGCAACATTTGGAAAAGCTTCGGCTGGAACGCAAATGCTTTTTTCATTTATTTTACCTTAAAATTTGTTACCTTAGAATCCAGCCGCAAAGGTAGATGTTTTTATTTCAGTAACAAGGATATTCTATTGCAAAGTTACCTGTGAAAAAGATCTCTGTTTTTAGATGTTTTCCAAAGTTGTCTTGATTAAATTCCAGACTTTTCCGACCGATCGGATTTCGACCGCCTCATCCGGAGAATGGGGATGTTTCAGATTCGGACCGAAAGAGATCATTTCCATTTTCGGGTAGGATTCTTGAATGATGCCACATTCCAGGCCGGCGTGCATGACTTTGACCGAAGGAGTCTTCCCATACAGTTGCTGATAACTTTTTTGCATGATCTGAAGGATCTCCGAATGGATATTCGGTTGCCAGCCGCCATAGGAGCCGCCATATTCGACTTTGGCCCCGGCCAGTGAGAAAACGCTTTCCAGGCTGGAGCAGATGGCTTCTTTTCGACTGTCGGAAGAACTCCGGGCGAGTATTTTTATGTCGATCAATCCGTCCCCGCCCTTTACGAGCGCCAGGTTGGATGAGGTCTCGACAGTTCCCGGGAAATCGTTCAGATAGCTTATGACTCCGTTCTGGCAACCCTCAATAGCATTGATCAAGTCGTCTTGAATCTCTTCCGGGATCAAAGAGGCAGGCAGGTCGACCGGTTCTGCGGTAAAGGTGATGCCTTCTTCAATACCGGCATATTCATTGCGATATAGATCCTGGTAATCGGCAACCAATTCCCAAATGGCTTCCACTTCGTCCGCCGGCAAGGTGATGATGGCGAATGCTTCGCGTGGAATGGCATTGCGCAATGAACCGCCTTCGACGAAAGAGAGACGTGCGCCGTAGTCGCGTACAATTTCTTTCAGGAAGCGGAACAGCAGTTTGTTGGCATTAGCCCGTCCGAGATGGATGTCTACGCCGGAGTGTCCACCTTTCAGGCCGGTCAGGCTTACTTTTACCGCCGCATCGCCTTCGATGGGAGGCGTCCCTTCCTTATATTGGAAAGAAATATTCAGATCTGCGCCTCCGGCGCAACCGACAAACAATTCGCCTTCCTCTTCCGAATCGCAGTTCAGGAGGAAATCTCCTTTGAGGAATCCGGGTTTCAGCCCGAAAGCGCCGTCCATTCCAACTTCCTCATCGACGGTAAAAAGCGCCTCCAAAGGACCGTGCTGCAAGGTTGTATCGGCCAGGGCAGCCAAGGCGAGGGCAACGCCGATTCCGTCGTCGGCTCCCAATGTCGTATCGCGTGCAGTTACCCAGTCGCCGTCAATATAGGCATCGATCGGATCTTTGGGGAAATCGTGTGCAACTGTTGAATTCTTCTGGGGAACCATATCCAGGTGGGATTGCAGGGTTACGGTCTTGCGGTCTTCCCGTCCGGGGGTAGCCGGTTTGGAGATGAGTATGTTTCCGGCCTCGTCCTGTTTCGTTTCCAAGCCTAATTCCCGGCCGAAGTCAATCAGGTATTGTGTTACAGCCTTCATTTGGCCTGTAGGGCGTGGAATTTGCGTTAAATCATAGAAATATCCCCATACGGGTTGGGGGACGAGTGTTTTAATTTCTGCTGACATAGAAGTAATTTTAAGATGAATATCTTCTTTCTTTTGCCGAAAGATACGAATTATTTTGATGCGGCCGCCGATGTCTTTTTATTTACTAAAGGTAAAAGGACAATGGCAGCAGTTCCAACCAAGGCTATCCAGACTGTTTGTATGGTCCATACAATCAATGCAAAGGCGGCAGCGTCCGTTCGGTTGACACCAAAACAAACCAGGGTGGCGATGACCATGAAATGCCAGGGGCCGATTCCTCCTTGTACCGGGACGGCGACTGCAATGCTGCTCATCGTAAATCCGATCAGCCCGACTCGGATGCCCAGGTCATGGGTGAAGTCGAACGCATAGAACGTGATATAGAAGAAACAGAAATATCCGAGCCAGAGCAGGAGGGTCAGCAGGAGGAAATGCATTTTATTCTTCATCAGCCAGATGCTTTTCATACCGCCCCAGATGCTGGCCAATACCTCTTTTGCTTTTCGGATCAGGAACAAATGCGTCCAATAGGTAAAGGCAATCCACGTCAGCAGGATTGTACCCGTAAATAAGACGTAAGTCCATACCGAGTGGAAAAAAGAATGAAATCCCATTAACAGGCTCGGGTTATCCGCAAAAAAACGGGTGAAAAACCCGATATTGAACGTAAAGACAAGGAGAGTGGTCAGTCCGACCATAATGGTGTCGCATACACGGTCGATGAGCAGTGTCCCGAAAAGTTTCGGGAAAGATATCTTATCGTATTTTGTCAAGACGCCGCAGCGCCAGACTTCTCCTACCCGGGGCAAAATCAGATTGACTGCATAATTCCCTACCACGGCCAATACGGCATTTTTCTTTTTAAATTTTTCCCCGAGGGATTCGATCAACAGGCTCCAGCGAAGGCCCCGGACGATATTACCTCCCAATCCGAATAAGAGGGAGAAAAGAATGATATCATAACGGACTCCCTTCTGGATCACTCGCAGCAACTCGTCCAAATTGACTTTTCGATAAAGGAACCAAAGGAGCAGACAGCCGAATGCTAAGGGTAGCACTATCTTTAGTACGGTGTGGAGAAGCTTCTTAAAATTCATTTATTATAGAGTACTTAAATTTTTATTGTATTTTTGTCCATCTGCAAAGATAGAGATTATTTACATAAATCATAATTGAGACGCCGGTGAGATTCGTAAGACCTAAAAAAGGATTGGGACAGCATTTTCTGAAGGATCAGGAGATTGCTCGTCGGATTGCCGACACCCTCGTAGAGTATAAAGGAACTCCCGTATTGGAAGTCGGGCCGGGAATGGGTGTATTGACCAAGTATCTGTTGCAGGCCGGGCACGACCTTGCTGTAGTGGAACTCGATCTGGATTCGGTCGATTACCTGGAACAGCATTATTCCGAATTGGACGGGAGAATCATCGCGGATGATTTTTTACGACTCGACCTCCACAAGCTTTATGCCGGCCCTTTCTGTGTGATCGGCAATTATCCCTACAACATCTCCAGCCAGATCTTTTTCAGAGTACTGACTTATAAAGACCAAGTGCCTTGCTGTTCCGGAATGGTTCAGAAGGAAGTAGGCGAACGGCTGGCCTCCGGACCGGGGAAGAAAGCATACGGTATTATCAGCGTCCTGCTCCAGGCCTGGTACGATATCGAATATCTCTTTACGGTGAATGAAAATGCCTTTGATCCTCCACCGAAGGTGAAGAGCGCCGTGATCCGCATGACCCGTAACAAGCGGACGGAGCTGGGTTGTGACGAAAGCTTGTTCAAGCAAGTGGTGAAGACTTCCTTCAACCAACGCCGAAAGACCTTGCGGAATTCCATGAAGCCGATCTTAGGAAAAGACTGCCCGGATTACCCTTTACCGATCTTTGATAAGCGCCCCGAGCAGCTATCGGTTGAACAATTTATAGAACTTACGCTAATTACGAGTCAAAACCTCAACGCTGCCTGTCCGCCAGGTTCCGTTGATTAAAAGAAAAGAACCGGATGATTCAATTGACAAAGGAATATGTAGAAACCCTGAAGAAAGTCATTGAGGAGAAGGATGACAAGCAGGCAATTGCGATCATAAAAGACCTGTATCCGGCAGATATAGCCGAACTGTATAAAGAACTGAATCTCGACGAGGCCATTTATCTCTATCTGTTGATGGACGGAGAAAAGGCGGCCGACGTACTGATGGAACTGGAAGAGGAAGAACGGCATAAGTTGCTGAAGGAACTTCCGACCGAAGTGATCGCCCGGCAGTTTGTCGACAATATGGAAACTGACGATGCGGTAGACCTGATGCGTGAATTGGACGAGGATACGCAGGAAGAGATCCTTTCCCACATCGAAGATGTCGAGCAGGCCGGCGATATTGTCGACTTGCTGAAATATGATGAAGATACCGCCGGAGGTTTGATGGGGACGGAAATGATCGTTGTGAACGAAAACTGGAGTATGCCCCAATGCATCGATGAGATGCGTAAGCAGGCGGAAGAGATGGACGAAATCTACTATGTTTATGTAGTGGATGACGACGAACGGCTGAAGGGTGTCTTGCCTTTGAAGAAAATGATCACTTCCCCTTCCGTTTCCAAAATCCAGCATGTGATGCAAAAAGACCCGATCGCCGTACGGGACAGTGAAAGTATCGAGGAGGTAGGCCAACGGATCGAGAAATACGACTTGGTAGCCCTGCCGGTTATCGACAGTATCGGCCGGCTGATCGGGCGCATCACGATCGATGACGTGATGGATGAAATCCGCGAACAACACGAAAGGGATTACCAGTTGGCATCCGGTATTTCGCAGGATGTGGAGACGTCGGATAATGTTTTCGAGCAAACGGTTGCCCGTTTGCCTTGGTTGCTGATAGGAATGATCGGCGGGATTACCAATTCAGTCATCCTGGGCGGATTCGAAGCCGGATTTGCAAGTAATCCGAAAATGGCGCTGTTTATTCCTCTGATCGGCGGAACGGGGGGGAACGTAGGCATCCAATCTTCGGCAATTGTGGTGCAAGGCATCGCCAATAACTCGTTCAAGCAGAATAAGTCGTTTACGCAGGTGCTCAAGGAATCAGTCGTTTCTTTAATCAACGCCAGCATCATCAGTATGGTGGTCTTCGTCTATAATTTCTTCACCTTGGGAGATCCCGTAGTGACTGCCTCCGTATCGCTCAGCTTGTTTGCAGTCGTGGTCTTCGCCAGTATCTTCGGAACTTTGGTTCCGATGACGCTGAACCGCTTCCGGATAGACCCTGCGTTGGCAACCGGGCCGTTTATTACGATCACGAACGATATCATAGGCATGTTGATATATATGACTATTTCAACGTTGTTGATGAAGGCGGCTTTAGGGTAAATGTTTAAATATATTTAAATGCTGCGCGATAAATATGTTTTAAAACATGAATGTCGGGATTCTCTTTTATCTTTGCCTTGGTTTTAAAGGTAAAAAAAATGTTGTCGCAAGTATTTTATGTACTTTTCTTCTACTTTATGGGAGAAGTAATCAGTTACTTTACCTACGGGATTGTTCCGGGGAGTGTAATTGGCATGATTCTGTTATTTTTGTCATTGGCTTTTAAATTAGTTCATCCGGATAAGGTGAAACGCGTAGCCAATCTCCTGACCCAGAATATGGGCTTTTTCTTTCTTCCGGCCGGAGTCGGGCTGATGAATATGTTCGGCCTTCTATCCAAGCATTGGGTCGTTATTCTCACCATTTGCATGGCCAGCACCATTATGGTGATTGCGAGTGTTGCACTGGTACAGGAACACTGGGAGAGATTAAGGAAAGACAGGCAGTTATGAACCATTCTTTATTTCAATCCGAAATATTTGCCCTTACCCTAACCTTGGGTACTTACTTGGTCGCATTGAAGTTGTATAAGAAAACCCATCTGAGTTTGTTGCATCCCCTGCTGACTTCCATCTTCATGCTGATCGTTGTGTTGATGATGCTGGAGGTCCCTTACAAGGATTATTTTGAGAATAGTTTTCTTATTCATTTCATGCTGGGTCCTTCGGTTGTGGCTTTGGGATATGTGCTGTACGACCAGATGAAATACTTGAAAGGGAATGTGATATCCATCTTGACTTCCGTCCTGGTCGGGTCCGTGATCGGCATTGTGAGCGTGGTTTGCATCGGTAAAATCATGGGAGCGGATGATATCCTGATCGCCACTCTGGAACCGAAATCGGTGACGACTCCCATTGCAATGGGCATATCCGAAAAGTCCGGAGGCATTCCTTCATTAACGGCCGTGATCGTCGTAGCCGTTGGAATTTTCGGTAGTATTGTGGGGCCTTTCGTGATGAAGGTGCTGGGCATTGAAAGCCATATAGCGAAAGGGCTGGCCTTAGGCGCCTCTTCCCATGGGGTAGGTACGGCAGCCGCAATCCAGATCGGTGCTGTGGAAGGCGCTTTAAGTGGTTTGGCCATCGGTCTGATGGGGGTAATGACCGCCCTGCTTATTCCGATAATCAATCTTCTTTTCTCCCGGATTTAATCTGCAATTCTTTTTCATGCCAAGGTCGTGGCAAAACATTGCGGCGGCAGTGTCTTTTTGTTATAACGGGCAGTTGCAACTGATTTTTGCCGACCGGCAAAAGATCTTTCACTGGCCGGCAAAAGATTTTCGTATGGCCAGCAAAAGATCTTCGTATGGCCGGTGAAAATTATAGAGTCAATGCAAAGTGAATAAAAACAGTACGTTGAAGAACTCAAAAGCCAACATGTAAATTCTGTTTTCCCTTGCGCCATTCACGACGCCGGGACAGAGATGTGACAGGCTGGTTTTATTGCCTTTACTTTGTCCGTTTCATGGCATACCGGGTTGATATGCAATCGTTTTCTATATAAAAGAAGGAAAATCTGTTGTTTCTATGCCTGAAATATACTACTTTTGTCCTCGGAATTATCTTCAGACTAATAAAATATCAAATAAAATAAAGTATGATAAATTCTCAGGACATTAAAAACGGGACATGTATCCGTTTAGACGGCAAATTATATTTCTGCGTCGAATTCCTTCACGTAAAACCGGGAAAAGGAAACACGATCATGCGCACCAAGCTGAAAGATGTTGTAAAAGGCAATGTTATTGAGCGTCGCTTCAACATCGGTGAAAAGCTGGAAGACGTGCGCGTGGAACGTCGTCCTTACCAATACACTTACAAGGAAGGCGAACACTATCATTTCATGAACCAGGAAACATATGATGACGTCATTATCGACAAAGGACTAATCAACGGCGTTGACTTCATGAAAGAGGGAGAAATCGTAGACGTGGTTTCCGACGCTTCCACAGAGACGGTTCTTTTTGCGGATATGCCCGTGAAAGTACAATTGGCTATTACTTATACGGAGCCGGGAGTCAAGGGGGATACGGCAACGAATACACTGAAGCCTGCAACGGTGGAGACCGGCGCCGAAGTTCGCGTTCCCCTCTTCATCAACGAAGGAGAGATCATCGAGATCAATACTGAAGACGGTTCCTATGTAGGACGCGTCCGTTAAGCAAAGATTTTTTATTCAGGATTTAAAAAATAAAGGCGGTCCATAAAGGCTGCCTTTGTCCATTTTTCCCAAACCGGATCTAATAACTATGAAAATTAAAGAGTGGTCGAAGGAAGACCGTCCCCGTGAAAAAATGTTGCTGAAAGGAATCAATTCCCTGAGCAACGCTGAACTGCTGGCGATCCTGATTGGGTCGGGCAACCTTAATGAAACGGCTGTAGAGTTATCCCAGCGTATCCTAAACTCGGTAGACAACAATCTGAACGCCCTGAGTAAGGTGTCGGCCAAGGAACTGACGGCTTCGTTCCGTGGAATAGGTGTAGCCAAAGCCATCAGTATCGTGGCGGCTCTGGAGCTCGGGAAGCGGCGGAACGACTGCGGGCCCTTGCAACAGCGCATCGTGCGCAGCAGCCGGGAAGTCTACGATTTGTTCTATCCTTTGCTTTGCGACCTGCCGCATGAAGAACTCTGGATAGCATTGTTGAACCGTTCGGGCAAGGTGATCGAACGGACTAAAATCAGCCAGGGCGGAACCAGTGAAACTTCCGTTGACCTGCGGATCATACTCAAGGCGGCCATCCACGCCCTTGCCTCCGGCATCCTCCTTTGCCATAACCATCCGTCCGGAAACACGAAGCCCAGCCGGCAGGACGATCTACTGACACACCGGCTGAACAAGGCTGCCGAGCTGATTGACATCCGGCTCCTGGATCATCTGATCTTATGCGACGGGAGTTACTATAGCTATGCCGATGAAGGGCGGTTGGAGGAATAACGGGAATAATGTATATATTTGTAGGCAAAACAGTAAAATGATGGAGAACGAATTCTTACAAACGGAAGAAAAGATCGTCACTGTCTTGAAGACGGTTTACGATCCGGAAATACCCATAAATATATACGATTTGGGATTGATCTATAAAATAGAAGTGGATGACCGGCAAGTCGTCCATATTGATATGACGCTGACGGCGCCCGCTTGCCCGGCTGCCGATTTCATCCTGGAGGACGTGCGCATGAAAGTCGAGGCGGTGGAAGGCGTGAAAGAGGTAGATATTAATTTAGTCTTTGATCCTGCTTGGGACAAGGAGATGATGAGTGAGGAGGCAAAAATGGAACTCGGGTTTCTTTAACACCTCTTTTCAGGCATGGACTTACTTCGAACCAAGATATACTTTGCGTCGGATGCCCACTTGGGATCCCGCTATCTAAAAGATCCCCTGGGCAATGAAAAGAAATTGGTCCGTTGGCTCGACCGGGTGAAAAAAGATGCGAAAGCCGTCTATTTCCTCGGAGATATGTTCGATTATTGGTATGAGTACAAATATGTCGTGCCCAAGGGGCATGTACGTTTCCTGGGAAAACTGGCGGAATTGTCGGACGAGGGTATCGCAATCCATCTCTTTATCGGGAATCATGACATCTGGATGTTCGATTATCTCCGGAAAGAAGTAGGGGCGGAGATCCACCAGGGGCCTCTGACCGTCGACTTGCTGGGGAAACGTTTCTTCCTGGCGCATGGCGACGAGGTGGATTACCGCAGCCGGGCTTTCCGTTTCCTGCGAGCCCTGTTCCGAAATAAATTCTGCCAATGGCTTTATGCGGGTATTCATCCCCGCTGGACCTTCGGTTTCGCTTTGGATTGGTCGCTCGACAGCCGTAAAAGCGGCCTGGAGAAGGCCGGCCTTCCCGAATATCAGGGAGAGGCTTCCGAATACCTGGTCGTTTTCGCCAAAGAGTACTTAAAAACGCATCCTGATATCAACTTCTTCATCTTCGGACACCGGCATATTATGCTCGACCTGATGCTGACCCGTACCTCCCGGCTCCTGATTGCGGGGGACTGGATGCAGTATTTTTCCTATATCGAATGGGACGGAGAGACATTAGCCTTGAAACAGTTCGAGGAATAGATTACTCAAAGGAAGGAAAAAAGGAATAAAAAAACGGGAACTTCAACCAAAGAAGTTCCCGTTTTTTTGAATCATCCCGCAGGATTAGGCGGCAGGCTTCATTACTACCTCGATTACGTTATTCTGATCTACGATCTCTTTCAATGTCTTCCGGATTAGTTCCGGAGTCAGTGCGTTTACGGCATCCTTGTAATCTTTTGCCAGATTCCAGCCGTCTTCATAATAGACCTTGATAGCGCTTCTCCACCAAGCATTTTCACGGAGGTTCTCCGCATATTTCTTCAGCATGTTTTCCTGGATCTTCTTCACGGATTCGATGCTGGGTCCATTCTTGACCAAATCGTCCACTTCCCGGTAGATGATACCGATCAGCTTAGGTTGTTTCTCCGGATCAGTATCGAAGTTCATCAGCAGAGAGGCCTCTTTTACCGGAATATCATTGATGCCGGCTTGTACCCCAACACCATAAGAACCGCCTTCCTTCTCACGGATGCTTTCCAGGTAACGGTCGAACAACAGGTTTTCGATGGCCTGCAACGTTACATCGTTCTGCATGTTGTAGGGTAAGGTGGCACTATAAAAGACCAGGTTGGAAGCTGTCTTGACCTGCATTTCTTTCGTGAATGTATTCTCAATTTTCCCTTTGGGAACGCGGACCTTGTTATCGGTGTAATTCTCCTTGGTCTGGGCGGACTTCAAGCCTCCCAGATAAGTCGAGATTACCTTGCGCACTTCGGGATTTTTCGGATCGATGTTTCCGGTGAATACGAACGTGAAATCGGCGGGGATGGCGAAACGATCGCGGAAAATAGCCAATGCTTTATCTTGGTCGATCTTATCGATAATGGCCGGCTCCATCAATATCGTACGCGGGCTGTGGCCGCTTAATGCCAGATTGATCGTGTCGGAGAAGGCTTTCTTCGGATCCTTTGCACTGTTTGCCAAGCTTGTGCGGAGCATGTTGGTAAAGGCTTGGAAACTATTGTCGTCCTTGCGGGTGCCCGTGAAATTGAGGTAAACCAACTGGAGCAACGTCTCGAAATCCTTAACGGAAGAGTTGCCGTTAAATCCCTCGCTATAGGTGCTGATGTAGGGACTTACGTTGGCAATTTTCCCGGTCAGCACTTTCTGCAGGTCGACCTGGTTATATTCCCCTAATCCATTGGAACCTGCAATATGGGAGGCGAAGAACGCCGAAGGAAGATCGGCAATGTTGCTGACCTTCGAAGTGCCTCCCTTGCTGAAGGCCGTCATGAGAATCTCATCTTTCTTGAAATCCGTCGGTTTCAGTAGAACTTTTATGCCATTGCTCAGGGTCCATTCGGTTACGCCCAAGGCAGCATTATCCGTTTCTTTGGCAATGCTTCCGGCGGCGGGGGTTTCCTTCAGAAGGGGCTTGTTCAGATCTTCTTCCGCTTTGGCTGCCAATTCCGTCTTTTCGGCTTTCGCGAGGGAAGCAAGTACGGCCTCTTTCGTGGGAAGTTGCGTTGCCTTATCGGATGTTGTTATGGAAACAATCAGGTTCTTGT
The DNA here is from genome assembly GCF_900162725.1 of Parabacteroides sp. Marseille-P3160. GTDB lineage: Bacteria > Bacteroidota > Bacteroidia > Bacteroidales > Tannerellaceae > Marseille-P3160. Next base: position 161,676 of record NZ_LT799418.1, on the reverse strand, counting down.
CCGTGATATACGATTTAGCCATTTCATTGATCGTAGCAAGGGAAAGTTGGGGGAGGGCCATCTGCAGGGTTTGGTATTCCCATTCAATGCCGGGAATCAGTTCTCCCTCGAGAAAGTTGCGTACATATTCGCGCGCCAGCGCTACATTCTTTTGATTCTCCCTTTCGTTGTATTGTTTCTCTACATTCTTCAGCAAATCGGTTTTCGCCCGTTCGAATTCCGAATTGGTAAAGCCGAAACGCTTGATCTTCTCGGCTTCAAGCGCCAATGCATCCAGTCCGGCCTGCTCCTGCCCGTCTTTCGGGATAGCTATCAGGTAGAAGGCGTCTTTCGATTTGACCAGGTTGCCGTAGCTTCCGAAACCTGCGATAAAAGGAGCGTCGGCCTGTTGCGTAATTTCAGAGAAACGGTTGTTGATCATGAACGAGATCAAATTGTTAGCCGCGTTGAAAAGGTATCCATTGATCGATTTCTTCACGTCGTCCGGAAGCGGATCTTTCTTATACTCCAACGCCATCTGTGTAACACGTGCCTCCGGGTCGGTAACAATCGCGACGATCGGTTCGTCATTGTCCGCAATCTCATAAACCGGGCGTTCGCCGGCATTTTCTTTTTTAGGAATATCGCTGAACAGTGTCTTTAATTTGGCTTCCACCTGGTCGACGTCAATGTCCCCTACTACCAGGATGGCTTGCAGGTCGGGGCGGTACCATTTGTGGTAAAAATCCCGGAGCGCCTGGTGGGAGAAATTGTTGATCACGGCCGTATCCCCGATCACATCCCGCTTCGCATATTGCGATCCCGGATATTTCAACGCATTGGCTTTCTTCCACATCCGGCGGTTAGCGTCCGCGCCGGTTCGCCATTCTTCCAGGATGACTCCTCGCTCGCTTTCTATTTCTGTATCTTCCAGAAGAATGAAGCTCGACCAGTCGTGGAGTACGAGCAGGGCGCTGTCGATAATGCCCTCCCTTGTGGTCGGAACATCGGAAAGGTTATAGACTGTTTCGTCCAATGAAGTATATGCGTTGATATTATATCCGAAGCGTACGCCGATCGACTCAAAATATTTGATGATTCCTTTTCCGGGAAAGTGGGTTGTTCCGTTGAAAGCCATATGTTCAAGGAAGTGAGCCAGTCCGTTTTGGTCGTCGTTTTCAAGAATGGCGCCGACATTTTGGGCAATATAGAACTCCGCGCGTTCTTTGGGCTCTTGGTTCGCCCGGATATAGTAAGTGAGCCCATTTTCCAATTTTCCATACCGGACCTTAGGGTCGATCGGAATGAGTGGAACCTGCTGCTGTGCATATAATCCGATGGATGATAGCCATAGAACCGCCAGGACAATGCGGTTTAATATTCGTGTTCCCATATTAAATCATTTTTTTATTTCTTATTTAGAATCTCTGCCGTATCGGATGCGATCATAAACTCTTCATCCGTCGGGATGACGACGACCTTTACCCTGCTTTCCGGAAGGCTGATAATAGCCTCCGTGCCATGGATTTTCTTATTGGTTTCAACGTCGAACCGGATGCCCAGGTATTCCATATTCTCGCAAATCGTTTGCCGGGTGATTGCCTGGTTTTCGCCGACTCCTCCGGTGAATACCAGAATATCCAGTCCGCCCAGTGCGGCAGAGTAAGCGCCGATGTATTTTTTGATTCTGTAGTCGTAGACGGACAGCGCCAGGATCGCTCTTTCGTTCCCTTCTTTTACTCCCTTTTCAATGTCCCGCATGTCGGAAGAGATGCCGGATAATCCCAAGACTCCGCTCTGCCGGTTAATAAGATTAGAGAGCCCGGCTCCATCCATGTTCTCTTTGTCCATGACAAAGGCCAGGGCTCCCGGATCAACATCGCCGCAACGTGTTCCCATGACCAATCCTTCTACGGGAGTCAATCCCATGGAGGTATCGATGGATTTTCCGTCTCTGATGGCCGTTACGGAACCACCGTTGCCGATATGGGCGGTTATGATTTTCTGCTCTTCATAGGGAACGCCCAGGAACTCGCAGGCCCGGCGGGATACATAGCGGTGGCTCGTGCCGTGGAATCCGTAACGCCGGACCCCATATTTCGTGTAAAGTTCGTAAGGTAAGCCGTACATGTAGGCTTTTTCAGGCATCGTTTGGTGGAAGGCCGTGTCGAAAACGGCAACCTGCGGCGTCTGCGGCAAGATGCCTTGCATGGCATAGATACCTTTCAGATTCGCCGGATTATGCAGCGGTGCCAGATCGGAGCATTTGATGATCATGTCGAGCACCTCCTGGTTGATTTGTACGCTGGATGAGAAGGCTTCCCCTCCATGTACCACCCGGTGGCCGATCGCATCGATTTCCTTGTAGCTTTTAATGCAGCCGTATTTGTCGTCGGTCAGGATGTCGAGGATAAATCCGATTCCTTCCTGATGCCCGGGAATTTCTTTTTCGATAACTACTTTCTCTCCGTTTTTGTCGGTTAATTTCAGGAAGGCGCCTTTTAGCCCTACTTTCTCAATTCCTCCCTGCGCCATGACTTCGCGGGTCTCCATGTCATACAATTTATATTTGATGGAGCTGCTTCCGCAATTTAATACCAATATTCTCATTTTCTGTTTTTTACGGCGATTGCCTGGTTACAACAAATAGCGACCATCTTATAGATATCTTCTACGGAACAACCTCTTGAAAGGTCGTTTACCGGAGCGGCCATCCCCTGTAAAAGAGGGCCGATCGCTTCCGCTCCTCCGAAACGCTGTACCATCTTGTAACCGATGTTTCCGACTTCCAGGTTGGGAAATACAAATACATTCGCTTTGCCTGCAACGGCGCTTCCCGGCGCTTTCTTTTGCGCTACGGAAGGAACTACGGCGGCGTCCGCCTGCAACTCGCCGTCTATGGCCAGTTCCGGCCTTAATTCTTTGGCCAGGCGGGTGGCTTCCACTACTTTTTCAACCTGCTCACCGGAAGCGCTTCCCTTGGTGGAGAAGCTAAGCATGGCGATCCGGGGCTCTATGCCTGCGATATGGCGGGCGGTATCGGCTGTCGAAATGGCTATTTGGGCCAATTCCGGCGCGGTCGGATTCGGCATCACAGCGCAATCGGCGAACAACATAAGCCCGTTTTCACCGTAACTCTTATCCTTGAGGAATATAAGGAAGGCTCCGGAAACACAACTGATGCCCGGCAGCGTCTTTATGATTTGCAAGGCCGGACGCAAAACGTCCCCCGTCGTATTGTCCGCACCGGCGATTTCACCGTCGGCATCGCCGGCCTTGATGATTAGGCTGCCTAAATAGAGTGGATTCTCTACGAGTACAGCCGCCTTTTCGGGCGTCATCCCTTTCTTTTGACGCAGTTGAAAAAGCAATTCGGCATAAGCCGCTTTCTTGGGATGGCTTTTGGGATCGATGACGGTAGCCTTTTTGATATGCGACAAACCGAATTTTGCCGCTAAGGCTTCGATTTCTGTTGGATTACCGATAAGAATGATATCTGCGACCTGATCTGCAAGAAGTTGGTCAGCCGCCTTTATCGTCCGTTCTTCCGTCCCTTCCGGAAGGACAATGCGCTGTTTGTTTTCTTTGGCGCGCGCAATAAGTTGTTGAATTAAATCCATGAGGAAGTTTATTATTTTGTTAGCATAGATACTTTGATTCGTTTTACAAAAGTAACTATTTGCAACATAGGGTTTGCAAAATAGGCAAAAGATTTAAAAGTCAACTTGTCAGTTTCAGAAGATTTAACAATTTATCAGATTTTTCGTTCGCCCGAAAGGATTTGTTGCAATTCTTCGGCGCTGATGTTGATCTGAAGTTTGCCGTTATGGGCTACTGAAATCTGCCCTCTTTCTTCCGAGACGATAACCACCATGGCGTCGGTTTCCATCGACATGCCGAGCCCGGATCGGTGCCTCAATCCTAAATCTTTCGGAATCTCCGCATTCTGTGCGACAGGGAGTATACATCCGGCCGCCTTGATCCGGTTATCCGCTATGATCATGGCTCCGTCGTGCAGGGGACTGTTCTTGAAAAAGATATTTTCGATCAGGCGGGCGTTTACTTCCGCGTTGAACATCTCGCCCGTATGTTCGTAAACTGACAAATCGATTTCCTTTTCGATGACTATCAGGGCTCCGGTCTTCTTCTTTGCCATATTCATGCAGGCCAGCACCACGGGAGCAATGTATTTTCCTTCGTTTTCGGTATCTGTGTCCCGTTTTGAAAAGAATTTGGCGAGAAAGCGCCAGCCACTATGGGTGCCCAGTGCTACCAGGAATCGTTTGATGTCATCCTGGAACAGGATAACCAGGACGATGAATCCCACGCTAATGAATTTATCCAGTATAGAGCCTAACAGGCGCATTTCCAGTACCTGTGAGACGAGTATCCAGACAACCAGGAAGGAGACAAGCCCGCTGAAGATCGCCAGGGTCCCCGAGCCTTTCATCAGTTGATAGGTCTTATATAAGATGAAGGCAACCAACAGAATGTCGATGGCATCTTTAATGCCGAATGGTATCCACGTCATTTTTCAATAATATTTTATCAGAAGATGCTTTCAGTTTCTCAACAATCCTGACCGCTTCCGTTGCCGCCTTCACGTCATGCACGCGCAGGATATCGGCTCCTTGCAGGAGTGCATACGTATTGAGAGCCGTCGTTCCGTTTAGGCTTTCTTCCACTGTCGAATCCAATAAATTCCAGATCATTCTTTTACGGGAAATGCCTACCAGCAAAGGTAATTCAAACGTTTCAAACTGATGTAATTCCCGCATCAACTTGTAGTTCTGGTCCAACGTCTTGCTGAATCCGAATCCGGGATCCAAAATGATGTCGTTGACTCCAAGCAGATGCAGTTGGCGGACTTTCCGTGCCATATAGAGGAGGATCTCTTCCATCAGGTCGGCGTAATCGGTCTGTTGCGTCATTGTCTGGGGCGTTCCCTTCATATGCATCAGGATATAGGGCACATGCAGTTCCGCTGCCGTCGGAAACATATCCGGATCGATTTCGCCGCCGGAGATGTCATTGATGATGGCAACACCGTATTCTTCAACAGCGCGGCGGGCGATCTCGGCGCGGAATGTATCGATCGAAACGGTTGCTTCCGGATAGTGGGATTGCAGGATCCGCAAGGCGGGCAGGAGGCGCTCCATTTCTTCTTCGGCCGATACCGGGACGGCATCCGGACGCGTGGAATAACCTCCGACGTCAATGATCGTACCGCCTTCCGCCAGGATCGTTTCGATGCGTCCGGTTATTTCTTTTTCGCTTTGTTTGCGGCTTCCCGGATAGAACGAGTCCGGAGTGATATTCAAAATTCCCATTACGACCGGGTGTTCCCATGCCGTAAGCGTTCCTTTTATATTGAGGGATTTAACGTCCATTCTTTATTTTAGGGATAAACAAATTACTACAAATGTAGAGAAATAATGCAATATACATTACTTTTGCCGGAAAATAACATGAAGGAAAATAGTATAATGAGCCTCACAGAATTGTATGAATTGTTTGTGTTTCATCCCAAAATCACGACCGACAGTCGGAACTGCCCGGCCGGTTCCCTCTTTTTCGCTCTAAAGGGAACCACTTTTGATGGAAATGAATTTGCAGAAAAAGCCTTGAACAGGGGCTGTGCGTACGCAATTATTGATGATCCGAAGTATTTCAAAGGAGAGCGGACGATTTTAGTGGATGACGTACTGACAACCTTGCAGGAATTGGGGCAGCGTCACCGGAAGATGTTCAACATACCGGTGATTTCCATTACCGGAACCAATGGGAAGACGACTACGAAAGAACTGGTCGCTTCTGTGCTGGCAACCAAATATGAAGTCCTTTATACGGAAGGCAACCTGAATAACCATATCGGCGTGCCGTTGACACTGTTGCGTTTGAACCACGACCATGAGATCGCCGTGATTGAAATGGGAGCCAACCATCCGGGAGAGATCAAGGCATTGGTTAATATGGCGATGCCTACGTATGGATTGATTACGAATGTAGGCTATGCCCATCTGGAAGGCTTCGGCTCTTTTGCCGGTGTTGTGAAAACGAAGGGAGAGATGTACGATTATCTCCGCCAAACAAAAGGCAAGATCTTTATTCATAAAGGGAACAAGGACTTGGAAAAGATCGGAGCGGGCATCGAACAAATCACCTATGGAGAGGAGGAAGATTGCTTTGCTTCCGGCCATGTGGTTGAAAGCAACCCTTTCCTGGCTTTCAACTGGAAGCAACAAGGGAAAATACATACGGTGGAAACCCATTTGGTTGGTGCGTACAATCTCGAAAATGTCCTGGCGGCAGTTGCCGTCGGACGCTATTTTAAGGTGCCGGCCGAGCGTATCAGCCGGGCAATCGCCGGATACGAACCGAATAATAATCGTTCGCAACGGAAGCAGACCGGGCGGAACGACCTCGTCATCGATGCCTATAATGCTAATCCGAGCAGTATGAAGGCTGCCTTGGCAAACTTTTCCGCGATGCAGGCTTCTCCCAAGGCGGTCATCTTGGGAGATATGCTGGAACTGGGAAGCGAGAGTGCCGCATTGCATGCCGAAATTCTCGATCTGGTCGAGTCCATGCACTTTGAGAAGGCGATCTTCTGTGGCGAACAATTTGCCTCCTTGGCCGGGGCCAAAGGATATCCCTGCTTCAAGAATAAGGAAGAATTGGCAGTCTATCTCACGGCGCAACCCCTGGAAGGGTACCATATCCTGCTGAAGGGCTCGCACGGACTTGCCTTGGAAAAAGTCCTGGATTTACTCTGATTCCGGGACTTTTCTCTTTGCCGCCGGATAATCGAGCGTGTAATGAAGGCCGCGGCTTTCTTTTCGCTCTATAGCCTGGCGCATGATCAGGTAGCCGGTATTAATCATGTTACGCAATTCACAGATCTCTTTGGATGCAATGGAACGTTTGAAGAGGTCTTCGGTCTCCTCATAAAGAATGTCGAGGCGATCCCATGCTCTCTTCAACCGCAGGTTCGAGCGGACGATGCCGACGTAGGTACTCATGATCTGCCCCACCTCCTTGACGCTTTGGGTGATGAGTACCATTTCCTCTGGAGAGCGGGTACCTTCATCATTCCAAGCCGGTATGTTTTCCTGATAGCTGAGGGAATCCAAAAGCGCCATACTGTCTTTGGCGGCTGCGTCCGCGTAGACGACCGCCTCGATAAGGGAGTTCGATGCAAGGCGGTTCCCTCCGTGCAGGCCCGTGCAGGAACATTCTCCCGCGGCATATAGCCGGTGGATCGAACTCCTGCCGCTTAGGTCGACTTTGATCCCTCCGCAAAGGTAGTGTGCACAGGGAGCGACTGGAATATAATCTTTGGTGATGTCGATTCCTAAGGAAAGGCATTTTTTATAGATGTTCGGGAAATGTTTCTTTGTCTCCTCCGGATCCTTGTGGGTGACATCCAGGAAGACGTGGTCTTCTCCCCGCATCTTCATCTCATTGTCGATAGCCCGGGCTACAATGTCGCGCGGAGCCAGGGAGAGGCGCGGATCATACTTCTGCATGAATTCTTTGCCGTCCAGGGTGCGCAGGACGGCTCCGTACCCCCGCATGGCTTCGGTAATGAGAAACGACGGCCGGTCGCCCGGATGATAGAGGGCGGTCGGATGGAACTGTACAAACTCCATATCCTTAACGGTTCCTTTGGCCCGATAGACCATGGCGATGCCGTCTCCGGTCGCCACCATCGGGTTGGTGGTCGTCTGATAGACGGCTCCGATGCCGCCGGTTGCCATCATGGTAACTTTTGAGAGGAATGTATCGATCTTACCTGTTTTGAGATCCATGATGTAGGCACCATAACATTCAATGTCTGGCGTCTGGCGGGTGACGGTGACGCCAAGATGGTGCTGTGTCAGTATTTCGATGGCGAAATGGTTCTCAAAAACGGTAATGCCCGGATGTTTTTGTATGGCGCGAATCAGACTGTCCTGTATTTCGGCTCCCGTGTTGTCCTGATGATGCAGGATGCGGAACTCGGAGTGCCCGCCTTCGCGGTGCAGGTCGAAGTTTCCCTTATCGTCTTTATCAAAATGAACGCCCCAACTGATTAATTCCTTAATTTGTTCGGGCGCCTTGCGTACCACCTGTTCCACGGCCTGCCGGTCGCTTAGCCAGTCGCCGGCGATCATCGTGTCTTCGATATGCTTGTCGAAATTGTCTACGATCAGATTTGTGACGGAAGCGATGCCTCCCTGGGCAAAGTAGGTGTTGGCTTCTTCCAGGGTCGTTTTGCAAATCAAGGCGACACGGCCTTTCTTAGCTACTTTTAACGCGAAACTCATTCCCGCAATGCCGGATCCGATCACCAAATAATCAAATCTCTGTACCATTCTCTTTTTATTATATATAAAAGAACAAAGGTATAAAATTACCTGTATTTTGTTCGTTTTTTTCCCTGTTCCCTTTAAAAATGGTTCTTAAAATAGTTCTTTCCATTCTTTTCGCTATCTTTCGGAAAAAAAGAGTATGGATCGAATTTTCAGGTCGAGAGTCGGAGGTTGGTATTATATATTAATGTGTCTGATGAGTTTTGTCTGCATGCGAGCGATCATGGACGAGCAGAGAATAATAACCGTTTGTACGGTTATATTCCTTTTCGGATTACTTCACATCTATTTCAGCACCTATTATATCGTTACCAGGGAAGCGACTCTGGTCATGCGATGCAGTATTTTCCCACGCCGGGTCATCGAGATCCGGGATATCCTCCAGGTGGAACATACCGCCAATTCCGCTTTTAGTTATGCCCTGTCGATGCATCGCTTATTACTCCGCCAAAAAGATAAGACCAAAATTCTGATTTCTCCGGAAAAGGAAGAACAGTTCGTCAAACTGCTGCTCCAGTTAAATCCCGATATCCGGTTGGAAAAAGAGAGAAACGAATAAAGACCGGTTCGGAGGGGCGGAAAAATGTTTCGCCCGCATGCAAAGAAATCCTTACTTATGACTGAAGAAAAGCCTATCTTTGTTCCCCAATAAGAGATTATCAATTAGAGCGTGTCGTGGAACCTGGTTTGTTTGAAGGATATATAGGTATTAGGTTATGGGACGGACAGCTGATCAGTGATGTCGTTTTTTCGCTGATGTTTTTCCTGCTTTTCCTTTTTGCTCTTCTATTCCGGGCAAACAGACACTATTTTGCCCAAATGCTCGGGGACTTGTTTAGCGTGAAAGACCGGAAAAGCCTGTTTGAAGACTCGGTCGCAGATGATTTCCAGATACGTACCTTTCTTGTTTTCCAGGCCTTGTTTCTTTGCTGTATCATCCTCTTTTCCGGTGTTTATGCTTATGGAAAGATCAGTATTCCGAGTGTGAAAGCCGTCTGTGTCCTGCTCCTGCTCCTTTTTTGTGTCTTTTTTGCTTTTTACCAGTTCAAGCAAGCAATGAACTACATCCTGGGATGGGTCTTTGCGGATGCGGAAAAATACCGTTTGTGGAAGACACATTATAATGTGATCATGGGGTTCTGGGGAATCTTCTTATATCTGCCGGCTTTATGGATTGTCTTTTTCGGAGAATTGATCATTGTGCCGGTCATTATGTTTCTATTTTTTTATATTTCTTGTCGGATTCTATTAATTTATAAGACGCTACGAATATTTTACATAAAAAATTCAGGTTTGTTGTATTTAAGTTTGTATCTTTGCGCCCAAGAAATACTACCTATTGTATTCTTGTACGAAGGGTTGATTTATTTATATAATATTATCGAGACAAGTACTTTATGGCATTAAGTATCAAAAAATTGTTGGTTTCGCAGCCAAGACCCTCTTCCGAAAAATCTCCTTATTTTGAGATTGCGGATAAATATGGTATTGAAATCGACTTCCGGCCGTTTATTAAAGTTGAAGCTTTGTCAGCGAAAGAATTTCGTCAGCAAAGAGTATCCATCTTAGACCATAGCGCCATTGTCTTTACCGCACGCACGGCCATCGATCATTTTTTTCATTTATGCGAGGAACTGCGGACTACCATACCCGAAACGATGAAATACTTCTGTATGACGGAAGCTATCGCCGTATATCTGCAAAAATATATTGTCTATCGTAAGCGCAAGATTTTCTACGGACAAACCGGAAAGTTGGAAGACTTGGTTACGATTATCGGAAAACATGTGAAAGAAAAATATCTGGTTCCTGTATCCGACGTCCATAAGGACGACCTTTTCATTCTCCTGGATGCGAAGAAGATTACTTATACCAAGGCGGTGATGTACCGGACGGTAAGCAATGACTTTTCGAAAGAAGAAAAGTTCGACTATGATATGCTGGTATTCTTCAGCCCTTCCGGAATCTCTTCGCTTTTAAAGAACTTTCCGGACTTTAAGCAGGAGGACATTCGTATCGGCTGCTTTGGGCCGACAACCGCCAAGGCGGTGTTGGATGCCGGTTTAAGGTTGGATGTGGAAGCTCCGACGCCCGAGGCTCCTTCGATGACGGCTGCGCTGGAGCAGTTTCTGAAGAAAGAGTTCGACGAAAACAAAAAGAATGGCAATCCTTGAGAATACGCTTTCGAAGGAGGAAAGACTATTCTGGAAACGATCGATCGACTTATTGTTTGCCCAAGGGAAGTCTTTTATGGCTTACCCTCTGCGAGTGGTTTATCTGCCGGTTGAAGAAAGCGCCGCACCGGCCGCCGTTATGATCAGCGTACCGAAGAAACGGATCAAGCGCGCCGTGCATCGCAACCGGATCAAGCGGTTGGTACGTGAAACATATAGAGTGCGGAAGCATAGCCTGGTTAAACTGCTTTCGGATAAAAACCAAAGCCTGTACATCGCCTTTTTATATGTAGGAAACGAGGTCGCGTCGTTCCCGCTTATGGAAAGCGCAATGGATAAGGCAATCGGAATCCTGAATGAAAAGATTCGATGAAAAAGTTTTTTACATACCTCTTTTTGCTGCCGGTTTATTTCTATAAATATTGTATCTCTCCCCTTACCCCGGCTTCGTGCAGGTTCGTTCCGACTTGCTCCGAGTATGCTGTGCAGTCTTTGAGAAAATACGGACCGTTCAAAGGAGGATGGCTGGCTTTGAAACGAATCGCCCGTTGCCATCCCTGGGGAGGCAGCGGCTATGACCCGGTGCCCTAATGATTTATTGCGATGTCCATACCCACCGGGAAGGCAGCCCTGCGGCAGATGAATTGGTTATCCAGGACCGGGAAATCAACGCTTCCTTTGTATTGCCGGAAACCTATTGTTCCGTCGGGATTCATCCCTGTTCAGCTCCGGCTCAGTGGGAGCCCTATCTGGAATCCTTGGCATCGGTGATCGGATCGCCGGTTGTCGTAGCTGTCGGGGAAGCCGGATTTGATAAGCGCGCCGCTGCTTCTCTGGCCCAACAGGAGAAGCTCTTTATCGCCCAGGCTGAATTGGCGGAGGCGATAGGAAAGCCTTTGATCATCCACTGTGTAAAGGCGTGGGATGAATTGCTGCAAGTCCGCAAACAGATAAAACCCCATAGCCCATGGGTTATTCACGGATTTCGCGGAAATGACTTGCTGGCGGGACAGTTGGGAAAGGCCGGCCTTCTGCTTTCCTTCGGCTATTATTTTAACCCCGAAGCCGTGAGGTCGGTATGGCCGAAAGGGATACTGGCCGAGACGGATGAACGCAAAGTGGAAATCCGGGAGGTCTACGAGCGGCTTTCCGGAGCCTTGGGACTTCCGGTGGAGGTTTTCGCCCGGCAGGTCAGAGAAAATGTAGGGGCATGTTTTTCTATTTGATAAACAAAGTCGTACCTTTGTCCCTTTCCAATAGGAGAAACAACCGTTAATAAACAGATTATAAAACAATGAACTTTGTTGAAGAATTAAGATGGAGGGGCATGATCCACGATATGATGCCCGGAACGGAAGAGCAATTACAAAAAGAATTAACCTCCGGTTATGTAGGGATTGACCCGACAGCCGATTCATTACATATCGGTCACTTGGTGAGCGTCATGATATTGAAGCATTTCCAGCGTGCGGGGCATCGTCCAATTGCGCTGATCGGCGGAGCGACGGGAATGATCGGCGATCCTTCCATGAAATCGCAGGAAAGGAAGCTCCTGGACGAGCCGACTCTGCGTCATAACCAGGAAGCAATCAAGAAACAATTGGCCAAGTTCCTGGATTTTGAATCCAATAAGCCGAATGCCGCCGTATTGGTCAATAACTACGATTGGATGAAAGATTACACCTTCCTGAATTTTATCCGGGATATTGGAAAGCATCTGACCGTTAATTACATGATGGCAAAGGATTCGGTGAAAAAACGATTGAGCGGCGAATCCTCCGAAGGGATGTCTTTCACCGAGTTTTCTTATCAGTTGCTGCAAGGATATGATTATCTCTATTTATACCAGCACTACGGCTGCCGGATCCAGATGGGCGGTTCGGATCAGTGGGGAAATATCACGACCGGGACCGAATTAATCCGCCGGAAAGAGGGTGGCGAGGCCTTTGCCTTGGTCTGTCCGCTGATAACGAAAGCTGATGGGGGTAAGTTCGGGAAAACCGAATCCGGGAATGTCTGGTTGGATCGACGGTATACGACCCCTTATAAATTCTACCAATTCTGGTTGAACGTCAGTGATGCGGACGCCGAAAAATATATCAAGATTTTTACGGCGCTGGACAGGGAAGAGATCTCGGCTTTAGTCAAAGAACAGCAGGCGGCTCCTCATTTGCGCCCGTTGCAAAAGCGGTTGGCGAAAGAGGTTACTATCATGGTTCATTCCGAAGAGGATTACAATCTGGCGGTGGAGGCCTCCAATATTCTATTCGGGAGCTCGACTTCCGAGGTGTTGAGGAAACTGGATGAAGAAACACTTCTGTCCATCTTCGACGGGGTGCCCCAGTATGAAGTTTCCAGCAATACACTTGGAGCAGGAGTGAAGGTGGTCGACCTTTGTACGGAGCTTGCACCGATCTTTGCTTCTAAAGGGGAAATGCGGAAGCTGGTTCAAAACGGAGGGGTGAGCCTGAATAAGGAAAAGTTGGAAGACGTAGAGACGATAATCAGTGCGGACAATCTTCTGGATGGAAAGTATCTGTTGCTTCAGCGGGGCAAAAAGAATTATTTCCTGCTAATTGCCAAATAAAAATGAAGCGGGATTTGCAGAAATAAAATAGTATTCCTACTTTTGCACGACTTTAACGGCAAAGATTTGAATTGTCTCATGGTGTAATGGTAGCACTACAGTTTTTGGTTCTGTCTGTCGAGGTTCGAATCCTCGTGAGACAACAATAAAAATCAAGGAAGCGATTGTATATTAATTGAATATGCAATCGCTTTTCTTTTACTCACGAATAAACTCATGAAACCATTAAAAATAAACATCCTCCATGCCAGTCTTTTAGGATCAATTCCAAAACCCGGTTGGAAGCAAAAAAAGAAGCCCTGATAGAACGTCTTTTATATATCGTAAAATTTGAACTTTAGATAGAATAGGAGGCTTTCTTTGTTACTTCTGATCTTTTAGATTTGTTTTTGGCTATAAAAGAGTATCTTTGCCACAATTGACGGATAAATCATGAAACGTATATTCCTGATCGGATACATGGGAGCCGGAAAAACAACGGTGGGCAAGATTTTGGCCGGGCGGTTAGCCTTATCTTTTATTGATTTGGATCATTATATTGAGAGTCGTTACCATCGGACTATTGGACAGTTGTTTACGGAAAAAGGAGAGGAGGAGTTCCGCCGTATCGAACGGGCGATGCTGCAGGAGGTGGCAGACTTTGAAGATGTCTTGATATCAACCGGAGGAGGAGTTCCCTGTTTTTATGACAATATGGAATTTATGAACAAGGTGGGAACGACGGTATACCTGAAAGTTTCAGTAGAGGAATTGGCCGCGCGCCTGGAAATGTGCAAAGGAACCCGCCCTGTCCTGCAAGGACGTTCCGGCGAAGAGCTCAAAGGCTTTATCGCTCGAAATCTCGGGAAACGCACTTCTTTTTATGACCAGGCGACTATTATATACGATGCCGAACAGATGGACACGGAAACAGATGTAATCACCATTTCGAAAGGATTGGAAAGACTATTATTATAAATGGGACAAATAGGAGGAGATTCGAAACAGGCCTATATCCCCCAGGAGTTATTACGGGAGATTAGTAAGGTCAATAACCGTTTGTTGATCGGGATTCCGCGTGAAAGAGGAAAAGGCGAACGACGAATGCCGTTGACTCCGGAAGGGGTCGAGATCCTGACTGGTTGCGGCCATCAGGTATTGGTTGAATCCAATGCCGGGTTGGGCATTAACTATTCCGACAATCACTTTTCGGAAGCAGGGGCTGTGATCGTAGAAACTCCTGCCGAAGTTTTCCAGGCCGATATTATCATTAAGATCCTTCCCCCTTTGGCGGAAGAAGTTGCTTTAATGAAAAGCCGTTCGATCCTCCTGTCCATGGTTCAATTCAATATTTTTGAGACGGAGGCGTATCTGTTGATGATGGAGAAACGGATAACGGCAATCTCCTACGAGTTGATTACGGACGAAAGAGGAAGCAGTCCCGTATTAAATACAAGCTCGGAGATCGAGGGCGCCACTTCCATAACAATCGCCTCCCATCTGCTCAGCAATCTGCAGGGTGGTAAAGGAATCTTGCTGGGAGGAGTCCCCGGCGTACCCCCGACTGAAATCGTGATTATCGGCGCCGGTACGGCCGGAACCGTAGCCGCCCGAGCCGCCTTGGGTTTGGGCGCCTTGGTCAAGGTTTTTGATGAAGACATTAATAATCTGAGGGCAATCCAATCCAGCTTGGGGCAGAAGGTCTTTACCTCCAATTTCCATCCGAAAGTGTTGCAAAATGCATTTAAAACGGCGGATGTGATCATTGGCGCCATGCGTTATATTAATGCGCGCCGGCATTATGTTATTTCGGAAGAATTGATCCGGACATTGAAAAAGGGAGCGTTGGTGATTGACTTGCGGATCAATCAAGGGGGATGTTTCGAAACAACCTGCGGATTGAAAGATTCCGATCCGGCTATTTTTGAGCAATACGGCGTCCTGCATTATTGCAAGGCGAATATCAGCAATTATGTGGCACGTACTACCTCGATGGCATATAGCAATTTGTTCGTCCCGATATTACTGACGTTCGGGGACATGGGGGCTATTCAGATGATGATCAGAGCGGAAAATGGATTCCGTAACGGCGTTTACATGTATCATGGGAAGCCCGTTAATGAGTACGTCTCCTCTCATTTTAATATAATATCAGGGAATCTGGATATTTATTTGGCGGCATTCTGACTATTTGATGGAATGGCTTTCTTTTTCGCGAGCAGGGCTAAGGGATAAACTTTTGAATCAACAAGATTTGAATACCCACAAGTTTATTCCTACTTTTGCTGGCAAATAAAATACGGTGATAATCTAAAGACTAAAAATAGCAGCAATGACAGAAAAAACAAAGGTTAAAACGTTGGAAAAAGTCGTCATACGCTTTTCTGGTGATAGTGGGGACGGAATGCAATTAACCGGTACCATCTTCTCTAATTTGTCAGCGATTTTCGGAAACGATATCTCTACTTTCCCCGATTATCCGGCGGAAGTGCGCGCTCCCCAAGGAACGTTAAGCGGAGTTTCCGGTTTTCAGGTGCATTTAGGCTCACGGAAGATATTTACTCCGGGGGACAAAGCGGATGTATTGGTGGCGATGAATCCGGCCGCGTTAAAGGTAAACGTAAAAAATCTGCAACCTAATGCAATTGTAATTATTGATACGGACTCTTTCCAAAAGAGAGATCTGGCGAAAGCTTTGTTCACAACGGACGACCCTTTTGACGAATTAGGCCTTAGGAATGTTCAGGTTATTTCTGCTCCTATTTCTACGATGGTAAAAGACGGGTTGGCCGAGTTTGAACTGGATAATAAATCGGCGCTCCGTTGTAAAAATATGTTTGCTTTAGGCTTGGTTTGTTGGCTGTTCTCACGTCCGCTGGAAAGCGCGATGCATTTACTGCAAACCAAATTTGCCAAAAAGCCGGCGATTGCACGGGCAAATATAAAGGCGTTGACAGACGGATATAATTACGGACATAATATTCACGCTTCGGTTTCAACTT
This sequence comes from Parabacteroides sp. Marseille-P3160, assembly GCF_900162725.1. GTDB lineage: Bacteria > Bacteroidota > Bacteroidia > Bacteroidales > Tannerellaceae > Marseille-P3160. The sequence continues at coordinate 145,601 of NZ_LT799418.1, read as the reverse complement.
ACCGGATCGAACCGACTACATTTGAACCGGGCTATTATATAGATGTGAATGGCAATAATGCCACATCTTACGGATTGATTGCAGCGGCGGAAAAAGCGGGGCTCACCCTGTTCCTGGGAAGTTACCCGATCACTCCGGCGACAGATATTTTACAAGAATTGGCGAAACGAAAAGACTTAGGTGTCATTACTGTCCAGGCGGAAGACGAGATTGCCGGTATTTGTACCTCTATAGGAGCCAGTTTTGCGGGCTGCCTGGCAGCAACTTCTACTTCCGGCCCCGGCTTGTCACTGAAAAGCGAAGCGATCGACCTTGCCGTTATTTCCGAACTGCCGTTGGTTGTTATCGATGTACAACGCGGTGGCCCCTCTACGGGACTTCCTACCAAAAGCGAACAGACCGATTTGCTGCAAGCGCTTTATGGACGTAATGGAGAAAGCCCGCTTGTCGTCATTGCCGCTTCTACTCCGACAGATTGTTTTGAAGCGGCTTTCTGGGCCGGCAAACTGGCGGTCGAACATATGACACCGGTTATCTTGTTGACGGATGCCTTTATTGCCAACGGATCGTCCGCTTGGCGGATTCCGGACTTGGAAAAATATCCTTCCATCACTCCCCATTATGCGACTTCTTATAAGGGGGATGACTGGAAAGCGTATCGTCGCGATTCGGAGACGTTGGTTCGTTATTGGGCGATTCCCGGTATGGAAGGATATACCCACCGGATCGGAGGTCTGGAAAAAGATTATGTAAGCGGCGGAATCTCTACCGAACCGCTGAATCACCAAAAGATGATTTATACGCGTAAAGCTAAAATCGATAAAATAGCGGATTTCATACCGGATTTGAAGGTCCAGGGAGATGAGGATGCCGATTTGCTTATCGTCGGTTGGGGAGGTACTTACGGACATTTGCATGAAGCGATGGAAATCCTCCATGAACAAGGTAAAAAAGTGGCGCTGGCCCATTTCAAATTTATCAATCCTCTGCCCAGGAATACGGAAGAGATTTTGAAAAAATACAAGAAAGTAGTTGTTGCCGAGCAAAATACAGGACAATTTGTTACCTACCTTCGTGGGAAGATAGACAACTTTACTCCGTATAAATTTAATCGTATCAAAGGGCAGCCGTTCATTGTTGCCCGCTTAGTGGAAGAATTTACAAAAATATTGGAGGCCTGAAAAATGAGTACAGAAGTAGAATTGACGTATAGCCCAAAAGATTATAAAAGTGATCAATATGTGCGCTGGTGCCCCGGTTGCGGTGACCATGCAACGCTGAACTGCCTGTATAAGGCGATGGCGGAGATAGGGGTAGCGCCTTACAATATGGCTGTTCTTTCCGGGATCGGTTGTTCTTCCCGTCTACCTTATTATATGAGTAGCTATGGCTTCCATACGATTCATGGACGGGGCGCTGCGATTGCAACTGGTGTGAAGACAGCCCGCCCGGATCAGAGCGTATGGTTGATTACCGGTGACGGCGACTGTTTGGCAATCGGAGGAAACCATTTTATCCATGCAGTCCGACGGAATATCGATATAAACGTTGTCCTGATGAACAATAAGATCTACGGCTTGACGAAAGGGCAGTATTCTCCCACATCAGACCGGGGATTTGTCTCCAAGAGTTCTCCTTTCGGAACGGTGGAAGATCCGTTTATTCCGGCGGAATTGACATTAGGAGCGCGAGGCACCTTCTTTGCCCGTTCGATCGATACGGATTTGTCCAATTTGACGGATCTGTTCATTGCTTCGGCAAAACATAAGGGAACTTCCGTCGTGGAGGTTTTGGTGAACTGCGTTATATTTAATGACGGAATCCATAAAACGATAACGGATAAGGAATACCGCGCCGACCGTACTATTTTTCTGAGACATGGAGAAAAGATGGTATTCGGGAAGAACAAAGAGAAGGGTTTGGTTTTGGATGGATTGAAAATAAAAGCGGTTACTATCGGCGAAGACGGATATTCGTTGGATGATGTGCTTACGCATGATGCCAAGGAAAAAGATCCGACCCTTCATTTGATGCTTGCGATGATGGCGGATGACCTGCCCGTTGCATTGGGGGTTATCCGTGATGTAGAGGCTCCGTCCTATGATGAATCGGTTGCATCGCAGATTAGGGATGTGCAATCTAAGTCAAAGAATCACAGCCTGAAAGATTTCTTATTAACAAAAGATGTGTGGGAAATAAAGTAAATCATATTATATTACTGAAAAATTTCCTTAATTAAGGAGCAAGCAATTGAAAAATGTATTATTTTTGCAACCAGAGTTTAGGAAACTTGGTTTTAATAGGGAAAGAGAGTCAGTAATATAAATCATTTAATTATTTTCAAAATGGCTAATTTAGATTTAAGCAAGTACGGGATTACCGGTGTAACAGAAATCGTTCACAATCCTTCTTACGATTTGTTATTTGAAGAAGAAACAAAACCGACTCTGGAAGGTTTTGAAAAAGGTCAGGTGACTGAGCTTGGTGCTGTGAATGTAAAAACAGGTGTTTACACAGGTCGTTCTCCCAAAGACAAATTTTTTGTATATGATGATACCACAAAAGATACCGTGTGGTGGACTTCTGATGAGTACAAAAATGATAACAAACCTCTTCCGGTAGAAAGCTGGAAAGTTTTGAAGGGTATCGCTACCAAAGAATTGTCTAACAAAAGACTCTTTGTTGTAGACGCATTCTGCGGTGCAAACGAAAACACACGTTTGAAAATCCGTTTCATCGTGGAAGTAGCTTGGCAGGCACATTTCGTAACGAACATGTTCATCCGTCCGAACGCTGAAGAATTGGCAAATTTCGGAGAACCTGATTTCATCGTAATGAACGCTTCCAAAGCAAAAGTTGAAAACTTCAAGGAATTAGGATTGAACTCTGAAACTGCTGTTGTATTCAACTTGACTGAAAAAGTACAGATTATCCTGAATACCTGGTACGGTGGTGAAATGAAAAAAGGTATGTTCTCTTATATGAACTACTTGTTGCCATTGAAGGGAATCGCTTCCATGCACTGTTCTGCCAATACCAACAAAGAAGGCAAAGAAACAGCTATCTTCTTCGGTCTTTCCGGTACAGGTAAAACAACTTTGTCAACAGATCCGAAACGTTTGTTAATCGGTGATGACGAACACGGATGGGATGATGAAGGCGTATTCAACTTCGAAGGCGGTTGCTATGCAAAAGTAATCAACCTGAGCAAAGAAGCGGAACCGGATATCTACAATGCAATCAAACGTGACGCTTTGCTTGAAAACGTAACGGTTGACGCTAACGGTAAGATCGATTTTGCAGATAAGAGCGTAACGGAAAATACGCGTGTTTCTTATCCGATCTATCATATCGAAAATATCGTAAAACCGGTATCCAAAGGTGCACCTGCACAAAAAGTTATTTTCTTGTCCGCTGATGCATTCGGAGTATTGCCTCCGGTTTCCATCTTGACTCCGGAACAAACACAGTATTATTTCTTGTCCGGATTTACGGCTAAGTTAGCAGGAACGGAACGTGGCATTACAGAACCGACTCCTACCTTCTCCGCTTGCTTCGGTGCAGCTTTCTTGTCTTTGCATCCTACAAAATACGGCGAAGAATTGGTAAAGAAAATGAAGAAGTCCGGAGCGAAAGCTTATCTGGTAAATACAGGTTGGAACGGAAGCGGCAAACGTATCTCCATCAGAGATACACGGGGTATTATCGACGCAATCCTTGACGGTTCGATCGACAAGGCTCCGACAAAAGTAATCCCTTACTTCTCTTTCGAAGTTCCGACTGCTTTGCCGGGTGTTGATCCGAAGATCCTTGATCCTCGTGATACTTATGCAGATGCTGCTCAATGGGATGAAAAAGCAAAAGATTTGTCCGCACGTTTCATTAAGAACTTTACGAAGTTCACAGGAAACGATCTGGGTAAATCCCTGGTTGCTGCCGGTCCTAAATTATAAGAAAATAAGGCAGGAAATCTGAACTCTTAGGTTTCCCGCTTTGAAAATGAAAGAAAAGGGATGTGGACGATAGTTTCACATCCCTTTTTTATTAAATAAAGCAAGAGAATTGTCTTTTTGTATAAAATATCATAAAAATATCATTACATTTACTCCCGTATAATTTTATGAATTGATAAGTTACCACTAAATGATAAAAAAGGAATACTTTCTTTTCTTGTTCAGCCTTTTATGCCTCTTTTCTTCCTGCGGGGAGAAGGCGGCTTATCGCATTGAAGGGAAACTGACAAATCTGGAAGACGAAACACTTTACGCCGTCTTTGAATCACCGGAGAAAAAATTGGTTGATACGGTTCAATGTAAAAAGCCCGGCATGTTTGAGATATTGCAAACGGAACCTGGTTTTCAGACCTTGACTCTATTCTACCATAAAAAACAAAGTTGGATCACTATTTATCTGGAACCTAAAGCCAATATCTCCCTTTCCGGAGATGCATTTTATCCTCAGCTTATACAGGTTAAGGGTAGCCGTATTAATGATAAACTAACGGACTTCAAAAAAGGGATCGCCGCCCTGTTAAGAGAGCAGGTTACACTGGAAAATCAGGTAGACAAAGCGGATGATGATGCTGCGATCAAAGGAGAGTCCGACGCCTTAGGCAAATTGCGTAACGTTAATTATATGATCGAAGAGCAGGTTTACGCTTATATTAAGAAGAATCCGAAAGAAGAAGCTTCCGCAATCCTGATCCGGAACTATTTTGCCGACGCGGACGATCCGCGCAAAATGGACGAACTGCTTGCCGTATTGGATCCCAAACTGAATGATTTCTATGTTGTGGAAGATCTGAAACAACTTAGTGAAAAGGCACAACGGACGGTTGTCGGAGCGATTGCCCCTGAATTTAAGATAAAAGATATCGAGGGAAACGTGCTTACGCGGGACTCGTTTGCAAACCGGTTCTTGCTGATGGCCTTTACGGCTCCCTGGTGTGATATTTGCCAAAGTGAAGAAATCTTGCTCAATGAAATCTCCAAGAAATACACAGGCGATAAATTGGATTTGCTGATGATCATTTTAGAAGAAGACATAGAAGGAGCGAAAAACTTTGTGAAAAGAGATTCCCTCCGGTGGAATCTGGTTGCCGATAATGAAGGGGAAGCAACATCTATGATCGAATTATATAATGTGAGCGCATTGCCCCGCTGTTTTCTGATAGATAGGGAACGGAAGATCGTTTTGAAAACGGAAAACGGGCTTGAAATAAAACAGAAATTGGAAGCATTGATCGACTGATTCACGATTGTTTCTTCCGGAACCAAAACTTTTCTTTACTATGTTAGTTAAAACCTATGCTGCTGCTCTGATGGGCATTTCTGCCACTGTCGTTACCATTGAGGTCAATTGTACAAAAGGAATCCAATTTTATCTTGTCGGCTTGCCTGATAATGCTGTCCGGGAAAGTCATGAACGGATCATATCCGCCCTTCAGGTGAATGGATATAAATTCCCGCGCAGCCGAATCGTAATCAATATGGCTCCGGCCGATATCCGGAAAGAAGGCTCGGCTTACGATCTCCCTCTGGCAATCGGGATAATGGCGGCGGCGGGTGAACTGGATGCCGGTGCTTTAGATCGCTATATGATCATAGGAGAACTCTCCCTCGACGGTAGCTTGTTACCCGTGAGAGGAGTACTTCCCATCGCCCTTAAGGCGAAGGAAGAGGGCTTCAAAGGAATTATCTTGCCTAAATCCAATGCTAAGGAAGCAGCCGTTGTGGAGGGACTCGAAGTCTACGGCAGTACGAATATCCTGGAAGTAATTGAATTTATCGCCGGAAGGCGGAAAATCGAACCGATGGTAATCGATATCCGCGAAGAGTTTTACGCCAAACAGCAGCAATTCGATACCGATTTTTCGGATGTCCATGGCCAGGAGAGTGTCAAGCGAGCCCTCGAAGTGGCGGCTGCCGGAGGGCATAACCTATTGATGATCGGCTCCCCAGGTACCGGGAAATCAATGTTAGCCAAGAGGTTGCCTACCATTCTTCCTCCGTTTACCCTACAGGAGGCGTTGGAGACTACTAAGATCCATTCGGTAGCCGGTAAAGTTCCCGGAAATACCTCCCTTATCACACAACGGAGCTTCCGCGCCCCGCATCACACGATTTCTGCAATCGCCTTAGTCGGAGGCGGAGCCTATCCCCAACCGGGAGAGATCAGTCTGGCTCATAACGGGGTCCTTTTTCTCGACGAGTTACCGGAATTCAATAAAAATGTATTGGAAGTTTTGCGGCAACCTTTGGAAGATCGCAAGATCACTATCTCCCGGGCTCGTTTTACACAGGATTTTCCTGCCGGTTTTATGCTGGTGGCTTCAATGAATCCCTGTCCCTGCGGCTACTATAATCATCCGGATCATCCCTGTATCTGTACTCCCGGCAGCATACAAAAATATATGAGCCGGATTTCCGGCCCATTGCTGGATCGGATTGATATTCAGATAGAGGTTGTTCCGGTCCCTTTCGAGAAAATATCGGAGCGAAGTACTGGCGAAACCAGTGCAGTGATCCGGGAGCGTGTGATCCGTGCCAGGAAGATCCAGGAAAAACGATTTGAAAGAGACGAAGGAATCTATTGCAACGCCCAGATGGATTCCAAACAGTTACACGCATACGCCGTACCGGATGCAGCCGGATTGAAATTGCTGAAGAATGCGATGCAGAAACTAAGTCTTTCGGCTCGTGCTTATAATCGGATCCTGAAAGTTTCGCGTACAATTGCGGACATGGATGATTCTGCAGATATAGAATCCTCCCACTTGGCAGAAGCTATCCATTATCGTAATTTGGACAGGGAAACCTGGGGAGTATGAAAAATGTTTTTTATTAAAATTTCGTTTGCGTCTCCAAAAGAAAAATATATATTTGCACTGTAAGTGTTCTACATTTTCCCGGCTATAGATATTCTTTGCCGACCTTAGTTCTATCCAAAACCGATTCTATGACGTAGGATATTTACATTATGAGAGACTACCCACACTAAGGCAGCCTCTCTTTGTATAAGGCCTCTCGCAATTCTCCCTTTATTTCTTTTTATGGATCCATTCTAATCAATGCAATAAAATTATATATTTGTAACCCGTACAGGGTTTATCCCCGGATTATCATAAAGACTTGATACGATATATAAAAAGGGAAATGCGTATGTGGAGGGTTATGGCTTCTTTAGGAGCCATGCTCTCTTTGTTCCCTATTCTCTCTGCCGGGATCTGTCTCAATAAAATTTCAGAGAATGTAACAGATACGGCCGGTGGAGGCTATGATAAAAAAGCACTGCCGGAAAAACTTCCTCCGGGAAAGGATTCCCTGTTTTTTTCCCGCCGCTCCATCCACCGGATCAGTGCTGAGGTACGTCCGGGGTATATTCTTCCGACCAATTCCTTTTTGCGCGGAGAGTATTCGGATGGTATACCGAGATCTCCGATCCGGAATTCTTTTTCCGCCCATCTGGGTTACTCTTTCCAGTTCGATCCCAATACCTGCCTCGACCGGATCTACGGCGGAGCCTACCAAGGGTTGGGGTTGGCTTATTATACGTTCGGGGAGCCGCAACAGATTGGCAATCCGCTCGCTTTTTATCTCTTCCAGGGCGCACGCGTCTATCAATTTTCTCCCCGTGTATCGTTAAATTATGAATGGAACTTTGGTGTGTCTACCGGGTGGAAGCCCTATGATCCGTTCTACAACATCTATAATATAACAATGGGCTCGAAAGTAAACGCATACATGAATGTGAATTTCTACATGAACTGGATGCTTTCGCGTCAATTTGATCTGACGACCGGAGTTGCCCTAAGCCACTTTTCCAACGGGAATACCAAATTCCCCAATGCGGGGCTGAATAATGTCGGGTTGAAAGTGGGCTTGGTATATAATTTCAATCGCAAAAACGATTATCTTGCAAGGTCTTGGATCCGGACGAATATCCCTCAATTTCCCCGACACATCAGTTATGACCTGGTCCTATTCGGTTCATGGCGCCGGAAGGGCGTTGCATTCGGTGAAGAACAAGTAGCTTCGCCGGAGGCTTATACTGTGTTGGGCTTCAATTTCGCGCCCATGTATAATCTGGGCTATAAGGTTCGTGCGGGCGTATCGCTGGACGGTGTTTATGACGGAAGCGCCAATGTCTATACTGAAGATTATATTGTAGGGACAAAACAGGAGTTTTTCAAGCCTCCGTTAAGAAAACAGCTAGCCCTCGGCTTGTCTGCGAGGGGAGAGTATATCATGCCTTACTTTACTGTCGGCTTGGGACTGGGTGTGAATGTACTTCACGGAGGAGGCGACCTGAAGGCCTTCTATCAGATTCTGGCGCTGAAGGTTGAGGTAACTCGCGGTTCTTTTCTCCATATCGGCTATAGTCTTCAGAATTTCCATACGCCCAATTTCCTGATGCTGGGCATCGGCTACCGCTTTAATAATAAATATCCCTCCTTCCATCGTTGATTAGAGAAATAAAAAAAAGTGCGTTGTTGAAAGCGCACTCTTTTTACTGAATATTTTCCTGTAAAGATAAATCCGGAGAACGGTTTATTTTTCCCGTTTTGAAAAACGATCTGCTTGTTTTTTCATGAAAGCATCGTATTGGGTCTTTTGCTCGTCCGTCAAGATACTCTTTATTTCAGCCGTTTGCTCTTCTCTCTTTTTTTGGAATTCAGCTCTCAGTTTTTCACGATCCGTTTGGTCGGCAGAGCCGGCGCGTTGTGCCGGGACATTCTTCAAATAGATTGCTTTCACTTTTTCTTTCTGCTCAGCCGTCAGGTTCAGTTCTTTGGCTAAAGCCTCGGTCTGTTTTTCTACTCTTTCCTCAGGGGATACACGTTGTCTGTTCTGAGCCGAAGCGACGGTCGTACCCAGGAACACAACCAAAGCGAATAATACGAACTTTTTCATACCTTCTTTTTTTAAATTTATAAATCAGCTAATTTTGATGATCCAACCCTTTCTAAAGCATTAATAGGTTGTTTCCTGATATAAGACAGAAAGAAAGGCAAAAGGTTTATCGGTGAGTTTGTTTATTCTTTGATAATATTTATTGTCTGAAGTCAAATAGAGGGGAAATAAAAGATTTTCATTGGATGATTAACATTATCTTTGTTTCCCGTAAAAAGAAGCTGAGAATGCATGAGAGACATAAATATTGAGGTTAAGGTACAATCTCTTTTTATCAATGAATTATCCGACAAGGAACGACAATTGGCCGAGCAGGCTTATATTGCCGCCGAACGTGCTTATGCGCCTTATTCCCGTTTTTATGTAGGGGCGGCTGTCCTATTGGAAAACGGGGCAATCGTATCCGGAAACAATCAGGAGAATGCCGCCTATCCTTCGGGTTTATGTGCCGAGCGGGTCGCTCTCTTTTATGCGGGGGCCCAATATCCGAACATCCCTGTTACTACCCTTGCCGTCATAGCATTGAAGGGAGGGGAGATACAGGAACATGTATCGCCTTGCGGCTCTTGCCGCCAGGTCTTGCTGGAGACGGAACAACGCTACCAGCGTCCGATTAAAATCTTATTATGCGGGCGGGAAGACGTGTTAGCCATAGAAGGCGCCACTTCCCTTCTTCCGCTGAGCTTCGGCAAAGAATATCTGGACAAATAAGAGAGATTCAGAAACGGATTTCTTCTACATACACCTGCGCTTGTCCGGTACGGACAACCACAATCGTTTTGCCCTTTTCAATAAATCCCGATTCCGATACGCCGTCATACAATTCGCCGTCGATATTCACGGTGCCTGAAGGGCGGAGAACCGTTTCTGCTTTTCCCTGCTTGCCTATAAGAGCGTTTAGCCCCAAGGAGGTCGTCGCTCCTTCCAGGTCGGTAACCAACGCCATTCTTTGCAAAGGACCTCGCCGGCCGATACGGCTCGAAAGCCATATCAAGCTGAAAAAACCCAATCCGACTCCTAATAATACCGTTAGGATAGCCCGTCCGATCTCATCTCCGGATACGCCCTCAAAGTCGAAATTGACATTTCCCAGCAGGCTGAGGATCAATCCTCCCACAACGAGTATTCCTCCTGCGATGCCGGGCACGCCGAATCCCGGAACCACGAATATTTCGATCGCAATCAGTATCAGGCCAATGATAAACAGCAGGATCTCCCAGTTCGCCGCCAGGCCCTCGATATAGAGAGGCAGAAAATAGAGCACCGCCCCTAAAATGGCTACAATGGAGGGGAAGCCCAATCCGGGGGATTGCATCTCGAAATAGATGCCTCCGATAATAAAGAGGATCAGGAAGGACTGTAGAAAAGGATTCATCAGAAAGCCTCTCATATTATCCAACCAGGAAGGGGTAAAACGTTCGATCTCGTAATTGTCATAGCCCAGGTATTTTGTAATGACCTCATCGACCGATTCGGCGATGCCGTCGCAATATCTCCATTCCAACGCTTCCCCGGCGGTAAAAGTCAATACTTTCCCGGAGTCGATTAGTCCGGGAATGACAATCCGGTCGTCTACCATTGCCTCCGCGATCTTCGGGTCGCGCTTCCAGCGATAGACTGTATCTCCGCCCTGGACAAGGGTATCTTTTCCTTGCGCTTCGGCGGTGGAGCGGATCATGGATCGCATGTAAGACTGGTACTTGTCTGGCATGGCCGCCCCGGATTGGTCGACGACTGTCGCCGCCCCGATATTGGCCCCCTTACGCATGAAAATCTTCTTGCAGGCAATGGAGAGAAGGGCTCCGGCAGAGGCAGCGTTATTGTCGATAAAAACATAGACCGGAATGGGGCTATAGAGGATGGACGTCCGCATCGAATCCGCCACGTCGACTAGCCCTCCATATGTGTTTAAGTGGATCACCACGCCGTCCGCCTTCACTTTGTTGGCTTCGGCCAGGCCTTTCGACAGGTAGATCTGGGTCGTATGGTCTATTTCCTTTTTAATGTCGATCTGGTAGATCAATTTGGCTGGGGAAGTCTTTTCCCCGTGCATTTTCGCCTGAGAAAACAATAAAAGGAGGAAAGAGATCAAAAACGGCAGTAGCCGGAAAAAAGAATGTTTCTTTTCCATTGATTTTATGATTAAATTTTAGTGTTTCTTTTCCCTGAAAAGAGGCAATAATCCTGTCTCTTTAGCATTGTATCCATGATTGTTCTTTTTTGCTAACAAAAGTGATAAAAAATATTGATATATTGATAGATAGTATAATGTATTAAAAAACATCAAAGCCCGGATATATTAATAATAAATCATTATATTTGTTACTGTCTTAAACAAAGACAAGAGATAATAACCTCTAAAGTGATCAGATATGAATGCATTGCAATTTCAGAAAAAATTATTGAGCATGCAAGAAAATATGATGAATTTTGCTCTGATGCTCACCGCTAACCGGGACGACGCGCAAGACTTAATGCAGGAAACTACACTCAAAGTTCTGGATAATCAAGAGAAATTTATTGACAATATCAACTTCAAGGGATGGGTACTGACCGTCATGCGTAATATATTTATCAATAATTATCACAAAGTAGTGCGGACCCAGACCGTCGTTGACCAAGGGGTCGATTTGTATAACCTGGACATAGTCAACGATTCCGGTTTCGATTCTCCCGACAGTTCCTATCAGATTCAGGAAATAACGAAAGCGATCAACAGCCTGAATGAAGAATTGAAAGTACCGTTTTCAATGTTCCTGAGCGGTTATAAATATAACGAAATAGCAGATACGTTAGGCGTTCCTCTGGGAACGGTCAAGAGCCGTATCTTTTTTGCCCGCCAGGAATTGAAAGAAATGCTGAAGGATTTCCGCGATGCGTAACGTTTAAAAAATAAAAATTTGAAAGAAAGGCTTCCATTGGAGAAGCCTTTTTTATTGTGTTATTGCTCGAAATATCTTTCCTTTGTAAAAAGGAGGAAAAGGATGGATCGAATGGTAGAAATAGCCCGGTTTCAATATTTGTCGGAAGCCCAAACACTGGTTTCCTATCTGAAATCGGAAGGAATAGACTGTTATGTACGGAATGAGGCTAGCAGCCAGGTACTGGCCGGTTATGTAGGGATGGAGTTGGTGCGCGTGGAAACGTTGGAAAGCAATGTACCCCATGCTTTGGAAACCATGAAAGCCGGCGGTTATGAAGTCCCTGACGAAGGGGAGTATTCCGAAGAGATAAAAACAGTGGTCGGATGGGCGAAGCATATCCCTTTTCTCAGGCGGTTTTCTCTGGAAAAGCAGATCATAATATTATTTATCATCATTGCCATTCTCTTGGTTATACTGATCCTGGTCAGCTCCTACTTAACGAAACGATGAGAAGAGCGATGAAGTATGAACAATGAACGGTTCATACTTCATCGTTAATGACGCATTTATTTAATAAATAATACATACATGAAAGCATTCTTAGATGAGAACTTTGTTCTCGAAACTGAAACGGCTCAAAAATTATATCATGAGCATGCCCGGAAACTACCTATTATTGACTACCATTGTCATTTGAATCCCCAGTTAATCGCCGAAGACCATCGATTCGCCAACCTTGGCGAAGTATGGTTGGCCGGTGATCATTACAAATGGAGGGCCATGCGGACTAATGGGGTCGATGAGCGCTATTGTACCGGAGATGCCAGCGACTGGGAGAAATTCGAGAAATGGGCCGAAACGGTGCCTTATACTATGCGGAACCCACTATATCATTGGACCCACCTGGAGTTAAAGACCGCCTTCGGCATCACGAAATTACTCGATTCGACAACAGCGCGCGAGATCTACGACGAATGTACCGCCAAATTGCAGACCCCTGAATTTTCCGCCCGCGGACTGATGAAGCATTACCGGGTAGAAACGGTCTGCACAACGGATGATCCGATCGATTCCCTGGAATATCACCTTGCCCTGAAGAAAGAAGGATTCGAGATAAAGGTGCTTCCTACCTGGCGGCCTGATAAGGCAATGGCTGTCGAATCTCCGGCCAATTACCGGCAATACGTGGAAAAGTTGTCCGCCATATCGGGAGTGGAGATCAGCAATTATAATGATTTGATCGCGGCTTTGCGCAAGCGCCACGACTTCTTTGGCAGTGTCGGCTGTAGGCTTTCCGACCATGGACTGGATACGTTCTATGCCGAGGAGTATACCTCTGCCGGAATTGCAGCCATCTTCAATAAAGTTTATGGCGGGAAGGAACTGACGGAGGAGGAAATCTCCAAATTCAAATCGGCGATTCTCTGGGATTTCGCTTTAATGGACTGGGAAAAAGGGTGGACACAACAATTCCATTACGGAGCGCTTCGTAATAATAATACGCGTCTATTCAAGCAACTCGGGCCGGATATCGGATGCGATTCCATTGCCGATCCGGATGTTGCCCGGAGTATGTCCCGCTTCTTCGACCGGCTGGACAGCGAGAATCATCTGGCAAAGACAATTATCTATAACCTGAATCCGCGCGACAACGATATGGTCGCTACGATGATCGGTAACTTTCAGGATGGTTCCGTTGCCGGTAAAATCCAATTCGGTTCCGGATGGTGGTTCCTCGATCAGAAAAGCGGAATGGAAGCGCAGATGAATTCACTCTCTAATATGGGGCTGTTAAGCCGTTTTGTCGGGATGCTGACGGATTCCCGTAGTTTCTTGTCCTATCCACGCCACGAATATTTCCGACGGATCCTTTGTAATCTGATTGGCAATGATGTAGAAAAAGGACTGTTGCCTGCTTCACAGATTGATTTCTTGGGAAAAATGGTGGAAAACATCTCTTATTATAATGCGAAGAATTTCTTCCGGTTCTGATTTCTGGTTTTGAAAAAGATCGCACCTCGATAGGGCGGAGAAGCTTTTCTGTACTTTTCCGTCCTTTTTTATGTCGAATTATTACAAATGCTTTGTTTTATATTTCAAACTGTTTAACTTTGCACCTCTTTCATGTATTAGCGGTAATACAAAGAACATTCTATAATCAAAACAAACCCTTTATGAAGGCAAATGAAATTTTAGACCTTTTAAAAAGACGGTTCCCTAATGAACCGGAGTATCATCAAGCGGTAGCGGAAGTGCTACCCACCATCGAGGAAGCATATAATGAGCATCCCGAGTTTGAAAAAGCCAATCTGATCGAACGCCTTTGCATTTCCGATCGGATTTTTTCTTTCCGCGTCACTTGGACGGATGACAAGGGGCAAGTCCATACCAATATGGGCTATCGTATCCAGCATAACAATGCCATCGGTCCGTACAAAGGCGGTATTCGTTTTCATGCCTCGGTAAATTTATCGATTCTTAAATTCCTCGCTTTCGAACAGACCTTTAAAAATGCCTTGACCACCCTTCCGATGGGAGGAGGCAAGGGAGGCTCGGACTTTAACCCCAAAGGAAAATCCAATGCTGAAATCATGCGTTTCTGCCAGGCTTTCATGCTGGAATTGTGGCGTCATATCGGCCCGGAGACCGACGTGCCGGCAGGTGATATCGGCGTAGGAGGACGTGAAGTCAGTTTCCTCTATGGCATGTACAAGAAGTTGGCCCGTGAGAACACAGGAACCCTCACCGGTAAAGGTATCGAGTTCGGAGGCTCCTTGATCCGCCCGGAAGCAACCGGCTACGGAAATGTCTATTTCCTCTTGCAGATGTTGGAAACACGGAACATTGATATCAAAGGAAAAGTGGTCGCCGTTTCCGGTTCCGGCAATGTGGCTCAATATACCGTTGAAAAATTGATCGAATTAGGTGCCAAAGTGGTCACCCTTTCCGATTCCAACGGATATATCTATGATTCGGAAGGCATCGACAGCGAAAAGCTGCAATATATCATGGATCTTAAAAATCTTTATCGAGGCCGTATCCGTGAATATGCGGAACACTACGGATGTAAATATGTAGAAGGAGGACGTCCTTGGGGTGAAAAATGCGATATCGCCCTTCCCAGCGCAACACAAAACGAACTGAATGGCGACGATGCAAAGACATTGTTGGCCAACGGCTGTATAGCCGTCTCCGAGGGAGCGAACATGCCCTCGACTCCGGAAGCGATCGATGAATTCCTGAAGGCCAAAATCCTTTACGCTCCGGGAAAAGCCGCCAATGCAGGTGGCGTTTCGGTTTCCGGCCTCGAAATGACGCAAAACGCCATGAAGCTGAGCTGGAGCCGTGAGGAGGTAGACGAGAAGCTGAAAGGCATCATGCGGTCTATCCACGAACAATGCACGAAATACGGTACGCAGAGCGACGGTTACGTGAACTACGTCAAGGGGGCCAACGTGGCCGGCTTCATGAAGGTTGCCAAAGCCATGATGGCGCAAGGCATCTTATAAAAAACTCTCATAGATAGATTTTGCGAAGAGGGACTCTTTTTTAAAGGGTTCCTCTTTTTTTATTAATTTGCTATCGCTACATTTGGAAGCGTACAAGAATATGAAAATCACGAAAGCCAATTTTGTCCTAAACCGTTGAGCCATGAATGCGGATGAAGAGTATCTGTCGAATCAGTTAAGAGAAGGAAAGGAGAGTGCTTATAAAAAGCTTTTCGACCTCCATTATTCCGCCCTCTGTCTTTTCGCCTATCAATATGTAAAGGATCGGTTTGCGGCTGAGACAATCGTGAGTGATGTATTCTTCAATCTCTGGCAAAAAAGGGAAGATCTACAGATCAGCCAGTCTATCCGGAGCTACTTGCTAAAAGCAGTCAAAAACCGCTTCCTGAATTATCAGGAAGAGATGCGGAACCGGGAAAACCTGAAAGAGCAGGCCGGGCGGGAATGGGAAGAAAGACAAACGGCTTCCGAAGAGGATTCCGCGAATCCGCTAGCCCGCCTGATCGAAAAGGAACTGGATCTGAGAATTAGTGAGAGCCTTGAGAAATTACCTGGGTTCACCCGTGAAATTTTTGAATTGAGCCGCTTTTCCGGCCTTAAATACCAAGAGATCGCGGAGAAGTCCGGCGTCTCCGTCGATACGGTGAAGTATCATATCAAACAAGCGCTCTCCCGCCTGAGGGAAGAACTAAGGGATTATTTTATAGGCATCCTCTTTTTTATTTTTATTCTCTGATTACCTTTTAGCCCAATGACTTGCCATTGGTGCTACCCGCTTCTTTCACCGGCTACAAAATGAGTCAATGTGATTTATAACTAAATAATAAACAAGTCAACCTAACTTATAAGTTAGAGAAAATGTAGTCAACTAAAATCATTAAACTAGACAGTTTAGTGTTTGACGGCTGTCGAACACGTGTTCTACGGCTGTGAAACACGTGTTCGACAGCCGTCAAACACGTGTTTCATTGCCATCAAACACCCAAAGGCTCCTACTGTTTGTAACCAATTGATATACCGGCTACTTGGAAAGAGTCTACCTGCGTTTTAATTTATCTCTCAAAAAAACGATCTTTCATTTACCCTCTTTTTGTTTTCAACTGTCTAATGGATAGAAAGAGTAAAAAGGATGATGCACTCGATACCAAATAAGGACTATTGGACCGTCCTCATTATTGATTCGTTGACAGGAAACCTTTCCGGCGAATCAAAACAGGAATTGGATGCCTGGATTGCGGCGTCGGAAGAGAACTTTATGTATTACGAAGAGATGAAACAGACGTGGGACTCTCTCCGCATACTCGAATCGGGAAAGATATTCGATAAAGAGGAAGCCTACCGGCTCTTCAGGAAACGTACCCGTTCGAAGCAACGCTTCTTGGGGCGTAGTTTGCTATATGCTGCCGTACTGCTCCCTTTTGCTTTCCTCTGCTATTTCGCTTATTCTTATTTTACACCCCGGGAAAAGGAACGGGTACTGATCTCCGATATTGTCGTTCCAAATGGCTCCAGAACGCAGTTGACTTTGGAAGACGGGACAAAAATATGGCTGAATGCGGGGACAAGCCTTTCCTTCGATCCGAAATTCGGAAAGAAGGAGCGCCGGATCCGCCTTATCGGTGAAGCCTATCTGGAGGTCGCCCAAAACAAATCGCTTCCCTTCATCGTTGACGCCGGAGCGGTGTCGGTCAGGGTACTGGGCACGAAATTTAACGTAAATGCGTATTCCGACAATGAAAACATCAAAGTGGCCCTCCTGGAGGGATCGGTGCAATTATCTGCGAATGCCTACCCTTCCACCCTCCTGAAACCGAATGATATCGCCTTATATAATCCCGCAACGGGGAAAATGATCGTTAATAATAATATTGACGGGGCCACGGACTGGTTACAGAACCGGATGGTTTTCACCGGAGAAACATTTGAGGAAATCATCCGGGTATTGGAGCGGAATTTCAACGTAGAGGTCACGATCAACAGCCAATCCATTAGGAAACGTCATTTTATCGGAGACTTTAAAAATAACGAAACTATTGAACAAGTTTTCAATGTCATGGCATCTGACGGAAAATTCAAGTATCGAATCAATGGAAACAAGATAGACGTATATTAATAGAGAGAATTGTTAACCTTAAAAACGAAAATGCCTATGGAGAAAAAGATCTTGATTTAAAAAAGAATCGGAAAATGGTGACGCATCTTCCGATTCAGTCAAAAGTTACAACCTAAAAATTAGATTATTAACCTTAATAACAAATGCAAATGTATAAAAAAACATCATGCAAAGGACAGATATGTCCAACCCTATGCAAAAATAAAATTCTATCTATTATGAGAATCACAGTCCTCCTATTTTTTGCATGTTTCTTTTCTGTATCTGCGAATAGTTATTCCCAGAATGCCAAAGTGTCTATTCAGATTAAGAACGGGACACTGAACGATGTTATCCATTCGATTAAAGAACAAACTGGCTACTCTTTCTGGATTGATGCCGATGAGGTTGATATGAATCGGACTGTTTCATTGTCTGTCCGAAACAAAAGAGTAAAAGATGTTCTTACCCAAATTCTCGGATCTGAGGAGTTCGTTTTTACAATGAATGGCAATCATATTGTCATTATGAAAGAGAAAAAACAAGCGGAAGCAATCCAACTCCAGACCCAACAGAACGCTAAAAAAGTGAACGGAACAGTAAAAGGGGTGGATGGTGAACCTATTATCGGGGCCAATATCGTAGTGAAAGGTACAACAAATGGGACTATTAGCGACGTGGATGGTAAATTTAGTTTGAGTATTCTTTCCGGTGAAGTATTACAAGTCTCTTTTATCGGATATATTTCCCAGGAAATTCCTTTAGCCGGAAAAACGAATATCGAAGTTGTTTTACAAGAGGATCTTCAATCACTGGACGAAGTGGTGGTGGTAGGTTACGGCTCCCAGAGGAAAGTGAACCTGACGGGAGCGGTGGAACAGGTAGGTAGCGATGTATTTAAAGGTCGTCCCGCAGCCAATGTTACCCAAATGATGGAAGGTGTAGTTCCAAACCTCAATATTTCATTAGCCGACGGTAAACCTGGTCGCACGGCTGATTTTAATGTTCGTGGCGCTGGTTCCATTAATGGTGGCAACGCCTTAGTGTTAATTGACGGAGTAGAAGGTGATCCGTCTTTGCTGAATCCTAATGATATAGAAAATGTCTCGGTGTTAAAAGATGCAGCGGCTTCTGCTATTTACGGTGCGCGTGCACCTTTCGGCGTGGTATTAATTATAACTAAAAATGCAGCAACAGGTAAACCTAAAGTAGCATATTCTTCCAACTATTCTATGCAATCTCCGCAAAACGTGCCGGACGTTGTATCTGACGGTTACGTATGGGCAGAACATTTTTATAAATCTTATTATAATTATAATTTTTCTAATCCCTCAGGGATCAATAAGACACAACAATTTTCAGTAACCTGGTTGGAGGAATATAAACGCCGCCACGATGCAGGAGAATTCGGCACGGTAATTTCTGACGGTTCCATCGGGACGAAGGGGCGTTATGTCTATTATCCTGAAGGGACAGACTACTATGACTTAATGTATAAAAACCAGGTATTTAGCCAAAACCAGAATCTGTCCGTTTCCGGTTCGGACGGTAAATTTGATTATTATCTTTCTGGCCGTTTCTATTCATATGACGGTTTGTTTGATAGTGATAAACAAACGGATAAATTCAAAACATATAACATGCGTTTCAAAGGAGGATACCAGGTCAATCCTTGGTTGAAAATCAATAATAACTTTGAATTTGCCAATAATAAATATTACAATCCGATCACTTATTCAGAAGGTTCTGGAGTGATTTGGAGAAATATCGCCGACGAGGGACATCCGTCTTCTCCTATGTTCAATCCGGACGGGACATTGACCTATAGTTCCGTATATAGCGTAGGTGATTTGTTATATGGCCGGAGTGGTATCACAACCAAAAACGAAGAGTTTAAAAATACCGTTTCTTTTACGGCAAAATTACTGAACGACAAATTACGTATTAACGGGGATTTTACCTACAAAAAGACCTCTTACGAAAAAACGAAAAAGCAGGTTCGTTCTCCTTACGCCAAAGCCGTTAATGAAGAAGGAACAAGTACAATTGAATACATAACAGGAACTTACTCGAATCTGGCAGAAACAACCGACAATACACGCTATATCGCAACGAACTTGTATAGCGAATTTGAAAATACTTTTAATGAAAAGCATTATTTTAAAGCAATGGCTGGCTGGAACTATGAAAAGTCTAATTACAAACAGATTTATGCATACAATGATGATTTATTGACAGACGATGTGGA
This sequence comes from Parabacteroides sp. Marseille-P3160, assembly GCF_900162725.1. Lineage (GTDB taxonomy): Bacteria > Bacteroidota > Bacteroidia > Bacteroidales > Tannerellaceae > Marseille-P3160. The sequence continues at coordinate 125,976 of NZ_LT799418.1, read as the reverse complement.
AAACATTAATCTGGCGATGGGCACTGATAATAAGAGTATCACCTCTTCTTGGTCTGCATATCAGTTTGGCGGAGCATTCTTCCGTTTGAATTACGCTTTTGATGAGCGCTATTTATTCGAGATAAACGGCCGTTATGATGGCTCTTCCCGTTTCCCGGATAATGAACGCTGGGCGTTCTTTCCTTCCGCATCTGCCGGCTGGCGTATCTCCCAGGAACATTGGTGGAACGTTGATCCCAAAGCTGTTTCCAACGCAAAAATCCGTGTGTCTTACGGTGCATTAGGCAATGCTTCCGGTTTAAGCAACTACCAGTATAAACAGACATTATCCGTGTCTACATCAAATTATATACTGAATGGTTTAAGGCAACGTTACATGTCTTCTCCTGCCGCACTTCCTGAAGATTTGACTTGGGAAACATCTAAAACTTATGATGTGGGTGCTGATTTAGGATTTTTTGATAACCATTTAAGCGTAACGGGTGACTATTATGTACGTAAAACGACGGATATGATTGTCGCCGGCCCTACCGTTCCGGATGTATTCGGAGCTTCCTCTCCAAAAGGCAACTATGCAGATATGTCAACTTACGGTTATGAACTTTCCATGGAATGGCGTAACCGCTTCAAATTAGCAGGGAAGAACTTCAATTATAGTATTAAAGGGACTTTTGCCGATTATTATTCCGTAATCGATAAATTTAACAATTCGACTTATTCTTTGAGCACAAGCGGTAACCAATCTTTAGCCGATAACTATTACAAAGGTATGCGTTTAGGTGAATTATGGGGATTCGTATCTAACGGATTATGGCAAACTCAGTCTGAAATTGATGCAGCCGAAGCAGGCGCTGTTGCTGTTGGGCAGAAATATTATAACCCATTAATGCAGACTTCTAAGACTTATAAATTATATCCTGGCGATATCAAGTTTGAGGATCTAAACGGCAACGGTTACATAGACAGGGGAAGTAATACAGTGGATGATCCGGGGGACCGTGTCATTATTGGTAATGAAGAACCGCGTTACATCTATAGTTTTACATTATCGGCAGATTGGAATAATATCTGGTTTAGTTCCTTTTTCCAGGGCGTCGGCAAACAAGATTGGTATCCATCCGATGAAGCCTCTACTTTTTGGGGTCAATACAATCGTCCTTATAATCAAATGCCTTCATGGCACTTAAATAATTATTGGACTGAAGAAAATCCAGGTGCATTCCTGCCCCGTTACGCAGGTTACTATGCTCCATTTTACAAAGGTACGGCCAATGCCAATACACGTTACTTGATGAATGTGGCTTATCTTCGTTTGAAAAACATTCAGATTGGCTATAACTTACCTGCCGAATGGATTAAGAAAGTACATTTGGAAAATGTCAGCATTTATCTATCAGGAGAGAACTTGGTAACCTGGTCTCCCTTGTATAAATATACAAAAGATATCAATGTCTCCAATATCGGAACATCTGATAAAGATTTGACTACAGGAAGTGGTGATGCCTATAACTATCCGATGATGAAATCAATCAGTTTAGGCCTTAACGTTACATTTTAATTAATAAAGCTTGTACAGCATGAAAAAGAATATATTTATATACATATTATTGGCCGTTGGCATCCTTTTTACTAGATGTAATATGGACGAAGAGCCTCAGTCTTCTGCTTCAGTGGCAATGGTCTTTAGCTCTGAAAAAGGACTACAGACTTATGCTTATTCTTTTTATAATGAATTGCCATCGCGTAGCGAGGCGTTTAAACGTAATATTACCATTGATTTTGGAGTGAAAAACTCTAATAGCGGTATGGAGGTAGGAGCCTATACAACTAATTCTTCTACTAGCTGGTCGTGGGGGGCCCTTAGAAATATCAACTTCTTTTTAGAGAATAATACGAATGAAACGCTTAGCGAGAAAATCCGCAATAATTACAACGGCATTGCCCGCTTGTTCAGAGCACGTTTCTACTTTGATAAACTGGTGACTTACGGCGAGGTGCCTTGGATTGATAAAGTCTTTAATAATGTAGACGATCCGGATTTGTATAATCCGCAAGACTCCCGCGATATGATTATCGGCCATATTATTGAAGATTTGGATTATGCTTATGCAAACATCAGTGAATCCGATATAACGACTAATTCTACTCTTGTAAACAAGTGGACAGCTATGGCTTTCAAATCACGAGTCTGTTTATTTGAGGCAGCCTGGAGAAAATATCATGCAAACGACCAATTGGATATCGCCCGTACGGGTTGTACCGACTATTCCGCAGATGAATTGTATCAATTAGCGGCAGATGCGGCTAAGGAAGTAATCGACAAGGGACCGTACAAATTATATCTATCTGGTACCTATGCTAATGGAAGGGGGGCTTATAGGGAATTGTTCATCGCTGATAATGCGGTTACGACAGAGGTCATGATGGCGATCGCTACAGATAAAGTGCTAGGGCTAGGAGAACAAAACTGGTATTATAATTCATCTACCTACGGCCCTCATTTGTGTATGAGCCGTAAATTTGCTAAAACTTATTTGAATATCGACGGAACTCCATACAATGAAAAGAATGAAGGTGGAACTTATAAGACTTTTGTACAGGAAACTACCAATCGTGACACGCGTCTGAACCAAACGATCCGGGGGGCAGATTATACGCGTAAGGACGCAAGTAGTACTTACGTCAGAACAAGCGCCAACTTTACAGGCCATACATTAACAGGCTATCAGTTTACTAAATTTGTAATGGATGATGTTTCTTATGATGATGCTGCGACTAATGACAATGATATCCCAATTCTGCGTTTTGCAGAAGTATTATTGAACTATGCAGAGGCAAAGGCTGAATTGGGGACTATGACAGATGCCGATTGGGCATTGACAATTGGGCGACTGCGTAACCGGGCAGGCATTACCGGCGGAACGGCACAGACTGGTACGTTGTCGGCCAAACCAACGGCAATCGAACCGTATATTGCGACTTATTATCCGAATATCACCAAGCCTGAAATCTTGGAAATCCGTCGCGAAAGAGAAATTGAATTATGCTTGGAAGGGTTTCGGTTGATTGACTTGAAACGCTGGAATTATTGCAACCTATGGGTGGAAGATCCGTGGGAAGGTGTATTTATCCCAGCATTGAATACACCACTGGACATGGATGGGGATAATACATATGATGCCTATTTTTATGATACGGATAAAATTGGTGATTCCAAATATTCATCTATCGGCGTATATGTAGGTACAAGCAAGGGAAATGTATTAAATGTAAAAGCTGTTAATGGTGGTGGTTATGTGATGAAATACAATTATGTAGGCCGTGAATGGCCAGTCCGGCAATATTTATATCCTATACCCGAAGTCGTAATTCAGAAAAACCCTAAACTGAAACAAAATCCAGGTTGGTAAATATAATCTATTATATGAGTAACGGAGACTGTTGTTTCCGTTACCATCAATTTTAAACAAATATTGTAATATGAAGAAGTTCTTTTATTCTTTTCTGTTTATTTTTTGTTCCCTGTTGGCTGTACAGGCAGAATCAATGGTAGTCGCAACTTACAATTTACGGTATGCGAATAAAGAAGATTCGACTGCCGGAAATGGCTGGGGACAACGTTATCCGTATATTGCTCAACTGATACAATTTCATGGATTTGATATTTTGGGAACTCAGGAAGGCAAGTTTCATCAGCTGCAGGATCTAAAAAAAGCTATGCCGGGATATGATTATATCGGGGTAGGACGTGATGATGGGAAACAAGGCGGAGAACATTCAGCGATATTCTACCGTACTGGTAAATTTGAAGTGCTTGATCATGGCGATTTTTGGTTATCAACAATAACGGACCGTCCGAATAAAGGCTGGGATGCTGTTCTTCCGCGTATTTGTACCTGGGGCAAATTCCGTGATAGAGAAACGGGATTTACTTTTTTGTTTTTTAATCTACACATGGACCATATTGGAGTACAAGCAAGAACAGAGAGTGCCAAGCTTATCTTAAAAAAAATAAGAGAGTTTCCTGAAAGATTGCCGACGATTCTTACCGGTGATTTTAATGTAGATCAGAATAATGAATCTTACTTATTATTAGATAATTCCGGAATCATGCGAGACTCATATCAGATCGCAGATTTCCGGTATGCGACAAACGGTACATTTAACGGTTTCCATGTAGATCGCAAGACCGATAGCCGTATTGATCATTTATTTCTGACAAAAGAATTTGAGGTGGAAAAGTACGGAATTCTAACTGATACTTATCGTTCAGAAGCAGATGGAAATTCACAAAGAGAACAAAATGCAAATTTTCCAAAAGAAGTATCTATGCAAAAATATGTTGCTCGTACACCTTCAGATCATTTTCCGATAATGATCGTGGTTAGTGTGAAATAAACTCATTACTGGGCTTTAATTATTTGAATTGGCACTCTAAGGCTTTTGGGCATAGAGTGCCTGTTTTTTCCCGTTGAAGTAGCTTCGTGTTTACTCGGTTACCCGACAAGGGCGACATTTCCCCCATATGCTTAAGAGCTATCAGCTTTTTTATCCGGCATGCCCGCAATATTGCCTTGGACAATATTTAGTTAAGGACGCATACAGGTATGTAAGTTCGGTTGAACTGGGCGGGCTATGTGATTAAAGATGTAAAAATAAAGCATAGCAATATTATGAAAGAAGGTGAATTAACTACTTATATGAAAAATAGGGAATAACGAGGAATAATTCACTTTTGAGAAAAAAGGCGAAAACAAGTTTGTTGCGCTTTCTTTCTGTTGGGAAATTCACTTTTTTGTGGATTACTAAAAAATAGTATTATTTTTACCATATCAAATGACACGATATGGATATTACTTTTGAAAAGGATTATTGGCGCGAAACAGCTGCCGTGATGTAGTATAATTTAAATCAATATATTCCATCGTCCTCGATACCAAAATCAGGATTATATTGGTCGAAGAAACTAATTTGGCTCATTAGCTGTCATAAAGTCAACGCCGGGGAATAGATCGCGAGAAGTTTATTCAAGAGAAGGACATTAAATTTATTTTCGGCATGGGTATTCAACGCGTTCGCTTACCTATTGACGAGGAACAAATGTGGGATGAAAAGGTAAATCGTCATGAAGATGCTTTTCATATTCTGTTTAATTGTATCGATTGGGGTCTCCTAAATATCAGAGGAAAAGAATATTATATATAAATACTAAATGGACCAGTTACAGTTAATCCAAAGCAAGATTTATGAAATACGAGGTCAGAAAGTGATGTTTGATAAAGATTTAGCGGAGTTGTATCTAGTGACAACCAGTAATCTAAACAAAGCGGTTCAGAGAAATATCAAACGTTTCCCCTCTGATTTCATGTTCCAACTTACAAAAGAGGAATTTGATGAGTTGAAAGTAAACTTGATATTCCAAAATGGAACATCAAGCTGGGGTGGCACCCGCAAACTTCCATATGCTTTCACAGAGCAAGGCTTAGCGATGCTTTCCGGAGTATTAAATAGCGATATTGCCGTACAGGTAAATATTAATATAATGCGTGCTTTTGTGGCTATCCGTCAAGTTATAGCCAATCCTCTGGTCGGTAGAATCGGGCGTTTGGAAGATCAAATGAAAGAATTAAAAGAATACATTGAGGAGGTCTTTGCCGACTATAATGATATCAATGAAGAGAGTCGAATGCAAATAGAGCTTATCAATGAAACATTAGCAGAATTGCAAACGAAAAATAAGATATTAAATAAGCCCCGTAATCCGGTAGGATATATTAAATCCATATAAATGCAATTAACATGAGAAACTTGTTCTTACTATCTACTTTCAATGTATTTTTCATTTTTGCTATTTACGGACAGCAAAATTATTTCACAAATCCTGTGATTCGAGGAGATTTGGCCGATCCTTCCATTATTCGAATCGGCAATAAATATTATGCCACGGCAACATCTTCTGAATGGGCGCCTTTTTATCCGATATTTCTCTCTACGGATTTAGTTAACTGGAAACAGACCGGAGCTGTTTTTAACGAACAGCCGGGATGGACATCCAACTCCTTTTGGGCGCCCGAATTGTTTTATCATAATGATAAGGTTTTTTGCTATTATACAGCCCGCCGGAAAACAGACGGTATCTCCTATATAGGAGTGGCATCGGCTGACTCTCCGGATAGCAAATTTATGGATCATGGGCCAATTGTTGAGTATGGAACTGAAGCGATAGATGCATTTGTATATGATGATAAAGGAGAATTGTATATAACATGGAAAGCATATGGGCTTGACAAACGTCCTATTGAATTACTGGGTAGTAAATTATCTGCCGACGGCTTACATTTGGAAGGAGAATCTTTTTCCTTGTTAAAGGATAATGAAGGCATAGGAATGGAAGGACAGTGTCATTTCAAATATGGTGATTATTATTATATTATATATGCCGCGCATGGATGCTGTGGCCCTCGTAGCGATTATGATGTATATGTAGCCCGTTCGAAGAATTTTAAAGGGCCTTATGAAAAGTATGAGAAGAATCCTGTGTTACAGGGGGGAGAAGGTGATTATATTTCGTGTGGGCACGGAACGGTTGTTACAACTAAGGAGGGACGCCTATTTTATATGTGCCATGCCTATCTGAAAGGAGATGGTTTCTATGCCGGACGCCAGCCTATCTTGCAGGAAGTATTTGTAGGTGATGATAACTGGCTACATTTCAAAACCGGAAATATAGCTTTACGTAAGCAATCAATACCCTATAAAGGAACAGAACAGACGTTTGCCGAAAGTTTTAAGGATAATTTTACGGATTCGGTTCTGAAAAAGGATTGGTCATGGAATTATCCATATGCCAATATTGACATTATAGTTGGAAATAACAAATTAATTTTGAGCGGGACTCCTATAAATAATAATCTTTTTGGTACGGCATTATGCTTGCGTCCACAAGTGTCGGATTATTCATATCAGACAGAAGTTATTAATAAAAACGAAAGCTTTAAAGGCTTGACGATGTATGGTGATGATAAAAATCTTATAGCATGGGGTGTTTCAGGCAATAATGTGATATTACAATCGGTGAAAGATGGAGAATCATCCGTCCTTTATAATCATTCGTATTCTTCTAATAATATATATCTGAAGATAAACGTTGAAAGGGGATGTTTCCTGAGTTTTTATCAAAGTATGAATGGCATAGACTGGGAGAGGATTGAAATATCGTCTTTCGATTCGCAATATCTAACCCGTTGGGATAGGGTTCCCCGTTTTGGGTTAATCCATATAGGAGAACATTTGGCACCGGCTGAATTTTCATTCTTTAAAAGTATATACGGAAAGGATTGAAATAGACTTTTTTAATATGAAATGAAATCTATTAGATTAAAAGAAATAATAATATGATGAATAAATCTATATTTACAAACTGTTAGCTTAAATTTTTAGAGAGTTGAAGCATCGGAATTATTGAAAGTTATAAACATAGTTGGTTTTTGGAAACAAAAGAAATTAATATCTTTATGGGAATCTTTTAGAACAATCATTATGAAGCTCACAAACATCTTTCTAGCCTTATTTCTGATATTTTACAGCTTTTCTATCCATGCACAAGCTGAGGCTTATCCTAAATTTACTTTGGGGAAGGGAACAAATTTGGCTCATTGGCTGTCACAAAGTCAACGCCGGGGAATAGATCGTGGGGAATTTATTCAAGAGAAGGATATTGAATTTATTTCCGGCATGGGTTTTCAACACGTTCGCCTGCCTATTGACGAGGAACAAATGTGGGATGAAAAGGGAAATCGTCATGAAGATGCTTTTCGTCTTCTGTTTAATTGCATCGATTGGAGCATTAAAAATAATCTCCGGGTCGTTGTCGACCTGCATATCCTCCGATCGCATCATTTTAACGCAAAAGAAAAGCCCTTATGGACCGACCCCAAAGAGCAAGACCGATTCTGTAATCTTTGGCTCGACCTCTCTGCCGCATTAAAACATTATCCTGATTCCATGGTCGCTTATGAACTGATGAATGAAGCGGTTGCCGATGATCCGGAGGATTGGAACAGATTGATCGCCCGGTGTTTCTCAGACCTACGCAAGGTTGAACCCGGAAGGTTTATCGTAATCGGCTCTAATCGTTGGCAATCGGCTGACACATTCGATACGTTGAAAGTGCCGGATGACCAGCGTATTATCTTAAGTTTCCATTTTTATGAACCGTTTATTCTGACCCATTACCATGCTTCGTGGACTGGATTGCGAGACTATTCCGGACCGGTTCATTATCCGGGTATTGCCCTCTCAGAAGAAGAATTCATTGCTGTCCCCGAATCACAGAAAAATGAAGTACGTAGGTTTATGAATCGGCCTTTTGATAAGGAGATCATGACAAAGATGATGGCTAAACCCATCGCAAAAGCGAAAGAACTGGGGTTGCAATTATATTGTGGAGAGTATGGAGTTTTAACCGGCGCTCCGGAAAAGGATCGGTTAAGATGGTATCGGGACTTAATATCCATTTTTGAGGAGTTAAATATTGCGTCAGCCAATTGGAATTACAAAAGTGATCAGTTTGGATTGATTAATAATGACGGCAGCCCCAATAATGAACTAATAAGAACACTATTGGAACCATCATCTATTGTTTATTAAATCAGCGATTATGAAAAAGTATGTATTTATTCTATTTTTTCTCTTGATTATTGGCGCGGCCAATGCACAACTATCTTCACTTGAAAACATGCCGGAGGGTTCTACTCCGGAGGAAGTTGGTTCGCGGCTGGGACGTCATTTTATTTCTGGCAAACATCTCCTATATGGGGGCAAATGGATTCATTATGCGGAAGTCTGTACCTGGTACGGAGCGCTGAAATATGCAGAAATTGCCGGGGATAAGGAATTAATTCAACTTCTACGGAAGAAGTTCGAACCTTTCTTTTCCACGGAAAAGCAGCTTTTACCGATTAAAAATCATGTCGACCTGAACATGTTCGGATGTCTTCCGCTGGAATTATATCAGGTGATGAAAGATAAACGCTATTTGGAGCTGGGGCTCCCTTATGCCGATACGCAATGGGAAGTGCCGGAAGATGCCAAGCCGGAAGAAAAAGCCTGGGCGGAAAAAGGTTTTTCCTGGCAAACGCGTTTGTGGATCGATGATATGTACATGATCACCATTGTTCAGGCACTGGCTTACCAAGTGACCGGAGACTTGAAATATATCGAAAGGGCAGCTAAAGAGATGGTGCTCTATTTAGATGAGTTGCAAAAGCCGAACGGACTTTTTTACCATGCACCGGATGTTCCCTATTATTGGGGACGGGGAAATGGATGGATGGCGGTCGGCATGACGGAACTGCTGCGTTATTTACCCAAGGATCATAAGGATCGTCCTCGTATCCTGGAAGGTTACCTATCGATGATGAAATCATTGAAGGGCTTCCAGTCTCCGAATGGCATGTGGAACCAATTGATCGATGAACCGGATTGGTGGGTGGAGACTTCCGGGTCGGCTATGTTTACCTACGCTTTCATTACGGGAGTGAAGCACGGCTGGCTGGATGCGGAGGAATATGCTCCTGCCGCCCGGAAAGCATGGTTGGCCATGATTCCTTATATTAATGAGGAAGGTGACGTCACGGAAGTTTGCGTAGGTACCGGCAAAAAGAACGATAAACAATATTATTATGATCGTCCCCGCATTACCGGCGACTATCATGGCCAAGCTCCCTACCTGTGGTGTGCTTTCGCTCTGCTGGAGAAAGTGAATTAACAAATATCTTAAATTCATACTGAATATGAAAAAAACATGGATTGTATTGGCCCTATTATTCTCCTCTTACTTTTATACGGCGGCAGAAGGGACAGATCGGGAAAAAGATTACTGCAGGTACGTAAATCCTTTTATCGGATGTGCAGATAACGGGCACACCTTTCCGGGAGCCACTATTCCGTTCGGATTGATACAGGCAAGCCCTGAAACAGGACGTTCCGGCTGGCGTTATTGTTCGGGTTATAACTATGAAGATGATTCGATCGTGGGTTTTGCACAGACACATATCAACGGGACAGGATGCCCTGATCTGGGAGATATTCTACTATTTCCCTTTACCGGAGATGGCACGAATTATAAAAGCTCTTTCTCTAAGGAGACAGAAAAAGCCGTTCCAGGATATTATGCCGTGAAACTTTCCGATTCCAATGTGGATGTGGAATTGACCGCCACCGAGCGAACGGCTTTTCATAAATATACTTTTAAGGGAAATGCTCCTGCCAGACTGCTGATAGAACCCCAAAGCGGGATCGGAGATCCGAAAATCCTTTATTCGGAGATCGATACCACCGATCACCAAAAGCTTGCGGGTCATTATAAGGCAAGAGCCTGGGTTGAACGGCAGGTCTTTTATTCTATTGAATTTGACGCTCCTTATCGAATTCTCCGTGAAGAACTTGTGGCGAATCAAGAGCATGCCAAGAGATTTATTTTGGAGTTTGACCTTCAAAAAAGTAGGACCCTTCAGGTGAAAATCGCCTTATCTTCCGTTAGTAAGGAAGGAGCGGCCATGGCGCTTAAAAAGGAGAACTCAGGCTGGGACTTTGCTAAGATAAAGGATGAAGCTTATTCAACGTGGAATAATCTTTTATCAAAAGTCGATGTGGAAGGAACGAACGAACAGAAAACGAATTTTTATACTTCCCTCTATCATTTGTATATTCAGCCGAACAATATCGCCGACATCGATGGAAAATATAGAGGAGTAGACGATAAGGTATATACTTCTCCTTCCGGAGCCTATTATTCCACGTTCTCCCTCTGGGATACTTATCGTGCAGCCCATCCGCTTTATACCATCCTATCTCCCGAAAAGGTGGACGGCTTTATACAAAGCATGCTTTCTCACTATAAAGCCCAAGGCTTTCTTCCGATCTGGACTTTATGCGGAAAGGAGAACTATTGTATGATTGGGAATCATTCGATTCCCGTTATTGCCGATGCTTTTCTGAAAGGATTTAACGGATTTGATGCGGAAGAAGCTTACCGGGCTGTAAAGATGTCGTCTACACAGAATCATCGGAACTCCGACTGGACAACTTATGATAAATATGGGTATTATCCTTTTGATATCATCACTGTCGAATCTGTTTCCAGGACACTCGAATCCGCTTATGATGATTACTGCATCGCCTTGATGGCAAAGAAACTGGGAAAGGACGAAGATTATGCCTATTTTATGAAACGGGCGAATTATTATAAGAATCTTTTTGATCCCGGAACAAAGCTAATGAGAGGAAAAGATTCCAAAGGTCATTGGCGGACCCCTTTCAATACGTTCTTATTATCGCATGCCGGTACAGCGGGAGGAGACTATACGGAGGGCAATGCCTGGCAATATACCTGGCATGTACAACATGATGTGGAAGGCCTGATCCGGTTGATGGGAGGAAAGGAAGCGTTTGCAACCAAGCTGGACTCCCTCTTCTTTCTCGAATCCACGGCTAAGAATAGCGGGTTTGTAAGTGATGTAACCGGTCTGATCGGCCAATACGCGCACGGGAACGAGCCGAGCCACCATGTTGCCTATTTGTATATGTATGCCGGGCAGCCCTCTAAAACGCAATCGCTAATCAGGGAGATCTTCGACCGTTTTTACCTTCCCAAGCCGGACGGACTATGCGGCAATGACGATTGCGGCCAGATGTCGGCATGGTATCTCTTTTCAGCCATGGGCTTCTATCCGGTGAATCCCTGTGGCGGGGAATACATCATCGGCGCTCCGCAAACAGATCAGGTGACCATCCACTTGCCTGGGCAAAAACAATTCGTTGTAAAAGCAAAAAATCTATCTGAAGCCAACAAATATGTAAGTTCGGTCGAACTGAACGGGCATATTATCAAAGATTTCAGGATCAAACATAGCGATATTATGAAAGGAGGCGAACTCGTCTTTGTCATGACAGATAAATTATAAGGGATTACGGATATTTCCTGGTCCTTAGTCCCGGTTTTGCTGATAAATTGGCATATTTACAGATCGTTATCTTAGAGCTTTAAAGGGAAATTACGTCGAACATTAATCTTATTTTATGAAACGCTTTGTTATCTTATTGGTCTCGTTTTTCTTTCTTATTTCTGGGGGGCAAAGTATAGCCCAGTCATATCAGCCAGATTGGAACTCTTTGGATAAAAGGTCGGTTCCCGAATGGTGGACGGATGCCAAGTTCGGCATCTTTATCCATTGGGGCGTTTATTCCGTACCGGCTTATGCCCCTACGGATGAAGCGAATGTATACGCCAAGTATTCAGAACATTATGAAAGCCGTTTGCTGAGTGGTAATCAAAAATTTGTGGAGCATCACAAAAAGTTTTTTGGAGAAAACTTTGCCTACGCCGATTTTGCCCCTCAATTCAAGGCGGAATATTTTAATGCCGGAGATTGGGCGGCGCTTTTTAAGAAGGCCGGCGCCCAATACGTGGTCCTAACGTCTAAGCATCATGACGGTTTTTGCCTGTGGCCGAGCCGGTTTGCTCCGAGGTGGAATAGCAAGGAGATTGGCGCTCACCGGGATTTATTGGGCGAATTGACCGATTCTGTCAGGGCTGTAGGATTAAGGATGGGGTATTATTATTCGCTTTTGGAATGGGCTCATCCTTTATACAGTAAATCAACAATCAACCGATGGGTGGAGGAACTGATGATTCCTCAGATGAAAGAGTTGGTTACGACTTATAAGCCTGAAATTATTTTTTCGGACGGCGAATGGGATTACGACAGCAAGACCCTTCAATCGGAAAAATTCCTCGCCTGGCTATACAATGAATCACCCGTCAAGGAAACGGTGGTCGTCAATGACCGTTGGGGAAAAGAGACCCGTAGTTTGCACGGTGGTTATTACACCACGGAATATGATTTGGTACATAATGCCGTCGGAATCGGTGAAGCGGCCGATCATCCCTGGGAAGAGAGCCGGGGAATCGGTGGTTCCTACGGATATAACCGTTTCGAGACGACCAAAGATTACCTTTCTTCCAGGCAATTGATCCATTTATTGATCGACAAGGTGAGCAACGGCGGGAATTTGCTGTTGAATATCGGTCCTAATGCCGATGGACTTATTCCGGTTGTGATGCAGGAACGTTTGCTCGATATCGGTAAATGGCTCAAGGTAAACGGGGAGGCCATTTACGGGACTTCGGCTTGGCGGGAAAGTCCTGCACTCAAGGATGGAGTCGCTTTTACACGGAAAGGGAATGATTTGTATATCCTTTGTACCAAATGGCCCGACAGGAAATTGCAAATCGAAGGAGTCGTAAAAGGAAAGAATGTCAAATTACTCGGAACGGACAAAAAGATCAGGGCTAATTTCAGCGGTGGGAAGTTGACTCTTGACGTAACGAATATTTTCCCGAACGATTTGCCTTGTGAATATGCCTGGGCCTTTAAAGTAGAGAATGCTTTTTAAAGTATGAGGCATCATTATTTAAAAGGATAGAGTCTTGTCTATCAATTGTTACCAATAGAAATCTTTTACAAATAAACCAATATAATTCAGAAAAACATGAAAGAGCCTAAACAGATGTCCAGAAGGAATTTTATTGCAGCGACCGGTATATTGGCAGGAGGTGCTTTAGTTAAAGACTTGAATGCAGTACAGGCTGCTCCCAAATCTTCTTTACATTATGAAACAAAAAAGTTACGGATAGCAATGATTGGAACCGGATCACGTGGATGCGATATGTGGGGACGTGATTTAGTCAAGGCTTATCCCGATCGGCTGGAGTTTGTCGGCCTGTGTGATAGTAACCCGGGGCGACTCGAATTTGCTCAGAAGTATATTGGCACTACCTGCCCGACATTTACCGACTTTGAGAAAATGATGGCCGAAACAAAGCCGGACCTACTTATTGTGACGACCGTCGATGCAACTCATCACACGTTTATTGTCCGCGCCATGGAATTAGGCGTCGATGTGCTTACCGAAAAACCGATGACGGTCGACGAAAAGAAAATCCAACTCATACTGGATGCCGAGAAGCGTACGGGCAAGACCTGCCGGGTAACCTTTAACTACCGTTACTCTCCCCACCGGGCAAAGATCTGGGAGATTCTCCGTTCCGGAGAAATCGGGGATATCACATCCGTCGACTTCCACTGGTATCTGGACACTTCCCACGGGGCCGATTACTTCCGGCGTTGGCATCGATTGGTGGAGAAAAGCGGATCGTTATGGGTACACAAGGCCAGCCATCATTTCGACTTACTGAACTGGTGGATCGATAGTGATCCGGAATCGGTCTATGCCTTGGGAGCGCTTGACTTTTACGGGAAGAACGGAAGTGTCCGGGCGGAAAATTGTCGTACGTGTCCTCATACCCGTTCCTGCAAGTTTTATTGGGACGTGACTAAAAACGATTACTACCGGCAACTTTATGTCGAGAATGAAAAATACGACGGCTATCTGCGGGACGGTTGTGTTTTCAAGGAGGATGTCAATATTTTCGATAAGATGGCGGCTACCATCCGGTACAAGAACGGCGTTCAGGTTTCCTATTCACTAACGGCCTATTCTCCTTACGAAGGATACCGGATCGCCTTCAACGGAACCAAAGGGCGGCTGGATGCCTGGATACAGGAATCGAAGCCGATCAGCGATGTAAATTACGATGAAATCGTCGTTTTTAAGAATTTCGGGCGGCGCGAATACATCCAGATACCTTTCGGTACGTCGGGACACGGAGGGGGCGACGCCTTGTTGAAAGACCAGATCTTCATCCCGAATACGCCTGATCCGTTCAAACAATGCGCCGGGATACGGGACGGAGCTTTAGCTTGTTTGATAGGTATTGCCGCCCGCAACAGTATCTTCGGCAAGGAGCCGGTCCGGATAGCAGACCTGACGACCCTTCAACCGGAAGAGAAGAAACGGTATAACCGTGTGCTTTGATTCTTTTTATAAAATCCGGCAGGCGGAAGAATTGAGTGAAAGTAGAATCCGATTTGGCGGAGTTGAAAAAAGTACTTAAATTGCAAGCCCAAAGAAGAGAACCCTGCTTTGATGATGAATAATAAACTCATAACATACTGGAAAGCATGAAAACATTTCTGTTTGCATTTTTATGTATCATTTATTGCAGCCAACCCGTAGGAAGCCAAAGCCCAACCGTACATAAACCTATTTCAGAGATTCACATACGTGATCCTTACATTCTTGCGGACGCAAAGACGAAAACTTATTATATGTATCGTTCCGCAGGCATGCGAAACAATGAAGGAAAGATGCTCGGCGGGGTGGAGGTTCTCAAAAGTAAAGACCTGAAGACTTGGGAAGGTCCGGTACGTGTCTTTACGGTTCCTGAAAACAACTGGATTACCGGGACTGTCTGGGCTCCTGAAGTTCATGCCTATAAAGGGAAATACTATCTGTTCGCTACATTGAACAGCGATATCCAATGGAAAAAGAAGCAAAACGGATGGGCGGATTATAGCTTCAGGGGAACGCAGATTTTTCATTCGGATTCACCGGAAGGACCTTTTTTGCCGTTCGACCAGACCCCTCATACTCCGATGGACCGTATGGCGCTCGACGGAACGCTTTGGGTGGAAGACGGGACGCCTTATATGATTTATTGTCACGAATGGGTCCAGGTGGCTGACGGGACGATGGAGCTGGTGCAACTGGCTCCGGATTTGTCGGTTCCGGTTGGAAATTCGCAAACCCTCTTTTGTGCTTCGGCGGCGGACTGGTCCACCGGGTCCGCACATCCCGCTCCCCTGCCCACATCATACGTCACGGACGGATGTTTTCTTTACCAAACAAAAACAGGCAAACTGCTTATGATATGGTCCAGTTTTATGAACGGCGAGTATGCGATCGGCATAGCCGAGTCGGTAACAAATAAGGTAAGAGGCCCTTGGAAACAGCATAAAACTCCTCTGTTTTCCAAAAATGGGGGGCATGGGATGATTTTCAAATCGTTCGACGGAAAATTGTATATCACCTTCCACGGCCCGAACTCTCCCTCCGGTGCGGAAAGGGCGCACATCTACGAACTGGAGGATGCGGGAGATACACTATTGTTGAAGAATGAACTGTAGGATTTTCTCAAAATGAAGGGTCGTCCCGGTAGATTGGGATCGACCTCGAATTCTTTGCTTCACCAATAACAAAGATGCTGTGTAGGCTTCCGATACTGTCTATTTCCCCTAAGATATTCAGAACAAAATCCTGGTAATGCTTCATGTCACGGACATAGATCTTCATCATAAAATCATAATCCCCGGAAATATTATAACAATTGGTAATCGCTTCGATTTTATTAATCGCTTCCATGAACAGAAGGCCATATGCCCGCGTATGCTGTTTCAACCTTACATTACAGAAAACGATGAAGTTGCAGCCTAACTTCTCATAATCCAACTCCGCCGTATATCGTCTGATATAGCCCTCGCGTTCCAGCCTTTTTTGGCGTTCAAAGACGGGGGTCGGGGATAAATTGACCTTCTCCGCGAGTTCTTTTGTTGTAAGTTTTGCATTATTCTGCAATACCTTTAAAATCTGAATGTCAGTAGCGTCCAGCTTCTCCATGGTGAAAATTTCTTTAAAGCCTGTTCTTTTTAAAATAATATTCTATTGAAATCTTAGATTGGGACCAAAGGTAGAATAATTATCTTATTATATTTTATTTTATAGATAATATATTTGTAAAATATATCTTTGCAAAGAATATTTGTGTTGCGGAATAACTCCGATCCCGCTTCAAGGCAGGAGCTTCAGATCCATATTTAAACACGTAAAAAAATAAATATTATGTATACAAACATTCTTGGTTTTCCACGGATTGGGCGTCATCGGGAATTAAAAAAGGCTTGCGAAAATTACTGGGCCGGTAAAATTCCGGAATCCCAGCTTTATGAAGAAGGGAATCAGATCCGGACTTCCAATTGGCTGCTCCAGAAAGAGTGGGGGATCGATCTGATACCTTCTAATGATTTCTCTTTTTATGATCAGGTATTGGACTTAACCTTGTCGTTGGGCGCTATACCCCAACGCTATGCGTTTTTACTAAAAAACAAAACCGAGCTCTATTTTGCAATGGCTCGCGGTTATCAGAAGGAAGGGCAGGACATTATCGCGATGGAAATGACCAAGTGGTTCGATACGAACTATCATTATATTGTTCCGGAATTTGTGAAGGATCAGTCTTTCTCCTTGTCTTATAACAAAGCTCTGGAAGAATATGAAGAGGCCAAGGCGTTGGGAGTCGAGACAAAGCCGGTTCTGATAGGACCTATCAGTTATCTTTTGTTGGGAAAAGAAAAAGAGGCGGAATTCGATCGGCTGGATCTGATTGATCGCCTGCTTCCGGTTTATATCCGGCTGTTGAAAGAATTGGAGGATGCCGGCGCGACTTGGATCCAATTGGATGAGCCCTTTCTTGCACTCGATATCGACGAAAAAGCGAAGATTCTCTATCAAAAGGTTTATCAATCGTTGAAAGATGCTTGTCCGAAATTGAAGATCATCTTGACGACCTATTTCGAAGGGTTGAGGAATAATACGGAGTTGGCGGTTAATTTGCCGACAGAGGCGTTGCATATCGACCTGGTGCGCGCTCCCGGCCAGCTGGATGAGGTCATTCGCCTGTTTCCCGCTTCCAAAGTCCTTTCGCTGGGAATCGTCGAAGGACGTAATATATGGAAGAACGACTTCGGGCATTCGCTGGAAGTGATTCGTAAAGCGACGGTAGCGTTAGGTGAAGATCGGATACTGATTGGGGCCTCTTCGTCCTTCCTTCATGTCCCTTATGATTTAAAGACGGAGACGGATGAAAGCAGGCTAACGCCCGAAATCAAACAATGGCTTGCTTTTGCAGAGCAAAAAGTAGAGGAACTGGCTGTCCTGAAGGAATTGGCCGGCGGGAATCCTCCGGACAAAACCTTCAGGGCCTTGGAAGAGAATCGGCAAGCGATTTGCCGGAAGGAGACTTCGGCGTTGATTCATAACGGAGAGGTAAAAGCGAGGGCAAAGGCCGTCCTGGAGAAAGATCGCCACCGGAAAAGTCCATTTGCCGTCCGGAAAAGGATTCAGCATTCATTGCTTAACCAGCCCTTATTCCCTACCACAACGATCGGCTCCTTTCCCCAGACCAAAGAAGTTCGGTCATGGCGGGCCAAATACAAGAAAGGGGAACTCATCCGGGAAGAATATGACCGGTTACTAAAAGGAGAGATTGAGAAGGCGATAAAGTGGCAGGAAAAAATCGGATTAGATGTTTTGGTGCATGGCGAGTTCGAACGGAACGATATGGTGGAGTATTTTGGGGAACAGTTGGACGGATTCACTTTCACTCAGAACGGATGGGTGCAGAGTTACGGTTCGAGATGTGTGAAGCCGCCTGTGATCTTCGGAGATGTTTCACGTCCGGCGGCGATGACGGTCGATTGGATTTCCTATGCGCAATCTCTATCTTCCAAGCCGGTTAAGGGGATGCTGACCGGTCCTGTCACAATTCTCCAATGGTCTTTTGTACGCAACGACCAACCGCGTTCGGAGACCTGCAAGCAGATTGCTCTGGCTATCCGCGATGAGGTGCTGGGCTTGGAAAAGGCTGGGATCAAAGTAATTCAGATTGATGAACCGGCGATCCGGGAAGGGTTGCCTTTGCGGAAAGAGGATTGGAAAACCTATCTGGATTGGGCGGTTGCCGGTTTCTGCATATCCTCCGGTGGAGTGGAAGACAGCACCCAGATACATACGCACATGTGTTATTCCGAATTCAATGATATTATCGAGCATATCGCCCGGATGGATGCCGATGTGATTACCATTGAATGCTCCCGTTCGCAGATGGAACTGCTTAATGCCTTTGTCGAGTTCAAGTATCCGAACGAAATCGGGCCCGGTGTCTATGATATCCATTCACCACGCATTCCAAGTGTTATGGAGATGGTGAATCTCTTAAAGAAGGCCGCCAAAGTCATTCCTCCCGCCCAATTATGGGTCAACCCCGACTGCGGCCTGAAGACCCGCGGTTGGGCGGAAACGAAGGAATCGCTTATCCGCATGGTCGAAGCCGCCCGTATCCTGCGGCAGGAGTATTAAGGGGAAAGAATCAAGGAAAGAAATAAAAAAGGGAGTCGATTTTTTCGACTCCCTTTTCATTCTGTCGGGATGACAGGATTTGAACCTGCGACCACACGCCCCCCAGACGCGTACTCTACCGGGCTGAGCTACATCCCGCTTTTAATTGCGCTGCAAAAGTAGCGCTTTTTTGTCAGATTCCAAAACGATCCCGATAAAAGTCGAGGGATTCGAGGACTCTTTCTTTGGATACGGACTGATTGATCCGGACTTCACCGATGTCGGAAAGCAGGGTGAAGTTGATTATGCCGTTCTCATTCTTTTTATCATGCGTCATTAATTCATAAAGCGCATCATAGTCGTTGCATCCGAATTGGAACACAGGATAATATTCCTTGATGAAGGATACCGCCTGCGTCAATGTATGCATCGGAAAGCCGGTTTCTTTATACGAGAGATATAACTCGGCAACCAATCCGGCGGCAACAGCGTGTCCGTGGAGCAAGGGACGTTGCCGGGTGAATGACAGGCTTTCAAAAGCGTGTCCAATGGTATGTCCCAGATTCAACGCCTTCCGTATTCCTTGTTCCTTGGGATCTTCTTCGACAATACGCTCTTTGACCGCTACGGATTCCGCCACTAATTGGTTGAGGGCGGCATAGTCCGGCGTCTGGTCCAGATCGAATGAGAGGACATGGCGGTAGATCTCCCGTGAGCTGATCAGCCCGTGTTTGATCATTTCGGCATAGCCGGAAAGCAAATTTCCCCGATCCAGCGTACGTAAGAATTCGCAGTCGATGAAGACGCAGAGCGGGGGATAAAAAGCTCCGATTTCATTCTTGAGCCCGTTAAAGTTGATCCCGGTCTTTCCGCCGACAGCCGCATCAACCGACGCCATGAGCGTCGTTGGAATATTTACCGTCCGGATGCCCCGTTTGAATGTCGCTCCGGCAAAACCGCCGATATCGGTAATCATTCCTCCCCCTAAGTTGAGGAGTAACGAATGGCGGGAAGCGCCTTGAGTCGATAAAGCCGTCCAAATCACGCTTAGCTGCTCTATATCTTTATGCGTATCCCCGGCCGGTATCGTGATGACCGGCGCTCCTTTCAGTTGCGGAACGTCTTGAATTAGAGGAAAACATTTTTCCTGCGTATTCGCATCGGTTAATACAAAAAGCTTGTCATATGAACAACCGGACAAAAACGTTTCTAATTCGCTTTTCAGTTCTTTACAAATAACTACCTGGTTCGCCATTATTATTTATTCTGTTTCAGTTGAGTAAGGATATTAAATCCCCTGTTTAAAGACGTCGAGAATCGAACGGATTGCAATCCCCAAACCGTCGGGATTCTTTCCGCCTGCCATGGCGAAATGCGCTTGTCCGCCGCCGCCGCCCTGAATATGCCTGGCCGCCTCTTTCACTAGCTTATTGGCGCTCCAGCCTTCGGCAACCAAGTCTTCGCTAAGCATCACCATCAGGGAACATTTCCCTTCGTCGATCACTCCACCCACAAAGATGAAATGACCCTGTACCTGCTGTTGGATCTGGAAAGCCAGATCTTTAATGGCATCCGGCATGCTTTCCCCATGGAAGGTCATTATTTTGACACCCTTGTATTCTTCGGCCCGTTGGATGATCTCTGCCTTCAGTAGGGCAACCTTTTCCCGGATAAAGGCCTCGATGCCTTTCTTCAACTCGGCATTCTCCTCGATATATTTCTTCAATCCCTGAATGACATTGGGACTATTATGTAAAAGTGAGCGTATTTCGCGCATTGTATCCAGCTGGGCATTTATAAAATCTTCCGCCCGCTCGGCCGTGACGGCTTCGATGCGCCTTACCCCGGCGGCAATCGAACTCTCGCCGATTATCCTCAGGCTTCCTATCCGGCCAGTAGAAGGGATATGCGTACCCCCGCAAAGCTCGACGGAAGAACCGTATTTCACGACACGTACTTCTTCTCCGTACTTTTCCCCGAATAATGCCATGGCGCCCATCTTCTTCGCTTCGGCAATCGGAACGGCGCGTTGTTCTTCCAAAGGCAGATCCGCACGGATTTGCTTATTTACAAGGCGCTCCACTTCGCGTATTTCTTCATCTGTTACCTTCTGAAAATGCGAAAAGTCGAAACGAAGCGAAGTAGGAGAGACGAAAGAGCCTTTTTGCTCGACATGGTTGCCTAAAACCTGGCGCAAAGCTTCGTGCAGCAAGTGGGTCGCCGTATGGTTGCACTCGCACTGGATACGCTTTTCAATGTCTATTTTAGCGGTGAACTCGGCCGTCACTTCTTTCGGCAAATGGGTGACGAGGTGAACCGCCAGGTTATTTTCCCTT
The DNA here is from genome assembly GCF_900162725.1 of Parabacteroides sp. Marseille-P3160. Classification (GTDB taxonomy): domain Bacteria; phylum Bacteroidota; class Bacteroidia; order Bacteroidales; family Tannerellaceae; genus Marseille-P3160. The sequence goes on along the minus strand of NZ_LT799418.1, from coordinate 104,563 downwards.
TTGGTATCGATTATTTCCACGCGGTCGCCGTCCGAAATCAGCCACCCGGAATCGCCCACTTGGCCTCCCATTTCGGCATAGAAAGGCGTCCGATCCAGTACGATCTGGTAGAGTTCCTTATTTTTTTGCTTGATCTTCCGGTAGCGGAGAATCACGGCATCACATTCGAAAAGGTCATAGCCGACGAACTGGCTTTCCCCTTCTTTAAGGATGATCCAATCTCCCGTTTCGATTGCGGCCGCATTCCGGGCCCGTTGCTTTTGCTTTTGCATCTCCGCATCGAAGCCTTTCACATCCTCTGTCATTCCGTTTTCGCGCAGGATCAGTTCGGTCAGGTCTAAAGGAAAGCCGAATGTATCATACAGAGCGAACGCATCGGCTCCGCTCAGGACCGTTTCTCCTTTTACTTTTGCTTCTTCGATCTTTCGGTCGAGGAGGCGGATGCCATTCTCCAATGTGCGGAGGAAGGAGTCTTCTTCTTCCTTCATCACTTTCTCTATCAATGTCTTTTGTGCGATCAGCTCGGGATAAGCTTCGCCCATGGTGAAGATAAGCGCCGGCAGCAGCTTATATAAGAATGCTTCCCGCTGGTCCAGGAAAGTGTACCCATAACGTACGGCCCGGCGCAGGATACGGCGGATCACATAGCCCGCTTTTGCGTTGGAGGGTAGTTGCCCGTCTGTGATCGAAAAGGCGATCGTACGGATATGGTCGGCGATTACGCGCATCGCCACATCCTTTTGTGCATCACTTCCGTAGGTGAATCCAGTCAGTTTGGCGATCGCCTGGATAATCGGTTGGAAGACATCGGTGTCGTAGTTGGATGTCTTACCCTGTATGGCCATACAAAGCCGTTCGAATCCCATCCCCGTATCGATGACATGGTTGGGAAGCGGCTCGAGGGAACCGTCGGCCTTATGATTGAACTGCATAAAGACCAGGTTCCATATCTCGATTACCTGCGGATGATCCCTATTGATCAGCTCTCCGCCGGGAATCCGTTTCCGTTCTTCCTCCGGACGGATATCGATATGGATTTCGGAGCAAGGACCGCAAGGTCCCGTTTCGCCCATTTCCCAGAAATTATCTTTTTTGTTTCCGTTCAGGATCCGTTCTTTCGGAAGGAACTGTTCCCAATAGCTGGCGGCTTCATTGTCGCGCTCCAGTCCGTCCGCTTTGCTACCTTCGAATACGGTTGCGTATAAGCGTTCCGGGTCAATTTTCAATACCTCTACTAAGTATTCCCATGCCCATCCGATCGCTTCTTTTTTGAAATAATCGCCGAAAGACCAGTTGCCCAGCATCTCGAACATCGTGTGATGGTAGGTATCATGCCCCACTTCTTCCAAGTCATTATGTTTACCGCTGACCCGCAGGCATTTCTGTGAATCGGCAACCCGCGGATGCGTAATCGGTACATTTCCCAGGATAATGTCTTTAAACTGGTTCATGCCCGCATTTGTAAACATCAAAGTCGGGTCCCCTTTGACCACCATAGGGGCGGAAGGAACAATGAAATGGTCCTTGGAGGCGAAAAAAGCCTTGAAAGATTCTCGTATTTCTTTAGCTGTCAACATAATTTGTATATAAGGCGCTCGTTAATATTCTCAAAAACAATTTGCAAAAGTATCGCAAATTATTAATTTTGTCACAATTATCCAACAGAAATATTCTATGAGATTATTTAAATCAAGAAAAATCTACTACCTCTATAATCCCAATACCCTGAATTACGAACGTGTCTATCCATCCGCAAAAGACCGTTTTTTCGTTGTCTTACGACATTTGAGCATCGGGATTGTCATTGGGATCGGCGTCTTTATCCTGTTCATGTACGCCTTTGATTCGCCGATGGAGGCGCTGTTGAGAAAAGAAAACAAGCTGCTCGAAACACAATATGAAATCCTTTCCCGGCGCTTGGACGATGCCTTGCAGATATTGGATGATATCCAGCAAAGGGACGAAAACCTTTACCGGGCCATTTTCCAAACGGAATCCATTCCCGAATCTGTTCGTAAGTCCGGTTTCGGTGGAAGCAACCGGTATGAACACTTGATGACCCTTTCCCATGCCGAACTGGTCATCGCAACCACGAAAAAAATAGATATGCTCCGGAAGCAGCTCTACATCCAATCCAATTCTTTTGAGGAACTCATCGGGCTGGGAAAAAATATGGAAGAACGGAATAAATGCATCCCGGCTATCCAACCGGTATCCAATAAGGATTTACGGCAGACCGCTTCCGGCTACGGGATGCGGCTCGACCCGATTTACCGTACGCTCCGTTTTCATTCCGGCATGGACTTTTCCGCGCCTGTCGGAACGGATATTTATGCAACGGGAAACGGGAAAGTCATTTTCGCTTCCTGGAAACAAAGCAACGGGAATTGTATCGTCATCGACCATGGGTATGGATTCCAGACATTATACGGCCATCTAAGCCATTTCAAGGCGAAAGTGGGGCAGGTGGTTACCCGTGGGGAAGTGATCGGTTATGTAGGGAATACGGGCAAATCGACCGGCCCCCACCTGCATTATGAAGTGCTTGTCAAAGGTCGTCCGGACAATCCATCGAAATATTATTATATGGATTTGACGCCGGAGGAATACGACCAAATGTTGCAGATTGCCGAAAATCATGGACAGGTGATGGATTAATTGTACCTTTACCGCATGGAAACCCAAAAGGATAAAAAGACAAAGTTGTACTATTCGATCGGTGAAGTTGCCCGTCAATTTGGCCTCAACGAGTCTACGCTTCGCTTTTGGGAAAAGGAGTTCGATATCATCCGGCCCCGTAAGACGGAGAAAGGAACCCGCTATTACAAAGACGAAGATGTCGAGGCGGTACGCCTGGTCTTCCATTTGGTAAAGGAGCGCGGAATGACGCTGTACGGAGCAAAACGGAAACTGAAAGAAAACAAGGAAGACGCCATCCGCCAGGGAGAAATCGTCCACCGTCTCAAAGGAATACGGACGGAACTGCTCTCTATCATAGAGGCATTGGATGCTATACAGGGAGGAACGTCGGAAAAATAAAAAATAAAAAGAGAAATGGATATCAGTGGAAAAATTATCACCGTACTACCGGAACAGGGAGGTACGAGCAAGATGGGAAATGAATGGAAGAAGCAGGAGTATGTATTGGAAACGCATGACCAATACCCTAAGAAAGTTTGTTTCCAGATTTTCGGAGCGGACAAGATCCAGCAGGCCGGCATCCAACCGGGTGAAGAGGTTCGGGTTTATTTCGATATAGACAGCCGGGAATATCAGGGACGTTGGTATACCAATATCAGTGCCTGGAAAGTGGAAAGACCGGAAGCTTCCGGGATAAATGGAGGAATCCCGGATGCGCAAGAAGCGGCTTCGTCCGGATTTGCAGCGCCGGCTCCACCGGATTTCCCTTCTCCCAATCCGGCTGACGATTTGCCTTTCTAAGCTGAAAAAGCGGAATATACAAAGAGAAGTGGGCCTCAAAAGTCATCGTTTATCAACTTAAAAATTGATAACTATGAATGAACTCGGTCATAACTATGAATGGATGCGGTCATAACTATGGATCCGCACATTCATAGTTATGAATTTTTGAAGGGCAATGAACCTGCGATTTATTCGGCAATACGGCCGACCGATTTGATGTTTTTGATTTTGGAAAGGGAGACGCACATCTTTTGGATGTCTTCGACGTCATGAACCCAAATGCGTACTTTTCCTTCGAAAACTCCGTCCTTTGCCTCGATCAGCAACCGCTGGATATTGACGTTGAAATCTTCGGAAATGGTTTTGGTGATGATGTTCAGCACACCGATGGAGTCGATGCCTTTGATCTCGAGCGTAGCTTCGAAAGAGGCATTTTTATGGCTACTCCAGACGGTTGAAAGGATCCGTTCGCCGAAACTGCTTTTGAGCCGCATGGCGATGGGACAGGAGCGTTTGTGTACCACGACATTACCGTCGTCGTTGATGAAGCCGAGCGCATCGTCTCCGGGTATCGGTTTGCAACAACTGGCGATGACATAATTGCGTTCAAAGGCTTCTTCCCGCAAGACATAAGGCTTCGAACGGTCGAATTTGGGCGACTCTTTCTTTATTTCCGGTTCTGTGGACGCCGGCAATTCCTTTTGCTTAACGCCCAGAGCCTGTCTGACATATTTGAATAAGGCGTTGTCCGTCTTTTCCCTGAGTATCTTTTTCAGGTTTTCCGGGAGGATGATGTCGTTCTTTTCAACCGAATAAAAGAATTCTTCCCTCTTGCTGAATCCGAAATAAATCGACAGTTTTTCGATGTTGGCGATGTTCGGGTCGATTCCTGCCTTTTTTAATGCATTGACGACTTTGATTTCGCCTTCCTTCGCCTGTTCTTTCCGGTTGCGTTTCAATACGGCATCGATCTTGCTTCGCGCTCGGGCGGTGGTCACGAAATTGAGCCATTCGGCCTGCGGTTTCTGGGAACGGGAAGTCAGAATCTCCACCTGGTCTCCGCTGGAGAGAGGGTGGCTTAGGGGAACAAGGCGGTGGTTTACCTTGGCTCCGATGCACTTGTTCCCGATATTGGAATGCAGGGCATAGGCGAAATCCAGCGCAGTGGCGCCTTGCGGCAGGGTCTTGATATCTCCTTTAGGAGTAAAGACGAAGATTTCCGAAGTAAACAGATTCAGTTTGATTGTGTCCAGAAAGTCCAGGGCGTCAGGGTCGGGGCTTTCCAATATTTCAGTGATGGTCTCCAACCATTTATCCAGTTCGGTATCCTCTTCTACGTGCTTTTCCTTGTATTTCCAATGGGCGGCGAATCCTTTTTCCGCTATATCGTCCATCCGGTGGCTCCGGATCTGTATTTCGATCCATTGCCCGTCAGGGCCCATGACGGTAAGGTGCAGCGCCTGGTATCCGTTGGCTTTCGGGCGGCTTACCCAGTCGCGTATCCGGTCCGGTCGGATCCGGTAGATATCCGTGATGGCGGAGTAGATGTCCCAGCAAAGGTTTTTTTCGTCCACTCCGGCTTTTGGTTCGAAGATGATGCGGACGGCAAAGATATCGTAGATGTCTTCGAAAGCGACTCCCTTGGTCTGCATCTTGTTCCAAATGGAATAGATCGACTTGACACGGGCACGCATCTCGAAGTCCAACCCCATTTCCTCCAGTTTTTTGTTCAGCGGTTTGGCAAAGTGTTCGAAGAGGGTTTGGCGGGAGGCTTCCGTCGCGGCGAGTTTCTCCTTGATATGTTTGTATTCTTCGGGATGTTCGTACTTGAAGCTCAGGTCTTCCAGCTCTGTTTTAATACTGAAAAGCCCCAGCCGGTGGGCTAATGGGGCGTAGAGGTAAAGCGTTTCACCGGCAATCTTGAATTGTTTGGCCGGCAGCATCGAACCTAAGGTACGCATATTGTGCAGCCGGTCTGCAATCTTGATCAGGATGACGCGGATATCGCTGCTCATCGTCAGCAGAAGTTTGCGGAAGTTTTCCGCCTGAGTGGAGGCCTGTTCTCCGAAAATTCCGCCGGAGATCTTGGTCAGCCCATCTACAATCTGGGCGATCTTATCGTCGAACATATTCCGGATGTCTTCAACGGTGTATTCCGTATCTTCCACCACATCATGAAGCAAGGCGGAACAAATGGAGGTGGATCCCAGTCCCATTTCGCGACAGACAATACGGGCGACTGCTAACGGATGCATGATATACGGCTCCCCGGAGCGGCGTTTGACACCCGCATGTGCCTGATTGGCAAAATTGAATGCTTTGGTTATCCGCTCTACTTTTCTCCGGTGATTCGAGTTCAGGTAGTCGTTTAATAATGCATTAAACTCATCCTTAATCATTTGTTCATCCGGGGAAATTATCTCTGTAAGCTCATTCATCCGTTCCATCCTTTAGTTCCTATCTGTAGGAACAAATATACAAATATTTGCAACAATCGAAAGCGTATTCTGTAAAATGCCGGATTACACATTCGGAATTTTTAAAACCTGGCCCGGGAAGATGCCTGTTCCTTTCAGCCCGTTCGTCTTCTGGAGGACGGAGGAAGTGACTCCCGGAAACTTCAGTGAGATGGAATATAGCGAATCTCCGTTTTTCACTTTATAGGTAATAAATTTTTTCGGAGCCTTCGCTTGTTTTTCCAGCACCGGCTTTTCCTTTGTTTCGGCAGTTAAGTTCTCCGAGTCTATAGCTCCTTCGTCCGCTTTGGTTGCCATATAGGTGACGCCTCCGTTATCGATATAAAGTCGCAATTTGCTCCCTCTTTTCAATTGGTTGGAGCGAAGTCCGTTCCATTTTCGGATCTCCTGGGTGGAAACGCCGTAACGGTTCGAAAGGGTATGTATGTTCTCTCCTGATTCGACCACGTGCGTGATGCATTCTTTGCGGCCGGGGGAGGAAGGTCGTGATTCCACCGGAGTCAATGCTGTGCAGCCGGCCAGCAATTCCCCGAGGCGTTGGGATGTATAGAGCGTATCCCCGTGGTCGACGAAAGCGTAAGCTGTAGCGGCCGGAAGTTTCAAGACCGAGGGCTTGGTATTTCCCGGAATAATGTCCCTTTTGTATTGGGGGTTGAGCGCGCGGAGTTGCTCTATGTCCAGCTTGGTGGCTTCCGCTACTTGCTGCAGATGCAGTACATTTGTGATCATTACCGTATCGGTGGCCAGCGGAAGATTGGTCCGGATCGGGCAGAGATTGTGTTCGCAATGATAATTCATCATATAATTGGCCGCAATGAACAGTGGGACATACATCCGGGTCTCTCTTGGAAGATAAGGATAGATTTCCCAGAAATTTGTCTTTCCTCCCGAGCGGCGGATGGCCTTGTTGACGTTTCCGGGCCCACAGTTGTAGGAGGCCATGACCAGGTTCCAGTCGCCATAAATGGCATACATGTCCTTGAAGTATTGGCAGGCGGCCCGTGTCGCTTTGACAACGTCCAACCGCTCATCGACCAGGCTGTTGATTTCCAGCCCGTAGCTTTTGGCTGTCGGCAGCATGAACTGCCAAAGGCCGTAGGCTCCGGCATGGGACTGCGCCTTGGGATTAAGAGCACTTTCCACAATTGCCAGGTACTTCAATTCCAACGGCATGTCGTATTCATCGAGGATCTGTTCGATGATGGGGAAGTAATGGTCGGCCATGCCCAGAATATACCGGACCAGGTTGCGCTTGCGAACCGTATACAGGTCGATACATTGGCGGACGACGTCGTTATATTGCATCGGAATGACGCAGGGCAACCTTGTCAGGCGTAGCGCATAGACAGAATCGGGTATAATCACGTCTTCTTCGTCGTCGTGACAAAAGTCCTCCGCTTGGGTAAAGTACTGTACATGCCAGGAGTGTAGGAGGCTGTCGACATTGGCATCCAGGCTCTCAGGTAGTAAATCGATTGGCGTTTCCCGCTCCGTGTTCTCTTGTGAGAATCCCGGCATAGCCAAAAGAAAACTGAATAGAATAAGGATGTATCGTTTCATATTATTAGAATTTCAGGCTGCAATTAAAGCCATAGGTTCTTGAACTAAATGCTGTCTTCTGTGTCATCGCGGGTTCGAAGTGGAAGCTCAGGTCGGGAGAAATATCGAAATCGAATAGCTGGGCGTCCACGTAGGCATCGATCATCCAGATGGCGTAAAGCCCGACCGTAATGATGATGCTTAAATCCCGGTAACGGCGGTAATAATCTTTCCCCCGTTTTAGATTACTCTGGTTATTGGAGTTTTTCAGATATTCTTCCGGTGTAGAATTCCCGGGGATAAAGCTGTACCAACCCCTTTGTTTCCAGTAGTTTTCATCTTTCCCTTCCATATAATCAGGATGATTGAGATATTCGCTGTAATCATTCATCAGATCGATATATCCGCTTCTATAATCCTGGTAGTTCTTATTGTTCCAGGTAATGGCATAGGTGCATCCCATAAAACCGCCGTACACTAATGGCAATTTCCAGTATTTACGGTTGTAAATCTGTCCCATCCCGGGAATTAAAGCATAGAGAACCGCCTTTTTAGGGTCCGGCTTGAATGCTTCTTTCCGCATGGATGGGAACCGGATCGAATCAGCCGATGCCAACATGGAGACTACCGCCGAATCGGATGTCTCCACGTGAAGGGTATCTTCTTTCATTCCTTGTTTTTCTTCCTGTGCTTCCCCTGCAATCGTCAGGCTGCAACAAAAGAGAAAAAGAAGAAGCCCCCGGTATTTACTTAAAACAATCTTCACTATGGCTCACTTATTTCATTTTGTCCAGAAGGCCGACCAGTTTTTCCAGTTCTTCCTCGGAAGCAAATGGAATGGTGATCTTGCCTTTCCCGTTTTCGTCATAAGATAATTGCACCTTTGTCCGGAAGAAGGATGACAAATGATTTTTTAATATTTTATACTCTTCCGGGAGTTTTGTCTTCCTTTTCCCCGGTTTTTCCGGCCCGCCCGCCGGAACTTCTCCTGCGCTGCGTACCAATTCCTCTACGTTCCGTACGGAGAGGCCGGATGAAAGGATCTGTTCGTAGATCGCCAACTGTACCTCCGGGTCCTCCACCGGAATCAGGGCGCGGGCATGTCCCATGTCGATCTTTTTATCTTTCAGCCCTACCTGTATTTCAGCGGGCAACTTCAATAAACGCAGGTAGTTTGCAATGGTTGTCCGTTTCTTTCCGACCCGTTCGCTCAGTTTTTCCTGTGTCAGGCCGTAGTGGTCGATCAGGTTCTGATAGGCGAGCGCGATTTCAATTGCATTCAGGTCTTCCCGCTGGATGTTTTCGATCAGGGCCATCTCGACGACATTCTCGTCGGCAGCCGTCCGGATATAGGCAGGTATTCGTTCGAGCCCTGCTTTCAGGGAAGCGCGATACCGGCGTTCGCCCGAGATGATCATATATTTGTCCGGAGCGATCTCCTTCAGGGTAATCGGTTGGATGACGCCTAACGCACGGATAGAGGTTGCCAGTTCTTCCAGGCTCTCTTCTTCGAACACACTGCGAGGTTGATCCGGATTGGGCTGGATTTTACTGATCTCTATTTCATTGATAGAAGACGAACCGCCGGTTTTCAGGTCATCCATCGTGATGAGTGCATCCAATCCCCGGCCTAATGCCGGTCTCTTTGCTTGTGCCATAATAAACTTCCTTCCTTCTGTTATTTATTTTTCTCTATAAGTTCTTGAGCCAATTGGATGTGGTTGACGGCTCCTTTTGATTCCGCATCGTAAAGAAGTACCGGTTTCCCATGGCTGGAGGCTTCCACCAGTTTGATGTTCCGCTGTATGACGGTCGTGAAGACTAAGTCCTGGAAAGGACGTTTCACTTCTTCGTAAATCTGGTTCGCTACGCGAAGGCGTGAATCGTACATGGTGATCAGGAAACCTTCGATTTCCAACTGGGGATTGAGTTTCGATTTGATTATTTTGATCGTATTCAATAGTTTGCTAATGCCTTCCAAGGCGAAATATTCACATTGGACGGGGATAATCACCGAATCAGCAGCCGTCAGCGCATTGACCGTAATCAACCCGAGCGAGGGGGAGCAGTCGATCAACAGATAGTCGTATTTATCTTTTAGAGGCGTCAATACCTTCTTCAATATTTTTTCCCTGTCCTCCAGGTTGAGCATTTCGATTTCCGCTCCGACCAGGTCGATGTGCGAGGGGATGATGTCCAGTCCTTCCACTTCCGTAGGGGAAATGGCGCTTTGAGCATCTTCTCCGTTGATCAGGCATTCATAAATGGATAGTTTGATATTCCGGATATCGATACCTAATCCGGAAGAGGCATTTGCCTGCGGGTCCGCGTCGACCACCAATACTTTCTTTTCCAATACAGCCAAAGAGGCTGCCAGATTGATGGTGGTTGTCGTTTTTCCCACGCCTCCCTTCTGATTTGCTAAAGCAATAATCTTTCCCATACCTAATTTAATTTGTAGGCAAAACTAAACATTCTATGCCGAACGATAATTCAGTTTTCCAAAAACCATAGGGGTTTGTTGAAAACTCGCATTTTTTGTTGAAAACGGTCAAAGGTACGCAGAATTACCGAAAGAATGAATCTTACCCGCTTCCGGCATTTGCTTTTTTATAAAAGATAACGAAAGTTCAAACAAAAGTGATGATTAGTAACCATAAATAGGTAAGTCTATCCTCATTATACCCGATTGTAGGTATTGCGCATCTTTCCGGACGCCCCTATCTTTGCATCAGAAGATTTGGTAACACTATTAGTATGATGCTTAAACCAAGACCTTACGCTAATTATGTAAGTAAAAAGATGACTAAACCGTATGTGGGGATTTTGTTTATTGGTTATTCCCCAAAGAAAAAAGCCTCCCTGTGAAGAGAGGCTTTTTCTTTGGATCCCAGAAAGTGTTATGTCTACAGCAACATTTATTTACTGGGCGATTTCCGCAAGTGGAAAGAAGTGGGTTCTTTTGGATCAATCCTAAAAAGACAAAGCCTGCAGGAACGCTTTCCTACAGGCTTGAGTCAACAATTGCACCTACTACCTATTATCATATCAAAAACTAGGAAAATCTATTTTTATAGGACTTCTGTTGGAGGAATAGTTCCTTCCGGTTCAGTCGGTTGATCCGGTTCGGTCGGTTCTGTCGGCTGAGTAGATTCTGCTGGAGCAGCGGCGTCTGCTGTCGTTTCCTTACCTTCATCGTCAAGGATAATGGTCTTGGTACTACCGTCTGCTTTCGCACTCAGGTCAACCTTCGTCAATTTCTTTTCAGCGTTGTAGGAAAGAGCCGTAATATCATTTGTTTCGGCATAAACCTTCAAAGCGCCTACCACTTTCTCATTCAAATCCTCAACTTTTACAGGGACAAATCCGTCGGCTGACTGAGCGATCGCCTGTACTTCAGGTACTACATTGCTTTCCGGTAAATTGTTAGACATCTTTTCACTTGCAAAAATGCCTGCGCTCATCAAAAGAGCGGCTGATAAAATAATTGCTTTCATAACTTCACTTTTTTTTATTGTTACTAATAAGATGTTGTTCTTCTTTAGATCATCCCATCTGCTATCTATAATGCAAGAGCGATGCCAAAAAAAGGAAAGTGAAGCACGAGGAGTATAAATGTTTGGTATGTTGTGTATTATCTAGATAAGACATTCTGTGCCAAAAGCCAAGGAAGTGTAGAAGTGTGGAAAAGTTCCACACTAAAACCGTGGATTTTCCACACGATGGAGAAAGGATAATGAGATCTTGAGGTTCCCTTTACAATGTATGCTTGAATAACCAGGGAACGAGGTCTTTTTCCAAAAAGGCCTGATCCCAACTATTATGGTCGATACCCGGATATTCGGTATATTTGACTTCTCCTCCCAATTCTTTCAGCTTCGCAGCGATCTCCCTGGAAAAACGAACCGGAACCACCGAATCATCTGCACCATGGAAAAGCCAGACAGCGGTATGTTTGGCATAAGCAGGCAAACGGTTTGTCTCACCGCCTCCACAGATGGGAAAGGCCGCAGCAAATACCTGAGGCATCCGCCACAGAATCTCCAGGGTCCCCATACCGCCCATCGAGAGGCCGCCGACATAAACGCGGCGGATGTCTACCTTGCCGGAAGAGAGCCAATCCTGTACCAGAAGCATTAAAGTACGCATTGGCGCCGTAGGTTCCCCTATCCCGAAGCCAAAACTCATCCGGCTGCCGACCTGATGGCGAATAACATCCGCCCAATAACTTCCGGAAGGACATTGCGGGACGATCACAATCGCCGGATATTCGGACGAGAAATGATTCACTAAAAAGTCTTTTCCGTTCGCCAATTGCTTTTGATTGTCATCTCCCCGCTCACCGGCTCCATGCAGGAAGAGAACCAAGGGGTAAGCCTTCGATTCGTCATAGCCTTGAGGGAACAGTACCTGATAGGGCAGGGTAAAACCGTTAACGGTAAAAGAAGCCGGTTGAAACTGGGCCCGGCTTGCGAACGCAACACATACCAGAAAGAGAAAAGAAAGGATGATTGTTTTTTTCATATCCATATGATTTAGATTAAAAAAGGAATTCGATACGCTTTCGCAAGGAAATAAAGTATATGCAAAGAAAAAACTTTTATTTCAACTCCGGTGATTCGAATCCCAACTTTTTTAATCCGTTCTGCACATCCGGATGGCTCATAAACAATTTCCACAATAATCCCGACCGATAATTCTCAATCATTACCACAATCGGTCCTTGGTCTATCGCCAGATACCGTTGCGGATACCAATTATCCGTTTCGCTGTAAGCGTCATAAAAACCGTATGGTCCCCAAACTTTTTCCCCCTTTCGATACAGATTGCGTAGCACCTTCATCGACTCTTCCGGTGTATAAACAATAGAGGAAAGGGCGGCAGTCGGTGAAATAACTCCCAAATCCCCTCTCTCGGAAGGTTCATGCGCCGAATAACCGTTCACGGAATAGCTGGCAGTCAGCCCCCAGGCGTCTTCGCCATAACCCTTATATCCTTTGGGATTGCGAAGGCAATAAGCGCGATTGATCAATGTATAATTCTTCATCTCCTGAAAATAATCTGCATAACGGTCTTTCAATCCGGTCGGATTTAACCCGAGGAAAGAGTAATGCGCCCAAAACAGCGGGCCGGCTGCCGTTCCCTGGTAGCGTAAAGCCAAAGGATAACCTTCGACCGTGTGCGGAGAGGAAATGGCCCCGCCTTCCGCCCAGCCTTGGTGGTATACTTCGGGCAGTGTCCCATGGGTAGGCGAACAGGCAGCCAGTATATAGGTAATCAGACATTCATTGTATCCGCGGATGGCAAAATTCATCTCCCAGGAATACTCCGGGCTCCAATGCCAATACAATACATTTTGATTGTTACGGTGCCAGTTCCAGTCGACATCCCGCCAAAGGGTATCGATACGGGCGGCAAGCGCCTGTTCTTCTTCCGTTCCGTTTACATAATATTGATGGAGCGCCAGCAATCCCTGCAAAAGAAATGAGGTCTCCACCAAATCACCTCCGTTATCCCGATCGCTGAATCCTTTCACTTTTCCCGTTTCCCCATACCACCAATGAGGGAAAACGCCATGGAAAGAATCGGCCGTTTCCAGGAAACGGACGATCCGCGCCATATGCTCCAATCCGTCGGCTCTCGTAATAAAGCCCCGCTCCATTCCGGCAATAAGCGCCATAATTCCGAAACCGCTACCTCCGGAAGTCACTACATTCCGGTCATTTTCAGGATAGACTCCGTCCACATGAAAGCGTTCACGCGCCATGCCGCTCGCCGGTTCGGCTCCTTCCCAGAAATATTGGAAAGTCCGGTATTGTACGCTGTCAAGAAGCGCTTCATCGGAAATTTTGCCGTTCTCTTCTTCCGATTGACTGGAGGTATTCTGCTTGCAGGCCCACGTCCCGAAAAGGAAAACAGGCAAAAACAGGAATAGTTTTATTTTATTCATTTTATACGGTTCTAATGATTTGTAGCTTAATTCAGGGTAAAGCGTGCTGTCTTTACATCCCGGCTGTTTCCTCCGATCATGACGTCAAACTCGCCCGCCTCAAAGTCATATTTGAGATCGTAGTTATAGAATTTCAGCAGCTCCGGTGTTATATTGAAACGAATAGTCCGGGATTCGCCGGCTTTGAGAAAGACCTTTTCAAACCCTTTCAACTCTTTAACCGGACGCGTAATGCTTCCGACCAGATCCCGGATGTATAGCTGTACTACCTCGGCTCCGTCAACATTTCCCTGATTGGTGACCGTGATGCTGGCCGTCAGGGAACCGGACTCATTCAATGAAGAAGAACTGAGGGTAATATCGCCATAGGAAAATTGCGTATAACTCAATCCGTATCCGAACGGATAAAGCGGTTCATTGGTTACATCCAGGTAGTTGCTGCGGAATTTCTCAAACCACTTTCCTTCGCCCAGCGGCCGTCCCGTATTCTTATGGTTATAAAACAAAGGCACCTGCCCGACCCGTTGCGGGAAAGAAGCGGGCAGCTTTCCGCCCGGATTGACTGCGCCGAACAAGACATCCCCGATGGCATAAGCTGCTTCAGTTCCGCCGAACCATACGTTCAGAATGGCCGGTACGTGTTCCTCTTCCCAAGGCAACGTCAGCGGGCGTCCGGTAAAAAGGACTAAAACGACAGGCTTTCCCGTTTCCAGTAATTCTTTTAAAAGCTCCTGCTGTACATCCGGGATGCCTAACTCGGTCCGGCTGCTCGATTCTCCGCTCATCTCGGAAGATTCCCCCAAAGCCGCAACGATTATATCGGCACGACCGGCAACGTCCAGGGCTTCACGAAGCATCTCTTCATTCGTTCGTTTTTCCTGCTCACGATGCAGGGAACGTCCGAATAGGGTTGCACGGGCCTCGTAAGCGCTGTCTGCCGTCAGATGGCTTCCTTTTGCATAAAGGATTTGCACGTTATCTCCCGCGACCGCTTTTAATCCCTCGACCAGCGTGGCCGGTTTTTCCAAATCGACGGCAACGCTCCAAGTGCCGGGCATATTGGAAGCCGTGTTGGCTAAAGGACCGACTACGGCAACGGTCCCTTTTTTCTTTAAGGGTAACGTCCGGTTATCGTTTTTCAGCAAAACAAAACTTTCGGCCGCAATCTTGCGCGCCAAAGCCCGGTGTTGTGTCGTATAGATATCTTTCTTCACCCGCTTGGCATCGCAATACTTATACGGATCGGCAAACAGTCCCAGTTTGTATTTTGCTTCCAGGATCCGGCGGCAGGCAAGGTCTATCTGTGCTTGCGTTACCTTTCCCTCTTCCAGCGATTTCTTTAAAGTTCCGGGCAGTCCTTCGCTGACCATGTCCATATCGATGCCGGCTTTCAACGCCCGGGCGGAAACCGTCTGTAGATCGCCAATGCCATGCGCCACCATTTCTTGTATGCCTGTATAGTCGGTTACGACAAATCCTTCGAATCCCCATTGGTTCCGCAGAACATCGGTCATCAACCAACGGTTGGCTGTCGCAGGAATGCCGTCGACCTCATTGAACGAGCTCATTACACTGCCGACGCCTGCTTCTACCGCAGCCTGATATGGGTACATATATTCATTGAACATGCGCAGCCGGCTCATATCGACGGTATTATAATCCCGGCCGGCCTCTGCAGCTCCATACAAGGCGTAATGCTTGACACAGGCCATAATATTCGTATTGCTCGCATATTGCTGGGCTCCTCTTCCCTGATAACCATATATCATTGCCTTAGCGATGGCTCCGCCGAGAAAAGGATCTTCCCCGCTTCCTTCGGAGATACGTCCCCAACGGGGATCCCGGCTAATATCCACCATTGGGCTGAAAGTCCAGCAGATGCCGTCGGCGCTGGCCTCCACCGCAGCTACCCGGGCCGCTTGTTCGATCGACTGTAGGTCCCAGGTAGCCGCCATTCCCAAAGGGATCGGGAAAACGGTTTCATACCCATGAATTACATCCATCCCAAAGAGCAACGGGATCTTCAGGCGGCTTTCTTCCACGGCGATACGCTGTACATCCCGGATCTTTTCTACTCCTTTAATGTTGAAAAGCCCTCCGACCTGCCCCTGCTTTATCTTCTCTGCAATATTGCTGCTTTGCGCCTGTCCGGTCGTAATGTCCCCGGAACTGGGAAGGTTCAATTGCCCCAGTTTTTCTTCCAGAGTCATTTGCTTCAGGAGATGGTTGACAAACTGATCCATTTTCGGGTCTTTACTTTGAGCTTGTCCATCGTTAAGCACAAAAGCGCAGGCCAATATTAAAAGCCATCTCTTTTTCATCTTCATATCCATTTATATTATCTACTCTTTTTCGGATCATAAATAAGGCATAGGCCACTCCACCCGGAGGTGGCCTATGCCGGATAACCTATTGAAATATTTTATTAATAATTAGGATTCTGCACCAGTACTCCGTTAGACTTGTCTATTTCAGTCTGTGGAATCGGTAAATAACGATGCTTCTCCTGGTAGTTTGTTTTGCCGGCAGCATGTAATACCTCGGACGCAATTCCCCAACGTACCAGATCATAGAAACGATCCGGCTCCAAAGCCAGTTCAACCCGGCGTTCATGGCGGATCGCTGTCCGTAATTCTACCTGGTCGGTGGTTGTAACCTGCGGTAAGATCGTCTGGTCGGCACCACGCGCATGGGCACGTACCTGTTCGAGATAAGTCAATGCCGACGCTGTATTTCCCAATTCATTAGCTGCTTCGGCTGCCATCAGAATCACGTCCGGAAGACGGATCAAACGGATATTCACCCAGAAACCTTCTTTAGTATATCTTTCTCGCATGGCCGGATTGGTATAAGCTTTCTTATTAAAGAATGCTCCGTCCGCCAGGGATTCAGGCGATTCGCCATAAGGTTTGTTCGTATTTTCAGGGGTAATCGCCTCTCCCGGTTTCCGGAAGTACAGCAGGGAAGCATCCCGGCGCGGATCTCCTTCTTCAAAGGCAGCGCCTAATTCTTTGGTACCCATATGCCATCCCCAGCCAAGGTTCCACTGGTCGGCCCCCCGGACACCCTGCACCTGGCAAAACTGGCTTCCGATATCCGTACTCCCCGGCTTGGCGGCAGTAGCCGTACATTGCAATTCGAAGATCGATTCCCCGCAATTCTCACCGGCATCCGTAAATACCTGGTCGACGGCTGTATTCAGGTTGTAAATTCCCGAATTGATGACCTCTGTCGCTGCGGCATACATATTAGCCCAGTCGCTTCGCATCATATACGTACGGGCTTGCAGGGAGCGGGCAGCTCCCCAAGTCAACCGTCCCACATATTTGGACTCCCAAACCGTAGGTAGATGGGAAGCGGCAAATGCCAAATCGGCGTCAATCAAGGCGTAGATCTCTGCGACCGTACTCTTCGGGATATTGGCTTCGGAAGCGTTCACTATTGCAAAGTCAATTTTAGGCACTTCCCCGTAAGCGCGAACCAGATTGAAATAGCAATAGGCCCGGAAGAATTTCGCTTCGGCTTCCAAAGAGGCCGACTCCTCCGGATTTTCGGAGTTCTCGATCTCTTCGATGATAGTATTGGCCTGATGAATGATGGTATAATTATGATTCCAGTAAGTTCCCAGAATGTAATGCGTCGCGTTATAATTGAAATCGTCAAAAAACGAAGCGACATCGGTTCCGTCGGTCGCCGTACTTCCTTTCTCAGAATCTTCCGAACGGAAGTTGTGGATACAGAAGGCAGGAATACCGGCCGTGATATTATAGCTTCTTAGCAAGGAATAGAGGGAGAAGATTTTAGCTTCCGCCCCGCCGCTCGTATCGTCGTCTTCGGTAAAACTACCCTGCGGGCTCTTGTCCAAAAAATCGTCGCAACCTGCCAGTGAGAAAGACAAAGCGGCAATCAGTATATAGATATATTTATTTATTCGTTTCATAGCATTCTCTTTTTTAACGGTTAAAAGGTAAGATTCAATCCAAAAGTATAAACGGCAGGCATCGGATAAGGATTATTATCAATGCCGAAAGCCGTGGCTGTTCCTCCTATTTCCGGGGTATATCCGGTATTGTTCTTCCAGGTTTTCGGATTCTGGGCATTAACATAGACCCGCAAGGCCTTCATACGCAATTTTTTCAATAAATCGGTTCCGAAAGTATAGCCTAACTGGATGTTCCGGATCCGGAAGAAACTGCCGTCTTCCATAAAATATTCCGACGGATAATCTTTCCGGTTGATTGAACGTGATGTGCTTAGGATCGGTTCGGTCGTAGAAGTACCTTCTCCGTTCCAACGCCCCATGCGCTCTTCCAGATAATTGAACTGGGACCAATCATAGGTATTCCATACCCGGTAGATTTCGTTGCCCTGTACGCCCATCATATCGACGGACAGGTCAAAATCCTTATATCCCAGGTTCACTGTAAAGCCGTAAGTGAAGTCGGGAGTCGGGTTTCCGATCATCGTCCGGTCGTCCGGCGTAATTTTTCCGTCCCCATTGACATCTTTAAAGCGGAGATCTCCCGGATTCACCGTTGTCAACGTATTCTCAGGCGAATTAGCGATATCCGAGGCCGATTGGTAAATTCCATCCAGCTTATAGCCATAGAAATAACCGATTGGATAGCCGGCCTGCGTATAAGAATTCAGAATAGCGCCGGAAGTACCGTCGATAATCGTATATCCTTCCTGTACAAGGGAAATCACTTTATTCTTAATAGTCGTTAAGTTAGCGCTGATCCCGTAGTTCCAATCTCCGCCAATCTTATCCGACCACGAAAGAGCCAGTTCCACTCCTTGGTTTTGCAGCTCTCCCAAATTACTCAGCCCGGGCGTTGTTCCGGTAATTCCCGGTACTTCCGCCAACAAATCTTTCGTATTCTTTTTATAATAAACGCCTTCAAAGCTCAACCGGTTTTCCAGGAAATAAGATTCCAGGCCGGCTTCCCAGGCTATTACCCTTTCCCATTTCAAGTTCGGATCCGGTAAATAGGCTTTGGAATATCCGGGGATGATATTATCGCCGAAAACGGCGGAAGTCGAATTATTCAAGATAGGTTCGGCCGGATAAACCCGGTCCATATTCTGGTTCCCCAATGTTCCCCAAGAGCCTTTCAGTTTCAAATAGTCCAGGAACGTAATATCTTTCATGAAATCTTCCTCCGTCATAATCCAGCCGCCACCGACCGAATAGAAGTTCTGCCATTCATTTCCCGTATAGAAGAAAGCGGAAGAACCGTCCCGGCGGAAAGATCCGTTCAGCAAATATTTGTTCTTATAATTATAAAGGACGCGGCCGAGGAAAGAAACCGTAGAACGTTCCCATTGGGTACTGCCGTTCGTGGAGGCATCCGCATCCCCAATGCTGACAAACCATTTATCGGGATCATTCGCGATAGGCAAACCATTACCCTCCTTACGGGTTGCCGTAAGGCTGGACAGGTTATTGTAGTATGTCGTAAAGCCGGCGGTCGCCGTGATGTTATGGTCATTGAAGCTGTTCGTATAGGTAAGCAGGTAATCGCTCTGGACTTTCGTCTCATTCAATTTATATTGCTCGACCGCCGTCTTTCCGTCTCCCGTGACCACAGGACCGTCTACCGCCTGGTCGTAAATCGTTATTTTAGGTGTATAAGTCCGGCGGTCGTACGATTTGTAATCCAGAGAATACATCACTTTAAAGTTGAAATGTTCCAGGAAATTATATTCCCCGTAAACATTCCCCGACCCGCGGTAATCGAGCACCTTGTTGGTGTTTTCCCGCAGCTCGATATAGGTCAATGGATTGGCGACCTCATTCTTCTGGAAATCGGGAAGCGCCGTATAAAGCTGATATTCCTCGTTAAAGGCCGGAGCTACCGGGGAAGCGTACAAGGCGCTCTTCAGGCCGGAAGTGTAAATGGCGCCGTCCGTATTCAATGGAGTCGCTCTGGCGCCATTAAACTGGAAGCCGACTTTCAGGTCTTTCGTAATGTTGTAATCACTGCTCAGATTGATTGTAATCTTGCTATAATTTTCATGTTTCATGCTTCCGTCTTCGGAAGTATACCCTACTCCCAGATAGAATTTATTTTTCTCGGAAGAGGAAGTGATGCTGATATTATTGTTGGTAATGAAACCCGTCTGAAAGATTTCATCCTGCCAATCCGTATCGGCTGTCCAGGCGCTGAAATCATAAGGAGCCACTCCCATATTGGTGCGTTGCTCGTTATAAAGCTCCTTGAACTGGGCTGCATTGGTCAGCTTAATCTTATCGGCCACCGTTTTGAAACCGACCGACGTATTCAGATTGACCAAAGTCTGCCCCTCTTTCGCCTTTTTCGTTGTAATGATAATCACACCATTGGCGCCCCGTACTCCGAAGATAGCCAGAGAAGAAGGGTCTTTCAATATTTCCATGGATTCGATATCCGCCGGATTCAGGAAGTTGATATTGTCATTAAACAACCCATCGACGATATAAAGGGGTTTGTATCCGTTAATGGAGTTTGTTCCCCGGATACGGATTTCCGGGTCTTTTCCGGCAATGCCACTATTGACCACCTGCACACCGGCTACTTTCCCTTGCAAAGATGACAGGGGGTTGGTCGTAGGGCGATTCGCAATATCCGAGGCTTTGATGCTGGCAATCGAACCGGTTAAATCCCGTTTCTTTGCCGTACCGTAACCGATTACCACGGCCTCGCTCAACATCTGCACGTCTTCTTCCATGACAATATTAATAGTCGTCTCCGCACCGACCTTCACAGTCTGGGTTTTCATCCCGACATAAGAGAATTCCAGGGCATCACCCGGCTTGGCTGCAATCGAATATGCGCCGTCGATATTCGTTATCGTCCCGGAAGTAGTCCCCGGGATCCGTACGCTAACACCAATCAATAATTCTTTTGAAGCATCCGAGACTGTCCCGGAAATTGTCTTTGTTTGAGCAAAAAGGCTCATACTGCTTGCAAATGAGAAATAAGCAAGGAGCAACAGACTTTTCAGGATAAGAGTTCCCGAACTTCGTGTAATAAATGTTTTTCTAGGCATAATCTTGATTTCTCTTTTTAAGTTAACAGATATATTCTTTAAAATAACACACTTTCGTTTTCCGGTTTAAAAACCTTCATTCATATTCTATCTCCAAAACAAAAGATGGAATGTCCTTCTTGGGAACGATGATTTCTAATGAATCAAATGTATGGAATCCGAATCAAACGTTATGAAAAGTGAATACATTCCCTATACTTCTCTCTGTTTTTTAACAGTACTACCAACTCATTTTTACTACTCAAATAATAGTAATATGCTAATTAATAATAATATAATGTTATTTTGTTTTTACGATAAATTCTCTTAGTGCAGTTTTGAGGCAGCAGATCCTTTTTCCTTGCAAACCGGCCTTTGGATCTGCTAATCAATCGTAAGGAAAAAATCGTTCAGGTTTTGGGAAGGTTGAAGTTTTAACCTTTTACGTAAGCGGTAACGACTGTTTTCAACCGCCCGGATGGATAAATTCATCAAGGATGCAATTTCCTTTGTCTCTAAATTTAATTTAAGGCATGCGCATAACCGCAAGTCGCTGTTTGTCAACTGAGGATAGCGCTGTTTCAGTTCCTTGAAAAAACCGGTATGCTTCTCCTGAAACTTAAAAAGGAAGGTTTTCCAATCCTCTTCCGTATCCAGGTTATTCTGTAGCAGCATATTGATCTTCCGGTATAAAGGCTCAAGAACTTTACTTCTGTTTTGAGCATAAAACTCATCCACCACGCCTTTTATCTTTAATATCAACTCGTTTTTCTGAATAATAAAAGAAGTTTGCGTCAGCAGTTCGGCATTTTTCCGCTCTACTTCGTTTTGAAGTTTACCGGCCAATGCCCTAAGGCGTTTTGCTTCCCGGGCTCTGATCTTCTGAAGATGAATATTCCGGTAACGTTTCAAGATCAGGAGCCAAATCATATAGCAGATCAAGAATGCCGCCAGGATATAAAGCATATAAGCCCAATAGGTATAGTACCAGGGAGGAAGCACGTTGAAATGGAATGAGACCGTTTTCGAGTGATTCCCTAGACTATCGGCCGTACGTACATGGAAAACATACGCCCCTTGCGGTAGACGGGCATAAGACACCTGATTGATTTTCTGGGGAAGCGACCAGTCCGAATCGACATTCTCCAGTTTATATTGAAAAGACAAGTCCGATACAAAAGAATTGGCTGCCAGAAAACGGAGTGTAACCGTGTTGAAATTATAGGCGGCTTCTCCTTGCCGAAGTGGGTCCAGATATTTCTTCTTATCAGCGACATTCTTTGTTTGTATCGATTCAATAAACGGGGCATCGGGCGCTTTGGCGATATCCGGCGCCGAGTCGGATTGCTTATGGTTATACAGTAGAAACCCGTTATCCAGGCAGACTAAACTTAGCGAATCGTTCAATACGGATATATTCTCATAGTTATAAACCAATGATAAATTCATTCTCAGATTATAATAATCCAAGATAGATGCTTCGTAACCATCATAAGAAAACTGATAAATGCCGGAACGGCCCAACGCCCAAAAACGATTGTCCCGGATCGGAACGATTTGCCGGATATGCCTTATGTTAACGAAACAAGTATCAAGTATTGCATTAGGAATGATATTGTTTTTAATATCATCATATGTATAGAAATGGTTATCACCCAATAATACGACTCTGCCGCCCACTTTGAACAGTTTCAACTTGTAAGGTAATCCGTCCCCGCTATTTCCTCCATAATAAGTAATGCTGCGGAAGCCGCTCAAATCATCCTCCAGTTTGCAGCGGTAAACTCCGCGATTAAAATGTTCTATCCAGATATTCCCTATATGGTCGATCTCAATATCCTTTACCGGTTCTTGAAGTTGTTCGAAAGTATAAACTCTTCGGGTTTGCTTGTCGATCAACCGGATCGACTGGTACGTGGAGAGAAGTAGATAATCCCGGTTTCTTATCCGTCCTTCCGAAAGTTTATAAACGCCGGTTCCGATAGAGAAAGCATCTTTTACGTTCAGGTCCTTCCCAATCTCCTTCAACCCTTTGTTATGACAGCAATAGAGCTTGTCATCCACGACTTGAAAAGACCAGACCTGTCCTTGCGTACCGTCAATCAGCTTCAGGTGCGACAAAGCATCGGCTTTTTTCCTTTCTTCCTTTTCCAAAAAGAAAACGCCTTGGTTGGTTCCGATAAACAAGCGGTTATTCCATTCTACTGCACTATAAACGGCTCCGGTTTTCCCCCCTGGATCCGTGTAGGAATCTATTTTATCCACATATTGGATAAAAGCAATTCCCCGATCCAATCCGGCCCATAAATGATTTAGCTGATCTTCGTAAAGCGATAAAACCGTATTATTTTGCAAATAATTCTCCGATGAGATATGATTAATTATCTGCCCCCGGGTATCTGTTTCATAAATGCCGTCTAATATTGTTCCGAATAAATAAGTACCCCGCGAAGATAATAACCCGCAATTCAGTTCCTTACTCTTCATCAACCGGGAAAGGGGCGGCTGCCAGTCCCGGAAGGTTTGTCCGTCATAGAGATAAATCCCCATCGTGCTCGTCCCGATCAAATAATCTTTTTCACCGTAGGGCAGTATGACACGCACATCCGTATTTTTCAGGAAATCGCTTCCTCCGATCTTTTCCAACCGGTTCTCCCGGAGACGGAGTAAAGAGCCGGCCATCTGCTGTACCAGAAATTCATCCCTCACTTTGCTCAGAAAGAGGAATCCATGTTCCGCCGGAAGGCGGCGGACGGTATGGTAGTCATAAATAAAAATAGAACTGAAAGACTGGAAATAAACCTGGTCTCCGGCAATCCAGATCTTCCAGAAGTCATCATTCCTCAGTTCATTTTCACCTAAGGAAGCGCTGAGTGAAGTGTAGGCCAGTTTCCCGGAAAGATCGCGATCCCAGCGCCCGAACTCTTCATAGCTGCCGGTAAAAACCGTTTGATGGGATAGTACCGCGATCGAACGGGCCGTTACTGAATTCGGCACACTGTTCAACGTCCATTCAACCCCGTCGAATTCCAACAGCCCGATATCATTTCCGAAATACATTACTCCCCGTTCGTCTTGCCCAACCGCCCAGTTTTTATTATCGGCATGATACGTTTCCCGGTAGATATTCACAACATGAGGTTTGTTGGAAAAAACCGGAAGAGCCCCTAGCATCAGAAAGAACAGTAAAGAATTCCGGAATGATAGCCTCATAAAAATCATATAAGGTTATTTATTTTTTAGTTTGCCCAAAAATAACAAATCCTGGCGACATTATGCCCTATATGTGTCGGGTATTTTTCCTTTCTAAACGTCCTGCCCCTAATAAATTATTCTGCATATATGTTGACTTTCAGGAATAAGAACCTTATTCCTTTGGTATTGGATAAAATGGGATTATACCCAGAACCAATCGATTGACTTTATTTAACTGACATTTATGTCTGAAAAATAAAGTATAATATATCATGATAACCCCCTATTTAGATTCTGTATAAAAACCTCGACCCTGATTTGTAGTATTTAAAAAAATGACCTTAATTAATTCTACGGCTATCTATTTTTACTTCTTGTAGATAATTATTTTTCTTTTTAATATGCGGATTATAATTCAACTTATTTCCGGATGATTGATTTAAGAAGAAAGCGACCTCCAAAGATTTCATTCTGTTATCTGTAAAAGTAAGGGAGTCAACAAAGCTATCCATCCAAATGCCATATATAAGATTCTCAAAAGAATTAGCAGTTACTTTCACCCCCTTCGTATATTGGGGCAAGTATATCCCATAAGTGTCTGTCTGTTTCTCATTGATTAAAAGCGTTGGAGGGGTGTCCCTTTTAAATGTGTTATTATCGACACGAACGTTCAAGTCTTTGTGCCCAAGCAATAGATTGTAAGGGTTTTTATAAATAGCAAATCCTCTGATACAATCAGTCACCTTATTTCTTTCAATAATAATGTTCCCTTCCTCAAAACAATTCTTATCTTCATAACCATCCAAGATTTGTATTCCTGAATAAAACCCGGATATTTCGTTATCTGAAACAACAGAACCACAAGCGTATCCTTCTATAAGACCTATGCCGGTAGTCCCCCCTCTGGAAATAAGTGTATAATAATAATTCGTTTCATATGGCAGATTTGTTTCTACCTTGTTATTTCTAATATGCGTATTGCGTCCTCCACTGATAATTCCCTGACCGCCGTTAAGTACGGTATTTCCTAATAATTCCGTATTATAACAACCTTGTTGAACCGTCACTCCCGACCAGATATTGTTTAAAGCAACGCAGTTCTTTATGTAGCAGTTAACAGAAGGTATCCCTCCCCGTCCTTTTGCTGAAGCAGAACGAGTAATATTGAATGAATGAGTTCCTCCATTGGAATAACAGTCTTCAAAACCTGAATTCACGCAAGAAACCATTTTGAAAAGATTATAATTGGAGTAATTTTTATACTCCTTTGCTTTGCTATCAAGTATTTTCAATAAGGATGGAGATAGAATGGCTTTGAATTCTCTAACACAAGTGTTCCATGCATAAAGGCCATAAACCAGCGATAGGTCCGCATCGCCACTTGGTTTATATGATTCGGCAGAAGTATAGAATGATATTCTGTCTACGATGCAATTTTTGCAATAGGAGAGTTTGATAGGCATCCAACATTTGGAGTTTCCCTCGATAGAGAAATTACTCAACAATACATTTTCAACCATGTTCATAACACTTATCGTTGTGGCTTTCCGAAATAAAAAACCTTTCCCGACTATGGAAGGATTAGGTTCCCTTGAATTATCTTTATGATATGCAGGGAAAATACGATTCTGTCGGGTGGTGATCATATGTTTATCTACAGATTTAACCACATCCATTTCTCCGAAGAAACAGCTTGATTTGCGCGTACGCCCTAATACCCATGCAGTATTATAGTTAACACCTTCAATGCCTTCTCTGATCATCGAATTACGCTGCCCCCGAATGAGCACATTATCTCCCTTTTTGATTTTCCCCTGATGATTCAAGCAAATAGTATTGGAAAAGTCTGAAATATCTTTTTCTATGCTGATCTCTTTTCCAATAGAGCCTTCTACAATAAACAATTTTTCATCTTTGGGTATAAATACAGTCTGTTCCCCAGCCCCAAGGATGCTTTTGCCGCTTGGAACTTTTATTCTGGAACATATATATTTGCCCTGTGGTACCCATACTCTATCAGACATGGAAAATGCTTTTTCAAGAGCCAAGGCCCAATCATTGTCTTTTACATCCTTTTCAAAATCAGTCAGCGTTACATAATCAATCCCTTTCGGAAACGGACTTTCTGCTTCTTCTTTGAAAATAAGACCCCTATCAACCCATCCTGATAATAGAATGACTAGTATCATTAGTAGGAATATATCGGTTTGTTTAAATTTGTTTTTCATTTTAATTCTACTTGGCAGATTAGGATTTTGCCTAACCAGAATTATTCATCGTAAAAAAGAACTTTTCTACGTACAAAAATACATCAAAACAACCGGAAAAGCTATTATTTGTTATACCGGATTCTCCGCTTTTCCCGGCAGAGGCGATGGAATGGCAATTTCTCCTATCGTTCTGTGAATATTGCCGGTTCAAAAAAATCGATACCGGTTATTACAATGTGTCCCCAAAAGCAAGGTTATCGAATTCGGTAAGACCATCCGCATCCGTCCGGCTTGGAAAATGTTTCTCCGGCCTGTCGATGATTAACCGGAACAGCAATAAGGCCGCGCTACATAAAGCAGCGCGGCCCTTACTTACGGATCTTCACCCGTTTCAATCCTTCATTTTCAGAGTTCCGGCATTTCGCCGCCTTCCTCCGGTTCCGTTCCTTCCTCTTTCTTCACAGAGAACTTGATCGTTTTCCGGGTTTCCCTCAAAGCGGCATACGGAGTGAAAACAATCTTCGGCTGGCGGATCATCGATGTGGTGAAGTCTTTTTTATCGTCTACCCGGTCGCTTCCAACCGTCATGCGGAAACTCCCGAATGTATCCAACTGAACGATACGTCCCTGTTTCAATTCGAAATCCACAATAAAATTAAGTGAATCCAATACCGCTCTCACATCCGCACTGGAGATGGAACTTCGCGCGGCAATCAGTTGGCATAAGGTCGATAAATCGGTTTTTCCCTGGTTTACGGTACATGCCCCATACTTGAATCCTGAATCCTTTACCCCTGGTTTAGCCAGTGTCTTTTTTAACGTTACTAATTGTGCCATAGTTTTAAATTTTTAATAAATAAATTGATAATAAATGTTTGTTGTACCGGTACGCCACAAAGATACCCTGCGTGGAAAAAGGCAAAAAGCTCTGAGGACGACGTAAAAAAGGCCTAAAGAAGATTGTATCCCCTTCTGTAAGCCTATACAATGGCGATTTCTCCATTTTTACACCACTTTTTACGTCGTCCTCAGAGCTTTTTTCAACAGTCCTGTTTTTTTGTTAAAAAAGAATCCTTCCGACAACTTAATTCGTTAAATATCAACCGATATCCAAGAGGTATATAAAAACAACAGCTCCTAAAGATTTATTATATATTAACAATATCCTCGGATACAACTCTTATTTATCTCATTTTGGCAAACACGTTTCAGGATTATGTGAGAACGTAATTGCTAATTGGACTTCTACAATTTTCTTCTGGCGGAGGAGGGTATTCTTGTATTGCATCTCGTATTGAGCCATCCGCTCCTTGAGAGATTCAATCTTTTGTGGATAATACCTTAATCGCTTATATTCAGCATATTCAAATAAGGTAATATAGAAGGTAGAATCAATGAATTGCAGGTTCCCTAATTGAAGATCTTTGGGCGGTATAGATATCAGCGTCAGGGTAAACTCTCTTTAAACTCCTGTTATGTCCGGTTCAGCGTAAGTTCCAGCTTCCGTCGGCGATAAAAGCGAGGCTCCCGCCTTGCAATGATTATCCTTTTTTAAGGGTCGGCAAAGCTGGAACCTTGCTTCCAACACGACGGGATGAGGATACTCTGGACAAATGGGTAAATGCGAGTTTGCCTTGGAAGATGAGTGAAAAAACGTTACCTATCAGCAAATCCACTATTAACTGAACAAGCTGACTTTTGTACGGGTGGGATATATCCGGAAATAACTAAAATTCTTTTCCTGCTTTTCTTTATCGTCTTCTATGGCATAAAAATCAGAGGTAGGATTACCAGCATGGAAACATCCTCACGGGTGATAAATGAGCACTCCCGCAATGCCTGTAAAGTATAATTACGGCCATAGTATTTGGCAATCATGCGTAAACGCATAGGATCGCAGTCCATAGAATCTAATTGGGTATAAAGAGGAAAGTTCTTATAATGATTTTATATTATATACACAATATTACATCATTACAAAATCAGCCTTAATACTCTCGATCAATTTTTCATCAAGACCCAATTCCTTTGCATAAACCTCAAAGTTGACAACTGCATTAGCGACCGTATCGATTAAGGCTTTATAATCCTGTATATCGTTATTCAGACCGATTATTTCCAAATCTTCACGGATTATATCTTCGTTCTTTCCATTCACGGTCAAAGAATGCCTGTTGGCATAAGCTGGAGCGCTCAAATCCACACTGTAAGTTAAATCGTATGCAGGAGATAATCGCCAAATACCGTCCCGATTCATACAGAATGAGAAGTTTTTGGAATGGTCATCCACGTTCCGGGCTATAACATTAAATACCATACGCAAATATTGTTGCTTACTGTCTTCATAGGGCAGGTTAAGCCGCCGGATTACGGCAAAGATGTCTTCATAACTATCACTTTCCGGCGACATTGCAGCCAATGTTTGCATATGTATTTTTTCGTTCCTGTTACGGTCAAACCGTTGGGTAAGAAAATGCGTTACTCCTTCGTATGCCCTTAACTCCGATGGCATCATATTAATGCCGGCATCCAATGCCATCCGGTAATAAATATATTCCAGTTTGGAAAAAGGATAAGCTGAGTTATCATCATATTTAAGGATATAATGCTGAAATCCTTCGGGTATTAATCCCTGACCGGAAATAACCTCTCCCGTTGCCTTATTTAAGGCAAGAATCACTTTCGGTCGTTTTCCTCCCGGTGATGAGCTTATCTTGATTAAATCCTGCCATAAAACAGAGTTTTCCTGATTTAGTACGGTTGTTTTTCGTTCATTCAATACTTGTTTGGCAAACTCGTATAATCTTTGCACATCGACCGAAAAAGCAGAATTATCTCCGAGTTTTTGTGCAGGATCGTACTGCAATGCACCCATTGCCCGGCTACCGATAAACGAAAGATGGTCAACAGGAGTTGTTTTCTTTGCAGGGATATTATTATCCCGCAGCCATGCTTTAAAGAGAGAATTTCCCCATTTGTCAGGCAAAGAGTCTGCAATCATAGGTGGAAGCCCATGGTAGAGTTTATCTTTATTTCCCGTCCACGGCAGTTGTTTCTGGCTGCGAGGTGAATCTATGGGCATAGTCAACGGCGCAATATCCAATCCATGTTCCAGGAATGAAGGCTCATATTCGAAAATGGCAACCCCCAATTTCTTATCCCATGAAAGATAGCCTACATCTATCCCCCACAGTTTTATTTTCACAACATTTGTTTCCATAGACTATTCTTTACTTTGTTTCTTGAATAATGCCCGTGGACTTTCCGGCAATTTCGGTAACAGCTTCTCCATTTCGTCCAGACTATCAATTGCCCGAAGCAATTTTACAAATGAGGCCAATGTGATCCCTGTGGAAGAACCATTCTCAAAAGAACTTATGGTAAATATACTTAATCCGGATTTCCCGGCAACTTCTTTTTGTGTGTACCCCATCCGCTTCCGGTAGTCACTATACCGTTTTCCCAGCTCCCGGATTATATCACTTCCGGATTTCTCATATAATTCGCTATACATATCGCTCATCTTGCTTATTGCAAATATAGATAAATCTATAATTACAACAAAATATTAAATAAAATATAGCTATAACTTCACTTAAATATGAACTAATAATATTTTAAGAAGTGTATCGTGTAAAATCATTTATCCTGTTGAATCATTACTGTCTACTAAAAAGTAAACGATTAAAAATTAAGAACCTGTTTAAATTGAAAAAAGAGAAAAAGGTGGTCAGGATACTTCCCGTCATAAAGATTAGCATATATAATGTCATGCAATAACAATACGTTTATTGAAGAAAATACTTGTACAATACAATTGTTGAAATAGAACCCGGAATATATTATATCAACATGGCCAATTGTACGGAAAAAGAATTTGAACAAAAAAAAGAGGCATTGGCTAATGCAAAAGCTGTAATTTATGACCAAAGAGGTGGTGGCAGGTTGAATTTTTTTCAAATCGTACCCTACTTGATTGAAAAACCGGTAACTTCTACATGGTGGAACGTTTCTCAAACTGTTTATCCTGATCGGAAAGACGTGCAATTTCATAAATCAAAATGGAGTATGCAACCCAAACAACCGTTTTTCAAGTCCAAGTCGATCATTATCAATGTACCGTCTGTGGTAAGTGCGGGCGAAACGATGATGGGAATTATCGATCATTACAATTTGGCTACCACCGTAGGAGAGCCGACAGCCGGTTGTAACGGCAATGTAAATAATATTATCCTGCCATGCGGCTATAGGGTTATGTGGACAGGCATGAAAGTATTGAAACACGATGGTAGCCAACTTTATCTGAAAGGATTCGAACCCGACTATCCGGTAAAAAGAACCATCCAAGCCATTAGAGAAGGAAGGGATGAATACCTGGAAAAGGCGCTGGAAGTGGCAAAGCAGGAGTAAATGATGTGACACCCAATGGCGGCTTCATTATCGGATGGAAAAGGGCAAAGCCATTGATAAATAGCTATTATTTGGCACTTTTTATTTTTTATACTTTGCCAACATAATCACCGCATTGGAGTCTTCATTCAATGTCGCCGCTATTTCTTTCAGCTTGCCTTTCAATAAGCCTTTCCCATAAGCCTCGACAAGCTCGTAGGCTTCTAATCTTTTCATAAATGCGATTTCATTCTTACTTATCATCGTGAACATCGGTATTTCATACACCAAGCTCATCGGTTTATTTGCGAAATCCTCATTATATACGGTACATTCGAAGATGGCTTTCTCTTGTCGGTCGTACACTAAATCAGTCCTTGGAAATCCATTATCCGCCTTGAAGTCATACTCTTTCTTTACGACCTGCATGAAGTAATAACGGTCGGTAAGAACGCCCGGGAAAAGAAACACTTCCGGAGTCATGGTCTGGGCAGACGGAGTCCTTACAATAAAAGGCGTCAATTTACGATCCTGTGAATAACGATAGATGGTATCGGCGGATAATTCTGCAAGTATCCAACTGTCCTGGAAAGGGATTAATTCTCTATTAAAAATAGATCTATCATTAACTATTTTACCATTTGCATTTCTTAATACTATTAGCGGCGATTTCTTCTCCTTATAAGGAATTGAAATTTCTTTGATGCTTCCATCCTGTTTGGATACAATCAAAAAAAAGTTCCTCTTTGTATCTTTCTTTTCATATTCTACATAGCCATCATGGCAGATTAAATGATTCCGGTCGAAATTACCTATTTGATCATAGAAAAAGTCTTTTCTCTGTTTGAAACTCCGTTTGAAATCTCCAAAGAGGTCATACACTAAGACTTTACCTGCATAATGGTTATTAACAAACATTTCACCGTTCTCTTCGTCAAGAGT
Organism: Parabacteroides sp. Marseille-P3160; assembly: GCF_900162725.1. GTDB lineage: Bacteria > Bacteroidota > Bacteroidia > Bacteroidales > Tannerellaceae > Marseille-P3160. The sequence goes on along the minus strand of NZ_LT799418.1, from coordinate 73,427 downwards.
TATTCCTAATACATTTGTATATTCCTCGCCGCTTTGACCAAAACGATTGATTTTTCTCAAGCCTTTCCCATTTCGGTCAAAGATAAATATATCATTGGCCCCTCTGTTCATATTTCTAAAGATCATGATTTCCTTGCCAATGGACTGTATATTAGCCGAAGTAATAAACTCGTCATTCGTTTCTAAAGGGATATATTCCACATCCAAAAAGTCCTGAAGGATCAGTTCCTTCTTCGGATAATTTGCCGTAACATCAACCGTGAGGAAAGCATCGGTTGATTGTTTGTTTCCTCCTCCGCATCCTGCCATTACTAACAGGATCATTGTCCAAATTAGATTGAGTTTTTTCATATTAGTCCTATTTAAAGTTCGTAATAGGCAAAATTACACCTTATTATGAAACTGTAAGCTAATGCATGACGTTTTATTAATAGCATTATATTTTTGTAACTATTCAATGTTCTAAAATTTTCGGCAGGGCCTTTTTCATTTCTTGTGCTTTATCAACATAATAACAGGGTTGGATTCTTCGTCCAATGTAGCAGCAATTTCTTTTAACTTGCCGTCTTTCAGTTCCCCCTTTTCATAAGATTCAACAAGCTGGTGAGCTTCTAAGGGATACCATGATTCGATTTCGTGATTGACAGGCCTTGTTAGGCTCATATAGATTTCCTTTTGGGTTGAGAAATCACCATTGTACACAGTATAATTGAACATAGCTCTTTCCTTATTATCATACATCATATAAGTTTTTGGGAATCCTGAACCTATATTCCAGTCATATACATTTTTTATGGTTTCCATGAAAATATAACGATCAGATAACAATCTCAAAATCAAAAACTCTTCCGGATTCATGGATTGGATAGAGGGAGTTCTTACAATAAGAGGGTACAGGCTGTAATCAGGCAAAAGCGTATACACCGTGTCAGATGAAATTTCCAAAAGGATCCAATTGTTTTTGAAAGGGGTTATTGGACGGTAAGGGCCAGTCGTTACTCTAGCAATAATATTATTTGCTTCATCTCTTTTATTTTGCTGTAATAACTTCTTCTCTTTAAATGGAATTTTAATCTCTTGGGTAATACTCCCATCCTGTTTGGATATAAGGATAAATGAAATTTTTTCATTGAAACGATCATAGCAAATCAAATTCTCTTTGTCATAATTGAACATTTCAGTATAAAAAATAGATCCGGAGCCTTCCTTATGTTTAAAACTTCGTTTAAAATTTCCGTATAAGTCATATACGAGAATTTTACGTGCAAAAATATCGTTAATAAACATTTCATTGTTGTCTTCATCAAGGATGATCCCAGCGGAAAGATTTATGTATTCATCGCCGCCTTGCCCTTTATGGTTGATCTTTCTTAATGCTTTCCCTGTTCTATCATAAATAAAAATCTCCCCGTCCTGGTTATAGTTTCTTACTAATATGATTTCCTTACCAATATCCATTACAAAACCTTGATTAAGAAAACCCTCTTTTGTTTCCAACGCAATATATTCCACCTCCATAAAGTCCTGAAGGATCAGTTCTTTCTTGGGAGAATAACTTTTCGTAACATCAACTGTGATAAAATCATCACTTTGGATATCTACAGGCTTACATCCTACAGTTCCTATTATCACAAACAGGATAATTATGAGATTTGTAAATACTCCTTTCATACGATTTTTATTTCTTATGCTTTATCAACATAATCACCGGATTCGATTCTTCGTCCAGTGTAGCAGCAATTTCTTTTAACTTGCCGTCTTTCAGTTCCCCGTTAGCATATGATTCAACCAATTTTGAAGCGTCTAAAGATTGCCATGATTCGTTTTCATAATCAACAGGTCTTAATAGACTCATGTATATTTCCTTTTGAATTATATAGTCACCATTATAAACAATATATCTTCCAAATGATTTTTCCTGCTTGTCGTACATAAAATAAGTTTTCGAGAATCCTTTTTTTGTATCAAAGTCATATTCATTTCTTATTGTTTCCATGAAATAATAACGTTCGGATAACAACCTCAAAATCAACATAACTTCCGGCTCCATGGATTGAACAGAAGGAGTCCTTACTATAAAGGGATGCAGGCTGTAATCGGGTGAAAAGGTGTATATGGTATCGGAAGAAAGCTCTAAGAGTATCTTATTGCCATTGAAAGGAATTATTGTAGGATAAGGATCGGGACCCATAGAGAGCATTCTATTATTCGCTTCATCTATTGAGAATTTTATCAAAAACTTCGTCTCTTTAACCGGGATTCCTATCTTTTGGGTAATGCGTCCATCCCGTTTGGACATAAGAACAAAAGCTCTCCCTTTACTATATTCATCAAAACAAATCAGATTATTTCTGTCATAATTGTCTATATCGGTATATAGCATCCCATTCGTGTTTTCCTTGTATGGTAGACTCCTTTTAAAAACACCTGACAAATTATACACCTGAATTTTTTTTATCTGATGGTCATGGACATACATTTCATCTTTATCTTCATCTAAGATAATATTAGTAATATATGTATATTCTTCACCTCCTTGTCCCTTACGATTTATCTTTCGTAAGGCCTTTCCGTTCCTATTGTAGACAAAAATATCCCCGTCGTTGATTTGTCGGTTTGTTACTAATATAATTTTCTCACCTATATCCTGGACAAAACCCTGACAAAGAAAATCATCCTTTGTCTCCAAAGCAAGATACTCCACATCCATGAAGTCCTGAAGGATCAGTTCTTTCTTGGGATAATCCGTTTTTGTGACATCAACTGTGATGAAATCATCGTTGCCTTCTTGTCTTTGTCCGCATCCTGCCATTATAAACGGGATAAGCGCCCAAATTACATTCACTCTTTTCATATTGATTCGATTTAAGGTTCGTAAT
>NZ_LT799418.1:58823-68806 GCF_900162725.1 Parabacteroides sp. Marseille-P3160 | reverse complement strand
TAATCCGTTTTTGTGACATCAACTGTGATGAAATCATCGTTGCCTTCTTGTCTTTGTCCGCATCCTGCCATTATAAACGGGATAAGCGCCCAAATTACATTCACTCTTTTCATATTGATTCGATTTAAGGTTCGTAATCACCAAAGTAAGCTTTATTCTTTCTTATAAGACAGCCCCAAGTTATCCTATAGTCTTTTAATGCATTAAAAATAGAACTTCGCCAGAAATATTCAAAACAACACAAGTTAATATATTCCTGAAATTTAATTTCATACGAAATATCCATGTTTTATTTCCTCGGAATTAAACTTTCAGGTCCAGAAAGTCGGAGAGATTTCCCCGGGGCGGGATGCTCAGTTTCTTCCGGATGGAGGGCAAATAGCGCGTATAATCTTTATGGTAAGCCAGCTCCTGAGTATAGTCCTTACGGCTCTCTTCTATCATGGCGGCTTCACAGGGAAAGAATGTAAAAGTTTTTATAGAAGGTCTTTTAATGGCAAAAGCAGATTCATTGGCCATTGAAGTTTCAACCAATCCGAGTCCAATGCAAAGGTAGCATGGCAATATTATGGGGTTTATCTTAACGGACAATCAAATCTTTACAAGAGTATACGAACCAATAACAGTGAGGTTGATAAAATAAGGGGTTATACAGGAAAAATGTATGATTATATGCCCCAATTGGGCGAAAATACTCAAAAAAACAGAGAAAAATCAATTTATTACCTTTATATATCAGATGTTTGTTCGGATTCCGGGAACCCTGATTATAAACTTTTAGGCTTTGTGAATGATGAAATTGTTACACATTTTTACGTATAAAAAAAATATATATATATAGAGAGAGAGAGTTGTTTTTATTTTTTTTCTATATTTACAATCTATATCTAGTGCGTTTATCTTTTTATTCGCATAAATATGAAAAACACATCTATATGCAAGATTGCACTTTTTACCATCGCCGTTGGGAAAGATCCCATCTATTTTAATTCTGTACGACGGTATTTCCCCTACAATAAAGTAAATTTTGGGCAAGGTTTTGATGTGGATTATTATGTACTCACTGACCGAGATGAAACGATCATGAGTATTATCTCCATTCCTTGCCAATCTTCTTTATGGCCTTTTACTACACTGTTGAAGAACAATCTCATTGCTGATTATTTGGATGATTCTGGAAAATGGGATACTTACAGCCATATTTTCTTTATTGACGCCGATTTTGCCATTGGTGACCAGTATGATTTTTTCCGGCATGATTTTTTGTTGGTAAAACCCTATTGGAATAATAAAAACGGTGGGAGATTTAGTAATAAGATGAAGGCATAGCCTTCAAACGGTCTTTGGAATGTATAATGTTAGTCAAACAACCTAAAGTCTTGACTATTATTTTCTTCTTTTTGTCTTGTTCCTTTTGGTATTGAACATAAGTCGAATCTCTTTATTCAGACCAACTGCATTGACAAAATAGGCACGAGACTAAAAATAATTACTCCAATATGGTTTCTTTTTTAATTGTGGATAACTTTTGAATGGCCTTATTGCCAACTTACCTCTCAAGGTGGCCATAATTCTGAAACTGAAACCCTTGGCGCATAAATTTATTTCAGGCAATATCAATAAAATATTGTCGGATTTAGATTTGAAAGTAATGGAAATATCCCCTGTAAAAATGCATCGTTATGATTTATTCTATGAATTTGGCGGGATTGTAAGATACATACTGTGTCGATTATATTCTACAAATGACAGGAATAAAGGCAACAATCCATTTTCACGGGATTTCTTATCGGAAGTTTATAATAAATCGAAGGAAATCATTGAAAATGGCAAGTACAATAACTGTCTCGAAACATATATCGAATACATTCTTTATTTTGAAAATAGAAAAGAGATAGATCCTCCATCTGTTCATGAAATTACCATTTTACCCGGTTGGAATGAATACAGCAAAAGAAATAAAAATTTAAACTTGCAGGGGGTAACGGGTTTTTGTTTAGAGTTTATATCGAATCAGTCAACCAATTATAATATTTAATTCAATTCATTATGAAAAAAGTAGTATTCATCTTTTTATTTTGTGCCCTTTCTATTGGAATCAATTTTGCACAAAAAGACTCAACTGAAGAACTGCATTGGGCTGATGTCAATCCTCCGAGGCCTTCTTCTTTCAAAACTTTGGATATGAATGTGGTTGATTCCGGAAATATTAAGGTTTTTTACGCCTTGAATGCCACGGACATCAGCGATCCGGAAACGTATGATGACTTGCAGTGCCTGGAAATCGGCTCCCACTTGTCCAGATACTATAGTTACTATGTTTACAACAGTGATTCATTGGTAACAGACTGGAAGAAAAAAAATCCCACTGTCCAAGACAATATGGTTCCCTTTCAGCTTGGTCCCAAAGGAAAATTTCAAGGATGGTCGGAATACCTGTATTCGGAATATTTCAAGGATTTTTCAAAAAAAGAATTGACGGAATATGCCCGCCTGCCATTGAGGTTTGATAAATACAATGCACGGTATTCGGAACCCCTTCCTGTTCAAGATTGGGTAGTGGGCGATGAAACGCAGACTGTGGCCGGCTACTTGTGCCAGAAGGCGACTTGCCAATTCAGGGGCCGGGAATATACGGCATGGTTTTCGATGGATATTCCCGTCAACAACGGTCCATGGAAGCTTGGGGGATTACCCGGTTTGATCCTGAAAGCGTATGACAAAGATAAACTCTATTCCTTTGAATGTGTGGGGATCGAGAATCACAAACAAAAATTTCCTGTCAAGATGAACAAGGCATTTGGACAGTATATGAAAACAGACAGGAAGAAACTGTGGAAATACAAAAAAGAGGTTCAGGAGGACTATATTAAAGTATCATTAGCCGCAACGGGAGGAGGTGCTGTTCGTTTTGACGCTACAGATCCATTATACAGGGAACGGCAACTCCCTTATATCCCATTGGAATTAGAATAAAGTCCAATACAATGAAACAGGTATTTCTTTGTGTTTTCTCTTTGCTTGTTCCTTTGCTTGCATACACCCAAACGACTCTTACCGGAACGGTTAAAAACAAGCAGGGAGAGCCATTGGTCGTCAGTGTCACCGTACAGGCCAAAGGAAGTAACACGATTGCGGGATTTACAACAAGCGATAAGGAAGGTAAATACAGCCTTACTTACAAGGGAACAGCCGATTCCCTTGTGGTTACCGCTTCCGGGGTTTCTGTAGGGAAACATAGCCGTGTTGTACCTAATCGATCGGGGCAGGTCAACTTCAGCATAGAGGAGAAAGCCATGGAGTTGAAAGAAGTAACCGTCACCGCAGCGCCGATCCGCCGCACAGGGGATACGCTCAACTACTCAGTCCGCGCATACACCGGACAAAATGACCGTACCATCGAAGATGTGTTAAAGAAGATGCCGGGCATTAATGTGGATGGATCCGGAACCATTTCATACAATCAAAAACCTATCAACAAGTTTTATATTGAAAATCTGGACCTTTTAAAGGGGCGTTATGGCATTGCAACTAAAAACATTGAAGCCAAAGATGTATCCACCGTCCAGGTCCTGGAAAATCACCAGCCGATCAAAGCATTGGCAGACAAAATTCTTTCCGATGCAGCGGCAATCAACCTCAAACTGACGGAGAGCGCTAAGGGAAAGCTGATTATGAGCGCCTTGGCAGGAGCCGGTTATGAACCGGCAATGTGGAGTGCGGAATTAACGGCGATGTACTTTGCCGCCGGAAAACAAAACATGACTACCTACAAAGGGAATAACGCCGGAAAGGATTTGAGTTCGGAAATCAGCATGCACAGGGGTTACGACTACGACTATGTAAGTCCGGGCGATATCAGCATGCTCTCCATTGCCGCGCCTTCTACTCCCCCGGTAGGTAAAAACCGATATGTGAACAATATAAGCAACAGCGTCACCGGGAACCAATTGTTTAAACTGGGCAAAGACATGGAAATGACGCTTAGCGCCGTTTACTATAACGACCGTGTGGAAAAGGAAGGGTATTCGCTTTCCGAGCAGTTCCTGCCCGGTGACAGTTCCGTCCGGATCGAAGAAGATATCAAAAGCTTGACCAAAACCAACAATTTGGAAACGTCGTTCAAATTGAATTCAAACGCTGAAGAAAAGTTCTTCAACAATTCATTGAATATCAAAGGAAGCTGGAACAACGACCGGGGAACGGGCATTACCCGGAGCAATGTGGGCGATATGAACGAAACGCTGTCGCAGTATTTGTCCAGTCCCGCTTTTTCAGTGGACAACTCCCTGGATTTTATCAAAAACATCGGGAAAAAAAGCTACAAAATCTTTTTTTCAATGGCTTACAGCCATAGCCCCCACAGCTTGACGGTCAGTCCGGTAAATTATTTCGGGAACAACAGCCTGGCTTCTTTGGAACAAAGCGTGGTCTCGAATAATTTCTCTTCATCGGTCAGGACTTCCTATGGGCTGAAAGTGAAAAAAGTAAACATGGATTATGGACTCTGGGGAAGTGTGGATTTAAAGGGCTTGGATACCGAATTGACCGGAACGGATACCCTCGGCGTGTTTATTTCCGCTGCCGATTCACTGAAGAACGATCTTTGGTATAACACCTACCAGATAGGTGTGAACCAGAATTATACATACAATAGTAATGGAAAATTCAAAGCCAGCCTTGCCATTCCTATCGTTAACCATACCCTGACGGTAAACGACCGGATACCGGACAAAGTCACCAAATACAACCGCTGGATAATCAATCCATCCCTTAAGGTTTCCTACGACCTGACGCGCGAACTGGCTGTCGCTGCCGGTGGAAATTTCCGAAAAAATTATGGAAACATGAACGATGCCTACACGGGTTACATCATGCATTCTTACCGTAGCCTGCTCCGTAATACAATTGACCACCTGTTTGAATCGCGTTCGGGAGGGGCAAACGCTTCACTGCAATACCGCGATGCCTTCCGGGAGCTTTTCCTCAACATTGGTGCCAACTATGGAAAGTCGTGGAGTAACCTGCTCTACGGCTTCGATTACAATGGCATCATGCAAGTGAAGACGACCATTGACCAGCCGACCCAATCCGAGAATTATGGATTTAACTTTAGTGGCAGCAAAGGCTTTGGTTTTTGGAAAACTACCCTCAACATGTCGGGAGGGTACCACGAAGGCTGGGGAGAACAATTAATACAAAATGAAATCCTGACCTACCGTTCGGAAGGTTACAACGCAGGTGCGTCCATTAATACCACCCCTTCCGCATTCATCAATTTGAGTTATAGTTTTGGATGGTCGAGAAGCCGGAGTTTTTCAGAGGAATTATCCACACGGTTTCCCCCCATCCGCAGCCAGAACCATACGGCAGGTCTTTGGCTTAATCCGACCAAAAGTTTCGGTATAAACCTGAGCGGGGATTACCGTTACAACAGTGCGGTGAATAATCGCAACACAACTTTTCTCGATGCCAAGGTGCGTTACAAAAACAAACAAACGGAATGGGAACTGGAGTGCAATAACCTATTTAATGTCAGACAATATGTTTCGGCTTCCTACACAGATTTAAGTACCTATTATTACAGATACAATCTGCGTCAAAGAAGTTTTCTGCTAAGTGTGAAGTTTAAGTTGAAGTGAATGAGAATAGTTTAAAATTTATCTATTTTATTATATGATACCCCAAATATTGGAGATATTATGCAACGTATGGGCGCCATAGCTAAAGAGGGGGATGCGAGAGGGGTTACCGCATCGGCATTTATCAAAAAATATAATTTACCCTCGTCCAGTTCCGTACAATAGGCGCTCAAACCATTGCTAAAGACAGATTTTTGTATAGGATAGCGATATTGATATAGCTGTGGTTGTAGAATATTTAAATGACAACCTTCAAAAACGTTATACGGAAATTACGATCTGATTTTTAAAATAGATGTTAAATCTCTTCTTAATGTTTATTCGGGAATTTTCAGCAAAGCGGGATTGGAACGTATTGCCGGCATTAACTAAAAACAATTATGGCATTACGCTTCGGGTAACAGTAAACCGCGTACGGAACAGATTCGCAAATTAGAAAGCGCTTTACACAAAATTCTGGAGAGAGTCCAAATTAGGGAAAGCGCTTATCTCCCTGAATCTATAAAGAGTTATCTTTGTGTGTTATGTTTATTTCTTATGTTTATTTCTTATGTTTTATCAACATAATCACCGGATTCGAATCTTCATCCAATTTGGCAGCAATTTCTTTCAACTTGCCTTTTAGTTCCCCTTTCTTGTAAGATTCTACAAGTTTGTAGGCTTCTAAAGGGTACCATGATTCGATTTCGTGATTGACAGGTTTTGTTGCGCTCATATATATTTCTTTTTTTGTTGTAAAATCACCATTGTACACTGTATATCCTGAAAAAGACTTTTCCTTTGTGTCATACATAAAATAGGTTTTCGGAAATCCATCTTGTGTATTCCAGTTATATACATTTTTGATCGTTTCCATAAAATAATAACGATCTGATAATAGCCTAATAGTCAAAAAAACTCCTGGATCCATCGGGTGAATTGACGGAGTTCTTACGATAAAAGGACGCAAGCTATAATCCTTCAAAAAGGAGTACACAGTGTCAGACGAAAGCTCTGAAAGTATCCAATTTCCATTGAAAGGAATTATGGAACGATAGGGACCAGGTCCAACCCCAATTATCGATTGACTATTATTTCCCTCCTTCTTTATTTGACCCAAAAACTTCTTTTCTTTAAATGGAATCTTTATTTCTCGGGTAATACGCCCATCCTGTTTGGATATAAGAACAAATGCGACCTCCTCGTTGTATTCGTCATAGCAAATCAAATGATATTTGTCATAATTGAATATATCGGTGTAAAATTGGGAGTTAGTGCCTTTCTTGTGTTTAAAACTTCTTTTGAAATTTCCGTATAAATCATATACAACGATTTTTTTTCCTAAAATGTCATTAATAAACATTTCTTCGCTCTCCTCATCCAAGGTAATACTAAAAATACTTATATATTCTTCGCCGCCTTGTCCCTTACGATTTATCTTTCGTATGGCTTTCCCGGTTCTGTTATAAACATAAATATTTCCATCATTAATTCGATTTTCGTTTTTTACTAACATAAGTTCTTTACCAATATCCAACACAACACCTTGATTAATAAAATTATCATTCGTTTCTAACGCAATATATTCCACATCCATAAAGTCCTGAAGAATCAATTTCTTTTGAGGGGAATAATTCTTAATAACATCAACCGTAATGAATTCATTGTTGCCTGTTTGTTTTTGTCCTTTGCTTTCTGCCGCCACTGCCAAGGAAAGAATGATTACTAAAATTGTATTTATTCTTTTCATACGTTGCTTATTTTCAATAGTTTTTTACTGTTAGAATATAATTATTACTTCTTCTTGTTAAAAATGTTTTTTTTAGAAAATGAGGTACAAGTAGCTGTGGGTAATTGTTTTTGGGGTATGTCCAACACATAGAAATTTTCTGTCACAATGGAAGATAACAAGTCTAAATACCGAACAAAAGCAGAGGTTTGCTCGTCAGGAACAATCGGTTCTTCTTGTGCATATTCAAAAAAACGATCTTTTGAGGTTTTCATATCTTACCAGGTTATATATAAATACAAATGATATGGATAATTATGAGATCCTAATAATAACGCGTAAGGCAATCGCCGCACAAATTAGAAAGATGACCCTTTTATATCCCGTTGATTTAAAGTTCTTACTTCCAAAGTTATATTTTATATTTCTCTTAAAAAATAGCCTATTGGAGCCATATAGCTTTTTTATGCATTAGAAAAGGATATCTCTTTATGTGTGAACAAAATAAATAAAAGTTAATATAGGTCTGGAATCGTTTTTTTATGCGTTCTTTTCAGGCTTCGACTCTTATCAGGAATAAATGACATTTACTAAAAAATGACTCTTTCCACACAATTGAATTAAGCCTCTGTTTTTTTTATTGGATTTTTCAAATGAGTCGATTACGGCGCCTAATCAGCTCAGGGAATATATCTGGCAAATAAAGGAGTTCCCGAATTTCAAATATGAAAAAGAAAAAATCTCTTCTGTATTCAGATGCCATGTTTAAAGAAAACTTCATGAATAATTCTACGACACAAAAAATGTATTACATTTGTAATGCAATATATAATACATGTATAACAATGGAGACGGGAGCAATAAAAAAACAAACAGCATTCAGACTAAACGCAAACTTACTTGACAGGCTGAAAGAGGAAGCTAAAAAGGCAAACAGAAGTTTAAGCAACTATGTAGAATGTATCCTTATGGATAGCGTTTATAATGAACCAAATGAAACTACGATCGAAGCAATAAAAGAGGCGCAGGCGGGTAAATTTGCCGGAACTATAAATACCAGTAGCAAGAAAGCTTTTATTAAATCATGTGAGGAATGAAAATTCTACGTTATAGTACCCAATTCAAAAAGGATTTTAAAGCGTATAAGAATCAACCAAAGAAACATGAATAGTTATTAGAGGTTTTTAAGGGTACTTGAAAACGAAGAAAAGTTTCCCTTGGAACTAAAAGTGCACAAACTGACTGGTAAATATAAAGAATGCATGGAATGCCATATTGAAGCAGATTTTTCCCTTATATGGTTAGACGAAAAAACTAATATTATTGGAATCCTCAGGCTTGGGGGCGTATCCGATAAACTGTATCAGCATATTTTTATTCGATAAATCAACTCATCGCTCGGGGATCGCCCCGCGGCAAGGGGTGGGAGCACCCGTCCCGACGAGCGGTAAAATTAGAGTGTCTTATGCTTTATCAACATAATCACCAGATTATCGTCCTTATTCAATGTTGCGGCAATTTCTTTCAGTTTGCCTTTTAGTTCTCCTTTATTATATGATTCAACAAGATTGAAAGCTTCCAAGGGATAACATGATGCAATTTCGTGATTGAGAAGGCTCATACCAATCATATACATTTCTTTTTTTACTGAATAGTCTCCATTATATAGCTTATAATTGCACATGACTTTTTCCTGCTTGTCATACATCATATATTTTTTAGGGAATCCGCTTTTTCTATCAAAATCGTAAACATTTTTGATGGTTTCCATGAAATAGTAACGGTCGGAAAGAAACCTCAAACTCAGGAAATCTTCCGGATCCATAGACCTAATTGGCGGAGTTCTTACTATAAATGGATGTAGGCTATGATCAGGCAGAAACATATATATGGTATCCGATGAAAATTCCACAAGTGTCCAATTACCTTTAAAAGGGATTAATGAAGAATAATAACCGGGAGCCACAATTTGACGACCTTTCATTTGGTATAATAACTTTTTATCCTTAAATGGAATTTTAATTTCTTTAGTAATACTCCCATCCTGTTTAGATACAATGGTAAATGCTATTTCTTCATTATATTTATCATAGCAAATCAAATTATCTCTATCATAATTGAACATCTCTGTATAATACCTGGAACCAGCGTCTCGCGTTTGATTTAGGGTTCTTTTGTATTTTCCATATAAATCATATACTTGAATTTTTCGTATAGTAAAGTCGTTGACAAAAAATTCACTATTAACTTCATCCAAAACAATATAAGCAATATTTGCGTATTCTTCACCTCCTTGCCCCTTGCGATTTATCTTTCGTAGAGCTTTTCCGTTCCTGTCATACACAAAAATATTTCCGTCGTCATTTCTATTTGTTACTAATATGTATTTCTTGCCTATATCCTCCACATGCCCCTGATTAACAAAGTCATCATTTGTCTCTAATGGGATATATTCCACCTCCATAAAGTCCTGAAGGATCAGTTCTTTCTTGGGATAATCCGTTTTTGTGACATCAACTGTGATGAAATCATCGTTGCCTTCTTGTCTTTGTCCGCATCCTGCCATTATAAACGGGATAAGCGCCCAAATTACATTCACTCTTTTCATATTGATTCGATTTAAGGTTCGTAAT
>NZ_LT799418.1:0-57123 GCF_900162725.1 Parabacteroides sp. Marseille-P3160 | reverse complement strand
AAGTCCTGAAGGATCAGTTCTTTCTTGGGATAATCCGTTTTTGTGACATCAACTGTGATGAAATCATCGTTGCCTTCTTGTCTTTGTCCGCATCCTGCCATTATAAACGGGATAAGCGCCCAAATTACATTCACTCTTTTCATATTGATTCGATTTAAGGTTCGTAATAAGCATAGTAAGCTTTATTCTTTCTTATAAGACAGCCCAAAGTTATCCTATGGCCTTTTAACGCATTAAAAATAGAACTTCGCCAGAAATATTCAAAACAACACTAGTTAATATATTCCTGAAATTAAATTTCATACGAAATATCCATGTTTTATTTCCTCGAAATTAAACTTTCAGGTCCAGAAAGTCGGAGAGATTTCCCCGGGGGGGATGCTCAATTTCTTCCGGATGGATGGCAAATAGCGGGTATAATCTTTATGGTAAGCCAGCCCCTGGGCATAGTCTTTGCGGCTCTCTTCTATCCGCGACAGGATGTTGTACAGACCGGCCGGAAAACAGGGATCGCCGCTCCCCTCAGAGACCGTCCGCGCCTTCCCGATATATAAGGAATCCGGCCGGTGGGTCGCAAGGTGCATCTTGGCAAGGTTCAAAAACAGTTTCGACCGTTCTTCGGGAGCGGCATAGGGTAAGGCCCCCCTGTAATAGCTTTCCGCCGGCGTGTATTTATTCTTTTCCGCATATAAAACGTCTATGTTCTGATTGAACCGGGCCATGAGGAGGCTGTCTTTCAGATGTCCAGCGGTCGTAATCCCTTTCGGTAAAACAACAGGGCGCTGTCTGGATTTTAAAAGAACAAACGGTCGGAATCATCCAACCACGATACACCCCTGTTTCAATTCATCAAGATTTTGTCCCTGGATTTTATTCTTTTTTATGTTCTGTTTTTTGCGAATGCTCAATATGTCTGTTATCTTTGTTACTAAAATGAAGGTCGATATATGATTGTTGCTTTTGAAAAAGAATATTTGCGCGACCTATACGAAACCGGTAAGACAATGGATAAAAAACACCGTTTTCAACCGGAAGTGGTGACAAAGTATAAAGAACGCATAAAAACCCTTGAAAATACTGAAAGAATCAAGGATCTGTTTACCATCAATTCCTTGAATTACGAAATATTGAAAGGCGACAAACAAAATATTTCATCTATCAGAGTAAATAAGCAGTATCGCATTGAATTTACAGTAACAGACAACGGTGTTGAATCGTTGGTTACAGTATGTAATATTTTAGAATTATCAAACCATTATAAATAAAAGTATTATGATTACGTTAAATGGGATTGATCCCCGCATGATAGCAAACAACCTCGAACCGTATGAACCAACGCACCCGGGGAATGTGCTGAAAGAAGAAATTGAATACCGCGGCATGTCGCAACGCAAACTTGCCAAGCAAATGGGAGTGTCATATTCCGTCCTTAATGAAGTGTTAAACGCCAAGCGTCCGGTAACAACAGAATACGCTTTGTTGTTTGAAGCCGCCTTGGGAATAGATGCCGGTATTTTTATCCGTATGCAAGCCGACTATGACATGCAAGTAACAAGGAGGAATAAAGCCTTTGCTGATCGCCTCGCACAAGTACGGAAGATCGTGGCGATGTTATGATCTGTAATCTTTATAATTTAATTTTTAACCGTCTACTTTTTAGTGGACAGCAATGATGACGCTATAGAAATTATACAATAAGTGATCATTTTATTGCCTATTACCCTATAGCTTTGTAATAGTAGATTTAAATCGGTTCTTCATATATATCTTAAGTCTTCTATTTGTAATTCTTAGTCAGTCACTTATTTGTAATTCACAAGCCAACTTTCAACTTCACTTGGATCTCCCACTCGAATAATTTTACCTGAAGAATCCAATAAAACAGAAAATGGAATTCCTATGATTGAATAAGCTTTCCTTATTTCATGTTCTGTTTCTTTGTTCCCGGAGAATAATTGTATCCATGGATTTTGTATTTTATCAAGGGATCTTTTCCATGAACTTTCACTTAAATCTAATGAGATGCCAATAATTTCGAAATAAGAACGATCATATTTTTTATATATTTCTTTAAGTTTTGGAAACCCTGCCATACAAGGGCCACACCATGAGGCCCAAAAATCAAGAAGTAGAAATTTGGGCATACCTATGTAATCAGAAAGATGACAGCTCTGACCTTCTCTATTAGTTAGAATAAAATCGACAAATTGTGTTTCCGTTTTCTGTTTTTTATCTTCAGCCTTTTTCAAATACGCAACATACTCCTTTATCCATTTCTTTTGTCTATAAATAGAATCAGCCGCATTATATATTATATAGAAAGCGCTATCTGCAGAATGAATTGAAGGATAAGCGACATCCTCACTAAATCTTTTACCTGCTTCTTTTTCAAAAAAGTATTGTCCTACTATATTATTTATATTCTTTCTTTTGAAATCTACTGTATATCTGCCTAACTCAACATGCTTTTTATATGATGAAAAGTTTTTTCTTATGGAACCTTCTGTATTATTTTCCAAACTATCTAATTCTTTAATGATTTTGAGATAGGCCGCAATTGTATCCTTATAGCCTTGATACAGATCATTTAACTTTGTTCCGGCAATTCGATTATTGTCTAAAGTAACCTCTATCTCTCCGTGTTCAAGAATCACAATTTGAGAAACTACGGAATCAGGATAATTTCCTACACTAAGAATTGCTATATCTTTTAAATTTTCTTTTCCAGCGAACTTAAAAGTCCCATTTTCAATTAATGATGTGTCAACCCGATCAATCGTATCTTCAGCAAATGAAAATAACATTATATTTTTATTATTAAAGAAAGGATTAACTTTCCCTCTTAAAACATATCTATCAGACTGACAATAAGAGTTTAATATGGATAAGAGAACAAAGAAACAGACAATACTAATTTTAATTTCTTCTGTTGCTTTCATTAAGTTCCTCCTCTTTTTTAATTTTTGTCTCAAAAAAACTTATGCCATTTCGATAACGTTCACCAAATAGGATAATGGCCTCTTTTCCAGTCCATCCATATCCGTAAGGTTCAATTTCATTATTAAAAAGCTTTTTGAAAAAAGTCAACTCAGAGACTTCAATCTTATCAATATAATAGACTCCTTTCGATGGATTCTTCGCTATTGAATCGAGCATTTCTAGTTTTCTCTCTGTCGAGATAGACTGATTTTGAGCCATGCCTATATTCAGCGTTGTAAATAAAAAAATAAATATATAATATAAAGCTTTCATGATAGGAAATGAATTCTATTTTTACATATCAACTCTTAGAAATAAGGTCATCTATAGATAAAATATTTTATAAATGAAGTGTCGCATTTTTCATCTATTATATCTCTGTTTTTTATAAAAAAAGAATGCCTCTCGCCTTCATTCATCATTATAAACGTAGAATCAATAGAAAAGCTGTTTCTAACATGCAGGAGCAAATCTCTCTTGCTTTAATAGAATCATATTGATTTGCAACCAAAATGCTAATACAAGAATTCATATTTTTATCTATACTCCGATCAAATTCATCTTTGTAATTTTTCTTCTTTTCAATGCATGAGATATTGAAAAGAGATAACAAT
Organism: Parabacteroides sp. Marseille-P3160; assembly: GCF_900162725.1. GTDB lineage: Bacteria > Bacteroidota > Bacteroidia > Bacteroidales > Tannerellaceae > Marseille-P3160. The sequence goes on along the minus strand of NZ_LT799418.1, from coordinate 53,530 downwards.
AGCAAAGAGAAAAGAATATTTTTACTGAAATTTTCAGATAGGATCTTTTTCATTTTGGTTTGATTTAAATTTTTTGATTATCAAAGATATATCTTTCTTTTAAACAATAACCTCCCGGAGGATATGTTAAAAATCATCGTTTGTCAACTGACAAATTGATACCTCTCTTTCTTGTGCCTTATCAACAGGATAAGCATTAAAATTGGATTTGCCTGTCTCATCTCTATAGTTCGCTTATTATTTTCCATATGGCAAAGATTATTCTTTTTATATCCGGTTGATTTCGCCAGCGGTTTCCCCGGCCGGAACCGGCAGGTAGATCGTGTGCCTTCCGCGTCCCTGGCGGATCAGAAGCCCCGCTTCCACATATTTTCCCAGGCGGACTGCAGCCTGGCGGCGGGAACAACCGGTCAAAGCGCTGAAAAGACGGGGCGACATATAGCCGGTTTGGCGGAGCAATAGGAGCATATCCTCCGTCCAGTCTTTCGTGTCGATCTTGCGATATCTCTTCTCAGCGGCATAGTCGCGTTTTAACGGGGCTTTCCGGAGACGCTCCAACAACTTGGGATCGCAATGGAAATTCACGCCGTTTACCTCGATGCGCATGTGCCCTTCATCCGCCCGGATGGTGCGGAGGGAAAGGGAGAAATAGCCGACGCCTTCGAGCTTAACGTGATATCCCTCGCTCAGGCTTTCCCCCAAAGCCCAGCCGAGCGAATCTAATGCCGCTTTGACATCGGCCGGCGAAAGGCTGGAACGGGAACAAATCAACGGGCAAATACCATCGGTTCCCCGCGTACCCGGAGATTGGGCGCGGGCGTGTTGCAATGTTTTTCCTTTTTCCCCATGGGGATCCGGTATGGAATGAACGGTAAAGGTTATGGCCATCGTATTTATATTTAAGGTCGGCGGCATGAAATGAGTTTCATACCGTACTGAAATCATTTTTTCTCCCTATTCGTTTTTTTATCACACCATGATGGGCCTGCAGGCCCATCATGGTGTGACTGGTGACCAACCTTGGTGGGCCACCAGGCCCAACCGGGTAAAAGATTGGTTTAAACACTTACAAATATACAAACGGATATGCCGAATTATTCCGGCGGATAGGGAAATTTACGGATTTGCAGGTACAAATGAAGAATCATGCGCGCTTTCACACCCAAAAGGGGATTGCTACAGGGCAAACATTTAAACCCCTGTTATGTTCGGCGGAAGCTCCAGCTTGCGTCGGTGATAAAAGCGAGGCTCCCGCCTCGCAATGATTATCCTTTTTAAGGATAGGAGATGTGTCAAAAAGGCCGTAAGGGAATTCGCCCCTACACACCCCACAATGGGCTTTTGACACATTCTTCCAACACGACGGAGTGAGGACATTCCGCCGAACAAATGGGTAAATGCGTCTGCCCCGGGGATTGCTAAACAACTACGTACTTCTCGATCTCGTCTGCAATATCCCTGTTTCCGGCAATGACGGATATGTTCCTGTCCTCCCTATAGTGGTAAACCAGGCCGCCGGCTTCTTCCACAATAAGGATCCCGGCGCAGACATCCCACAGGTGCAGCGACATTTCCCAATAACCGTCCAGGATACCGCAAGCCACGGAGCACAGGTCGTATGCAGCAGATCCGAACCGGCGTAAGTCTCTTACCAGCGGAATAATCCGGCTCGCCTCAACACTATTATTGTCCGGGTTCGTCCCTTTGTCATACGGAAAACCGGTTGCAATAACGGAGCTGTCAAGTTTCCGTTTACCGGAGACATGAAGTTCCTTCCATTCGCCGCCATGATACGTCATATAGGCTCCGTCCCCCTTCGAGGCAACGAACAATTCATCGAGGTAGGGAGCATATACCACTCCGGCAATTGTTTCCCCGCGATGTTGCAAAGCAATGGAAACCGAAAAAATGGGAAGCCCCTGGCTAAAGTTGGTCGTTCCGTCAAGTGGATCTACCACCCAAAGGTAATCGCTGTCATCCTTTCCCCTGAATCCTCCTTCTTCCCCGAGGATCTTATGGCCGGGATAACGGTCGAGGATCGCCTTCGCGATCAGTTCTTCACTCTCTTTGTCGGCGCGGGTGACTACATCCGAAATATTGGATTTCGTCCGGATATCTAACTTATCCGTACGGAAATAAGAAAGTTGGAGTTCTCCTGTCTTTTTTGCCAGGGGAATTATGAAATCAAGATATTCATTGTTCATAATTATATGTTTATTACTTTTTTATCGGGATGTTTACACCAAGTAGCCGAAAAGATCGCTGTCCCGGTTGAGTACGGTAAAGTCATATTCGTATTCATACATACGGTTGATCAGGCCATCGTATTCCTCCGGACTGTCGAGTTCGATGCCGACTAACGCCGGGCCGTTCTCTTTATCGTTTTTCTTCATATATTCGAAACGGACAATATCGTCGTGCGGCCCCAGTACTTTATTTACAAAATCCCTCAATGCGTTGGGACGTTGGGTAAAGCGGATGATAAAATAGTGCTTCAAGCCTTCGAAGAGCAACGAACGTTCCTTGATTTCCTGCATCCGGTCGATATCATTATTGCTGCCGCTGATGATACAGACGACATTCTTTCCTTTGATTTCATTCCGGTAGTGCTTTACGGCAGCGGGGGCCAAAGCTCCGGCCGGTTCGATCACGATCGCATCTTCATTATAGATTCGCAGGATTGCGGAACAGACTTCACCTTCCGGTATCAGGCAGATCTCGTCTACTACTTTCCTGCAGATCGGATAGGTAATGTCTCCCGCCCGTTTTACGGCGGCCCCGTCTACGAACTTATCGATGCGCTTCAATGTTACAGGTCCTCCTGCTTCAAATGCCGCCTGCATGGAAGCGGCTCCTTCCGGCTCCACTCCTATGATCCGGGTCTTGGGAGAATACGTTTTCATATAGGCGCCGACCCCGGCACAAAGTCCTCCTCCTCCAATGGGCACAAAGAGGTAGTCCACGTCCTCCAGTTCTTCCAATATTTCAATCCCGATCGTTCCCTGTCCTTCTATGATATGCGGATGATTGAAAGGAGGAATGAATGTCATCCGGTGTTCGGACGTATACTTTTTCGCAGCTTCGGCACAATCATCGAAGGTGTCTCCTTCCAGGATAATTTCCACAGATTCCTTTCCAAACATTTTCGTCTGCCGGATCTTTTGTTTGGGTGTCGTTTTAGGCATGAAAACCACTCCCCGGATATTCATCTCGCTACAACTGAAGGCAAATCCCTGGGCATGATTGCCGGCGCTTGCGCAGACTACTCCCCGGCGGAGCGCCTCCGGCTCCAAACGATGGATCATATTATAAGCGCCCCGTAATTTGTATGAGCGCACGATTTGCAAGTCTTCCCGTTTCAGGTAAACATTGGCACCATAGAAGGAAGAGATTCTTTTACTGTATTGTAAGGGCGTTTTTTGTACCACATTCCGTATACGCTCCCGAGCTTCCGGTATGGCTAAGTTAAAATCAGTCAATAAGGACATTTTCGTTATATCTAATTTATCAAATCGTAGCAAAGATAGAAAGTTCTTTCCATATACGGCCAGATTATCCGGATAGAAAGGTATCCGGATATACCCGGAAAACCTGTACGGGGGAGCATTAATTCCTGTCAGCAAACCGATTTCAATAAAACATTTGCGAAAGGAAATATCAATTATTTTTCCCTGCAAAAGCGTATCCTTTCATCGATTGAAAAATAAATTTGGTCTGCTGATATGGGCTGTTGGACGTTCCCCATGGCTGTTTCGTATAAAAAAGGTAAAAAAAACATTCGTTCGTAAAATATTTCCGTATGTTTGCCTATCTATTACTTTATTGAAAATGAATTCAAAGGATTTAAAACAAGTTCGTTAATGAAGGGGAAAAAGGTATTCAATATTAAATTAATTAATTTCTTAATTGCTTTATTGATTGGATTTTTTATCATCTTTCCTGATATATCGAGATTACTAAGCAACAACACCCCTCTTTCTATCAAACAACAACGTATGGAAAGGCTTTTCCCATACAAACAACCCAACCAACCGCGAACCATCGATCCCGGTTTTCCTCCTCTTCCTTTCCAACGGGAACGAGAGTTTAAAGAACAGCAAAGAGCTCTGCCGTTTTGGCTGAATCATATTACAAAAGACTTTCTCTTTTTCTTTTTCCTTTCATTGGTTCTGCTTTTTTTTAATACACGAAATTTACTTTTTAAAAACCCGGAAGGAGAACATTACCAAACAAAAACTATTTTATTTTCCCTTTTAGGGAGTATCCTTATTTGTGTGGTTTTTATATGCACCTATTTCTTTTTCGATAACCGAAAGCCTTTTTTTCCCCGGATGGATGGCCTTATTCTATTCAAGTGCCTGTTTGCGTGGATCGTGACATGTTTATTGGGCTATATTTTGCAGTTGTTCTTCTATCAACAGAAAATGAAACTGGAAAACGAACGTCTCAAAACAGAAAATCTGCGAGCACAATATGATATGTTGACTGCCCAAATAAATCCGCATTTCTTTTTTAATTCGTTGAATTCTCTTTCTGCGCTTGTACGCGAGCGGAAACAAGATGCTTCACTAAAATATATAAATGAGTTATCGGATATATTCCGTTATGTACTTAATTCGGGAAAATGCGGACTTGTAACGGTACGGGATGAATTACAATTTCTGAAAGCTTATCAATTTATGTTGGAAATCCGCTTTGAAAATAAGCTTTTCTTCAGGATTGACATCCCTGATTTTTATTTGGATTACCGTCTTCCGGGTCTCTCTTTACAACCTTTGATTGAAAATATTATCAAACACAATGTTATTAGCGAACAAAGTCCCTTAACCGTACATTTATTTATTACGGAAGATCATTCACTCGCGGTCTCTAATCCTATCCAGGAAAAATACGGCACTTCTGATGAAAGCAGCGGAATCGGCCTGCTCAATTTGAATAACCGTTACCAGTTATTGCTTTCCAAGGGGATTTGCATAGAGAAAAATGAGCATTCTTTTTGTGTTAAACTTCCTCTTATAGAACCGTTGATAAATTCTCAATGAAAGCTGTCATCATAGAAGACGAAACGGCTGCCGTCCGTAATCTGAAGGCAATTCTGAAAGATGTAGCACCGGAAATAGACATTGTGGCGACATTGGATAGCATCCGGCAGAGTGTAAGCTGGTTTTCATCTCATCCGATGCCGGATTTATTATTTATGGATATTCATCTGGCAGACGGAGAATCTTTTCATATTTTCCAGGAGATAGAGATCAATGTACCGGTAATATTCACAACCGCCTACGATGAATATGCCCTAAAGGCTTTTCAAGTAAACAGTATCGATTATCTTTTGAAGCCTATCAAATCCGATGATGTTGCTTTGGCGCTCAATAAGTTCAATCGCATCAGCCAGAGTGACCGTGAACAATATATTTCACGCGTTTTGAAAACTTTAGCAGCTCCTCCGGCATTAAGAACTTTATTGATCCCTTATAAGGATAAAATCATTCCCGTCTCTTGCGACTCTATTGCCTTCTTCTATAGTAAAAATGAAAAAGTTTCGGTTTATACCCTAAACGGAATGGTTTATTCTGTTGACAAAAGCCTGAATGGCCTGGCGGAGCTGTTAGACCCGGAGCAATTCTATCGAGCCAACCGGCAATTTATCATCGCCCGTCATGCGATTCGCGAATTAACGGTATGGAGTGGAAACCGGCTGTCTGTTGCCTTAGGTATTCCTACCGAAGAATATGTGTTGATCAGTAAAGAAAGGGTTTCGGAATTTAAACGTTGGCTCGTACAATCCTGAAGAAGGATTATCTCTCTATTATACGCTTTCACCGCTGTATTTGGCTACTTCGCCCCCGAATATCGCTGCTTCATTGGCGATTAACCTTTGTTTATGATAGTTTTATCTTTCTTTGTTGCTATTATTAATCTAAGGAATAATCATTATGTTGAAGTGTATTACGTTCGATGGAGATGCCTCCACTTTGAATTCGTTGATGGATTATTTTGAAAAATTAAACGAGGCGATAGAAACGGTTCATACCATTTTGGATAAGGAATCGACAGAAGGGTTCTTTTTCATAAAGGAAGGAAGTAAAATTACACGTGTTAAATGCGACGAGATCCTTTATATCGAAGGATATGGCGATTATGTTAAAATACATCGCATTAATAATAAACCTTTGCTCTCACAAGTAAGCCTGAAACGTCTTGAGGAGAATTTGGCAGGCGCCGATTTTTGCCGTGTACATCGATCTTATATTGTGGCTATTCCGCAGATAAGTTATATCGAACGGAAACGGATTCGCATAGGAAGCGAGCTCATTCCGATCAGTGATTCGTATCTTCCCCAACTTATGAAACATCTGAAACTGCAAGAATAATCTTTTTAAAGTTTCAGCTTGTAAAACCGTTCGCCGAACGAATAGGTAAGTGCAAATCCAAGCGTGTTCCGTCTCAAGCGGCCTGTCACATTCAGATGATCATAAAAGAAGGCCGTATGCAAACAACCATTCATGACAGGAAGGTCGAGCCCTAGGCTAAGCCGGTATGCAATCCCTGAGTTTCCGCTTATTTTATAATAGGGGGTCGATACATTTACCCCTGCTTTATAGCCGACTCGTTTCCAGTAGCTATCGAATGAATGTTCGCTCGGCAAAAAGGAAAGGCCGTAACGCAGTTCATGCGAATCGTTGAATTTGACACGGCTATCCCCGGAGTTCAGGACGCTGTATTGGTAAAAAGAATAATCAAGCGCTTGTGTCCATTTCTTACGATTCAGTGCAATACCCAAACCGATATATTGGGGTAAATATTGATCTCCCGCCTTCGCCTTGCCGATAGTCGTACTACTTGAGGTCGTGATCGTAGATGTATTTTTAATGGCCAACTCCTGTTTATATCCATATACGATTCCCATACTCAGTGTTGTTTTCCGATCTATCGCCCGCTCGTATTGAAGTCCGAAATCAGCGGAAAAGGCTTTGGCATCCATTTCCTGTGCAACCGACATGGTCGACTGAGTCTCTGTTTGCTTTAACTTGCCGAACACATAATTCAGATTCACTCCAAAAGAAAAGTTCAACGGCAGGGAGAAAGCATTGGATAAATAGAGCTTTGAGAGCCCTCCGCTTCCTTCGAAAATATTGTCATAATACGAATCAACGGTTCCTTCCAACGGAGTCTTCGTCTGAAAATAATAACCGACAGAGCTGTAGGGAAGGAGCCCCACCGAGGCATACCAGTGCTTTTTTAGGCGTCCCCCCAACACAATAGCCGAGAAATTACCGGTTAATACGTTGTTGGAGTTTCCGCTCGACCGGTAAGATTCGTTTTTCAGGAAGGAAGATATTTCACCCAGCAGAGAACTGCTATCTATTGCGGTAAGCCCGGCCGGATTGGCGGTATTCAGCCATTCGCTTTTCCTTATGCCATAAGAAACTCCTCCCATGGAAATATTAGCCCCATACAGGCCGGAAGCCATTTCTCCTATTCCAAACATGGAATAAGGAGAAGAAGTCATGACATTTTGGGCTGAAATACCGCTTGCAGCCATCCATAAGATGACAACAACCATATAATTAATAACTTTCATAAATTCGATAGGTTATTTGTAAAACGATTGGGGAACGTCCGGCTTGGTCATTAATCGTTAGATTTTTAAATGTCTTTGTGATATCATTTTCGTCAAAGACCAACAGTAAATTATGTTTATATTTACCGATTGTCCCTAATTCGTCCTGCATAAAATTGGAAACATCAAAATAATAATAAGTATTCTCTTTGTATATATTATCTTTTACTAAAACGCCCCCTTGTACTTCCGTTCCCAAATAATCATTGACTGTATTTATAACAACGTTATTTTCATCGACAATATATAAGAACAGACTATCCGGCAAAGGGTTAAAATCAGAGTAAGTATTGGGCTCCGGATAGATTTTCAATAACGCCTGGCTTATTTCGACCTGTTCCCCTTGTTGCATCAGATTGTTCAAATACGGAAAAGACAAACGTGTATACCAACCGATCCCCCCGAAAAGGAATCCTCTGTTGCCAATTTCCGCCGAAGGTATTTCTACTTGTTTCGTCGGATAGGATTCCAAAGGTGTTCCTTTGCGATCATGGTCTATATGGTTAAACTGATTAGCGGTCTTAACCGGGAAAACCAAAACCTGGCTATTTTTCAATCCATCGGCAAGATGATAATAGAGTTTCAATGAAGAGGCCGTGTCTCCTACGGCCAATCCTTGAATCGTTTGGCTGTTTTCTCCCGGAAGAATAACGATCCCTTTAAAATAGTCTTCAAAAAAATCCGCTGAAACCTCTTGGTCCCTCCGATGAAAACGGGTTAATAGATCTTTTCCTAAAGCATCGGGCAAACGTATTTCGAGAGATTCGCCGCTCTTGGGCTTAGGCTTGAAAGACCGGGTAGCCAAGGGAGTCGGATCATAATTGAATGAAGAGTTACTGTAGAGATAATCATTATCGTTCAATACCACTTTTTCTTTCAGTTGATGAAGTTCGATCTGTTGGATAAGGGTCGTATCTCCGATAAAATAGCCGGAAAGATTCATTGAAAACACAAATGAATCCAATTCAACTACTTCTTCAATATCCGTACTATAAGAAGGGTGGCTGTAAGGAATATAGGCAGAAGAAATTACTTTCCCCCATAAAGGATGGGTATATCGTCCGACTAATCCGATACCTTTAGCTGAAGTTTCAACGGAATCAATCATCACAGATGTTACCGTAACCGTACTGCTGTCAATTAATATCGTCCGAAATGAGGACTCAACCAGATCTTTTCCATAAGAGTTTGTCTCATCATAGCAGGAAGAGATACCAAAAGCCAATGTCAGATATAGAAATAAAGAATAAAGAAAGTCTGCTCTTTTATACATTCTATCGATTGAATTAATATTACAAAAGACCGATATCTCTTCACTTTATCCAACTCTTACCTGCCAATGGTTTTTTATTTTCTATTAAAGGCATGTTTCAACCCGTTAGCCTTCTCTCGGAAATCCTTCATTTGATTAATCAGTTGCAATAGCCTGCCGGACGACAAAAACAGATAATCCACCGATTCGATTTGTTTACTTACCCGCCACCTCCTTTTTTTGTATTTCCAAACAGTAACAGTAATACATTAGATAATGGTAAACAAACATTCTTTAGTTTTTCTCTTAATACTACTTCCTGTCATTTTCTCAGCTTGCTCAGATGACGACGATGATGATTTAATCGGTAAATGGTATCGAGTATCCGATTTCGACGGATTGACCCGCAGTGGCGCATCCTCTTTTACAATTGGAAACAAGGGCTATCTGGTCTGTGGTTTTACCGGAAAGGTATGGTTGAATGACCTTTGGGAATACGACATGGATCAGGATTTCTGGACACAAAAAGCCGACTTCCCCGGTACGCCGCGTAATTTGGCCGTTTCCTTTGCAATTGGTCAAAAGGGATATTCAGGCACCGGATATTATGATACTACTTATTTTAATGATTTCTGGGAATACGATACGAATTCGAATACATGGACACAAAAAAGTAATTTCCCCGGTTCCGCTCGTTCCGGTGCTGTTGGTTTTGGAATCGATGGTAAAGGATATATAGGCTGTGGGTATGATGGAAATTACCTGAAAGACTTTTATGCATTCAACCCTTCAACCAATAGTTGGTCGCAAATTGTCAGTATTGGGGGAAGCAAGCGGAGAGGGGCGACAAGCTTTACCATTGATAATACAGTCTATGTTTGTTGCGGGGAAAATAACGGGGATTATGTCAGTGACTTTTGGAAGTTTAACGCCTCGACTGCCACTTGGACCCAATTGCGTGACATAGCCAACACTTCCGATGATGATTATGATGACGACTATACAATCGTCCGTACGAATGCTTGCGCCTTTGTTATAGATGGTAAGGCTTATCTGGGATGCGGAGAGAGTGGGAGTGTGCGCAGTGATACCTGGAGGTACGAACCGAGCACCGACTTATGGGTAAATGTATCCAAATTCAAAGGTACCGCCCGGAGTTTAGCCGTGGCTTTCTCTAACGGGGAAAGAGGATTTATTGCTACCGGCAAAAGCGGTACGCTCTACTTCGACGATATTTGGGAACTCCATCCATATGAATATGATGAAGATGAATATTAAGAGAAGAAGAAAGACGGCCTTGCTCCTCTTAACGGCATTTCTTATTCTACTGGCGGGGAATCTATGGATCCGGCATTCCAGCGGGCCCCGATTAGAGACCTTTCAGCTGGAAGAAGGCGGATGGGGATATCAGATCACAATAAACAAGAAAAGACTGATCTATCAGCCGACTATACCGGCTTACGACCGTTCCGTCTCTTTCCCTGACGAAACTTCTGCCCGCGCTGTAGGCCAACTCGTATTAGAGCGGATCAATAAAAAAGAAAATTTTTCGGTTTCTAAAGAAGAAGTTTACGCCAAGCTCACATCAAAGCCTGAATCCTGCAAATGAGTCCGGCAATCTATCCCTTCCTGTTTCGCGGATGGTGATTGATGATCTCTTCCCGGAGAAATTCGCGGTCGATATGCGTATAAATTTCAGTTGTGCTGATGCTCTCATGCCCCATCATCAACTGGATGGCGCGGAGATCGGCTCCTCCTTGCAGCAAATGGGTGGCGAAAGAATGGCGAAACGTATGCGGGCTGATATTCTTGCGAATACCGGCCAGCTCCGCTTGTTGCTTAATAATATGGAAGACCATGATCCGTGAAAGTGCGGTTCCCCGGCGGCTGAGGAAAAGGATATCTTCAAATCCTTTCTTGACCTTTACCAGATTCCGGTCGTAAAGATAGTTTTTGATTTCATGCAGGGCCGGTTGTGAAATAGGAACCAGCCGTTGCTTGCTCCCTTTCCCCTCTACCTTGATAAACTCCTCCTCGAAAAAAACATCCGAATACCGGAGGGTCACCAGTTCGGAAACACGCAGGCCGCAACTATAAAGCACCTCCAGCATAGCCCGGTTGCGCTGCCCTTCCGGCTGGGACAGGTCGATGCTGTCCAGAATATCGTTGATCTCACCGACGGTCAGCACTTCCGGTATCTTGGTGCCGATTTTGGGAGATTCGAGCAATTCAGTCGGGTCGGCAGTTACATATCCGTCCAGCAGCAAGAAATAGTAGAACGACTTGATGCCGGAAATGATCCGGGCCTGGGAGCGGGCCTGGATTCCCTGGTCTTTGAGTTGGGCGACAAATTGCTGTAAATCGCCATAGGTGAGATTCTGCAGGCTCAGATCCGGGCGGCGGCTCTCCCTTTCCGACTGAATAAAGGAAAGCAGCTTGTCGAGATCCTGAAGATAAGCCTCCACTGTATTTGAGGCAAGCGACTTCTCCAAGAGGATGAATTGCTTATATTTCCTGATGATGTTATCGGATTCTTTCATCTGTACCTAAAGAGAAATGAAACATACTGTTTTTTTCACTATGAAGTAACCGGATTAAACTTCTATGTTCCAAATTAAATCATTACTTTTGCGCTATATTTCGATTTTGAAAATAGTCAGGCAAAGGTAATAAACTTATGCTAAAAATGAAGAAGATACAGATAATCAATGGGCCTAACTTGAATCTGTTGGGAAAACGCGAACCGGCAGTTTACGGAAGTACTGCGTTCGAAACCTATCTGGCAGAACTAAGGGGAGGATATCCCGAATGCGAGATTTCCTACTATCAAAGTAACATCGAAGGCGAGTTGATTAACAAGATACAGGAAACCGGTTTCGATTATGACGGGATCATACTCAATGCCGGTGCCTATACACATACCTCTATCGCCTTACATGATGCGATCAAGGGAGTAAATACTCCGGTTGTCGAGGTACATATCTCGAATGTACACGCCCGGGAGGCCTTCCGTCATGTATCCATGATATCGGCGGCCTGCAGAGGGGTCATCCTTGGATTTGGTTTGGATTCGTACCGCTTGGCGATCGAATCGTTCCTGTAGGGGAAAGAACCGTTTCCTTTATATTATTAATTTAGATAAAAGCTTTTTTTATGTTGAAACATACAAAAATCGTAGCAACTATTTCAGATCAGCGTTGCGAAGAACCGTTCATCCGTTCCCTTTACAATGCGGGGATGAACGTAGTACGAATGAATTCGGCCCATCTGAAAGAAGAAGGGTTCACAAAGATTATAAACAATGTCCGCGCCGTATCCAACCGGATCGGTATCCTGATGGATACCAAAGGCCCGGAAGTGCGCACCACGACCATCGACGGCGAAGCTCCCCTCTCTTTCAAGAGCGGAGATATCATCAAAATATATGGCGACCCGGACCGCCTCTCAACCCAAGAAGCGATCAGCGTCACGTACCGGAGTTTCATCGCCGACATGCATGTGGGCGGGGATATGTTGATCGATGACGGGGAAACCGAATTAATTATCCGGGAGAAGCATGACGACTATCTGGTTGCGGAGGTGTTGAATGACTCTACAGTAGGCAGCCGCAAGAGTGTCAATGTCCCCGGTGTACGCATCAACCTTCCCTCTTTGACGGAAAAGGATCGCAATAACATTATTTTCGCTATCAAAAATGACCTGGACTTTATCGCCCACTCGTTTGTCCGGAATAAACAGGATGTGCTGGATATCCAGAAAATATTGGACGAATATGATAGCCCGATCAAGATTATTGCCAAAATAGAGAACCAAGAAGGCGTGGATAATATTGACGAGATACTGGAAGTCGCCTACGGCATCATGATTGCCCGCGGCGACCTGGGAATCGAAGTGCCTGCCGAAAAGATACCGGGTATCCAACGGGTATTGATCCGCAAATGTGTCGAAGTAAAGAAGCCGGTTATCGTGGCAACTCAGATGTTACATTCGATGATTTCCAATCCGCGTCCGACGCGTGCGGAGGTAACCGACATCGCCAACGCTATCTACTACCGGACAGACGCCCTGATGCTAAGCGGCGAAACGGCTTATGGGAAATATCCGCTGGAAGCGGTGCAGACCATGACGAAAGTGATCCGCGAAGCGGAAAAGACAAAGTTATCGGCCAACGACATCCGGGTGCCGATTGAAGGAAATGACCTGGATGTGACCTCTTTCCTTGCCAAGCAGGCCGTCCGCTCTTCCTCCAAATTGCATGTAAGGGCGATTATCACGGACAGTTATACCGGCCGTACCGCCCGTTACCTGGCGGCTTTCCGCGGGCCGGCGACCGTCTTCGCCATCTGCTACCGGAGCAACCTGACTCGCATGCTTTCCCTCTCCTATGGCGTCTGGGCGGTTTACCAGCCCTACGACAACAGCCGCCGCCGTTATTTTTACAGCGCACTGAATGACCTGATTAATATCGGGAGGCTTACCCGCAACGATATGGTGGCCTATTTGAGCGGCAGTTTCGGGGAAGGCGGAGGCACCTCCTTCCTTGAAATCAACAATGTAGGTAAAATATTGGATTCGGGCGACGAATATTCGCTCCCGACATTCAAGAAAATATGATGGAAACCGAGCGGATCGAGGAATATCTTCTGGCACATAGTGATGAGGAAAGCGAGCTGCTGAAAGCCCTGAACCGGGATGCCCATGTGAACCTGCTCCGCCCCAGGATGATTGCCGGCCACCTGCAAGGACGCGTCCTGAAAATGTTTTGCCGGATGATGCGCCCGGAACGGGTACTGGAAATCGGGACTTATACGGGGTATGCCACGCTTTGTATGGCGGAAGGCCTGGAAGAGGATGCGCGCATCGACACGATCGAGATAAACGACGAAATGGAAGACTTCATCCGAAAATATCTCGATCCTTCGCCGGATAAAGGGAAGATCCGCCTGCATTTCGGAGATGCAATGGAAGTCATTCCCCGGTTGGAAGGGACGTTCGACTTGATTTATATCGATGCGGATAAGCGGAAGTATGTAGACTATTACGACCTGGTTTTTACCCGTCTTCGCCAAGGTGGACTAATCTTAGCGGACAATACCCTTTGGTCGGGGAAGGTGGTGGAAGAAGGCTCCCATACCGACGGGCAAACGGCCGGGATATTGGAGTTCAATGAAAAAATTAAAAGGGATACGCGCATAGAGAAAGTGATTCTTCCCCTGCGTGACGGATTAACAATGATATGGAAAAAATAACACGATGGAAAGTACAAGATTAAATAAAATAGGACGTCTGCTCCAAAAAGAATTAGGCGATCTCTTCCTGAAAGAGGCGAAATCGATGCATGGAACGCTAATTACGGTGACCGCCGTACGCGTCAGTCCCGATCTGAGCGTGGCGCGGGTCTACCTCAGTATCTTTCCCCCGGAGAGGAGAGAGGAACTGCTGAAAGCGATAGAGGCCAACGCCAGGACTATCCGGTATGACCTGGGGCAGCGGGTGCGCTTGCAGCTTCGCAAGATACCGGAACTGAGCTTCTTCATCGATGATTCACTGGATTATGTCGACAATATCGACAAATTGTTATCAAAATAAATAACCCTTGAATCTCTCCTTTTATATTGCCCGGCGATACCTGTTTGCCAAGAAATCGCATAATGCGATCAACATCATTTCGATGGTTGCCGTTTGCGGCGTCGTCATCGCAACGGCAGCTTTGGTCTGCGCGCTTTCGATATTCAACGGCTTCAGGGGACTTGTTTCGGATATGTTCAGCAGTTTTGACCCGGAGTTGAAGGTTGTTCCCGTTTCGGGGAAAGTTTTCGACCCGACCGCCGATGCCTTTCGGAAAGTAAAGGAATTGCCGGAAGTTTCCCTTTTCTGTGAAACACTGCAGGAGAATGCTTTGTTGCGCTACCAGCAGCGGGAAGAAATCGTAACGATCAAGGGAGTGGATTCGACTTTCCACGAGCTGGCGCAGATAGACAGTGCCATTTTCGACGGGCGTTTCGCCCTTCAGGAGGGCGATGTGAGTTATGCTACGCTCGGGATCGGTGTCGCCTCCACGCTTGGAGTGAACGCCGGTTTTGTTTCTCCGCTCGAAATGTACGCTCCCAAGCGGGACGAAAAAGTCAACGTAGCGAATGTCGCGACTTCCCTTTCCGTGGAATATGCCTATATCGGCGGTGTCTTTTGCATCAACCAGGCCGTCTATGACGATAATTACGTTTTGATCCCTCTCGCTGTCGCACGCTCCTTGTTCCATTATGAAAAAGAGGTTTCTTCCGTCGAGCTGAAGATCCGCCCGGAAGCGGATCTGTTGCAGGCAAAGAGGAAGATCGCGGACATCCTGGGAAAAGAGTACGACGTGCTCGACCGCTATGAACAGCAGGCCGATTCCTTTAAGATGATGGAAGTAGAGAAGGGTATCACCTATCTCATCCTCTGCTTTATCCTCATGCTGGCCACTTTTAATGTGGTGGGCTCCCTCTCCATGCTGATGCTGGAAAAACGGGCGGACGTGGAGATCCTCCGTACGATGGGGGCGAACGAGCGGCTAATCCACCGGATCTTCCTTTTCGAGGGTTGGTTAATTTCCATCTTCGGCGCCATCATCGGGCTTCTATTAGGGGTAGGGCTTTGTCTCTTGCAGCAGAAATACGGGCTGATCAAACTGGGGCAAAGCGGCTCGTTTATTACAGATGCCTATCCGGTGCAGGTGGAAATCTCCGACCTGATAACCACCTTCCTCACCGTACTATTTATCGGCTTTATCTCCGCCTGGTATCCCGTACGCCATCTAAGTAAAAAATGGTTTCGTAAAGATTAACTGAAAGAGAAGGTGTGACAAAAGGGTCGGTCGTAAGGGAATTCCGTAGGGGCGAATGCAATTCGCCCCTACGGAATTCCCTTACGGCCCTTTTGACACACCTTCTACAATTATCGCCATCGGATGCCTTCATTGTTCTGACAATATAAAAGACCGCATGGAATGGCTGCGTAGAGCTTTTCTTTAAGGCGGTTAACATAAGTTAACCGCATAATGTAGTTCTTTTTACGATATTACCGTAGATTTGGAAACGGTTTCCTTTCCAAAAGAAATTGCAGAAAGAGGCTCGATTTAAAACATGCGTTATATGAGAAAATACAACTACCTTTTGTGTATCTGCCTCCTATCCGTCCTCGCATTGCAAGGGCAGGAAGCAGCCAATAAAAGAGACGGGGAGTGGTTATGGAAGAAGTTCTTCGACCCGGTACTCCTGACGGCGGACAGCCTGACGAAAACGGACTCCATGAATATCGACTTGATGCTTGCCGTCGGTAAAAACTATGAAAACTTACTGGATTACGGGAAGGCTTACCGGACTTACCAGTATTGCTTGACTTTGGATACGGCAAACCTCGGGATACTCTCTACGTTGGGGCGGGCGGCTCTCTCCTTAGGGAAGGCAACCGAAGCCGAGCGCTATTTCAGACAAGTACTGGAGCGCGACAGCAGTCATTTCTTTGCCCGTTACCAATTGGCCCAACTCTATTACCAGAGCGGAAATTATCCGGAAGCGGTCATTCAACTGGAATTCCTGCAAAGGCATTTTCCGGAGAATGCGGCAGTCGAATACGAATTGGGAAACTGCTGCCTGAAACTGCAGGATCCGCTCTCCGCCTTTTTTGCCTATTCAAACGCTTTCAACCTGAATAAGGAAAATCCCCTCTATGCTGCGGCGGTTGTCAACATCCTACTCCGGAATGGAAAGGAACAGGCCCAGGAATCGCTCGCCATCTGCGATACGGCGTTGGTTTACAATCCGGCAAACCGCACCCTTCTGCAATACAAGGGTATGGGGTATTATATCAATGAGGAATATTTGCAGGCGGACACGATCTATACCCAGCTGCTTGCCGCCGGCGATTCTTCGTATATGACGCTCAAATATGGAGGCGCTTCCCGCTATTACGCCGGGTCGTTCTTCAACAGTATCGACCTTCTGGAAAAGGCCTATCGGGAAGATACGACTTCCGCCGAGGTCTGCATGTTGCTGGGTTCTGCCTTAGGCAGGACCTATGACCGCCAACGGGCTTTCTTCCTGTACGACCGCGCGGAGGAAAACATGAAACCGCCCGCCGGTATGGTTAGGAAACTGAGTGTTTTCCGCGCCGAAACATTGGAAAAGGACGGGAAACGCGAACAAGCCATTCCCATCTATTACCAACTCTGGAAAGAGGACCCCGTCCAGGGTTTCGCTTTCCTCACCAAGCTGGCTTATTTTTATTCCTATCCCGCCGTCTATCAATACCCGGATGAAGAGCAAAGGCAGCGGGGACTGTTTATCAACTATCTGTACGGCAAAGAACGGCTCCGCACAGGAAACGATTCGGTCAATATCCGGATGAATCGCAACGCCTTGCAATCATTCCATGATTATATGCTGGCTCGGAACGTTTCCGAACTCCCGACGTTGGCTCCCGATTCGACTACAGGGATCCTGACGGCCGATTCGCTGAAAGTATTGCTCGCCCGCCTCCCGTTCGAAGAGAAAAGGAGCTCACAGCCATTCGGACCCGAAAATTATCTGGCGGACCAGTATAAGCATTGGAAAGAAAAGCCAGAGGATCTACGGATCCTCTACCTCTTGGTTTCATCTTCTTACCGCGCTACGGACCAGGCATATATCGTGAGGGAGGAAGATCGCGGGCTGATCTTATATCTGAACTATCTTTATGCATCCGAATGGCTGAAGCAGAAAAGCAACCGGCCCGAACCCTTGTCGAAAGAGGTGTCGCAATTGCTACGCTCTTTCCATGAATACATGCTGGACAACCAGCTCTCCGAGTTGCCGATGTTTACCCCCGATAAGAAACGGCTCAGCCTGAAAGAGGAGGATTTGGGGCGGCTCTTGGAAATGACCAACGATGAACGATGAGCGCGATGATGGCCCGCAGGGTGATCACCCGGTCGCCTGCTGTAACCGACCGGCCATTTTCATAAGCGACTTGTTTCATGCGCCTGTAATTTAGCATGATATCTCCTTTAGCCAAAATTTATTTAACAATGAGGGGAGAAAATCGGTTCTCCTATGTATCTTTGGTATAAAATGCTATCGGATGAGGAGGTATTTTATTTTAGTAATATTGGCTTTGATTACGTTATGCTGCGTGACCGGCCAGCGGAAGAAAGTAGGGCTTGTTCTGGGAGGTGGCGGAGCTAAGGGCGTCGCCCACATCGGAGTACTGAAAGTACTTGAAGAGGCCGGCATCCCCATTGACTATATCGCCGGAACCAGTATGGGAGCCATCGTGGGGGGGCTGTATGCTATCGGATATGATGCAGAGGCCATCGA
Source organism: Parabacteroides sp. Marseille-P3160 (assembly GCF_900162725.1). Classification (GTDB taxonomy): domain Bacteria; phylum Bacteroidota; class Bacteroidia; order Bacteroidales; family Tannerellaceae; genus Marseille-P3160. The sequence continues at coordinate 35,322 of NZ_LT799418.1, read as the reverse complement.
CAGTCTGGTAAGGGTGCAGGACTGGAGTGCGTTGCTCAGCGATAAAATCCAACGGAACAATCTTTCCTATAACGCCAGGGAACGTTCGGAACGCTATTTCCTGACTCTCCCTTTCGGATTGACAAAAGAAGAACGGCGAATCCGGGGAGTGATTGAGGGACAAAGCCTCCAAAACCTTTTCTCCGACCTGACTGTCGGTTATCATGACACAACCGACTTTAACCGTTTCAGAATCCCTTTTGCCTGCATAGCCGTGGATGTCGTTTCCGGGAAAGACTTTGTATTCCATCAAGGTAATCTGCCGCTGGCGATGTGCGCCAGCATGGCGATACCCGCCGTATTCACCCCCGTCCATCTGGATGGCATGGTCTTGATTGACGGAGGTCTCAACAATAATTTCCCGGTAGATGTGGCGCTCTCCATGGGAGCGGATATTATCATTGGAGTGGACTTGGGAACCAGCGATCTGAAGGACCTGAAGGCCATAAACACGCCGAGTGATGTCCTCGGTCAAATCGTTGCCCTGCATGGAAACGAGAAATACGAAGAGAATATCGCAAAGACTACTTTGCACCTCCGCCCGAATCTGACGCCTTACAGTTCTGCCAGCTTCAATGCTCCTGCTTTGCAAACCATGATCCAGCGGGGAGAATGGGAAGCACGAAGCCACTGGAGCCGGTTGATGGCGATAAAAAAGGATATTTTTGGGACAGATTCTCTCCCGTCTTCCTCCGGATGCTACCGGCCCGAATATCCCCCGGCGAGGCGGGACTCGCTGTCTATCCGTCGAATCCGCTTCGAGGGTATCGATTGGAGGGATGAAAAATGGTTGTTGAAAATCAGCCGGCTGAAAGAAAATAGCCGCATCTCCATCACAAACCTGCAGGAAAGTATTTCCATCCTGGCCGGTACGGACTTGTACGCCAAGGTGACTTACCGCCTCTTAAACCAGGAGCCGTACGACCTGGTGGTAACCATGCAGAAAAAAACCAGTAGTTCACTTAATGCCGGGCTCCGGTTCGATTCGGATGAACAGGTGGCCGTACTGCTTAACGCGACCCTCGATCTCAGGTCAAGATACCAAACCCGCCTGGCCTTTACCGGTCGCGTAGGAAAAAGAACATCCTCCGTTGCGCTTGACTATGCCGCATATAGCACCCTTTCGCGAAACATCAATATCTCTTACCAGCTGGATTACAAAGACTTGGATATTTTCAACCATGGTGATAAAATGCTGATTACAAGCTATTTGAATCATTTGCTTGAAATAGGTTACTCGGACATGAACTGGCTGGGCTTTATGCTGAATGTCGGCGTACGCTACGAGTATTACGACTATACATCTTTTCTGTACCAGAATGCGGAACAGAACTACCAGGTAGACCCTGATGGGTATCTCAATTATTTTCTCAAGGCGCGCTTCGAAACGTTGGACCGGCAATATTTCCCGACTACAGGAATCTCCCTCGAAGGCGATTATATGCTATATACCGATAATCTTTTCCAATATAAAGGGCAGGCTCCTTTCTCTTCCGCCAGGATTGGAGTGACTTCCGTCCTTCCACTCGGCAGGCAGATCAGCCTCCTTCCTTCCCTGTATAGCCGGGTCTTAATCGGACGGAATCCGGCCTATCCGTATTTCAATGCCATCGGGGGGGAAGTTACGGGCCGCTATCTGTCGCAACAATTGCCTTTCGCCGGAATCCAGAATCTGGAAATCATCGGAAACGCCGTCGTCATCGGCGGGCTTCATCTTCGCCAACGAATCGGAACGGCTCATTATCTATCTCTCAAGGGAAGTTTCGGGATGTATCATGACGGTATAATGGATCTTTTAAAAGGGGAATACCTTTGGGGAGCCAGCTTCGGTTATACGTACAACAGTTTGATCGGCCCGCTGGGAGCAAACATTGGTTACTCTAACCATACAAAGAAACCGCAATTATTCTTAAATTTGGGATTCTATTTTTAGGGAAACAACAAAGAGTAAAAACAAGGTACAATGAATGAGCAGATTATTTCATTTTTAAAGGATTTACAAGAGAATAACAACCGTGACTGGTTTCAGAAAAACAAAGAAAGATTCGACACATTGCGCCATTTCTTCCTGGAGGAAGTCCAGTTGTTAATCAACCGGATTGCATCCTTCGACCCGAAAGTTGCCGGTGTGGAAGCCAAAGATTGCATTTTCCGGATTTATCGTGACATTCGCTTTTCTCCCAATAAGCTGCCCTATAAGAATCATTTTGCCGCTTATATCTCAGCGGGCGGGAAGAACAGCGAGTACGCCGGGTATTATCTCCATATGGAACCTGGAAACAGCCTGCTTTCCGGCGGGATCTGGTGCCCTCCTTCCCCTTTGCTGAAAAAGCTCCGGCGGGATATATACGATAATATGGATGAATTTCTGGAAATTATCGAAAAGCAGGAATTCAAGGCGGTTTATCCGGAATTGGACGGAGAGCAACTGAAACGGATGCCGGTCGGTTTCCCTGCAGACTATCCCTACGATTATATTTTGAAACATAAGGATTTTTGTGTCTATACTTCCAAGCCGGACTCTTTCTTTGCACAACCGGACTGGATGGAGCAGGCAGTTGAGGATTTCAAGAAACTATTCCCGTTCAACCGTTTTCTGAATTATTCGGTAGATGAATTCAACGGACGCGTATAGAAATGGGATGGAAAAAAGACGACTATCGAAAGATATACCACGGTAAAGGACATGGAGTCCATTCTCCCTTTGCATTCCAATTAATCACGAAAGTCATCAAGGAGCATTGCCCTTACTATTGCTATTCGGAAATAAAGAAGATAAGAAAAGAAATCGCGACGGTTATACCGTCCGGCGTCTTCAGGAAAGAGGCCATGCGCTCGCGGGATGGGGAATTGCTTTTCCGCCTGGCGAACTATTTCAAGCCGGAAAAGATGCTGTTGCTCGGCTCTTCCTTCGGTTTGGCGGCGTTATATCTCACTGCCTATGCTTCTGGGTTGCATTGCATTGCGTTGGAAACCGATCGCTCCTATCTATCTTCCTTCTTGCCGGTTATCCAAAAAAAGGCGCATAATACGGTCCGTTTTTACGTCGGGGATTATAGAAGGCTTTTGCCCACGGCAGTGGATGAGTTAGGACAGCTCGATTTCATATTCATCGATTCTTATAATGAAGGGGAAACGATCGATTGGATTCTGGAAACCTGTCTTCCCGCCCTGCACGAAAAGTCCGTATTGGCCATAGGCGGCATTCACCAATCCGCCGCATTCCGGGAGTCTTGGAAAACATTGCGCGTTCATCCGGGTATTTCGGTTACCATCGAATCCGGCTTTTTCGGCATCGCCTTTTTCGACCTTAAGCTAAAAAAGCAAAACTATATCTCTCCTTTTTGAGGTACCTTCTTATCGACTCGAACTCATTTGTTTAATCGTCTGTAAGGAAAAGCAAACGTGTCTTGCTTTCTCTTTATAGAACAAATATCAACCTTATAATTATTACACACTATGACATCTGTTAAAATTAAATTCAGGCCTTCCCATGTTTCACACAAGGAGGGAGTTCTCTACATTCAGCTAATCCATGAGAGAAAAGTGAAGCAAATTACTACTCATTTTCGACTCTTGCCGACGGAATGGGACCGGAAAAAAGAGACGATTATCGTCGATTTAAACCGGACCGAACGTTGCCCTTATTTGATCGAGATAAAAAAAGGATTGGAAAAGGAAATGACGTTCCTGAACAATCTCATCGACCTGCTCGAAAGGCGGGGAAGTTATACCGTCGACGAATTATTTTCCTTCTACAGAAGCCGCGTGCTAAACGGCTTCTTTTTTGTTTTTATGGACTACCGCATCAAACAACTGATCCAAAAAGGGCAGGAAAAAACCGCTTCCATCTATAAGACGGCTATGAAAAGCTTCCGTACATTCCTGGAAGGCGAAGACATCCGCATCGAGAAGATCGAATCGAAGCGAATGGAGCAATACGAGAGCTGGCTGAAAAAGAAAGGAGTCGTTCCGAACAGCAGCTCTTGCTATATGCGCGTCCTACGGGCAGTTTATAACCGAGCGGTGCAGGAAGGACTGGCAACCCAAAATTATCCTTTCCGGAATGTCTATACAGGAATCGGAAGGACGGCCAAACGGGCGGTGGACAAATCGGTCATGATACATCTGAAAGACCTCGATCTTTCCACCCATAAGCGGCTGGCTTTTTCACGGGATCTCTTCCTGTTCAGTTTTTATACGAGGGGCATGTCTTTTGTCGATATGGCGCATCTGAAGAAGTCAAATATAAAAAACGGAATGCTCTATTATACAAGAAGCAAGACAAAGCAAAATCTGGTTATCAAAGTGGAAGAAAGCATTCAGGAAATCATCGACCGGTACAGCCGCCTGACTCGAAACAGCGATTGGCTCTTGCCCATCCTCTATACGGAAAAAGATAATTACAGCAGCGCCCTGCGCAAATATAACAAGCGTTTAAAAGATATCTCCCGGTTGCTGCAACTGGATACTCCGCTTACGTCGTATGTCTCCCGCCACTCCTGGGCAAGCCTTGCGAAAAGGACTGGCATCCCGATCCAGGTCATCAGCGAAGGGATGGGGCATGAAAATGAGAAAACAACCCGCATCTACCTGGCCTCGCTGGATCAGAACTTGATCGACCAGGCCAATAGCCAGGTGATTTCCCTGATCTAATCCTCTCTGCATATTGAAACCCAGTGGGTGCTAACCGGTTTTTCCTTTGGCGCTATTCAATTCATCTTTTGACAGCTGTTGAGTTTATATTTAACAGCTGTCAAAAGATTCAAAGAGCCTACTTTAGTAGAGATTCTCAAACGGGAATAATAACATTCGGTAGGGCAAACGGAGAAAACGATGAATGTCTTTCGCCGGCAATTTGTCTATCGATTTATATTCCCGTACTCTGGCATGACTGGCCCATATTTGAAATTTGTTCAACGACGAACAAGGAAAATCAGTTGGCGAATGTTATATTTGCGATAAAAAAGGAGGAAAGATGCTGGAGAAAATGAAAAACAGGCGGACAATCCGTAAGTATACGAAGCAGGAAGTGCCCGAAAGTCTCTTAAGAGAACTTCTGGAAATTGCTGCACGGGCATCCAATACGGGCAATATGCAATTATATAGCGTGGTCGTCACCCGGGATTCGGAAAAGAAGAAGGAATTGGCGCCGGCTCATTTCAACCAACCGATGATCACAAATGCTCCCGTCGTCCTGACCTTCTGTGCCGATGCAAACCGTTTCGTCAAATGGTGCGGGCAGAGGAATGCAACCGCCGGATTCGACAATTTCCAAACGTTCATTGCGGCGGCCATTGACTCCATGCTTTTTGCGCAAAGCTTTTGCACGGCTGCTGAAGAGAAAGGGTTAGGCATCTGCTATTTGGGTACTACCACCTACAACGCCCAACCGATTATCGACGCGCTTTCGCTACCCCGATTGGTTGTGCCCATCACCACCGTAACCATCGGCTATCCGGCCGACCTGCCGGAGCAACCCGAACGGCTTCCGCTGGATGCCATTCTTCATAATGAAACCTACACCGATTATACCCCGGAAGCCATCGAGCGCCTCTATCAGGCCAAAGAAGCCTTGGAGGCAAACCGCCAGTATATCCGGGAGAATAAAAAGGAAACGCTCGCGCAAGTCTTTACCGACATCCGTTACACAAAGCAAAGCAACGAACAGTTCTCTGAAATCTTCTTGGGAGTCCTGAAAGCACAGGGATTCCTCTGATTTAACAAAACCCACGTTCCCTATTATTTAATAATCGTCCATTAATTTATAATAGGATATGTGCATTCTTATTTTTTATGTTGTTGCTTTTATGTCAATCGGAAGAGTTTCTTTTTCTGATTTAGCGATCATGACGGCGACACAGGTATCGCTGTAGACATTCACAGCACTTCTCATCATATCTAATATTCTATCTATCCCCACGATTAAGCCAATTCCTTCAAGTGGGAGTCCGACTGCATTTAACACAACGGTCATCATAACTAACGCGGCCATAGGGATTCCTGCTGCACCGGTAGTACACATCATTACTGTTAAAGCAACAAGAATTTGATGTGAAAAAGAAAGCTCTATGCCATATGCCTGGGCAATAAATAATGTTGCTACACATTCCAACAATGCTGCACCATCCATATTAATCGCAGACCCAAAAGGTATGCTGAAATTGGTTAATTCTTTTGACACGCCGTCTTTCTGTTCTACTGCATAAAGAGAAGCAGGTAAAGCTGCACTTGATGAAGCTGTAGAGAACGCAGTAAGTATAGGGGTCAACATATTTTGAAAATGTTTTATGGGGTTTACTCTAAACCCGATCCGCAATATAAGAGGCAACCATACAAACATATGGATCGTAAGGCCAATCGCCACAGTCAAAACATACAACATCATATTATGAATCAAAGATACTACATCGGAAGTTCCGCTAAATTGTTTTACTATAATAGAAAATATACCAATTGGAGAAAAACGGATTATGACATGGGTAATTTTCAACATTAACTCCAGTCCCCCTTGAAATATATCATTAAATAATTGCTGATATTTATTTTCCAATTTAGGGACATTAAGTGCTATAAGAAAAGCAATAAGAATGATAGGTAATGTGTAATTCTGCGTAAATGCATCAAACATGTTTTTAGGTATTATACCTACAATCATTTCAATAAAAGACGGCTCCTGCAACTGAGGCTGAGATTTAAGTGCGTTATCAATTATGATTCCTTCTCCCGGTTTAATAATGTTCACTAAAATCAGGCCTGTCGTTATGGCTAACAGCATTGTAAGAATATAAAAACTTATCGCACGGACACCTATTTTTTTTAAATTAAACCGTGAACTTTGTATCCCGATTATACTGGTGACTACGGAGCAAAAGATAAGAGGGATAACTATCATACTCAACGCATTAAGGAATAAATCACCAATCCAGGAAATATACTGAGACAATCCCGGGAGAAAAATTCCTGTAAAGGCTCCTAAAATCAGACTAATAAGAATAAGCCAATGCAATTTCATCTTTGTTTTATAAAACAATTAATACTTCTGAATAGGTAACATATTCATATCTAATAAAAAATCTTGTCGTTTTACATTTTCTTACAGATTTATGAATGATATAAATTTATGGTGCAGTTATATTATCAAAATATTTATATCCGCTTCCGGTATTCAATAATAGTACGGTTTCTCCTTCTTTGATCCAACCCGTTTGGTTCAATACTTTGTAAGCATGCCAAAGGGCAGCTCCTTCAGGTGAAACTAATAGTCCTTCACCTGCAGTTAATTCATGTAAAGCTATTAATATATCCGGATCAGAAACACTTACTGAATTTCCATTACTCTCTCTTAATACTTGTAAAATGACACTATCAGCATAAGGTTTAGGTACCCTTAACCCATTAGCAACTGTAAAGCCATTGTCTATGTAGGTTGCATGTTCTTTTTTTTCATGGAAAGCTGTATAAATGCCATTGCAACTATCACTTTGTACAGCAACCATTCTGGGACGTTTTCTCCCAATCCAGCCTAATTCTTCCAATTCATTAAAAGCTTTCCAAATGCCGATGATTCCCGTTCCACCACCAGTAGGATAGAAAATGATATCGGGGACATTCCACTCCAACTGTTCCGCGATTTCATAGCCCATTGTTTTTTTCCCTTCAAGACGGTAAGGCTCTTTAAGAGTGGAAACATCAAACCATCCATTTTCATTGGCCAACTGATTTGCTATTTTGCCGCAATCACTGATATTACCATCTACTTCCGTCACTTGTGCACCTAACAATTTGGCTTCTATTTTAAAAGCAGCAGGCGTGAGTTTAGGCATAAAGATATATGCCTTCGATTTTGATCGTGCGGCATAAGCTGCTAATGCACCACCTGCATTACCAGCGGTAGGAATGACAAAGGTGTTAACTCCCAGCTCTTTTGCTTTAGAAACCGCTACACTTAATCCTCTCGCCTTAAATGATCCGGTCGGATTATTAGATTCATCTTTAAGTAAAACTTTTTTCCCTTTTAAATGTACTCCTAAATTATGGAGTTGTAGTATAGGAGTAAAACCTTCACCTAAAGTAACGATATTTTCTTCATTAAATACTGGCAGAAATTCTTTGTATCGCCAGAGTGATGCCTTTCGATTTTTTAGTTCCTCTGGTTTTAATTGATTTTTCTTGAGATCATATTGGGAGGATAGGATGCCTTTACAATTTTCATCTTCACAGACAGTATGTGTTGTCAGTGGATCATAGATCTTTCCGCATTTTAAACAAACCAGATGTGTAAATAGACTTTTTGTTTTCTTTTTTTCTGACATTATCGATTTTTTTTAAGAAACAGTTTTTAATTTTATTGCTTATTCCCTTACGGCCTTTTTGACACACTCTCATATACCGTTTGGTTGTTATTAAATATCGTTTACGGTAATTTTACGGCTGTAGCTCCTGCATAATAGATACCGTTGAAAAGGAACTTGAAAGTACCGTGCGGCTGTGCACGAAATGTAATCTCAGGGCCGAAAAGGAAGACCTTGCCTTTACCCACAGACGCTTCGACAATCGCGGCGCCGCCGTTGAGGTAATGCTGGCCCCATGCCCATCCGCTACGCAGGGGTTCCGTACCGGAAAACCAAGCGACGGCATTCACTCCTTTCAGCTTTGCGTCGGGCAGCAGGCGGAATACGGGATTATTCCGATACATGATATCGAGATCTTCCGAAACGCCGTAAGCAATGGGCGTGGTGTTATCCACTTTCACTCGTACAACCGATCCGGGTATGTAGAACTTATCTGTAGAAAATTTCTTTTCGGAACCGTCAGGTTTGATTTCCGCAAGAGCATCTGCAATAGGCAAACCAAGATACTTGCCAAAACCGGTAGAATTCCCTATCGTCAGCACTACACCGCCTTCTTCGACAAATTTGCGCAACTGAGGTGCGGTTTTATCCAGGGTAATGCTTCCGACACGGTTTTTGAATTCGTCGGGAACATTCTCCGGTACGGCAGATCTGCGATCTCCTCGTCCTTCAGTGTTATTTTGCGGGAATGCTCCTTCGGGCAAAATCAGCACATCGTATTTGTCGCGTAATTTTCCGGCATCCAGAACGGGTGGATAGACCACTTCAAAAGGAAACGGGAATTGCTGTTCGAGCAACCAGCGAATCCAACCGGAATCCATAGAACCACCGTACCTATCCCACAACGCTACCCGGACGGTGTGAAGTTTTAAAGCTTCGCCACGAGGTTTGGACGAAATAGCATCAAAGCTCAGTCCGACTTCACTTGCTAACTTCTGCAACAGAGCAGGTGTCGATGATTTGGCCGGGATATAGATTGTGCCAACCGGATAATTTTTGCCATCGGCAGTAAACGGCGAAGTGAGCCAATAAACGTCCTCACCGGTTGCAAGCAATCGGGTAGTACCGACAAAAGCATCGTTGACCTGATGGCTGAGCAGATAGCCTGCCGGTTTTGAGTTCCCCGTGATTTTTCCGGCAGGAGCTATAATCAAGTCCGTTATTTTTTCAAATGGCCCGTCGAAACCGTCTAAAATGCGGTCGAACTTCACATCCATCTGGAATGCCAGGGTATAACCGGCGAGGTCGTAAGGAGGTTTGGGAGGGCCGCCGGGGTACTGTAAATCGCTCGGATGGTCCTGTGGTTCGAACATATCGCGCAAATGCGGACGGAATGCCTGCGCAGCTTTTACCACATACGAATTTGCCGGATAGGTTTTTCCTGCGACCTGAAAATCTTTCGTAGCACGATGTACATCCACGCCGGCTTTCAGGAGTGCGTTGACAAATTTGGTGGCTGTCAGGAAATCCGCCTGGTCGGAAGGAATAATATAGCCGCGCGGGTCGCGGGTTTCGGGCGTATGCAGTTTATCCCAAAATTCAACAGGAATACCCTGACCTCGTCCACGGGCATCTACAGGCGGTTGATGATTCGGGTTTTTCTTCTTCTGTTCTTCCTGATACTTCGCATAGTCGGCTTCCAACTCCGTTATCCGTTTGGGTGTCAAAGTCCAGTAATCCTGACTTCCCCGTTCGATGGAATTTTTGCCCATGCGATAAATGCGATACAGGAAATCTTCCCGCATTTTTGCTGCAATATCAAGAATTGCGCGGTCGGCAGAAATAATATATTCAATGCTCTGACGCTGATGCCATGTCTGCTTCGGTCCGATAGGCAAAGGCTGGTCGCCATTAGGGAGTAGTTTTGATGAAATGAGCGGAATATTTATGGGAGTGGGGTTGCCGATGATTTCGGACAACAATCCTATTTGGTTATGAAATCCCACCGTTGTCCGGTCTCCGCCGTTGAACCAAGTGGAATACGGAGCCGCATTGCGCATAACTGCTCCCGCTTTTCCTTCAGCCAAAAACCGGTTGTGGACGGCAGAGCCGACGAGATCGATGCCGATAGGTACCAACGGGTCGTGGTTATAATTGAACGGGTCGCGGAATGGAGACATAAACAGCACCGCTCCGGCGGGACCGGTTTGATGTTGATTGTACATGATTTGCGGAATCCACTCGATATACATCTGCCTGTTGATGATTTCCGTTTCCAACAGATTGGCGATATAGGAATCCCTATTATTGTCGTGTCCGACATATTTCTGATAAAGCCGAGGAATTGCCATATTACGTTTTTTCGGGTCACTCTCACGCATGTACCAGTCCGATACGAGATCCATACCGTCGGGATTTGCCGGAACCAAAAGTAGAATAACATTGTCCAAGATACGCTGTGTTTCTTCATCGTTGCGACTTAGAAGGTCATATGCTTCAATGAAAAGCGCCTGGGAATTGATAGCTTCCGTAGCGTGCAGCCCGCCGTCAATCCAGACTACGGTCTTTCCTTCGGAAGCGAGCGAGCGCGCCTCGTCGTCCGTCAGGCCTTCGGCTTTGGCAAGCTTGACGGAAATCTCCTGGTAGCGTTTCAAGTTTTTATGATTCTCCGGCGAGGTGATGATTGCCATCTTCATCGACCGCCCTTCGGGTGTAGTACCGATTTCGACGAGTTTGAGGCGGTCGGATTCTTTTTCCAGTTTGCTCCAATACTCAAGGAGCTGGGTGTAATTGGCAAGAAAATAATCGTCTCCGACCGTATATTGGCCAAATTTTGGTTCCGATATAGGATCGGCGGCAACAATGTTTACACTGAATAAGAGTGAAAGCAAAATAAAAAAAAGGTTCTTTTTCATTTTTATTTGTCTTTATTTTATTACTCGATAATCTAATTCAGGGCCTTTGTCCGGAACTATAGGTGTATATTTAAAGTCCTTTCCTCGTGACTTATTGAAATCAGTTTTTATAGGCTCCAATAAAGTAGGATCCGAAAACAAATCAATAGCCGTCAGGGCAAAGACTTTAGAGGCATTAAGTAATCCTTTTGTTCCAATAGATGTTCCGCCTGCCGCAACATTTTGCCAAGAGTGTCCAGGAGAACCAGGAACAAATGTTGCTGCAACAAAAGATCCTACGGGAACATTCCAACTAACGTCTGCGACATCAGTAGATCCTGGAGAAAGTCGACCAAAAGAATCTTCGTCATATTTTTTCACCGTTTTAACTTTATCAAGATCTTCCTGACTGGTATTGGTTGTTTCTGCTATTTTCTTTGCATAAGCCGACTCTCTTTCGTCCCATTCAATGCCACCGACCCGTTCAAGGTTCTTTTGTATTAATTTTGTGAAAGGTTTATTTAACAGAAGCGGATAAATAGCACCTCCCAAGCGATTTTTCGTTACAGTTGTGCCTGTACCAAGCGCAGCACCATCAGCAGCGTTATCTACCCGTTTAAGGATATCAAATAACTCTTCTGTATTTTTAGCCCTTACATAATATGACACTTCTGCTTCTGCAGGAACTACATTTGGAGAAAGCCCTCCTCCATTCGTTATTACGTAATGGATACGAGCGTCAGACGGTATATGTTCACGCAATGCATTCACCATCTGATTCATGGCTTCCACGCCATCCAAGGCCGAACGACCTTTCTCCGGATTACCGGCTGCATGAGCCGCTTTCCCGGAGAAATGATAAATTATGCTGATACGGGCTAGAGATGTTTCTGTTCTTACAGCATTCCGGCTTGCCGGATGCCAGTCCAAAACAGCGTCGACTCCGTTAAAAAGTCCCCCTTGAGCAAAAAAAACTTTTCCGCCGCCGCCCTCTTCAGCGGGAGTACCGAATACTTTTAAAGTCCCTTTTATTTGAGCTTTTTCAAGCCATTTCTTGATTGCAATAGCTCCGGCAACGGCACCTGTACCAAGCAACTGATGTCCGCATCCATGTCCGTTTCCTCCTGGTATAAGTGCTTTCTGATACGGAACGGTATCTTGTGAAAGTCCGTTAAGAGCATCAAATTCAGCTAAAATACCAATTACGGGAGAGCCACTACCATAAGTGGCGACAAATGCGGTTGGTATCCCTACCACTCCTTTTTCTACCTTAAAACCATTATCAGCAAGATGTGCTTGAAGTAATGCGCTGCTCTTTACCTCAAGGAAGCCTAACTCGGGGGTCGACCAAATTGTTTTTTGGATTTTATCGTAAGTATCAAATGAATTATTAAGATACCCAATTGCAATCTCTTCCCCCTTGATCTTCTTTTGCTTTTGAGCTTTCAAACTCATTGGCAAAACGAATAATCCGAGTATCCCAATCAATACGAATTTATTACCTATCATATTCTATTTTTAATATTGTTACTTTTTTATTTTTCTCTCTTTTAGATCGTAATGTTGTTTTTTATGCAAAAAGAAGAATGGGGATGAGTGATCATAGATAGCAACCACAGATTTACCTATCACTTCTAAATCATCTTTTTGAACAACAACGGCTGTAGACTCATCTAAACCAAGTCCTATAAATTGAGGTGCTTGCTTTATAAAATCGACTAAATCAAATTGCCTGTTACGGACTATTAAATGTTGGTCTATCGCAGAGTTTTTTAAAAAACCTAATCCTTGCGTATGATCCCCGATAAGAATATTGGGGCCCGATGTATCGCCACGCCACAGAAACGAGCCTTGAATGCTTGCTCCTGCAGAAGATCCTGCAATAACACCACCGCGGCTTAATAAATTGAAAAATTCTTGATGAGCTAACGTATTAAGGTAGGCGTCAGCAATACGCCATTGGCGACCTCCACTAAAATAAATGCCTGTTGCTTGCCTTAAAACTTCAAGCTCTTTCGAATCATTCGCATCGGAGATCGTTTTTAAATGAAAACGTGTTACTTTATCGGCTCCTAACCTACGAGAAAGAGTATCAATTGCTGCCGAATGAAAGTCTTCCCCTTCTCCTGAAGCATTAGTCACTACGACAAAGCGTGCTTTATCTGCTCCTCCTCCTAGTTTGATAATTTCATCCCATATTTCCGAGACAACAGTTCCTCCCCCGATAATTACCAAAGAACCGTTATCCGGCCCATGCACTGCCTTTGAAGGCAGAATTTTTATAGGATTTTGGGCATATGTATAAATTCCAAATCCGTATGCAATAAAAAAAATAATTAGTTGTTTCATCAAAAAACGATCTATAGATATTTGTTAATATACCCCGTCGCCGTTTTGTTCCAGGTCAGGGTCATTCTTCAATTCACTCGTTGGTATGGGAACTACCCAGTAACGAGGATCTTTATAGACCGGATTTTCTGCTCCGAATACTTCACCTGCCCTTTTAGTACGGATAATATCCGGATAGCGATGCCCTTCAAAAGCAAACTCATACCGATTTTCATTTTCTAACGCGAGTAATAATTCGTCTTTGCTTAATGGGATGTCCAAACTAAGTAAAGGCACACCAGCTCTTGCTTTAATTGCATTAATATCATTTATCGCCCCTTGGATATTGGAAGATGCTTTCTTTAAACGAGCTTCTGCACGTATCAAATATTGTTCCGCCAAACGAAAAAGAAAGATTGAAGAAGAACGATCTGATTTATTATATATACGTATTAACCATGCTGCGAGAGAAGTGTCATATTTCAAATAAAGAGATCGTTTACCTCCAATATTCGGATTATTTATTAAATCAGCTAAAACAGGATTGGCACTGTAATCACCAAGCCCCCCTTCTGCGGCAGGAGCAAAATTGGAACGGATTGGATTCGCTTCGGCAGTACTACAAGCAATCTCGAAAATACCTTCTTTTGAAAATTGTGTTATAAACCAACTATCCTCTTCAGCAAGGTTCGTTAATTGTAAATCTGGATTATTAATCAATTTAGAAGCATATGTTTCAGCGTCTTCCCACCTCTCCAAATAAAGATAAAGACGAGCTTTGAAAGCATAAACGGCCCAGATAGAAACTCTTCCTTTATTAGCACTCCATCCTGTCCCTTCCAATTTTTTTTCCGCTTCATCCAGATCATTTTCTACTTGTTTTAATACATCGGATTTGGGGCTTTTTTTTATGCCAATTTGATTTGTTGCTGTTGAGGGAGATAATACAATTGGAATATTACCATAAGTCCGTGCCAAGTCAAAGTAAGCTAAAGCCCGAAGTGTATAGGCCTCTCCAAGAATTTTGTCTTTACTTCCTGCCGTAAACAGATTTCCATCCAGATTATTAGTCGCAGTAATAACATGATTGGCACGATTGATTGTGGTATAATAACTACCATATCCTCCACCATTCGTCCGATCGGCTCCTCCTGTGACACCCCCATCTGCTTTTAAAGTTGGTACGACTACTGTCCGTAAACTATTTAGGATGACATTGTCGGCAGCCGTTTCATATGTTAGAATGGCCGTACCCGAATTACTACGAGTGGAGGAATAAATTCCAAAGAGGGCTTTCTCTGCAGAAGATTGGCTAATAATAATATCACCATCTTGAATTGCAGTTTCTGGAGGAAAATCCAACAATTGGTCCTCACAAGACACAAATACGAATATGGAAACAAGAAACAAAGCATATATCGCTTTTGATTTCAGACATTTTATATAGTTTGCCATTGTTGAGATTATTTTTGATATTTTTTATTCAATTAGAATGTGACATCTAGGCCTAATAATATAGTTTTTGGTTGTGGAGGAGTTCCAAAATCAAGCCCTTGTACAATACCGCTACCGGCATTAACTTCCGGATCCGGCCCTGTATAATCGCTTATTAGCAATAAGTTTGTTGCTGTTATATGAAAACTGGCTTTTTGAATATTAAGACGGGAAATCAACGTGCGTGGAAAAGCATATGACAGCGTTACATTCTGTAAACGAATAAATGAACCATCTTCCAAATTACGGGTGGAACGTTGCTCATAATTTGTAGAGCCGTCAGGATTTTTTATTGATTTAGGTCTAGGTAATACATCCGTAATGAGACCCTTATCATTTACTCTATAGGTATCTTTATTCTCTTCTTTCCAGTAATTGATCGAGCTTTTTTGTATACTGCGACTTAACGTACGAGTACCGCCTGATTCTAAGAAAGATCTTGTATAATTGAACACCTGATACTTGTATTTATAATAAAAGCTGAAATCAAGTGCAAAACTTTTATATGTAATTGTATTCTTAAATACACCTTCAACGCGTGGCCAAGCATTCCCAAAAATCTTTTTGTCGGCTTCCGTAATTTTCCCATCAGGTTTTCCATCCGGCCCCGTCCAATCATCATAGACCGCATCACCCGTTTCAGGATCGACACCTTTATAATCATACAAATAAAAAGAATGTAAAGGATAACCTTCTCTCGCAATAGAACCATAGCTTGCATTCAGTTGCTCAATGGGAAGTTTTACTATTTTGTTTTTATTTCGCGATGCCGTAAAAATTGTTCTCCAAGAGAAATCCCTATTGCTGATATTCAATGAAGTCAAAGAAAATTCGAACCCTTTATTACTTATTTCCCCTGAGTTCTTAGTGACCGAATTAAAGCCTGTCTTCCCAGGAAGAGCTTCACTCAAAAGTAAATCATACGTAAACTTATCATAAAAGTTCAATTCAACCTCCAAACGATTTTTTAACAGGGACGTATTTATTCCAATATTCCATTGTCTGGTAGATTCCCACTTTAAATCAGGATTCCCTAATTGAGAAGGAGCTAACCCCGATTGTCCATCATATGTACTTCCTCCACTCCATAGACCGAGGTGTGCATTACCGCCTGATATATTCCCTACGATACCATAACTACTTTTCAAACGCAAATCATTTATAATATCTGTTTTAGGGAAGAAAGCCTCATTAATAGGGTTCCAGCTTACTCCAATCGAGGGGAAATAACCGGCACGATTATTTGCTCCTAATTGGGAAGAAGCGTCACGACGTACTGTTGCTTCAATGCTGTAACGGTTATCATACGAATAATTAGCGCCGCCAAAGTAAGAAACTAATCCTGAACCAGAACCACTGGCCGAACCAGTCTGAGTGGCAGTAGACGCCACCCGTTTGAATGCATCACTCGCAAATCCTCTACCTAAAACGCTTACATCTTCATTGGTTTTCTTCACATAGGCATAGCCGGCATAGGCAGATACACTGTGTTTTCCAAAAGATTGCAAATAATTTAATGTTTGTTCCGTTGTGAAAAGATTGGAAATACCTATTTCATCTTCTGCCGCACCATCAGGATATCCTTGACTTAGTAAAGGGCTATAATAATATGTATCATGCCCGCTATTTCTATCATTACTCCATGAAGACTTAAAAGAAAGATAATCCGTTATTTCATATTTTGCATAAAAATTATTTGTCACACGAAATCCTTTAGAGCCGCCATCCCAATTTTTCAGGATAGCGATATGATTATTAAAGGCTCCCGCTGAATTATAACTTCCATCTTCTTTATAAACTGGTAGGAAAGTAGGAGTATGCAAAGACGCTTGAAAAAAACCGGAAGGACCATCACCCACTTTTACATTACTACGATGATTGACAGATATAGCGTTACTTGTTCCAATCTTTAACTTTTTGGTAATGGAATGATCTACGTTGATACGTAAACCATAACGTTTAAAATCTTCCAATTTTAAAGTAGCCTCCTGAAAGGTATAATCACCTCCGATATAAAAATTTGTTTTTGCATCACCGCCAGATACTGACAAATTATAGGTATGTTGAAAAGCTGTGCGGAATACATCCGGAACGCGATAATAAGTACCTTGTTCTTCAGGAAGACCGATTCCTCCCTCACTCACAGGCTTAAAAGGCCTCTGATCCCATTTCCCATCATTCTTATATGCCTCGTTTACAATTTCAGCATGTTCGGGACCCGTAGTTAATTCCCATAACTTGCCAGATTTAGATAATCCAATCTCTGCCTTAAAGTTCACACGCGTCTGCGAATTACGAACCCCACGTTTGGTTGTAATAAGAATTACTCCATTGGCTCCCCGAGCTCCATATGCTGCTGTCGCACTTGCATCTTTTAGTACGGTGATTGTCTCAATATCTTCCGGATTAAACTCAGCCAATGGATCGGCGCTTTGAGATTGATCTATCTGTTGGGAACTACCCGTGGTAGCTACACCATCTATGATATAAAGAGGGCCTCCTCCTCCAAGTGATGTTGCACCACGTAAACGAATAAAAGAGCTTGCACCCGGAGCTCCCGTATTTCGAGCTATCAATAATCCTGGAACAGCTCCTTGTAATTTTTCTGTAATACTGGCAGAAGGTACATTGTCAATTTGATCTATCTTAATTGTAGATACAGCCGAAGTAACTGTATTTTTCAAAGATTGAGCATAACCGATAACAACTACTTCTTTCAGCTTATTAGCATCCTCTTTCAACGCAATTTGAATCGCCTTAGTCTCAAACACGAGAGTTTCCTCCGGCCTATAGCCCAGATACGATGTTTTAATCGTAACCGGCAATGCCTGGTTCACTCTAAGGGTAAATTTCCCATTGGCATCTGTTGCGGTTCCAATCGTACTACCTTCAACAATTACTGTGGCCCCAATAACTGGTTGCTTTGAATAAGAATCATAAACATACCCTTCTAAAATAGGGCTTTGAACATTTTGGGCAAATGTTTGGATGGTAAAAAAGAAAGAGAGGAAAGTTACTATCATACCCAATCCCCATAACCTGTTTGTTTTTATTTTGAACAGGTTGTTGATAAAGAAATAGAAAAATTGCTTGGAACTCTTTAGGAAAAAATATAAATTTGCCATATCTAAATGAAAATTTAGTGTCGAGTATCTCTTGAAGCCAATTGCAGTCGGATGAAAGAGATACTCATTTTTATTATAAGTAAATATTTTACTATTTTATGCACTTATAAGAACACAACATTGCATTGTACCGCTTAGAAGTGTGATTTTTGGTTTTTTTCTGATTAATTTTGAATACTAGTTGACATATGCATTATTTAAGTGCAAAGTAAGACTTCTTAACAACACTAAAAAATACCATAAACAGGGTATTTTTATGATCTTTTTTGTTAAAATAGCCATTTTAATCATTTACGAATATGTCTTCAGTAAATTAGGAAGATCTGAAACTGAAAGGGATAGAAGCTCCGGTAAAATCTCTTTATTGCTAAATTTTGATCATATACGATCCAAGACAAGCTCTATCAGGCGGGGAAGACTGTCTTTATAGTCTGTGTTCATCCGCTGGTCGACACGGCCGGCGATGATGCAGCATACCGTCATTGCTCGGTGTCCCATTAAGGCGGCGAGACCGGACAGGGCGGAACTCTCCATCTCATAGTTGGTAATGGAACACCCGTTAAAATCAAAGGCTTCAATTTTCCGGTTCAGCTCCGGATCCGCCAGCGGAAGGCGCAATTCACGCCCTTGGGGACCATAAAAACCATTGGCGGCAATGGTCACGCCCCGGAAAATATCTTTCTGCGTGATCTGTTCGATAAGAGAAGCGTCCGCCGATACGACATAAGGATGCAGTTCCTTCACTTTCCAATCCAATCGGGCAAGTAATTCTTTTTCAAAAGCAGTGTCGCGCACTTTCTCGTTTCCCGCATAGAAATAGATGACTCCGTCGAACCCGATGGATTTCTCGGCGGCAACATAACTGCCGATCGGGACAAAAGGTTGCAACCCTCCCGAAGTGCCGATACGCACTAAGGATAATCGGGTAAATGCAGGTTTGATTTCCCTCGTCTGGAAATCTACATTCGCCAGAACATCTAATTCATTCAGGACAATGTCGATATTATCGTTTCCGATCCCATGGGAAACGACGGAAATCCGTTTGCCTTTGTATCGGCCGGTGACGGTATGAAACTCCCGGCTGGAAACATCGCATTCCACGTCCTCCAGGTAGCGGGCAATCATCGTGACCCGGTCCGGATCTCCGACCAAGATCACTCGCTCCGCCAACTGCTCCGGGCGGAGATGGAGATGGAAAACACTACCGTCGGAATTGATTATCAACTCCGACGGAGGGATAATTCGTCCCATGGAATTAGTCCTTGATGGGTTTGGACGGACCGCTTCCCGGTTTGGCGATTGAATCGCGCATGGAGGTATCCGCCTCGATATTCTTCATTCGGTAATAGTCCATGATGCCTAAATTACCACTTCGGAATGCTTCGGCCATGGCTTTGGGGACTTCGGCTTCCGCTTCGATCACTTTGGCGCGGGCCTCCTGAGCCTTGGATTTCATCTCCTGCTCGGAAGCGACTGCCATGGCCCGGCGTTCCTCGGCCTTTGCCTGGGCGATATTTTTATCAGCCTGCGCCTGATCCATCTGAAGAACGGCGCCGATATTCTTACCGATATCGATATCGGCAATATCGATAGACAGTATCTCAAAAGCGGTACCTGCATCCAAGCCTTTACTCAGAACCAGTTTCGAGATGGAGTCCGGATTTTCCAATACGCTTTTATGGCTACCCGACGAACCGATGGAAGACACGATCCCTTCTCCGACACGAGCCAGAATCGTCTCTTCGCCGGCTCCACCGACGAGCTGTTTGATATTGGCGCGGACCGTTACACGCGCTTTGGCGATCAACTGGATGCCATCTTTTGCCACGGCCGTTACGGGAGGTGTGTCGATGACCTTCGGATTAACCGACATCTGTACGGCCTCAAAAACATCCCGGCCGGCCAGGTCGATCGCGGTCGCCATCTGGAAAGATAGATCGATATTCGCTTTTGAAGCCGAAACCAATGCATGTACGACACGTTCTACATGGCCGCCGGCCAAGTAGTGCGCTTCCAATTCGTCACGGGTCAACGTTTTCAATCCGGCCTTATGCGCTTCAATCATCGCACGGGCAATGATTCCGGGCGGGACCTTACGGATCCGCATGAGAAATAACTGTACCAACGATATGTTTACGCCGGATACTTTGGCTGAAATCCAAAGGAGAAAGGGTACATAATAGAAGAATATGCACAATAAAATAAAGGCGGCGCCTAATAGTAGAATAGGCAAAATGCTTAATTCCGTCATCTTTCTTGTTTTTAATTATGGTTTGTATTATTAATGTCTTCCTTCACTTTTACAACTACGTTATAACCGTCGATACGGACAATAACGACAGGGGTATCCACATCAATGAATTCGCCCGTCGATTTCGCTTCGACGGTCAGGTTTCCGAAACGGGCCTTCCCGATAGGTGCCAACCGTGAAATGGCAATACCTTCTTCCCCGACTTCCAGGCCCATATTCCGAACGGAAGCCAGCGTCGAATCGACATTTGTTTTCAGCGCTACCCGGCTGAACGATTTGGAGCGAAGCAACCAAAAGAACAATCCGGTAAAGATAAGAACCGCTAAAGCCAGTGTTACATGGCCGGCCATCGTCCCTATCGTATAAGCGAATATGATTCCTCCCAAGCCAAACAAAATCCCTCCGATGCCGGCAATCGTAATACCGGGCAAAAGAAAGATTTCCAACAAAAGGAGAAAAATTGCCAGAACAATTAAAAAGATAATAATGATAATATTTAATAGCATAGGCTGGAAAATTATAGAGTAGATTATTTTTTTCTCAGATATATAATTTCTGCATTCCGCGCTTTCTTTTCCAATTCCCTGGGTTGCGGATACAAACCGGCCAGTTGTTCTTCCGCCTGAAGAATGGTTGTTTTCAGTTGTTCACGAACAGCGGGGCTTCCTTTCGTATACTTTGCCCGCAATTCGGAAACTTTCTTCTCCAATCCGGCAATCTGCTTGTTCAATGCCAGCGCCTTTTCATAGAACCCTTTTGCTTCCGGGCTGTTGATTTCATTAAGCGTGTAATAAACAAGCGAATTGTTGATTATAAATTCAAAGTCCTTCTGCCTCTCCTTTTTGCCGTAAGGCAAGGCGGCATGAGCCAGCTCGACTTGTTTGCTGTAATCCGCTCCGGGCTTCCAGGACGCCGCAATGGAAGTCAGCATCGCCCTGTTTTTCTTCCATTCGTAATCCTCGCTTTCAATCCGCTTGCGCGAAGGATCTGGTATGAATAAATAGGCGCAGGCCTGCCCTTCCGGCTGGTTCCGGTCGGTCACAAACCATCCCAGCCCCTTTGTCTCGTCAATGACGATCATATAATCGTTCGCCACGGAATTGAAAGGCATCCCCAATTGTTCCGGCGCCAGGAATGAATCGTTGCTCGTATTATAGCGAGTCACAAACAGATCATATCCCCCGATAGAGCCGCTCCCTTTCGAAGCATAATAAACCGTTACCCCGTCTGAAAGGACATAAGGATAATTATCATCTTCCTTGCTGGATGGATCCACCTTCAATTTACGTTCGTCTCCCCAATTATCCATCAGCCTCGACTGGGAATAGAGCGAATAAACACCCTTCTCATCGGGGCGCCCGAAATAGATCTTGTCGGCTTTCTGATTAATGTAGACCGTCGATTCCACTGTTTTCCCTCCCTCGAAGAAATTCCGGTAGGGGAGTAACGTCCCGCTTTCTTCGCTCAATTGGTAAGCCGTAAGGAAATCCTCCTTATTTACCAGGACGCTGTCGATGATCTGTACGTCCTCCGTCTTGTCTACCATCCGTAAAAGATTCTGGGCCTGTTTCAACCGGGCTTCATATTCTTCCGTACTTTCTTTCTTCTTAGTTAAGAGATCGATATATTGCTCCCATAGATCCGTAGCATCCCCAAAATCGTACTCGCGCATATGAATCTCGGCCAGATAGCGGTAGGCTTCCTGAACTTTCTTCTTCATCGCCACGGTCAGATGCTTCTTGGCTTCTTCAAAATCGCCTGTCTCATAGCAGCAGACGCCGTACCAATGATTGTAGGAGGAGTTATTCGGAGATTGCTTTACCAATTTCTCAAAGGCCGGCTTGGCCTCTTCATATTTCCCTTCATTGTACAATTTCTTTGCCTGGTCCAAGCTTTGCGCTGAAATGTTCAAACAAAGAGAGAGCAGTAACAAAACGGCATATATCTTTCCAACTTTTTTTCTCATTTGCTTTTCAATAAAAATTGATGCACTTCAAAGATAGCAAATATTTCAGAAGCAATGCTTATCCTTCTTTAAAAAGTACAAAAGCCTTGGAATTACATCTCTTCGGAATGCTTTTCTATTCCTTTTTAATTAGTTTTGTAACTTCATATAAAGAATCGAATATGCTTGAGTTCTTGATGCAGTATGGCTATGTGGGCCTTTTTACGGCCTGCTTCCTGGCTGCAACCATCTTACCTTTCAGTTCGGATTTTATCTTCGCCGGGCTGCTGGTGGCCGGACTGGCTCCCTGGCCGTGTGTCGTCATTGCAACACTGGGCAACTGGCTGGGCGGAATGACCAACTATTTCCTGGGACGGCTCGGCAAACTGGAATGGATCGAGAAATACCTGAAGATCGACCCCGCAAAAATTGAAAAGATGCAGGTTTGGCTCAATAAGAAAGGCGCTTATATGGCGCTGTTCAGCTTTGTCGCTTTCGTTGGGGACGTGATGGCTGTTGCCTTGGGGTATATGCGCGCCAATCTATATATCGTGACGATTTGCATGCTGATCGGCAAGTTCTGCCGGTATGTCGTCGTGATGTATGCGGTTCAATATGGCGTCAGTTTGTTTTAATTGGATTTTTTTTATTTGTATCTTTGCCGAACGTACCCAAAAATACTCGGCTTATGAATTTTAGTGAAAGAAGTTACAGCATATTCGAGAAGGCGACGGCGGACTACCATCTGAAAGATGATGTAAATGCAACCGTACGTAACCCATATGAAGTAAAAAGCATCGAGTTTTACCTCTACCTGAAGAATTGGATCGACGCAGTCCAATGGCATCTGGAAGATATCATCCGGAACCCGTCGATCGATCCGGTCGAGGCGCTGGCGATAAAAAGGCGTATCGACAAATCGAATCAGGACCGTACCGATCTGGTTGAGTTGATCGACAGTTTCTTCTTCGAGAAATATAAAAAGATACAGCCTTTGCCGAATGCAACGATTAATACTGAAAGCCCGGCGTGGGCAGTCGATCGCCTGTCGATTCTGTTGTTGAAGATTTATCATATGCGGCAGGAGGCGGAACGGACGGATACGGATGCCGTACACAAGGAAAAATGCGAGAAGAAGCTGGCCGTCTTAATGGAACAGAAAAAGGACTTGTGCACAGCGCTCGACCAACTGCTGGATGACATACAGGCCGGACGAAAATATATGAAGGTCTACAAACAAATGAAAATGTATAATGACCCGACGTTAAACCCCGTTTTATACGGGAAATAAAACCGGATGGCAAACGTTTTAGTGATACGTCTTTCCGCTATCGGGGATGTCGCCATGACGATCCCCGTCATCTATTCTGCGGCCAAAGCAAATCCTCAGGACTCTTTTACGGTTCTGACGCAATCCTTTTTGATGCCTATTTTCCTTCATCGCCCCTCGAATGTAAACATTATCGGAATTAACACGAAGACTTCCGAAAAAACTTTATGCGGGCTCCTGCGCTTTGCCACCGCTTTCTCACGGTACGATTACGACCTCGTCCTGGATCTGCACAATGTGATCCGAACCAAGATCATCCGTACCTTTTTCCAATGGAGAAAGAGGCCGGTCTATGTCCTGGACAAGGCCAGGAAGGAGCGGGAGGCGTTGACCCGGATGTATCACAAAAAGCTGAAGCCTCTCCCGTTGATGACCGAACGCTACGCCGATGTCTTCCGGAAAGGCGGATTGAAATACGAGGACACCTTCCGGACGCTGTTTTCGGAAGAAAAACCGGATAGGAAGGCTTTGGAAAGCATCGCCGGGGTCAAGCAGGAGCCATGGGTTGGCATTGCTCCTTTCGCCAAACACCGGGGAAAGATCTATCCGCTGGAAGCGATGGAAGAAGTTGTTGCCGTACTTTCTAAAAAAAAGCATTTCCGCCTTTTCCTTTTCGGAGGAAGAGGGAAGGAAGAAGAGATGCTGGCCCGTTGGGAAGCGAAATACCCACATGTGAAAAGCATGGTCGGCATTTGTTCGCTGGATCAGGAGTTGATGCTGATCAGCCGGTTGGATGTCCTGCTCTGCATGGACTCTGCGAATATGCACTTCGCCTCCCTGGTCGGTACACCGGTTCTCTCCATCTGGGGGGCGACTCACCCCTACAGCGGCTTCTATGGTTACCATCAGGACTTGGAGAATGCCATTCAGTTGGATCTCCCTTGTCGTCCCTGCTCCATCTATGGGGAGAAGAAATGCTACCGGGGCGATTGGGCCTGTATGACGCAGATCCTTCCCATGGATGTGGTAAAAAGAGTGGAAGCCTTTCTGCAAAAACAACAAACAGACAGAGATGAGAACCATTATAAATCCTGAATATAAACAATATACCTCCTTTATCCATCAAATCCCCGATCGGTTTGCACAAGGAGGAACGACGATTTATCAGGGAAGAAATGAAATAAAAGTATTCGATATAGAGGGAACATTGCTGAATGTGAAGCAATATAAGGTTCCGATCTGGATCAACCGGCTGGCATATACCTATCTTCGACCGCCTAAAAGTGTACGAGCCTATGCGTATGCCTTAAAACTACTGAACTTAGGTTTCGAGACCCCCAGGCCGATCGCCTCTATTTTGTTAAAAAGAGGCGGACTGATCGAGAGAAGTTATTTTGTCAGCTTACAATCTCCCTACGAACGATGTTTCTATGAGTTTGGAGAAGGAGGAATTGCAGGCAGGGAAGATATTATTGTTGCCTTCGCTAAATATACCGCCCGCCTTCATGAAGCCGGTATTTACCATCAGGACTATTCTCCGGGGAATATCTTATTTCATAAAGAGCAAAACCTGATTTATTTTTCTTTAATCGACCTCAACCGGATGGCTTTCGGCCCGGTCTCTTTAGAGAAAGGTTATCGTAACTTTGCCCGTCTTTGGGGTAAAGAAGATTTCTTCCGTTTATTGGCCCGGGAATATGCGACAGCCCGCGGAGCGGATATAGAAACAGCTACACGTAAAATTCTCTTATACCGGGATCAATTCTGGCGCTCTTATTCCAAGCGAAAGGAAATGCCTTTTGAATATGATTAAATATGTGTAAATATCCTCCGATATTAAATTAACTTGCCTGGTTAATGTAAAAAGAGGCGTACATAGCGCCGCTCTAAAAACAGTATTATTCTTTTTCCAATCGTTTTTCAATATGGTTTAGTGCATGTTTTAAATAATAACCGGTAGATAGCCTCTCGCTTATTTTTATTGTATTTTCTTTCATGACTACATATTCATTTCTCGAAACAGAAGGTATAATCTCTTTTAAATCCTGTAAAGAATTTATACAAATTCCTATTCCATTCTTTTCCACAAAAGAAGCTAAAGCGGCTTGTTTCCAGATGATAACCGGAAGATGGCATCTAATATAAAGAGACATCTTGTGAGGATTATTATATTTTAGGTATTCACCGAAATTGCCTGAACAGGTTGTGATAGATTCCCCGTCCCAAACTAAACCATAATCTCCTTGTGCTGTAGCGATCAGTTGATCAGAAGGGACAAACCCTAAATAATTAAAACAGTCTTTATTTTTAATGCGATCCTTTTCAAATCCGCTTCCGTACAAATTAAAATACCATTTACTAATATAGGTATCCAAAGCATATAGAAATCGGTTCTTTTTATAACTCAACCCTCCTGCATATATAACCTGACAAGGAATATCCGGGATTTTATGATCCAAAGGGAGTGTTTTTGAAAGATAATCAAAGATTTCCAAACAGGTCATCGGATTTCGATAGCCTTGGTCAGACAACCATTTTTCCATGAACCGATTATGTACGATTAAGAAATCAGAAAAACTCAATCGCTTTATTTCCTGAGCCGCAGTAAGTCTCTGTCTGCGAAAAGTGCCCAAATCATGAATTACGGTAATTACTTTGCATCCACGAAGATGAGCCATACGACATGCAAAATTATAATATTTTTTAAAGGGATATTGTAGTACCAAAATACTATCCTTAGATATGGAAAATGGTAATTTCAGCACAGAGATTAAAGTTAAAAAGAATCCGGATATATTGTTTTTATTTATTGTTTGCTTTATGCCTGCATTTTTAAACCCTAATTCTACAAGAATTTGTTCTATATCAGTCTTGGCTTTGTTTCCGGCGCTGGATATTTCTTTATAATTTTTAGATAAATAAAATTTCTTCATCCGATACTTTGTTTATTTATAGAATTCTCTTTGAGCTAACTTTAATGCCGCCGCTATCGTATCATCCATATCAAAATAGGCATATTGTGCCAATCGACCGCCAAATAATTTATCGGGACAAGAGGAAGCACGTTCTTTGTATAAATTGAACAATTGAGTGTTTTTTTGATCGTTGACCGGGTAATATGGCTCATTATCCGCATGATACGATTGCGGATATTCTTTTGTTATAACAGTGAAAGGCTGTTTGCCGAATTGAAAATGTTTATGTTCAATGATACGGGTATAAGGAATTGCCGATTCATCATAATTAACGACCGCATTTCCTTGAAAATCTTCTATATCCAACAGCTCGTGTTCAAAACGTAAACTTCGATATTCTAAACATCCATATTCATAATTGAAGAACTCATCAATACAGCCAGTAAACAATATCTTATCCGCCAGATTATCAAAATAAGGCCTGTTTTGAAAATAATTAACATCTGTTTTAATCTCTATCCCTTCTAACAGATTACTTATTAACGAATTATATCCTTCTATCGGTATTCCTTGATACGGATCATCAAAATAGTTGTTATCGTAGACGAAACGAAAAGGTAGACGTTTTATAATAAATGCCGGTAATTCTGTGGCAGGTCGTCCCCATTGTTTTTCAGTATATTCTTTGATAAATATACGATAAATCTCTTCTCCACATAATTTCAAGGCTTGTTCTTCCAGATTTACCGGATTAACAAGGTGAACATACGGTCTTCGTTGCTCTTCTAATTTTAATTTTGCTTCTTGTGGCGTGTTTACTCCCCACAGCTTATTAAATGTATTCATATTAAAAGGCAGATTATATAGCTGTCCTTTGTATTTGGCAAGGGGAGAATTTATATAATGATTAAACTTTGTAAACCGATTTACATATTGCCAAACCTCTTCATTATCCGTATGAAAAATATGCGCTCCGTATTCATGTACCAAGATACTGTTTTTATTTTTGCAATGAATATTTCCTCCGGTATGGCTACGCTTATCTATAACCAAACAACGTTTCCCTTTTTCTTTTGCTTTTTGAGCGAAAACGGAGCCGAACAAACCCGATCCGACAATAAGATAATCGTATGTTTTCATTGTTTCTATGATCTATCGCATTGCTTACAAAAATAGATAATCTTTTTGTTCAATATAAATTTTCAACGGATCTTATTTAAGATTTACATAGAGATTCATGATCTGTGATGCGATTACTTCGTCTTCAAACCGACGGACATATGCGTCTCCTTTCAGGCACATCTGCTCTGCAACAGACGGATTCTGCAGGATATGTTCTATCAACTGCTGTAATTCTTCAGGATTATTGGGATCTGTATACAACGAATCCGGACCACCCGCCTCTTCCAGGCATGAG
Organism: Parabacteroides sp. Marseille-P3160; assembly: GCF_900162725.1. GTDB lineage: Bacteria > Bacteroidota > Bacteroidia > Bacteroidales > Tannerellaceae > Marseille-P3160. The sequence goes on along the minus strand of NZ_LT799418.1, from coordinate 7,350 downwards.
CCTGTTGCTCCGATGACCGGAATATGAGAATACAACGCTTCGACGATAGGAATTCCAAATCCTTCAAAAAAAGAAGGATAGACGAATAAGGAAGCCATCTGATAAAGAGCAGGCAAGTCCGCAAACGAAACGTTGTGGAGCAACAGAAGCCTGCCTTCCATTTTATTTTCTTTTATATACGATTCGACCAGAAAGGCGTAAGGCGTTCTTTTACCTACCGCAACAACTTTGATATCTTCCCGGATATTTTTTAGGGCTTTGGCAAGTAGTAGTAAATTTTTCCGCTGTTCCATGCTTCCTACATATAAGATATAAGCGGAAGGGAGGTGGTATTTCTCTTTGACACGCTGTCTGTCCTGTTCTGTTTGGCGCTGCTTAAAGGTAGCATGACAACTTTGATAAACGACCTCTATCTTGTCTTCCGGAATAGGATAAAACGAAAGAATATCCCGGCGCGTCATCTCACTGATCGCAATAATCTTATTTGCATTCAGACATGCTTGTTTAAATTTGTAGTTATAGATAACCCGGTCTATGCTTTTATAATAGGACGGATAACGGAGAAATATGAGATCGTGGATCGTGACGACCGAAGGAACTCCACTCTTCTTTATATTGAGCGGCAGTTCGTTACTAAGTCCATGAAACAGATCGGCCTTCTCCTTTTTCAAACTGGACGGGATGCCCCATGTTCTCCAGATAGAGGACTGTAACTTACCACCCGATCGGGGATAAATATAAGAAATGCTGTCGTCCTGCTTCACCTGATTCCTTAATTCCTCTTTCCCCCGATCAGGAGCATAAAGCAGATAGTCATTGCCGGGGAAGAAGGTACAAAGTGTATTTACCACAAAACGGCTGTAATTTCCAAGTCCGGTACTATTGTGCGTTATACGTTTCGCATCAAATGCTATTCTCATTCCTTGTTTTTTATTCTTAATTAACTGTTTAAATTTTCCGAAAGCATTTTAAGAAAGGCATTTCGTTATTTGTTTGTCTTGTTTTTGTGTATTTGCTCCCTTTGCTTAGTTCAAATAGCCCGCTATTCTCACTTCGCAAATGAATCAACTACCCTAAAAAACAGAGCGAAACAAATTAACGAGCAAAATTTAAACAGTTATTATCTAAACTATACGATTGAAAAGTCAAATCTACGATTTATTATTCAACATTCTCCAATAGAGAACAATATATAATAGAAATAAGAAAAGAAGCCTACTAATTCCATGATCCATTTCCTTTATAACTGCAACATTTTCTCTGAGCCCTGCATTTCTATTCCGGTGAGAAATGCCTGACCGATCATAGATTACAATCGGATAGTCCAAATGCTTAAAGACGCAATCGGCATAAAAGCATTGCTTGAAAAATTTAAGGTCCGCAGACATTTTATAGCGAGTATCAAAAGGATACTTCTGTAACCATTTGATGGAAACAAATGCACTTTGATGGCAGAAAAACATACGCTGCTTGTTGGTCGGTTCCGAAGCTTTCTTTTCTTTTAATGCGTTTTCCGAATTCTTCACGCAAATATTACCATAAAAGATACTTGCGTCCTTTCCTGATGCTATATCCTTTACGACCTGCTCGATCGTATTATCAGAGACTAGCATATCTCCACTATTAAGAAAGCAAAGATAATCTCCTGAAGCCAAACGAGCCCCTTTATTCATCGCATCATAGATTCCTTCATCTTTCTCCGTAATCCACTTTGTTATATGTGATTCATTCTTTTTTATTAATTCAATAGAATGATCCGTCGAACCTCCATCTACAATAATATATTCAATATTACTGTAGGTCTGATTTATAACCGATAACATTGTACACTCAAGTAATTCCCTATGATTTAATGTAACGGTAACAATTGACATTTTAAACATTAGCTTGCTAAATTATAGATTATTATTCTATTTCCGGCCGAAGTCCGCGGGTATTTCGCCCCATTCGACCGTCTCCCACTTTAGTATCTGTGTAGTTAAATATTTGTATGCAACCACCGTTCCGCCCGCTCGATGAGATCAAAGATCGGCTCATTCTTCGGTACACGCTCCAACAGAGTTTTGCATTTCTTGTTTCGTACCCATAGGATTGCAATCCTGATCGGTAAAGATCAAATAATCCGCCTCCGTATTCATAATCGCCCGGTTGAGTATCTCACATTTCTGGAAACCGTTATCCGGATGCCAGACGTGTTTGATCGTTAATCCGCTTGACCTTTGGAACTGCTTGACCAGCGTTGCCGTCTCTTCTCCGGAGCCGTCATCGGCAATCAGCACGTCAAAGTTTTTATACGATTGGCATTCATATCCCCACAGGGTTTTCTCTAACCATTCGGGATGATTATAGGTCGAAATAATAATGGAAATATGTTTCGGCGCGATGTTTACCATATCAATCGTTTTCCGTCTATTATTTGTAGGTTATTAATATCCCGGATTCTGCTTCGCGTTAGGGTTTCGCATTATTTCAGACAGAGGAATTGGGTATAGAAGTTGATAGGATTGTATCCCCAATTCACTCGTTGCAATTCCATTGCGTTTTAAAAAAGGAAAATAGGTGCCACTTCCTTTTAGCTCGCTCTTCCAAGCCGTTTTTAAGTCCGTTAAAAAACTGGAAGATTGGGCTAAAGGAATGTTACGAACCTTATTTACTTGATTCAAGAAAGAAACGGCTTGGCTAATATTATTCAGTTTGTACTCACATTCAGCAATACTCAATAGTACCTCTGTAAAAGAAAAAACAGGTATAACGTCATTTGCTTCAATAACTTTTCTAAATATATTCTGATTGCCGGACTCTGATAGGTAGGCATAAATAAGTTCTTTGCTTTTATCCTTCAAAGAAGCTTGTCTTGTCGATTCCAAAGAGTAATTTCCCTTGTTAATTATATCCTTCAATAAAGATAATGCTTGCGAATATTTTCCTAAATGCATATATATCCGTATTAAAATCATGGAAGGAAAATCCTCATTCGGAAAGGCCATATTATATGTTGTAAAGTCCCAATTGTTTTTTGAGAAGGTTGATATGGAGTATAACAAATCACTTTCAAAAAGAGGAAAAAGTTCTTCTGCCTCCATTTGTCGGCTATTCCAGTTTTCTTCCCAATTTGTCGAATTGACATAAAAGACATTTCCCCAAAGTACCTCCATCTGGTAATATAGTAGAGCCTTCAGCGTTCTAAATGCCGAAATCACATATCGATCTTCGGAGCGTTCTTCAAAGATATTAAGTTGATTAATTATTGCATAACTCTCAGAAAAAAGATCGTTTATGTAAGGGTCGGATGGATTAATCCTATGTTTAAAATAATCAGGAAAATCATGATCCCAACATTGGGTATAAAAGGCTTCCATCGTATACATTAAAGAAGAATAATTGTTCATTCGATCCATTAATGTTGAGAGAGCACCTATTCCTTCTTTTGTGAAAGATACGGGTTTCGTCAGATCTCCTTCTTGCACGATCACTAGCCGGGCGCTTCTTTTTCCATCCATGCTATAAATCGTAATCTCGGAGGGTTCCATCAAACGGGAAGAGGCAGGACGAATGCTTATATTTATGTAATTATCAGATGTCAGTTCTTTCCTTGAATAACCGATCGAATCTTTTTCATATATATAAAACTCCTCTGGTATATAAATGCTATAAGGCGGTTCTTCTAAAGAAATTGGATTCAAGCTTATAGGAATGTTTGTCTCGATTTTTATCTTATGATCTCCGCCCGAAGAGGGAACAAATAAGGTGTCTATATCAAACTTAAGGATCGGGGTTACTCCTTCTTCTCCTAATTCATTGCCTGCAATTCCGTCTTTGTCCCAATCAATAAACCAAGATAAATCTTTTACTGAAATCTCTTTTCCTAACTCTTTATATCGGTCAACGACATTACTTTTTATTCTGTCCCAATCAATCTTTATAGCGTTTCTCCATAATTTTTCCCTTGCTGATTCTCCTAAAGATCCGTTGTCTGTAAACTCTTTCCGGATCGAAGCCATATATTCTGTAACTTCGGCATCCGATTTATCGGTTAAAAGAGTAGAGGAAACGGCAATTAATGCGCCGGCCTCATTTGTTCCTAAAGTAATTGAGAAAGAACTAACGGTAGAAGAAGAATATGCCTGAAGTCCAAAAAGAGTTAGCAATTCTTTTTGGGCCTGCTTATTTGCATCGTTGAAGGACAATCCGTTTTCTTTTATTAATTTCAGAACCCGATCTTTTATTAAATGTGTAAACATATTTATATTTACATTCTCGGCATCCGAGAAATCTGCCAACGCTTGTAATGTGATTTGCCCGCTGGACAATCTTCCTTCAACTTCATTAAAATAATATCCGTTTGAGGTTAAAAGAGCATAGGGGGAATTTAATTCAGTAGATCCCATGAGAAAATTACCTTCATTATCCGAGATAGTCTCATTAAATGTACGTCCGGTTGGGTTCATTGAAGCATCTAATTCCTGAACGGTTATGGTTGAACCACTAACAAAAGGCCCCTTTTCAACTTTACCTTGTATATTATAAATCACCGGTTCTCCGAATTTATCCTCTTTTGAACAAGAAAGAAGAAAATTAATTGCGATTAAAAGGAAGCATATGTTTCTCATTTTTATGTGTTTTAGCAATATCTAATTGTAGGTTGTTTCAATATTTCTTTTAATGATAAGATTATGCAAAGGAAGTAAATCTTTTAATTATTTCAAAGGACGATCAGGCTTTGATGGAATGGCCATGGTTCATCTTTTAAATAATCATGGCTCAAGCGTAAATTTATACTGAATCCTGCGGCTTAAATCACAATTGTAGTATTAATTCTGTGGTTTAAACCATAAAATTATATCGAATTTTGCGGTTTGCTTATTCTTGTTATTAACTTTGCAGAAAAAGAATTTATGATAAAACGAATAATTAAGGACTTAATATTGGCCGATTACGGGCGTAAAAAGGTGATTGTCCTGCTGGGAGCAAGACAGGTCGGGAAAACGACATTGCTTTCCGAACTGCAGGACGGGACGGACAAAGCGCTTTTCTTGAATTGCGACAATGTAGACGATGTCCTTGCTTTAGAAGGAAGGACCTCTACCGAGTTAAAGCATTTGCTCTCGTCATATGATTTGGCCTTTATAGACGAGGCCCAACGAGTCAAAAATATAGGTCTGACCTTAAAGATGATTGGCGATTTGAAACTGTCGACACAGGTTGTTGTCACCGGATCTTCTTCACTTGATATGGCGGATGAGATAAATGAACCGGCAACGGGTCGATTGATAGAGTATAACTTATATCCGTTCTCTTTGTCCGAATTGGCCGTAGCTTCTTCCGAAAGAGAAGAAAACAGGTTGCTTGAAAGCCGGATGATTTATGGGCTTTATCCGGAAGTGGTGACAGAGCCGGCTAATGCGAAGCGCACGTTAATGGCTCTTACCAATAATTATTTGTACAAGGATTTATTTGCCTACAAGGGAATAAAGAAACCGGAACTTATCCAGAAACTGGTTAGGGCGTTGGCTTTGCAGTTAGGAAGCGAGGTGTCATATAATGAGTTGAGTAATCTCTTGGGAGTGGACCGGGGGACGGTTGAAACCTATATCAATTTATTGGAGAAATGTTTTGTGGTGTTCCGCTTAGATTCGTTCAGCCGGAATCTGCGAAATGAGATTAAGAAAGGGAAAAAGATATATTTCTATGATAACGGCGTAAGGAATGCCATACTGTCGAACTTTGCCCCGTTGGAGTTGCGAAATGATGTCGGTGCGTTATGGGAAAACCTCATGGTAAGCGAGAGAGTGAAGCGAAACTCCTATTCATCTAATTTTGCGCAGCTATTTTTTTGGCGTACCCATGAGCAACAAGAAATAGACTTAATAGAGGATCTGGATGGAGTCTTGCACGCGTTCGAGTTCAAATGGAATGGCAAGGCAAAGAGCCGTCCGCCGAAAGCCTTTGCGGTTACCTATCCCCATTCGACCTATGAGGTCGTTACACCCGAAAATTATTGGCCGTTTGTGAAGTAGGCGGCTGCTTTTTCCAGTAGGAGTTCGTTCCGCCGGGAGGAGAGGTAATGTCTTTCGTTTATTTCCGTCCGAAGTCGGCAGGGATTTCACCCCAGGCTTCCGTTTCCCACTTCAGGATCGGGGTGGTATAAGTATTTGATTGGAGCCAGTGCTCCGCCCGTTCGATCAAGTCGAAGATCGGTTCGTTCTCCGGCAAGCGTTCCAATTTTGTTTTGCATTTCTTGTTTCGTACCCATAGGATGGCATTCCGGCTGTCGGAATAGAGAGGCAGATCCGAAGTGTTTTTCTTCAGGAAAGCCAGTCCGTGTACGATTGCCAGAAACTCACCTACATTGTTTGTGCCTTTTTTCATCGGACCGACGTGAAAGAGTTCCTGGCCATTCGCTGCATAAACGCCGCGGTATTCCATATCCCCCGGATTACCGCTGCAGGCGGCGTCTACCGCAAGACTATTCAGGATCGGCTTGCCGATGGCTCCATCTGTTTTTTTCACAGAAGCTTTCCGCCGCCCGGGATACGCCGGTGCGCCTTTTGCCCAAGCTTCCCGAGCCTCCTCCGGGCTCTCGAATGACTTGTAGCGTGCGCCTTTCTGTCCTTCCACCTGTCTTTTGCACTCTTCCCAGTTGTCGTAAACGCCCGGATCAAGTCCCTTCCAAACCACATAAAACTTCTTTTTAGCCATTCTTCCATGCAATGAATCTACCGCAAAGATAAGAAGCTTCTCTCGTAACAGATGCATTTTCAAACAGACATTTGCAGTCACTCATATTAATTCTTCGTGATTCTGTCTATTATTCGACTTTAGTTGATCACCCGGGATTAATCAAGGTAGAGCTGGTTCCTGGGCCAATGCGTTTCCCCATTTCCCCGTACTCGTTTTTTTATTACACCTTGGTGGGCCTGCAGACACACCAAGGTAGGCCTGGTGGCCCATCATGGTGAGCCACCAGGCCCACCTTGGTAAAATAAAACATGGAGTACCTGAAAATACGGCACCGGATTGGCCGAATGATCCGTGTGGATATGTAAATTAGCCATAATCAGTTTATTCCCATGTCTTTGATGCAGTCGAAGGCTGTTTTTCCGCCGTTTTTCCGCTTTTTCCCCTTGCCTCTGGCGGAAGAAAAACAGCCATTCCCCCGTTCAGAAAGAGCGTTTAATTACGAATCATCTCCTCTCTATTCCATTCTATCCCATCCCTTTATATTTTCCCTGTAAAAAAAGCTCAAAAAAACCGGTAAAAAGATTTGTACAAGCCAAAAAGAAGGTTTACTTTTGCACCCACGTTCGACAATAACCAGCCGGACGCAAGCAAAAGAGTTCATTGAAAGAC
>NZ_LT799417.1 GCF_900162725.1 Parabacteroides sp. Marseille-P3160 | reverse complement strand
GTCCCGTTTTGTATGTACCTTATGAATAAGCATCGGCTAACTCCGTGCCAGCAGCCGCGGTAATACGGAGGATGCGAGCGTTATCCGGATTTATTGGGTTTAAAGGGTGCGTAGGTGGGTAATTAAGTCAGCGGTGAAAGTTTGTGGCTCAACCATAAAATTGCCGTTGAAACTGGTCACCTTGAGTATGTTTGCTGTAGGCGGAATGCGTGTTGTAGCGGTGAAATGCATAGATATCACGCAGAACTCCGATTGCGAAGGCAGCTTACAAAACCATCACTGACACTGAAGCACGAAAGCGTGGGAATCAAACAGGATTAGATACCCTGGTAGTCCACGCCGTAAACGATGATTACTAGGGATTTGCGATATAGTGTAAGTCCTACAGCGAAAGCGTTAAGTAATCCACCTGGGGAGTACGCCGGCAACGGTGAAACTCAAAGGAATTGACGGGGGCCCGCACAAGCGGAGGAACATGTGGTTTAATTCGATGATACGCGAGGAACCTTACCCGGGTTTGAACGCATTAGGAATACGATTGAAAGGTTGTAGCTAGCAATAGCCTATTGCGAGGTGCTGCATGGTTGTCGTCAGCTCGTGCCGTGAGGTGTCGGCTTAAGTGCCATAACGAGCGCAACCCTGATTGTCAGTTGCTAGCAGGTAAAGCTGAGGACTCTGACAAGACTGCCGGCGTAAGCTGTGAGGAAGGTTGGGATGACGTCAAATCAGCACGGCCCTTACATCCGGGGCGACACACGTGTTACAATGGGGGGGACAAAGGGGCGCTACCTGGCGACAGGATGCCAATCTCAAAACCCTCTCTCAGTTCGGATCGGAGTCTGCAACTCGACTCCGTGAAGCTGGATTCGCTAGTAATCGCGCATCAGCCATGGCGCGGTGAATACGTTCCCGGGCCTTGTACACACCGCCCGTCAAGCCATGGGAGCCGGGGGTACCTGAAGTACGTAACCGTCAAAGGATCGTCCTAGGGTAAAACCGGTGACTGGGGCTAAGTCGTAACAAGGTAGCCGTACCGGAAGGTGCGGCTGGAACACCTCCTTTCTGGAGACTCGAAGTTCCGTGAAGTCTTTTCTTTACGAAAAAGAAGAGGATGAACGACAAAAAGGTACGAATG
>NZ_LT799416.1 GCF_900162725.1 Parabacteroides sp. Marseille-P3160 | reverse complement strand
GATGATAAAGGACGCAGATGGCGGCTTCCATTAGGCGATGAGACCTATACTTCTCTAACCAATCAGGGAGTATTACGCATTTGCCGTGAGGTGGCAACCGAGCGTGATTTGTTAAACTGTCATGGTACTTTCTATGAGTTGCCGGCCGAAAATGCCGATGGATATGCTAAAATCCGTCCGATCGCCTCCCATTCTTACCGGATCAACGACTATGCTTCTTATCGCGGAATGCTTATCTTTACAGGCCTTACGCCGGAAGAGGGTAAAAACAATCCGCATGTGATTGTATCGGAAGACGGGAAAGCGGCTGTATGGGCAGGAGTGATCGACGACCTTTGGAAATTAGGGAAACCGGTTGGCAAGGGAGGTCCTTGGGTGGAATCCGATGTAAAGGCGAAGATTCCTTCCGACCCTTACTTAATTGGTTTTTATGACCAACGTACGTTAACCTTATCGCATCAATCTTCAAAACCGGTAAAAATAACGGTGGAAGTGGATCCGACAGGGAATGGGGATTGGATGGAATACGCCGTCTATACCGTTCAGCCGGGAGAAAAACAGACAGATCTGTTCCCTGAATCTTTTCAGGCCCGCTGGATCCGGTTCATCTCGGATACAGATACAAACGTGACTACATGGTTGGAATATAAATAGAATATTATTATGAGAAAAAGCAATGCAATCTTACTTCTTTTGTTATTTATAAGTGTGATGTCGGCACGAGCCGCCTCTCTTTTTGTGGAGGCGGAGAGCTTTCAACAAAAGGGAGGCTGGGTAGTTGACCAGCAGTTTATGGACCTGATGGGCTCTTCCTACTTGCTGGCTCATGGGCTGGGAAAAACGGTGAATGACGCTACGACATCTATTACTTTCCCGGAAAAAGGAACCTATTATGTATTCGTTCGTACGTATAACTGGACTTCCCCCTGGCATAAGGGGGAAGGTCCGGGGCGGTTTACGCTTTT
>NZ_LT799415.1 GCF_900162725.1 Parabacteroides sp. Marseille-P3160 | reverse complement strand
TAAATAAATCATTCATATTCTTATGATTTTTGCAAGTTTTTTAGATATAAATAGGTTCATAAAATTCATTTCTTTTTATAACTGCAAACATCCGTGCTACGATTTTAGCTCTTAGCGCATTAATTACTAGCATTTTATTTTTCCCTTCATCAACTTTTCGCAGATAATATTCTTTAAGTTGTCCCCCGGTTTTATGTATCACAGACACAGCTGCCAAATGTAATAGTCTCTTTATGGATTTATTGGCTTTGTGTGAGACTTTGTTTTTCGAATGTTGGCTACTACCGGACGTGTATGAAAACGGAGCTACTCCTGCATGGCAACAGAATTTCCTTGAATCATTAAAACGAGTAAAAGCACCAGTCTCAATAATCATATTTAGAGCAACAACTTTACCTACACCATCCACTGACATCAACAGTTGCATCTGCCTATACAATACTTCCGTCGAACGAATAATGTTCTCCATTTCAGTCGTAATGCTCGCAATTACTGTTTGAAGATTCCTCATTACACTATCCAGCCGTTTAGCTTTCCTTTGATAAATATCTTCAGGCATAAAATCTTTCTGATCTTTTAGCTGTGCTTTATACGCAGCTAAATGTCCGGTGTAAAGATCACGCTCTCGTTCTAATTGCTTAAGGCGTTCTATCTGCTCGGTTGGGCCATCATAATAGCGAACCTTATCGCCGAAACGAGATGCATAAAGAGCAATACGTTTTGCGTCTATCCTGTCGTTCTTACCGCGTTGCATACCAGAAGAATATTTGATCTGGTATGGATTCTCCAACCATAGTTTGCATTCGTGTAATTTACAGGCGCATATTAGAGGATATGTGTATTGTCCCGTGTGTTCAGCACAAATCAAAAACTGGTTGTTATCCATTCCTAAATCATTTTTAAACTCATTAATCAAAGCTTTAATTGCTTGTTGATGATTACTGACTTGATCCTCTCGCAAAACCTTACCTTGGAGCATTACGCAGAAATCTAATTTTCTTTTAGATACATCTACACCGATAAAATAAAAATTTTCCATATTTTTGTTTTTGAACATCAATCGAAGGAAAGGAACTTGAACTTACCCTAGCTACCTTAACAATAAAAGGTTAAATTCTTATTCAGGTCTCAGTTCAAGGAAAG
>NZ_LT799414.1 GCF_900162725.1 Parabacteroides sp. Marseille-P3160 | reverse complement strand
TGAGAAAATCATTTATTGTATGAAAAAAGAAGCGACTATCCTCCTTTTTGACAGACAGGGCAAGGCCGTTAAAAAAATAAACCGTCAAGGCCAAAGCGGAGAGGAATATAGCATGGCTTCAGGAGCGACATTCGATAAAGCACGCGGAGAGCTCTATATCAATGACATGCAAAAAAAGAAAATATTCGTATACGATCAGGAAGGCCAATATAAGAGGAGTTTCTTCCATTCAAAAGGAAGACAATACGTGAACATGTCAAACTTTGATGCGGAACATCTAATCTGCTATGCCACCTTTCACAGTACGGGAAATCCTTATATCATTATTTCGAAACAGGATGGCCATGTGGTGAAAGATTTCAAACTCCCTTATGAGAAAAGGCTGGATTTGAAGTTTATCGAACAATTAGAAAACGGAATGTCTTTGTTTATTTCTACCGGAAGTTTTCCAATTGTAAAGAAAGGAAAAGACATTCTTCTGAATGAGATATCCTCGGATAGTGTTTATAAGATCAATCCGGACTTTAGTCTTACGCCGTTGATGGTGAAAAAACCTTCTGTCCAACAATTGGATCCGCCTATCTTCGTTTTCGCCGGAGTCCGGTCGGACAGATATCAATTCTTCCATACGGTTAAAAAAGAATATGACAAGGCCACTCAAATCGGTTATCCGGATGTTCAACTAATGTATGATAAGCAAACTCAAGAAATGTGTGCGTATGATGTATACAACGAGGATTGCCCCAATACTAAATCGCTGTTCTTTAGAGCGAATGAATGTGAAATCATTTCGGAAGATGATATGGATATCTTCTTCCT